>NZ_CP129614.1:4800000-7288869 GCF_030486425.1 Nocardia sp. PE-7 | reverse complement strand
CGGTGGGAGCACTGGACTGCGCGGCGGTGTCGATCAGCGCACCAACCCCTTCGGCGGCCTTGGCATCGCCGTCGGCCTGGATTCCGCCCGACATGCGCAGCGGAACTTCCTTCCAGAACAGCACGAGCAGCAGTGCGATCAGGGCCACAGCGGCCGCGACGAGGAACACCGTCGACATCGAGTCGGCGAAGCCCACCTGGAACGGCTTGGCCAGTTCGGGGTCGAGCTGCTGGATGATCGAGCTGTCCTGCAGCACCTTGCCCGCGGCCGACGTGTCGTGGGCGAGCAGACCCTTCGCCAGCGCGGCGTCGGCCGGGTTGGTGCTGCGCGCACCCTCGATCACAGCCTGCTGATAGGTCGGATCCGACGCCGACTGCTGCATCTGCTCGGTGATGTTCGGGGTGAGCAGCGAGAACAGGATGGACAGGAACACCGCGGCGCCGAGGGTTCCGCCGATCTGGCGGAAGAAGGTCGCCGACGCGGTCGAGACGCCCATGTCCTTGGGCGGCAACGCGTTCTGCAGAGCCAGGGTCAGCGGCTGCATCAGGTTGCCGAGGCCGAAGCCGGTGGCCGCCATGAACAGCATCGCCAGCCACAGCGGGCTGTCGGCGTCGAGCAGGTGCAGCAGGAACAACCCGAGCGTCAGCATGGTCGCGCCGATCACCGGGAAGGCCCGGTAGCTCCCGGTCTTCGAGATCAGCCGGCCCGAGAGAATCGAACCGGTCATCAGCCCGAGCACCATCGGCAGCATCTGCAGACCTGCCTCGGTCGGCCCGGCGCCGCGCACCACCTGCAGGTACTGCGGCAGCAGCAGCATGCCGCCGAACATCGCCGCACCGACGACGAACGAGATCACCACGCCGAGGGCGAAGGTCACGTTGTCGAAGATCCGCAGTGGGATCAGCGCCGCGTCACCCATGTACTTCTCGACCGCGACGAACCCGATCAGGCCGATCACGCCGATCGCGTAACAGAGCACCGAATACGTACTACTCCAACCCCATTCGCGCCCCTGCTCGGCCACGATCAGTAGCGGAACGAGTCCGACCGCGAGCACCACCGCGCCCGCGAAGTCGATGCGATGGGTGGCGTGCGGCTTGCGCGGCAGGTGCAGCACCCGGGTCACCACCACCAGGGCGAGCAGCCCCAGCGGCACGTTCACCAGGAACACCCAGCGCCAGCCGGTGATGCCGAGGATGGTGTCCTGCCCGGCCAGCAGACCGCCGAGCACCGGCCCGAGCACACTCGAAATGCCGAACACCGCGAGGAAATAGCCCTGGTAGCGGGCACGCTCACGGGGGGCGATGATGTCGCCCATGATGGCCAGCGCCAGCGACATGAGTCCGCCGGCGCCGAGACCCTGGAACGCGCGGAACGCGGCCAGCTGATACATCGACGTGGCCAGCGTGCACAGCAGCGAACCGATGATGAACAGACCGATCGCGGTCAGGAAGAACGGCTTGCGGCCGAACATATCCGAGAGCTTGCCGTAGAGCGGAGTGCTGATCGTCGCGGTGATCAGGTAGGCCGTGGTGGCCCAGGCCTGCAGCGAATAGCCGTCGAGATCGTCGGCGATGGTGCGAATCGACGTCGACACGATCGTCTGATCGAGCGAGGCCAGCAGCATGCCGAGCATCAGTCCCGACAGAATGGTCAGGATCTGGCGATGGGTGAAGCCTGCCGGTGAGTCCACCGGGGCCGCGATTGTCGTCACGAAACGTTCTCCGTAGTGCTCAGTGCGGGCGGCTGGGTCAGCAGGACCGGGCGGGCCGCGTCGTAGTCCTCGACGAACCGCGTCAGCAGTCCGGCGAAGAGCTCTCGGTCGTCGGCCGACCAGTCCTCGGTGATGATGGCGACGGAGTTCCGGCGCCGTGACCGGATCCGATCGGCGGTCTCGCGCCCGTGGTCGGTCACCTCGAGCACGGTGGCCCGCCCGTCGTCGGGGTCGGCGGTGCGGACCACCAGGCCACGCTCCACCAGCTGCGCGACCTGCCTGCTCACGGTCGACGCGTCCGAATGCACCGCCTCGGCGAGCGCACCCGAACGCATCGGCCCGTCACACACCAGCCGGAACAGCACGACGAACCCCGCGGGATCTATCCCCGAGCGGTCTTTGATCTGGGCCATCGCCCGATCGCGCAGCCGGTGCAGGCGCACGAGCTGGATCGCGATCGCGTCGATCGCGCGCTCACTCTCACTCACACTTTTACCTTTACTTGCATCAATCAATTAGTTGTGTGATGCAAGTATGTAGGCAGAACGGTTGCCGGGGCAACCGTTTGAACTGCCTTTACTCGCCCTTGAACTGCGGCGCGCGCTTCTCGAACACCGCCGAAATCGCCTCCGGCAGGTCCTTCGACGGCAGGAACGCCGCGTTCCAGGTCGACACATAACGCAGGCCGTCGGCCACCGCCGGGCTGGTCCGCTGCTCGAGCACGTCCTTGATGCCCTGCACCACCAGCGGCGGGTTGCCCGCGATCTCGCGCGCCATCGCGTGCGCGGCGGCCAGCACGGCCTCCTGATCGGCGAACACCTCGTTCACCAGACCCATCCGCTCGGCCCGGGCCGCGTCGATGTCCTTGGCGGTGAAGGCGAGCTCACGCAGATTGCCCTCGCCGATGATGCCGGGCAGCCGCTGCAGCGAACCGATGTCGGCGACGATCGCCACCTTCGCCTCACGCAGGCTGAACTTCGCGTCCTCGCTGGCCAGCCGGATATCGGCCGCGGCGATCAGATCGAGGCCACCGCCGATGCACCAACCCGACACCGCCGCGATCACCGGCTTGGTGCACTCGGCCAGCGCCGTCACCGAGGCCTGCATCCGGCGGACCTCCTTGAGGAACTCCGTGCGCGGCGCCGCCTTCGCGTCGTCGGCCAGGACCGGCGCCAGCGTTCCCGCCGTCGCGGCCAGGTCGAGACCGAACGAGAAATGCTTGCCCGATCCCGTGACGACCACAGCCCGCACCTGCGGATCGGCGTCGAGCTCGGCGAAGACCTCCGGCAGCTCACGCCAGAAGTCGGGTCCCATCGCATTGCCCTTACCCGGCCCGATCAACGTCACCTGGGCAACGTTGTCGGCGATCTCGACGGCAAAAGCCTTCCATTCACTCATGCCCCGATTATTGCCACCACGCCAACACGCCGCCCACTCAGCCCCGACCCCCGACCCCTAGGGAGGGGCCGGACGCGCAGCGGCCGGGTTCGCGGCCGTCCCGTCGATCAGGTGCCGTTGCGTAGGCGACGAAGGAGCAAGCAACGGCACCTGATCGACGGGACCGGCAGGGCCGCGAACTCGAGCACGCCAGTGCTCCAGTTACACAGCGAACTCGAGCACGCCAGTGCTCCAGTTACACAGCGTATTTCCCGCAATCGACCTACTCTGGGAGTATGCGCAGGTCGTCATTGCCGCCGGTCGCATGCCGGGTCGCGGAAACTCTCATCGCCCGCGGGCACCACGGCGTCATCGTCTGCCCCGAGACGCCGTCGCTCACCGCGGCCGACGCCGCCCGCGCGATGGGCGTCCATCCCACCGCGATCCTCACCGCCCAGGTCTTCCTCCTCGACGACGACCCGGTCCTGCTGCTGGTAGCCGACCACCACCACGTCGACCTCGTCCGCACCGGCAAACGCCTCGAAGGCGCCCTCACCCGCGCCCCCGCGGCCCTGGTGGAACGCATCACCGGCCAACCCATCGACGGCACGGCCCCCCTCGGCCACCCCACCAATCTCCCCACCTGGGTAGACACCGCCCTGGCCGCCCACCCCGAAGTCTGGGCCGCGGGTGGCCATCCGAACACCTTGTTCCGCACCAACTTCCGCGAATTGGTCCGCATCACAGCGGGCCTGCCGATCGACATCGACTGAATTCGGGTTCCGATCCCGACCGGTGATGTGGATCAAACGGACACAGTGGACGTGAGGGCACTCCCTGGGCGGGCGTAAGTTGGGGGCGGTGGGCGATGTGCAACCTTCTGAGACCGGCCTGGTGGTTCCCGATGATCTGAGCGGGATAACGGCTGAGCAATATCGGGGCTCTATGCGGCACTATCCGGCCGGCGTCACGGTGGTGACGCTCGGAGCCGAGAGTGGACCGGTGGGGTTCACGGCCACCTCGTTCGCCTCGCTGTCACTGGAACCGCCCCTGGTTTCGTTCAACATCGCGCACACGTCATCGAGCATCGACGCGTTGCGAGCCGCGGACTCGGTGGTGATCCATTTCCTCGGCGAACACCAACAGCACCTGGCCCACCGCTTCTCCCGCACCGCAGCCGACCGCTTCACCGACCGCGCCCTCTGGACCACCCTCGACACCGGCGAACCAGTCCTGCACGGCACCCCCATCTGGCTGCGCACCACCCTCCACAAACTCATCGACCTGGGCGACCACACCCTCGCCGTCGGCCTGGTGACCCGAGTCCACGACCAAACCGAAGAGTCCCCCTCCGCCGCACCGCTGCTGTACTACAACGGCAGATACCACCGCCCCACCCCGCTCGACACCTGATCAGACCGTCTACCTCAGCCTGCTACAGCTAGTGTTGGTCCGGTGAGCGAGGCATACGACTGGTCGTGGTTGCGCGCCGGTGTTCCGGGCATCGACCTGGACACATACTTGGCACTGCCGGAAGACCTCTCTCGGGTGATCGAGGTCAAAGACGGCCTGCTGGTGCACTGCGACTCGCCCTCGCCGAATCACATCGCCATCGCCGACGTGATCAAACAGTCCCTCCGGGAAGCCATCCGGAAACGCACCACCGGGCAACCATGCCTGAAGGCCAGCGGCGAACTGGACATGCTGGTCTCCGAGGTTCCCTTCAACTTCCGCCGCCCCGACGCCATCGTGTACCGCAGTATCGAAGACCCCCGCGACAAATGGAAAACCAAGCCGACAGCAGGCGACACCCTGCTGGTCGTCGAAGTGGTTTCACCAGCGACAGTTACCGCCGATTGTGTGGACAAACGAGCGGAATACGCACGCCTGGGAATCGAGCAGTACTGGATAGTCCGCATGGAGAACAACGACGGCCGTGTGAAGTCCATCGAGATCCTCCGTCTCAATACCGCAGGCGTCTACGTCTCCACCGAAACCCGCTTCAGATCCCACAGCCCCACCGCGATCGCGATCACCGATCCGCTCGACGTCACCATCACCTGGGATGCCCTCGACGCGGATCTCGACTGATACCTGAGCGGAAACTTGTCTCCATGAGTGAGTTTCGGGTGACCGGCGTCTTCCCGGTCAGTTTCAGACCGGACCCGTTCGTCGTCGGCCACGCGATCGGCGATTTCGACGTCGGCAGCGCTGTCGAGCTTCGGCGGGCGGGCGAGGTCATCGCCCATGGAGTCCTTCGGGCGCTCGAGATCCATCGCTCCCCGAAAGGCGAATTCTCACTGACCTTCTCGGATGAGATTTCCCATCATGTCCGCGTCGGGGACGTCATTCGTTCGATGGATACCTGATCGCCCTATTCGCAGGCCACGCCATCCTTGTTCCGGTCGAGCTCTGGTCGGTAACCGGGTTCACCAATGTGGATCGGGGCGGCACCGGCGGCCCTGGCTGCCTCACAGTTCTTGTAATAGGCGCTCGCAGGAGTTTGTGGCGCAGTCGCACCAGCCCTCGGAGTTGGCACTTCCAGTGTGGTGGTAGGCAGCGGGACATCTGCAGGCGGCGGCAGCTGGATAGTCGTTGTCGGGACGATCGGAAGATCAACGGTGGTAGTCGGCGCGATTAACGGCGGGATCGAAACTGTCGATGCCACCGCAGAAGTGGTAGTGGTCGAAGCGTTCGCGGTCGTTGATGGCTGGGTGGTTCGGCTTGACGAGGAGGTGGTCGTCTGCGGTTCTGGCGACGAATTGTCTTCGGCGAGAGTGCCGATCACAGATAGGCCGACTACACCCCCCACACCGATCCCGACCACCAAAGGCCAGCGACGCTTCTTTGCCCGCTGCCTCGGCGGACGAGCCCATGGATCAGATGGCTGAATCGGTCCAGTCACGGTTCCCCTAAGGATTCGGACTATCTCCGCGGCTTCATCGCGACGGATCCGACTCCCGTTCCCCGATCCACCAGTGGTCAACCGCAAGATTACTCGACCTGGATTCGCCAACTATCCCGGCCGCCGATACACCATTTCCCTCTCCCCAAACGGGTGCCGCGACCGACGCAATCGCGCGATCCGCCCCTTTTCGATACGTGTTCCCACTGGTGAGGCCTGATCGCACGACCACGGTGGGTCTTGCATTCAGCCGATCAGGCAGGGGGCCGCGCCGTCGGGGGAAGCGGTGAGGGGGCGAGTTTCGGGGGTGGGGTTCCAGTGGCCGTCGGTGACGGCGTATTCCCAGGTGGGGCCGTTGGTGACCAACGTGGAGACCGCTTCGATCAGGCGGTCTACGTCGGCGGCCGTGGTGCCGAGGCCGATGCTGGCGCGGAGAGCGGCATCGAGACCGAGGCTCGCGAGCAGCGGGTGGGCGCAGAAACGGCCGTCGCGGACGCCGATGGCGTGTTCGGCGGAGAGGTAGGCGGCGACCTTACCGGGGGCGTGGTCGGCGACGGTGAAAGCGACGATGCCGACGCAATCGGGGCTGTCGGACCAGATGCTGACCAGGTCGACGCCTGCGATCGCGGACAAACCGTCGCGCAGACGGTCCGCCAGAAAGCGTTCGTGCGCAACGAGTTCGGCGGGGTCGATCGCGGCGAGCGCGTCGCACGCGGCGGCAATAGCGGCCGCGCCCAGAACATTCGGCGAACCGGCCTCGTGCCGCTGCGGCGCGCAAGCCCATTCGACCTCCGACACACCGACACTGCGCACCGCACCGCCGCCCGCCAGGTACGGCTCACCCTGGTCCAGCCAGTCGCGTCGGCCGACCAGCACGCCCGAACCGAACGGCGCGTACAGCTTGTGCCCGGAGAAGGCGAGATAGTCGATCCCGCTCTCGCGCAGGGAGATCCGCCGATGGGGGGCCAGCTGCGCGGCATCGACGAGGATGCGCGCACCGCACAGGTGAGCGATGGTCGCGAGGCGCTCCAGCGGCAGCACCTCACCGGTGACATTGGAGGCCCCGGTCACCGCGAGCAGCGCGGCGGGCTTGCTGCACAGCTCGGCGACGACTCGCTGAATCGTCTCCTCGACGGTGGCGGCGGCCCGCACCACCCGGCGACCGTGCGCGGTCCACGGCAGGAAGTTGGCGTGGTGCTCGATATCGAGCACCACGGTCTCCCCCGGCACGCATCCGGCCAGCAGGTTCAGCGAATCGGTGGTGTTGCGGGTGAACACGACGACCTGGTCGTCGTCGGCGTCGAGGAACCGGGCGACCGCGCCACGGGAAGCCTCGTAGCACTCGGTCGAGATCCGCGAGGCGTAGCCCGCACCCCGGTGCACGCTGGCGTAGTACGGCAGCAACTGCGAAATACGGTCGGTGACCTGCTTCAATGCCGGCGCACTCGCGGCGTAGTCGAAGTTGGCGTAGGAGCTGGTGCCGCCTTGAACGAGCGGAACCCGCAGGTCGGCACCGGAAACGGCGGCGATGGCACAGGTGGGGTCGATTACAGCAGTCATGACGAAATCCCGTCGGCTCAGGGACCCGCTCCAAAAGAGGTGGCCCGCGCTTGCCGCGCCCAATTCGGACGTCGGCCTGGTCGTCACCCGGAGCACCCCACCGCGGAGGAGGGTTGCCGACCAGCAAGCCGGGGCTGAACGCTGGTACTCGTGACCTGAAATGAGAGTGACAGACGACCGCCGGACCTGTCAACCACCTTTCGTCGACCGCGCGCCGAGTCGCCGCCCTCTAGACCCGACACGCCGAGTTAGCCGCACGCTGACGCGATTCGCAGGATTGCCCGGAGTTGCCTGCTCACACCCATTTCTCAACCATCTACACACCCCATGGTGGAGTAACCGAATGATTGGGAACCTCCACCATTTGCTAGAGTTCCCTCTCATGTCCACG
The DNA here is from genome assembly GCF_030486425.1 of Nocardia sp. PE-7. Taxonomy (NCBI): domain Bacteria; kingdom Bacillati; phylum Actinomycetota; class Actinomycetes; order Mycobacteriales; family Nocardiaceae; genus Nocardia; species Nocardia sp. PE-7. The sequence continues at coordinate 7,280,922 of NZ_CP129614.1, read as the reverse complement.
AACACGAACTCCGTCCGCGGCCTGCCGCGCTACCCGGTGTACGCGCTCGGACGGCTCACCAAGGCGCTGCACGCCGAGATCGACGTCCCGTTGCGCGATCATTGGGTGCTCACCTTCATCTCCGAGAACGCCGACCTGACGCAGAAGAAAGTGGGCGACGCGCTCGGTATCGACCGCAGTGAAGTCGTCCGCCTGATAGACGCGCTGGAACGCGCCGAACTGGTCGAACGCACCCGCGACGGCAAGGATCGCCGCAAATACCGGCTGCGGATCACCGAGGCGGGGCGCAAGCAGTGCAAACGCACCGACAAGCTGATCGCCGAGGCCACCGCGCGCGTGCTGGGACGCCTGGACGAAGAAGAACAACGGACGCTGCACCGGCTGGCGATCACCGCCCTCGGCGAGATGCCGGAATCGCCGTCGTGAACAGCGCCGACGGCACGCGCTTCCCTGCCGTCCGGCAATACCCGCACCGAGTACCGTTGGCATCTGGTGACCATCCCGTTTGCCCTCCGGTAACCCGTTCATGAAACAACAGACACCACCGATGGGGGTCAACCGATGAGAGGTGGACTGAGCACGATGCTCGAGCCACGCACTGAGGTAGCGGCGGTTCTTCGCGACCCGCTGCTGCGCGCCGATCTCGCCGCACCGCCGCGCACCCTGGTCGACATCCTGACCAGCACCGCCCTCGCCCACCCTGACGCACCGGCCGTCGACGACGGCACCGTCGTGCTCAGCTACATGGAACTGATCGCCGCGATCGAGGCCAGGATGGCCGAGCTCACCGAGGCGGGCGTGCGACCGGGCGACCGGGTGGGCGTACGGATGCCGTCGGGCAGCGCCGAGCTCTACGTGACGATTCTGGCCGTGCTCTACTGCGGCGCGGCCTACGTGCCCGTCGACGCCGACGACCCGCAGGAGCGAGCCAAACTCGTCTTCGGCGAGGCGCGGGTGAGCGCGATCGCCACCGGCGACGGCATCGAGTCGGCCACCACGGCTACGGGCGAACACGACTGGAACACCCTGCCCACCCCCGCCGACGACGCGTGGATCATCTTCACCTCCGGCTCCACCGGCACCCCCAAGGGCGTGGCGGTCACCCATCGCAACGCCGCCGCCTTCGTCGACGCCGAAGCCCGCCTGTTCCTGCAGAAGGCCCCGATCAGTCCCGGCGACCGCGTGCTGGCCGGACTCTCGGTGGCCTTCGACGCCTCCTGCGAGGAAATGTGGCTGGCCTGGCGCAACGGCGCCTGCCTCGTCCCCGCCCCGCGCGACCTGGTGCGCACCGGCGCCGACCTCGGCCCGTGGTTGATGCGCCGCGAGATCAGCATCGTCTCCACGGTGCCCACGCTGGCCGCGACCTGGCCCGCCGAAGCGCTGGAATCGGTGCGGCTGTTGATCTTCGGCGGCGAAGCGGTGCCCCCGGAACTGGCCGAACGGCTCGCCGGCGCCGACCGCGAAGTGTGGAACACCTACGGCCCCACCGAGGCGACCGTCGTCGCCTGCGCCGCCCTGCTCACCGGCGAGATGCCCGTTCGGATCGGCCTGCCCCTCGACGGCTGGGATCTGGCTGTCGTCGACCCCCAGGGCAACCCGGTGGCCGAAGGCGAGACCGGTGAACTCGTGATCGGCGGCGTCGGTCTCGCCCGCTATCTCGATCCCGCCAAGGACGCCGAGAAGTACGCCCCGCTGCCCTCGCTCGGCTGGGAACGCGCTTATCGCAGTGGCGATTTGGTCCGCAACGACTACCAGGGCCTGATCTTCCTCGGCCGCGCCGACGACCAGATCAAGATCGGCGGCCGTCGCATCGAGCTCGGCGAGCTCGACAATGCGCTACAGCACCTGCCCGGTGTCAGCGGTGCTGCTGCCGCGATCCGAACCACCAAGGCGGGCAACAAGATCCTCGTCGGCTACCTCACCGGCGCCGGTCCCGATTTCGACGTGAAGAAGGCCAGAGAGATTCTGGCCGAACAACTTCCGGCGCCGCTGGTGCCGCGCCTGGCGATCGTCGCCGATTTGCCTACGCGCACCTCCGGCAAGGTCGACCGCGACGCGCTGCCGTGGCCGCTGCCGAGCACCGACGAACCCGCCGAGACAGGGCTGTCGGGCACGGCGGCCTGGGTGGCGAGTCTGTGGGACGCGATCCTGGGCGCCGAACCCACCGACCTCGATGCGGAATTCTTCGATCTGGGCGGCGGTTCGCTCTCGGCGGCCCAACTCGTCGGCGCGTTGCGTGAGCGGTACCCACACGTCACCGTCGCCGATCTCTACGACCACCCGCGACTCGGCTCGCTGGTCGAGCTCCTCGACGGCAGCGCCCCGGTCGCGGCCGTCGACGTGCGCGTCGTCGAACCGACACCGCTGCGCGCGCAGATCACCCAGGTACTCGCCACGATTCCGCTGACCACCCTCACCGGATTGCAGTGGGTCACCTGGCTGACCGTGGTCTCGGGCATCGCGGGTTGGTCGGGTTCGCTGCCGTGGCTGCCGCGCCTGTCGTGGTGGTGGATCCTGCTGGCGTTCGTGCTGTTCATCTCGCCGATCGGCCGGATGACGATCTGCGTGGTCGGTGCGAGAATCCTGCTCGCCGGGCTGCGTCCCGGTTCCTATCCCCGCGGGTCGTCCGTGCACTTACGCCTGTGGGCCGCTGTCCGCCTGTCCGAAGCCAGTGGCGCCGAAAGTCTTTCCGGCGCACCACTGATGGTCCCGTTCGCGCGGGCACTCGGCGCCAAGATCGGCAAGGGCGTCGACCTGCACAGCCTCCCCCCGGTCACCGGCATGCTCGAACTCGGCGACGGCGCCAGCGTGGAACCCGAAGTGGACCTGTCCGGCTACTGGGTCGACGGCGACATCGTGCACATCGGCGCCATCACCATCGGTGACGGCGCGGTGATCGGCGCCCGCTCGATCCTGTTGCCCGGCACCAAGATCGGCAAGAAGGCCGAGATCGCGCCCGGCTCCGCGGTATCGGGCAAGGTCAAGGGCGAACAGGAATGGGCCGGCTCGCCCGCCACCAAGACCGGCAAGGCGCCGCGCCGCTGGCCCGACCACTCCCCCGAACGCGCCAGGCACTGGCTGGTCGTATTCGGTCTGTCGTCGATGGTGCTGGCCGCGATGCCCGTGTTCGGCCTCGCCGTCGGCGGCACTTTCATCGCCTGGTGGGTCCGCGAGGAGACCACCATCAGCGCCGCCGCCCTGCGCGGTTTCGCCATCCTGCCGCTGGCCACTCTGCTCAGTCTCGGCGTCTACGCCGTGGCCACCGTGATCGCGGTGCGCCTGCTCAGCATCGGTCTGCGCGAGGGCTACCACCCCGTGCGCAGCCGCACCGGCTGGCAGGTGTGGGCCACCGAGCGTCTGCTCGACTCCGCCCGCACCTTCCTGTTCCCGCTCTACGCCAGCCTGCTCACCCCGGTCTGGCTGCGGTTGCTCGGCGCGAAGATCGGCAAGAACGTCGAGGCGTCGACCGTGCTGATGCTGCCCAAGTTCACCGTGATCTCCGACGGCGCGTTCCTGGCCGACGACACCATGATCGGCAGCTACGAACTCGGCGGCGGCTGGCTGCGCATCGGCGAATCCAAGGTCGGCAAGCGGGCCTTCCTCGGCAATTCGGGGATGACCGCGCCCGGTCGGCGCGTGCCCAAGAACGGCCTCGTCGCGGTGCTCTCGGCCGCTCCGAACAAGGCGAAGGCGGGCTCGTCGTGGCTGGGCAGTCCGCCGGTGCGGTTGCGTCGCGCGACCGAGTCCAGTGACACCTCGCGCACCTTCGATCCGCCGCTGCGGTTGAAGCTGGCGCGGGCCTTCGTGGAGACGTGCCGCTTGATCCCGGTGATGGTGACCTTCGCCATCGGACTCGGGGTACTGCTCGTGCTCGCCCTGATCGCCCAGCACACCGACTACCTGGTCGCGGCTCTCGTCTCGGGCCTGGTCCTGATGGCCGCGGGCGCGCTGGCGGGGACCATCGCCGTGGCGGCGAAGTGGTTGATCGTCGGGCGAATTCGCGCGATCGAATACCCGCTGTGGAGCTCGTTCGTGTGGCGCAACGAGGTCTCCGACGCCTTCGTCGAGACCGTCGCGGCGCCGTGGTTCGCGCGTGCCGCGACGGGTACTCCCGTCATGAATCTGTGGCTGCGCGGACTCGGTGCCAAGATCGGCCGCGGGGTATGGTGCGAGTCCTATTGGCTACCGGAGGCGGACCTGGTGACACTCGGTGACGGCGCGACCGTGGAGCGCGGCTGCGTGGTGCAAACGCACCTGTTCCACGACCGAATCATGTCCATGGACACGGTGACCCTCGAAGCGGGCGCCACCCTCGGACCGCACTGCGTCGCCCTGCCCGCCGCGCACATCGGCGCGGGCGCCACCATCGGACCGGCGTCGCTGGTTATGCGCGGCGATGTGGTTCCGCCCTCGACTCGCTGGTGGGGCAACCCCATCTCGCACTGGACCGATCCTGCCGTGACGCGGGAGTCGAGGCAGCGCGGAGCCGCCTGATGCGGAGCAAGTTCTACGAGGAACCCATCGATGCCTACCTGCCGCAGAACGGCAATCGCGGCTATCGCGTGTCCCGCTACGAGTTGGAGCTGAGCTACAAACCGGCCAGCAACCGGCTCGCCGGGCGCGCGGTGATCATCGCGGTCACCACGACGGTGCGGCCGTGGTTCACCCTCGACATGTCGCAGGCGCTGATGGTGTCGAAGGTGCTCGTGAACGGGTCGAAGGCGGTGAAATTCGTCCATCAGCAGGGCAAGCTCGCGCTCACGCCACAGCAGAAGATCCCCGCCGGTGGCGTTCTCGAGATCACCGTCCACTACGCGGGCACCCCCAAGCCGGTGCGCGGGCCGTGGGGCGAGGTCGGCTGGGAAGAACTCACCGAGGGTGCGCTGGTCGCGAGTCAGCCCAACGGCGCGGCCTCTTGGTTCCCGTGCGACGACCACCCGAGTTCCAAAGCGTCCTACCGGATTTCGATCACCACCGACAGCCCGTTCCTCGCACTGGCCAACGGCACCCTGCTCAGCAAACAGCCCAAGGCCAGCCAGACCACCTGGGTGTACGAGATGGCCGAGCCGATGGCGAGCTATCTGGCGACGATCCAGATCGGCGGCTATCGCAAGTACCGGGTCGGCGCCGCAGGCGAACCGGTGCCGATGCACGCTGTCATCCCACCCCGATTGCGGGCGAGCTTCGACCACGACTTCGCGCGCCAGCCCGAGATGATGGCGTTGTTCACCGAGCGGTTCGGGCCGTACCCGTTCGACGATTACACCGTGGTCGTCACCGACGACGAACTCGACATCCCGATCGAAGCGCAGGGTATCTCGATCTTCGGCGCCAACCATTGCGATGGCAAGCGCGGCGCCGAACGACTCGTCGCACACGAACTCGCGCATCAGTGGTTCGGCAACAGCCTCACGCTGAAGCGATGGCAGGACATCTGGCTGCACGAAGGTTTCGCCTGTTACGCGGAATGGATCTGGTCCGAAGCCTCCGGTGGGCCGACCGCCGATCAGCTGGCCCGGGCCGCGCGAGCGAACCTCGCGCGGCAGCCGCAGGACATCATCGTCGGCGATCCCGGACCCAAGGACATGTTCGACGACCGGGTCTACAAGCGTGGCGCACTCACCCTGCACGCGCTGCGGCTGGAACTGCGCGATCACCTGTTCTTCGAACTGATCAGGGAGTGGACCGCGCGGTACCGGCACTCTTCTATTACTACGGAGGAATTCGTCGACCTGGCGGGCCACTACAGTGTGGCGCCGCTGCGGGGGCTGTTCGCGATCTGGCTCGGAACCAAGCCGCTGCCACAATTACCGCCGCTGGGCGGGCAGGCGCATCAGAACACCAGGTAGCGCTGGGCCAGTTCCTCGATGAGCGGATCCTCGGCCTGCACCATCTCCAGTGCCTCGAGGTCGTCGGCCACCGAAATGGTCCTGGCGTCGTCGTGCTCGGGATCCGGCCCGTCCTGGGCGAGCTGGCGTTGCAATTTCGCTCGGACTCTGTCTTTCAGTGAATCGCCCATAGGTCCAGCTTGCCCGGTATTCGGGTCACGAACCACTCTCAGACGGGCGTGAGCCAGGTTCCCCACGGCGTGTTACGGAGCACGGAATAGACGGCGAGCAGCCCGAAGAAGGACCACACGGTCACCGGGCTCAGGCTGGGCAGACGCCACCGTTGGCCGCGGCGAGCGCGCAGGATCCAGTCGATGACGAAGACCGCGAACGCGACGGTCAGCGGCACGGCGAGCAGATTGCTGTGCAGCGAGTCGATGATGTTGCCGTCGGTGAGGTTGTGCATCGCGCGCATGCCGCCGCAGCCGGGGCAGTACACCCCGAACAGCACGTAGACCGGGCACAGGCCGTAGGAACCCTCGACGTGCGGGTCACGGAAATGCAGCAGGGCCAGCGTGCCGATGCCGAGACCGGCGGCGATCACCGGGGGCGTCATCCGCTGCCAGGTCGAGCGCGGGGCACCCCGGTTCGGGTCTGCGCCGGAAAACTCGGCCGTGACGTGCGTTTTGTCCACTCCCCTACGGTAGCGGCGGCCGATCACCGCCGCCAGCAGACGCCTGGCGCGAACGATGCCTGATCGTGCTCTTTCCGTGTAATTTTTCGCCGATTTCTGGCGATTTCACAATGCCGACACACCCGGTGACTCAGTTCACAACAAGTGGGACACTGTGACCCGCTAACACTAGCTAGCACCCCAGCTCGCACTGTACGGTGGCCTACGACACAAAGGAGTGCCACATGCTTGCGAAGTCGATGATGACGCTCGCGGCAGCGCGAACCATGGTCTCTCACCTCGAGACCGGCGCACTGACCGCACAGTTCCGTGCCGGGCTGCGTACCCGCAGTTTCGCCACCGCGAAACTCAACGCTCCCACCGCCGAGCACCGGGTCGTCCCGGTGACCACCGCGGACGGCGCGCAGCTCCGGGTCCACGTCTACGGTCCCGATACCGCCCCCACCCTGGTCCTCATCCATGGCTGGGCCTGCAGTATCGAATACTGGAACCCGCAGATCACCGCCTTCGCCGGCGAGTACCGCGTGGTCAGCTACGACCAGCGCGGCCACGGCGAGTCCACCCTCGGCACCGCCGTCCCCAGCGAGCACACCCTCGCCGACGATCTGTCCACCGTCCTCGACGCGACGCTGCGCGGGGACGAGAAGGCCGTCCTGGCCGGGCACAGCATGGGCGGGCTCACCATTCAGGCCTGGGCCAAGCATCACCCCGAGCAGGTCTCGCAGCGCGCGTCCGCCGTGCTGCTGGCCAACACCGCCAATGCCGCGATCCGCTGGGAAACCGACATGGTGCCGGTGCTGAACAAGCAGCTCACCGTCGGTCAGTACCCGGTCACCCTGCTCGGCGCGCCGGTGCGGATGCCGCAGCCGGTGAGCGAGTCGCTGCTGTTCGCGCCGCTGCCGATCCCCGGCGGCTGGCTCACCCAGCAGATTCTCCGCAGTCGCGTGCTCACCGCCGAGGCCACCGCCGACGAGGTCGACTTCGCGATGGGCATCGTCCGCTCCTGCCGTCCGATCGCGCGTGCCCGCCACGCCGCCGCCATGGCCGACATGGATCTGTCCGCAGGCACCGCCAACCTGACCGTGCCGACCACCGTGATCGCCAGCGCCAGGGACCGGCTGCTCCCGCAGCGCCTTTCGCGCCCGATCGTCGACATCCTGCGCCGCACCGGCCACCTGGCCGATTTCCATGTGCTGCCGCATGGTCACCTCAGCAATGTCGAAGACACCGACGCCTTCGACGCCGTGGTGCACCAGATCCTGCGCAGCTCCTCGAACTCTCGGGCCACCCGCCGCAACGTCGCTGCCCGCTGACCCGAGCCAGTTCTCCTGAGACCGATCAACGGCGATCGGCTCAGGAGTAACCGCGAAGAAGGCCCCCGACCTCGTCGGGGGCCTTTGTCGTCGGGTCAGGGGAGCAGCAGACCCCAATACAGTGCCCAGAGCACGAAACCTGTTCCACCGCAGACCAACAGGGCCCATCGGATCCGCGCACCAGCGCTTGCTTCGCCCAGGGTGTGCCGGGCGCGGACGAGCACGACCCCGAGGGCGACCACCGCACCGAGCGCGACCAGCTGCAATGCCAGCCACGGCAGGGTGCGGCCGAACAACAGGGGGCCGAACGAGGTCGCGCGGGTGGTGAGAATGTAGCCGAGCTGGACCACAGTGCCCACGATGCCGATCGCTGTCGCGCACACCAATACTCGGGCGGGTCGCGGATCGGGCAGCCGCCAACGCCCGACCAACCCGGTGAACGCGTAGCCGCTCAGTGCCAGGATCGTGCCGAACAACAGGGTCAGTTGCACCGCGGTCGATTCCCACCAGGAGGCCGGGGTCAACGCTCGCACCGGATGCCCCTGTGCCGCAGGCTGATCCGCGGCCGGAGGTGTTGCCGAACCGGGAAGACCGTTGACCCAATCACCCATGAGCTCGCCGTATCCCGGCGCCAACCCGGGAAGTTTGTCGAAGCCGTCGGTGGTCGGCTGTCCGGCGTGCTGAGCGTTCGGGAGAGTGCGCAGCGTGTAGTTCGTTTTTCCGATGTGGTCGAAGGCGGCCTGGAAGCCGCGCAGACTGTCGCCGGGCGGGGTGAGACGGTCCTGGTCACCCCAGATCGCGAGGACCGGCTGCGTGATCTTCTTCAGGACCGGGATCGGGTCGTAGTCGGCCTGTGCGAATTGATCGGCGGCTACCAGCTGGCGAATACCGTTGCGGGCCAATACATCCACCATCGACCCGCGGACGCCTGCCGCACCGAACCTGGTCTCGTTGGCCCACGCCTGTTGCGCGGCGGGCTGTGCCGAGTTGGCGGCGACCGTGATCAAGAAGGCGGCCTCGGTGGATCGTGAAGCAGCCAGTGGCGCGACCCATCCGCCCTCCGACAGTCCCCACAGACCGACTCGAGCCGGATCGACTTCGGGCCGATTCCGCAGCGCGGCAAGCCCTGCCAGCGCATCGTCGGCCAGGAGCGCATAGTCGCGGTGCGCAGGCGTGTATCCCTCGGTGCGCTTGTCGTAGCGCAACGCGACGACACCCGCTCGGGCGAACGCCTCGGCGATCAGGTCGTAGTGCTCACCGCTGCCGTTGCCCGAGCCGTGGACGAGCACGACGCCCGGCCTACCGGTCGCTCCCGCCGGGGCGTGCACTGTGCCGGAGGTGGTTGTGCCGTCTGTGCGGGTGAACGTGATGTCGACGGCGACGGTGTTCTGCGCGTGCGCCGCCGGAAATCCGGCGACGGCGGCGATCATGACGGTGAGCAGGATGATTCGTCGGAGGGTCGAGAGCACGCCATGTCCTAGTCTGCGGTGTTCGTGCGAGGTGCGGGAAAGGCGAGAAAGCGCGTCAGCACGCGGCGGGCGCCGGGGCGATCCTGCGGGTGAGACTGCTGAAAACGCTTGAGCAGCACCATGTAGTCCTCGAAGAATTCCTCGAGTTCGGCAGGCGTCGCGTAGATCGCGCCGCGCGAGAAGGGCATCATGTCGGCCCACTCACCCAACTCGGCACGCTCGGCCTGAAAACGCTGGAACATCTCGATGTCCTCGGTGATGTGCTGGGCGACAAGACCTTCCATCAGCTCACGCAACTCCGGCGACTGTTCGCGATCCATCCGGTAGCGCAGATCTTTCGGCGGCGAACGCCACCACCGTTCCTTACCCTTGGCCAGTTCGGGCGCCTCTTCGATGAAGCCGTGTTCGGCGAGCTGACGCAGGTGATAACTGGTCGCGCCGGTGTTCTCGCCCAGCCGAGTCCCCAGCGCTGTCGCGGTCGCCGGCCCGTTCTCGGCGAGCGCGCGCAGGATGCGCTGACGCAAGGGATGCGCGAGCGCCCGCAGCGCCGCGGGATCGGTGATCTCTCTGGGCGGTACCTCGTCGACCATAGTTACAACGTACTCTTTGCACAGACTTGTTTGCAAAGAACTTTATGCAACATGGAACCGCCCGAGGCACGATCGTCCCTGAATACAGCAAAAGACCCTCCCCGGTTTCCCGGAAAGGGTCTTCGACCTCAGAGCCGCCTGGGGGAATCGAACCCCCGACCTTTTCATTACGAGTGAAGCGCTCTACCGACTGAGCTAAGGCGGCGTGCCATTTAGGCGACGCGAGTCTATCGCGGGAACCGGTAGAACGCGAAAACGGGTGGTCAGGTGGTGCGGACGGCGATGAGGGTGGCGACCATGGCGGCGATGGCGAAGCGGGGTTTGACGTTGAGGTCGAGGGCTTCGCGGCAGGCCAGGACGGCGTCGATGCTGCGCAGGAGGCCTTCGGGGCGGACATGGGTGGCGAGGTCGGTGATCTCGCTTGCCATGTCGGGGTGGGTGAGGGTGATGGGGGTGCCGCGACCCGCGAAACGCATGGCCAGGGCGTCGCGGTACATGCCCGCGATGTCGATGAGGGCGCGGTCGAGTGCGTCGCGGCCGGTGCGGGTGGCACGGGATTTCTGGCGGCGCTCCAGGTCTTTGAGGACACCGGCCGAACCGCGGGTGGCCGAGGCGGAGCCCTTGCCGGTACCGCCTGCGCCGAGGGCGGTGGCGAGTTCGTCGCGTTCGCGGTCGTCGCGGTCGGCGCTCATCAACTTGGCTTCGTCGTCGGCGGATTTCACCAGTTCGTCGGCGGCGGCGTAGGCGGCGCCGGGGCGCTCGGTCGCGATGACCAGGGCGAGGGCGCGCTTGCGTCGCTGGCGGGAATCTTCGTCGGTGGCGAGGCGGCGAGCGCGGCCGACGTGGCCGCCGCTGACCGAAGCCGCCCAGTCGGCGGTCTTCGCGTCGAGTTGGTCGCGCTCGCGCAGGACCTGTGCGATAGCGGGGACGGTCGGGGTCACCAGGTGGACGTGTCTGCAGCGCGAGCGCAGGGTGACGGAGATGTCCTCGGGGTCGACGGTGGGGGCGCACAGCAGGAAGACGGTGCGGTCCGGTGGTTCTTCGACGACCTTGAGCAAGGCATTGGCGGCGCCCTCGGTCAGGCGGTCGGCGTCTTCGACGACCACGACCTGCCATCGACCGGTACTCGGGCGACGGGCCGCGATCTGCACGATCGCCCGCATCTCCTTGGTACTGATGCTCAGACCCTCGGGGATGATGCGCCGCACGTCGCCGTGGGTACCGGCCACCGTGGTGGTGCAGGCGTGGCACTTCCCGCAGCCGACGATGTCGGGATCGGTGCACTCCAGCGCCGCCGCGAAACACAGCGCCGCGACCGACCGCCCCGACCCGGGCGGCCCGGTGAACAGCCACGAATGCGTCATCGCCCCGGTGACCACCCCGGCCCGCGCCGCCTTCGCGGCAGCGGCCAGCTCGGCCTCGACCACGTCCTGGCCGACCAGTCGATCGAAGACACCTGCCACGCGCTACACCCTAGCCACGGGGTCCGACAGCCTTCCGGACGCCTGGTTCATCGACAATCAGCGGATGCGGTAGCCGGCTTCGCCGATAGCTCAACCGTCTTCTGTCCCAGCGGATTTCGCTGTGGCCTTCTTCGCCGGAGCCTTCTTGGCGGCGGTCTTCTTCGCGGTCGTCTTCTTGGCCGTGGTCTTGGTGGCCGTCTTGGTGGCGGTCGACTTCGCCGCGGCCTTCTTGGCCGGCGCCTTCTTGGCCGCCTTCTTCGCGGTGGTCTTCTTCGCCGCCTTCTTCACCGGACCACGCGCCCGGCGATCGGCGAGCAGTTCGGAGGCGCGCTCGTCGGTGATCGACTCGACCTCGTCGCCCTTGCGCAGGCTGGCGTTGGTCTCGCCGTCGGTGACGTACGGACCGAAGCGGCCGTCTTTGATCACCATCGGCTTGTCGGTGGCGGAGTCGTTGCCCAGCTCACGCAGCGGTGCCGCGGCCGAGGCCTGACGCCCGCGACGCTTGGGCTCGGCGTAGAGCTTCAGCGCCTCCTCGAGGGTGACCGAGAACAGCTGATCCTCGGTCGCCAGCGAACGGGAATCGGTGCCCTTCTTCAGATACGGGCCGTAGCGGCCGTTCTGCGCGGTGATCTCCTCGCCCGAGGTGGGGTCGTTGCCGACCACGCGGGGCAACGACAGCAGCATCAGCGCGTCGTCGAGGGTGATCTCGGCCAGGTCCATCGACTTGAACAGCGAACCGGTGCGCGGCTTGACCTCCGCGGCCTTCTTGGTCTTCTTCGCGGGCGCGGCGTCCGGGTCGGGTGCGGGCGGTTCCGGCAGTACCTCGGTGACGTACGGGCCGAAACGTCCTTCCTTGGCGACGATTTCGTGCCCCGACACCGGGTCGACGCCGAGCGAACGCCCCTCCTGCGGCGTCGAGAACAGCTTCTCGGCGACCTCGGGAGTCAGCTCGTCGGGCGGCAGATCGTCGGGCAGGTTCGCCCGCTGCGAGATCCGATCACCTTCGGGGTCATCGGGATTGATGATCATCCGCTCGAGATACGGACCGAAGCGGCCGACGCGGACCACGACATCGCGGCCCTCTTCGTCGACGAACATCTTGATCGAGTTCACTTCGCGCGCGTCGATGTCGTCGAGCTGCACGGAGACCATCTTCTTCAGGCCACCCGAGCGCGCGACCGAACCCTCGGCGCCGGATTCGCCGCCGAAGTAGAAGCTGGACAACCAGTTTCCGCGCTGCTCGCGTCCACCGGCGATCGCGTCGAGGTCGTCTTCCATCGCGGCGGTGAAGTCGAAGTCCACGAGCCGACCGAAGTAGGCCTCGAGCAGTCCCACCACCGCGAACGCCACCCAGGCCGGGGCCAGCGCGCTACCGCGCTTGTAGACGTATCCGCGATCGAGGATCGTCTTGATGATCGAGGAGTAGGTCGACGGGCGGCCGATGCCGAGGTCTTCCAGCGTCTTGATCAGCGAGGCTTCGGTGTAGCGGGCGGGCGGGTTGGTGCTGTGGCCGTCGGGGGTGAGTTCGACGGCGGTGACGCTCTGGCCCTCTTCCAGTGCGGGCAAACGAGATTCGGCGTCGTCGGACTGGCCGCCCGCCTCCTCGTCCACACTCTCGACGTAGGCCTTGAGGAACCCGGCGAAGGTGATGGTGCGACCCGAGGACGAGAACACGCACTCCTCGCCGGTTCGCGCGGTGCCGGTGATGCGCAGCGTCAGCGTGGTGCCGCGGGCGTCGACCATCTGCGAGGCGACCGTGCGCTGCCAGATCATCTCGTAGAGCTTGAACTCGTCGTTGTCGACCTTGGAGGCCAGCTGACCGGGCGTCATGAACGTGTCACCCGAGGGACGAATCGCCTCGTGTGCCTCCTGCGCGTTCTTGACCTTGCGGGTGTACTGACGCGGCGACGGCGAGACATACTCCGCGCCGTAGAGCTGGGTCGCCTGCGAGCGTGCTGCCGCGATGGCCGACTCCGACAGCGTCGTGGAGTCGGTACGCATATAGGTGATGTAGCCGTTTTCATACAGCCGCTGCGCGACCCGCATCGTGCGCTCGGAGGTGAACCGCAGCTTGCGACCCGCTTCCTGCTGCAACGTGGAGGTCATGAACGGCGGATACGGCTTGCGCGTGTAGGGCTTGGCCTCGGCCGAGCTGACTTCGAGCGCGGCGCCGTCGAGCGCCTCGGCCAGCCTGCGGGCGTAGGCCTCGTCGAGCACGACGACACCGGTGGCCGACTTGAGCTGACCGTCGGAGCCGAAATCGCGACCGGAGGCGACGCGGTCGCCGGAGACCTGAACCAGGCGCGCGCCGAACGTGCGCGGGTTGGTCGAATCGGACTTCTCGTCGGGACCCGCGTCGAGCTTTGCGGCGATATCCCAGTACCCGGCGGAGCGGAACGCGATGCGCTCACGCTCACGCTGGACGATCACCCGGGTGGCGACGGACTGCACGCGACCGGCGGAAAGCCGCGGCATGACCTTCTTCCACAGCACCGGAGAGACCTCGTAGCCGTAGAGGCGGTCCAGGATGCGGCGGGTCTCCTGGGCGTCTACCAGGTCGTTATCGAGCTCGCGCGTGTCGGCGGCGGCGGCGAGGATGGCCGGCTCGGTGATCTCGTGGAAGACCATCCGGCGAACCGGGACCTTCGGCTTGAGCGTTTCGAGCAGGTGCCAGGCGATCGCCTCGCCCTCACGGTCGGGGTCGGTGGCGAGATAGAGCTCGTCGGCGTCGGCCAGCAAGCTCTTGAGCTCGGCGACCTTGGCCTTCTTATCCGGGTTCACCACATAGATCGGCTCGAAGTCGTGGTCGACGTCGACACCGAGGCGAGCCCACGGTTGCCCTTTATATTTGGCAGGCACGTCGGCGGCACCGCGCGGCAAGTCACGGATGTGGCCCACCGAGGCCTCGACCGTGTAGTTGCGACCCAGATAGGGCGCGATCTTGCGGGCCTTGGTCGGCGACTCGACGATCACGAGACGACGCAGGGGTCGGCCCTGATCGGCTGAACTGCGGTCTCGTGTTGCCACCGGCGAACACCTTCCTTCTAGATCCGCGCGTCGGGAGGTCCGCTCGGTGCGCGGCTGGGGCAGACGGCGACGTTCGGACATCACCACCAGTGACGTTTATACCCTGCGCACTTGGGGTAGAGGCATTTGCGGCGTTTCACGTCGCGGGCGCTGTCCTGGGCGATGCTACCCGGAAATGACTCGTCCCCCTCCTCCGCATGCGGAGGAGGGGGACGAGGCGTTGTTGTGTTTCGCAGCTCAGGAGAGCGCGCGAACGCCGGTGGCCTGCGGGCCCTTGGTGCCCTGGCCGACCTCGAACTCGACCTTCTGGTTTTCCTCGAGGGTACGGAAGCCCGTGCCCTGGATCTCCGAGTAGTGGACGAAGACGTCAGCTGAGCCGTCCTCGGGCGCGATGAAGCCGAACCCCTTCTCCGCGTTGAACCACTTCACAGTTCCCTGTGCCATTCTGTTTCCTTCTCTTTCTACCGGAAACGGCGGACAACTGGGTTCGTCCACCGGGCCCGTTCCGACCGCTGTACCGTTGGTCCCCCTGCAAGGAAATCCTGAGCACGGCGTTCGCAACAACGATCCTGCTGATGGTTTGGACCTTGGATCCGTCCCTCGAACACAGAAGCTTGCGACCGAGACCCAGTGAACCATGTCTCTGAGCAATTCGACAGTCGAGTTACCGAGTATTTGCAAAATTCATGATCTTGCGAATGTGCAGGTAAGGGAGAGATTGGGTGTATCCGTACTTTTGGTCTGTTTGCTTCTTGATAACCGAGTGAGCTTCCAGCAAACATGCTGTGACCCAGATCGCTACTGGGTTACGAAATACCAGGTAGTGGTTGTCGCACACACACGTTTCACACTTCGCGTGTCGCGTGAGAGGAGGACTGGATGAATCCGGCAGACCGGACCGGCGTTCGGGAGCGCGATACGAGCGATAGCTACGGGCGATCGTTGCTGAATCGTGTCCTGACCGAAGCGGCCGCCGGCGGCGACCCGCTCACCCACGTGGCGGAGCTGCCCGCACAGCGCGCCGACACCACAGCGTGGCCGGACTGGGTGCCATCGGAGCTGGTCACAGCTCTGGACGCACAGGGAATCGAACTGCCGTGGGCACACCAGACCCGCACGGCCGACCTCGCGGCGACCGGAAACCACGTGGTGGTGAGCACCGGAACCGCGTCAGGGAAATCGCTCGGCTACCAGTTGCCGGTGCTCACCGCGCTGCTCGACGAGCCGCGCGCCACCGCGCTCTACCTCTCCCCCACCAAGGCGCTCGGCGCCGATCAGCTCCGCGCCGTCGGCAGCCTGATCCACGACAATCCCCTGCGTGAGGCCCACCCGGCGAGCTACGACGGCGACACTCCCGCCGAGGTCAGGCAGTGGGTACGGGCCAACGCACGCTGGATCTTCACCAATCCCGACATGCTGCACGTCGGGATTCTCCGCTCGCATCAGCGCTGGGCACGGGTGCTTCGCAACCTGCGGTATGTGGTCGTCGACGAATGCCATGCGTATAGAGGAGTGTTCGGTTCGCATGTCGCGCTGGTGCTGCGCAGGCTGCGTCGCCTCGCCCGGTTCTACGGCGCCGATCCGGTGTTCATCCTGTGCTCGGCCACCAGCGCCGATCCGGCCGCGGCGGCGAGCAGGCTGATCGGCGCGCAGGTCGTGGCTGTCACCGAGGACGGGTCGCCGCGCGGCGCCCGGACCGTCGCGCTCTGGGAGCCACCGCTGAGCGCCTCCCTGACCGGGGAGAACGGGGCGCCGGTGCGGCGGACCGCGACCAGCGAGGCAGCCAAGATCATGGCGGCGCTGGTGGCCGAGGGCGCTCGGACTCTCACCTTTGTCCGCTCGCGGCGCGGTGCTGAACTGATCGCGCTCGACACTCGTCGCGTTCTTGCCGAAACTGCCCCTGAGCTGCAAGAAAGAGTTGCCGCCTATCGGGCTGGCTATCTGGCCGAAGACCGGCGCGAACTCGAGCAGTCGCTGTCGCAGGGGACCTTGCTCGGCGCCGCCAGTACCAACGCGCTCGAACTCGGTGTCGACATCGCGGGCCTCGATGCCGTGGTCATCGCCGGTTTTCCCGGGACGGTCGCCTCGTTCTGGCAGCAGGCCGGGCGGGCGGGTAGGCGGTCACAAGGTTCGCTGGTGGTGCTCGTGGCTACCGACGACCCGCTCGACACCTACCTGGTTCACCACCCGGAAGCGCTGCTCGACCGGCCGATCGAGGCCACCATCACCGACCCGTACAACCCCTATATCCTCGGCCCCCAGCTGCTGTGCGCCGCGATGGAGCTGCCGCTCACCGACGAAGAGGTGAGCGAGCTCAGAGCCGATGAAGTGCTTGCTGACCTGGCTGAACAGGGGTTGATCCGGCGCAGGCCGAGTATCCGTGGCGTGGGTGCGCGCTGGCATGTCACCGCGCACACCCACCCACACGACGACGTGGATGTGCGCGGCGGGCTCGGTTCGCCGGTCGCGATCGTCGACGCCGAAACCGGACGACTGCTCGGCACCGCCGACGCGGGCCGAGCACCGGCCACCCTGCACACGGGGGCTGTATATCTGCACCAGGGCGAGACCTATCTCGTCGACGAGCTCGACCTCGAGGGCGGGGTCGCGTTCGTCAACGAGGTGGATCCCGGCTTCACCACCAGTTCCCGGCAGATCACCTCGATCACCGTCGAAGGGGTGATCGAGGAACGCGTGTTCGGCGCGGTGACCGCGGCGTCCGCGCAGGTCGCGGTCACCAATCAGGTCGTCGGTTACCTGCGGACGCTGGTGACCGGTGAGGTGCTCGACCAGGTGGAGCTCGATCTGCCCGCGCACACGCTGCACACCAAGGCTGTCCTCTATACCGTCACGCCCCGGCTGCTCGCCGCCGCGAACATCTCCGACGAGCAGCTACCCGGCGCGCTACACGCGGCCGAGCATGCCGCCATCGGCATGTTGCCGCTGGTCGCGGGCTGCGACCGCTGGGATATCGGCGGTGTCTCCATCGCCGAACATCCCGATACAGGCGCGCCGACGGTGTTCGTCTACGACGGGCAGCCCGGCGGCGCCGGCTTCGCCGAGCGGGGATTCGCCCAGCTCACGGACTGGTTGGCCGCCACCGCGAGTGTGATCGGCAGCTGTGCGTGCCAGGACGGGTGTCCCTCGTGCGTGCAGTCGCCCAAGTGCGGCAACGGCAACAACCCCCTGGACAAGGACGCTGCCGAACGCTTGCTGGCCGCTGTTCTCAGCGAACTTCGGACCCACCGCGACGGGCCTGCCGACACATGATGTGCACCAACCCACTACGTGACCGGCGATACACCTCACCCAAAGAATGTTGGTCACTCGTCCGAATTGGTGTTGACCAGCGAAGATATAGCGACAGGCACCCGGCCGCTGATTAAAAAGGACCACTCTTCTATTAACTGGTCCATAGCCAACCGGGATCACCGGGTGGGGCTACATCGTTCTTTTCATTTTTTTCAGGCCCAGATCAAAGAATGCGCATGAAATAGCGCAAATGCGCTTCCTGCAAATTCAGAATTGGTTCGGGGCGGAACAACCACCGACCAGTGATAACCCTTCCGAGTCACTCATTCTCTTCCACCGGACCCGCGCGTGCCGAAGCCCGCACAGTGCGCAAGCCGAACACTCCCGCCGATACATTCGCCTCGACCTCGACAACAACATCCCACTGCGCGACCGCGCACCGCCGCACCCGAACCCCCATCCGCCGAGCAATCTCCCCGGCCTCTCCACAACCCGACTCGGCGCCCTCCGCCAGCATCCCCGCCGCGGCCAACGCCCCCAGATCAGCGGCTCCCTGCGCCCGGTGCCGTGCCACCACCACCGCGCCCACTTGCCCCACCGACAATGTCAGGCAGATCAATCCCGCCAACGCCACGCAGACGAACACCGTCGCCCCGCCGGCATCCCCAGCCAGCCCACGCCACACCGAGCTCCGGGACACCGACCCGGACTCGTGCGTCAGCTTCGCCGCCCGGATCTGCGCATTTCCCGATCTATCGTGGCTTGCCGTCACGGTTCCACTCCCGGCTCGGTGACGGCTACGGCTTCGGCGCGCAGCCGCAGGCCGGGCAGGAGCGGAGTGCTCGCGGTGACGGTGGCTATTACTCGCTCTCCTTCGATCCGGAGTTCGACGCTCGCCCCGGACGGGGCTACGGTCTTGCCCGCGGTGATCGCGCGCGAAGTGTCGCCGCGAGCGGCCAGGCGGGCGGTCTCGCGGGCCGCGTCGGTGCAGCGCACCTGGGTGGATCCCGCGAGGAGGGCACCGACGCACAGGGCTACGGCGCACACCAGAGCCGCGAGGGCGATGGCGGCCTCGACCGTCACCGCACCCGCATCGGCACCGAGAGTGCTTGTGTCGCGGTGGTTTACACGCTCGTGTTGAGCGCCTTGTCGATGATGCCGGTCAGCGCGTTGACGATGCTGTCCCCGGTGACGACCCCATAGAGCACGGCCCCGAAGGCTGCGGCGGCGATCGTGCCGATTGCGTATTCCGCGGTGGACATGCCGTCGTCGTCGAGCAGCAGACGCGTGAATCGAGTGCGGGCCCCCAGGTATACGGCGTGGACGAACGTCATCGTGATCCCCTCTCTGGTTGCACCGCGCGGCTGGTCCGCGCGGTGAAGCGTCGGTGGCCTCGTCGAGGCCGGTCACAGCAGTCCTCCGTCGCCGAGCACGCTGTCCGCGAGGCCGATGACGACCGGGACGATGCCGAGACAGACGAAAGCGGGCAGGAAGCACAGGCCGAGCGGGCCGCCGATCAGCACGCCCGCGCGTTCGGCGCGTGCGACGGCAGCGTCCTCCACGGCCTCTCGGCGCTGGGTGGCCAGTTCGCCGACCGCCGTCGCCAGCGAGGCACCGGAGCGAGCCGAACGGCGGGCCATCCTGGCCAGCGACTCCACGTCATCGGCGCCGACAGACCCGGCGGCGTCGGTGGCCGCCCGCTCCCATGCCGTCGCCGGATCGGCGCCCAGCGCGAGAAGGTCTGCGGCCCTGAGCAATGCGGCCCGAAGAATCGGCGGTGCGGTCGGGGCGCTCGCTCGCGCGGCCGCGGCCATCGGCAGTCCCGCTCGTAGACACGCGGCCAGCAGATCGAATGCGGAGGCAGACCCGAGGGGGTCGACCTTCACAGCGTTTCCCTGTGCACCGGCAATGCCAACTGACGCCGGTCCGAGCGCACGTACCCGTCGACTGACGGCAACGCGCCCTGGTAACACCACGATCGCTAGCGCCGCGATCAGCAACGCCTCCGGTGAAGCAACTCCAGCCATCCCCTGCACTAGCAATCCCTCCTCGAAGTTTGATCCACACTTGTCCCCACCTGATCCGAGCCGACCTCCCGAACACCATGCGGTCAGCTCGCGGTCTGGTGGGACGCACATCTGTCCACAGGCATTCGAGTCCGCCACCTCCGCCAACCGTTCGGCAGCGATGGGCGAGTCAGGCTGTGCTCTTGCGGGTGATGACATCTGTCCACAGGAGTCCACAGCAGGCGAGGGCAGCACCCAGTGGAAGAAGTAGTTCGCCGGCTGAGGATGTGAACAGGATGGTGAGTGGAGCGGCGCCCATCAGCTGACCCAGGCCGATGCCGACCACCGGGAGGCCCGCGAGGACGGTGGCCGAGGCTCGGGCGCCGGCCAGTGCGGCTTCGGTGCGGTCTCGAAAGCGGATGCGACCGAGTAGGTCCGATCTGGCGGCCGAGAGCAGTTCCGCCAGGGCAAGGCCGTGGTCTTCGGCCACTCGCCAAGCGGCGGCGACCCTCGACAGTTCCTCGGCGACAACCGAATCCGGTTGAACCCAGCCGTCGGCGCCGGACCCGCCGAGGCGGCTGCGGCCCGCGCTGATCGCCAGTACGCGCGCGGCTTCGCCCCGCGATTCCCCTGCGGCGGATTCGGCCGCCGCGCTCGGGTGCGCACCGACACGGAGCTCGCCGACCACGGCTTCGAGTCCGGCCAGTAGATATCCACATTCGCGGCGTCGCTCGCGGTCACCTCGACCGCGCCGCCTCCGCACGGCCACAGTGGCTCCCAGCATGAGAGCCGCGAGGCCGACACCGGGGCCGAACGCGAATGCCGTACAACCGATTCCGATTCCTGCACACCACTCCACAGGCACCCGCTTCGGTGCACCGCGCCCGCCCGCGCCGAACAACCGCGTGAACCGCCGTTGCCCGCCCGCCACGGGAAGAACCAGCATCGCCACCGCACAACAGAGCAACGCGCTACCCACGAACTCACCCCCTTCTTTACGAAACCTGCTGTTCGGTCACCGATCCCCCGCTGCCGACTTCTCATCCGAGTCGCACCTCGAGTAGTCGCTGGAGTTCACCGACCGCGGGAGTCGGGTGGTTGTCCGATCGCCAGGCGGGGGCGATGTGGACGCCGTCGGAATCTCGTTGCAGGACCCCGATTTCGCGAAGCGCGCGGGTACCGTCTGATCGCCGGTGGACGTGCAGGACCACCTGAACCGCAGCCGCCAGTTGGCTGTGGAGGGCTGCGCGGTCCATACCGCCCAGGGCTGCCAGCGCTTCCAGCCGAGCGGGGACCTCCTGGGGCGAGTTGGCATGGACCGTCCCCGCGCCGCCGTCGTGACCGGTGTTGAGTGCGGTCAGCAGGTCGACGACTTCGGCGCCGCGCACCTCGCCGACGACTATGCGGTCCGGGCGCATGCGCAATGCCTGGCGGACCAGATCGCGGACCGTAACAGCGCCCACCCCTTCGACATTGGCGGTCCGAGCGACCAGGCGTACGACATGGGGATGGACCGGAGCGAGTTCGGCGGCGTCTTCGACGCACACGATTCGTTCCGCGGGATCTACGGCGGCGAGCAACGCCGAGAGCAGGGTGGTCTTCCCTGCGCCGGTACCGCCTACGACGAGGAAGGCGAGGCGGGCGCGGACGATGTCGCCGAGTAGTCGGCGGGCGTCCGGGGGAATCGAACCGGCGGCGGCGAGCGCGTCGAGGCCCTGGGTGGCCGGACGGAGTATGCGCAGGGAGAGGCAGGTGCCGTCATGGGCGACCGGTGCCAGCACCGCGTGCAGTCGCACGCCGAACGCGTCGCCGAGGGCCGCTTCGGTTCCGGCGAGTTTGCCGTCGACCCAGGGTTGGGCGTCGTCGAGTCGGCGGCCCGCTGCCAGAGCCAGGCGCTGGGCGAGGCGGCGAACAGCGGCTTCGTCGGCGAAGCGGACATCGGTCAGCTCCAGCCCGCGCCCACGGTCTACCCAGACCGAATCCGGCGCTGTGACAAGCACATCGGCGACCCGAGGATCGTGCAGCAACGGTTCGAGCAGCCCCGCCCCGGTCATCTCGGTTTGCAGCAGACGCAGAGCTCGGAGCAGGTCGGTGTCGGCGAGCACACCGCCCGCTTCGGTACGGATCGCGGCCGCGAGTTGTGCGGCGTCAGGAACACCCGGATGTTCGGCAAGTCGCTCACGGACGCGTTCGAGGAGATCGACGGTGACGAAGGTGGTCATAGCGCGCTCGCGGAAGTAATCACGAGGCCTCAGCTCCGACCATCGCCAGGACGGCGTCGGCGGCGTCGCGTAGCGGGCCACGACGACGCACACTCAGCCCTCCGCGTTCGAGGCGCGATGCCAGCCCGGCTTGTCCGCGAACCGCGGCCAGGAGCGGCAACCCGAGCAGCTCCGCCACTTCCGTGCCACGCAGACCGCCCGGCGCCGGCCCACGAACAATCAAGCCTCGGTTGGGGTTTCGTTCGCCCAGATATGCCGAGACGACTTCCGCCGCGGCGATGGAGCGCAGCCGCGCCGGCACGATGAGGACGACCAGGTCGGCGGCGTCGAGCATCGCGTCGGCCGCGGGGCCGCGCTCGGACGAGACATCGCAGACGACGAGATCGCCCGCATCCCTGCCGGATTCGATGACCGCGCGCACTGCCGCCGGCGACAGCTCGGTCGATGAGCTGCCGATCCGCGAGTGCTCGGCCGCGGCAGCAGAGACAGTCGGTGACCTACCCTGGCCTGCGACATCGGGGCGCGCTCGCCCGCAGGACAGCACCGCCAAGCCCGCAGACGCGGCGGGCAACGCATTGTGCAGTGCCGCGGCCGACACCCGGCCGTCCTCGATGATCAGGTCGGGCCATCGCAGCCCTGGCACGTTCTCCATGCCCAACACCAGATCTATCCCGCCGTCGAGCGGGGCGCCGTCGATCAGCACCGTGTCGCGACGGATCCGGCGGGCGGCCCCGCGCAGCGCGGTGGCCGCGGCGAGCGTGGATGCCCCGGCGCCGCCACCCGCGCCTACCACCGCGACGACTATCCCTTCCCCCGTGCGGGATTCAGCGTGTTCGGCGAACTGTTCGACCAGTGCGACAGCGCCCGAGGGCAACGCGACGACACGCTCGGCGCCCACCGCGGTCGCCGCCTGCCAGTCGGGCACGGCGGGCTCCCCCTCGGTGACCAGGACCACGCCCGACCGGCGCGGACAGCCGGCGACTGTGGCCGAAACAGCGGCGGCGGTATCGAGGATCACCATCCCGGCCCCTGCCCACGCGTGTCTGCCGACCGGCATCACCCGTTCGTCGGTGACACGCTCGGCGGCCGCCGCGACTCGGCGTACCTCCGCACGCAACCGATCGTCACGCACGAGCACGAGAGCGGGCGCGATGGGTGGGGAGCCACTGCGTATCGGGGCTGGGTTCATGCGACTCAGCGTCGCCGAGCGAGGAGGTTATCAACACCCCGAAAAGGGCGATTGTGGATAACTCGGGGGTGTGGAGAACTTTGACGATCGTCCCGGAAATAGAGGACGGCCCCAGCCGGGGGGGAGGAGGCTGGGGCCGTCGGGTTCAGCCCCGGGGGGTCGGGCTGAACGCGCCTGGACTAAGTCCAGGTGCCAGCAATACTACACCCACCCCCTGCTTCGGGCGCAAGTAGCATTCGCCGACATTCTTCGGCGATTCGCGCCGCCGGGCGTCCTCGGGGCAAACCCTTTTCCACGGTGCGGACAGTCGAATCTGCGGTGAGCGCAGGTCGTGCCTATTCTGTTGACGTGACGCCAGAACGCGACCAGACCTCGCCTACGGACACAAGACTCGGCAAATCGGGCTCGGGCCCGGTGCCGGGTGGGCGGGTGGCCGCGTTCTTCGATCTCGACAAAACGGTGATCGCGAAGTCGAGCGCGTTCGTGTTCAGCAAACCCTTCTACGCACAGGGTCTGCTCAACCGCAGAGCCGTGCTGGAGAGCAGCTACGCACACTTTTTGTTCCTCCTTTCCGGTGCCGATCACGACCAGATGGAACGGATGCGGGCAAACCTCGCGAACATGTGCGCGGGGTGGGATGTGGAGCAGGTGAAAAGCATTGTCGCCGAGACACTTCACGATCTGGTCGACCCGCTGATCTACGCCGAGGCCGCCGATCTGATCGCCGATCACAAGATCCGCGGACATGATGTGGTGATCGTCTCGGCCTCCGGCGAGGAGATCGTCGGGCCGATCGCGGAGGTGCTCGGCGCCTCGCACACCGAGGCGACCCGGATGGTGGTCGAGGACGGCAAGTACACCGGCGACATCGAGTTCTACTGCTACGGCGAGGGCAAGGTCGCCGCGATCGAGAAACTCGCCGCCGAACAGGGCTACGACCTGTCGCGGTGCTACGCCTACTCCGACTCCGTGACCGATGTCCCGATGCTGAGCGCCGTCGGGCATCCGACCGCGGTGAACCCCGATCGCGCGCTGCGCAAGGAAGCGGCGAGCCGTGGCTGGCCGGTGCTCACGTTCTCCAATCCGGTCTCGCTGTGGTCGCGATTCCAGGCGCCGTCGACCACCACCGTCGCCGCGACGGCCGCCGTCGGACTGAGCGCGATCATCGCCGGAGCGATCAGCTACCGATTGCTCCGCAAACGGCGCTGACCGGCTCTCGCCAGCATGAATCTCCGAGCGACACGCCGAATTCACCGGGATTCGGTAATGCTCTCGAAACCCTTGATGTGAGTGCCGTCACAGTGTAAGAATGGAGGCACGGAAGGACGGAAGGCCAAGACGGAGCCGGAAGAGAAGGTTTCGCCTCCCATCCCACCCTTCCCAGCACGGACACCAGGCACCCACGCGGAGCGCGCCGCGACAAGGCCGAAAGAGTTGTGGGCCTGCGAAATTCGAGCCGACGTCGGCGAAGGCCTCGCACAGGTTGCGGGGATGAACCGGCGGGGTTGGGATGATCGCCGAGGCCACCGAACACAACCCACCCTGCACGCTTGGTAACCGGGTGTTCCGTGCTAGCGGGCGGTGAGGTCGAGCAATCGACAACGCCGCCCGTTTCGATGTGTGCGGCCGGCTCAGCCCGCCGCCGCGTCGGCGATCGAGTTCGCTTCGCGGGCACCGTCTTCCAGCGCCCCCGCGCAGAACAGCACCCAGCCGCCGACGCCCTCCGCGGTGCCCATGCCGAATCCGGCGGCCGCGTCGAGGTAGGCCTGACGGCGGCGCAACCAGAACACCTCGGGCACGCCGAGGCTGTGCGGATCCAATCCGCTGGCCACCGCGACCAGGCGCGAGGCAGCGCGCGCGACCACACCGTCGCCGGTGCCGAACGGACGCAGCGACAGCAGCTCGCCGTGCACGATCGCGGCGACCACCGGGGCGGGCGCCTTACTCGACTGGACGGTTTGTGCGAGCATGTCCAGCCGTTCGGCGACGCCGGGAGCCGAACGCGGGCGGCCGAGCTCCTGCTCATCGGTCACCATGTCGGCGGCGGCGAGCAGGTGCAGCCGTGCCAGCGCTTGCAGCGGCGCGCGCCGCCAGGTCCCGACGAGGTTGGTGAGCGCGTCACCGTCGAGCGCCTGACCCACCCGCAACGCGCCGGCCAGCACCGGATCGCTGACCTGGCCGTCGGCGGGCAGGTCGGTGCTCGCGCCTTCGATGGCCGCCGAGGAACGGGCGGCCCGGACGGCGGCTTCGGCGGCGGTGGTCGCCCAGCCGCGTCGGTTCGACTTGTGCCGATGCACGGCCGCGAGCGCGTCGCGCGCCTTGTCGGCGGCCTCGCGCACGCCGGGCAGGTCGACCAGGGGCTGCAGCGGATCAGTCACGGCATGGAGGTTACCGCTCGTACAGTGCGGCCCCCACGGTCACGTATAGCCCGCGCACCGTCGGCCAGCTGCGATCGGGCCACGGCACCTCGGCGAGCCGCTTGGCCGCCGGGGTCACCGCCCTGCGCCGCCGCGCTTCCCGCTCGGCCAGCCGTTCCGCGTCGATCCGATCCACCGGCGTCTCCAACCCCTGCGATCCACACCGCACCACCTCGGACGAGCCCACGGTACGCCGCCGTGTGGGCTCTCGAAGAGGTTTCAAGAGCCCGACTACCCCCACCGTCTAGAACTCGGCGAACAACGCGCACATGTCGGTGTCGAGCAGGTCGACCCGACCGATGGCCACCAGACTGTCCCGACTTCTCCACACCCCGGCCACCGCACTCCTGACCCCCAAGGGCCGAACACCTCTACCCCGTGAGCAGCTCCCGCCCCGGAATCGCCTCGAGCAACGCCCGCGTGTACTCCTCGCGCGGCGACGCGAACACCTCGTCGGTCGTCGCCGCCTCGACCACTTTCCCTTCCCGCATGACCAGTACGTTGTCCGCGATCTGCCGCACGACCGCGAGGTCGTGGGTGATGAACAGGTACGTCAGCCCCAGCTCGGCCTGCAGGTCGTTGAGCAACGTGAGGATCTGAGCCTGGACCAGCACGTCCAGGGCCGAGACCGCCTCGTCACAGACCACCATTTCCGGCGAGAGGGCCAGTGCGCGGGCGATCGCCACCCGCTGACGTTGCCCACCCGACAACTCGTTGGGATAGCGCCGCAGCACCGTCGTCGGCAGCGACACCTTGTCGAGCAGATCGCGCACCACCGCTTCGCGCTCGGCGGCGGTCCCGATCTTGTGCACCCGCAGCGGTTCCTCGATCGTGCGGAAGATCGAGTACATCGGGTCGAGCGAGCCGTACGGGTTCTGGAAGATCGGCTGTACCCGGCGACGGAAAGCGAACGCGCCCTTGCTGTCCAGCTTCGCGACGTCCTTGCCATCGAAAGCCACGGTGCCCGAGGTCGGTTCGAGCAGGCCGAGCACCATCTGCGCGATGGTCGACTTGCCCGAGCCCGACTCGCCGACGATCGCGGTGGTGGTACCTCGGTCGACGGTGAAACTCACGTCGTCGACGGCCACGAAGTCGGCCGACTGCCACGGCCGCTTGCCGCGAATCTTGAACGCCTTGGACAGGTTTCGCACCTCGAGCACGGCGTCGGAACGATCGTCGGAGACCTTCTCCGCGACCTCGACGGCTCGAGTACGCACTGCGGCCCGCTGCCGCGACGACGACATTCGCGATGCCGCCAGCGACGGCGCGGAATTCACCAGCTTCTTGGTGTAGGCATGCTGCGGATCGCGCAGAATCTGCAGCGCGGGACCGGATTCCACCACCTTGCCGCGATACATCACCACCAGGTGCTCGGCCCGTTCCGCGGCGAGGCCGAGGTCGTGGGTGATCAGCAGCACCGCGGTACCGAGCTCGGTGGTGAGCTTTTCGAGATGACCGAGGATCTGGCGCTGCACCGTGACGTCGAGTGCCGAGGTCGGCTCGTCGGCGATCAGCAGTTTCGGCCTGCACGACAGGCCGATCGCGATGAGCGCGCGCTGGCGCATACCGCCGGAGAACTCGTGCGGGTACTGGTTCACCCTGCGTTCGGCATCGGACATCCCCGCCTCGGCCAGCAGTTCCACCGCGCGTTTGCGGGCGCCGTCGCCGGTGGCGATGCCGTTGGCCACCAGGGTTTCCCTGATCTGGAAGCCGATCTTCCACACCGGATTCAGGTTCGACATCGGATCCTGCGGGACCAGGCCGATGCCGTTGCCGCGAATCGCGACGATCTCCTTCTCCGACGCCTCGGTCAGGTCCTTGCCGTCGAACAGGATGGAACCGCCGGTCACCTTGCCGGTGCCGGGCAGCAGGTTGATGATCGCGTGCGCGGTCGTCGACTTGCCGGAGCCGGATTCGCCGACGATGGCGACGGTCTGGCCGGGATAGACGGTGAGGTTCACCCCGCGCACGGCGGGAATCCGGTTGCCGTCGGAGGTGAAACTGACGTCCAGGTCGCGGATTTCGAGCAGCGGCTTCATCGGGTGCGCTCCTTCGGATCGAGCGCGTCGCGTACCGCGTCGCCGAGCATGATGAAGCTCAGCACCGTGATGGCCAGCGCGGTCGCCGGATAGAACAGGATCGGCGAGGTACGGATCTCGGTCTTGGCGCGGTCGATATCGGCGCCCCACGACACGATGCTCGGCGGCAGTCCGACGCCGAGGTAGGACAGCGTCGCCTCGGTGACGATGAAGACGCCGAGCCAGATCGTGGCGACCACGATCAGCGGACTCGCCGAGTTCGGCAGCACGTGCTTCATCAGTTGGCCGAGCCGTGAGACACCCAGCGCCTTGGCCGCGGTGACATATTCGCTGTTCTTGGCCTCGATCACCGCGCCACGCGTGATACGCGCGGCCTGCGGCCAGGTGAAGGCCACCAGGATCGCGACGACCGTCATGATCCCCGCGGGCCGCAGCAGCTGCAGCAGCACGATCGCGGCCAGCACCATCGGAATGGCGTAGAAGATCTCGGCGATGCGCGAGACGATCGTGTCGAGCAGACCGCCGTAGAAGCCGGAAACCGCGCCGAGGATGCCGCCCACCAGCAGAAACAGCATCGCCGATGCGATGCCGACGCTCACCGACGCACGCGCGCCGTAGATGGTGCGGGCGTAGACGTCGCAGCCCTGCTTGTCGAAGCCGAACGGATGACCCTCGCGCGGGCCGTCCATGCCGAACTCGCCGAGGCACAACCGCGGGTCCTGATCGGTGAACAGCGCGGGCCACACCACCACGAGCATGACGAACACGATCAACACCACCGAGACCGCGAACACCGGGTTGCGGCGCAGTCGCCGCCACGCGTCGCCCCAGATGCTGGTCGGGGTGCCCTTGTCCAGGACACGGTCGGTGGCGAGCACCTCCACCTCTTCGGCAGGGGCCACGAAATGCTGTTGTTTGTCATGCATAGCGGATCCTCGGGTCCAGGACGGCGTAGAGCAGGTCGATCACGAGGTTGACGATCAGGAACACCACCACCAGCACCGTCACGAACGACACCACGGTGGGCGGCTCGCCACGGATGATCGCCTGGTACATGGTGCCGCCGACGCCGGGGATGTTGAAGATGCCCTCGGTGACGATCGCCCCCGCCATCAGCGCACCGAAATCGGCGCCGAGAAAGGTGACGACCGGGATCATCGAATTCCGCAGAATGTGCACCGACACCACGCGGCGACGGCCGAGCCCCTTGGCCGTCGCCGTGCGAACGAAATCGGCGGTTTTGTTCTCCGCCACCGAGTTCCGGGTCAATCGCAGCACATAGGCGAAGGACAGCGACCCGAGCACGAACGCGGGGACGATCAACTCGCTCAGGCTCGCTTTACCCGTGACCGTGACCGGGGCGATCCCCCATTTGACGCCGAGAAAGAATTGCGCGAGATAACCGACGACGAACACCGGCAGCGCGATGATGATCAGGCTCGCGATGAGCATCGTCGAATCGAAGAGCTTGCCCTTGCGCAGCCCGGCGATCATGCCGAAGACGATGCCGAACAAACCTTCGATGAATACGGCGAGAAACGCCAGTCTGATAGTGATCGGAAAGGCGCGTTCGAGTTCTTCGCGGACCGGCCTGCCCGAGAACGAGGTGCCGAAATCTAAAGTGAGAATCCCTTTCAAATAATGCAGATATTGCACGATAAAGGGCTGATCGAGGTGATATCGGGCGCGCAGTACCGCCTCGGCCGCCGGCGTCAACTGTTTCTCGCCGGCCAACGCCTTGATGGGGTCGCCCGGAATCAGAAAGACCATTGCATAGATGAGCAGCGTCGCGCCCAGGAATACCGGGATCATCTGGAGCAGACGCCGAACTACGTACCAAGCCATCGCTTCCTCCGAAAACGACTGGGGCCGAGCCACCTCGCAGTGACCCGGCCCAGCTGTCGAGTTCTATTTCTCGATGTTCTCGAAGTCGAACAGGCCGTTCCAGGTGAGCTCGGCCTTGGTGACCTTGTCCGAGCGGCCCGCGTTGGCGACGTAGTCGAACACTGGGATGTCTGCCATCTCCTTGATCATGATCGCCTGCGCCTGCGCGATCAGCTTGTAGGAATCCGCCTGTGTGGGGGCGGCGAGGGCGGCGTCGAACAGCCGGTCCACCTCGGGATTGTTGTAGTCGACGTTGTTGGTCTCGGAGAAGCTGTAGTACTGCGAACTGAGGAACTGCATCATCGTCGGGTAGTCGCCCTGCCAGCCGTAGCGGAACGCGGTACCGATCGTCTTGGCGTTCACCGCGTCACGGATGTTCTTGAACGTCGGCATCGGGTTGGCGACCGCGTCGATGCCGAGGGTGTTCTTCACGCTGTTGGCGACCGCTTCGATCCAGGCCTGGTGACCGCCGTCGCTGTTGTAGGTGATCTGGTACTGACCCGACCACGGCGCGATCGCGTCGGCCTGCGCCCACAGCTTCTTGGCCTGATCGGGGTTGTAATCGAACACTTCCGCACCGGGCAGGTTCGCGTCGTAGCCGGGCAGGGTCGCGGCGGTGAAGTCACGCGACGGCGTGCGCGTGCCGTTGAAGATCTTGTCGATGATCTGCGGGCGGTTGATCGCCATCGAGATGGCCTTGCGCCGCAGAATGCCTTCCTCGCCACCGAAATGCGGCACGGTGGTCTGGATACCGATGTGCTGGTTCTGCGCGGTCGGCTTGGTGATCGCGCGGTCACCGAGGTCGCTCTGGTACGTGGTGATCGCGCTGTCGGGAATGGTGTCGAGGGTGTCGAGATTTCCGGCCTGCAGGTCCGCGTACGCGGTATCGAAGGACTGGTACATCACGAACCGGAGGCCCTTGTTCTTGGCAGGCCTGCCACCGGGATAGTCCGGGTTGGGCGTGAGATCGATCTTGACGTTGTGCTCCCACGAACCGAATGCGTAGGGGCCGTTGCCGATCGGCTTCTCACCGAACGCCTTCATATCCTTGAAGGCGGCATCGGGCAGCGGATAGAACGGCGCGTAGCCGAGCGCGCTCTCGAAGTCGATCGAGGGCGACTTCAACTCGACGGTGAACGTGCGGTCGTCGACGACTTTCAAGCCCGACATCGTCTTGACGGTGGGCTTCTCGGCGCTTACGTCGTCGAATCCGACAATCGGGCTGTACACATAACTTTGCAGCTGCGCGTTGTCGGCGAGTGCGCCGTAGTTCCACGCGTCGACGAACGATTTCGCGGTCACCGTGGTGCCGTCGGTGAACTTCCAATTCGGCTTGATGGTGATCTTGTACGATTTCCGATCAGCCGTCTCGATCTTCTCGGCCACCTCGTCGTGGGCCACACCGTTGGCGTCGTAGTACTTCAGCCC
This sequence comes from Nocardia sp. PE-7, assembly GCF_030486425.1. Taxonomy (NCBI): domain Bacteria; kingdom Bacillati; phylum Actinomycetota; class Actinomycetes; order Mycobacteriales; family Nocardiaceae; genus Nocardia; species Nocardia sp. PE-7. Next base: position 7,250,101 of record NZ_CP129614.1, on the reverse strand, counting down.
GGCGAACAAGCGATCGACAACGCGACCACCCATGTTCTCGTTGGTATTACTCGGTACCAACGGATTCTGCGGCTCGCCGGCATTGGTGGTGACAATGCTCGAATCAACACTGTCCTCGGACGAGCACGCGGTGAGACCGAGGCTTGTGGCCACCAGTCCCGCCGCGACCAGCGCGGTCGCTTTGATGAATCTCAACGCTCTCTCCCGGTTCGATTCCGTGGCTAACGGTCGGAGGTTAGCGGCTCCGGCTGGATTTTTCAGCGATCCGAGCCATTTTCACTTCACATGTATCAGTACGGTTACTCGCTGGAAACTCAGGAAGAATTGCCGAGCCCCTCGCCCTCGGCAGAAAAATATGAACAATAATCGGAAACCATCAGCTGAACCGTTGAGTAAAAACGATAGCCCGCGACCGGCCGGTCTGTCCGCGAAGTCATCGGATGAACCAGCCCTGTTGACCACCGCGAAACATCGCCGGGGACAACGGTCCACCTCGGTGGGGTCAGTTGACTAGTGTCGAGACAGCCGGGCCGCACCCCGGCGACCGACCCGACCGCACCAGGCATGTGAGGCTGAAACGACGTGACCGAAACCGCTGCAGGACACCAGGATTCGTTTCCGCCGAGTGCGGAATTCGCCGCCGCCGCCAACGCGGACGCCGCGCTCTACCAGCGAGGCGAGACCGACCGCGACGGCTTCTGGGCCGAACAGGCCAACCGGTTGCACTGGCACAAGCCCTTCACCGAGGTGCTCGACTGGACCGACGCGCCGGTCGCGCGCTGGTTCGGCGACGGCGAGCTCAACGTCTCCTACAACTGCGTCGACCGCCACGTCATCGACGGACACGGCGACCAGGTCGCCATCCACTGGGAAGGCGAACCGGGCGACTCGCGCGACATCACCTACGCCGAACTGCTGGCGGAAGTCTCGCGGGCGGCGAACTACCTGACCGAACTCGGGCTGGAGGCAGGCGATCGCGTTGCCGTCTACATGCCGATGGTGCCCGAGGCCATCGTGGCGATGCTGGCGTGCGCGCGGCTGGGGCTCACGCACTCGGTGGTGTTCGCGGGATTCTCGCCCAGCGCGCTGCGTCAGCGGGTCGACGATGCCGAAGCCCGGTTGATCATCACCACCGACGGCCAGTGGCGGCGGGGCAAGCCCGCACCGCTCAAGGAGGCCGTCGACGAGGCGCTGGCGGCCAAGGGTGACGTGCCGTCGTCGGTGGAGCACGTGCTCGTGGTGCGCCGGGTCGGCACGGAGGTGCCGTGGACCGACGGGCGCGATCTGTGGTGGCACGAGACCGTCGCGGTCGCTTCGCCTTCGCACGAGGCACAACCCTTCCCCGCCGAACACCCACTGTTCATCCTCTACACCTCCGGCACCACCGGAAAGCCCAAGGGAATCCTGCACACCACCGGCGGCTACCTCACCCAAACCGCCTACACCCACCACAACGTCTTCGACCACAAACCAGGAAACGACGTCTACTGGTGCACCGCCGACATCGGCTGGGTCACCGGCCACAGCTACATCGTCTACGGACCACTCGCCAACCGCGCCACCCAGGTCGTCTACGAAGGCACCCCCAACTCCCCCGACGAACACCGACACTTCCAGATCATCGAAAAATACGGCGTCACCATCTACTACACCGCACCCACCCTGATCCGCACCTTCATGAAATGGGGCCGCGAAATCCCCGACGCACACGATCTGAGCACCCTGCGCGTACTCGGCTCCGTCGGCGAACCGATCAACCCCGAAGCATGGCGCTGGTACCGAGAAGTATTCGGCGCGAACAAGACCCCGATCGTCGATACCTGGTGGCAGACCGAGACCGGCGCCATCATGATCTCCCCGCTGCCGGGCGTCACCGCGACCAAGCCCGGCGCGGCGATGGGTCCGTTGCCCGGGATCTCCGCGACGGTCGTCGACGAAGAGGGCAACCCGGTGCAGCTCGGGGAGACCGAGGCCAACGGATACCTCGTGCTGGACAAGCCGTGGCCGTCGATGCTGCGCGGCATCTGGGGCGACATGGATCGCTACCGGGCCACCTACTGGGAGCGCTACGCCGAGCAGGGGTGGTACTTCGCGGGCGACGGCGCCAAGCTCGACGCCGACGGTGACCTGTGGGTGCTCGGCCGGGTCGACGACGTCATGAACGTCTCCGGGCATCGCATCTCCACCGCCGAGGTCGAATCCGCGCTGGTGGGGCATCCGGCCGTCGCCGAGGCCGCGGTGGTCGGCGCCACGGACGCGACCACCGGGCAGGGGATCGTCGCGTTCGTCATCCTCACCGGTGAGGCGTCGGGGTCGGCCGGGCCCGACCTGGTCGCCGAACTGAAGGCACAGGTGTCCAAGGAGATCAGCCCCATCGCCAGGCCGCGTGAGATCCACATCGTGCCGGAGCTGCCGAAAACTCGCAGCGGCAAGATCATGCGCAGGCTGCTGCGCGATGTGGCCGAGGGGCGCGAGCTCGGCGACACCTCGACCCTGGTCGATCCGGGCGTCTTCGAGGCCATCCGCGCCGAGAGCAAGTGACGTGCGCCCGGCCGGCGACACCCGATGTCGCCGGCCGGGTCCGTTAGGATCACATCAAGGTGTGCCGGGAAGTCTGGTCGGCATGCGGTCGTGCATCGAGTTGATGAGCGTCCGCAGCTCAGTCGACCCCTGCCGGAAGGCTTGCCCTTGATCACGCGCGTTCGCTCGGAGCTCACCCGCTATCTCCGCACCGAGACGGTCGGCGGTGCGCTACTCCTCGTGGCCGCCGCGGTGGCCCTGATCTGGGTGAACTCGCCGTGGGGCGCGAGCTATCAGACGATGATCGACACCCAGCTCGACATTCCCGCGCTGCACCTGGACCTCACCCTGGCCGACTGGTCCAAGGACGGGTTGCTCGCGATCTTCTTCTTCGTCGCCGGGCTCGAGCTCAAACGCGAGTTCGCCGTCGGTGAGCTGGCCGACCCGAAACGGGCCGCGCTGCCGATCGTCGCCGCGGTGGGCGGTGTGATCACCCCGGCCCTGATCGCGCTGGTGGTGGGCCACGGCGTGCCCGGTATGGACAAGGGCTGGGCCATTCCCGTCGCCACCGATATCGCCTTCGCCCTCGCGATCCTCGCGATGACCGGTTCGCGGATTCCCGCCAGCGCGCGGGTGTTCCTGCTGAGCCTGGCCGTGGTCGACGACCTGCTCGCCATCATTCTCATCGCGGTGCTGTTCACCGCCTCGCTGTCGCTGCTGTGGCTGGTCGCCGCCATCGCCTGCTGCGGTGCCTGGGCGCTGGCCCAGAAGCTGCGACTGCACACGCCGCTGTTCTACCTTCCGGTCGCGCTGGTGTGCTGGTACTCGCTACACGAGGCGGGCATCCATCCGACGCTGGCCGGTGTCGCGCTGGGGCTGCTCACCAGGGTCCGCAAGGATCCCGGCGAGAAAACCGCGCCCGCGACGCATCTCGAGCATGTGGTGCAACCGATCTCGGCCGGGTTCTGTGTGCCGGTGTTCGCACTGTTCGCCTCCGGTGTGCCACTCGACAGCGCGGTGTTCGGATCACTGTTCACCGACCGGCTCTCACTGGCGATCATCCTCGGGCTGTTGTTCGGCAAGACAATCGGGATCTTCGGTGTGAGCTGGGTGGTTATCAAGCTCGGCTGGGCGAAACGCCCAGGCGGACTGGAGTATCGCGACATGTTCGCCCTGTCGGTACTCGGCGCGATCGGGTTCACCGTTAGCCTTCTCGTGGCGGAACTCGCGCTCGCCGACGTCGGCACCGATGCAGTCGATCTTGCCAAGGCCGCCGTTCTGGTGACCTCGATGGCAGCATCGCTGATCGGATCGGCGCTACTGTTGCGCCGAGGACGTGTGCACCAGGCGCGCCGCGATGCAGACCAGTTACCACAGGGAGAAGGGTCGACGAAGTGAGTTACACCCAAGGCGGAAATGACGGTCGGACGGTCACTTCGATCCCGTTGACCGACGCCAATCCGCCCGGATCGGCGAGCATCGGCAGCCTCGTGCGCGATGCCACCGAGCAGATGTCGACACTGGTTCGCGCCGAGGTGGCGCTGGCCAAGGCCGAGGTCACCGGTGAGATCAAGAAGGGCCTCACCGGCAGCGTCTTCTTCATCCTCGCGCTGACAGTGCTGCTGTTCAGCTCGTTCTTTTTCTTCTTCTTCCTCGCCGAGCTGCTCGACATGTGGCTGTGGCGCTGGGCCGCGTTCCTGATCGTGTTCCTGCTGATGGTGCTCACCACTGTCTTGCTGGCATTGCTCGGGTGGCTCAAGGTACGGAAGGTACGCGCGCCGGAGAAGACGATCGGCTCGCTCAAGCAGGCCGCCGAGGTGCTGCCTGCGGCGTTCACTCACCGCGATCCGGCCGACGCGCATGCGGCCATCGGATCTCGTGGTGCGGGCGCCACTTCGCTGGACAAGTCGAGCAACCGATGACGCGCCGGGCGGGCCCGGTCGCAACAGCCGGACCCGCCCACTAGGCTCGATCGGCGTGTCGGCTAACTCATTCCCGGATCCCTCCAGCGTCCGTTTCGACGGACCGTGGACCCACCGGGACGTGCACGCCAACGGAATCAGATTCCATGTCGTCGAAGCCGACGGTACGGACCGCTCCGAGGCGCCCCTGGTGCTGCTGCTGCACGGTTTCGCCGACTTCTGGTGGTCGTGGCGGCATCAGCTGACCGCGCTCGCCGACCACGGGTATCGCACCGTCGCGGTGGACCTGCGCGGCTACGGCGACACCGACAAACCACCGCGCGGCTACGACGGGTGGACCCTCGCCGGCGACATCGCCGGACTGATCCGGGCACTCGGACACACCGAGGCCACGCTCGTCGGGCACGCCGAAGGCGGACTGGTCTGCTGGGCCACCGCGGTGCTGCATCCGCGGCTGGTCCGCTCGATCGCACTCGTCAGCTCGCCGCATCCCGCCGCGCTGAAGAGCGCTGTCCTGCGCGATCCGGCGCAACGCGCCACCTGGCTCCCCGATTTCCTGCGGTATCAGCTGCCCCGCTATCCCGAGAACCTGCTCACCCGGCGTGGCGGAGCCGAGGTCGAACGGCTGCTGCACGATCGGGTCGGTGAGCCCTGGTCACGCACTGCCGAATTCGTCGAGACCGCGTCTCGGATGCGCCATGCCATCCGGATCCCGGGGGCGGCGCACAGTGCGCTGGAATATCAGCGCTGGGCGTTTCGCAGTCAGTGGCGGCCCGACGGTAAGCGGTTCATGGCCACGATGCGCACGCCGATCGACATTCCGGTACTGATGCTGCGCGGCGAGCACGATCGGTATCTGCTCGACGCCACGTTCCAGCGTGGGGAGCAGTGGTCTCCTCATCGGACGCTGGTGTCGATTCCCGATGCCGGGCATTACGCGCACCAGGAGAACCCGGGCAGGGTGAACGAGGTGCTGACGACGCGCTGGCGCGAACAGAATGGGGTGAACGGGTCGCCGCACGACGACCTGGTCTCTCCGTAATTTGGAGCTGACGGGCTCGGAGTCGCTCAAAGGCATATCGGGTTCGACCGGGTCCGGGTTGCTGGGGGCTGTGTTTTTGGAGCGCTGGCGCGCTCGAGCGGGGCCCTGGAGGCCCCGATCTTCCCTCCCTACAGGTACTCCTTCGTCGCACCCTTCGGTCAGTCCAGATCGGGGCGGGCCCCTTTGGGTAGGGACATACGGGGTGAACCCTGGCCCCGGGGGGAAGGGAGGGGGTGGTCAGCTCAGGACGCAGGCGCCGGTGTTCACCGGGGCGCGGCTCGGGGCTGCTGCGGTCAGTTCCGAGGCGACTTCGTTCAGGGTGAGCACGTAGCCCGTGTCGTCGTCGGTGACGGCCGCGCCGAAGACCACGCCGAGTAGCTGTCCCTCGGCGTCGACCAGTGGTCCGCCCGAGTTGCCCGCGCGGACCTGGCCGCGGACGGTGTACACCTCACGCTCGACGGTGCCGTCGCGGTGGATGGTCGGGCCGGTGAGGTCGAGGGTCTCGCGGACGCGGGCGGCGCTGGCCGTGTACGGCCCGCCACCGGGGTAACCGAGCACGATCGCGCTCTCGCCCGAACTCGCGGGCTCGGGGGCCTGTTTCAGGACCGGAGCGGTGAGCCCCGGTACCGCGAGGACCGCGATGTCCTTGGACGGATCGAACAGCACCACGGTGGCATCGAGCGGGCCACGGGCGGTATCGACCGACACGGTGTTGGTGCCGGCGACGACGTGCGCGTTGGTCATCACACGTTCCGGCGCGACCACGAAGCCCGAGCCCTCGAGCGCCCGCTGGCAACTCGGCGCCGTGCCGCGGATGCGCAGCACGCTCTGCTGCAACGAGGCCGCTACCGGGCTCGCCAGTACGGAAGGATCCGGCGGTTCGACGGCGGCGATCGGCGCACGGCCGAACGGGCCGATCACATCGGGCAGCCCCGACGTGTCGAGCAGCCTGGAGAATTCGTTGGGTACCTTGCGCAACCAGTCCGGCGCGACGGAGTTCACGTCGGCGAGAACCTTCGACCCGTTGATCGCGGCGGCGACCGCGGGTTGGGACGCGGTAGCCAGCGGCAACGCGAGCAGCCAGGCCGCGACCAGCACGGTCACCGCCTGCAACATCGCGCCGACGACGCTGTCCACACTGCGCGCGACCGGCTGACGGATGCTGGTGCGCGCGGCCCGGCCGAGCACCATGCCCGCGACCTCGCCCACGATCACCAGCAGCACGATCAGCAGGATGCCGCCGAGTACCCGACTGCGGCCCTCACTGAGGTGTTTGAGGATGTGCGGCGCGATCAGGATGCCCGCGACCGCGCCCAACGCGACGCCGAAGAACGCCAGCGCCGACGCCACCGCGCCTTGCCGCCAGCCGGTGGACGCCGCGACCAGCGCGATCAACACCACCACGATATCGAGCCATACCGAGGCGCTCACAGGGTCATTCCGACCGCAGCCAGCGAGCTCTCCAGGTCACGCACGTCGCCCCGATCCCAGTTTCTTTCCCACCCAGCGGATTTGATGATGCCGGCGAGGATACCGCCGGTGAGTCCCCACACCAGCATGCCGTCGACCTGGAACGCGGGGCTCTGGTAGCCGAGACTGCCACGCACCATGAATCTGTGTGCTGGATCGAGCAATTCGGCGAGCGGCACACGCACGACACGCTCGGTTTCGCCCTGATCGACGACGCGGACCGGGCTGGGTGCTCGCCAGTAGCCGAGCACCGGGGTGACGTCGAATTTCGACGGCGGCACGAACAGTTTCGGCAGCAGCGCGAACGGCTCGACGCCCGAGGGGTCGAGACCGGTTTCCTCGGCTGCCTCGCGCAACGCGGTGCCGACCGGGCCGTCGTCGCCGGGATCCTCGGCGCCGCCGGGGAAGGCGATCTGGCCGCGGTGCTGTCGCATGGTGGAAGCGCGCTGGGTGAGCAGGACGTCGGCGTCGGCGGGCACCCCGCCGGGCATCGACTCGTCGGCGTCGGGCGAACCGCCGAACAGCACGAGGACGGCGGCCTGGCGCGGTTTGCCGGTGATGGACATGGCCCGGCGCAGTGCGCGGGAGGTAGCGAGGGTGTCGTCGGCATCGGGGCCGCCGGTTCTGGTCGCGGTGCGCAACCAGGGCGGAATGCTGGAATCGTCGAGCCTCGCTACATCGTTCACGCCATCGCCTTCGATCCGCACGCCACCATTACGTCCTCTGTCATACCGTTACACCGAGCTTCGCGGCTACCGTATCCGCGATGTCGGCCACGTCGGCAAAGGTACGCACCTCCACGCTCGCGATGGTGCCATCGGCTCGCACCAGAACCGAAACGGGCAGGACCGCGGGCGCACCCACCGCGCTGCGGACGGCGGCCTGCGGATCCTCGACACCGGGCAGGGTGATGCCGAGTCCGCTCAGCCGCGACAGCGCCTTCGCCTCGTCGGGATCGCTGTGCACGGTCATGACCGTGAGTTGCGAGCCTGCCCGCTGCGCGAATTCCTGCAGGTGGGGCAGTTCGACGGCGCAGGGGCCACACCAGTAGGCCCAGAGATTGAGCAGCGCGGGCTTTCCGGCAAGGACGGCCGCGAGATCGATGGGCTTGCCATCGGCCAGACAGCTCAGCGTGAGACCGGCCAAGGGACCCGACCCGGTCGCCACCGCGGTCGCCGGTGCCGGGCACGGCGCCGACCCCGCCGCTGCTCGTTCCTCGGCCGACACGCCCGACGTCTGTGGCGATGTCTGCGAAACGGTGCCGGCGGTCTCGGCGGTCTCGGCGCTCTCACGTGGCCACAGCGCCACCGTGGCCGCCGCGAGCAAGATCACCGCGGCGAGCACCCAGCGCAACGCGGGCCGCCGCAGCAGCGAGGGTTCGCTCACAGGCCGACCATGTTCAGCAGGTGTTCACGCTCTGGCCCCTTCACCAACTCCGCGGCCACCGCGGGATCGGTCGGGCCGAGCCCGAACGACGGGCAGTCGTCAGCGAGCACACACGCGCCACAGGCCGGTTTGCGCGCATGGCACACCCGACGCCCCTGGAAGATCACCCGGTGCGAGAGCATCGTCCAGTCCTTGCGCTCGAACAGCGCGCCGACCGCATGCTCGACCTTGACCGGATCTTCCTCGTCGGTCCACTTCCAGCGGCGCACCAACCGGCCGAAGTGGGTGTCGACGGTGATGCCGGGAACATCGAACGCGTTGCCGAGGATGACGTTGGCGGTCTTGCGCCCGATCCCGGGCAATTTCACCAATTCGTCCAGAGTGTGAGGCAACTCACCGTCGTATTTTTCGATCAGCGCCTGACCGAGGCCGATCAGCGAACTGGTCTTGTTCCGGTAGAAGCCGGTGGGCCTGATGTATTCCTCCAGCTCCACCCGGTTGGCCTGCGCGTAGTCGTAGGCGCTGCGGTACTTCGCGAACAGGGCCGGAGTGGTGAGGTTCACCCGGACGTCGGTGCACTGGGCGGACAGGATCGTCGCGACGGCCAGTTCCAACGGAGTGGTGAAGTCGAGCTCGCAGTGCGCGTCGGGGAACGCCGCGGCGAGCGTGCGGTTGATCCGACGTGCGCGACGAACGAGTCCGATCCGCGTTTCCGCAGCTATCGCACGGTTCTTGCGCTTGCGCGCGGCGGTGAGACCGGTGGGCGCGGCGGCCGTTTCCACGGCCGGATCGGCATCGCCCGCGGCGGCGGGGGCAGGGGAAACGGGCACTGCTTCACCATACGGAACCACTACGACAACATTGCCCGGCCAGTTTGCCCGCTGTGTTCCATCTGAGACCTGGACCGTGTTTACTGCCAGTCATGCAAGGACTCGCTGTGGTGCTCTTCCCAGTGCTGTTGATGCTGTTCGCGCTGGGGATGGAGCGGGTCGAGAATCGGCTCCGAAAGCTTCTCGAACCCGACGAAGAGGTTCAGCAGTACCTGGACAACGCAAGCAACGCCGAAGTGAAAGAGCTGACGAAGCTCGGCCTGCCCGCCGCCGTGGCGCGCGTGCGCAAGCGCCGTTCCCGCACCTCCGAATTGGATGTGGCCAGGGCAAGCTGACCGATAGCTAAACGATAGATTCTCAACGCGCAATCCACTCTTTACGTGGTGTCTGTCACTGCGGTGCCGGAATGCCGCGTAGACTGCGCGGTTGGTCGATTCGCTCGACCAGGTTCGCAAGCCATATCCCATAAGGAGCACATTCGTGGACGAGGCCCTCGCCAGAGCAGGCATCTTCCAAGGCGTCGAGCCCACCGCGGTGGCCGCGCTCGCCAAGCAGCTGCAGCCGGTAGATTTTCCGCGCGGCCACGTCATCTTCAACGAGGGCGAACCCGGCGATCGGCTGTACATCATCACGACGGGCAAGGTGAAGATCGGCCGACGGTCCCCGGACGGCAGGGAGAACCTGCTGACCATCATGGGTCCGTCCGACATGTTCGGTGAACTGTCGATCTTCGACCCGGGCCCGCGTACCTCGACCGCCACCACGGTCACCGAGGTCCGCGCCGTGACGATGGACCGCGACGCTCTCAAGTCGTGGATCGATCAGCGCCCCGAGATCGCTGAGCAGCTGCTGCGCGTGCTGGCACGACGCCTTCGCCGCACCAACAACAACCTCGCCGACCTGATCTTCACCGACGTGCCAGGTCGCGTCGCCAAGGCGCTGCTGCAGCTCGCACAGCGTTTCGGCACCCAGGAAGCGGGCGCGCTGCGCGTGACCCACGACCTGACCCAGGAAGAGATCGCCCAGCTGGTCGGCGCTTCCCGGGAAACCGTCAACAAGGCGCTCGCCGACTTCGCTCATCGCGGGTGGCTGCGGCTCGAGGGCAAGAGCGTGCTGATCTCGGATTCCGAGCGTTTGGCACGTCGCGCTCGCTGACGTTCGAACACTAGGCCGTCCCGGTACGACGGGGCCGCGTCTGTGTGTGGGCTCATGAGGAGAGGGCCTCGTCCACACCAGCGCGGACTTGTCGTGCCGGGACGTCTGCGTTGTCGCCGTGATACGACTCGATCGCCGACGGAGCAAGCGCGTCGGCGATCGAGTCGGTATCAGTTCTGTTCGGCTCGCAGATATTCCAGCTGTGCCTGCACCGAACTGCGGGCAGCGGGCCACAGCCGTTTGTCCACATCGGCGTACACCTTGCGGACCACCGCGAGGGCGCCCGCGTCGGAACCCAGTTCCACCAGCGCGGCCCGCACCTGATCGAGCCGCTCACGCCGGTGGTCGAGGTAGTACTGCACCACCGGTACCGCATCGGGATGATCGGGCCCGTGCGCGGGCAGCAATGCCTTGCCCTCGCCCAGCTCACGGAGCTTTTCCAGGGACGCGAGGAAACTCGCCAGCGCACCCGGCGCGGATTCGAGCACGGTGGTGCCACGGCCGAGGACCGTGTCACCGGTGAGCACCGCGTCGTCGAGCAGCAGGCTCACCGAATCGGTGGTGTGCCCCGGCGTGCCGAGCACCGTGACCCGCAGGCCGGCGACCTCGATGACCTCGCCGTCGGCCAACGGCACGACCGCACCGCGCAGATACGCCGGATCCACCGAACGCACCGGCGTCCCGGTGGCCTTCACCAGGTGATCGATACCGCCGGTGTGATCGTGGTGGTGATGGGTGATCAGGGTCAGCGCGATCCGGCCGCCGGTGGCCTCGACGATGCCGGCGGTGTGTTTCTTGTCCTTCGGTCCCGGATCGACGACCACATAGGAATCGCTGTCCGGGCCGCGCAGCAGCCAGGTGTTGGTTCCGTCGAGCGTCATCTGACCGGGGTTGTCGGCCAGAAGTACCGATGCTGTCGGGGTGACCTGCCTGACCTGGCCGTACGCGGGATGTTCTGATGCCATGACGGCTACCTATCCGACCTCGACGATCAATTCCACCTCGACCGGCGTGTTCTTGGGCAGTTCCGAGACGCCGACCGCCGAGCGCGCGTGCACGCCCGCCTCGCCGAACACCTCACCGAGGAACTCCGACGCGCCGTTGATCACGATCGGCTGATCGCCGAATCCCGGCGCCGAGGCGACGAATCCGACGACCTTCACGACCCGCACCACCTGGTCGAGCCCGACCAGGTCGTGCACGGCGGCGAGCGCGTTCAACGCGCACAGCCGAGCTGCCTCCTTGGCCTGCTCCACATCCACCTCGGCCCCGACCTTGCCGACCGCCGACAATTCACCGTCGACGAAGGGCAACTGGCCGGAGGTGTACACCAGTGAACCGGTGCGCACAGCGGGGATGTAGGCCGCGACAGGAGGGGCGACCGGCGGCAGCGTGACACCGAGCCGGTCGAGCGCGTCCTTCCACGCGGTGGCCACGGTTACTTCTGCCGCTTCAGGTAGGCGACGTGCTGTTCTCCGGTCGGTCCCGGCAGCACCGAAACCAGCTCCCAGCCGTCGGACCCCCACTGGTCGAGGATCTGCTTTGTCGCGTGCGTCAACAGCGGCACGGTCGCGTACTCCCATTGGGTGACTTCACTCATGGGGTGAGTTTAGGGCTCACCCCGAACGTCTGGGAGAAACGGGTTATAGGCTCGGCGACGTGGGAGCACCAACAGTAGAGCCGGTTTCGTCGGTTCCCGGACCGTCGACCGGATGGCCACAGCGCGCGGCCAAGGCCCGCTTGCACTACGTGACCGGCAAGGGAGGCACCGGCAAGTCGACCGTTTCGGCCGCACTCGCACTCGCGCTCGCCGCAGGGGGGCGCAAAGTGCTGCTGGTCGAGGTCGAGAGTCGCCAGTCCATCGCGCAACTCTTCGACCGGCCACCGTTGCCGCCCACCGAGACCCTGATCGCCAGCGCCGACGGCGGTGGCGAAGTGACGGCCCTGGCGCTCGACATCGAGTACGCGTTCCTCGAATACCTCGACATGTTCTACAACCTCGGCTTCGCGGGGCGGGCGATGCGCCGGATGGGCGCCATCGAGTTCGTCACCACCATCGCGCCAGGTCTGCGCGACGTGATCCTCACCGGCAAGATCAAAGAGTGCGTGGTGCGGGTCGGCAAGGACGGCAAGCCCGCCTATGACGACATCGTCGTCGACGCGCCGCCGACCGGCCGGATCGCCGGTTTCCTCGACGTCACCACGGCCATGGCCGAGATCGCCAAGGGCGGTCCGATCGCCTCGCAGGCCGAGGGCGTGTCCAAGCTGCTGCACTCCGATCAGACGATGATCCACCTGGTGACGCTGCTCGAGGCGCTGCCGGTGCAGGAGACCGCCGACGCGATCGCCGAACTCACCGCCGACGATCTGCGGATCGGCACGGTGATCGTCAACCGAGCGGCCACCGCCGAACTCACCCCGGCCCAGCGTGACGCGGTCGTGGCGGGCGAACTCGACACCGCCGCCATCGCCGCCGACCTGGCGAAGGCAGGCATCGTCCTGTCCGAGTCGGACTTCGACGGCCTGATCGCCGAAACGGTCGACCACGCGACGGTGCTCACGGCACAGAACGTGAGTGCCGCCGAACTGGCGCAGATCGATGTCCCCCAGCTGTCACTGCCCGCCCTCGGCGACGGCATCGACCTGGGCGGCCTCTACGAACTGGCCGAACAGCTATCCGCGCAGGGAGTCCGATGAGCGAGCACGTTTCCACCCCGCCCTTATTGGACGTTTCGAAGATCATCGCCGATCCGAACGCCAAGGTGATCGTGTGCTGCGGGTCCGGCGGGGTCGGCAAGACCACCACCGCGGCCTCGATCGCGCTGCGCGCGGCGGAATCGGGTCGCAAGGTGGTGGTGCTGACCATCGATCCGGCACGCAGGCTGGCGCAGTCGCTCGGCGTGGCCGAGCTGGACAACAACCCGCAGCGCGTGGAACTCGGTCCCGAGGTGCCCGGCGAGCTGCACGCGATGATGCTGAACATGCGCCGCACCTTCGACGACATGGTGCTCGAGCACACCAGCCCGGACAAGGCCGAGCAGATCTTCGCCAATCCGATCTATCAGACGGTGGCGTCCTCGTTCGGCGGCACACAGGAATACATGGCGATGGAGAAGCTCGGCCAGCTGGCCGCGCGCAAGGAGTGGGACCTGATCGTGGTCGACACTCCGCCCTCGCGCAACGCGCTGGATTTCCTCGACGCGCCCAAGCGGCTCGGCACCTTCCTCAACGGCAAGATGATCCGGTTGATCATGGCGCCGGGGCGTGGCGTGGGCCGGCTCGTCACCGGGGCGATGAGCCTGGCGATGCGTGGCGTCTCGACCATCGTCGGTGGGCAGTTGCTCAAGGACGCCTCGACGTTCCTGCAGTCGCTGGAGTCGCTGTTCGGTGGGTTCCAGGATCGGGCCGAACGCACCTTCGCGATGCTGTCCAAGCCGGGCACCCATTTCCTGGTGGTCGCCGCGCCGGAGCCGGACGCGCTGCGCGAGGCGTCGTTCTTCGTCGACCGGCTGTCGACCGAGAAGATGCCGCTGGCCGGTCTGGTGCTGAACCGGACCCATCCCGCGCTGTCGGAGCTGTCCGGTGATCACGCGCTGACCGCTGCGGACCAGGTGGCCGATTCGGACCCGCTGATCGCCTCGGTGCTGCGCATCCACGCCGATCGGGTGTCGACAGCAGCACGGGAGCGGCGGCTGCTGCATCGGTTCACCGGAGCGCATCCGCACGTGCAGATCGTCTCCGTGACGGCGCTGCCGTTCGAGGTCTCGGACCTCGAAGCGTTGCGTGCGGTGGGCGATCAACTGACAGGTACTCCGGCTTCGGCCTGACTGATTCAGACAAATCCGCTATAGCTGACAATCCGGTAACACTCACGAACGGCGCCGATTCCGCAAACCATGCGGTCTCGGCGCCGTTTGTGATAACGGTCCGGTCTCGTCGGCTAGATGGCCACCTGGTGCTGCCGCTGGGCGTTGAAGAACTCCGCCCACGACGTCACGTCGGGATGCTGTTTGAGCAGCGCACGCCGCTGCCGCTCGGTCATCCCGCCCCACACTCCGAACTCGACCCGATTGTCGAGCGCGTCGGCACCACACTGCATCAGCACCGGGCAGTGACGGCAGATCGTTGCCGCCTTGCGCTGTGCCGCACCGCGAACGAACAGCTGATCAGGGTCCACTTCCTTGCATCGCGCCTGGGCAACCCAAGCGATCCTTGCCTCGGCCTGCTCTACATCCAGTCGAGCGATGGGGGTTGTGATGTGCATTTGATGTGCCCCTTTGCAGTCCGAACACCGTTGTGCGGCGCTCCAGAATCGCGAGCGCGGATCACAGCAACCCAACTACCGCTGCGTCCCGCACCACATTCCACTTTGAGTGTTAGCTCTATCACACTGGGTTCTCAATCTAGGTAAAGGTATGGCGGTTACGCAAGACCGCCCCCCGATTTTTTGGTACGGGCGTCCATTCAAATCGGGTCAGAACCGCGCAGTAGTGCTGATCACCGGCGTGGCCGGTCGCGACACGCCGATGTGATCATTTTGTTGACACGCCCGAGCAACCCCCCTGGCACCGCCCGGACATTCCCCGTCGAGCAGCACAGCCGTGAACCTCACCACCCCACCCTCTAGTCTGGGATCGTGCCGATCACTCAAACGCTCGCGAGGCTGGCCGGCAGCTGCGCGCTGGCCGCCGTGCTTGTCGCTGGGCTGTTGTTCCCCATGGCCGGTGGGTTCGGATTCATCTCCAACCGCGCCGCCGATGCCGTCGACAATGTCTCAGCCGAACTGGTGGAGGGCACCGTCCCCGCCGTTTCGACCATGGTCGACGCGAACGGGTCGCCCCTCGCGTGGCTCTACGAGCAACGCCGCTTCGAGGTGCCGAGCGATCGCATCTCCAACAACATGAAGCTGGCGATCGTGTCCATCGAGGACAAGCGCTTCGCCGACCACAAGGGCGTGGACTGGCAGGGCACGCTGCGCGCGTTCCTCACCAACACCTCCTCGGGTGCGGTGCAGCAGGGCGCGTCGACCCTGGACCAGCAGTACGTGAAGAACTTCAACCTGCTCGTGGTCGCCAAGACCGACGCCGAGCGTCGCGCCGCGATCGAGACGACACCGGCGCGCAAGCTGCGCGAGATCCGGATGGCGCTCACGCTCGACCGCGAACTGTCCAAGGACGAGATCCTCACCCGCTACCTGAACCTGGTGCCCTTCGGCAACGGCTCCTACGGCATCCAGGACGCCGCCCAGACCTACTTCGGCGTCGACGCGTCCGAGCTCACCATCACCCAGTCGGCGATGCTGGCGGGCATGGTGCAGTCCAGCTCCAAGCTGAACCCCTACACCAACGTCACCGGCGTCACCGACCGCCGCAACACCGTGCTCGACACGCTGATTCAGAACATCCCGCACCGCGCCGAGGAGTTCCGCAAGGCCAAGGCCGAACCGCTCGGCGTGCTGTCCGAGCCCAAGGGTCTGCCGCGCGGTTGCATCTCCGCCAACGACAAGGGCTTCTTCTGCGATTACGCGCTGCAGTACCTGGCCGAGGCCGGGATCAGCCGCGAGCAGATCGACAAGGGCGGCTATCTGATCAAGACCACGCTCGATCCGGTGCTGCAGGAATCGGTGAAGCGTTCGGTGAACGAGCAGGCCGACCCCAACCTCGACAACATCGCCGAGGTCATGTCGGTGGTCGCGCCCGGTCAGGATTCGCACCCTGTGCTCGCCATGGCCTCCAGCCGCACCTACGGCCTCAACCGCGACGCCAACGAGACGCTGCTCGGCCAGCCGTACTCGATGGCCGGTGACGGCGCGGGCTCGATCTTCAAGCTGTTCACCACCGCCGCCGCGATGGAGAAGGGTCTCGGTATCGCCGCCCAGGTGGATGTGCCGGGCACCTACGCCGCCAGGGGCATGGGCTACTCGAACTCGCCGGGTTGTCCGGCCGACTCGTGGTGTGTCAAGAACGCGGGCAACTACCCGGGGTCGATGTCGGTGACCGACGCGCTCGCGACCTCGCCCAACACCACGTTCGTGAAGATGATCCAGGACGTCGGCGTCTCCGCCGCGGTGGACATGGCGGTGCGCCTCGGCATGCGGTCCTACACCGATCCCGGCACCTCGGGGCACGGCAACGCGAGCCTGGCCGACCACATCAAGAACAACAACATGGGCTCGTTCACCCTCGGCCCGTTCGCGATCAACCCGCTCGAACTGTCGAATGTGGCCGCCACGCTCGGCTCCGGCGGCAAGTGGTGCCCGCCCTCGCCGATCAAGGAGGTCGTCGACCGCAGCGGCAAGGCCGTTCCGCTCACCCAGCAGGCCTGCGAGCAGGTCGTGGATCCGGGTCTGGCCAATACCCTCGCCAACGCGATGAGCAAGGACGACGTCAGCGGTACCGCCGCGGGCGCGGCGCGGGCCGCCGGGTGGGCGGCGCCGATGTCGGGCAAGACGGGTACCACCGAGAGCCACCGTTCCTCGGCGTTCCTCGGGTTCACCAACGCGCTGGCGTCGGCGGTCTACGTCTACGGCGACAGCCCGACCCCCGGCGAGATCTGCTCGTTCCCGCTGCGCAACTGTGGCGCCAGTGATGCCTCCGGCCTGTTCGGCGGTAACGAACCGGCCCGCACCTGGTTCAACGCCATCAAGCCGTTGATGGACCGGTTCCCGCCGCCGGGGCTGCCGCCGGTGGACGACAAGTACGTCCGTGGCGCGAACAACTCCCAGGTCCCCGATGTCGCGGGCAAGTCGCAGGGCGAGGCCACCTCGATCCTGTCCGGCGCGGGCTTCCAGGTCTCCGCGGTGACAGGCGCCGGCTCGCAGCCAAAGGGCACGGTGATGGGCAGTTCGCCGAACGGCTCGGCCATTCCGGGCTCGGTGGTCACGATCTACATCAGTGACGGGTCCGTGCGGGTGCCCGCGCCGACCACTCCCCCGCCCGCGGCGCCCGCACCGGTGCTTCCGGGGCTGCCGCAGATTCCGCGCCTGCCACCGATCCCCATCCCGGTGCCGCGCTAGTCACACGACGAAGGCCGCCGTCCGATTCGGACGGCGGCCTTCACGTTTCTCAGAGCCTGGCTTTGACCGCGGCGGACAGTCGCGAACCGTCGGCCTTGCCGTCGGCGAGCGCGGTGGCGGCCTTCATGACCTGGCCCATCTGCTTCATCCTCGGGCGCTCGCCGAGTTGCTCGGCGACCTCGGCGATCGCGGTGTCGGCGATCTGCGCCACCTCGGCGTCGTCGAGCTGAGTCGGCAGGTACTCCTCGATGATCTGTTCCTCGGCGCGCTCGTTCGCGGCCAGTTCACCGCGACCGTTCTGCTCGTAGATCACGGCCGCTTCGTTGCGCTTCTTCGCTTCCTTCTGCAACAGCGATACGACATCGGCATCGGAGAGTTCGTGCGCCTCCGTACCGGAGACCTCGGAAGTCTGGATAGCGGCGAGCAGCATCCGCAGGGTCGCGAGACGCAGTTTGTCCTTGGCTTTCATCGCGGTGGTCATATCCGCGCGCAGCTTGGCTTTCAGTTCCGACATGCGGTTTACCGTAGTCGTTCGCTGTGTGGAGTCCCATCACATTTTCGTCGCGACGGAAATTCCAGACCGTTTGTGCGGAAACACACGCGCCGATCC
The DNA here is from genome assembly GCF_030486425.1 of Nocardia sp. PE-7. NCBI lineage: Bacteria > Bacillati > Actinomycetota > Actinomycetes > Mycobacteriales > Nocardiaceae > Nocardia > Nocardia sp. PE-7. Next base: position 7,232,151 of record NZ_CP129614.1, on the reverse strand, counting down.
GGGAGGGGGTCGCCTATGCTGGGCAAATGCCCGTTATCTCGACGTCCGCTGTCCGCCGAACCGCGTTGGGAGCCGCAGGGGCCGCCGTCGCAGGCATCGGCTACGCCACGCTGATCGAACGGAACGCGTTCGTCCTGCGCGAAGCCACGATGCCGGTGCTCGCGCCCGGTTCGCCGACGTTGCGCATTCTGCACGTCAGCGACTTGCACATGATGCCGGGCCAGCAGCTCAAACAACAGTGGCTGCGCGAACTCGACCGCCTCGAACCCGACCTGGTCGTGAATACCGGCGACAATCTTTCCCATCCCAAGGCCGTGCCCGCCGTGGTGCAATCCCTCGGCGCACTGCTGGCTCGACCAGGCTTGTTCGTGTTCGGTTCGAATGACTATTTCGCGCCGGTGCCGAAGAATCCGCTGAAGTATTTCAAGAAAGATCACCGTCGCGTCTACGGCGATCCGCTGCCGTGGAAGGACCTGCGCGCGGCATTCACCGAACGCGGCTGGCTCGACCTGACCCACACCCGGCGCGACCTCGAGGTGGCAGGCATCCGCATCGCCAGCGCCGGAGTCGACGACCCGCACCTGCAGCGCGACCGCTACGACACCGTCGCGGGCGCACCGAACCAGCTGGCCCAGCTCAGCATCGGTGTCACGCACTCGCCCGAGCCGCGCGTGCTCGATCGCTTCGCCGAAGACGGCTACGACCTGGTGCTGGCCGGTCACACCCACGGTGGGCAGCTCGTCGTTCCCGGTTACGGCGCGCTGGTCACCAACTGCGGCATCGACAAGTCGCGTGTGAAGGGCGCCTCCCAGTGGGGCGCGCACACCCAGCTGCACGTCTCGGCGGGCATCGGTACCTCCCCGTGGGCGCCCTACCGCTTCTGCTGCCGCCCCGAGGCCACGCTGCTGACGTTGGTCGGCTCCCAGCCCAAGCGGCCCTCCGCCGATACCGGCTTCGGCATTTCCACCTCGGAGGCCGTAGCCCGCTAGGGTCTGGCTCCGAACGACATTGTCATTGAGGTGTCATCAGGAGACGACCGTGAGCAGTGGATCCGACGACAGGCGCGACGACCCGACCGTATTCGGCGGCCCCGGCGCAGCGAGCCAGCCCGATCAGCAGTGGCAGCGGCCCGGTTCGCCGGATCCGGCTACGGGACAGCCGAATCCGGGTACGCCCGATCCCACCGCGGTCTGGACGCCGGGCAGCACCGGCCTCCCGCCGACCCTGCGGTGGGACGGTTCCGGCCCGCCGCCCGGGCTCCCCGAACCGACGCAATGGGCACCGGCGGGTCCACAGGATTGGCAGGACTCCGGTAACCCCGCTGCGGGACAGCAGGTTCCGCAGCAAGGACAGGCCGATCCCACCCAGCTACGTCAGCCGATACCCTGGCCGGGCACGAATCCGCCTGTTGGGCAGCCGGGTTCGAATCACTCGTGGCAGCCCGGCATCAATCAACCCGGCCAGCAGTGGCCCCCCGGGGGCCCGCAATCGGGCGGTCCGGCAGCTCCCGGCGCCAATCTTCCAGGCGGACAACCTGTCTCGAACCAGCCGTGGCAATTGGGTATGAATCCGCCTGCCGGACAACAACCTCCGGGCCAGTGGGGCGTACCGGTACCTCCTGGTCAGCAGTGGGGTGCGCCCGCCGCCAGTGGACAGCAACCATGGGGTGCCGGCGGTCCGGCGAATCCGCCCGGTCAGCAGCAGTTCGGCGCACCGAGTTGGCAACAGCAGGCGCCGCAGCAATATGGCGAAATCCCCCCGCTCGATCACCGTGGCGTCCAGTCGTACGGCCAGCCCTTCCCGCCCGAGCGGAAATCCGGCAGCAAGGCGGCGATCTGGGCCGCGGCAGGCGTGGCGGCGCTGCTCCTGGTCGGCGGCACGATCACCGCGGTCGCGCTGACCCGAGGCGACGACGCACCGAACACCACCGCGGGCGCCACCCCGTCGATGGTCAGCGCCCTGTCCACCACCCCGGGACCGACCTCGTCGAGCAAGCCCAAACCCAGCACCACCACCCCCGCCCCCTCGGGCGCCGCGTCGAACCGCAAACCACTCATCGACGGCTACCAGGTCGTCGCCTCCCCCGACCGTGGCGCCGCCTACGACGTCCCGGCGGGCTGGAAGGTCGCCACCGAAACCACCATCGGCGGCGTCGGCGAGCCCCCCGGCGACTCCGTGGTCGGCAAGGGCTACGCCTCCGACGGCCGCGACTACTGCCCCAACTCCACCCGCACCATGTCGCTGCTCACCGGCTCCAAGAACGCCGACAACGCCGCAGCGGGCGCCGAACTCGGCACCAAGGCCGCCCCCCTCGCCTACCAGGGCTCCAAGGGAACCCCTGGCCCCGCCCAGCCTTTGAAGTCGATCGACGGCAGAACCGAGGGCATGTTCACCGAGACCACCGGCACCGTCCCCGCTCCCAAACCCGGCTGCGCCTCCACCTACTCCGTCTACACCTACGCCTTCAAAGGCGCCAAGGACGGCAGCTTCGTCATGGTGATGATCGCCGACACCGGCGTCCCCGGAGCCATCGACGCAGCCGAAGCCAAGCGCATCTTCAGCACCATCAGATCCCTCGACTAGCCCCCGCCTGACCAGCCAATTTAACGTTTCCCGACCCCGCGTTGTAAGCTACTTCAGGTTCGCCTCACGGGGTGTGGCGCAGCTTGGTAGCGCGCTTCGTTCGGGACGAAGAGGTCGCAGGTTCAAATCCTGTCACCCCGACGTGTTGGTTGAGACACAAAAGAACCCCTGACCTGGGATTCCTGGGTCAGGGGTTCTTTGCTATCCGCCCTCGGCGGCTGAATGTGTACGCAGTCGGTACGCAGCGCGTTTCCGAGGGGTTCGCGTACCTATCAGGGGTAGCGCCGCCGACCAATTCAGAAGTCCTGCCCGGCCTCACGCTGTGTACATGACGTTCCCCGGCCTCGGCCGGTCGTACGCTCGAAACATGACGCCAGAGCGCCGGGTGCGCCTCCGCCGGGAAGCGTGGGGCTTCGCGATCGGATCCGTGTTCTTCGCCGTCGGAGCGGTGCCGTTCTACGCCGACGCCGTGGGCGCCGTCGTCACCAACGCCACGTTCTTCGTCGGGGCGATCTTCTTCACGCTGGCAGCGTTCATCCAGCTGGCGCTCAGTGGTCGGCGGCCGGCTCGCCGAGGCTCCGATCGGGCGGTTCGGGCTGATTGGTGGGCAGCCGTGGTGCAGTTCGTCGGGACGCTGTTCTTCAACCTCAGCACGAGTGCGGCGCTCATCAGCGTGGTGAACGAGAACGCGCGCGTGGGATCGGGCTGGCGCCCGGACGCACGGGGATCGGTCTGCTTCCTGGTGGCCAGTGCGCTCGCGGTCGTCGCGACGACCGAGCGGGACCGCCTGTGGGACCCGAAAGCGCGGACGTGGCGCTGTACCTGGCTGAACATGGTGGGATCGGTGTACTTCGGGGTGTCCGCGGTCGGGGCGTACGTTGTCCCGACCACCTCCGATTTCGTCAGCCTGTTGTGGGCGAACCTCGGAACCTTCCTCGGCGCACTGTGCTTTCTCGCGGCGGCGCTGCTGAGCCGACGTGATATCCCCGCGGGTTACGCGCCTACCCCGACCGGGGCGAATTCCAGACTCCTCGACTATGTGCGACGGCGAGGTCCTCGTCGGTGAAGATCCGCGGGAGAGCTCCCGTGGTCGGTCGCAGGTTCAGATCCTGTCATCCCGACGTGCCGGTCGCGACGCAGAAGAGCCCCCGACCAGTTCACCGGTCAGGGGCTCCTCGCTGGTCTGTGAGGGTTTGCGGTCGAGAGGGTTCGGCCAGCAGATGGTGAGGGCCGTGAGGGAGAGCAAGCCGAGGATGAGGGCCAGAATGGTGGGGCACATAGGGGTCGCCCTTCCGGGATGAGCGCAGGTGGGAGGGTGGGCTCGTGGATCGAGTGTGGCCGTATCCATGGCAAGTGGGGTTGCCTGCGTGTTCGGGGTTGGTTGAAAAGTTCTCCCCACGCCGGGCTCCGCGTGGTGAGGACGCTGGTGTGAGCAAGGGATAACCTGGCGCTTACTTTCTGTCACTTGATAGAAATTCGCGGTCGATAGCGTATACACCCATGTCGACAAGGGTGGATGCACCGGGCGATGCCTCGGGAAGGCCGTTGCGCGACGTCGTCTATACGACGTTGCGTGGGGAGTTGATGAACGGCGACATCCGGTTCGGGGAGCGACTCACCGAGCCGAAGCTGTCGACCAGATTCGGGATCTCCCGCACACCCGTTCGGGAGGCGCTCACGATGCTCTGCTCGGACGGGCTGTTGCAGCGTGAGGAGTTCGGGTTCAGTCCGGTGCGGCCGAGTGTGTCGCGGATTCGCGATCTCTACGAGCTGCGGCTGACCCTGGAACTGGGCGGGATGACCCGGGTGCGGGTAGATCCGCGGATCACCCACGACACCGCGCTGCTGCGTGCCGAGCGACAGAAGTGGCTGACCCTGCAGGCCGACCCGCCTGCCCAGGAGCCGGGTTTCGTCGTCGTCGACGAGGAGTTCCATGTCGCGTTGCTCACCGCGGCGGGCAATGCCGAGATGGTGCGCGCCCTGGTGGCGGTGAACTCCCGGATCCGGCATGTGCGCATGTACGACTTCATGATCAACAACCGCATCGAGACCACGATCAGCGAGCACCTCGGCATCCTCGACGCCGTCCTCGCCGGTGACCTCACGCTGGCTCAGCAGCTCTTGCACACCCACATCGGCGATTCGCTGGATGTGGTGCTCGAGCGGATCTCGCGTGCCGTCGCCGCCATGTCTCTCAGCGAGTAGAGCCCGTAGTAATCAGAGGAGCGTCAATGTCTGTAACCCCGACCGCGCGGGTCGCCGCCGCCTACGCACGGATCGCCGAGGTGGATCGGCCGGAGGTCTGGATCACGCTGCGTTCGCAGGAGGTTCTGACGACCGAAGCCGTCGAGCTGGAACGCCGGGTCGCGGCGGGCGAGAAACTCCCGCTGGCGGGTCTGCTCCTCGCGGTGAAGGACAACGTCGACGTGGCGGGGTTGCCCACCACCGCCGCCTGCCCCGAATTCGCCTATGAGGCAACCGAAACCGCCGCCGCGGCACAGCGGCTGGTCGCGGCGGGCGCACTGGTACTCGGCAAGACCAACCTCGACCAGTTCGCCACCGGCCTCGTGGGCACTCGCAGCCCCTATGGCGCCGTGCGCAACGCACTGCATCCCGCGTTGATCTCGGGCGGTTCGAGTTCGGGCTCGGCGGCAGCTGTGGCGCTCGGCATCGTCGACCTCGCCATCGGCACCGATACAGCGGGCTCGGGCCGTGTGCCCGCCGCGCTGCACGGGATCGTCGGCGTCAAGGCCACCCTCGGCGTGATCCCCACCCATGGCGTCGTCGCCGCCTGCGCCGACTATGACGCGGTCACCATTTTCGCCGCCGACCTGGAGCTGGCCGTCACTGCCACAAAGACGATGGCGGGCAAGGATTCTCGAGACCCGCGCAGCCGCGAATGGCCCGCCGACGTCCGCCTCTCGGCATCCGCCGAGCCCGAGATCGCCATCCCCCGATCCGAAGACCTCGAACCGCTGAGCCCGGCCTACCGTGCTGCCTTCACCGAAACCGTTGCCGCCCTGCATGATCAGGGCCTGCGCGTCACCGAGGTCGACATCTCGCCGCTTCTGGACGCGGCCCGCCTGCTCTACGACGGCGCGATTGTCGCCGAGCGATACGCGGCGGTCGGCGAATTCGTCGACAAAGGCGCGCCGGGACTCGACGACACCGTCGCCGGAATAATCAGCGCCGCAAAGGAACTCGACGCGCACTCTTTCGCCCACGACCTGGACACCCTGGCCCGCGCCCGCACCACCGCGACAGCACTGCTCGCCGGTTTCGACGGTCTGCTGCTTCCCACCACCACCGAGCACCCTTCGATCGCCGAAGTCGAAGCCGAGCCTCTCGCGATCAACCGCCGACTCGGTACCTACACGAACTTCTGCAATCTGCTCGACCTCGCCGCCGTCGCGATCCCCGGCAAACCCACCGCCGACGGTCTCCCGTTCGGCGTGACGGTCGTAGTCCCCGCCTTCGCCGACCAACTCGCCGTCGACCTCGCCGCCCGCGTCACCGGCACCCCGGCGCCGCTTCTCGTGGAAACCGGTGTGCCCCTTGCCGTTTTCGGCGCACACCTGCGCGGCCAACCCCTGCACTGGCAACTCGAACAGCTGGGCGCGCGCTTCGCGGGCGAGATCACGACCACCGACGCCTACCGCCTCACCGCCCTCGACACCACCCCGCCCAAACCCGGGCTGGTCCGCCACGGTGACGGACAGGGCGCACCGATCCTCGGCGAACTGTTCCTGGTCTCCCCCGCCGGCCTCGGCCGATTCCTCGCCGAACTGCCGCCGCCGATGGCTCTGACCAGCATCGATCTATCCGATGGCCGCGCGGTGGTCGGTTTCGCCTGCAGCTACGACGCCGCCGTCGCGGCCACCGACATCACACGATTCGGGAGTTGGGTGGGGTATCTACGGGATCGGTGACGTCGATGCCGAGCTCGGCGAGCAGGCCCGTCACGCGATGGCCGATGTCGTCGCGGATGGGCCGCACCAGCTCGGCATCGAGCCCGGCCGGATCCTCGATGATCCACTCCTCGTAGCGCACCCCCGGCACCAGCGGACACGTATCGCCGCAGCCCATCGTGACGATCACGTCGGCGGCGCGGATGATCTCATCGGTCCACGGCTTCGGATACTCGCGCGAGATATCGACGCCCACCTCCGCCATCACCGCCACCGCGGCCGGATTCAGCTGCCCGCCCGGCACCGACCCGCCCGACCAGGCCACCGCCCGCCCCAGCGCCAAATCTTCGAAGAAGCCGAGCGCCATCTGCGACCGGCCCGCGTTGTGCGTACACAGGAACAGCACCGTGGGGCGCGGCCGGGCCACTTTGCCTTCGATCTTGGCCAGCGCCTGCAACCGTTGCCGCCCGAATCGCTCGGCCAGCAGCGGTAAGTACAGGGTCACCGTCGCGCGGGCGGCGAAATTCTCATAGGAGGCATGCAGGAAACGATGGATCGTCTCCAGCTCGAACATCGTCGCGAATTCTTCGCGTAGCCGCGCCTCGGCACGGTCGAGCGCGTCGGAGTGCTCGGCAATATCGACCACCCCCCAACACTTACCCGAATTCGAGTCATACGCAAACGCCCGGGCCGATCAACCCCTCGACCGACCGGCCCGGCACGCGTACTCGCCGACACGACGTGGAACATCTTCGGCCCAGCCCGTCGGTGTGGTTACCGTCGGCAGTGCGTCTTCAGCGTCTGGAAGAGCCACCTTCTGGTCTGCACCGCCGGGTCCGACCGATCACCCCTCGAGACCGATCGGACCCGGTTGCTCCGGTGTCTGAAGCAACAATGCGGTGTCGGTCTCTAGAGCTTCTTAAGAACAACTTGTCGGCGGAGAGGGGTTTTCGGCGATGATGGATGCACCGACGCAAGGAGATCGATTATGGAAACCGCGATCGTCTGGTTGCTGGCAAGCCTGCTGTACTGGTTCAGCAACCTCTGACCCCTGACATCGACCATGGAAGAGCCCGCAAACCGGGCCCTTCGCCCGCCTAGGAGATGAGGCGTAGCGCGGGTCACATCGAGCCGTCGGAATAGTTCTCCGACGGCCGCGGTTGGACACACTGTCGACGTCCGAACAGCCCCGGGCCTCACCCCTTTGTCGCTACGAGCGACCACCCGCCGAGAGGCGCTTGTGGGGCGTCGACACCCTGACGGACCGTCCTCGAGGCGGCCCATCGACTCGACGCCGCCAGGTCACCCTCATCGACCTGGCGGCGTTTGTCGTCTCCGGGTCGCGGGTGCCGCACCCATGCTCGAGGATGGGTCCATGACTTCGGATGGGCAGTTGCGGCGGGGGCTGGGTCTGGGGGATTCGGTGGTCGTGGGGTTGGGGGCGATGGTGGGGGCCGGGGTTTTCGCGGCGTTGGGACCCGCGGCGGGGGTGGGCGGGTCTTGGTTGTTGGTGGCTTTGGGGGTGGCCGCGGTGATCGCCTATTGCAATGCGATGTCTTCGGCCCGGCTGGCTGCGTTGTATCCGGTGTCCGGGGGGACCTATGTGTACGGGCGGGAGCGGCTCGGGGCGTTCTGGGGGTATCTGGCGGGCTGGGGATTCGTGGTGGGGAAGACGGCGTCGTGTGCGGCGATGGCGTTGACGGTGGGGAGCTACGCGTGGCCGGGGCAGGCGCACGCGGTGGCGGTCGGGGCCGTGGTGGTGGTGACGGGGATCAACTATGTGGGGGTGCAGAAGTCGGCATCGGCTTCGCGGGTGATCGTGGCGGTGGTGTTGCTCGTGCTGCTCGCGGTCGTCGTGGTGGGCGTCGGCGGGAATCATTCGGGGGCAGCGGTGCTCGACGCGGAGATCGGGCCGTACGGGGTGTTACAGGCGGCGGGACTGTTGTTCTTCGCCTTCGCGGGGTACGCCCGGATCGCCACGCTCGGCGAAGAGGTGCGTGAGCCGGAGCGAACGATTCCGCGGGCGATCATGCTCACATTGGCAGTTGCCTTGGTGGTGTACGCACTGGTGGCGGTGGCCGCGTTGCTGACATTGGGGTCGGGTGGGCTCGCGGCGGCGCGTGATCCGCTCGCGCAGGTCGTCGAGGCGGCGGGGGCTGCCTGGTTGACGCCGGTGGTGCGGATCGGTGCGGTACTGGCGGCGGCGGGTTCGCTGATGGCGTTGATCCTCGGGGTCTCGCGGACCACGCTGGCGATGGCGCGTGACGGCCATCTGCCCCAGAGCCTGGCCCGGATCCATCCGAAGTACGCCGTCCCGCATCGAGCCGAGCTGGCGGTGGGTGTGGTGGTGGCGGTGCTCGCGGCGACGATGGATCTGCGGGCGGCGATCGGGTTCTCGTCGTTCGCGGTGCTCGCGTACTACCTCGTCGCCAATCTGTCGGCGGCCACCCTGACCGCCGCGGAGGGACGGCCGCGGCGCTGGGTGCCGGTGCTCGGCGCGGTGGGATGTGTGGTGCTCGGGTTCGCGTTGCCGATCGGGTCGGTGCTGGCCGGGCTCGGGGTGCTCGCGATCGGTGCGGGGGTGTACGGGATTCGCCGCGTTACCAGGAGGTGAACATGCCTGTGATCAGTGGGTTCGGCGGCCACGCTATACGGGTTACGGTGCGTGACAAGGGCTACTCTCGGCCGCATGCGGCCCATCACGAGCGTTTTCGCAGGAACGATCGCTACGGTGCTGGCCTCGGCGAGCCTATTCGCCGTCCCGGCCCACGCCGCGCCGAGCACGACCTGTGAGGTGACGTCGGCTCGCGAGCTGGAACGTGCCCAACCCGAACAGGTCGGGCTCGATTCGGTGAAACTCGAAGCGGCACTACAGTTCGCCGCCACGCGCAACCGGCTCAACGTCCAGATCTTCCGGCACAACTGCCTCGTCGGTGAAGGGCTGCGCAACGAGGAGACCGGCAATACCCCGTGGAACATCTGGAGCGTCACCAAATCGGTGGTGTCGATGCTGGCCGGAATCGCTTCCGACGAAGGCAAAATCGATATCGCCGCGCCCATCGATCGCTATCTGCCGCCCGGCCTCGGCGACGCGGTGCACCGGTCGATCACCGTCGAGAACCTGCTCACCGAGACCTCGGGCATGCAGGTCGGAGTGCTGTCGGAGGGCGTCACCGCGGTGATCCCGATCGACCCGCACTCGGCGGTGCAGGCGCTGTCGGTGCAGCTGACCAACCCGCCCGGCACCACGTTCAGCTACAGCCAGCGCAATGTGGACCTGCTGTCCTATGTGATCGAACTGGCCGTCGGTGAACCGCTGCAGCAGTTCGCGCAGCGCGAATTGTTCGACCCGTTGGGCATTCCGCGCAGCGACTACTACTGGGCCAGTGACCGATCCGGCCACACCTACGGCTACGCCCATCTCATGTTGCCGCCCAATGACCTGTCCAAGATCGGGCTGCTCGTCGCGAACGACGGCCGCTGGGGCGCCGACCGCGTGGTCTCCTCGGACTATCTGCGCCAAGCTCGCACACCGTCGAAGGCGAACAGCTGCTACGGCTATCTGTTCTGGCTCGGCGCCGATTGCAGCGAATCCCCCGACTTCATGCCCCCGGACAGCTACTTCATGTCCGGGCTCGGCCTGCAGAACGTCTTCTTCCTGCCGAGCCTCGACCTGACGGTGATGTGGACCGGCCCCTTCGGCAACCAGACCGCCTACGGCCCGAGCGGCATCCTCGCCCACGCCGAAGAACTGCCCCACGAGTTCTTCCGCCGCCTGTTCGCCGCCTTCACCGACACCCAGGTGCCGGTCCCCGCACCCTATGTGGAGCCCCCGCTCGAATTCGACGCGGCCAAGCTCATCGACGCCAACATCCTGCTGGCCGTCTTCGGCATCGGCCCCGGCGCCTACCCCGGCTGCACCGTCTTCAACTGCCTCAACCAACCGCTGGCCGCCCCCTTCGCCAGCATCCCACCGGGCTGCGCCATCCTGGCCTGCGTCGGCCACGATCCGCGCACCCCGGGCATCCGCTAGCGGTTCGCCGCCGCGGCGAGCCCTGACAACGACGAAGGCCGGGCGCACCCGAAGGTGGCCCGGCCGTCGACGGGTGATCAGCGGTTCTCGAGCAGAACTTCCGCGATCTGAATCGTGTTGAGGGCAGCGCCCTTTCGCAGGTTGTCACCCGAGATGAACAGCGCGAGACCGCGACCGCTCGGCACGCCCGGATCCTGGCGGATGCGGCCGACGAGCGAGTCGTCCTGGCCCGCAGCGGCCAGCGGGGTCGGCACGTCGACCAGACGCACGCCCGCGGCCTTGGCCAACAGTTCCTGTGCCTGCTGCACCGAGATCGGTTCGGCGAATTCGGCATTGATCGACAGCGAGTGCCCGGTGAAGACCGGAACCCGCACGCAGGTGCCGCTCACCAGCAGGTCGGGCAGGCCGAGGATCTTGCGACTCTCGTTGCGCAGCTTCTGATCTTCGTCGGTCTCGAAGGAGCCGTCGTCGACCAGCGCGCCTGCGAGCGGGATCACGTTGAAACCGATAGGCGCGACGTACTTGTTCGGCGCGGGGAAGTCCACGGCCGAACCGTCGTGCACCAGCTGCTCCGCATCGGCGGCCACCGCGCGGATCTGCGTGGCGAGTTCCTCCACACCGGCCAGCCCGCTACCCGAAACAGCCTGGTAGCTCGACACGATCAGGCGCTGCAAGCCGGCCACATCGTGTAGCGGCTTGAGCACCGGCATCGCGGCCATGGTGGTGCAGTTCGGGTTCGCGATGATGCCCTTGGGCAGGTTGCGTGTGGCCTCGGGGTTGACCTCCGACACCACCAGCGGCACATCGGGGTCCTTGCGCCAGGCCGAGGAATTGTCGATCACGGTGACGCCGGCCGCGGCGAAGCGCGGGGCCTGCACTCGCGACATGGTGGCGCCCGCCGAGAACAGCGCGATGTCCAGACCGGCGGGATCAGCGGTCTCGGTGTCCTCGACGACGATCTCGCCGCCGCGCCACGGCAGCGTCTTGCCCGCGGACCGAGCGGAGGCGAAGAACCGCACCTCGTCGGCCGGGAAGTTGCGCTCTTCGAGCAGCTTGCGCATGACGGCGCCGACCTGACCGGTCGCACCGACAACACCTACACGTACACCCATTGCCTAACGCCCCGTTCCGCCGTGGACGACAGCGGCCTCTTCGCCGCCGAGATCGAATGCCTTGTGCAACACCTGCACCGCTTCATCGAGTTCGGTGTCGCGCACCAGCACCGAGATCCGGATCTCCGAGGTGGAGATCAGGTCGATGTTGACGCCCGCGTTGGCCAGCGCCTCACAGAAGGTGGCGGTGACGCCCGGGTGCGACTTCATCCCGGCGCCGACCAGGGAAACCTTGCCGATGTGATCGTCGGAGAGGATCTCGGCGAAGCCGATCTCGGCCTGACGCTCGGTGAGCTTCTGCACCGCGCGGACCAGGTCGGTCTTGGGGCAGGTGAAGGTGATGTCGGTCTTACCCGTGTCGACCTTGGAGATGTTCTGCAGCACCATGTCGATGTTGATCTCGGCGTCGGCCACCGCGCGGAACACCTTGGCCGCGTAGCCCGGCTCGTCCGGTAGGGCGACGACGGTCACCTTGGCTTCGCTGCGGTCGTGCGCGACGCCGGTCAGGATTGCCTGCTCCACGGGAATGTCCTCCATCGATCCGAAAACAGTGGTGCCGATCTTGTCGGTGTAGGACGACCGAACATGAACGGGAACGTTGTAGCGGCGCGCGTACTCCACGCAGCGCAGCATGAGCACCTTCGAGCCACAGGCGGCCATCTCGAGCATCTCCTCGTAGGAGATGTTGTCGAGCTTCTGGGCGTCGGACACGATGCGCGGGTCGGCGGAGAAGATGCCGTCGACATCGGTGTAGATCTCGCAGACATCGGCTTTCAACGCCGCGGCCAGCGCGACGGCGGTGGTGTCGGAGCCGCCGCGGCCCAGGGTGGTGACGTCCTTGCTGTCCTGGCTCACGCCCTGGAAGCCGGCCACCAGCACGATCTGGCCCTCGGCCAGCGCCTCCTGCAGACGGCCGGGGGTCACGTCGATGATCTTGGCGTTGCCGTGCGCGCCGGTGGTGATCACGCCTGCCTGCGAACCGGTGAACGAGCGAGCCTCGGCACCGAGAGTGTGAATAGCCATGGCCACCAAGGCATTCGAGATGCGCTCGCCCGAGGTGAGTAGCATGTCCATCTCGCGAGCAGGCGGCGACGGGGCCACCTGCTCCGCGAGATCGAGCAACTCATCGGTCGTGTCGCCCATGGCAGAGCACACGACAACCACGTCGTGCCCCTGCTTCTTGGTCTCCACGATCCGTTCAGCGACGCGCCGGATCCGCTCGGCGGTAGCCACCGAGGATCCTCCGTACTTCTGAACTACGAGAGCCACAGCAGGTCCTTCACGATCGAGTGTCAGATTGGTATCAGCGACCAAGAGTACCGGGCCCCGGCCACCGGTTTTGCTGCTACCTGCCCTGCCTGTGGAAAACGACACAGGCTTGTCACCTGTGGATAACCGCCGGATTCAGCTCCGATCCAACCAGGTGACCTGCGCGCCGCTGTCGAATTCCTTGCGTCGGGTCGGCGTGAAAAGTGTCGGTTCGAAGACGCCGGTGAAGGCGGGAATGCCCTCGCCCGCGATGACCGGGTAGCTCTTGACGATCAGCTGATCGATCTCGTCGAGGAGCTGTCCCGCGAGTTTCCCGCCACCACAGAGCCAGATGTCGAGACCGTCCTGCTGCTTGAGCTCGCGTACCAGCTCGACCGGATCGCCGTCGACGATCTCGATGTTGGGGGCGTCGACCGGGCCGAGCGAGGAGGAGAAGACGTACTGCTTCATGTGGACGAACGGACTGAGGACGCCCGCGTCGTAGGCGGCCGCGTAGGTGCCGCGACCCATGAGTGTGGTGTCCCAGTTCTTGTTCGGCGTATCGACGTCGATGCCGAAATGCGGGCGGAGGTGCACCGGGATCGCCTCGGGGAATTCGCTGTTGAGCCAGTCCGAGTATTCCGGCGGGGTCGGGTAGAACTCGAATTCACCGCCGGGACCTGCGATGTAGCCGTCGAGGGAGACGCCGATGTAGTAGACAAGCTTTCGCATGGTTACCGCCTCAGTTGTTGTACTATGCTTGAAGTGGCTTAAAGGTAGTACTACAGATGGAGTGGTGTCAAGTGCGTACCAACCCCGAACGACGACAAGCTCTGCTCGACGCGGCCATCGAAGTCCTCGCCGACGAAGGCGCCCGCGGCCTCACTTTCCGTGCGGTGGACAAACAAGCGGCCGTCCCCCTGGGCACGGCCTCGAACTACTTCGCCAATCGCGACGAGCTCCTGACCCAGGCAGGGGTGCGCTTCTACGAGGTGGTGCAGCCGAGCGAGGAGACGATGGCGCTGGTCAGCGACGGCCCGAAGGACATCGACAACATCACCACGCTGATGAAAGAGGTGGTCGGACGCATCGAATCGCATCGCAAGGCCTATCTCGCGCTGCTGGAACTCCGCCTCGAGGCCACCCGCCGCCCCGAGCTACGCACGGTGCTCACCGAACGCGTCCGCGCCGACATCGATTTCAACGTGCGCAACCATCTGGCATCCGGCCTGCCGGGCGACGCGGAGTCGGTGCTACTGCTCTACCTGGCGCTCAACTGGCTCATCGTCGAACACCTCACACTGCCCGGAATCTTCACCGAGCAACAGAGCGCGGCACTGATAGAAACAGCCGTCGAGCGTGTGATACGCACCTGACCCGGTCATTTGTCCAGACCATAGACGTGTTGACGATCACTAGTACGACTGTGCACAATCGGGCGCGAAAGCTGCGGGGGTTCGGAGGATAGACACAGATGCGCTCGAAGATCGACATCCGATTCACCGTTGACGCCGAGATCGACCAAGTGATGGACGCACTATTGGCCGTTGACCTGATGTCGGAGTGGTCGACCTCGCTCAGTGATGTCCGGGTAGGCCCGCGCGATGCCGACGGCAGGCCGCGGCGGGTCTTCGCCACCGCCCACTTCATGGGAAACTCCGACGCCCAGGTGCTCGAATACACCTGGGAGCAGTACCGGTCGTCGTGGCGGGTGGTCGACAGCAGTCGCGGTTCCAAGGGCGGGGGCTGGATCGAGCTGCTCGAGACTCCCGAGGGCACCGAGGTCGACTACCACGTGGAGCTCTCGCTTCCGCTGCCCATTCCGGGCATCCTGTTCAACCGCACACTGCGCAAGCTGCACGACGAGACGGTCGCGAACTTCATCGAATTCGCCGAGCGGTATCCCGAGATCGGGGGCTACGCGGCCGGCTGATCGCGCCGTCCGCGAAACCGCCGCCGCCTGGCCGGGGGCGACGATCGACCGCGGTGACCGTCCTGCTCGTCCCTCGAATCGCGGCTCGGGGTGCGAATATTGACCCCATGATCGGAAATCGACGGGTCCGGTTCCGTCCGGTCACCGCGGACAGCTCGGTGACCCAGCTCGAATTGTTCTTCGACCTGGTGATCGTCTTCGCCTTCACGATGGTCACCGACCTGGCGGCAGACGAGACCACGGCGGCGAACATGCTGCGGGCCACGCTGGTCCTCGCCCTGATGTGGTGGCTGTGGATCGCCTACTCGTGGCTGGGCAATGTGGTGCGCGCCGACGAGGGCATCGTGCGGGTGGGCATCTTCGTCGCGATGGGCGGCGCGTTCATCGCCGCGCTCACCATTCCCGAGGCCTTCACCGATCTGCCCGGCGGCTGGTTCGGTCCGCTGGTCTTCGCCATCGCCTATCTGGTGGTGCGGCTGGTGCACGTCGCCATCTTCTGGGCGGTCAGCGCCGAGGACTCCCAGCTGCGCGGGCAATTGCTGCGCTGGGCGCTCGGTTCGATCACCATCGGCACCACGCTGCTGGTGGTCGCCGCGATGACCACCGGCCTCACCCAGATCCTGCTGTGGATCGCCGCGATCGTCGGCGACATGGCGTGGACCTTCGTCGCGGGCACCGACTGGCGGCTCAATTCGGCCAAACACTTCGCCGAACGCTACGGGCTGATCGTCATCGTGGCGCTGGGCGAATCGATCGTCTCGATCGGGATCGGGGTGGCCGGACTGCCGATCTCCTGGCCGATCGCGCTCGGCTCGATGCTCGGGCTCGCGGTCTCGGGTCTGCTGTGGTGGCTCTACTTCGACGTCGCCGCGCTCTCGATCGAACACAGTCTGGCCCATGCCAAGGGCACCGAGCAGATCAAGATCGCGCAGAACAGCTACACCTACTGGCATTTTCCGATGATCGTCGGCGTGATCGCGCTCTCGCTCGGGTTGAAGAAGGTGCTGTACTACGTGGGCGACTCCTCGCACCACAAGCTCACCGACCCGCTCTACGGCATCCCGCTCGGTGCGCTCTACGCGGGACCAGCGCTGTTCATCCTCGGCGTCGTCGTGGCGAAATACTATGCCTCGAAATCGGTGTCGATCGCCCGCGTGATCACCGTGGTCCTACTGCTGGCGCTGATCCCGGCCGCCGCGCACCTGCCCGCGCTCGCCTCGCTCGCCGTGCTGTGCACCGTGCTGGCCGCGCTGGTGATCTTCGAGACCTTGCGCTTCGCGCAGCCGCGGGACCGGATCAGGCACGCTTGATCTGACCGATGTGGTGGCGCACGCCGTGCTCGGCGGGCGTCGCCCCACGGTGCGAGGGCGGGACGTTCACCCCGGCCCGCACCGCGTCGTTGATCTGGTCGAGGTTCTCGCGCAGCATGTCGGCGACGAGTTCGTCGGTGCGCGGGTCGTCGAGCAGCTGACGCAGCATGCGGTAGACCGTGTCGGCGACGAGCCGGATGATGTCATCGTGGAACGGGAGGTAGCGCAGCTTGCCGGTCTGCGGGTCGTTCTTGATCAGGTCCATGATCAGCCGGTCGACCTCGGCGTGGTTCTCCTCCAGCGCGGCGGCGATGTTCTGGGTGTAGTGGCCCGCGCGCAGCACCTTGGAGACCTCATCGAGGATCGCGATCGTCATCGGGCGCTTGATGGCGTCGACGATCGTGCCGACGAATCGGTTGACGATCGTCGCGGTGACCCGCTCCCCCAGCGCCCGGTCGGCGACCCGGCCCAGCCGGATCAAGATCACCACGATGCGCAACAACCGGAACCCGCGGAACAGCGGGGTGGTCACCGGGATCATGCCGACGACCTCGTACCAGTAGATGAACGGGAACGACCACGGCCAGCCAGCCCGGCGCCAGCGCCACAGGAACTCGACGAGGAAGATCGCGCAGATCGACGTGTCGACGATGACGATCGCGTGGTAGGTCGGCCCGCTGACCTCGAAGAAGGTGATCCACACGACCAGCACCACCGAGATCACGGCGAGGATCAGCATGAAGATGTCGGTGCGCAGGCTGGGCGTCTTCGAGCGCACGTCCGGCAGGGCCTCGACCCGTTCGATCCCCGGTGAAGCCACTGTTGCTCCTGAATATCTGGCGGTCGGCGCCGCGTAGGTCGGCCTTGACGTTGCCCACGCTAATTGGTGGACCGGCGCCGCGAGGGGAGATGCGGACGCCGGTCGGTGGTGTGTTCAGCCGCGCAGGACGGCCTCGATATTGCGTTCGGCCAGGGCGGTGATGGTCAGCGACGGGTTGACGGTCGCGGTGCTGCCGGGGATCGCGGCGCCGTCCATCACGTAGAGGCCGGGGTGGCCGTGGACGCGACCGTAGGCGTCGGTGGCCTTGCCGAGGACCGCGCCGCCGAGCGGGTGCGCGGTGAACTGGGCGTTGGCGTCGTAACCGAGCGCGCCGTATTCGGCGACCGCGCCCGCGCGCTCGGCGATCCGGTGGTCGACCACGCGCGCCGCCGCGGCGACCGCGTGCTGCGTGGCCGGCGACCAGTTCAGGCCGACACCGCCCGTCGCGGCGTGGTAGCCGAAGCGAGCGCGGGTCGGATCGAGGACCATGCCGAGCGAGGCCAGCGCGCCGGTCTCGAACGGAATGCCGGGGATGTACCAGTTCTCCAGGGTGACCGGCACGTTGGATTCGTCGTGGATCCGGCTGGCGCTCGGCACACCTTGGCCCTGGCCCGCGATGGCGCTCGCGCCGCGGGCCAGCACCACGTCACCGTTGGTGCCGAAGCCGTCGCCGATGTGTTCGTTGAGGTTGGGCAGCGTGCCGGTGGCCTGGGCGCGGACCAGCAGCTCCGAGGTGCCGATCGAACCGGCGCCGAGGAACAGCTTGTCGCAGGTGAGGTTGCGAGTGCTCAGCACCTGGCCGCTCGGCGCGAGCTTCGACACGGCGACGACGAACCTGCCGCTCGCCTCCTGGGCGATGGCGTCGACGCGGTGGCCGGGGAACACCTGGGACTTGCCGGTCTCGCGGGCATAGCGCAGGTAGTTCTGATTGAGGTCGAACTTGGCGCCGTTGGAGTTGCCGAGATTGGAGCGGGCCGAGGTGGCCGAGGCACGCGAACTGCCCGCGAGCTCGCTGCGCAGCACATCCCAGGTGAAGATCGAATCGTTGGGCAGCGGCTGGTAGCCGGCGGCACGTACCTGCTCGTCCCAGGCGCGCGAGTGCGCGAACGGCGAGGAGTGGTAGATGTCGGCGGGCATATGGTCGAGCCGCAGCATCTGACGCACCCGCGGGTAGTAGACGCTGTCGAGCTCGCCGTAATCGACCACACCACCGAAGACCTGGTCGAAGAGCCTGCGTTCCGGCGCCACCATCGCCCCGGTGAAGATCACCGATCCGCCGCCGACAGCGGCGGCCCGCCACACATCGAGGCCGGAATATTCGGTCACATCCAGCACCCCGCCGAACGCGCTGAAACTCATCGGCACCTTGGTGACGCCGGTGAAGCTGGTGCGATGCCAGAACCCGCGGCCGTCGGGCAGATCGTCGCCGGTGAAGATCTCGCGCCACGGGTCGTTGGGCCAGTGCGAGCCACGCTCCAGCACCGTGTTGGCGATCCCGGCCTCGGCCAGGCGCAGCGCCGTGACGGCGGCGCCGAAGCCGGATCCGATGACGATGGCCTCCGTATGCGCCGGTGCGTCCGGGATCGGGGCGAAGATCTCGGGTACCCAGGACTGGAACATCGTCTCGCGCGGATCCGCCGAAGCGGGCACGCTCGTCAGCGTCGTTCCCACGGCACCGGCGACAGCCGCCAGTCCCGCCGCCTTGAAAAAGGCACGTCTGTGCACCAGGCCACCTCCCTCATCACGCATGGCCGAGGCGAAGAATACCCGCAAACACGACGAATCGCCCGCTAGCACCCACATTTGTCCCAAGTCACGACGCCCGAGGGACGCCGTGGGGAACTCAGCTGGTGAGCAGGCGCACCACTGCGATGGTTCCGACCACCACGATCACCCCGCGCAGCACATTCGGCGGTAACTTACGACCCACCTTCGCCCCCAGCTGCCCGCCGATGATCGAGCCGACCGCGATCAACGCCACCGCCTGCCAATCCACCTCGGCGACCACGATGAAGATCAGCGCCGACACCGCGTTGACGATCAGGGCCAGCACGTTCTTCACGCCGTTGAGCCGCTGGATGTCCTCGTGCACGAACACCCCGAGCAGACCGAGCAGCAGCACGCCCTGCGCCGCCCCGAAGTACCCGCCGTAGATGCCGGTGGCGAACACCGCGATCAGCAGAATCGGACCGCCGTGCTCCGGTGCCGACGATTCGCCGCCCTCCCTGCGCTTCCTCACCCACGCGGCCAGCCGCGGCTGCACCACCACCAGCACGAGCGCCGCGATGATGAGGACCGGGACGATCGCCTTGAACGCCTCCGCGGGCATCGTCAACAGCAGGATCGCGCCCGTGATGCCGCCCAGCAGCGACGCGGTGCCCAGCTGCAGCAGTCGCGACCGCTGCCCCTGCAGTTCGCGCCGATAACCGATCACCCCGCTCACCGAGCCGGGGACGAGCCCGATGGTGTTGGACACATTCGCCGTCACCGGCGGCAACCCGAACGCGAGCAGCGCGGGAAAGGTGATCAGCGTGCCCGATCCGACGATCGTATTGATGCCGCCCGCCGCGATACCCGCGGCGAAGACAGCCAGCTGTTGCAACCAAGTCATTTCGAATTCCTTTGGTACGTCTCGTCGGACGCGCAGGTCCGTACAAGCGTGCGTTATGGGGAAAACCGTACTGGTCAACCGGTGAGCGAATGGCAGCGGAGCTGATCCACTGAATTGTTCCGGGCCGCTTACAACCAGGGGTGGGCACGCGGTAAGCTCGGAGGATCATGCTGCAGCGGGCTCTTCTTCTCGGCCGCCGCGACGGGTCCTGATACGGACCGGCTCCCGTCGCGGGGTTCCAACGCGCCGGTCGACCCGCTCCCATTCAGGGAATCCATCACACCCACGGAGAAACTTGCATGTCCTCGGCTGACGCATTCGTATCCGCTTCGCGCACCATTTCGGCCCCCGGCAAACCCGCACCGGCCGACCAGCCCGCCTGGAACACCCAGAAGAACTCCTCGATGCCCGCGTTCCGGTATCGCCCCTTCGCCGAAGAGGTCGAGCCGATCACGGTGCCCGACCGCACCTGGCCGGACAAGATCATCGATCGCGCGCCCGCGTGGTGTGCCGTCGACCTGCGCGACGGCAACCAGGCCCTCATCGACCCGATGAGCCCCGCCCGTAAGCGCCGCATGTTCGACCTGCTGGTGCGGATGGGCTACAAGGAGATCGAGGTCGGTTTCCCGGCCGCGAGCCAGACCGACTTCGATTTCGTCCGCGAGATCATCGAAGACGGCGCTGTCCCCGACGACGTCACCATCCAGGTCCTCACCCAGTGCCGCGCCGAGCTGATCGAGCGCACCTTCGAGGCCTGCGCGGGCGCGCCGAACGTGATCGTGCACTTCTACAACTCCACCTCGATCCTGCAGCGCCGGGTGGTCTTCCGCGCCGACCGCGACGCGGTGAAGAAGATCGCCACCGATGCCGCGTCGCTGTGCCTGGAGATCGAGAAGCGCTACCCCGACACCGAGTGGCGCTACGAGTACAGCCCGGAGTCCTACACCGGCACCGAGCTGGACTACGCCCGTGAGGTGTGTGACGCGGTCTCCGAGATCATCGCGCCCACCCCGGCCAAGCCGCTGATCATCAACCTGCCCGCGACCGTCGAGATGGCCACCCCGAACGTGTACGCCGACTCGATCGAGTGGATGCACCGCAACCTGGCCCGACGCGACTCGATCGTGCTGTCGCTGCACCCGCACAACGACCGTGGCACCGCCGTCGCGGCCGCCGAGCTGGGCTACCAGGCCGGCGCCGACCGCATCGAAGGCTGCCTGTTCGGCAACGGTGAGCGCACCGGCAATGTCTGCCTGGTGACGCTGGGCATGAACCTGTTCTCGCGCGGCATCGACCCGCAGATCAACTTCTCCGATATCGACGAGGTCCGTCGCACGGTGGAGTACTGCAACCAGCTGGCCGTCGCCGAGCGTCACCCCTACGGCGGCGACCTGGTCTACACCGCGTTCTCCGGCAGCCACCAGGACGCCATCAACAAGGGCCTGGACGCGATGAAGGCCACCGCCGACGCGCGCGACGCCGATGTGTCCGACATCGTCTGGGAGGTTCCGTACCTGCCGATCGACCCCAAGGATGTCGGCCGCACCTACGAGGCCGTGATCCGGGTGAACTCGCAGTCCGGCAAGGGCGGCGTGGCCTACATCATGAAGACCGATCACGGGCTGGTGCTGCCGCGTCGCCTGCAGATCGAGTTCTCGCAGGCGATCCAGGCGATCACCGACGGTGAGGGCGGCGAGGTGACGCCCAAGGAGATGTGGGACGTCTTCGCCAGCGAGTACCTGAACCCGATCCTGCCGCTCGAACGGATCAAGCAGAAGGTCACCGCGGCCGAGACCGACGGTGGCGTGGACTCGATCGTGGTGACCGTCAAGGTCGAGGGCGTCGAGCAGGAGATCAGCGGTTCGGGCAACGGCCCGCTGGCCGCGTTCGTCGACGCGATCGCGACCGTCGGCTTCGACGTGCGCGTGCTCGACTACAGCGAGCACGCGATGTCCGCCGGTGACGACGCGCAGGCCGCCGCCTACGTGGAGGTCGCGATCGGCGACAAGGTCGTGTGGGGCGTCGGCATCGCCACCTCGATCACCACCGCCTCGCTGCGCGCGGTCGTCTCGGCCGTGAACCGCGCCGCGCAATAGGTTGTTCCATGGTGGCCGGGACTCCGAGTCCCGGCCACCATGCTGACCTGTGGATAGTTTTACGATCCTGTGGATAACCGCGGTCCAGCTGGTCGGCCTCGCGCCGGATATACCGGTTGAGCTGGGCGCATTCGATTCCCGTCCGCCCGTGCGTGGCAGCTGCCACCGGCGCGCGAAATTTGGCTCCGTGTTAGCGTTTTAGGGCATATTCAGCGCCGAGCTTTCCTGCTCGTTCAGCGAGCAAGTGGGGGAACTGTGACCAACAACGACCATAATCCGACCTCGCCGCCGTGGCTGCAGAGTCCGTCGGCTGACGCGTCCGAAGCTGCGTCCGGTCCCTCCGGTGTGCAGACCGCGACCGAGGACGACATCGAGCCCGCCGAAACCGCCGCCGACCCGGTCGGTGAAGTCAGCGATCCGTCGACCGGTGATCAGCCCGTCGCCGAGCCCGGCCAGGCCGGCCTCGCCGACCAAACCGTGTATCAGCCCGCGGGTTTCGCGCCGCCGGGTCAGTTCGCGCAGGGCGCTCCCTACTCGGTGCCCGATCCGTATCAGAACAGCGGCGTGCCGCCGATCAACGGCCCCGAGCAGCAGCCGTGGCCGAGCCAGCCGGGCGAGCAACCGTGGCTGCCGGGCCAGCCGGGCGCCGAACAGCCCTACCCCGGCCCGCAGGCGACCGGCGAGCAACCGCAACCGGGCCTGCCGCCGCAGTACCCCGGCGCCGAACAGCCGCCGCAGTATCCGGGCGCCGAGGGCCAGCCCTACCCCGGTCCCGAACAGCAGCAACAGTTCCCCGCGCAGGAGCAGGGGCCGCAGTCCGAGCCCATCTACAGCTGGGCTCCGCCGCCGCCGCCGATGTACCAGCAGCCGATGCAGGGCGGGATGCCGCCCGGCCAGCAGTTCCCCGGCCAGCTCGGCCAGCCGGGTCCGGCGGGTCCGCCGCCCGGCCAGCAGTGGCAGGGCGGGCCGCCCCCACAGCAGCAACCGTTCCAGCCGCAGCACATGCAGGCACCGAACCAACCGGGTCATTCGGTCAACGATCTGAACCTGCTCAAGCGGGCGCGCAAGTCACCGCGTAGCGGATGGCGCAAGGCCGTGCACAAGGTGTCCGGCGGTGTGATCAACCCCGGTGAGTCGGCGGCCGATGTCGTCTACCGCGACCTCGGCGAGCGGGTGAACCAGCCCGTGCGCGGCGATTACCGGATCGCGATCCTCTCGCTCAAGGGCGGCGTCGGCAAGACCACCACCACGGTCGGTCTCGGCTCCACCTTCGCCTCCCAGCGCGGCGACCGCGTGATCGCCATCGACGCCAACCCCGACCTGGGCACCCTCGCCCACCGGGTGCCGCGCCAGACCCGCTCGACGGTGCGCAACCTGCTCGAAGACCAGCAGATCACCCGTTACTCCGATGTTCGCGCGCACACCTCGCAGGCCCCCAGCCGACTGGAAGTGCTTGCCTCCGAACAGGATCCGGCCGTGTCGGAAGCCTTCAGCGAGGCCGACTACCGCAAGGCCATCGGCATCCTGCAGTCGTTCTACAACATCATCCTCACCGACTGCGGCACCGGACTGATGCACTCGGCGATGTCGGGCGTGCTGGATATGGCGAGCTCGCTGGTGCTGGTCACCTCCCCCGCCATCGACGGTGCGCGCAGCGCCTCGGCGACGCTGGACTGGCTCGATCACCACGGCTACAGCAAGCTGGTCGAACGCACTGTCGTCGTCGTGAACGCCTCGCGCCGTGGCGCGTCCACGGTCGACCTGGACCAGCTACGCAAGCTGTTCCTCGACCGCACCCGCGCCGTGCAGATCGTCCCGTTCGACGATCACCTGGCCGAGGGCGCCGAGATCGACCTCGAGCTGGTCAGCAAGCCGACGAGGCGGGCCCTGCTCGAACTGGCCGCGATGGTCGCCGACGACTTCAGCTACCACGGTCAGCCGCAGCAACAGCAGTATCAGCCGGGCCAGCCCTACCCGGGTCAGCAGTACCAGCCGGGCCAGTTCTGACGGAGAACGGATTCTCGGTGCGCGGATCCGTCACCGCGCGACGACTTCGCGCGCCGCGGCCTCGAACGCGTCGAGCACCGTGGCGACGGCCGGGCTGCGGTGCGCCTGCGGGCGGGTGATGATCTCGTAGATCCGGGCCGCCCGGACCCCGGCCAGCGGTAGTACCGACAGGTCGGGGTGGGCTACGGCGTACCGCGGCATCAGCGCGACACCGTAGCCGGAGGCCACGAGCGTCTCGATCACCCGGAACTCGTTGAGCCGCTGCGCGATGCGTGGCCGCACCCCGGTGACGGTGGCGATGGATTCGAGCACATCGTCGACCGGGAACCCACCGCGCACGCTCACCCAGGTCTCGTCGGCGAGTTCTTCCGGACGCACCGAAGACCGCCCGGCCAGCGGATGATTTGGCGCGACAACGACATCGATCGGCTCGCGCATCAGCACCCGCGCCGCCAGCCGCGGCGCGGACAGCGAGGGCGCGCGTTCGTCGCGATGGGTGAGCACGATGTCGTAGTCGGCCAGCAGTTTCGACGCCTCGCTCGGCGGCAGGTCCTCGTCGCCCGCCACCAGCTCGACCCCGCCGGCGGCCAGCGTGGCCAGCACGGGCGGCAGCAGCAGCGCGGCACCGGACGGGAACGACGCCACCCGCACCTGCCCGCGCGGCGAGCCCCGATAGTGGGCCATCTCCGCGGTGGCCCGCTCCATCGCGGCGAGCACGTCGTCGGCCCGCAACACCAGCGCCTGCCCCGCGTCGGTGAGCCGCACCCGCCGCCCATCCGGTTCGAGCAGCGCGACCCCGGCCTCCCTGGCCAGCACCTTCAACTGCTGCGAGACCGCCGACGGCGTCATCGACAGCACCTCGGCGACGGCGGCGACCGTGCCACGGTCGGCCAGCTCGCGCAGAATCCGCAATCGCTCGATCGAGAACATGAAGTAAAACTACGTTATCCATCCATATTTATTCGATTGTGCTGATCTTTAGCGGCCCGCACGATAAGGGCGTGACCTCCCGTGACCGCCTGCTCGGACTGACCGTCGTCGTGCTCTGGGGCCTGAACTTCCTGGCCATCCGCATCGGCCTCGACCACTTCCCGCCCTTCTTCTTCGTCGCACTGCGCTTCGCCGTGATCGCGATCCCCGTGCTGATCTTCATCCCGCGCCCCGCCGTGCGCACCCGCTGGCTGCTGCTCTACGGCACCGGCTTCGGCATCCTGCAGTTCGCTTTCCTGTTCACCGCGATGCGCACCGGGATGCCGACCGGTCTCGCGTCGCTGGTGCTGCAGTCGTCGGCGCCGTTCACGGTGGTGCTCGGCGCGGTCCTGCTGCGCGAGCGGTTGCGGCCCGTGCAGATGGCGGGCCTCGCCGTCGCCGTGCTCGGCATGGTGGTGATCGGCGCCGATCGGATGGCCCATGCCACCCTGCTGCCCGTCCTGTTGACCCTGGCAGGCGGCCTCGGCTGGGCGTTCGGCAATATCGGCGCCCGCCAGGCCGGCGCCGATTCCCCCGGCTACAACCCGATGCACCTGACGCTGTGGATGTCGGTGGTCCCGGTGCTGCCGATGCTGGCGCTGTCGATGGTTGTCGAGGGCCCTGGAACCGGTTTCCGCGCGATCGGCACCGCGTTCTCCGCCGACGGCCTGCCCGCGTTGGCCGCGCTCACCTACATCGCCGTCCTCGCCACCGTCTGCGGATCCGGCCTGTGGACCTACCTGATGAGCCGCTACCCCGCGGGGACGGTCGCGCCGTTGTCGCTGCTCGTGCCGGTGGTCGGCATCGCGGCCGCCTGGGCGGTTCTCGACGAGCAGCCGTCGGTGGCCGCGCTGGTCGGCGGGGCGATCGTGATCGCGGGGGCCTTCGCGGCCACTACCGGCCGGGGGCTCACGAAGGTAGCGTCGCCCGCCCCCACTCCCGAATTCGCCCGAGCCTGAACCCGAATTCGACCCACGATCACTCGGGCTCTGGCTAGCATGTGACCGGTCGCCGATGCGGTTGTCGTGCGACCGGTCGGTTTCGAGCTCGCGAACGACGCACAGGTCGATACAGCCAGGTCTTCGCCGCGCTCTAGAGTGATAGCAAATCCCAGGCAATACTCGAGCAAGGCAGCTGAACAGCGTATGGCGGAACAGCGGTGGTCCGTTTCGCGGAGGAACCTACTTCGCGGCACGGTCGCAGCGGGGGTGATATCGGCGGGGGCCGTAGCGGGAGCGCCGGGATTCGCCGCGCCGCCCGGTCGACGGGTCGCCGTCCTCGGCGGCGGTGTCGCCGGGCTGACCGCCGCCCACGAATTGGCCGAGCGCGGGTTCGAGGTCACCGTGTACGAGGCGCGCGCGCTGGGCGGCAAGGCGCGCAGCATGGGCGTGCCCGGCACCGGCCGCGACGGCAGACCCGATCTGCCCGGCGAGCACGGGTTCCGCTTCTTCCCCGGCTTCTATCAGAACCTGCCCGACACGATGCGCCGAATTCCGTTCGCCGGCAATGCCGACGGCGTGTGGAACAACCTCGTCTCGGTGCCGGAGGCCAGGTTCTCGCGTCGCGACGGCGACGACATCCTGCTCGCCCTGCCCGACGGCATCACCGCCGCGCAGGCCACCCCGGATTCGATCAGGGAAACGCTGGCCGCCACCATCGCCACGACCGCCAGGATGTCGGCGGCGGAGGGCATGTTCTTCGCCAACCGGCTGATGGTGTTCAACACCAGCTGCGATGCCCGCCGGTTCGGGCAGTGGGAGCACACCTCCTGGTACGACTTCGTGCGCGGGCACGAGCGCTCGCACGAGTTCCGCGCGGTCGTGTCCAGATCGCTCACCTCCATCATGGTCGCCGCCAAGGAGAACCTGGCCAGTACCCGCACCATCGGCAGCATGGGCGAACAGTTCCTCGGCAATCCGCTCGGCCTCGGCAACGACGGCGGCCTCGACCGCGTGCTCGACAACGCGACCAACACCGCCTGGATCGACCCGTGGGTACGCCGCCTACGCGACCTCGGCGTTCGGTTCGAACTCGGCGCGCGGGTGAGCGAACTCGAGGTACACGACCGACGAATCCGCGCTGCTCGCATCACCGATGCCACGGGGGCGCGCACTGTCGAGGCCGACTATTTCGTGGTGGCGCTGCCGGTGGAACAGGCCAGAAAATTGTGGTCGTCGCAAGTGCTCGCCGTGGCGCCCGAGCTCGCCGTGACGGATCGGCTCTTCGTCGACTGGATGAACGGAATGCAGATCTATTTCCGTGCGCCACTGCGTATTTCGCGCGGACACACGGCCTATGTGGATTCGCCGTGGTCACTCACTTCGATCAGCCAGAACCAGCTGTGGACCGACAAACTCCCGTCCTTCGGCGACGGGTCGGTGGCCGATTGTCTTTCCGTCGATATCTCCGATTGGAATTCGCCCGGAATGCTCTACGGCAAACCCGCCGTCGAATGCACCCACGAGGAGATCTTCCGCGAAGTCTGGGAGCAGCTGAGTAGCCATCTCAACGATCGCGAACAACTGCTCCGCCCCGCCGACGTGCATTCCTGGTTTCTCGATCCGGGAATCACCTGGCAGGGCAGTCGCAACGCGAATGCCGACCCCTTGCTCATCAATACCGCGGGCTCGTGGGATGCCCGGCCGGAGCCGCACGGATCGATCGAGAACCTTTTCCTCGCCGGTGATTACGTGCGCACCGACATCGACCTGGCGACCATGGAGGGCGCCAACGAGTCGGCCCGCGCCGCGGTGAACGCGCTGCTCGACGTGGCGGGCTCATCGGCGCAGCGCTGCCGCATTTTCCGCCTGCGCCGCACCCCCGAACTCGAGCCGCTGCGGCTCCTCGACATCGACCGCTACGCCAAGGGTCTGCCCAACCTTTTCGACGACCCGGCCTGACCCGGACGCAGCTCACACCGCTCCCGCACGCGCGCCCGGACGGTACGCACATAGACTCGCGGCGTGGCAGACATCTCGGTGCGTGGGCGATTGGCCTTGCGAGCAGCGGCGGCAGCGTCGTGGGCGTCGCAGAAGGCCGGTCGCGGCAAGGGTTCGATGATCGGCGGCCTGATCGCGTTGAAGATCGATCCGTCGATCATGACGCAGCTCGGACGCGGTCGGCGAACAGTGCTGATCACCGGTACGAACGGCAAGTCGACCACCACCAGGATGACGACGGCCGCGCTTGGCACGCTCGGCGATGTCGCCACCCAGGCCGACGGCGCGAATATGGACGCGGGCATCGTGGCCGCGCTCAGCCTGCACCCCGGAGTGGCGCTGGCCGCGATCGAGGTCGACGAGCTGCACCTGCCGCACGTGAGCGACGCGCTCGACCCCGCCGCCGTGGTGCTGCTCAATCTCAGCCGCGACCAGCTCGACCGGGTCGGCGAGATCAACATGATCGAGCGCAAGCTGCGCGCCGGGCTCTTGCGGCATCCGAACGCGGTCGTCATCGCCAACTGTGACGACGTGCTGGTGGCCTCCATCGCCTACGACCACCCGAATGTGGTGTGGGTGTCGGCGGGCAGCGGCTGGGCCGTCGACGCCACGAGTTGTCCGCGCAGCGGCGAGCCGATCGTCTGGGAGGGCGAGAACTGGCGCTCGACCGGCGCCGATTTCCACCGCCCGCAACCGGTGTGGTGGCTCGAGGGCGAAGACCTGTGCGGCCCCGACGGCTTCCGCGCTCCGCTGCATCTGGCCCTGCCCGGTCGCGCGAATCGCGGCAATGCGGCCCAGGCCGTGGCCGCCGCGGTCGCGATGGGCGCCGAGCCCGCGAAGGCGACCGATGCCACCGGCACCGTGCGCGAGATCGCGGGCCGCTACCGCACGGTCACCGTCGGCGAACACGATGCCCGGCTGCTGCTGGCCAAGAACCCCGCGGGCTGGCAGGAAGCGCTGTCGATGATCGAGCCGACCTCGGCCGGTCTGGTGATCGCGGTGAACGGTCAGGTGCCCGACGGCGAGGACCTGTCGTGGCTGTGGGACGTGCGGTTCGAGCACTTCGAAGGCGTGCAGGTGGTCGCCTCGGGCGAGCGCGCCACCGACCTCGCGGTGCGCCTGACCTATGCCGGCGTCGAACACACGCTCATTCCGGATCCGGTGCGCGCCATCGCGTCCTGTCCCGCCGGGCACGTCGAGGTGCTGGCCAACTACACCGCGTTCCGCGATCTCAACCGTGACCTGGAGGCCCGCAAGTGAGCGAGTCAACCATTCGTATCGGCCTCGTCCTGCCCGACGTGATGGGCACCTACGGCGACGGCGGCAATGCGCTGGTCCTGCGCCAACGCCTGCGCATGCGCGGCTACGACGCGGAGATCATCGACATCACCCTCGCCGATCCCGTTCCCGACTCCTTCGACATCTACACCCTCGGCGGCGCCGAGGACTCCGCCCAGCGGCTGGCCACCCGCCATCTCCAGAAGTACCCCGGCCTCCAGCAGGCCGCCGCCAAGGGCGCTCCGGTCCTGGCCATCTGCGCCGCCATCCAGGTGCTCGGCAACTGGTACGAGACCTCGGCGGGCGAAAAGGTCGACGGCGTGAGCCTTTTCGACGTCACCACCTCCCCCCAGAAGATTCGCGCCATCGGCGAAGTGACCACCACTCCCCTCGTTCCCGGGCTGGCGGCACCCCTCACCGGGTTCGAAAACCACCGGGGCGGAACGACTCTGGGTGCCGACGCCACCCCGCTCGCCCGCGTCACCCGTGGGGTCGGCAACGGTGTCGGTGACGGCACCGAGGGCGTGGTCCAGGGTTCGGTCTTCGGCACCTACCTGCACGGCCCCGCGCTGGCCCGCAACCCCGAGCTGGCCGACCTCCTCATCGCCATGGCCCTCGGCATCCCGGCCGCCGAGCTGGCCCCCCTCGACCTCCCCGAGGTGGACCGACTCCGCAAGGAGCGCCTGCGCGCCTGACCGCCGAGCCGACTTTCGCTCAGCGCGACTTTTAACCTCCCTGGACGGCTAGCTGCGCCGATAGCGTCTCCCCTCGCAGTGCTCGGCGCATCCGCCGCGGCACCGGAGGTGAGGAGCGCTGGGTGACCGCAGTGGTGTCGACCGTGGACGCCGACGAGGCGGCCGGTCCGAAACCCACCTCTGCGAAGACGCCGCGGCGGGGTGGTTCGGCGCTGGCCGCGGTGGTGGCCCTCAGCGGCGTGCTGGTCGCGTGGACAGTGGTGACGGCGGCCGGGTTGGTCGACCCGCTGTATCTGCCCTCGCCGCGCGCGGTCTGGGATGCCTTCGTACGGGCCAATTCCACGCATCGGATCGCCGACGGCGTCGACCGGTTCGTTGTCGGTGAGCAGAACTACTACCTCTGGGAACACCTGCTGGCCAGTCTGCAGCGGATCGCGATCGGGGTGGGTGCGGCGATCATCGTCGGGCCGCTGGTCGGGTTCGTGATGGGCATGGTCGCGCCGGTGCGGTGGGTCACCGAGCCGATCCTGAATTTTCTGCGCGCCCTGCCGCCGCTGGGTTACATCGGTCTGCTCATCGTGTGGTTCGGCATCGGCGACACCGCCAAGATCTGGCTGCTGTTCCTCGCCGCGTTCCCGCCGATCGTCATCGCGACGCTCGACGGCGTACTCGGCGTCAAACAGGACTACCTCAACGCGGCGCGCTCACTGGGCGCCGGTCGCGCGCAGGTCATTTCACTCGTCGTACTGCCCGCGACCCTGCCCGATGTGATCAGCGGCATCCGCATCGCGACGGCTTTCGCCTGGACCACGGTCGTCGCCGCCGAACTCAACAACGGCATCCCCGGTATCGGCGGACTCGCGTATATCGCGGGCACGCAACTGAATACGCCGCTCACCATCGCCTGCATCATCGTGATCGGCGTGGCGGCGATGCTGCTGGACGCGGTGATCGTGTTCATCGGCGCCCGAGCTGTTCCATGGAAAGGCAAAGTATGAAAACCGCACTGCGCAGGGTCGTCGCGACCTCGGCCGCGCTCTCCGCCGTTGTCGCTGTCACCGCGGGCTGCGTGGAATCGGGGCGTGCGGACACCGGCGCCGCCGCGAGCTGCCCGTTCGCCGCCGATCCGGGCGTGACCAGCACCGTTCGCCTCGGCTTCCAAGCCATCCCCAACGGCGATCTGGTGGTGAAGGACCGCAACCTGCTGCAGGCGTGCCTGCCGAACGCGAAGATCACCTGGAGCCAGTTCTCCTCCGGCGCCGATGTGGTGCAGGCCTTCGGCGCGGGCGGACTCGACATCGGCACGCTCGGTTCGAGCCCGGCGACCAAGGCACTGTCGGCGCCGCTGAACCTGCCCGTGCAGGTGGTGTGGATCCACGATGTGATCGGCACCTCGGAATCGCTTGTCGTGCGCGACAAGTCGATCACCACGCTGGCCGGGCTGGCAGGCAAGAAGGTGGCCACGCCCTTCGGCTCCACCTCGCACTACAGCTTGCTCGCCGCACTGGACAAGGCCGGACTCACCGGCAAGGTGGAGCTGATCAACCTCGCTCCGGACGCGATTCCCGGTGCGTGGCAGGGTAATCAGATCGACGCGGCCTGGGTCTGGGACCCGACGCTGTCCAAGCTCACCGCGGCGGGCGGCACCGTGCTCACCAGCAGTGCCGAGACCGCGGCGGGCGGTGCGCCGACCTTCGACGTCGCCATCGCCGACAAGAAGTTCCTCGCCGACAATGCCGCGTTCGTGAAGACCTGGGCCAAGGTGCAGGACTACGCCGTCGGTCAGCTGAAGAATCAGCAGGCCGAGGCCGCGGTGTCGATCGGCGCGCAGCTCGGTATCGCCCCCGACAAGGTCGTTCCGCAGCTGGCGGGCTACCAGTACCTGCCCGCCGCCGAGCAGGCAGGCGCGAAGTACCTGGGCGGCGGCTTCAGCGCGGACCTCGCCGGTACCGCGCGATTCCTGTTGAGCCAGGGCGGCATCGCCGCGGTCGGCACCGATCAGCAGTACCGCGACGGCATCTCCGCCACCGCCGCGGCGGGCGCGGGCTCGTGACCGCGGGGCCGGTGGCCGCCGACGCCGAGCGGGTGACGTTGACCGGGGTGAGCAAGAGCTACCCCGGTCCCGACGGCGATGTCGTGGTGCTCGCGCCGACCGACCTCACCATCGAACCCGGCGAATTCGTCTGCGTCATCGGCCCTTCCGGATGCGGCAAGTCCACCCTGCTGAACATCCTCGCCGGATTCCTCCCACCCACCTCGGGTGCGGTGCGGGTCGGCGATCGGGTGGTCGACGGGCCCGATCCCGACCGCGGCGTGGTCTTCCAGCAGGCGAATCTCTACCCCTGGCTCTCGGTCCGCGGCAATGTCGAGTTCGGTCCCAGAGTCCGTGGGGTGTCGAAGCAGACGCGGCGGGCCGAGGCGCAGCGACTGCTGGAGCTGGTCGGACTCGACCAGCTCGGCGACCGCAAGCCCTACGAGCTCTCCGGCGGCCAGCAGCAGCGCGCGCAGATCGCCCGCGTACTGATCAACGATCCCGGCATCGTGCTCATGGACGAGCCCTTCGGCGCCCTCGACGCGTTGACCAGGGAACGACTCCAGCGCGAGCTGCTCACCCTGTGGCGCGATCGCCGCAAGACGGTGCTGTTCGTCACCCACGGCATCGAGGAAGCGATTCTGCTCGGCACCCGAATCCTGGTGATGGGCACCGAGCCCGGCCGGATCGTGCACGACGTCACGCCCACCTTCGAGGCGGGCGCCGACTTCGCTACGATCCGTGCCGACCCCGAGTTCAGTGCCCTCCGAGACGAATTGGCCCGCCACATCTACGCGGCGCACGCCTGACTCACTCGGCGGCGACCGCTGACCGCACCTGTCCACGGGTGATGAGCCAGCCGACGAGCCCGGCGAGCGGGAACATCAGCACGCCGTACACCGCGGCGGGAACGGCCATTTCGGTGCTGTCGAGCACACTGATCGCGATGGTGATGGCGATCGTGCTGTTGTGGATGCCGACCTCGAACGAGCAGGCGATGGCCTGGCGGTCGGCGACGCCGAGCAGGCGCGGCAGGTAGTAGCCGACCGTCAGGCTGATCAGGCAGAACACGACGGTGATGGCGCCGACGTCGGCGAGCGAGTCAGCCAGCGTCTCGTGCTCGCTGACGATGGTGCCGACGATCACCAGCAGCAGCGTGATCGCCGACCCGATGCGCACCGGTTTGTCCATCCGATCCGCGAACTCCGTCGACCAGCGGCGCACCAGCATGCCGAGGCCGACCGGAACCAGCACGATGGCGAACACCTGGACGACCTTGCTCAGCTGCAGACCGACCGAGCCGTCCTCACCGCTCGGCTCGAAGTAGCCGATGGCGAAGTTCGTCACCAGCGGCACCGTGACGACCGCGATGATCGAATTGACCGCGGTGAGCGACACATTGAGCGCCACGTCGCCACGGAACAGGTGACTGAACAGGTTCGCTGTCGTCCCGCCGGGCGAGGCGGCGAGCAGCATCATGCCGACCGCCAGAATCGGCGTCAGGTCGAACAGCAGC
Organism: Nocardia sp. PE-7; assembly: GCF_030486425.1. NCBI lineage: Bacteria > Bacillati > Actinomycetota > Actinomycetes > Mycobacteriales > Nocardiaceae > Nocardia > Nocardia sp. PE-7. Next base: position 7,199,061 of record NZ_CP129614.1, on the reverse strand, counting down.
ACCAGGCCGAACGCGACCACCGGGAGCACCAGCAATTGGCAGACCAGCGCGATGGCGACGATGCGCGGCGTCTTCGCGATGCGGGCGAAGTCGGCGCCGGTGAGCGAGAGCCCGAGGCCGAACATGATCACCGCCAGCGCCAACGGCAGTCCGACTGATACCAGTGGAGAGTTCATAGCCACACACTTCTCGTCGAGCAGTCCGAGTCGAGGTACCGACCGGATTGAGACGCTTCGGTCTCAATCTCGCAGCGTAGCCAGTTGTGACGTTCGTCGCAGCGAAATCGACGATGCGTTGCCGCGTCTACACGACGGCCTCCAGCACAGTGGTCTGACTGCCGTTGCACAGCTCGTGGACGAACCGCATCTTCTCCAACACCTGCTCGGGCAGCACGAAGGGGTAGAGATCGTCGCGGCCCATCGAGCGGTTGACCATGTTCAGCGACCAGGTCAGTGGCAACCAGAGCTCGATGATCTTGTCGAACCCGGCCCGACCGACCTGCGGACGGTCCAGCGTCGCGCCCGCGGGCGCGATACCGAACGCCGCCGCGGTATCGAGGGTGTCGCGGATATGCAGGTAGTGAGCGAAGGTCTCGGCCCAGTCCTCGGCGGCGTGCATCGTGGCGTAGGAGGAGACGTAGTCGCTCTTCCAGCCCTTGGGCGCGCCCTGCGAGTAATGGCGGTCGAGCGCTTCCTGATAGTCGGCGAAGGGGTCGCCGAACAGCTCGCGAAAGCGTTGTAGCGCCGCGTCCTCGGCGACGAGCACGGGGAAGTAGTAGTGCCCGATCTCGTGCCGGAAGTGACCGAGCAGCGTGCGATACGGCTCGGCCATCTCGACGCGCAACTGCTCGCGGTGCGGATCGTCGGCTTCGGCCAGGTCGAGGGTGATCACACCGTTCATATGGCCGGTGATCACATCGTCGGCGCGGCTGGACAACAGATCGAAGGCCAGTCCCTGCTCGGGGTCTTCCTCCCGGCCGACGATCGGCAGACCCAGCTCGACCAGTTCGAAGATCAATCGCCGTTTGGCCTTCTCGGCTTCGGCGAACTCGGCGAGCCCGACTTTGTCGGAATTGTTGGGCCGCGTCCTGGTGAGCTTGCACGACACGCACAGACCGGGGCCGGACGCGTCGCCGTCGACCAGCCAGTTGCACTGCGCCACATGCAGGTTGTCGCACAGGCGGAAGCGGTCGCTGTCGACGACGCCCGCCACGTGGTCGATCGCCTCGTCACCGGGCGGGTCGCCGATCACCACCAGCGCACGCTCGCCGAGGCTGAAACCCAGTGCGCTGCGGCACGACAGGCAGACCGAGTTCTCGAAAGCCAGCTGCTGCCCACAATTCGGACAAACGAAGTCACGCACGAACTACACCTCCACCGGAGCTACATCGACCGACACCTTGATTGTGGACTGCTTGGCATCGGTGTAGATGATGCCACGTAGCGGCGGAACGTCCTGGTAATCGCGGCCCCACGCCACCGTCACGTACCGCTCGTCGGCGAACTGGTCGTTGGTGGGGTCGAAGGCGATCCAGCGGCCGGTGCGATCGGCGTCGTCGGTTCCGGGCAACCACACCGCCGCCCAGGCGTGCGTGGCGTCCACGCCGACCATGCGCTCCTTGCCCGGCGGCGGGTCGGTGGCGAGGTAGCCGGAGACGTAGCGGGCGGCCAGGCCCTGCGAGCGCAGGCAGGCCGCGCCGATCCGGGCGAAGTCCTGGCAGACGCCTTCACGGGCGGCGAACACATCGGCCACGCTGGTGCTCACCGTGGTGGAGCCCGAGCGGTACTGGAAGTCGTGGTGGATGCGTGTGTTCAGCTCGGTGACGGCTTCGAGCAGCGGCCTGCCCGGCGGGAAACTCTGCGCCGCGTAGACGATCACGTCGGGGGTGATCTCGGGCGGGAGCAGGTCGAGGGTGAACTCGACGGCGAGCGGTCCGGTGGCGGTGCTCGGACGCGCTGCCTCCCACGCCATATCGACGCCCGGCAAGCTCTCCGGGTGCTCGCCGTCGACATCGACCAGGGACTCGCCGGTGACCTCGAGATTGCGATGCTCGGAGGTCACATGGAAGTACGTGGTGGTGTTGCCGTAGACGTCGGTGCCCACCGAGCGGTCCGAGGGGACGGGGTCGATGTAGATCTCGTGCTCGAGCAAGCGCTGGCCCGGGTACTCGCGCGGGGTGAGGTACGCGCGACCGTAGGAGCTGGTCACCTCGTCGGAGTAGCTGTAGGTGGTGCGGTGCACCACCATGTATCGCCGGGTCATCCGACCATCCTGGTGTTACCCCAGAGGGGCTGGATACCCGCCGGGACAGCGAGTTTGGTGGTTTCGAACGATTCGGCCAGCTTGCGCAGTCGCAAGTGCACCCCCTCCAGCAGGTCCACCAGCTCGGTCCGTACGCCGTCGTCGTCGGTGTTCTCCAGGTCTGCCGGGTCGACGCGGCGCAGCATGCGCTGGGCGTCGGCGAGCAGCCGCTGCGGACGCGAGACGCCCGAACCACCCGGCAGTGCCTGGAAATCGGCCTCGAGACGGTCGAGCTGATAGATCAGCGAACGCGGATTGCCCGCATCGAACAGCAGCAATCCCGCCAGCGCGGCCACGCGCGGCGCACCGCGATGGCGGCGACGGTAACTCACCGCCGACTCGGTCGCGATGAGCACTGCCTCGGCGACCACGCCTTGCGCCTCGGCCGAACTCCGCCGTCCCAGTGCGGCATTGATCAACGACGTCACGGCGAGCCCACGCTCGATCCGCTTGCCGATATCCATGACGTACCAGCCGGTGTCGCGCACCATCGACTCCGCCCCGATCCCCGACAGCGACAGCAACGCCGACAGCGTCAGCGAATGCACCGCCGACAGCGCTGTCTCCTGTTCGGTACTGGCACTGCGGAATTCGGCCAGCGCGCGATCGACGGCACCGACGATCATCCAGGTGTCACCGGAGAGCTGATCGCGCACCGCCCGCGCGGCGGACCCGTAGTGATCCACCGCGTACGACAACGACCCGGCCAGCTCACGGTCGCCGGTCACCGAGGCCAGGTACTGGAATCCCTCGGCCGAGGCCCCCGCGACCGCCCGTCGCGCGGCTACGCCTTCTTGACCGCTGGAATCCATCGCGCGATGGGTGAACTGGCCCTGCGCCTGCCGCGACCGAGCGAGAACCGGCTCTGGCTCGGGGTCGGGAACCGGCTCCGGACCACGTTCGGGCGTGACACCGGTGGTGCGCAACGCGCGCGCCAACGCACTGGTTCCCGCCCGCTCCCACGGCGCTTCCGCCTCATCGACCCCGGAATCGGCTTCCGGCTCACCAGCTGTGGATCGATCTCGGCCGACGCTCTGGCTCTGCTCCGACGACTGCGCTGCCATCGGCTGGGACGGAGCGTCGTCACGCGCTACGTCCGTTGCGTCGGCGTCGCTCGATGACGGAGCGTCGTGTGCGGGCTCTTCGACATCTACCGAATCATCTGGCGCAGCATCGGTATTCGAATCTTCCGCAGCAGCGGCAGCATCGGACCGCACCGCTGTCAACTGACCGATTCCGTTGGGCAGCACCGACTGTGGAGCGACGGTGCCCGTGGTGATCGACAGGGCGCGCATGAGGATCGGCAACGCTTCGGCGCCGTCCAGCCAGGGTCGGTAGCGGTAGTCCTGGTAGACGTCATGGGTGGCGGCGAGCAAACGGACCACCGACTCGGCGCGTTCGCTGTAGCGGCCCATCCAGAACAGGTCGTTGAGCACACGCGGTGAACTGACCGCCTCGACGACCGGCATCGCCCTGCGCAACCGTTCCTCCGGCGGCGCCTCGGAACCCACCGCGGGCACGGCGGCCGGAGCCGCGCGGACCCACACGTCCTTGGCCGCCACCTTGATCACGCTGCGGGTCGGTTCGAGCCGCATGCGTTGCTGGCCGAGTCCGCCCGACATCGCTGTGTAGCCGCCCCGCCTTGCCAGCGAGAACAACCGCATGCCGACCGGTGCGGGCGCCAATCCCGCCGGACCGTCGACCGCGGGCGCGACCGAGAACTCGGCGGGTTCCTGCCCCACCCACTTCCATCGTTCGACCTCGATCCGGGCGGCGAGGTCGGCGCGTTCGGCCGCCGACAGGCTCGGTCCGAAGATCGTGGAGCCGTCGACGGCGGAGCGCAGCACCAGATCACCGACGTGCGACACCAGATGCGCGCGCTCGGTGTCGTCGCCGCCCCAGTAGGCCGGGGTGGCGTCGAGCAGCAGATCCTCGCCGAGTACCGAGCGGGCGATGCGCGGCAGGAACGGGCTCAGCGCGGGCGATTCCAGCAGCCCGCTGCCGAGGGTGTTCACCACCGTCACCGCACCGCGGCGCAGCACCTCGACCAAACCCACCACACCCAGCCGCGAATCGGGTCGCAGATCCAGCGGGTCGGAGAATTCGGCGTCGACGCGCCGCAGCACCACGTCGACGCGTTCCAAGCTGCCGAGCGAGCGCATCCAGAGCGCGCCGTCGCGCACCACCAGATCAGAGCTCTCGACCAGCGGAAAACCGAGCATCTGGGCGAGATAGGCCTGGTCGAAAGCGGTTTCGGAATGCGAACCCGGGCTGAGCACGACGACGACCGGCTCTTCCTCGTCGGCCAGCTCGGGCGCGGCCTCCTCGAGCATCAACCGCATGGCCCTGGCGAACGGGCTGAGCGGACGCGGCCCCGCGTGCTCGAAAGCCTCGGGAATCGCCGAGGCCACCACGCGCCGATCGGCCAGTGCGTACCCGGCGCCCGACGGAGCCTGCGCCCAGTCGGCCAGCACCCGGAACTGCCCGTCACTCCACCGGCTGATGTCACAGGCATGCAGGAACAGTTGGTGGGTGCCGGGGATCGTGATGCCGTGCGCTGCCCGTACGTACCCGGTATTGCCGAACACCACCTCCGGCGGTAACAGACCCGAGCTCAGCAGTCGGCGCGGGCCGTACACATCGGTGAGCACCTCGTCGAGCACCAGCGAGCGCTGCACCAGCCCGGTTTCCAGGCGGGTCCAGTCCTCGGCCGAGACCAGCAGCGGGATCGGGTCGAGGCGCCACGGTTGCGGTATCGCGGTGTCGTCCTCGCCGCCGAGACCGACCTCGGTGTAGGTGACGCCGTCGTCCTCGATCTGCCTGCGCACCCGGTGATCGATCCGATCGATCCCGCCGATCCCCTGATCGATGAAGTCGGCGGACAGCTCCGACCACATCGATCGCACCCGCCCGCGCCCGTCGACCAACTCGTCGTAATAGCCCGTGGTCGGCCTGCCGCACTCGTCGAAGCGCGAATCCGCCGAACTGTCGGCCCGATACCGCGCGAACTGCTCGGCGACCTGGGCGCGTACGCCCGATCCCTGCCGATTCCCACCCCGTTGCGCTTCGTCGCGCTGAGCCACCGAGCCTCCTGTGTTGATTGCGGCTGGCGCCAAATGACCGACTTAGGTACCCCACACGGTTCGCGCGCGGCGTAGGTCAAGGATGCCTGGTGCTCCGACATCGGTCGACTGTGCCGAGATCTTCGCACGGAGTTCGGCGGGATCCATCGGGTTCACCGTATGGCCGGCGGCCTCGAAACGGCGATTGCGGCGCGACTGAGCCGCGACGGCGTTGACCGGAGCGTCGTCGTAGGCCCGGCCGCCGGGGTGCACGACGTGGTAGGTGCAGCCACCGCGGGAGATGCCCGTCGCGACGTCGACCAGGTCGAACACCAGGGGTGCGTCGACGGTGATCGAGGGGTGCAGGGAGTTCGGCGGCTGCCAGGCGCGGTAGCGCACGCCCGCCACCTGCACATCGGATTTGTCGGTGGCCAGCAGCGGTACCGGCATGCCGTTGCAGGTCAGGACGTAGCGGCCGCGGTCGGCGCCGACCAACCGCACCTGCAACCGTTCCACCGAGGAGTCGACGTAGCGAGCGGTGCCCTGGCCGGTGGTCTGCTCGCCGAGGGTGAGCCACGGTTCGATCGCGCCGCGCAGTTCCAGCTCCGCCTCACCGATCATGGCGGTGCCGATGCGGGGGAAGCGGAACTCGGTGAACGGGTCGAGCCAGGCGGTGTCGAAGTCCACGCCCGCCGCGCGCAGGTCGGCGGCCACCTCGGCGATGTCGTTCATCAGGAAGTGCGGCAGCAGATAGCGACCGTGCAGGTTGGACCCGTGGCGGATCAGCGGCGCGCGCAGCGGCTTGTCCCAGAACATCGCGACCAGGCCGCGTACCAGCAGCGACTGCACCATCGCCATCTGGAAATGCGGCGGCATCTCGAAGCCGCGCAGCTCCAGCAGTCCGAGTCGGCCGCGGGCCGAGTCGGGGCTGTACAGCTTGTCGATGCAGAACTCTGCGCGGTGGGTGTTGCCGGTGAGATCGGTGAGCAGATGCCGCAGCGCGCGATCGATATGCCAAGGGGCCGACTGGATTTCGTAGGGCGTCGGACCGGGGGCTTGCTCGGCGGTGAGCCGGGCGACCTCGGCGAAGGCGATCTCGAGTTCGTAGAGCGCGCCTTCACGACCCTCGTCCGCGCGGGGCGCCTGCGAGGTGGGACCGACGAAACGACCCGCGAACAGGTACGACAGCGCCGGATGGCGCTGCCAGTAGGTGAGCATGGAAACCAGCAGGTCGGGGCGGCGCAGCAGCGGCGAACGCGCCGGGGTGACCCCGCCGAGGGTGATGTGGTTGCCGCCGCCGGTACCGCCGTGCGTGCCGTCCACATCGAAGGATTCGGTGCTCAGCCGGGCGAGCCTGGCCTGCTCGTAGAGGGTGTTCAGCACCTCGGCCTGCTCGGCGAACGAGCTGGTGGGCATGATGTTCACCTCGATCACGCCGGGGTCGGGCGTCACCGAGAACGTCTGCAGCCGGGCGTCACTCGGCGGCGCGTAGCCCTCGAGCACCACCGGCTGCCCGATCGCCACCGCCGCCGCCTCGACCTTGGCGATCAGATCGAGGAAGTCGTCGAGCTCGGTGACCGGCGGCAGGAACACATGCAGCCGCCCCTGCCTGACCTCGGCGACCAGCGCGGTCGTCGGCGTGAAATCGGCGGACTCCACCGCGGCGGGCGGCTCGACCCGTTCCGCGCGCAGCGGTTGCTGGTAGAGCGGGTCGCTGTCGGGCAGGATCGGCGGGGCGTGCCAGGACACCGACCCGATCGGAAGACGAAGTCCGGCAGGCGAATCGCCATCGGCCAACACGATCCGACCGCGACCGCCCTCCTCGCGTCCACGACGCAGCTGCCAGTCGGCACTGGCCCAGCCCGCGCCGTCGGCCCGCCGATGAATCGGCAGCACATACGCCGCCGGCTGATCGACCGACTCCTCCAAACTCTCGAGCAATACCCGCCGCACCTCCGGCGAGTCCTCGGTCGGGTCGATATCGGCGGGCGGCGGGTCGCCGTACGGCGCGCTCACGGTCGCCGCCAACCGCGCCAACGGATCCTCGAACGCGGGCCGCACCTGCGCATCGGGCAAGCCGAGGGTGCCCGCGATCTCGGCGATCAAGGCCTTGGCCGCACCGATCTCGGCGGCGGGCGCCCGGTCGTGGATCACTCCGGCGGCCGAGTTGCTCGGCTGGGAGCGGGTCAGCTGGATGTGCGGGTGGGCCGTCTGCGGCGCATTCCCGGATCTCCTGTCCTTGTTGCCGCGAGCCTTCTTTATCCCCAGGATCCTTCGCAGTTCGTCCGTGGCCTTCTCGGCGGCCTCGGCCGACTCTTTCGCTTCCTGCTTCGGCACCTCGGCCTTCGTCGCCTGGCGATCTTTGCCACCGGCGTCGGCGCAGGCCTGCTGGCTTTCCGCGGTGCGGCGATGCTCGGCGGCGACCAACTCGACGGGCTCGTCGATCAGCACCGGTCCGTCGTCGGACTCCACCTCTTCGAGACCCTCGACGGCAGGTTCTGCCTCCTGCGCGAAATCGCCCGGGTCGGCATCGTCGTCGAGCAGACCGGCACCACCCGTCTCGCCGTCGCGTCGGAAGTCGTCATCGTCGGCGAGGCCGAGCGCGACGACAGCGGCAGCGAGTTCGTCACCACCGACCCGACGACGCGGGTCGAAGACCGGGACCATGTCGACAGGGCCGACCGTGGACGGGCGCTCGTCGAGCACCGATGCCGCGTCGACCGACGCGGGCACGTCATCGGCCGAGATCGGGCCGGACTCGTCCGCCAGGCCGAGCGCGACCACGGCGGTCGCGACCTCGGCACCGGCCGGTGCGTATCCGTTCGAGGGGTTGGCGCCCGCCGTTTCGGTGGCGCCCCGCGAGGCCGGTGTCTGCTGCGAAACCGGCGTCCACGGATCAGTGAGCAGGTCCTGCCGCTGCCAGATCGGCACCCCATCGGCCCGCCAGGCGATCGCGATCTCCCAGCGGGGCAACGGTTCTCCGGGATACCACTTGCCCTGTCGGTACTGCACGATGCCGGTCGGCGCGTAGATCGAGCGGAGGCGGTCGGCGAGGTCGACGGCGCGCTCACGCTTGTGCCTGCCGTCGGCGTCGGTGGTCCACTGGGCACTGACCTGGTCGTCGATGGAGACGAAGGTCGGCTCGCCGCCCATGGTGAGGCCGACATCGGCCCCGGCCATCCGCGCGTCGATCGCGGCACCGGAGGCGACGATGCGGTCCCACTGAGAATCGGTGTAGGGCAGCGTGACTCGCGGGTCCTCGTGGATCCGGCGAACCACATTGCTGAAGTCGAGGCTGGCCTCGGTGATCCCGGTCGCCCCGGTGATCGGGGCGGCGGCGCCGGGATGCGGGGTGGCGGCGAGCGGAATGTGGCCTTCACCCGCGAACAGGCCGGAGGTGGGATCCATCCCGACCCAACCCGCGCCGGGCAGGTACACCTCGGTCCAGGCGTGCAGGTCGGTGAAGTCCGCGGTCGGGCCGGACGGACCGTCCAGCGACGGCACGTCGGAGGTGAGCTGGACCAGGTAGCCGGACACGAAACGGGCGGCCAAACCCAGCTCACGCAGCACGCCCACCAGCAACCAGGCCGAATCCCGGCAGGATCCGAGCGCGGTGCGCAGCGTGTGGTCGGGCGTCTGCACGCCGGCTTCCATGCGCACGGTGTAGTCGACCGCATTGCGCAGCGCGTAGTTGAGTTCGACGAGATAGTCGATGGCACGAGTCGGGCCCTGCGGCCGGTGCGCCTGCGCCCAGTCGCGCAGCAACTTCCCCGGCCCGCTACCCGGTTCCGCCTCGTCGACGCGCCGCAGATAGGGCCCGAGATCCTCGGCGAGTGCGGTGTCGTACTCGAACGGGAAGAACTCGGCGTAATCCTCGATGAAGAAGTCGAACGGGTTGACCACCTCGAGGTCGGCGATCAACCCGACGGTGATCGACAACTCCTTCGTCGGATTCGGAAACACCAGGCGCGCAACAAAATTGCCGAACGCGTCCTGCTGCCAGTTGACGAAGTGCTCAGCCGGTGACACCTCGAGCGAATACGCCTCGATCGGTGTGCGCGAATGCGGTGCGGGGCGCAACCGCACCTCGTGCGGATGCACCTCGACGAGACGATCGAAGGAATATGCCGTGCGGTGTTCGAGTGACACCTTGATGCCCATTCACCAAGTTGACCACATACCCCCGGCACCGCGCGGGCCGACGAAACCGGAGTTTCCCGACCGGCCCCCCTTTCGAAACACCGCGGTAATAGCCGACCGGGGCCTGAGACGCCAGCCGCTAGAGTGACAGCGTGAGCTACGACCACATCCTTCTGCCGTCCGGCGTCGCCAGCTCTGTCGACGAGATCGACGCCTACCTGGCCGCCCAGGAAGGCCTGACCGAGTCCGAACCGATCGCCGAGATCGCGGCCGAGTTGAACGCGCGCAACGCCGAACTGCCGGTGGACGACTCGTTCCTCAGCGTCGAATCCGTCGGCGGCCCCAGCGGCGACACGCTCTACATCCCCTCGCCGTACGACGCCATCGGCTTCGTCCGCAACCTGCTCTTCGACCTCGCCACCCCGCGCGGCTACGCCGTCTACGATCCGCAGCTGACCTGGATCATCGACCCGGCCGACCACATCGCGATCAATGTCACGCACGGCGGCGCGGGCGAATTCCCTTATCTCACCGAGGAATTGGCGCACCAGTGGGTCGCCGGGCTCGCCGCCCCCAACCCGTACCTCATCGTCGAACAGGGCGAACAGCGCTACATCCAGACCTACCGCGATGCGAGCGGCCCCTACACCCTCGAATACCGCGACGGCGCTCCCGACCGGCATTTCGGCACGACCCTCGACGACCCGGCGGAGGTCGCCCGCATCATCTGGGACTGGGCCAACGGCAAGCCAGCCACCAGCGAGGGCGTCACCTGGACCCGCGTCGAGCTCTGATCGGCCCTACAACGTCCGCCTGCCCGACAGCGCCCGGCCGAGCGTCAGTTCGTCGGCGAATTCCAGATCGCCACCCATCGGCAGCCCGGAGGCCAACCGGGTGACGGTGAGTCCGGGGAAATCGCGCAGCATCCGCACGAGATAGGTGGCCGTCGCCTCGCCCTCGGTATTCGGGTCGGTCGCGATGATCACCTCGCTCACATCGATGCCGTCTTCCTGATTACCGATGCGGGTCAGCAACTCCCTGATCCGCAACTGATCGGGCCCGACGCCGCTGAGCGGATCGAGCGCACCGCCGAGCACGTGGTAGCGACCACGGAACTCGCGGGTGCGCTCGATGGCCTGCACATCCTTGGGTTCCTCGACCACACAGATCATCGTGCGGTCGCGGCGTGGGTCGGCACAGATGCGGCACAGCTCACCATCGGCGACGGTGCCGCACGAGACGCAGAACTGGACGCCGTCGCGCACCTTCTGCAGGGCGGCCTGCAGACGGTCGATATCCGGCGGCTCCACCTGCAGCAGATGAAAAGCGATGCGCTGTGCGCTCTTCGGACCGACGCCGGGCAGTTTGCCCAGCTCGTCGATCAGATCCTGAACCGGCCCCTCATACATCAGAAGTCGGGCAGACCGGGCATCGAACCGCCGCCGAGGCCCTGTGACAGCGGGCCGAGGCGCTCGGCCGCGAGCTGCTGCGCGTTGGCCATCGCGTCGTTGATCGCGCCGATGACCAGATCCTGCAGCCCGTCGACGTCCTCCGGATCGACCACCTTCGGGTCGATCGTCAGTGCGATCACCTCGCCGCTGACCTTGATCGTGGCCTGCACCAGACCGCCGCCGGCCTGACCGGCCACCTCGGTCTCGGCGAGCTCGGCCTGCGCCTGCATCACTGCCTGCTGCATCTGCTGAGCCTGGGCGAGCAGTGCCTGCATATCGAACTGACCATCACCGGGTTGCACAACGCTCCTGTATTTTCGGCGGCTGGCGCCGCGGGGTTTTCGGCCCTGGGGGCCTCACACCCGAGGGACGATACTGCGCCTTCGGCGTTCCGTCTCGCCCCTCGGGTGCGAGGCGGCCGAAAACCGTGGGGGTACGTCGGGTGCGGGGCATGGCCGCGTGCCGTTGCCAGTTTAGTCGTGGGAAATGGGGGCTGAATGAATGGCTCGGCCGGGACTTCGGGCATACGATCAGCGCCGATAGGGCAATGATTCAGCAATCTCTAGGAGAGTCGATGAATGCATCCCGTGCGCGCCTGGCATCGATCGTGGCCTCGAGCGCATCCATCTTTAGCCTGCTCCTTCTCTCGCCCGCCGTCGTATCGGCCGATCCAGGGGACGGGATCACCAACTACGGCAACGGCTGCGTACTCGATCCCGGCAATCGTGCGGCGACCGTCGATTCGCTGCGCTTTCGCTGCAGTGTCACCCAGCAGGACCAGATCTACCGCGACGCGCAGGCAGGCGCGGTGGCGAACGGCGTCACCAACGGCTGGGTGACGCGCCCACCGCAACTCGGAGCGGCCGCACCGGCGCTGTGGATCGGCAAAGTGTTCCGCACCGGGCCCGACGGCGGCACACTGACCAACCGGGTCACCGGCGCCGGGATCGAGGCGTTCCCGGCCGATGTCTATCGGGCACCGTCGATCCTCGACGGCGCCCCCACCTGGGCACTGAACTACGCGCCCTCACCCACCCCACAGGTCTACGACGAGATCCGCGAGGTCACCCCGGGCGTCTGGTTCGGCTATTCGTGGTGGCGCGAGGGCGAGTGGCCGTTGCTCGCCGCCTTCGTCCTGACGCCTGCCTGATCGTTGTTGACCCTCCACCCGCTGGAGGGTGTTGTCTGGACGTCATGACAGCAACCGTGGCGATCGGAGAGTTCGCCCGCCTCACCCATCTGAGCGTCAAGACGCTGCGGTACTACCACGAGATCGAGCTACTCGAGCCGGTCGAGGTAGACGCGGGTACCGGCTATCGCCGATATTCCACCGACCAGGTGGAGCAGGCCCATCTGATCCGCCGCCTGCGCGACCTGGACATGCCGCTCCCGGAGATCCGCACCGTGCTCGCCACCGCGGATCCCGGCGAGCGGGACACCGCCCTGCGGGCGCACCTGATCAGGATGGAGGCCGCGCTCGAACGCACCCGCGAGGTGGTGGTCTCGCTGCGTGCCCTGCTCACCGCACCCGCGTCACCGATCGAGGTCGACTACCGGATCGAGCCCGCGTTCACGGCGCTCACGGTCACCGACCGGATCGAGCGCGTCGACATCGCCGACTGGTGCGCCACCGCGTTCGAGCAGCTGTACACGACCCTGCTCGCGTCGGGCATCGACCCGGGAGGTGTTGCGGGAGCGACCTATTCGAACGAGTTCTTCACCGACGACAACGGTGCGGTCACCGCGTTCGTGCCGTTACCGCCCGGCGCGGAGCTGGTCCCCACCGGCGCCTTCGCCGTCGTCGAATTCCCGGCCCGCCGCTTCGCCGTGGCCGTCCACGACGGCCCGTTCGAAGACTTCGACCGCACCTATGGCGCGCTCGGCAGCCACGTCGCCGAGCACGGCGCCGCACTGCCGGACGAACCGGTCCGCGAGCGCTACCTCGTCGGACCGGACAGCACCGATAACCAGGCCGACTACCGCACCGAGGTGTGCTGGCCGATCACCGAAGGAGAAATCTGATGCCCATCGCCCTGGCGAACATCACCATGGACTGCCACGACGCCACCGCCCAGGCCGAGTTCTACGCGCAACTGCTCGACGTGCCCGTCGACCCGGAGGCATCGCCGTTCTTCGCCACCGTCGGCAGATCCGCCGGCCTCGCCCCGATCCTGATGTTCATCCAGGTCCCCGACAAGACCCCCGGCAAGAATGTGGTCCACCTCGATTTCCACACAGCCGAGTGGGCCGACTACATCGAGCGCGCAGTCAGCCTGGGCGGCAAGCACATCGGCGACTTCGACGAGTACGGCATCCAGTGGACCACCCTCGCCGACCCCGAGGGAAACCTCTTCGACATCGGCAAGGACTGACCCGTGAACTGAGCCTCAGGCCAGTTCGCGCGAGAGGTTGCCCAGCACCTCGGCCTGGATCTTCTTCAGGCCGAGCGGGGCGAAGATGCCCTCGAAGATGCCCGAGATGCCGCCCGCGCCCTTCCAGGTGGTCTCGACGGTGACCTTCGAGCCGGTGCCGTCGGGGGTGACGGTCCAGGTGTTGACCATGGTGGAATTGGCGTCGCGTTCGGTGAGCACCGAATCCGCCACCGTCACGGTCGCGCGCACGTTGCGCGTGCGCTTCTCGGTGGCCTGCAGCGTCCACTCCACCACGGTGCCCGCGCCGTTGCCGCCTTCGACAACCTTGTAGTCGCGGTAGTGCGAGGAAAGAATGCGCGGCCGGATCGTCTCGTAATCGCCGATCGCTGCGAGCGTGCGCTGCGGATCCGCGGCGACGACGATCGAACTGCTGGCGCTGACCTGTCCCACTGTTGACTCCTTGCTGGGGGGTGTGGCGATATCTCGACCGTGTTACATCCTGCCCTGTCCCCGACCGGTTCACCCGACCAGGTCGGGGCGGTGCGGGAACATGTGCGTGACATTTTGTCGCGGCGCGCAAGTATCCGGTGGCCCGGCGGACACGGTCGTACTAGCGTCAATGGGGTGGCAGTGAGTCTTTTGGGTAGGGCTGGTCACGAACCGGCCACACGCGAGTCCGGATATGCCGCGCATCGGGCGGGTGTGGAGCGACTGCTGGAAAGCTATCGCGCCATTCCACCCGGTGCCGTAGTCAGACTGGCGAAGAAGACATCGAACTTGTTCCGGGCCAGGGCGGCAACCACCGCGCCCGGTCTCGACGTGTCCGGCCTCGGGCGGGTGATCGCGGTGGACCCGCAAGCCCGCACGGCCGACGTCGCGGGCATGACCACCTACGAGGACCTGGTGGCGGCCACCCTCCCCTACGGCCTGGCGCCGCTGGTGGTGCCCCAGCTCAAGACCATCACCCTGGGCGGCGCGGTGACCGGCCTCGGCATCGAATCGACCTCGTTCCGCAACGGTCTGCCCCACGAATCCGTCCTGGAGATGGACATTTTGACCGGCTCCGGCGAGATCGTCACCGCGACGCCCACCGGCGAACACGCCGACCTGTTCCACGGGTTCCCCAACTCCTACGGCACTCTCGGCTACTCCGTCCGGCTGAAGATCGAGCTCGAACCCGTCCTGCCGTTCGTGGAACTGCGGCACGTGCGCTTCCACGACCTGCGCGAACTGGAAGCCGAACTCGACCGGATCGTCATCGAACGCCGCTTCGAGGGCGAAGACGTCGACTACATCGACGGCGTGGTGTTCAGCGCGGACGAGAGCTATCTGACGCTGGGTCGCCAGACCGAGGAACCGGGCCCGGTCAGCGATTACACCGGGATGGACATCTTCTACCGCTCCCTGCAGCACCCCGACGGCGTCACCCGCGACCGGCTCACCATCCACGACTACCTGTGGCGCTGGGACACCGACTGGTTCTGGTGCTCACGCGCGTTCGGCGCCCAGAATCCGAAGATCCGCCGACTCTGGCCGAAGTCGAAGCGCCGCAGCAGTTTCTACTGGAAGCTGGTCGCGCTCGATCGCAAGTACCACATCGATGATCGGCGGCAGGCCCGCAAGGGCAATCCCCCGCAGGAACGCGTCGTGCAGGACATCGAGGTACCGGTGCAACACACCGCCGACTTCGTCGAATGGTTCCTGCGGGAAATACCGATCGAGCCGATCTGGTTGTGCCCATTGCGCTTGCGTGCGCTCGACGACGCGCCGGCCACGGACGGCGCGCGTCCGTGGCCGCTGTATCCGCTCGAGCCACAGCGCACCTACGTCAATGTCGGATTCTGGTCGGCGGTGCCGACCGAGCGAGGTCAACCGGAAGGGGCGGCCAACCGCGCCATCGAGAAGATCGTGTCCGCGTTCGACGGACACAAATCGCTCTACTCGGACTCCTACTACGACGAGGCCGAGTTCGCCGAGCTCTACGGCGGCGACACCTATATCGAACTGAAGACCCGTTACGACCCGGACCAACGACTGCTGAATCTGTATTCGAAGGCGGTGCAACGCAAGTGACGACATTCAAGGACCGATCCGAGGTATTGGCAGAGCTGGGGACCCGGCTCAACATCGCCGAGGTCGTCGAAAGCCTCGTAGACGGCGAGATCCCCGTGCGCGTGACCGCCTACGACGGCAGCGCGACCGGCCCGGAGAACGCGCCCTACACCCTCGACATCAAGACCCCACGCGGCATCAACTACCTGGCGGGCGCCCCCGGCGACCTCGGGATGGCGCGGGCCTACATCGCCGGGGACATGATCGCCGAGGGGGTGCATCCGGGCGACCCGTACGACATCTTGAAAGCCATGCAGGACATGAAGTTCCATCGTCCTTCGGCATTGTCACTGGTGACCATCGCCCGCTCGCTGGGGTGGGAGCGGCTCAAGCCGATCGCGCCTCCGCCGCAGGAGACGCTGCCGCGCTGGCGCCGGATCGCGCTGGAAGGCTTGCGCCACTCCAAGACTCGCGATGCCGAGGCGATCCACCACCATTACGACGTCTCCAACAAGTTCTACGAGTACGTCCTGGGCTCGTCGATGACCTACACCTGTGCGGTGTACGGCGACGAGAACTGGACGCTCGAGCAGGCACAGGAGAACAAGTACCGCCTGATCTTCGAGAAGCTGCGCCTGAAGGAAGGCGACCGGCTGCTCGACATCGGCTGCGGCTGGGGCGGCATGGTCCGCTACGCGGCACGCCGCGGCGTGAAGGTGATCGGGGCGACCCTGTCGGCCGAACAGGCCGCCTGGGCGCAGCAGAAGATCGCCGAGGAAGGTCTGGGCGAGCTCGCCGAGGTCAGGCACAGCGACTACCGCGACATCCCCGAGGGCGAATTCGACGCCGTCTCCTCGATCGGCCTCACCGAACACATCGGCGTGCACAACTACCCGTTCTACTTCGGCTACATCAAGGACAAGCTGCGGGTGGGCGGGCTGTTCCTCAATCACTGCATCACCCGCCACGACAACACCCGCACCACCAAGGCGGGCGACTTCATCGACCGCTACGTCTTCCCCGACGGGGAGCTGATCGGTTCCGGCCGCATCATCTCCGATATCCAGAACGTCGGCCTCGAAGTGCTGCACGAGGAGAACCTGCGCGAGCACTACGCGCTGACGCTGCACGAATGGTGCAAGAACCTCGTCACCAATTGGGACGCGGCCGTCGCCGAGGTCGGCGAGGGCACCGCGAAGGTGTGGGGGCTGTACATGGCGGGCTGTCGACTCGGCTTCCAGCGCAATGTGATCCAGCTGCACCATGTGCTCGGTGTGAAGCTCGACGCGAACGGCACCTGGGATGTCCCGTTGCGTCCGTGGTGGCAGCCGTAGCGTTTGCCGAACCGCGGCGCCGGCCGCCAGTATTACAGCAGTTCGTCGAGGAAGTGACCGGGCAGGTTCTGCAGGATCGGATGGTCCTGCCCGTCATGGGATTGCGTGCGCAACACGTGCAGCAGGCCGACCACTCCCGGGCCCGCGTCCAGCAGTGGTCTGCTCCAGCCCAGTTCGGCGCAGGTGCGCAGGACCGGCAGCACCAGCCCGGTCGCCTCCCCGACCCATCCCGCCGACGCGAGGCATTCGGCGAGCAGCAAGGTCGCGTCCAATTCCGCGCGGGGACGGCCTTGTTCGAGCGTTCTCGCGTAGATCACCCTGGCATGGCGAGCGGCTCGATCATCGGCGCGCAACCGTTGTTCGGCCAGCAGGATCCGGATGTCGGCGATGGCGCGCGCCTCGGTGATCAGCGCGGCAGCGCCCTTCTTGCGCCGCGCACCGTTACCGGAGGCGTCGGGAACGAAGGCGTCGTCGCCGGTGGGGAAGCCGAGCCTGGACCGTTCGGCCCGCACCTGGGCATCCAGGCGGGCCAACCCGTTCTCCGCGGCCACCCGCGCGCCCTCGTCGAGCCGCGCCGAGGCCGTGTACTGGTCGCCGAGCGCGGCCTTCACCCTGGCCCCGGTCACGAAGGTCGCGATCAGGAAGTCGACGGGACCGACCCGGGTGACCAGCTCGTGGCTCTCGTCGAGGAGCCGATCGGCCAGCGCCAGATCGCCTCGGCGATAGGCCAGATCGCCGAGCAGCGCGGCCGCGATGCGTGCGGCGTCCGAGCGCGGACCCGCCCTGGTGCGGGCGGTCTCGTAGGCCTGCTCGAAAGCGGTGGTAGCGGCGGCGATGTCGAGTTGCTCGTAGGCGGCGTCGCCCAACGCGCAGAGACCGAAGACCGGACCGAGCGGGTCCTTCGACTGCGTGTGATAGTCGGCGGCCCAGTTCTGGAGGTCGGTCACCGCGTCGAAGTCGAACTCGCACAGCCGCACGAACGACATCAGATTGGCGGCGGTCGACACCGTCCAGGCGGGCAGGTCTCCGGGCTCTTCCAGAATGCCGGCCAGGCTGTCGGCCACCTCGGCGATGTCATCGTGGGCCACCCGATCGGCGGCGTCGAGCACCGTTGCCACACAACGCTGTTCGGTCAGTTCCGGCGCACCGGGCGCGCCGCGGGCCAGCAGGTTCGAGAGCCTGCCGAGCGCGCTGCGGGCGGTCCCGGTCTGCTGCATGTTCATATTCGCCCTCGCCACCGCCATCAACAGCTTCGACCGTGACGTCACCTGCTGCACGGGCAGTTTCGAGACGGTGCCGAGCAGGGTGCCGAGCCGGGACCCGTCGATCAGGTCCATGCCGCCGCTTTCGAGCAGGTCGGCGGCGAGCTTGAGATCGGTCGCGGCCAGTGCGTGGTCCACCGACTTGCGCAACAGTTGATGCTCGGCGTACCAGCGCGCGGCCTTGCGGTGCAGTGTTTTCGAACGCCCGGGATGTTCGCGATCGAGCCGGGCGCGTAGATGCTCGGCGAACAGCGGCTGCATGCGATACCACTCCGGATCGTGCTGGATCCGATGCAGGAACAGTTCACGCTGTTCGGCCTGGGCCAGCATCGCGGCGCCGTCGGCGACGTCGGCGAGCACGCCGGCCAGGGAGCCGTTCACCCGCTCGACCACCGAGATCGCCATCAGGAACTCCAGTTGCTCCGGCGCCAGCGCGTCGAGCACGTTCTCGGCCAGGTACTCCCGCATCCCGTGCCCGCCCTCGGCGAGCGAGGCGAGCAGCTGCGTGGGATCGGCCTTACCGCGCAGCGTCAGGCTCACCAGCTGGATCGCGGCGGGCCAGCCGTCGGTCGCGAGGTGGATCTGCTCGATCTGCTCGTCGGTGAGCGCGAACCCGTTGCGTTCCACCAGGATCTGACGAGTCTCCGATTCGGTGAGCCGCAGGGCGGCGGCGTCCAGCTCCACCAGTTCGTCGCGCACCCGCAACCTGCTGATCGGCAGGCCGGACTGATCGCGACTGGTGATGACGAACCGCACGTGGTGGCAGCCGTTGTCGAGCAGGGTCGCCATCGCCCGTTGCACGCCGGGATCGCGCACCCGGTGCCAGTCGTCGACCACCACGACCACCGGTTGCCCGCTGGCGTGGATCTCATCGATCAGCGTGGCGATCACGTAGGCGACGGCGTCGGCGGGACGCTCCTCCAGCACCTGTTCCAGGCCCGCGCCGACGTCGGGGCGCACGCGGCGGATCGCATGGATGAGGTGGGCCAGGAACCAGATCTCGCTGTCGTCGTCCTGGTCGACGCCGAGCCAGGCCACCGGGATATCGCGGGTGGCCAGGTCAGCGCGCCACTGCGTGGCGATGGTGCTCTTGCCGAAACCGGCGGGCGCGTGGATCAGGGCGAGTCGGCGCGCGCCGCCCTCACGCAGCACGTCGAGCAGACGCTGGCGGGGGAAGGGCTCGCGCGCAGGCGTGGGCGGGCGGAATTTGGTGGCGGCGGTCGGCGGAAAGGTGCCGGTCGTCGAGCTCGGCATGGGTACCGAGGCGCCCGCGGGCTGCAGGGTCAGCGGCCAGCTGCGGCGGCCGGTGACCGACTTCAGCACCTCCGGGGCGTCGTCGGTGGTCTCCTCGGAGTCGAGCAACGCCATTTCGTCGGGCATCTGGCCATGCGCGCGCTGGACGTCGCGCAGCATCTCGCCGAACTCGTAGGCCGAGGCCGGACGGTCGGCGGGCTCGGGGGACATGGCCCGTTCGATCACCTCCGCCACGTCACCGGGGATGTCCTGGGCACGCAGGTCGGGGACGTTCTGGGTGGTGATGCGCAAGAACTGGGCGACCACCTTCTCCCCCGCGTGGCGCTCGAACGCGGCATGGCCGGTGAGCAGGGCGAACAGGGTCGCGCCGAGGCCGTAGATATCCGACCGCACGGTCGGTTCGTTGCCTTTGAGTACCTCCGGCGCGGTGAACGCGGGCGAGCCGGTGATCAGGCTGCTCGACGTCTGGAAACCGCCGGGGATGCGGGCGATGCCGAAGTCGGTGAGTTGCGGTTCGCCGTAGCCACTGATCAGCACGTTCGCCGGTTTCACATCCCGGTGCAGGATGCCCGCCCGATGCGCCGACTCGATCGCCGCCGCCAGTTTCACCCCGGCGCGCAGGGTATCCGACCAGGTCAGCGGGCCGCGATCGTGGATGAGCCGTTCGAGTGAGCCACGCGAGCAGTACGGCATCACGATCAGCGGCAGCCCGGTCTCGGTCACGTCCACCTGCAGGATGTCGACGATATTCGGGTGACCCGACAGCCTGCCCATCGCCTGTTCCTCGCGCAGGAACCGCTCCCGGCTCTCCACGTCGATCTCCGAGGACAGCACCTTCACCGCGACCACGCGATCCAGCGCAGGCTGCAATGCCCGGTACACCACACCGAACCCGCCGCGCCCGATCTCCTTGGCGCCCGTGAGCCCCATGGCATCGAGTTCGGCGATCACGGCTTCGTCGGGCACCCCCGGCGCCAACGTCCGCTGCGTATTCAGCCCCACCGGCGCCGCCTCGGCAGGCCCGCGCTGCATACGCGTCTGCTCCGGATCCATGTGACCACCTCTCACCATCGGCGTCACCGGCGTTTCGGTCGGTATGCGGGCCGTCACCGGCAACACCGCACATATCCAAGCTAGCGCGATCCGGCATCTATCGGGTGGAGATTCGACGCTGTGGCGGCAACGGTTGTCCGAACCGGAATTCAGCGCACAGCGAGCGCGATCAACTGGGTGCGCTGTTCCGACGCGAAGTTGTTGTCCGCGACCAGCACCAACGTGCGTTCACCCGAAGGCAGGCGCGGGCCCCACGTCATCGCCTCGATGTTGTCGACCGCCTCGATCCCGAGATCGGCGAGGTCGGCGACCAGCCGCTTCGTGACCGGGCGAGCACCCGAGATCGGTGCGTCGAGCACAGTGCTCGCGGAGGCGGTGTTGATCTCGAAGATCCGCACCCGATTTCCCACACCCTTGGCGAAAGCCCGTTCGACCACCAGGAATCGAGTCGGATCGAGCGTGTCGTCGGCGAGAATCGCGGTCACACCGTTGCTGGCCTGCCCCGCCTCGGGCCGGGACTCGGCGAATACCGGCTCCAGCGGATAGGCGTACTGGGCCAGCACCGGCCCGAACCTGGCCTGCACGGTGATGCGCGTCGTCGCCCCCGCCGTCGTGGTCGCGCCGGGCCCGTCCTGGAGCAGCGGCCCCTCCATCGCGGTCACGAACAACGCGCCGCCCGCCGCGAACGTCGCCCCTTCGAGCGCCTGATTCTGCCGCGGCCCCGAATCGGGGCGCATCCGTTCGTTTTCCGGAATCGGCAACTCCGCGACGAACCCCCCGTCCGCGCGAGCTACCCGCACCGACGGATCGGCGAGCACCCCACCGGCGCGCTCTCCCTCCTGCGTCCAGAAATAGTCCCCCGTCCACGGATCGACCCGAATATCCTCCGGATCCACCGATTTCGGGGGATACACACTCCCGTCGGGCCGCAGCAGCGGCTTCGTACCGACGAAGTTCACGGGACCGATCCCGTTCTCCCCCAACGGAATTCGAGCCGTGTACAGCCGCGCAGGTCCCTTCTCCGACCGGTCGTCGCTGATCAAGACGAATTCCCCACTGCCGGGCAGGTAATCGATGCCCGACAGCCCCCCGACCACCGTGGCGTCGAATTCGAGATCGTGCCCGACCACCTGCTCCCCCAATACCCGCACCCCACCGGCCTCAGCACCCGCATCCGGCACCACGCCCCCCGCGACGACGATTCCCAGCACCACTGCGGCCACGCGATGTCCCATGAACGACAAGCTATCCACCCCAGCACACCCCCAGGTGAACGCCATCCGAACTGTCGGACCTCCGCAGGGCTACGCCGAGCCGCTGTCAACGGCGAACGCCCGCCACCTCAGCGAGGTGACGGGCGTCCGGATCCGGCCGAAACCGGAACTACCGACTTACTTGCGCAGCGAGGCCGGAACCTCGAAACGCGGGCCGAACTTCGCGGCCAGCTCGTCGGCGCGGGCCACGAAGGCCTCCTGGCCACCGGGGTAGCCGACGATGAACTGGTGCGAGCCACCCGACCAGGCCGGGAAGCCGATGCCGAAGATCGAGCCGATGTTCGCGTCGGCGGTGCTGGTGAGCACGCCTTCGTCGAAGCACTTCTGGGTCTCGATGGACTCGGCGAACATCATCCGGTCCTTGAGGTCCTGGAAGGTGACACCCTCCGGGAGCTCACGGCTCGAGCTGAAGATCTCGCGCAGCTCGTCCCACAGGCCGGTGGCCTTGCCGTCGACGTACTCGTAGAAGCCCGCGCCGCCCAGCTTGCCCTTGCGGTCGTACTTGTCGATCAGGGTGTTGAGGACCTCGGCGGTCTTCGCGGACGCGGCATTGAGCTCGCCACCGGCAGCGAGGATGGCCTCGGAGGTCTCCTTGTAGATCTTCTGCATGGTGGTGAAGTTCAGCTCGTCGCTGAGCTTCAGCGGCGCGGCCGGGTAGCCCGCCTGCAGACCGGCCTGCTCGACCGTGGCCGGGTCGATACCCTCGGCGACCATCGAGATGGCCTCGTTGATGAAGGTGCCGATCACGCGCGAGGTGAAGAAGCCGCGGCTGTCGTTGACGACGATCGGGGTCTTCTTGATGGCGAGGGTGTAGTCGTACACCCGGGCCAGCGCCTCGTCGGAGGTCTTCTCGCCCTTGATGATCTCCACCAGCGGCATCTTGTCCACGGGGGAGAAGAAGTGGATACCGATGAAGTCCTCGGAGCGCTTCACACCGTCGGCGAGCAGGGTGATCGGCAGGGTGGAGGTGTTCGAGCCGAGCAGGGCATCGGCGTCGACGATGTCCTCGATCTCCTGGAAGACCTTGTTCTTGAGGTCCGGGTTCTCGAACACGGCCTCGATGACGAAGTCGACACCCTTGAAGTCGGCCGCGTCGGCGGACGGGGTGATACGGGCCAGCAGCGCGTCGGACTTCTCCTGGGTGGTCTTGCCACGCGAGAGTGCCTTGGCCTCGATGGCCTCGGCGTAGCCCTTGCCCTTGACGGCGTTGGCGAGCTCGACGTCCTTGAGCACGACCTCGTAGCCGGCCTTGGCCGAGACGTAGGCGATGCCCGCGCCCATCATGCCCGCGCCGATGACGCCGATCTTCTTGATCTCACGCTTGGGCACATCCGCGACGGACGGACGCGAGCCGCCACCGTTGATGTGGTTGAGGTCGAAGAAGAACGCCTGGATCATGTTCTTCGCGACCGGACCGGTCAGCAGACCGGTGAAGTAGCGCGACTCGATCAGCGACGCGTTGTCGATGTCGACCTGCGCGCCCTCGACCGCCACGGACATGATGGCGCGCGGGGCGGGCATGTTGGCGCCCTTGATCTGCTTGCGCAGGTTGGCCGGGAACGCGGGCAGGTTCGCCGCGATCGCCGGAGACGCCGGGGCGCCACCGGGGATCTTGAAGCCCTTCTTGTCCCACGGCTGCGCGGCATCGGGGTTGGCCGCGATCCACGCCTTGGCGGCGGGAACCAGCTCCTCGATCGAGCCGACGACCTCGTTGATCAGGCCGATTTCCTTGGCCTTGGACACGCGGTGACGCTGGCCCTGCAGCAGCACCTGCATCAGCGCGTTCTGCAGGCCGAGCATGCGCACGGTGCGGATCACACCGCCGCCGGCGGGCAGCAGGCCGAGGCTGACCTCGGGCAGGCCGATGACGACGCCCTTCACATCCGCGGCGACGCGGTAGTGGGTGGCCAGCGCGATCTCCAGGCCACCACCGAGGGCGGCACCGTTGATGGCGGCGACGACGGGCTTGCCGAGCTGCTCGAGGCGGCGCAGCGGGCCCTTGACGTCGTCGAGCATCTTCATGACGTCGGCCGCGTTGTCCGGGCCGACCTGCATCATGTTCTTCAGATCGCCGCCGGCGAAGAAGGTCTTCTTGCCGGAGGTGAGCACGACACCGGTGATGTCGTCCTTCTCGGCCTCCAGGCGGTCCACGGTCGCGGCCATCGAGGTGATGTACGCGTCGTTCATGGTGTTGGCGCCCTGGCTGGGGTCGTCGATGGTGAGGACGACCACGCCGTCGGCGTCCTTCTCCCAGCCGATGATGTTGTCAGTCATAGTTTTTCGTTCTCTCCTATGAGAAGTTTCGGCCGGGGATCAGACGCGCTCGATGATGGTGGCAACGCCCATGCCGCCACCGATGCACAGAGTGATCAGCGCGTAGCGCGCGTTGCGACGCTCGAGTTCGTCGATCATGGTGCCGGTGATCATCGCGCCGGTGGCACCCAGCGGGTGGCCCATCGCGATCGCGCCACCGTTGACGTTCAGCTTCTCGTCCGGGACGTTCAGGTCCTTCTGGAACTTCAGCACCACGGAGGCGAAGGCCTCGTTGATCTCGACGAGGTCCATGTCCTCGATCGTCAGACCGGCCTTGGCCAGCGCCTTCTTGGCGGCGGGGGTCGGGCCGGTCAGCATGATCGTGGAGTCCGCGCCGGAGGTGGCGGTCGCGACGACGCGGGCACGCGGGGTCAGACCCGAGTTCTTGCCCGCTTCCTCGGAGCCGACCAGCACCAGGGCGGCGCCGTCGACGATGCCCGAGCTGTTGCCGCCGTGGTGGACGTGGTTGATCTTCTCGATGTAGGTGAACTTCTGCAGCGCGACGGCGTCGAAGCCACCCATCTCGCCGATGCCGGCGAAGGAGGGGTTGAGCTTGCCGAGGTCGGCGGCGGTGGTGCCGGGACGCATGTGCTCGTCGTTGTCGAGCACGATGAGGCCGTTCTGGTCCTTGACCGGAACGATCGACTTGGCGAAGTACCCACCGGTGGTCGCGGCGGCGGCCAGCTCCTGCGAGCGCACGGCGTAGGCGTCGACATCGTCGCGGGAGAAGCCCTCGATGGTGGCGATCAGGTCGGCCGAGACACCCTGGGGCACGAAGTAGGAGTCGTAGTTGGTCGCCGGGTCCATCGCCCAGGCGCCGCCGTCGGAGCCCATCGGGACGCGCGACATCGACTCGACGCCGCCGGCGATGACGAGATCGTCGAAGCCGGAGCGAACCTTCTGCGCAGCCAGGTTCACGGCCTCGAGACCGGAGGCACAGAACCGGTTGAGCTGGAAGCCGCCGACGGTGTCGGGCAGGCCCGCCACGGTCACGGCGGTGCGGGCGATATCGGCGCCCTGGTCACCCACCGGCGCGACGACGCCGAGGATCAGGTCCGAGATCTGGTCCTCGTCGAGGTTCGGGAAGCGGCCACGCAGCTCCTGGATCAGACCAACAGTCAGATCGATCGGCTTGACCGAGTGCAGCGAGCCGTTCTTCTTGCCGCGGCCGCGCGGAGTGCGGATGGCCTCGTAGATGTAGGCCTCTGTGGTCATATCGGAGTGTTTCCTTCCTTGGGGTGCGGTGGCCGCACGAACGCCACGACCAATCGTCTCGACGCCGTACAAATCCCGGCAAGCACCAGCGGAGCATAGAACCATGCTCATCCGGCGATCCCGGCCACCCGTTCATACTACCGTGGTGTGCGAACTCCGGTTAACTTAACGCGGTGAGGACGGTGGCTGTCAACCATCCAGACTCTTTGCTCCGAACTGTTCACGTAGCAACGCCAGAGCGACCTCGTCCGGGTCCTGGCGGTCACCAGGGGCCACCGGCACCGCGGCGGCGGCCAGCATCTCCCGTTCTTCTTCGGGGGTCGGCGGGGCGAGAACAGCGGCGCTGCGCGCGGAATCCGAGCCCGACCGGGACTCCGGCCCGTCGTCCGGGCCTGGATCGTCGGGCAAGTCGGGGAAATCGGGCGGCGGAATGTCATCGTCGGGCGGTCGGTTCGCCCGGTTCGACGACTGGTTGCCCCCGGCCTGGCTCGGCCGGGAGAACTTCGGCCGACCCGCGGGCTTGCTCTCGGGGGTTCCCGTCCCCCGTGCCGCCCCGGCCTTGGCTGCGGGCGCGGGGCGCGGCGCGGGAGCTCCGGTCTCCCAGCGCACATCCAGTTCACGCCCGAGCACGGCCCGTACCGCCGAACGCACCGCGTCGATATTGCGCGGATCGGACAGTCGCTGCGCCAACGGCGGGCTCTGATGCGCGAACACGATCACGTCACCGTCGACCCGCGACACCGCCGCACCCGACAACAACGCCTGCAAGGTGGCCCCGAACTCCCGCACTCGGCCCTTGATCTCCGGCCACGCGGCATCGACGATGGCGACCAGATCCTCGGCCACCGCCGGCGGCTTGGCTGCGCTGACCTGCGGCTCCGTCTGCGCCGGGGCATTCTCGACCGGCGCCGTTGCCGGAGCGGGATCGGGCTGAACCGGCGAATCCGCCTGCGGTGCTACCGCTTCCGGAACCGGCGTCGATTCGGTGGCGCGGCGCGGCGCGGCGGCTTCGGTCGGCGGCGCGGATTGCTGCTCCGCGCCGACGCTTGCCGGTCGTGCGCCGAGGTCGGACCGCTCGGTGTTGCCACCTTCGGTCGGCGAGTTCTCTGGCGTAAGCGGTTCGGGTGCAACCTCGTTCGACGACGAACTGGCAACACCTCGGGCGGAATCGACTGGGGGCACCGCGCCCGCGGATTGCCCAGCGGGTGCTGCGGTCTGCGTGGATTCGGCGAGCGACTCGGACTCCGCTGATTGCACCGGCGGTGCAGCTTGCCCGCGTGGGGCGGCCGCCGGGGTCGAGTCGGAGGTCACGGCCGCCGGGATCACTGTCGATTCCGCGGCCGGAGCAGTCGGCGCCACGGTCGATTCCGAAGTCGCCGCCGGCGTCACGGTCGATTCCGAGGTGACGGCCGCCGAAGGCGTGGTCGACGCGGGAGCCGGGGGCGCTGTCGGGACAGATGTCGCGGGCGCGGCAGGCGCGGCGGTCTTCTGTTCCGCGACAACAGGGCTCGCGGCGCCAGGCGCCGACGAACCACCGGTCGCCGCTTCCTTCTCAGCGCGGGCGGCCGCGAGCAGTTCGGCGCCGCGACGGCGGCTTTCCCCGCTCGGCGTAGGCGCGGACGGTCGTTCCGCAGGCGCCTCACCCGCGGCGGGGCCCGGACGGGCAGGCGCGGGGACCGATCCACCGGCGAACCCGCGTTCCAAGCGTTCCAGCCGTTGCAGGGTCGCCGACTCGGTGTCGGACACCGACGGCAGGAGCATGCGGGCGCAGATCACCTCGAGCAGCAGGCGCGGAGCGGTGGCGCCGCGCATTTCGCCGAGACCCTCGTGCAGGAGTTCGGCGTAGCGGGTGAGGGTGGCGGGGCCGAGGCGTTCGGCCTGGTCGCGCATCCGTTCCATGACATCGCCGGGACCGGAGACCAGACCGCGATCGGCGGCGTCGGGGACCGCGCGCAGCAGGATCAGATCGCGCAGCCGCTCGAGCAGGTCGACGGCGAAACGGCGCGGGTCGTGACCCGCCTCCATCACCTGATCGACGGTATTGAACAGGGCGGCACCGTCATCGGCGGCCAGCGCGTCGATGGCGTCGTCGATCAGCGCCACATCGGTGACGCCGAGCAGCGAGACCGCACGCGGGTAGGTGACACCGTCCGGTCCGGCACCGGCGAGCAGCTGGTCGAGCACGCTCAGGCTGTCGCGCGGTGAACCGCCACCGGCGCGGATGACCAGCGGATACACCGCCTCCTCCACCGGCACGTTCTCCTGCTCGCAGATCTTGCCGAGCAGCCCGCGCATGGTGGCGGGCGGCAGCAGGCGGAACGGATAGTGGTGCGTGCGTGAGCGAATCGTCGGCAGCACCTTGTCGGGCTCGGTGGTGGCGAAGATGAAGATCAGGTGCGCAGGCGGCTCCTCGACGATCTTGAGCAGCGCGTTGAAACCGGCCGTGGTGACCATGTGCGCCTCGTCGACGATGAACACGCGATAACGCGACTCCGCGGGTGCGTAGAAAGCGCGATCACGCAGCTCACGAGTGTCGTCGACACCGCCGTGGCTGGCCGCGTCGAGCTCGATGACGTCGAGATTGCCCGACCCGCCGGGCCCGAGCGCCACACACGACGAGCACGTTCCGCACGGCGTCGAGGTCGGCCCGTCCACGCAGTTCAACGAGCGCGCGAGGATGCGAGCCGACGAAGTCTTACCGCAGCCACGCGGCCCGGAGAACAGATACGCGTGACTGATCCGGCCGGTATCCAGCGCCGTACTCAGCGGGTCGGTGACGTGCTCCTGACCCACTACTTCCGCGAATGTCGCCGGTCGATACTTCCGGTACAGAGCCACGACCCACAGGCTACCGAGCGTGTCCGACAGGCTTTATCGGCGGCTGGCACTGTGCGGTCGCGCGGTAACGAAGCGACGACCATGTTGTGATGTAAATCACATTGAAATGCGCGGTCTGAAGCGTAGGAGCAAAGCGGTCCCCCATCCGCAACGGTAGAGCTATCCACTCCCATCCGCGCGGCGAATCCGCGTTCGAACAATTCGTCGATCCTGGTTGCAGCGGAAATACATACCCATTCCCCGGTTGACAGCCTCTTACTAGATGTAACGAAACAATGAACGGTCGTGACAGCAGCGCAAGTGCCTGGCTACCGTGGGTCTCGGCAACTTCGGTGGCCAAACCTTCATCAGGTTGGTGACCCCGGCCGGTCCCTCATCCCGACCGGGGCACAACCTTCGCGCACCGATCGCTCCCCCACCGCACCGACCGGAGGAACGTTTCACCGTGCTGTCGTGTGATGACATCGCAACCGCCTGGCTCGCCCACACCGACTTCGCCGGCGACAACGCCGCGGTCGGGCTACTGAGTCGGGCGATCAGCCCACAAGACTTCGACATAAAACGCGACTCGTTACCGGTCGCGGCCGCAGCCGACCCGGCAACCGCCGACGCCATCCTGCAACTGCTCGAACGCGGGCAGGTACCCACGATGGCGGCCATCCGCACGCTCACCGCGCAGAACGAGATGCGCCGCGAGGCCGAGCGGATCGAGCGGCTCGGCCGTCGCGCCCAGCGCAGCATCGACGAGTTCGGTCGCATCCTCGCCCGCCTCGCCGCCGCGCACTGGACCGACCACAATATCGGTCCGACCAGGCGCGACATCCTCGCCGATACCGAGGTCTGCGAACTCATCGCCGAACGGGTGGGTGAGATCGCGCCGTCGGCGGTCAAGCATCTGTGGCTGATCGAGCGGGCGCAGCGCGCCGGCTGGATCGCCTCTAACGCGAGCCCCGGTTCGCTGTGCCCGGCGCGGCGCTGGCACACCACGAAATACGGCAACCGGGTCTCGCAGAAGCCGGTCAACATGGTCGGCAAGCTGGTCGCGGGCTTCGTCGTGGAACACACCGCCGAACGGGGCAAGCCGCCCAGTTGGGCCGTGCTCGCCCGCGACGCGCGCGACGATCGCGGTCGACGCCTGTTCTTCGACGTGGCCGACGCGCATGCTCAGCGCCGCTGGCTCACCACCGCCGAATGGCTCGCCGACGGCGATGACCTGCCAGTTCCCGGCAAACGCGGCCTGCGGGCGCTGGCCAAGGAGAACCGGGCCTAGCGCCCGTGTGACCGCGCTGGTCGGACGACAGGACTGACGGGTTTTATCCTGTGCGCGTTCGGTAACTTCCTTGCAACGCATTCACGCGTGAAAGGAGTTCCCGTGCCCGCAACGATCGACCCGGCGGCCACCGCCTGGCTACTCGCGGCCACCGCCATGGTGCTGTTGATGACGCCGGCGCTGGCCGTGTTCTACGGCGGGATGGTGCGCTCGACCGGCGTGCTGAACATGCTGATGATGAGCTTCATCGCGATCCCGCTGGTCACCGTCGTCTGGCTGGTCGCCGGCTACAGCCTCGCGTTCGGCGACGACGCGGGCGGTGGCCTGATCGGCAATCTCGAGCACTTCGGGCTGGCCGGGATCACCCCCGACTCCGTGCGCGGGACCATTCCGGAGCTGCTGTTCGTCACCTTCCAGCTGACGTTCGCCATCCTGACCGCCGCACTGGTCTCCGGCGCCATCGCCGACCGCGCCAAGTTCGCGGGGTGGATGGTGTTCGTTCCGCTGTGGACGCTGGCGGTGTACGCGCCGATCGCGCACTGGGTGTGGGGACCCGACGGCTGGCTGCTGGACTTCGGCGCGCTCGACTACGCGGGCGGCCTGGTGGTCGAGATCGCCTCCGGCGCTTCGGCCTTGGCGTTGGCGCTGGTCCTCGGGCCGCGGATCGGATTCAACATCGATGCGATGCGTCCGCACAACCTGCCGTTCGTGCTGCTCGG
The DNA here is from genome assembly GCF_030486425.1 of Nocardia sp. PE-7. Taxonomy (NCBI): domain Bacteria; kingdom Bacillati; phylum Actinomycetota; class Actinomycetes; order Mycobacteriales; family Nocardiaceae; genus Nocardia; species Nocardia sp. PE-7. Next base: position 7,169,151 of record NZ_CP129614.1, on the reverse strand, counting down.
CGCCGGTCTGCTGTGGTTCGGCTGGTTCGGTTTCAACGCGGGCTCCGCACTCGGCGCCACCGGGACCGCGGCGGCGGTATTCCTGAACACCCTGGTCGCGGGCAGCCTCGGCATGCTCGGCTGGCTCATCGTCGAACAGGTCCGCGACGGCCGGCCGACCACCTTCGGCGCGGCATCGGGTGCGGTGGCCGGTCTGGTCGCGATCACCCCGTCCTGCGGCGTGGTGAACACCCTCGGCGCGGTCATCGTCGGTCTGACCGCCGGCGTGGTGTGTTCGTTCGCGGTCGGCTGGAAACACAAAGCGGGCTATGACGACTCGCTCGACGTGGTCGGCGTGCACTTCGTCGGCGGCATCGTCGGCACCGTCCTGATCGGTCTGCTGGCCACCCAGGTGATGACCGGCGGCGTGAACGGCCTGCTCTACGGCGGCGGCTTCGCCCAGCTCGGCAAGCAGCTCGTCGCGATTCTGGTGGTCGCCGCCTACGCCTTCGTGGTCTCGTGGGTACTCGGCAAGGGGATCGACAAGGTCATCGGCTTCCGCGTGAGCAAGGAAGACGAAACCGCGGGCATCGACTTCGCCCTCCACGCCGAAACCGCCTATGCCGAAGGCGTGCACGGTTCCTCCCCCCGCCGCTTCGGCGAGGGCCACTACGGGACCTAGCTCACTTCGTCGGACGGGGCCAGCCAGGTGTTGCACTGGAAGTTGCGATTCTTCGAGTAGCCCTGGTTGTACCAATTGCCGTTGTGGTTCGGGGTGCCGTGATCTCGGTGGCGGCCGCTGCCGTCACCGAGGTCGTAGTTGTGCTTCACGGCGGCGTAGCCCTCCTGCGAGGTCCATGAGCCGCCCGCTTCCGAAGAACCGATGTACATGCCACCGAAACAGCTGGCCTGCAACTCCATTCGACGCGACGTCTCCAGCCCGCCCGCCGACATCGTGCCCTGCTCGCGACGCTGATTCGACGAGGCCTGCATCACTCCGGTGAGCCCCTGGACGTGGTGACCGTACTCATGCGCGTAGATCGACAGCGCTTCCATCGGTGGATACGGCGTGTTGTGCAGGACCAGCCCCGTTGTCGACATGTAGATGGTGCTCGAAGCGCTGCAGTAGAACGCGCCGCTGGAGGAGCCACCGCAAGGCGATGACAGCTCCGAAGACTGTTCGGCGACAACCAGACCCGGGCTCTTGAACGGCAGATTCGCGGCAGCCAGATTCGACCGCCACATCTGATCGAGGCAGCCCTGCGCCGCCGCGAAGAAGGCCTTGGCCACCGCCGCGTCGGTCGACCAGCGCGGCAGATCGCAGTCCATGTTCGTCAGGCCGGCGTCGTCGTTCTTGAACAGCGGATGCTGACCGAGGGCGATAACAGGTTGCGGGCCTGCGGGTTTGGTCGTCGTCGGCGCGGTGGTACGCGCGGTGGTGGTGGTTCGCGCTGACGTCGGATTCGTGGTCGGCACCGGCGAATTCGAGCTGTAGGTGAAACTCGGCGGCGTCGTCTTGGCGACCGAACCGGGCGAGCTCTGATCCGACACGGTCACCGCGACCAACAGCAGCCCGATGACGCCGAACACGGTCAACACCGTCAGCACCGCACCGACCGCGCCTGATCCGCCACGACGCGGCGGCGGATACCCCTGCGGCGCATAGCCGTACGGGGGCGGCAGCGGCCTCCCGTACGGCGGCATCGCGGGCCGACCATACGGCGGCATCTGTCCACCGTATGGCGGCATCTGCTGCCCGTACGGGGGCGGCATCGGCCTGCCATAGGGCGGCTGCGGAGGAGGCGGGGGATACATCAATCACCTGACAACTGATCACGCACGGACATGGGTAACTCACCGGGAACGGGCCAACTCACCCCGCACCACACCGTCTGCCGCCAACGCTACTGTGCGACATACAAGTCCGGCTAGCAGGCCCGGCGAGGCGGGACAGCCTCAGTTCACTTCGCTGGCCGACACCGTGAAGGTGTTGCACTGGGCCGTGAGGTTGCGGTTCAAGCCGGTTTCGAACCACTGGCCGCCGTGCTCCGCGGTGCCGTGGTCGCGCATGTCGCCGGGACCGTCACCGCGGCCGTAGGAATCCTTGGTCGCGACGGTGACCTGGGAGGACGTCAGCGAGCCGCCGCCCTTCGAGGAGGCGATGAACATGCCGTCGAAGCAGTTGGCCTGCAACTCGACTCGGCGCGAGAGCTCGAGCCCCTTGGCCGAGCGGGCCCCCGCGTCGACGCGCTCGCTGTTGGCCTTGCGCAGGATGCCCGACTGGGCCTGCACGTGGTGGCCGTACTCGTGCGCGAACACCGACAGGTACACGACCCAGTTGTCGCGGAACTGCTCGGTCTGCAGCTGGCTGATCGGCATGTAGATGGTCTTGTTCGCCGGGCAGTAGAAGGCGGCGAAGTTGCTCGTCGATCCGGTGCACGGGGTGGTGATGCCGTCGGTGGTCGCGGTGACGCTGAGCGTCGGCGACTCGAAGGGCAGATTGTTCTCCGCCAGCAGTGGTTTCCACGCCGATTCGAGGCACTTCGCGGCCGATTCGAAGAAGGCGCGGGCCTTGTCCACCTGGGTGCCCCACGGCGCGTAGTTGCACGACGCCGGGACCAGGGTGCCGTCGGAGTCGGTGAGCAGCGGGTTGTCGCCGGTCGCGGCGGGCGCGGTGCCGGGCTGGGGGGTGTAGGTGGTGGTCGGTTTCGGGCCGATCGCGCCGATGCCGAGGTCGACGCCGGTGTTGACGGCGTACTTCACCAGGCCACCGACCAGCAGGAAGATGACCACGAGGATTACCGAGGTGAAGCCGCCACCGCGTTTACGTGGCGGCGGAGTCGGCCTGCCCGGCGGTCCGTAGGGCATGGGCGGTGGGCGATATCCCGGCGGCGGCCCGTACGCCGGACGCTGCCCGTAACCCTGTGGATAACCCTGAGGCTGTGGATAACCTGGCTGCCCATATCCCGGTTGTGGCCGGTATCCCGGGGGCGGTCCATAGCCGGGGGGTGGTGGAACCGGTCGTCCACCTGGGCCGTTCCGCCCATAACCGTACGGTGGTTGAGTCACTCCCCCGTACCCCCCCTCGTCTCATGAGTCATCGACAGCCGCTGACGCAGAATAGCAAGCTGTCTAGAGTAAGCACCCATGCTGACTTTTCGGGGGGGCGCCGCGGGCGCGCTGCTGCTCGCTGCGGCGGGGTTGCTCATGGCCGCGCCGGTAGCCCACACGCAGCCCGCTACCACCGGTGTTTCGATCACCGCCGACCTCACGCTCACCGAAACCGGTGTGCTCGAGGTCATCGAAACTGTCGCGGTGCCCGCCGACGGAAATTTCACGATGTCGCTGCCCTTGCGCCTCAAGGTCGGTGACGATGTCGAACGGGTCTTCAAGGTCACCGATGTGACCGCGAGCGGTTCCGGCACGGCCACCACTGTCAACGACCAGTTCGTCGTCGAAGCCAAGCCTGGCGAATCGAAGTTCACGTATACGGTGCACAACACCGTCTCCGACATGCCGGGCACCCAGGTGTTCCACTGGCTGGGCGTGCTCAACGCCGATATCGCCGTGCTCGACGTCTCGGTGATCAGCCCGAGCTTCCAAATGGGCATCGTGGACTGCAAACTCGGCTCCGCGGGCAATGCCAAGCCGTGCGCCGATGTCCACACCGAACCCGACGGCGTGCTGTACCTGCACCAGACCGACCTGCGCAAGGGCGATGCCATCGACCTCACCTTGCAGATGCCCCCCGGCACCGTGCCCGCGAATGCCGATGTGCGCGGCGGCGGTACGGGCCCCTTCGCCTTCACCACGCCCGTGCTCGCCGCGTTCGGCGCCCTGCTGCTGGCATTGGCGGGCATGATCGCCTACGTGCTGCTGGCACGGAAGCGGGCCGCTGCCGCGGTGAGGGGCAGCGACGACTTCGATCCGCTGATCCAGCAGGGCGGCCGGGTCGAGTTCGTCTCCCCTGACGGCGTGCTCCCCGGCGAGGCAGGTCTGATCATCGACGAGCACGCCGATCCGGTCGACATCGCCGCCACCGTCGTCGATCTCGCCGTCCGGCGCTACCTGTGGATCACGCCGGTGAACGCGCGCGGCGAAGACGACTGGCGCATCAGCCGCGTCAACGCCCCCGACGACCAGTTGCGCGACTACGAACGCACCGTCTACGACATGCTGCTCCCCGAGGGCACCGACACCGTCGCCGTCCGCGAACTGCGCGCCCCGGGCCGTCTGCAGCTGGACCCGATCCGCGCCGCCATGCGCAACGACGCGGTCGCCACCGGCGCCTTCGCCGACCCGAAGCAGCGGGCGCTGCCCCGCTGGATCGGCGCCGCCCTGATCGCCCTCGGCGTGATCATCACGGTCACGCTCGCCCTGACCTCCGGCCACGCCCTGGTAGGCGTAGCCATTGCCCTCGCGGGCGGCGCGGCGCTGCTGCTCCCCAACTACCTCCCCACCCGAACCCCACTGGGCGACACCGTCGCAGGCCGAATCCGTGCCATGCACCGCGGCCTCGACACCGTCACCCGCGACCGGATTCCCCCCATCGACCAGGAGACGATCTTCTCCCGCGCCCTGCCCTACACGGTGATCAGCGGCCGCGCGGACAACTGGATCCGCACCTTCCGCGACATGAACCCCGCCGACGACTCACAACCGGGCATCTACTGGTTCGCCGGCTACGACCGAGACCCCAACCTGCACCGCTTCGCCGCGCAGTTCCCGTTCTTCATCACGGCCTTGGAAGGCGCGTTCAACCCGCGTTGATCCGTCTACGCGAAACGCCCCGCGACTCTTGACGAGTCGCGGGGCGCTTCTTTGTCCCGGTTTCCTAGACCCGACGAATAGCCGCCAGCGGGTCGGCGTACAGCGCGCTCAGCGACGTGACCACCGCGGCGAATTCCTGTACCTTGCCGCCGAATCCACTGATCCGGATATCCGTGGCCGCCAACTGCGTACTCTGCGAGAACGCCCTGGCCACATGCCCCAGCGCGGGTCGGTAACCCGTAAATGCCTGTCCGCCCAAGACGACTCGGTCCGGGTTGAGCATGTCCCGAACCAGCGCGACGGTCTGCCCGAGCATCGTCGCCCGCTCGGCGAGCAATTCCCGCGCCGATTCGGACCCGGACTCAGCGGCCCGATACAGATCGTTGATCGTGGTGCCCGCGGTCCCGTTGTGCGCCGGGATGATTCCGCGACCGACAGCCCGAGCTTGCAGCGCCCGGTCGCCGACGGTCACTTCCAAGCACCCACGCCGGCCGCACGTGCACTGCACATCGGACCCCGTCGGCAGGTGCGCGATCGACCCAGGCCCGTTGCTCGGCGTATGCACCCGACCGTCGAGAGTCACGGCGATGCCCGCGGTCTCACGGACATAGAAGTAGAGGCTGCTGCCGTGCTGAACAGCGGGAAGTTCGGTATCGGGCTCGGGCCGACGAGCATCGAAGGTCGGCAGCAGCAGCTCCGAAGCCGCCATCGCCTCGACGTGCGGTGCGACGGAAACCGGCAGCTCGAGCACATCACCGAGGACCTGCCCGATCGGCGCGCCCTTCCATTCCAGCTTCGGATGGTCGACCACACCGCTCTGCGGATCCACCCGGCCACCGATGGCGACACCGGCCCACAGCGGGGTTCGCCGGTGCCAGCGCTGCAGGAACGCCTTGGCGCTGCGAGCGACGGTGGTGACCGCGAAATCCTGCCCGGTCTGCGGCGTCGCGATGGCGAGCCCACCGAGGATGCGCCCACGCAGATCAGCGGCGACGATCTTCGTCGCCTCGGCACCGATATGGATGCCGAGCGTCAGATAGGCGTCGTGATCGATCTCGAACGGCACCCGCGGCCTGCCGACGGCACCCGCGGCGGTCAGATCGGGCCGCTCACGCAGCAGCCCCGCCGAAAGCAGCGACGCCACTTGACGATTCACGGTGGCGATACTCAACCCCGTTGCTCGCGCGGCGTTGTCACGCGAGACGGGACCCGAAGCGGCGGTGCGCAGCACAGCGGCGGCGGGGTTGTCGCTACGACGCAGCTCCGGCGGCACAACGGGGCGGGATACACGAGGACGAGCGGCGCCCGTCCGGGAGGCGGGGCGATCGATGATGGGAGCAGACATATGAAGTTCCTTGCCAAAAAATCCCGTTATCTCAACGGAATTGCCTACACGTGGGGCGTGGCAGCTCGCGAACCTGAGGGGATCAGCTGCAGTAGCAGGAACGACACAGTTCGCGCGTCAACGGCAACCGCAAGCCCAGAGCGGCGGTCACGTAGGTGACCCGCTGGGCGGACAGACGGTTGCTGGACATAACAATCAAGTTAACACCGAATCCCGACCCATCCAACCCAAACCGGCGAATTGTGCGCTGCGGCACATCATCGCCGCAGGTCAGCGGGACCCATGACAGGCGCAATGGGTATCAACGGTAAAACCCCCCGCGGGAAACCGAAGTTCCCGCAGGGGGTTTCGACGATCCGGTCGGATCTACTTGGCCGGCGCGTTGAAGGGCGCGGAGATCGTGGAGAAGTACTGGATCGCAGCACCGATCGCCACCGGGGCGGTGATGAAGATCTGGCCCAGGATGACGCCGAGGGCACCGATCGTGGTGGCGCCGACGACGCAGCCGCCGATGCCGCCGGGGAGGGCGCCGAAGATCGCGCCGAGCACGCCACCGGCGACAAGGCCGCCCGCGGCACCCGCGACGCAACCGATCGCGGCGCCACCGAGGCCACCGGCCAGCGTGCCGATAGCAGCACCGAGCGAGATGGTGGAGGTCAGACGGCTCCAGGCAGCCTGCTCACGCTCGTACTCGGTCTTCCAGGGAGCCTTGTCCTCGTAGGGGAGGGCGACCGGCTTGTAGACAGCCTTGGCCGGGTCCAGCTGCGGGGTCAGGGTCGCGGTGTTGCCCGAGATCTCGGCCGCGATCGGCAGCTCGAACTCGTCGAGGCGGAAGCTCAGGGCCGTGCCCGCGACCGTCGCGCCGTTCGTGGCCTTGATCTTGAAGACGCCGTCTTCGACGACCAGCGAGCCGGCATCGGTGGTGATGACGGCCTTGGATTCGTCGACGACCTCGGCGGTGTAGTTGATCGGGGCGGCTTCCTCGGCCGGCGCGGCGTTCACGGTGCCTGCCGTGATGCCGGTGGCCACGGTCAGGAGCGCCGCGACAACAGCGAACTTCCTCATCTTCATAAAACTGCCAATCCCTCATCCGTTGTGGAGCTGTTCGAGAAACAAGCTTCGAGCAGATCCACCCCGGTGACGAGGGATAAAAGCAACCGGATCGTAACTAGTAATTCACCCCGCGGTTTTCGCCGCCGCTTTGGCCTGCTTCTTGAATTCCCTTACTTCCGATAACGTTTCGGCATCGACGACATCGGCGACCGAACGGCGCGATCCGTCGTCGCCGTAGGATCCGGCCGCTTTTCGCCAGCCGTCCGGTTGCACTCCACGTTGTTTGCCGAGCAGCGCGAGAAAAATCTTCGCCTTCTGCGCCCCGAACCCCGGCAGGTCCTGCAATCGGCGCAGCACCTCTTTGCCGTCGGGGTCGCCCGCGGTCCATATCTGCGCAGGTACACCGTCATAATGCTCGATCACGTACTGGGCGAGCGCCTGCGCCCGCCGCGCCATCGACCGCCCATAGCGGTGAATCGCGGGCGGGGTGGCCGCGAGTTCCTCGAATTCGGCCGGATCCGCTTCGGCGATCCGGTGCAGATCGAATCCGCCCATACGCTCGGCGAGTTTGCGCGGCCCACGAAACGCGTGCTCCATCGGGTACTGCTGGTCGAGCAACATCCCCACCAGCAGCGCGAAATCGTCGGTGCTGAGTAGTTCGTCGGCCTCGGATTCCTGCGCGAGGCACAGCGTGCGAGTCATACATTCATCGTGACACATTTCACCAGTAGCCTCTGAGTCCATGCTCCCGAGGACTGCTCCCACACTGGCGGTGCGTATGACCGACTACACCCCACGCCCGGCCCGCTTCGACCAAGCGGGCCAGGATCAGCTGATCGACGCCCATGATCTGGAAGTCACCCGACCCGGAATGCGCGCGCTGGGCGCCTGGAGTCACAGCGCGCTGGCGCTGCGGCCCGGTGAGAGCGCTCTCGATGTCGGGTCGGGCACCGGATCGGAGGTATTCACCTTCGCCGAGGAACTCGGGCCCAACGGCACCGCGGTCGGCGTCGAGCCGGACCCGCACCTGCTGGCCGCAGCGCAGCGCCGCGCGGTCGAGTCCGGGTCGAGGGCGGCGTTCGTCTCCGGTGACGCCTACGGCCTGCCGTTCGGCAGCGACACCTTCGACGCGGTGCTGTGCGAGCGGGTGTTCCAGCATCTCACCGCACCCGCGCGAGCGGCGGCCGAGATCGCCAGGGTGCTGCGACCCGGCGGGCGCGCGGTGGTGGTGGACTGCGATTGGGCGACCGCGATCGTCCATCCCGGCAACCCGCGGGTGGTGAGCGCGGTAATCGACACCCTGATCTCCTCGACCACCAATCCGCTGTCGGGTCGCCGCCTCGCCGGGCTGCTCACCGGGACCGGACTGGTGGTCGACGAGATCGGCTCGCACGCGCTGGTGCAGGACCGCGCGGTCGGCGCGGGCGCGCTGGTGCGCCGGATCGCGGACCTCGCGGTCCTGCGCGGCGTGATCACCGCGACCGAACGCGACCAACTCCTCGCCGACCTACGAACAGGCGCGGACCGCGGCGACATCCACATCTCCGTCACCCTGTTCGGCGCCTTGGTCCACAAACCGACCTGAGTCCGGCCCGTACACCTTCCCTGGAAGGTCCCACCTATGTGTCCTTATCAAGAGCGGGGCCCGCCCTGATCTGGACTGAGTGGAGGGTGCGACGAAGGAGTGCCCGGAGGGAGGGAAGATCAGGGGCCCGAAGGGCCCCGCCTCGAGCGCGCCAGCGCTCCTACAGTTCAGCTCTCGAGCAGCTTTTCGGTCGCTGCGAGCAGCACGCAGGTCGCCAATCCGTCCATCGCCTTCTCCAGCTCCGGCAGCCGCGGGAAGCTGGGGGCGATGCGGATGTTCTTGTCCTCGGGATCCTTGCTGTACGGGAAGGCCGAGCCCGCGGCGGTGAGCGCGATGCCGGCTTCCTTGGCCAGCGCGATCACCCGAGCCGCGGTGCCGTCGAGCACATCGAGGCTGATGAAGTAGCCGCCCTTGGGTTCGGTCCACGACGCCACCTTCGAGGCGCCGAGGCGGTCTTCCAGAATGCGGCGCACGAGCGCGAACTTGGGTTCGAGCAGCGCGCGGTGCTTCTGCATGTGTTCACGCACGCCTTCGGCATCGGTGAAGAAGCGCAGGTGCCGCAGCTGGTTGAGCTTGTCGGGGCCGATGCTCTTCTTCGAGGCATGCGACAGGTACCAGTCGATATTGGCCTGCGACGCTCCGAAGAAGCTCACGCCCGCACCGGCGAAGGTGATCTTGGAGGTCGACGCGAACACCAGCGGCCGGTTCGGGTTGCCCGCCGCCTCGGCCAGGCCGAGTACGTCGATCACCGGGGCCGCGGTATCGGTGAGCGGGTGCACCGCGTAGGCGTTGTCCCAGAACAGGCGGAAGTCCGGCGCGGCGGCGGGCATCGAAACCAGCTCGCGGACAACCTCTTCGGAGTAGACGACACCGGTGGGGTTGGAGTAGTTCGGCACCGCCCACAGGCCCTTGATCTGCGGATCGTTCGCCAGTAGCGTCGCGATGGCGTGGGTGTCGGGGCCGTCGTGGCGCATCGGGATGGTGATCATCTCGATGCCGAGCGCCTCGGTGATGGCGAAGTGACGGTCGTAGCCGGGGGCAGGACACAACCACTTGATCGGCTCGTCGGCCCAGCGGCGCGGGGAGTCGGGGGTGCCGTAGAGCATCGAGAACACGATGAGGTCGTGCATGATCTCGAGGCTGGCGTTGTTGCCCGCCAGCAGCCGCTCGACCGGGATGCCGAGCAGTTCGCCGAAGATCGCGCGCAGTTCCGGCAGGCCGGTGAGGCCGCCGTAGTTGCGGCAGTCGGTGCCCGAGCTGTCGCGGAAGTCACCGTCGCCAGGCAGGGAGAGCAGCGATACGGACAGGTCGAGTTGTTCCGGCGACGGCTTACCTCGGGTGAGATCCAGCGTGAGCTTCTCGGTTCTGAGCGTCGCGTAATTCGCGGTCTGGGACTCGTGCTCGGACACGAGTTCCTCGTGGCTCATCAAACCGATCTGCGTTTGCCGGGGCATCCTGGGCAGCCTTTCGAAGCAGCAAGGGGGGTGTGCACGCTGCGCGTGCTGACTTCCGCAACGTTACCCGGCGGCTGCTCGGAATCGGTGGGGTATCCGTACCCGGATCAGGCTCGCACGCTGCGAAGGTGCGTAGGCCGATCAGTCGGAGAAGGGTCCCCCGGAAACTAAAGGGGACCCCGCGCACCCGGCAGAGCCCGTTGACCCTTGCTGCCTTCCGGCCCTGGGGGAGTTCACAGGATGCTCGCCGCGCGGGATCCGTCGGCCAGTGTAGCGGTAGTTCTGCCTACTAGCGATTCCGGTCTTCGAACAGCAGGTCGGCGGCCCGCGTGAGCACCTCGACGCGGGTGCGGCCCTCGTGATCGGCGGCGAGGAAGTGGCTGCCGATGGTGGCGCAGAAGGCGAGCAGGCTCCTGGCTTCCACCTCGTCGGGATCTTCGCAGAACACGCCGATTGTCTCGCGCAGCAACGCCATTCGCTTGTTGTCGACGCGGCGCAGGCGTTCGGCGACGTCGTCGTCGCGGCGAGCCCAGTCGCGGATCGCCAGGTCGATCGGGAGCAGACGATGACTGGAGAACGTGAGCAGCCCGGCCACGCGCGCCTTGGTCTTCGGGTCGAGGCCCGCGTGCTCGACGTGGTCGAGCACCTGATCGGTCGCCTCGTTCTCCCATACGTCGAGCATCGCGGTGAGCAGCGCGTCGCGGTCGGCGAAGTAGCCGTAGAACCCGCCCTTGGTCACGCCGATGCGTTTGGCCAGCGCCTCGATCCGGACCGCGTCGACGCCCGAGGACGCCAGCACGGCCAGACCTTCCTCGACCCATCTGATCCGGGGAGTTCGCGCGGTACCCACGACGTGTTCCACCTCATATCCATCGACGACGACCACACCCGACCAGTCGATCCTCGAGTGTACGCAGCCGTATAACCGCCGCCCCGTCGGTGACGCTGGCTACGATCTATCCGATATCGGCAGCGGGGGGTTCCGGTTCCCCATGACTGGAGAGGGGGCCCGCTCGTGACCGGCCCGAATCAACAACCACCCGGCGACGGTGTGCCGCCGTCCGATCCCACTGTCGCGTGGTGGGAACGGCCAGGCGAAGGCGCAGGTCAGAACCCCGCACAAGCCGACCCGACCGTGCTGCGCGGCAATATCGGCGCGCCCGGTCCGTACACCGCACCGCCCACGCCGTATCAAAGCGGCGCGAACCCACAGCCGTACACCGCCCCGCCCGGGCCCTACCAGAGCGGCGCGAACCCCCAGCCGTACCCGCAGCAGTACGCGCATCCGCAAGCCGGCGCTTATCAGGCGCCGCAGCCGCAGTGGGGCGCACCTCCGCCGCGGCCGCCCTCGTCGGGCAACAAGGCGGTGTGGTGGATCGTCGGCGGCGCCATCGTCGCGGTCGGCGCGCTCGTGATCGGGTTGATCGCGTTCACGGCCAACAAAGTCGACGACAACCCCTTCGGACCCGATCCGGACAAGTGGGCGGGCAGCTACGTCTACAAGGACGGCAAGAACGCCTGCGACCTGGTCGATCTCACGGTGCTGAACCAATGGTCGTCCACCCGTGAGACGACCACCCACACTGAGCGCGGACCGTCGGAGTACATCGGTGGCGGCTCCTACGACTGTGACGCCAAGAACAAGGAGTCGGGCCGCAACGCCAACGACGCGAGCCTGGGGCTCGAGGTCGAGTTCAAGACCGAGAGCGAGACCGAGTCCGACTACGCGCGCTGGAAGGGCTACGACACCAAGACCACCGGCAAGGACTACGACCACGGCCCGGTGAGCGGTCTCGGCACGGAGGCGTACTACGCCAGCGAGCAGCACACCTACGGTTCCATCCCGAGCGATTACTCCGTCGTGGTGGCCGCGCACGACAGCAATATCTCGGTGAAGGTGGAGATCGAGGTGTCGACGATGCGCACCGTCGACAAGGCGGCCATGCGCACCGCCGCCGAGACGCAGGTCCGCAAGGTGCTGGCAGCTTTGAAGAAGTAGCAGGTCAGAACCCGTCGCAGGGGGCCGGTTTGGCATCGACCCCCTGCAACCCGCTATGCTGCTCCACGGAGGATTCGCCTAGTGGCCTATGGCGCTCGCCTGGAACGCGGGTTGGGTTAACGCCCTCAGGGGTTCAAATCCCCTATCCTCCGCAACAGCAGGGCCCTGATCGGTTCGCCGGTCGGGGCCCTGTTCGTTTAATCGGTGGATCTGTCAGTGGGCTTCCGTAGAGTGAGCCCCGATGGTGCGGGAGACCCCCACCACACCCACATACCGTCGTCGCCGCCCCCAAAACTTACGTGCGTGCCGACACAGTCCAGTGGGTACCCAGCCTTCGCGCCGGTCCGAGTTCGGACCGCGCCGATCGGTGCCGCGAGCGGCGTCGATCGCACAGAAATCAGAAAGTAAACGACGAAGTGAATACATCACCTGAAACGAGCATCGGGCGCGATGCGTCCGGGCAGATCCGGCTGATGCTGCGTGACCGCACAGCCACCACCGGGCCGATCGACGGCGCCTGGTGGCCGCGAACCGACCAGCCGATGACCGAGTTGCACCAGTTGGTGGCCGCGGTCGGACCGCGGATCGGCAAGCTGGCCCGGCTCGGATTCGACTGGACCGCCGGTGAATCCGGCGACAGCACCGCTCGCAACGACCAGGCCGCGCGCATCATGCACGTGGTCGGCAGCAACGGCGCCGCGCTCGCGCTGCTGGTCATCCCCGCGGCCACCGAGGCGCCCGCGGCCCGCAGCCAGATGCGCTGGGCGGCAGGCAAGCCGCGCATCCAGGACCCGGCGCCCGCCGACACCGCGGCCGACGGGCCTCGCACCCTCGTGCAGATCTGAACCACCGGCGTACCGGTCCTTTCATCGGTCGCTGGTGTAGGTCGGATCGAAGTCGCGCGGCGCACCGCGGCGGCTCAGCAAGCGGTCGAACCATTCACCGAGAATGACGCCCGCGGCCAGCGCGCAACCGACACCGAACGCACCGAGGATCTGCCCGAACCCCAGCAGCGTTTCGTCCTCGAGCAGGGCGTACAGCCCGCGATACACCTTCAGACCCGGCAGCAGCGGTGTGATTCCGGCGGCCGCGACGACCAGCGGCGGCGTGAGCGCGCGACGCGCCATCAGACCACCGGCGAGACCGATCAGCGTCGCCGCCAGCCCCGCGGCCACCACCGGCCCGAAGCCGATGTCCTGCGCGCCGAGGAAGGCCAAGATGCCGCCCGCGCCGCTGAGCCCGGCCGCGACCAGCGCCCGCCGCTCGGCATAACAGGCCAGCGCGAACGCGATCGCCGCGACGGCACCGGCGATCAGTTTGATCGGCAGATATTCGATGTCGCGACCGGCGCCCGCCGCGATCTCCGGCACCGCGATCCCCATCATCGTCGAAATACGCAGCGCCAAACCGATACCCGCGACGATGCCGGCGGTCATCATCACCACTTCGAGCATGCGGGCCGCGGCGGTGATCGGCGCGCCGGTGATCGCGTCCTGTACCGAACCGACCAACTGCAGACCCGACAGCAGCACCGTGATCCCCGCGGCCACGATCAGCGCGGCATCGGCCCGCCAGTGGTCACTGAACGCGGCGAGCGCGATGGCAGGGGCGGCGGCGATGACACCGCCGATCATGTGCTGGAAGAACAACGGCAGACCGAGCTGATGCAGCACCCGGTTCACCACATCGATCACCGCGGTGGTCGCGAAACTGATGGCGGCGAGCATGAACCCACCACCGAGCAGCACCGCGATCGCCGCCGCGAGCAACGACCAGCCCGCCGTCGACACCCAGCGCGGATAGGGGTGCCGTGACGAGATGAGCTCGTCGAGGGCGGCGTGCGCCTGGTCGACGGGCACGATCTGGCTGCGGATGCGTCGGGTGAGCCGGTCGACCGCGGCCAGTCGGGTGAAGTCGAGCGAGCGGTACTTCACCACCCGCATATCGCTGGCCGGCGGCAGTCGCGGTCCTCGGTCGGCCCAGATGCGGATCGCGTCGAAGGTGACATCGATATCGCAGCTGTTGAGACCGTAGGTGGAAGCGATGAAGCGGACCTGCGCGGTGGTGTCGCCGACACCGGTGCCCGCCGCGAGCACGACCTCCCCCACCCGCACCGCCAGATCGAGGACCTGCGACACCTCGGCGTCGTCGGACAGATCGATCGGCTGCAGCGGGGTGGGTGCGGCGACGATGTTGTCGGCGGTGGCGCGCTGCGACGGCAGCACGAACGGTCGGTGCAACCGCCACCACCGGCGGCGCAGACCTGGGCGTTCGATAATCGTGGCGCCGTCGCCTTCCGCCAGGGGGTCCGCACTCATACCTCGACGGTAACGGCGATCGCAGCGCCTTCGCCGTCTCGCAACCAGTTCGTCAACTTGTCGGGCCCGCTGACCTGGAGTTCGCCCTCAGATGTCGTCGATCAGTCCGGTGCTGTAGGCCGTCGCGGCCAGGTGCTGGAGGCAGCGAGGGCCACAGCCATTGTGCTGAGTCAGCACGAAACGGGCCTGCTGGAGCGAAGAAATGGAAGAATCGGCCACACAGTCGGCATGTGCGGCGCGCCAGTGGTCTTCGTGACGGAGGACGGCGGCCCGCGATATCGGCGGGTCTGGTGCGGATGTGTCCAGCAGGGTGTGACGGGAGGGGCAGGCAATGGAGGCGATGACTGTATGAACACCGGGACGGGGAAGGTGATCCAGGAGCGGCGCAGGCTGCTCGGGCTCTCGCAGCCCGCGCTGGCCACCGCGATCGGGGTGAGCTCGCGCCAGATCACCAGGTACGAGTCCGAAGAGCAATCGCCGACGCTGCCGGTCGCGGTCCGCTTGGCCGACGCGCTGCAGGTCTCGCTGGCGGAGCTCGCCGGCATCGTGGACAACCGCGTCGACCTGGCGGGTCACTGGTGGGCAGCCTGGCAGAAACCGGCGAACCACCCGGACGAGGTCGAGGTAGCGGCGGTGACCATTCGGCACGAGGGCGACCATCTGATGCTCGACTCGGCCGCCGAATCGCCTGCGCCTGAATCGGACCCGATCACCCAGGTGCGTGGCGAGATGCGGGTCTGGGAGGGCGAGGCGCTCACCGGCTGGGTGCGCGGCATGGATATCGCCTTCCCGGTCGGCACCATCTATTACTCGCTCCATCCCCAGGGTGCTCATGCCGTCGGCTCGTGGACGACGAAATCGGGCCCCGACGGTCTGGTGCGCGGCTGGAGCGTCCTGGCGCGGGAGAAGTCCGACGCCGAAAAGCTTCTGGCGGAAATGCTGCGCACCGACGGCAGTGTCGAGTCGTGGCCCGGCCCCTCTCGCTCGGCCTGAAGCCGCCGCCGGATCTCGGCGACGCTCGGACGCCCGTCGTCCTCGGGCGGCAGCAGTAGTAGGTAGCGGCACAGCGCCCCGAATACCAACAGCCCCAGAGCAATCCACAGAAAGATCTCCATCGGTTCCCCTCCGAACGAGTCAGTGCTTGCACGAGTGGCGCGGTATTGTGGCTTCTGAGCCGCCACGAGAAGTATGGTCGCCGTCAAGACCTTTTGGACAGCAAAAAGCGTCTACAAACGTCTACAGTTCTCTACGATGAGTCCATGTCCAGTCGGGGCGAGCAGGGGAACGGCATCGTCGGAGCTCGGTTGCGGCGACTGCGGGAAGAGGCGGGGTTGTCATTGGCCGCGTTGGCCACTCGCGTTCCGTACAGCAGGGCGGCGCTCGGCCACTACGAAACCGGTGCGCGAGCAGCATCTTTCGAGGTGATCGCCTGGTACGAGCGGGTACACGCGCAATCGAAGCCCGCGCTACCCGGCACTCGCCGACGTGATCCGCGAGCCGCCGACGCCGCACTCGCGGCCGCGATCGCCGCCGCACACCGAACGGGCCCGCTCATCGAGATCGGACGACCACACCAGGGAGACAGCGGAACCGGATACTTCTGCCCATTCCGGATCGACGGCGTGATCGAGGGCGAAGCCGCGGGAACCGATGCGGCGACGGCTGTGCGCTCGGCGCTGCTCGCGGTGGGCGCCGAGCTGAACCGGGCGGGAAACAGCTCCGGCCCCGGACGAATTCGGTGACATCGGACGCGCGGTGATCCCTGCTCAGCGGTGCGCGGCGACGACCCTGTCCAGCGACTCGGCCAGAAGTCGCAGGTAGCGGTCGGGATCGGGTATCACCTGTGGATCGGAATGTACGGACAGCGTGATGGTTTCACCGATTCCGTGCACCCCGTGGGTGAGATGCATGACGCTACCGAGGGCGGGGAAACCACCGGTGAACAGGACCGGGCCACCGGCGAAGGCGAGATCGTCCTGGCCGCGGTAGACGCTGGAGACGACGGTGTTGCCGTCGAGCATCGCGGGAACGTCGTCCAGATCGGCGCGTTCGACATCACGCACCGCCAGCACAGCGGGAACCACCTCGCCGACTCGATCCTGCACGGAGAGCAGCGGATCGAGCGCCCGTTTGCGACGGGTGGCGAGGTCATCGGCGATGAGATTCGCGCGCAGACACAGGTCGAATTCGTCGATGTGCAGGTCGATGGACAGTCCGCGGTAGTTGTTGCGTGCCTTGCTCGGCGCCGGAAGAGCCATCGGTAGCGCCGTCCCGAGCCGTTCCGGTCGCTCACCGCGCTCGGCGAGGTAGTCGACCAGTGCGGACGAAATCGCCGTCAGTGCAACAACAGTGACGGTTTTACCCGGAATGCGTAGGTCGTCCACATCGACGACCAGCATTCGCACAGTGTGATCGGCGACCGGGGAGGCCGGATTCAGCGCACTCGGCGCGAATCCGGCTGCGGCCGCCGGGACTTCGCCCGCGGCCGTCCGGTCAGCCAATTCTCGCTGGGCCAGGTACGCGGCCCGCCCGCGCCACACGGTCGCGGCCAACTGTCCGGGAAAGCGCAGCACTCCAATCACTCTCGGATCTACCCGTCGCGCAATCCATCCACAGGTTTGTCCACAGGAATCCACAGGCGGTGTGGAAGTTTGGGCAGGTCCGACCGGGTGATATGCCGAGTTATCCACAGGCGCACCGGGTGTGCTGTGGACAACGGCATCATCCACAACCGTCCCGAAGAGCGCTCGCGCGATGGCAGCGGCACGGGTTCCGTCGGCGAGGGCGTGCGAAAGCTGCAGCACCACCACCACAACGGGCTCCGTCGATCGCGGGGCACCGTGGACCGCCCGGAAAACATGGATGCGCCAGGGATATTCGGTCGCGACGACGCCGGTACCCAGGAGTTCGCCCAGCTCCGCGAGCAACGCCTGCCATGACAGGCCGTCCGGGCGGTGGTGGATGAATTGCTGGGACGTGAATTCAGCCGGAACCCAGCGCGGATAGCCGAGATCGCCCGGTATCTGCTCCAACCGGATCCGCAGATCCGGAATGCGTGCGGCACGCGCGGCGACGAAATCACGGAGTTCGTCAGTGGCGGTATCGGTTTCGGCGAAAGAGTAGAGCAGGAACACGTCGTTGACGGTGCGGCGTGACAGCCAGTACATCGTCGCGTCACGCGCGGCCATCGTGGTCATCCGGCCACGATAGGCCACACCTCCGACGTCACTGAGAAGGCCCCGAGTCCGCTCGACTCGGGGCCGATGTTGCCCATTCGAGATGCATCTCGCGGCTCAGCCGCGTGTGAACTCTCCCGCGGTGACATCGGAGAGAAAAGCTCGCCACTGCCCTGGACCGAAGGCCAGCACGGGTCCGCGGCCGCGATCCTTGGTGTCGCGAACGGCGATTTCGCCGCCGGCGAGAAAAGCTACTTCGACGCAGTTCCCATCGGGTCCGCTGTAGGTGCTCTTCCGCCACACAGCGTCGGTCACATCAACTTCCACGGCACTTGCTCCTTTGGTTCATCGAGAAGGAGGGGATAACTCCTGGAATCGTTGCAAAATTCCGAAATCCGGCGCGACCGATGAGTTACTTCGTGGCACACAAGGCACTGCCACACGGCGCGCGCAACTGACCGGCACGAACCAGCGCATCGAGGCGTTTCCGCCTCCGGGGGCTGCCCCCGCGGAAGAAACACTAGCAGGTCTTCCGCAATGTTGCGGAAGAGAATTTGCTTTCTCATATCGTTTTGCCAAGCTTGCGAAGCCTCACGTTTGCGGGGGCATTGCCAGCCCCTCTTACCCATTCCTGATCCGGTTGACACATCCCCAATTACTTCCATGTGATTAGTCCGTGATACGTCAATTTCTCGAGCGTCCCAACAGTCACATGAGCACCATCGAGGGCGGGCGTGGATCATGGGGGAATGATCTCCCGTGACCGTGACACCGCAGGTCGTGCCCGTAACGACCGCCCCCGCGATCGACTCGGCCGACCGCTGCCTCCCGGCAGTGCCGGAGTCGCCCGAATACCCGACGATCTCGCACTGGGGCCCCAGCAAACTCTGACCTTCGCTCAGCAACTGCTGGACGACGGATTGGCATTCAATGCCCACGAGGTATTGGAGGCAGCGTGGAAGAACGGGCCGGTTGCCGAACGGATGCTCTGGCAGGGGCTGGCTCAATACGCCGTCGGGCTCACCCACATCCAGCGGGGCAACGCCAAAGGCGCGGGTACTCTGCTGCGTCGCGCGAGTGAGCGGCTCGGGTCCTATCCGGCGAATGCCCAGCAGCACGATGTCGACCGCGCCGGGCTCATCGCGCACGCGCAGGAGCTGCTCGTCGCGCTCGATACCGGTGACGCCATCGCCGAGGAACGGCTACGGACGCGGCTGTGCCGAGAGCCCACCTAGGATCGAGAGGTGCCAACCAGTCGAGGCGCGGGCCGCTACGCGCCGAGCCCTTCGGGCGAGCTGCACGTGGGAAACCTGCGTACCGCGGTGCTCGCCTGGCTTTTCGCGCGAACCTCGGAGCGTGAGTTCCTGATTCGTGTCGACGATCTGGACCGCGTTCGGCCCGGCGCCGCGCAACGCCAGCTCGACGACCTCGCCGCGATCGGTATCGATTGGGACGGCCCGGTGGTCTACCAATCCGACCGGCTGCCGGTCTACGCGGCCGCTGTCGCCGAACTCACCGCGGCCGGACGCACGTATGAATGCTTCTGCACCAGACGCGAAATCCAGCAGGCCGCCACCGCGCCGCACGGGCCGATGGGCGCCTACCCCGGCACCTGCCGTCAGCTGACCGAAGCCGAGCGCGCGGCCAAGCGGGCCGAAGGGCGCACCGGCGCAGTGCGATTGCGCGCCGAGGTCAGCGAGTACGAGATCACCGATCTGCTGCACGGCCGATATCGCGGCGCTGTCGACGATTTGGTGCTGCGCCGCGGCGACGGTATCCCCGCCTACAACCTCACCGTCGTCGTCGACGACGCCGCCCAAGGCGTCGACCAGGTGGTTCGCGGCGACGACCTCCTGCCGTCCACCCCGCGCCAGGCCTATCTCGCGGAACTGCTCGGACTCACCGCTCCGACCTACGCCCACGTACCGCTGGTGCTCAACGAAGAAGGCAAACGGCTCGCGAAACGTGACGGAGCCGTGAGCCTTTCGGATCAACGCGCCCTCGGTCACACTCCCGAGGACGTGGTGGCGGCGATCACGGAGTCCCTCGGATACACCGCGCGGACCACTGCCGAACTACGCGAAGTTTTCGACCCCACACGCATCCCTGAGAAACCGTGGATACTCGAGCCTATCGGGTTGTTCCGACCAGAGGGATGTCCGTAACGTACGCATTGACCGATCTAGAAGATCAATACGAGGACTGAGATTATGACCAGCGGTGGTTACGACCCCAACCAGTACCCGCAGGGCGGTCAGCCCGGCGGCTACGGCCAGGACCCCTACGGCCAGCAGCAGCCGCAGCCCGGCTACGGCCAGCAGCAGCCGTACGGCCAGCCCGGACACGGCGGGGCGCCCCAGCCCGGTTACGGCCAGCCGGACCCCTACGGTCAGCAGCAGCCGGCCTACGGGCAGGACCCGTACGGTCAGCAGCAGGGCTACCCGCAGCAGGGTCAGTACGGTCAGCCGCAGGGCCAGTACGGTCAGCAGCAGGGCTTCGGCGGCGTGCAGTCCGCGGACCTGGGAATCCGGATCGGTGCACGTCTGATCGATTACCTGATCGTCGGCATCCCCGTCGCGATCCTGCTCGGGCTCATCGTCGGCAGTGGCACCGGCGGCCAGATCATCACCACTCTGATCTTGTCGCTGGCCATCTACGGTTACTTCGTGGCCATGGAGGTCACGCAGAACGGTCAGACACTGGGCAAGAAGATCCTCGGCCTGCGCGTGCTCGCCCCCGGCGGTGCGCCGAGCCTGACGCCTGAGCAGTCTCTCAAGCGCAACCTGTTCACGATCGTCGGCCTGATCCCCTGCGTCGGTGGCCTCGTCAGCCTCGGCCTTGCCATCTACATCATGGTCACGATCAGCAACGACCCGAACAATCAGGGCTGGCACGACAAGTTCGCCGGCGGCACGCAGGTCGTCAAGGGCTGATACCTTCACCTGACGAAAAGCAGCAGGGGCGCTTCCGGATTCCGGAAGCGCCCCTGCTGCTTTCGACGTCAGTAGGTCGTGGACGAATCCAGGCCACCAGCGATGCCGAGCACCACGAAGAACAGGATGTAGAGGATCCAGCCCACGATCGCGGCGACACCGATCCAGATGCCTGCCTGCGCCATGCCCTTACCTTCGCCGCCGCGCTCCTTGATCTGGTTGAGCGCCATCACGCCGAGGATGATGCCGACGATCGCGCCGAGGCCACAGCTGCACAGGCCGATCAGCGAGGAGACCAGCGCGCCGATCGCCAGCCCGTTGGTGCCCTGCGGCTGCGGGTACTGCCCGTACGGCTGATAGGCACCCGCGGCCGGATAACCGCCGTAGGCAGGAGGCTGCCCGTAGGCGGGCGGCTGCTGGGGATACTGCGGCTGGCTGGGCTGCTGGTACTGCGGCTGCGACGGTGGCTGCTGCGGGTACTGCGGCTGCGAGGGTGGCGGCGCCGACTGCTGGGGATACTGCGGCGACGACGGGTATTGGGAAGGCTGCGACGGCTGGGCGGTCGGATTCTGCGGCACCGAACCCGGCGCGCCGGACTCCGGAGACACGCCGGAGCCGCCGTACTGCTTCCACCACTCGTCGGAATCGCCGGGATTCGTCATTGCTACAGGGTATTCCATCGGTGCCTTTTGAGCGCTGGTGCGCTCGAGTCGGGGCCCTTCGGGCCCCCGATCTTCCCTCCCTCCGGGTACTCCTTCGTCGCACCCTCCACTCAGTCCAGATCGGGGCGGGCCCCTCCGGGTAGTGATGTCGGGTTTGCCGGGTCCGGGTGGTGGGCGGGGTGTGTCTTGGGAGAATGGGGGCGTGACTGATACAAACTCGCTCGACAAACCAGCTGAATCTGGGCACCCCGCGCCGGAACATGCGGCATTCGCCCAGGTTGCGCGGGGGTTCTATCCGGTAATCGTCGCCCTGTTCACCGCGACGCTGATCATCTCCAACATCTGCGCCACCAAGGGCGTGGAGTTCTTCACCGACAGTTCGGTGATGCTCGGCCCGATCCAGATCCTGCCGATCGCGACCGACGGCGCCTTCTTCCTGTTCCCGCTGGCCTACATCCTCGGCGACGTGCTCAGCGAGGTCTACGGCTTCCGCGCCACCCGCCACGCCATCTACACCGGTTTCGGCGCACTGCTGCTCACCGTCGGCTGCTTCTATATCGCCATCCAGCTGCCCCCCGCCGGCTTCTACGAGAACCAGGAAGCCTTCCGCACGGTCCTCGGCACCACCCCCCAGCTGGTGCTCGCCGGTCTCGCCGGCTACTTCGTCGGCCAGTTGCTCAACTCGGCCACCCTGGTGCTGATCAAGGAGCGCACCAAGGAAAAGCACCTGTGGGCCCGCCTGATCGGTTCCACCGTCGTTGGCGAGTTCGCCGACACCCTGATCTTCTGCTCGATCGCCGCCACCGCCATCGGCATCAATACCTGGCAGTCGTTCATCAACTACGTCATCGTCGGCTTCCTGTGGAAGACCCTGTGCGAGGTGCTCGTCATGCCGATCACCTACCGCGTCATCGCCATCCTCAAGAAGACCGAACCGACCTACGCCCCGGCGAAGGTCGACGCACTCCACGACTAGTTCGCGGCGCCGGCGGCGGATCGGAAGGTCCGCCGCCTATTCCCCCGGCACCTTGATCCGTCCCCGCCACTGCCCCAAGAACTCCTTCTTGAACTCATCGAAGTACCCGCCCTCGATGCTGGCCCTGATCCGATCGACGAGCCGAATCGTGAAGCGCTCGTTGTGAATCGTGCACAGCGTCGCCGAGAGCATCTCCTTGGCCTTGAACAGGTGATGCAGGTAGGCGCGGGTGTAGTGCGCGCAGGTGTAGCAATCACAGTTCTCGTCGATCGGCGTGAAGTCCCGGCGGAACCGCGCGGTGTTGATATTGAAACGACCCTCGTCGACGTAGATCGCGGCATTGCGCGCCACCCGCGACGGATTGACACAGTCGAAGGTGTCGGCCCCGTTCTCGATCGCGGTGAACATGTCCTCCGGCTCACTGATCCCCAGCATGTGGCGCGGTTTGGACTCGGGCAGCTCATCACAGCACCACCCCACGGTCGTGCCGAGATTGTGCTTCTCCAGGGCGCCGCCGATGCCGTAGCCGTCGAATTCCGTTCCGCCGCTACCCCGGATCGTCTCCAGCTCACGACAAGCCTTGCGCCGCAGGTCCTCGTACTGCGCACCCTGGATCACCGCGAACAGCGCCTGGTACGGCCGATGACCGCGCGCGGCGGTGAGCCGTTCGTGTTCATCGATACAACGCTGTGCCCATTCGTGCGTGCGCTGCAACGACTTCTCTTGATAGCCGCGGGTATTCATCAGGGTGGTCAGCTCGTCGAAGGCGAACATGATGTCGGCCCCCAGCTGGTGCTGGATACCCATCGACACCTCGGGCGTGAATCGATGCTTCGAACCGTCCAGGTGCGAACGGAAGGTGACCCCGTCGTCGTCGACGGTGGCCAGCCGCTCCTTGCCCGCCGCGATCACCTGGTCGGATCGGATATCCACGGCCTCCATGGCGAGGACCTTCTTGAACCCGACCCCCAGCGACATCACCTGGAACCCACCGCTGTCGGTGAAGGTGGGCCCCGGCCAGTTCATGAACTTGCCGAGCCCACCCGCGTCGTCGACCACATCGGAGCCGGGCTGCAGGTACAGGTGATAGGCATTGGCCAGCAGCGCCTGTGCCCCGATCTCCTTCATCGTCTCCGGCAGGACGGCCTTCACCGACGCCTTCGTCCCCACCGGGATGAAGGCGGGCGTGGCGATCTCACCGTGTGGGGTGCCGATCACCCCGGTCCGACCATGCCTGCCCCCGTCGAGACGGGTGCCTACTTCGAAGGAGAACTCACTGCTGTCGGCCACGGCCCCATCGTGCCAGGGCGAAGACGGCGGTATTACTGAGCCGCCGCGAACTGGGCGTTGTACAGGTTGTAGTACGGTCCGCGCTCGGCTAGCAGCCGGTCGTGGGTGCCGTGTTCGACGATGCGGCCCTTGTCCATCACGACGATCAGATCCGCGTCTCGAATCGTCGACAGACGATGCGCGATCACGAAACTGGTGCGATCGCGGCGCAGGGCCGCGGTGGCGTGCTGGACCAGCGACTCGGTGCGGGTATCGACCGAGCTGGTCGCCTCGTCCAGGATGAGGATCGACGGCTTGGCCAGGAACGCGCGGGCGATCGTGATCAACTGCTTCTCGCCCGCGCTCACCCCGCCGCCCTCTTCGTCGATGACCGTGTCGTACCCGTTGGGCAGCGAGTGCACGAACCGGTCCACGTAGGCGGCGCGGGCCGCGGCCTGGATATCGGCTTCGGAAGCCGTCGGGTTTCCGTAGGCGATGTTCTCGCGGATGGTGCCCTTGAACAGCCAGGTGTCCTGCAACACCATGCCGATGCGCGAGCGCAGGTGGTCGCGGGTGATGGTGGTGATATCGACGTCGTCGATCGCGATGGTGCCCGCGTCGAGTTCGTAGAAGCGCATCAGCAGGTTCACCAGGGTGGTCTTGCCCGCGCCGGTGGGCCCGACGATGGCGACCACGTGACCGGGATCGGCGACCAGCGAAAGCCGTTCGATGACAGGCGTTTCCGGGCTGTAGCCGAAGGACACCGCCTCGAACTCCACCCGCCCACGATCGACCGGGCGCGAATTCTCCACCAGCGGATCGGGACTCTGCTCCTCGGCGTCGAGGATCTCGAAGATCCGCTCCGCCGAGGCGACGCCGGACTGCAACAGGTTCGCCATCGCGCCGATTTGCGTGAGCGGCTGACTGAACTGGCGCGAGTACTGGATGAACGCCTGCACGTCGCCGAGCGACAGGTTGCCGGTGGCCACCCGCAGCCCGCCGATCAGCGCGATGAACACGAAGTTCACGTTCCCGAGGAACATGATGGCGGGCATGATCAGGCCGGAGATGAACTGCGCTTTGAAGCTCGCGTCGTAGAGCTTCTGATTGCGGTGGTCGAATTCCTCGCCGACCTCGCGACCGCGACCGAACGCGGTGATGATCTCGTGGCCGGTGTAGGCCTCTTCCACCGAGGAGTTCACCTCGCCGGTGAACTTCCACTGGTTGACGAAGTGCGGCTTGGATCGCTTGGCGATCTGCGCGGTGACCACGATCGCGGCGGGCACGGTGAGCAGCGCGATCAGCGCCAGCAGCGGCGAGATCCAGAACATCATGATCAGGATGCCGATCACGGAGAACAGCGAGACGAGCAGCTGACTCATCGTCTGCTGCAAGCTCTGCGAGACATTGTCGACGTCGTTGGTGACGCGGCTGAGCACGTCACCGCGTGGTGCGGTGTCGAAGTAGCGCAGCGGCAGCCGGTGCAGCTTCTGCTCCACGTCGTCGCGCAACCGCTTCACGGTCCGGTTGATGGCGATATTGAGCAGGTAGCCCTGCAGCCACCCGAATACCGCGGCGGCCACGTACAGCGCGAGCACGAGCATCAGCACGCGCCCGACAGCGTCGAAATCTATGCCGGTACCGGGGATCACGTTCATCGCCGAGAGCATGTCGGCGCGGGTGGTCTGGCCCTGCTCGCGCAGCAGCTCGATGGTCTGGTCCTTGGTGAGCCCGGGTTCGAGCTGCTTGCCGACGAAGCCGTCGAACACCAGGTTCGTCGCCTTGCCGAGCAGATAAGGGCCGAGCGTATTGAGCACCACGGAGGTGATCACCAACGCGACGATCAGGCCGACGGTGAACTTCTCGGGAGCCAGCCTGCTCAGCAGCCGCTTCAGCGACGGTTTGAACGACTTGGCCTTGGTTCCCGGCGCTCCGGGAACGGGTGCGCCTGGCCTCATCGGGCTTCCTCCACGCTCAGCTGGGACTCGACGATCTCGCGGTACTCCGAGCAGCGCTGCATCAATTGCTCATGGGTACCGATGCCCGCCATCGCACCGTCTTCGAGCACGACGATCTGGTCGGCATCGCGAATCGTCTGAATCCGCTGGGCCACGATGATCACCGACGCGTCGGCGGTCTCGGGCTTCAGCGCGGCGCGCAGCCGGGCGTCGGTGGCGACATCGAGCGCGGAGAAGGAATCGTCGAACAGGTAGATGCGCGGCCGACGCACCAGCGCGCGGGCGATACACAACCGCTGGCGCTGACCGCCCGATACCGTGGTGCCGCCCTGGGCCACCGGAGTGTCGAGACCCTGTGGCATCTCACTCACGAAATCGGCCGCCTGGGCGACCTCGAGCGCGTGCCAGAGTTCTTCGTCGGTGGCGTCGGGCTTGCCGTAGCGCAGGTTGGTCGCGATGGTGCCGGAGAACAAGTAGGCCTTCTGCGGCACCAATCCGATCCCACTCCGCAGGAGTTCGAGGTCGAGGTGGCGCACGTCGGCGCCGCCGACGTGGACCGCGCCGTCGGTGACGTCGATCAGGCGCGGGATCAGGTTGATCAGTGTGGTCTTGCCCGCGCCGGTCGAACCGACGACGGCTGTGGTGGTACCGGGCGTGACCTGGAATCGGATACCGCGCAGCACCGGCTTCTCCGCGCCGGGGTAGGCGAATTCCGCGAACTGCATGTCGACCGTAGCCGGGTCGCTGTTGAACACCTGCGGCAGTCGCGGCGGGCGAACCGAGGAGTCGGTCTCGAGCACCGCGCCGATGCGATCGGCGGAGACCGCCGCACGCGGGGCCATCATCGCCAGGAACGAGGCCATCATGACGGCCATCAGGATCTGCATGACGTAGGACAGCATCGCGGTGAGCGAGCCGATCTGCATCGTGCCGTTGTCCACATGGTGACCGCCGAACCAGATCACCCCGACGGCGGTCAGATTACTGATCAACATCACGGTCGGGAACATCAACGCCATCAGCTTGCCGACGCGCAGCGAAGCATCGGTGAGCGCGGTATTGGCCATTCCGAAGCGCCAGACCTCCTGCCGCTCACGCACGAACGCGCGCACCACCCTGATGCCGGTGATCTGCTCGCGCAACACCCGGTTGACGCTGTCGATCCGGGCCTGCATCTCCCGGAACCCCGGCACCATCTTGGTCACGATCGTGCCCATGGACAGAGCGAGCAGGGGCACCGCGATCAACAGCAGCCACGACAGCGCGAGATCCTCACGCAACGCCATGATGACGCCGCCGACGCACATGATCGGCGCCATCACCAGGATCGTCACCGACATCACGATGAGCAGTTGGACCTGCTGGATATCGTTGGTCGAGCGGGTGATCAGCGACGGCGCGCCGAACATCCCGACCTCCCTGGCCGAGAACGTCTCCACCCGGTGCAGCACGCCACCGCGCATATCCCGACCGGCACCCATCGCCGCCCGCGCGCCGAAATACACCGACGCCGACGAGGCCACGATCTGCACGCAGCTCACCGCGAGCATCCACAAACCGGTGGTCCAGATGTAACCGATATCGCCCTTGGTCACCCCGTTGTCGATGAGGTCGGCATTGAGACTGGGCAGGTAGAGCATCGCGATAACCGAGATCAGCTGGAGTACGACGACACCCACCAACTGGGCGCGGTACGGGGCCAGATAGGTCCGCAGCAGGGGGATCAACATGATGGACGAAGGCTACAGCGCGGCGAAGACCCACGCCCCCGACTTTTACCAGCCCTGTGGATAACTCTCAGCCTGTGGATAACTCAGGCGCCTGCCGGTGTGCGCGGTTCGCGACGCGCCCACGCGCCGGGGTCGGCGACCAGCTCACCGATGAAATCGGGCAGTCGATCGGCGGCGATATCGGCGATGGCGACATTCTCCAGCACGGCCCGGATATTGACCCGCAGCGCGATCCACACCTGCTGCAACGGTTCCGCCGCACCGGGATATCGGACGTCTTCGGGCCGCTGCCCGCGTACCGACGCCAGCGGCGACTCCACCGCGCGGATCACATCGGCCACCGAGATCTCCGTCGCCGGCCTGCCGAGGCGATACCCGCCGTCGGGACCTCGCCTGCTCAGCACGAGCTCGGCGCGACGCAGTTCGGCCAGCACCGTCTCCAGCACCTTCGGTGGGATCTGCGCGGCGGCGGCGATGGCCTCGGACTTGACGACTCCATCGGCCGCAGCGAGCTCGAGCAGCGTTCGCACCGCGTAATCGACCCTGGCGGTGATATGCACGATGTCGAACTTACGCGGTCCCGCACGCGGTCAGTACGCAGGTTGCCGCGTCGAGGAGAGTCCTCTCGACCATCTCGTCGGTGGCGCCCGGCGCCAGCTCCGAGGACAGCAGCGCCACCCCGAGCACCTCGATGGCGGCGGCGGCACGCAGCATCGAGTCCTGGGACGGGTCGGGCCCGGCCAGCCACAGCCGCAGCTCACGGGTGGGTTCCATCAGGTCGGGGTAGCGGTCGGCGATGGCGTTGACGATGGCCGCGGTGTCGCGCACGCAGAGCGCGCCCGCGGCGCGGTGGCGGATCATGCCGCGCAGATAGGTGCGCAGGACCGCGCGGATACCCTCGTCGTCATAGGGCACGGCGTCGATGTCGTCGACGATGTCGCGCATGTGATCGATGATCGGATCGATGATCGCGAGGAGCAGATCGAGCTTCGAAGCGTAGTGGTAATAGAGCGATGCCTTCGTGATTCCCACCACATCCGCGACCTCGCGCAGGCTCGTCTGCTCGAAACCCTTGGCTGCGAACAGTGCGACCGCGGCATCACGGATCGCCTGTTTAGTGCCCCCACCTGCGGTGACGGGTTCGGCGATGTCTCGGGCGGGCATGGCGGCAATCCTCCCATGATTCGATGTGACGCATCCGAAGCCCTCGATATCGAGGTTGCTCCTCCACTTATCTCCTAGGTAGTCTACCTACCGCACGGTAGGCAGAAAACGATGTTGTGGAGGCGGGTCCCGCAGGGGTGGCCCGCGAGTGCTGTCTACGAGCCATGCCACACCCACCCGTTCTTCGCGCTAGGAGCACCCGCGTGTCCGTATACCTGTATAGATGGGGAAAGTTCGCTTTCCGCCGTAAATGGATCGTCTTGCCGGCCTGGCTACTGCTGTTCGTGCTGCTCGGCGGCCTCGGCGCCACGCTGAGCAAGCCGATGTCCAACGACTTCAGCATGCCCGAGCTCCCGTCGGCGCGCGCCAACGAGATCCTCGACAAGCACTTCGAAGGCATGTCGGAGCAGTTCTCGATGGATGCCGTCACCGGCACCTACGTGATCGGCGCGCCGGAGGGGCAGAAGCTCACCGACCCGGCCAACCGGGCCGCGATCGAAGCGTTCATCGCCAAGCTCAACGACCTGTCGATCGTCGATCACGAGAAGAAGCTGACCAGCCCGGTCGCGGCCACCGAGGAGATGGGCTGCCTCGCCGCCCCTGACCCGTCGAAGTGCTCGTCCGCCCCGCTCAACGTGCTGAGCGAGACCGCACCCGACACCGTCGGCGTGCTCAGCGTCCCGTTCACCATCAAGGCGGTCACCGATGTGACCGACACAGAGCGCGATGCCGCCTTCGATGTCGGCACCGAAGCCCGCAACGCCGGGCTCACCGTCGAGCTCAGCGGCTCGATCGCGATGAAGCAGGAACAGCCGAGCGGCAAGTCCGAACTGATCGGCATGGGTGTCGCGCTGATCGTGATGGTGGTGGCCTTCGGCGCCATCGTCGCCGCGGTCGTGCCCATCATCACCGCCATCGTCGGCCTCGGCGCGGCGACCTCGCTGATCATGCTCGGTACCTCGGTGATGGAGGTGCCCGGCTTCACCACCTTCCTGGCCTCGATGATCGGTATCGCGCTGTCGATCGACTACGCGCTGTTCATCGTCTCCCGCTACAAGCACGAACTGGCCGTGCGTGATTCGGCCGAAGAAGCCGCGGGCACCGCGCTCGGTACCGCCGGTTCGGCCGTGGTGTTCGCCGGTCTCACCGTCATCATCGCGCTCGGCGCGCTCGGCATCGTCGGCGTGGAGTTCCTGACCTTCATGGGTCTGGGTGGCGCCATCGCCGCCGCGTTCGCGGTGCTCACCGCCGTCACCCTGATGCCCGCGCTGATGGGCGCCTTCGGCAAGTCGCTGTTCAAGCCGAAGCTGCCGATCGTGGCACAGCACGATCCCGACGACGAGACCTCGGTCACCAACGGTCAGCGTTTCGCCAAGGTGATCGCCAA
This sequence comes from Nocardia sp. PE-7, assembly GCF_030486425.1. Classification (NCBI taxonomy): domain Bacteria; kingdom Bacillati; phylum Actinomycetota; class Actinomycetes; order Mycobacteriales; family Nocardiaceae; genus Nocardia; species Nocardia sp. PE-7. Next base: position 7,139,393 of record NZ_CP129614.1, on the reverse strand, counting down.
GGCGCCGTGGGTCGCGCTGATCCTGTCGGTGCTCGTGCTCGGTGCGCTCGCCGCGCCTGCCGCCGGTTTGAACCTGGGCCTGCCCGGTGACGACAGCATGCCGAAGACCTCCACCATCCGTAAGGCCTACGACCTGCGGACCGAAGGCTTCGGCGAAGGCAGCAACGGCGTCCTCATGGTCGCCGCCGACTTGAGTGCCACGCCCGAGCCCGAGCGTAAGGCCGCGGTCGGTGCGCTGCGTGCCAAGCTCGAGTCCTACGAGGGCATGGATTACGTCACCGAGCCGGTGTGGAGCAAGGACAACCAGGGCGCCATGCTCAACGGTGTCCCGAAGTCCGGTCCGAACAACCAGGACACCAAGGATCTGGTCGCCGAAGCACGTGGCGCGGAAGCGGATCTGAACGCGCAGTACGGCATGAAATACGGCATCACCGGCACCACCGCCATCTACGCCGATGTCGACCATGTGCTGCTCAGCAAGATCCTGCCGTACCTGGCGATCGTGGCCGGTGCCGCGTTCATCCTGCTGATCCTGGTGTTCCGTTCGATTCTGGTCCCGCTCACCGCGGCGCTCGGCTTCCTGTTGTCGATGGGCGCCACCTTCGGTGCGACCGTGCTGATCTTCCAGCAGGGCAAGTTCGGCCTGATCGAGGATCCGCAGCCGCTGGTCAGCTTCCTGCCGATCATGTTGATCGGCTTGGTATTCGGCTTGGCGATGGATTACCAGGTGTTCCTGGTGACCCGCATGCGCGAGGAATTCGTGCACGGCAAGTCGCCCAAGGACGCGATGGTCTCCGGCTACCACCACGGCGCTCGCGTGGTGACTTCGGCCGCGATCATCATGATCTCGGTGTTCGGCTCCTTCATCCTGGAAACCGACGTCACCGCCAAGTCGTTCGGTTTCGCGCTGGCCGCCGGTGTCGCGATCGACGCGTTCATCGTCCGCATGATCGTCGTCCCCGCACTGCTGGTGATCATGGGCAAGTGGGCCTGGTGGATGCCGAAGTGGCTCGACCGGATCGTGCCCGATATCGACGTCGAAGGCGCGAAGCTCGAGCAGCTGCGCAACGAGACCGTCGAAACGGTGAAACACCCGGTTTCGGTCGGCTGATCCGTCACTGACCCGAACGGCCCCGCAATCCGCTACCGGATTGCGGGGCCGTTCGTTTTCGGCATCCGCGCTGCACCGGTGCTTGATATCGCCGTTGCTGGGCACCAGACTCAGGGCTAGTTCGACCCGGCTATACCTCCGATCCGCGCTCCGCACCGATCCACGAGGAGAAGAACCGTGTCTGTCTATCTCTACCGGTGGGGCAAGCTGGCCTTCCGCCGCAAATGGATTGTGCTGCCCGTCTGGTTGCTGCTCTTCATGGTGTTCGCGGGGCTGGGATCCTCGTTGCAGAAGCCGATGACCGATGACTTCAGCATGCCGAACCTGCCCTCGGAACGGGCCACCGAAATCCTCGACAAGCACTTCCCCGGTATGTCGGAGGCGTTCGCGTTCGACGCGGTGACCGGCACCTATGTCGTGGGCGCGCCCGCGGGCCAGAAGCTCACCGACCCGGCCAACCGCGCCGCGATCGATGACCTGATCGGCAAGCTCGACCAGCTCGACATCGTCGACCATGCCGAACCGATCGTGAATCCGATCACCGCCACCGAGGAAATGGGCTGTCTCACCGGGCAACCCGATCCGTCGACATGCAGTGGCGCACCCCTGAATGTGCTGAACGAGACCGAACCCGAGACCGTCGCGTACTTCAGCGTCCCGTTCGCGATCACCGACTTCGCCGACATCACCGCCGAGGAACGCGAGGCCGCCTACAACGCGGGCGACACCGCCCGCGCGGCCGGGCTGACAGTCGAGATCAGCGGCACCATCGCGATGGAACAGGAGATGCCGAGCGGCAAGTCCGAGATGATCGGTATGGCTGTGGCATTGGTGGTGATGATCGTGGCGTTCGGCGCGATCGTCGCCGCGTTCGTGCCGATCATCACCGCGATCGTCGGACTCGGCGCGGCGACTTCGCTGATCTTCCTGTCGACGTCGGTGGTGTCGGTGCCGAGCTTCACCACCTTCCTCGCCTCGATGATCGGCATCGCGCTCTCGATCGACTACGCGCTGTTCATCGTCTCGCGCTACAAACATGAACTGGCGGTGCAGGATTCCGCCGAGGAAGCGGCGGGCTCAGCCCTGGGGACGGCGGGTTCGGCGGTGGTGTTCGCCGGGCTCACCGTCATCATCGCGCTGGTCGGGCTGAGCATCGTCGGGGTCAGATTCCTGACGTTCATGGGTCTCGGTGGCGCCATCGCAGCGGCGTTCGCCGTGCTCACCGCCATCACGCTGATGCCTGCCCTGCTCGGCGCGTTCGGCAAGGCCCTGTTCAAGCCGAAGCTGCCGGTGATCGCCCAGCACGATCCCGAGGACGACAGTGTCGTCACCAACGGCACCCGCGTGGCCAGGGTGATCGCCAAATTCCCCGCGGTCACGATGATCCTGGCCATCGTGGTGCTCGGCCTGCTCGCGGCACCGGCGCTGAACCTGAACCTCGGCCTGCCCGGCGAGGACAGCCTGCCCAAGTCGACCACCGTCCGTAAGGCCTACGACCTGCGCACCGAAGGCTTCGGCGAGGGCAGCAACGGTGTGCTCCAGGTGGCCGTCGACCTCAGCGAAACCCCCGCCGACCAGCGTCCGGCGGCGCTGAACGCCTTGCGCGTCAAGCTGCAGTCCTACCCCGACATGGATCTGGTCACCGAGCCGCAGATGAGCAAGGACGGGGCGGGTGCGCTGATCAACGGCATTCCCAAGACCGGACCCAACGCTCAGTCGACGAAGGATCTGGTGCAGTCGGCGCGCGCCGCCGAATCCGATCTGAACGAGCAATACAACATGTCGTACGGCATCACCGGAACCACCGCCATCTACGCCGATATCGACCATGTACTGCTGAGCAAGATCGTTCCGTACATGGCGATCGTGGCAGGCGCGGCGTTCATCCTGCTGATCCTGGTGTTCCGCTCGATCCTGGTCCCACTCACCGCCGCGCTCGGTTTCCTGTTGTCGATGGCGGCCACCTTCGGCGCGACCGTGCTGATCTTCCAGGAGGGCGAACTCGGGCTGATCAAGGATCCACATCCGCTGGTCAGCTTCCTACCGATCATGTTGATCGGCTTGGTATTCGGCTTGGCGATGGACTACCAGGTGTTCCTGGTGACCCGCATGCGCGAGGAATTCGTGCACGGCGCCGATCCCACCGATGCCGTGATCAAGGGCTATCACCACGGTGCGCGCGTGGTGACCTCGGCGGCGATCATCATGATCTCGGTGTTCGGTTCGTTCCTGCTGGAATCCGACGTCACCGCCAAGTCGATGGGCTTCGCGCTGGCGGCGGGCGTGGCCTTGGACGCGTTCGTCGTCCGGATGGTGCTCATTCCCGCTTTGCTCGTGCTGCTGGGTAAGTGGGCGTGGTGGATGCCGAAGTGGCTGGATCGGATCGTGCCCGATATCGACGTCGAAGGTTCGCGGCTGCGCGAGATCCAGGCCGATCAGCGCGAGGTCGCGCCGGTACCGTAGGACCGCGCGTCGATGGCCGGGGAACTCTGGTTCCCCGGCCATTTCGCTATTGACTCGGCTGCGGCACTTGGCATTCGGTGACGCGCGGATTGAGCCCGATGTAGTTCGTCGGACCCGCCGCGGCCGTGACCGCGATGGTCGCCCAGTCCGAACATTGCTTGGGCAGGTGGGCGAAGTGGTGCCGCTGACCAGCGGCGAGCAGCCCGACGGCAACCCAGCCGAGCACGATGAGAACCAGAAGCTTTCCCCCGAGCCCCATCCCGGACTTCGCGGGTGGCGGCTGTCGCCCGCGCATAAACATCGTTCCTTCCAGGATTCGGTGTAACCCAGTCTATTACGCGAGGTATACACCGCAGGTCGGACGCAGGTGAATACCCGACGACAGATCGTGCCCGCTCTCGCATCGCGACCGTTATCGGGGGCCGCACTCGCTCCCGCACTGTGGCTTCCGGCTGCCGCGGCGAGCCTCGACAGGCGGACGAATGCCGTGCCTGATCGCGTTCGCGGCATGGATTCCGATGGCGAAGTCCTTCAGTTGCTTCAACATATCTCCATGGTCTGACCTCCGCGTCAGCGGGAGAAGTGGCGTAGATGACGACTATCGCTAAGATTTAGACATGAGCTCAGTTTCGGTGCTGGCCTACGACGGGATGACGGCGTTCGAAACCGGCATCGTCATCGAGGTCTTCGGTCTGACCTGGCCAGATATCGAGCAGCCCTGGTACGAGCTGAAGATCTGCACCGAAACCCCCGACCCCGTCCGCGTGATCGGCGGCGCGACCATGACCACCCCGCATGGTCTGGCCGAGTTCGCCGCCGCGGAGACGGTCGTCGTCCCGAGCGTCGCCGACCCCCGCGCACGAACCTCGCCGGAACTGATCGACGCGCTCCGCCGAGCACACAGCAACGGCTCCCGGATCGTGTCGATCTGCTCGGGCGCTTTCGCCCTCGCCGCCGCGGGCCTGCTCGACGGCCGCCGCGCCACCACCCACTGGCGATACGCCGACCTCCTGCGCGAGCGCTACCCCGCGGTCGACGTCGACCCCGAACCGCTCTACACCGACGAGGGCGACATCCTCACCAGCGCGGGCTGCGCCGCCGGTCTAGACCTGGCACTGCACCTGGTGCGCACCGATTTGGGCGCCTCCGTCGCCAACGCGGTCGCCCGTCGACTCGTCATCCAGCCGCACCGCACGGGCGGCCAGGCCCAGTACATCGAATCCCCCATGCCCCCCGCACCCCTCGACGCGCCCATCGCCCGCAGTCTCTCCTGGGCACTCGAACACCTCGCCGACCCGATTGGCGTGCCCGACCTGGCCAGGGTGGCAGGCCTGTCCCCGCGCACCTACCTGCGCCATTTCGTCCGGGAAACCGGTGCCACCCCGAGCAAATGGCTGATCGCCCAGCGGATTCAGGCAGCCCTGGCCATGCTCGAGACCGGCGACGCACCGATCGAGGAGATCGCGACCGCAGCCGGTTTCGCCACCCCGGTCACCTTCCGGCACCACTTCACCCGAGCCGTCCGAACCTCGCCCTCGTCGTACCGCCGCACTTTCCAGACAAGAAAAAGCCCCCCACCTGTGTGAACAACGTGAGAGGCTCGAACACGTCGCCACAACTCACGCCCGATTCCTCCAGCAGCACAACGGAATCCATCGAGAGGCACCGCCAGTGAGAATCTTCGCCCTGCTGGCCGGCCTCGCCGTCCTCGGCGCCCTCCTGCTCGCCGACAACCGGAGCCCGATACGCGCCGTGCTGTACGCGGTAGCCTGGCTCGCCGTCGCTGTCATCCTGATCAAGTTCGCCCGAGTCGATCAGGATCATGGTCGCACCGCGACACAACATAGAAAAAGCCTCTGACCTGGAGATAGCAGGTCAGAGGCTTTGGCGGTGGCGGAGGGATTTGAACCCTCGGAGGGGGGTTACCCCTCACACGCTTTCGAGGCGTGCTCCTTAGGCCGCTCGGACACGCCACCGCCGACTACGGTACCGGAGCGGGTGGGGGATTGTTAAATCGGCTGGTCAGCGTTGGTTTTTGAAGAAGGTGTCGAGGAGGGCGACGCAGTCCGTTTCCAGGATTCCGCCGCGGACTTCGGGGCGGTGGTTGAGGCGGCGGTCGCGGACCACGTCCCAGAGCGAGCCGACGGCACCGGTCTTGGGTTCCCACGCACCGAAGACGACCTTGCCGACCCGGGCCAGCACGAGCGCGCCCGCGCACATGGTGCACGGTTCGAGGGTGACGGCCAGAGTCGCGCCCTCGAGCCGCCACCCGTCGCCGTGGACGGTCGCTGCCGCGCGCAGGGCGAGCACTTCGGCGTGGGCGGTGGGGTCGCCGAGGGCTTCCCTGGCGTTGGTGGCGCGAGCGAGTTCGCGGCCCTGCGCGTCGAAGACGACGGCGCCGACCGGCACATCGCGCGGGTCGGCGTCGGCTGCGGCCGCCAAGGCGGCGCGCATCATCTCCTCGTCGGTCACCTCGGCATTTTGTCCAGGACCGCGGCGAACTCGTCGGCGAACCCGAGGCGCTGGGCGATCATGCCGAGTTGCTCGTCGGGATAGAGGTCGGTTTCGGCGATGATCACGCTGAGGACCGGTTCGGGCAGGCCGAGGTCGGCCAGGACCCCGAGGTCGCCCTCTTCCCACGGTTCGACGTCGTCGAGGTCGTCGGGGTCGATATCGGGGATCTCGACATTGAGCGCGTCGAGGACGTCGGCGGCGATGTCGTAGTCGATCGCCGCGGTCGCGTCGGAAACGAGCAGGAGGGTGCCGCTCGGCGCGGGACGCAACACGATGAAGAATTCGTCGTCGACGTCGATCAGGCCGAACACCGCACCTGAGCTGCGCAAAGCCTTCAGTTCGGTTTCCGCGGCCGACAGATCGTGCAGGGCGTCGGAGCTGAGCGGGCTGACCCGCCACGTGCCTTCTTCGCGGACCACGGCCACTGCGAACCCCTCGACGTCGAAGTCGTCATCCGACGTCGCCCTGTTCGTGCCCGAGCGCTGTGCTGCCATGGACCAAACGGTAGTCTGTCCCACCCCTAATGATGAACTCGTGTGCCAATCTGTTCCGATGAGCATCGACGAGCGTGGGGCTGTTTGCGTCCTCGGGACCGGCCTGATCGGCGGTTCGCTGCTGCGCGCCGCCGTCGCATCGGGGTACCGGGCGTTCGGCTACAACCGTTCCGAATCCGGGGTTTCCGCGGCGTGTCAGGACGGCTTCGACGTCTCCGGCGACCTGTCCGCGGTGCTGATTCGGGCAGCCGAGGTGGACGCGCTGCTGGTCATCGCGGTACCGATGCCCGCCGTCGCATCTCTGCTGGCCGACATCGCCACACTCGCGCCCGGTTGCCCGCTGACCGATGTGGTGAGCGTGAAGGGACCGGTGCTGGACGCGGTCCGCAAGCGTGGACTCGAGGCCATGTATGTGGGTGGTCATCCGATGACCGGAACGGCCCAATCAGGCTGGGCTGCAACAGATTCAGATCTCTTCCAGGGTGCGGTGTGGGCCGTCGGGGTGGACGAGGGCACGCGCGTAGAACCATGGTCGCGGGTGGTACGGCTCGCCTTGGATTGTGGGTCGGTGGTGGTTCCGGTGCTCGCCGAGGAACACGATCAGGCCGTCGCGCGGATCTCGCATCTGCCGCATGTACTGGCTGAAGCGCTGGCCGCCGCGGGTGCCGGGGGCGGGAAGCTGGCGCTCGGACTGGCGGCGGGTTCGTTCCGCGACGGGACCCGCGTCGCGGCCACCGCCCCCGACCTCGTGCGCGCCATCTGCGAACCGAACGCGGCCGCGCTGGGTCGGGTGCTCGACGAGGCCATCGAGACACTCGTCACCGCACGCGATTCCCTGCGTGCGGACGGCGGCCTCGGCGAACTCGTCGAGACGGGTTTCCACGGCCGCACCGCCTACGACGACCGCACGACATGGGACATCACCGGCATCACTCCCGGCACCGGCGACTGGCTCGGCGAACTGCATCGGGCGGGGCGCGACGGTGGAGTGCTGCGCGCACTCTGAGTCGCTGCCTTCGCCCGGATCAGGCGCGTTCGGCCAGTCCCGGGTAGTCCAGGACGAAACCTTCCGGGTCGACCGTCAGGGTGGCGCTCGACACCGGGGACAGGACGTTGATGCCGTCGGCCGCGCTCGAGTAGGTGAGCTCGGCCTCCTGCACCAGCAGGTCGGGTAGTCGCACGTAGACGACCGGGACCTGGACGTCGCCGACGGCGTGCTGCAGGCTGAACCGCCGGATCGGCAGGGTGTTGAAGAACGGACTCAGCACCACGTCGACGTCGAGTGCGCCGCCGAAGGTGGAGCGCACGTGGGTGCCGCCCGCGTCGACGAGCCAGTAGTTCTCCTCGTCGCGCGAGATCGAGGCGTGGCGTTCACCGGCCGCGGTGGTGGTGCGCAGCGACAACCGCCGCGTGGCGCCCGCCTCATCGGTGACGAGGTCGTAGGACGCGCTGAACGCCGGGTGCTCGTCGCCGGCACTACCTATCAGTCGGCCCGCCGCCCTGATCCGATTGCCGTTCACCGTCACGCGCACCGATTCCATGCGGGAGTTGTCGTGGGCACGCCAGGTGAGCACCGTAGGCCACCGGGAAGCCGGTTTGATCTCGGTGGGGCCGTCCGCCGGGCCCGGGGCTGGGGTCGTCACCTCTCTACGGTAAGCGACACCAGCCCCGCCGCCACACAACACGGGCGCATCACACCAGCGAATCCCGCCAGGCGGCGTGCAATCCGGCGAAGCGTCCCTGGCCCGCGATCAGCTCGGCCGGTGGGCCGTCCTCCACGATCCGGCCACCGTCGAGCACCAGCACCCGATCGGCAATGGCCACGGTGGACAGTCGGTGCGCGATGATCACGGCCGTACGGTCGCGCAGCAGCGTCTCCAGCGCGTGCTGAACCAGCCGCTCACCGGGGATGTCCAGGCTGGACGTGGCCTCGTCGAGCACGATCACCGCCGGATCGGCCAGGAACACCCGCGCGAACGCCACCAGCTGACGCTGCCCGGCCGAAAGCCTGCCGCCGCGCGTGCGCACGTCGGTGGCATACCCGTCGGGCAGTCCCGCGACGAACACGTCCAGCCCCACCGCACGCGCGGCCGCGGCGACCTCTGCGTCGGTCGCGTCGGGCCTGCCGAGCCGGATGTTGTCGGCGATGGTGCCGGAGAACAGGTAGGCCTCCTGCGTGATCATCACGACGTGCCTGCGCAGCTCGGCATCGGCCAGGTGGCGCAGATCCACTTCGTCGAGGGTGATGACGCCACCGCTCGGGTCGTAGAACCGGGTGAGCAGTTTCGCCAGCGTCGACTTGCCCGCGCCCGTGGCGCCGACCAGCGCCACCACCTGTCCGGCTGGAATCTCCAGGTCGAATTCCGGCAGCACCGAGGTGGCGTTGTAACCGAAGCTCACCTTGTCCATCCGTACCGCGCCGGTCGAGCGATCGAGCGTGACCGGGTGTTCCGGTTCGGCGACGGCCGGTTCCTCCTCGAGCACGCCGGAGATCTTCTCCAGCGCCGCGGCAGCGGACTGGTAGGAGTTGAACACCTGCGCGAGCTCGTCGAGCGGGCCGTAGAACTGGTCGAGGTAGAGCAGGTACGCGGCGAGCACACCGATCGCGAGGTTGCCCTCCATCACCTGCCAGGCGCCGACCAGCAGCACGATCACCGTGGTGAGCTTGCCGATGAAATTCGACAGCCCGACGTAGTCGCCCATTCCGCGAACCGCGCTGGTGGTCGCCTTCTGGTACACCGAGTCCTCGGCGCCCAGGACCTCCTCGTTGCGGTGTTCGCGACGGAATGCCTGCACCGCGCGCATACCGCTCATCGATTCGACGAACTGCACGACAACGCGTGAGATCGCGCCGCGCGTGCGCCGATAGCCCGCCCGTTGACGCCGCTGCGCCCACCGGGTGACCAGCACCAGCGGCACGAACCCGATCAACACGATCGAGGCGAGCATCGGATCGAGCCAGATCAGCAGCGCCGCGATGGTCACCACCGAGATCACCGCGCTCAGCGCCTGATTCAGCGCGCCTTCGAGCAGTTCTTGCAGCGCTTCGATATCGCTGGTGAGCCTGGTGACGACCTTGCCCGAGGTGTACTTCTCGTGGAATGACACGCTCAACCGCTGCGTGTGCTGGAACGCGCGAACCCGCAGGTCGAACAGCACCCGCTGACTCAGCCACCCGGAGGCCCGCAGGAAGGCGAACGTGGTGAGCCCCGACAGCAACGTCACCCCGACGAAGCCGGCGACGGTCGCGAGCATCGGCGTCCAATTGCCCTGGCGGCCTTGGCTGATGCCGTGGTCCAGGCCATAGGCAATGAACAGCGGCAGCGACACCTTGGCCGCGTTGTCGAGCAGGATCAGGACGAAGGTCCCGATCGCCTGCTTGCGGTAGGGGCGCACCAGATCGAAGAGCAGTCGCCGGGATCGACCGGCCAGCACCAGGTTTCCGGTTCCGGTGACGGTGTCGTCCTCCTTGGCGATACCACGCCAGTCGGCGGCCAGATCGGATTCCTTCTCCGGCGCTGCCTCTTCCGGTGTCACGGTCTCGGTGCTCATGCCTCACCTCCCATCAGTTCGCGGTAGTGGCTGCTCGTGCGCAGCAGTTTCTCGTGGCTGCCCTCGGCGACGATGCGACCGTCGGCGAGCAAGGCGACACGGTCGGCCAGTGCGGCGGTGGACGGCCGGTGCGCGACGAGCAGGGTGGTCGCTCCGGAGAGCACCGAGCGCAGCCGATCCTGTACGCGCTCTTCGGTTTCCACGTCGAGGGCCGAGAGCGGATCGTCGAGGACCATGATCCGGCCGCTCGCCGCGGTGTCACCGGTGAGCACGGCCCTGGCCAGGGCCAGACGCTGACGCTGTCCGCCGGACAGACTCATGCCCTGCTCGCCGATGCGGGTGTCGAGTCCCCACGGCAACGCGTCGACGAACTCGCCTGCCTGTGCGATATCGAGCGCCTGACGCACATCGGCGTCGGTGGCGCGCGGGTCGCCCAGTGCGACGTTCTCGCGCACGCTGGCCGAGAACAGCACCGGTTCCTCGAAGGCCACCGTCACCACCCGGCGCAGCTCGGCCAGCCGCAGGGTGGCGATATCGACGCCGTCGATGGTGATGCTGCCGCCATCGACGTCGTAGAGCCGGGGAATCAGCTCGAGCAGCGCGGTTTTACCGCTGCCCGTCGCGCCGACGAGCGCGACCGTCTCCCCCGGCCTGATCCGCAGCGAGATCTCTTCCAGCACGGTGTGTTCCGGTCCGTCTCCAGATCGCGGGTAGGCGAAGCGGACACGGTCGATCACCAGTTCCCCGCGCGGCGGGGTGGGTAGTTCCGCCGGGTTCGGTGGGTCGGCGATGTCGAGCGGGGTGTCGATGATCTCCCAGTAGCGATCGGCCGCGGTGCGCGCCTCGAACAGCTCCGACAACAGGAACCCGAGCCAGATGATCGGCCACTGCAGGAACGTGGCCAGGGTGATGCTCGCGACGAGCGTGCCCATCGTCATCGACCCGTGCACCACCGAGTAGCCACCCACCCCGAGCGACAGCGCGATGGACACGGTCGGCAGGGTCACCAACGCGGCCCACAGTGTCGCGTCGAGACGCACCTTCTCCATCTCGGTGCGCCGCAGTTCCCGGGACAGGGCGGTGAAACGCGTACCGAAGAACCGGCCGCGACCCAGCGCCTTGAGTACCCGCACGCCCTGCGCGGATTCCTGGGCGATGGTGGCCAGGTCGCCGGACTGGTCCTGCGAACGCCGCGAGGCCACCTCGAACCGGCGGACGAATCGCGCGCAGAACAGCGTCAGCGGCAGGGACGTGACCGTGAAGATCAGTCCCACTTGCCAATTCATCGCGAACAGCACGATCAGCCCGGTGGGCATGATCACCCCGTTGACGATGAGGAACGGGCCAGCGAACGCGACGAACCGCCGCATCACCGACAGATCGTCGATGGCGCGCGAGAGCAGCTGGCCCGACTGCCAGCCGTCGTGGCGTCCGATCGAGAGCGCCTGCAGCTGGGTGAAGAGCTTGGCGCGCATGGTGATCTCGAACATCGTCGAAGGCTTGGATACCAGCCATCGCCTGCCCCACATACCGAATGATTCGAGCGAGCCGAGCAGGAAGATCAGCGCGACCGGTGCCAGCAGGCCGACGAAATCCCGCTCCGCGATCGGCCCGTCGACCACCCGCGCGATCACCAGCGGAATCGCGATCGCGGTGCTCGCGGTAACGATCGCCAACGCGTTCGCCAGCAGCAGCGGCACCCGATAGGGGCGGAGAAAGGGCAGAAATCGCCTCAGCGACCGCATCCCCCCACTCGACCGCGGCGCAGGCCGCTCCGATCTGTCGGCCTCCGATTCGGCAGCCGCCAGCTCTGATGTGACAGACAAAACTCCCCCTTGATGCCCGGTCGGCTGGTTGGGTTCTCCGGTACGGACGCCAGGTGATGTTCGCACCGGGGTCCGACAAGTTCGGCTCCTCAAGAGTCCCAGAGCACCCCCACCTCCGGCCATTGATTTTTCTCCCGCGAGGCCCCTTCGTCCACCTGTGCGAACCGACGCCTCCGGCTCCCTCGACCTCGTACCGCCACCGAGCCGGAGCTCACCGTCCAGCTGACGAACCACTCCGCCTTCTCGGACGCTCGTTCGCGGTCGGCTCGCTGTTCAGCGGCCCGATACAATGCGGCGCAGGCGCGAAGATCGGCCGCCGAACAGCGGGCCGATCGGGGCCGCGAACTCGAGCGCGGCCGCGCTCCGAAGACACAGGGGTCGTTGATGCGGATGGTCGGGTTGTTCGCCGGGATCGGCGGGCTCGAACTCGGTCTGAGCAGGCACGGCTGGACCTCGGAGCTGCTGTGCGAGATCGACCCCGGCGCCCAGGGCGTCCTTTCCGCTCGATTCCCCGATACCGACCTGCACGGTGACATCACCCGACTGCGTTCACTACCCGCGGGCACCGAGCTCGTCGCGGCCGGTTTCCCCTGCCAGGACCTGTCACAGGCCGGGCGAACGGCGGGCATCACCGGCCGTCGATCCGGCCTGGTCGACGAGGTGTTCCGGCTGGTTCGCAGGCAACGTGGGCCGCGCTGGTTGTTGATCGAGAATGTCCCGTTCATGCTGCAGCTCAGTCGTGGTGCGGCGATGCGCCACATCACCGCCGCGCTGGAGGAACTCGGGTACGCCTGGGCATACCGGGTCGTCGACGGCCGCGCGTTCGGCCTGCCGCAGCGGCGTCAGCGCGTGCTGATGCTGGCTTCGCGCACCGAGGACCCCCGTCAGGTGCTGTTCGGCGACGACGCGGGCCCCCGCGACTACGGCGACCCGGAACGCGATCCGTGCGGCTTCTACTGGACCGAAGGTGTGCGTGGCCTCGGCTGGGTGGTGAACGCCGTGCCCACCCTCAAGGGTGGCTCCGGGCTCGGCATCGCCAGTCCGCCCGCGGTCCGGCTGCCCGCGGGCGAGATCGTGACGCCGGGCATCGTCGACGGTGAACGATTACAGGGCTTCGACGCAGACTGGACCGCCCCCGCCCTCGACGTTCCCGGCGTGCGCCACGGTCATCGCTGGAAATTGGTGGGCAACGCCGTGAGCGTGCGGATGGCGAACTGGGTCGGTGAACGCCTGGCCGCACCGTCGGATCCGCTGACCCTGGGAGAACCGATCGCCGCGGGCCAACCATGGCCGAGCGCGGCCTGGGGTCACGCGGGCGTCGTGCACCGCGTTCCCCTCTCGACCTGGCCGGTCCACGAGCCCTACGAGGACCTGAAGAACTTCCTCACCGAACCGCGTCTGCTCTCTCCCCGCGCGACGGCGGGATTCCTGCGTCGCACCGAGATGGGAAACCTGCGCTTTCCGCCCGGATTCCTCGACGATGTCCGCGACCACCTCGACCGCATGGGCGGCTGGGCGGCATGAGCGCGCGGCGGGCCTCGCTGCCACCGACCGACGCGGCGACGAGCGCACGCATGTCCAAACAGCGACGCGCGAACACCGCGCCGGAGCTGGCCCTACGCCGCGAATTACACCGCGCGGGCCTGCGGTACTTCATCGACCGCCCGCCCATCAAAGGGCAGCGGCGTCGCGCGGATGTGGTGTTTCCCCGGCTGCGCATCGCCGTGTACGTCGACGGATGTTTCTGGCATCGCTGCCCTGCTCACGCGACCGATCCGAAGAACAACGCGCAGTGGTGGGCCGACAAGTTGGCAGGCAATGTCGCCCGCGATCGGGCCACCGATGCCGCGTTGACGGAGGCGGGCTGGCGGGTAGTGCGGGTCTGGGAGCACGAGGATCCGCATACGGCAGCGGAGCGGATCACCGAACTGGTGGAGCGATCAAAGCCCAGCTGAACTGCGAATATTATGGTTTTCAGCGACGACGCGGAGTGCTTTCGGCGCGAACCCGCACCCGTGCGCGCGACGCATCCGCCGCTACGAAGCCGGACACGGCCAGTGCCAGGATCGTGGCGAAACTTGCCAGCGCGATCACGTAGCTCATCGAGGACCTCTCCGTTGGTTACCAACCACCCTGCACGGTGAACCTGACAGCAACCTGTGTGCGTGCCTGTGCTGCTCGATGAAACCACGTCCGCGCTCTCGACGCGCCTGATCGGGGCGGGGTGGGCCGGACACGCACAATGGTCGGTGTGACCGAATCCGCACGGCACACCCGTGGCTATTCGTTGCTGATCGCCCTCGCGATCGCGGTCGCGGGCCTGTGCTATTCGTCCTGGCTGCTGGAATTCGTGCTGCCGATCGACACCGACCCGGTCAACGACTTCCTCAGCGAACTCGATGCCGAGGGCAAGCCGTACCGCGAGGTGTTCGGCACCGCCGACAAAGTGGTCGGCCTGTTGCTGATCCCGGCGGCGCTGGGTGGGCTGCTCGTCTTCCGGCGCCGCCGGCTGACCACGATCGGCTGGACAGCCCTGCTCTGCTTCGGCGCGTCCACGATCGCCGACGCCCTGCTCCCGCTGCACGACTGCGCCCCGGGTGACAGCTCGTGCGGCGGCGACAGCGGCCTGTTCCCGCAACTGCACCAACCACACGCCCTGACGAGCACCCTGGCCGTCACCTCGATCGCGGTGGCGGCGTTCGCGTTCAGCGCCGCCGCCTACCGCTACCACCGGTGGCGGATCTTGCGTGAGTTCGGCGTCGCCGTGCTGATCCTCGGGTCGGCGGCGACCATCTGGATGATGGTCGCCGACAACCTGTCCGGCTCCTACGCACTCGGCATCGCCCAGCGAATCCAGGTCGGCACCATGTCACTGTGGCTGCTCGCCCTGGCCACCGCGGTCCTCCTCGAAGCCCGCGAGTGGACTACTTGACGGTGATCTTCACCGTGTAGCCGTCGAGCTTCGCGGGCAGCTTGGTGGTGTCGACCGCGAGCACCTCGCCGGTGTCCTGCACGCCGTTGGGCAACGTCTTGGGCTTCAAGCCGAACGGGGGCTGTTCGCCCTGGCTAGCGGCAAGGCCGAAGTCGCTGTCGTTGGCGATGTAGATGGTCTTGCCACCGTCGAGCGTGGCGATGCCCTCGATCTTGTCGTGACCGAAGAACCGGCCCTTCTCGTCGAGCGCGGCGACCAGCGCGGAGAGGTCCAGATTGCTCTTCTTCGCGACGGGGGTGACGCCCACTTTGGTGAGCGCGGCGACGGCATCAGCGGTCGAGGTGACGCCGATCAGCGTCTCCAGGGGCTTGCCGTCGATCAGCAGGCCGCCCTTCTCTGCGTCATAGGTCGCGCCGGGCACCGCGGCCTGCGGGCCGACATCGGTGGCACCCGCGATGTCGATGGTCCAGATCTTCTTGTTCGACTCGGGTGCGAGGTTGCCGTCGCGCTCGTCGACGAGGAAGGTGGTGGCGCTCAGCGCGGTGATCTCCGAGACCGCGACCTTGGACTGCTTCGGATTTTCCAGCGGGTACAGGAATTCCCTCTGCGCCTTGGTCTTCAGGTCCACTGTCACGATGCGCGCGAACGGCACCTCTTTGGCCGAACCGCTCAGCCCGGGGGTGTTGAGCGCGCTCTGCACCATTCCGACCAGGGTGCTGCCGTCGGGGGTGATGGTCAGCCCCTCCATGCCCTGGTTGGGTGTGCGCAGCGCGATCTCTTTCGGCAGGCCGCTGCCTGGGGCGAGCCGCTCGATCTCGGTGCCCCCTGCATCGAAGTGCACCAGGAACGGCCCGTATTCGTCGGAGATCCAGAAGGTGCCGTCGGCCAGTGCGACCAGACCTTCGGGGTCGATACCGTGATCGGTGGGCGGCAGGACATTGCCCTGGAGGTCCTTGATGGTCTCGCCGGTGGTGGCCGAGATGTCCACCTGGCCGTTGAAAGGTACACCCGACTTACTGCGCAGCTCGATGCTCGACTGCAGCACAGCCCTGTTGTCGACCAGCTTGAACCGGCCGATCTTGGGCACGAAACTCGGGGTCGGCGAAAGCTTTTCGTTCTTGGCCGGACCGTCGACGTTCGGGCCGCGGTCGGTGAGTCCGTAGAACTCGTCGGCGCTACCCGGCACCGGAGTCCAGGCCGACCCGAATCCACTGCCCTGCACCGTGGAACCGCCGAATTCACCGAGCACCGGAATGTCGGTGGTGTAGAGGCGAACCGCGTCGGTGGTGGTGACCGTGAACTGGTCGAGACCGATGTAGCCGGCACTCGGGGTGTAGACGTAAGCACCGTCGGCCCGACGGGTGACGTTGCCGTGCTCGGGCTCGAGGCTGACCCCGAGCACCGCGCTCGTCCCGGCCTCGGCGACCATGTCGTCGAGCGAGATCACCAGCGGCTGGTCCTTGCCCGCGGTGAAGCCGGCATCGGGATCCGGCGCGCAGCCCGCCACAACGGCGGCAGCGCACAGAGCGGCGGTAAGGGGAAGGAGGCGTAGACCTGGACGTGCGTTCACCTGGCATGCATACCGTCGCGAGCCGACCAGTAGACGACCGGCAAATGAATTGTCCTCCACCCCTCGGTGGACCATTCTGGCAATCATGACCACAACTCGGGTGAACATTTCCTCAGCCTCCGATTTCGAAGATGTCGTCGGGTATTCGCGGGCGGTACGGGTCGGCAACCAGGTCGTCGTCAGTGGCACCACGGCCGCCGTTGCCGGTGGTGGCACGGTCGGCGGCGACGACATCGGGGCGCAGACCCGTGAGGTCTTGGCCCGCATCGCCGCAGCCCTCGAGCAGGCCGGGGCGAGTGTGCGCGATGTGGTGCGCACCCGCATGTTCGTCACCGATATCGCCCGCTGGCCCGAGGTCGCGGCCGCTCATGCCGAGGTGTTCGGCACGATCCGCCCCGCGGCCTCCATGTACGAGGTCACCGCGTTGATCGCGCCCGGACTGCTGGTCGAGATCGAGGCGGACGCGATCATCGCTGACTGAATCGTCACACGGGCCGACTCCGGCCTTCCGGCGCCGACGGCCTGAAACCGCCTGGTTATCCACAGGCTCAGAGTTATCCACAGGGCAGTTTCGACGCCGTCGTTATCGCCTGTGCGCCGGAGACCTGACCACTACTCTCGAATTTGTGACCAGCGAAACGGCTACTCCCACCGACCTGCTCGTTCAGCTCGCCGCCTCCACCGCGCGCATCGACGTCGCGATCGGCGCGCTCACCGATGCGGCCCTGGCCGAACCGTCCCTATTACCGGGGTGGACCCGCGGTCACGTGCTCGCCCACCTGTCACGCAATGCCGACAGCCTGCTGAACCTGCTGCTGTGGGCTCACACCGGTATCGAGATGCCGCAGTATCCGAACGTCGCCGTCCGCGATGCCGACATCGAGGCGGGCGCACCCCGCCCGCTGATCGTGCAGCACGCGGACTTCACCGCCACCGCGCACCGCTGGCAGGCTGTCGCCACCACCATGCCCGCCGCCGACTGGCAGGCCGAGGTCCGCAATCGCCAGGGTGGCACCCTCACCGCCGACCAGATCCCCTGGATGCGCCTGCGCGAGACCGAAATCCACCACGTGGACCTCGACATCGGCTACACCCCCGCCGACTGGCCAGCCCCCTTCGTCGCCCGCCTGCTCCCCGAAACCATCACCGACCTCTCGGCCAACCTCCTCCCCGAGGCCACCCCCACCTTCGACATCCAGTCCACCGACACAGATTTCATCGCCACCGTAGGCCCGGGCCGCCCCCACCACACCGTCCTCGGCCCCGCCTGGGCCCTCCTGGGGTGGCTCGTCGGCCGAACCTCCGGCAGCAATCTCACCGGCCCCCTGCCGCCGCTACCGGCCTGGAAGTAGCCCGCACCGACGAAAGCGCCTACACCCCAACAGAGTCCCGGTAGCGACCAACCATGCCGACCATCACGCAAAAAACGGTGCGCCCAAAGAGATTCCAACCCCAAAGCCCTTAATTGTTCTGTTGCTCTGAGATTGTCCGCTGACCCAGTGGGCGGCTTGCTCACATGAGGATCAGCGCGATGTATGCCGCGATCATGATGACGACGAACACCATGGCGACGTAGCTGAGCACCGCACCGGGCGCGGGCTGACGCTCGGCGGCCAGCGCACCCTTCATGAAGATCTGCGCCGGCGCGGTGTAGTGCACCTCGGTGGTGTGCCCGGGAAAGACCTGAACCTGGGCGAAGTTGCCACCGTAGGCCATCCCCCACTGCGTCGCGTCGACTGCCACCGTGTGCACACCGGGCGGTCCGGGAACGAAGTTGGCACCCCACTTGGTGTTCGGGATCGGATAGCCGTTGACCGCGACCTTCGTGCCGATACCGAAGGCGATCGGCATCTTCCACGTGTGGACGACGATGCCGGTCTCCCCCGGCACCGCACGGAACTGTTGCTGCGCCGGAACGGCGGGCCCGGGTACGACACCGGTCATGAGATTTCCCCTCGAGCTGAGCGTCGGGCCTCGAGCCCGGCATTTGCGGAGACGGAGGGGTTCGAACCCCCGATGGTTTTACCCATGCTCGCTTTCGACTCGACTGGCGACCGTCCGCCGGGAGTCTACTGACGTCCGTACCCCTACGCGAAGTGCTGAAATCCTTCCGTGGGGGGTCGGATCATGGGCAGCCAGTGAACGCACTGCACGGTGTCGCGAAGGTGAGTGGATCTGGCGAGATGTCCCCGAAACGTAGAACCGCCCCTCACCAGTAAGTCCTGGTGAGGGGCGGTTCTTTGTGCGCCCGAAGGGATTCGAACCCCTAACCTCTTGATCCGTAGTCAAGTGCTCTATCCGTTGAGCTACGGGCGCATGGTCGTGCATCTTCAGTTGTTACCCAGCGAACTGGGTGTGGCGGAGGCGAGAGGATTTGAACCTCCGGTCCCCGTGAAGGGACAACTCATTAGCAGTGAGTCCCATTCGGCCGCTCTGGCACGCCTCCTGGAGCCTTCTCTTTCGAGGGCACCGGTCCTTGTCGAACCGCCGGGAATGAAGATTACACGAGCAGTCGTAGTAGTCCAAAACGCCTGGTCAATCAGCGTAAGTTGCTGTCGAACCAGTCGTAGATACG
Source organism: Nocardia sp. PE-7 (assembly GCF_030486425.1). Taxonomy (NCBI): domain Bacteria; kingdom Bacillati; phylum Actinomycetota; class Actinomycetes; order Mycobacteriales; family Nocardiaceae; genus Nocardia; species Nocardia sp. PE-7. Next base: position 7,120,356 of record NZ_CP129614.1, on the reverse strand, counting down.
GGTCTGGGAATCGACGCGAATGGCGGCGGCCGCCTCGTCCTCCGGGTCGGGGCGATCGGCGCGGTGACTCAGGCCGGGATAGCTGATAGTGAGACTGGCCACATCCGCCTTGGCCGTGGCCTCGCGCAGGCGGTCGACCGCCTCGGGTGGGGTGGCCGGGTCGTCGGCGCCGAAGAGACCGAGCCAGGGGGCTTGGAGGTCGGCGGCGACATCGACCAGGGCGGCGTTCTGATCGGTGAGCGGTTCGGTGATGCCGGGGGCGGACACGCTCACCGCGGCGCCGATCGGACGGGTGGCGGCGACGAGGAAGGCGGCGGTGCCCGCGCTGTCGAAGCCGAGGACGCCGATTGTGTCGGGGAAGACTCCGCGTCCGGTGAGCCAGTCGAAGCCGGCATCGAAGTCGTCGAAGAGCTCCTCGCCGAACACCTCGCGTACGAGCGGGTCGGCGATGCGGTCGAACAGATGCGGCGCGACGACGATCCAGCCCTCGGCGGACAACGCGCGCATCAGGTCGAGCAGCTGGGAGGAGAATTCACGGGATTCGTGCAGGACAACGATGCCGCCGCGGGCCACTCGTTCGGGCTCGACCACCGTGATCGGCACGGCAGTGCGTCTCGTGACGGTGTCCGTGTCGACATCCACCGGCCGCAAGGGGGCGACATCGTCGTAAGTGCCCGGCATAAACCCAGCGTAGGCGGCAGAACTGGACTTGGGTAGGCCTAAAAGGCCGCGCCGCATGTCGCGGCGGCCGATCATCGTAGGGTGGAGGCGTGACCGCGCACATCCGTCCCGACCTCGCCACCATCCCGGCCTACGTTCCCGGCCGTAACCACCCTGATGCGGTGAAGCTCGCGTCCAACGAGACCACGTTCGGTCCGTTGCCGAGCGCTACGAAGGCGATCGCGGAGTCCGCCGAGCAGGCCAACCGCTACCCGGACAATCAGGTCAGTGAGCTGCGGGCGGCGCTGGCCGAGTTCCTCGGCGTCACCGTTGCCCATGTCGCGGTCGGCTGCGGCAGTGTGGCGCTGTGCCAGGAACTCGTGCAGATCACCTGCGACGCGCCCACCGACGAAGTGGTGTTCGCGTGGCGCTCGTTCGAGGCTTATCCGATCGTCACGCAGGTGGGCAACGCGACCGCGGTGCAGGTGCCGCTCGCCCCCGGCTACCTGCACGATCTGGACGCGATGGCCGACGCGGTCACCGAGCGCACCAAGCTGATCTTCGTCTGCAACCCGAACAACCCCACCGGCACCGCCCACGGGCGCGCCGAGCTGGAACGGTTCCTCGATCGAGTGCCCCCGCACGTTCTCGTCGTCCTCGACGAGGCCTACTACGAGTACCTGCGACTGACCCCGCAGACTCGTCCCGACGGCGTCGAGATCGGTCGCACCAGGCCGAATGTCGTTGTACTGCGCACTTTCTCGAAGGCCTACGGTCTGGCCGGGTTGCGCGTGGGCTACGCGGTGGGCGATCCCGAGGTGATCGCCGCGCTGCTGAAGGTGCATATCCCGTTCAGCGTGAACCGGATCGCGCAGGTCGCCGCGATCGCCTCGTTGCAGGCGCGCGGAGAGTTGCTCGATCGCACGGATGTGCTGGTGGCACAACGGCATCGACTCCGTGACGCGTTGCTGGCCGCGGGCTACGAAGTGCCGCCGAGCGAGGCCAATTTCGTGTGGTTGCCCCTGGGCGAGCGCAGTATCGAGTTCGCCGAGGCGAGTGCCCTTGCGGGAGTGCTGGTTCGGCCGTTCGCCGGTGACGGCGTGCGGGTGACGGTCGGCGATCCGCACGAGAACGAGCAGTTCCTCGAATTCGCCACCGCACCCGAAACGGCGGCCCGATTCCGTTAGTTCGGGACAGGGTCAGCATCCCTTGACGCTGATTTGCGGTGAGATTACCGCGAATTCGAGCACACTGCCAGCACACCGGTCGTAGGCTGGCTCGAAGCTGATTTCGGTGTTCGAACAGGATGAATATGCATGCGGCGACGACTGACCGATTACCTGGTCGGCGCGCGCCACCGGTCGAGTGAATGTGTTCTCGGCGGGCAATCTTCCCGCGACGGAGGGTGCGCCCGCACGGCCCCGCACCCTGCTGCCCGACCGGAGATGTACCGTGAACCAGAGCTCTCGCCCCGCCGTCTGCGAAAACCCAACCACTACAGCCATATTGGCAGCGGAGGTCGCGGTTACCGCACCGCCGCCGATCGAGCTGGATCGCCGTTTACGCGACTGCGACGAGTTCTTCCGCTACCCCGAACTCGGGCATCTGCCCACCCAGCGTCGCCTCGGCGCGCTCGCCGAATTGCGTGATACCGGCACCTACACACAGACCGCCGAAGAGATTCTGATCGGCGCGAAATTGGCGTGGCGCAACCACGCTCGCTGTGTGGGACGCAAACATTGGCGATCGCTGAAACTACTCGATGCCCGTCTGGTTACTTCTGCACGAGAACTTTCCGAAGTGTGCTGGCAGCATTTGCGTCTGGCGACCAATGGCGGCGCGATTCAATCGATGATCACGGTCGGCCCGGCTGCCGTACCCGGCCGTGGCGCATACCGGATCGAGAGTTCGCAGCTGATCCGCTACGCCGGCTACCCGAACGGCGACGGCACCGTCACCGGCGATCCGGCCAATATCGCGGCCACCGAGCAGGCGATGGAGCTGGGCTGGCGCGGGGAGCGCACGCCGTTCGACGTGCTGCCGGTGCTGATCAGCACGCCTACCGAGGACGTGCAGTATTTCGACGTTCCGCGCGAACTGGTCCGCGAGGTCGACCTGATCCATCCCGACTACCCGTGGTTCGCCGCGCTGGGCCTGAAATGGCATGCGCTGCCCGCTGTTTCGAACATGGATCTGGATGTGGGCGGGGTTTGCTACCCCTTCGCCCCCTTCAACGGCTGGTATGTCGGCACCGAGATCGGCGCACGCAATCTCAGCGACGCCGATCGCTACAACATGCTGCCGCTGATTGCCGACATGATGGGTCTCGACACGTCATCGGTGCGGACGCTGTGGCGGGACAAAGCGCTGATCGAGCTCAATCATGCGGTGCTACACAGCTTTCGCGCGTCCGGTGTACACATGGTCGACCATCACACCGTGGCCAAGCAGTTCTGCGATCATGTGCAGCGCGAGGAAGCCGCCGGGCGCGCGTGCCCGACCGACTGGAGTTGGGTCAATCCGCCCATCTCCTCCGGGCTCACGCCCACCTTCCATCGGTACTACGACGCACCCGATCTGGACATTCGACCGAATTTCGTCCGTCGGGATTGATCTACGGCGGGCTGTTTGGCCCGTGCGCGGCCGGGTAATCGCTGACACGTAGCCGAGCCCGGTCGTGCCGGGCACTGCGGACCTACTGATCACCCAACAACCCAGCGGGACCGACGAACGGACCTCACCTGTCCGCGTTCGGTCTCCGCGTCAGGTAGGAGGGAGTCATCATGAACGAGGCAACCCTGGAATCGCTGATCGGCGCCACCGTCTATGACGATCACGGCGACAAGATCGGCAAGGTCAAGCAGATCTACCTCGACAACAACTCCGGCTCGCCGACCTGGGCCGCTGTCTCGACCGGCCTGTTCAGCCACGACTCGCTGGTACCGCTGGCAGGCGCGGAACATCAGGCCGACGACTCTCTGAAACTGCACGTTGCCAAGGAGCAGGTGAAGTCCGCGCCGCACCTCGATGAAGGCGGCCGGATCAGCGCGCAGTCCGAGCAGGAGCTGTTCGAGCACTATCACGTGGATCCACGGACCGCGGGGTGGAATACCTACGGTCGCCGGGAGATCCACCCCGGTGACGAGACGCCGATGACCCACGGCGACAGCCGCGAGGCGCCCTAGCCCCACCGCACGCCGTTCGGTCAGTCGAACCAGCCGCCCACCATCGACGGTGGGCGGCTGGGCGGGTTTCGCCTGGTCGCGAGCGAGCGTAGGGTTCTCGTACGGGCCGAATCGCCCTGGTCCGGCTCGTTTCGACGAGCGAGGGAGACCCCGATGAGCACCGCGTCCAGCTCAGGATTCGATGCCGATGCACTGCGCCGCGGAATCGAAAGCCGCGATGCCGCGACACTGCTGACGCTCTACAGCGACGATGCCGAGATCCGCATAATCGATCACCGCGACCAACCCAGCCATCCCCGGGTGATGCACGGTCGCTCGGCGATCAGCGAGATGTTCGACGACGTGTGCGCCAGGGAGATGACCCACTCCCTCGACAGCGTCCTGATCGACGGCGACCACCTCGCCTTCGTGGAATCGTGCCGCTACCCGGACGGCACCCGCGTCCTGTCGCATTCGATGGCCGACCTGCGCGACGGCCGCATCGTCGACCAGACCTCGATCCAGGCGTGGGACGAAGGGTAGTCAGCGAAAATCAGCGACGTGGTCGGCTGCCCACCGACGGTAGCCGCGGGCCGACGATCCGGTGACTTCGCGCACCGACGTGGTCGCGGTGCCCGGTGTGTCGACGTAGCCGGCGAGCCCGCTCAGCACTACGCGGGCGATGTCGGGCGGAAGCCAACTCATCTGCGCCACCGCCGCTTCGGGGCCGATCTCCTCCCAGACCAGCGCGCGTCCGAGTGCGGCACCGATGGCTTCGACCTGGTCGATCCGACTCAGCGGAGCCGGGCCGGTCAGGACGTACTTCACCCCGGCGTGGCCGTCGGTGGTCAGTGCGCGCACGGCGACCGCCGCGATATCCGCCTCGTGCACCAGGGCCACCGAGGCGGAACCGTACGCGCCGCGCACTACGTTGCCCGCGCGGATCTGCGGTGCCCATTCGAGTGTGTTCGTGGCGAATCCGCCGGGGCGCAGGAAGGTCCATTCCAGGGCGGATTCGGTGATCGGCTGCTCGATGAGTGCGTGTGCCCGGCCGATCGGATGGTCCTGCTCATCCAGATCGTCGCGGACCGCGCCGGAGGAGAGCAGGACGATGCGACGCGCGTGTGCGGCGACGCGGGCGACCACCTGCTCCGCGATCTCCGCCGACAACATCGGCCAGGTCAGGTAGACCGCGTCGATGCCATCGAGTGCGCCGTCCAAGGTGTCGGGGGCGGTCAGATCTCCTTGCACCACCTCGATATTCGGGGGCAGCGACGCCGCGCGTGGATCGCGAGCCAACGCCCGCACCGGTGTCCCGCCCGCGGCGAGCTGGGCCGCCACCTGACCGCCGACGTGACCGGTCGCCCCGATCACCAGAACCTTGCCGATATCTGCCATGGGCCAACCGTACGAAGGGGACTTACTTCTGGAAAAAACATACCCATAAGTAAGCTTATGACATGACGGTAGGAGTCCCGCACAGCGAGCAGACCCTCGCCGGACGACGTGACGTATTCGACAAGGATTGCCCGGCCCGCACCATCCTCGACAAGGTCACCAGCCGCTGGGGCGTCCTGATCCTGGCGGCGCTCCGCGACGGCCCGATGCGGTACCACGTCCTGCGCGACCGAATCGGCGGCATCAGCGAGAAGATGCTGTCGCAGAACCTGCGCACCTTCACCGAATACGGCCTGACCGAACGCACAGTCGAACCCACTGTGCCGCCACGGGTTTCCTACGCGCTGACACCGATGGGTCACGAGGTAGCCGACAAGCTCCATGGCCTGTTGGAGTGGGTGAGCATCCGCGCGGAGGAGATCGTGGCGATCGCGTACGAGGCGGATGGCGACGGCAGTATGCGCGAGTTGTGACCACTGCGGGGCACCTTCAGGAGTGGTTGCCGCTACGAGTAGTGGTCACAGTCGGCATGCAGCGGCGGGATGTAGGCCGTTGCGAGGCAGACCCGGCACGTGTGCGTTCGATGGTGACCACCGATCCGGAGACAGGGCACCGCACCGATCAGCACCTGGCCGGGGCCGAGCCGATGACCGTTCGGACAGTAGCGGGGAGCCGGTTCCGTCCAGCGCCCATTGCGCAGATAGAGCCGGATCGATTCGCACATACGTTCGATTATCTACCGAACTCTCCACGGATGCGATCCGGCCTCGGCCGATGGGGCCGACCACGATTTCCGGCCGAACAGTAGAACGCCCTCGCCTACCGCTGATCGCGCGATCTCGCCGTCGGGAGCAGTCGAGATGTGTACCCGGCGTTGACGAGTCGGTCGTAGGCGTCCTTCACGGCAGTTGGAACATCTTGCGCGATAGCCCAACCGCGCTCGGGGTACAGCCAGATGCGCTGGGTGTCGCCGACCAGCATGTCGATGACCCGATCGGCATCGCCGATAGCGGCGATGTAGTCGTCGAGTTCGAGTGGGAGAGACGAGCAGATGACCTCGACCTCCGGCCAGTTCTTGCGAAAGATGGCGTAGCTACGTCGCTGCTGGTACGGCCTCGAGATGAGGGTTGCGCTTCGGATCGAGTCGGCCAATCCGTGATCCGCGAGCACGGCGCGGGTGAAATCGATGTTCTCGCTGGTGTTCTCGGCCTTTGGTTCGAGAAGGATCGCCTCGGCGGGCACTCCTCGCTCGATGGCGTGTTCCCTGTAGTGCACGGCTTCGCCCCGTGGGAATCGATCGACTGTTGTCGGGGCGTTCGCGCCGGTGAACACGATGAGCGGGAACATGCCTGCCCGATAGAGCTGTGCGGTTTGGGTGGCAACGCCGAGATCATGGCTGCCGAGACCGATGCCGACGTCGGTCGGTCGGATGTCATGGTCGAGTCGGTTGTAGTGCCACAGCGTCTCGACATCGGGGCGAACCGCGGCGGGACAGGAAGACGTCGGCATCGGCAGCGCCTCTCAGTCGGGCAGCAACGCGGTGCGACAGACCGTGACCCGCCGCAAGTTCACTGGCTGACCTGCGGTTTTTGGCGGAGACGGAGGGATTTGAACCCCCGATGGTTTTACCCATGCTCGCTTTCAAGGCGAGTGCATTCGGCCGCTCTGCCACGTCTCCCTGCCCTGGATCGTAGCTGATCGGCAGATCAGCGGCGGCGTGGGTTGTGGTTCCGTGGCGTCGGCGGAGGCAGGATTGCACCCATGTATGCGATTGGACTGAACGGGTTCGGCGGGCCGGAAGTCATGGAGTGGACCGTGGCGGTCGATCCCGAGCCGGGGCCCGGTGAGGTGCTGGTGGAAGTTGCTGCGGCGGGGGTCAATCGGGCGGATGTGATGCAGCGGAGGGGGTTCTATCCCCCGCCTGCCGACGCCAGTTCGATACTCGGGTTGGAGTGTTCGGGGACGATCGTGAAGTTGGGGGCGGGGGTCGCGGACTGGCAGGTCGGGGATCGGGTGTGCGCGTTGCTGGCGGGAGGTGGGTACGCGCAGTTGGTGGCGGTGCCGGTGACGCAGCTGTTGCCGATTCCGGAGGGGATGGACGCGATCGCGGCCGCGGGATTGCCGGAGGTGGCGGCGACGGTCTGGTCGAATCTGGTGATGACGGCGGGTGTGCGGTCGGGGCAGCTGGTGTTGATTCACGGTGGCGGCGGCGGGATCGGGACACACGCGATCCAGGTGATGCGAGGGCTCGGGGCGCGGGTGGCGGTGACGGCCGGGTCGACCGAGAAGCTGACCAAGTGCGCCGAACTGGGGGCGGAGATCTTGATCAACTATCGGACCGAGGACTTCGTCGCGGTGCTCGCCGAACAGGGCGGCGCCGACGTGATCCTCGACAACATGGGCGCGGTCTACCTGCAACGCAATGTGGAAGCGCTGGCCCCGCACGGACAGCTGGTGGTGATCGGCATGCAGGGCGGCACCACCGGCGAGCTGAATGTCGCCACGCTGCTGCGCAAGTGGGGCTCGGTGCACGCGACGAATGTGCGCAGCCGTCCACGCGTGGGTCCGGGCAGCAAGGCCGAGATCATCGCGGCGGTCCGCGCCCAGCTGTGGCCGCTGGTCGTGGCGGGCGAGATCGTTCCGGTGATCTCCACCGAACTGCCGGTCACCGAGGCCGCCCGCGCGCACGAGATGCTCGACGAGTCACAGACCTTCGGCAAGGTGATCCTGCGCGTCGGCGACTGAGAGTCACGCCGAACGCACGGACGCGCGGGTTATTCGAGGGCGCTGAGGGCGCGACCGAGCTGGTCGATCTCGTGGCGGGTCGTATAGGGCGCCAGACCGATCGTCACGGCACCGCCCTCATCGTTCACGCCGAGCGCGTCGAGCAGTCGACTCCCGCCGTGTACCCCGCTGACCGTGCCGATCCTGGCATCGGCCAGCTTGGCCGCCACCTTCTCCGCCTGCATCCCGGCCATCGTGAAACTGACCGTCGGGATGCGGGTGGAGGCACGGCCGATCACGGTGAGGTTGTCGACCTTCTCCAGTACCTGCATGAGATGGTCGAAGAGCTGGTCGTGATAGTCCTGCAGCGAGGTGATCGACATCTCGAGGCGTTCGCGGCGGGTGCCGGTGGCGCGTTCGTCGAGTTTGGCGAGGAAGTCGATCGATTCGGTGAGCCCGGCCAGCAGGGCGTACTGATGTCCGCCCACTTCGAGGCGTTCAGCACCCTTGGCATAGGGGTTGAGCGACATCGAGGGAATGCGGTCGAGGAACGCGGGGTCGCGGAAAACCAGCGCGCCCACCTGCGGGCCGCCCCAGGACGGAGCGCTCAGCGCGACCACGTCGGCGTTGAGGTCGTCGATGTCGATCAGCGCGTAGGGCGCGGCGCCGAACGCGTCGGCCACCAGCAGACCGCCCACGTCGTGCACCCGATCCGCCGCCACCCGGACGCCGGGCGCCGAACCCACGATCGGCGATGCGGCGGTGAGCGCGACCAGGCGCGCGGTGGGGCCGATCAGCTCCTCGAACTGCCACGACGGCATCTCACAGGTCTCGATCTCCACCTCGGCCCAGCGCACATGCGCGCCGTACCGGTTGGCGATGCGCAGCCACGGGGCGACGTTGGCCTCGTCGTCCAAGCGGGAGAGCACGATGCCGGTACCGAGGCCGAGGCGTGAGCTCAGTGATTCGGCCAACCAGGCCAGCAGTACCGCACGATCAGGGCCGAGCACGACGCCGGCCGGATCTCCGCCGACCAGATCGGCGACCGCTTCCCTGGCGGCGTCGAGGATCGCGCCGCTGCGCGATGCCGCACCGTGGCGGCCGATATGGGAAAACGAGGAGGTACGGAAACCCGTTGAGACGGCGCGAGATACCGAATCGGGAACCAGCATTCCCGCCTGCGGGTCCAGATGGATCCAGCCGTCGCCCAGGGACGGTATCAGGCCCCGAACCCTCGCGACGTCATAAGTCATGGTGGCCACTTTAAGGGCAGGGGGCCTGTCGGTGTAACCGCGTAGGGGTTTTAGCGCGAAGCCGGCGCACACGCAATGATGGGTATATGACGCACTCGGAGGATGTTCCCGAATCCATCGTCGTGATCGGTCCCGACGGCCGTCCGCTGACCGTGCCCGCCGACGCCGACGGCGCGTCCGCGTTCACCGCACAGGTCGTGCCCGACGACGAGAAGGCCGCGAGCGAGTCGGCCGAGTCGCTGACCGACATGGTCGAGCAGCCCGCCAAGGTGATGCGTATCGGCACGATGATCAAGCAGCTGCTCGAAGAGGTTCGCGCCGCGCCGCTCGACGACGCAAGCCGCTCGCGCCTCAAGGAGATCCACAAGTCCTCGGTCCGCGAACTCGAACAGGGACTCGCCCCGGAACTCCGCGAGGAACTCGAACGCCTCACCCTCCCCTTCACCGACGACTCGGTGCCGTCGGACGCGGAACTGCGCATCGCCCAGGCTCAGCTCGTCGGCTGGCTGGAGGGCCTGTTCCACGGCATCCAGACCGCGTTGTTCGCCCAGCAGATGGCCGCCCGCGCCCAGCTCGAGCAGATGCGCCAGGGCGCGCTGCCGCCGGGAATGCACGTGGCCGACGCCAAAGCAGGCGGCCATGTGGGCGGCGGTCAGTACCTGTAAACCCCCGAGTCCCTTGTTCGCGGCCCGCCTCGATCTGGACTGAGTGGAGGGTGCGACGAAGGAGTACCCGGAGGGAGGGAAGATCGAGGCCCCCCGGGGCCGCGAACACCCGGCGCCAGCCGCAAAACAACACTGTAAGGTCGGGGACCGTGCCCGCCGCTGCCGCTCGTCCCGATTCGGTCTCCGATCGCAGTGACGTGCGTACCGAAGAGAGCCCCGTGCATCCCCAAGACACCCCCACCGAGGCAGAGCTGGCCGAAGCCGCTGCTGCCGAGCACACCGCTGACGCGCCGCTGCTGGTGAAGACGCCGATGGTGTCGGATTCGCAGACCTTCGGACGTGCGTTCAAAGACATGCGGGACGGCCTACATCAGCGCGAGCTATGGCTGTCGCTGGGCTGGCAGGACATCAAGCAGCGCTACCGCCGTTCGGTGCTCGGTCCGTTCTGGATCACCATCGCGACCGGTTTGCAGGCGCTGGCGATGGGTCTGCTGTATTCGACGCTGCTGGATCAGCCGATCAGCGAGTACCTGCCGTATGTGACGGTCGGTCTGATCGTGTGGAACGTCATCAGTGCCTCGATTCTCGAGGGTTCCGATGTGTTCATCGCCAATGAGGGACTGATCAAACAGTTGCCCTCTGCGCTGAGCGTGCATGTCTATCGCCTGGTCTGGCGCCAGTTCTTGTTCTTCATCCACAATGCGGCGATCTACGCGCTGCTGGTGGTGGCGTTTTCGATCTGGCGCGATCTGGACTGGTCGTTCCTGCTGGTGATCCCCGCGATCCTGCTGCTGTTCCTCAACGCCATGTGGGTGACGATCGTCTTCGGCATCTTCTCCACCCGCTACCGCGATATCGCCCCGATCCTCGGTTCGATGACGCTGATGCTGTTCGTGCTGACCCCGGTGATGTGGTCGACGAAGGCGCTGGAGAACTCGGTCGGCGGGGCCGGCGACCGCGCCAAGCTCCTCGAGATCATCCCCACCTATCACTACCTGGAGATCGTGCGCGCTCCCCTGCTCGGCGAACCGTCGCAGTGGCATCACTGGGCGGTCGTCTGCGCGTTCACCGTCGCCGGCTGGGCCGTCGCGGTCCTGGCGCTCAAGCAGTACCGTGCCCGCGTCCCGTACTGGGTTTAGGAGCAGTTCTCGATGAGCCGTGTGAGTATCGAAACCCATGAGGCGTGGGTCGAGTTCCCGATCTTCGACGCCAAGTCGCGGTCGCTGAAGAAGGCGTTCCTCGGCAAGGCGGGCGGCGCGATCGGGCGCAACAGCTCCGATGTGGTGGTGGTCGAGGCGCTGCGCGACATCAATCTCTCGCTCAAAGAAGGCGACCGGGTGGGCCTGGTCGGCCACAACGGCGCGGGCAAGTCGACGCTGCTGCGCCTGCTGTCGGGCATCTACGAACCCTCGCGCGGCAGTGCGCGCATCCGCGGCCGGGTGGCCCCGGTGTTCGACCTCGGCGTCGGCATGGACCCGGAGATCTCCGGCTACGAGAACATCATCATCCGTGGCCTGTTCCTCGGCCAGACGCGCAAGCAGATGATGGCCAAGATCGACGAGATCGCCGACTTCACCGAGCTGGGCGAATACCTGTCGATGCCGCTGCGCACCTACTCCACCGGCATGCGGGTGCGGCTGGCGATGGGTGTGGTCACCTCGATCGACCCCGAGATCCTGCTGCTCGACGAGGGCATCGGCGCGGTCGACGCGGAGTTCATGAAGAAGGCGCGCACGCGGCTGCAGTCGCTGGTCGCGCGTTCGGGCATCCTCGTGTTCGCCAGCCACTCCAACGAATTCCTCGCCCAGCTCTGCGATACCGCGATGTGGATCGACCACGGTCAGATCCGCGAACAGGGCGGGATCGAGGATGTTGTGCGAGCGTATGAAGGGCCCGAGGCGGGTAATCACGTGGCACAGGTGCTGCGCGATCTGGAGACCGAGGGCGCCGGCGGCGCGGCGGGCGAGAAGAAGTTGGAGCAGAATCAGGTATGAGCGGTCAACGTGACGAGGCTGCCCCGGCTGCCGTGCCGGGTGGGTTCAGCATGACCGACCGACTAGAGGCGACTCCGGCACCCGTCGAACCCGCCGCTGTGCTGCCCGATGAGCTGGAGCCCGCGCAACCCGTTGTGCTGGCCGACGACGCCGAGCTGCCGGTCGGCGCGGAACCCGCCGACATCACGACCGACACCGGTCCGACCGCGCGGATCATCGCGGTGGTCGTCACTCACAAGCGCCGCGAGCTGCTCGCCGAATCGCTGAAAGTGCTCGCCTCGCAGTCCCGTCCGGTCGACCATCTGATCGTCGTCGACAACGCCAACGAGGACGCGGTGGCCGAGCTGGTCGCGCAGCAGCCGATCGAGGCCACCTACCTGGGCTCACGCCACAACCTCGGCGGCGCGGGCGGTTTCGCGCTCGGCATGCTGCACGCGCTCACCCAGGGCGCGGACTGGGTATGGCTGGCCGACGACGACGGCCGCCCCGACGGCCCCGAAGTGCTCGCGAAACTGATCGACTGCGCGCGCAGGCACAACCTGGTCGAGGTGTCGCCGGTGGTCTGCGATATCGACGAACCCGATCGTCTCGCGTTCCCGCTGCGCCGTGGCGTGGTGTGGCGGCGGCTGCGGTCGGAGCTCGGCGACGAGGACTTCCTGCCCGGCATCGCGTCGCTGTTCAACGGCGCGCTGATCTCGGCGAAGGCCGTGGATCTGATCGGTGTGCCCGACCTGCGCCTGTTCGTGCGTGGCGACGAGGTGGAGGTGCATCGCCGGCTCGTGCGCTCCGGGCTGCCGTTCGGCACCTGTCTGCAAACCGCCTACCTGCATCCCAACGGCGCCGAGGAGTTCAAGCCGATCCTGGGCGGGCGGATGCACACCCAGTACCCGGACGACCCGGTGAAGCGCTACTTCACCTACCGCAATCGCGGCTACCTGATGTCGCAGCCCGGTATGCGCAAGCTGCTGCCGCAGGAGTGGATCCGTTTCTCCTGGTTCTTCCTGGTGACCCGCCGCGATCCGGCGGGGCTCAAGGAGTGGTTCCGGCTGCGCTCGCTGGGCCGCAACGAGCACTTCGGTAAACCCGACTAGCCCCTGAAACTAGGGGGTAGTTCCCTCTGGCAACAATCGGCGGTTCGGTCTTACTATGCGAAACGTGACCTTCGCAAAGAGTTTTGCCTCCGCCGCGGCGACCGTGCTCGCCGGCGCCGCGCTCTGTCTCGCCGCGCCCGGCACCGCCCGAGCGGACGACGTCTGCCAGCTCGGCTGGTCCAATGTCGGCCCGCGCTCCTGCGTGATGAACGAAGTCAGGACCGCGCCGGTGGCTACCCTGGGCAACGGCGTCTGCGTCGGCATCCTGAACGTGGCGGGCACCGCGTTCGACGGACCGCTCAATTCTCCGAGCGTGGCGCCCGGCGCCACCCACAGCATCGCCTTGCGCGTCTCGCAGGGCTTCTCCCCACTCGGCAACTGGGCACCCACCGTGCTGGCATGCGACGTGAACGTTGTCGTCGACTGGAAGAACCTGGACAACGGCGCCACCGGCTCGGTGACCCGCTTCATCCCGGCTACCAGCACCAGCACCTACCCGGTCCAGGACGTGATCGCGAACACCGGCCGCGGTCGAGTCCAGGTCACGGTCCGCACCGACAAGCCCAACATCCCCCAGTCGACCGATGTCTTCGTGCCGTAGCCACGAACGCCTACCCGCAGGACAGGGGCGGGTCGCGCAACAGCGCGAGTGCGCCCATGTGACGACAGCGCGAGACCGCGCACGGAAAATGAGTTGCCGGGTGTCGGCGTGGTCGGGCACAGTGGTGTTCGAACGTTGGAGAGGAGGTGGATGTCCGTGAGTACACACGTGTGGATTGCCGTGGCCGGGCGGCGCGATTGTGCGCCCGCCCAGGTTGCTCCGGACATCACCTCTACTCGCTGAACCCCTCGTTCGGGTTCGGCACCCGACGAAGGATTACTCACGATGGTCGACTACGACCTGCTCGTCCCTTACGGCTGGACCGAAACCGTAGCTTCTGAATATCTCCCGCTCCTCGGCGATCTCGCGCCTGCCCGCATCGTTCGGATGGACCGCAGCGAATGCGATGTGGTCACCCCGCACGGCCAGGCGCGCGCCGCCTGCCCGCGTGACATCACCGGGCTGTGCACCGGCGATTGGGTCGGTCTCGACGCCGAAAACACTGTGCGACAACTGCTCCCACGGCGCTCGGCGATCATGCGATCGTCGGTGTCGGGGCGCTCGGTGGCACAGGTGCTCGCCACCAATGTGGATACCGTGCTGATCTGTTCCGCCGCCGACGGTGATGTCGACCTGGGGCGGATCGAACGGATGCTCGCGCTGGCCTGGGAGAGCAATGCCCAGCCGGTCGTCGTGCTCACCAAAGCCGATGCGGCGGCATATCTTCCGCTCGACGAGGTGCGTGCGGTCGCGCCCGGCGCGACCGTGGTGGCGGTCAGTGCCGCCGCGGCGGTCGGTCTCGATGTGCTGACCGCTGTGCTCAACGGCACCGTCGCCTTGATCGGTCCGTCCGGTGCGGGTAAATCCACCCTCGCCAACGCACTGCTGGGCGCGGAAGTGTTCGCCACCAACGCGGTTCGCGCGGTGGACGGCAAAGGCCGCCACACCACGGTGCACCGTGAGCTGCGACCACTACCCGGCGGCGGCACGCTCATCGACACTCCCGGCCTGCGTGGCATCGGCCTCTACGACGCTGCTGAAGGCATCGGCAAGACCTTCAGCGACATCGAATCCCTTTCCGCCGATTGCCGTTTCGCCGACTGCGCGCACGAGACCGAGCCGGGCTGCGCGGTACAGGCCGGACTGGCCGATGGCACCATCACCGAACGCAGGCTGACCAGCTATCGCAAACTCGCCAGAGAGAACGAGTGGATGGCGGCGCGCACCGACAAGCGCCTGGCCGCTGAACGCGAACGGGTCTGGCGCGACATCAGCAAGCAGCAGCGGAAGAACTACCGCGAACGCGGCCGCCGCTGAGCCCGAGCAGGTGATCATCAGGCACGCACAGTGCCTGATGATCACGCTAATCCTCTTCGAAGGTGACGTGGGCGCGTTGGGACGCGGTGGCCTCGACCAGATCGATCAGGTAGTCGATGGTGCCCTGGTCGGAGCCGAAGTGATTGCTGGCGTAGTAGGAGTAGTTCACCATGAGTCGGCCGTCGTCGATGGGCACCGCGAGCGCGGGACGGTTCTCCGCTCGTGACCAGCTGTGGTCGATCTCCAGCCCGCCGCCCACCGAGCGCAACTCGCTTCCGGACAGGGCCAGCGTCCAGCGGTTCTCCGGGCCGTGACCGAGGTATTCCTTGACATAGATCGTCCGGAATCGTGCGGTGACCACCCGGCCGTCGGGCAGCAGGATGAACGGGACCTCACCCTCGGCGTACAGGTGGCCGATCTCGGGATCGTCGTGGAGTTCGGTGTGCCATAGGTCGTTGAGTTGCGGCGCGGGCCAGCCTTTTTCCGCTGCCTCCGCACGCAGGGAGGACCAATGATCGGCGCGGCGCTTCTCGAAAGCGAAGTTGACGACGTGCGCGCCGATATAGCGCTCCACCGTCGTGAACACCTCGGGCGCAGCCTGATTCGGCTCACTCACAGAAACACCCGCGGCACGCGCGACCTCCTGCAATTCGGCCAGCAGGATGGCGCCCGCACCGGTGCCGCGCGCCGACTCGGTGATCAGGAATTCGGAGATCCGTAGCCCACCGGGCCCCCACTTGGCCGGCTCGTCGAGCTGGTAGGTCGCGAATCCGAGCGGTGTCTCGTCCTCGACGATCAGCAGGGGCGCGGGTCGCCAAGTGGAGTAGTCGTTCTGGGTGAGCCGCCGCGTGCGGCGCACGATGTCGGCTGGACGGTGCACCTCGAAATGCGCGTGCAACTCGGTCAGCAACCCGGCGGCCGCCTCCGCGTCAGCAGCGGAGGCGGCCCGGACGAAACGGGTCATGGATCAGCTCGGGTCGATGCCGTACAGCCGCGCCCAGTTCTCCCGGCTCGTGAGTTCCGGTACGGCCCTGCGGTATTCGGCCTGCAGCGCCGGGAGTTCCTTACGGAGCTTGCGCAGGGTGCGGTAGGCGCGAATCAGCAGTGCGCGAGCACGAGCCTTGTCCCGGCGACGCACCCGCACGCCGGACTGGGAAGCGTCGGTGACCACCACGTGCTCGAACAGACCGATGTGCCACCAGTGCGCGTCCTCGCGGGTGACGCCGATCAGACCGGGCTGGGTGCGGCCGGTCCACTGGGTGATCGCGCGCTTGATCAGCACCAGGGTGACGCGGCTCGGTTCGCCGCTGGCTCGGCGCACGGAGATGTCGGCGGAGTTCACCGGCGGGGTGGCCGCGGGGTGCTTGATGGTTTCGGGGTAGTCGTTGCGGCTGCTGCGGGCGGCGGCGAGGGCGTCGATACCGCCGTCGCGCAACGCCTTCGGGCCCTTCATAAAGTCTTCGATGCCCTGCAGGGTGGTGTGCACCAGCCCGTACTGCATGCCGACGAGGTGCTCGGCGATGTAGCGGAAGAACTCGCGTGTGATCGCCTTGCCGTCGAGATCGGTGTGCAGGGCGCCGACGATGAGCGAGTTACGGGTGGAGAAGTACCGCGCCCAGTCGTCGTAGTCCTTCCAGTAGAAGTCGGCGTGCCAGACGGCGGCGTTGGGCAGGGTGACGGTGACGAAACCGTGCTCGCGCGCCCGGATGCCGTATTCCACGTCGTCCCACTGGAAGAAGATCGGCACCGGCAGCCCGATCTTGGCGACCACCTCGGCCGGGATCAGGCAGGTCCACCAGGCGTTGTAGCCCGCGTCGACGCGACGCTCCTGGTTCTTCTTGAGCATGGAGGTGTTGCGCAGTGCCTTGGGCACCTTCTGGCCGTGCTTGAGCTCGTGCAGATGCACTTCTTCCGCGCCGACATTGAGGTAGTCGGGGTTGAGCAGGAACAGCATCTGCGCGCCGACCAGGGTCGGTTCGACGGTCAGGTTGGCGAACGCCTGTAGGCGCAGGACGGTCTCGGGCTCGCAAAGGATGTCGTCGTCCATCAGGATGACGTCGGCATGCTCGTTGGCCGCCGACACCTCGTACAGGCCACGGGTGAAGCCGCCCGCGCCGCCGAGGTTGGGCTGGCGGATGTAGCGCAGCTTGTCGCCGAAATCGGGACGGACCTGCTGGAACAGCGGGCGATCCTCGACCGGATCGGTGCCCTGGTCGACGACGTACACCGCGTCGATCGCGGCCAGTACGGTCGCGTCCGATGCCAGCGCGGCGACGGTGTGCGCGCAATCCTCGGCCCGGTTGAAGGTGCAGATCGCGATGGCGACCGGGCGGACCTTCTCGGGCGCCTGCGCGGTCCAGGCGAGCTCGGTGATGTCGAGTTCGCCCCCGACGGCATCGAACTCGAGCCACAGCGCGCCACCGTCGACGTACTGATCCAGCGGCGCGGTGAGCGAGACGTAGCCGCTGCTGGTGGCCACCAGCGAGGCGATGATGCGGCGGTGCCCGGCGATATCGGAGGCCACCAGGCGCACGTTCGCCTTGTCGCCGACAGTCAGCTGCGCACCCACCGACACCTCGGTGACGGTGGTCCAGCGCTGCCAGTAACTGGCAGCCAACCGGCCGAAGTAGGTGTTGGTGTGTGCGGTCGCGCCCTTCGGCAGGTGCAGCGAGTGCCGTTCCCGAACCGCAGCACCCCCCTTGACGACCGCGTAGAGGTCATCGCTCACCCGCGCCGACGGCCCGGTGAAGATGCCTCGGGCCAGCACGAGCCGCTCGGGCGCTGAGTGTTCACCCCGCAGCGATGCGGGCGCGGCCTCGCGCCGATCGTTCGATTCGGTCACGGCTTTGGTAGCCGACTGCTCCATGAAGTCCTCGAAATTCTCGGTATCGACTGCGCCGGCGCAGGGAGTCACGTAAAAGTGGGCGTCGCGGCGGGCGGGGCGAGGATATCAATCGCGCGCCGCCCTCGCGTGGTCAGTGAGGTGTAGCCGCACCCCGCGCGTGTTGCTCATCGCTTGCCGACGAGCCGGTGAAAACGAATTTGCTG
The DNA here is from genome assembly GCF_030486425.1 of Nocardia sp. PE-7. Classification (NCBI taxonomy): domain Bacteria; kingdom Bacillati; phylum Actinomycetota; class Actinomycetes; order Mycobacteriales; family Nocardiaceae; genus Nocardia; species Nocardia sp. PE-7. The sequence continues at coordinate 7,102,441 of NZ_CP129614.1, read as the reverse complement.
TAGGCCCAATAGCGGAATACGACCGCCATCGTCTGGCCGACCACAGTGGCGGAAATGTTGTCCGCCAGCGGTGACGACAGATCGAGCACATATCGGGAAAACCCGAGGCAGCCGAGTTGCAGGAGGATCGCTACCACATTGACGATCGCGTACAGCAGATATTCCCGACCAGGGCTGTCGGACTTACGGTGCGAGTAGGTCCACCACTTGTTCCCGAAGTAGGTGACCACCGTCGCCACCACGATCGCGATGATCTTGGCGACCAGTGGCGAGTGATAGAGCACACCCTCGGAGAGGGAAAAACCCCCACCCCAGAACACCAACAGGTTGTAAGTCCCCGCATCGACGAGAAACCCGATCGCCCCCACAACAAGGAACGCCGCACCCTGCCGCAATCCCGCGATCACCTTCGACACGAAGGGAACAGCAGACGGTTCAACGGATTGCGACACGCCCTGACCGTAGCCAACCACCACCCCCGACCCCTAGGGAGGGGCGGCCACGCAGTGGCCGGTTCGCGGCCGGGTCGCCGGTCAGGCGCCGTTGCGTAGGCGACGAAGGAGCAAGCAACGGTGCCTGACCGGCGGCCCCTCAGGGCCGCGAACACGCGGCGCCCGCGCCGCCAAAAATCCTGTAGCCTCCCGGTGTCCCACTGCTGCCTAACTTCGAGGATTGACCCGGGTGGACTCCACCGAGCTTCGCATTGCCGCCGTGGTTCCCTGCCACAATGAAGAGGCCGCGGTCGCCAAGGTCGTCGCCGACCTCAAAGCCGCCGTGCCGGGGATCGTCGTCTACGTCTACGACAATCTGAGCACCGACCGCACCGCCGAATGTGCCCGCGAGGCCGGGGCGATCGTGCGCCACGAGAACACCAAGGGCAAGGGCAACGTGGTGCGCCGCGCCTTCGCCGATATCGATGCCGACGTGTATCTGATGATCGACGGCGACGACACCTACGAGGCGTCGGCCGCTCCGCTGATGATCAAGACGCTGCTCGAGGGCCCCTACGACCACATTCTCGGCGTGCGCAAGCAGGACGCCACCGATACCAGCGCCTACCGCAGCGGCCACGAGACCGGCAACAAGGTGCTCAACGGCGTGGTCGGCAAGGTCTTCGGCGAGAACGTCGAAGACATGCTCAGCGGTTTCCGGGTGTTCTCGCGCCGGTTCGTGAAGAGCTTCCCCGCGGTGTCGCGGGAATTCGAGATCGAGACCGAGCTGACCGTGCATTCGCTGCACCTGCGCGTTCCGCAGACCTCGGTGTCGGTCGGTTTCCGTGACCGCCCCGCCGGCAGCGAGTCCAAGCTGCGCACCTACCGCGACGGCACCAAGATCCTCGCGCTGATCCTCGGCCTGGCCCGCCACGAACGCCCGGTGGCGTTCTACGGCCTGTTCGGCACCGTGGCCTGGCTGATCTCGGTCGTCCTGACCGTGCCGATCGTGATCGATTACTACAACACCCACCTGGTGGCACGGTTCCCGACATTGTTCCTGGCCTTCACGCTGTTGCTGCTCGGCAGCCTCGCCTGGACCGCAGGCCTGATCCTCGACGGCATCCGTCGCTCTCGCCATGAGACGGCGCGCCTGGTCTACCTGCGCTATTCGGCCGCCGGGGTGAGCGAGGACGTCGCGGCCGGAGAGCATCGGTGACCACCTCTACCGAACCCGAGACGACTGCTGTCGAACCCAGCAAGACCCCCGCGCGTAAGGATCGAGCGTTGGCGCCGGTGCGCGCGCTGACCCAGCGATTCGGCGCCGCCACGGTGGCGTTCGCGATGGTCGCGACCGTGTTCGGTGCCGTGTTCGCCGTGCTCACGCCCGCCTTCTGGGGCCACGACGAGATCACCCAGTTCGGCCGCGCCTATCAGGTCGCGCACGGCGGGGTGTTCCCCCAGCGCATCGTCGACGATCGCGGTGTGGCCTACGGCGGCCAGATTCCGGTCTCCGTCGACGAACTGATGGGCTACGCGTTCATCGACTACAACGACAACCCCGACGAGCCCGACGCGATGGTGGCCGACCCCGCCGCCTACGACCGGCTCGGCTCGGCCGAGATCTCCTCGACGACGCGGCAGATGTGGTTCACCAACACCGCCGCCTACTCGCCGGTGCCATATGTGCCCGCGGCCATCGGCATTCGCCTGGGTGAGGCGCTCGGCCTCAACGTGGGTGGCCTGTATCTGCTGGCGCGGTTCGCCGGGCTGGTGGCCTATCTCGCGGTGGTCGGATTCGGGCTCTACGCGCTGCGTGAGCGGCGTAGCCAGTGGCTGGTGTTCACCGTCGCGGTGCTGCCGATCGCACTGTTCCAGGCGGGCACCGTCACCGCGGACACGCTCACCAACGCACTCGCGATCATGGTGTCGGCGTTGCTGCTGAAAGCGCTTTTCGTCGGTGATCGATTGCACCGAGCCGAAACCGCCGCACTGCTCGCCGCGACGATCGCGCTGCCGCTGAGTAAACCGACCTACGTGTTGTTGGCGATGCTCGTCGTGGTCGTCCCCGCCGACCGGCTCGGTTTCGCCGGAAAGCTGAAATTCCTTCCGTGGGCATTCGCGGTGACGGGCGGGGTTCTTTTCCTCGCCTGGACGAAGATCGCGGCGCCCACCGGCGACGGCATGGGCCTGATGCGCCCGCCCCATCAGTGGGGTCAGGTGCGGCCGGGCGATCAGCTGAAGGGAATCCTCAGCGACCCGGTGCAATTCGTGCATACCTTCGGCGAGAGCATCGCGCTGCGCGATCATCGCTGGTTCAACCAGTTCTTCGGTGAACTCGGTTTCGCGTATGTGGACGCACCGGCGATCTCCATGCTGGCCTGCCTGCTCGCTTTCGCGGTGAGTTTCGGCATCGTCGACCGAATGAGTACTGCCACCGCCACTTTCCGTCGCACGCTGATCGTGGCGCTGACGGTACTGGCGAGTGTGGCGATGATCTACGTGACGCTGTACATGTCGTTCACGCCGGTCGATTTCTACATAATCGACGGTGTACAGGGTCGGTATTTCGTGCCGCTGGCGATCATGGCGCTCGCCGTGCTCGCACGCGTTGTACCGCTGCGGCTCTCGAATTCCGACGGGGTGATTCCGACCCGCGGAACCGCCATCACCGTCGCTTGTGCGTCGACTTTCGCGCTTATCGCCGCCGCCGCAACGTATTACACCGTCGTCTGGGGATAATTCCCCAGACGACGGTGGGGGTTTACAGCGTCTTTTCGCCCGCGGCCGCGTAGGCGCGTTCGGTATCGGCCTTTTTCGGTCGCCACCAGTTCTCGTTGTCGCGGTACCAGGCGACGGTGTCGGCCAGCCCCGCCCGGAAGTCCGCGTAGCGCGGTGACCAGCCCAGTTCCTCGCGCAGCAGGCTCGCGTCGATGGCGTAGCGCTGGTCGTGGCCGGGGCGATCGGTCACATGATCGAAATCGGTGGGCTCGCGATCGAATGCCTGCAGGATGAGCTGGACGACGGTGAGGTTGTCGAGCTCGCCCTGCGCCCCGATCAGATATGTCCGACCCGTGCGGCCGCGTTCGAGAATGTCCCAGACCGCGCGATTGTGGTCCTCGACGTGAATCCAGTCGCGCACCTGATGACCTGCGCCGTAGAGGCGCGGGCGCACCCCGTCGATCAGATTGGTGATCTGGCGGGGAATGAATTTCTCAACATGCTGGTACGGGCCGTAGTTGTTCGAGCAGTTCGACAGGGTGGCCCGGATACCGAAAGACCTGGTCCAGGCACGGACCAGCATGTCGCTACCCGCCTTGGTCGCCGAATACGGGCTCGACGGGTTGTAGGCGGTGGATTCGGTGAAGCCCGGCTCGTCGGGGGTGAGATCGCCGTACACCTCGTCGGTGGAGATGTGGTGGTAGCGCACATCGTGGCGGCGCACGGCCTGCAGCAGCGAGTAGGTGCCGACGATATTGGTCTGCACGAACGGCCACGGCTCGGCCAGGGAGTTGTCGTTGTGGGATTCGGCGGCGAAATGCACGACCGCGTCCACCCCGCTGACCAGATTGTCGACCAGATCGAGGTCGGCGATATCGCCGTGCACGAATTCGATCCGATCCGCGACCGGATCCAGCGACGCCCGGTTGCCCGCGTAAGTGAGCGCGTCGAGCACGGTCACTTGGACATCCGGGCGCGTGGCCACGGTCTGTTGGACGAAATTCGCACCGATGAACCCGGCCCCGCCGGTTACGAGCACTCGCACTCGGTCAACGATACGGGCATTGCGAGAGCCCTCGTGACGAACGGGCCGTCGTTATGTGTTGCTGGAACGTCTCTGAGCTGTGACCCGCCATCTATTTACACAGTGATCTCCGTCACACTACCTGTAAGTAGGTTAAGACTCAGAGTTGGTTTTACTGAGAAAAACCCCGGTCAATGCTCAGGTTTCTATCAGCGCACCGGCATCGGGGTATCAGTGGTGAACAAAACTTGAACTAACAGTCACAGCGGGTTCACCTCTGGTTAGCTGCGGGAGCTTTTGATCTACCAGTCCCCTCCGCACGCTCCAAACTTGAGGTTCAACAAAAATGCTGATGAGGAAATTCGCCGCCACGTCGGCGCTGCTGATCGCTGCCATGGGCGTTGCTGCCGGCACCGTCAACGCCGCGCCGGTCGAAGAGGCCGCCCCGATCAACTACACCGCCCAGGTCGTCGACGGTTCCAAGTCCGTCATCACCACCGACGCGGGCTCGCTGGTCGTCGAAGACGGCGCCTTCAAGATCAAGGCTGCCAACGGCACCACCGTCGCCGGTACCCCGCTGACCTTCCGCCTCGACGAGTTCGAGCTGCCGATCGCGGCCGAGATCTCGGGCAACACCGCCACCCTGAGCCCGCAGCTGGACCCGGCCAAGGCTGTCTACAAGCCGGTCGCCCTGCCTTACGACAACCAGGCGCCGTGGAAGACCGAGTACGAGCGTGAGCAGGCCGCCTGGAGCCGTCTGACCTCCACCATCTCCATGGGCGCCACCATCGGCACCCTGGGCGGCGGCCTCGCCGGCGCTGCCATCGGTTGCGTCACGGGTGCGGCGATCGGCCTGGTCGCGACCGGCGTGCTGCTCGCCCTGTTCGGCGCGGGCCCGCTCGCGGGTTGCGTCGTCGGCGCTACCAGCATCGGCGCCCTCGGTGTCCTCCTGGGCCAGATCTTCGTGACCGCCCCGGTCGCGATCGGTGCTGCGATCCAGTACTTCACCACCATCTCCGCCCCCTTCACCCCCCCGGCCAAGTAATTTCGCCGTAGGACAGAAGGAAAGCGGCCCCGCTCGGTTCTCCGAGCGGGGCCGCTTCGTTCACGTTCGAGGGTGGCTCGGTCGGCCGACCGTGATCAGAACCGCCCGAGCCGTTCTCAGGCCGTGCGGGCCCGCTGTGCCGGTTCCACCGCGGTGCGGACGAACTTCGCCACCCGGCCGAGCGCCGAACGACTCTCCGGCATGCTCGGCAGGATGCTCATGAACGCGTGCACCTGCCCACGCCACAGCTCCAGCGTGTTCGGCACGCCCGCGGCGGTGAGCCGATGGGCCATCAGCTCACAGTCGTAGCGCAGCAGTTCGTCTTCGGCCGCGATGAGCAGGACCGGCGGCATTCCCGCCAGGTCCGCGTTGACCGGTGAGAGCGCGGGATCGAGCGGACCTTCGTGCTCGGCGCCGAGGTGGACGACCGCCTCGAGCCCTTTCAGCGGAATGTAGGCATCCCGGTCGACATTGACGTACCCCTCTTTGGCCCGGTAATCCAGATCGAGCAGCGGACTGAGGCCGACGAGGGCGGCGGGCAGCGGCAGGCCGATCTCGCGGGAGCGGATCGCGGTGGCGAAGGTCAGGAACCCGCCGGCCGAATCACCGGCGAACACGATGCGCGCCGGATCGGCGCCGTGGCGCAGCAGCCAGCGGTAGGCGAGCACACAGTCGTCGATCGAGGCATCGATCGAACCGGGCAGCTGCCGGTATTCGACATTGAGGACCGGCAGCCCGGTGCGCCGCGCCAGTCCGGCCGCGATCGCACGATGCGTCTGCAATCCACAGACCGCGAATCCACCGCCGTGCATGTACAGCACCGCGCCGTGGCGCAGCGCGCGCGAGCCGCCCGCGGGCCGGACCATCTCCATCTTGAAATCGCTGAGCTGGATCTGCTCGCGTTCGATGCCGTGGGGTTCGGGTCGCAGCCGCGACAACAGGTCGATCGCGACGGCGCCGACCGGGATGGTGGCCCGGTTGATGGGCACGGTGCGCAGCAGCGGTCCGATGACGCCGAGGCAGGCGCCCATCAGGACACGCGAGGAGGTGCTGGTCCGGCCGGAGTTGACGATGATGCCCGGCTCCGGCCTGCTCGTGGTGCCGATCGGGGCCACGGGCGCGAGCCCACCCATCACGCCGGTGATCTTCGTGGTTACCATCGCGCACCTACCTCACAGCTGGCGCGTCGACCCCTGACCAAGGCGTATCCCCCCGGATCGGATGTCGGCGCTGACATCTAACACAGTGATGTTTCACACATCGGAGCTCACATAATCAGATGAGCGCCATGTCTGTCTCAGTTATCGCCCGACACACCCGGCCACGAAACGTTCGTGACCAATTCGTCGACGTGTCGGAACCTCCCCGTCTCCGGGGAGGAGGGAACTGGCAGACTTGCCACCTATGCGCGGAATCATCTTGGCGGGCGGCACCGGCTCACGGTTGCACCCGATCACGCGCGGGGTGAGCAAGCAGCTCGTCCCGGTCTACGACAAACCCATGGTCTACTACCCGCTGTCCACTCTCATGCTGGCAGGGATCGACGACATTCTGGTGATCACCACGCCGGAGGACGCCGACGCGTTTTCCCGATTGCTGGGCGACGGCAGCCAGTTCGGCGTCGCGATCAGCTATGTGGTGCAGCCCGAACCCGACGGCCTCGCGAGCGCCTTCGTCCTCGGGGCCGATCACATCGGCAACGAACCGGCCGCGCTGGTCCTCGGCGACAACATCTTCCACGGACCCGGCCTCGGCGCCAGCCTGGAACGCTTCCACGACATCGACGGCGGCGCGGTGTTCGCCTACTGGGTGAAGGACCCCACCGCCTACGGCGTGGTGGAGTTCGATCAGGGCCGTGCGGTCTCCATCGAGGAGAAGCCGAAGGTCCCGCGCTCGAACTACGCCATCCCCGGCCTCTACTTCTACGACAACGACGTGGTCGAGATCGCCCGCGAGCTGCGCCCGTCGGCGCGCGGGGAGTACGAGATCACCGATATCAACCGCGCCTACCTCGAGCAGAACCGGCTCAGCGTCGACGTACTGGCACGCGGCACCGCCTGGCTCGACACCGGCACCTTCGACTCCCTGCTCGACGCCGCCAATTACGTGCGCACCATCGAGGAACGCCAGGGCCTCAAGATCGGCGTGCCGGAGGAAGTGGCGTGGCGACGCGGCCTGATCTCCGACGAACAGCTGTGCAAGCTCGCCGAACCGATGGTGCGCTCGGGCTACGGCCGCTACCTGCTGGATCTGATCGACCGTGGAAAAGACTGGTAACACATGGAGTTTCGTGAACTGGCGATCCCCGGCGCCTGGGTGGTGACCCCGCGTCTGCTCGGCGACGACCGCGGCATGTTCTGTGAGTCGTTCAAGGCCTCGGAGTTCGAGAAGGCCACCGGACGCCCGTTCGAACTGCACCAGGTGAACACTTCGGTCTCAGCAGCCGGGGTGCTGCGCGGTATCCACTACACCGACAATCCGCCCGGTCAGGCCAAGTATGTGACCTGTGTGCGCGGTGCGTTCCTGGACGTGGTGGTCGACCTGCGACCCGGCTCGCCGACCTACGGCCGGTGGGACAGTGTGTTGCTCGACGACGTGTCGCGCCGCTCGGTGTTCCTGTCCGAGGGTCTCGGCCATGCCATCCTCTCGCTGGAGAACCGCTCGACGGTGACCTACCTCTGCTCGCTCGAGTACTCCCCCGAATTCGACAGGGACATGGACGCTTTCGATCCGCGCCTCGCTATCGCCTGGCCGACCGAGGGCCGCGACGGCCGCCCGCTGACCTACGTTCGCTCGGCGAAAGACGAAGCAGCGCCGAAGTTTTCCGACTGATTCACGTGAAACGAACGGCACCACCCGCGTGGGGTGGTGCCGTTCGGCGTTATTCGATCAGGCGACCGGTTCGAGAACCTTCGCCTCGACGACCGGTGCGTCCTGGGCGGGCTTGCGGAACCTGGGCAGGAAGACCGTCAGCGCGACCAGTGCGCCGACGATGGTGACGCCCGCCGCGAACTCGAGGCCCGGCCGGTAGGTGTCGAGCATCTGCTGCGCAGTGGCACTCGTTCCGTGCCCGCCGGAGGTGACGATAGCGGTGGTCACCGCGAGCACGATGGCAGCGCCGACCTGCATGGAGGTCTGCAGCACGCCTGCCGCGAGACCCTGCTCGTCGTCGTCGATACCGCTGGTGGCCTGTACATTGATCGCCGGGAAGCCGACCCAGCCGATGCCGATCAACAGGATCGCGGGCAGCAGCACGGTGAAGTAGCCGGGAGCCGTGTCGATCCGCAGGAACAGCAGGTAGCCGATCGCCATCACGCTCATGGTGACCGCGATGACCGGTCCGGTGCCGAAACGGTCGATCAGCTTCTCGGAGAAGAAGGCCGACCCGACGACCAGGATGCCCACCGGCAGCAGGGCCATCGCCAGCTTCAGCGCCGACCATTCCAGGGTGTCCTGCATGTACAGGGTCACGATGAACTGCCAGGAGAAGTACGAACCGGCGACCGCGATGATGGCCAGACTGGCTCGCACGAGCGAGGCCTTGCGCAGGATGCCGAGGCGAACCAGCGGGTGCTTCACGCGCTGCTCGGTGACGACGAACGCGGCGAACAGGGCGATCACGGCGAGGAACGAACCGATGGTGCGGCCCGAGGCCCAACCGACTTCCGGCGCGGTGACCACGGTGTAGACCAGCAACAACATGCCTGCCGTCGACAGCAGCGCGCCGAGCAGATCGTGCCCGCCTTCCTCGGCCTTACCGTCCTTGGGCACCAGCACGAACGCGGCGATCAGCGCGGCGACGGCGATCGGGACGGGCAGCAGGAAGGTCCAGCGCCAGCCGACGCCGGTCATGAGGCCGCCGAACAGCAGACCCATGGAGTAGCCGCCCGCACCGAAGACGGTGTAGATCGACAGCGCCTTGTTGCGCGCTTTTCCCTCGGCGAAGGTGGTGGTGATGATCGACAAGCCGGTCGGCGCGGTGAACGCGGCGGCCAGGCCCTTGATGAAACGGGTGGCGATCAGCAGAGCGGGGTCGCTCACCAGCCCGCCGACCAGTGATGCGACGGCGAACACCGCGAGTGCGATGAGGAAGACCTTGCGGCGTCCGAGCAGGTCGGCGGTGCGTCCGCCCAGCAGCAGCAGGCCGCCGTAGCCGAGGATGTAGCCGCTGACGAGCCACTGCAGGGTGGAGGTGGACAGATCGAGTTCGGCGCCGATGGACGGCAGCGCGACGCCGATCATCGAGACGTCGAGCCCGTCGAGGAAGAGAACGATGCACAGAGTGATCAGCATGCCCCAGAGCCGGAGGGGCCACCTGGTGGGATCGGTCGCCTGATCTGCGGCCGAAAGCGTTGCTGGCGAAGTCATGCGGAGGACATTACATGCGTGTGCATTAATTGCCAACACATAAAATGCCGTTGCATGAACAGGTGCCTACCACTAAGATGGGGCCATGAATCCGGCCGTAACGTCAGCTCGGCGCACTGAAGCGCCCACCGAGCTGGTCGGTCAGTGGCGCGAACTACTCGGCAGGCACGCCGCCGTGAGTTGCGCCCTGGAGAAGGCGCTCCAAAGGGACCACGAGATCGGCCTCAGCGAATTCGAAACGCTGGACCGACTGGTCGACGCGGCGTGTCAGAAGTACCGCATGACAGAACTGGCCCAGGACATCTACCTGAGCCAGAGCGCGCTCTCGCGCGCGGTGGCGAGACTGGAACGCGACGGACTGGTCGAGCGGAGCATGTGCGATCTCGACCGCCGCGCCATCTTCGTCCAACTCACCGACAAGGGCAGGGCGGTCTACGACAGCGCCCTGCCCACCCACCGTTCGGTGCTCGCCGGTTCGTGGGACAGCCCTACAGCGTGCCCGTAGCCGCCACGGTGATGTCGGTGAACGCCCGCCGGTAGCGGTCGCATTCGGCCGGTTTGTCGAGATAGCTGCTGCCCGCGAAGGTTTCCACGTAGACCACCGGCGGCTCCGGTCGATCCACCGAATCGTCGACCCCGAAATCCAGGATCACGAACCGACCGGATTCGAGACCGGAGTGATAGCCGGAATCGCCGGGAACCACCTGGATACGCACCGTGTCGCGCTCGGCCAGCTCCCGCAATCGCGCGAGCTGGCCCGCGCGCACGCGCTCGTCACCGATGAAGCGGGTGAGCACCGACTCGGCCAGCACCACGTCCAGCCGCAGCGGGGCATCGGCCCTGGTGACCAGGGCCTGCCTGGCGGCGAGCACCCGCAGCCTGCGCTCGAGCTCCGCCTCGGTCAGGTCGGGAATCGTCTGCTCGAACAGCGCTTTCGCGTAGTCCTGGGTCTGCAACAGCGCCGGGACCAGGCCGTCCTCGTAGAGTGCCAGCCCCGACGCGGCTTCCTCGAGACCGATGTAGACCTCGAAGCCCTCCGCGATCACATCGCCGTAGCTCGTCCACCAACCCCGTGCCTTGGTTTCGCGAGCCAGGGCGGCCAGTGGTTCGACCAGATCGGCCGGCGCGCCGTACACCTTGCACATGGCCTCGACGTCGAGGCTGCGCAACGACGTCTGCCCCGTTTCGATCCGCCAGATCTTCGCTTCCGACCACTCCAGTTGCGCCGCCGCGGTTCTCGTTGTCATCCGCGCCCGATTGCGCAGGTCACGTAGGTGCCTGCCCAACTGCCTGCGCGGCATCGTGGAACCCGTGACGCCCTGTGGTGAAGCCATACTTCCCCCCTGTATCCGAACTCCGGTCTCCGGACAGAACTTTCGGAGACCGCCCTACGCGGCCGACATATCGTCGGATCTGCGTACGGATTGTTTCACAATGAATCGGACACCGCGCAAGACCTATTTTTTCTTGCGGAACCGCCAGAACTGCACCGCTCGAACATCTTCGGAGAGCTGGTTCACCGGCTCGGCGACATCGGACAGGGCCTGGAACAGGCCATCGGCCAGTTCGCTGATGTGCTCGACGCGGCCCGCCAGCCGGGCGGCGTTGTCGGCGAATTCGAGCATCAGGCGCACCGAGGCCGCGATGGTGAGCCCCAACGGCACGGCGACGAGCGCGGCGAGCACCCCCAGCAGCGCCGAGGCCCGCCACATCAGCACCGTGAGCGCGATCGGCACGCCGATACCGAAGGAAACGACGCCCAATACGTAGGCCAGCGGCAGCAAGGTCCTGGTCGCGGGCCTGCGGAACTGCACATCGAGCAGGGAACGACCCGCTTCGGCAGCCCATTGTTTGGCCGAACCGGTGGTGCGGAAGGGCTCTTCGAACCCCGCGTCGCGCGCCAGGTCTGCCTCGTACGTACCCTCTGCGGGACGAGCCGAACGCTTTCCGTCGGTCTCTTTCCAAGAGAGCCAACGTGATTCGGCTTCGAACTCCTCGGCATCCTCGTCGTTCGACTCGGGGGTGCCAGGCGCTTCGGTCATAGTCCGAATCCTGCCCCGTTTCGGCCCCTACGCCAACCCGGGCGGCGCCGTACCTGCGATAGCGAAGGTTACCGAACTGAGACGAAGCAGACACTCTCGAATATTTTTCGGTAACGGCGTAACAAGTGGACTACCCCGCGCCGATACGCCCATGAACGCAGGAACAGAGCTCTTCGGGGAATGGAGAACACACAGTGCGCACGACGTTTCCGACCACCACTACGGCCGCCGACAAAGGTGCCGCCGCGCAGGAGTACACCGCGCGTGGATGGACGGTCGCTGAAACCATCAATGGCTTGTGCTTGATCACCGACGACGAGGTCTCGGCCATCGAGATCACCGGTGAGATCGCGGGCGATGTCCGCCGCTTCCTGCGCGCCAACAACCTGTCCGGCCCCGTGATCGAGATCCCGGGCCAGGAGCGTCGCGAGATCCACCTGGTCACCGGAGTCCGCAAGGCCGCCATGGCGATCGAGGCCATGCGTGAGGCCGGCGTCATCGTGCACACCGACGGCGCGAGCATCCCGCTGCCGCCGACCCAGCTGGCCGCGGGCAGCGCCTCCTGGAGCGTCGCGCCCACCGAGGCTCGCTGGATCCCGCCGGTCGTCGCCCTCGGTGCGGCCGTGCGCTCGGCGATGGCGCGTAAGCAGTCCGGCACCAAGCAGACCGGCAAGCGCACCGCGCTGACTCTGGCCAGCTGACCTGAACCAGCCCGAACCCGCGAGCCGCGACGCCTCCCCGACGTCGCAGCTCGCGGGTTTTCGGCGTTTCCGACCATCGCCCACCCCGGTGGGCGTAAGCATGAAGGATGGCTTCTCGTTCGCTGTCTTCTCGGACCGCTCTGCGTACCTGTCCGCTGTGCGAGGCCGTCTGCGGTCTCACCGTCACTCTCGACGACGCCGACCGGGTGTTGTCGGTGCGCGGCGATCGCGACGACCCGTTCAGCAAGGGCTTCCTGTGCCCGAAGGGCGCCAGCTTCGGCCAACTCGACAACGATCCGGACCTGGTCACCACCCCGCTGATCCGCGACGGTGACGGATTCCGCGCCGCGGGCTGGGACGAGGCGTTCGACCTGATCGCGGCCGCCTTCGCCGAGATCCCCAGCGGCTCGTCCGCCATGTACCTGGGCAATCCCAACGCGCACACCGTCGCGGGCGCGCTCTATGTGCCCGCGCTCATCCGCGCGTTGAGCACCCGCCACGTCTACACCGCGAGCTCCGCCGACCAGATGCCGAAACAGGTCGCGGCCGGGCTCATGTTCGGCGACCCGCTCAAGGTCCCGGTCCCCGACCTCGACCGCACCGATTTCCTGCTCATGCTCGGCGCCAATCCGCTCGAGTCCAACGGTTCGCTGTGCACCGCGCCTGATTTTCCCGGCCGGCTCAAGGCGTTGCGGGCTCGCGGAGGCAAGTTGGTCGTGGTCGATCCGCGCGAAACCAGAACCGCCGCGATCGCTGACCAGCACCTGTTCATCCGGCCCGGCGCCGACGCCTATCTGCTGTTCGGTGTGGTCCACACGCTGTTCGACGAAGGTCTCACGGACGTGCGCGTCGACGTCGCCGGGCTCGACGAACTGCGCGCTGCCGCGCTCGAGTTCGCGCCCGAGGCAGTGGCCGAGCGCACCGGCATCCCCGCCGACACCATCCGCACACTGACCCGCGAGCTCGCCGCCGCGCCCACGTCCGCGGTCTACGCGCGGATCGGCACCTGCACCGCGGAGTTCGGCACGCTCACCCAGTGGCTGGTCGACGCCGTCAACGCCCTCACCGGCAACCTCGACGCCCCCGGCGGCGCCATGTTCGCCGACGCGGCGGCGGGCGGAGTGGAGCGGTCGAGGCCGTTTCGGCTCGGCCGCTGGACCAGCCGCGTTCGCGAGCTGCCGGAGTCGATGGGCGAACTGCCCGTCGCCACCCTCGCCGACGAGATCGAAACCCCCGGTGAGGGGCAGATCAAGGCGCTGGTGACGGTCGCGGGCAACCCCGTGCTCTCCGCGCCGAGCGGTGCCCGACTGGACAAGGGTCTGGCCGGGCTGGAGTTCATGGTCAGTGTCGATCGCTACGTCAACGAAACCACCAGACACGCGAATGTGATCCTGCCGCCGCCGCGCTCGGTGCAGTCGCCGCACTTCGATTTCGCGCTGCTGCAGTTCGCGGTGCGCAACTACGCGCGCTACTCACCGCCGGTGGTCGACCTGGGTGACCGGCCGTCGGAATCGGCGGTGGTGGCCCGTCTCGCGGCCGCGGTGAGCGGTCAGCCCCACACCGGCACAGGCGCGGCGAGCCCGATCGCGATGATCGACGAACTCGTCATCGCGGGCACCCTGCACAAGGCCGACATGAGCGAACGCCGCGAGGAGCTGACCGGCGCGAACACCACCGAGCAGCGCCTTGATCTGATGCTCAAGCTCGGCCCGTACGGTGCCTGGAACGGTGGTGAACTCAGCCTGAAAACGCTGCTCGACAACCCGCACGGCATCGACCTCGGCCCGCTACGGCCGCGGCTGCCGGGAATCCTGCGCACCGCGTCGAAGAAGGTCGAGCTCGCCCCGCCGCAACTGCTGGCGGACGTGACGCGTCTGCGGGCCGGACTGGCGAGCACCGCGCCCGCGATGGTGCTGATCGGACGACGTCAGCTGCGCTCCAACAACAGCTGGATGCACAACATCTCGGGCCTTGTCGGCGGCTCCAACCGCTGCACGCTGCAGGTACACCCCGACGACGCGACCCGTCTCGGTCTCGGCGAACAGGCCGAGATCACCTCGGCGGCCGGCTCGTTGACGGTGCAGGTGGAGCTGACGCCGACGATCATGCCCGGCGTGGTGAGCCTGCCGCACGGCTGGGGCCACAGCGCGAGCACCACCCAGTCGGTCGCGCTGGCCAACGCCGGGGTGAATGCCAATGTGCTGACCGATGATTCGGTAGTCGACGCGGTATCCGGCACCGCTGTGTTCAACGGCGTACCGGTGACGGTAGGTCCGGCCTGATCAGTCCTGACCTGGAAACTGTTGCGCAAACTCGGCTTTCATCCCATTCGCAATAATGGAGACGCCCCGCCGACAGTGAGATTCCCCTAGACTGGATGAGATTGCGGTCACAGCGGGGGTTTCGTCTAGAGGCCCGCATCAACCGGTACGGCTAGCAGAGGGGGCCCGATGCCCGAAAAATTCGTCGGCAGCGACGGAGAACACGAGCTACAGGACACGTTGGGCACCTCGGACAGAGCCGAGCGTTTCTACGACGACCAGGTGATCGACTACCTGAACCCCACCATGGTGGATTTCGTCGCCCGCATGGACATGGCCTTCATCGCCACCGCCGATTCACACGGGGAATGTGACTCGAGCTTCCGGGCCGGGACGCCCGGATTTCTGTATGTGATCGACGATCGCACGATTGCGTACCCCGAGTATCGAGGTAACGGGGTGATGGCCAGCCTGGGCAATATCCTCGAGAACCCGCACGTCGGGATCCTGATGATCGACTTCGTTCGCGATCTCATCGGCCTGCACATCAACGGGAAAGCCCGCATGGTCGCCGACAGCGAACTGCGCGGCACCGTCACCGACCTGCCACCTGCCGAGCGGGGGAAAACCTCGCAGGTGTGGGTCGTCGTCGATGTCGAAGAGGCCTACATCCACTGCCGCAAACACATCCCGCAGATGGTGCCGGTCGCGCGGGATCAGCGCGAATGGGGCACCGACAACGTGCGCGCCAAGGGTGGCGACTACTTCGGCGTCAAGGCGGGCCGACACCATGTCGAGGCCAAAGCAGGCTGACCTACTTGATCTTGAAGATCACCGCACGCTGCACCACGAAGTTGATGACCGTTGCGGTGCCCTGTGCGACGACGAACGCGAGGGGCTGACGCCACCACTCGTCGGCCAGCGCGAAGTACATCGCCGCGTAGATCCCGACCTGCACGGCGAAGGTCACCGCGTACAGCGCGACCACCGCGAGGAACCGTGCCCTGCTCGGCTCGGCGTTGAACGTCCAGCGCCGATTGATCAGGTACGCGGTGGTCGTGCCCGCGATGAAGCTGATCGCCTTGGCGAGAACCTCCGGCAAACCGAGCACGTTCGACAGCAGAGCGAGCAGGCCGAAGTCGACGACAGCCGACAAACCCCCGGTCAGCGTGAACCGCACGATCTGCGTCTTGAGGTCGACATCGGTCCCGCCGGGCTCGTCGACCAGGGGAATTTCGGCGGGCAGCGGCAGATGCGGTTGGGCTTGCACGTGAGGAAGACTACGAGACCGGTCGCTCCTCGCGCCATGCATGTAGCCTCTTAGCCGATGTCTGAGAACATTTCGACCACCAACGATGACGCGTTCGCGCTACCCACGCGCACCCGCAAGCTCACCGGTTGGGGTCGCACCGCACCCACCTCCGCCGAAGTGCTCTCGACCAGCGATCCGGAACTGATCGCCAAGGCCGTGAGCATGGTGGCGCAGGACAACGACTCGAAGCCGGCGCATCTGCGACGCGGCGTGATCGCGCGTGGCCTAGGCCGCTCGTACGGCGACCACGCCCAGAACGCGGGCGGGCTCGTCATCGACATGCCCGCGCTCAACCGCATCCACCGCATCGACCGCGATTCGCGCATGGTCGAGGTGGACGGCGGTGTGAGCCTGGACCAGCTGATGAAGGCCGCGCTGCCCTTCGGCCTGTGGGTGCCCGTGCTACCCGGTACTCGCCAGGTGACCATCGGCGGCGCCATCGCCTCCGATATCCACGGCAAGAACCACCACAGCGAGGGCAGCTTCGGCAACCACGTCCGCTCGATCGACCTGCTCACCGCCGACGGCGCGGTGCGCACGATCTCGCCGACCGAGGACGCCGAGCTGTTCTGGGCGACTGTCGGCGGCAACGGCCTGACCGGCATCATCCTGCGCGCCACCATCGAGATGGCGCCCACCGAGACGGCGTACTTCCTCAACGACGGTGTGAAAACCTCCACGCTGGACGAGACCATCGCGGTCCACAGCGACGGCAGCGAGGCGAACTACACCTACTCGAGCGCGTGGTTCGACGTGATGAACCCGCTGCCCAAATTGGGTCGCTCCTGCCTGACTCGCGGCCGCCTCGCCACGGTCGACGAGCTGCCGAAGAAGCTGCAGAAGAATCCGCTGAAGTTCGACGCGCCGCAGCTGTTGACGGTGCCGAACATCTTCCCCAGCTGGTCGGCCAACCGGCTCTCGCTGGGCGCGGTCGGCGAGGCGTACTACGCCATGGGCGGCACCTACACCGGCAAGATCCAGAATCTGACGCAGTTCTACCACCCGCTCGACATGATCTCCGAGTGGAATCGGGCCTACGGACCCGCCGGTTTCCTGCAGTACCAGTTCGTGGTGCCGACCGAGGCCGTCGAAGAGTTCAAACGGATCATCATCGACATCCAGGCGTCCGGGCACATCTCGGCGCTCAATGTGTTCAAGCTGTTCGGTGAGGGCAACGCGGCACCGCTGAGCTTCCCGATGCCCGGCTGGAACATCTGCGTCGACTTCCCGATCCGGCGCGGCCTCAACGAGCTGGTCACCGATCTGGACCGGCGCGTGATGGAGTTCGGCGGGCGGCTGTACACCGCGAAGGACTCGCGTACGTCCGCCGAGGCGTTCCACAAGATGTACCCGCGGATCGACGAGTGGATCAAGATCCGCCGCAGCGTCGACCCGAATGGCGTGTTCATGTCCGATATGGCCAGGAGGCTGGAGCTCCAGTGATCAACGCAGTTGGCAACCCGCAGACCATCCTGCTCTTCGGTGGCACCTCCGAGATCGGTCTCGCGATCTGCGCCGAGTACCTGCGCAAGAGCCCGGCCCGGGTCATCCTGGCGAACCTGCCCGGCGATCCGCTGCTCGAGAACGCCGTCACCACGCTGAAGGCCGCGGGCGCGACCCAGGTCGACGTCATCGACTTCGACGCGCTCGACACCGACTCGCACCCGAAGGTCGTCGATTCGGCGTTCGCCACCGGTGACGTCGATGTGGCGATCGTGGCGTTCGGCGTGCTCGGCGATGCCGAGGAGCTGTGGCAGAACCAGCGCAAGGCGGTGATGACCGTCGGCATCAACTACACCGCCGGTGTCTCGGTGGGCGTGCTGGTCGGCGACAAGTTCAAGGCGCAGGGCCACGGCCGGATCATCGTGATGTCCTCGGTGGCCGGTGAGCGCGTTCGCCGCTCCAACTTCGTCTACGGGTCCACCAAGGCGGGGCTCGACGGCTTCTACCTCGGTCTCGGCGAAGCGTTGCGCCCCTTCGGCCCTCGCGTCACCGTCATCCGCCCGATGCAGGTGCGCACCTCGGCGACCAAGGCCCACTGGGAAGCCACCGGCTCCAAGGAAGCCCCGCTCACCGTCGACCCGGAGGACGTCGCCAAGCTCGCCGTCGCCGCGTCGGAGAAGGGCACCGAGATCGTCTGGGCCCCCGGCGAGGCCCGCTTCCTGATGTCGGCCCTGCGCCACGTGCCGCGACCGATCTTCCGCAAGCTCCCGATCTGATCGACCGCGTTCCGGACTGCCACATCATCCCCGGATGGTGTGGCAGTTCTGCGTTGGGGCTCCACTAGGCTGGCCCGGACCGTGGAGCACAGTGGAGCCGGAGGATTGCGCGCCGATGACGACCAATGACGAGGCGCGGGCGGGGCGCAGGATCTGGACCGGGGTCGGTGAGGGCGTCGCCGCCGCGGTGGTGGCACTCGTTGTCGCCGCGGTGGGACTGTTCGCGTTCTCGGCGGTGCAGTGGCCCGCGTTCAACTCCTCACATGTGACTCGCGCCCTGACCACGGTGGGCCAGGTCGTTTCGATCGCGCTGCTGGTGGTCTCGGTGCTGTTGATCCGCCTGCGGAAGTGGCCCGTGGTGGCGAAACTGCTGTCCTGGGTGGGTATTTCGAGCTTCGTCACCGTCACGCTCGGGATGCCGCTGGCCGCGACGAAGTTGTACCTGTTCGGCGTCTCGGTGGATCAGGAATTCCGGACCGAGTATCTGACGCGGCTCACCGACAGCGCCGCCCTGCGCGATATGACCTATGTGGATCTGCCGCCGTTCTATCCGGCCGGGTGGTTCTGGATCGGCGGGCGCGTGGGCAATGTGCTCGGCATGGACGGCTGGGAAGTGTTCAAGCCGTACGCGATCGGGCTGCTGGCCATCGCCGCCGCGGTGGCGCTGGTGTTGTGGATGCAGTTGGTGCGGGCCGATATGGCGGTGGGGGCCGCTGCGGCTGTCACGGCGATGACGTTGGCTTACGCGTCCCCGGAGGCTTATGGCGCGGTGCTCGTGGTGTTCATTCCGCCGGTGCTGGTATTGGCGTGGGGTGCGTTGCATCGGCGTTCCGGCGGGTGGGGCGCGGTGCTCGGAACCGGGGTGTTCCTCGGGGTGGCCGCGTGTTTCTACACGTTGTATCTGGCGATCGCGGCGTTCACCGTGGTGATCATGGGCGTGGTCGCGGCTGGATTCGCGGTCTACTCCCAGCGGGCCGCCGGGCAGCGGGCACACCGGGCCGGCACGGCGGCCACCGACGCCGGAGCTGCTTCGAGCGGCGCATCGCCCGCCTGGCGTGCCGCGATCGCGCCGCTGACCCGGCTGGCGGCCATCGGCGGTATCGCCGTCGTGCTCGCCCTCGTCGTGTGGGCGCCGTACCTGCTGAAGATGCTGTCCGGTGCGAAGATGCCGTCCGGCAACGCATTCCACTACCTGCCCGAATCCGGCGCCCAGCTCGCGTTCCCGATGCTCGAGTTCTCCCTGCGCGGAGCGTTCTGTCTGCTCGGTGTGCTGTGGCTGGTGATCAGGGCCGGATCATCCAGGCGCGCACAGGCACTGGGCATCGGCGTCGTCTCGATCTACCTGTGGACGCTGCTCTCGATGGCGGCGACCGCGGCGGGCACGACCCTGCTGTCCTTCCGCCTCGAGCCGGTGCTGCTCGCGCTGCTCGCCGCCGCGGGCGTTTTCGGCTTCGTCGAAGGCGCGACCGCCGTCTACCAGGCGTTGAACGAACCCGCCCCCCTGCGAACCGCCGCGGCGGCGATCGCCGTCCTCGGCGCTCTCGCTTTCGCGCAGATGATCCCCACCGTCCTCACCCACGAGATCGACACCGCCTACACCGACACCGTGCCCACCGACGTTCCGAACGCCGACGGCACCTACGGGGAACGCGCCGACAAGCGCAAGCCGTCCGCGGTCGCGTACTACCACGCCGTCGACGAGGCCATCCTGGCCCGAACCGGCAGGCCCCGCGACGAATCCGTCGTCCTCACCGCCGACACCACCTTCCTGGCGTTCTACCCCTACTGGGGCTTCCAGGCCCTCACCTCCCACTACGCGAACCCCTTGTCCGACTTCAAGGCTCGCGCCGCCACCATCGCGGACTGGAGCAAGCTCCCCGACTCCCCCGCCCTGGTCGAAGCGCTGTCGAAGTCGCCGTGGCGGGCCCCCGACGTCTTCCTCTTCCGCAACGACGGCGACAACTACACCCTGCGCCTGGCCGAAGACGTCTACCCGAACGACCCGAACGTCAAGCGCTACACGGTGTCGTTCCCCAAGTCCCTGTTCACCGATCCCGCCTTCACCGCCACCGAGATCGGCCCCTTCACCCTGATCACCGTGCGCCGCTGATCCGAGGCCGGGCTCCGCTCACGCAGCGGTGCGGCCGAGGTAGTGGAGGAGTTCGGCGGTCGGCGTGGTGGCCGATCCTTCGACGATCGGGGCGTAGGCGCCCCACTGCCGGAGGGGTTCGATGATCTCGGCGTCGGCGCCCGAACCGGGGGCCGGGTGGATCGTGCGGGCGGCCGCGAGGAGGTGGGCCGACAGGTCGTCGGTGAGGGGCGACGGCTGGCCGGTGGCGATCGCGATGTCCCAGGCGTGCACCGCCGCGTCGAGCGCGGCGAGGGTGGCCGCGACCGGGGTGGGGAGATCGCCGTGCGGAAGCGGTGTGGGCACGGTGGCGGTGTCGGCGGAGACCGTGGCCCATGCCGCGGCGGTCTGGTCGATGGCCTCGCGGACCAGCGCGGCGGCGGTGCCGTCGATGGCGCCGGAGGGGTCGAAGGGGTTGTAGGACGGGCCGGGGCCGACTCCGAGGGCCGCGGCGTAGGCGAGTTGATCACCCGCCGCGTGCTGGATGACCTGGGTGACGGTCCAGTCCGAGCAGGGGGTGGGCAGGCCCCACTGGTCGTCGCCGATACCGGCGACGACGTCGCTGAGGGCCTGGTAGGAGGTGGCGACCACGTCGCGCCAGACGGTTTCGAGGGCTGCGGTGCTGTTCATGATGGTGCCTTTCGTTTCGGTGATGAGTCCAGCCTAGAAACCTATTAGGCTAGTTTCTTTCCTAATTTTCCCCGAGGTGAAAAATGGCTGCGACAACCCCGCGCGTCCTGCGCCTACTCGCCCTGCTCCAGGACCGCGGCTACACCGGCCGTGAACTCGCCGAGCGCCTCGACATCACCGAACGCACCGTGCGCAACGACATTGCGCGACTGCGCGAACTCGGCTATCCCGTGCACGCGGAACGGGGCGCGATCGGCGGTTATCGCCTCGGCCGAGGCGCGACCATGCCGCCGCTGCTGCTCGACGACGAGGAAGCCGTCGCGGTCGCGCTGTCCATCGCCGTCGCCCACGATGGGTCGCTCGCCGTCTCCGACATCGGCGACCAACTCACCCGAGCCCTGCGCAAGATCGAGCAGATCCTCCCGAAACGCCTGCAGCGCAAGGTCTCCGCACTGCGCGATGCCACCGAGATCGGCCCGGCCACCACCGGCTCGCGCGAACCCGACGCACCGGTGGCCGCGGGCATCCTCACCACCCTCGCCGACGCCGTCCGCCGCACCACCGCCGTCACCGTCGAGACATCCGACGGCACAGCAGGGCTCGAGCCCTACCGGCTGATCAACTGGCAGCGCCGCTGGTACCTCGTCGCCTACAGCATGAACACCCATGCCTGGACGGCCCTTCCGGCTGCCGGGATCACCCGGGCCGAGACCGGCGCCCGCGTGTTCGCCCCGCGCGCGCTCCCGGACGACGACCTCGTCGCCTTCGTCATGCGCCACATCGCGTCCACCGGCTGGCGCGTGCACGCCCGCGTCACCGTCCTCGAACCCGCCGAGACCGTCATCGCCAGGATCAACCCGGCGGTCGGGGTGGTCGAGCCGATCGACGAACACAGTTGCGTGCTGCTCACCGGCGCCGACGCGATGGAGACGATCGCGATCTACCTCAGCATGTTGATGATGGATTTCCGCGTCGACGGCCCGCCGGAACTGGTCGCGCATCTGCGCACCCTGGCCCGTCGCTACACCGAATCGGTCGCACCGTGAGCCGTGCCGATCGTGTCCGTTCCGTGCCGGAACCCGGTGTTCATCCCGCCCTCCGGCACTACACTGACGGGTGCGGCACGGTCGTCGCCGACGGAGCGCACAACCCCCTCGGCGGCCGGCGTTGGAATCAGATTCTGCACGTCACGGGTCTCGGCGACCCGCTACCGGAGGAGGACGTATGTCCGATCCGTTGCACACGAGGGTGTGCCTCACCGGCCTGAACTGCTCCTGCCCGAGCATCAGCGTTTTCCTGGTGCCCGAACCGCTGGTTCTGGGCGGGCAGATGATGCACCTGCTCGAACAGGCCCCGGTCGCCGGGCGAATGCTCGAACCCACCCCCGACTCCGAACTGATCGACCTGATCCAGGCCGTGCGCACCCCGCTGGACACCCGTGGGCTCGCACGCGCGCAGCAGGTCGCGTTCTCCGGCCCGCGCCACGATCCGCCGGTCGCGCGGGAGGTTCTGCACGACCATCTCATCGAGGAACCCGCGCCATGGGGGCTCGATGTGGACGATCCGGCCGAACTCACCCGGCTGGCGATGCTGCCCGAACGGCGCATCGGCGTGCGCCGCATCGATGATTTCCAGGCGCATTCGGTCCGCCAGGCGATGGAGGCCGTCTACCGGTATTTCGCGATCGACCAGCGCATTCCCCTGGTCTATCACGGCTTCGCCGACCCACGCGACGGCTGGTTCGCGTTGCGCGCATCGGCGGCGTGAGCCGATCCCGCGGTGTGACGGCGTCGACCCTGTGTCTATCGACACCCGATAGCTACTGGTGTGCGGGAGCTCGATAGACCACAATATGTCCGGTCAGTGTCAACAAACCGCGCGGTCGGTGTCGCGGGGCGAGTACGCTGCGAAATGTTGGAAGTTCGGCCGACCGAAATCAGGTTTTGGTAGCGCTGATCGGTACGGATGCAGAGGTATAGCCATGACGCTCAACCGACCGGAGCGGATCGATCTTTTGTTGACCCGGACGCAACGTCTCGGCCGTGAACCAGAACCGCGCGAGCAGCTCGACTCCCTCGCCGCGATCGAACGGGTCGTCATCGACGCCACCATCGCCCTGCTCGCACCCGGCCAGAAATTCGCACTGCTGTGGTCGCTGCAGGTCGGCGAGCAGACCGTCGCCGGTGTGCAGATCAAAGAGCGCAACGGAACGGTCACCAACCTGATGCCGCCCACCGAGGTGCTCGAATACCTCACCGATCACAAACGCATGTCCTACGACCCCGCGACCGGGGCCTGGCTCAGCGCCGAGATCTTCATCGCGGGGCCGACGCGATACAAGACCAACTACTCCACCGCTGCCGTCGCCGACTGGATGCCGGAGGTCTCGGCCGACGACCTCCGCGCCGAATTCGCCGCCTTCCCGCGTCCCGACACCGAGATCCCCGACTGGGCCCGAACCCAGCTCGACTGGGCCGACCGCCGCACCGGCTAGGCCGTGCGCGGCTGAAAACCCTGTCGCGCCCGGGCCACATCAGGAGCGGCGCCGACCCGCGCACAGGTTCGATGGCTAGCATCAGTCCCCGTGCGACCGGACCGATCTGAACGAGCGTTCACCCGATACCGCCTGATCGCCCTTGTCTGTGGGCTGCTCGGGTTCGTGCTTGCCCTGCTCACACCGCTGTTGCCGGTGCGCCAGGACCGCGCGAGCCTGGACTGGCCCCAGGCGGGCGCGACCAGCGTCGAGGCACCGCTGGTGTCGTATGTGCCGCAGCGGCTCGACGCGCAGCTGCCGTGCACGATGCTGAACGGTCTGCCCGGCCCCGGCGCGGAGAACCCGAGCACGACCACCCTGTTGACGACGATTCCGGCCGCCTCCGGCAAAGCCGACCGCGGCCTGAGCGTCACGGTGCGAGACGGTGTGGTGGGAGTGCAGGCGCGTGATGTGCCGATGCTGTCGGCGCCGATCGCCGAGATCGGCGGGTGTGAGCGGATCAGCATCGTCTCGACCATCGAAGCGACCACCGTCGAGTTCGTCGGTGCCGCGCGCCAGGACGGCACCCCGTTCCGCAACACCGTCACCGTCGACAAGCGCCCGCAGATCGTCGGCATCTACACCGACCTCGACGCGGCCGCCCTCACCGGCGCCCGGCTGCACGCCGATATCGACTCACGCTTCACCTCGACGCCGACCACGCTGAAACTCGTGGCGATGATCGGCGCCGGGGTCTTCACCCTGCTCGCCTTGATCGCGCTGCACCTGATCGACACCGCCGACGGCCGACGCGCGCGGCGCTTCCTGCCCCGGCACTGGTGGCGGATCACCCCCACCGACGTGGTGGTGGTCGTGACGCTGCTGGGCTGGCACGTGATCGGGGCAAACACCTCCGACGACGGCTACATCCTCAATATGGCGCGCGCGTCGGGCCCGTCGGGCTACATGGCGAACTACTACCGCTGGTTCGGCGTGCCGGAGGCCCCGTTCGGCTGGTCCTACGAACTGCTCGCCTGGATGACGAAGGTCTCCGACGCCAGCCCGTGGATGCGCCTGCCCGCCCTCGCCGCCGGACTGGTCTGCTGGGCGGTGATCAGCCGAGAAGTGCTGCCCCGCCTCGGTGCTCGCGTGCGCCGCGACAAGGTGGCGCTGTGGACGGCGGGCCTGGTGTTCCTCGCCTTCTGGCTCCCCTACGACAACGGCCTTCGCCCCGAACCGCTGATCGCGGCGGGCGCGCTGCTCACCTGGTGCCTCATCGAACGCGCCATCGCCACCGCGCGACTGCTGCCCGCCGCCCTTGCCGTCCTCGTCGCCGCGTTCTCGCTGGCGGCGGGTCCGACCGGCCTGATCTGCATCGCCGCGCTGATCGCGGGCACCCGCCCGGTCATGCAGATCATCATCAAACGCGCGCAAGGTCTGCGACCACGCCGACCCGCCGCTGACAGTGCGGTCGATGCCGCCGATCAGAGTGCCGCGCCCGCCGGCCGCAAGCCCGAGCGACTCTCGCTGGGCACCAAGATCTTCCGTTATGCCGCGCTCCTGGCCCCTGGCGTCGCGGCGGGCACGCTGGTACTCATCATCGTCTTCGCCGACCAGACGCTGGCCACCGTCATGGAGGCCACCCGAGTCCGCACCCTCGTGGGCCCGAACGTGGCCTGGTTCGACGAGCGCACCCGCTGGGACTCGCTGTTCATGCTCTCCCCCGACGGCTCGCTGGCCCGCCGTTTCGGCGTCCTGGTGATGCTGCTGTGCCTGCTCGTCTGCATCCTGCAGGTCCTGCGCAAGGGCCGCATCCCCGGCACCTCACGCGGCCCCTCGGTGCGCATCCTCGGCATCGTCTTCGCCGCACTCCTGCTGATGATGTGGACGCCGACCAAGTGGACCCACCACTTCGGCGTCTACGCGGGCCTCGCGGGCTCGCTGGCGGCCTTGGCCGCGGTGGCTGTGGGCACCAACGGAATTCGCGCCCCACGCAATCGCTCGCTGTTCGCGGCGGCCGTTCTGTTCCTGCTCGCGATGACCTTCACCGGCTCCAACGGTTGGTGGTACGTGTCCAGCTACGGCGTGCCGTTCTGGGACAAGGCGCCGATGGTGGCGGGCAAGGGCGTTTCGACCCTGTTCCTCGGCCTCAGCATCCTCGCCCTCCTCGTCGCGCTGTATTTCCACCTGCGCGACCCCTACCGAACCCCGTCGGACACAGGCCGATTCGATCGTTTCGCGACCATGCCGCTGACCATCGCGGCGGCCTTGCTCGTGCTGTTCGAGGTGGCGTCGATGGCCAAGGGCGCGATCACCCAGTACCCCGCCTATTCCATCGCGAAGTCGAATATCAATTCGCTGGGAGGCGATACCTGCGGCCTCGCCAATGACGTTCTGGTGGAAACGAATACCGCCGATTCATTGCTCACTCCCTACACCGGCGCCCCCGCCGACGGGCTGAACGCCGAATCCACCGGCTTCACCCCGGACGGCGTCGCCGACGATCTCACCGCCGATGCCGACGAGACCGTGGTCGGCGGCGCCAACTCGGTCGACACCGATTCCGCCAACAAGACCACCAAGACCACCGGCGCGGGTACCGGCGGCGGCACCAGCGCCGAACCGGGCATCAACGGCAGCACCGTGGCCCTGCCGTTCGGCCTCGACCCCGCCCGGACCCCGGTCCTCGGCTCCTTCCAGGACGGCGTGCAGCAGCAGGCCAAGCTGACCTCACAGTGGTACGGCGTCGACCTCGGCGACAGTGTTCGCGACGATGCCGCCTATCAGGCCCTCGTGGTCACCGCGGCCGGACGCATCCGCTACGTCGATACCGACGGCGTGGTGCACTACGGCCAGGATCTGCGCCTGGAATACGGCACCCGCGCCGCCGACGGTTCCGTCGAGGTGACCGGTTCGGTCGCGCCGATGGATATCGGGCCCGCCCCGTCGTGGCGCAACCTGCGCGTGCCGATCGATCAGCTGCCCGTCGGCGTGAACGCGGTGCGCCTGGTCGCCGCCGACAACGACATCACCGGCAAGCAGTGGCTCGCGGTCACACCGCCGCGCCTGCCGAAACTGGCCACCCTGGACTCGGTGGTCGGCCGGACGGACCCGGTGCTGCTCGACTGGCACGTCGGCCTCGCGTTCCCCTGCCAGCGCCCGTTCGAGCACCACGACGGCGTCGCGGAGGCCCCCCAGTGGCGGATCATGCCCGACCGGGTCGGTTCGGACGCGTCCAACGCCTGGCAGGACGACATCGGCGGCGGCCCGCTCGGGTGGACAAATCTGCTGTTGAAGGCCGAGACTGTGCCCACCTATCTCGACCACGATCTCGGCCGTGACTGGGGCTCGCTGGAGCGGTTCACGCCGTATCAGCCCGCACCGCCCGCGAAGATCGGGGTGACTGTGATCGATCAGACAGGACGCGCCAAAGAACCGGCAATTCGGGCACAGTAGGGGCGTAGAGACTAGGGCAGCGCAAGGGCAGTGACCGGGCACTTGCCCATGTCTCTTACGAAACCCCCAGTGTCCGTTAGGGTTTCAGTTTGATGAAACACCTGTAAATGACATGGTAAAGGTCCTGTGCCTGCGGGTTTGAGCACGTACCCTGGTGGGTATGACAGGAGCCTTCGATGACATGGATCTACGAGATCTCGTCGAGTTGCTCAGCAACGACGAGAAGCAAGAACTACGACCGGCCGTAATGCGGGTACTGGAAAGACTGCCTTCACAAGAGGTATTACGCCGCGACCTGAACCGTCGCATGCTCAACGTCTGACTCCTGTCCCTCATACGACCACAAAGGCGCGGACCACATCCTGTGATCCGCGCCTTTTACTGTCCGGCCGAGGTCAGAACACCCGCAGCGGGCCCGGGCTCCACAGCCCGTCGCGCGGCGCGGTGCCGGTCTCCAGCTCGGCGGGCGTGGCCTGCGCGTACTGGTCGTAGCGTTCCAGCGAGCCCCAGTCGCGAGCCCAGTCGTCCTTCAGATAGGTCGGGATGGTGACCCGGCTCGCCAGCATCTGCGTCATGCCGAGCGGACCACCGAACTCCTGCGCCTGCCAGGTGTCGGTCGACGAGATCGCCAGCGGACGGTCCGGCAGGATCCGGTAGTTCGCCACCTCGGCCACGCCGTTCTTGTGCGCGAACGGACGCTGGCACGGGAACTGCAGGCCCACGGCCCAGTCCAGCAGGACCGGCTGGTCACGGCCGATGAACGTGTCCAGCGTCTGCAGCTTCGGTACCCGCGGCGGGGTGAACGCCAGCCACTGATCACCGATCAGGATCGGGTCGTTGACCATCACGCG
This sequence comes from Nocardia sp. PE-7, assembly GCF_030486425.1. Lineage (NCBI taxonomy): Bacteria > Bacillati > Actinomycetota > Actinomycetes > Mycobacteriales > Nocardiaceae > Nocardia > Nocardia sp. PE-7. Next base: position 7,074,779 of record NZ_CP129614.1, on the reverse strand, counting down.
TACCGCGTTCGCCTCGGCCGGGAGATCGGCCAGCGGCACCCGCAGGTTGCGCCACGACGGGGCGGGGCCGATATCGCGCGGCTGGTAGGCGCCGAGCGTGGTGACACTGCCGTCGGGGTTGCGGGTGCCGTATTCGACGAACAGCGCCTGGCCGTACTTGTCGGAGCCCGAGTCGTCCTTGGAGGCGATGCGACCGGCCGCGCTGATCACCACCAGCGGCGAGTCGTCCGAGCGGGCGGGCAGTCCGTACCAGGCCGATTCCAGGTGGGCCGGCTGCTGCATGCCCTCCTGGTAGGAGCCGAGAATCGGGGTCTGGGCGGGGTCGAGGCCGAACGGCAGCGCCACGGTCGAACCGTTGATGCCGCGCGCGCCCTCGCCGCCGCCGGTGCCCGCGCTCTCGCCTTCGGCGAAGGCCGCGCCCACCGACTGGTTGCTGGTGTTGCCGGTACCCGGCTTCACCTCGACCGCGTCGGCCGACAGGTCACCGGGCACGCCGTTGGGGGTGAACCCGACCGAGCCGGTGCCCGCGAGCGGGTCGCTGGGGTCGGTGAACGGACGGGCCGGGTCGACGATCGGGTCGAGCCTGCCGCCGTTCGGGTCGGGTTCGACCAGCACGTCGTTGGCCAGGCCGCACGAGTTGTTGCTCAGCGCGTCGATGTTGGAGCGGCCGAGCGAGTAGCCGGGGTACTGCTGGGTGGCACCCTTGACCAGCGAGAGCACCTCGAACAGCACCATCAGTCCGACCACGACGGTCAGCGGGATGGCGGCGAACTTGCGGATCCGTTTGCCGCGCTTGGTTTTCGCCGACGGCACCGGCCGCACATAGTCCTCGCGCAGCGCGTACCAGCCGACCAGGGCCAACGCCACGCCGAACAGGATGAGCATCACCGTGTTCGAATGCACGCCACGCAGCGAGATGGTCTTGTCGAACCACGGCACGCCGTAGCTGGACACGTACCAGTAGCCGTTGATGCCCGAGAACGACAGCGCGAGCACGAACAGCAATCCGGCCAGGAAGATCGCCCGGTTCTTGCGTGACCGCAGCGCGCTCTGTGACACCGCCACCGCCGTCACCGCGGCGAGCCCACCCGCGATGCCCGCGTAGGCGCCGAAGTGGTGGGTCCACTTGGTGGGGTTGAACATCATGAAGAAGATCGTGCCGAAGACGATTCCCATCAGACGCCAGGTCGGGCCCGACGCGATCCCCGGTACCTGACGGCGGCGCAGCAGCACCAGCAGCGTCGTGAACAGGCACAGCAGCATCACCAGGAAGGCGAAGCGGCGGGCCAGCGAGCCGTCGACGGTCTCGACGAACATGTAGTAGTAGCGCAGGTAGTCCTCGTACCAGGCCAGGTTCGGGCCGGTGGCCTGACGCACCCGGTTGGCTTCCTGGATACCCGCGAAGGTCTGGTCGCCGTAGACGACCGTGAGCACGAGCACGCCCGCCGACGCGATCGGAGCCAGCAGCGCGATCGTGCCGAACTCGCGATGACGGCGCACGATGATCCGCACCAGCGGCCGGATACCGGCCAGCAGCGCGGCCACACACATCAGACCCGTCGGTGCGGCCGCGAGAGTGAACGCCGCGATCAGCACCGCGATACCGGCGGGCAACAGACGGCCGGTGGCGATGGCGCGTTCGATGGAAACCCAGGTGAGCAGCGCGCCGAGGGCCACGATCGGTTCCGAACGCAGGCCGTTGTCGAACGGCAGCCAGAACGCCAGGAACACCAGTCCACCGGTCCACAGCGCCACCTGAGAGCGCTTCACGGCATTGCCGAGGCGAGGGACCACCTCGCGGCTGATCACCATCCAGCACAGGATCGCGCAGATCAGCGCGGGCACGCGCACCCACGGGCTGGCCGTGGAGATCTCGGCGAACACCTGGATGACGTAGTAGTACCAGCCGAACGGCGCCTCGGGGACGCCGTACCAGCGGAAGTAGTTGGCCATATAACCCGCGTCGGGGGCCACGCGCACCATCGACAGGATGTAGCCGTCGTCGGAGGTGTTGGCGCCGACGAAATGCCAGACCAGCAGCGTGCCGACCACCGCACCGTCGGCCCAGGTCGGCTTCAGCCAGTTGCGCGGCAGGAAGCGGCGGTGCCCACGCCCGTCACTGCCGTCGAGACGAGCGAGCGCGCCGAGCGCCAGCAGGGTGCACAGCACGGCCGCGATGATCGCCACCAGCTTGATCGGCGACGGGCTCGACGAGAAGCGGGTGTCGATCGTCGAGGTCAGCGAGAGACCCTGCGGCACCGCGCCTTCGAGATCGGTGAACACGCCGACGATCTGGGGCCGCAGGTCACCGGCGAGCTGCCCCTGCACGGGCACCTGCACGGTTTCCACCACGCCGGGCTGACCGGCGACCGGCCGCTCGACCTGCTTGCTCAGCCCCACGAACTCCGCACTCGTGCGGTTCTGATCGGAGCTGATCCGGATCGCCGAGCACCCGTCCATCGCCGACCGGTCCGCCGAGGCGACCACCGCGTTGCGATCCACCACATCGACGGCGGTATCGGACACGCGCACGAACAGCGCCTCCAGGGCCGCGCGATCGCCCTGTGGGGGTGCGGTCGCCAGCAACATGCCGCCCTGTTCGGGCAGCGTCGCCACCGCCGAACACGGGATCGACACATTCAGGTCGATCGGCACCTGCGACATCAGCGGCGCCTGGACGTTTCCGAGCGCGCCGTTCTGCGGCCAGTTCAGCTGCGCGGTCGTCTGGGTGACCGGAAGAAACGGCGTAGCCACCGCGAACAGGGCACCCAGAATCCCGGCGACGATCGCGATCCATCGCGCGATCCGGAAGTCCTTCGCGGTGGCCACCGGTTCGGCAGGAGGCTTGGTAAGAACGGCTGTAGCGGCGTCTGGCACGGTTCGACATGCTATCTGTCCCTCGGTACATGCGAGGGGTCGCACGCCGAGTCGGTAATATAGTTGGTGTGACTATGCACCAGGGGTGCATAGTCACACCACATGGTCAGCAGGGGGCGGCATCCGAAAAAGGCAATCAATACGGCCCTCGCAGAGCTCGACCTGGATCGTTTCGAGGTCGAAGAAGTCCACCGTGGACACCGTTGGGGCGTCGTCCGCCACCGTTCCAGCGGTGACACGATTGCTATCTGGTCGACCCCTCGCGTCCCAGAAGACAACGCCGACGCCATCCGCCGGTTCACGCGAGGGCACACCGAGTGAAAGGAATCGTCATGGGTCGCCATGAATTCACGCTGGTACTCGATCACACGCCAACCGATGACGAACTCGACGCGCTCTACGACGCGGGGCTCGACGATTCAACTCCCGAGTTCGGCCCACGCACGACCCCTCTACTGCACCTGCATCGTGATGATGACTCCCTCGCATCGGCCATTATCAGCGCTGTCGGCCAGGCCGAGACCGCCGGTTTCGCCGTCGTGGGCGTGCGCACCGAGAACCTGGTGACCCTGAAAACGATCGCAGTCAGAACCGGCCGCACTTACGAAAGCGTTCGTCGGCTCGCCAATGGCGATCGCGGGCCGGGCGGCTTCCCCGCGCCGATGAGCGGTGACGGTTATGCCCTGTACTCATGGACCGAGGCCGCGCGGTGGTTCGCCGAGCACTATGGCATCCCTGACACAACCACGTCTTACGACCGAATCATCGCTGCCGCGGATCATTTGGTGCGCGCCCGCCATTTGCTCGGCGGCGACACCGGCCAACTCTCCGCACTGGCGAGCTGACCTTCATCACCAGCAGATTCACGCCCGAGACTTTCCACCCGGCACTCCGACCGTGCGGCACCTGCCAGGACGCTCGGCGGTTCGCCCTAGACTCGACTCCATGACCAAGGTGAATCTCGAAACCAATTACGGACCGATCGTGCTCGAGTTGGACGACCAGGCCGCGCCGAACACGGTCGCCAACTTCGTGAACTACGTGAACTCGGGCCATTACGCCGGCACCGTGTTCCATCGCGTCATCCCCGGTTTCATGGTGCAGGGCGGCGGCTTCGAGCCCGGCCTGAAGCAGAAGCCGACTCAGGCGCCGATCCAGAACGAGGCCACCAACGGCCTGAAGAACGACAAGTACACCGTCGCGATGGCCCGCACCAACGACCCCCACTCGGCCACCGCGCAGTTCTTCATCAACATCTCCGACAACGCCTTCCTCAACCACTCCGCGCCTCAGGGCCAGGGCTGGGGCTACGCCGTCTTCGGCAAGGTCACCGACGGCTTCGAGGTAGTCGACAAGATCGCCGCCGTCACCACCGGCAGCGCCGGCCCCCACCAGGACGTCCCCGTCGACGACGTCATCATCGAATCCGCCTCTGTCGCCTGATTTCTCGACGCAGCGCGGCGGGCCGTCACCGAATTCCTCGGTGACGGCCCGTTTTTTCGGCTGTCGAATCGTCGCCGATGCGATCGTGACGGTGTTTTATCGCACGCGGTACGGTGTCTCGACTGATCGAAATGCTTGGGGGATTACGTGAAAGACCTTCTTTACTCGGTGCTGGGCGTTGTTTTCGGCGCCTTCCTCGTTTTCGGCGGAATCGTCACGCTCAACAGCGGTGCCGACTGCGACGGCAAGGCCATGTCGGCGGGCCAGACCTGCGTGACGACCAGCAAGGGCTCGTCGGTGGAGCGCGACGCCGCCGAACAAGAAGCCCAGAACAAGCGCACCGGGTGGATGCTGATCGGCGGCGGCGCCCTGATGAGCGTCGGCTCCGCGTTCTGGCTGCGGAGCAATCTCCGGTCGCGCCGGGCTCGCCGCGCCGCGACCGCGCCGCAGGGTTTCCCGCCCGCCGGTGCGCCGATGCCCGCCCCGCATGGCTTCCCACAGGCGCAGGGCCAGTGGCAGCAGCCCGCACCCGCTCCGTATGGGTCGCCGCAAGCCCAGGGCCAGTGGCCGCAGGGCGCTCCCGGATACGGCGCACCCGCTTACGCGCCACACCCCCAGAACCAGCCGTACGCACCGCACCCGGGCGCGGGGTACAACCCGAACCCGAATTACCGGCGGTAGTGGGTCAACCAGAAACGCCCGACTCGGATCGTCGCGAACCCGAATCACTTAGCTGAGCTCGCGTACTCCTTCGAGCTTTCCGGTCGCACGATTGGATTTGGTCCAGCGGGTGCGCCGACCGCTCGGAAATTTGGCCGGAAGGAGCGCCGTGACTGCCATTCTCCCCGCGTGGATGCGCGCGCAGATCACGGCAGCGGAGTACGACACCTGGTCCGAGGAGCGGTGCGCGGGCATCGAGATCGTGGACGGGATGGTTGTTGTGAGTCCCAGTGCGTCCCAGCGGTATAACCGGCTGGCTCGGATTCTCGCCAACGCGCTCGACGCCGCGGCCGGACCGGACTGGAATGCCGACACCGACTTCGACGTCCGACTCCAAGATGTTCCGCTCACCAATCGGCGACCCGATGTCGTTGTCTATCGGGCTGACACGATCGACCTCACGCCGACCCGGCCCGAACACGTGCTGTTGGTCGTCGAGGTCGTCTCGCCCGGTTCGGAGACCACAGACCGCATCGTCAAGGTGGACCAATACGCGAAGGCGGGCATCGCCTTCTACTGGCGGATCGAGCAGGCGGCCAACGGTGTCCCGCTGATCTATACCTACATTCTCGACCCGGCGACCGAGTCGTACCGGACCGGCGACATGTTCATAGGAGCGATCGATGTCTCGGCTCCCTTTCCCGTGGAGATCGACCTCGGGAAGATTTGATCCAGACTGCGCGAACGGGCCGCCACGGAGAGTTTCCGTGGCGGCCCGTTCGGGTTCGATCTACAGCGGCAGGACGTGGTGCTTGCGCGGGTTGCGCTGGATCTTCTTGTCCTGGAGCAGTTTCAGGGCTCGGCGCAGTTCGAGGCGGGTGGAGGCCGGTTCGATGATGGCGTCGATGAAGCCGCGTTCGGCGGCCACCCACGGGGTGGCGACGTTGGCATTGTAGAAATCGATCAGGTTCTGGCGGATGGCAGCGCGCTGCTCTTCGGGGGCGGCGGCGATCTGGGCGGCGCCGAGGAGGCTGACGGCGCCCTCAGCTCCCATGACCGCGATGCGGGCCGTCGGCCAGGCGAGGTTGATGTCGGCGCCGAGCTGCTTGGAGCCCATCACCGCGTAGCCGCCGCCGTAGGACTTGCGGACCACCAGGGTGATCTTGGGGACCGAGGCCTCGACGTAGGAGAACAGGAAGCGCCCGCCGCGCTTGATGACGCCGACCTTCTCCTGTTCCACGCCGGGAAGGAAGCCGGGGGTGTCGACGACGAAGACCAGCGGGATCTCGAAGGCGTCGCACAGGCGCACGAAGTGCGAGGCCTTGTCGGAGGCGCGGGCGTCGAGCGCGCCGGCCGCCGACATCGGCTGGTTGGCGACGACGCCGACGGTGCGGCCGTCGATGCGCGCGTAACCGGTGATGATGTTCTGGCCGGTGTCGGCGCTGATCTCCTTGAACTCACCGTCGTCGAAGATGCGCAGCAGGATGTCGTACATGTCGTAGCCCGCGTTGTCGGAGTCGGGCATGAACGTGTTCAGCTCGCGGTCGGAGTCGGTGATCTCCGGCTCGAGGCCGGGGTTCACCACCGGCGGCAGTTCTTGGCAGCTGCTCGGCATGTAGCCCAGGTACTCGCGCACCCAGGTGAAGGCCGCCTCCTCGTCCTTGGCGACGTGGTGGATGTTGCCGTACTGGGCCTGCGTGCGCGCGCCGCCGAGCTCCTCGAGGCTCACGTCCTCGCCGGTGACCTCTTTGATGATCTTCGGGCCGGTGACGAACATGTGCGCGGACTCGGTCGCGACCACCACATCGGTGCAGATCGGCTCGTACACCGCGCCACCGGCGCAGTTGCCGAGGATCACCGAGACCAGCGGAACCATGCCCGACAGCGGCTCGAGGTTGGTCGCCATCCAGGCGTACCAGGCCAGCGAGCTGATCGCCTCCTGCACGCGCGCGCCACCGGAATCGTTGATGCCGACCAGCGGAATGCCGACCTTGGAGGCGTACTGCATCAAGCCGCACAGCTTGCGACCGAACGCCTCACCGACCGAACCGCCGTAGACCGTCTGATCATGGGAGAACACCGCCACCGGGCGGCCCTCGACCTTGCCGTGGCCGACGACGACACCGTCACCGTAGAGCGCGGTCGCGTCGCCGGGCTTGCGCACCAGCGCGCCGATCTCGACGAAGGTGCCGGGATCGAGGAGCTGGTTGATCCGGTCGCGGGCACTGGGAATGCCCTTGTGCGCCCGCTTCGCGATGCCCTTCGCGCCCGCGGGCTCTTTGGCGAGCTCGAGCCGCTCGTGCAGATCGGCAAGCTTTTCGGCGGTCGTGCTCACTTACTTACTCTCCCTTTGCGGAAATCGCGGCCAGCTTGGCAGCGAGGTCGGCACCGATCTGACCGATCCGCGGTTCGTCGACAATCTGTAGGTGGTCGCCCGGAATGTGGACGACCTCCAGGTTCGGGATGAACTCGTCCCAGCCACCGTTGGGCCTGCGATCAGCGAAGCGCGGCTCGAGCTCGATCGCGCCATCGTGGTAGCGATCGGCCAGGTAGAGCACCACGTCACCGTCGTACTGCCGGGGCTCCACCGCCAGCAGGGCGCGGTTCTCCAGCCACGAGGTGCGCTGGTGTTCGAGCACACCGCCGGGGATCTTCGCACCGGAGAGCTTGATCAGGTCGCTGATCATCGAGAACTGCTCGGTATCGGAGACCGCCGCCAGTTCCTCGATCTGGTCTCGGTCGAGGGTGGTGGGCACGTTGTAGGTCTTCTTGGCGAAGGCCTGGTACCGCTCGAGGCGACGCACCCGTTCCTCCGGGCTGTTGTCCTCGCCCTCGACCGTCATCGCCAGGTCGATCAGGCCGACGTAGCGCACGTCGGCGCCTTCCTCGCGCAACAGCTGACCCACCTGCAGTGCCAGCACAGCACCCAACGACCAGCCGTAGAGCACGTACGGACCGTTGCCCTGGATCTTGCGGAGCTCCGGAAGGTACTCGCGCGCACGGTCTTCGATGGAACCCTCGACCCGCTCGAAGCCGTAGACCGGCGTGTCGGCGGGCAGTCGCTTCATCAGCGGCTCGTAGACCAGGGTGTTGCCACCGGCCGGGTGGAAGACGAACAGCGGGACGGTGTCGGACCCCTCGGGACGCACACGCAGCGGACGGATGAAGCCCTCCACGTCGGCGCCACTGTCCTGCAGGTTGCGGACGACATCGGCGAGCTGCTCGATGGTCTCGCAATCCAGCACATCGTCGAGAGTCACTTCGGCGCCCACCCGCTCGGTCAGACGTGCCGCCATCTTCTCGGCGAGCTCCTCTTCCAAGATCGGGAGGGTGTTGAAGATGCCGCCCGGGGAAGTGCCGGTCACGACTGCCCACGTGGCGTAGGTCAGGCGCTCGGCCGCGTCACGTGGCGGAACGTTGTCCTCGTCGGCACTCGCATCGGCGAAATAGTCGATGTCGGCGACAGCCGACTCGGCAGGCGCCTGCTCCGAAACCGGTTCGGCGACAGGTGCAGGCGAACTGGCGTCGGCATCCGAAACCGGTTCGGCGGCAGCGGCTTCCGACGACAGCTCGGCTTCGGCCTTCTTCGCCACCGCCAGCGGATCCTCACCCGCGGCGATCGCGGCCCGAGCAGCCTCGACGAAATTGGCGTCGACACCCAGCTCGACATCTTCACCGGCGGCCTTGGCGGCAGCCTGCTTCTCCGCCATCGCCGCGACCTCGTCGCGATGCTCGATCGCGTAGCGCAGCACCTTCGACACCTCGTGGAGGCTGGCGTCGCGCACGGCCGAGATCTGCAGCTGCGGGATGTCGAATTCGTATTCGACGCGGTTCTTGATGCGCATCGCCATCAGCGAATCGAGGCCGAGTTCCATCAGCGGGATCTCCATCGGGAGGTCCTCGACGGCGTAGCCCATGGATTCGGCGACGATCACGCACAGCCGCTGCTCGATGGTCTCGCCGCTGTCGGGGCTCCAGCGGTCGCCGGTGGCGATGGCGATCTCGGCGGCGGTCGGTGCGGTTTCCTCGACCGGAACCGCCACGGCGGCAACGGGTTCGGGGAGCGCGGCGCCGGAGGTGACGACCGCGTCGAAGAGCAGGGTGAACCCGGCCCCGGACTTGGCGTGCACCTGGACCGACGCGCCGCCGAGGTGCGGAGTCAACGTGGTGGTCAGCGTGCCCGCGGTGGGCAGTGCGGCGTGCGGATGTGAGACCGAGACCGAAACATCGGAAAGAACCTGTGCGGCAGCGGCTTGCACCAGCGCGGCCAGGTCGCTCACCGAGGAGGCCTGGACCTCCCAGGCGTGACGGCCGTCCGGCATGGCGACGTGCGCACCCGGCACCCGGGTGTTGCCGCCACCCGAGGACATCGAGACCTTGGGCCAGTACGGCTTGCGCACGAACGCGGTTCGCGGCACGTCGGCGTAATCGCCTTCGGGCAGCAGCGAACTCAGGTTCACGGCGTGGCCGTGGACGTAGAGCTGCGCGAGCGCGCCGATCACACCGGCGGACTCGTCTTCCTTGCGCTTGAGCGTCGGGATGAGCTGCGCGTCGTGCACGCCCGCCGCGAAGGTGGTGCCGAGAACCTGCATCAGCGCAACGGAATTGGGCGCCAGCTCGAGGAACGTGGTGTGCCCGGAGTCGACGGCGGCCTTCACCGCGTTGGTGAACCACACGCTGTGGCGCAGGTTCTTCACCCAGTAGGGCTCGTCGTGGATCGGGTCGGAGCCGGGCTTGAAGTACAGGCCCTCGTGCACGGTGGAGTACAGGCCGGTCTTCAGCGAGGTCGGCTCGATGCCCGCCAGTTCGGCGGCGAGTTCGCCGAGCAGCGGGTCCATCTGGGAGGTGTGGCCCGCGCCGCGGGTCGGCAGGATGCGGGCGAACTTGCCCATCGCCTCGACCTCGGCGACGATCTGCTCCACCTGCTCGCGGGGCCCGCCGATGACGGTGTTGGTCGGCGCGGCGTACACCGCGCACTCCACGTCGGGGTACTTCGGCAGCAGCAGCGCCACATCGTGGGCGCTGAGTTCGACCAGCGCCATATTGCGCACTTCGTCGTCGGTGAGCATCTGCTCGCCCTCGCCCATCAGGCGCGAACGGGCGCAGATCACGCGCACCGCGTCTTCGATCGACAGGCCACCGGCGATGTAGGAGCCTGCCACCTCGCCCATCGAATGACCGACCACCGCGGCCGGTTCCGCGCCGTGGGCACGCAACAACGCGGCGAGGCCGAGCTGGATGGTGAAGATGCCGACCTGGCAGGTGCCGACGTCGTAGTCCTGCTCGTCGTCGAGGAACATCTCGCGGATCGAGTAACCGGCCTCGTCCTGCACCAGCGCGTCGACCTCGTCGACCGTCTTGCGGAAGATCGAGTTCTCGCCGTAGAGCTGCTTGGCCATCTTGCGGTGCTGCGAGCCGAAACCGGAGAACACCCAGATCGGCCCGTTGGACGCGGGCGAATCGGCGGTGAACACCCCGGCGCCCGGCTTGCCCTCGGCGATGGCGCGCAGGCCGGTGACGGCCTCTTCGCGGGTCTTGGCCACCACCACACCGCGCGAACGCTGATGGCTGCGCTTGGCCAGCGAGCGGGCGACGTCGGCCAGCGGCACATCCTTGCCCGCGCCTTCGAGCCAGTCGGCCAGCTCGGTGGCGGCGCGCTTGCGACGCGAGGGCAGGTAGGCCGAAACGGCGAGGACCACGGGCAACGGCTCGTCGCGCTCGCCGTCCCACTCGACGACCGGTTCCACCGGCTCGACAGCGGCCTCGGTGATCGCGATGGCCTCGGCGACCACATCGGTGGTCTCCTCGCCCTCGATCTCCTCGGCGGCGACCTGCTCGGCGGTCACGTTCTCGGCGGTCACGTTCTCGACGACCGGGGCCGTGGGCACGTACTCCTGCAGCACCACGTGCGCGTTGGTGCCGCCGAAACCGAAGCCGGAGATGCCGACGGTCGCGACGCCGCTGTAGCGCGGGTACTCGGTGGCCTCGTCGACGACCTTGAGGTTGGCCTGCTCGAACGGGATGTAGGGGCTCGGGCCGGCGTAGTTGATGTTCGGCGGAATCACGTTGTGCTGGAACGACATCAGCACCTTGGCGAGGCTCGCCGCGCCCGCGCCGGATTCGAGATGACCGAAGTTGGTCTTGGCCGAACCGAGCAGGGCGGGCTTGTCGGCGTCGCGGCCACGGCCGATCACGCGAGCCAGCGCCTCGGCTTCGATCGGGTCGCCGATCGGAGTGCCGGTGCCGTGCGCCTCGATGTAATCGACGGTGTTGGGAACGATGCCCGCGTCGCGGTAGGCGGCGCGCAGCACGTCGGCCTGTGCGTCGGGGTTGGGCGCGAACAGACCGTTGGAACGACCGTCGGAGTTCACCGCGGAACCCTTGATGACGCCCATGATGTTGTCGCCGTCGCGCTCGGCGTCGGCCAGGCGCTTGAGCACGATCATGCCCGCGCCCTCGGAGCGAACCATGCCGTCGGCATCGGAGGAGAACGCCTTGATGTGCCCGTCCTTGGCGACGGCGCCGTTCTGGTCGAACCCGAGGGTGATGACCGGGGCCAGGATCATGTTCACGCCACCGGCGAGCGCCACGTCTGCCTCGCCGGCACGCAGCGCGCGCACGGCCTGGTGCACGGCGACGATGGTCGACGAGCAGGCGGTGTCGACGGTGACCGACGGGCCACGGAAGTCGTAGAAGTAGGAGACGCGGTTGGCGATGATGCCGGTCGAGCCGCCGAGCAGCGCGTATCCCCGGGACGAGGCAGGCGCGTCGGGATCGGTGTCGCCGAGGCCGAGCGAAGCGATCATCTGGAAATCGTTGGTGGACGAGCCGACGAATACGCCGACCTGCCCGCCCTTGAGGTCACTCGCCGGGATACGCGCGTGCTCGAGCGCCTCCCAGGTGAGCTCCATCATCAGCCGCTGCTGCGGGTCGACCTGCTCGACCTCGATCGGCGACATCGCGAAGAATTCGGCGTCGAACCCCTTGATGACGTCCTGGTCCAGGTAGCCGCCGAGGGTGTTGGCCTGGTCGATAGTCTTGGCCACGGACGGATCGGTGAGGAACTCCGACCAGCGACCTTCGGGCAGCTCACGGATCGCGTCACCGCGCCCGATGATGAACTCCCAGGTCGACTCGGGCGTGGTGCCCGCACCCGGCAGACGCGTGGACAGGCCGACCACCGCGACATCGTGCGCCTCGGAAGGCGCGAACGCGGCCGTGTACTCCGAGGAATCCTCGGCAGGCGGCTCCGGCTCACCGTGCACGATGACCTCGGCCAGCGAGGCGATCGTCGGGTGCTGGTAGACCACCGTCGGGGTCAGCACCACGCCGGTCAGGTCCTCGATGTCACCACCGAGGGCGAGAGCATCGCGCGAGGCGAGCCCGAACTCCTCCATCGGCCGGTCGACGGTGATCGCGTCGACAGACTGCCCGGTCGCATCGGCGACCCAGCGGCGCAGCCATTCACGCAGCTCGGCCACCGAGAGATCGTTCGTCTCGGCAGGGACGTCAGGGTTCGGGGTGGGCGTGCCCTCGTTGTCAGCCATCAATTCCTCAAGCTACCTGTCTGCGTACAGGGCGCGCCGTGGAATGACGCCCGGCCTGCATCGCACACCGGGCGTCACCTCCTTTTCGGACGTGCCGAATTACTCTTCCGGTGCATCGGGGAAAGCCTGCTGGGTGTAACCACCGCGCAGCGTTCCCTCGAGGTAGGCGGCCTTGCAGGCGCGCCGGGCGATCTTGCCGCTGGAGGTACGCGGGATGGAACCCGCGGGCACCAGCAGGATGTCACGAGCAGTCACGCCGTGGCGCAGCGACACCGCGGCACGCACCGCGTCGGCGATCGGGCCGGGGTCGGCCTTACCGGCGCCGGGGCCACGTTCGGCCACGACCACCAGCTGCTCGGACGCGTCGTCCACGTCGAACTTCAGGCCGGAATGGCTGTCGGCGGCGAAGACCTCGGCGGGCAGCTGATTGGCGGGCACCGCGAAGGCCGCGACGAAACCGGGCCGCAGCGACTTGGACGCCTCCTGCGCGGAGAACTCCAGGTCCTGCGGGTAGTGGTTGCGCCCGTCGACGATCACCAGGTCCTTGACGCGACCGGTGATGTAGAGCTCACCTTCGAAGTAGACGCCGAAGTCGCCGGTGCGCATCCAGTCGGCATCCGGACCGGTGCCTTCGGCGTGTCCGCCTTCGACCGGCTCGGTGACCTTGTTGCGGAACGCCTTGGTGGACTCGGCGGGGCGACCCCAGTAACCGATGCCCATGTTGTTGCCGTGCAGCCAGATCTCGCCGACCTGCCCGTCGGGCAGCTCGCGACCCTGGGCGGTGTCCGCCGATTCCGGATCGACGATCACGGCCCACTGCGACAGCCCGACGTAACCGCACGACACCTGCGCGATGGCGGTCTCGTCGGACTGGTCCACGCGCACCATGCGGCCCGCGTTGAGCTCGTTGCGATCGACGTAGACGTACTTGGCCTCGTCCTCGGCGCGGGTAGCCGAGACGAACAGCGTCGCCTCCGCCATGCCGTAGCAGGGCTTGATCGCGGTCTTGGGCAGCCCGTACGGCGCGAACGCCTCGTTGAACTTCTTCATCGAGGAGACCGTCACCGGCTCGGACCCGTTGATCAAGCCGATCACATTCGACAGGTCGAGCGACTCGCCCGCCTTGGGCACACCGCGCGCGGCGGCGTGCTCGAAGGCGAAGTTCGGCGCGGCCGCGAACGTGCCGGCACCGTCGGAGACGGCGGCCAGTTCGTTGATCCAGCGCGAGGGACGACGCACGAACGCACTCGGCGACATGATGGTGATGAACTTGCCGCCGACCGCGGGCAGGATCACCGTGAGCAGGCCCATGTCGTGGAACAGCGGGAGCCAGGTGACGCCACGCGAGTTCTCGTTCATGTTCAGCGAGTTGATCATCTGCAGCAGGTTGGTGCCGACCGCGCGGTGAGTGATCTCCACACCGGCGGGCACCCGGGTGGAACCCGAGGTGTACTGCAGGTAGGCGATGTCGTCGATCGCGGTGTCGGGGCGCACCCAGGAGTCACCGAGGGTGTCCGGGATGGCGTCGACGGCGATGATGCGCGGACGCTGCGCGGCGGGCAGCGAGCGGAAGAACTGGCGCACACCGGCGGCCGAAGAGGTCGCGGTGAGGATCGCCGACGGCTCGCAGTCACCGAGGACGGCGTGCAGGCGGTCGGTGTGACCCGGCTCGTCGGGATCGAACAGCGGCACCGAGATGGTGCCGGCGTAGATCGCCGCGAAGAAGGAGATCACGTAATCCAGGCCTTGCGGCGCGAGGATCGCGACCCGGTCGCCCGGGTTGGTCACCTGTTGCAGGCGAGCGGCCACCGCGCGCAGCCGTACTCCGAACTCCTGCCAGGTCAGCTCGTGCACCTCGCCGTCGCGTTCCCGCGAATAGTCGATGTAGCGGTACGCGAGCGTATTCGCATCGTTACGGGTGTGCTTCTCGACGTGATCGACCAGGGTCCGACCCTCGGGAATGTTGATATTCCCGGTTGCGTCCAGGTAGTCGTCGAAAGTCTCTTCCATTCCTTCTTCTCCTTGCGAGGACGCGATGACAAGCTCTGCGGCCTCGACTCGCTATATCGCCACCGGCCGTCGAACTCACACGAACGTGCGTCGACAGCCTGCGGATTTTCGAGCGGTCTGCGCGGTGACCGCTATCGGCTAGATGTTCTCAAACCAGAGTCATGTTACAGAGAGCCCCCGCTCAGTCCTCCCGCAGCAGCGGAATGACAGGCGCGAATGCGTCCATCTGGGTGGGAAAGATGCCCACGTACGACATCGAAGTGAGTTGCCGCACACGCTTGACCTGTTCGGCGATTTCCTCGAACGTGCCGATCGCGATGTAGGGCGAGCTCAGGATTTCCTCGACGGTCAGTTCGACGTCGACTTCGAGGTCGGGATGCAGGCCGCGTTCGATCGCGCGCAGCGCCATCTCGGCGGTCTTCTCCCGGTCGTCGGTGATGACGATAGCGGTGATGGCCCAGTTCAGCTCGATGTCGGCGAACCGGTCACCGGCAGCGGCCTTGACGATGTTGACCTTCTCGATCGTCTTCTCGAGCGTGATGCCCGAGAGCAGGCCCTTGCCGTTCTTGGTGGTCTGCGGGACGACCGAGACGATGTCGGCGTGCTTGGCCGCCAGTGCCAGCATCTTCGGACCGCCGCCACCGGTACACAACGGCGGGCGCGGGCCCTGCCGTGGGCGCGGAGTGCCCTTGATGCCACGCACCTGGTAGTGCTTGCCCTCGAAATTGCACTCCTGACCGCGCAGCAGCGTGTCCAGGATGGTCAGCGACTCGTCGAGCTTCTCCAGCCGGATGCCGGGACGCTCGAACGGGATGCCCGCGTTGTCGAACTCTTCCTTGATCCAGCCCGCGCCGACGCCGACCTCGAGCCGCCCTTTGGACAGGACGTCGAGGGTGGCCAATTCCTTGGCGACCACGACCGGATGGCGTAAACCGTTCGCCAGCACCGAGGTGCCGAGGCGGATCTTGGAGGTGGCTTGGGTGAGTGCGCCCAGCGCGGCGATCGGGCCGATCTGATCGCCCAGGTGATCAGGAACGAAGAAGGTGTCGTAACCCATCTCTTCGGCTTCCTGCGCCGTCTGAACGAACTTGCGCGCGCCACCCTCCTGCTTGTTGCCCTCTCCGGCCGCTCCGAAGCGGAACGGACGCAGCGGCGTACCCAGCGCGGTCAATTCACCGACGGGTGCGGCAGCTTCGGTCATGAACTCTTCGCTCCTGGCTGGTGTGTACTCGGGCGCAATTCCCAGCGCACTTTACAGCGTGCGAGCGATCCGGCGTGCGGATGTCACAGCGAGGCATGATCCATGGCAATGACGCCCCCACTGTGACTGTGACAACTCCGTCAAGAATGGGGCGGATGGGGTGCGTTCTCGATGAGCCCGGCAGCCCAGTCGACCGTCCACTGGGTGGCCGTCGTGCCGTCGCCGTCCACCGGATTCGAGGCGTACAGCGCGTGCACAGGGTTACCCGCCGAGCGGATCAGCGCCGCGAGGCTGCCCAACGCGTTGGCCGGATTGAGTGCCTGGCGTGGTGCGTCGCAGATCATGTCGCCGGGGGCGCAGATGGAGTTCACCTTCGATGCCAGCGTGCCGAAACCGCCCGGTCGCGGACCGGTCATGCTGATGCCGGGCACATTGACGCCCTTGAGCGCCACCTCGGCGCCCTCACCCTGCGGCGGGGGATCACCGATCTCGGTGGGCTGGCCGGGACCGGTCGCGGTGCGACGGCCGTCGGCGATCACCGTCACGCCGAGCACGTTGGCTTCCGGGATCGGGCCGTTGCCCGCACCGATCTGCGCGGCGACGTCACCGGCGATCACCGCGCCCTGGGAGAAGCCCGCGATGACGAAGTTCGTCAACGGGCATTCCTTGTGACGCTGAGCCAGCACGTCGGTGGCGCGCGCGGTGCCCTCGGTGCGGCTGTTGTTGTAGGAGGCCTGGCCGTCGGGCGGGAACGCGATCGGGTTCGAGAACTGCGCCACGTACGGAACCGTGTACACCTCGAGCCGGTTGTCCGGGAACTGCGCCCGCAAGGGCCCTGACACGCTGAGCATCAACGAGATCGGGTTCGCCTGCGGGTTGTACGGATCGTCGGCGCTCGACGACTCCCAGGTGCCCGGGATCGAGAGCAGCATCACATCGGGGCAATCCGCCGACTGCGAGGTCGGCGGCGGCGGGCCGGGCGGTGTCGGCCCCGGCTCCTTCAACCGGCCCGCGAGCAGGTACCAGAGCAGCACGATGACGATGATCGCCAGCACGAGCAGCGCCAGCACGGTGAAGCACCCCGCGGGCCAGAACCCGCGGGAGCGTCGCGTCGGTCGGGGCGTCACTAGCAGTAGGTGGAGTTCGCGGCAGCGATGTAGATCTGTGCTGCCTTGTTGACATCCATCTTCGACGCGTCGAATGACGGGTCGGTGCCTGCCATCGCGCCGACGAAGGTGGCCACGTCGGCGTCACTGGCGCCGGTGCCCTTGGTGGAGCAGATGTAGGTCGCGGTGGTCAACGCGGTCGTCTGGTCGCCCGGGGTGATCCCGTTCTTGGCCAGTTCGTCCAGGAACGCCTTGTCCTTGCCGGTTGCGGGCGCGACGGCGCTGGTCTGCGGGAGGGGCGTGGGCTCCTCGGCAGACGCGCTCGGCTCCGGCGCGGTGCTCGACGGGGCCTCGGCCGGCGGCTCGATGACCACGGGCGGTGTCGTCGTCGACTTCGCGGCGGCGCTGCTGGAGAGGGTGGGCGTCTGCGACGCGGTCGAGTCGTTGCCGCCACAGGCGGACAACAGGGCGACGGCAGCCAGGGCCGCGACCGATCCGGCTACCTTGCCAGAGATCCGATGCATGAAGATGTCTTTCCTCGATCGTTCGTCAGGGGAGCGGTCGCAGACCAGGCTAGCCGGACACTCGGCGCGGCAAGGCACCGAGCGGCGAAGCTCAGAGAGTTCTCAGCCCGAGATCACACCCCGTGTACTTCGGACTTGCCGTCTCGGACCACGATGAACCCGGTCTGAAAGTTCTGCTGGATTCCGCCGGGAACGGCGAACTCGTCGCTCACCGGATACCCGAGTCTGCCGTTTTCGAACCCCTGCGCCCCCCAGGTATCGGCGAGCGCGCCGTTGCGCACCGACCAGGCGCCTGACAGCGGGCTCCAATAGATGTTGCCGCCCTCGAACCGGCTGTAGCGCCCGAGATCCTTCAGCGGGGCCTCCCCGGCGACCGGGAAACCGAGCGGGCTGTTCTCGAAGCCGAGCTGGCTGTACTTGTCCAGGACGAAGCCCTGCACCCGGTGTGCGCCGGTGGCCGGGCTGTAGAACATCGGACCGTTCTCGAAGGCCTGTACCGAGCCCGCACGGCTGGGTGTGGGCGCCTCGGCGGCCACCGGATAACCGGCCGGACCGCCCTCGTAGCCCTGCTTGCCCCACTCCTCGAGGAACGCGCCGCGCATCACCTGCGCGCCGGTCTGCGGGGTCCAGTAGATCGAGCCGCCCTCGAAGGTCTGCATGCGGCCGCGCCCGTCGGGCAGACCGTGCTCGTCACCGGTGGGCAGGCCGAGCGGCGAGGACGCGCCCCCGATACCGGCGTAGGTGCCACCGATGCGTCCCGCCACCGCGTGCGTGCCCGCGGCGGCCGAGTGGAACACCCGGCCGTTCGGGAAGTCCTGCACCATTCCGGCGCCGGCCGGGTACTCGGCGGTCAGGCAGTTGCCCAGCCAGTTCGCCGCTTGCGCGACCCCGCCGATCGCCCCACCCAGCGTGCAGGTCGAGCCGCCGGGATCGGTGCCGAGCGCCGCCGCGGCCTGTGACCACGACTGCCGCATCTCGAAATCCCAGTACGGCCACGTGTGGGTGCCCGCGGGCCGGTAGTTCGCCTGCACCGGAATCGCCAGCTTCTCGAGCTTGGCGACGAAATTCTGGGTCGACAGCCGAGAGAGGATCTCCAGACCGGTGCCTGCCCAGTTCTCGCTCATCAACGGCACTTCACCGAGCTGATCGTGCGAGCCGGCCAGTCCGCTGCCGCTGGAGACGTACATGCTGACGCCTTTGAGTTCCTCGGCCAGCTGATAGGGGTCGTGCGCGTCCCACTCGGGGCTGCCGGGCGGGCCCCACATCGCGCCCGCGTCGAAGCCGCCCGCGTCCTTGTTGGCGAAGGTGATCGCCTGCGGCATGCCGAGCGTCGTCGTGGTGAGCAGGCCCGAGTACGAGGCCACATATTTCATCAGCCCGGGGTTGCGCCCCGCCAGGTTCATCGCGGCCGTGCCGCCCATCGAAAGTCCCTGCACGCCACGCACATCCGTGGTTCGCCAGTCCCGTTCGAGGATCGGCGGGAGTTCCTTGGTCAGGAAAGTCTCCCACTTGTAGGTGAAGCCGTTGTCGGGCGCGAGCCAGTCCGAATACCAGCTCGACTGGCCGCCGACCGGCAGCACCACATTGACGTTCTTGTCGGCGTAGAAGCCCTCGGCGTCGGCGTCCTTGGTCCAGCCGTTCTCGTCGTCCTGCGCGCGCAGACCGTCGAGCATGAGCATCATCGGGAACTTCGCGTCGGGACGCGCATTCCAGTCCCGCGCCAACAGCATCTGCACCTGGATCGGGGTCTTCATGGCGGCCGAGTACACCCACAGCGCCACTCGCCGATCCGAGAGCCAGTCCACCCGCTGCACCCCGGACACCACCGGTTGGGCCTGTGCGGGAACGGCGACAGCGGGCGCGAACAGCGCCGCCGACATGGCCGCGATTCCGAGGATCCGCCGCATCGGCGCTGAGACACTATGTACCGAGACACGATGTTTCATCACACGCGACCTTCCTCATCCCGGAATTGGGACACAGCCTCACCGTCGGTTGTACCGCAGTCAGCGGCGATAACTGGGGAGGACACGCGAGGGACCGATACAGCAAAAAGACCGGCCCACCCTGGGGGTGAGCCGGTCTTCGAGGTGTTGCTGGACGGAAACTACTAGGCGCCCAGTGCATTCAGGATGTGCGGACGGGCCTTCCACAGCTCGTCTTCCCAGTACTTCCACGAGTGGGTACCGGAGGCACCGACGTCGTAGACGGCGTTGATGCCGAGGGTGTTGAGGCGACGCTGGAACGCGAGCGTGCTCACGAACGAGATGGCCTCGATGCCCATCGCGTTGGCGGTGTTGTAGGCACCGCCGAGACCGGCGGGCTTGTCGTGCTGGGCGGGCAGGCCGTTGGCCGAGGAGATGAACATCGGCAGGCCGCGCAGCTCGGGCGCGAACACCATCGGGTCCATCCGCAGCCACGCCGAGCTCCACGGAGCGGCCATGGCGTCGACGTTGAAACGGCCCGCGTCGAGCATCATCACGCGGATGGCCTCACGCATGCCGGGGGCACCCCAGTTCAGCGGGCCCGAGAGCGAGGACGCGTGCTTGAACTGATCGCGGTTCAGCGCGGCGAGGCGCAGCGCCGCCGGACCCGACATCGACAGGCCGAGCACCGCGTTGTTCTTGCGGGACACGCCGTAGCCCTCGAGGAAGGCGGGGAGCTCTTCGGTCAGGAAGGTCTCCCACTTGTAGGTGGTCTTCTGGCCGTTGGTGTTGCTGGCGGCGGTCCAGTCGGCGTACCAGCTGGACTGGCCACCGACCGGCATCACCAGGGTGACGTTGTCGTTGCTGAACTGCTGCATCGCGTTGGTCTCGAACGACCACGCGTTGCGGTCGTCACGGGCGCGAAGCCCGTCGAGCAGGTAGAGCGCGGCGTTGCCGCCGTTGCGCGCCCACTGCACCTGGACCTTCACCGGGCCCATCTTCGAGGGCACCATGAGTTCTTCGTAGCCACCGGCCGGTGCGCGCAACACGGGTGCCGACACCGACGGTGCGGCAAGCGCGGTCGGGGCCGCTCCTGCGGCGATCGGCAGCACGAGGGCTGCAGCGCCGACAGCTAGAATTCGATTACGCCAACTACGAGATGCCGGCGCGACGGCCTTGCCGAAACGCATGTGAATTCCGCTCTCTTTCTGCTGTTATGGCATGCCAGACACGCTGGCCGCCGCCGACACGGCCCCGACAGCCCGGTCGATCACACGGATGAAACAACGATCTGGTCACACTTACGCTCGCTGGAGGATATTCCACGCGCGAATTAACTGCAAGGGCAGGGATATTGGCGGCCGGCGCCGCTGGGTTTTCGGCCCTGTGGGCCTCGAATCCGAAGGGCGATACTGCGCCTTCGGCGTTCCGTCTCGCCCTTCGGATCCGAGGCGGCCGAAAACCCGTGGTTGTCGAGTTATTTGCGTGGCGTGGTCGTCATATGAACGTATTGTTCAGTCGCCGCGGTGGTCCGGACAGACAGAACCGGCACCGCCGATGTCGCGGTGCCGGTTCCGTGATGTTCACCCGATGTTGGCGGACAAATCCGGGATCATCCGCAGTGCTTCGTCATTCCAGTTGTTCCACGCGTGGATACCGAAGGCCGGGAAAGAGTAGGTGACGTTACGGGCGCCGAGCGTCGCCATCCTGACTTCGAAAGCCCGAGTGTTGGCCAGCGCCAGGGCTTCCAGCGCCATCCCGTTGACGGTGCCCATGTTCGGGCCGTCGGTACCGGTCGGCAAGCCTGAGCCCGCCGCTATCCACAGCCGGGTGTTGTTGCCTACCAGGTTGGGGGCGAACACGAACGGATCCATCCGCAGCCACTGTGGGCCCCACGGCGGTGCCATGGCGTCCACGTTGTAGCCGCCCGCGTCGAGCATCGCGATGCGAATCGCCTCGCGCATGCCGGGGGCCGAGATGTTCAGGTAACCGGAATACGCACCGGCGAAGGAGAATTGGTCCGGGTGGTAGGCGGCCAACGTCAGTGCGGCCGAGCCGCCCATCGACAGGCCGAACACGCCGTTGCGGTACCGGTTGAAGCCGAGGCGGTCGGCGAGGGCGTTGCGCAGGTCGCCGGTGAGGAACGATTCCCACTGGTAGCGGTAGCTCTTGCCGGGTCCGCCGGACAGCGCGTTGCCCGCGCCCGAACCCGAGGACGGCGCGCCGTTGCCGGGAATGCCGAAGAAATCACTCGGCGCGTTCCAGTCGGCGTAGAAGCTGGACATACCGCCGACGGGCATCACCACATTGATATTCGCCGCGGCCAGCGCATTCGGGATATCGGTTTCGATCTCCCAGCCGTTGAGATTCTCCGGTGCGCGCATGCCGTCGAGGACGTAGACGACGCGGTTGGTGTTGCCGTCGGCGGCGCGCAGCACGCGCGATTTGATCGGACCCATCCCGGAATCGACCCAGAAATCGAAGGCATTGCCGTTGAATCCGGCCGAGGCGGGGGCGATTCCCCCGGTGACAGCCGTCGCGATCGGAACGAGCAGAGCCATGGATACGCCCGCGGCCCAGCGCCGAGCCCACGAACCAGGGGCTGCGGTCTTCACGGGCCCACGCTTGCGGCGCAGTGTTCGCATTCGACTAGACCTTTCTCGCAGACCGAACGCGCAAATCCCGAGCTACGCAGTCGGATCCCTCATCGGACGTCGAGAGGAATCGATCCAGGGCAAAACGGACGATTCAACCTCGACGCATGCTCTCTATGTATCAATCGGTGACGAATGGTCTACATGTTGCTGGAAAGTGACCCGGAGCACAACTCCCGGTGATCTGTCGCACATGATTCGTCACCGCGTGTCGCTCGGATCGTGACGAAAACGAGGAAACCGCCCGGTGCGACGAGGCACCGGGCGGCTTCGGGTCTTGCGGGTTCGACTAGCCGATGTTCGCGGAGAGGTCCGGGATCATGCGGTTGACTTCGGTCTCCCAGTTGCGCCAGTTGTGTACGCCGGTGATCGGGAAGTCGAAGTGGGCGTTGCCGCCGCCGAGGGTGGCCATGCGGACCTGGAACGCGCGGCTGTTCACCATCGCGAGCAGCTCCAGCGGGACGCCCTGGACGATCTCCATCGGGTTGGACACATCGCCCGCACCGGGGATGCCGCTGGCCGCGGAGACCCAGATGCGGGTGCCGTTGGCCACCAGGCGCGGGGCGAAGACGAACGGGTCCATGTGGAACCACTGCTGGCCCCACGGCGGCGCCATCGCGTCGATGTTGAAGGCGCCGGCCGAGACCATCGCCACGCGCATCGCTTCACGCATACCGGGAGCCGAGATGTTCAGGTACCCGGAGAACGAGCCCGCGAAGCTGAACTGGTCGGGGTGGTAGGCGGCCAGCGTCAGCGCGGCGGAGCCACCCATCGACAGACCGAACACGCCGTTGTTGTTGGGGTTGAAGCCCAGACGCGCCGACAGCGCGTTGCGCAGGTGGCTCGTGAGGAAGGTTTCCCACTTGTAGGTGTTCTTCTTGCCCGCCACCTGGATGGGCGCGACCGACGAACCGGTCATCGCCGAACCGGTCGCCGCCGAACCGGTGGAGCTACCACCCGAACCGGCGTCGAGGCCGAAGAAGTTGCTCGGCGCGTTCCAGTCGGCGTAGAAGCTCGACTGGCCGCCGACCGGCATCACGACGTTGATGTTGGCGTTCATCAGGGCGCGGGCGACATTGGTGTCTTTCTCCCAGCCGCTGAGGTCGTCGCCCGCACGCATACCGTCGAGCGCGTACACGACCCGATTGGTGTTGCCATCGGCCGCGCGGAAGATCCGCGACTTGATCGGGCCCATCTCCGAGTCGACCCAGAAGTCGAAACCTGTGGGATCGAAGGCCGCCGTCGCGGTGCCGGTGGGACCGGCCACCGCCGCACCGATCGGCAGCAATACAGCCAGGGAGAGAAGCACCGATCGTTTGAGCCAGCCGGCTCCCCGGGCTCTGAGACGTCCGCCACGCATTCTGTTATGGGCCTTTCCTCGTGCGGTTCGCGCGGAACCGCGGTTGCAATGACCGCCGACTGATTACCGGCACACCAGTGCGCCGACGGGCCGTTCCTCCGGTGACCATATCGCTACATCGATAGCTTGGCGTTACCGAAAAGTGATTTAGCGGCGAAGACCACTAAATAAGCGCTGGCCAGTCGGTGTAGCTCATATCCAGAGGGGGTACTTATACCGACCGACCGGGCCGATTTCAGCGCGGGGGTTCGGGGAACGGGTCGATGAGACCACAACGCTGGATCTCGTACTTGGGGATCCGATCGATTCGGTACTTCGAGAACGCCAGGGCGTTGCGCAAGTTGTGCTTGAACCGGTCGAAGGTAAGCGGGTCGCGGACGGAGACCATCAGCGCCTGGGTCTGCGGGCACGACATCGCCGTGCGCGCCTGGGTGACCCACTGTTCGTCCATGTACCAGGGCATCCACGGGTGGATGTCGACCATTCCCGAGTCGACCACCACCCAGTCCGGCAGCAGGCTCTTGTCGTGGCCGATGCGGCCGTCCGCCAGTCGGTCCGAATGCGCCGCGAGCGGGTAAGACAGGCCCATCGGGTCGATCACGCGGACGTCGAGCGGCACGTTCATGCTCGTCATACCCAGGTTCAGGAAGTAGACCGTGTGGCCGG
Source organism: Nocardia sp. PE-7 (assembly GCF_030486425.1). Classification (NCBI taxonomy): domain Bacteria; kingdom Bacillati; phylum Actinomycetota; class Actinomycetes; order Mycobacteriales; family Nocardiaceae; genus Nocardia; species Nocardia sp. PE-7. The sequence goes on along the minus strand of NZ_CP129614.1, from coordinate 7,050,806 downwards.
AGCCCCCCTCGGGGATCGGCTCCGGCGGCGGGTCGAGGTACCAGAACGTGAACGCGGGCGAGTTCAGCAGCAGGCCGCCCTTGGGGTTGGCGGCGATGTCGTTGACCATGGCGCGCATCCGCGGATAGTCGAGATAGTCCTCGGCCCGGATCGGGTGGTCTTTGCCGGTGTTGAGCACGTAGTAGATGCGCTCGTCGACGATGCCCGACGAGCGGATCTTGGTGCCGGTCGTGATCGCGGTCGTGTTCGACGCGTACAGCGACCAGCCCGCGGTGCCCAGCAGTGCGACCAACAGCGCCACGACCGACCAGTCGGCCTTCCGGAAACGGGTCGGAATCGGCAGCACAGCCACCGGCAACAGCAGCAGGAACAGCTGGGTGAGCAGCATCCGCCCGTGCATGAAGTCGCCGCCGACACGCACCGCGTACACGGTGAGCAGCAGACCGCTGCCCAGCACCATCACGACCACCGCGCTCGGCGAACGCAGCCACGCCCGCACACCCGCCACCGACAACCGCGGCAGCGCGAAGCCACGCGCGATCCCCGCGACCACGCCTGCGATCAGCAGCACGAGCAGCGGAATCCACAGGTAGTACGGGCCGACCAGGTCCCACAGGTAGATGGCCCCCTGGCCCCACTTGGCTCCGCCCGCGTCCTTGGCGACCGCGGTATTCGGATAGGGCAGACCGTAGTAGCCCATCCGCCAGATCTGATAGCCCACCGGCACGATCCCGGCGACGAACACGATCAGCGCGCGCAGCACGACCGGCCCGAACCGGAACTGCGGCATCGGCGCCAGGAAGATCATGCCGAGCGCGAGCACGCCGATCAGCGTGGCCTCGGGGCGAACCAGCGGCGCGAGCCCGGCCAGGAAGACCAGGCCCAACAGGCTCGGCACGCGAACGACCGCGGCCTGACTCCAGCGGATCATCAGCCACCACAGCAGCCCGACCCAGCAGATCACCAGACCGCTCTCCAGCCCGGAGGTGGCGTAGTCACGCGCCGGCGGCAGGGCGATGTAGACCAGCACACCGGCCGGAATCAGCAGCTGACCACTGGTTCCACCCCACAGTCGCGCGGTGCCGAGCATCGCGAACACCACCGCGAGCACCGAGACCACCAGCGCCACCCCGAGCACCACGTACTCGAGACGGGCCTGGGTGAGCCAGGAGAAGAACCAGATCACGTAGGTCCACGCGGTACTGGTGTTGGCCTCGACCCGCTCGTCGACATTGAAGACCGGGCCGTTGCCCGCGAGCAGATTACGGACCGTGCGCAGCACGATCAGGCCGTCATCGGCGATCCAGCGCCGCTGCCACGCACCCACCGTGAACAGCACGGCGGTCGATATCACCCCACCGACGAAGATGGCGCGGGACAGCACCGAGGAGCGCGCGTCGCTACGCGGCGACTCGTCGTCGCGTAGCTGCTCGTCTTCGGTTGAATCCTGCTCCGCTACCAACATCTCGTCAGGTGAGATAGACAGCGACACCTACCGCTCCGATCCAGGCAATAGCGAGGAACTGCAGGATGCGGTCCCCCAACGCGATCTCTTCGGGTTCACCGGCCTCGCCACCATCGACGTCGACCGCGTAACGCAGGATTGCGATGGTAAACGGGATCATCGAGATCGAGTACCACTGGGTGTCTCGAGCCGAGTCCTGCTGGAATGCCCAGAGGCCGTAGAAGACCACGACCGCGGTGGCCGCGAGCGTCCAGATGAAGCGCAGGTAGGTCGGGGTGTAGTACTCGAGCGACTTGCGGATCTTGGCGCCGGTGTCCAGCGCGATCTGCAGTTCGGCGTAGCGCTTGCCCGCCGCCATGAACAGCGATCCGAACGCCATGATCAGCAGGAACCACTGCGACAGGGCGATGCCCGCCGCCGCGCCACCGGCGACAGCGCGCAGGAGGAAGCCCGAGGACACGATGCAGATATCGAGCACGGCCTGGTGCTTGAGGCCGAGGCAGTACGCCAGCTGGATGCCGATGTAGATCGCCATCACCACGGCAAGATGCCACGACGCCAGGAACGAACCGGCGATCGAGCCGATCAGCAGCACGGCCGAGAGCGCGTAAGCCAGGTTGACGGGAACGACGCCCGCGGCGATCGGCCGGAACCGCTTGGTCGGGTGGGCCCGGTCGGCATCGACATCGAGCGAGTCGTTGACCAGGTAGATGCCGGAGGCCGCCATGCAGAACACGATGAAGGCGATCGCGACATGCAGGAGCACGCTCGCGTCGCCGACCGCTTCCGGTCCGACAGCCAGCGGTGCGGCGAGCACCAGGACGTTCTTCACCCACTGACGTGGGCGCATGGCCTTGATGACACCACCGAGCAGCGTCTTCGGCGGGCCCTTCACAGCACCCTCGTCAAGGACGGCGGCGGACGGTTCTTCGCTCATCTCAGCCAAGGTTCTTTCAGTTGCGGTCACTGTCGGAGTCTCTTTTCGGCGGCTAGCACGGCAGCAGCCGACGCGGCCCCCAAAGCGGAACCGGCGATCACGTCGGAAGGGTAATGCACCCCGAGCACAACTCGGGACAGCAGCATCGGTGGGACGATCACCGCAGGCAAGGGTAGCCCGGTCAGGCGCCCGAGCAACACCGCCGCCGCCGTGGTGGACGTGGCGTGCGAGGACGGGAAGCTCAACTTGCTCGGCGTCGACACGTTGACCTGCACCGACGGATCATTGGGACGCGGACGCCGCACGATCCGCTTGATCACGATGGACGCGGCGTGCGCGCCGACAGCGCCGACCGCGACACCGGCCCACTGCCGACGACGCGGCTTGTCGACCAGCCAGCCCGCGGCGGCGATGCCGACCCAGCCCAGCGCGTGCTCGCCGAAGTGCGACATGCCGCGCGCGGCGGAGACGACGGCCGGGTTGTTGCCGATGGTGCCCTGCACGGCGTTGAGGATCGCGACCTCGACCGGGACCTCTACGTAGTCGCCGCTGCAATCGCAACCGCCGCAGCAGCCCTCGTCGGCCAGTTCGAGCTCGGGCAGTTCGGTGTCAGTCACTTCTCGGTTCCGTTCAGGCCGAAGGTCTTCTCCCACGCCGCCGTGCTGGTGAGCTCGGCGTGCGCGGCCCGGTAGCGCTGCTGCATCTCCGGGAAGCGGGCGGTGAGTTCCTTGCGCAGGCGCATCGCTTCCTTGAGCAGGTCGCGGGCTTGGCGCGGGTCACGCTTGCGATAGACGACGCCGCGACCGTCAGCGGTGGTCACGGTGACGCCGTCGACCTGCGAGAGCAGGTACCAGCGCGCGTCCAGCGTCGGCACGTTGAGCTGGGGCGTCTCGTACGCGGCCGGGTCGGCTTTGCGGAAGTTGTGCACCACGCCCTTGGCCAGGCGCGCGACCTTGGCGAGCGGATTGCCCGGTTCGCCGACCGCGCCGACACCGTGGCGATTGGCCAGCGGCAGTTCGGTGGACGAGGGCACCACGACCGCGTCCGGGAACTCCTTGCGCATGCCGTGGATCTTGCCCAGCGCGGTGGGGAGCAGGTCGAACAGACCCTCCGGGCCTGCCAGGAAGTCGCGGATCGCCTCGTTCTGGATGGCGACCGTGGAGTATTCCAGGCACAGCAGGTGCTTGAGGGTGGCCTTGATCGTGTTCACGATCATCGGCTTGCCGTCACCGGGGAGGTACATCGACGCGACCACGAGACGGTTGCGCAGGTGGAAGTAGGCCTGCCAGTCGATGGCGTCGTCCTTGTCGGACCAGGCCATATGCCAGACGGCCGCACCGGGCAGGGTGATGGTCGGGTAGCCGGCGTCACGCGCGCGCAGGCCGTACTCGACGTCATCCCACTTGAGGAACAGCGGCAGCGGCTGACCGATCTGCTCGGCCACCTGACGCGGGATCACGCAGGTCCACCAGCCGTTGAAGTCGACGTCGATGCGCCGGTGCAGCAGCTTGGAGTTGTCGCGGTCCTTGAGCGGGTACTTCGAGAAGTCGTGGTCGTATTCGACATTCGGCGCCGAGGACCACATGAAGATCGAGCGGTCGACGACCTCGCCCATGCTGTGCAGGTGCGAACGCTCCTGCAGGTTCAGCATCTGCCCGCCGACCAGCAGCGGCGACTTCGCGAACCGGGAGAACGCGAGGGCGCGCAGGATGGAGTCGGGCTCGATCTCGATGTCGTCGTCCATGTAGACGATGTACTCGGCGTCAGTCTGCAGCGCCTCGTACATGACCCGGCTGTACCCGCCGGAGCCGCCGAGGTTGGGCTGGTCGCAGATGGCGAGCCGGTCGCCGAGGGTCGCGGCGGCCTCGGTGAAACCGGGCTCGTCGACGACCTTGCGGTTGCCCTGGTCCGCGACGATCACCGCGGCGATGTTGTCGAGCACCAACGGATCCGAGCCGAGCGCGCCGAGCGTCTTGACCAGGTCGGTGGGGCGATTGAACGTGGGCATGCCGACCGCGATGGAGCCCGTGCCCGGCGCTTCCTGCGGTGCGTACCAACCGCCGGCCAGCAGCGTGACGGCCGTGTCGGTGGTGATGTCGAACCAGATCCAGCCGCCGTCCTCGAACGGGCCGAGATCGGTTTCGAACTCCACGTCCACCGAGTCCGCGCCTTGCGCGACGGCGAACTCCTTGCCCTGCACGTGAATTCGCGAGCCGTCGGCCTTGGAACGGTAGACGTCCACCCGGCCGTGCCCGGCCAGTTCCAGGCGAAGGACCACCGACTTCAGCACGCTCCAGCGACGCCAGTAGCTGGCGGGCAGCGCGTTGAAGTAGGTGCAGAACGACACCTCCGACTCCGCGCCGATCGAGAGCGCGGTGCGGCTGGTGGCGTGCGCGCGACGGGCGTTGGTGGTGGACTCCTCCAGATAGAGGGTCCGCACGTCGAGGGGCTCGCCCGGTCGCGGCAGGATCACCCGCTGCAGCAGCGAGACGGCGCGAGTTTCGGTGGTCACGTCTTCGAGCATCGCTTTGGTCATGCCTCGTCCACCAGCGCCGCGCCCGATTCCAGGTGCGGGCGGAGCACGTTCTCGAACATGCTCAGCGCCGAACCGATCGCCATGTGCATGTCCAGGTACTGGTAGGTGCCGAGACGGCCGCCGAACAGCACCTTCTTCTCGGCGGTTTCCTGCTTGGCTCGCTCGCGGTAGGCGAGCAGCTTCGCGCGATCCTCCGGGGTGTTGATCGGGTAGTACGGCTCGTCACCGGTCTGTGCGAAGCGGGAGAACTCGCGCATGATGACCGTCTTGTCGGTCGGGTAGTCGCGCTCGGGGTGGAAGTGGCGCGGCTCGATGATGCGGGTGAACGGGACATCGGCGTCGTTGTAGTTCATCACCGAAGTGCCCTGGTAGTCGCCGGTCTCGAGGACCTCGGTCTCGAAGTCGATGGTGCGCCAGCCCAATTCGCCCTCGGCGTAGTCGAAGTAGTGGTCGAGCGGGCCGGTGTAGACGATGGGGGCGTCCGGGTTGGCCGCGACGAGCTCGTCACGCACGTCGAACCAGTCGGTGTTCACCCTGACCTCGATGAGGTCGGAGGCCGCCATGTTCTCCAGCCACTTGGTGTAGCCGTTCTTGGGCAGGCCCTCGTAGGTGTCGTTGAAGTAGCGGTTGTCGAAGGTGTAGCGCACGGGCAGGCGGGTGATGTTGCCCGCTGGCAGTTCCTTCGGGTCGGTCTGCCACTGCTTGGCGGTGTAGTCGCGGATGAACGCCTCGTAGAGCGGCCGCCCGATCAGCGAGATCGCCTTCTCCTCGAGGTTCTGCGCGTCGGCGGACTCGACCTCGGCGGCCTGCTCGGCGATGAGCTTGCGGGCCTCTTCGGGGGTGAAGTAGCGGCCGAAGAACTGCGAGATCATGCCGAGACCCATCGGCAGCGGGTACGCCTGGCCCTTGTGCAGCCCGAACACCCGGTGCTGGTACCCGGTGAACTCGGTGAACTGGGTGACGTAGTCCCAGACCTTCTTGTTCGACGTGTGGAACAGGTGCGCGCCGTACTTGTGGATCTCGATACCGGTTTCCGGTTCGGGTTCGGAGTAGGCGTTGCCGCCCAGGTGGTAGCGGCGGTCGATCACCAATACCCGCTTGCCCAGCACGTTCGCCGCACGCTCGGCGACGGTCAGCCCGAAGAAACCGGAGCCGACCACGATCAGGTCGTACTGGTTTGCCGGGGCGTTGGAATCTGCGTTGACGGAATTACCCGAGGACGATGCGGCGGTCACGGGTGCCCAGCGTATCGGAAGACCACCGTTTGTCCCGGCGGAGTCTCCGACCACGCCTTGACCAGGGCCGATTCATCCCAGATGAAACTGATCGGCCTCGAGTCCGCTGTCAGTACCCCTGACGCGGGTATCCACCGGACCAGAGCAACCCCGTACGCGCACCGTAACCCGGCTGGACGCCATTAGGCGCGGCGCCGACTCCGGGTCGAGAGTGCCCGGCGTACGGGTCACAGCCCTGCTGTAGGCCGTATGGGTACCCCATCCTCTCCCTGGGGCGGCGTTCTCACCTGCTGTGCCGTGCGGCGCTACTACGAGCCGAAGGTGCGCTGACCGTCAGTACTGCGGGTATTGCTGATAACCGGCCGAGCGCCCGGCGCGAATCCAGCGGCCCGTGGACGGTGCGACAGCGAGCAGGAAGATCAGCAGCGGCGCCGCGCCACTCACGGCACCGCCGATCAGCACGAACGTCGCCTCTTCCCCCGCGGCGCCGTTGCCGCTGATCAGGGGGACAACGGTAGAGAGCACGCTGAACACCAGGGCGAGCCCGGACAAGAGGAGGAGAATCACCCGACCCGCGGTCTTGCGCCGGAACAGCAGAATCGAGCCGAGCAGCAACAACAGGCACGGCACGACCCCGATCAGCATGCCGACCGTCAATGCCCCGCGGAATTCGGTCTCGGACGTGGTGGCGGCATCGCTGCCGAAGATGACGGCCGTGGCGATCCCCATGACGAGCAGCCCGAGAATCGACAGCAGCAGTGAGATCACCGCGGCGGTGATCGCCGTGCCGCCGCCCGCTCGCGGCTCACCGTAGCCCGGCGCATACGGATAGGGTGCACCGTAAGCCGGTGCACCATAACCATTGTGGACGGGTGCGCCATAGGGCTGCGGGTAAGCCGGCTGACCTCCGTACGGGTCGGGCCCGTAGCCGGGTTGCGCGTACCCCTGTCCCGCGTATGGGTCGTGGCCCTGCTGTGGACCGTACGGATACCCCATGGTGTCTCCCCCTCCGTGACAAGCTGTATCTGTGGCCGCTATCTCGCGTCGCGGCCTGGCAGCACCCTTCGCGACGATGCTGACCTGCTGAAACTATACGTTCGGTCCGACAACACTTTCCGGACCGGCGAGGGTGTGGGCCGCAGTCTGCGGCAATGCCGCGGCCGACAGCACGAGCCCGCCGAACACCGCACCCGAAAGTGCCGCCGCCCAACTGTGATTCACGATCGCCGTCACGGCGCCGGGTACCCCACCGAGGCCGATCAGAAGCGAACGAACGACGGATTCGTCGGCGAACCAGTGGATCCCGTACTCGGAGTCGTAGTTCACGAGCGTGGCGAGCAGGCCGAGGACGCCGAGGACGAGTTGTGCGCCCGCGGCGACCATGATCACCCATCGCCCGGTCTCGTCCCGACGCGCCAGAAGCACGCCACCGTAGACGAACGCGAAGACCGACACCAGCGCGCCGAGCGTGGCGAACAGCGTCAGCGAGTCGTCGAGCTCGCCCGGATCGCTCAGGAACGACCGCACGAGAACCACGGCCCCCACCAGATTCGCCACCGCGGCGCACCCCGCGAGGCACACGGCCACGATCGCCGCCACCTCACCGCTCTTCGACTTCGTCTCCAGCACGACCATCCCCCGACCGTATCCCGTACAGCCTCAGCGCGTAGTGGTCCAACGCCGCGTCGGCTCGCTCAGACTGAGCGCGAGGATCACCACATTGACGAACAACCAGAAATCCAGCGGCCCGATCCCCCACCCATGGCCGGCCCCGTTGAGCACGATGACCAGCAGAGTCGCCCCGGCCATCACCGCCGCCATGCTGAGCAGCAACCGCCTGCCGACCATCCACCGCCGCAACAACAGCACCGCCCCGACCAGATAGACCACCCCGAGCCCACCCACGATCCCCGCGCCCACGTAATCGAGGTCGATCGCGCGCCCTGCCGCCCGCAGTACGGCGGTGGCCGTGCCGACGAAGATTCCCGCCGCGCCGACCAGCACCCCGAGCCAGCCCGCGATCAGCGCGGTCACCGCGCGCGAAGGCCGCTCCGGCCGCACCTGTTCCACCACTGCCCCCGCAAATCTGTCGACGTCGCCGTCAGTTATACGGCGGAACCGGCGGGCGCGGGGTGTTCGACTGTGCGAGCTGGGCGTTCGGCCCGGAATCGATCCATCGTTGACTCGATGGCAACAGCGCGGCGAGCAGAGTCCCACACGGGAGCAGCGAGTACAGGACGAAGAACACCAGCTCATCGGACGTGGCAGACATCGACGCTGCGCCCCAGAGCGCGAATATCGCGAGCCCGCTACCGATGATCACCATGTTCAGTCCGCGCGCACGCCGACCGAGCACCAGCACTCCGCCCAACCCGAGCAACACCGCGAGCACCGCGCCGACCGCGAGGTCGATTTGATGCTCGAGCATCTGGAGATTCCAATCGACAGGCAGTTGCGACTGTTCCCATCGGGTGGAAGTTGCGTGCAGAGCCGAGAGGGCCGCCGCAGCTCGGCTCAGCCCGAACAGTCCGACCACGACGGACCCGATGCCGCCGAGCAAGACAGCGACGGGCGGACTCGACAGCGCTCCGCTCTTCTGCGGCACCTGCCCCTGCGGCCTTTGCTGGTCATTCATCGCTCCCCCTCGCGACCTCGCGCAGCACATCATTCGGTCTTCGGCAGCCTAATATCCTCGACGACATCCGCACCCGGACAGTGACTGCCAGGGTGCGGGTGCCCACTCGGTATACGCCCGCCCGTCAGGCGGGATGCGCTGCGACGTAAGCCCGGAAGGCTTCGAGGATGTACTCGGCAGCGCCTTCGCCGTGCACGTCGTAGTTGCCTCGGAAGCGCGGATCGGCGACATACATCTCGCCGAGTCCGAGCAGGTATTCGTTCGACACCGGTCTGCCCTGCGTGCCGTCGACGAGCCAGGCGCGATGCCGGGCGACGATCGCCTGGACAACGTCGCCTTCCACGGGAAGTCCTGCGCCGAAGGCCTTTCCGAAGTCGGCGGCGATGTCGAGCTGGGTCTGCTGGAAACGCTTCTTCTCGGCATCGGTCAGCGAGCGCCACCAGCGATCACCGCTCTCGTAGGCCTGCTTGCCCCAGCGCTCGGTGACCTCGTCCTTGTACTGCGTGTGGTCGAAACCGTCGAAAACCTCTGCGGCCATGAGCGGTTCACCTCTTTCCGTCTTGTGCAAAGTGGTCGACACCGACTCGATCTGCCGCGCCACCCGATCCTGCTGCTGCCGAAGCAGTTCCAGGTGGGTCCGCAGCGCACCGGCGGTGTCCTGTTCACCGGCGAGGACTTCGGCGATCACGGGAAGGCCGAGGCCGAGTTCGCGCAGCAGCAGAATGCGCTGCAGTCGAACGAGAGAGGTCTGGTCGTAATAGCGATAGCCGTTGGCCCCGATCCGGCTCGGCTCCAACAGCCCGAGCTGCCCGTAGTGGCGCAACGTACGACTGGTGGTTCCCGCGGCCTTCGCGAGGTCCTGAATGGACCATTCACCCACCATGACCTGCTCCCTTTCTCGTCGGTCCCTCCACTCTGCAAGTTGACGCTACGTCAAGGTCAAGACGCGAAGCCGACTTCGACCTCCACCGTGTCGCGCTCGGTGTACATGCGCCACAGCCGCGCGCCCAGCTCGGCATTATCGATTCTCGGCAGCACCAGCCCGGCGGGCACGAGGTCGGGATTCGCGTCGACGATCCGTTGGGCCGCGCTGTTCTCGATGAGCGAGCCGATGGCGAGCAGCCCCACGAAGACGCCGGTGCCGTCGAGTTCGCCCGCCAGCTGCCGAATGTAGGCGCGCTGCGCACCGAGAGCGACCCCGACATTGGCCAGATACGGCTGCAGATGCTGTTCGGAAGCGCCCGAGGAGAACAGCAGCGTGCCACTGCCTCGGGCGATCATCGCGGGCAGCAGGGCGCGGGTGAGCTGAATCGGCGAGTACACCTTGAGCGCGAACGGCAGCTCGAGCGCTTGCCGGTCGACCTCGACGGTCGAGGCGCTGCGCACCGACATATCGGCGGCCGCCGAATGCAACGCGACATCGATCGGCCCCAGCTTCTCCTCGATCCGGCCGATCACGTCGAGCACCTGCGCGGGATCGGTGACGTCGGCCGTGAACGGTTCGGCCTCGATCCCTTCCGCGCGCAGCGCCGCGGCCCGCTCGACCGGGTCGCGTCCGATCACCGCGATTCGAAACCCGTTGCGGCCGAAGTGTTGCGCTGTCCCGGCACCGAGCCCTGGTCCGTAGCCGAAGATCGCGAGCGTACTCATCCGATACCCCATAAGTTGAGTGTTGGTTCAAGTTATCTCGAACGTAGCATTAAGTTGAACCCATGCTCAAGATATTCCGGACGCCGGATTTGTAGGATCAGCGGATGCCCGAGGACAAGCCGTTGCGCAGTGACGCCGAACGCAACCGCCTCGCGCTGGTGACGGCCGCTCGCGCGGTTTTCGAAGAACGCGGCCTCGACGCCCCGCTCAAGGACATCGCCGCCCGCGCGGGCGTCGCGATCGGCACGCTCTACAACCGCTTCCCCACCCGCGACGCCCTGATCGCCGCCGCCGTCGCCGACCGCGTGGAGGCGGGCAGCCGGATCGCCGAACAGGCGATGGAGCTCGCCGATCCTTGGGACTCGTTCGTGTTCCTGGTCGAGAAGATCTGCGAACTCCAGGCGGCCGACCGCATCCTCGGCGACCTCGCCCTGCGCAACGCCCCCAGCGCCGCCGTCGAACACGCCCGCGAATACGGGCACGGACTCATGCGAAGCATCGTCGTGCGCGCTCAGGAGGCGGGCGCCCTGCGTTCGGACTGGACCCTCGAGGACATCGCGTTCATCACCTGGTCCCACACCAGCGTTCTCGCCGCCACCAGCACCGTCGCCCCCGACATCTGGCGGCGCAATCTCGCCATCATCTTCGACGGCCTACGCGCGAAAGCCGCGCACCCCCTGCCGATTCCGGCCCTCACCGAGGATCAGTTGATGCAGGCGATGCGCGGCTGACCGAATCAGCGCGCTCAGATCCGAGTAGTCGCCGAAACCAATTCCGGTGCAACCGGATTCACTGTCGACTCGGTATCGTCGCGGCGTTCGGCCCGATCACCCACAGGCTGGACCTGCTCTCCCACAACACCTCCGGGGAAACCGACGACCGACTTGGACGGCATCTGCCCGAACACGGTAGCCGCGAGAGCAACGCCGAGGCCGATGATCTGCAGGGCGGTCAGTGCCTGACCCAGCGCGAGCCAACCGATCACCGCGGCCGACACGGGACTGAGCAGCCCGAGGAATGACACCGAAGTCGCCGGCACCCGCGAGATTCCGCGCACCCACAGCCAGTAGGCCAGCGCGGTGCCGATGACGCCGAGGTACAGGTACCCGCCGACGGCCTTTCCGTCGAGCGCGGGCGGCGCGCCTTCGATCAGCAGCGCGAGCGGCGCGATGAACAGTCCGCCCGCGGTGAGCTGCCAGCCGGTCATCGCCAGCGGCCCGACGCCGTCGGGTCGTCCCCACTTCTTGGTGAGCACGGTGCCCGCCGCCATCGAGGCCGCACCGGCGAGCCCGGCGAGCACCCCGACCAGATCAAGTTCGACAGTGCCGCGCAGCACCACCAGCGAGACCCCCAGCACACCGACGACGCCCGCGATCACCTTGCGCCTCGCCGGCGCCTCGGCCAGCAGCACCGCGGCGAATCCGAGCGCGAACATCGGCGCGACCGCGCCGAGCACCCCGGCGACGCCACCCGGCAGCCGATACGCGGCCAGGAACAGCAGCGGGAAGAACGCGCCGATATTGAGCACCCCGAGCACCGCGGCCCGGCCGAGCCACTGACCGTGCGGCAGCACCCTGGCCAGTGCGAGCAGCACCAACCCGGCGGGCAGCGCGCGGACGAGGGCGGTGAACAGCGGCCGGTCGGGCGGCAGGAATTCAGTGGTCACCGCGTAGGTGGAGCCCCACACGATCGGGGTGAGGGCGGTGAGCGCGAGAGTGCCCGCGTAGCCGGTGGAGCGGGTTGCGGTCGTCATGTTCACTCCTGATTGATAATCTCAACATTGAAATATCTACTCGCTGGGATATCTCTGCGTCAAGTAGATGAACGTTAAGAGTTTCAATGGAGAGGGAAAGAGATGCGCGACGCGGTCGACCTGATCACCGAGCACTGGAACATCGAGCGCCCGGATGTCGACGTGTCACCGATGGCGATCATCGGTCGGATCACCCGACTCTCGCGCGTGCTCGAACAGGATCTGAAGCGCTTCTTCGCAGGTCACGGCCTGGAATTCTGGGAGTTCGACGTGCTGGCCACGCTGCGTCGCTCCGGCGGCGACACCGGCCTCACCGCGGGCGCGCTCAACCGGGCCGCCATGGTCACCTCGGGCGCCATCACCAACCGCATCGACCGCCTGGCGGCGAAGAACCTGGTCCGGCGTGTCCCGTCGCCCGACGATCGCCGCTGCGTCTTCGTGCAGCTCACCACCGAGGGCCGCGAACTCGTCGACCGGCTGCTGCCGCTGCACGTGGCCAACGAGCAGCGCCTGCTCGCCGCCCTCGGCGCCACGGACCGCGAGCAGCTCGCCGACCTGCTGCGCACCCTGGCCGTCGCACTGGACGACACCACGCTCGACTGACCGGAACAGCGCTGAGCGCGGTTACTCCCCGTCGTGGATGCCGGGAGTCGCGACCGGGCCGTATCCGCCGTCGTGCACGCCGGGGTTCAGCGGGCCGTGGACGGGTTCGCCCCTGACGTCGGCATCCGAGGGAATCTGCACGCCCCCCGCGGCGCCGGGTGAACCCAACTGGGGCAGACCACCTACCGGCATCTTCAGCCTCGGCCTGCCCGAAGCCGTCGCGGGCAACTGATCACCCACGTCGGGGACGAGCTGGAGCAGCGTGGAGAAGTCGACGACCTGCGCGCCGAGCGTCTGCGTCGCCACGATGACGCCGTTGGTGTACAGCCGATACGTGCCCGCCCGTTGCGGCAGCAACATTTCCGGGCCGATCGGCTCGCCCACCGCGCTGTTCGCGCCGCCGATGCGCCGATACTCGGTGTCGATCACCGACTCACCCGCCAGCGCCTCGATCGTCAGATCCGGCTCGGCCGGTGCGGCGGGAACCGCAGGGGCCGGGGCGGATTCGACGAGTTCACTGGGCGCCGGTCCGACCGCGAAGGTTTCGATATCGGCGGGCCGACCGCCGTCGGGCGCCGCGGAGTATTCCGAGCGCAGGATCTGTCCGTCACGCAACAACACCGTGCCCGTGGTCGCGGCGACCGCCTCGGTACTGCGCGAATCCTCTTTCACCGTACCGGGATAGGCCTGGCAGTCGGTGGTGTCGCAGGTCTGCGCGTAGTCGTAGCGACTCTCGGCCAGCGCATAGGAGCGGGCCGCGATCGCTTGTGCGCGTAGAGCTTCGAAGGCGCCCTGGTCGGCCCAGTTGGCCTGCATCTCCGCGGGCAGTACGCCGGCGAGGTAGTCGTCGAGGTCCACCTGGTTGACGGTGCGGAAGGCCTCGCCCTCGAGCGCCACGCCGAGCGCGCCACGATAGGCCGTGCCACCGCACAGGGTCAGGTGTTCCTCGGCAGGCCTGCCCGCACCGGCGCCGATCGGATAGACGAACGGATCGTCGGTCGCGGCCTGCCACAGCACTTCGCCGTCGCAGCCCGCGGTCACCACCACGCTCGCCCCGCCGTCGGGTAGCGGAGTGAGATGGGCCGCGTCGCCGGGGCCGATCGTGCGACCGGCGACCTGCGCACCGGCGGCGGCGAAGGTATCGAGGGTGGCGTCGTCCTGTGCCTGGAGGCGGACACGGATCTCCGTCGGCCCGATTTGCCCGAGATCAGCTCCGGGGTAGTAGTGGCCGAGGATCTCCTCGGCCGACCAGCCCGCCCGCGCGTTGTCGAAGGCGCCGACCTGGCTCATCCCGCGACCGTGTCCCGCGCCGACGGTCGGCGTGATCTGACCCGGCAGGATCTGCCACAGCCCGATCGCCCCGGTCAACGCCAGCACAGTGCCGCTGACCAGCAGCGGCAGCGGCACGGTTCGGATGACCGGCACAGCCCGGCGACGGGTGCCACGGCCGGTACTGCGGGTGATCTTGGTGTCCGCTCTCATACTGTGCTCCCACGGTTTCAAGGTTCGACCGGCGGAGCTCGCGTCGGCATGTCGTCGTCGCCGGGCGGGATCCGAGGGCTACATTCGAGCAATCACATAAGTCTCGAGTTGAGGTTGAGATGTGTGACGTATGTTAACTAGTGTGATGCGTGAGGTTAGAGGAAGCAAGCATCACATGAGCGAAAAAACACGAGCTCGACCCTGATAGGAGTCGCACGTGAGATACCGAAAGCCGAAACGTTCCTACGTGCTCCCGGTGGTCACCACCCTCGTTGTCGCCGCACCGATCGGCGCGTTCGCTCTCAGCGACTCGACCGACTACCGCAGCGCCAACGATTCCCAGGTCGCGGCCGTGCCGACGCAGCTGGCCGAGGTCGCGCTGACCTCGATTCCCGACATCACCGTCCCGCTGCGCGACCTGACCGGCCTCGACCTGCCCGACCTGCACCTGTCGGACCTGCGCATGTTGCAGATACCGAGCTCGATTCCGATCCCGCCGGGATTGCCGGTCCCCCCGGGCGTGGCGCTGCCCACCGAGATCCCGCTGCCGCAGATTCCGACCAAGCCGCAGCCGACCCCGACGCAGCAGGCCACGCCGGGCGCCGCGACGCCCGCCCCCGCCGCACCGCAGGCGCGCCCACCGGTCCCGAGCACCTCGGTCCCCACCGCGCCCCCGGCTCCGCCGTCCGCGGTCCCCCCAGCCCAACCTCCGGGCGCTCCTGCCCCTGCTGCTCCCGCGCCCGGCGCTCCGGCGGCTCCGGCGGCTCCGGCCGCCCCAGCCCCCGAGCCGTCTGCCGCACCTGCGGCTCCCGCACCTCCGGCACCGGCACCAGCGCCCGCCGAGGTCGCACCGCCCGTCGGCGCGCCGGTCGTCCAAAGCCGTTCCGGAGCCGCGTTCATCGCTGACCCGGAGAATCTGGAACCCGGCACCACCCCCGACACCCCCGCTCTCTCCCCCGGCGCGGTCGGCTCCGACGTCATCGACCAGGTGGGCGCACAGGTCAAGGAAATCACCCAGGACACGCCGTTCAGCATGGTCGCCCTCACCGCCCGCGACCTGGCGAACACCACGACCAAGCTCCGGGCTCGCCAGCTGGACGGCGACTGGGGCCCCTGGTACAACGCCGATCCGGTCGACACCAGGGCCACCGATCAGACCCCCGCCGACGCACCGACCGGCACCGAACCGATCTACGTCGGCGAGACCACCGCGGTGCAGATGCTGGTCACCCGCAAACCCACCGCGGGCCCCGACCACGACCCGGCCCACCTCACCGAGACCGCGCTCAAGGCCGTTCTGATCAATCCGGGACGGGCCGCGATCGATGCCGCGCTCAACGACGTCGCCGCGGCGCTGCCCGGTGGCGGGCCGAGGGTCATCACCCGCGCGCAATGGGGTGCCGACGAGTCGATCCGCTGCCAGGAACCCACCTACGACGACGGCGTCGGCGGCATCACCGTGCACCACACGGCCGGTCGCAACGACTACAGCCGCTCCGAATCGGCGGGCATCGTCCGCGCGATCTACGCCTATCACGCCGAAACGCTCGGCTGGTGCGACATCGGCTACAACGCCCTGGTCGACCAGTACGGCCAGATCTTCGAGGGCCGCTACGGTGGCCTCGACCGCGCGGTCCAGGGCGCGCACGCGGGTGGTTTCAACGAGAACACCGCCGGTGTGGCGCTGATGGGCAACTACGAGAACGAGGACCCGAGCAACGAGTCGCTCAACGCGATCGGCAAGTTCATCGGCTGGCGAGCCAAGCTCGCCGGGATCAACCCCAAGGGCATGACCACGATGTACTCCGAGGGCACCGAGTTCACCCCGTACGAATACGACGAAGCGGTCGACCTGCCGGTGGTGTTCGCACACCGCGATGTCGGCAACACCGACTGCCCCGGCGACGCCGCCTACGCGCTGATGGATCGCATCCGCGGGATCGCGGCGGGCAATTCCAGCACCTATACCTCGCCCCCGACAGCGAATCGTCCGCCGAGTCAGCTGGCCCGTGCCCCACAGGGGAACATGGCCGAGCTGGGCGCGATGGTCGATAAGTTCCTCGGCCTGTCCGGCGACAACGCGATCGCCAAGCACTGGGTGGCCAAGGGCGGGGTCGACGGGCCGCTCGGCGCGCCGCAGTCGGACCTGCTCGCGGCCGCGCAGGGCCGTCAGTACGCGAAGTTCGCCAACGGCTTCGTCTACGCGGACGAGGGCGGTCAGGTATTCGAGGTGGTCGGCGCGATTCTCGACCGCTATCTGAGCCTCGGCGCCGACGCGGGCGTGCTCGGTCCGCCGACCGCGAGTTCCTACCTGGTCCCGAACGGTCTCCGCACCGATTTCCAGCACGGCTCTCTGGTGCTCAACGAGCTCACGGGCATCGTCACCACGTTCTGGAAGACCTACGACGAGACCTACAAACAGGAAATGAACGGACAGCCCAAGCCAGGACAGGCGCCGACCAACCCCATGCTCGGATTGGCCGTGCCTGCCCCGACCGAAGCGCCACCGGTACCCGCCGAACCGCAGGCTCCCCCGGTCGAACCGGCGCCTGTCGAACAAGCCCCGGCTGAGCCGCCTGCCCCCGAACCCGCCCCGACCGGCTGAACCCGGTCACGGCGAAGAACGGCCGGTGCACCCTCCGAGCGAGGGGCACCGGCCGTTTTATGTGTCGTCGGACCTACCGCCACCAGCGTTCGAGCACCATCGCCACACCGTCGTCGATATTGCTGCCGGTCACCTCGTCCGCCGCCGCCCGAGCCTCCTGGTGCGCGTTGCCCATCGCGACGCCGTGTCCGGCCATTGCCAGCATCGGCACATCGTTGGGCATGTCGCCGAACGCCACGATCGCCGCGTTCTCGACGCCGATCCGTCGGGCCACCTCGGCCAGTCCGGACGCCTTCGTCACCTTCGGCACCGCCAACTCGATCAGCCCGCTCTCGGTGGAGTAGGTGATCTCGGCGCGGTCGCCGATGAGCGGGGCGAGGGCGGCGCGCATCTCGGAACTGCGGGCCGAGCTGAGCCGGATGAGCATCTTGATCGCGGGGGAGTCGATGACCTCGGCGTGGGAGACGACGGTGTCGTCGGGATTGAGCCAGGCGTGCTCGTAGGTCGGCGAGCTGACGAACTGCTGGGTCACGGCGTCGTGCGCGCTGGCCCCGACCCGTTCGGTCGCCAGCCCACAACCGGGCAGCGCGTGTTCGGCGACATCGGCCAGCCAGCTCAACGTGTCGACGTCGAGGGTGTGACTCGACAGCACCCGATCGGTCGCGCTGTCGTAGATGACCGCGCCGTTTCCGCAGATCGCGAGCGGTGCGTACCCGAGTTCGCTGACGACCGGGTCGATCCAGCGGGGCGGGCGGCCGGTGGCGAGCACGAAGGTGGCGCCGTCGGCGACGAGCGCCCCGACGGCGGCCTTGGTGCGCGCCGAGACCTTGTCGGAGTCGTCGATCAACGTGCCGTCGACGTCGCTGGCCACCAGCTGCGGTTTCGGGTGCAGGTGCGTCATCCCGTCTATCCTGCCGCACGTCGCCACGCGAGGACGACGGACTGTCCCTATGATCAGGGCCTGATTACCCGATCCAGAGGGGACTGATGACCGGCTTCTTGGTGCGGCGCACACTCAACTACGTTGTGCTCCTTCTGCTGGCATCGTTTCTGACCTTCAGTCTCGCCTCACTCACGTTCAACCCGCTCGAGAGCCTCGAGCAACGCAACCCGCGCCCGCCGCAGTCGGTGATCGACGCGAAGGCCGACCAGTTGCATCTCGACGAGCCCATCCCGCAGCGCTATCTGACCTGGCTGGGCGGCGTCGTGCACGGAGATTTCGGGACCACCCTGGCCGGGCAGCCGGTGAGCGAGGAACTGGGCAGACGGGTGGCGGTGAGTCTGCGGTTGCTGATTCTCGGTTCGGTCATCGGCACCGTGCTCGGCGTGCTGATCGGCGCGGCGGGGGCGATCCGGCAGTACAAGTTCAGCGACTATTTCTCGACGGTGCTGTCGCTGCTGATCATCTCGACACCGATCTTCCTGCTGGCGACGCTGTTGAAATACGGTGCCCTGCAGATAAATACGATGACCGGCACGCAGATCTTCCTCTACACCGGCGAAACGTCTGCCACCCAGATCAACGGGTTCTGGAACCAAATGGTCGACCGCGCACAGCATCTGGTGCTGCCCACCTTGGCGCTGGCGCTCGGCGCCATGGCCGGATACAGCCGCTACCAGCGCAACGCCATGCTCGATGTACTCGGCAGCGATTTCATCCGAACAGCGAGAGCCAAAGGTCTGACCCGCAATCACGCGCTCTACAAACACGGCCTGCGCACCGCGCTGATCCCGATGGCGACACTGTTCGCCTACAGTCTCGGCGCCCTGATCACCGGCGCCACCTTCGTCGAGAAGATCTTCGGCTGGCACGGGGTCGGCGAATGGCTGATCGATTCGATCAATTCCCAGGACCTCTACGTGGTGGTGACGGTGACAGCGTTCGCCGGCCTGGTGGTGCTGGTGTCGGGGTTGCTCTCCGACGTCGTCCTTGCCCTGCTCGACCCGAGGGTGCGTGTCTCATGACCGAAACCGAACTCATCGCCGTCGGCGCACCCGAGATCGCCGCGGCCGGTCGCCGCAAACTGGTCTGGCGACGCTTTCTCCGCAACAAGCCCGCCGTGGTCGGCGCGGTGATCCTGGTGCTGATGTTCGTGGCCAGTTTCGTGCTGCCGCCGCTGCTGCCGTGGGATTACCAGCAGATGGACTACAAGGCGCTGCTGAAGCCGCCGAGCCTCGAGCACCCGTTCGGCACCACCCAGATCGGTCAGGACGTGCTCGCCCAGACCATGCGCGGCCTGCAGAAGTCGCTGATCATCGGCTTCTGCGTGGCGATCTGCTCCAGCGTCATCGCCGCGACAGCGGGCGCGGTGGCCGGACTGCTCGGCGGCTGGCCCGACCGCGCGATCATGTGGTTCGTCGATCTGCTGCTGGTGGTCCCCAGTTTCATCATCATCGCGCTGTTCGCACCGCGCACCAAGGGTTCGGGGTCGATCGCGATCCTGATCGTGCTGCTGAGCGTGTTCGGCTGGATGATCGCCGCCCGCATCATCCGCGGCCTCACCCTGAGCCTGCGTGATCGCGAATTCGTCCGCGCCGCACGGTACATGGGCGCACCGACCCGCACCGTGATCCTCAGTCACATCATCCCGAACATCGCCTCGATCCTGATCATCGACACCACCCTCGCGGTCGGCGCGGCGATCAGCGCCGAAACCGGTTTGAGCTTCCTCGGTTTCGGCGTGCAGCCGCCGGATGTGTCGTTGGGTTCGCTGATCGCGTCCGGCACCAAATCGGCGCTCACCTACCCGTGGCTGTTCCTGTTCGCCGGTGGCCTGCTGATCACGATCGTGTTGAGCGCCAACCTGGTCGGCGACGGTCTGCGCGATGCCTTCGACCCCGGCGCCCGTGGCGCGCGCAAGGCCCGCAAGGAGGTCGCCGAGCACAAGAACGAGGCGCAGGTGGAGTTGAAGAAAGCCGAGAAGCGATGACCGCGTCGACCGCACCCCTGCTCGAGGTCACCGACCTGCGGGTCTCGTTCCCCGGCGAGGAAGGCCGCGTCGAGGCGGTGCGCGGGGTGAACTACACCGTCGCCGACGGCGAGGTGCTCGCCATCGTCGGCGAGTCCGGTTCGGGCAAGTCGGTGTCCTCGCTCGCGGTGATCGGCCTGCTGCCCGATCAGGCACGGGTGCAGGGATCGGTACGCCTGCGCGGCCGCGAACTGCTCGGCCTCGGCGACAAGCAGCTGTCGAAGCTGCGCGGTTCCTCGATCAGCATGGTCTTCCAGGATCCGCTCTCGGCGCTGACCCCGGTGTACCGCGTCGGTGATCAGATCGCGGAAGCCCTTCTCGCGCACGGGAAGATGAGCCGCAAGGAAGCCGGCGAGCGGGCCGTCGAGCTGCTCGAACTCGTCGGCATCACCGATGCGAGGGCTCGTTCCAGGGCGTTCCCGCACGAGTTCTCCGGCGGCATGCGCCAGCGCGTGGTGATCGCCATGGCCATCGCCAACGATCCCGCCCTGATCATCTGCGACGAACCGACCACCGCGCTCGACGTGACAGTGCAGGCGCAGATCCTCACCCTGCTGCGCGAGGCGCGCGACATCACCGGCGCGGGCGTCATCATGATCACCCATGACAT
Source organism: Nocardia sp. PE-7 (assembly GCF_030486425.1). Classification (NCBI taxonomy): domain Bacteria; kingdom Bacillati; phylum Actinomycetota; class Actinomycetes; order Mycobacteriales; family Nocardiaceae; genus Nocardia; species Nocardia sp. PE-7. Next base: position 7,030,326 of record NZ_CP129614.1, on the reverse strand, counting down.
GGGCATCGCGGCCACCGTCGCCGACCGGGTCGCGGTGATGTACGCGGGCAAGGTCGTCGAAACCGCGCCGGTCGCGGAGCTTTTCGCGGCTCCGCGCATGCCGTACACCGTCGGCCTGCTCGGCTCCATCCCGCGTATGGACGGCCCGCCGCGCACCCCGCTGATCCCCATCCTCGGCGCCCCGCCCGCCATGCACGCCCTGCCGCCCGGCTGCTCGTTCGCGCCGCGCTGCCCGGTCGCGATCAGCGACTGCGTCGCCGCCGAGCCTCCGCTGGAGAAGGTGAGCCCCGGCCACTCGGTGGCCTGCATCCGCACGGCCGAGGTCGGCAGCCACCAGCTCTTCGAGGCCTACCGCGAGGAGATCCCGACCCCGGCCCACCCCGACCGCACCGACGACGAGGTGGTCCTGCGCGTCACCGACCTGGTGAAGACCTTCCCCCTCACCTCCGGAGTGCTGCTGCGCCGCCGCACCGGCGAGGTCCGCGCGGTGGACGGCATCAGCTTCTCGGTCCGCGCGGGCCGCACCCTCGCGCTGGTCGGCGAATCCGGTTCGGGCAAGTCGACGACCCTGTCGCAGATCATGGACCTGGCGCGACCGCAGTCGGGCAGCATCGAGGTGCTCGGCAACGACGTCGCCACCCTCACCAAGGCGCGCACCCGCGAGATCCGCCGCAAGATGCAGATCGTCTTCCAGGACCCCAGCTCCTCCCTCGACCCGCGCCTGCCGATCTTCGACGTCCTGGCCGAACCACTGCGCATCGACGGCCGCTCTCGCGAAGAAGTCAATCGCCGGGTGCCGGAGCTGTTGCGGCAGGTGGGCTTACGTCCCGAACACGCCGATCGCTACCCGTCCGACTTCTCCGGCGGCCAGAAGCAGCGCGTCAGCATCGCCCGCGCGCTGGCCCTGGACACCCAGTTGCTGGTACTCGACGAACCCGTCTCGTCGCTGGACGTCTCGATCCAGGCGGGCGTGCTCAACCTGCTGCGCGACCTCCAGGCCGAGCACGGCCTGTCCTACCTGTTCGTCTCCCACGACCTGTCGGTGGTGCGCAATCTCGCCCACGACATCGCGGTGATGCTGCGGGGCAAGATCGTCGAATCCGGCCCGGCCGAACAGATTTTCGCCGATCCTCAGCACGAATACACGCGCTCGCTCATCGCGGCCGTACCGGAACCCGTCGTCAGCGGGTAGGACCCGAGCAGGAGGTGCCATGAGAACCCGACGCATGCACGCGCGTGGAGCCCGATTGCGCTGTGCCGCAGTGGTAGTAGCGGCCGGAATGATCGTGGCGGGGTGTGGCGGCGCCGATGAATCGGCCACCGGTCTCAGCGATGCGATCGGCACCACCAGCGACGTGAATCCCACCCCACGCGACCAACTCCGTGAGGGCGGCAACCTGCGCCTGGCCACCACCGACTACCCCGCCAACTGGAACATCCTCTCCAATGACGGCAACAACGGCGAGATCGGCTACATCGTGCGCGCGATGCTGCCGCGTTCCTTCGAGATCGACGCGGCAGGCCAGCTCAGCGTCGACACCGATTTCTTCACCGATGTCCAGCTGACCGGCTCCGATCCGATGCAGGTGACGTATTCGATCAATCCGAAAGCCGTCTGGTCGGACGGTTCGCCGATCACCTGGGAAGACCTCGCCTCACAAGCGCGCGCACTGAGCGGCCGCGACAAGAGCTATCTGATCGCGATCACCAATGGTTTCGAATTCGTCGACAAGGTGGAGCGAGGTGTCGACGACCAACAGGCCGTCCTCACCTTCAGCAAGCCCTACGCCGACTGGCGCGGTCAGTTCTCCGGCAACTCCGCCCTCTACCCGAAGTCGGTGACCAGCACGCCGGAGGCCTTCAACACCAGCCTCACCGATGCGATCACGCTCACCGCCGGGCCGTTCGTCGTCAGCGCCACCGACCGCGCTCAGGGGCGAATCACTTTGGGTCGCAACCCGAAATGGTGGGGCGACAAGCCCGTTCTCGACAACATCACCTACAGCGTGCTCGACGCCACATCGTGGGTCCAGGCGTTGCAGAACAACGAACTCGACCTCATTCGCCTGACCACCCTCGACGATGTGAAGACGGTGCGTGGCACCGAGGGACTGGTGGTACGTCGTGCTCCGGGTAATCGCTGGCGCCACATCACGTTCAACGGCGCGCCCGGCTCGATCCTGGCCGAAGAAGGCGTACGCGTGGCCATCTCGAAGGCCATCGACCGGCAGGGGATCGTCAACGCGATGCAGAACGGGCTGGTCGAGAACCCCAAGCCGTTGAACAACCATGTCTTCCTGCAAGGCCAGAAGGGCTACCGGGACAACAGCCTCGGCTTCGACCCCGCCGCCGCGGCACAGCAACTCGACGACCTCGGCTGGAAACTCAACGGCGAGGTACGCGAGAAGGACGGCCGCAAACTGGTCATCCGCGACGTCATGTACAACGACCCCACCTGGGTCCAGATCGCCCAGATCATCCAGCAGAATCTGGCCGCCATCGGCGTGCAGCTCAACATCGACACCAAGCCCGCCGCCGGTCTCTTCACCGATGTCATCCAACCCGGCGACTTCGACGCCGCCCAGTACGTCTACGAGGGCGACCCCTTCCCGCTGAGCAGCATCCGCCAGATCTACTACTACGACCCCACCGACCTCCAGTCCAACTTCGGCCGCATCGGCTCCCCCGAACTCAACGCCCTCATCGAACGCACCCTCACCGAACTGGACCCACAGAAGTCCATCGACCTCGCAAACCAGGTCGACCGCGAGGTATTCGAAGAAGGCCACTCCCTGCCCCTGATGCAGTCCGACGGCAGTTTCGGCGCCCGCACCACCCTCGCCAACATCGGCTCCCCTGGATTGGCCACCTACGACTACACGAAGATCGGATTCACGAAATGACCACAGCTACTTACGCCAGGCGCCTACGCCGGGTCGGCTTCCGTATCGCGGTGCCCGTTTTCGCTATGACGTTGGCACTTGGTGGTTGTGCGTCAGAGGCCGATGTGGAGTCGGGGTCAAGCGCGATCGGTTCGATCAATGACATCAACCCGCAGGATCGCGACGCGTTGCGCGACGGCGGCAATCTCCGGTTGGCGCTGACCAGCTTTCCCGCGACTTTCAATAGCCTCCACGTCGACTCCGACGGCGAGATCAGCGACCTCACCGGCTGGGCGCTGCCAGGCACGATCAATTCCGATGCTGCGGGAAATCTTACGATCGACCACAACTACTACACCGATGTCGAGCTCACCAATACCAATCCGCAGCAGATCAAGTACACGATCAACCCGAAGGCGGTCTGGTCTGATGGATCCCCGATCACCTGGGAGGATCTGCGTTCTCAAGCCAACGTGTTGAGCGGCCGCGATACCGCCTTCAAGATCGCAGCGAGCCAGGGTTACAGCAGCGTCGAGAAGGTCGAACGCGGTGTTGACGACCGCGAGGCGATCGTCACTTTCGCCGAGCACTACGCGGAGTGGAAGGGGCTGTTCAATCCGCTGTACCCACGGCAGCTCACCGAATCCCCACAGGCATTCGACGACCTGTACCGCAACGACATGCCACTGTCGTCCGGGCCGTTCATCATCACTTCGATCGACCGTGCTCAGCAGCGGATCGTGCTGAGCCGCAATCCGAAATGGTGGGGTGACACCCCGAAACTCGACACCGTCACCTACAGCGTCCTCGACAATGCGGCACGGCTGAATGCGTTGCAGAACAACGAACTCGACGTGTCTACTTTGTCCGGCATCGAGGAGGTCAAAACTGCGACGAACACCCTGGGCATAACGGTACGACGTGCGCCGGCGAACAGGTTCTCGCACTTCACCTTCAACGGTGCGCCCGGCGCATTGCTGTCTGATCCGAAGCTACGGATCGCGATCTCGAAGGGGATCAACCGGCAGGCGATCGCCACTGCTACTCAGAACGGCGTGGTCACCGACCCGAAGCCGCTGAACAACCATCTTTTCCTCGTCGGCCAGAAGGGCTATCAGGACAATGCCGAGTCGGTCTCCTACGACCCGGCCGCCGCGGCTCGGATGCTCGACGACCTCGGTTGGAAGCTCAACGGCGACATCCGTGAGAAGGATGGTCGCAAACTAGAGATCCGCGACGTCATGTACCAGGCCGATACCTGGACCCAAATTGCACAGATTGCCCAGCAGAACCTCGCTGAGATCGGCGTGAAACTGATCATCGAGACCTACCCAGGCAACGGATTGTTCACCACCGTCATCGACCCCGGCAATTTCGATATCGCCCAATTCGTCTGGTCGAAGAGCATATTCCCGCTCGGTGCGTTGCCCCAGATCTACGCCTACGATCCCGCGAACCCGTTGAGCAACAAGGGCCGCATCGGCTCGCCCGAACTCAACGCGCTGATCGAGGAGGTCATCGGCGAACTCGACCCGGAGAAGGCGATCGAACTGGCGAACAAGGCTGATCGGATGATCTTCGAGGAGGGCTTCTCTCTCCCCATCGTGCAATCCGCGGGTACGGTCGCGACGCGTTCCGGCCTCGCAAATTACGGTGCGGAGGGGCTGGCCTCCTACGACTACACCAAGATCGGCTTCGTGAAGTGAGCGCGGCAGGCTTCGTGAAGTGAGTTCCGGCCCGGCGCGCGCACTCACCTATCCGCTGCTCGTCACGAGCGGCACCCTCGCGGTCATCGCCGCGTGGGTGCCGTTCGCGGATATCGATCAGCTGAGTGCGCTCGCCGTGGTCGCTCTCGCCGTACTCGCCTATACCGCTTATCAATTGGGGCTTGCCTTCGGTGTGTTCCCAACCGGGTTGGTTGCCACCGGAACGGTGCGCGGTAGGCGGGTTCGGCAGCAGTATCGACTGGTCAGCCGGTCGTGGCTGGAGATCGGTAGTGGTGATCGTCTGGTGTGGCAGCCGGTCTTCTATGAGCCGGCGTTAGCGGTGCTCACCCCGACCGAACTGGAACTGCTCGGCCGGTCGATCCGCCGGGGGAACACGCGCTTCTACCCCTCGGGCCGCGTTCGCACCACCGAGCCGACGGGCAAGCTCGTCGACAACCCCTCTCGCCCCACCGATCCACCCGCCTTCGGGGTCGCCCGCCGCCTGATCCTCGATATCCAGCCCGCGGTCGGCGCTCCCCTGGTCGGCCTGCTCTGGGTCTACGTCATGGACGGTGGGCTCGGCGCGTTCGTCGCCGCCACCACGGTCGCCGCCGCTGCCTTCACCTGGCTCTCCGCCATCCGAGGCTCCGACCCGAGCTGACCTGGTTCCACTCGACCGACCCCCCACCCTGGTTTCTGATGATCAACTGCCGAATTCCGGTACAACTGGTCTGACCACTTGACCTCTTACCATCCAAGGCGCATGATCGGGGTATGGCATGGACTCCCGTGGTGAAGCGCTCGGTATCCGGTGATGTGTTCGAGCAGATCGCCGCCGAAGTGCTGGGTGGGGAGTTGGCGGCGGGGAGCACGTTGCCCAGTGAGCGGCAGTTGGCCGAGGCGTTGGGGGTTTCGCGGCCCGCAGTGCGGGAGGCGTTGCAGCGGCTGGCCGCCGCCGGGCTGGTTGCCGTTCGGCAAGGTGAGGCGACGACTGTGCTCGACTATCGGCGCAGCGCTGGGCTGGAAGTGCTGCCGCGACTGTTGCTTCGGGGAAATTCCATCGATCCCGCGGTCGCTCGCAGCATTCTCGAGGCACGGCTGCACAACGGCCCGAAGATCGCCGAGCTCGCCGCCGCGCGGGTTCGATCGCGAGGCACTACCGATCCTCGGGTCGACAGCGAATTGGCGGTGCTGCGCGATTCCGTCGATTCCCTTGTCGCCGAATTCGATCCACTCACTCAGCAGCTGATCGCCCTCGAATTCTGGGACCACATCCTCGATCTGGCCGATTCGATCGCCTTCCGGCTGATGTATTCCATGCTGCGCGCCGCCTACGAACCCGCGTTGGCCGCGCTGGCGCCGATCATGTCCGCCGAGGTGGGCAATGCCGACGCCTATCGAGACCTGGCCGCCGCGATCGCCGCGGGCGAGCCGGAACGGGCCGCCGATTCCGCCCGAGCACTGCTCGAGCCGGCGACCACCGCCCTGATCCACGCCCTCGACGTGGCGTGAATTACCCGAGGAATGATATGACCGAGCACCGTCCGACAACGACGTCGCACGACAGCGCCGACGAAACCCGTGCGACCGAACGCCGCCGAACTCCTGACCGCGGCTCGCCGCGGGCGATCCGGCGCAGCATGCCCCTGAGCGAGGCTGCCCGCGAATTCCTCCGCCATCCGTCGCCCTGGATGATCGCCGCGGTCTTCGTGGTCGCGCTGACCACCCGCGTCGCCATCGGCGACTGGCAGCTCACCGACGCTCTCGTCCCCGTGCTGATCCTGGCCGCGTTCCCGGTGATCGAATGGGTTATCCATGTCACCGTGTTGCACTGGCGCCCAAGGCATCTCGGCCCGCTGACCATCGACAGCGAACTGGCCCGCAAACACCGCGAGCACCACGTCGACCCGCGCGACATCCCGCTGATCTTCATCCCGCCGAAGTCGCTGCTGATCACGATCGTCGCCTTGGTCGCGATCGCCCTCCTCGCCTTCCCCCGCACCGGCCTCGGCCTCACCTTCCTACTGACCATCACCACCCTCGGCCTGCTCTACGAGTGGACGCACTACCTGATCCACACCGACTACAAGCCGAAACATGCCCTCTACCGAGCAATTTGGCGCAATCACCGCCACCACCACTACAAGAACGAGCACTACTGGTTCACCGTGACCACCTCCGGCACCGCCGACCGCCTACTCGGCACCGCCCCCGACCCGGCCACGACCCCGACGTCCCCCACGGCGCGCAACCTCCACGCCGACTAGAGGTACCACCTCGAGACAGCACTCAGACCCGGCTCGCACCATCACGCGAGCCGGGTTTTTGCTTGACACGTTAATACCCTAGGGGGGTATGGTACCGAGCACGATAGGCATTCCGCTCGAAAGGACGAAAGTCGTGACTACGCAATCGCAATCCACCCGGAAGTGGTGGGCGCTGGCGGTGATCGCCGCCGCGCAGTTCATGGTCATCATGGACACCTCGATCATCGGGATCGCGCTGCCGAAGATGCAGGACGAGCTCGGGTTCACGCCGGGCAATCTGACGTGGGTGTTCAATGCCTATGTGGTCGCCTTCGGCGGGCTGCTGCTGCTCGGCGGCAGGCTCTCCGATCTGCTCGGTGCTCGCCGGGTGTTCGCCGCGGGCTGGGTGGTGCTCGGTGTCGGATCCGTCGTCGCCGGTGCGGCAGGCGATGTCGGCGTCGAGCTGGCCGGGCGGGCGATTCAAGGTGGCGGTGCGGCGCTGATCGCACCTTCGGCGCTCACGCTGCTGATGATGCTGTTCGGCGGATCGCCACAGGAGCTCACCAAGGCGCTCGCGGTGTACGGTGCGGCCGCGCCCGCCGGTGGTACCGCGGGGGTGTTTCTCGGTGGCGTGATCACCGAATACATCAGCTGGCCTTGGGTTTTCTACATCAATATTCCGATCGCGGTGCTCGCGTTGATCGCTGTGCCGCTGCTGATGCCCGCCGCTCCGGCGCGTAAGGGATCCATCGATATCGCCGGATCCGTCACTGTGACAGCTGGTTTGGCTGCGGCGGTGTACGCGATCGTGCAGGCGCCGGAGGTCGGCTGGGCTTCGGGTGAGACCTGGGGCGTGCTGGCGCTGGCCGCCGCGCTGCTGGCCGGCTTCGTCGTCATCGAGTCCCGGCGTGGTGAACCGCTCATGCGGCTGAGTATTTTCCGCGCACCGAACCTGGCCGCCGCCAACTTCGCCCAGTTCGCGCTGGCCGCCGCGTGGGTACCGATGTGGTTCTTCCTCAACCTGTACCTACAGCAGGTACTCGGCTACAGCGCGTTCCCGTCGGGCGCGGCACTGCTGCCGATGACCACGCTGATCATGCTCGGCATGGTGGTTCTCGCGCCGAAGGCGATGCAGCGTTTCGGCGCGAAGCCGATGATCGTCACCGGCCTGATCGTGCTCGGCCTCGGCCTCGGGGTGATGTCGCTGGTGCGGCCGACCGGCAATTTCTGGGTCGATGTGCTGCCCGCCTCGCTGATAGCCGCGGGGGGTATGTCGCTGGCCTTCATTCCCTCGCTCGGCACCGCCATCTCGGCGGCACGGCTCGAGGAAGGCGGACTGGCTTCGGGCATCGTCAACGTCAGCTATCAGGTGGGTTCGGCGCTCGGCCTGGCCGCCATGACGGCGGTGGCCGCGGCGTTCGGCGCGAGCGAGCTCGGTGACATCTCGACGCTGACCGACGGCTATTCCGCGGCCTTCCTAGGGGCGGGCATGCTCGCCCTGGCAGGCGCGGGCATCACCGCGGCGACCATGCGGACCCCGGCCGCGGACAAGGCCGACGCGACTGTTTGACAAAATACCCTAGGGGGGTATGGTAAAAATTAACCGACTCGCAGACTGAACGGATACGGAGCATCCCGATGAACGCAACAGGCAAGTTCGCCGGATTCGCCCTCGGCCTCGCGGCGGTCTTCGGGATCGCTCTGGCCGTCGGCGCCCTGGTCGGACCGGAACCTTCCGAACCGGCCGGGCACGGTGACCACGCGACCGCGGCGGCACCGTCGGCCGATATGCCGGGCGGACTGCTCGCCTCCGATCAGGGCTACACGCTCGCCCTGGACAAGCCCGACACCACCACCGCATCGCAGTCGCCGACGAGTTTTCGCATCCTCGACGCGAACGGCGTGCCGGTCACGAAGTACGTGAACAGCCACGACAAGGACCTGCACCTGATCGTGGTCCGCCGCGACATGGCGGGTTTCCAGCACGTACACCCCGTCCTCGATCCGGCCGGGACCTGGACTGTTCCGCTGAACCTCAGTCGCGGCGGTGACTACCGGGTCTACGCCGATTTCACCCCCGAGGGCGGGTCGAACCTGACGCTCGGCGCCGATCTGCGCGTGGCAGGCAACTACGACGTGCAAGCGCTCCCCGCCCCGGCCGCCACCGCGCAGGTCGGCGGGTACACGGTCGCGCTGAACGGCGCGGTCACGCCGGGCACGGCGTCGAAGGTGACGCTCTCGGTCAGCCGCGACGGCACCCCGGTCACCGACCTCCAGCCCTACCTCGGCGCCTACGGCCATCTGGTCGCGCTTCGGGCCGCCGACCTCGCCTACCTGCACGTTCACCCCGAGGGCTCACCCGGCGACGGAGTGACCCCCGCCGGGCCGGGCATCGACTTCGTGGTGAACGCGCCGAGCGCGGGCGACTATCGCCTGTTCCTCGACTTCCAGCACCAGGGCGTGGTGCGCACCGCCGAGTTCACAATGCGGGTCGCCGCGCCGAACGCCACCGGTGCGAGCAACCCCGCCCCGACCAGCGCACCCGCCGATCACGGCACACCCGGCCACGGCCACTGACCCCACCTGGTTCACCCGCGACCACTCAGCAAGAATTGCTATCAGGAACGAAGGAGCATCCCATGACCACCGTGACGCACCCACCGGGCACCGGCCAGGTAGAACTGGTGATCGGTGGCATGACCTGCGCTTCCTGCGCGAACCGGATCGAGAAGAAGCTCAACAAGCTCGACGGGGTCACCGCCACTGTCAACTACGCGACCGAGAAGGCGCGCGTCGACTTCACCGGTGACGTTTCCCCTGAGGAGCTGATCGCCACCGTCGAGCAGGCCGGCTATACCGCGGCGCTGCCCGCGCCGAAGAAGCCCGAGACCGACGAAACGCCCGTTGCCGACGCGGACCCGACGGCCTCGCTGCGCACCCGGCTGATCGTGTCGGCGCTGCTCACCGTCCCGGTGATCGCGATGGCGATGATCCCGGCGTTGCAGTTCACCAACTGGCAGTGGCTGTCGCTGACGCTGGCCGCGCCGGTCGTGATCTGGGGCGCGCTCCCCTTCCACCAGGCCGCGTGGACCAACCTGAAGCACGGCGCCGCCACCATGGACACGCTGGTGTCGATGGGCACGCTCGCCGCGTTCGGCTGGTCGCTGTACGCACTGTTCTGGGGCACGGCGGGCACGCCGGGGATGAAGCACCCGTTCGAATTCACCATCGCGCGGATGGACGGCACCGGCAGTATCTACCTCGAAGCCGCGGCAGGCGTCACCACGTTCATCCTGGCCGGGCGGTATTTCGAGGCGCGCTCGAAGCGACGGGCGGGCGCGGCGCTGCGAGCCCTGCTCGAGCTCGGAGCGAAGGACGTCGCGGTACTTCGCGGTGGAGTCGAGATGCGAATTCCGGTGGAGCAGTTGGCCGTCGGCGACGAGTTCATCGTGCGGCCGGGCGAGAAGATCGCCACCGACGGTGTGATCACCGAGGGTACGTCGGCGGTCGACGCGTCCATGCTGACCGGTGAGTCGGTGCCGGTGGAGGTCGGCGTCGACGACGGCGTCACCGGCGCCACCGTGAACGTCGGCGGCCGACTCGTAGTGCGCGCCACCAGGATCGGCGCCGATACCCAGCTCGCCCAGATGGCCCAGCTCGTCGAGGACGCGCAGACCGGCAAGGCACAGGCGCAGCGGCTGGCCGACAAGATCTCCGGCATCTTCGTTCCGATCGTCATCGCGCTCGCCGTCGCCACCCTCGGGTTCTGGCTCGGCACAGGCGGTTCCATCGCCGCCGCCTTCACCGCGGGCGTGGCGGTGCTGATCATCGCCTGCCCCTGCGCCCTCGGCCTGGCCACGCCGACCGCGCTGATGGTGGGCACCGGACGCGGCGCGCAACTCGGCATCCTGATCAAGGGACCCGAGGTGCTGGAATCCACCCGCAATGTCGACACCATCGTGCTGGACAAGACCGGCACCGTCACCACCGGCAAGATGACCCTGCTCGACGTGATCCCCGCCGAGGGCGAACTGGGCAGCAAGGTACTGGAACTCGCTGGTGCGTTGGAGGATTCGTCGGAGCACCCGATCGCGCAAGCGATCGCCAAGGGCGCGCGGGAGGAGTTCGGCACGCTGCTGCCGGTGGAGGGCTTCGCCAACGTCGAAGGGCTCGGCGTGCAGGGCGTGGTCGACGGGCACGCGGTGATCGTGGGTCGGGCTCGACTGCTGGCCGACTGGTCACAGCCGCTCGACGAGAAGTTGGCAACCGCGCTGGCGCAAGCGGAATCGGCGGGCAAGACCGCGGTGGCCATCGGCTGGGACGGCAAGGCGCGCGGCGTGCTCGTGGTCGCCGACGCGGTGAAACCGACCTCGGCACAGGCCATCGCCCAGTTCCGCGAGCTCGGCCTGACGCCGATCCTGCTCACCGGCGACAATGCCCGCGCGGCCCGCACCATCGGCGACGAAGTCGGCATCGACGAGGTCATCGCCGAGGTGCTGCCGCAGGACAAGGTGAACACGGTCAAGCGGCTGCAGGCTGAGGGCAAGGTCGTCGCCATGGTCGGTGACGGCGTCAACGACGCGGCCGCCCTGGCCCAAGCCGACCTCGGCCTGGCGATGGGCACCGGCACCGATGTCGCCATCGAGGCCAGCGACCTCACCCTCGTCCGCGGCGACCTCCGCGCCGCCGCCGACGCGATCCGCCTGTCGCGGCGCACCCTCGCCACCATCAAGGGCAACCTGTTCTGGGCCTTCGCCTACAACGTGGCCGCCATCCCACTGGCCATGGCGGGCCTGCTCAACCCGATGCTGGCCGGCGCCGCCATGGCGTTCAGCTCGGTCTTCGTGGTGAGCAACAGCCTGCGTCTGCGCCGGTTCGAGTCGACGGCACAGTAGGGGCGACAACGAAATGCGAGGGCGTCATCCGGAATAACGGATGACGCCCTCGCGCGCTTCGTCAGGGGGTGACGATGGCGAAGGCCGGATCGAACTCGTCGAGGATGCCCGCCAGCGTTTCGAGCACCGTGACGTCACCACTGAGGGTGATCTTGCCGCCTGCGGCGAGTTGCCGCGAGGCGCCGGGTTTCAGCATGACCGAGGTCAGGAAGGGTTTCGGGCCGGAGACCGTGAGCTGTGGATCGCCGAAGCGGCCGCGCCGGGCATTGAGCACGCCGCGGCGAATCCACATCGTCCACTGTTCGTCGTGGTCGGTGAAATCGAGCATGATCCGCAGGTCGACGTCGGCGGCCTTCTCACCGATCACATGCACCGATACGAAATCGAAGAGTAGGTCGATCGGCATCGCCAGAATGCTGTCCTCGCTGGCCGTCACATAGGGTGGCGGCTGGATACCGTCGCGCAATTCCAGCGCGGCGGAAAGGAAGATTCCGCGCCACTGCGGTCCTTCGGCTTGATAACCCATCTGTTCGTAGGCGTCGGCCTGCAAATCCTTGGCGCGCTGGTTGTCCGGCTGCGCGAACACGAGTTTGTGCAGAATCTCCGCTGCCCAGCGGTAGTCGGCCGCTGCGATGGCGCGTTCACCTTCGGCGAGAATCTTGTCCGCACCGGCGAATTCGACGAATCGGCGAGCCGCCTCGACGGGTGGATGCGGGTGCAGCGAGACCGGATCGCCGTCCCACATCCCGAGCTCCTTGGTGTACACCGCGCGCACATCGTGGTGCAGGGTGCCGTGGTAGCCCCGGTTGGCCCAATTGCGGCGCAATGGTTCGGGCAACTCGATCACTTCGGCCGCCTCCAGCGGGGTGTAGCCCTTGTTCGCCAGCCGCAACGCCTGGTCGTGAATGAATTTGTAGGTGTCACGCTGCGATTCGAGGAAACCGGTGACATTCTCGTTGCCCCAGACCAGCCAGGTGTGCGGTCCGTAGTGCACCTCGACCTCGTCGCCCCAGCGCTCCAGAGTCTCGTCCAGGTATCGCGCGAAATTGCGGGCGTCACGCGTGCGAGCTCCGCGCAGCGTCTGGATGTTGTGCAGTGAATGATTCGCGTTCTCCGCGCAGGTCAGCGCTTTCAGTTGGGGGATCCAGATATGCATCTCCTCGGGCGCCTCGGTATCAGGGGCATAGAGGAATTCCATTTCGATGCCGGCGATCTCGCGTTTGGCCCCGGTCTCGGTGATCGAGTCGGTCGGCGAGATATAGGACACGACAGGGCCTTTCGTCGCCACCGCGCCGATACCGCAGGTAATGAATCCCTGTGGGCCGGGCGCCAGCATGGAACCGAAGGCGTAGAAACTGCGGCGCGCCATCGCGTTTCCCGCCACCACGTTCTCACCGATGGCGTACTTGTCGAACTGGTGACCGGGGGCGATGATCGGCACTTTGCCCGAGGCCACGTCCTCAGCCGAGACCACGCCCTTCACACCGCCGTAGTGGTCGATATGGGTGTGGGTATAGACGACGGCGGCCACCGGCTTGTCGGTGACGTGCTCGCGCAGCAGCTTCATGGCCTGTTCTGCCGATTCGACACCGGCCATGCAGTCGATGACGATGATGCCGTCCTCGCCCTCGACGATCGTCAGGTTCGCGATGTCGTTGTTGCGAACCTGGTAGATCCCCTTGGTGACTTCGAAGAGCCCACCGATACTGATCAGCTGCGACTGCCGCCACAGGCTCGGATTCACCGAGTCGGGTGGTGGCACGTCGCCGTGCAGATAGTCGAATTCCGCTGGATCGAAGATGACTTTCGACGAGTCGGTATCGGAATACACCGGACCGGGCAACTCGGCGATCAGGCCGTTGCGCACGTCGGCGAAGTCAGCTCGGTTGTCCAGGTCGTAGAGCTGGGTGGCCGCGCGGTTGACGGCCGTGGTCGCCTCGGTCGGGTCCTTCGGGTGCTGGCCCATGGCTGCTCCCCGGCTCGGATCGGCTGCTGAGACCCAGACTGAGCGACTCGACGAGCCCGCGAATCACCCGTCTCGGGTGAGATCGCCGGGCTCGCCAGCGCCGGGCAGGAAGAATCGACAGCAAGGAGCCGATTCGTTTACTTCGCTCATGGAACCGTGACCCACCGAGGTGAGCCCGTGACCGCAGCTCAGCACGTCTGGTATGCCGCGTACGGCTCCAATATGCATGCCGCGCGGTTCGCCTTCTACCGCTGTGGCGGGACGCCATCGGAGACCGCGCATACCTATCCGGGGTTCCGCGACCCCACTCCACCGGCGGCCGTCACCGCCCTCACGCTGCGCGGCAGCCTGTATTTCGCCTGGCAGAGCCCGGTCTGGCCCGGGGGCGTCGCCTTCTACGACAACCGGCCCGCCGCGGATCGGCCGACCGCTGCCCGGGGGTATCTGCTCACGGTCGATCAGTTCGCCGATCTCCAAGCTCAGGAGATGTACCGCGAGCCCGGCGCGGATTTCGACCTGGCGCGGGTGCTCGCCGACGGCGCGGTGCGTCTCGGGCCGGGGCGCTACGAGAGCGTGCTGCACGCGGGCACGAGGGACGGTGTGCCCATTCTTACCTTCACCGCGCCGTGGGATCCGGAAACTGTTGCACCGCAACGACCGTCGGCCCGGTACCTCGCCATGATCGGCGCGGGCCTGCGCGAGTCGCACGGTTGGGACACCGATCGCATCGTCGAGTATCTGCGGGTGTGCCCGGGGGTCGTCGGGCGGTGGCGCGATGACGACCTGCGGGTCCTGCTCGGCGGCTGACGAGGGCATTCCGCCGGGCGAGCATCGGGAGGACAATCGAACCGGGGAGGCCGACCGTGCGGGAGCGGGTGCATGGAGTGGTTCACGGCACCGGAGTACTGGCAGGGCAGACTGATCTTCCAGCGTGGCCTGGCGGTGGTCTACGCGATCGCCTTCCTCGGCGCCGCGCTGCAATTCCGCGCGCTGCTCGGCGAGCGGGGGATGCTGCCCGTGCCGCGCTACCTGGCTCGGACCCCGTTCCGCCGGTCACCGAGCGTGTTCTACCTGCACTACTCCGATCGGTTCTTCGCCGTCCTGGCCTGGTCGGGGGCGGCGCTGGCGGTGGCTCTCGCGCTGGGGGCCGCGGATCTGGTGCCGCTGTGGGCGTCGATGGCGCTGTGGTTCGCGCTGTGGGCGCTGTATCTGTCGATCGTCAATGTCGGGCAGGCCTGGTACTCCTTCGGCTGGGAAACGCTGCTGCTCGAGGCGGGTTTTCTGGCGATCTTCCTCGGCAACGACACCGTCGCGCCGCCGCTGCTGGTGCTGTTGGCCGCGCGCTGGCTGCTGTTCCGGGTGGAGTTCGGGGCCGGGCTGATCAAGATGCGCGGCGACCGGTGCTGGCGTGACCTGACCTGCCTGTACTACCACCACGAGACCCAGCCGATGCCCGGCCCGCTGAGTTGGTTCTTCCACCATCTGCCCCGGCCGCTGCATCGGGTGGAGGTCGCGGCCAATCATGTCGCCCAGTTGATCGTGCCGTTCGGGCTTTTCGCGCCGCAGCCGGTGGCGAGCGTCGCGGCGGGCATCATCATCGTCACCCAGTCGTGGCTGGTGATCTCGGGCAATTTCGCCTGGCTGAACTGGGTGACCTTGCTCCTGGCGACGACCGCTGTCAGCGCGTACCCGATGCTGCCGGACGCGCCTGCGGTGGCCGAGCCGCCCCGATGGTTCCTCGGCTCTGTCGTCGCTTTCGTCGCGATGGTCGCTGTGCTGAGCTTCTGGCCGGTGCGCAACCTGCTGTCCGCACGGCAGGCGATGAATGCCTCGTTCGAGCCGTTGCACCTGGTCAACACCTATGGCGCGTTCGGCAGTATCACCCGGGTACGTCAGGAGATCGTGTTGGAAGGCACCGCCGCCACCCAGTTGGAGCCGGACACGGTGTGGCGCGAATACGAGTTCAAGGGCAAACCGGGGGCCCTCCGGTCTCGTCCGCGCCAGTGGGCGCCGTATCACCTGCGGCTGGACTGGCTGATGTGGTTCGCCGCGCTGTCCCCGTCCTACGCGCGATCGTGGGCGCTGCCGCTGGTCATCCGGCTGCTCGACAACGACCCCGACACCCTGCGCCTGCTGCGGCACTGCCCCTTCCCCGACGCACCGCCGCGCTACCTGCGCGCCCGGCTGTACGAGTACCACTTCAGTACGCCCGCCGAACTGTTCCGCGAGCGGATCTGGTGGCGCCGAACACTGATCGGCGAGTACCTGCCGCCACTGGATCGCGAGCGCCTGGAACGACGCCGACAATGAGAAAAGCCCGGCACGATGGCCGGGCTTTTCGTTGAGCGGATGACGAGATTCGAACTCGCGACCCTCACCTTGGCAAGGTGATGCGCTACCACTGCGCCACATCCGCGTGCCTTCCGAAGCCGTTCCGGCGACCGCCGGTGACTTCGTCGTGCGAAAAGGAACTCTAGCGCGAAACTCCCGAACTACGAAATCCGGGCTCACCTCCGGGCCGCGACCACGGTGAGAAGCGAGCGTCGGCGCGCGTCGTTAAGCGAGCGACAAGGTTGTGTAAGTGGTTGCGGGAGAGACTTTTTCATCACGCGGCATCGGTCGCAGAAGCTACGGAAGGAACTTCGTGAAGACTCTGGGGATGATTGCGGCGGGCGTTGCGGTGGCGGCAGTGGCCGTGTTGGGGGCCGGGCCCGCGCGGGCCGATTTCACCGACCCGGTGGAGTACACCGACAGTGGGGAGAACGTGGACGACGATGGTTTCGGGGAGTACGCGGTCAGCCGGACCGAACCGGGGTCGTGTCTGGTGGTGCAGAACCACACCGGCGGGCGGGTGACGGTGCGGTTGAACTACCCGACCAGCAGGGGAAAGTGGCAGTTCGACCACGACCAGGTCGGTGTGCTGACGCGCAACGGCAAGCTGGTGACCTCGCCGTCCGGGAACTGGAATGTGCGCACGAACCCGCCGATCAGGTTCAACTGGGTCTACGACGGCAATATGAACTCCCGCAGGGGTTGCAACGGGTCGTGGGTGCTGACGATGAACTGAGCCGGTGCGCCGCCGGCCCGTCCGGCTGGTCAGCGGGGCGTTGTCACGGCGCGGTCGACGAAGGCGGCGCGGTGGTCGGCGGCCCAGGTGGCGTAGCTGCGGGGTGGGCGGCCGAGAACGCGTTCGATGTCGTCGGTGATCAGCGCGTTGTGGCCGCCGCGGATGAAGGCTTGGCCGGTCAGTGCGCCGTCGACGAAGGCGGGCGGAAGGCCCGCGTCGACCAGGAAGGTATAGGCGTCGGCTTCGGCGATATCGGTGACGGCGATCGGGCGGTCGATGATCTCGGCGAGGACGGCGGCCTGGTCGCGGCCGGTTTGCAGGGTGGGGCCGGTCAGGGTGTAGGTGCGGCCGTGGTGGTCGCTGGAGCGCAGCGCCGCTACGGCGACCGCCGAGACATCGCGCGGGTCGACCACGGCCTGTCTGCCCTCGCCGGTGAGGTTCGGGACGGGGTGACCGTTGCTGAGCGGCTCGATCCAGCTGAACGTATTCGAGGCGAAAGTGTTGGGGCGCAGGATCGTCCACTCCAGGCCCGAGTCGCGCACGGCCTGCTCCCCCGGCACATGCCAGGAGCCCGGCACACCCAACCGTGGATCGCCGGTGCCGACGGCGGACAGCTTCACCACGCGCCGCACACCGGCCTCGCGGGCGGCAGCCACCAACGCGGCATCGGTGCCGGTGCCGTCCGGGCCGGGGATCGCGACGAGGAACGCGGCCTCGATACCCCGCATGGCGGGCCCGAACGTCGTCGGGTCGCGGTAATCGACCCGAACCACCTCGACCTCGGCGGGGAACTCGGTCCGCTTCGGGTCGCGGGTCGCCGCCCGGACGGCGACGCCCTCGGCAACCAACTGTCGGACGATGTCGCTTCCGATGGTGCCTGTCGCACCGGTGATCAGGATCATGGAATGAGCGTGGCCGCCGGGCTGCCTGCGAAGATAGGAGAAATCGGCACGGACATCACGGCTCACACCACCTACAGTCGATCAGGTGGAGTACCTGACCTCGGCGCACATCGAGACCCCCGTGGCGACACCGGAATCGTTGCGCCCCTGGCTCACCGAACTCACCAGCACACCGGTGTTCGACGATCTCGCTCAGCCGTTCACGCATCCTCCCGCGGCGACGACCACGGTGGTGCTGCGCACCGAACAGTCCGGCCGCAGTAGGGCCTTCGTCGTCGGCGCGCAGACGAAGGCGTCCTACTCGCGGCCCGACGAGCCGGCCGGTTGCGTGCGGCTGCGGTTGGAACCGGGTGTGACGCGTCAGCTCCTCGGCGTCGCCGCCACCGAACTCACCGACCGGGTTATTCGCCTCGACGAATTACCGGGCCCGCTGGGTGGTTTCGCGCCGGAACTGACGGAGCTGCCCACCGAGCAGGCGATCACCTATCTGGAAGACCGACTGCCGCAGCATGTCTCGGAATCACCTACCGAACGCGCGCACCGGATCGTGCTACGCGAGGCGATCTCCGCGCTCACCGCCGACAATGCCCCCGCACTTGCCGAACTCACCGCCCAGCTGGCCGTCAGCGAACGCCAGCTACGCAACCTGTTCACGTCGGGAATCGGCTTGTCCCCCAAGCATTTCGCCCGTATCCAACGCCTGCGCCGCGTGCTCGCCTTCGCGGGCAACACTCCGTGGTCGCACCTGGCCACGGACACCGGCTACTACGACCAATCCCACCTCACCGCCGACTTCCGCACCCTGATGGGCGTCCCACCGGCCGCCTACCTGCGCGGCGAGCTTCCCACACCGACCCGCTGCCGGCTGCCGCGTTGAGTGGTTCGCCGATCACGGCGCGGGGGTGCGCACCACGCGGATCGTCGGCGGATGCCGCAGGCTCTGACCGACCACGCAGTAGCGCTCGGTGAGTTCGGCTAGCTTTGCCAGAGCAGTCTCGTCGACCGCCGCCGAGGTGGTGACGGTGATCGTCACGGCGATCGGCGAAACCCCCACTTCGGCGGTGCGATCGATGCCGAGGGTGCCGGTGGCGTCGAAGGAGCCTGTCGCCTCGACGTCGGCGCCGGTGAGCGGCAGGCCCATCGCGGTGGCGACGCTGCGGCAGGTCACCCCGGCGCAGGCCGCCACCGCTTCGAGCAGCATGTCGCCAGAGCAGGCATCGGCGCCGTCACCGCCGGTGGCGCGGTGCAGACCCGCGCGGACCGGGCCCGCGAAGGTTCGCACCGTGCAGGTGATGCCGGGGTCGGTGAACGAGCCCGCGCCGCGCAGCGCGGTGACCGCGGCGGCCGGGTCCTCCCGGTAGCGCTGTTTCACCGGAGCTTGCAGGGCCCTCAACTCCGCCGCGGTGGTCATCTGTCGAGCGTATGCCCGCCCCGGGGCGAACGTCAGCCTTCGGTCTCCCGCGTTTTCTCGGCCTTACGGGCGAGGCGTTCGGCCGCTTCGGCGTCGTCGAGCGCGGTCGCCTCTTCGAGGGTCGGGGCGCTGCCGCCGAGCCGTTTCGGGACCCAGTAGGCGCCGGGCTCGTGTTCGTAGGATTCCTGCAGGTCGGCGAGCATTTCTTGCATGGTGGAGCGGAGTTGCGCGGTGAGGTCGGCGGCGGGTTCGTAGGGCTGGATGGGGGCGCCGACGGCGATCGAGATGGGGGTGTTGGTGCGGCCGAGTCGCTTCGGGAAGCCCTTGGTCCACACGCGCTGAGCGCCCCAGATGGTGATCGGGATGATCGGCACCTCGGCTTCGAGCGCCATGCGGGCCGCGCCGGACTTGAATTCCTTGATCTCGAAGCTACGGCTGATCGTGGCCTCGGGGTAGACGCCGACGAGCTCGCCGTCGCGCAGGTACTGCACCGCCGACTGGTAGGAGTCGGCGCCCGCGGTGCGGTCGACCGGAATGTGCTTGAGGGTGCGCATGATCGGGCCGGAGATGCGGTTGTCGAACACCTCTTGCTTGGCCATGAACCTGATGTAGCGACGCGGGGTACGCACGGGCAGACCCGCGTAGGTGAAGTCCATGTAGCCGGTGTGGTTGACCGCCAGCACGGCGCCGCCGGTAGCGGGGATGTTCTCCGCTCCCTTGACGGTGAACTTCAGACCTTCGAGGAAGAACAGTGTTCGGGCCACGCCGATGATCGAGAAGTAGAGGGGTTCCACAATTACGCAAGCGTAGTCGTAGATCTCCCCGTCGGCAGGGGTGCGTTCGGTGGGCCGGATCACCGTAGAATCGCGGCGTTCGCCCGCGCAGCCAATCCGCTTCGCGCACACCGGTCTACACCCGGCGAGTCCGCTCGCCCCGACAGTCACCGCCCGCATCGCACGCGGGTGCCACGGCCTAGGAATTGAGGAACGTCGAAGTGGAACGCGCTCAGTCGACCCCGATCGCTACGACTCGCCGCGCGTACGCGCTGGTCGCCGGACTCGCCGTGGCGGCCCTGGCCACCGGATGCGACTCGGTGTCGGGGATCCCGGGCGATCCGGTCGAGGCAACCACTGCCGCGTCCACCACGTCGGCCGCGCCGACGACCACGGCGACCCAGGCCATCGCGCCCGGCGAACCGGCGCCCAACAGTCCACTCCCCGCCGACGCACCGCAGGTCGGCACCGTCGCGGGCCATGCCGATGCCGTCACCGCCGTGCGCCGCTGGGCGGCCGACCTACAGAACGGCACGGTGAAGGAGCTCCAGGACAACTGCTGGACCATTCCCCCGGCCACCGTCGCCGAGATGTACGCCGACCCGCAGGCGGTGCTGGCCGCTCTCACCGCACCGGGGGTCGCGACCGCCGACACCGTGACCTGGCGTGACCGAACCACCACCGTCACCGTCGACCGTGAATCCGTCGCGTCCGGCTATGCCTGCGGCAGAGTCTCCGCGGCGGGCGTCGAGCCCGGTTACGACGACGCGGACGCGCGCCACACCGTTCGCCGCTATCTTGCTCGCGCCGCGGGCAAACCACTCAACGCGGCCGACATCGAAGCAGACCATCCGCTGACCTGCAAGGCCTCTCCCGCCAATTGGGATCCCGAGGGCACCGGCAACCCCACAGCGGCCCCCTTGACAGGCGACTCGGGCAAAGTAGGCAATGTCACCTCCTTCGTCGGCGAGGAGCTACGATCCGACCAGGTTCGTGGCGACTACCTGGCAGTTCAGGTCCCTGTGACCACCTCTCCCGGAGGCACGAGGACGCGCACTTTCACGGTTGTCGCGACCGCTGAGGGCTATTGCATCGGTGACGTAACGATTTAGCCACTACCCTGGTTGGCTGGTACGCCGAAGCAGTCTCCGGGGCCCGAGGCGGTAGCTCGCCATTGATCCGGCGAATCAGATCCTGGTAGGAGGAAACAGCTCGTGCAGATCACCAGCGTCGGACATGCCGGCTTCCATATCCGAACCGAGGCCGGGACGATCCTGTGCGATCCCTGGGTGAACCCCGCGTACTTCGCGTCGTGGTTCCCGTTCCCGGACAACTCTCAGCTCGACTGGGAGTCCCTCGGCGATGTCGACTATCTCTACGTCTCGCACCTGCACCGCGACCACTTCGACGCCGCGCACCTGGCGAAGTACGTCAACAAGGACGCGACGATCCTGCTGCCCGACTACCCGGTGCTCGACCTGCGCCGTGAGCTCGAGGCGCTCGGGTTCACCAAATTCTTCGAGACCGAGGACTCGGTCAAGCACACGATCACCGGGCCGAAAGGCTCCGTCGACATCATGATCGTGGCGTTGCGCGCGCCCGCCGACGGCCCGATCGGTGACTCCGGCATTCTCATCTCCGACGGTGAGACCACCTGTTTCAACATGAACGACGCCCGTCCGGTGGATATGGACGTCATCCACGACGCGTTCGGTGAGATCGACATCCACCTGCTGCAGTACTCGGGCGCGATCTGGTACCCGGCGGTGTACGACATCCCGGCGCGGACCAAGGCCAACTTCGGCAAGCAGAAGCGTCAGCGCGGGATGGATCGCGCGCGCTCCTACATCGAGCAGGTCGGCGCGACCTGGGTGGTGCCGTCGGCCGGGCCGCCGGTGTTCCTCGACTCCGAGCTGCGCTACCTGAACGACGATCGCGGCGACGAAGGCAACATCTTCCCCGATCAGATCGTGTTCCTCGAGCAGATGAGCATCCACGGCAACCCCGGCGGGATCCTGATGATCCCCGGTTCGGTCGCCGATGTGCGCGGCAAGGAACTCGACCTCGCGCACCCGTTCGACCCGGATCAGATCTACGGCGACAAGGCTGCCTACATCGAGGAGATGGCGCAGCGTTTCGCGCCGGTGCTGGCCGCGGAGAAGGCGACGTGGGAGACCGGCGAGGGGTCGCTGCTCGAGCCGCTGCGTGAGCTGTTCGAACCGATCATGAAGCAGAGCGCGCTGATCAGCGACGGCATCGGCTACCCCGTCGGCCTGGTGATCGGCGAGGAGACCATCGTTCTGGACTTCCCGCACCGCACCGTGCGCGCGCCGCTGGAAGGCGAGGGCCGCTACCGCTACGGCTTCCGGATCGCCCCGGAACTGGTGCGCACCGTGCTGCGCGACAACGAGCCCGACTGGGTGAACACGATCTTCCTGTCCACCCGCTTCCAGGCGTGGCGCATCGGCGGCTACAACGAGTTCCTCTACACCTTCTTCAAGTGCCTCACCGACGAGCGGATCGCCTACGCCGACGGCTGGTTCTCCGAGGCGCACGACGACTCCGCCGTCACCGAACTCGACGGCTGGGAAGTCCAGCGCCGCTGCCCCCACCTCAAGGCCGACCTCTCCAAATTCGGTGTGGTGGAAGGCAACAACCTCACCTGCAACCTGCACGGTTGGCAGTGGGACCTGGAGTCGGGGCGCTGCAAGACCTCCAAGGGCCACGAACTGCGCTCGCGCAAGCTCTAGAACCTTGAACCGGGGACGTCGACCGGAGTAGCTTGAGTTCGGGGACAGAGCACGATGAAGGGCGTAGCTCGATCCGACCCGTACAGGGAGTGAAAATGAACGGCGCACCCGTACTGACCCTGCTCGAAGCGGTCCGCGGCGAGGTGATCACCGCACAGTCGCCTGGCTACGACGAGGCTCGCTCGGTGTACAACGCGATGATCGACCGCCGACCCCTCGCGATCGTCCGCGCGGTCGACGTCACCGACGTGCGGGTCACCGTCGATGCCGCCCGCGAGGGTGGACTCGACCTCGCCATCCGCGCGGGCGCCCACAGCGTGCCGGGGTTCGGCACCGTCGATGACGGCATCGTCTTGGACCTCAGCGCGATGAAGGGCATCCGCATCGACCCGGAGCAGCGAACGGCCCGCGTACAGGGCGGCTGCGACTGGGGCGACTTCGACCATGCCGCGCACTCCTTCGGGCTCGCCACCACCGGCGGCATCATCTCGACCACCGGCGTCACCGGCCTGACCCTCGGCGGCGGCATCGGCTACCTCGCCCGCGCCTACGGTCTGTCCATCGACAACCTCCGGTCCGCCGATGTGGTGCTGGCCGACGGATCCTTCGTGACCGCGAACGCGACCGAGCACCCCGATCTGTACTGGGCGCTGCGTGGCGGCGGCGGCAACTTCGGTGTGGTCACCGAAATGGAGTTCGACCTGCATCCGGTGGACACGATCTACGGCGGACCCATGTTCTTCGAGCTCGAGGTCGCCGAAGAACTGTTGCGGACCTACCGCGACTGGATCGCCGCAGCGCCCCGCGCGATGGGTGCCTTCCCCGGCTTCCAGATCGCACCGCCGCTGCCGTTCATCCCCGAGGAACGCGTCGGCGAGCCGTTCGTCCTCCTGGTGTCCTGCTTCAACGGCACCGACGAAGCGGCCGAAGCACTGCTCGCGGACTTGCGGGCCGTCGCGACACCGGTGGCCGAGCACGTCGGCCGGATGCCCTACCCGGCCCTCAACAGCGCCTTCGACGGGCTGTTGCCCCCAGGACTGCAGCACTACTGGAAAGCGGCGTTCCAACCCGAACTCACCGACGGCGCCCTCGCCGCCCACCTCGAGTTCGGCCCGCGGGTGCCCGCGGTGCAGTCCACCATGCACCTCTACTCGATCGACGGCGCCGTGCAGGATGTCGCGGTGGACGACACCGCGTTCGCGTACCGCACCGCGAACTTCGCCCCCGTGATCGCGGGCATGTGGCCGGATGCGGCCGACAACGAAGCCAACATCAAGTGGGTGCGCGACTACCACTCCGCGCTCGAGCCCCACACCGCCGACGGCGGCTACATCAACTTCATGGCCTCCGACGACCAGGGCCGCATCCGCGCCAACTACGGCCCCAACTTCGACCGTCTGGCCGGCGTCAAGAAGACCTACGACCCGAGCAACCTGTTCCACCTGAATCAGAACATCGCACCGGCGCAGTAGTCGCCGGACGTCTGCGAAACATCAATGGGCGGTGCGCTGTTCGCCTTCGCGCCGCCCTCTTTCGTAGTGCCGGTCAAGAAGTGAGATCGGCGGGTTCCGCCACGTGGCGGGCGTATTCGAGGATGCGCAGGGTTTCCACGGCATCGCGGGGGTCGACGGGGACCGGAGCTCCGTCGAGCAGGGCGGCGGCCATTCCCGCGTAGAAGGCGGGGTAGTCGCCGGGGAGGGTGGGGATCGGGCGTAGCTCCTCGCCTGCACCGAAGGTGCCCCACTTTTCGGGGGCGACTGTGCCCCAGGGCTTTCCGTCGTCCGGGCGGCGACCTGCGCGCAGTTCGTCTTCCTGGGGGTCGAGGCCGGAGACGGTGTAGCCGTTGGCGGATCCGAGCACGCGCAATCGCGGGCCCAGTTGCGGCGCAACGGCACTCATCCACAACTGCGACCGGGTGCCGTTGGCGTGGGTGAGAGCGATGAAGGCATCGTCGTCGGCTTTGACGTCAGGGCGGCGGCGGTCGAGTTCGGCGTAGACCTCGACGACCGGGCCGAACAGCGTCAGCGCCTGGTCGACCAGGTGACTGCCCAGATCGAACAGGATGCCCGCGCCGTCCTCGGCATCGCCGACTTCGCGCCAACCGCCCTTGGGAACCGGCCGCCACCGTTCGAACCTGGACTCGAACCGCCGGACCTCACCCAGTTCACCGGCATCCATCAGCGCGCGCACGGTCAGAAAGTCGTTGTCCCAGCGCCGATTCTGAAAAACACTCAGCGGCAGATCGGCCCGCGCCGCAGCCTCGACCACTTCCTCGGCTTCGGCCGCCGTCACCGCGAACGGCTTGTCCACCACCACCGGCAACCCGGCGGCCAGCGCCTGCAACGCCAGCGGCGCGTGCGAACGATTCGGCGTGGCGATCACCGCGAGATCGACATCCTCGTCCTCGACGAACATCTCCTGCGCCGACTTCCACACCCGCACCCCGGGATACTCGGTCCGCGCCTGCGCGGCCCGCTCCTGCGATGAGGTCACTACGGCAGCTACCCGCATTCGCGGATCGGCGGCGATGAGCGGCGCATGGAACACCGACCCGGCCAGGCCGTATCCGACTACCGCTACTCCGAGCTGGTCCATGGCTGCCCTTTCGTGGTGGTCCGCGGAATCGAGTATTCACCGTAGCCGCTGCCCGACTCAGCGCTCGGGCAGTTTCCCGACCGCCTGTCGCAGGAGGGACGAGGCGATCGCGCAGATCTCGTCGCGGATTTCCTCGGTTCCGTGCACCGAGACCTCGAGGGTCTCCTTCCCGGCATCCGGCATCAGGTAGGCGCGGGAGCAGATGGCCTTCGAACCGCCCTTGCCGAGATGGATCTGAACCCCGTCGACCGTGACGATCTCCAGATCCTTGCCCGTAGTGCTCGTACTGGTGCTGAGAAGCTCCAGGGTGACTCGCACGCGCGCGTCCCACCGGCAGGTGTGCGCGTCGGCGATCGTGGGCTCGGGTGGCAGGACGCCGATCTTCTCGGCGACGGCGTCGCGGTCGAGCAGCGCGCACGGTTCCAGCAGGGCCAGCGAGGACTCCCTGCCCTCGGCGCGCGGCGCGGTCGTCAGTGAACGGGCGAGGTTGGCCGCGATGTAGTCCAGACCCGCGCATTCCTTCACCCCGGACGGATTGCTGAGCATGATGACGATGCCGGATTCGTGCTCGGCGCCTGGGCTCGCGATGGCCCGCGTGCAGCCCGCCGCGCTGCCGTCGATGATCGGAACCCCCTCTACCACCGTCTTATTGGGCGTCAGGTATTCCTCCTCCTGCCCCAGATGCAGGTAGAAGGCGTAGCGGTTGGAACTGGCGGTACACCCCCAGCTCGGGGAGGGACTCAGCTCCCAGGTATCCGCAGCCAGTGGTGTCGGCGCGACCGGCACCGAGTCGCCGAGGGCCGAGGTCAGCCAGGGGCAGGCATCGACCTGCCGCAACTGCGCCAGAGTCAGCCCGGTGACCGGCCCCGGCGCACTTTCTTCGCGTGTCGCGAAGTAGGTGATCCCGACGAGCGCCACGAGCAGTGCGACCAGGCCACCTGCCAGGCCGCTCCGGGCCCTCGGACTCGCCGCACTCCAACGACGACGCCCGGATTCCAGTACACGCCTGCCATATTCGACGCTCGCACGACCTGTTTCGATCATGACCACCGAAAAGGGCCGTCCAGGTACGGGTTCCGGTGCGGTGATCGCGGGCAGTGCGGCCAGCAGCGCCGAGATCTCGTGTTGCTGGCGCCCGATGTCATCGAGTACGGGGGCGGGCCACGGCGGCGGGCCGCTCGGCTGGGTACCTAGATAGTCCAGGATCTGCCCCGGAGTGGGGCGGGCCGCCGGATCCTTGCGCAGGCACGCGGCCAGCATCTCGAACAGCGGCTCCGGCACCCGGCTCAGATCGGGTTCGCGCTGGGCGATGTTGAACAGCGTGTACGGCACCGATGGTGCGGCGAACGGCGCGACACCGGAGGCGGCGAACGCGAGAACGGAACCGAGGGAGAACACGTCCGAAGCCGGCGTCAGCTCATAACCGAGCGACTGCTCCGGCGACAGGAAGTCCGGCGTGCCCATAGCCGTCGCGGTGGCGGCCCCGGCGGCCGGGGAGATACCGACTTCACCGAGACGACCACTGTCCCTTGCCAACAGCACCGTGTCGGCCCGGATGCCTCTATGCACGAGGCCAGCGGCGTGCACGGTTCGCAGCGCCGAGGCGAGGGCGGCGGCCAAGGCGCGAACGGCAGGCACAGGCAGTGGCCCGTGTTCGGCAACCGCGGTGTCCAGGCGCACACCTGGCACGAATGCCGATGCCAACCAGGGCTTCTCAGCATCGGCGTCGACGTCGATCACTGTGGTGTTGGCGGATCCGGAGACACGCATCGCGGCAATCGCACTGTGCCGCATCCTGATCCGGAACTCCGGCTCGTCGAGAAGTTCGGGTAGCGCCTGTCGAACGACGACCAACGAGTCATCGGGTCCGGTGGCGAGCACGGACCGGAATCCGGCCGCGGACTCGAGTGTGCCGAGCACTCGGTAGCGGCCGATGGTGGGTGGATCGCTGGGACCGGGCGGATGGATCGTCATGATGGGGGCAACTTCTCGAGTACGGGTTCGAACAAATCGGCGACGGTCTCGCAGTTACCGTCGGCCTGCGGGTTGTTCGGGTAGTACGAGGCCCGCAGTTGCTCGGCTTGATCGTCCTTGGTCGGCATCACCATGAAGATGAAAGTGCAATATGTGGGACCGCTGCCGTCGAGATAGACCGTGTGCTCCCCGATCGTGCGTGTCGGCCGGGCCTTTCGGCTCGTGACATTGTCCGGCCGGATGGTCTCGACGACGTCGACTATGAAAAGGCCGTTGGCGCCGGTCAACTCGCAACCGTGGGGGGTCGCTGAGCGTATGAGGTCCCCGAGCGACGAACGGGTGGCCGCGAGGTCGATCAGCGTGCACGGGTCGAGCGGCAGCAGCGAGCCCTGCGGGTAGGTCCGCAGTGGCGGATTGACCGACAGTCGCCGGACCACCGCCGCGAGTGCGCGTTCGGACTCCGGGCAGAGGTCGCCCGCTGGCGGAAAGGTGCTCGCACTCATCTTCAGCACCATCGGCAAACCGCTCTGCGTCACCACCATGCGGTCGCAGGAGGCGGACTCCTTGTAGCGTCCGAGCACCGGCATCCAATTGATGGTGCTACCCATCGGCTGTTCGTCACGCACTTCGGCGACACTCTCGCTGGTACTCAGGGTGAAAGACATCTTGCGGCCGGCCTGATCGCGATACCCGACAGTGCAGCCGCCGACGACGTCCGAAACCTCTTCACTTGTCGCCGTGCCCAGTTCACCGAGAACCGACGGATCGAGCAACGCGCAGATGTCGAGACGGCGGGATTCGTCGTGGGTCAGCGCCAGCGGCGGATCGTCCATCGCCACCGCGTTGCCCTCGACGCCGACGCCCCAGAACGCGATAGCGGCCAGCACCAGTGCCGACACCGCCGCAGCGACGGGAGCCAGTCGCGCCCACTTCGGTTTCGGCGGTTCGGGCACGATCGACGCTGCGGCAGCGGCGGTTCCGTCAGCCCAGCGACCAGCCTCGGCCTGGCAGTCGGCGATGCGACGGCGAATCCGGACCGGCCAGACCGGTTCGGCGTCGATCCGGCTCGCCGCGTCGAGCAACTGCTCGGGGGTCGGTCGCGCCGACGGGTCCTTGGCGAGGCAGGCATCGACCAGAGCACGGATCGGATCTGGAATTCCTCTGGTGTCCGGGGAACTGTAGAGCACGTTGTAGAGGACCTGCGGGGTGGAGGCCGCGTCGAACGGACTCGCGCCGGTGGCCGCCATCGCGAGGACCGCACCGACGGCGAAAACATCGGAAGCCGGTGTGAGAGTTCGGCATTCGGCTTGCTCGGGCGACATATACGCGGGCGAGCCGATCACCGCGCCGGTGGCGGTGAGGTTGACGTCGTCCTCGAGCGCCCTGGCGATGCCGAAGTCGATCACGCGTGGACCGTCGTTGGTGAGCAGGATGTTGCTCGGCTTGAGGTCGCGGTGCACCAGGCCGGTGCGGTGGATCTCGAGCAGCGCCATCGCCAAGCCGGTCGCGAGGAGCTTCAGCCCGTTCAGGTTCAGGCGGCCGAACTCGCCGATCATGTCCTGCAAGCCGGGGCCCGCGATGTATTCGGAGGCCAGCCACGGTGTTTCCGAATCCGCGTCGTGGTCGACCACGCCTGCGGTGTAGGCACCGGTGACCTGCTGTGATGCCAGCACCTCCCGCCGGAACCTGGCACGGAACTCCGGGTTGCCGGTGAACTGGCGGTGGATCTGCTTCACGGCGACCAACCGGCCGTCCTGCCCCTGGCCTAGCAGCACCTGGCCCATGCCGCCCCGACCGATCACGGCCAGCAGGCGATAGCGGCCCAGCTGTTCGGGATCCTGTGAACCCAGCGGTTTCATCGCCGCGCCTCCCGTGTTCACCACGACCCGCTCAGCAGCGCGTGCTGCGCGACCGCCTGCTGTCGAATATCGGTTTCCTGGTTGCTGAAGAGGCGGACCACGAACTGGTTGTGGCGCACCACGCAGGAGAACCGCCGGGCGGGAACCGACCTGTTGTCCGGCCTCGCGGCCCGGTAGCAGGAAACATCCGCGAGTCCCGGCGGACCTGTCATCGGGGTGTAATCGGCTGCCAGCGCATGCTTCTCCTCGATGTCGGCGTAGGTCTTCGCGCCTTCGCCGTCCCGCGCACGGTAGAGGAACTTGTTGTACGACACCGCGATCGCGTCGATCGAGCTCTGTTCGAACTCACCCAGGTTGACCGACGGCTGGTCGCGCAACAGAGCATAGGAGCGAGGTCCATAGACCATGAAATCCCACTTGTCGGGCCAGTAGTCGCCGGTCTTCACCACGTGGGTGAGTAACTTGTCGCTGTCGAGTTTCAACTTGGGCACATCGGCGGCGGGCGTCGGAACGAAGGTGCCGAGCTCGGCGAGCTGTGCGCGATAAGTTCGCGTGAGCAGATCGGTCAGCAGTTCGGGGCTCGGCTCGATGATCTTGGCGTACAACCTGATCACCAGGTTCTTCCACACCAGCCAGCTCCCGACCGTGGGCACACCGGGTCGCCAATGGGACAGGGCGGCAGGATATTCCGGGAGAGCAAGTGGAGCGTTCTCGGTGTTCGCGGTGAAATCCGCGGCAGCCATCGCCTGTGCGGCCGCCGTCGCCTGTGCCTCGTCGGATAAGGACATGATCGCGATCGACAGCAGCTTGTGCTTCGATTCGTTGTCCGACTGGCCGTTGCTCGCGATCGCGCCGTAGCCGGCCAGCACGTCGAACGGCCCGAGTGCGGTCCGCTGGACGCCCGAGAGCAGATCGTCGACGCCGTGTACGCCGACGATCAGCCCGCCGCCGTCGCCGTCGGTCAATTCTGGGTCGATGCGGTTGGCGAGCAGTAACCGCTCGCCGATGCGCACGGATTCCACGAGCGTTCCGCGCACCGTGTTCGGCGCGTCGTCGTAGTCGCCCGCCACCGGTTCGAGGGCATAGTCACCGTGATCGAGTGCGGCGTTCTCACCGCATGCGGCGGTGAGCAGGGTGAGCGACAACAACGGCGCCAGCCAACACAACCGATTACGCACGTGCATTTCCCCTCCGACCGCGGCATCGAACGCCGGGCCCCTCCCGCGACTCTGCCGTGAAACTATCACCTGCGAGTTCAGCGCCGCTACCGCGCGGGCAACCGGCCGACCGCCTGCTTCACGAGCGGATCGGCGGTCGCGCACAGTTGCTCTTCGCGCTGGTTCGGGTTGCTGACGGACAGTTCGACATCCTCGCGAAAGGTCTCGCCGACCTTGCGGAACTGATACACCCGGCGGCACTTGTTCGTCCCCAGCATCGCGCTACCGAGATCCTCGACCAGCACACCATCGCCGATATCGATCACCTTGTCCTCCAGGGAGGTCGCCCGTCGCCGTGGCTGCGACAACGTGATTCGCACGGTGGAGTCACCCGACCACTCGCACGAGTGCGCGGATTTCGCGACGACGGGGCCGAGTGCGGCGAAGGCCGCATTGTCCACCAGAGCACAGGGATCCACCGAGGACAGCGATTTCTGCGCGGCGGCGTCGGGACGCAGTTCGCCGAGTGAGGCGGTGAGCCGCTCGAGGACATGGCCGGCGAGGCGGCATTCGCCGCGCGAGAAGGTGTCGACGATAATTCCCCAGCGCGCGGCTTGCTCACTGCCCTCGATGGCGAACGCGCAGTCGTCGGCGCGGCGGGCAATCGCGTAACCGTTGACCACCTGATTGCCGGATTCGAATCCGTTCAGCCCGGCACCGATCTCGACGGCGATGCGCGCGCCGCCCGAGGTGCCGTCACATCCCCAACTCGACGTCGCCTGCCATCGCCAGGCCGAGACATCCGGCGATGCCTTGTCGGCGACCTCGGTGGGCAGTCTCTCTCCGAGAGCCTGCGGCAACCAGGTGCACGCATCGGTGCCGCGCAGTTGGTCCAGGCCGGGAAGAGTCGCGGTCGGTATCGCCTTCGGCGTGTCCTGAGGCGTTGTCACGGACCCGCCGCCGCGCAGGACGACCGCTGTGATCGCTCCAGCGATCACCACCGCCGTGACCGCGATGATTCCCAGCCGAAGTGCGGTCCGGCGCTTCTCAGTAGGCGCACCGACGGGCGGCGGTGCAATCGGCGTGTGCGCCGGAATGATCTGCGTCGCTTCGGGATCCGAGGTGAGCGCGACCAGTTTCTGCGTCTGAGCGGTGATTTCGGCGTGGACAGGCGCGGGCCACGGCTGCGATTGAACGGGCAGGACCCCCAGGTAGTCCAGGATCTGAGCGGGTGTCGGTCTGGCCCTGGGGTCCTTGCGCAGACAACCCGCGATCAGGTCGCGCAGCGGCGCGGGGACCTGGTCGAGTCGCGGCTCGCTGTGGACGATGTTGAACAAGGTGTAGGGAGCGGAGGACGCCGCGAACGGCGCCGTTCCCGTCGCGGCCATGCACAGCAGCGAGCCGAGCGAGAAGACGTCGCTCGCCGAGGTGATCGGTTCGCCGTTCGCCTGTTCCGGTGACATGTACGCGGGCGAGCCGACCACGGCACCCACTTCGGTGAGCTGCGCACCGGTGCCGACCGCCTGCGCGATGCCGAAGTCGATCACGCGCGGCCCGTCAGCGGCCAGAATCACGTTGGCGGGCTTGAGATCTCGATGCACGAGACCCGTGCTGTGGATCGAGTGGAGCGCCGACGCCATTCCGGAGGCCAGCGTGCGCAACGCCGGGACCGGCAGGGGGCCGAGCTCTCGTACTGCTTTATCCAGCGGCACACCCGCGATGAACACCGAAGCGAGCCAGGGTGTTTCGCTGGCCGTATCGAAGTCGACCACCGCGGCGGTGAACGCTCCCGACACGCGGGCGGAGATGGCGACCTCGCGCTCGAACCTGGCCCGGAACTCACGATCGTCGAGCAGATGCGAATGAATCTGTTTGATGGCGACGAATCGGCCGTCGGGCCCCGTCGCCAGTACTACCCGACCCATCCCACCGGCGCCGAGCACGCCGTGCACCCGGTAGCGCCCGATCATCGGCGATTCACTCGTCGACAGCGGATCGATCAATTCGGTACTCCCCCACTCCCTGTCCGCCGCACCGGCGGACCGGCCGAATCATCCGGCCGCATTTCGCCTGAAACCTAGCATTTCGGCGTCTGGGTCAGCGACTGGCGCGGCTCGCCACTACCACCGCACCCAGCACGATCACACAGCTCACGACGGTGGTCGGCGACAGTCGTCCGTCGGCCGCGTCGAGAACCATCGCGGCGACAAGCTGGCCCGCCACCGAGGTGAGACCCAGCAGGAGGACACCGATCATGCCTACCGTCACGGCGGCCAAGGCGATGAACGCGACGCCGATCAGGCCGCCGGTGTAGAGCCAGAGGTCGGTGGGGAATTCGGTGGGCAGGCCGGTGGTGGACAGGATGTAGAGGTCGAGCAGGAGCAGGGCGGTCAGGCCGACCGCGAAGTTGATCAGGGTGGCGGTGAAGGGGCCGCCGGTGGCACCCACTCGGCCGTTGACCGCTTGTTGCCAGGCCAGGCCGACACCCGCGAGGGCGGGTAGGACGATGAGCAGGACAGGGAGGTCGGGGACACCGGTGACGACGGTGGTCGGGGCGGAACCGCCGCCTGCCGAGAGCACGACCCCGGTGATGCCGAGGGCGGCCGCGAATACCCGCCATGGAGTGATCGGGGTTCGACCGTTCGGGGCGAGCCCGAGTCGGTCGACGACGAGGCTGCTCAGGAGTTGACCCGCGACCACCGCGACGGTGAACGCGGTGACGCCGATCGCGGCGATGGTGAGGCCTTGCGCGGCCACGAAGAACGCGCCACACAATCCGCCGAGCAACTGCCACAGCGGCAATCCGCCCTCCGACACCGCGGTACGCACCTTGGTGACACCCGCCCGCAACGCCGGGCTGAACGCGAAAGCGATCAGCAGAGCGACGAGGCCGGTGCCGAAGCTGATGGTGGCCGCCGCGATCCCATCGGCCAGCCGCGCGCCCAGCGCCCCGTTGATCCGCCCCTGCACCGCGACACCCGCCCCGATACCGAACCCGAATATCAGCCCGAGGCTCATCCGCCTGCCCGCGACTCCCGCGGGTCGTCCGGGGCCGTGACGGCTAGCGGTCGGCCGCACGCTGTCCGCCTCGTCGGTGGGAGGTGGTTGGGGAGTTACCCATGTTCTCCCTCTTGATCCGGGGTTGCGTTCTCAGTCCTATCACGCGCGGCGGTGGGACGCGGCGGCAGCCAGGTAGGCGTCAACGCGGCGGCGACCACGATGACCAACCCGAGCAGCGCGATAGTCGTCGACATCGCGAGCCACTGGGTCGCGACCGCGACGAACGCGAATACACCGAGCGCGACGATCTCGGAGAGCAGCCCGGAGACCGAGGTGACGGTAGCCCTGGCCGGGCCTTCGATCGCATCCTGGAGCCGAGCACCCGCGATGACCTCGGCATTGAAGTCGATGCCGTAGGCGATGCCGATACCGACGAAGCCCACCCAGACCAGCGCGGGGCCCTGCGCCGCTCCGACCGCCAATGCGCCCGCGACGAACAGGATTCCGGCGACGAACAGCGCGATGGCCAACGTTCGGTTCGACACGACCTCGGTGCGACCAGCCGACAAAGAACCTATCAGCGAACCCGCGACGGTCACGCCGACCAGCAATGCCGAGGTGCTGGTCGAAGCGCCGCCGGAGACCGCGAGTAGGCCGAAGTATTCGTCGAAGGCGGTGACGCCGTACAGGAGTGCGCCGAGCAGCACACCTCGACGGACCCTGCGCACGTGAAGTGCTTCGGAGAGGCCGGTTCTGAGCATGGCGAGATAGCGCGACGAGGTGGAGCCGTGGGAATTCGACGGTGGTGCGCTCGCCGATGCCGCTCCGGGTTTGACGTGCGGGCCGACCGGTCCTGGTGCTGGGTCGTCATCGTCGAGATCGTCGACGGCGGTGGCGGAGATGGCGACGGGCGCGCTGGGCAGCGCCAGCGCGGTCAGCGTGTGCAGCAGACCGACGGCGACGCTGACCCAGCCGACCAGTTCGTAACCGCCGAGCGCGAACAGCGGTGCGGCGGCCAGGATCGCCACGAGCACGGTGCTCTCCTGCGCGCCGCGCGCCCAGCCCATGATGCGCGCGTAGGCGGACGGTTCGCCACGCGCGACCAGATCGTCGTAGATCAACGCCTCGAAGGTCCCCGATTCCAGTGCGCCCGCGACACCCCAGACGAGGAAGCCGAGCGCGAAGCCGACGAACGACGGTGCCAGCATCCAGAGGGCGAAACACGCGGCCTGCAGCACACAGCTCAGGACGAGCAGGCCGCGGCGCGACACCGTGTCGGCCCACGCACCCGAAGGCACCTCGAGCAGGAACGCGGTCACCGACCAGATCGCCAGCAATAGCGAGATCTGCGCGGTACTCAGTCCGTGATCGGCGAAGAGCACGCCGTAGAGGGCATAGATCGGCAGCAGGTCACGCGTGCCCTTGAACAGGACCGCGCGCACCGTGAGGTCGCGGACACCGGTCGGGTCACGCCTCAACCAGGCCACCGCGTGCCGGAGCGGGGAAGGTCAACAGCCGTAGAAGAGCATCCGCATGGGCTCTATCGTTCGCGTCGCGACCGGCCGGGTCAAGCGATTATCCGAGCGGTATCCAGCCGTTGGCGGCGAGGGAATCATCGTCGTCGTCGGTGGTGCTCGCCAAGGGGCGGCGGTCGTTGAGGTCGTTGATGAGTTCGGAGACCGGATGGGAGTCGCTGTAGTGGTAGCCCTGGGCGAGGGCGAAGCCGAGTTCGGTGAGAACGGCGGCCTGGTACTCGGTTTCCACGCCCTCGGCGATGACCTGCAGGTCGAGGGATTTACTCAGGGCGGCGATCACGCTCAGCAGCGGCGGGGCGGGGGAATCGGAGCGGATGGCGGCGACGAAGGACTGGTCGACCTTGAGGATGTCGCTGGGGATGGTGGCAAGGCGGCTCAGCGAGGAGTACCCGGTGCCGAAATCGTCGATGGCGATGCGCACGCCACGGTCGCGCAGGGTGTGCAGGTTGGTGATCGCGGTCTGGGATTCGGCGGCCAGTTCGCTCTCGGTGACCTCGAGGACGAGTTGGTCGGCGGGCCAGCCGGTATCGGACAGGATGGTCGCGACCCGCTCGGCGTACTCGGTCTCGGCCAGTTCGAGGCCGGAGACATTCACGTTGAGGGTGAGGTCCAGCGAGGCGAAACTCTCCTGGAGGCGGGCGGCGTCGGCGCAGGCGCGGCGAAGGACCAGCTCGTCGAGATCGGAGATGAGGTCGTATTCCTCGGCGACGCGGATCAGGCCCTCGGTGGTCACCTCGGGTTGCGCGCTCGACGACCAGCGCAGCAGCGCCTCGACGCCGACCGCTTGGCCGCCGTCCTCGGTCAGGCTGACGATCGGCTGATAGTGCACGTCGAGCGCACCGCGATCGATGGCCTCGCGCAGCTCCACCGCCAGCGGAAGCTGACGCGACGATTCGAGCACCGTGCGGTTGCGGCCCGCCTGCTTGGCCCGATACAGGCCGACATCGGCGCGGCTGACCAGCAGCGAACCGGACTCGCCCGGCTGCCAGGAGGTGACACCGGCCGAACAGCCCATGGTGACCGCGGCCCGCAATTGTTCGGTGAGCAGGATCGCGGCCTGCTCGGTGGTCCCCGGCAACAGCAGCGCGAACACGTCGCCGCCGAAACGGGCCAGCACCTGGCCGGGCGCGAGCAGGTCGAGCCAGGTATCGGCGACCCGCTGCAGGACGGCGTCGCCCGCGCGGTGACCGAGATGGTCGTTGATCTTCTGGAATCGGTCGAGGTCGACCAGCACCAGGGCCATGCCCTGACCGCCGCGACTCGCCGCATCGATCGCCGGGTTCAGCTGTTTCTCGAAGCCACGTCGGTTGAGCAGACCGGTGAGCACGTCGATATCGGCTTCCGACGCCATCCTGGTGAGGATGCCGACCACCACGCCCGCGCCGAAGGTGACACCGGCGGGGATCAGCCCGGACCACCACGGCAACCCGCGCGCGGGCAACACCAGCAGGCACAGCACCATCGCGAAGCCGATGTGCGCGGCGGCCTGGGTCCAGGCGAAGAACAGCGCGGCGTCGCAGGCCACGAACACGAAGAACGAGGCCAGGGTGATGGCGCCGACCAAGTTGGGGAAGTCGTAGACCGCGATCGCGACGAGCACCGTCGCGGTGGCGAGGTAGACGTGATGCAGGCCGTGCGGCATCCGAGGGCCCCAGGCGAGCATCGTGAGGCCGAGCAGGACCGAGATGGCCGCCGCGGTACCGACAACCGCGCGATTACCGTCGTCGCCCGGTGCGACGGCAGTGATCATCAGGCCGAGGACACCACCGAGAACGTAGAACGCCCCCGTTGTCCTGGCCATGACCTTTGCCGTCGCCAACGCCGATGCCGCCCGCACCCGGGTTCGGGTATCGCCGCGCGCCCCGATTCCTCGCACGAGCACCAGCCTAGATGTTGATGGGTCAGGGTGTTTGCCACATCCGCCAAATGAACGTCAGCAAACAATGAGCATCTTACGGCTTCAGCACCTCGGTGCCTACGAACGGGACCAGCGCCGCAGGCACGCGCACCGAACCGTCGGCCTGCTGGTGGTTCTCCAGGATCGCCACGATCCAGCGTGTGGTGGCCAGCGTGCCGTTCAACGTGGCCGCCACCTGTGCCTTCCCGTTCTCGTCGCGGTAACGCACCGAGAGCCTGCGCGCCTGGAAGGTGGTGCAGTTCGAGGTGGAGGTGAGTTCGCGGTAGGTCTGCTGAGTGGGCACCCAGGCCTCGCAGTCGAACTTGCGCGCCGCCGAGCTACCCAGATCGCCACCGGCCACGTCGATCACCCGGTAGGGCACCTCGATGGCGGCCAGCATCTCGCGCTCCCAGGCCAGCAGCCGCTGATGCTCGGCATCGGCCTGCTCAGGGGTGGTGTAGACGAACATCTCGACCTTGTCGAACTGGTGCACGCGGATGATGCCCCGGGTGTCCTTGCCGTAGCTACCAGCCTCGCGGCGGAAGCACGACGACCAGCCCGCGTACCGCTTCGGACCAGCGCTGAGGTCGAGGATCTCCCCCGAGTGGTAGCCGGCCAGCGGCACCTCCGAGGTACCGACGAGGTAGAGGTCGTCTTCTTCGAGGTGATAGACCTCGGCCGAATGCTGGCCGAGGAATCCGGTACCGGCCATGATCTCCGGGCGCACGAGCACCGGCGGGATCATCATGGTGAAGCCGTTGGCGACGGCCTTCTGCGCGGCCAATTGCAACAGGCCCATCTGCAGCAAGGCGCCGTAGCCGGTGAGGAAGTAGAACCGCGAGCCCGACACCTTCGCGCCGCGCTCCATGTCGATGATGTGCAGCGACTCGCCGAGCTCGAGGTGATCCTTGGGCTCGAAGTCGAAAACCGGTGGGGTGCCGACGGTTTCGAGCACGACATAGTCGTCCTCGCCGCCTGCGGGCGCACCGTCCTGGACGATATTGG
The DNA here is from genome assembly GCF_030486425.1 of Nocardia sp. PE-7. NCBI lineage: Bacteria > Bacillati > Actinomycetota > Actinomycetes > Mycobacteriales > Nocardiaceae > Nocardia > Nocardia sp. PE-7. The sequence goes on along the minus strand of NZ_CP129614.1, from coordinate 6,992,706 downwards.
AGATGGCGCGCTGCGCGGCGTCGAGTTCGACGTCGGCGGCGCCCTCGGCGAGTTCGGCCTCTTTCACCTTGGCGGACATGTCGGTGGCGGCGGCCAGCAGCGCGGGGCGCTCCTCTTTGCTCGCCTTGCCGATCACCTTGCCCATGGCCTTGTGCTCGGCGCGCAGATTGTCGGCGGTGGCCACGGCGGCCCGACGCGCGGCGTCGGCTTCGAGCAGGGCGTCGACGAGCGCGGGGTCCTCGCCGCGGGTCCGCTGCGAGGCACGGACGGCTTCCGGGTTCTCGCGCAGGAATCGGAGGTCGATCATGAGCAAACAGCCTAGTTGAAGTGCCAATGGGGCAGCACAGGGGCATAGTTGCGGTGTGAGTACCTCTTTCGACACCGCCGTCATCGATACCGCGCTCGCCGATCTCACCCAAGGGGAAAAGACCTGGGCCGCGACGGACCTGCGTCGCCGCCGCGAATTGCTCGACGAGCTGCACGCGCTCACCGCCCGCGATGCCGAGGCCTGGGTCGCCGCCGCCCGCACCGTCAAGAAACTCGACGCCGACAGCCCGCTGCTCGGCGAGGAGTGGATGTCGGGCCCGATGACGATGCTCGCCGGTGCGCAGGCGCTGAGCGAGTCGATGGCCGCGCTCGAAAAGGGCTCGAGCCCACTCGACGGTGTCGAACTGGTCAACGCCCCCGGCGGCCGGGTGGCGGTGCCCGCGCTGCCCCACGGCTTCTACGACAAGCTGCTGCTGAGCGGATTCAGCGCCGATGTGTGGCTGAAGCCCGGTGTCGACGCCGCGACCGCGCGTCGCAAGGCGGGCCTCGCCCAGCGTGATCCCGCGAAGACCAACGGTGTCGGCGCGGTGCTCGGCGCGGGCAACATCATGTCGATCGCGCCGCTGGACACCCTCTACGAGCTCTACGCCAACAATCGCGTCGTCGCGCTCAAGCTCAACCCGATCACCGATCCGCTGCTGCCGGTGTTCCAGGCGATCTTCGCGCCGTTCATCGAGCTCGGCGTGGTGCGCATCCTCACCGGCGGAGCCCCCGAGGGCGGCTACCTGGTGAACCATCCGCTGGTCGCGCACGTGCACATGACCGGCGGCGCGCCGACCCACGACGCGATCGTGTGGGGGCCGGGCGCCGACAAGACCGGCGCGCCCATCCTGGACAAGCCGATCACCAGCGAACTCGGCGGCGTCGCGCCGTGCATCGTGGTGCCCGGCGACTGGGCCGCCGCCGATCTGAAGTTCCAGGCCGAGCACGTGGCCACCCAGCGCCTGCACAACGGCGGCTACAACTGCGTCGCCGCGCAGACCGTGGTGCTCGCCGCGGACTGGCCGCTCAAGGAGCAGTTCCTCACCGAACTGCGCGCCGCGATCGACAACGCTCCGGCGCGCACCGCCTACTACCCGGGCAGCGACAACCGCGTGGCGGGCGCACTCGAGTCCTACCCCGACGCCGCCCGAGCCAACGGCCGCCTGCTGGTCGAGAACCTGCCCGCCGGCGACACTCCCCTGCTGCGCACCGAGTACTTCTCCCCCGTTCTCGGCGTGGTCGAACTGCCCGGCGCCGGAGCCGAATTCCTCGGCAACGCGGTCGATTTCGCCAATGACGAGCTGATGGGCACCCTGGGCGCCAACATCATCGCCGACCCCGCGACCATCGCCGCGCTCGGCGCGGAACTCGACACCGCGATCGAGAGCCTGCGGTACGGCACCGTCGCCCTCAACGCCTGGACCGGTCTCGCGTTCCTGACCCCGCGCGCCAGCTGGGGCGCCTACCCCGGCCACACCCTCGACGACATCCAGAGCGGCATCGGCGTCGTACACAACGCCTTCCTCCTCGACGACGTCGAGCGCACCGTGGTCCGCGGCCCCTTCCGCCCCGCTCCGCGCTCGATTCTGCGCGGCGAATTCGCCCTCACCCCGAAGCCGCCGTGGTTCGTCTCCAACAAGACCGGCACCGCCACCGGACGCAAACTGACCGATTTCTACGGCGACGGCAAACTGCGCCGAATCCCGGGCATCTTCGTGTCAGCTCTGCGGGGCTGACCCGGCGGCCCGCCACGACAAATACACTCGTCGACGATGTCGAAGAAGCAGAGCAACCCAGCCGAGGGACCCGCCGCGCCCAGTCGCGGCGGCGCCCTGCACCTGTCCGCGACGAAACTGCGTTGGGGGCTGCTGATAGGCGCCCTCGGCGCGGTGATCGCGGCGATGGTCACCATGACCGTGACAGGCTTCGAGACCGACAAGGTGGAAGCGCACCAGCCGGGCGCCGAACCGGTGGTGCGCGACAAGGAGTTCAGCAGCGCGACGCAGGGCGACTGTCTGACCTGGTCGAGACCCGACCGGAGCGATCTGGTGAAGGTGGGCTGCGGCGACAAGCACCTGTTCGAAGTGGCGGGCGTCATCGACCTCAGCGCCTATCCCGGGCGTGAGTTCGCCGAGGGCACCCGGCACCCCGATTCGCTGCGCATGACCGAATTGCGGGACGAACACTGTGTGACCGCTGTCCAGAAGTATCTGGGCGGGCGATTCGATCCGCGCGGCAAGTTCATGGTGAATGTGATGTCGCCGAGCCCGGCCGGTTGGCAGCACGGCGACCGGACGCTGCGCTGCGGCGTCCAGGTCGCCGCCACCGCCACGAGCCCGGCTACCACCGGCAGCCTGGCCGACAGCGATCAGTCCAAGATCCATGCCACCGGTACCTGCCTCGGCATCAATCAGAACCTGCCGACCGACCCGGTCGATTGCGCCCAGCCGCACTCGGTGGAGATCGTCGGCACCGTCGACCTGTCCACCGCCTTCACCGGCGGGCCGCCGTCGGAAGCCGATCAGGACAAGTTCGTGGAGGCCGAATGCAATCGGCTCTCCGGCGACTACCTCGGCAGCCCCGACGCCATCCGCAACAAGACGCTGACCCTGTTCTTCGACTATCTGGAGCCCGCCAGTTGGCTCGCGGGCAGCCACAAACTGGACTGCTGGCTCGGAAAAGGCGCCGACCGTGAGGGTTTCGCGCCCATCGTCGGCTCGGCTCGCGGCGAGATCCTGATCGACGGGCAGGCCCCGGTGCCCCCGCCGAACACCGGACGCTCCACTCCGGCCCCGCTGCCGGGCGCCGCGCCACTGCCACCGCAGCCCCAGCCGAGGTGACGTTGTCCGAGCGGATGCCGGAGTGGCGTTTCGAGGAGTTGGTGAGCGACGCCCTCGACCAGATCCCGGCCGAACTGTCCAGTGCCATAGATAATGTTGTGGTGCTGGTGGAGCCCCGAAACGACGAGGAACCGTCGCTGCTGGGGCTGTACCACGGGGTCGCCCTCACCGAGCGCGACAGCTATTACGCCGGATCGTTGCCGGATACCATCACGATCTATCGAGAAGCTATTCTCGACATCTGCAACACCGACGACGAGGTGGTCGAAGAAGTCACGATCACCGTGATCCATGAAATAGCACACCATTTCGGGATTGACGACGACCGGTTGCATGAGCTGGGATGGGGTTAGCGAAACTGGGTGGGGAATCGATGGAACCGAATGACCCGCTCTCGCGTCCTAGTACTCGTAGGGGGAATTCTCGTGGTTCCCGATAGCCGCCACCAGAAGGAGTCGGGTCATGGTTGGACACGTTCTCGTTGCACCTGAAATCGTCCTCGCCGCGTCCGCGGAGTTGGATCTGCTCGCCGAGCGCCTCGCCGTCGCGGCCGGGCTCGCCGGCCCGACCACGCATGTGCTGCCCTCCGGCGCCGAAGAGGTGTCGCTGCTCGCGGCGAGCCACTTCAACACCGCGGCGGGCAAGCACGACGGCTCGGTCGCCCAGGCGATCCTCGAGCTGCATCACGCGGCCGCGACCTTGCGCTCGCAGCTGAGCACTCATATCGGGGAAGACGTGGTCCGCGCGGCGACGATCAACGCCGTCCAGGTGTAGTCGCACCGATCCTGTCGACGATCATTTACTCAGGGGAGAAACAAGTATGACCGCAGGGATCACCGGGGTGTTCTGGCTGCCTCGTATGGCCGAAGTGAACTCGACCACCCTCAATACGGGCGCACACGCGATCCCGATCAGCGCCGCGGCTACCTCGTGGGGCGGGCTGGCCGCCGCGTGGGGCGACGCCGCCTTCACGATCACGCGCGTGATCGCCGAGGTCGGTGTCGGCCTCCAGGGCGTCAACGGTATCGCCGTGCTCGCCCGTCTGGCCCCGTTCGCGGGCTGGGCCAGCCAGCAGGGCATCGCGGCGGCGGCGATCAGCGCCAAGTGCGCGGCCAATGCCACCGCCTACACCGTCGCGTCGATCGCGATGCCGAGCCTGCCCGAGATCATCGCCACCAACGGCGCGGTGGCCGCCTCGGCCAACCCGCCCGGTGTCGTCTCCGGCGCCTTCGAGGTCGCCGAGGTCGCGCGCCACGCCATGGACATCCGCGCCGCGTTGGTGATGGAGACCTACGAGGCCGCCACGTCGGCCACCGTCGCGATCCCCAGCGAGTTCACCATGCCGCCCGCCATCGCGAGCGGCGCGGGCTCCGCCGGAGAGGGCGACTTCGGTGGCGGCGATCCGCTGCAGACCGCGGTCGCCGCCGCGCAGGCCTTCGTTTCCAATCCCGGTGTGGTCAGCGCGGCCACCCAGGCGGCCAACACCGCGGGTGGCGTGCTCACCAGCGGGGTCAGCACGGCCGGCAATATCGGCGCTTCCGCGATCTCGGCGGCTACGGCCACCGCGCCCGCGAGTGCCGCCGTCGCTCCGGCCATGGCGGGTGTCGCTGCCGCCGGTGCCGCGGTCGGTGGCGGCATGGCCACCACGTCGGCCGGTCTCGGTGGCGTCAGCGCGGGCTCGCTGAAGCTGCCGGAGGGCTGGGGTGCGCCCGCCGCGAGCGTGTCCGCGAGCGCCCCGGTGTCGGAATCGGTCGTCAACCGGGTCGAGAGCGCACCGGTGCGCAACACGGGCACCGGCGCCAACCCGCTGATGGGCAACCGGCAGAAGGGCGAGGAGGACGACGAGCATGATGGCGTCGACTACGTGCGCTCCGACGAGTTCACCGATGGCCGCTACGCGGCCGAAGGTGTGATCGGCGCCGACCTCACCGGATCGGCCAAGTGACGGTTCTCGGCACGGGCAGCGGAGGTTCGCTGCTCGGCGCCGTCGTGCTCTCGCTCGACGACATGCAGTTCCTCCTGGAGAAACTGGAGTTCGACGAGATGCCCGTGGTGCTCGATGCCATGGGCCGCTATGACAACGTCACCGCGCACGACGCCGCCATGAACGTGGCACAGTCCGCCCTGGCCGAACGCGAGCTGCTGTTCGGCCAGGTGGTGGCACCCGAGCTCGCCGAACGGCTGCGGGTGCTCTACCGGCCGCAGTGGATCATCGCGCTGCGGTGGGTGGTGGCAGGCCAGGTCAACCGATTCTGCCTGGCGCAGGGCGACGACCGTGCGGTCGTCGCCCTGCGCGGGCCGGAGTCCTACGTCATCGATGACGCCGGTCTCGATCTGCCCGGCGCGGTATTGCAGGCGCTCGGGCCGGTCGAAGCGCTCGAGCTGTACGGGATGAACGCTCCCACCGAACAATTGGCGCCGATCTTCGGCGACACCGGTGACGTGGCCGCCACCACGCAGCGCCTGACCAAGGTGGGCAATCCGACCACCGATGCCCAGGTACTGGCTTCGGCGCTGGTGGAGATCCACTCCTACGCCGAGATCGTCGGCGTGGCCTACGGTGACGGCACCCGCGACATCCAGGACAACCACATCGCCGTGTTCAACACGCGCGCAGGCAGATTCATCATCACCGCCAGCGTCGCCGACGACGGCGTGAAGTGGTCGTCCATCGCCAGCGGCACGAACGCCCGCCTACGCACCGCGGTAGCCGACCTCATCGAGTCCCTCCCGGTCCGCACCGAATTCCCTACCGCGGCAGCCACTAACCCGGCGTAAGCCCACCCCACCGAAACCGCAACCGGCCCCACCAACGCCCCCACAACTTAGCCGCAAACCGGAGGCGCAGCCGGAGCGTTTAGCCCATGGGGTCGTCGGCTGACGGGTCGGCCTGGATAGTGAACGGTGGGGTGAATTTTCCCCACCGTAGGCATTCCCAGCCGCCGTCTTCGGTGGGGAGCAGTTCGATGGTCTCGGTGTTGTCGAGGTGGTTGTTCGTCGTGAACGGCGGCGCCACCCCGGCCAGGGCCTTCCCGATCAGGCGCATGGCGGCACCGTGGTTCACCACCACCACGTCACCATCGGCGTCGTCGGTCAGGAACTCCTCGCGCAGGCCGTCGAGGACGGGCAGGATGCGGGCAAGCACTTCGTGGCCGGATTCGCCGCCGGGGGCTCTGACGTCGAGCTCACCGAGGTGCCAGCCGCGATAGATCTGCTGGAAGAGCTCGTGCGCTTCCCGGTCGGAGCGGCCGTGCAGCTCGCCCACCTGCACCTCGTACAGGCCGTCGAGGACGTATGCCGGTGTGCCGGTGGCCTCTTCGATGTAGCTCGCGGTCTGGCGGGCACGAAGCGCGTCCGACGACACCAGCACCTGGGGCGCTCGCTCCAAGCCCGCGCCGAACGCTTTCGCTTGCGCCACACCACGTTCGGTCAGTGGTAGGCCAGGCACCGCGGTGTCGAGGATCTTCGCGACATTGCCCTCGGTCTCGCCGTGGCGCACCAGAATCAGTTTCGCGCGGGTAGTCATAGGTCCGCGACCCCCTTTCGCAATTGCGTCAACCATTCTGCGGCCGGTTCGTCCGACGGCGGCGGTGTGCCGACTGCCGCTGTCGCGGGCCAAGATCCGAGGAAGCGGACCCGGGTGGTGCGGTGCAGAGCTTTCAGTGTTTCCGCTACCGCCGGGTCGTCGATGTGTCCGACACAGTCGAGATAGAACCGGTAGGTGCCCATGCCGGTGCGGGTCGGGCGCGATTCGATACGGGTGAGATCGACTCCACGCGTAGCGAATTCGGCGAACGCGCGCATCAGTGAACCGGGTTCGTTGGGCAGTTCGAGCACCACGGAGGTCCGGTCGGCGCCGGTGGCGCCCGGTGCGACGCCCGGGTGGGTGACCAGGACGAAGCGGGTGATGGCCTGGTCGTGATCGGCGACGCCGCCCGCCAGGGTCACCAGGCCGAGTCGTTCACCCGCCAGTGCGGTCGAGATCGCGGCATCGGCGGTTCCGGCCGCCACGTCTTCGGCGGCGGCCGCGTTGGATGCCGAGGTGAACGGGCGCGCATCGGGCATGGTGCGCGCCACCCATTCCCTGACCTGCGCCGCCGCCACCGGATAGGCGGCCAGGGTGCGCACGTCGGCCAGCGCGGTTCCGGGGCGCGCCAGAATCGTGAAGGTCACCTCGAGTTCGGTTTCGGCCATGATCTGCAAACGCGGTCCGATGGCGAGGGAATCCAGGGTCGCCGGGATCGAGCCCTCCACCGAACTCTCGATCGGCACCACCGCGCCGTCGACCTGTCCGGTCCGGATCAGGTCGAGCGCTGCCCCTTGGCTGGGCGCGGCGACTCGCTCGACCGGCCCGTCGAAGGCCCCCGAGTTCTCGAACTTCGCCAGAGCCATCTCGGTGAAGGTCCCGGACGGTCCGAAATACGCTATACGCGGCACACTGCAACTTTAGCGGCTGGCGCCGACTGGGTTTCGGACTCGAAGGTCGGACAGGTGGTGCGGCAGCTAACGCGTGGCGGTCGGCCCGCCGGGCTCGGGGTCAGTTGTCCAGTACTCGCAGCGCGTCGGCGATCGCCTGTTCGTCAGGAGTTTCGATGGCCAGCAGGACGGTGCGGGTGGCCTCGATCGCGGCTGGCTTCAGTGACTTCAGGAAGGCGAGGTCAGGGGCGGTGAGGGCGGTGGGGATGTCTTCGCCGCACAGGGCCGCGACGGTGCCGGCGACCACGGCGAGAGCGCGGGGGCCGCTGGTGGTGCGGGCGGTGAAGCCGTGGTCGGCGTGGGCGATGCCGGCCAGGAAGGCGGTGAGGTCGGGGTCGGGGATGTCGACGTCGACGGGGGCGGGCGAACTGCCGTCGGGGCGGACCAGGTCGGCCACGAGACTGCGGCGGGCGGGGGCCGACAGGCTCAGCAGGACGGGTTCGGCGGGGGCGGAATGGTCGTCGCCGTGGTCGTCGTGCGTCATCCGTCCACCGTATCGGCTCGATTCATCGGGGTGTCCTCTTGCGCGTCGGGCGTTTGTAACTTAGCTTAGGTTTACCTAATCAAACGTTCGCGGAGGTTGTCATGCCGAGCCCCACCACGATCCTCGCGCCGACCACCGCCGAGCGGGTGCGAAGTGCGTGCGCTCATGCCGAGACAGCGGTGCTCGCGCTCCCCGGAATCGACCCGGTCCCCACCACGCTGCACCACCTGCGCCGGTGCGGCGACGCGGTGATCGCGGTGCCGGGGTCCTCGCTCGCGGCCGCGATGGCCGCCACGGCCAACGAGACCTCCGCGGTCCTCGAGCTCACCGATCACGCGCCCCTGCCGCTGCGTGAGCCGGTCAGGGCGCTGGTGTGGTTGCGCGGCTGGGTGCGACAGGTGCCCGAGCAGGCACAGCGCGCGCTCGCCGTCGAAATCGCCAAGGACTTCCCACATCCGGGCCTGCTCGATGTCGGCCACGGCGTCACGCTGCTGCGGATCGTGGTGAACTCGGCGGTGCTGGCCGACACCGCGGGCGCGGAATCCGTCGACCACGCCGACCTACGCGCCGCCACGGCCGACCCGTTCTGCGAGCTGGAAAGCGCCTGGCTGCAACACATGTCCGAGGATCACGCCGACGTGGTGGCCCAACTGGCCCGCCACCTGCCGACCCGGCTGCGGGGCGGCCTCGTGCACCCGCTCGCCATCGACCGCTACGGCCTGACCCTGCGCGTGGAGAGCAACGACGGCGACCACGACGTCCGGCTGCCCTTCCCCACCCCCGCCGACGACATCGAATCGCTGAGCCGCGCGGTCCGCATCCTGGCGGGCTGCCCGTTCCTGAACGGCCTGCGCCGCATCTGAATCATTCGCGCTTCCCCACGATTCCTTCGCGTTCCCCACGCCGATGCCCACAGCCGTACCGCACTCCCGACCCCACACTCCCAACCCCACACTCCCGACCCCGCACCCGCGACCCCTAGGGAGCGGCGGCCACGAAGTGGCCGGTCCGCGGCCGGGTCGCCGGTCAGGCGCCGTTGCGTAGGCGACGAAGGAGCAAGCAACGGCGCCTGACCGGCGGCCCGTGGGGGCCGCGGACCCGCGCGCGCCAGCGCGCCAACCAACACTGCTTACACTGCGCGGCATGCGCGTCGATCCTCCGGATACCCAGCTGAGCGAGCGGGACAGGTTCGGACTGCGAGTAGAGATCACGATCGTTCTGCTCGTGACCTTCGGGTTGAGTGGGATCAGTGCCGCTCTTTCCCTGCTGGATTCGGCGCTGTCGCCGGGTGGGGTCGGTGGCCGGACCGTGGCGTTGAACGCGTCGCGGTCGAACAACTCATTCCTCGATCTGCTGTTCCAGCTCGTCGGGGTGACCCGGCTGATGGCGTGGGCGGCGTTGGCGCTGTACCTGTTGTGGCGCAGCGGGATCGGGCCCCGGATGATCGGGTTGGCCCGTATCCGGCGTGGCGACATCGTGGCAGGTCTCGCGCTCGCCGCGGTGATCGGACTGCCGGGGCTCGCGCTGTATCTGATCGCGCACGCGATGGGGGTGAGCGTCACCATCGTGCCGAGTTCGCTGTCGGAGCACTGGTGGCGGCTGCCGGTCCTGATCTTGTCGGCCTGTGCGAATTCCGTCGCCGAGGAAGTGGTGGTGGTGGGCTATCTGATCACCCGGCTGCGCAGGCTCGGCTGGTCGGAGAACTCGTCGCTGGCCGCGTCGGCGCTGCTGCGCGGCAGCTATCACCTGTATCAGGGGATCGGCGGCGGGCTGGGCAATATCGTGATGGGCCTGATCTTCGGCCGCTACTGGCAGCGAACCAACCGCCTGTGGCCGCTGATCCTGGCCCACGCGACAATCGACGCCGTCGCCTATCTCGGCTACAACGTGCTGCGCGGACGCGTCGGTTGGCTGCCGTGATCACTGATGCCGACGGCGTGTCGCGGCGAGTTTCACCACATCACCGCGTTTCTCGCTAACAGTGGCCCCAGCGCGGGGTATCACCAGTAGTAACCGAGCGCGCGGAAACCGACTCGCGCTCCCCACGATCAGTAGAGTTTGACGGTGATGAACGGCGACGACCCCCGCGAGGACCCCCGTAGACGCCGGGTGCCGCCGACGTCCGGCCGCCCCGGCGGCCCCTCGGTGCCCCCACAAGGTCGTCCTCAGCCGCCGCAGGGTCGCGCGATGCCCCCGGATCCGCGCTACGGCCGCCCGCCCGGCAACGACCGGCGCCCGCAGCCCGAGGACGGTCCGACGGTTCGCTACAACCCGGCACCTCGGCGCGGCGCGTCACACGTCGAACCCACCCAGGTGATGCACCGCGGCAACTCCGGTGACCAGCCGCTGGCCTATTCGCAGCTGCCCTACGAGCGCGAGAAGCCGCGTCAGGCACCACCGCCGCCGCCACGACCGCCTCGTGAGCAGGTCAGACACGCACCGACTCAGCGGCCGGTGCCCCACCACGACGCACTCCCGCCCCGACGCACTCCCCCGCCGGTCACCGGGGGCAGGCAGCCGCAGCCGCCACGGCGCAGGCGCAAACGTCATCCGTTCCGGTGGCTGATGGTGATCATCGTGCTGTTGATCGCCGGCCTGATCGCCGCGGTCGTACACCTGGACAACTCACTCACCCGCATCACCGCGCTGCCCTCCTACAGCGACCGCGTGAGCAATACCCCCGGCACCAACTGGCTGCTGGTCGGCTCCGACGGCCGTGGTGACCTCTCCACCGAGCAGGAACAGGAACTCGCGACCGGCGGCGACACCGGACCCGAACGCACCGACACGATCATGATGGTGCACATTCCGGGCTCCGGTCCGACCACCATGGTCAGCCTTCCGCGCGACTCCTACGTGAACATCCCCGGCCACGGCAAGGACAAGCTGAACGCGTCGTTCGCGATCGGCGGCGCGTCGCTGCTGGTCCAAACGGTGGAGGAAGCGACGGGCGTGCGGATCGACCACTACGCGCAGATCGGCTTCGGTGGTTTCGCCAGTGTCGTCGACGCGTTGGGTGGGCTCGAGATGTGTCTGGACGAACCGATCGTCGACCCGCTGGCCGGGCTCGACCTGCCCGCGGGCTGCCAGGAACTGTCCGGCCCGCAAGCACTCGGCTTCGTTCGCACCAGGGCGACCCCGAACGCCGATGTCGACCGGATGAACCATCAGCGGATGTTCATGGCGGCGCTGTTGAAGAAGGCCACGAGCATGGGCACCCTCGCGAATCCGTTCTCGTTGTGGCCCATGGCAACCGGGGTCGCCGGTTCCCTGAAGGTCGACGACGGAGACCACATCTGGAACCTCGCGGCACTCGGCTGGGCGATGCGCGGCGACACCGTGACCACCAGCGTTCCGATCGGCGGATTCGACGACACCGACGTGGGCAATGTGTTGCTCTGGGACAAGTCCAAGGCCTCTGGTTTCTTCGAGGCGCTCGCCACCGATCAGCAGATCCCAGAGGAACTGCTCACGCGGTAACGTCGAGGTATGCCCGAGAACCTGTCGTTCACCGAACTCCTCCGTGACCAGGTCAGAGCCGGTCTGACCGCGGCGCATCAGTATCTGGCCGCCGCCGTCTATTTCGACGCACAGGATTTACCCGAGCTGGCCGCGCAGACCTACGCGCGTTCGACGTCGAATCACGGGCACGCGATGCGCATGGTGCAGTACCTGCTCGACCGCGATGTGCCGATCGCGATCGGCGGGCTCGACGAGGTCCGCTCGGAATTCGACTCCCCGCGCGCCACGATCGCCTTTCTGCTCGACCGCGAGCGCGTCACCACCGCGCAGGTCAGCGCTCTCGCCGCGGCCGCGCGCGACAGCAATGATTTTCTCGGCGAACAATTCATGCAGTGGTTCCTCGGCGAGCAGGTCGACGATGTCGCCGCGATGACCACCCTGTTGACCGTGCTCGACCGGCAGGACAACCTGTTCGACGTCGAGGAATTCATCCGCCGTGAACTGCGCGGGACGGTGCGAATCGATACCACCGCACCCCGAATGGCAGGCGCGACTTAGGAAATACTTGGTTAGGGAATACTGTCCTCAATAAGGCTGCACTTGGATGACAACCCCTATGACCAGCATTAATGTGGCGGCCATGTCGATTCATCCGGAAGCCCCGCGAAGCAAGTTCCACACTCTGCTCCAAGACCAAATCCGGCATGAGTTCAATGCCGAGCACCAGTACATCGCGATCGCGGTGTGGTTCGACAACCACGACCTGCCGCAGCTGGCCAAGCGCTTCTACGCGCAGTCGGTGGAAGAACGCAACCACGCGATGATGATCGTGCAGTACTTCGTCGACCGCGACATCTCCGTGGAGATCTCGGGCATCGACGCGGCGAAGTCGAAGTTCGAGTCCGCCCGTGAGCCGATCGAACTGGCGTTGACCCAGGAGAAGACGGTCACCGATCAGATCGTGCAGCTGGCGAGCACCGCCCGTGAAGAGGGCGATTACCTCGGCGAGCAGTTCATGCAGTGGTTCCTGAAGGAACAGGTCGAAGAAGTGGCGCACATGACCACGCTGCTCAATATCGCCGATCGCGCCGGGTCGAACCTGTTCGACCTGGAGGAGTTCATGTGGCGCGAGCTGAGCACCCCGAAGGATGCGTCCGGGGCGCCGTCGGTCGCGGGCGGCAGCGTCTAGCTCGAACGCGAAAGGATTCGGCTCGCGGGCAGCGAGCCGAATCCTTTGTGCGCGTTTACCAGCCGGAGCCGGAACCGCCCGAGCCGGTGTTGGCCAGCACGGTGCCGATCACGATCTGCGCGAGACCAGCGATAGATCCGAGAAATTCCACGATGCCTCTTACTTTCCTCTTCACCGATTGTCCGGTTCAGTCGTGAACCTAGCGGATCGAATCTGTGAAAGAGACATGTTTCATTAAGTTCAGCGCAGGGTGACCTGACGCGAACGCAGACCATCGCGCGAACGACGTTCTTCGCTGGTCATAGGCGCGTCGGACGCCAGCGCTTCGGCCAGGCGAGCACCGAATTCCCGCGCCGGAGCTTCCCATTCGGCCGGGTGCCGCTCGGGATCGAGGTCGAACACCGGCACCAGCAGACCGTGCGTACGGAACGAACCGGCGAAGCGCGAACCCTCACCGAGGTGCAGGCCACCGGTGGCGTGCACGCGAGCCAGGGCCAGCATCAGCGCGTCTTCGTCCTCGGGACGCACCCAGCGCACATGCGCCTTCTCGCCCGCGTCGACCCACCAGGCCGCGCCGACGGAATCCGGGCCGAGGTCGAGGCGCGCCGACGGCATGATGGCCTGCTTGGCCTGCTCGATCGTCGCCGCCACCTGCGGATCCGGGGTGACGCCCTCGGGCACCCACCAGTCGAAGTCCTGGTGCACGGTGAGCTCGAGGTCGGCGCCGGGATCGATGACATCGGCGAGGCGCGGACCACCGTCGACGGCGTCGGCGGAGTTCAGCGACTCGCCGGGCTCGGCCGACTGGGTCCACAGGATCGCCGCCGCGATATCGGCCGACGGGTCTTCGCCGCGGAACTGCATCTGCGTGCCGACGAAGCCGACCGGCTCGTCGCCTGCGCGCACCAGCGCGGCCACCGCGCCGGGCAGCACCGTCGCCAGGGTGACCTCACGCTGCGCGGCCACACCGGGCGCGAGCTTCAAGGTCGCGGTCGCCGACGGCACGAACTCCCGCAGCGCCACCAGATCACATTCGGCGGCAAGACCCTCGAACGGCCGTGTCACGGCCGCGGATGCCTGCTCCTGCGCCGCACGCCGCTGCGCGAGACGCTGAGCCCGATTACTGTCGGGCTTCGGACTGTTCCGCTTGCTTTTACCCACGCGTGGAGTTTATGGCCGAGCGGCGAGTTCGCTTACCGCGCCCCCTGCCCACGCCCGCCGTGTCCGGTGCGGGCGATCAGACTCCGGCCAGTAGCGCCTTCGTGCGGCCCGGGTGGTTGGTCGCCACCCAGCTGACGCCGAGGTCGGCGCACAACGTCACGTCTTCCGGATCGTCCACGGTCCAGCAGTAGGTGGCCCGGCCCGCCGCGGCGGCCTTGTCGACGAGTTCGGGATGCTCGCGCAGCGTCTTCACCGAAGGGCCGACCGCGGTTGCGCCGACCGTGGTGGCCGCGCCCCCGCCGAGGAACCGCGACGATTCGCCGAGCAGTACCGTCGGCAACAGTGGTGCGGCACGGCGGATCCGCCAGACCGCGGTCGCCGCGAACGACATCACCACCGCGCGGGAGTGATCGGCCGAAGCGGGCGTGGCGATGCCGAAACGCTGGAGTTCGGCGAGCACCTTGTTCTCCACCAGGGCGCCGTAGCGCACCGGGTGCTTGGTCTCGATGAACAGTTTCGTCGGACGGGTGCGCCAGTCGAGGACGAGGCCGATCAGATCGCTCAGCGCGAGCACACCCTGCGGCTCTTCGCCGGTGCCGAAGTTCATGTCGCGCAACTCGTCCAGCGTCAGTTCACTGACCAGGCCGGTGGCATCGGCGGTGCGGTCGACCGTGCGGTCGTGCACGCAGACCAGGTGGCCGTCACGGGTGAGCCGGACGTCGCATTCGACACCGTCGGCGCCCTCCTGCAGCGCTAGTTCGTACGCGGCGAGGGTGTGCTCGGGTCGTGCCGCCGACGCACCACGATGCGCCACCACGAAGGGTGGGCGATTGCTCTGGCTCACTTGGCCACGACCTCCTCCTGCGTATTCTCGCCTGTCCGGACGGAATCCGCGCGCTCGGCCTCATCGTGCCCGACGTCATCGCGCGCCGCGACGTCGCGCACTGCGACAGCGCCCGGCTCGACCGGCGCGATGACGACCTCGGCGGGATCGGCCGCCATCACCCAACGGTGCGCCGACCTGACCTCCCCACGCAGGTCACGGCCCTCCAGCGTGCGCACCATCCACAACGTCAGCACCGCAAACGCGGCCGCGCACAGGTTGGTGAAACCGGTGAAGGAGACACCGTCGGCCTCGGCCTGCAGGGTCGACGCGTCGCGCCACAGCGTCGCCGCGATCAGCAGCAGCCCGCTGAATGCCCAAGCGGCCCACCAGATCCGCACCGCCCGCCACGAACGCGGATCCGGGTCGGCGCCGAGGAGTTCGGTGAGGAACACGCCGGGCCAGATCAGATTGACGCCCGGCACCAGGCATCCCGCGATCAGCGACCACCGTTTGCGTGGGTCGCGCTTGCCGTAGGCGGTGAACACGATCGTGCGCGCTTCGATGAGCCAGGCGACCAGCGACACGGCCGTCACCAGCGCGCAGAGGGGCGCGAGGACGCCGAACACCAGCACCGTCGCGTCGGAGATCGACAGCAGCCAGCCGGGGATGAGCCGGGCGCGGTTCTGCAACAGGATCAGGTAGCGGCCGTATTCGGCGAGGCCGGCGAGCAGGAACGCGAGCGCGGTCGTGACCAGCAGCCGATCGCGGCGGACGGCGAGACCGCGCAGGGGACGCTCGGGTGGGCGGGCCACGGACGGCGGCGGATCGAGCAGGCCCCAGCGCGGGGTCTCGGTGTAGCGCGGGGTCGGCCCGAGCGGGGCCGAGGTGGTCGCGCTCGCCTTACGGGTGCGGTGGTCGGGTCGGCGCGCGACCCAGCGGTAGTTGCGCTGGGTGGCCGGCGCGTCGACTCTGCCGGGCGAGAGCAGCACCCCTCGGCAGCGCGGGCACCAGTGCATCGGCGCGCCCTGCACGGCCCACCGCGCACCACAGCGTGCACATGGTTGCACCACCGAACTCACCCGCGCACCCCGCTTCCGGACTAGTAGATCTTGGCTTCGTGTTCGCCGTCGGCGACCACCGGGCGGCCGGTCTGCTGCCAGGCCACCATGCCTCCCGCGACATCGACCGCTTCGTACCCGATGTGGGCGAGATACCGGACGACCTCGATGGACCGGCCACCCTGTCTGCACACGATGTAGAGCTCGGCGTCGATATCGAGCTCGTCGAGGCGGGCGGGCACGTCGGCCATCGGGATGTGGACCGCGCCCGGCGCGTGGCCGAGGTTCCATTCATCGGGTTCGCGCACGTCGAGCAGCTGCGCGCCCGGCGCCGGGTCCGCGTCGTCGAACGCGGCGGGTACCGCACCCACCGGCACCGTGGGGACATCGGAGCTCGTCACGCCTCGATCCTGCCATGCCGCGCGGATCGCCGGGCGAGGCTGTGCGAGGACGGTGCGATCCGCGAGCCCCAGCTATCGGTCAGCACACAGCCAACGGGAACCGGCTGCCGACGACGCCGACAGCCGGGTGGAACCAGCCGGGAACAACCGATCCGGGACTCCCCTCCATGTCATCCCGGAGCGGTCGTTCGCCGCTGACGTCGGGATTCGTGGAGTGTGTTCTGTCCCGACATCTACTTGGACGCAAGTGGGGCCGAATCGGTTCCATAAAAACGAGAACACTAGAGAAAATCCTAAATCCTGGGATCTGGGCGGCCGGATCGGTAGCCTGGGCGCATGAACGTGAGCAGGGGGCTACTCGACAGTTTCGACATCAACGGCTTGAATACCGCTTTGTCCGAATCCACGTGTCTAGGGGTAGAAGTGGATGCCGCGGCGGGCAGGCTGCAACTCGCTCTGGAGGTGCTGACGCTACCCACGGATGGACCCGCGCCGATCGACACGAAAGTCCTGCTCACCTTCACCGGAGTCACCCGCGTCGCGGCCTCCCTGCGCATCCAGCGCTGGGACGATGTCGACGCCCGCGTGCTTCCGCTGAGCCTCGACCAGCTCGACGAGGCCATCGAGAGCTTCGGCGGCGGCGGGCTGCACGGGTGGGAGTTCATCGACCTCGACGACAGCGGGTGGACGCTGTGGAGCGAGTTGCTCAGCTTCGACACCGTGCTCGATCAGCGCATCGCCGCGCATGTCATCGAGTTCTCCCAGGAGGAGGGCATCGACCCGCGCGAACTCGACGTCCGCGTGTGGTTCGACAAGATCTCGGTCACCGACACCGCGGGCCGCGAGATTCCGATGAACGAGTTCATCGACGGCGGCCGGCGCTGGTGGGACGCGCACGCCACCGGCGATGCCAGGACGACGAAAGCCGACATCGCGCCGCCGCTGTAATTTTGGAGCGCCGGCGCGCTCGAGCGGGGCCCTTCGGGCCCCTGATCTTCCCTCCCTCCGGGCACTCCTTCGTCGCACCCTCCACTCAGTCCAGATCAGGGCGGGCCCCGCCGGTAGAGACATACGGGGAATCGGGGGCACGGTTCGCGGGTTGCACGGGGCGGGTGTACGAATGATGGTTGGTGTTGTCGTCCGAACTGGGCGCACACAGCCCGACACACGGAAAGGGACATCGTGGCCGTCTACACGCTGCCGGAACTGGATTACGACTTCGGCGCACTGGAGCCTCACATCTCCGGTGAGATCAACGAGATCCACTACACCAAGCACCACGCTGCCTACGTCGCAGGCGCCAACAAGGCGCTCGAGCAGCTCGAGGAAGCTCGCGAATCCGGCGACCTGGCTGCCATCCTGCTGCTGGAGAAGAACCTGGCCTTCCACCTGGGTGGCCACTACAACCACTCCGTTTGGTGGAAGAACCTTTCCCCCAACGGCGGCGACCAGCCGGAAGGCGACCTGGCCGCGGCCATCGCCGACCAGTTCGGTTCGTTCGACAAGTTCCGCGCGCAGTTCACCGCTGCCGCCAACGGCCTGCAGGGCTCCGGCTGGGCCGTCCTGGGTTACGACACCCTCGGCCAGAAGCTGCTGACCTTCCAGCTGTACGACCAGCAGGCCAACGTGCCCACCGGCATCATCCCGCTGCTGCAGGTCGACATGTGGGAGCACGCCTTCTACCTGCAGTACAAGAACGTCAAGGCCGACTACGTGACCGCGTTCTGGAACGTCGTCAACTGGGCTGACGTGCAGGACCGCTTCGCCCGGGCCGTAGGCCAGGGCAAGGGCCTGATCTTCGGCTGATAGCGCCCTTCAACGGGCCCGCCTGCGATTTTCGCAGGCGGGCCCGTTGTCGTTTTGCCCGATTAGCACTCTTTGGTACTTGTGTGCCAGATGGGTTAGGGGCTATTCCTGTCTTATACGGGCACAGTCGCCCCCGTTAGTCGGGAGGCCATCATGAACACACAGGGTCCGATCGGGATCACGCCGTTTCAGGCGCGCGGTCGACTACGGGGATTCGTGGTTTCGGGGCGGTGGCCGGATACCACCAAGGAATGGGCGCAGGTACTGGTGCTGGCCGTGCGGGTGGCGTCGATGCCCGGTCTGCTGGTGACCACCACGGTGTTCGGGGTACGCGAGGAGCTGCCCGACGATCCGGAACCCGGCACGGTGGGGCTGGTGATGGCGGAAGGCCCGGTCCTCGGCGACGAGGCGATCGAGCCCGGCCGGTTCGCCGCGCATGTGCCGCCCGCGCTGCTGATGCTGCATCCGCCCTCGGAGACCCGTCCGTCGCTGCCCGAATGCGCGGGCGCGGCCTCGGGCTGCGTCCTGCTGCCCGGCGTGCCGCACCTCGGTTTGGAGCATCGCGCCGCATGGGCAGAGGCCGAACTCGACGGCACGATCACCTCGCTGGTGAGCCGGGTCGGCATGGATCTGATCAGCGATCCAGACACCGCCGTGCTCGCAATGCTGCTGGCGTCCTGAGCCTTTCGACCGTGACGGCCGGGCGAATGCCTGGCAACGGGTCTGCGTGGTGCTGAAATCAGGGAAACCGAACTATCGCCGCCGCACACCCAAACTTATTGCGCCCATTGAGATTTGGATTACGAGCGCTTGGCATACCAGGAGCAATCGGGCTAGAGTGGTGGACAGCGAAGGGGAGTAGCCCGCAATCGCCCAGTCGACATACTGATCGCCCGCCGAATTCGGCGCGGTCCGGCTGCGTGAACCGGTGACCACCGGTGGGCGAGACCTTCGGCCACGAACCGATCCGTCGACCGGTGTGGCTGAAGGCGCACCCGTCTTTCAGCCACAGGCCGGAGTATTTCCTGGGAGCTGACCTCATGATCGCCACGATTCTGCTGAGCTTCGGCGTGCTCTTCCTCGCCGAACTCGGCGACAAATCGCAACTCATGGCGTTGACGTTCTCGCTGCGCTACCGCTGGTGGGTGGTGCTGGCAGGCATCAGCGTCGCCAGCGTGGCCGTGAACCTCATCGCCGCGGGCGTCGGCCACTTCCTCGGCACCGCGCTCCCCGCGAACGCCATCGCCGTCATCACCGCGCTCACCCTGCTCGTGGTCGGCCTCTGGACGCTGCGCGACGCGCTCACCAGCCATGACGACTCCGACGAAGCTCCAGCGCCGTCGAGCACCCGCAATGCCTTTCTCGTGGTGATCTCCGCCTTCACCCTCGCCGAACTCGGCGACCGCACCATGTTCGCCGCCGCCGCCCTCGCCTCCAACAACAACTGGCTGGCCGTCTGGATCGGCTCGGTCGCGGGCATGGTGGCCGCGGGCGCGCTGGCGATCCTGGTCGGCAAGATCGCGGGCAAGCACCTGCCCGAGCGCGGCATCGCCATCGCATCGGGCCTGCTGTTCCTGTTCTTCGCCGCGAAGACCGTGCTCGACGCGTTCGTGCCCGGTCTCGGCGGTTGGGCGTCGGCCGGGCTGGCGCTACTGGCCCCCGCGATGGCCGGTCTCGGCGTCGGAGTATGGCGCGCCACGCGGCGCACGGCGCCCGATCCGGCCGAGCTGGCGGCGCGCTGATTCAGTCGGCGAAGGCGTTGCCGTAGAGCGTGCCGGAGCGTTCGGCAAGCGCGATCAGCTGGTCTTTGATGCCGCGCAGGCTTTCCGGGTCGTCGGCGGCGATCCGGCCGGTGACCATCGCGCCGATGGCGGCGGCCAGGGTCGCGCAGGCGAACCGCTGTTCTTCGGATTCGGCGCCGAGCATGGTGGCCACCACCTCGACGAAACGATGCTGCAGGTCCATGCGCGCCTCGATGGCCGACGGGCCGACCGCGTAGACCTCCACCAGGAACAGCCGGGCCGAGGCCGGGTCGTCGATCATGTGCTCGAAGTAGGTGGTGAGGATGCGATCCATCCTGGTGAGCGCGTCGGTGTCGACGCAGTCGGCGATCACCGCTTGAAGCTTCGCGGCCAGGGAGTTCGACACCCGATCGAAGGCCGCGTTGAAGCAGTCCTCTTTCGAGCGGAACAGCTCGTAGAACGTTTCCCGTGAAACCCCGGCCCGCTTGAGCACGGCCGCGACCGGCGTGCCGACATAGCCGCCCACAGTCATCGCCTCGCCCATCGCGACGAGGATGCGCTCACGCTGAGAGGCGACGACTTCTTCGCGCGAGAGGTGGTGGCGTCCACGCGGAAGTTGTTGCCGCAGTGTCGAATCGTTCATGATTGCCGTTCCATTCTGCGGGGTCGGGCGGGCTGTTCGGTGGTGAAGGGGACCTCTTCGGTGCGGGCGATGTCGATGGCGCGGGCCAGGCGGTCGCCTTGCACCCGCTGCACGACCAGTTGGGCCAGCAGTCGAAACGGCCGCACCAACGCTACCCACCAGGGCGAGACAACGGTCTTCCTTCGTCGCGCGATGGCTCGTTCCATCGCCTCGACCGCGGGGCCGACCGGCGAGCTGCCGGTCAGGCTGGTCTCCCCCAGCACGGTGTGCGCGGCGACTGTCCCGAATCCGCGCACCGTCATGTCGGTCTCGATCCCGGCGAAATAGCTCACCCCCACCTTCGCCCCGGTGGACCGTAGTTCCGCGCGCAGCGTGGCCCCGAGCGAGGCCACCGCCGCCGCCGAGGCGCTGTAGGCCCCGCCGAGCGGCAACTGCACGGCTGTGGAGATCGACGACATCATCAGCACATACCCGCCCGGATGCGAAAGATGCGCACCCGCCGCCGACACCGTGTAGGCGACCCCGAGCACATTCACCGCGAGGGTCTCCTCGAGCACCGACGGGTCCCCGCCGATCATCGCCATCTGCTTGGCGACTCCAGCGTTGGCCACCAGCACATCGAGCCCGCCGAGTTCGGCGACCAACGCCTCGACCACCCGCTCGACCTGCCCCCGATCGGCCACATCGCAATACCGCCACGGCACGCCACCGCATTCGGCGGCCACTTCGGCCAGCAGTTCCGGTTCGAGCCCGAGGAGGGCCACATGGGCGCCGTGAGCGGCCAATCTCCGAGCCAGCGCGGCGCCGATCCCGCGTGCGGCCCCGGTGATCAGGACCTTGCGTCCGGCCACGGAAGGACCGGCGAACGATCTCATGACGGCACGCTACCACTGGTAAACACTGGTGTTCACGACGATTTCCCCACCGCCCGATATGGGTGTTCCAGAGCACACCCGTCACACGCTAAGGTGCCCTTATTGGCAACCGGCACAATAAGCCGTAGGCCATAGAGTTCCAGGCGCACCCCTCCTCGTAGGGGGTGCGACGAAGGAGCGCGTTCTCGGCGCGCCTCCGCCGATGGACTGACCGAAGGGTGCGACGAAGGAGTACCCGTAGGGAGGGAAGAGGCGGAGTCAAGCGCCGAGAACAGCGGCACCAGCCGCAAATAAACACAGAGAGGACCATCAGTGGAGATTTCGGGTTCCGCCGCCATTGTCACCGGAGGCGCGTCCGGCCTCGGTGCCGCCACCGCCAAGCGTCTCGCCGACGCGGGCGCCACCGTCTTCGGCCTGGATGTCCCCCAGTCCATCGAGCGCGCGGGCGACAACGTTCCCGCGGGCGTCACCCTGATCGCGGCCGACGTGACCAGCGGTGACGAGGTCGCCGCCGCGATCGCCCAGATCACCGAGGGCCCGGCGCCGCTGCGCATCGTGGTCAACTGCGCCGGCGTCGGCTGGGCGGGTCGCATCCTGTCCAAGAACGGCCCGCACGACCTGGAGCTGTTCCGCACCGTCATCACCGTGAACCTGCTCGGCACGTTCAATGTGATGCGTCTGGCCGCCGACGCCATCGCCAAGACCGAACCGGTCGACGAGTACGGCCAGCGCGGCGTGGTCATCAACACCGCCTCGGTCGCGGCCTTCGAAGGCCAGGTAGGCCAGATCGCGTACTCCGCCTCCAAGGGCGGCGTCCACGGCATGACCGTTCCCGCTGCCCGCGACCTCGCCCAGTTCGGCATCCGCGTGAACACCATCGCCCCCGGCATCATCGACACCCCGATGCTCGCCGGCGTCACCCCCGAGTACCGCGCTGGCCTCGAAGCCGGCGTCCCGTTCCCCTCCCGCCTCGGCCGCCCGGACGAGTACGCCCAGCTCGTCGAGTACATCGCGAGCCACGACTACCTCAACGGCGAGACCATCCGGATGGATGGCGCGCTGCGCATGGCACCGCGCTAGAAATCCGCTGTTCGACGGCGCCTGGCCTCTACCGGCCAGGCGCCGTTCGTTTTTCGGGTGAGGTCAGGTGTCGGCGCGGTGGTCGAGTTCGCGCTGGAGGTCGGTGTTGATCCGCTGTGCCTCGGCGAGCTGATCCTCGAGGATCACGATCCGGCACGACGACTCGAGCGCGTTGCCCGCATCGACGAGTTCGCGCACGCGCGCGGCGATGCGCAGCTGATAGCGCGAGTAGCGGCGGTGTCCGCCCGCCGAGCGCTGCGGGGTCAGTAGCCGCGCGGCGTCGAGGCCGCGCAGGAACGCCTGGGTGACGCCGAGGATCTCCGCGGCGCGTCCCATGCTGTAGGCGGGGTAGGTGTCGTCATCGAGCTTGTCCGCCGCGCTGGGACCGTCGGCGGGATTGATGTTCGGGTGCTGCACGAGGCCTCTCGGGTTCAACGCCGGAAGGCCCCGGCGCGCTGGGCGCCGGGGCCGTAATTTACGACTGAGGGAATGTTCTGAGATACCGCATCCGACAACTTCTGGGATGCGGGACATGTAAATGGCTGATCAGTGGCCACCACCTCCTGAATCGTCGGTTCTACCTGCGGTAATTCACTTGCCTTGCTTCTTCGTCCCCCGGCGGTCCAGCCGACTGCACCGGATTCTCTTCTCCGCCTGAGGGGACGGTCGAACTTGTCGTTCCGGGCAGTTCACCTGCCCGGCCATTTGATTTCTTAACAGGAACGAGAGCGACTATATACCCCCGAAACCGAGAATGTCTACACCCGACACGACAGATTTACTCCACTCGCGGTGACGGCAGGCCGACGAGCGATTACACGGGGCGGGTGAAGGTGACCAGCGAGCGCCCAGGGCCGTTGTAGTCGGGGACGGGTCCGGCGACGGTGAAGCCGAGGCTGCGGTGGAAGTCGATGCTGGTGTAGTTGGCCGGCGACGTTATCGCGGTGACGATGGTGCGATTGTCGGAGCGAGCGATGGTGAAGAACGCTTCGTAGAGGGTTCTGCCCAGGCCGGCCTTGCGAGCGTCGGGACGGACCGCGACGAAGTGGATGTAGGCCGTGTACGGGTCAGAGGGAGAGCCGAAACCCACCAGGAAGCCGGAGATTCCGTTGTCGTCGGAGGCGATGAGACTGGTGCGATGGAAGTGGTCGAGGAACATCCGGGGAAGGTTGTGCACCGCCGCTCTGCCCCACCAGTTGTCGACTACGCCGATAACGGTGTCGTAGTCGTCGGGTCTCGCTCGACGAATTTCGTGCCCCACCATCACTCCATGGTGACCCCGATGTGGCGTGTCAGCACCGGAATTGCCGGTGAACAAAAACTGCCCGCCACCGAAACCGGTAGCGGGCAGTCCACAGTGCGGGTGATCTCAGACCGTGCGGGTGAGCCGTTCGGTGAGCAACTGGGCGAAGCGGGCGGGGTCCTTGAGTTCGCCGCCCTCGGCGAGAACCGCTGTGCCGTAGAGGAGTTCGGCGGTCTCGGCGAGCTCGGGGACCTTGCCTTCGTCGGCGTCGGACTTGCGCGCGTCGTAGGCGTCGCGCAGACCGGTGACCAGCGGATGGGTGGGGTTGAGCTCGAGAATCCGCTTCGACTCCGGCAGCGCCTGACCCGAGGCGCGGTACATGCGCTCGAGCATGGGGGTGAAGTCGTAGACGTCACCGACCAGGCAGGCGGGCGAGGTGGTGAGGCGGTTGGTGAGGCGGACCTCCTTGGCGACATCGGTCAAAGTGCCACCGAGCCAAGCGAGTAGGTCGCCGAAGTCCTTGTCCTGCTGTTCGCGCAGGGCTTCGGTTTCCTTCTTCTCGTCCTCGGTTTCCAGGTCCACCTCGCCCTTGGCGATGGACTGGAAACTCTTGCCCTGGAATTCGGGCACCGAGCCGACCCACATCTCGTCGACGGGATCGGTGAGGATCAGCACCTCGCGGCCCTTGGCCGTGAAGGCCTCCAGGTGTGGCGAATTCTCCACCTGCGCACGGCTTTCGCCGGTCATGTAGTAGATCGACTCCTGGCCGTCCTTCATCCGCTCCACGTACTGCGCGAGCGTGGTGAGCTCGGACTCCGAGGCGGTGGAGGCGAAAGAGGAGACGGTGAGCAAGGTTTCGCGGTTGTCGGTATCGGAGAGCAAGCCCTCCTTGACAACTCGACCGAACTGCGCCCAGAACGTCTGGTACCTGGTCTGATCCTCGGCGCCCTGCAGATCCTTGACCGTGGACAGCACCTTCTTCACCAGGCGCTTGCGGATCATCTGGATCTGGCGGTCCTGCTGCAGGATCTCGCGGGAGACGTTGAGCGAGAGGTCCTGCGCGTCGACGACGCCCTTGACGAAGCGCAGGTACTCCGGCATCAGTTCTTCGCAGTTGTCCATGATGAACACGCGACGCACGTAGAGCTGCACACCGCGCTTGTGCTCACGGGTGAACAGGTCGAACGGTGCGATCGAGGGAATGAACAGCAGCGCTTGGTATTCGAAGGTGCCCTCGGCCTTCATCGGGATGATCTCGAGCGGCTCGTCCCAGGCGTGCGAGACGTGGTGGTAGAACTCCTTGTACTCCTCCTCGCTCACCTCGCTCCGGGGGCGCGTCCACAAAGCCTTCTGCGAGTTGAGGATCTGGTCCTCGACGATGGTCTTGTCGACCTTGTCCTCGCCCTCCCCCTCGGTCACCGTGCGCTCGACCTGCATGCGGATCGGCCAGGCGATGAAGTCGGAGTACTTGCGGACGATCTCGCGCAGCTTCCATTCCTGCGTGTAATCGAAGAGGTGATCGTCTTCGTCGGCGGGCTTGAGCTCGAGGGTCACCGAGGTGCCCTGCGGTGCGTCGGCGACGGTGTCGATGGAGTAGGTGGAGCTGCCCGCGGCGGCTTCCCAGCGGGTGCCTTCGGTCTCGCCCGCCTTGCGGGTGGTGAGGACGACCCTGTCGGCGACCATGAAGGTGGAATAGAAGCCGATGCCGAACTGGCCGATCAGCTCCTCGGCGGCGGCGTCGGACTTGGCCTCGGTGAGCTTGCGGCGCAGGTCGGCGGTACCGGATTTGGCGAGGGTGCCGATCAGGTCGATCACTTCGGCGCGGGACATGCCGATGCCGTTGTCGCGCACCGTCAGGACACGCTTGTCCTGGTCGACCTCCAGCTCGATGTGCAGGTCGGAGGTGTCGGCGCCCAGGTCTTTGTCCTGGTAGGCGGCGAGTTTGAGCTTGTCCAGTGCGTCGGAAGCGTTCGAGATCAGCTCCCGCAGGAAGGTGTCTTTGTTGGAGTAGACCGAGTGGATCATCAGCTCGAGGAGCTGGTGGGTCTCGGCCTGGAACTCGAGGGTTTCGACGTGCTGCTCAGTCACGCCCCCGATGGTATTACGGCGCCTGTCGCGGTGTTCCCGAGGACCCTGCGTGGTGACGCCGCGCTAGCTCACCGGTCGCACCGCGCCGAAATCGGCCAGCGAGGGAACCTCGGCGGCCGCCCGCTTCGACATCCAATCGCGCAGGACCTGGGTGGCGCGCACGTCGTCCTCGTTGTAGACGAACAGGCGGGTGCGCTGCGACATGTCGATGACGTCGTCGTACCCGACGGCGCGGCGGTACCAGCCCATCGACGCCTCGCCGCCCGCCTCCGGATCACGCCAATGGAACCCGGCTACGGGCGCGATCTTCTTGAGCCCTTTACCGTTCGGGCAGATGAACTGCTCGGTGACGGCTTGGAACATGTCGACCCATTCCTTCGAGTCGACGAACGCGCGCACTTCCTCGTGGGTCGGGATACCGGGGCGCCCGGCGAATCGGCGGGCCGATTCGTAGAGCCACTTGTCCTCGGCGGTACGCGAATAGCAGTAGGCGGCAAAGGTTTTGCCCGCGGCATGGGCTTCGGCGCGCCGCTCCATCAACCAGGTCCAGAATTCGCCGAACGAACGGCCCTCGTCCTCGGTGGGCAGCGGATCCCAGGTGAAGAACGGGCGGTAGACGTCGTCGAGCAGGGTGCCCCACAGATAGGCGCCGTCTTCCTGGTAGCTCTCCAGGTCGACGTCGATCTCCACATCGGCGCGACGCACGCTCACCTGCTCGAACCGGCGCACCAGCGGGGCGCCGTCGATCCAGGCGCGGGCGGTGACGACGGTTTCGGCGAACGGCCCGTGCTGCCAGTCGTCGGGTTCCTCGCCCTCCCAGGCGGCGAGTTCGTCGACCGTCTCGATCCCGTGCAGGCGCAGAACGTCCGCGCGCGACCCCGGTGCGACCAGGCTCACATCACGCATCTGCGCCAGCGTCGCCTCACAGCTGGGTTGGCCCTCAGGACCGCGCACCCACCAGGGGCACTGCCTGCACTCGGGCACTTTCGACGGTTGGGTCGGCAGTTCTCCGCGCACCACCGCGATGCGGTCGGCATAGCGTTGGTCGTAATCGGCCAGCACGCTCGTCAGGTCGTGCACCAGGATCCGGTCGGCGACCAGGCCGATCGCACCGCCGATCAGGGCGGGGCTCGCCATGCCGTAGCGCTGCAACATCCGGTACAGGTGAGCGAGGCGCTGCTGGTCGCGCGGCTGCGGGCGCAGTTTCACGTGTTTGTCGCGGCGGGGCTGCCACTGGAACAGATCCGAGGTCAGCGGGTGGAAATCGGCCGGGTCGGGCCTGCGCGGGTCGGTGACCTTGTGGTTGACCACGATGATCGGGATGTAACCGCCGCGATCGTCGTCGCGCAGCAGGATCTCGACACCGCCGCGTCGACCGGTATCGGCTTCCTGCGGCAGCAGTCCGCCCCAGATGCGCGGGGCGCCCGCCTCGATGGCGGCCATCGTCGCGGCGGCTTTGGCGCCACCACGCAATTCCGGGTCGATCACCACCCAGTCGGCGGGGGCGGCCGCCACCAGTTCGTCGCGGATCCTGGTGCGATGAGCGGTGGCGGCGTCGCGACGCTGCTGCACGCCCGGATCCTCGCGGACCTCGGCGAGCACCCCCGGATTCTCGGCATCGAGGCGCAGCCGGTGCCTGCATCCGATCAGTGAGCGCGCGTCCAGGAAGGCGGTGCGGAAATCCGCAGCGGAAGCGGGGACCGGGCTACGCACCGGCCCGCCGTCGAAGTCGTCCTCGGCTGCACGCACGCAAGCAGTATGGGCCTTACCCCCGACACAATGCCCAATCGCTACCCTGATCCCACTACGCTACGGAGAACGGCGGGCCGCTTGGAGGCGGTGCTGCCTCATGACTTGGCGAGCATGACGGAGGGCCTGATCCCATGGGGTTGTTCAGCAAGCGGAAGCGGCGGCCGAGCCGACGCGCTGAGGCGAAAGCACTCAAGCACAAAGCCGCGGTGGAGGCGAAGCTGAGCGCCAAGAACGAGCGCAAGGCGGCCAAGGCGGGCGAGCGGGTGAACCGGCGCGCGGCCAAGGCACAGGCACGCACGGCCGACAAGGTGGCCAAGGCGCAGATCGCGACCCTGCAGGCCGAGGAAAAGGCCGCGCAGAAGGCCGCCGCGAAGGCCGATCGTGAGCTGTTCAGCGCGAGTCAGATCCGCAAGTACATCGGGGTGGCCCGAGTCCTCATCCCCGTGCTCGCCCCGCTGGCTTATCGCGGCGCCACGATGGTGCGCGGGCAGCTCGACGCCCGCAAGGCGCAGCAGCTCGGTATCGGCTTGGATCAGCTCAGCGAGTTCAGCGGACACGGTGCGCGGCTGCAGGCCCGCATCACCAATACCGAGGAAGCCCTCGACAAGATCGCCGCCGACAAGGCGGGCGACGCCGGCACCGAGAAGTTCGTCGAGGCGGCGCGCTCGCGCCTGGCCGACCTGAACGTGGCGGTGCGTACGGCCGAGCAGATGCCCGCCGCGCGCCGCAAGGCTGTCCACGCATCGATCTCGGCCGAGCTGTCCGTGCTGGAGAACGACGTGCTCGCTCGCCTCGGCGTTCGCTGAGCCTGCCGTGACCACGCCGCAGCTCACCTCCCGCTTGCGCGGTGGTGGCTGCGGCGTACTCGTGGGCGCGCTGGCTGTGGCCGCGCACGGGATCGGCGGCGGGGTGCCGAAGTCGGCGGAAATCGCACTGCTGCTGCTGGTTTCCTTGACGGCCGGAATATTCGCCGCAGGCGCCACCGCCGAACGCGCTGGGCTGCGGACACATTCGTACCGTCGGCCCGCGACGTTGCGCACGGCCGCCGCGTTGATCGGTGGTCAGTGGGCCGGGCACTTCGCGCTGTCGGCGACGCTCGACCATCACGGGCTGCTCCACCTGCCGAGTCTGTCGATGATCGCCGCGCACCTCGTCGCGGCAGGTGCTTGTGCCGCACTGATACTCGTCGCCGAGCGGCTGTATCTCGTCGCGTCGAGCGTGGTTCGAGCCGTGCTCAGCAGTCCCGTCGCGCTCGCGCACCGCACTGTCCGCTGGTTCGCCACGGTCACCGTCGCGCGCGGGGCACGTCCGAAGGGTGCGCGATGTCCGCGCGCACCGCCGTTGTTCGCCTGATTCACCACGACATCAGAATTCTTCGGACGACAAGGCATCCCATGCACAACTTCATCACCCGTAGCACCGGTACCGCCGCCCTCGCGGCGGGTTTGGTGCTCGCCGCCTGCGGTTCGGCGGCAGCCCACGTGACTGTCGACGCGCCGGGCGCCGCCCAGGGCAAGTACACCGTCGCCACCTTCAAGGTGCCGACCGAATCCGAGACCGCGTCCACCACCGCGCTGCGCGTGACCGTGCCGAACCTGAAAAGTGTTCGGACCGAGCCGATGCCGGGTTGGACGTCGAAGGTCGAGCGCAACGACAAGGGCGAGAGCACCGCCGTGGTGTGGTCGGCTGATCCGGGTAACCCCGGCGTCGGGCCCGGCCAGTTCCAGCGGTTCGTGCTCTCGCTCGGCCCGCTGCCCACCCAGGACACCGTGAACTTCCCCGCGCAGCAGACCTACAGCGACGGCAAGGTCGTGGCCTGGGACCAGCCGAGCACCGGCGGCGCCGAGCCCGAACACCCCGCACCCGCGCTCACCCTGTCCGCGAACGGCGGCGCCGAGGGCGGCGACCACCAGGTCGCCTCGGGCGAATCCACCGAGGCGCAAACCGATTCGGTCGCCCGCTGGATGGGCGGAATCGGTCTCGCCCTCGGCCTGTTCGCCGCGGCTCTCGGCCTCGGACTCGTCTTCCGCTCGCGGCGGTCGTCGTGATGCGGAGGATGCTCGTCGGCTTATTCGCCGTCCTGTTCGCCTGCGCCTTCGCGGCGACGGGCACGGCGAGTGCGCATTCCGGCGCGGTGAGCAGTGTTCCCGAGAACGGTTCGACCGTGGAGGTCGGACCGGCGCGGGCCAGCATCACCTTCAATGAGGAACTGCAGCAGAACTTTCCGTCGCTGACCGTGGTCGGCCCGGACGGCAGGCTGTGGTCCAAGGGCAAGGCGCTGGTCGAAGGGCGCAGTGTCAGCGTGGAACTGGGCGAGCTGGGGCCGGTCGGTGAGTACACGATCGCGTTCCGGGTCACCTCCGCCGACGGGCATCCCGTGAGCGGGACAAGGACTTTCACGCTGAGCAAGGCGGGCACCGGCACGCCGGGCGCTCGGCCCGGTGAGGACAAGGCCGACGACGGCGGCGACGGCGGTGTGCCCGTGTGGGTGTTCATCGTCGGCGGGGTGGTGCTGTTCGGCGCCGGCCTCGCGGTGGCGTTGCTCGGCGGCCGGTCCGGTCGCAAGAAGTAGTCGACGATGACGACCGGACGCCGGGAATCCGGTGCCGCGCTGCGGCAATGGCGGGTCCTGGCGCCGGTCGTCGTCGCGGCGCTGGCCGGGGTGGTGCTGGCCTGGCTACTGCGCCGGTCCGGCGGGTTCGCGTGGGTGGCGTTCGCGCGCGTGCTCGCCGACTGCGCGGGCGCGGTCGTGATCGGCCTCGCCGCGCTGCCCCGGCTCAACGACCGGCTGACGGTCGCGTGGCGACCGCTGGCCGTGCTCGCCGGCGTCTGGTTCGCCGCCGAGTTCACCGTGCTGGTGTGCGAGGCCGCCGAGATCGTCGGCGTCGCGGTGACCCAGCTCGGCGCGAGCGATTTCATCACCTTCCTCGGCAGGCTCAGCGGCGGCCAGATCGGCATCGCGATCCTGTTCTGCACCGGCGCGATCGCCTGCTACGCGGCATTGGCCTTCCGTCGGCCCGACACCGCGTCGGCCGATCTGGTGCTCGTGTTCGCGGCGGTGGCGCTGTCGCTGCGTCCGATCACCGGGCACATGTCCCAGCAGATGTTCGGTTCGGTGATCGCCGCGATCCACGCGCTGGCCGCCGCCTGCTGGCTCGGCCTGCTGCTGGCCATGGTCCTGGTCCTGCGCACGCGCGGTGAGTGGGCCGCGACCCTGCCCCGCTACTCCGCCATCGCCGCGCCTCTGGTCGGCGTTGTCGCGCTCACGGGCCTGGTCAACGGTGTGGTGCGACTCGGCGGCATCACTACCCTGCTGACAACCGGCTACGGACGAATCCTGCTGGCGAAGCTCACCATCCTGTGCGTCCTGGTCGTCCTGGGCTGGTGGTGGCGGCGAACCTGGGTCCGCAAGGCCGCCGACCACCGCGTCACCGCCGAGACCTCCCTGCGCAACGCGGCCGCCGAGGTACTGGTGATGGCGCTGGCGTTCGGCCTGGCCGCGACGCTGGCAGTCACCGCGTAGTCGCCTCGGTCACGTTCGGCCTCGATGGCCATTTGACGCCGATACCCACCAATTAGAGTGACCGGTATGACCGAAGTGAGGATTGTTGAAGACGGCGCAGCGCCCGCCGAAACGGCGTTCGCGTTCATCAACGACTACCGCAATCTGCCGAAGTTCTGGTACGGCATCGAATCCTTCACTCCTGTCACCGCGCAGACCGACGGCATCGGCGCGAAGTTCGACGGGAAGATGAAACTGGGCCCCGCGTCGCTGACCTCCCGCATCGAGGTCGTCGGCTGGGAAGAGGGCCGGTTGATCGCCACCAGGTCGATCAAGGGCATCGAGATCGTGGCGACCTTCAAGTTCATCCCCAGGGGCGAGAACGCGTGCACGGTCGACGCGGTGATCGACTTCAATGTCGGCGGCGGCATCGCGGGCAAAATGCTGGGCAAGACGATCGAGCCGTTCGTGAAGATCGCGGTCAAGCACACCACCGACGCCCTCATCCGAGAGATCGAGAAGACCTACCGCGAACAGCCGCATCAGGGCGGGCCTGACACAATCTGACCCATGACCGAATCAGCGAATGTTGTGGCCACCGCCGATCTGGCCGACGAGATCGGCCCCGAGATCCGTAGCTGCGATACGCAGTTCATCCAGTTCGGCGGCCGCGCCGAATTCGCGGGCCGGATCACCACGATCCGCTGCTTCCAGGACAACCTGCTGGTCAAGCAGACCTTGAGCGAGCCGGGCGAGGGCAAGGTGCTCGTCGTCGACGGCGGCGCGAGCGTGCACACCGCGCTGGTGGGCGACATCATCGCCGGGCGTGGCGTGGACAACGGCTGGGCCGGCGTGATCGTCAACGGCGCCGTGCGCGACTCCGCGATCCTGCGCACCCTCGACATCGGGGTGAAGGCGCTGGGCACCAACCCGCGCAAGAGCACCCAGACCGGCAGCGGCGAGCAGGACGTGCCTGTCGAATTCGGCGGCATCACCTTCGTGCCCGGCGAGATGCTCTACAGCGACTCCGACGGCGTCGTGGTTCGCGCCGAGGACTGAGGCGACGCGGGTGTTCGAGGGTCAGCCCTCGGACACCCGTACCTTGTTGCCCGCGAGGACGACCACATCGCCGATCTGCAGTTGCCTGCCGCGACGTAGCTCCACTTCGTCGTTGACGCGCACCAAACCCTGCGCGATCACCGTCTTGGCCTCGGAACCCGAATCGATCAGGTTGGCCAGTTTCAGGAATTGCCCGAGCCGGATGACAACGTCATCGATCGGCACATCAACTGGTTCCGACATGCGCTAATACTTACCCGGTCACGCGAAACCGGTCAGCACCGGCCCCGCGGTTGCCCGCGGTGCGGAACACGCCGCAGCCACCGCCACACCGATCCGGCCCGAATGGACGCACACTGGATCGGTGACTCCCACGCAGGCCGAGCAACACCCCATCGTCGAGGACCGCACGCCGGTGCCGCATCGCGCGCACGGCCGCCTTTCCGAGGTACCGCACATCGCCGGATTGACCCTCGGTGTGTTCGCGGTGCTGCTGACCCTGTGGAGCCTTTCGCCCAGCCTGCGGATCCTCACGCAGGTGCCACGCCACTACGTCGACACCTATTACTTCGACGCCCCCGACACCAGCCTGGTGTGGGCGTTGGTGGTCGGCTTGCTCGCCGGGGCGACCGCGGCCCGCAAGCGGATCGCCTGGTGGCTGCTGGTGGTGTATCTGCTGCTGTACGCGGTGGCCAACATCCTGGACTTCTTCGCCGACGACGATGTGGACGCGCTGGTCGCCTTCATCGTGCACGCGGTGGTGATCGCGATCTTGCTGGCCGCGCGGAAGGAGTTCTACACCCGGGTCCGGCCCGGCGCGCTGTGGAAAGCGCTCGGCGTGCTGGTGGCCGGGTTGGCGCTGGGCTGTCTGCTCGGCTGGGGGCTGGTCGAGCTGTTCCCCGGTTCGCTGCCCGCGGGCGTGCAGCGTCCGCTGTGGGCGGTGTATCGGGTCACCGCCGCCGTGCTGGTGAACAACGAGCACTTCGACGGGCATCCGCGCGCCTGGGTGAACTTCCTGCTCGGCCTGTTCGGCGCGATCGCGCTGCTGGCCGCGGTGGTCGTGCTGTTGCGTTCACAACGCGCCGACAACGCGATGACCGGCCTGGACGAGTCGGCCATCCGCGGACTGCTGGCCATCAGCGATGTGGAGGACTCGCTCGGCTACTTCGCGACCCGCCGCGACAAGGCCGTGGTGTTCGCGCCGAACGGCAAGGCGGCGATCACCTATCGCGTCGAGTTGGGTGTGTGCCTGGCCAGCGGCGATCCGATCGGCCCGAAACAGGGCTGGCCGCAGGCGATCCAGGCCTGGTTGGAGCAGGCCGACCGGTTCGGCTGGCAACCCGCGGTGATGGGCGCGAGCGAACTCGGCGCCACCGCGTACCGCAAGGCGGGGCTGTCGGCGCTGCGTCTGGGCGACGAGGCGATCCTCGACACCCGCACGTTCTCCCTCGCTGGCCCGGAGATGAAACAGGTCAGGCAGGCCGCGAACCGGTTGCGCAAGAACGGCCTCGAAGTGCGGGTGCGCAGGCATCGCGACATCCCGGCCGAGGAGTTCGCCGAGATCGTCGCCCGCGCGGACGCCTGGCGCGACACCGAGACCGAGCGTGGCTTCTCGATGGCGCTGGGCCGCCTCGGTGACCCACTCGACGGTGACTGCCTGCTGGTCGAAGCCGTCGACCACGACGACCGCGTGCACGGCATGCTCTCACTCGTTCCCTGGGGCCGCACCGGCGTCTCGCTGGAACTGATGCGCCGCGACCCGCAGAGCCCCAACGGCGTGATGGAGCTGATGATCTCCCAGCTCGCCCTGAACTCCGATCAGTACGGCATCACCAAGGTGTCGCTGAACTTCGCGGTGTTCCGTTCGGTGTTCGAAGAGGGCGGGCGGATCGGCGCCGGTCCGATCCTGCGGGCCTGGCGCGGTGTGCTGCTGTTCTTTTCGCGCTGGTGGCAGCTCGAGGCCCTGTACCGGTCGAATGTGAAGTACCACCCGCGTTGGGTGCCGCGGTTCTTCCTGTTCGAGGAGCGCAGGCAGCTGCCGCGGGTGGCCACGGCGAGCGGGCTGGCCGAGGGTTTCCTGCCGCGCATCGGCAAAGCGCCCGACGCGGGCGTGCACACCGGTACGAAGGCGGCGGTCCCCGCGACCGTCACCGGCCTCCACCCCGACGGCAGCGCGCCGGAGACACCGGAGAGCGCCGACGACGAGCAGGGTCCGCGCAGGCCGGAGCAGGTACGGGTGCGCCTGGACAAACTCGACCGGCTCACCGCGTCCGGCGTCGACGCCTACCCGCCCGCCTACCCGCCGACCCACGACATCGCCGCGGCCAGACGCTGCCCCAAGGGCACCACGGTGCGCATCGCGGGCAGGCTCTTGCGGATTCGCGACTACGGCGGCGTGATCTTCGCGTTGGTGCGGGATTGGACCGGCGAGATCCAGCTGCTGATCGACCGCGAGCGGGTCGGCGCCGACCGCAGCAACGAATTCACCGAGTTCTTCGACCTGGGCGATCTCATCGAGGTG
The DNA here is from genome assembly GCF_030486425.1 of Nocardia sp. PE-7. Lineage (NCBI taxonomy): Bacteria > Bacillati > Actinomycetota > Actinomycetes > Mycobacteriales > Nocardiaceae > Nocardia > Nocardia sp. PE-7. The sequence continues at coordinate 6,958,189 of NZ_CP129614.1, read as the reverse complement.
AGCGGGCAGATCGGCGCCAGCCGCAACGGTGAGCTCTCGCTGCTCGCGCAGGACTGGCGGATGAACGGCAAGTGCCTGCACCCGCTGCCCGACAAGTGGCGTGGGCTGGCGGATCAGGAAGCCAAGGTCCGGCAGCGGTATGTGGACATGGCGATCGACCCCGAGGCCCGCGAGGTGATGGCCAAGCGCAGCGCGGTGCTGCACTCGCTGCGCGATTCCCTCTTTGTCTGGGGCTTTCTCGAGGTGGAGACGCCGATCCTGCAACAGGTGCACGGCGGCGCCAACGCGACCCCGTTCCGCACCCACATCAACGCCTACGACCTCGATCTCTACCTGCGCATCGCCCCCGAGCTGTACCTCAAACGGCTGTGTGTCGGCGGTATGGAGAAGGTGTTCGAGATCGGCCGGACCTTCCGCAACGAAGGCGTGGACTTCAGCCACAACCCCGAGTTCACGATCCTGGAAGCCTATGAGGCGCACAGCGATTACCAGCAGATGATGCACCTGTGCCGTCGGCTGATCCAGCACGCGGCGATGGCCGCCAACGGGGCCGAGGTGGCGTTGCGCCCGAACGACGAGGGCGGATTCGACACCGTCGACATCTCCGGCGAGTGGCGGGTCAAGACCGTGCACGGCGCGGTCTCCGAGGCGATCGGCACCGAGGTGACCCCACGCACCGAGCTGTCCCGGCTGCGCGAACTGTGCGACGAGGCGGGCGTGGCCTACCAGCACGGCTGGGACGCGGGTCAGGTGGTACTGGAAATGTATGAGCACCTGGTGGAATCGCAGACCACCGACCCCACCTTCTACCTGGACTTCCCCACCTCGGTCTCGCCGCTCACCCGCTCGCACCGCAGCATCGACGGCGTGGCCGAGCGCTGGGACCTGGTGGCCTGGGGCGTCGAATTGGGCACCGCCTACAGCGAACTCACCGATCCCGTGGAGCAGCGCCGCAGACTCACCGAGCAGTCGATGCTGGCCGCGGGCGGCGACCCGGAGGCGATGGAACTCGACGAGGACTTCCTGGCCGCACTCGAACACGCGATGCCGCCCACCGGTGGGCTCGGCATGGGGGTGGACCGGGTGGTCATGTTGATCACCGGACGCAGCATCCGCGAGACGCTGCCGTTCCCCTTGGTGAAACCACGGTGAGAACGGGTACAGGTGTATACGGATCGCGACGCGTTCGCGATCAACAACTGCTCCGTCCGGCCCGCGTGCGACTTTCGTAGTGAAAGTCGCAGCGCGACCGCTAGTCTCGGAGTTCCGGCACCGGGAGGATGTCGGACCACCAACACATCGGGATGGGATCACATGTATCTGGACTTGCTGACCACGGCCGCACTCGTCGATCCGCACATGTTCACCAGCAGTTTCGACACCCTGGCCAGTTCGGACGCGGTCAACACCGCGATGGAACTCGCGGCGAAGAAGAAAAAGAAGAACAGCAGTTTCCTGATCATCGGCGGCATCTGCTGCCTGGTGATCGTGGTGCTCATCGTCGGCGGCATCTACCTGCTCAAGAACAAGAAGAAGGACGACCAGCCGCCGCACAACGGTGGTCAGCCGCCGTTCAACGGCCCGCAGGGTGGTCAGCCGCCGTACGGTCAGCCGCCCTACGGCCAGTCCTGACCCGGAGGACTCGCGGCGATCCCCTCGGTCGACGAGGCGACCCCGCGAGTCCTCGAACGAGCACCCGTTCGCCGGGACCAAGAGCCGTAGTCCCCCCGGGAAACCTCGATACGGCAGAGTGTTGAGCGTGCAGCTGATACTCGTGCGTCATGCCCAACCCGAACGCGTGGTCGGCGACACCGCCGCCGCCGACCCCGGCCTCACCGACATCGGCAAACTCCAAGCCGACCGTGTCCCCGCCGCGCTCGCCCCCCACGACATCGTTCGCGTAGTCAGCAGCCCCCAGCGCCGCGCCCGCGACACCGCGCTCCCCACCGCGACCGCCCGCGACCTGCCCGTCGAGGTCATCGACGACCTGGCCGAATACGACCGCGACTTGCCCGCCTACATCCCCATCGAAGACGCGAAAACCGAATTCGCCGAGGCCTACGCCCGCATCAAAGCGGGCCACCTTCCCGAGCAGATCGACGGCCCCGCGTTCACCGCGCGAGTGCTGGCCACCATCGACAACCTGGTCTCCGCGGCAGCACCCGAAGACACCGTCGTAGCCTTCGCCCACGGCGGCGTGATCAACGCCCTCCTGGCCGACATCCTGACCCTCCCCCGCCCCCTGACCTTCCCGATCGACTACTGCTCGATCACCCGAATCCTCTACTCCCGCACAGGCACCCGCACGGCCGCCACCATCAACGAAAACGGCCACGTGTGGAACCTGTTGCCAAGAGCCCTGTCCCGAACCACCCCCTGACTCCGCCACAACCACACACTCCCAGCAACACCCCCACCCCCGACTCCGCCATGCCCGAACACCCCAGCCACACCGCCCACCCCGAGCCCGCCATGACCGCACACCCAGCCCCCACCCGCGACCCCTAGGGAGCGGCGGCCACGAAGTGGCCAGTCCGCGGCCGGGTCGCCGGTCAGGCGCCGTTGCGTAGGCGACGAAGGAGCAAGCAACGGCGCCTGACCGGCGACCCGTGGTGGCCGCGGACCCGCGCGCGCCAGCGCGCCAAAAACACAGCCCCAACACACAAAAGAACCCGGCACCACCGCAGCGATACCGGGCCCCTCACAGAAACACTCAGGCCTGCTGAGCGATCCAGTTGTGCATCCAGGTGATAGCGGTCTGCCCGCCACCCACCGAGTAACTGCCGTACAGCGTGTGCGCCTGCGAGCGATAGAACTGCTCCAGATCCTTGGCCCGCTTCTGATTAGCGGCATCGGTCAACTGCGACTGCAACGTCGGCACCCCACCGTGCGACATCAGGTCGGTGACGATGGCCCCGGCCTCGAGCTGGTAGCGCCACAGGTTGGCCGGATTCGCATCCGAACTCTGCGCGAGGAACCCGGCGAACCGCGTCACGAAGTCGTCGGTGGCGGTCGCGCAGTACAGATCGTCGACCGCGCAGATCGTGCGCGTGCGATCACTGAGCCAACCGAACCCACCCGGCCGGGCGCCACCGGCACCGGCGCCCGGGGCGAACGGGCCGACCTGCACATCGGTCGGCGAACGGCGCGGATCGGAGATGAGGCCGACAGCGGCGACCCGGTCCTGTGGGATCGGGCTGATGCCGGTGCCGATCTCGGCGGCCAGATCGCCTGCGGCGTCGGCACCCTGGCTGTAGCCGACGATCGCGGCCTTGGTGTTGCCGCAGGCGGCCAGCTTCTCGCTGATCAGCCCGCGGGCGGCGTCGACCGCCTGCTTCTTGGAGTTGCCGTAGACATCGCCTTCCCAGGGGAAGGCGGTGGCGGCATAGGTGACGTAGTCGACGTCAGTGCTTCTCGGCAGGCCGTTGGTCACGCCGGCGAGCATGCCGGGGCCGGGGGCCTTCTCGTGGCCGGTTTCCCAGGTGCCGGGAATGGCGACCACATACAGACTCGGGCAGGCGGGCGCCGCGCTGGCGCTCGTGCTGCCGACAACAATTCCGGACACCATCGCGGCGGACGCTCCCAGAGCCGCGACAACCTTCTTCACCTGCATACCGCTCCAGTTCACCTTTGCTCGTCGATGTGAGAGCAGACCCCGAATATTGACGTTGTGGCCCCAGACCTCGCCGCGAATCACAATAGGCGTACGAGCGATCCCGTGCCACACGACCTCTCGATTTTGTCGCCGAAATTACCGGCGGATCGAGCAGGGCCACGCACTGGAGACGGGATGTCGGCGGCAGGTCACCGCCGACACATCCCCCGTTGGCCGAACTCACACCTCCAGGTCTTCTTCGATGCCCTTGAGCTTGTGCCGCGCCAGCGCCAGATTGGACCGGGCACGATCGAGGGCGAGGTAGAGAAAGAGCCCTTTGGACTTGCGCCCCGTCATCGGGCGGATCAGGTGGTACTGCGTGCCGAGGGTGATCAGGATGTCCTCGATGTCCTCGTTGAGACCGAGCTGCTCGATGGTGCGCATCTTCGCCCGCACCACCTCGGTATTGCCCGCCGCGGCGACCTGCAGGTCGAGCGACTTGGTGCTGCTGAGCATTCCGAGCGCCATCCCGCTGCTGTAGTCGACGATCGCGGCGCCGATCGCGCCTTCGACCACCATCATGTCCTTCAGAGCCAGATCCATATTCGACATATCGTGCCTTTCATTCGTCGATCTTCGCCAGGTCGTTCCCGGGCGAGTGCGCCGCCGCCAGATGGCCGGCGATGGCGCGAGCTACAGGTCGCGACTCCAGGTGGAGCCGACCGACATTCACTTCTGGTCCGGCGAGCACGGTCAACGAGGTGTAGCCGGCGGCGTAGATCACCACCTGCCCCTCGGTGCCGTGCACGACGACTTCGCTGAACCCGCCGCCGTGCGCGACGTTCGCCAGCCGATACGACAGCGACAACTGCGCGGCCGACAGCGCGGCCATGCTCGCGGGTTCCAGATGGACCGGCAGGTCGTGTTCGATGAGCAGCCCGTCGCTGGAGGCCACCAGCGACCCGGTGAGCTGAGGTAGCCGCTCGCGCAACGCCTTCAATTCGGCCAATACGGCCGGATAGTGTTCGGGCGCTTTGTGTTCGGGCACCCGGGGTTCGGGCGCGGTCATCGCCGGTTTGGTCAACCTTCCCCTCCAATCACCGAGCAGCTTCTTCCGCACGGTCACGCAAGCTCCTCCAACGCCGCCCTGAGCCGGATGAGTGTTTCGCGGTCGACCTGCCGCCAGCGTTCGGGTTCCGCTCGGCCTCGGTCTCCGCGGTGTCGGGCGGTCGCGGTCGCTTCCTCGTCGATCGCGTGCCTGCCCGCTCGTGCACCCGTCTCCTGCTGGGAACGGGTCGGTCCCGCGCTGCCGGGGATACGTCTGGGCAGCGTGGGCACGGATGTTGTCGACAGTGTCGAGTTTCGGTGGTCGGCCGGTTCCGGGGCGAGGGCGAGATGACGTCCGCGCTGCGGTTGTTCGGTCGGGACGGGCTCCGGGGTCTCGATCAAGCCCGCCGCGGTGAGGTCGCGAACCGCGACGAGGCAGCCGTAGGTGGTGCGGCCCAGATCGCGCGCGATGTCGGCGATGCTGCGGCGGGTATCGGCGGCGGCGAGGACTTCGGCCTGACTTCCGGTGATCACCACCCGGTTTCGCTTGACCCGGCGGGCCGGAACCACCGGGACCGTGGTGACCAGGTCGGGCGACCACGGACCGTGGTCGTTGTCGTTGCGACGTTCGCATTCGTGCACAAGCGCGCGCGGGGCGATATGGCAGACCGGGGCCAGCCAGTGTTCGGGTGTCGGGCGGAATTCCGGCTCGCCCGCCGAGGCCAGCAAAAAGTAGGCAGCGTCGAAGACCGACAGCAGCGCAAGGGTTTCCAGTTGCGGCTGTTCCAGCAGCGGACCGGGATCGCCCGCGCCCGCGCGGCGCCAATCCTCCGCTGTTGCCACCCCGGCTTCGACCACCAATCGGTCGAGTCCGATGGTGCGCCCGCAGCCCACCGAGGCGATAGCGCCACGGACCAAGTGGAATTCGCCGTCCCCGGCCCGCAATACTCCGGTAGACCCTTCTTCGCCGAGCCGATGCAATTCATCGGCGAGCGCGACACTCATCGGCTCCCGCCCGTCAAATCTTCCAGTGCCGATCTGAGTTGATAGCGCGCCATCCCGAGATTCCCTGTATCGCCGTCGAATACGACATGCATGAACAACCTGCCGTCGAAGTCACCGTCTACCAGGTGTAAGAGATGGAACCCCCTGGTCCGGCACACCACCATCTCGGTGAGGTCGTCATCGGAGCTCCCCAGTGCCGGGCACCCGAGCACGGCTCGGACCACATCGGTGGTCCCCGCTGCGTCCTCGTGCTCGTCGACGCCCTGGTGTTCTCCGGCGGCGGCGACAGCCAGCCCGCTCGCCCCGTCCACCAGCGTCGCGCTGCGCGCTCCGGGAATATCCATGATGCGTTTCAGACACCCATCAAGCGAATTCACCGAGCCCCCGACCGTCATCGACTATTGATCGAGACGAGACGTTATACCCCGCCGCTATTCTCCGCATCTTGAACGCCGGAAAATTGCTGCCGCACAATATGTTTGCTGATGGTTGCTGGAAAACCGCTCGGTATCAATACTTTTCAGTAACTTCGGTGATCATTCGCTGCCCGTCGCCATAACCGGTGATCACTCACCTTTTCCACCCTCCAGCGATCATCGGGCGAACTGACGAATCAGCGTCTTCGCAGACCTCGCCTGACTCGGCGCACACCACTGCCACACCGATGTGCTCGGGGATTGCGCGATCAGCCCGCCGCGCGGCGGTACCAGGTTTCCGCTTCGCGGTGGGCGCCTTGGGATTCCAGCAGCGCCGCGAGGTTGGCCATGGCACGGGGGTGGCCGAGGTCGGCCGCGCGCCGGAAGCAGCGGCGGGCCTCGGTGGTGGCGCCGCGGTGGCGCAGCAGGATGCCGAGGTTGTTGACGGCGTCGATGTCGCCGTGGTCGGCGGCCTCGCCGTACCAGGCTTCGGCGTCGTCGAGGCGGTGCTGGTCCTCGAAGAGCCGGGCGAGGTTGTACATGGCGTCGACGTGGCCCGCCATGGCGGCGTGGTGGTACCAGGTCTCGGCATCGCGACGGTCACCACACTGGTAGAGCATGGTGGCCAGATTGAACATCGCGTTGCAGTTGCCCGCGGCCGCCGCACGGCGGTACCAGGATTCGGCCTCGTCGAGTTCACCGAACTGGTCGAGCAGGACGGCGAGGTTGTTCATCGAGCGCGTGTGGCCCGCGGCGGCGGCGCGCCGGAACCAGTGCTCGGCCGCCTCGAAATCGCTGTGGTCGTGGTAGAAGTGGGCGAGATTGTGCATAGCGGTACCGTCACCACGCTCTGCGGCGCGACGCAGGTTCGCCAACGCTTCCGGCGGCAACGGCACAGCTCCCCCTCGGATCTTCCCGTACACCTCGACACGGAAAGTCTATGTGCTGCAGGGAAGATCAGCCATGTCGTTTGTGTAGCCATCGAAACCATCGAGTAACTTGCTCGTTCAGCCCCCTACGCATCCCCTCGGCAACACGAAAGCGCCCGCGGACTCGAAAGTCCGCGGGCGCCTCGGTGTTACGCGATCAGCGCTGGGCGACAGCTGTCGGGGGGATCGGCGCGGGCAGCGCGGTCTCACCCTCGAGGAACTTGTCGACAGCCGACGCGGCGGCGCGGCCTTCGGCGATGGCCCAGACGATGAGCGACTGGCCACGGCCCATATCGCCGGCGACGAAGACGCCGGGGATGTTGGTGGCCCAGTTCTTGTCGCGCTGAACGTTGCCGCGACCGTCGTAGCCGACACCGAGATCGGTGAGCAGGCCCGGCTTCTGCGGGCCGACGAAGCCCATGGCCAGCAGGACCAGGTCGGCTTCGAGGGTGAAGTCGGTGCCTTCGACCTTCTCGAAGCGGCCGTTGGCCATCTTGACCTCGTGGGCGTCGAGACCGGCGACCTTGCCGTCCTTGCCGACGAACCGCTCGGTGTTCACCGAGAACAGACGTTCGCCGCCCTCTTCGTGTGCCGAGGCGACCCGGTACATGAGGGGGTAGGTCGGCCACGGGGTCGAGCCGGCGCGCTCCTCGGGCGGACGCGGCATGATCTCGAACTGGTGGACCGACTCGGCGCCGTGGCGGTGCGAGGTGCCCAGGCAGTCGGCGCCGGTGTCGCCGCCGCCGATGATGATGACCTTCTTGCCCTTGGCGTGGATCGGCGGCAGGCCGTCCGCGTCGGCGATGTCGTCACCGAGCTGCACCCGGTTGGACAGCGGCAGGAACTCCATCGCCTGGTGGATGCCGTCGAGCTCGCGGCCCGGGATCGGCAGATCGCGGGCGATGGTGGCGCCACCGGCCAGCACGATCGCGTCGAAACGCTCACGCAGCTGCTCGGCGGTGATGTCGACACCGACGTTGACGCCCGCCTTGAAGATGGTGCCTTCGGCTTCCATCTGGGCCAGACGACGGTCGATGACCGACTTCTCCATCTTGAATTCCGGGATGCCGTAGCGCATCAGGCCGCCGATGCGGTCGTCACGCTCGAACACGGTCACGGTGTGGCCGGCGCGAGTGAGCTGCTGGGCGGCGGCCAGACCGGCCGGGCCGGAGCCGACGACGGCGATTTTCTTGCCGGTGAGACGGGTCGGGTACACCGGGGTGACCCAGCCCTCGTCGAAGGCGTTCTCGATGAGTTCGACCTCGACCTGCTTGATCGTGACCGGCTCCTGGTTGATGCCGAGCACGCAGGACGCCTCACACGGAGCCGGGCACAGGCGGCCGGTGAACTCCGGGAAGTTGTTGGTGGCGTGCAGGCGGTCGATGCCTTCGCGCCACGCGCCCTTGTAGACCAGGTCGTTCCATTCGGGAATCAGGTTCCCGAGCGGACAGCCGTTGTGACAGAAGGGAATGCCGCAGTCCATACAGCGGCTGGCCTGGGTCTTCAAGGTGTCCTGGGAGAACTTCTTCTCCTCGTAGACCTCTTTCCAGTCGAGCAGACGCAGCTCGACCGGACGACGGGCCGGGGTTTCCCTCGAGGTGTGCTTCAAAAATCCCTGTGGGTCAGCCACGAGTTGCCCCCGAATGTTCACAGTGCGGTGTCGACGTCATCTCTAAAACTCCTTGTCTACCCACGAGCCGCCTCCATGATCGCGGTATCCACGTCCTTGCCTGCCTTCTCGGCTTCGGAAATGGCGAGTAGAACCTTCTTGTATTCGCGGGGCATGACCTTCACGAAGTGGTTCACCTGCTGGGACCAATCGCTCAGGATGCGTTCGGCCACAGCCGATCCCGATTCGTCGCGGTGGGTCGCGATGATGTCGCGCAGCCAGGTGAAGTCGTCACCGGAGAGCTGCTCGATCGCGTCGACCTGATCCGGGTTGACCCGGCCGGGCAGCTTGCCCTCCGGGTCGTAGACGTAGGCCACGCCGCCCGACATACCCGCGCCGAGGTTGCGGCCGGTGTCACCGAGGATGACCACGCGGCCACCGGTCATGTACTCGAGCGCGTGGTCGCCCACACCCTCCACGACCGCGGTGGCGCCGGAGTTACGAACGCCGAAGCGCTCGCCCGCGACACCGTTGATCAGGATGCGACCGCTGGTGGCGCCGAACATGATCACGTTGCCCGCGATGATGTTGTCCTCGGCGACGAAGGCTTCCGGTGCGGATGCCGACGGACGGACCACGATGTGGCCACCCGACAGACCCTTGCCGACGTAGTCGTTGGCGTCACCGAAGACCCGCAGCGTGATACCGGCGGGGACGAACGCGCCGAAGCTGTTGCCCGCCGAACCGGTGAAGGTGATGTCGATGGTGTCGTCGGGCAGGCCCGCGCCACCGTAGAGCTTGGTCACCTCGTGGCCGAGCATGGTGCCGACCGTGCGGTTCACGTTGGTGATCTTGGTTTCGATCTTGACCGCCTGGCCACGCTCGAGCGCGGGGGCGCTCTGCGCGATCAGCTCGTTGTCGAGAGCCTTGTCCAGACCGTGGTCCTGGGTGGTGGTGCACCGGGTGTTCTGGTTCATGAACGCCGTTTCCGGCATGTCCAGGATCGGCGACAGGTCCAGCTTCGCGGCCTTGTAGTGCTGCTTGGCCTTGGCGGTGTCGAGCAGGTCGACCCGGCCGACGGCCTCGTCGAGAGTGCGGAAGCCCAGCTCGGCGAGCAGCTCACGCACCTCCTCGGCGATGAACATCATGAAGTTCTCGACGAATTCCGGCTTGCCGGTGAAGCGCTCGCGCAGCACCGGGTTCTGGGTGGCGATGCCGACCGGACAGGTGTCGAGGTGACACACGCGCATCATGACGCAACCCGAGACGACCAGGGGCGCGGTCGCGAAACCGAACTCCTCGGCGCCGAGCAGGGCGGCGATCATCACGTCGCGGCCGGTCTTCATCTGACCGTCGACCTGCACGACGATGCGGTCGCGAAGGCCGTTGAGCAGCAGGGTCTGCTGGGTCTCGGCCAGGCCGAGCTCCCAGGGACCACCGGCGTGCTTGAGCGAGGTGAGCGGCGAAGCACCGGTGCCGCCGTCGTGGCCCGAGATGAGCACCACGTCGGCGTGTGCCTTCGAGACACCGGTGGCGACGGTGCCGACGCCCGGCTCCGCGACGAGTTTCACGTGAATCCGCGCCTGCGGGTTCGCGTTCTTCAGGTCGTGGATCAGCTGGGCCAGATCCTCGATCGAGTAGATGTCGTGGTGCGGCGGCGGCGAGATCAGGCCGACGCCCGGCGTGGAGTGACGCACCTCGGCGACCCACGGGTACACCTTGTGCGCGGGCAGCTGGCCGCCCTCGCCCGGCTTGGCGCCCTGGGCCATCTTGATCTGGATGTCGGTGGCGTTGGTGAGGTAGTGCGCGGTGACGCCGAAGCGACCCGACGCGACCTGCTTGATCGCCGACCGACGCCAGTCGCCGTTCTCCTCGACCTCGAAGCGAGCGGGGCTCTCACCGCCCTCACCGGAGTTCGAGCGGGCGCCGATGCGGTTCATCGCGATGGCGAGGGTCTCGTGCGCCTCGGCAGAGATGGAGCCGTAGCTCATCGCACCGGTCGAGAAACGCTTCACGATCTCGCTCGCGGGCTCGACCTCGTCGATGGAGATCGACGCGCGCTGGTTCGACTTGAACTTGAACAGGCCACGCAGCGCCGCCAAGCGCTCGGACTGGTCGTCGACCAGCTTGGTGTACTCCTTGAAGATCGAGTACTGGCCGGTGCGGGTCGCGTGCTGCAGCTTGAACACCGTGTCCGGGTTGAACAGGTGGTACTCGCCCTCACGACGCCACTGGTACTCGCCGCCGACCTCGAGCTCGCGGTGCGCGCGCTCGTTGCGGTTCTCCAGGAACGCGACGCGGTGGCGGATGGCCACCTCTTCGGCGATCTCGTCGAGACCGATGCCGCCCAGCGGGGAGCGCAGGCCGGTGAAGTACTCGTCGACCAGATCCTGGGCCAGGCCGATGACCTGGTACAGCTGGGCGCCGTTGTAGGAGGCGAGGGTGGAGATGCCCATCTTCGACATCACCTTGAGCACGCCGTTGCTGGCCGCGGTGCAGTAGTTCGCGACGGCCGTGCGGAAGTCGGCGGACAGATCGCCGGTGCTGCCCGGAATCTGCAGCGAACCGCGCTCGAGCATGTCCTCGATGGTCTCGAAGGCCATGTACGGGTTGATCGCGGCGGCGCCGAAACCGATCAGCAGGGCCATGTGGTGCACCTCGCGGGCGTCACCGGCCTCCACGACCAGGCCGACCATGGTGCGGGTCCGCTCGCGCACCAGGTGGTGGTGCACCGACGAGGTGAGCAGCAGCGACGGGATCGGCGCCAGCTTCTCGTTGGACTCACGGTCGGAGAGCACGATGATGCGCGCGCCGCCGTCGATGGCGGCCGAGACCTGGGTGTTGATGGCCGCGAGCGCCTTGCGCAGACCCTCGCCGCCCTCGGCGACCGGGTACAGACCGCGCACGACCACCGAGCGCAGGCCCGGCTGGCTGCCGTCGTCGTTGATGTGGACGAGCTTGGCCAGCTCGTCGTTGTCGAGAATGGGCTGTTCGAGCGCGATCATGCGACAGGAGTCGGGGCCCGGGTGCAGCAGGTCGGCCTCGGGGCCGAGGTTGCGCTTGAGGCTGGTGACGACCTTCTCGCGGATGGCGTCGAGCGGCGGGTTGGTGACCTGCGCGAACAGCTGCGAGAAGTAGTCGAACAGCAGACGCGAACGGTTCGACAGCACCGCGATCGGGGTGTCGGTACCCATCGAGCCCAGTGCCTCGCCGCCGGTCTTGGCCATCGGCGTGATCAGCAGGTTCAGGTCCTCGGTGGTGTAGCCGAAGATCTGCTGACGGATCAGCACGCGGTCGTGCGACATGTGCACGTGCGGGCGATCGGGCAGATCGGCCAGCCGGCTCACGCCCGCGTCGAGCCACTCCTGGTACGGCTGCGCCGCGGCCAGCTCGGACTTGACCTCCGAGTCGGTGACGATGCGCCCCTGCTCGGTGTCGACCAGGAACATCTTGCCCGGCTGCAGGCGGATCTTCTGGACCACGGTCGCGGGATCGATGTCGAGCACGCCGACCTCGGAGGCCAGCACGACGAGACCGTCTTCGGTGACCCAGATGCGACCGGGGCGCAGACCGTTGCGGTCGAGCACGGCGCCGATCTTGGTGCCGTCGGAGAAGCACACCGCCGCCGGGCCGTCCCACGGCTCCATCAGCATCGAGTGGTACTCGTAGAACGCGCGCCGCTCGGGGTCGAGGTTCTCGTTCCGCTCCCACGCCTCGGGAATCATCATCATGATGGCGTGGTGCAGTTCGCGACCGCCCAGGTGCAGCAGTTCGAGCACCTCGTCGAAACGCGCGGTGTCGGAAGCGCCGGGGGTACAGACCGGGAAGATCTTCTGCAGACGGTCCTTGCCCGCTTCGTCCTTGCCGAACACGTCGCTGCGCAGCAGCGCCTCACGGGCGCGCATCCAGTTCTCGTTGCCGGTGACGGTGTTGATCTCACCGTTGTGGGCGACCCGGCGGAACGGGTGCGCCAGCGGCCACGAGGGGAAGGTGTTGGTGGAGAAGCGCGAGTGCACGATGCCGATGGCCGACTCGACGCGCTCGTCCTGCAGGTCCAGGTAGAACGCACGCAGCTGGGGCGTGGTGAACATGCCCTTGTAGATGAAGGTCTGGCCGGACAGGCTCGGGAAGTACACCGATTCCTTGCCGACGGTGCCCTCACCGGGGCCTGCCTTGCCGAGCTCGTGCTCGATCCGCTTGCGGATCACGTAGGCGCGACGCTCCAGGTCCATGCCGGAGAGCTGCTCGGCGGAGTTCTTCGGCGAGCCGATGAAGATCTGCCGGAAGGTCGGCATGGCATCGCGGGCCAGCGCACCGAGCGAGGACTCGTCGATCGGCACCTCGCGCCAGCCGAGTACGGCCAGGCCCTCTTCGGTGACGATCTTCTCGACGCCGTAGGCGGCCCGCGCGGCTTCGCGACGGGCCTGCGGCAGGAAGGCGATACCGGAGGCGTAGGAGCCCTCCGGCGGCAACTCGAAGGGGGCGGCACTTTCGGCGATGATCGCGCGGAAGAACTTGTCCGGGAGCTGGATCAGGACGCCCGCGCCGTCGCCGGAGTTCGGCTCGGCACCCGCAGCACCGCGGTGCTCCAGGTTCAGGAGGGCCGTAATGGCCTTGTCGACGATGTCTCGACTGCGTCGTCCATGCATGTCGGCGACGAACGCGACGCCGCAGGCGTCGTGTTCGAATGCCGGATCGTAGAGCCCGGTGACTCCGGGTGACCTGTGGCCAGGAAGTTGCGTCATGCCTCTGCCTTCAAGAAAGTCGGCTGTCGATGTCGGCCACCCAGCAAGCTGAGCGTGGGCCCTTCGTCGTTTCGCCTCCGTCAAGACTGCGTCCGTACGATCCGAAACCAGCGACGGTGGTGGTTTGCGGCGTTGACGTAGTTGGGGTGCTCAGAGGTAACGGGATGCTTACTTCTCCCTTACCTCTGCGCGGGGTTTCACCCGCTACTCTTGGCCCGGTTTCACCGGACCTCGAACAGGTGGTTGGCCGAACATGGGTGCGTTCGGCGTAAGAGCAAACGATAAGTCAGACCGCAGACCCAACCAACTAAGGTTGTGCTAAGTAACCCGTCTAGCTGGGGTTTGTAACGGCTGCTTGCATCGTCGCGCGCGTCGTCCAGTGTAAAGCAGACTGGGGACCGGATCGATCCCGGACAACCCGTTCCTACCTGCGTGAACACCGTGGACGAGCAGGCTCGGATCAGCCGCCGACCCGGGGTCGAAAGCTGAACTCACCTGCACCGCAGCAGATTTCCCTGCAGATGCCCTGGTCAAACCTCCCACCTCCGCTAACCGGGGGTGGGGACTGTGAGATATTCCCGACACGGGCCCCCACAAGCGCGCCAGTCAGCCGACCGTACGGTCTGTATTGCGAAATGTGCGCCACAGCACACCTCTGGCTAACTCTTGGCAGTGTCGTTCGACACAAATCGGGCGCGGACGGCGGTGGAGCCCGGCTCGCCGCGCACGACACGCCGAGGCGGGCACGGAAATGTCTCGGTCCACGCGATGGCAGGCCGCACTCGATTGTGAGGCTGACCACAAGCCGCACCTCGGCACTCGGTGTGTCGGTGTCCGGCCTGTCACGCTGACACAACGAATCCATGCCAGTTTCGCCATGCCTACCAGTTTCGCCATGCCCAGTGGAGCGCACGACCCGGGGAGAATTCATGACCGGCTTACTCACCTGGCTCGGCGGAGGCCTCGCCTCGCCTCGGCGCCGGGACCCTGAAACGGGTGCTGACCTGGCTCTCAGCCATGAACAAGGCCGCTATCTCGTCACCGGCGCCGCCGTGTCGTCGTTCGCGCTGATCGCCGGTCTCGTCGCGTTGTGCGCGCTGCTCGCCGCCGATGTCGGTGTGCTCGGCGCGGTGCTGTTCGCGCTGGTCGTCGCGGGCGCGGTGGGGGCGCTCGGGCGGGCGCTGGCCACCACTCGTCCCGGGGCCGACGATGACCGGTTCGGAGTCGCGGCCCGGATCGGGGTGGGGGTGCTGGCGGGGGTGTTCGTCGCCGAACTCGCCGCCACCGTGCTGCTCGGCGGGACCGTCGACCGGGAACTGGATGTACGCGCCCAGGCCGGCGCCGAGAGCGCACCCGCTGTGGTCGCCGCCCGCACCACCTTCGACCTGGCCACCGCCGACCGTGCCGCGCTCGACCTGAGCATCGCCAAGTCGCAGGCCGATATCGACCGCGCGCTGGTGATCGCCCGGTGCGAGTACAACCCCACGCCGGAATGCCCACGGACCAGGATCACCGGGGTGCCCGGTCGCGGTCCGGAAACCCAGACCGCCAACGACATGCTCGACGACGCCCGCAAGCAGCTCGCCACGGCGCAGGGCCGCGTCGAGGGCCTCGACCAGCGGGTTCGCACCGAGTCCGCCACCCTCGCCGCCGCGCGGACCAGCGCGATCGCCGAGGCCGACCGTGGTCTCGGCGCCCGCTGGCTGGCCATGAACAGCTACACCGCTTCGCACGCGGGGGCCGCGGCGTTGCGACTTCTCGTTCTGCTCGCGGGGATCGTGGTGGCCCTGCTGCCGCTGCTGTTGCGCTGGTGGCGCGGGGAAACCTCGCTGGACCGCCGGGTCGACGCCGCGGACGTGGCCGATCGGGCCCAGCGCGAAGCCGACGCGGCCATCGCGGTGAAACGCGCCGAGGTTCGCACCGAGACGGCCGCATTGCGCGCCGAACACGAGCTCACCGCCGCGCAACTGGCCATCGAAGCCGATACCGTGATCGATCGAGAACGTCAGCGCACCAGGATCATCGCCGCGATCGGCGGTTTCGAGCTCGGGTTCTCCGAGCCGCATCGAAAGGACGACTCCGTGTCTCTGGAGCCGAACGTGACATCGCAGCTGCCCGCCGGTTATGCCCAGCACGCGCTGCCCACCGGTCCCGCCGGGGCGCTCGTCCCCGCGCACCAGGCCCCTGTTCAGCAGGCCCCCGCGCCCGCGCCGACCAGCGGTGGCGGCCTCGAGCTGCCGATCATCGGAACAGTGCCGTTCACCGACACCGCGGCCCGCTGGATTCGGCCGCTGGTGCCTTCGTTCGTCGCCAACGCGTTCGACTCGGCCACGCACCCGATGCGGACCGCGCGACAGGCATTCGAAGAGGTCGAAGAGGTGACGTTCACGCTGCGCCGCTCGCGCAAGGTCACCGTCGACACCCAGGATTCCTCGGCACAGCAGCAGGTTCCCGCCGGTTACCAGCTGCAGGGACAGCCCGCGCAGGGTTACCTGCCGCCCGGCGCCTACCCGCAGCAGCAGTACCAGCAGCCGTACCAGCCCTATCCCCAGCAGATCGCCTCGAACGTGGTCGACGCGCCGTCGAGCCGGTTCCACCCGGACCCGCGTCAGTACCCATCGGCGCCGACCTACACCGCACTGCCCGCCGGACAGGGCAACGGTCTGCCCGAGGCGCAGGGCCACGGTGAACTCCCCGGCGGCGGCGCGGGCGAGCTCCCCGGCGGCCGTCGTCAGCTGCCGCCGGCCCGCTGATCGCACGGTTCGGGACAGCAGGCAGCGCCCGCTGTCCCGAACTCGCGCTCAGCCACGCGTGGTCTTCGTCCGGACCGCGCTGTAGGCCGCGAACAGCAGCACCGCGACGATCCCGACCACCGTCAGATGGATGCCGCTGACGAACGCCTGATTCGCCGAGGACAGGAACTCCTGTGCCACCGCGGAGGGCAGCTCGGCGGCCACCTCGACCGCGCCACTGAGCGAACCCGACGCGGTCGCCACCGCGTCGTCGGGTAGCAGAGACAGGTCGAGACCACGCCGGAAGATCGCCATCACGGTGCTCCCGAGCAGGGCCACACCGAGCGCGAGACCGGTCTCGTAGGCGGTCTCCGAGATCGCCGCGGCCGCACCGGCACGTTCGGCCGGAGCCGATCCGACGACCAGGTCGGCGGCCACCGTCATGGCCACGCCTGCGCCCAGACCGATCCCGACGAAACCGAGCACGAACGCTTCGGCACCGCTCACCACGTCGACCGCGAGGAAGGCCGTCGTGCCGAGCGCGGTGACAACCAGCGCACCGGCCAGCACGACCGTCGCACGCCAGCGCCGCACGAGTAGGGCGGCGGCCAGCGAGCCGAAAACGCTCGCCGCGAGTCCGGGCAGCATCAGCAGACCCGCTTGCAAGGGTGTGCGGCCGAGCACCAGCTGCAGATACTGCGAGCCGAAGAACAGCACGCCTGCCAGCGCGAACACCGCGAGCAGGTTGGTGAACACCGCCACCCGGAACCTCGGCAACGCGAACAGCCGCAGGTCGAGCATCGGATCGGTCAGACGACGCTGCCTGCGCACGAACAGCACGGCCGAGATCACCCCGACCAGGCCGACCAGCAGCGCGCTCACCGTGGGACCGTGCGCGGCGGTTTCCTTCACCGCGTAGACCACCGGGACCAGCGCCAGCATGGACAGCAGCGCGCTGAGCGCGTCGAACCGGCCCGGATTCGGGTCACGTGATTCGGGGATGAGCAGCGGCGCGAGTGCCAGCAGCACCAGCATCACCGGCAGGTTCACCAGGAACACCGAGCCCCACCAGAAGTGTTCGAGCAGCCAACCGCCGACCAGCGGACCGGCCGCGGCGCCGCCACCGGCCATCGCACTCCACACGCCGATCGCCATCGTGCGCTGACGCGCGTCCTGGAACATCGAGCGGATCAGCCCGAGGGTGGCGGGCATCAGCGTGGCACCTGCCACACCCTGCAGTACCCGCGCCGCGATCAGCATCTCGGGCGAGACCGCCCATGCGGCCAGGGCCGAGGCGATGCCGAAGCCGACGGCGCCGATCAGCAGCAGCCTGCGCCTGCCGATCCGGTCGCCGAGGTTGCCCATCACGACCAGCAGGCCGGCGAGCACGAACGAGTACACGTCGATGATCCAGAGCAGCTGTGGGGTGCTCGGGGCCAGGTCGGCGCTGATCGCGGGCACGGCCAGGTCGAGCACGGTCGCGTCGACGGCGAGCAGCAGCAGGGCGAGGGCCAGTACGCCGAGGCCCGCCCACTCACGCGGGGTGGCGCGCGGCGGGGCGAGTGTGGTGGGGGTGTTCATCGGTCTCTCGACTTTCAGGTTGGTAAACCGTCCAGCCGGTACAGTAACAGGAAAAGCCGTCCAGACGGTACAGTGGGCACTGTGAGCCCCGGCACCCGCGATCGCATCCTCGACGCCCTGGAAACCCTGCTGCTCGAACGCGGCACGGCCCAGATGACCCTCGACAACGTCGCCGCGGCGGCGGGCGTGTCCAAGGGCGGGCTGCTCTACCACTTCAAGAGCAAGGACGCGCTGCTCGTCGGGCTGGTGCATCGACTCGGTGAGCGCGCCCGCACCCAACTCGACGAAGCCAGAGCGAGCGGGAGCTCGATCGCCGAGTGGTACCTCCAGACCCCCGACCCCACCGCGCAGGCCGATGCCGTGGAACTCGCCCTGTACCGCTCACTGCTGGCGACCATGCGCACCATCGACGCCTCGGCGGGCAGCGAACCCGACGAGGTGCAGCGCGCCCTCGACGCGGTGATGGCGGCCTGGTCGGCCAACCTCGAGACCGAGGTCGACGACCCCGTCCGCGCCGACACGATCCGCCTCGTCGGCGACGGGGTCTACCTGCGCGCCCTGCTCGGCCTGCCGCAGATCGAGCCCGCGCGCTACCGCGCCGTCGTCGACCGGCTGCTGCAGCGCTGACATTCCGCGAGCGCACGCACTGAGTGGACGCTTGTACACCGAACACCGCTGCGGATAGCCCCATGATCGCCGAGCCGGTGGAGGCTCACAAAAGCCACCGCTACCAGTTGGTATAGCCAACGGACTCACTTAGTGACCTACGCAACTCTGTGGTCCGTGGTCCTTTCGCCGGTTTACAGTTCGAGTGTGATCAACCGCGATGGATCGACACGCGCGGCGGGATCGGCGCCGTGGGGCTCCCCGCTGCTCGGACCAGCCGACGAGAAGTCGACCGCCCGGCGCGTTCGAGTGCAGTTGTTGCTCACCATTCCGCTGCTCATCGCCAATCTGATCGGTATCACGATGGTGGTGGTGCTGGCGGGCTTCGTGCTGCCGGGACCGACCGTGTTCACCCAGGAACTGCTGTTGGTCAACAGTGTCTTCACGCCGCTGTGCGCGGCCCTCGCGCTGGCGGTCGGTACCGCGTGGGGCACCGTGGCCGGTGTGCGCTCGATGGGCTGGGCCACCGATCCCGAGCATGTGCCGACGCCGGCCGAACAGCAGGTCACCGTGTCGGCGCCGCGCTGGATGGTGCTGCAGCAGGCCCTCCTGTGGACGCTGACCTTGACCGCGCTCACCATTGTCTACGGCGTACTCGAACCGGCGCTGATCCCCAAGGTCGTCCTCGCGATCGGCGCCGCGGCGATCGTGGTGTGCGCCAACAGCTATCTGATCATCGAATTCGCGCTGCGTCCGGTGACCGCGCGCGTGCTGGCCGCCGACCCGCACCGCCGCCGCGGCATCGGCGTGTTCGGCCGGACCATGCTGTCGTGGTTTGTCGGCGTCGGGGTACCGGTGACGCTGACGATGACAGTGGCGATCTGGGCGTTGGCCGATCCCGCGGTGAGCAAGGCCAGGCTCGCGGTGTGCATGCTCTGCTTCGGCGGCTCGGCACTGGTGTTCGGGTTGATCCTGATGGCCCAGGTCGTCGCGGCGACGGTGGCCCCGATCAAGGGTGTACGCCAGGCGCTGCGCCGCGTGGAGAACGGTGACCTCGACGCCGAGATCGCCCTCTACGACGGCACCGAACTGGGCGAGTTGCAGAGCGGCTTCAACACGATGGTGCACGGCCTGCGCGAGCGGGCGATGATCGAGGACCTGTTCGGCAAGCACGTCGGCCACGATGTCGCGATGGCGGCGATCGCCTCCCAGCCGGTGCTCGGCGGTACCGAGACCGAGGCCGCGGCCCTGTTCATCGACATCATCGGCTCGACCACGATGGCGGCCACCCTGCCCGCGCCCGAGATCGTCGGCATCCTCAACCGGTTCTTCGACATCGTCGTCGACGAGGTGGAACGCCACGGTGGGCTGCTCAACAAGTTCGAGGGCGACGCGGCGCTGGCCGTGTTCGGCACTCCGGCTCCGCTCGACGACCTGGCGGGGTCGGCGCTGTCGTGCGGACGGGCGATCCAGCGTCGATTGCATGGCGCGTCCGATCTCGACGCGGGTATCGGCGTCGCGGCGGGACGGGTGGTCGCGGGCAATGTCGGTACGCACAACCGGTACGAGTTCACGGTGATCGGCGATGCGGTCAACGAGGCAGCTCGGCTGTGCGAGCTGTCCAAGCAGTACGACGAACGCTTGCTCACATCGGCGACCACGCTCGCCGCCGCCGACGACGCCGAATCCGCGCAGTGGATTCCCGGTGAGACGGTCACCCTGCGTGGGCGTTTGAAGCCCACGCAGATCGCGCTGCCGAGGCTGTCCGAGCGGGCCGACAAGGGTGCCGGCACCGGGCGTGGATCCGCTGACGTTCGGTAGGGCGCAGTACGCATGACCGGGCGGTTCGGGTGGGATTGACTACACTCGGGCCCGTGCGTCCCGCCGTCGAAACGGTTGGCGCCGTCGGGGCGGGAGTCGATCCGGCACCGGTGCCTGCGCCGGTACCGCACATGCCGCCTACGGTGCCGATCCGCCCCTTGCGTTTCCGCGAATTGCTCGATGAGCCGTTCGCCCTGATCCAGGCCCATCTTCGGACCTTCGCGGTGCTCGGCGGCAGTGCGCTGGTGCTGGCGGTGCTCGGCGTGCTCGGGCTCACCGGGCTGGTTTCCCATCTCACCGACGGTTCCGACGCGGGTACCGCGTGGGCCGCGATCCTGGCCACCGCGGCAGGTGTGTGGCTGGTGCGCCTGGTCCTGCGCGGCGCGACCGTCGCCATCGGGCTCGCCGATTTCCACGGGGTGCGTTACGGCGTGCTCGACGGGTTGCGGGCCGCGGGCCGCCGGGCGATGCCGCTGGTGATTGCGCAGATCATGTTCACGCTCACCGGAATCGGGGTGCTGCTGCTCGGCAGCGTTCTGGTGATCACCTTTCCGCTCGCGCTGATCTGGCTCTCGCATGTGCGGGCGCGCCGGTTCGTCGCCGAACCGGTGATCGTCGCCGAGCAGGCGGGTTTCGGTGGAGGCGTGGCCCGTTCGAAGGAGCTCGTGCACGGTGGCGTCTGGTCGACGGCGGGTCTGTGGCTCACCCAGCGGTGCATCTTCGCCGTACTCGCGGTGCCCGCGTTCGGTATTCCGTTCTTCCTCTCCGATTTCTCCGGCACCCACCGCTGGGCCGTTATCACCCTGCTCGTCGGCGGATTCCTGCTGGTGGTGACGGTGAGCGAGATCGTCGAGGCGACCAGCCGCGTGCTCTGCTACATCAGCAGGCGCTGCGTCCGGGAAGGTATGGACATCCGAATCCCCGGTGATCGCCGGTGACCGACTCCCCCGGTGGCGTCCCACCTCGACCCAGCCTCGGCGCCGCCGCCGAACACCGCGCCGCCGCCGAGAATGCCGCGGACCGACGCGATTACGACCGCGCCCTGCGCGAACGTTTCCGCGCCGTCCTGCGCGGACTCGAACAGGACGGCAGCCTGCCGGTGCGCCGCTCGCGCACGGCGCAGGAGACCGCCGACGACGCGACCACCGCGCTCCCGCTGGAGCAATCCACCGCATTGCACCCGGCGGCACGCAGCTTCGACGAAGTCGTCTACGGCGGACGCGCGGCCACCGAGGACGAGTACCGCCGCCTCGAGTACGCCGACCGCTACTCCCAATCCGCGCCGCCGCCGGTCCTCGACCCGCTCGAGATCGAGGTCGTCGAACGAGAACCCAAGCAGCGCAGGAAACTTCCGCCGCTGCCCGGAATCCTGCGCAGCCCCCGTTTCTGGGCAACGCTGGCCGCCGGACTCGCCATCGCGCTGCTGATCTACGCCACCATGCAGTCGTGCGGCGCCCCCAACGCGCCCGACACCCCCGACCTGCCCGACCCCCCGGATCCGCCCGACAGGCCGCCGCCCGACGACAGCGACCTCGATTTCGGCAGCGGCAAGGACTCGATCTTCACCCGGCTGCCCGGCTGGCTGGCGTTCGGCGGCTTGCAGTTCCTGCTGGCCTTCGTGGCGCTGATCTGGTGGCGGGCGCGCAGGCGTGGCGCGCTGGTCGGCGAGCCGCGCCCGGTCGAGGTCGCCGCGAACGAGCTGCTCGCGGGGCAGGCGGGGCTGTACCGGCGCTCCGGCGACGTGGCCCATGTGGCGCGGATCTTGCGCGAGGCGACGCTGCGCCGGATCAGGCCACGGCTGGGCGGCCAGCTCACCGACGATCAACTCGTCGCAGTCGTGTCGAGTCGACTCGGCGTCCCCGCTCAACGGATCGGCACCGTCCTGTTCGGTGACGTGCCGGACGAGACGACCCTCAATGATGTTGCCGCACACCTCGAATGGATCGAGACGGAGCTCGGATGACAAATATTTCCAAAGACGCTGTCGCACTGGAAGCGCCGAGCGCGCAGGAAGCCGCGGCGGCGCTGGCCGCGCTGCGCACCGAGATCGGCAAGGCGGTGGTCGGCAACGACCAGGCCGTGCTGTACCTGGTGCTCGCCCTGTTGTGCCGCGGGCATGTACTGCTGGAAGGTGTTCCCGGCGTGGCGAAGACGCTGCTGGTGCGCGCGTTGGCCACCTCGCTGGCGCTCGACCACGCGCGCGTGCAGTTCACCCCGGACCTGATGCCGGGCGATGTCACCGGATCCCAGATCTACGATCCGCATTCGGCCGAGTTCACCTTCCGCAAGGGCCCGGTCTTCACCAACCTGCTGCTGGCCGACGAAATCAACCGCACCCCACCGAAAACCCAGTCCTCGCTGCTGGAATCGATGGAGGAGCGCCAGGTTTCGGTGGACGGTCAGCCGCGTGCGCTGCCCGATCCGTTCGTGGTGGTCGCCACGCAGAACCCGATCGAGCAGGAGGGCACCTATCCGCTGCCGGAGGCCCAGCTCGACCGGTTCCTGTTCAAGGTCGACATCCGCCTGCCCGACCGCGACGACGAGTTCCGCATCCTGCAACGCCACGCAGGCGGCTTCGATCCGCGTGATCTCGGCGCCGCCGGGCTGCGGCCGGTCGCCGGGCCCGCGCACATCGCGGCCGCGCGCGCCGCGGTGGGCGAGGTGGCGGTGAGCCCGGAGGTGCTGGCCTACATCGTGGATCTGTGCCGGGCCACCCGCTCCTCCCCCGCCGTCGCGCACGGCGCCTCCACGCGCGGTGCGACCGCGCTGCTGGCCGCCGCCCGTGCCTTCGCCTGGCTCAACGGGCGCACGTATGTGACGCCCGACGACGTGAAAACCGTGGCGATGGCAGTACTTCGGCATCGCTTGCAGTTGCGGCCGGAGGCCGAGCTGGACGGGGTGAGCACCGAGGGCGTGCTCTCGTCGTTGCTGGTCTCGGTGCCGGTTCCGGTCTAGCGACGTGGTGGTCACAGGCCGATTCGCGCTGCTCGCCACGGTCGCGGCGGCGGTGGTGATGTTCGTGGTGCCGACCGGGGTCGGGGTGCTCGGGGCGTGCGCGGTGCTGCTGGCGCTGCTGCTGACCGATGTCGCGCTCACCGCGCGGGCGGATTCGCTGTCGCTGACCCGCGATCCGTTGACGGTGGTGCGGCTCGGTCGCGGCACCGAGGTGGAACTGGTGGTCACCAACACCGGCCCGGCCACCGTGCGCGGCATGCTGTGGGACGCCTGGCCCGACAGCGCCCGCGCCGACATCGACGGCAGGCACCTGGATCTGGCCCCGCACACCCGAATCCGCCTGCGTACCAGCCTGACTCCGGTCTATCGCGGCGATCGGGTCGCGGGTCCGGTGACGCTACGGCTGCTCGGACCACTGGGCCTGGCCGGACGGCAGAGCCGCGTCGATGTACCTGCCAGGGTGCGCGCGCTGCCCGCGTTTCGCAGTGAGCGCCTACTGCGTTCGAAGGTGAAGCGGCTGCATCATCTCGAGGGCCGCAATGTCGCCAATACACGCGGGCAGGGCACCGAGTTCGATTCGTTCCGCGAGTATGTGGCAGGCGACGACGTGCGCAGCATCGACTGGCGGGCCACCGCACGCGCCAACGACGTGCTGGTGCGGACCTGGCGGCCCGAACGCAACCGCCACATGCTGATGGTTCTGGATACCGGGCGGGCCAGTGCGGGGCGGGTCGGCGAGGGAACTCGCCTCGACAGTGCGATCGAAGCGGCCTTGCTGCTCGGTGGGCTGGCCGCGGCGGCGGGCGACACCGTGGACCTGTTGGCCTACGACCGGCGGGTGCGCGCGGAAGTGACCGGAGTCGGCGGCAATCAGCTGCCTCTCAAACTTATGCACACCCTCGCGGGGGTTACTCCACAGCTGGTGGACACCGACACCGACGGGCTGGTCCGCACCGTGATCTCGCGGGTTCGCAGGCGGGCGTTGATCGTGTGGTTCACCAGTCTCGACGGACCGACCGTCACCGAGCACCTGTTGCCCGCGCTGCCGACGCTCACCCGACGTCATCGGGTGCTGATCGTGTCCGTCACCGATCCCGACATCGCCGCTGCTGCCCGTGATCGTTCGGCGGTCTATACGGCGGCCGCCGCCGAAACCGTGCTGGCCGAACGCGCTCTCGTGCAGGAATCACTGCGCCGGCGCGGGGTGGCCGTGGTGGCCGCGGCCCCCGATGAACTGCCGGAGGCGCTGGCCGACGAATACCTCGAATTGAAACAGTCCGGCTCGCTGTGATCTGTGGACGTCGCGAATTGTGCACAACCGCACGTGGTTGTGGATAACCGCAGTTTCCACCGGTACTCACAGTTCATCCACCGACTCGCCAACAGATTCATCCACAGGCTGGTCTGTGCACAGGTGGTTCGTACACAGGCTGGTGATCTACACCCGTGAAAGCTGCTGTCGCCGAGCGAGAATCGCGCCGAGCACGTGATACGGCGGGTAGCCGAGGGGCACCGGGCAGCGCAGCGCAGCACACATGGCCTCGACGAGCTGAGTGCCCAGATAGTGCTGTGTGGGCGGCGTGAGCGTCGGCAGCCGGGTCAGATACCGTCGCGCCGCCCCGGCCAGTTCGTCGGAGATCCCGCTCGGGTCCAGCTGCGCCGACCAGCCGGTCAACCACGGCGGCGCGACGGCCAGCGACGGCACCGGCATGGTCTGGCGGGTGTGCACAACTACCGTTCCGGCGAGCACATCGCCCACCCGCTTGCCATCGCGCGAACACAGCGACGCGACAACGGCCACCGCGCCGAACGCACCGAGCAGCCAGAAATCGACGATCGCGCCCGCGAGGCCGCGCGTGAGCGCGTGCCGGAAGTCGGTCGGCCCCGCGTCGGCCCGCACCACGCGTAACCCGAACGCCAGCTTGCCCAGCGACCGCCCGCGCGAGACGGTTTCGCTGCACACCGGATAGGCGATCAACACGGTCACCAACGTGATGACCGCCGTCACCGAGAACCAGGCGGAATCGGCATCGGTGGCGATCAGCACCAGCATCAAGACGTATTGCAGCGTCGCGGCGAGCGCGAGCTGGAGCATCAGGTCGAGCAGAAAAGCGCCCGCACGGCTGGGGATGCGCGCGATCGGGAGTTCGAGCGCTACCGCTTCGCCGGTGGTGAATTCAGCCATGTGGCTAGCATTCCCGATATGGACACCGATGCCTACAGCTGGGCGAATCAACAGTCGTGGTATCGGCTCGATCAGCTGGTTCGCCGGCGGAAGTTGTCGGGCGCGGAGGCCGACGAGTTGGTCCGGCTGTACCGGTCGACCTCGCAGCAGTTGGCGAGATTGCAGGGGCACCACCCGGATCCGGAGCTCGTGGACCGGCTCAGTGCGCTGCTGGCGCGGGCCCGCGGGCGAGTACTCGCGGCGCGGTCGCAGCCGTGGCGCGAGGTGGGCCGGTTCTTCACCCGGCACTTTCCCGCGGCTGTGTACAGAGCCTGGCCGTGGTGGCTGGGGACAACTGCGATCTTCCTCGCTGTCGCGGGGGTGATCGGCGTGCTTGTGAATCGTTCGGCCGCGGCCCGCGAGGCGCTGGGGATACCCGACGGTGACCTGTCAGATGTCACCGGACCTGGGGGTTCGTTCGAGTCGTACTACTCCGAGCACCCCAATGAGGCCTTCGCCGCGAAGGTCTGGACCCACAATTCGCTGGTGTCGGCGATCGCGTTGTTCACAGGCGTGCTGATCCTTCCGGCTGTGTACGCACTGTTCATGAATGCGCTGAATCTGGGGATAACCGGTGGATTGATGGCCGAGGCGGGACGGCTGGATTCGTTCTTCGGCTTCATCCTGCCGCACGGCACGCTCGAGCTCACCGCGCTGTTCGTCGCGGGCGGGGTGGGGTTGAAGCTCGGGTGGACGCTGGTCGACCCGGGGCCGCGAAGCAGGGCGGCCGCGATGGCGAGGCAGGGGCGTGCGACCGCGACGGTGGCGCTCGGGCTTGTGTGTGTGCTGCTGGTGTGTGGACTACTGGAGGGTTTCGTGACGCCGAGCCCGCTGCCGGTGCCCGTGCGGATCGCGCTGGGCTTCACCGCCGAGTCGCTGTTCCTGTACTACGTCTTCGGGATCGGCAGGCGAGTGGCCGAGGAACAGGATGCCGAGGCAGCGGTACCGGTGGTGTCGGCGGATCCGGCCGATCGGTGGCTGATGGCGCAGCCGAAAGCTCTGGACCGAGCGTGAGCTCGCATCTGCACGTACATCTGTGAGGCCGACAACTCCGAGCACACCGCACCGGAACAGCACCGGACAATCGGCAGCTACAGAAGGTTAAGAGATGGTTTCGAACTCCCCCATTTGAGTTCCGCTGGCCGCAGCGAGTCGGGCTCGAACTGCGGCCAGCGTTACCGTCAACTGTACACAATCGTTATCCCCACGCAACCCCCAACGCGCAGGTCCGGGGTAAGAATTGCGAACCTGCAAACCCCTGTGGACGCACTGATTTTCACACCCACAGCAAACTACTGGCACCGCCTTCGTCGAGCAGTCGGCAGCACCGAGAATTCACCTCCGGCAAACCTTCGATAACGAGTCGCGCATCCTCGATGAAGCCCGCGCGCGAATGTCGAGCAAGGTTGCCCCGGATCACACCGAGCCCTGGACATAGCTGTCACCTGGGGTTTCGGCAACGGAATTACGGTTGCCGACTATTTGAAACGGTAAAAGAGACCCAAAGTTTGTTAACTGCGTCGCAAACGAGATGCGCGCTCAGCAATCGCGCTGAAACACCGAATTCATCGCCTCAAACTGGACGGACGACTGGTTGCGAACGGTCCGCCGAACGGACAGATATCGGCAGAAGAACATCCGGAATACAAGGTTGCACCGACAGTGTGACCTTCGCCTCACCTGCGGGAATCAGGAGTATCCGACCCCGCCCGGGGGCAAGGGAGACCGACGGTCGACTGGACGAGCGTTTCGAGGTCAGGCCACCGAAACGGGCGTGAGGTCTGATCGAGCGCTCGAGACGGCCTCAGCCGATTCGGACGACCCCCGTGACCGTTCCCTGCCAGAGCGCGCCGTCGCGGGTGATGAGCGCGGCCATCTGCAGCGGGTCCTCCGCGACCGTGCCCGGCAGCGGAGTCGAGGTGCGAACAGCGCCGGTCGCCGGGTCGATAACGACATAGTCGAATCCGTCGAGGGGGCTTGTCGCATCCGGTCCGATGCGGCGCAGGGTGTGGATGCCGCCGTCGGCGAGAGACAGCCGCGGAACGGCAGCGCTGCGTACCCCGCTGTCCCACACCGGGACACATCCGTCGGCAGTGAGGTCGACCCGGCTCAGACCGCCCCGGAACGGCGCGCTCGCCGGAACGGCCGGACCCGCGCCCTCGGGAACGGTGGGATACGGATAGCCGTAGGTACTCGCGACGAAGACCGACGAACCGACCCCGATCGGCGAATTCTCGCTACCTCCGACGGGGACCGGCACCGAACAGACCTGCTCACCCGAACCGGAGCGCGCCACGATCAGCCGCACCCCGTTGTCGGCATTGTCGACGATGGCGAGATATTCGTCGCCGCGCACCGGCCCGAAGTACGTCGGCGTCGAGCCGGTACCCCAGCTGAGCTGACCCGGTTTCCGCGCGGTGCCACGGTCATACGAGGACCGCCAAAGAATCTCCGGTTCACCGTTTTTCGCGCGCAACTCGTACAGCGCGTGTGTACTCGCCACGGCCACAACGCCGTTGGGCGCGGAAGAAATGCTGTTGGCCACCAGTTCGCCGGACGGCAGCGCCACCGTCGCGACATCTCCCTCTCGTCCGACGAACCCGACGACCCCGTGCCCGGTCGCGAACCAGACATTGCCGGTCCAATCGGGAACCAGTCCGGTCACGTTGTCGCCCTGCGGAATCGAGCCACTCAGATCCGCCTGCACGGTGGCGACCAACCGCCACGCACCGTCCTCATCTCGAACATGCGCGACGCGCAACAGCCGTCGCCCACCGTCGACGACCACCAGTCGATCCTCGTTGTCGAGAAAGGCGTAGACCCCGCCGAGCAAGCTCCCCTTGGTCAACGGCAACGAGGCAACCGCCCCACCGACCGGGCCCGACGCACCCGAGTCGAACAGGAACACCGTCGGCGTCTGGCCCGCGATGGCGGTGCACAGCCCCACCACCAGACCGTCCGCGCCTTCGAGCAGCGTCGGGCAAGCCGCGCCGAGCGGATACACCGTGACGCCTGCCCCCGGAGCAGGCCCGGCCAATGGCGTCACATCCGAGGACCCCGCGTCCCCGTGCATGGTCGCCGTGCCGAGCGGACCGAGGAAAGGATTTGCCGCGAGCGGACCGGTGACCGGCGGCGGGTCCGCCGACGCCGGACCCGACCAGGCGCACGCCGAGGCGAGGACCAGGACAGCGGCGCGGGCGAGGAAGCGGCGGCGGGTTGCAGACGGCACGGTCTGTATCGAACCCGAAATCCGGGCTCAGGAGAAGTATTCCGATCACCCTGCGGAACCGGCGGCGAGAAAACGCCGCCTACGATGGCGAAATGACCGGGGTCAAAGATCGCCTGCTCACGACAATCGCCGGGCAGCTCGGCAATCCGCACGGCGTGCTCGGTAAGGGCGTCGCGTTCGTGCTCAACCGGGGGAACAAGCGTGCCATCGCGGCGGCCGTGGATGCCGCCGCGCCGTCACCCGGAGCCACGGTCGCCGATATCGGCTTCGGCGGTGGGGTGGGACTGGAGTTTCTGCTGGCCCGCGCCGGGGCCGAAGGCATGGTGCACGGCATCGAGCCGTCCCCCGACATGCTCACCCGCGCTCGTAGCCGGTTCACCATGGAGATCGCGGAGGGTCGCCTTACGCTCGCCGACGGCACCCTCACCGCGCTCCCACTGCCCGATGCGAGCCTCGACGCCGCCATCACCGTCAACACCATCTACTTCCTCGCCGACCTCCCGGCCGCCTGCAACGAACTCGCCCGCGTCCTTCGCTCCGGCGGCACCGCGGTGATCGGCATCGGCGATCCCGAAGCGATGGCCACAATGCCTTTCACCCCTTATGGATTCACTTTGCGTCCGGTCGCCGATGTGGTGGCGGCGCTCAGCTCCGCCGGCCTGACCGTGGAGCAGCGCACGGTGGCGAATCCGCCGATTCCGCACCACCTGCTGATCGCTCGCAAGGTGTGATCCCGGCTCTTGACCGACCGGTCGGTCATGGCTACCGTCGGGACATGAGCACACCGATCACTGTCGCCACGCCGTATGGGGACGTGGTCGTACATCTGAGCGGGCGATCGCCCGGCGATGCGCCGGGACTGCTCCTGCTGCACGCGAATCCGGGCGACCACCGCGACTTCGATCAGATCGTCCCCACGCTGGGCGAGACGTGGGCCGTGGCGGCGATCGACTGGCCGGGTTACGGCGCGTCGACGGTCATCGATCCGGACGTGATCACCGTCGACGCGCTCGCTGACGTGGCCGTGCGAGTGTCGAAGTCGTTGGCCCAGATCGGTTTCGGTTCGCTGACGGTGATCGGCAACAGCGTCGGCGGATACGCGGCAGTCCGCCTGGCCGAGCGCGCGCCGGATCTGGTGCGCGGGCTGGTGCTGGTGCAGTCGGCCGGGTTCGCACCACTGAATGTGCTGACCAGGGCCATGTTCCGATTGATCGCGCGGCCCTCGGTGGCCCGGCGGTTCGTGGTCGTGAACGCACGGCTGTATCTGGGTTCGCCGCGTAACGAGGGTGTTCGGCCCCTCTTCGACCGGGCCCGCGAGATACCCGGCGATCCGATCCGGCTCGCGGTGTACCGCAGTATCTGGCGGAGCCTGGACGACCCGCGCGTCGACCTGGCCGCCGCGCCGATCCTCCCCGCGGTTCCCGTCCAGGTGGTCTGGGGCCGCAACGACCCGAGCAACCCGTGGCTGGTGAACCGGCGCGGCATCGCCCGCGCCCTCCCCGCGGCGCCGGTCGCACTGCTGCCCACCCGGCACGAACCATTCGCCGAGGCCCACGAACTGTTCCTCGAAACCGTGCGCGAGTTTCTCGCGGGCTGTGCTGGAATGCGGCAATGAGATCCGCTGAGCCCGGCCGTCGGGCCCTGTTGAACGCGGGCAGGCAGTTACTGGCCACCGAGAACCTGAGCAAGCTCTCGGTCAACGCCATCACGACCGCCGCCGAGATGGCCAAGGGCAGCTTCTACCAGCACTGGCCCAGCCGAGAGTCCTACGTACTCGCCCTGCACCGCGCCTTCCACGACGAACTCGACGCCCGGGTCGGTGCGGCGACCGCCGATCTACCCCCCGGCGAGGAACGCCTCGCGGCCGGGTTCACCGCCTACCTCGACGGTTGCCTCGCCGCTCCCGCGACAAAGGGCCTATTAGTACAGGCGAGAACCGACGCGGGCCTGGCCACCGAAGTCAGCGCCCGCAATTCCGCGGCCGCCGCCCTGCTCACCACCGACCTCACGGCGATGGGCTGGACCGACCCGGCGCCCGTCGCCGTGCTGTTGGTAGCGGCCACAGCCGAAACCGCATTACTCGAGTTGGACACACAGTCCCCGCGGCCGGATCTTCGCGCCGCCCTGCTCCGCATCGCCCGCCCCTGACCCCGGAAACGACAGAAGGCCCGATCCAGAAGGATCGAGCCTTTAGTCTTGTGGGCGAAGGGGGACTTGAACCCCCACGTCCTTACGGACACTGGCACCTGAAGCCAGCGCGTCTGCCATTCCGCCACTCGCCCGAGCGACTGGAAAAATCTAACATGCCCCGCGGGCGAAAATAAAATCGATTCCCTGACCTGCGGCGATGCCGTGGAATCCGGTCGGGGAACCGGGGGGCGCCGCCGGGAGTTACCCAGGTAGAGGATCGTGGATATCATGCAAGGAACGTGGTCGGGTCCGGACACGCCGTAACCAGCGTGTCGAGGAGGGCGGACACGCGCACCGAAGGGAGGGCTGTGATGGGCATCGTGTCGAGATTCGAACGTCGCTTGCAGGGCGCTGTCGGTGACGTGTTCGCGAGGGTGTTCGGCGGCAGTGTGGTTCCCCAAGAGGTGGAGGCCGCGCTGCAGCGTGAAGCCGCAGATCAGATCCAGGATCTGGACGGCGGGCATCGCCTCGCACCGAACAGTTACGTGATCACGATCAACGAAACCGATCACGGCAAGCTCGACGCCGATCACGACCTGACAACCAAAGCGTTCGCCAAACATCTGCAGGATTACATCCGGGAGCAGGGCTGGCAGACCTACGGCGAAGTACACGTGGCGTTCGAGGCATCACCTACGCTGCACACCGGAATGTTCAGAGCGAGCGGCCGCGTCGACCCCGACGCCGGTCGCGGGACGGCCCCACCTCGCACCGGACCGCCACAACGACCCGCACACCCGCAACCAGGAGCTGGCCCCATGACGCATAACTCAGGCTACGAGCCAAGCCGAGAGCCCGCGGAGTCCGATCCACGCAACCGCGGGTACGCACCGCCGCCCGCAGGCGCGCCAGGGGCTCCCTACCCGGCAGACGACTACGGCCGCGGTGGCGGCTACGGCGCGCCCGAGGCGCAGCCCGGATATGGCGACGCGTACGGCCAGCAGGGTGGCGACTACCAGAACGGCTACGACCCGGCCGCGCCCGCCCAGCAGGGCTACGGCCAGCAGGGTGGCTACGGCGCCGCGCCCGCGTACGGCGAGCCCGGTTACGACCAGCAGGGCGGCTACGGCCAGCAGGCCTACAGCCAGCAGGGTGGCTACGGCGCGCAGGGCGGCCAGGCCGGTTACGCCGAGCCCGGTTACGACCAGCAGGGTGGCTACGGCCAGCAGGGCTATGCCGAACCCCAGCAGCAGGGCTACGGCCAGCAGGCCGGTTACGGCCAGCAGGGCTACGCCGACCCGGGCTACGACCAGCAGGGCGGCTACGGCCAGCAGGGCTATGCCGAACCCCAGCAGCAGGGCTACGGCCAGCAGGGATACGGCGCGCAGCCCGGCTACGCCGAGCCCGCCTACGGCCAGGAGGAGCAGGGCGGCTACGCCCAGCCCGCCGGCGGCTACGGCCAGCAGGGCTACGGCCAGCAGCAGGGCGCGGGCTACGCCGCCGCCCAGTCGAGCTACTCGGCCACGCTCCAGCTCGACGACGGCAGCGGCCGCACCTACGCGCTGCGCGAGGGTTCCAACATCATCGGCCGCGGCCAGGATGCCCACTTCCGGCTGCCCGACACGGGCGTGTCGCGTCGGCATATCGAGGTGCGCTGGGACGGCCAGACGGCCATGCTCTCGGACCTCGGTTCCACCAACGGAACGCTCGTCAACGGTTCCCCCGTGCAGGATTGGCAGCTCGCCGACGGCGACGTGATCCGGGCCGGACATTCCGAGATCCTGATCCGGATCGTCTGATCCCGTAAGCTGCGCGGTGCACGTCACGAGTCGACGCTGTCGGCTCTATGATGCTGCCATTACACGCACGGTCCCGACCTCGGGGCCCGCAAGCCAGCACGCTGGTGGGGGTGGTTCGGCCCGCACCTGCCGTACCGACGTACCCGGGCAAACAGGAGGTGGAACGCCGTGCAGGGATTGATCCTGCAATTGACCCGCGCGGGGTTCCTGCTGCTGCTCTGGTTGTTCGTCTGGGCCGTTCTGCGGACCTTGCGCAGCGATATCTACGCGGCATCCGGCATACGGATACAGCCGAGGGCAACCCGCGGTAATCGCGGATCCATCGGTCTGCCCTCCTTCAGCCGAAGCCAGAAGGGCGCCAAGTATCTAGTGGTGACTCATGGTTCACTCGCCGGCACTCGAATCACCCTCGGCACGCAACCGGTTCTCATCGGACGCGCCGACGATTCGACGCTGGTACTCACCGACGACTACGCCTCGACCAGGCACGCGCGACTGTCTCAGCGTGGTGACGACTGGTACGTGGAAGACCTCGGTTCCACCAACGGCACATATCTAGACCGCGCGAAAGTCACCACCGCCGTCCGTGTTCCGCTCGGCACTCCGGTGCGAGTCGGCAAAACAGTGATCGAGCTGCGATCGTGACACTTGTTCTGCGCTACACCGCGCGAAGCGACCGCGGACTCGTCCGGGGCAACAACGAAGATTCGGTCTACGCGGGCGCACGCCTGTTAGCGCTGGCCGACGGCATGGGTGGGCACGCCGCCGGAGAAGTGGCCTCGCAGTTGATGATCGCCGCACTGGCGCATCTCGACGACGACGAGCCGGGCGAGGACATCCTCGGCAAGCTCGACCACGCCACGCATTCCGGCAACGCCGCCATCGCCGACCACGTCGAGGCCGAACCCGAACTCGACGGCATGGGCACCACGCTCACCGCGATCCTGTTCGCGGGGCGCAAGCTCGGCCTGGTCCATATCGGCGACTCGCGGGCCTACCTGCTGCGCGACGGCGAACTCGCCCAGATCACCCGCGACGACACGTTCGTGCAGTCGCTGGTCGACGAGGGCCGGATCACCGCCGAGCAGGCGCACACCCACCCACAGCGTTCGCTGATCATGCGTGCCCTCACCGGCAACGAGATCGAGCCGACGCTGATCATGCGCGAAGCCCGCGCCGGTGACCGTTATCTGCTGTGCTCCGACGGACTTTCGGACGTGGTGAGCGACGAGACCATCGGCAACACCATGCGCGAGGGCAACACCGACGAGTGCGCCGACCGGCTCATCGAGCTGGCGCTGCGCAGCGGTGGTCCGGACAATGTGACCGTCGTCGTCGCCGATGTGATCGACCTCGACTACGGCCAGAGCCACCCGATTCTCGCGGGCGCCGCCTCCACCGAGGAGGAGGAAGACTCCCCGCCGCCGAATACCGCGGCAGGGCGCGCCGCCGCCATGCGTCCGCCCCGCGCGCAACCGCGCCGGGCCGCCGCCGCGCCGCCGCCGCCGGAAACGAAGTCGCACAAGCTGCGCTGGCTGCTGTTGTCGCTGGCGTTGATCGCCGCGGTGGCCATCGGACTCGTGGTGGGCTACAAGATGATTCGCAGCAACTACTACGTGGGCGCCGACAACGACAAGGTGGTCGTGATGCGCGGCCTGCCCGGTTCGATCCTCGGCTACTCGATCCACGACGTGGAGCTCACGGGCTGTGTGAACAGCAAGAGCGAGCTCACTCTCGTCGAGGTGGGCAAGCCCGCGCCGAGTGGTTGCAAGACGCTGACGGTCAGCGACCTGAAGCAGACCGGGCGCGACCAGGTACAGAAGGGCCTGCCGCCGGATTCGCTGGACAAGGCGCGCGGCAGCATGAAGGTGCTGGCGCAGAACGAGCTCCTTCCGCCGTGCCCGAAGAAGGAAACGGTCCCCCAGCCCGGCGTGCTGCCGCCCGAGCAGACCCCGGTGATCCCCGGCGGCGCACCGACTCCCGGCCCTGATCAGCCCGCGACACCGACCACGACCACCCCCGCGCCGACCACCACAACCGTTCCTCCGACAACCCCGCAGATCTCAGGGGAGAACTGCCGGGTGACGGACTGATGTCCGCACCGCCACCGCCGTCGGCTGGGGCGTTCCCCAGTCCCCCTGGTGGATTCGCGCCGGCGCCGCCGCCGTCGACGCGACGCAACCAGGAGTTGCTGTTGCTGGCGGGCGCGGCGGGCATCACGACGGTGTCGTTGTTCATCGTCGAGGCGAGCCAGGAACAGTCGATCACCACCGACATCGCCAAGTACGGGGTGGCGTTCCTCGCGCTGTTCGGAATCGCGCATCTCGCGGTGCGCCGGTTCGCGCCGTTCGCGGACCCGCTCCTGCTACCGATTGTGGCGCTGCTCAACGGATTGGGGCTGGTGCTGATCCACCGGCTCGATCTCGCCGAAGCGCAGAAGGCGGCGTACGACGCGACAGCGGTGCCCTCCCCCGACGCCAACCAGCAGATCATGTGGACCGGCCTCGGCATCGTGGTGTTCATCAGCCTGCTCATCGTCTTGCGGGACTACCGCACGCTGGCGCGCTATACCTACACACTAGGCCTGGTCGGCCTGGTCGCGCTGGCGATTCCGGCACTGTTGCCGAGCCGATTCTCCGAAGTCAACGGCGCCAAGATCTGGATCCGGCTGCCCGGATTCAGCATGCAGCCGGGCGAATTCGCGAAGATCCTGCTGATCATCTTCTTCGCGGGCGTCCTGGTGGCCAAGCGCGACCTGTTCACCGCGGCGGGCAAGCACTTCCTCGGCATGGAGTGGCCGCGGCCACGCGATATGGGTCCGATCCTGATCGTGTGGATCGTCTGCATCGGCGTGCTCGTGCTCGAAAAAGACCTCGGCACTTCGCTGCTCATCTTCGGCACGGTGCTGGTGATGATCTACATCGCCACCGAACGGGTGGGCTGGCTGATCATCGGCGGCGGGCTGCTCGCACTCGGATTCGTGTTCGCCTACGAGCTTTTCGGGCATGTGCGCGTGCGCGTGGACACCTGGCTGCACCCGTTCGACGACTACCACAACACCGGCTACCAGATCTCGCAGTCGATGTTCGGCTTCGCCACCGGCGGGCTCGCGGGCACCGGCCTCGGCAGCGGTCGGCCCCAGCAGGTGCCCTTCGCCAAGACCGACTTCATCGTCACCACCATCGGCGAGGAACTGGGCCTGATCGGGCTCACCGCGGTGCTGATGCTGTTCCTGATCTTCA
Source organism: Nocardia sp. PE-7 (assembly GCF_030486425.1). Lineage (NCBI taxonomy): Bacteria > Bacillati > Actinomycetota > Actinomycetes > Mycobacteriales > Nocardiaceae > Nocardia > Nocardia sp. PE-7. The sequence goes on along the minus strand of NZ_CP129614.1, from coordinate 6,922,524 downwards.
TCGTCCGCGGGCTGCGCACCGCGCTGGCCGTGCGTGACAGCTTCGGCAAGCTGCTCGCGGCCGGCCTGTCGTTCACCATCGCGATCCAGATCTTCGTGGTCGTCGGCGGTGTCACCAAACTGATTCCACTCACCGGCCTGACCACACCGTTCATCTCCTACGGCGGTTCGTCGCTGCTGGCGAACTACGCGCTGCTCGGGCTGTTGATGAAGATCTCCGATGCGGCTCGCGCACCGGCACCGGCCCGTAAGCGCGCGCCCGCACCGATCGCCGACGCGGCCACGGAACTGGTCCGCAGGCCGGAAAGCAGGGTGAGCGAATGAACACACCTCTGCGTCGTGTCGCCGTCGCCGTCATGGTGATGGTGGTGGCGTTGCTCGTGAACGCGACCTATCTACAGGTGGTCAAGGCCGACGATCTGCGCAGCGATCCGCGCAACTCGCGGGTGCTGCTCGACGAGTACTCGCGCCAGCGCGGTCAGATCTCCGCGGGCGGCACCGTGCTCGCGGGGTCCGTCGCGACCGACGACCGGTACAAGTACCTGCGCGAATACCCCTCCGACCCTTCGGCGTACGCGCCGGTCACCGGCTTCTACTCGATGCAGTACGGCAAGACCGGGCTCGAGTTGGCCGCGGACCCGCTGCTCTCCGGCAACGACTCGAGCCTGTTCGGCCGTCGGCTCATCGACATGTTCTCCGGGCGCGATCCGCGCGGCGCGAACGTGCTCACCACGCTGAACCCGATGATGCAGCAGGTCGCCTACGAACAGATGACGTCGAAGGGCTACACCGGCGCGGTCGTGGCGATCGAACCGAGCACCGGCAAGATCTTGACCATGGTCTCCACGCCGAGCTACGACCCCAACGAGCTGTCGGGCCACGACGGCGCGGCGGGGCGGGCGGCCTGGGAGCGGCTGAGTACCGATCCGAGTCAGCCGATGCTCAATCGCGCTGTCTCGCAGACCTACCCGCCGGGGTCGACGTTCAAGACGGTCGTCACCGCGGCCGCGCTGTCCAACGGTGTCGCCGGTCCGAACGACCAGTTCACGGCGGCGCCCAACATCACCCTGCCCGGGACCAGCACCACGCTGGAGAACTACAACGGCACCACCTGCGGCGACATGCCGACGGCCAGCCTCTACGAAGCGTTCCGGCGTTCGTGCAACACCGCGTTCGTCGAACTCGGCGTGAAGGTCGGGGCGGCCAAACTCAAGGACGAGGCCGCCGCGTTCGGCATCGGCGTCGAGGATCCGCCCGGTGTGCCGATCCCGGTCGCCGAATCGACCGTCGGCCAGATCCCGGACAACGCCGCGCTCGGCCAGTCGAGCATCGGTCAGCGCGATGTGTCGGTGACACCGCTCAATGTCGCGGTGATCGCCGCGACCATCGCCAACGGCGGCACCAGAATGCAGCCGTATCTGATCGATCAAACCCAGGCGCCCGATCTGTCGGAGCTCAGCAAGACCAAACCGGTCAGCGTCGGGCAGGCAGTGAGCCCCCAGGTAGCGTCGACCCTGACCGATCTGATGGTCGCCTCGGAGGCCAATACCGTGGGCGGCGGGCGGTCGCCTTACCAGATCGCGTCGAAGACCGGAACGGCCGAACATGGCAGTAATCCCCGTAACACCCCGCCACATGCTTGGTATATGGCCTTCGCGCCCGCGCAGAACCCGAAGATCGCCATCGCGGTGATCGTCGAGAACGGCGGCAACAGGCAGTTGGCTGCCACCGGAGGTTCGGTGGCGGCACCGATCGCCAGGTCTGTGCTCGACGCGGGCCTGGCAGGGGGCTGAACGAAATGAGTGTGCGAGTGACAACACGGGGGCCCCGATGCTGAACAACGGCGCCATGATCGCCGACCGCTACCGCCTGCAGCGGCTCATCGCCACGGGCGGTATGGGTCAGGTGTGGGAGGCGATGGACACCCGGCTCGATCGCCGGGTGGCGGTCAAGGTCCTCAAAACCGAGTTCTCCGCCGACCCGACCTTCCGTGCGCGGTTCCGGGTGGAAGCGCGCACCACCGCGCAGCTCAACGCACCCGGGATCGCGGGCATCTACGACTACGGCGAGACCACCGACCCGTCGGGCGGCGAGACCGCGTACCTGGTGATGGAGCTCGTGCAGGGCGAACCGCTCAACGCGGTGCTCAACCGCATGGGCAGGCTCTCGGTCATCCAGGGTCTCGACATGCTCGAGCAGACCGGGCGCGCGCTCGAGGTCGCGCACGCGGCAGGCGTGGTGCACCGCGACGTGAAGCCGGGCAACATCCTGGTGACGCCGACCGGTCAGGTGAAGATCACCGACTTCGGCATCGCCAAGGCGGTCGACGCGTCGCCGGTGACCAAGACCGGCATGGTGATGGGCACCGCCCAGTACATCGCGCCCGAACAGGCCGTCGGCGAGGACGCCACCGCGGCCTCCGACGTGTACTCCCTCGGCATCGTCGGCTACGAAGCACTGGCCGGAGTCCGTCCGTTCACCGGTGAGGGCGCGATCACCGTCGCGATGAAGCACGTGCGCGACGCGCCGCCGCCGATGCCCGACGACCTGCCCGCGAACGTGCACGAACTGATCGCCATCACGATGGCCAAGGATCCGTTGCAGCGCTACAGCAGCGGCGGCGAGTTCGCCGACGCCGTGGCCGCGGTGCGCGCCGGACACATGCCGCCGATCCCCGGCGGCGCCACCGGTCCGTCGATGACCGGTGCGACCCGGGTGCTGCCGCCCGGCCCGACCGTGGCGATTCCCGCTGCCGCGGCCGCGGCCGACTACGACGGCGCGACCATGCGCTTCGGCCATCAGCCGGGCGGCCCCGTCGGTCCGCCGACCGGTGGTTACAGCGGTCCGGCCACCCAGGCGGCCGCGCCCGCTCCGGTCCCCGCGAGCAACGCCAAGAACAACCAGAAGTGGCTGATCGCGCTCGGTGTCGGCGCGCTGCTGCTCGGTGGCGGCGTGCTGTGGTTGCTGTTCGGCGGTGAACCGAACCGGGATTCGGGCACCACGACCACCACCGTGCAGACCACCAGGCCGGTGCCGCCGCCGGTGACCACCACCAGGCCGGTGCCGCCGCCGGTCGTCACCGAGGAACCGCCGACCACGACGGAACCGCCGCGTCCGACGACCACCACCGAGCCGCCGACGACGACCACCGAGCCGCCCACCACCACGGCGCCGCCCACCACCACCAGCAAGACCAAGCCGACGACGACGCCGAAGACGACCAAACCGGAAGCGACCACCACGGCGCCCGCCGGGGGAACCACCACGGTGGGTCGCCCCCGGCTGCCCACCTTCGACCTGCCGTTCCCCGATAGCGACACGGCCGTAGGCCCGACCATAGGACAACCATGACGACCCCGAAGAACCTCTCCTCTCGGTATGAGCTGGGCGAGATCATCGGGTTCGGCGGCATGTCGGAGGTGCACCGGGCCCGCGACGTGCGCCTGTCCCGCGACGTGGCGATCAAGGTGCTGCGGGCCGATCTGGCCCGCGATCCCACGTTCTACCTGCGGTTCAAGCGCGAAGCGCAGAACGCGGCCGCGCTGAACCACCCGGCCATCGTGGCCGTGTACGACACCGGCGAGGCCACCGTCGACGGCGGGCCGCTGCCCTACATCGTCATGGAGTACGTCGAGGGCGACACCCTGCGCGACATCGTGCGCGGCAAGGGACCGCTGGCGCCGCGCAAGGCGATGGAAGTCGTGGCCGATGTGTGCGCCGCGCTCGATTTCAGCCACAAGGCCGGAATCGTGCACCGTGACATGAAGCCGGCCAACATCATGATCAACCGCGCCGGTGCGGTGAAGGTGATGGACTTCGGCATCGCGCGCGCGATCGCCGACAGCGCCAACCCGATGACCCAGACCGCCGCGGTGATCGGCACCGCCCAGTACCTGTCGCCCGAGCAGGCGCGCGGCGAGACCGTCGACGCGCGTTCCGACGTGTACTCGGTCGGCTGTGTGCTGTTCGAGATCCTCACCGGGCAGCCGCCGTTCACCGGTGACTCGCCGGTGGCTGTCGCCTACCAGCATGTGAAGGAAGATCCCCCGCTGCCGTCGTCGGTCAACCCCGGCGTACCGCGCGAGCTCGATTCGGTGATCCTCAAGGCGATGGCCAAGAACCCGGCCAACCGGTACCAGACGGCCGCGGAGATGCGGGCCGACCTGATCCGGGTGCTCGGCGGGCAGAAGCCGAGCGCGCCGATGGTGATGAACGACGAAGACCGCACCGATTACGACGACGAGCCGGGCCCGCGGACCTTCCACGACCGCCGCGACGACACCTCCGAGCACCCCGCGGTCGGGCCGCCCGGCGAGGAACGTAACCGCACCGGGCTGATCGCGCTCGGTGTCGCGGCCGCGCTGGCCGTGGCGTTCGGGTTGTTCTGGGTGCTGGTCGGTCCGGGCAGCCGGGCTGATCAGGTAGCCATTCCCGATCTGTCGGGCAAGCCCGCTCAGCAGGCGCAGAACGAACTACAGCAGTCCGGTTTCCATGTGGCCGTGCAGGAGAGGCCGGACGGCAAGGTGGCGCCGGGCAATGTGATCGCGACCCAGCCGCTCGGTGGTTCGCGCATCGACGAGGGCAGCACGGTGACGTTGCAGGTCTCGACCGGTCCGACGCAGGTGCAATTGCCGCGCCTGTTCGGGATGAGCCAGACCGAGGCCGAGCAGAAGCTGAATTCGATCGGCCTGCAGATGGATCCGAACGTGGCGCGCAAGGCGTCGAGCACAGCCGAGAACGGCAAGGTGATCGCGCAGGATCCGAGCGAGGGCGTGCGGGTCGACATCGATCGGCCGATCGTCGTCACCATCGGCAGCGGTCCGGAGCAGGTTCGGGTACCGACCGTGGTCGGCCAGGACATCTCGATCGCCCAGCCGAATCTGGTCGACTCCGCCGGTTTCAAGGTCGAGATCCAGGAGGTGAAGTCCTCGCTGCCGAAGGGCCAGGTGCTCGCCACCAACCCGTCGGGCGGCAGCAACGCGGAGAAGGGCTCGACCATCACGGTCCAGGTCTCCGCCGGCGACCGCATCACCGTCCCCGATCTCACCGGGCTCACGCCGGTGCAGGCCCAGGAGACCCTGCGTGGGCTCGGATGGACCGGTCAGCTCAGCCAGACCACGGTGATCACCCTCGACGGCAATGCCTCGGGCAAGGTCGTCGGGCAGAGTCCGGCGGCCAATTCGGCAGTGACGATCAACGGCAATGTGGTGCTGCATGTAGGAGCTTCACCGATTCCGCGTTGAGGTCTCGATTGGATGGCGAACGCGTCTGCCGCGCCCACTCGGGCGCAGAATGAGGCTGCTTTCATCCCATCCAGCATTGCTGACGAGGAGGTACAGCCCCTATGACGACAGCCAGGGACATCATGAAGCCCGGTGCGCAGTGGATCACCCGCGGTGACACCGTGTCGACCGCCGCGACAGCGATGGCCGATCTCGGGGTCGGATCGCTCGTCGTCGCCGATGACGACGAGCGCATGTGCGGCATCATCACCGACCGCGACATCGTGGTGAAGTGCATCGCGCTCGGTCTGTCTCCTGATCTGACGACGGCCGCGGAACTCTGCGAGTCGACACCGCGATGGGTGAGCGCGGACGCCGATGTGGAAGACGTGCTCGACCAGATGGAGTCGCACCGGGTGAAGCGGATGCCGGTGATCGAGAACAAGCACCTGGTCGGCATGATCAGCGAGGCCGACCTGGCTCGCCACCTCGACGACAATCAGCTCGGCGAATTCGTGACCGCCATCTACGGGCGGCCGTGAGCTAGCTCAAATCCAGGTGGGTGTTCATCGACATGGCTTCGGTGGCCAGGTCGGTGAGCTCCACTACCCGCACGCCGTGGGTGCGGAGTTTGTCCACACCCTCGCAGGCGGCGACGAACAGGCTCGGCTCGCGCCAGGCGATGACCACCGTGGGAATGCCCGCGGCCAGAATGCGATCGGCGCACGGTGGCCGGGTCGCGGTGGCGCGGGTGGAGCACGGTTCGAGGGTGCTGTAGATCGTCGCCCTGGTCAGGCGGGGGTCGTCGGGGTCGAGCTTGTTCAGCGCGGCCTCTTCGGCATGTACCTTCGCATCGGTTTCGCGGGAGAAGCCGGTCGCGATCTCCACCCCGTCGGCGACGATCACCGCGCCGACCGAATAGGCCGTCTCGCTGGGGGGACAGTTCCTGGCGAGTTCTATCGCCCTGTGCATGAACCGGTGGTCGGTGTCGTCGTAGCTCATGTCTTTTCCCTGTGGTGGGCGAGTTATCCACAACCCTCGCGTGATGTGGAATCGGTCATGTTCAGGTGTGGAGAAAAGTTGTCCGCGAACTGTGGACAGTTGCATTTTCCCAGGTCAGTGCAGTGATTCCATTCGCGGTACCAGTTAGTCGCGGGGTCCGGAATCGGGGCTGACCAGGTAGTTCAGCACAGCGACATCCCCAAGTTGTTCCACACCCGCCAAATGCAGCCTGCGACCGGCACCGCCGGGGAACTCGGCCGGTCCGACGAAGCGTGGGGCCGCCGGGTCGCCCACCAGGATCGGGGCGATCGCCAGGCGAATCTCGTCGACCAGGTCGGCGGCGAGGAAGCCGGTGTGCATGCCGGTACCGCCTTCGACCATGAGCCTGTGGATGCCTCGGCGGCCGAGGTCGGTGACGAGAGCGGAGAGCGCGAGTCGCTCGCCGAGGCTGATCACCTCGGCGAGTCCGTCGAGCCGGTCGCCGAGCTTCGCGGCGCCCGCGCTGGAGGTGTAGACGAGTTTGTCGCCGCCGGTGTGCCAGAAGCGCAGGTGTGGACCGAGATCACCGGAATCGGTGACGGTCACTTTCACCGGATACTCCGGTTTGCCCGCCGCCACCCGCGCGGCCCGGCGCTCGGCGCTGTTCACGAGCAACCGGGGATTGTCGGTGCGCAGCGTCTGCGCACCGATCAGGACGGCGTCGGACTCGGCGCGGATCTGGTCGACCCGATCGAAGTCGGCGGTGTTCGACAGCAGGAGTCGCTGCGCACTCGCGTCATCGATATAGCCGTCGATACTGGCCGCCACCGACAGCAGCACCTTCATTTGGTCACCAGCGCGGCGACCTCCGCCTCGAGCGCGGCGACCAGGGCCTCCGATGGACGTTCGCCGCAGACCTCCAGCCAGTTGGCGAGCATCCGGTGCCCGCCCTGGGTGAGCACGGACTCGGGGTGGAATTGCACGCCGTGGATGGGCAGGGTGCGGTGACGCACCGCCATCACGATGCCGCTCTCGGTGTGCCCGACGACCACGAGTTCGTCGGGCATGGATTCGGGCAGAACGGTCAGCGAGTGGTAGCGGGTGGCGGTGAAGGGGTCGGGCAGCCCGGCCAACACGCCGGATCCGAGATGGAACACATCGCTGGTCTTGCCGTGCAGCAGTTCGGGCGCCCGGTCGACGGTGCCGCCGAACGCCTCGCCGATCGCCTGATGCCCGAGGCACACGCCGAGCAGCGGTACAGCGTGCTTCGCGGCGGCGTGCACGAGCGGGATGCTCGCGCCCGCCCGGTCGGGGCTGCCGGGGCCGGGGCTCACCAACACGCCGTCGAACGCGCCGCCCTCGTCACCGGTGGTGAGCAGGGTGTCCAGATCGTCGAGACGGGGATCGTCATTGCGCCAGACCACGACGTCGGCGCCAAGCTGGCCTAGGTACTGGACCAGGTTGAATACGAAGCTGTCGTAGTTGTCGACGACCAATACACGCATGCGTCGAGGGTACGTGGCGACCCAGTAGGTCGTCGCATCCATTACCTGGTGGGATAGCCTAGGAGTTACCTGTACTCCGAATTCGAGGACGTCATGCCCAAGTCCAAGGTCCGCAAGAAGGCCGACTACACCCCGAGCCCCGCCAGCCGTACGCCGGTGAAGGTGAAAGCGGGGCCGTCGCCGGTCTGGTACGTCGCGATCATGCTGGGCTTCATGCTCGCCGGCCTGGTGTGGCTGATCGTCTACTACCTGGCGCAGGACCACATCGCGTTCATGCTCGATCTGGGCGCCTGGAACTTCCTGATCGGGTTCGGCCTGATGGTCGTCGGCCTGATCATGACCATGCGATGGCGCTGATCGGAGCGGATTACACCGGTGTTATTCATGCACACCTGTGGATAACCCTGTGCACAACTCGAGGATAGAGGGGCGAACAACCGCGTGAACGACGCACAACCTGTCTCGTGGTCGACCCCTACCGCAGGTCTGCTTGTCGTCACCGGCGGCGGAATCCTGCTGGTCGTGGCGGCAATCCTCGCTCAGGACGGGCCGAGCAGGCTCCTGGTCGGCATCGCCGCTGTGGCGGTGCTGGCAACGGCTGTGCTCGGTTTCCGGCAGCGCCCCCGGCTCACCATGATTCCCGGCGCCGCGCCGCGTCTGGTGGTCGGCACGCTCACCGGTCCGAAGGACTACCCGATCGACCGGATCGACCGGATTCGGATGGTCTCCTACCGCCGCCTGGGCCGCAAGAGCGCGATGCTCGAGGTCGACGTCCAGCACGAGGGCACCGAGCGATTGCTGATCTTCGGCCGCTGGGACCTCGGCACCAATCCCCACGATGTGTACGACACGCTCGTCGTCAACGGCTTCGCCTCGGTGACCTCCGACTGACGTTGTTTCACGTGAAGCAAAGAACTCCCCGCCGCGATGAACCGCGGCGGGGAGTTTTTTGTGTGGCTGTGATCAGTCGATACTCACGGCTGAGATGATGACCGGGTCGGTCGGGCGATCGTTGCGATCGGTCTTCACCGAGGCGATCGCGTCGACCACCTTGCGCGAATCGGGGTCGACCACCTCGCCGAAGATCGAGTGCTTGCGGTTGAGATGCGGCTGCGCGCCGACGGTGATGAAGAACTGTGAACCATTGGTCTCGGTGCCGGCGCCCGCATTGGCCATCGCGAGCAGATAGCCGCGGTCGAAGCGCAGATCCGGGTGGAACTCATCGGCGAACTCGAAGCCCGGCCCTCCTCGGCCGGTACCTGTCGGGTCGCCACCCTGGATCATGAACCCCGGAATGATCCGGTGAAAGACGGCGCCGTCGTAGAACGGGCCACTTTCCGTACCGCCGGCGTTGACGGTGGAATACGGCGCGGAGCCGTCGGCCAGACCGACGAAATTGCGCACCGTCTTCGGGGCGTGGTTACCGAAAAGCGCGATCCTGATATCGCCGTGGTTGGTGTGCAGAGTCGCCACGGCCGTCTGGTTGGGTGAGGTCACGCAGTTATGGTGCCACGCGGCACGCCGAATCCGTTTGTGCCACAGTGGTCGAATGAAGCTTCGTAATCCACTGCTCGCCTCGCTCGCGCTCGCCGGGGCGGGCGCCCTGGCCTACCTGGCCCGCGCCAAGCGTCCGCAACTGCCGGAACCAGCCGCCGAGCCGCCGCGTCTGGGGTATTCCCGCAACGGCTCGGCGCCGGCCGTGGTGCCGGAAACAGGCGCACACTGAACCGATACGACCAGGATCATCGCGACCTGGACAGCAATGGCGTACCGGTGTCGCATCGGCAACGCCACAAAGACCGATCTAGCGGAATTGGCGTTGCGGCGACACGTCTGCCGCAGGCCGTGACTAGTGAGTATCCACGGCGTCTCGCGGATCTCGGACGGCTCGAGCATGGTCTCCGGGGCGTTGACTACTGTTCAAGATCTCAGCGCCGGCCGGCTTCGCCCGTGGCGCCTGCTGTCATGGATTCGAACCGCCCGGGCACCTCCTTGCACTCACAGCCGGGAAATAGAGTGACGTATATCACTCCAGGTAGGGGAACCGCCCAGATCGGTACCGCGTCCAACTCCTATGTAAGGCAAAAATTTTAGCTTCGCTGCCGGATCGAACCCCGGCGGACTTGCATTTGACCAGGGACGGGGAGGTTCCATGGCGGTTGATCACGATCGTGTGCGATTGTTGTCGCGCTCGACGGACACGATTGCCGATGTGACAGAAGGCCTTTCGACTACCGATTCCGTGACGTCGTTGCATGCTTCTGCCAGAGTAGTGAACCCTGGGCCGCTGGAGGATCTCGAGTTTCGCATATCGGGAATCAGCCCGTGCGAATCGCGGCCCGATAATGATCTCAATGTCATGTGGACTCACAGCTGCTCAACTCCTCAACCGATAGCGATTGACAAAATAAACCTTGCCAACTCGCCACGAGTGCGCGGCATCGATATTCGACATATTCAAGAGTTGATCGAAGCAGGTATCACTCTTCCGCCAATTGTCGTCAACCGAGAAACAATGGAGGTGATAGATGGCGCTCACCGGCTTATGGCAGCGCGTAAACGCGGCGAATCGACAATCAATGTCTCATTTTTCGATGGCTCCGAAACAGATGCCTTCTTGTTCGCCGTCCAGGTTAATGCCGAGCAAGGTTTGCCGCTTTCCCGCGAAGACCGTTTGGCGGCAACACATCGAATACTTGAGACCCACGGAACGTGGTCCGATCGAATGATCGCGGAGCTGGTTGGACTGTCAACAAAGACTGTCGCTTCGATTCGGTCTTGTTCAACTGAGGAAGACTCTCGGTTGAACAAGCGCCTAGGCCGGGATGGCAAGATGCGGCCAGTCGACAGTTCAAATTCCAGACAGCGCGCAGCAGAGCTTTTCAAGTCAAACCCCAATGCCTCTTTGCGAGAGGTAGCCAGAGCGGTAGGACTATCGCCTGCGACCGTCAAAGATGTGAAGAATAGAATGTCGCCTGATGAGACTTCCTCCACTGCCCAGCAAGTTTCTGGTTGCGTAGGTGACACCACGTCGGCGACTGTAGTGGATGTTTTGCTGAATAGTCTTCGTCGGGATCCATCGATTAGGTCGAACGAGGACGGGCGGGCGCTCCTTCGCCTCCTCGTGGGCACAGTCAACCGCCGAAATAGCAGTAATTCTATTCAGGCCATTCCGGCACATCAGGTATCAACAGTTGTTCAGGTTGCGAAAGTTTGCGCAAATATGTGGCAGGACTTTGCCACTCAACTTGCCACCCGTGATGTCCCGCCAGAGTAGTTATCTGTACAGGCATCCCGGGCAGTGGATGTACTCACCACTTTCTGACCGAGTGACCGGTCCCCGATGACGAGACCACCCGGGAATAGAGCCAGGTGATTTCGTACCGTGTTCAAATTTATCTCGCAGGTCACCGGGTGGTGGAGTGAGTGCAGGCCGCAGCATACTCGGTCGGAGTCAGGTAACCCAGCGCCGAATGCCGGTGCCGCGGTTGTGGTCGGCCCTGAAATCGCCGATCACCATGTAGCAGCGACTCGCGGGTGTGTTCGTCGATCATCGACACGATCTTCACCGCCCGACCCTCGACCGTGAAATCGAATGGGAAATCCATCGCCCACACCACGAGGTGCCGGCGCGCTTGTCGACGGCACGGTGATTGGCGGCTGGGCTCAGAATTTCACTTGGCGATCTCCCGCAACGCGTACTTCTCCAGCTCGGCGTCCGCGAGCAGCCGCTTCAAGCGGGCGTTCTGCTCGCGGAGCGCTCCAAGTTCCTTCGCCGCGTCGGTGTCGACCCCACCGTACTGGCGGCGCCAGATGTAGAGCGTCGCTGGCGATATCCCGATCTCGGCGGCGATTTCCTCCCCCGTCTTACCGGCGGCGGTCAGCTCGTCGGCTCGCCGCAGCTTCTTCCACCATGTCCTCTGCGGAGTGCCGCTTACGTCCTGCCACGGCGATCAGTGTCCCTTCTCCGCCCTCACCAGGCCGAACAGGACTCCAATGCCGAGTTGTCGCATTAACTGGGAAAGGCCTATATATGGGAGTTGAGCATCCATTGCTCAACTGAGGGCGCCCTGAAATAGTCGCTATTATCACTCAGCTCAAGGCAAGGAGAACGACATGAACAAAATCCATAGGATTGCCTCGATCATCGGCGCAGCCGCTGTAGTGCTTGGAGTCGGTGCAACGTTTGCGGGAACAGCGTCCGCTATCAATGTCCCTACTCCGCTGCATTGCGGAGAACAGGCTTTCCAAGAAGTTCACGAGGGCTACATCTATAGGTATGAACTTATCTCCCAGAATGGAACAACCTATTACTACGGCGTATCTGTTCCGAACGTTCCTGCGGGCTGGGTACCGGTAGGAGAGGTGGCCTGCACCGCAGGATATCCAGCCGACTACCCGCACTACTGAGTCAACAATCGGCGATCTCGCCAGACAGCGCCCAGCTTCTCCTGACTGGTTCCAGCCAGGAGAAGCTGGGCGTTATCGCCCGGAGGAGTGACTTATCGCTGATCCGCCTATCAGCGACTGACCGATTTCCGGTACTGGATCTGAGCTAAAGGCACGAACACGAGCAGGATCACCACGACCCAGGCCAGCGTTGTGATCACCGGGTGTTGCATCGGTATCGCTTCCGAGGGCGGTTCCAGCGGATTGGTGTTACCGAACAGTTCGCGTACAGCTTGGGCCAGTGCCGATACGGGGTTCCATTCCGCGAACACTCTCAGCGGTGTGGGCAAGGATTCCAGCGGTACGAACAAGTTCGATACGAATGTCAGCGGAAATATCACCATGAAGCTGGCGTTGTTGAACACCTCAGGAGCGCGGAGCAGCAGGCCGACCACGGCCATCATCCAGGACAGTGCGTAGGCGAACAACAGCATCAACATGTACGCGAGCACCGCATCGAAAAATGATCCACGGATCCGCCAGCCGACAACTAGACCTGTCAACGACATCACCACCAGGCTGACGATGTTGATGACCACGTCGCTGACGGTGCGGCCGACCAAGACCGCAGAAGGCGCCATCGGCAGTGACCGGAACCGGTCGATGATGCCTTTTTGCATATCCTCAGCCAAGCCTGCGCCGGTGAACGTGGCGCCGAAAACCACTGTCTGAGCGAAGATACCTGCGATCAGGAATTCGCGGTAACCACCTTCGACGCCAGGAATACTGATCGCTGAGCCGAAGATGTAGGCGAACAGCAGCACGAACATGATCGGCGACATCGTCGTGAAGATCAGCACGTCGGGCACGCGCTTGATCTTGATGACATTGCGTTTGGCGATGGTGACGCTGTCGCTCACCACCATCGACAGTCGTTCGCCGAGGCTGGGCCGGTGTACCTCGGTCTTGTCGAGTGCGACGCTCATCAGTTCTTTCCTTCCGCGGCGCCCACGGTCTCCGACTCGCGATCACCGTTGACGAGTTCTTCGGCCTCGTGCCCGGTGAGCGTCAGGAAGACGTCGTCGAGCGAGGGTCTGCGTAGTGCGACATCGTTGATGTCCACCTTGTTCTCGGTGAGCCTGCCGATGGCGGTGACCAGGTCCTGCGAACCATCGGCCACCGGCACGATGAGCTTGCGCAGGCCGGGTTCGAGATGGATCTCGCCATCGGCGAGCCCACTGAGCACCTGCTGGGCGACGGCCAGTTGGTCGACGGCGCCGACGGTGAGCTCGATCCGGTCGCCACCGACGAGGGCCTTGAGTTCATCGGCCGTGCCGCGCGCGATCACCTTGCCGCGGTCGATCACCGCGATCGAATCGGCGAGGCGGTCGGCCTCGTCCATGTACTGGGTGGTGAGCAGCAGTGTGGTGCCGCCTGCGACGAGCTCCTCGATGACATCCCACAGATCGAGCCGGGCCCGCGGATCGAGACCCGTGGTCGGCTCGTCGAGGAACAGCACCGGCGGATTGGCCACCAGTGCGCCCGCCAGGTCGAGGCGCCTGCGCATACCGCCGGAGTAGCCCTTGACCGGGCGATCGGCGGCGTCGCTGAGCCGGAACCGGTCGAGCAGTTCGCGGGCCCGTTCCTTACTGCGCTGGGTGCCGAGGTGGTAGAGCCTGCCGACCATCTCGAGATTCTCGAAGCCGGTGAGGTATTCGTCGACCGCGGAATACTGGCCGGAGGCGCCGATGCGCGAGCGCAGGGCCTGTGGATCGTTGAGCACGTCGATGCCCGCGACGGTGGCGGTGCCCTCGTCGGGGATCAGCAGAGTGGTGAGAACGCGAACAGTCGTGGTCTTTCCCGCGCCGTTGGGGCCGAGAAGCGCGGTGACGGTACCTTCCGGAACGGACAGGTCGAGTCCGTCCAGGGCGACGAGCTGCCCATACCGTTTGACCAGACCCTCGGCGACGATTGCGTCGGGCATGATTCTCCTGAAGTCGTGTTGGCGATGTTTTGCCCAGTATTGCCCTACCCACCGACAAGTCGCATCCCAAATTTCAGCGGGCCCGCGCATCACATGTACACATTTGTTCGACATGCCGACGCGATGCGACACGCGGCGAATCGGACTGATTTTCTGTCGCAGAGCACGAACGAATACGTCGGTTCCCTGGGTGGTTGCCAGGCGTGGCCCGAGAACATGTTCACCGGCAATTCCCCGTAAAACCTTGCGTACCAGCCGATTCCGCTGTCGGTAAGACACCTGACAGGTACCGAGCGCCCATATCGGCCCCACACCGCACCCCGGACCACCACCGATGCCCCCTCCGACACCCGGAAAATCTCGCCAACTCGCCAGGTGCGCGCACACCAATTCCGCGCGTATCGCGTAGGATCGTTCACGTCGGCCCCTCCCCCCCGGGCCGACCCTACGCGGGCCTCGGCTAACTCCCCCCCTTCGCCGAGGCCCGCTCCCCATTTTCCGGCAAGGTCGCAGCTCGGCAGACCACCCGATGCGCACCGACACGCCGAGCGTTACAGTCCGGCCACGTTCCGGCGATCACCCGGCTACCAGGGTTATCGTCTGCCCATGGTGCCTGGTCGCGGTGCGATCGCCGGGGTCGTCTTGTCGATGACGATCCTGGTCGGCTGCACCGGTTCCACCGACGACGAACCCCCCGCCGCGACGCCCTCCGCCGAGGTCCCGCCGAATCAAGTCGCCGGTGTCGCCCTGCCCGCCGACGCGGTAGACAAGGCCATCGGTCGCCTCGACGAACTGGCGGGCTCGCTGATGGACTCCAGCGGTATCCCCGGCATGGCAGTGGCCGTCGTCCACGGCGGAAAGACCGTGTACGCCAAGGGTTTCGGTGTTCGCGAGGCAGGCGGCCCGGACAAGATCGACGCCGATACCGTCTTCCAACTCGCCTCGGTGTCGAAGTCGCTCGCCGCGACCGTGGTAGCCAATCAGGTCGGCGCGAACACGGTCGAGTGGACGACCCCGGTGGTCACCCACCTCCCGTCGTTCGCACTGGCCGATCCCGCCACCACGGCCCAAGTCACCGTCGGCGACCTGTTCGCGCACCGCAGCGGCTTGCCCGACCACGCGGGAGATCGGCTCGAAGACATCGGCTACGACCAGGCCGCGATCCTCGACAAGCTGCGTCTCGAGCCCCTCGACCCGTTCCGCATCACCTACCACTACACCAACTTCGGGCTCACCGCCGCGGCGGAATCCGTAGCCGCGGCGGCCAGAAAGGACTGGGCCCAACTGTCGGCCGATGCCCTCTACACCCCGCTCGGCATGCGCGACACCAGCTCTCGCTTCGACGACTTCCGTGCCCGTCCCAACCACGCGGTGGGGCACGTGAACATCGACGGTGAATGGGTCGCTCGCTACGTGCGCGACCCCGACCCCCAGTCCCCCGCGGGCGGTGCGAGCTCGTCGGTGAACGACATGGCTCGCTGGCTGACGATGCTGCTCGGCGACGGCACGACGGGCGCGACCACCATCGCCCCGCCCGAAGCCCTGCTGCCCGCCGTCACACCCCAGATCGTCTCGGCGCCGCCCACGACCCCCGCCGCGCGGGCAGGCAACTACGGATACGGCTTCAACGTGTCGGTCTCCTCGGCGGGTCGCACCACCAACAGCCATTCCGGCGCCTTCGCCCTCGGCGCGGCGACCAACTTCCTGGTGATCCCCTCCGCCGACGTGGCCATCGTCGCGCTGACGAACGCGGCGCCGCTCGGCATCCCGGAGACCCTGACCGCCGAGTTCGGCGATCTGGTGCAGTTCGGCGAGGTGCGCGAGGACTGGCGCGGGCTGTACCGCGAGGCGTTCGCCGCGGCCGACGCACCGGAAGGCGACCTGTCCGGCAAGACAGCCCCGTCCGATCCGGCTCCCGCACAAGCACTGTCGACCTACACGGGCACCTACGACAGCGATTACTGGGGCCCCGCGACGATCTCGGCGACACCGACGGGCCTGGTCCTCACCATCGGTCCCGCGCGGCAGGAGTACCCGCTCCGGCACTGGGAGGGCGACACCTTCGCCTTCGAGCCGAGCGGTGAGAACGCACCGCCCGGCAGCCTCTCCTCGGCGCGGTTCACCGACGGCAGGCTGACCATCGACTACTTCGACGAGAACGGCCTCGGCACCTTCGCCAGAAGCGGTTGATCAGGCGAGCGCGCGCCATGCCGTCGCCAGTCGCGCCGCCCGCACCTTGCCCGCCACCCCGAGCAGCGGAACGTCACGCTCCCAGCGCTTCCTGACTTCCGGGTCCACCGGCGCCCACAGCGGCTCCAGTTCGGTACGCAAGCCGGTCAGCCGATCGAAGAGACCGCCGAGCGCGATGTGCACACCCGGCGAGCTCGGATCCTCGCCACCGACCCCACGGACCGCCGCAAACAGCGCCAGCAGCTGTTCTACGGGCTCAGCGGGCCACTGTGACAATCGGGCCACCCGAACCAGCTGACCGAGCACAGCGGCCACCACGTGCAGGTCCTCGACCGTCCGGAACGGCTTCAGATAGTCCGCGTAGCCGTCACCGGGCAGCACTTCGCCCGGCGCGGCATCGAAAGCGACTTCCGCGTGCGGGATCTCGGGCGCGAACGGCAGCGTGGGCAACGGCGACACCGCGGCGGCGGCGCCGGCGGGCACCAGCACAGCTCGCAGGATCGGCCTGCCGTCGGGCTGGGTACCGGAGCGGGCGATCACCAGGAACCGATCGGCGAACGCACCGAGCGTCGCGAAGGATTTCGTCCCGCTGACGGCGCCGTCCTCGTCCACCGTGGTGGTCATCGTCGACGGCCGCGCACCGGCGGTTTCGGTCGCGCACATCGAGGACAGCTCGGCGGGATCGAGCGAGGGCACCAGCGCGTGCAGCGCTTCCTGATATCCCCCGAGAAACGCGGGACCTGTGCCTGCACTGTCGAATCCGGCGATCGCCGCGCGGTCGATGGAATTCGCGAAATCGTGGGACCGGGCGCGGTGACGTGCCCATTCCGCCGCGAAGTCAGTCGAAACCGAGTCGACGGGGGTGGCGGTGAGGAGAAAATCGAATACCGAGGAATTCACAGATGTGGAGCCTAGGGGAATCGAACCCCTAACCCCTGCCTTGCAAAGGCAGTGCTCTGCCAATTGAGCTAAGGCCCCTTACTGGTCGCTGACCAGTTGGCAACCCGAAATCAGCGGGTGGTGACCTCGCGCCAGAGGTCTGCGTCGTCGCGCTTGCGGAATTTGTTGACACCGATGAGAACGGCGATCACAACACCGACCATGAGGACAATCTTCATGATTCCCACCCTACTGTGCTGTTCGGGAGTGGGCCTAGGAGGACTTGAACCTCCGACCTCTTCGTTATCAGCGAAGCGCTCTAACCGCCTGAGCTATAGGCCCGAACTCATTTCGATCCCCTGCCGGAGCAGTGAACCGCAACGAGAAACGAGGTTACCTTACCTGGCTGCCGATAACCAAAACGGCCGGTCAGGCCCAGTTTCCTGAGCCGACCGGCCGTTCGGGAAAACCCAGTTCTAGTCGGGATCAGCCAGGGTTACCTGGATGCCGCCGACCAGATCGCAGCACTGGTTGTAGATGAACACGCCGACAGTGGCCAGCGCGGTGAACAGCACCACGTTGATCAGGCCGATCACACCCGCGTAGCCGAACACCGTGCCCGCGTCGATCAGGCTCGACGAGTTGCCCTCCGGGTTCAGCATCTCGCCCAGCGAGTTGTCCAGGTTGTCCCAGACGCCCATGCCGGCCAGGACGATGTAGAGCAGGCCGACGGCCAGCATCCACACGAAGAACAGTGCGACGCTGATCACCAGCGTGATCTTCAGGGTCGACCAGGGGTCGATCCGGCGGATCTGCACCGTCGCGCGTAGGGGCTCACCCGACGCGGCGGCCGCGATGGCCACCGGTACCGCGGGCGAGACCGTGCCCGCCGCGGCTGCCCGCGCACTCGGCCCCTGGTTGTAGTGCTGCTGGGGCTGCGGGGCCATCGGTAGCCCCGGCGGCGGCGCCACCGGCGCCTCGGGCGCCGGGTGGCGCACGTCGGACAGGTCGGGCATGTCCTTGACCAGTTCCGGACGCGCGATACTGCGGGTCGGCCCGTCGATACCGACGGACTTCACCATCGCCGCTTCTTTGCGGGCCGCCTTGGCCGCCAGGTCAGCGGTGGTGCGCGCGTTGGACGCACCGCTGCCCTTGAGCCCGCCTGCCGCCGCCCCGGACGAGGGCCGGCCCTGGCTCGGCGCTTCGCCGGGCCGGTACAGGTTCGACTGCGGTTCACGCTGCGGCAGCTGAGCCCACCCGTCCTGGTAGGGCGAGGATTTGCTGCCCTTACCGTCGAGCGAATCGGCACCGGCCGCACCGGATTCCGGCGCCGCGCCCTCGGTCGGACCGCCCTGGCGTGGGATCGGCCGCGGCGGGATCGGAGACGTGGCGATTCGCTCGGTGACGCCGTTGGTCTGGTTCCGATCGTCGTTCGACTGATTCGGTGTGGTCAATGGAATCCTCAGATCCGTTCGTTGCCGCCGCTATTTGGTGTGTTACTCCGAAGCCACGTCGCCGAGGAGCTGATCGGGATCGGGCTCGTCGGCGTTGCGCGCGATCGCTAGCAAGGTATCGCCATCCGCGAGGTTCATCAATCGCACGCCCTTGGTCTGGCGTCCGGCCTTACGAACCTGCTTGGCCGCGGTGCGGATGACGCCACCACTGGAAGTGATCGCGTACAGCTCGTCCTCGTCGTCGACGATGAGCGCACCCACCAGGCTGCCACGTTTCGGGTCGTACTGGATTGTCAATACGCCTTTTCCGCCCCGACCCTGGGCTGTGTACTCCTCGATCGCCGTGCGCTTGGCATACCCACCAGCCGTCGCGACAAGCAGATACGTCTCCAGACGCACCACGTTGAGCGAGAGCAATTCGTCGTCGGTGTTGAAGCGCATGCCCTGCACGCCGGAGGTGGCCCGACCCATCGGACGCAGGGCCTCATCGGTGGCGGCGAAGCGGATCGACTGGCCGTGCGCCGAGACCAGGAGCAGGTCGTCGTCGGACGAGCACAGCACCGCACCGACCAATTCGTCGTCGTCGCGCAGGTTCACCGCGACGATGCCGCCGGAGCGGTTGGAGTCGAAGTCTGTGAGTTTGGACTTCTTCACCAGGCCCGCGCGTGTCGCGAGCACGAGGTACGGAGCGTCCTCGTAGGTCTTGAGCTGGATGATCTGGGCGATCTTCTCATCCGGCTGGAAGGCCAGCAGGTTGGCCACGTGCTGTCCACGCGCGGTCCGGTTGGCCTCGGGCAGCTCGTAGGCCTTGGCCCGGTAGACGCGACCCTTGTTGGTGAAGAACAGCAGCCAGTCGTGCGTGGATGACACGAAGAAGTGCTTGACGATGTCGTCCTGCTTGAGACCAGCGCCCATGACGCCCTTGCCGCCGCGCTTCTGCGAGCGGTAGAGATCGGTCTTGGTGCGCTTGGCGTAGCCGGTCTCGGTGATCGTGACCACCACGTCCTCGCGCGCGATCAGGTCCTCGTCGGCGACGTCACCGTCGGCGGCGATGATCCTGGTCCGACGGTCGTCGCCGTACTTCTCGACGATCTCGGCCAGCTCGTCGCGCACGATCGCGCGCTGGCGCTCGGGCTTTTCGAGAATGTCCTTGTAGTCGGCGATCTCGATCTCGATCTTGGCCAGATCGTCGATGATGCGCTGACGTTCCAGGGCCGACAGCCGACGCAGCTGCATGTCGAGGATGGCGGTCGACTGGATCTCGTCGATGTCGAGCAGCTGCATCAGGCCGGTGCGCGCGGTATCGGTGTTGGCCGCGCCGCGGATCAACGCGATGACCTGGTCGAGCATGTCGAGGGCCTTGACCAGGCCGCGCAGGATGTGGGCCCGCTCCTCGGCCTTGCGCAGCAGGTAGCGGGTGCGCCGGACGATGACCTCGAGCTCGTGATTCACGTAGTAGCGAATCATCTGGTCCAGGCGCAGGGTACGCGGCACGCCATCGACGATCGAGAGCATGTTCGCGCCGAAGCTGGTCTGCAGCTGGGTGTGCTTGTAGAGGTTGTTCAGCACCACCTTCGCCACCGCGTCACGCTTGACCGTGACCACGATGCGCATGCCGACACGGTCGGAGGACTCGTCGTGGATATCGGAGATACCCGCGATCTTCGCGTCCTTCACCTGCTCGGCGATGGAGTTGACGAAGTTGTCGGTGTTGACCTGGTACGGCAGCTCGGTGATGACGATCGTGGTGCGACCACGCGCGTCTTCCTCGATCTCCACCACACCGCGCATGCGGATGGAACCGCGACCGGTGGTGTAGGCGTCGTGGATGCCCTGGCCGCCGACGATCAGGCCGTGGGTCGGGAAGTCGGGGCCCTTGACCCGTTCCATGCAGGCGGCGAGGGTGGATTCCTCGTCGGCCTCGTAGTTCTCCAACGCCCAGTAGATAGCCTCGGCCAGCTCGTTGAGGTTGTGCGGCGGGATGTTGGTCGCCATACCGACCGCGATGCCGTTGCTGCCGTTCATCAGCAGGGCGGGCACCCGCGCGGGCAGCACGGTCGGCTCCTGCGAGCGACCGTCGTAGTTCGGAACGAAATCGACCGTCTCCTGGTCGATATCGCGCAGCATCTCCATCGCGAGCGGGGTCAGACGGCACTCGGTGTACCGCATGGCGGCCGCGCCGTCGTTGCCGCGGGAACCGAAGTTGCCCTGGCCGTCGACCATCGGGTAGCGCAGCGACCACGGCTGGGCCATGCGCACGAGGGTGTCGTAGATCGACGAGTCGCCGTGCGGGTGGTAGTTACCCATGGTCTCGGCGACCGGACGCGCGGACTTCACATAGCCGCGATCGGGGCGGTAGCCGTTGTCGTACATCGCGTAGAGCACGCGCCGGTGCACCGGCTTGAGGCCGTCGCGCACGTCGGGCAGCGCGCGGCCCACGATCACGCTCATGGCGTAGTCGATGTAGCTGTTCTGCATTTCGGTCTGGATATCGACCGGTTCGGTCCGGTCGCCCGCACCGCCGGACGGTGGCAGCGTGGTCTCAGTCATCAAATCTCCTTCGAGGGGCCGACATGCGAGCGGGCGCGCCCATCAGGCGCTGCGCCGCTTACACATCGAGGAAACGGACGTCCTTGGCATTGCGGGTGATGAAGCTGCGACGTGCCTCCACGTCCTCGCCCATCAGCACGGAGAACAGCTCGTCGGCCGCGGCCGCGTCGTCGAGCGTCACCTGACGAAGTACCCGAACCGCGGGGTCCATCGTGGTTTCCCACAGCTCCTTGGCGTTCATCTCGCCCAGACCCTTGTAGCGCTGGATGCCGTCGTCCTTGTTGATCTTCTTGCCCGCGGCGAGACCGGCCTCGACCAGCGCGTCGCGCTCACGGTCGGAGTAGGCGAACTCCGGGTCCGAACGCATCCACTTGAGCTTGTACAGCGGCGGCTGGGCCAGGTACACGTGACCGTGCTCGACCAGCGGACGCATGAAGCGGAACAGCAGCGTGAGCAGCAGCGTCGCGATGTGCTGACCGTCCACGTCGGCGTCGGCCATCAGGATGATCTTGTTGTAGCGCAGCTTGGCGATATCGAACTCGTCGTGGATACCGGTGCCGAACGCGGTGATGATCGACTGGACCTCGTTGTTCTTGAGGACGCGGTCGATGCGGGCCTTCTCGACGTTGATGATCTTGCCGCGCAGCGGCAGGATCGCCTGGTACATCGAGTCGCGGCCCGACTTCGCCGAACCACCGGCGGAGTCGCCCTCGACGATGTAGATCTCACACTTGCCCGGATCCTTCGACCGGCAGTCGGCCAGCTTGCCCGGCAGTCCGCCCAGGTCGGTCGCCGACTTGCGACGCACCAGCTCACGCGCCTTACGGGCGGCCATCCGGGCCTGCGCCGAGGACACCGCCTTCTGCACGATGGTCTTCGCGTCGGCCGGGTTGGCCTCGAACCAGTGCTGCAGGTGCTCGTTGCAGGCGCGCTGCACGAACGACTTGACCTCGGTGTTGCCCAGCTTGGTCTTGGTCTGGCCCTCGAACTGCGGCTCGCCGACCTTGACGCTCACGATGGCGGCCAGGCCCTCGCGGATGTCGTCGCCGGTGAGGTTGCCGTCCTTCTCCTTGAGGAGCTTCTTCTCCTTGGCGTACTTGTTGACCACCGTGGTGAGCGCCGCGCGGAAGCCCTCTTCGTGGGTGCCGCCCTCATGGGTGTTGATCGTGTTGGCGAAGGTGTGGACCGACTCGGAGTAACCCGAGTTCCACTGCATCGCGACCTCGAGCTCGTGGCCGGTGCCCTTGACCGTGTAGCCGACGACCGAGTTGTGGATGGCCGACTTGGTGCGGTTGATGTGGCGGACGAAGTCCACCAGGCCGCCCGGGTAGTGGTAGGTGCGGGTCTTCACCTTGTGCTCGGCCGCTTCCGCGGCGACCACCTCGGCGTCCTTGGGCGCCTCGGCGGTCTCACTGACCACCTCGTCGAGGACGTCGCCCACGGCGACCCGCTCATCGGTGAGCTTGATGGTGAGGCCCTTGTTCAGGAAGGCCATCTCCTGCAGGCGCCGCGCCACGGTCTCGAAGTTGTAGGTGGTGGTCTCGAAGATGTCCGGGTCGGCCCAGAACCGCACCGTGGTGCCGGTGGCCTTGGTCGCCTCGCCCTGCGCGAGCTTGCCGGGCTTGGCGTCCTTGTAGGTCTGGGTCCAGTGGTAGCCGTCGACGTCGATCTCGACCTCGACCTTGGTCGAGAGCGCGTTCACCACCGAGATACCGACACCGTGCAGACCACCCGACACCGCGTAGGAGTCGGAGTCGAACTTGCCACCGGCGTGCAGCTGGGTCATGACGACCTCGATCGTCGGCACGCCCTGCGCGTGCATCCCGACCGGGATGCCACGACCGTCGTCGATCACCTCGACGCCGCCGTCGGCGAGCAGGGTCACCTCGACCTTGGTCGCGTAGCCGGCCATCGCCTCATCGACCGAGTTGTCCACAACCTCCCAGATGAGGTGGTGCAGACCGCGTTCACCGGTGGACCCGATGTACATGCCAGGGCGCTTGCGCACCGCCTCGAGGCCTTCGAGGACCGTGATGGAAGAGGCACCGTAGCCTGAATTGTTGCCCGATGCGTTGGAGTCGTTGGCAGCCACTTCTCGGTAGCTCTCCTTACTTGCTGATCCCTGGCGCAGCGATCCGGGCAGCACGCGCACGGCTCGGAAGGAGCCATCAGATATCACGGACTGCACAGCACGCGCCGAAGGTTCGCCGCTGGTTACGTCACCATCCTACTGGTAAGCCCAACTTACAGTGCACCTACGACACCCCTGGCGTCGCCGTGAATGCAAGAAATCGCTCAACCGCGAGACATTTCCGCCTCTACGGGGATTTTGACGGTCGTGGGAGCGAATAGGCGGGCTCGTCCGAGGCGATGGTCACGTGGTGCGAGATCCGGCATGTCGCTCTGGGTAAAAGTTATCCACAGGCGTTGTGCACATGTCCACAACTCGAGGCGTGAGAGCGAGGCAGGCACAACGGATCTCGCCCCGGTCACCGCGCGGCTACCCGTAGGTATCGCGCGGGCCACGGCCCTTGATGTGTCGATCGCCCTTGCGCCAGCTCGGCGCGGCGGGGCCGGTGATGCGCAGGGAGGTGACCACGCCGTGACCGACCGCGGCATTGATCTTGGCCAGGATCTGGCTCTGCAACATGCGCAGCTGGGTGGCCCACGCGGTGGACTCCGCGGCGATCTTGAGCACACCGCCCTCTAGGGTCACCGGGGTGGCGTGTGAGGCGATGTCCTCGCCGACCACCCGTGGCCAGCTGCCGAAGACGGTGCCCTCGGCTACCTTGCCTGACCAGCCACGATTCTTCGCCAGCGAGCCGCTGAGCGCGCCGAGGAGCTGGGGATCGCGGGCATCGGGGCCCGCCCCGGACCAACCGCTGCGACGCCTGCCGCCTGCCCGCAATTTGCGTACCGGCGAAGCCCTGCCCTGCCCGATGGACTTGCCACTCGCCTTGGCCGCGGCACGCGCCTCCTCCAGCGCGCGACGGGCCAGATCGATGCCGCGCAGCTCCGGTGCGGGTTCTTCCGGCACGGGTTTCCGCCTTCCGGTGTCGAGGGTGGCCGAGTGTGGATGGAGTCTACGCCGGAGCGCCGACTGGCTCGTCGAGCACCGATCCGGCATATGTCCAGCATGTTGCCGGTTTTCCACAGGGGCTGGGGATAACTATCGCGATCTGTGCATATCTTCGGCGTGTTCGACGACTTCGGTGACGATCTGTGAGGTACGTCGGTCGGCTTCGCCGGTCGTTTGCACACGCAACGGTTCGGCGGCCAGTTCCGACGGCACGTCCTCGGCCACCGCGGCCGTGATCAACACCTGCTCGGCGCCCGAAGCCACCTCCGCGAGCGCGGCGCGGCGACGACGATCGAGTTCGGCGAACACGTCGTCGAGCAACAGCACCGGTTCGGAACCCTCGCTGCGCAACAGCTCGAACGAGGCCAACCGCAGCGCGAGGGCGAACGACCAGGATTCACCATGGCTGGCGAAGCCCTTCGCGGGCGCGCTGCCGAGCAGCAACTCCAGATCGTCGCGATGCGGGCCGACCAGACAGACCCCGCGATCGAGCTCCCGGTTCCGTGCGGCGGCCAGCTCGCGCAGCATGATCTCGTGCAGCAGTTGCGCGTCACCGGCCTCCGGCGCCCTGGCCGGATCGAGCAGTTCCGGCGGGAGATACCCCGAGCGGTAAGTGATTGCGGCAGGACGTGATTCGGGTGCGATCGACCGATATGCCTGGGACAGATGGGGATACAGGTCGTGTACCAGGCGCAGCCGTTCGGCGAGCAGTACCGCCGCGTGGTCGGCGAGGTGTCCGTCCCACACGTCCAGTGTGCTCAGATCGGAACGCGAGCGCGATTGGCGCCCGGCGGTTTTCAACAGGGCCGAGCGTTGGCGCAACACCTTGTCGTAGTCGGCGCGGACACCGGCGAGCCTGGGCAACCGGGCTGTGGACAACTCGTCGAGGAACCGACGCCGCTCCCCCGGATCCCCACGCACCAGCGCCAGATCCTCCGGCGCGAACAAGACGGTGTGCAGAATCCCCAGGATTTCGCGGGAGCGGCGCACCGGCGAGCGGTTGATCTGCGCGCGGTTGGCACTACCCGCCTTGAGCTCCACGTCCACGCGCAGTTCCCGGCCGGTGTTCACCACGGTGGCCCCGATCCTGGCCTGGGTGGCGCCCATCCGGATCAGTGGCGCGTCGGCGGAGACCCGGTGCGAGCCGAGCGTCGCCAGATAGCCGACCGCCTCGAGCAGATTCGTCTTGCCGTTGCCGTTTGCCCCCAGCAGCACTGTGCGCCCTGGGGACAACTCGAGGTCGGCGTGCTCCCACGAACGGAAATCACGGACCGACAGCTCACGAATGAACATATGGGCTTACCGGCGCCTGCCGGCTCAGCCGGGCAGCCGGACCGGCATCAACAGGTAGATGTACTGGCTCTCCAGCGCCGCGAACGCACCCGACTCGAGCACCTTGGGCTCTTCGTCGGAGGCGGGCAGCAGCACGGCGGGACGGCTGGGGGTGGTGAACCCGAAGGTGACCCGGTCGGTGTGCAGCGCGGCGAGGCCCTCGGTCAGGTAGCCGGGGTTGAACGCGATGGTGAGCGGTTCGCCACGGAAATCCGCCTCCAGCCATTCCTCGGCCCGGCCCGCGTCGTCCCCACCCGCTGACAACAGCACGCCGTCTGTGGAGAACTCGAGCCGCACCTGGGCACCGCGCTCGGCCACCAGGGCGACGCGCTTGATCGCCTCCGACAGCACGGCGACGGGCAGGGTGGCGATGGAGGTGTGCTCCTTGGGGAGCAACTGGCGGAACTTGGGGAATTCCGCGTCGAGCAGTCGGGTGGTGGTGCGCCTGCCGCCGTTGACGATGCCGAGCAGGCCGTCGGCGCCACCGCCGCTGCCCAGCGACAGCTGCACCGGCGCCTCGGCCGCACCGAGGGTCTTGGCGGCCTCGGACAGCGTACGCGCGGGGATGAGCACCGCGGTCTCGATATCGGAGCGGGTCGGCTGCCACTGCAGGTGGCGCACGGCGAGGCGGAAGCGGTCGGTGGCGGCGAGCACCACATCGTTGCCCTCGATCTCGACACGGATGCCGGTGAGCATCGGCAGCGTGTCGTCACGGCCGGCGGCGACGGCGACCTGGCCGACGGCCTCGGCGAACACGTCGACGGTGACCTCACCGGTCTGCTGCGGTACCTCGGGCAGCTGGGGATAGTCCTCGACCGGCATGGTCGGCAGGGAGAACTTCGCGCTGCCACAGGCGATGAGCACGCGGGTGCCGTCGACGGAGACATCGACCGGCTTGTTCGACAGCGACTTGGTGATGTCGGCGAGCAGGCGACCCGAGACCAGCACCTGACCGGGACCGGCGACCTCGGCCGCGACGCGCATCTGCGCGGAGACCTCGTAATCGAACCCGGAGACCGTCAGGCCGTTCTCGTCGGCCACCAGGAGCACACCGCCCAGAACAGGCACCGGAGGCCGGGACGGGAGACTGCGCGCCACCCAGGCCACCGATTCGGCGAAGTCCTCTCGGGCGACCCGAAACTTCATGCTCGCAAGCTCCATCGCCCGATTTGTCCTCTCCGAGTTTCGAATCCGTGTGCGGGGGTGTGTCAGCGGAGTTGAACTGCTGTGTCGGCCGCGCACTGAGTCTCGCACAACCGACCGACAACCAAACGGTACCCGTGCAGCGCGCGAACTCCGCATCGACCCTCCCGGTCGATTCCTGTTCGTCGAACTACCCGTGCTCCTCCTTGCCCGCCTGTGAGTGGACAACCGACGAAGCCGAGCCTCCCCAACCGAGTTTCCACACACCCTGTTTTAAAAGAGTTCTCTCTAGAAGGAGAACTGAAGTAGTAGTAGGCACTGTGGAATCTGTGGATTTCGATCGAATCCGCAGGTCAGAGCGCTTGGTGGCATGGGGATGGCCTTGGGGTGACTCGAGGATGAATCGGCGGTGGCTGTGGAGGGGCGGAGTTGTCCCCATTCCATCCTCGAGTTGTCCTCGAGTTGTTCCACCGGATTCACCCAGTTGTTCACACATCGGGCCAGCCTGGTGGCAACGGTGGGGATTCCTCGAGGACTCCACAGGGACTCCTCGAGGAATCCACAGGCCGGATTCGGTGACATCGCAGGTCACCGCTAGTGCACAGGTGTTAGTGGAGCGTCTTGTGGATGATGTGGACAACTGCCTGTGCATGAACGCTGCACACCCGTGCCCAACACCCTGTGCACCGACCGGTGCACAAAGGTGTGGATTCCTCGAGGAGTCCACAGGAATTCCTCGAGGAATCCACAGGGCAAAAAAGAACACCGCCCCAGGTCAGGGCGGTGTTCGGGGTTGGGGATGAAATCAGCGGGAGCGCTGTTTAATTCGGGCTGTGAGTTCTTGGACCTGGTCGTAGACGCGACGGCGCTCAGTCATCTCCTTGCGCACTTTTTTCTCCGCGTACATCACCGTGGTGTGGTCGCGACCGAACGCCTGCCCGATCTTGGGCAGCGACAGATCGGTGAGCTCACGGCACAGGTACATCGCGATCTGGCGGGCTTGCGCGAGCGGACGCGCCTTACCCGGCCCGGTGAGCTCTTCGAGCGTGGTGTTGAAGTACTCGGCGGTGACGGCCATGATCGTCGCCGCGTTGATCTCCAGGGCCGCGGTGTCGGGCATCAGGTCGCGCAGCACCACCTCGGCCAGCGAGAGGTCGAGCGGCTGACCGTTGAGCGAGGCGAAGGCCGTCACCCGGATCAGCGCGCCCTCGAGCTCGCGGATATTGCGCTCCACCCGGCTGGCGATCAGTTCGAGCACGTCGTGCGGCACATCGAGCCGGTCCATCCGCGCCTTCTTACGCAGGATCGCGATGCGAGTCTCCAGCTCAGGGGGCTGCACATCGGTGATCAGGCCCCACTCGAAGCGGGTCCGCAGCCGTTCCTCCAGGGTGGCCAGCTGCTTGGGCGGGCGATCCGAGGACACCACGATCTGCTTGTTCGCGTTGTGCAGGGTGTTGAAGGTGTGGAAGAACTCCTCCTGGATGCCTTCCTTGCCCTCGATGAACTGGATGTCGTCCACCAGCAGGATGTCGGTCTCGCGGTAGCGCCGCTTGAACGCGACCTTGCGGTCGTCGCGCAGGCTGTTGATGAAGTCGTTGGTGAATTCCTCGGTGGAGACGTACTTCACCCGCATGCCGGGAAACAGTCGCTGCGCGTAGTGACCCGCCGCGTGCAGCAGATGGGTTTTGCCCAATCCCGAAGCGCCCCAGACGAACAGCGGGTTGTAGGCGCGTGCCGGCGCCTCCGCGATGGCGACCGCGGCCGCGTGCGCGAACCGGTTGGACGCGCCGATGACGAAGGTCTCGAACGTGTACTTGGCATTGAGACTGGCCGACGAGGACGACTGCGGCGGCGCCTCGGGCGACTTGTTGAAGTAGGTCGGCCAGTTGTTGCGGTTGCTGACCACCGGTTCGTCGTCGACCGGCTGGGCGCCGGGCTGGCCGGGGAACGGCTTGTCCTGGCCCTCGTTGCTGGACTCCTCGGCGCGGGCCGGTGTGGGCTCCTCGGACGGCCTGCGGTTGGGCGCGCGCTGCGCAGGCGGCTCGGGAGTGAACAGCGACTCCTGCCCGGAGTGGTCGCGGCGCGGCGCTGAGGCCTGCTCACGGCGTGCGGGCGGTGCGGTCTCGGGGACACGCTGGTCCGGACGCGCACCACGGAACTCACCGCGGCCGCCGAACTCGCCGCCGGGGTAGTCGGGTGTCGGGTACGCCACGGTCGGCTCGAAATCGGTGCCGGGGAACTCGTTGCGTTCACCCTGGTACTCGGGTTGCTGGGAGTAGTCGGAGGGTGGCTGCTTGTACTCCGGCTGCTGGCCGTACTCCGAGGGCGCCTGCTGGTATTCGGACTGCTGGCCGTATTCCGACGGGGCCTGCTTGTACTCCGACGGTTGGCTGAATTCGGCCGGTGCCTGCTGGTATTCGGGCTGTTGCTGCTGGTACTCCGGTTCGATCGGGTACTCGCGGTGCCCCGCGTAGTCGTTGCGCTCGCCGTACTCGCCGGCCTGCCCGGGGTACTCACGGCCGCCGTAGCTGTTCGGGTACTCACCATTGGCCGGATAGTCGGGCGAGGACTGATAGTCGTTGCCGTACTCGCCGCCCTGGACGGGGTACTCGCCCGCGCCGTAGCGCGGCCTGCCGTACTCGCCGCGGGCGGCGTAGTCGGGAACACTGAAATCGGGACCGGGATAACCGGCGGGCGGACGGACCTGCTCGCGCGGACGTTCCGGCCTGCTCGTCATCCTGGCGTGCCGAGGCGAACTACCGGCCCGCTCCCCCGCGGCCGGGCTCGGCGCGGCGATGCGCACGCCGAGTCCTTCCACCTGGGGACCCAATCGGCGGGCGAGCGATCGCAGGATCGGCTCGCGCAGATCACGCTCGATCGCCTCCTGTGCCAGCGACGACGGAACCGACAGCAACGCGAAACCCTGCGCGACGGTGAGCGGCTTCACCAGCTTCAACCAGGCCTGCTGTGCGCGACTCACCGCGGGGATGGCGCCGTCGGCCGAGCCGGTGGTGAGTTCGGCAACCACCTCCGGCCACACTGTGGCCAGCACGTTCTGCTCGTCGTCCATACAGCGTCCTCCCCGGACCGGTTTGTTGGGGCCCACGGCCTTCGCGCACGCCGGAAACCACCCGTGAACAGGTGTATTCCAGTGATCCTGCGTACAACCGAAGCCGGTTCGAACGCTGTGGTCCGGTGATTCCGGACTGCGGCGCGGGCACCGACGGCCCTACGAATATGCCACTGCGGCCGTCTGTCCACATAATTATCCACAGATGTGGACAAACCTGGGGATAAAGGAATTCTGCCAGCGTGTGGCAGTGAATGGGGCTGGACCTGCGGTTCTTCAGCAATCCCCCGGCTACAGAGGTTAGCTGGCCGCGTCACGCAACGCCAGGG
The DNA here is from genome assembly GCF_030486425.1 of Nocardia sp. PE-7. Lineage (NCBI taxonomy): Bacteria > Bacillati > Actinomycetota > Actinomycetes > Mycobacteriales > Nocardiaceae > Nocardia > Nocardia sp. PE-7. Next base: position 6,892,418 of record NZ_CP129614.1, on the reverse strand, counting down.
GTGTGGAAGAACTCACGAAAAGTGGCCGGATGCGTCACTGTAGCCCGGGCGTGTCGTGCCTGGTCGGGCCGATCCCCTGGTCCATTCGGGAGTCCGGTAGCCTTGACCCGTGCCGGTGACAGGTACGTGGGGGCCGAGTTTGACCCGTTCCTTCGGGGTAAGTACCCTCGTACAGTCACCCCTTGGCGCGGTTGGCGGCTGTCTGCTGCACATCGATCGCCAAGGCAATCTGTGCGTAGACCGCGGTCCGCAGCGCAGACAAATCATTTGTACAGACTTCGGGCGCCGAATGGTGCCCACCTACTACAGGAGTGTTGACCGTGGCCAAGGGCAAGCGGACGTTCCAGCCGAACAACCGTCGTCGGGCGCGCGTCCACGGCTTCCGTCTCCGGATGCGGACCCGTGCGGGTCGCGCCATCGTCGCGGCGCGTCGCCGCAAGGGCCGTACCGAACTGACTGCCTGATCGCGCGTAGTCGGACGCTCGGGTGTTGCCTGAGCCGTATCGGTTGCACCACCGTGCCGAATTCTCCCGCACGGTGCGCCGCGGTCAGCGAATCGGGAGGCGAGATCTCGTCGTACACGCGCTAACGCACGGGTACGACGATGTCGCCGACGGCGATTCCCTGGTCCGCGTAGGCGGTCCTCGGTTCGGGCTGATTGTCAGCAAGGCGGTGGGTAACGCGGTGGTTCGCCACCGGGTGGCCCGCCGCCTGCGTCATATGTGCGCCCAGGTGGTCGACGAACTGCCGGTCGGCACCGACGTCGTGATCAGGGCCCTGCCCGGCGCCGCTACCGCTGATTCCGCCGAGTTGCTGCGCCAGCTGCGCACCGGCCTGCGCAAGCTCGGCTTGCGCGGGGAACCGGAGCTCGCGCTCGGTCGCACCCCGGCCGGTGAACGGTGATGAGGACCCTCACCCGCCTACCCGCGAAAGCCTTGATCTCGCTGATCGAGCTGTACCGGACCTATGTCTCCCCCACCCGGATGCCGATCTGCCGGTTCACCCCCACCTGCAGTGAGTACGCGGTGACTGCCTTGCGTACCCGCGGGCTGGTCGTCGGATCGGCGTTGACGGTCGTGCGGCTCGCGAAATGCGCGCCCTGGCACCCTGGAGGGTGGGATCCCGTGCCTGAGCGCGGGTCGAAAGCCTGCACACAGTCATCGCCCGCGCTGATCGGCGATACGAACGACGGGAGTACCTAGAGCCGTGCTCGACATCATCTATTGGCCGGTATCCGCAATTCTGTGGTTCTGGCACAAGGCCTTCGGCTTTGTGTTCGGTGCCGACAGCGGGCTCACGTGGAGCCTTGCCGTGGTGTTCCTGGTCTTCACGCTCCGGCTGGTGCTGTACAAGCCGTTCGTGAAGCAGGTGCGCACCACCAAGCAGATGCAGGAGCTGCAGCCCCAGATCAAGGAGCTGCAGAAGAAGTACAAGAACGACCGCGAGACCATGGCGAAGGAGATGCAGAAGCTCCAGAAGGAGCACGGCTTCAACCCGCTCATGGGTTGTTTGCCGGTCCTGGTACAGGTGCCGGTCTTCCTCGGTCTGTTCCACGTGCTGCGCTCGTTCAACCGGACGGGCACCGGCTGGGGCCAGATCGGGATGTCGAACTACGACAACGCGCACACCGCGAACTACATCTTCAGCGCGACCGACGTCCAGTCCTTCCTGACTGCCCGCATCTTCGGTGCGCCGATCGCGGCGTTCATCACCGCGCCTCCCGAGCAGCTCGAAGCCTTCGCGGACTGGGGCGGTACCCCGACCAAGATGAGCATCGCGCTCGTCGCCATCCCGCTGATGATCATCGCGGGTCTGGCGACTCACTTCAACGCTCGTGCCTCGGTTCAGCGGCAGACGCCAGAAGCTGCCGCCAACCCGCAGGCCGCCATCATGAACAAGCTGTCGCTGTGGGTCTTCCCGCTCGGCGTGATGGTCGGTGGCCCCTTCCTGATGATCGGCATCCTGCTCTACTGGGTGGCCAACAACATCTGGACTTACGGACAGCAGCACCTGGTGTTCGGCCGGATGGAAAAGGAAGAGGAAGAGCGTAAGCAGAAGAAGCTGGAGCTGCGGGCGCAGAACGCACCCAAGCCCGGTGTCAAGCCGGTCGACGTCCGCAAGAAGCAGGACGCCCCGGCCGCGGACGAGTCGTCGACGAACGGCACCGCGGCGACCAACGGCACCGCCCCCAAACAGTCGGCCAAGCAGGGCGGCGGCAAGCGCAGGCCCGGCGGGCAGCAGCGGCCGGGTAACCGTGGCCGTGCGAACCAGAAGCGTAAGCGCTGAGACGCGATCGGATAGAGGGAATCCAATGACTGTTGAGACCGAGACCGACGGAGGGGACGCCACTGTGGCGACGAGTGCTGTTGACGTCGTGAACGACGCCGAAGAAGCGTTGATCGAAGAGGGCGAGATCGCGGGCGACTACCTCGAGCAGCTACTCGATGTGCTCGACTTCGACGGCGATATCGACCTCGACGTCGAGGGCGACCGCGCCATCGTGAGCATCGACGGGGGTCGCGATCTGACCAAGCTCGTCGGGCGCAATGGTGAAGTGCTCGACGCGCTGCAGGAGCTGACCCGGCTCGCCGTGCAGCAGGCGACCGGCGTGCGTAGCCGGCTGATGCTCGATGTGGCCGGCTGGCGGGCGCAGCGCCGGGCCGATCTGAGCGAGATCGGCGTCGCAGCCGCGAAGCGGGTGCTCGAGTCGGGAGCGCCCGAGGCGCTGTCCGCGATGACTCCGTTCGAGCGCAAGATCGTGCACGATGCTGTTGCCGATATCGAGGGTGTGGCGAGCGAGAGCGAAGGCGTCGAGCCGAATCGTCACGTGGTGGTAGTGCCCGAGTAGGCTGACTTCCGCCGCAACCACGAACGATGTGATTAGGCCTCCGGTCTCGGACCGGGGGCTTTTTCATTTGCCCTCAACGGAGAAGGATGTTTCACGTGGAACGAGATTTGGGTGCGCCGTCCGACGAGCAGGAACCGCCCGCCGCCGCAGCCCGAGTGTTCGGCGACCGCTTGGACATCGCCCGCCGGTACTATGCGGCGCTGGCGACCGCCGGTGTGGAACGTGGTCTCATCGGTCCCCGTGAGGTTCCCCGGCTGTGGGAGCGCCACATCCTCAACTGTGCCGTCATCGGCGAGCTGATCGATGAGGGCGCCTCGGTTGTCGACATCGGCAGCGGCGCCGGGCTTCCCGGAATCCCCCTCGCGATCGCCCGGCCCGACCTTCGCATCACCCTCGTGGAGCCGCTGCTGCGGCGGACCATTTTCCTGAGTGAGTTCATCGAGGAAGCCGGGCTGGATGTCACGGTGGTTCGCGGTCGTGCCGAGCAGTCCGGCGTACTCAAGGAAGCGGGCGGTGCGGATGTTGTCACGTCGCGCGCGGTGGCTCCTCTCGCCAAACTTGCGCACTGGTCGCTCCCCCTCCTTCGCGACCACGGACGCATGCTCGCTCTCAAAGGAACCAGTGCCGCCGAAGAACTCGAGCGCGATGGTGCAGAGTTGATTCGCGACGGAGCTACTGATCTTCGTGTTGTCGGGTGTGGTGCCGGCATCGTGGAAATCCCTACGCTTGTCATCAGTGCCGAGCTGCTCCCCCGTGCCGAGCGTCCGACTCGTCGTAGTGAACGGAAGGCTGCCGGGGTGGAGAAGAAGGCTCGGAAGCGTCGCGAATCCTGATCGGGTTGGAACTTTTTTCGCCTAGCGGGTTTGTGCGTTTCGTAACGTGACGAAACTTGCCGAGGGTTGTTGCATGGGGTGGTGGCGGGTCTATTTTTGATCGTTGCGGAGGGGTGCCGGGTTCGTGGAGCGGAAGTGTTTCACGTGGAACGCGATGCTCCCCCTGGCTTCGTTGCTGATCGAACTTCGTGATCGTTGTGCGGAGTTCGCCAGGTGTCCTCGTGGTGGAATTGCTCGCTCGTTCTGTTCGCATCGAGATGCTTTTGATAGTTGAGTGAGTCAGCGGACCTGTTAGGCGTGAAGAGAGCTGAGCGACAGTCTTAGCGTTGTGTGGTGAGTTGCGTTGGTGTCCTGTGGGATCGAATCTTCAGCTCGCTGGTGAGGGTGATCGTCGGGTGAGGTCTGTCGGGTGGGGTGAGCTTCGGCGGAGTCCAGGGCGGAATGTGCCCGTCTGTTGTGTGGCAGTTCCGGGATGGAGACTGTCGTGGGTGAGTGTGTTCCATGTGCACGAGGCTGACGAACGCATCGTGGGCCCGGAGCTCCACCTGTTCTTCGGGCACTCGTTGCGCGCGGCTTCGCCCGCCCGTTGTTAGAAGGGCCAGCCCTTAGGTGGCCCGATAGTTCGCACTTTCAGTTCGGTTTGGGTGTTGGTGTCCGATGGGGAGTTGTGCGGCCTCGGGTGTTCTCGGCGGCAGTTGGTTCGCTCGTCTAGTGCGGTCATGGTGGTCGAGTGGAGTTCGGTGTGAGAGGAAGTCTGGCGGCTGTCGGGGGTAGCCGGTCCGGGTGTGAGGCGGGGCGGAAGCTCGGAGGTCGGATGTCAGCGAAGCGGTCTCGGGATGTGGCTGAGCCCCTTCGGTGATCACCGTGTGTGGCATAGGGATCTGCGTGCGGGTGGTATGTGGTGATTGTGGGAGCGGGATCGTCGCGCCGATTTTGCGCGGTGGTAGTTCGGTGCCCACGTCGAGCGTTAGGCCCCGTCGCGAGTGGGTGACTGTGTTCGGTGACGACGCGAGCACTGCGCCTGTCGGGACTTTGGTGACTGTGTTCGGTGCCCACGCGAGCACTGCGCCGGTCGGGAGTTGGTGACTGTGTTCGTCGGCGATGACGCGAGCACTGCGCCCGTTTGAGTGGGTGACTGTGCTCGGTGGGCGGTGTTGGAAGGCGAGTGTTGGCGGGGTTGGTGGGCTGGGGCTGAGGGGTTCTCGGCTGGACTTGGGGTGGGGAGTGCGGGGGTGATGGTGGCTGGGATTGGGTGTTCTGTAGTCCCGGGCTGTTTGACGCTGTGTTTTTGGCGCGCTGGCGCGCGCGTGTCCGCGGCCCTGAGGGGCCGCCGGTTAGCGCTCGAGACTCGCGCCTGCGGCGCATGCGCTTCGAGCGCTAACCGGCGACCCGGCCGCGGACCGGCCACTTCGTGGCCGCCGCTCCCTAGGGGTCGCGGGTGCGGGGTTGGGAGTGCGGTCATGGCGGAACTGGGGAGCGCCGGGTGGCTGGGAGTGCGGGAGGGCGGCGGACTTTGGTGTGTACCTGCGGGGCGCTGGAGTGGGGTGGGCATCTGCCTTGCCTCGGTGAGGCTGGGAGCGCGGCTGAAAGTGCGAGAAGATTTAAGGCTTTGGCCCAGCGCGGCTGGGAGCGTGGGAGGGTTTGGACTGGTGGTGGAGTGAGGCCGGGAGTGCAGGAGGTGGTGGTCTTTGGTAGGTACGGCGTGGCGCTGGGAGGAGGGCGGTGCGCGTTGTGTTGGGCGTGCGGGAGGGCTTGGTTCGGGATTAGCGGGGGGGAAGGGATTGGGTACCAGCACGGGCACGTGGCTCGGTGCGACGGACTCGCCGGGACCTCCGTGCGGTGCGTCGAGCAGGTGGACCTGGCGACGCACAGCCCCGCCCCGTTTGGGGTGCGGTGCGGCTGGGAGTGTGGGAGGGCGGTGGTTTTTGGTTAGGTACGGCGTGGCGCTGGGAGGCGGTACGTGTGTGGTTGGACGTGTGGGAGGTCGGGGTCGGTGGCCGGATCCGTCCCGGCGGGATGCCGGCAGCGTCGGCCTGTGCGGACCCACCTCAGCATCCAGCACCGCGACGAATCGTGCGTGGCAGCCGCGGCGGTCTCGCTCAGGAGCTTGGTTCGGGGAAGGCAAGGGGCGGCAGTTAAATTCCGGAGAGCGGACCGGAGTCAGAGCTAACTCGGCGGGCTCGCTCCTGCTGCGGGGCGAATGGACAACTCGGCGGGCTTGCTCCTGCTGGGGAGGCGAATGTGGCGATGTTGCAGTGTTGCGATTTCCTGCGGACCGACCCCCTGGTCTGATGCGCCCGTCTGGTTGGGAGGGAGTCGGGTGCGGTTCGTGAGGTGGGGGTTGGGAGTGGGTTGGGAGCGTGAGGCCCGGGTGTCGAAGTGAAGTTGGCGTGTGGACCCGGACGGATTTCGCGGGCCGCCGGGGCGGGCGGGACGGGCTGGCGGGGGAGCTGTTCGGGCGAGGTCGACTTAGGTGTCGCGGCGCCCAACGGTTGTCGGGGTGTGGTGCCCACTCCCCCACTGTTTCCCGTGAAACATTGATCGCGGGTTCTAATTTGTGGGTATTGGGTGTGTCCTTGTCGGCGTGCCGCGATTCAGCTTTCCTAACTGTCTTAGGGCTGGCAAGCTGTCAGAGTCGGGCGGGAGTGAGCCACCCTCCTCGAGTCTTCGAGTTCTCCACCGACACAGTTTGTTTGTGACGACACGGCGCCGACGCTCGTCGGGGATACGTGATCTGAAGTTTCTCGGGTTAGGAGCAATCTATGTCGAGCGGTCCGGCGAATGTTTCACGGGAAACAACGTCGCGGGTCCCGGGGATGCTGGACTCCAGCAGCTTCGACGCGGAGACGTTCGGGAATACTCCTTTCGGGCACATCTCCCCGGCCGAGACCCCGATCGCGGCGGAAGCGCAACGCGCCAGCCAGATTCTGCATCCAGGAAAGGTCAATGTGCCGAAACCTCGCGAGCAACGGATCATCACTATCGCCAACCAGAAGGGCGGCGTCGGTAAGACGACTACGACGGTCAATCTCGCTGCGGCGCTAGCGCACCAGGGAATGACGGTCCTCGTGGTCGATCTTGATCCGCAGGGCAACGCGAGTACGGCGCTGGGCGTCGCGCACAACTCGGGTGTGCCGTCCAGCTACGAGCTGTTGATCGGCGAGGTGACGGTCAAGGACGCGATCCAGGTGAGCCCGCACAGCGAACGCCTGCTGTGTGTTCCGGCCACGATCGACCTGGCCGGCGCCGAGATCGAACTGGTCTCGATGGTCGCCAGGGAAGGTCGGCTGAAGACCGCGATTCGCGAGGCGGGCATGGTCGGCTTCGACATCGATTACGTGCTGATCGACTGCCCGCCCTCGCTGGGCCTGCTCACGGTGAACGCGCTCGTGGCGGCCAAGGAGGTGCTGATCCCGATCCAGTGCGAGTACTACGCGCTCGAAGGCGTGGGTCAGTTGCTGCGGAACATCGGTTTGGTCCAGGCGCACCTCAACCCGGAACTACATGTGTCGACCGTCCTGCTGACGATGTACGACGGCCGCACCAAGCTGGCGGACCAGGTGGCCGAGGAGGTCCGCAACCACTTCGGCGATGTGGTCCTCAAGTCGATGATCCCGCGCAGCGTGAAGGTCTCGGAGGCGCCGGGCTACGGGATGACCGTGTTGGATTACGATCCAGGCTCGCGCGGTGCGATGAGCTACATGGACGCGGGGCGCGAGCTCGCCGCTCGTGCGCAGCTGAAGCAAGACGCGTCTTAAGCGTGAGTTGGAACGAGAAAGGGATCGGTAGCCGATGAGTCAGGCGAAAAAAGGCGGTCTCGGTCGCGGGTTGGCCGCATTGATCCCGACGGGTCCGGCCGTGGCGCCGGGCTTGAGCAGTGCCGCGGCGAGCGTGATCGGGATCAATCCGATCGGCCCGCAACCGGCCGAGGCATTCCTGCATCGTGTCCCGGACGCGGAGCCGGAGGCCGAGCCCGAGCCTGCTGAATCCGATCTGGTCTCCCCCGGCGGCGCGGTGTATCGCGAGGTCCCCGCGGAGCTGATCGAGCCGAACCCGAAGCAGCCGCGTCAGGTCTTCGAGGAAGACGCTCTCGCCGAGCTGGTGCACTCGATTCGCGAGTTCGGTCTCATGCAGCCGATCGTCGTGCGCCGCGTCGAACCAGGCGTCGACAAGTTCCAGTTGGTCATGGGCGAGCGCCGCTGGCGCGCGTGCCAAGAGGCCGGACTCGCCACGATCCCGGCGATCATCCGCGACACCGACGACGGCTCGATGCTGCGCGACGCACTCCTGGAGAACATCCACCGGGTGCAGCTGAACCCCCTCGAGGAGGCGGCGGCCTATCAGCAGCTGCTCGAGGAATTCGATGTCACCCACGAGGAATTGGCTTCACGAATCGGTCGCTCGCGACCGGTGGTGACGAATATGATTCGTCTGCTGAAGCTGCCGATTCCCGTGCAGCGTCGGGTGGCCGCCGGGGTGCTCTCGGCTGGACACGCCAGGGCGCTGCTCGGCTTGGATGCCGGCGCGGACGCACAGGAAGTATTGGCGGCGCGGATCGTCGCCGAGGGTTTGTCGGTTCGAGCCACCGAGGAAGCGGTGACGCTCGCCAACCGCAATCCCACGGAGACCGCTCCCCCGGCGCCGAAGCGCAAGCCGATCCACATGCCGGGTCTACAAGAAGTGGCCGAGCGGCTGTCGGGTTCCTACGACACTCGGGTCACAGTGAGCCTCGGCAAACGTAAGGGCAAAATCGTTGTCGAGTTCGGGTCCGTCGAAGACCTTGAGCGCATCGTGGCGCTGATGGAGCAAGTCGGCCCCGAAACGTCACTGTGACTGAAAGAGGCGGCACGTACTGTGGATAGTGATGTGGCGTGAGCGTGGATGAATCCGACAGCTGGAGGCTGAACAAGGCGGTGCCGACCAGCGTCACGGCTTTGACTCTCGACGGGTTGGGTCAGCTCCCGGCGCACACCCGGCGGTGTGTGTTCTGGGAGCTCGACCCGGCCGTCGCGGAGGACTCGCACGCATTCAGCGATCCGGTCTTCGAGAAGGAAGCCTGGCTCTCGACGGTGATGCTCGAGTGGGGCTCGTGCGGGCAGGTGGCGCACGTGGAGAACAACCTCGCGGGCTGCGCGCTGTACTCCCCTCCGAGCGCCGTGCCGCGCTCCGCACTGTTCCCCACCTCCCCGGTGAGCCCGGACGCGGTCCTGCTGACCACGCTGCAGGCCGAATTCCCCTACGACGAGGCCGATGTAGCCCACCGCCTGGTTCAGGCCGTGGTGGCCGATCTGGTGCGTCGTGGCGTGCGCGCGCTGGAGGCGTTCGGCATTCGCAACGGCCCGCCGTCCAGTTCGGTGGCCGATCGAGGCTTCGGATCGTCGATGCGGCTGATGGAACGGATCGCGGCGCCACTGCGCGACCCGTCGTCGGCGACGAGGTGCACCCCCGAAACCTGCATGATCGACGCGGATTTCCTCGCCGAGGTCGGTTTCGAAGTGGTGGCCCCGCATCATCGCTTCCCGCGCCTGCGGCTGGAGCTCGACTCCGACCACGGCTGGAAGGAAGACGTCGAGCGCGCGCTGGACCAACTCCTCGCCGCCGCGTCGATGGAACCGCCGTCGCGCGTCGGCGCGCACTGACCCGAGACGAGACAATGGCCCCGCGGAAAACCGCGGGGCCATTGTTGTCTGAAGAACTACACGCGCGGGGCCGCGTCGGCGGCAGCCAGCTCTTCGGCCAGTAGCTCGGCGAAGGTGTAGGTGCCGGTGGGCTGGTCGTCCTGGCCGAGCAGATAGAGCCGCTTCACCGAGATGAGAATCGCTTCGGCGATCACGTCGCGCATGCGCGGGTTGGTGAGCACCGAGGCGTCGTAGTCGTTGGTGAGGTAGCCGAGGTCGACCTGGACGGTCGGCATCTTGGTCAGGCGCAACAGGTCCCAGGTGCGCTGATGAGTCCGGCAGTCCTGCACGGAGGTTCGGGCCACCACTTCGCGCTGGATGAAGCCGGCCAGTACCTGACCGATCATCGACACCGAACCGTGCGAGTTGCCCCAGTAGAAACCGGCCACGCCCTTGGCGGACGGGTTGTCACTGACCGCGCAGCGCAGCGAGATCATCAGATCGGCGTCGAAGGCGTTGGAGGTGTCGGCGCGTTCGACATCGGTGGGGTTGGCGCCCCACGGCCGGGACAGGAAGGTTTCCATGCCGGTCGCGGCCATCCGGCCCTCGAGTCGCGATGCCAGATCCCACAGGATCTCCGACTCGAAGACGTCGCCGAATTCGGTGGGCACCGCGAAACCCTTGTCGGCGCCGCCGAATCCGGGATCGATGACGATGCGCTTGCCGGTGAGCTGCGGGCCCGCCCGATGCACCACCTCTTCCTCGGCGATGCGATGCGGGTTGCCACCGGTGACGCGCGCGCCGAGCAGATCCAGCGAGCGCAAGGTGTCGGGTCCGCAGATACCGTCGGCGGACAGACCGATCTCGCGCTGGAACGCGCTGAGCCCCTCGTGGGTGTGCGGGCCGAAGTGCCCGTCCACCCGGTACACGTAGAAGCCGAGGTCCTGCAGCTTGCGCTGCAGGGTGGCCACGTCGTCACCGTAGAGCGGTGCCGACAACTGGTAGATCAATGTGCGAGCACCCAGCCGGTAGGAGGCTTCCTTCAGCGCGCGATAGGTGGCCGGACCCACCACCCCGTCGACGAGAAGACCGCGCTGCTGCTGGAACGCGCGGATCGCCGAATCGAGGGGCCGGTCGAACACCGCCTCGGTGTCCTTCCAATACTCCGGTCCGTCAGTGGATTCGACGTGTGGGAGATGCAGGAAGCCGAGGCTTGCGAGGGTGCTCCGAACCTCTGCGACGGCTGGTCCTGAATCGCCGTGACGAAGTCGGTGCATGCGTAAGAGCCCTTTCCTTCGGCCGGAGCGTCCGTCGATTGTCTCAGACTCGGGCCGCTTTGCGGGAATCCCGGGTCCAGGCATCCTACGGCGCGTCGGCCGGTAGGAGACGCTTTTATTGGATGCTCTGTGCTAGATGAGGCCGTCGAGCTCGCGCAGTAGTGCGGCCTTGCCCTTGGCGCCGACGATCTGTTTCACCGGCTTGCCACCCTGGAACAAGATCATCGTGGGCAGCGACAGGATCTGGTAGTCGCGGGCGGTGCCGGGGTTGGCCTCGGTATCGAGCTTGGCGATGGTCAGCTTGTCGGCGTGGGTGCCCGCGATCTCCTCGAGGACGGGGGCGACCATCTTGCACGGGCCGCACCAGTCGGCCCAGAAGTCGACGAGCACCGGCTTTTCGCTGAGCAGGACGTCATCGGCGAAGGACTGGTCGGTGACGGTGATGGTGTTGGCGCTCTCGGCCATGGGTCTATCTCCTTGAATCAGTTGGTGCGCACGGCGGCCGGGCCGTCGGCGTGGTCGAGCGTGTTGGCGGTGATGTCACCTTGCTCGGCGAGCCAGCGTTCGGCGTCGATCGCGGCGCGGCAGCCGGTGCCCGCGGCGGTGATCGCCTGCCGGTAGGTGTGGTCGACGAGATCGCCGACGGCGAACACGCCTGCCACATCGGTGGCGGTGCCCGGATCGGTCACCTGCACATAGCCTTCGCCGTCGAGTGCGACCTGCCCCTTGACGAGTTCGCTGCGCGGGTCGTGGCCGATGGCCACGAACAGCCCGGTCGCGTCGAGCTCGGACTCCTCGCCGGTGCGGGTGTCGCGGAGGGTGAGGCTGGTGACGCTCTTCTCCCCGTTGACTTTCACGACCTCGGAGTTGAGCCGGAACTTGATCTTCTCGTTGGCCTTGGCGCGCTCGAGCATGATCCGCGAGGCACGGAACTCCTCGCGGCGGTGCACGATGGTGACGCTCGCGGCGAACTTGGTGAGGAAGGTCGCCTCCTCCATGGCGGAGTCGCCGCCGCCGACCACCACGATGTCCTGGCCCTTGAAGAAGAAGCCGTCGCAGGTGGCGCAGGCGCTCACACCGCGGCCGAGCAGGTCCTGCTCCCCCGGCACGTTCAGGTAGCGCGCGGCCGAGCCCATCGCGAGGATGACGGCGTAGGCCTCGAAGGTCTCGTCACCGACGGTGACCTTCTTCACCGGGCCGGACAGGTCGATCGCGTCGACGTCCTCGGTTCGCAGCTCGGCGCCGAAACGCTTGGCCTGGTCGCGCATCTGCTCCATGAGGTCGGGACCCATGATGCCGTCGCGGAAGCCGGGGAAGTTCTCCACCTCGGTGGTGGTCATCAGGGCGCCACCGAACTGGGTGCCTTCGAAGACCAGCGGCGAAAGCTCCGCGCGGGCGGCGTAGACGGCTGCCGTATAGCCGGCGGGTCCTGAGCCGACGATGATCAGGTCGCGAACTGGCGTGCTCATGGGGCCCTTCCGAAAAAACAATCTGGGGACGTGTCGGTCAACAACACCCTAATCGGTGTTGTTCCCGGTGATGGCTTCGCGGCTGGCACCGCTGCTTCTCGGCGCCGGTTCGCGGCCGACTCTCAGCCGATGTCGCGCAGGGTCAGCCGTTCGGGGGTGCCGGTGGTGCAACCGGTGCCGACGACGAGTGCGGTGATGGTGGGAGCCTCGACGCCCTGTACCAGCACGAGGACGGCGTCGGAGCCGCGGAAGGTGATATTCGACGCTCCGAGCACCGCCCGGTCGATGCCGTTGGCTTGCACACAGCGGGTGAGGGCGGCTTCGTCGGCCAGCGGGCCGATCACGTCGCGTTTGCCCAGTGCGCGCAGTGCGGCGGCGGTGGTGAGTTCGTCGGCGGCCGCCGGCTCGGTGAACGGTGCGGCCGTGGGGGTGCCCTCGGTGGTGTCGAACGTGCTGAACACGGCACCGGCGCCCGCCAGGACGGCCACCGTGGCCGCGGCGGCCGCGAGTAGCCCCAGTCGGCGCCGGGAACGGTAGCGGTCCAGCGAGATGGGAGTTTCGTCGGCGGTGGGTATCGGCTCGGCAGGAGGCGCCTGAGCGGCCGAGAGCGGCGTGATGCGATCGGTCGGCCCGTCGCCCGCGTCGAGTTGGGCGACGAATCGGAACATGCGGTCGGCCACGTCGTCGGGCATGCGGTGGGTGACCCGCTCGTCGGTGGCCAGCGTGCGGAGGTGGGTGTTCACCTCGTCGAGCTTGTTCAGGTAGTGCAGCGCGTCTACGTCGGTGCGGACCACGGGCCACAGTTGCTCGCGCAATTCGGGCGCGAGATTGTCGGCATGCAGATCGGCCAGCAGTTCCGACGGGAACGGAGGCTGCGGCACGGATCGAGACATCCTCGCACCTCCCCTGTTCTGTCGATATCGGATCGCAGGATTTACATCGCTGACTTGCTCGTCACTGTTAATGACGCATCTCGACTACATCCGGTTCCCTGGATCCCGGAAAAATTCCAAACGTTCTTGCAAACGTACGCGCGCTCGGGCGCATCGGCTCTTGATCGTGCCGGGCGCCACGCCGAGCGCCGCGGCGGCTTCGGCCACGCTGCGGCCCTCCATCTCGGTCATGACCAGGGCCAATCGCTGTTCGTCAGGGAGGGTGAACAGCGCCTCGCTCACGACGGTGGACAACTCGTAGTCGGCGAACGCGTCGTGCGGGTCGACCGCCTCCGGCATGGTGTCGGGCAGGATCGAGACGGCGCGGCGGGTCTTGTTGCGCCGGATCCGGTCGAGGCAGGCATTGACCACGATGGCGTGCAGCCAGCTGCGCACTTCGGATTCGGCGCGGAACGAGGCGGCGGTGCGGTGGGCCGAGAACAGGGCGTCCTGCAGACAGTCGGCGGCGTCCTCGCGGCTGTAGGAGGTGCGCAGCGCGGTCTGCCAGAGATGGTCGGAGTGCCTGCGCAGCAGTTCGGCGAAAACGTGCGGTTCCCCGCGCACGTGGGCAGCCAGCAATTGCTTGTCGCTGCCGTTCTCGAGGAACGAGCGGACGTCGGCCTCGACCTGCCCCGGTGGCACCCCGCGGACTTGCTCGTTGACTTCCGGCGACAAACTGACCCCTCGGACAGCGCTCGTTACGGCGACTTCGAGTCGGCGAAACAAGGCCGATCCATCACCTGACCACTACGCGGCGTCCAGGATCGACGTCGACAAATCCTGGGTAACTCTCAACCGAGAGCGCGCAGGAATCATATCGTCGATAACAATCACGCACCAACCGGACCGCAGTTCGACAACGCTCGGCGATGGACCCGGAAATGCTCGACCACCTGCGGCGACGCGGAGGCGGGAGAGTTTTACGGCGCAGTGAGACTAAGGGGCCGCGTCGAAGCGGACGTCGGCGATCGCGGTCTGGAACTGACCGCCGGAGTTGGCGAGTCCGGTGATCCAGACCAGCACGAAACGAGCGGCCTGATCGGTCTGTACGGCGATATCGGTGACACCGTCACCGAGCTTGGCCGAACCGATCAGCTGGGTCTGGTCGAGGGTGGGCGCCTCGGTGGGCGAGGTGCGGATCTCGACGGTGCTCCCCGCGCTGGGCGAGGTGATCGACACATTGGTCAGCTTCGCCGGTGTGGGCAGCGTGGCCAGCAGCCCCACGCCCTTCTTGAGTGCGGGGAACTGCTGGAAGTACTGATCGGTGCGCCACACCGTCGCCGCGTTCTGGTCGAGCACCGCGCCCGCCGCCGCGGCGCCATCGGGAGTGCCCTCCGGGGAGAACACCGCGGCGCCGGTGACCGGCACCGGCACACTCGTCGGCGGCGCCGCGGGGTCGTCGGCGGGCGGTGCGGACGCCGCGGGCGGCGCCACACTCGAGGTGAGGCCGATATTGATCTGCTGGTCGAGTGGCTTGTCCGACGCGCCGGGCGCGAAGATGCTGACCATCCACCAGATCAGCACGCCGACCACCAGCGCCGCGAGCACGCCGAGGGCGACCATGATCCACATCATCCGCTTGGAGCGTTCCCGCTCGGCGGCGAGCAGTTCCGGGTCGGCGAGCGAATCGGCGCCGGGGGCAACCGCCCGCTGACCCAGTCGTAAGACCGGAATGAAGTCGGTCTTCTGGTCGACGACCGAGGCCTGCTCGAGCACGTGCTGCACGGTGGCAGCGGTGCGCACGCCCTTGTTGGATTCCAGCGAGCGAACCGCGACGGCCGAGATCTCGAACGGCACCTCCGGCCGGATCTGCCGCGGTTCCACCGGCGTGCCGTCGGGCCCGAAATCGGCCAGTCGCAGACCGCCGATGGTGGCCGCCGAGCCGGTGACGCCGCCGACGCGAATCGGCCAGCGCGCGGTGATCAGGGCGTAGAGCATCGCGCCGAGGCCACGGACATCGCCTTGCGCGTCGGAATCGCCGAGGGTGCCGGGGAACGCGAGGACGGCGTCGCCGGAGGCGCTGATCCGGATCCGATCGGGGTGATCGATCGACAGCGAGCCGCCGCCACGGTGGGCGAGTTCGGCCGCCGAGGCGAGCGCCCTGATGGCCCTGGCCGCGCCGACCGGCGAGGGCACGGTCTCGGCCATCTCGCGCAGCGAACGGCCGGGGGTCCACTCGGCCACGACGATGCCGCCGGAGCTGCCACGAACCACGTCGAGGACCCTGGCCAGGCCCGGCGCGTTGATCCGGCCCAGGCGCAGCGTGCGTGACAGCACCGCCTGCGGGCCGTCGTGACCGGAGTTCTCGCCGGAGGTCTGATCGGCGTCCACGAAGGTCAGCGCGACCTCGCGATCGAGCTTGATATCGAGGGCCTGCCAGAACTTCAGCCCACGCGCACCGCCGTGACCGGCCAGCAATCGGTATCGGCCACCGGCGACGGACGCACCGGGGATGAGCTTGGGGCCACGCTGCCCACGGTTGGTCGCGGCGCTCGGAGGCACCTGCGGGGGAATCGGCAACATGCCGGTGTCGTATGTCGGATCGTGCGGCGGCATGGCCGAACGCGCGCCGTCTTCGTGCGTATCGCCTTCGTCTGGCGCGTCGGTATGCTCGGAATCCGTCGAGTTCGGCGCATCGGGCCCGACCTCGGTGGACATTCCTGCTGCCGCGCGCGCCGCAGAATCAGCGGCCGGGACGCCGCCCACCGCGTCATCGCTCACCCTCGGTCCTCCTTCGGCCTGAAAACCCGTGTCGGTCTGCGGAACAGCGTACGGGAACTGTGCTTTACCGGTGCTGTCAACAGCGCCCGGTCGAATGACGGGGAGCACCATGGTCTGGGTATCCAAAGACTGCCCGTATGCGGGGAATCCATAGGTATCGGGACGGCGGAGCACGGTGGTCGCGTAGATGTCGTCCGCCGGGGTGTCGTCGAGTCCGAGATCCGGCGCCGGCGGGGTGATGCCGAGCTTGCGCGAGATCGCGACGGTGATGGCGACGACCTCGGGAATACCGGCCAGACGCATCAATCCGAAGGCCACCGAGAACATCACCACGGAATCGATGACGACGCGCAGCAACGAGCCCGCGCCCCCGGAGACCCGGTCGAGCCCGGTCACCGTGTCGACGATCAGCATCACCGCGCCGCCCGCGATCGAGGCGAGCAACACTCTGGTCACAGTTCGGCCGACATTGACCATCCGCAAGTCGCCGAGGCTGCGGTGCAACAGCACACCGCCGATCACCGCGCCCGCGGTGAATCCGAGTCCGGTGGCGACACCGAGCACGATCACCACGTCGTCGCTGTCGCGGGCGATGACCGGCGCCAGTGCCGAGAGCAGGATCTTGATCGTCGTGATGCCGAGGATGATCCAGGTCGGCGTCCAGGCCTGCTCGCGTGCGTAGAACACCCGCAAATGGATGAGCACGAGCGAGTACGGGATGAGCGAGAACGCCGACCAGCTCACCGCGCTGCCCAGCCGTTCGGCGTCTCCGGAGAACCGCGCGTAGCCGTAGAGCGCCTGGCCGATCTCCGGGCCCGCGAGGGTCATGAAGGTGACGATCGGGATCATCGCGATCATCGTGAGTCGGGTGGCCACGGACAGGTCGTCGACCACCGCGGGGGTGTCGTCGTCGGCGGCGCTGCGGCTCAGCCTCGGCATGATGGCGGTGAGCAGGGTTACCCCGATCACGCCGTAGGGCAGCTGCAACAGCGCCCATGCGTTCGCGAAGATCGCGGGACCAGCCACGTCGGCCTGGGAGGCGACATTGTTCGCGACCACCAGGCCGACCTGGCTGATCAGCACGTACAGGATGATCGCGATGCCCATCTTGCCGAACTGCTTGAGACGCGCGTCGACTCCCCACAGCGGACGCAGGTTGATCCCGTGCCTGCGGATCGCGGGCAGCAGACAGACTGCCTGCGTCGCCACGCCCGCGGTGATACCGAGGCCGAGGACCAGCAGTTTCGGATCGCTCATCCGCACCGGATCGAGGGTGATCTCGCCGGGTGTCAGCGCGTAGACCGCCAGCACCGTCAACGCGACCAAGTTGTTCATCACCGGGGCCCACGCACCCGGCTTGAACGCCTGTCTGGTGTTGAGGATCGCGGTGAACAACGCCGACATGCCATAGAAGAGCAGCGCGGGCGCCAGGAGGTAGGTGAGCGCGACGGTCAGGTTCGTGTTCACCTTGCCGTCGGACGAGACGAGCACGTGACCGGCCAGGATCGGCGCGGCCGCCAAGGTCAGCACGGTGGCGACGAACAGCACCGTGAAGGCCGCCGTCACCAATCTGCGCACGAACGTGGCGCCGTTGTCGGCGTCCTCCTGCTCGGCACGGATCAGGGTCGGCACGACGATGGCGGTCAGCACGGCGCCCAGAACGAGCTCGGCGACCATGTTCGGGATCAGGTTCGCCGAAATGAACGCACTCGCGATGGCCGGACCGAGCACCGTCAGCAACAACAACTGCTTGGCGAACCCGGTGATCCGGCTGATCAGCGTCGCGACCGCGATCGAACCCGAGTCCTTGAGCAGCTTCGCGTTGGCGCTCATCGGGGCGTCGCCCGACTTGGGGGAAGGTTCGGCCGCCACCTTCTTCGGCTTGGCGATGACCTGAGTCCGCTCCGCCGACCGATCGGCGGCAAGCGGACCGGCCGTGGCTCGCCCACGCTCACCGAATCCTGCCTGGCGCCCGTCCCGCCCGGGATCCGCGGCGGGCATGCCGGGGAAACTTCCACGCGGCGGCGGCGCGGGCCGCCCCTGCTCCGGCGGGGCCGGTCGGCGCACACCGGCCTGATCGGGCCGATCCTGTCTCGGGATGGCACCGGAAGGCGCACCACGCGGCGGGACCGGTCGTTGCTGGGGGAACTCACCCGAGGGGTTCGGGCCGGGCCGCCGTGGGGCGAACCCCTCGGGCCCGGGGCGCTGCTGTTGCGGGAACTCGCCCGAGCGCCCGGCGGAACCAGGTGCGCGGCGCTGTGGTGGAGGTACCGGCCGACCGTCGGGGCCGAAGGCCGCAGGGCGTGGTGGCTCGCCGGGGCGTGCGGGAGGACCGCCTACGCCGGGGCGCTGGGGCGGCACACCGCCGGGACGTTGCTGCTGCGGGAACTCACCCGAGCGGTTCGCAGGCCCGGGTGGCTGTTGACGCGGGTTCGGGACCGGCCGTTCGCCCTGCGGCGGACGTTGCGGATCCGGGGAGCGGTAGCCGGCGGGCGGTTGGGGCGGACCCGGTCGGCGCTGTCCAGCGGGCACGTCCGGTGCAGGGCGGTACCCGGGCGGCGGCGGTTCAGGGCGATACCCGGGCTGACCGGGCGGCATGGGAGGCCGGGGGCCGCGATGGGCCGAGGGCGGCGCCGGTGCGCCGGGGTCGGCGGATGCCGGCCGGTAACCGGTCTGTTCGACGGGTCGGTAGCCGCCACGACCCGGATTCTCGGGCGGAAGTTCACCGCCGGGGACACCAGGATGACGAGGGGTGCCGGGCTGGCCGGCCGCGGGATGACGAGGCATCGCATGCGGATCGACGGCTGGATCACCGGGTCGGACCGGCGGACGGCCGTCTCGAGGCGCGACGAACTCCGGTCGATGACCGGGCGCACCGGGGCGCCGATCCACCGGGCGATCCACGTGCGGCACAGCCTCGTCGCGGTCGGCGTCCTGTCCGGCCGTCATCCCACGCTCCCACGGAGCGCTGGGAGCCCGGCGCAGGGTCGGGTCGTCGTCGTGGTCGCGCCGATGAGCGGAATCATCGTCGCCCATCATGCCTCCTGTACCCGGCGTAACCCGCGAATCCCGCCGGTCCGATGAGCGTTTCGCTCACCAGTGCCACTCTCGTCCTTGTCTGTCATGGTGCCCTGACCGCGCGTCAGGCGCGGGGGTTCACTGCCGTTGCAGCCGCTGACGTGCGCGTCGCAGCCGACCCGCCCGTTCGACCGTCTCCGGGGCGAACCCTTCGTCGGCGGGATCGGGTTGCCCGCGGAACCGGCGCACCAGTCGGCGCCCGGCGAGCAGCAACAGCAGTATCGCGGCACATGCGGTAATTATGGCCAGCGCCTGACCGTAGGCGTTCGAGCGCACGGAGACCGAGGTCGCCTCTCCTAGCGCTATCCCGTCCGGGGTGGTAAGGGCGATCGGAATCACCAGCTTACGGCTGTCGCTCACCTCGGTCGGGATCTGGAACGACCGGGTCCCGGACGGTGGAAGCAGCTGTTCGCCGATATCGGTGATGTTCGTCTCGGCCGGAGCCTCGATCCGGAACATCACCCGGATGGCGACGGGCAGTTCGTTGCGCGCCACCAGCAACAACGGGCTCTGTTCGGAGGCCAGCGTGTACACCCCGCCCGGCGGCAGCACCGACACAGAGGAGAACATCGTGTCGAGTTCGCGGGTGGCCTGATCGATGCGTCGCTGGGCGTGCAGGTCGGCGAGCGTGTCGTTGTCGGCCCTGCGGTCGGACAGGCTCAGCGCGCGCAGCAGGTCCTCGCGCGCCGGGGTCAGGAACGCGAGCGGGGTGAGCTCGGACTCGGGCAGTTCGACCAGTGCGCGCATCAGTTCGGTCACCCGGGCGCCTTGGGCGTGCACCGGTCCGATGAACTGTTCCGGCGCGGCGTCCTGGGCGGCGCGCGGCAGGTACTCCAGCGCGAACGGGCGCGGATCGGGCGCCTGGGCGACGAGGTCGGTGAAGCTGCGCGGACTCGCGAGGTTGTTGCGGGTGAGCAGCTCGACCTGCTTGAGCAGCGCCACGCCCTCCTCCCGGCTGGCGCCCCACTGCTGCGGCGGCATCAGCAGCTGCGAACGCGGCCGATCCGGCGCCGGATTGAGCGCGCTCCACGCCATCGCGCCGAGCGCGTCCTGCAATCGGGCCGCGCGCGAGTCGTTGGTGACGTCGAAACGCACCTTCGACGGCGTGAACGACGGTGTCGGAGGATTCGAACCCACCGCGGCCAGCGCGGTCGCCGACCAGATATCGAAGGTGGTCACGCGCAGCGCGGGATCGGTCCCCGCGGCGGAACCGGCGGGCGGGTCGACGCTCACATCCGGCACCCGGACCACATCGGGCGCGGGCTGTTCCCCACCGACCACGACATCGGGCGTGAGCGTGGTCGGCGCGGTGGTGAGCGCGTTGTCGGTATCTGCGGGCGACCCGTCACCCGAGACCGCCGAACCGGCCAGCACCGCCGTTCCGTATCCGTGCTCGCGCAACAACCGTCCGGCGGGATCGTCGATGCTGCCTGCATCGGGCAGGCTCACTCCGCGCAACGACTGCGTGCCGAGGATCGAGTCCACCACATCGGCGGGCGCGAGCAGAGCCCGCGCGGACAGTCCCGGATCGTTCACCGCGGCCAGCGCCGACAGGTCGACCTGCGCGAACGGCAACGCCACCGTGCACATCGAGCCGGCCAGCGAGCGCAACCGGTCGAGCCAGGCCAGCGCGCTCGTCGCCCCGGTCCCCTCCCTGGTCGCCCCGCTGGGATCCGACGGACTCGCCAGCACCCGATAGCCGCGCGTCATGGTCTGCACGGTCGAGACCAGGTCCGGATCGATGCCGATACACACCGATCCGGCCACGCCTTTGTCTTTGCCCGGCGCGGGCACCACCGATTCCAGCGCCGCGACGAGCTGTTCGAGGCGCCCGCCCTTGCTCACCGAGGCCGCCAGTTCGTCATCGAGCAGTTCGACCTGGCCGTTCACCGCGCCCGGCTTGCCCGCGACCATGCGCGGCCGGTCGGCCAGCGGCCAGATCATCGTGGTCGCGACAGGCGTGGCCTCCGGCGGCGTCGACACCGGTGGGTTGGTGTCGTCGGTGCCGGGCAGCCCGAGCACGGGCAGCAGGAAACGCGCGTCGTCGAGCCTGGCCTGGGTGCCGTAGGCGGGTTCGCCGTTGACATTGAGCAGCAGCGGATACACCCCGGGCTCGGTCAGTCCGAGCGAGGCCTCCGAGCCCGCGCGCAACGCGATGCTCACGGAGAACTGTTTGCGCTGACCGGGACTCAACTGCGGCGCCACATCCTGGAACGGGCCGGTCACCTCGTAGTTCACCTGATCCAGGCGCAGCGAACTGCGCAGCCCGCTCGGCGAATCCACCGCGGCCGCGCGCTGGATTCGCACGCTCACGTCGTCGACGACCCGGTCGCCGATATTGGTGACCGTGCCCGACACGGTCAGCTTCGGATCGCTGCCGGTGGTCACCGTGCCCGGCGCCACCGCGTCCAGGGTGAGCTTGAGAAACTTCGGCGTTCCCGACCCGTCGGTTTGAGCGTGCGCGTGCGCGGGCAGCAGCGTCATCGAACCCAAGATGGTCAGGACCGCCGTGATCAGCCGGATCAGTCCACCCGTCATCGCTTGCCGGTCTCCATCCGGTCGATCAATCGATTCGCCACTTCGGCCAGCCGCCGCTCGTCGGCGTAGGCCAATCGGGAATCCAACTCGCTCAACGGAACCCACGCAACCTGGGTGACTTCGACGTCGGCGTCGGACAGCTCACCGCCGAGACATCGCAGCAGGAAATGGTGCACGGTCTTGTGTACCCGTCTGCCCTCGGTCACGAACCAGTAATCGATACTGCCGAGTTCGGCGACCACTTCGCCGTCGATCCCGGTTTCCTCGGCGACTTCGCGGATCGCGGTCTGCTCGGAGGTCTCGCCCGCTTCGATATGGCCCTTGGGCAGCGACCACAGGAGACGGCCTCTTCTGTCGGTCCGTCCGATCAACGCGGCGGTGCGCTGCTCCTTCGGACCGTCGAGACCTTCTACGACCAGGCCGCCCGCGGAGGTTTCCCGGACGGTGCGCATGCGCGGTTTACCGGCAGTGTTCGCCGAACCGCGCCGCCGCGGCTGGCGGCGTCGACTGTTCGCGCGATCGGCCGGAGGAGACACTCGCCCAGCTTAGCTGTGCAGATTGAGTGCGGGCGCGAGTGAGGGGGCGAGGGCAGCAATTGTTGTTCGGTAGTCCGGGGAGGTTTGAGGATGTGTTTGCTGGAGCGCTGGCGCGCTCGAGTCGCGGCCCCCAGGGGCCGCGGACCGGCCACTTCGTAGCCGCCGCTCCCTAGGGGTCGGGGGGCTGTTGGTGCGGGTTATGGCGGGTTCGGGCGGGGTGTCGGGAGGCGGTGGTGGACTGGGGGGAATGGATTCGACGGGGTCGGTAAAGTGCCTATG
This sequence comes from Nocardia sp. PE-7, assembly GCF_030486425.1. Lineage (NCBI taxonomy): Bacteria > Bacillati > Actinomycetota > Actinomycetes > Mycobacteriales > Nocardiaceae > Nocardia > Nocardia sp. PE-7. Next base: position 6,870,289 of record NZ_CP129614.1, on the reverse strand, counting down.
TGGTTTCTCCCGATGTTGTCCCTGATGCTGTGGCGGATCGTCGTGCTCGCCTGCTGGCGGGGGCGGCGGTGACGTTGGGGCAGCTCAATGATGTTTTGGCGCCGTTGGGGGCGATGTTCGCCGAGCGGGGGCACACCCTCTATCTGGTCGGCGGCAGCGTGCGGGACGCGGTGCTCGGTCGGCTCGGCAACGACCTGGATTTCACCACCGATGCGCGGCCGGAGGTTGTGCAGGAGCTGATGCGGGGGTGGGCCGACCATCTGTGGGATACCGGCGGCCTCGCGTTCGGCACGGTCAGTGCGGCCAAGGACGATCAGCAGCTCGAGATCACCACGTTCCGCGCTGATACCTACGACCGGGTCTCGCGCAATCCCGAGGTCACCTTCGGCGACACCCTCGAGGGCGACCTGGTGCGCCGCGACTTCACGGTGAACGCGATGGCGGTCAAGATCGCCGCCGACGGGTCGCTGGAATTCGTCGATCCGCTCGACGGCATCGACGCGCTGCTCGACGGCGTACTGGACACTCCTGCGGCGCCGCAGGATTCGTTCGACGACGATCCGCTGCGGATGCTGCGGGCGGCGCGCTTCGTCGCCCAACTGGGATTCCAGGTGGCGCCGCGGGTGCGGTCGGCGATCGTCGAGATGGCCGATCAGATCGACCGGATCACCGCCGAGCGGGTGCGCGCCGAACTCGACAAGCTGATCGGCGCCGACCACCCGATCGACGGCATCAATCTCATGTGCGACACCGGTTTGGCGCAGCGGGTGCTGCCCGAGGTGCCCGCGATGAAGCTCGAGATCGACGAGCACCACCAGCACAAGGACGTGTACCAGCATTCGCTGACCGTGCTGCAGCAGGCGATCGACCAGGAGGAAGGCGACCCCGACCTGGTGTTGCGCTGGGCGGCGCTGCTGCACGACATCGGCAAGCCCGACACCAAGCGCAACGAGCCGGCGGGCGGCGTGAGCTTCCACCATCACGAGGTGGTCGGCGCGAAGATGGTGCGCAAGCGGATGCGGGCGCTGAAGTACCCGAAGGCGTTCACCGAAGAGGTTGCGCGCCTGGTGTTCCTGCACCTGCGCTTCCACGGCTACGGCAAGGGGCAATGGACGGATTCGGCGGTGCGCCGGTACGTCACCGACGCCGACGACCTGCTCGATCGGCTGCACAAGCTCGTGCGCGCCGACTGCACCACCCGTAACAAGCGCCGCGCCGCCGCGCTGAGCTCGACCTATGACGAGCTGGAAGAGCGGATCGCGGCCCTGCGGGAGCAGGAGGACCTGGCCCGGGTGCGACCCGACCTGGACGGCAACGCGATCATGGAACTGCTCGGGCTGCCGCCGGGTCCGCAGGTGGGCAAAGCCTGGAAGTACCTGAAGGATCTGCGCCTCGACCGCGGTCCGATGACGCGGGAAGAGGCCGAAGCGGCGCTGCGCGAGTGGTGGGCCCAGCAGAACTGAGCCCAGCAGAACTGATCAGAAGACGATCAGCGTCGTGCCCGCGATGATGGCGTCGCGGATCTGGGTCAGGTCGAACGAGCCGGTGATCTCCGGCAATTCGAGCCGGAACTTCACCACGTCGCCGCGACGGTGCGCATAGGAAATGCTCGCCCGGTTGGGTAGGTCGTCGAGCAACAGCGCGGGAGCGGGGATCACCCGTTTGGGCAGCCGGATCCCGTACCAACTGGCCCTGCGGATGTCGAGGGTGAGCAGGTTGTCGTAGACCTGCCCGTCGACGACCGCCCGCATCTTGCGCGTGCGATGCGTCGCGACGATGTGCCCGCGTTCGTCGAGCCGCACCCGCCAGTCCAGGTTCTGGGCGTCCACCCATTCGGCCATCGCGCCGATCCCGATGGTGCCCTCGATGTCGAGCTGCTGAACCCGAACCTTGGTCGGCACACCGGGAATCAGCCGCACGCCGTGCGCGACCACGGTGACCGTGTCGAAGGGGTGCGAGTCCCACACCAGGTTCGACAGCACCGTCTTGCTCTGGAAGTGAGCGCCGCGTCTGCGCAACTTGAACGAGTCGAGGGTGGCGGTGAGGTCGTGCTCGAGCAGCGTGGCGCTGATCTCCTGACCGCCGAAACGGCTGAAGATGCCCTCGCTGAGCACGGTCATCAACACATCGGGCATGAGCGCGGTGACGGTGCCGGAGCCGAGGTCGGCGACGGGATCGGCCCAGGACGTGGTGAAGCCGAGCCACTGGTCGATCCAAGACGGGTCGAGCAGGCGTTTGCCCATATCGACAGCGCCCGCCAGTGACCAGGACTTCGGATCGAAATACGTGGCCATGATGGCTATGAGCGTACTTGGCCGGATCGTCGGTGGCCATGAAGTGTGACCAGGCGGCCGCGCGTATGCCTGCCGAACCGCGCCCTCGGTGATAACGGTATGAATCTGTGCGTTCATGCTCGAAGTACCGGGGTACATACCCGGCGAGCGACCCGCGAAGACCGGAGGGCAGCACATGCCGCTGGACCTGAACAGTGATCTGGGCGAAGGCTTCGGCCCGTGGCGGATGGGTGACGACGCCGCCATGCTCGACATCGTGACCAGCGCGAACATCGCGTGTGGATTCCACGCCGGCGACCCGACGATCATGCGCCGCACATGCGAACTGGCGGTGGCCAAGGGCGTGCGGATCGGCGCGCATGTCGGCTATCGCGATCTGGTCGGTTTCGGCCGCCGCGATATCGCCATCGCCCCGGCCGATCTGCGCGATGAGGTGCTCTATCAAATCGGCGCCCTCGCCGCCTTCGCGCGGGCCGCGGGCGATCGGGTGCGCTATGTGAAACCGCATGGCGCCCTTTATCACGCGGCCGCGCGCGATCGTCTGCTCGCCGAGGCGCTGGTCGCCGCGGTGGCCGAGGCGGAACCGGGCCTCACGCTGCTCGGTCCGGCGGGCACCGAGCTGGAACGTGCCGCGCAGCGCGTGCGTTTCGTCGGTGAGGGATTCGCCGACCGGGCCTACACTGCAACAGGTTCGCTGGCCCCGCGCGGAGTTGCCGGGGCGGTGCTGTCGCCCGACGACGCCGTGGCGCAGGCGACAACTCTTGCGCTGTCGGGGACCGCGCGTACCGTAGACGGTCCCGGTACGGTCGCCGTGTCCGTGGCCAGCGTGTGCGTCCACGGCGACTCTCCGGCGGCCGTCGAGATGGCTCGCCGGATTCGGGGAGCGCTCGACGAAGCCGGAATACCGGTGGAGCCGTTCAGCTGAGGGGTGGGAGGCACGATGGACATCGATTGGAACGCGCGGATCCGACCCGCGGGTGACCGCGCCGTGCTCATCACCCTCGACGACCCGCGCCCGGTGCAGCGCCTTGCCTCGGCGCTGCGCGTGCACGCGATCGCCGGCGTCGAGGATGTGCTGCCCGCGGCGGAAACCGTGCTGGTCACCATGCATTCGGTGAGCTACGGCGTGCAGGTCCGCCGAGAACTCGTCGCGCTGCTCGACCGGCTCGATCACGAGCCACCGCAAACGGATTCGCCGGATGTTTCCCGTGGAACAGTGCCCGATACCGAGTCGGTCGTGGAGATTCCCGTTCGCTACGACGGCGCGGATCTGCCCGAGGTGGCCCGGCTGCTCGACCTGTCGATCCCGGCGGTGATCGCGGCGCACACCGGCACCGTCTGGCGGTGCGCGTTCGTGGGCTTCGCACCGGGTTTCGGCTACCTCACCTCGGCCGACGGCAGGCTCACGGTGCCGCGTCGCGTCAGTGCCCGTACGGCCATCCCGGCGGGCGCGGTGGCACTCGCGGGCGGATATTCGGCGGTGTATCCGCGCGGCACACCGGGCGGATGGCAATTGATCGGCACCACCGATCTGCGAATGTGGGCGGTGGACCGTGATCCACCCGCGCTGGTGCGGGCGGGTTCGGCGGTCAGGTTCGTCGCTTCCGAGGAATAGCTGCTTCGGCGGAAAATCAATGGCTGCTCAACGGTGCGCCGCCTCGACAGCGAATCGGGGAGAGATCGCATGCTGATCTTCATCGAGCGGGTGGGGCCGCTCGCGACGGTGCAGGACCTGGGCAGACAGGGCTGGTTCGATTCCGGCGTCGGTCAGGCGGGCGCGGCCGATCGCGGGTCGCTGCGGCTGGCGAACCGGCTGGTCGGCAATCCGGAGGGTTTCGCCGCTATCGAAGTGTTGCTCGGCGGCCTCGCCCTGCGCGCCGACGGTCACCTCACCGTCGCGGTCACCGGTGCGCCCGCCCCCGCCTTCGTCGACGGCACTCCGGTCGGACATGCCAGCGTGCTCGAACTCGACGAGGGCCAGGTGCTGCGATTGGGCTCGGCGAGCACCGGTCTGCGCAGCTATGTGGCGGTGCGCGGCGGCATCGATGTGGCCAAAGTGCTCGGCTCGCGTAGCCGCGACACGTTGTCCGGCATCGGCCCCGAACCGCTGGCGATCGGCACGCAGTTACCGGTCGGGCCCCCGCCGCGGACCTTCCCGACCGTGGAGTTCGCGCCGGTTGCGCTGCGCCCGGAACTACTCACGATCCGGGCGTGTCCGGGGCCGCGCGCCGACTGGTTCACCGATCCCGACCAGCTGTTTCGTGGTTCCTGGATCGTTTCCGCCGACACCGACCGGGTCGGCGCGCGCCTGGATCGCCTCGCCGGACCGCCGCTGGTGCGGTCGGTCACGCGCGAATTGCCCTCGGAGGGTGTCGCGTTGGGATCGGTGCAGGTGCCGCCGAGCGGTCAGCCTGTCGTGTTCCTGGCCGACCACCCGATCACGGGCGGCTACCCGGTGATCGCCGTCGTCCTCGATGCCGATGTCGACCGTGTCGCGCAGGCTCGCCCGGGCGAAAAACTGGTGTTCGTGGCGGCACCGGCGATCAGCGTGGCGGATTCAACCGTGCGTGCATGAGATACACGTTGTAGCTGTCCCACGCCGACATCGTGAAGTACAGATCCTGCGCGGTCGACCACGGATGGATGAAACCGCCGTACGCCTTCGGATACATCTCGGTGGACACCAGCGGCACCGTCGATGTCCACGCGCCCTGCGGCTGGCCCGCGGTCCGCAGCACGATCTGGCCCGCGACCGAATCGAGATAGACCATCTGCCACTGTCGGCTCTCCTCGTCGAACCGCACCGACAGCTCACTGGCGGTGCCCTGCACGAGCGCTGTCGCCGAGTTCTCGGCCGCCGGAGCCCAATTACCGTCTACCCAGTACTGATAGGCCGTCTTGTTGAGCACGTCGGCCTTGCGCACCCTGGCCAGGCCGATCGTCCCGATCCGGCCGTTGGGCGTGCCGAACATGTAGACGTACTCTCCGTGCGGCACCATCGCCGCCACCTGGAACTTCCCGAGCCCGAACATGTTCTCCCAGCGGGCATGCTGATCTTTGGTCCAGGTCGAGCCGCCGTCGTCGGAGTAGGCCAGTCCGCCGTAGTTCGTCATCCACATGCCGGGGATCTTCGACCAGTGGTTCACCGACATGTAGCTCATGAACTGCCGTTTGCCGAGCGCGAACCCCGAGGTCGGGATGGTGGTGGTCTCCCAGTTCCTGATCTTGCGGCTGCCGAGGAGTTCGGCGGCGTGACAGGGGCTGTCCTGCACCATCGAGTCGATGGTGATCCCGTCGCTCAGGTCCTTGTCGGTGCTGTAGGCGAGCACATTCGACCGCCAGTCGGCGGTGTCGGAGCCCGCGCCGCCGTAGGCCCAGCCCTCGCCGAAGGTGTCACCGAAAACCATGGCCACCTTGCCCGGTTCGGTCTCCCAGAACAGCCCGAGGTCGGTGCCGTCGACCTGCCAGCGCATATCGGTCCGGTTGGCCGAGCCGTGCCCGGTGACCTGGTCGACGAGCCGCACGGACTCCACCTTGGCCGGCAAGACCGGTGCTCCCAGCGGGCCCTTCTCGACCGGCCGGACCACCGGCGCGGGCGCTTCCTGGGCGGGCTCGCCCTCGCCACCGGGAACCGGGATCGGGATGGGCTCGATCTCCGGATTGATCCTGATCCGCGGCAAGGCAACGGCCGAACCGGTCGAGGTCGTCTCGTCTGTACTTTCCGGTTCGGGTTCCGGCGTGTCCCGTACCTCCGGGCACGGATTACGACACGGATCCGAAGGCAGCGGAACCTGCGCCACGCGCGTGTTGTCGTGCGGCGGGTCGGGAATCGGGACCGGCGTCAGCTGCGGCACCCAGATCGGGATATCGATGCTCGGTGGCAGGATCGGCGCGGGCGGCGCGGCCGGGTCGGGCAGCCGGTTGACGGGGTCGAATCCCGTTTCCCCGCAGACATTCACCGGCGGCGGCAGCCAGGGCAACGGTCCCGCCTGCGCGGGAACAGCGAGGATTGCGGACAGTGCCACACCTACGGCGGCAGTTCCGTGCGATACCGGTCTTGCGCGCATCTGGCTCCCTGGAATCGGTGTCGGCGAGGAACACCAGTGATCTTGTGAGAACTTACCGGAACCGATCGCTGTTGCCGTGCGTCCAAGCAGATGTGAGCGAAATCGAGTACGTCTTCGGAACCGGCGACGCGGTCGTGCACCACTGGTCGAGCCACGACGAACTGGCCGACACCAGCGTCGTCGACGCGCTATGGGTCGACTACGACTCCGGCATCGACCACGACGCTTTCCTCCCCGACATCCCGCTGTCCACCGTCGACCACCGCACGGTCCTCGCGCAGGAACCCGCGGGCGCCCTCGGCAACGGCGACGATGGCGTACTGCCCTAGGCGTGTTCGGCTATCCCCGGAGTTCAGCTGGGCCCACCGTGGCTCTACGGGAATTGAGCGCGATGGCCGCGATGCCCAGCACGTAGACCCCGGCGCCTGCCAGCACCACCCCGATGGAGCGTCCGTCGGCCGGAATCACCAGCGCGGTCACCGCGATCGCCAAGACGAAGCAGACGTTGAAAACCGTGTCCTGCAAGGCGAATACCTGCCCGCGCTGATCGTCGACGATGTCGATCTGCATGCTCGCGTCGCCGGTCAGCTTGATCGTCTGACCGGCGAGGCCGAGCCCGAACGCGCCGATCAGCAGCAGCCGGTGCGCATCGTCGACGGCCGGGCCGGTGGCCAGCGCGATCGGTGTCACCAGCGTGAGCTGCACGATCACCGCCGTGGTGAGCCCGAGCAGCACGGTGCGCGGTCGGCCGAGGCGTGGGATCAGGATCGGCGCGCCGATCGCGGCCACCAGCATGCCCGCCGCCGCGAAGCCGATCGCCACGCCGAAGCCGACCAACCCGCCGCTCATCTCGTCGTCGTCGGTCGGCTGGCGCAGTACCAGGACCATGATCAGCGTGTTCATCCCGAACACGATGCGATGCGCGCCGATTCCGATCATCGCCGTCGTCACCTGCGCCGAATGCCACACCGCCCGCGCGCCGGTGCGCAGACCGGTCGCGATGGCGTGCACGGCGGTCTCGGTCGCGGCCGAACCGCGATCCGGTCCGAGCACATGCAGGCGGAATCCGAAGGCCAGCACCACGCCGACCAGCGAGCCGATCCCACTGAGTGCCACCGCCGCCGCCGAGGCCGCGTCACCCGCGCCGATCAGCGCGATCACCGACACCGATGTCGCCGCGCCGACGCCGGCGCATACCGAGGCCACCGTCGCCAGCACCGAGTTCATCGGGACCAGGCAGCGCTGTTCGAGCACTCGCGGCAGCGCCGCCGACACACCGGCCAACACGAACCTGCTGATGCCCACCGTCGCCAAAGCCAGCACCAGCAGCGGCGTCTCCCCCACCCCGACGAACAAGGTGATCGCGGCAAAGGCGATCAACAGCGCCCGCGCCGCGCTCGCGACCAGCAGCACATTGCGCCGATCCCACCGATCCAGTAGGGCGCCCGCGTACGGCCCGAGCACCGAATACGGCAGCAGCAGCACCGCGAAACCCGCGGCGATGGCCAGCGGGTCGGTCTCGCGTTCCGGGTTGAACAGGATCGCGCCGGACAGGGCAGCCTGGAACATCCCGTCACCGAACTGCGCGGCCAGCCGCAACAGGGCCAGGCGCGGCATTCGCGGGTTACGACGGATCACCTCGCGGGTGTCGCGAAGCAGATGTCTCATCGAGATCGGCTGCTCATCCGCCGTATTCGAGCCGTCAGAGGGATGAGTCGACACGGCCATGACCCTAGTGCCATGGCAAACGGCCCGCGGACCACGCACACCGTGAGCGGTACATCGCCACGATTGGTGCCAGAATTGAACTGTGACGCCCCCATCGACGACACCCCCTCGGTTAGAACTACACCGCGGTGGCGACCGGATGAAGACGCGGATCCCGTGGCTCGACTCCAAGCATTCGTTCTCGTTCGGCGAGCACTACGACCCGGACAACACCCATCACGGGCTGTTGCTGGTGAACAACGAGGACGTGGTGCTGCCCGGCGAGGGCTTCGACACGCATCCGCATCGGGACATGGAAATCGTCACCTGGGTGCTCGGCGGCAGCCTGGTGCATCAGGATTCGCTCGGGCACAACGGCGTCATCTATCCGGGTCTGGCTCAGCGCATGAGCGCGGGCACCGGCATCCAACACTCCGAGAAGAACGATTCGTGGCGCCTCGACGGCAGATCCCACGACGAGCCGGTGCATTTCGTGCAGATGTGGGTGGTCCCCGACGAGCCCGGCGTCGACCCCGGCTACCAGCAGCTCGAGATCGATGACGAACTCGCGCGCGGCGACCTGGTGACGGTCGCGTCGGGCCTACCCCGCTATCGCGACCGCACCGCCATCGCGATCAATTCCTCGCATGCCGCCATGCACGTAGCGAGGATGAGCGCCGACAGCCCCGGAGTGACCCTCCCCGATGCGCCCTACCTGCATGTCTTCGTCGCGCGCGGCGAGATCGACGTCGAGGGACTCGGTGTTCTGTCCCAGGGCGACGCGATTCGGCTGACCCGCTCCGGCGGCCAGTCGATTCGTCCGCACGGCGATGCCGAGGTGCTCGTCTGGGAGATGCACGCGCGCCTCGGCGGCCAGTGAACTCAGGCCGAACCCGGCTGGCGCGCCAAGGTCGCCGACTTGGCGTTGCTCCGGGTCACGGCGACGATCTCCGCGAATTCCGGTCGGAAATCACCGTCGGGCGCCTGCATCCAGGTGCGATATCCGCTGCGCTCGTCGGCCGGCGACGGCAGCACGATGTCGCTGCCGGGTAGGGCGACCGAGGCGCACACCCGGAACAACTCGGCGAACAGCACGGTGTCGAGGTAGGAGTTGTCGACCGGCCCGGTGAGGAAGGTCCAGCGACCGGAGCGTGGGTGGGCGATGATCGGCCCGCAGCGCAGGCCACGCGTGACGAGCAACCCGCGGACCCGTTCGCCCAGCGTGGACGGCATCACCACCGCGCCGACCGCGCCGATCTCGAGCACGATCCGCCCCAGCGCGGCGTCGACGACGCCGTAGAGGCCATGGTGCTTGCGGTAGTGGCGACAGCGCGCCAAAGCGTCCTGGGTGGCCGAGTACTCCTCGGCCGCCGTATACCCGCCCTTGTCCTCATCAGTGTGCAACGTGCTCATCACGACCTCGTCTCTGTCGACGGTGGCTCGATGTAGCTGGGAGTTCGCTCGCTTCGAGCGAATCTCGGTAAGGGATGGACCATTGCGGCCCGGTGGCGCGGGAAACTTTTTCATAACGGCAGGACATGAGAGAAAAAGACCGTTCCGGACAGCCTATAGCCGCACAACCGCGCTGACAATAGTCAGTAGCTAGCGTGTCGATAAGCGTACGATATTCGCCCATGGCTCCCGTTTCGCCGACTGTCGCACGGTGGGAACTCGTTCTGCGCCTGCGCGAATTGCGCGAGCAGCGCGGGTTCGATTCGGCCGGATTCGCTCGCCGCGTCGGGTTCACTCCCGCCAATTGGTCCCATGTCGAGAAGGGCAGGCGGGTGCTCACCCGCACCACGATCGAGCCGGTCCTCGACGTCCTCGACGTCACGCCCGACGAACGCCGTGAACTGCTCGCCCTACTCGGGGCGAGCAAGCAACGCGGGTGGTGGGCGACGGCCTCCTCGGCCCTGATCGGTCCCGAGCTGCAGCGGCTGTACGGGATGGAGGCGGGCGCGGAGAGTATCCGCAGCTACGACAGCATGATCGTGCCGGGGCTGTTGCAGACCGAGGCTTACGCGCGGGCCCTGATCAGCGCCGATGTGATGATCCGGCCGGTACAAGTGGACCAATTAGTCGCCATACGACTACGTCGTCAGCGGCGGCTGCGCGAACCCGATCCGCTCGAACTCACCGCCGTGCTGGGCGAGGCCACGCTGCGTCAGCAGACCGGCGGTAGTGAGGTGTTGCGTGCGCAGTTGCGTCACCTGGTCGCGCTGGTGCGTGAGCTCGACACCGTCGACGTGCGCGTCATCCCGTTCAGCGCGCCCGAAGGGGCCGTGCTCGGCGGTTCCAGCTTCCATCTGCTCGACTTCGCAAGCGACCAGCTACCGACTTTCGCATGGGCCGAGAGCGCGGTGTTCGGTGGTCATGTCGACGATGCCGAACAGGTCCGCGATCTCGGCTTCGCCTACGTGCGTGCCCGCGAGCAATCGCTTTCTCGCACCGAATCTCTCGCCCTGATCAGGGAGTATGCAAGCGTGTAAGATTCGAGGTATGTCCACCACCGCTCGTCGCCGCCCGGCCGAACACGGCTGGTTCAGCTCGTCGCACTCCAATAACGGCAACCAATGTGTCGAGGTTCGTTTCGATGGAAACGCTGTCCAGGTACGAGACAGCAAATTCCGCCGCAACCCGATGAACACCGGCTCGGACGAGCCCATCATCACCGTCGACGCCCCCCTGTGGACAGCCTTCCTGCACTGCCTCCGGACCGCGCGCCGCCACCCCGACCTCGTCGCCCACACCTCCCCCGACGGCTCGGCCACCCTCCGCCACGAAGACGTCCTCCTCCATTTCACCGCCCCCGAATGGGAAGCCTTCGTAGCCGGCGTCCGCGACGACGAGTTCGCCTGCGTCTAGACGCCGGACGCCGGATCCGAGTCGAGTCGCCGTAGTCGCTGCGGCGCACTGGGTGTGGAGAGCCTCATGAAGCCACCCGCGGCCGCTCGGCTGCGGGCGCCGAGGTTGATCGTCATCTCGGTCAGCTCGCGACCCAGTACTTCCGTCATCCGGCGGTCGAGGTGATAAATCGTTCGTCGGCCGTAGACACAATGCGCCACGAGAATTCCGGTGAGACCGGTAATCAGGGCCAGGCCGGCCCAGTGCCAGCGCGTCATCCCAGGGAGGAGGTCCAGCCTCTCGACCAACTCGAGTGCTGCATACGGAACCACGACCATGACCACCACGGTGAGCAACAACCGGTACCGACCCGCCCACTGCAAGTCGAGGCTCACAATCGCTTCGGCGAGCGCGCCCTCTCGCTCGGGCTGTGAGAGCGAATCGAACCTCGGCCCGATGGTGACCATCGGCGGCTGTTGCGTCCTGAACCGCGGCTCCACACCATCGAGGCACCACTCCGATACCTTCCCGGCCTCGACACCCGGAGCGGTGACACCGAACCGTGTCGCGAGCTGCTCGACGTCGGTCCTGATTCGATCCATATCCACTCGTGGATCATCGTCCACTTCGCGAGGTATCGCCTGCGCAGAGATGATTTCCGGGCTGGGTATCCACGGTGCGGGCCGTCGAAGAGGCGATTTCGGCATACTGGGGAGCGTGACTTCTGATCTGAGCGCTCCCTCCGGTATCGATCTGTCCTTCCGCGATGAGGATGTGCGGGTGCAGGACGATCTGTTCACACATGTCAACGGGCAGTGGTTGGCCGGGTACGTGATTCCGGCCGATCGGGCTGTCGACGGTGCGTTCCGCACGCTCTACGACCAGGCCGAGCTCGATGTGCAGGCGATCATCACCGACAGCGCCTCCGGTGCCGCCGACGATGCCGATGCCCGCAAGATCGGGGATCTGTTCTCGAGCTTCATGGCCACCGATGTGGTCGCGGCGGCCGGGTTCTCCCCGATCGCCGACGAGCTGCGCGCGATCGCCGAGGTCGCCGACCCGAGCGCGTTCGCCGCGCTGCTCGGTCGTTTGCAGCGCACGGGAGTCCGTGGCGCGCTCGCCTACTACGTCGACACCGACGACAAGAACTCCACCCGGTACCTGGTGCACGCGACCCAGTCGGGCATCGGGCTGCCCGACGAGTCCTACTACCGCTCCGAGGAGTTCGCGCCGATCCGCGACGCCTACCTCGCGCACATCACCAAGATGTTCACCATCGCCGCCGCCGACGCGTCCTTGGACGGCCTGCTCCCGACGGACCCGGCCGATGCCGCCCGTCGCGTGATCGAGCTGGAACGCACACTCGCCGCGGGCCATTGGGACGTGGTGCGCCGCCGCGATGCCGAAAAGAGCTACAACCTCACGACCTTCGCCGACCTGGTCGCCGAGCACCCGGAATTCGACTGGGCCGCTTGGGTGGAAGGCGTCGCCACCGGTCTCGACCGTGACGGCGAGGACCTGTTCGCCGAGCTCGTCGTCCGTCAGCCCGACTACCTGGGCGCCTTCGCCACCGCGTGGGCCGAGGTGCCGCGAGCGGATTGGCAGGCGTGGGCGGCGTGGCAGGTGCTGCACGCGCGCGCCGGATTCCTCACTGACGAGATCGTCGAGGAGTACTTCGACTTCTACGGCCGCACCCTCACCGGCGCCGAGGAGAACCGCGAGCGCTGGAAGCGCGGCGTGTCGCTGGTGCAGGAACTGCTCGGCGAGGCGGTCGGCAAACTGTATGTGGCCCGGCACTTTCCGCCGCAGGCCAAGGCCCGCATGGTCGAGCTGGTGGCCAACCTCCAGGAGGCCTACCGGCGCAATATCGCCGACCTCGAGTGGATGGGCCCCGATACCCGCGCCGCCGCGCTCACCAAGCTGGAGAAGTTCACCCCCAAGATCGGCTACCCCGACACCTGGCGTGACTACTCGGCGGTCGAGATCGACGCAGGAGACCTCGTCGGCAACTACCGCCGTGGCCACGCCGCCGACCACGATCGCGACCTGGGCAAACTGGGTGGCGAGGTCGATCGCGGCGAGTGGTTCATGACCCCGCAGACGGTGAACGCCTACTACAACCCCGGCATGAACGAGATCGTGTTCCCCGCGGCGATCCTGCAGCCGCCGTTCTTCGACATGAACGCCGACGACGCCGCCAACTACGGCGGGATCGGCGCGGTGATCGGCCACGAGATCGGCCACGGTTTCGACGACCAAGGCGCCAAGTACGACGGCGACGGCAACATGCAGGACTGGTGGACCGACGAGGATCGCGCCGAGTTCGGCAAGCGCACAAAGGCTTTGATCGACCAGTACAACGTGCTCTCCCCCGCCGAACTCGACGACGAGCACACCGTGAACGGCGAGTTCACCATCGGCGAGAACATCGGCGACCTGGGCGGGCTGTCCATTGCCCTCGCCGCCTACAAGATCTCGCTCGACGGCAAGGAACCCCCGGTCATCGACGGCCTCACCGGGCTGCAGCGCGTCTTCTACGGCTGGGCGCAGGTCTGGCGCACCAAGGCTCGCACCGAGGAAGCCATCCGCCGTCTCGCCGTCGACCCGCACTCCCCGCCGGAGTTCCGCTGCAATGCGGTGATCCGCAATATCGACAGCTTCTACGAGGCCTTCGACGTGACCCCCGACGACAAGCTGTTCCTGAAGCCCGAGGAGCGCGTGACAATCTGGTGACGTAATCCATTGCTGTGGAGAGGGACCCATGCGTCACCAGCAGGTAGCCGACAATATCTTCACCATCGCGGGCACCCATGTGAACATGGTCCTGCTCCGCGACGGCCGCGATCTGACGCTCATCGACGCGGGCTGGCACGGCGACGCCGCCACCATCGAGAAGTCGATCCGAGCGCTGGGCCACCGCCCCGAAGACATCGAGGCGATCCTGCTGACCCATGCCCACCTGGACCATGTCGGCGCACTGAACCACCTGCACCGCCACTACGGGATCCCGGTCTACACCAGCGAAATCGAGGTCGCGCACGCCCGTGGCGAGGTCCACGAATCCGCCACTCCGCTCGATGTGATCAAACGCCTCACCGACCTCGACACGATCGGCTGGGCCGCCCGCATCACCGCCGCGGGCGGCCTTCGCAAGAACCCGGTCCCCCACATCCAGCCCTTCCCGGCCGAGGGCGCCCTCGACTTCCCCGGCAACCCGATCCCGATCCCCTCGCCTGGCCACACCTCCGGGCATAGCGCCTTCTATCTGCCGAACGCCGGCGCGGTAGCCACCGGCGACACGCTGGTTACCGCCCATCCCACGTCGAAAATCGAAGGCCCCCAACTACTCCCCGACTTCTTCAACCATTCGACCCCGGAAACCCTGGTAGCCCTCGAGGCCCTCGAATCGCTCGCCGCCGACCTGGTCCTCCCCGGGCACGGCGCGCCCTTCACCGAGGGCATCGGACAAGCCGTCAGCCGAGCCAGGACTCACGCGGCGACGGATCTCACCTGACGACACAAGCAGCGACTAGTCAGTTCGCTACTGTCGTTCCCTCCGAAAAACGCGAGTAGCTGACAAGTCAGTGGCGTTTTCGATAGCGAAAGTATAGTAAAAGCACATGAGTTGGCCGGCCCACCGTACGGAGCAGCGTCCCTGGACGGCGCGGGACGGACGCGGGCCACGGGTCGGTCCGATGCCGGAGCGCGTCGCGGTGTCGATCCCCCCGCGCATCGCCGAACTCGACTTCGCCTCCAGGCGAACAACATCGGCCAGCGAAGCCGCGGTGATCGCGGTGACGCATCTCGAAGCAGGACAGGGTCAGTACTCGCCACCGCTGCGCGAATTCCTGCTCCGCAGTGAGGCGGTGGCGTCCTCGCGAATCGAGCACATCGATGCGGGCTGGCGAGCATTCAGCAAAGCCTTCGGCGGCGCGACGACCCGCGCCGAGGCGGAGTCACAGGTCGGCGCGGTGCGATCACTCACGGGCCTGGTCGACACGGCGGCGACCGGCAGGATCACCGAAGCGAGTCTGCTCAGCGCCCACCGCGTGCTGATCGCCCCGGAGTGGGAGAAGGCCGGGCGTTTTCGCACAGTCCAAACCTGGATCGGCGGCAGCGATTACACGCCACTGCACGCCCTGTATGTACCGCCGCCCCCAGAACTCGTGCCCGAATTGATGGCCGACTTGCTGGCCTTCGTCGCGCGCGGCGATCTGCCGATCCTCGTCCAAGCCGCGATCGCGCACGCTCAGTTCGTGTCCATCCACCCCTTCGTCAGCGGCAACGGCCGGATCGGCCGGGCCCTGGTGAGCGCCATTCTGCGCAGACGCGGGCTGACCGACAGGGTGACCGTGCCCTTGGCGTCGGTCATGCTCGCCGACACCTCGCGCTACTTCGCCCAACTGGCGGCCTACCGAGCCGGCGCCGCCGACGAGTTCGTTCTCTACCTTTCGCTCGCGGCGGTGTATGCCAGCGAGGCGGCCATCGACTCGGCCCGCACCCTCACCGCGCTCCCCCAGCGATGGCGCGACCGCGCCCGCCCACGCGGCGGTTCGGCCGACGAGGCGCTACTGGCGAACCTGCTCGAGCACCCCATCCTCACCATCGCCGGCGCGAACGCCATCACGGCGACGACCGACTCGGCCACCTACCGAGCCCTCGAACGACTCGTCGACGTAGGCATTCTCGAAGTCGTCTCCGATTCCAAACGCAACCGGATCTGGGCCGCCACCGACATCCTCGCCGAACTCGACGCCCTCAACGCCGCGATCGGTCGCCGCACCGCGGCGGGCCTGTCCTGACACCCAGGTATCAGCGCAGGCGCAGTTCGGTGTCCGCGTCGAAGAAGAACACCTCTTCGGGCTTCGGCCGTAGGTGCAGAGTTTCGCCGAGGGTGGTCCGAAACCGCCGGTCCACCCGGACGACGATCTTGCCGGAGCGGGTGGACCAGTCGGTGCCCGCGCCGTGGGTGTAGACGAACGATTCGGCGCCCAGCTCCTCGAGTAGTTCTGCGACGACGGTGATTCCGGCGGGATCGGTGGTGACCTCCCAGGACTCGGGACGGATGCCGAGCACCATGCGAGCGCCGGAAACGCTGCGCGGCGTCGGGATTCGCAGTCCGTCGAGCACGGCTTCGCCGTCGACTACGGGTGCTTCGAGCAGGTTCATGCCGGGTGAACCGATGAATCCGGCGACGAAGGTGTTCACCGGATTGTCGTAGAGCTCGCGGGGCGAGGCGATCTGCTGCAACGTGCCCGCGCGGAGCACCGCCACACGGTGGCCCATCGTCATCGCCTCGACCTGGTCGTGCGTGACGTAGACCGTGGTGGTGCCGAGACGCTGCTGCAACGCGGCGATCTGGGAACGGGTGCTCACCCGCAACTTCGCGTCCAGGTTGGACAGCGGCTCGTCCATGCAGAACACCTGCGGGCGGCGCACGATGGCGCGGCCCATGGCGACGCGCTGTCGCTGGCCGCCCGAGAGCTTGGCCGGTTTGCGGTCGAGCAGCGGCTCGAGTTCGAGCATCGCCGCGGCCTCCTTCACCCGAACCAACGTGTCGGACTTCGACATTCCCGCATTGCGCAGCGCGAAGCCCATGTTCTGCGCGACGGTCATATTCGGGTAGAGCGCGTAGCTCTGGAACACCATCGCCACATCGCGGGCGCGCGGCGGCAGGTCGGTGACATCGCGTTCACCGATCCGAATCGTGCCCGCCTCCACGGATTCCAGTCCGGCCAGCATGCGCAGACTCGTCGACTTGCCGCAGCCGGAAGGACCGACCAGCACGAGGAACTCACCATCGGCGATGTCGATGTCGAGTGCGTCGACGGCGGGAGCGTCGGCGCCGGGATAGCGATGGGTCACACCGTCGAACTGCACTGTCGCCATGGCGAATTCTCCTAGCGGGGAAAGCGAGACGGGCCGGTGGTCACCAGGGACCACCGGCCCGCGGGGAACTACTTGGGCAGCTTGGGCGTGATCTGCCGGTCGATGATCGCCTGCACGTCGGCGGCCACCTTCGCGAGAACCGTTGCCGGATCGGCGTTCTGGAGGCCGATCTGCTCGTAGCCGGTGCCGATGATCTGGTCGGCGCCGGGCACGAACACGCGGGCGTAGTCCTGCGACTTCGCGACCGAGAGCTGGTCGATGGCGACCTTGGAGTTCGGGTTCTTCGCCAGGAAGTCGATCTCGCTCGGGTCGGTCACGGCCGACTTGCGCACCGGCATGTAGCCCGTGTTCTGCGTGAAGTACGCCGTGTTGGCCGCATTGGTGATGAACTCGATGAACTTGAGCGCGTTGAGCTTTCGCGCCTCCGAGATCCGCGACGGAATCGCCAGACCGGCGCCGCCGGTGGTGACGCCGGGACCGTTCGGATGCGGCAGGAACGCGGTGCCGACCTCGAACTTGCCGTCGGCGTTCTTCTTGATGCCCTTCAGATCGCCGGTGGAGGCGATGGTCGAGGCGGCCACGCCGGTGCCGAAGTCGACCGCGATCTGCGGACGGATCGCGGCGTACTTCTTGACGTTGATCGAGTCGCGCAGGTAGGTGGCCGCGGCGATCGAGCCCGGATCGGTGAACTTCAGCTTCCACTGATCGGAGTAGGCGCCGCCGAAGGTCCAGTTCGGGCCCTGGAAGGTCCAGCCCAGGTAGTTCTTGGCGTCACCCCAGGCATGCGCGAACTTGTCGGCGCCGACGAGCGACTGCAGCTTGGGGCCCCACTCGTCGAATTCCTGCCAGGAGTTCGGGCCGCGGTCGGGCAGTCCGGCCTTCGCCCAGACGTCCTTGTTGTAGTAGAACAGCGGCGTCGAACGGGCGTAGGGCAGCGCGTAGTGCTTGCCGTCGAACAGGTAGTCGGCGGCGAGTGAGTCGACGTAGTCGCCCAGTTGCACGCCCGCGGCGCCGAAGAGTCCGTCGAGCGGCTCGATGGCCTTGCTCAGCGCGTAGTTGAACCACCAGACATCCGACAGCACGACAACATCGGGCAGTTCACCGCCGGTGAGCGCGGCGTTGAACTTCTGCGCCACCTCCTCGTAGTTCTTGCCCGCGTCGACCAGGTTCACCTTCAGGTCGGGGTGCGCGGTCTGGAACCGGTTGATCAGCTCCAGCTCCAGCTCCTTGGAGGTGCCGGGGTGGTTGGACCAGAAGGTGATGGTGCCGGCGTCACCGGAATCGCCGGAGCCGCCGCCGGTGCCCGCGCACGCGGACAGCGCCGCGGCAGCGGCGACGCCGCCGGTCAGGCCGAGGAAGCCACGGCGACTCAACGCCGGGAATCGTGAGTTGGACACTGGCGAACTCCTGTTCGAGATCTATCCCTTGACCGCACCGGAGGTGAGGCCCTTGATCATGTGACGTTGCAGGGCGAGGAAGACGATGAGGATCGGCAACATGGTGAGCACGGTGCCCGCCATCACCGGCCCCCAGTTGGTGACGCTCGGGTTCTCGGTGTTCTGCAGCAGGGTCAGGCCCACCGGCAGCGTCGCGACCTCGGCGGAATCGGCCATCAGGAACGGCCAGAGGTACTCGTTCCACTCGTTGACCAGCGTCACCACCGCGAACGCCACCATCGTCGGCCCCGACATGGGCAGCACCACGCGGGTGAGCAGCCGCCACCAGTTCGCCCCGTCCATCCGCGCTGCTTCGATCACCTCGGCGGGCAGCGACAGGAAGTGGTTGCGCATCAGGAAGGTGCCGAAGGCGACGCCGCAGAGCGGAACGATGATGCCCTGGAAGGTGTTTCGCCAGCCCAGCTGCGCGATGAAGGCGTAGTTGGAGATGACGGTGATCTGGTTGGGCACCATCAGCGCCGCGATGATCACCAGGAACACGATGTTCTTACCGGGGAAGCGCAGGAACACCAGGCCGTAGGCGCTGAACACCCCGAGCGCGAACTTCACCACCGACACCACGCCGGTGACGATCAGGGAGTTCCGCAGGAACGTCCAGAACGGCACCGTGGTGGTGGCGTGGCTGTAGTTCTCCGGGTGCCAGCTGTGCGGCCAGTAGACCGCGGGCTGGGTGTAGATGTCGGAGCGGTCCTTGAGCGAGGTGATCAGGATCCAGAACAGCGGGACCCCGACGATGATCAACACGCACACCATGGCCGCGTAGCCGAGCAGGGTGACGGCGCGTTCGCGGCGTCGGTACGAAAGCGTTTGCGGACCCACATGTTTCATCGTTCGCCTCGGTCCATCACGCGCACTTGGATCAACGTGACCACCAGCAGCACCACGAACATGATCGTGGCCACGGTGGCGCCGTAGCCGGCCCGGAAATTGCGGAACGACTCCTCGTACACCTGGAACACCATCGTGGTCGTGCCGTTGCCGAGCGGTCCGCCGCGCGTCATCACATTGATGATGTCGAACACTTGGAGCGAGTTCAGCAATACGGTGATCGACAGGAAGAAGGTTGTCGGGCGTAGTTGTGGCAGAAGGACTTTCGTGAATCGAGTCCAGCTGTTCGCGCCATCCATTTCGGCAGCTTCGAGTAATTCGGCGCGCACGCCTTGCAGCGCGGCCAGATAGATCACGAAGGCGTAGCCGAGATTCTTCCAGATGTAGGTGAGCGTCACCATGAACAGAGCCCATTCCGGGTCCTGATAGAAATCCGGTACATTTTCCACGCCGAGTCGGTGCAGTACGTCTTGTACCAGACCGAAACTCGGATCGAAGATGAATTGAAAAGCTACCCCGATCGCCGCGCCCGAAATCACGAACGGGGCGAAAATGGCGGAGCGGACTACATTGCGCCCGAACAGTTTTCGATCGAGCAGCATCGCGAGCGCGAGACCGAGCGCCATACTCACCACGACGGCCGCCACGGTGAAGATCACCGTATTGCTGACGACCTTCCATGAGTCGTCGCGCTGCCACCATTCGATGTAGTTGTCGAACCCGACCGAATTCGCCACCGGATCAGCGATGTTCCAGTCGGTGAACGACAGCCGGATGTTGTCCGCAAGCGGCCGGTAAACGAACAGGGTGAGCAGCGCCAGGTTCGGCACCACGAGTACCGCGAAGAGCGCGTAGTCCTGCCACGGACGGTTTCTCCCGGGGAGCACCCGCTCCGGACTCTGTCGCACCGCGGCAGCTTTACGGCGCATGGCGAACCGTTGGTTAACCCTGCCCGCCGATTTCCTGAACATCGGGCACACAAGACTGATTACAGCAAAGGGCCGAACAACACGACCCGTTTGATCGTATTGTTCGGCCCTTCTTCAGCGAGTACATGGGTAACTCACCGGGAACCGGCTGACTCCGCACTCACCTGACTGTCGGCCGCGTAGCCGACGACCAACCCGCTCGAGTCTGGCTGGATTACGCGGAGAGGCGGATGAGCTCAGAACATCAGTTCCAGTCGCCGAGACCGTCTCCCGCACTGAGGGTTCCGCCCTGGGTGCCGGTGATGATCACGGCGTCACCGCGGCGCGAGTTCTCCAGGAACCACTTCGCGTCCGCTGTGCTCACATTGAGGCAGCCGTGGCTGGCGTTGGAATAGCCCTGCTGTGCGACCGACCACGGTGCGGCGTGGACGAAGATGCCGCTGTTGGAGATGCGGGTGGCGTATTCGACCTCGAGCTTGTAGCCCTCGGGATCGGTGACGGGCACGCCGTAGGTGGACGAGTCCATCGTCATCTTCTCGAGCCGCTCACCCACGATGTAGGTGCCGTTGGGGGTCTCGTGACCGGTCTTGCCGAGCGAGGTCGGCATCTCGCGCACGACCTCACCGTTGATCGTCACGACGATCATCTTGGTGGCGTCGTCGACGGTGGCGACGAACGCGTCACCGATGTGGAAAGCGCTGGTGGTGCCACCCGCGGCCACGGTCACGTTGGTGTTGGCGGGCCAGAACTCGGCGGGCTTCCAGCGAACCTGCTTGCTGGAGGTCCAGTAGAAGTAGCCCGGCGCGTTGGTGCTCGAGGTGACCTTGATGGCCCGCTCGGCGGCCGCGCGGTCTTCGACCGGCTCCTGGAAGGTGATGATGATCGGCTGCGCGACGCCGACGGTCTCGCCGTCGGCGATGTTGATGTTCGGCGGCGCGAACGGCGCCGGCTGCGCGGGCTCGTTCACCGCGGGCTGGCTCGAACCGGCGCCGAAGCCCGGCAGAGTCGGCTGAGCCTGCGCGGGCACGGCGATCAGCGCGCCGGTCGCCGCGATCGCTGCCGACAGCAGCAGACCCCGGCGAAGCCAGTGCGACTGCCGCATATTTGCCTCGTAGTGCATAGGTTTCTCGTCCATTCCATCTCTCGTTCCGCGTGCGGCGGCCCGAGATCTACTCATTGACGCTTTTTCTCATTGACGCAGAGCCCGCAACGGGTCTCTACCGGGTAACGACGTCCCCGACCCAGACCCTCCATTACTACCCGCACCAGGTGACCGGGTGCCAGCCACGTCGAGCGGTGATAACAGGGCGGCAACTATGTGCTGTGCGTCACATAACGTCCTGTTATTCATCGGCTTTCGTCAAACGCCGCGCTCACAGCGGCGAGTCGATGGCAGTGCGCGCGAACAGCCGGGAAGTACAGGGGTGTGAGTCTCAAACGTCACGTGAGGCAGATCACCCGGCGCGTGTGAAGTGGATCGCTCGATCCGGCGCGGTCGCGAGATTGCGGGGCACCGTGCGTGGCCGCCCGCCGAGCGCCAGCGACGGTTCGAGGGTCAACCTGACCTCGGTCAGCAGCGTCGCCAGCACGATCCGCAACTCGTAGTCGGCCAGCGTCGCGCCGATGCAACGCCGGTGGCCGCCGCCGAACGGCGCGAACTCGAACGGGGTCACCGCGCGGTCGAGGAATCGGTCGGGGTGGAACAGGTGCGGTGCCGGCCAGGTGGACGGCTGACTGTGCAGTACGCCGACGGCAAGGCCGATGGTGGCGCCCGCGGCGACGTCGACTCCGCGCCAGCGCAACGGCTCCTTCACCGTGCGCAGCACGATCGGTACCGGCGGGTGCAGGCGCAGGGTTTCCTGGCAGACGGCGTCGAGCAGCGGTAGTCGGGCGAGTTCGGCGGGGTCGTCGCCCGCGACCGGAAGCTCGGCGAGCACGCGATCGAGCAGACCGGGTTCGCGGTGCAGGTGGTAGAGCGCCCAGGTGAGCGTGGTCGCGGTGGTTTCGTGGCCCGCGACGAGCAGGGTGCGTAGCTGGTCGCACAGTTCGGAGTCGGTGGGCGCGGCGCCGTCGTCGTAGCGCAGGGCGAGGAGCAGATCGAGCAGGTCACCGTCGGACGGGCCGGTGCGGCGACGGTGGGTGATGTCGGCCGTGATCAGCTCGTCCAGTCGCTCCCGAGCCGCGGTGAACCGCTCCCACGGGCCGAAACCACCCATGCCGCGGCGCAATACGGGCGCCACCATCAGCGGGGTGGTGAACGCGGCGAGGAAATCGTTGACCGGCGGGCCGTATTCGGCCGCGCGATCGGAGTCGGAGCCGAACACCGCGGCGAGGATGACGCGCAGGGTGATGGCGCGCGCGGCCGTGAGCGCATCGATCCGAGTGCCGATTTGCCAGGGACCGCCTGCACCACACTGGATTTCGTGCAGCGCGGCATCTCGGATCACCTTCCCCAGCGACCGCATCCGAGCGCCGTGCAACGCCGGCGCCAACAGCGCGCGATCCGTGCGATGTCGTGTCCCGGAACTGAGAATCAGCGACGCGGCCCCGACCATCGGCTCGATCGGATTGGGTCGAGGAGGTTCGAGCAGTGCGACGGGCGCGCGGAACAATTCGCGCGCGCCCTCGGCCGTTCCGGTGAACAGCACCGGCGGAAACCCGGGAAACCCGACCGCGAACGGATCACTGCGCGCCCCGCGTCGTCGCAGGTAGCCCTCGAAATCCCGCCCCGCGGCAACGCCGTGCAGCAGCGAAAGGCGCGGCGCGGCGGGCGCGGGGCTCAGCGAACTCATGTCCTTTACTACGGGGGACTCCTCCCGGCGGTTCGATCAGCTACGTGCCGCGCGTACTGTCCCCTGCGCGATCGCCGCCAGCTTGGCCAGCCGCGAGTCACCGAGCGCCGTGACGGCCCCACCCAGCCGGTTGGTGACGAACGCGATCGACATCCCGAGATCAGGATCGGCGTAGGCCCCCGACCCGCCGACCCCGTAGTGGCCGAAGGCATTTCGCGGCTGATGTTTGGTCATCAGCACCGGTCGGTGGTAGCCGAGGGTGAACCGCAGCGGTAGTCCCAGGACATAGTCGCGGCTGCTGGTCTGCTGGGTCCGGTTGATCGTCTCGATCGTCTCCGGCCGCAGGAACCGCACGTCGCCCACCTGGCCGCCATTGGCGAGCGCCCCGTACATCCTGGCCAGCGCTCGTGCCGAGAACACACCGTTCCAGCCGGGCATCACCGCGTCGTGCACCCGCGGATCGCGGACGAGTTCGTCGAAACTCTCCGGCATGCCCGCCTCGGCCAGCCCGCGTGCGGGCCGCACCCACGACAGCACCGACGACGCGGTGTTCCAGCGGATCCCCGGCGGCGCCAGGTGCGGAAAGATCTTCGCGATCCGGTGCCGCTCGCCCGGCGGTACCTGGAACCAGAACTCGTCGATTCCCAACGGCTGGGCTACTTCTCGACGCAAGACCTCGGTGAAGGGATCACCGGTCACCCGCTGCACGATCTCGGCGACCAACCAGCCGAAGGTGATCGCGTGATAGCCCGAGGTGCGGATGCGGCGCGGGTCGGCCGGGCTCTCGGCGAGGGCGGTCACCACCGCGTCGTAGTCGAGAATGCCCTCGCGACCGGGGACCAGGCCGCGTACCCGATGCAGGCCAGCGCGATGGGACAGCACGTCACGCACGGTGATGTCGTCCTTGCCGTGTGCCCCGAACTCCGGCCAGTAGGTGGCCACCGGCTCCTCGTAGTCGATGAGCCCGCGCTCGGCCACCCGATGCAGCACGGTGGCGGCGACGCCCTTGCCGGTGGAGAAGGTGAGTGCGATGTTCTCGCCGGTCCAACGCAGATCCTTGGCCGCCCAGCCCGCCCAGATATCGACCACCGGGCGCCCGTCCAGATAGATGGCCAGCTCACCGCCACCACGACTGGGCTGGGAGAACATCCCGAAGAAATGATCGGCGAGGCGGATGAAGCGCGGATCGATCACCATCTGCCGTGGGGCTGCGAAATCCCCGACCGGCGCCGGGTTGCTACTCACGATGTGCGTGGACTGCTCGGACGACCTCGCCTCGGAAACACCATGGCTACCTCCTGATACGCGATCGGGGGCCCCGCGCCGCACTCGGCGACCGGAATCCCAAGGGTATCGCAGGCAGGACCCGCCGGGTTGGAGTCGACGGGGGTAGCTCCGGTGGTGTATTCACAGTAGGTGTTTGCAGATTTGCCAATCGGCCGGCTCGTCGGCGCGATCGCCATCACCGTGACCGCCTTCGTCTCGACCGGTTGCGGAGGCACCATCGACGGCCACGCACAGCCGGCGATCGACGTCGTCCCCGCGACGAGCAGTGCGACTCCGACCACCAAGCCGGGCAAGACCACCGGCAAACCCACCGCGAGCAAGCCGGCGCCCACGTCGAGCAAGGGCGGCAAGACCGACTTCCAGGCCAATATCGGCGATTGCGTGTCGCTCGGCGGCACCGTCAACGACGCGACCATCGAGAAGGCCGCGTGCGGTAGCCGCTCGTCGAACTACAAGGTGATCGGCAAGGCCAAGAACAGCAACGGCTGCGTCGGCGACCGCGACAACTTCTACGCCGAGACGCTCAACGGCATCGAGACCGGCGCGCTGTGCCTCGACATCGACTGGGTCATCGGCGGCTGCATCGACGTGGGCGGCGACGAACCCAAGCGCATCGACTGCAACGCGGGCGGGACCGAACCGGTCAAGGTGATCACGATCAACAAGAACTCCGACAGCGTCGACGATTGCCCCGACGCCGCCGATTCGGGCTTCAAGTACGCCGAGCGCCGCGTCGTGGTCTGCGTGGAGAGCCTGTAGTCCGACGAACAGCGTGCGTGGCGGCTAGTTTGGAGTCGTGCCACAGACGGTTCGGCTGAACTCGGCATCGGGTCGGTGGATTCTGCTCGCCACCATCCTCGGCTCGTCGATGGCGTCGCTGGACGCCACCGTGGTCTCCGTGGCGCTGCCACGCATCGGCGAATCGCTGGATACCGATGTCGCCGGGTTGCAGTGGACCGTCAACGGATACACCCTCACCCTCGCCTCGTTCATCCTGCTCGGCGGTTCGCTCGGTGACCGGCTCGGTCGCCGTCGCGTCTTCGTCTGGGGGATCGTCGGATTCGCGATCACCTCGCTGTTGTGTGCCGCCGCGGTGAATATCGAGATGCTCGTGGGCGCGCGGTTGCTGCAGGGCGTGGCGGGCGCGCTGCTCACTCCGGGCAGTCTGGCGCTGATCTCGGCGTCGATCGATCGGCGCGATCAGGGCAGCGCGATCGGACTGTGGTCCGGGCTCGGCGGGGTGGCCGGTGCGTTCGGGCCGCTGCTCGGTGGTGGATTGATCGATCTCGTCGGCTGGCGGGCGATCTTTCTGCTCAATGTGCCGCTCGCGCTGGTGGTCGCCGTCGTCACGCTCAAATACGTGCCGGAGAGTCGCGATCCACAGGCGTCCGCGCGGACCGACGTACCGGGAGCGGTGATCGTCGCGCTCGCGCTCGGTGCTCTCACTCTCGGACTCATCGATTCCCGGTTCGTGTTGATGGCGGTCGGGGTGGTCGCGTTGGCGTGTTTCGTGCTGGTGGAACTGCGCAGCCCGAATCCGCTGGTACCGCCGTCGCTGTTCCGTTCGCGGATGTTCACGGTGGCGAATCTGGTGACATTGCTCGTGTACGCCGCGCTCGGCGGCGTCTTCTTCCTGCTGGTCCTGCAATTGCAGCTGGTCGCCGGCTACTCGCCGATGGCGTCGGGCGCCGCGGGATTGCCTGTCACGCTGCTGATGCTGGTGCTCTCGGCGCCCGCGGGACGGTGGGCGCAGCGCCACGGGGCGCGGATTCCGATGACGATCGGTCCGCTGCTGGCCGCGGGCGGGGTGTTCGCGCTGCAACGGATCGGACCCGGCGCGGACTACGTCACCGACGTGCTGCCCGGCGTGTTCGTCTTCGGTCTGGGGCTTTCGGTGCTGGTGGCGCCGTTGACGGGCGCGGTGCTCGCGGCGGTGCGCGAGGGCGAGGCGGGTATCGCGTCCGGGGTGAACAACGCCGTCGCGCGCACGGCACAGCTGCTCGCCGTGGCGGCGTTGCCCGGTCTGGCCGGGTTGGCCGGTGCGTTCGACGACCCCGTCGCCTTCGCCGCGGGCTTCGACACCGCGATGCGCTGGTGCGCCCTGCTGCTGCTGATCGGCGCGGGCATCTCGGCGGTGCTGCTCCGGGTGCCGCGTCAGCCGCCGCAGCCCGAACGCGTCGACTGCCTGCCGCACTGCGCGGGCGCCGACGGCCCCGCGCTCGCACCGAAATCGCTTGCCGTACACGACGTATAGAAAAGGAGCGGGTCGCGTGGGCAACCACGCGACCCGCTCGACATCCGGGGAGTACAGGCGAGGGACTAGATCGGGCGGTAACCCGAACCCACGCCGCCGCGGGCGTTCATGTCGTCCATGATCGAGTTCATATTGGTGCCGACCTCGGGTCCGACGCAGGCCAGGGCCAGATAGGCGTTGACCATGCCGACCAGGGTCGAGCCGACGACGACCGGAGCGCCGGAATCGCCCTCGACCACGCACATCTGCGACCAGGTCTCGGTATTGGTCGCGAAGACGTCGCCCCAGGTGATGCCGCAGGTATTGCCGGTGGTCCGGCCTTCCTTACAGACGATCGTGGGGAACTGCGCGGGTCCGCCGACGCCGGTGATGGTGACGTTGCCGATCCGGTTGACCGGGGTGATCCGGCCCGGCGTGAACTGGATGACCGCGTAGTCGAGTTCGGAGTTGCTGTACACGAAACGGCCGATCTCGCCGTAGCCTCGATCCGCCTCGGCGCTGACCGTCGCGCCCGCGTCGCCGCAATGGCCCGCGGTCAGGCCGACCAGCCTGCCCGCGCCGTCGTAGCCGACCGTGGTGACTGTGCACTCGAACGCGTTGTCGATCACGATGCCGGAGCCGCCGCCGATCACCGGGGGGCCTGCTTGCGCGTTGGCCGCGCCGGTGCCGAGTAGTGCTGCACCGAGGGCAAGGGCGAAGGCGGTGTTGGCCACCTTGGCGAGTTTGCTGAACATGTCCCTCCAGATGTCGGAAGCTCGCACGATATCAATACGGTCTGTCTATCGTGCCTGTATTCGATCCCGGGCGCGCCCCCGGACCGGTGTGTTTGCCGCCGAGTCGGCCAAGCCTTCCCAAGTGGTTGTCATAGCGATTCCCTATTGGAATCGTGTCGCAGCGCGTCGTTCGTGTTTCTCGCGTGATGTGTTCGGATAATTCGGCGTGTAGTTCGTTATGAATGACAAACTTCCGCAATATTTCTTTACCGCGACCGCCGGTACTGGGAAACCATGTTGGAAAAGACCTCCGAGCGTAATCTCTGGAGCCCTGGAATTATGGGCTGTAGGGTCCGGCATGGCAGGTCTCATAGCCGTTTCGGACAGTGACCTCTATCTATGACAGCGCTCACATGTCGGTGATGTGTTCTGCGCTACTCCGTAGTAAGGTGCGTCAAGCAAACAAGTCGCCGGAGCGTTGAGGGTCCGGCGTCGAGAGGGGTTATGCAGTGCAGTCGACCGAGAGTCCGCCCACACGTTCACGAGTCAGCGAGGCTGTCGACTGGACGAAGGGCCTTTGGGACGACCACCCGAAGAAGTCGCTGGAAACCTTCGGTCGACAGATCACGATGGGTATCGAAGCGATCACGGAGTTGTTCGTCGCGATCTTCCGTCGGCGTTTTCCTTTCGATGAGTTCGTCCGGCAGTCCGCGTTCATGGCCAGCGTCGCCGCGGCGCCGACGCTGCTGGTGGCCATCCCCATCGCGGTGATCGTCTCGATCCAGGTCGGCGCGGTCGCGGGTCAGGTCGGTGCCACCTCGTTCATCGGTGCGGCCAACGGCCTCGGCATCATCCAGCAGGGCGCCCCACTGGTCACCGCGCTGATGATCGCGGGCGCCGTCGGTTCGGCCATCTGCGCCGACCTCGGCTCACGCACCATCCGTGAAGAGATCGACGCGATGAAGGTCATGGGCGTCGACCCGCTCCGTCGCCTGGTGGCTCCCCGCCTCGGCAGCGCGATGCTGGTCAGCTTCCTGCTCTGCGGCTTCGTCGTCTTCGTCGGCTTCCTCACCGGCTACATGTTCAACATCTTCGCCCAGGGTGGTACGCCCGGCTCCTACATGAGCACCTTCGCCTCGTTCGCGGTGACCCGCGACCTCGCGGTGGCGCTGTTGAAGTCGGTCCTGTTCGGTCTGATCGCCTCGATCATCGCCTGCGACTGCGGCCTCAATGCTCGCGGCGGCCCCGGTGGCGTCGCCAACGCGGTGAACTCCGCGGTGGTCAGCTCCACCGTCATGCTGCTCGGTGTCAACGTGGCGATCACCCAGATCTATGCCGCCGTCTTCCCCCCACAGGTGGTCTGAGCCATGTCATCTACATACGTACCTCCGCTGCTGCGGCCGATCCGGTCGCTACAGAAGGCCAGCAAGGCGCCCGGCGACCTGCTCGCCCGTCTCGGCCATCAGGTCTTCTTCTTCCTACGTTCGGTCGGTTCCATCCCGCTGGCCTTCAAGCAGTACCCGAAAGAGGTCTGGCGTCTGCTCTCCGACGTCACCTGGGGTAACGGCAATATCGTCGTCGGTGGCGGCACCATCGGCGTCATCCTGATCATCAGTGCCTTCGGCGGTATGACGGTGGCCATTCAGGGCCACACCTCGCTGAACCTGCTCGGGTTGAGCCCCATCACCGGCGCGATCTCGGCCTTCGCCACCACCCGCGAGCTCGGCCCGCTGCTGGCGGCATTGGCCTTCGCCGCCCAGGCGGGCTGTCGATTCACCGCACAGCTGGGCGCGATGCGCATCTCCGAAGAGATCGACGCACTCGAGTCGATCGCCATCCGCCCGCTGCCCTACCTGGTCAGTACCAGGATGATGGCCGCGGTGATGGCGATCGTGCCGCTGTACGCGGTCGGTCTGACGACGGCGTACCTGGCCTGTTCGGTCACCGTGCAGTTGATCGGAGGTACCGCGGCAGGCACCTACTCGCACTACTTCTTCCAATTCCTGGTGCCGACGGACGTGCTCTACTCGCTGCTCAAGGTGATCATCTTCGTCATGATCACGACGTTCATCCAGTGCTACTACGGCTTCTTCGCCTCGGGCGGTCCCGAAGGCGTAGGCGTCGCGGCCGGCCGCGCGATCAAGATGTGCATCATCCTGGTCGTGTTCGCCGACCTCGTCATGACATTGGCGATCTGGGGCATCAACCCCGGCATCAGGATCTCGGGGTAAGGGCGCGATGATCATCGATCCGAGTGGGCGCGGGCCCACCATGAAGCAGTTGTACGTGGCAGGTACCGCCGGTTTGATCGTCTTCGTGATCATCCTGGGGTTCCTCACCGCCAGGTACCAGGGCTACTTCGTACCCAAGGTCAACGTGGTCGCGAACCTGTCGACCACCGGCGACGGCTTGCCGTCGGACGCCGACGTGAAGTTCCGCGGCGTGCTCGTGGGCGTGGTGAAGAACGTCGACATCGGCGAGAGCGCCGAGCAGAAGGTGAACATCGAGCTCAAGCCCGAGTTCGCCGAGGGCATTCCGAACACCGTCACCGCACGCGTCGTGCCCTCCAACCTGTTCGCGGTCACCTCCGTGGAACTGGTCTACAACGGTGCGAACAGCCAGCACCTGAAGGAGGGGTCGCAGATTCCCGAGGACCGCAGCCAGGGCACGATCGCGCTGCAGGACACGCTCACCACGGTGCGCGACATCCTCGACGAGGTCGACCCGGTCCAGCTCGGTCGCGTGCTCGGCACGCTCACCCAGGCCCTCGACGGCAGCGGCCGGGTTCCCGGCTCGACCATCCAGCGCCTCGACCACTGGCTGACCACGGTCGCCGACGCGGGCCCGAACCTGGGCGGCATGCTGGACAACTTCTCCGACTCCGCGCACGCGCTGAACCAGTCGGCGCCGGAACTGCTCGATGTGCTCGGCTCCTCGGTGCAGACCGCGAACACCATCGCCACCAAGCGTGAACAGCTGATCGCGCTGCTGGCCGGTGCGAGCGCCACCACCGATCGGGTGAACGACCTGTTCGCGTCGAATCCCGACGTGGGCAAGGAAGTCACGGTCGGCATGAACGCCACCCTCGGTGCGCTGGCCGCCGACCCCGCGTCGATCACCAGGACCTTCCAGGTCTTCGGTCCCTCGCTGGCCCAGCTCAACACCACCTTCCACGGTGGCCCGAGCGGCAAGCAGATGGTGTGGAACGCCGGCATCACGCTGACGCCGTACCAGCCCAACACCGTCGCCGATTGCCCGCGCTACGGCGACCTGCTCGGACCGAGCTGCTTCACCGCACCGGCCGAGGTCTCCCTGCCGCCGATTCCGGACAACCTGCGTCCGCGCAGGCTCGACTCGGCCGCCGGCCTCCCGCCGTTGGTGTCGATCCCGGGCATGCCCGACATCCCGGGTCTGACCAGTCCCGGCGTCTCGCCGATGCACACGGCCAACGGCACCGAGATCAAGCCGTTCCAGGGCACGCCGCTCGAGGGACTCGTCCCGTCGATCCAGGTTCCGGGTCTGCCCGGTCTGCTCGGTGGTACGCCCGCTCCCGCGGCCGCTCCGGCCTCGGCGCCCGCTCCGGCGACGGTGCCTGCCGCCACACCGATCTCCTACTCCGGTGACGCGGCGATGACTCAGCTGCTCGGTCGCAAGCCGAACGCGTCCGAATATCTGCTGCTCGGTCCGATTTTGAAGGGCGGAACCCTGCAAGTGTCCGAAAACGGGGGTGGCGCATGAGTATCCGCAAGCCACTGATCGGGTTCAGTATCTTCGCGATCGTCTCACTGCTCGTCACCGTGGTCGTGTGGAACACACTGGCCCGCACGGTCGACGGTGACACCCGCAAGTACACCGCGATCTTCACCGATGTCCTCGGGCTGCGGCCCGGCGACGATGTCCGTATGGCCGGCGTGCGCGTCGGCAAGGTCGAGGCCATCGAGCTCGACGGCAAGAACGACGCGAAGGTGTCGTTCATCGTGCAGAGCGACCAGACACTGTTCAACGACACCAAGGCGCTGGTCAGGTACCAGAACCTGATCGGTCAGCGCTACGTGGCGCTGACCCCGGGCGCGACGCCGAGTCCGGAGCCGCTCAAGAGCGGTTCCACGATTCCGCTCGATCGCACCGAGCCCTCGTTCGATATCTCGGCCCTGCTCAACGGTTTCCAGCCGCTGTTCCAGGCGCTCGAGCCCGCCGAGGTCAACGCGATGTCGGAGACCCTGATCCAGGCGCTGCAGGGCGATGGTGTTTCGCTGTCGGCCTTCATCATCCAGGCTGCCCAGCTGGCCACCGATTTCCAGCGTCGTGACGCGATCCTGTCGGACGTGATCACCAACCTGTCCGGTGTGATGGCCGGGTTGGCAAAGCGAGGGGACGAATTGGAGACCCTGATTACCCAGACCAGGGCGCTGATCGGTGGGCTCTACGACCAGGGACAGTCGCTGCAGGCTTCCACGGTCACCCTCGCCGATTCGACGACCGCGCTGGTCGGGATGATGACCAAGATCCAGCCCAAGCTGGCCGCGACCCAGAACTCGACCACCGCGGCGCTGAATCTGTTGCTCGCCAACGGCGCCAAGCTCGACCGGGTCGCGATCGACATGCCTTCGATGCTCGCCGACCTCGGCCGGATGGCGTCGGAAGGCACTCACGCCAACGCCTACCTGTGTGGCCTGGACGTTTCGCTGTACGGGGTCCTCTTCCCGCGCGGTCTGTTCAGCCAGATCGGTGGCAACAGCCATTCCGAGGTGTGCAGATGAGCAAGATCAGGTCAGCCTTCGCCGGCAACCGCAACTTCTGGCTGGGTGTGATCGGTGCGCTGTGCATCGTGTTGCTGCTGGTCGGTTCGACCATCTACCAGTTCATCGGGCTCGGAAAGCAGTCCATCGACGCGGAGTTCGTGCAGGCCGCGGGCATCAAGACCGGCGACAAGGTCGCGGTCTCCGGTGTGCAGGTCGGCACGGTCTCCGGCGCCAAGATCGAGGGCGATCACGTGGTGGTAACCCTCGACGTGGACAGCTCGCTCAAGCTCGGTCCCGACGCGCACGCCGCGATCAAGATGGCGACCCTGCTCGGCGCGCGCTACGTCGACCTTCAGCCCGGCGACGGATCGGGTCTGAAGGACAAGACGATCCCGCGCAGCAACACCGACGTGCCGTACAACATCGCCGATGTGGTGCAGGTCGGTACGCCGAAGTTCGAGGCGCTCGACACCAAGAAGCTCGCCGCCTCGCTCAACACCATCAACTCCCAGCTCGGTGATTCGCCGGAGCTGGTGGCCCAGGCGCTCGACAGCGTCGGCGCGGTCGCCAAGGTGGTGGACCAGCGCAAGGGCGAGGTCGACAGCCTGATCAAGGACCTCAACCGGGTCACGCAGCTGCTCGCCGACAACCGCAACTCGATCCTGCTCGTCATCACCCAGGGTGAGGCCATCGCCAACCGGGTGATGGAGCGGCAGAGTCTGCTGCGCCAGCTGCTCGACAATGTCGCCACGCTGACCCGTCAGCTGGAGGAGATCGGCGCGCAGAACGGTGACCAGTTCGGCGGCACCATCGGCCAGCTCAACACCATGGCCGAGGGCCTGCAGAAGAACAAGGACAATCTCGACAAGCTGCTGCAGATCGGACAGCCGACGGCGCGTTACTTCAACAACGCCCTCGGCAACGGCAACTACGGCTCGGTCGGCCTGCCGTGGTTGTTCCCCGACAACTGGCTGTGCTTCGTTCAGGTGATCCAGGGGTGCCAAGGATGAAACTGACCAACAAACTCCGCATCGCGCGGACGATGATGATCGCCACCACCGCGCTGGCCCTCGGTAGCTGCTCGCTGCTGCCGAGCCAG
Organism: Nocardia sp. PE-7; assembly: GCF_030486425.1. Lineage (NCBI taxonomy): Bacteria > Bacillati > Actinomycetota > Actinomycetes > Mycobacteriales > Nocardiaceae > Nocardia > Nocardia sp. PE-7. The sequence continues at coordinate 6,837,387 of NZ_CP129614.1, read as the reverse complement.
TTCGACGACGCGCTCGGCCGCTCGACCAAGATCACCGCCGACTTCGAGAACATCGCGGGCATGTACGAGGGCAACGAGATCATGGTCCTCGGCCTCGCGGTGGGCAAGGTCGACAAGATCGTGCCCAAGGGCACCTACGTCGAGGTCCACATGACCATCGACTCGGGCGTCAAGATCCCGAAAGACGCGATCGCGGCGATCATCTCGCCCTCGATCGTCACCGACCGCCACATCGAGGTGAGCCCGCCCTTCACCGGCGGTGAGACCTTGAAGTCCGGCGATCACCTGCCCAAGGCGCGGACCAGGACGCCGGTCGAGCTGGACACGATGATCAAGACCATCGACCAGTTCGCCGCGGCCCTCAAGCCCGAACCCGGCCAGGAAGGTCTCGGCCCGCTGTCGGGCCGGGTGCTCTACCCGGTGCTCAACGGCAACGGCCAGAAGATCAGGGAAACCCTCGACGCGCTCTCGGGTGCGTTGAAGGTCGGCGTCGACAACAAGGACGCCATCTCCAACATCATCATCAAGCTCAACGAGCTCACGACGATGCTGGCCGACAACGATCAGTCGGTGCGCGACTTCAGCGACCGGGTGACCGCCATGTCGGGACTGCTCGCCGACCAGGCCCCCGGTCTGCAGGCCACCCTCGACCAGCTCAACCAGTTCCTGAGCAACACCTCGACGACCTTCGCCGGGCATCAGGAAGAACTGGCCGCCTCGCTGACGGGCCTGACCACGGTCACCAACCAGCTGCGTGCCAACTCCGGCGCGATGGTCGAGATCGTCGACGTGGTGCCGCTGCTCATGCAGAACATCGACGGCGCCATCAACAAGGAAAAGGGCTTCGTCCGCTTGCAAGGCCTGATCGGTACCGCGCTGTCGGGTGAGATCGTCAGCGTGTTCTGTGAGCGGATCCAGATGCGGGCCGATGGTTGCCGCACCGGAAACGTCCAGGACTTCGGCCCCGACTACGGGCTCACCGCCGCACTGCTCGGACTGACGAAATGAACCGACGAATGACGATGAAGGCCCGCCGCGCGCTGCTCTCCGCAGCCGCATTGGCCACGGTCGCGATCACGACCGGCTGTGGCTTCACCGTGGAGGATCTGCCGTTGCCCAAGCCGGGCACCGGCGGCGAGACCTACACGCTGCACGCGAAGTTCGAGAACGCCCTGAACCTGCCCGATCAGGCCAAGGTGAAGGTCGGTGGTTCCGATGTCGGCGTCGTGTCGTCGATCACGACCAAGAACTTCGAGGCCATGGTCGACATGGAGATCAACGTCGATTACAAGCTGCCGAAGGGCAGTACCGCGGAGTTGCGCCAGGCCACTCCCCTCGGTGACGTCTTCATCGCGCTGAGCAGCCCGAAGAACGCCACCGCGGGCGCGCCCGACATGGCCGCGGGTGACACCTTCACCCTGGAAGCCACGTCGGCGGGCGCCACGGTGGAAGAGCTGCTGGTCTCGGTGTCGATGCTGTTCAACGGCGGCGGCGTCGCCAGCCTGAGCAGGCTCGGAACCGAACTCGGCTCCATCCTGAACGGGCACGGCGGTGAACTCGGCCATCTGATCTACGAGATGACCGGCGTCATCGGCGAGTTGAACAACAACAGCACCAAGGTCGACTCGGTGCTGACGGAGTTCAACACCCTCGCCAACACCATCGAGGCCAACAAGGGTCAGCTCGGCCAGGTGGCCGACACCCTGCCCCAGGCCATCGGTGCGATCGCCGAGAACAACAAGGCGATCGGTGACCTGCTCACCAAGCTGGCCACGGCCACCGCCGCCATCGGCGACTACTCCAACACCACCGGTGATCAGCTCTCCGACCTGCTGACCAATCTCGACAACCTGATGAACGCGCTGGCCGCGACCGGCAACGACTTCGGCTATGTGATGGATCAGTTGATAGCGATCCGCCCCGGCGTCAACCAGACGTTCAAGGGTAAGGGCCTGGCGCCGTACGCGACGCTGACCAACCTCGATGTGGGCGCGCTGACCGACCCGGCGAACAGCAAGCTCTGGGACTTGAAAGATGTGAACGATTTCGTCGGCAGCTTCATCCAGGTGCTGCAGATCGTTCAGGGCCGAGTGGGAGGCCACCGATGAGCAGGCTGAAGAAGTTCGCCGGCAGCAAGATTCTGCTGGCCAACAGCGCGCTCGTACTCGTGCTGTTGATCGGCGGGACGTACCTGCTGGTCAACGTGATGCGAGTCAATCCGCTGCGATCCGAGTACGACGTCACCGTGAACCTGGATCGCTCCGGTGGTCTGCAGCCGGGCAACGACGTGACCATGCGTGGTTTCCGGATCGGCAAGGTCACCTCGATCGAACTGATCAACGACGGCGAGGCGATCGCCGCCAAGACGCAGATCGACAAGGATTTCAAGATCCCGGTCGACACCATGATCCAGGTGGCGGCGCTGTCGGCGGCGGGCGAGCAGTACATCGACTTCCGTCCGAAGAGCGATGTCGGCCCGTTCCTCGGTGACGGTGCGGTGATCAAGTACAGCCCGGAGCAGATCCAGACGCCGGTTCCGGTGTGGGCCGTGCTCGACGATACGAGCGCGCTGATCGCCCAGGTGAATCCGAAGCAGTTCGACGTGATCCTCGACGAGCTCGACATCGCGCTCGGTGCCGGTCCCGACCAGCTGCGCGGCCTGATCAACGGCGTCAGCCTGGTGGTCGCCGGTCTGGACAACCTGCTTCCGCAGACGGTGAACCTCATCGCCAACCTGCGGGTGATCGCCGAGACCACCTCGAACGCCCAGCCGGATCTGCAGACGCTCACCAGTAATTCGGGCGCTTTGCTCACCCAGTTCAACAACGCCAACGCCGAGCTGCAGGGAGTGCTCGACAACGCGCCCGCTCAGTTCGAATCCCTCGGCGCGGTGCTGGACGCGACGGCCGATCCGATCAGCTCGCTGGCGGCCAACTTCGTGGCCATCACCAAGGCGGCGCAGTTGCGTCAGCCCGCCCTGCGACTGCTGTTCCCGTCGCTGGCACTGGGCCTCGGGTCGATCGGCGCCCCGGCCCACGAAGGCGAATTCCACACCATCCTCGATATCTGGCCACGTCCGACGTGTTACTACGAGACCGAGTACCGGCGCAACGAAGAGGTTCAGGACGGCAGCATTCCGAAGTGGAATTACTGCACCAACCCGACCTCTGACCTGCAGATCCGTGGTTCGGCCAACGCCCCGCGCCCGAACGTGCCCAACAACGGCGCGCAGATGCCGCCCGGTGTCGACCCGAAGGAGCGGACACCTATTCCCGCCAAGTGAGATGGTGCCCGGCCAGGCTGTTCACAGCTTGACCGGGCATACTCGCGGGGAAGACGTGTGGCCCGGCTCACGGACCACAATCGGAAATCGGTGCGATCATGTGCGCCGGGAAAGAGCAGGATTGATTCGATGACCAGCGACGATGCCCAGAGCAAGTCCGATGCCGCCGCGGCAGACAAGCCCGATCTGGCGAAGACCGACGACACCGTGAAGGGTGCGGCGGCGACTCCCGAGGTCGATCAGCCGACTGTCAAGGCGCAGACCGTGAGCGAGGCGTCGGCTCCGGCCGCTGCCCCGAGCGCGACATCGAGCTCGACGGGCTGGATCGCCGCTGGTGTGGCCGGTGTGGTCGCGGTCGGCGCGATCACCGCGGGTGTGGTGTTCTTTCTGCAGAACAACAACAAGGCCGAAAAGCTCGACGCAATCGCCGAGTCCACCAAGGCAGCCTGCGATTACGGCGCCATCCTGGCCAACTACGACTACTCCAAGGATCTCGACGGCTATATCGCGTCGATGAAGGCGGGCGCCACCGGCGACTACCTCAAGGAGTTCAGCGATGCCAGCGAGGCGCTCAAGGGCGCCATGGTGCAGGCCCAGGTCAAGTCGACCGGCGAAGACGTGCAGTGCGCGTACATGTCGGGCAGCACCGACGACGTCAAGGCCATGGTCACCATGACCCAGTACCGCACCAACTTCACCCAGACCCAGCCCGATCGGATGATGTTCGCGATCGAGATGAGCCTCGAGCGCTCCGGCGACAAGTGGCTGGTCAGCAAGCTGGACTCGCCGCTGCTCAAGAACGGCGGCGGCGCCGCGGCCGGTGGCGGCACGGCTCCCGGTCAGGCAGTTCCGGCTCCGGCCCCCGCGCCGGCGCCCGCCCCGACACCCGGGAACTGAGCACGTCAGAGAACTGAGCCAACCGAAACGCCGCGGGCAGATTCATTGCCCGCGGCGTTTCGGTGTCCGGTCCCACTCCGGTCGCACCGCACCTAGAACAGGGTGAGAGTCCCTGCCACCGGCGCGTCAGCTGCGACCGACTTCCCTGTGGAGACCGTGTTCGTGGGGGCGGGCACCGTGGGTTCTCGGCGCCGAAGCCTCGGTTGTTCTCGCTCGACGGGCGCGGCCTCGCGTCCGAGAGCCGGGTTGTCGCGGACTGCCCGTGCGGCCTCGCCTGCCAGCTTGTCGGCCTGTTCGTTGAAGTAGTTGCCCACGTGCCCGCGCACCCAGCGGAAACGCACCGGCCCTTCGCGGCCGGTGATGGCCCGGTCGATCTGCTTGATGATCTCTACGTTCTTCACCGCGCCGCCGGTGGAGGTGCGCCAGCCGTTGCGTCGCCAGCTGGTGATCCACTCCGAGGCGCACTTGATGGCGTACTGGGAGTCGCTCTCGATGAGCATCGGTTCGGCGCCGGGGTGGGCGAGGATGGCTTCCAGCACGCCGCGGAGTTCGGCGATCTGGTTGGTGCCGCTGGCGGCACCGCCGCTGTTCGCGGGTCCGGAATGATTCACCCATGCCCAGCCGATGGCACCACCGGGATTGCGCAGGCAGGACCCGTCGGTGCTCACGATGATCATGACCGCCACCCTAGGCGATGCGGCCGACAAGATCGGTACCGTGGAATGCCTCTATCTCCCTTCGCAACCGCGATTCCGTTCGGCGCAGTGCCGATTTCGCGGCCGCGTCGACGAGGCCGTGGCACAGGCGGCCGAACATGCCGCGTGGTGGTGGATAGTCGGCTTCGGAGGTCAGTACGGACCGTTCGTAGCCGAGTGGATCGAAGCGTAGGGTAACGGTTCCGTATACCCGCCCACGCAGGGTATACCCGATGACGGCATTGCGCCGATATTCGGTGATCTCCACCGATGTTCGCAGTGGAATCACGCCGAACAACCGGACTTTTACCGTGAAAGCGGCACCGAGTCCCTGATCCGGTTCGCCGAGCGGCGTCACCTCGGTGACGCCGAACATCCACTGCTGCCCGTGGCGGAAATCCTCGGTATAGGCGAAGGCGGCGTCTACCGTCGCGCCGACGTCACTCGCAAACCTGATGTGGCCCATCGGCCCTCCCTGATCCGGATGGGTTTCCTCGCCCACGCGTACAGGAGCCAAAAGTACTACAAATCTCCGGTTTATTTAGCGGAATAGAGTTGTTCGACCAGGTATCGCGCGATCGGCATCGCCGACGTGGCGGCCGGGGAGGGCGCGTTGAGTACGTGGATCGAGCGGGGCGTGCGTTCGATGAGGAAGTCGTGCACCAGCGTTCCGTCGCGCAGCACCGCCTGGGCCCTGATGCCCGCGCGGTGCGGGAGCAGATCGTCGGTGGTGAGTTCGGGGCAGTACTTGCGGCATTCGGCGAGGTAGCCGCGCTTGAACACCGAATTGCGGAGCTCGCGCACCCCGGTGGCGAGATGGTCGCGGGCCACCCGGCGCACGCCGGCGAAGCTCAGCACGTCGAGGGCGTCGCGTCGGTTCACGCTGCCCTTGCGGTAGCCCTCCCGCGACAGGCCGAGAACCGCGTTCGGGCCGACGGTGAGTTCGCCGTCGATGGTGGGACTCAGGTGTACGCCGAGGAACGGCAGCGCGGGGTCGGGCACCGGATAGATCAGTGTGCGCACCAGATCAGCGCGCTCGGCGGGGAGTCGGTAGTACTCGCCGCGGAACGGCACGATCCGAAAATCGGTGTCAATCCCGGCCTTTCGCGCCATCCGGTCGGCTTGCAAGCCCGCGCAGACGATCAGCGTGCCCGCGGTGACCGAGCCACTCGGGCCCGAAATCGTGACAGCCGAGACGTTCTCGGTGATCGCGTCGACAGCGGTACCGAGCCGGATCTCCCCGCCCATCGCCTCGACCTCGGCGGCGAGCGCGGCGGTGATCTCGGTGTAGTCGATGATGCCGGTGGCCGGCACGAACAGCGCGCCGACACCGCTGATCCGTGGTTCGCGCCGCCTCAGCTCGGCCGCATCGATCGCCTCGACCTCCACACCGTTGGCGATCGAGCGCTCGTAGAGCGCGAGCATCCGCTCGTGTTCGGCGAAATCGGTGGCTACCAGCAACTTTCCGCATTCACGGAACGGAATGTCGTGGGCCGCGGCGAATTCCTTCGTCCACCGCGCACCGGCCCGGCACAGCCGTGCCTTCAAACTGTCCGGGGGGTAATAGATCCCGGAGTGGATGACGCCGCTGTTGTGCCCGGTCTGATGCGCGCCGAGTGAGGCTTCCTTCTCGATCAGGACCAGGCTCGCGTCGGGATACTCGGTCAGCAGCCGGTGCGCGGTGGCCACGCCGACGATGCCGCCGCCGATCACGCAGAAGTCGTACGCACCGCTCGAGGTGCCGTGAGGAGTCACACGCCGACGGTAGCCGGGGTGTCCTCGGTCGAGGACCGGGGTGCCTCGGCGTCGTTGTCGTCGTCGGCCGATTCCGTGGCAGTGCTGGTGGTCTCGGCCGGTTCGGTGCCGGTTCCCTCGACCCGCAGCGTGTGGCTGCCGAGGCCGGGGTCCGACAGCACGAACACCAATTCGCCACGGCGTGCGTCGAATTCGGTGTACAACGCGGTCACCGCGGCCGGATCGACGGTCAAGCCGAGGTATTTCGCCGCCACCGTCACGAGATTCGTGTCCACGGTGAACGACACGCTGTCGCTGCGCGGCGGTGCCACCTGCGCGCCGACATAGGTGCCGCCGATCCCCACCCGTCCGGTCAGCGGCGAATTGTCCGGTCGCGCACCGACTCCGGACTGCTGGGCAGTGATCGGAGTGCGCGTGGCGGCGGGTTCCGAGCGCTCGGTGGTCAGCGTCGGCGCCCGGAAGGACATGGCCAACTCGACGCCGGCGCGTGGTGCGGAGTCCTCGACCGAGAAGGGTCGAGGATGGCCGGGGTTCGGCGTCACGGCCGGTTCCGCCTGATCGTGCGCGGGTGCCGGGCCGAGTTCGGGCATGTGATTGACGATGTAGGCGCCCGCGGCGAAGGTGAGGCAGAGGCTGGCTGCGCCGGAGATCACGATCGCGGACAGGCGCACGATCTGAGCAGGCCGATGTGCGGTCACGATGCGGTTCCCTCCTGTGGCTGTGGGTATACCCGAGCTGAACGGGCCCGCATCGTTGAAAGCCACGTGCTGATTCCACGTTACGTGCTGGGTCGCACAGTAACCGCCCCGCCGCAGTGAGATCAGAGCCACATCCGAAACGTAGGCGTATCACTCCTAGTGGGGGCGGGTTTTCGTCTGGGCAAGTGTTTCTCACACCGCGTAGCGGGTATCTGATGGAAGCAGGCGAGCGTCATTCACGACTGCCACGGTGGTCACCCCCGGCCAATGAAGTCCGGGGCAGTCGGCACGAATGGCGCTCAGGGACTGGCGCTCGCCTGTGTTTATTGGCGCGCTGGCGCGCGCGGGTCCGCGGCCCCGAGGGGCCGCCGGTTAGACGCCGTTGCTTGCTCCTTCGTCGCGTACGCAACGGCGTCTAACCGGCGACCCGGCCGCGGACCGGCCACTTCGTGGCCGCCGCTCCCCAGGGGTCGCGGGTGGGGGCTGGGAGTGCGGTCATGGCGGTCTGGGGTGGACGGTGTTGTGGGTGGGTGTCGGCGCGGCGGTTGTTGGGGTGTGCGGTGTGGTTTGGGGTGTCAGGCGAACTGGCCTGCTTCGCGGCCTGGGCCGGGGGGGCCTGCGAAGGCTTGGGCGATGCCTAGCCAGTGGTCGGCGTCGGGGCCTTCGGTGATCAGGGCGGTGTCTTCGCGGTGGCGGCGTTGGGTTGCCACCAGGCAGAAGTCGAGGGCGGGGCCGGTGACGCGTTGGGGGGCGTCTTCGGGGCCCCAGGTCCAGGGGGTGCCGTCGGGGGCGGTGAGTTCTACGCGAAATTCTTCGGCGGGGCCGGATTCGCCGTTGACCAGGTAGGCGTAGTTCCTGGCGCGCACGCTGATGTGGGCGACGGTGCGCAGGCGGGCCGTGGGGACTCGGGTTACCTCGAGGGCGTCGGCGACGTCCTGGCCGTGGGCCCAGGTTTCCATGATGCGGGCCGAGATCATCGACGCGGCGCTCATCGGCGGGCCGAACCACGGCAGTTTGGTGCCGGGGGGCACGGCGGCCAGTGCGGCGACGAGTTGCTCGCGGCCCGCGCGCCAGCGGACCAACAGCTCGGCGGGTGGGGTCTGCGCGATTTCCTCGGCGCCTTCGTCGACGAGGGTGAATGCTCGCGACGCGGCCTCGGTGAGGAACGCGGTGAAGGCCTCGGCGTCGGTCGCGGCGAGTACCGACACCTCGTCGGTCCAGGTCAGATGGGCGATCTGGGTGGCGATGTCCCAGCGTGGCGCCGGCGTCGGCGTCTTCCACTGCTCGGGGGTCAGTGGTGCGACCAGGTTTTCCAGATCCGCGCATTCGGCGGCGAAATCGTCGAGCAGCGCTGCGAGGTCAGCCATGGAGTTCCCTTGCCGATCATGGCGCGACCCGGTAGCGGTGCGCCGTCGTCACCAAGAGTCGCAGCGACCGTCAAAAAATGCAAGCACGCGTGCTTGTTATTGGAACTACCAACCGAAGGTCACGAGGTGGAGGGCGCCGACACCGATGCCGAGCGCCCCACCGTGCAGATACAGCAACCACGCGTCCTGTTCGACCGACGCGTAGAACATCTCCATGAACTCGCCGGGCGTCAGAGTCCGCAGCTTGCGCGCCGCGAAGTCGTCGATCTTCTTCGCCTGTTCCAGCACGAACTGTTCGTCCTCGATCATCGTGCGCGCCGAGAGCACCCCGGCACCGGCGCCGGAGATCGCCAGATTCTCGAACTGCTTCTTACCGAGCGCGGCGCGCACCACGAACGCGGTCGCCCCGAGCTGCCGGTGGATCTCCTCCGAGACCACCCGTTCGATGAGCTGGCGGGTCTTGTCCCCGTTCGGCCCTTCCAAGAGCTCGACCGACAGGTTCTCCACGGTCAGCACCTGGTAGGCCAGGATGTGCGCGAGGTCGGTGGCGGCCTGGGGCTGGCGCTTGGCCAGCAGCGCCTGACGCCACAGGTACTTGTAGCGCGGCTGCGGATCGCCGGGTTCGAACACCATCTTGATCGCGATCACGTTCACCGTCACGCCGATCATGGCCGAGGCGAACAGCACGATCGCCCAGGCCGGGATCGCGCCGAAGTAGGGGATCTTCGAGTGCACGTGCAGGTACAGCGCCAGGATCAGGCCGAACGGCGCTCCGAGCAGACCGATCCGCGCCATGAACTTGAGCTCGGGCGCGGCGATGGTGGTGGTCAGGTCCTTGAGGATGGCCGGGTTCTTCTCCAGATACCGGATCACGAAGTTCTTCACGTCGAGCAGCTGGTCGATGTTGTCGCCGAGAGTCTCGAACGCGCGTCGGCACAGCGCGGGCAACTGGCGGTCGATCCGCTGGTAGATGGCCTGTTTCACCGGTCGTGGCAACGATCGCCACAGGTCGGGGTTCTCCCGGTTCATGATCTCGTCGACGATCGGCTGCACCTGATCGCGCGCCCGTTCGGCGAGATAGTCGCCGATCCCGTCGAGGTCGAGTTCGTGGATGAAGTCGCGCGGGCTACCGATCCGCAACAGCGCCGAGTCCACGCAGATGCTCGCCATCTTCTCCGCGCGTGCCGGGATGAAGCCCTGGAAGCCGAGCTGGCGCCCGTCACCGGAGAACGTGGGCAACACCTGCACGCGCCGGGGTAGGTAGGGATAGAGCACGTGCAGCAGCGGGACCCGGAAGCCTTTGAAGTACAGCGGCCAGAACAGCATCAGCACGCCGGTCCAGTTGGTGAGCCAGCCCGCGAGCGCGCTGAAGATCGGAAAACTGATCAGCTCGACGACGAACTTCGACTGCCCCGTCAGCTCTTCCCAATCGATGAACAGTCCGGAGGCCAGTGTGGTCATCGAAGAGCCCCCTAGTGCTGACGCGCGAAATACGTGAAGAACGTGAGGATAAGGCAACCACATTCTGCCCGGTGGCGACGGGGTGTCACGCAAGCGGGTGCGTCTGTCAGCCTGGTGATCGGCCGTCGGCGCTAGGCTGGCAAGGCTGTCGTATGCGTCACCGAGTTCATCCCCGTCGCCTGTGCAAAGGGAGTCGCTGTGAGCATTGTTCCGAAGAATCATTTCGCGCGTCCGGTCGCTGTGATCGGCGGTGGCACGCTGGGTAGACGGATCGCCCTGATGTTCGCCACCAGGGGCGGCGAGGTCCGCATCATCGATCCCGACGGCGAGGTCGGCAACGCGGCCGTGGCCTTCGTGGAGAAGCAGCTGCCCGAGGTGGCCGCCACCGTGCCCGACGGCAAGCCGGGCACCGCCGAGTACGTGCCGGATCAGGCCATCGGCGTGAAGGGCGCGTGGCTGGTGGTCGAGGCCGTGCCGGAGAACCTCGATCTGAAGAAGAAGGTCTTCGCCCAGCTCGACACCGATGCCGATGCCGATGCGATCGTCGCCTCGAACTCGTCGTCGTACGCGAGCCGGCTGTTCACCGAGGGCTTGAAGACCAACGACCGCATGCTCAACACCCACTTCTACATGCCGCCGCAGTCGACGGTGCTCGACGTGATGTCGGACGGAAAGACGTCCGAGGACATTCTCGACTTCGTCCTGGAGACCTTTCCGGAATACGGCGTGCACCCGTTCCTGGTGCACAAGGAGTCGACCGGCTTCATCTTCAACCGGATCTGGGCCGCCATCAAGCGCGAGTCGCTCGAGGTGGTCTACGAGGGTGTCTCGACGCCGCACGACGTCGACGAGATGTTCTCGCGCAACTTCGGCACGAAGGCGGGTCCGTTCCGGATGATGGACCAGGTGGGTCTGGATGTGGTGCTCGATATCGAGCAGCACTACGAGCAGGAGAATCCGAATCTGCCGAAGGGGCCGGTCGAGCTGCTGAAGAAATATGTCGACGCGGGCAAACTCGGCGTGAAAACCGGTGCGGGTTTCTACGACGATTACCCGAAGCCGAAGCAGAGCTGAGTCGATGACCGAAATAGTGGCGTTGGATCTCAAAGCCGGGGCGATGCACGCTATTTCGCTCGACGGTAAACAGGTGCGCACCGTGGTCGACGGCCTCGATCGGTTTCCTGACGGTGTTGTCGTCGACAAACTGCGTGGGCATATCTATTGGACCAATATGGGTACACCGGACGCGCGACCCGAGCGCGGTGTCGAGCCGGAGTTCTTCTCCCGCAACGGTTCCATCGAGCGGGTCGACCTCGACGGCGGCAACCGCACCACGATCGTTCCGATCGGCGCCTTCACCACCGGCAAGCAACTCACCGCCGATTTCGAAGCGGGACGGCTGTATTGGTGTGATCGCGAAGGGATGCAGGTCCTCACCTGCGACCTGCACGGTGACGACCTGCACGCCCTCGTGATCACCGGCAAGGGCGAGGTCGACGCCGACATCGCCCGCAACTGGTGCGTCGGCATCTGTCTCGACCTCGACCGCCGCCTGCTCTACTGGACCCAGAAGGGCGCGGCCAAAGCCGGCGACGGCCGGATCTTCCGCGCTCCCCTCGACCTGCCGCCCGGCGTGGATCCCGCCGCCCGCACCGATATCGAACTGCTCTGGGAGAACCTGCCGGAGCCGATCGATGTCGAACTCCACGGTGTCGGCGATCTCGTCTGGACCGACCGCGGCGCCGCACCCCACGGCAACGCGCTCTACACGGCCGAGGTCCAGCCCGAGGTGGGGACCCCGACGATCATCTCCACCGGCTACCACGAAGCGATCGGCGTGACCGGTTTCGATTCCCGCTTCTATGTGAGCGATCTCGCCGGCACGATCCGCCTGGTAGACCTCGGCGCCGGCGTCGATACCGACCTGGTCCGCATCGGCAGCCCGCTCACGGGCATCACGCTGGCCGACCTGTAGCGCAGGACGGTTTGCACGGCCAGGCCCACACACCGGCCGACCGGCATCCGGGCACCCAGCACGATCAGGTTCATGACATCGCCCCCTCGGCGTAGATGGCGGCGCGGTCGCGATGGGTGAGCACCGGGCAGATCTCCACCCGGTCGGGGCCGGGCAGCAAAGCGGGGTCCTCCCCCGGCAGCAGTTCGGTGGCCAGGATCGCCTCGCGCACCGCGTGCAGCGCCTGCTCGGTCTCGGCGACGCCGATCACCAGGCCGGAACCGTCGGCGCGGCGCAGTTCGTAGAAGTCGAGCAGGCCCGGCACGGTGGCGACGGCAGGCTCGATGCGGTGGGCATTGGCGAAGTCGACGGCGGCCAGTTCGGCGGCAGTGCGTGGCTGGTCGAACCAAATGAGGTGTGCGTACATGATTTCAGCTCCTGACCTGGTGAATCGGACACATCTAGCCTCGCGCCGATCGGCGGCGCGCGGATCAGTGCCGGTACGTATTCGCAGTACTGAACTCGTGCCGGCGCGCGATACTTAGGCGTGCAGACTCCGGCCGTCGGACGGCATGAGGAGATCGCCCGCCTGCGCGCCGCGGTGGTGGCCGCGGCCTCGGGTGCGGGCCGGTTCGTGCTGGTGAGCGGACCGGCGGGGATCGGCAAATCCTGGTTGGCCGAGTGTGTCGCCACGCTGGCGGTCGAGGCGGGCTTGCGGGTCGTGCGCGGCAACGCCCTCGACGACGCGGGGATGCCGCCGCTGTGGCCGTGGCGTCGCGCGGCCCGCGAACTCCCCGAACTGGCGGCCGCCCTCGACACCGTCACCGAACCGGGCGGTGGGCCCGCCGCCCAGCGGTTCCGCATGTTCACCGAGGTCGCCGATGTTCTCATCGCGGCCGCCGCGCCGTCGGGGCTGCTGCTGGTCCTCGAGGATCTGCACTGGTCCGACCCCACCTCGCTCGCCCTGCTCACCCACGTGGCCACGGAAACTCCGCGCACCAAGGTGCTCATCGTGGGCACCGCTCGCGAACCGATGGGCGAGACCCTGCTCGCCGACCAGCCCGATTGGCTGCGCCTGCCCCACTTCCAATCCCTGCCGGTACCAGGACTTTCCGAACACGAGGTCCGCTACTGGCTCGAACAACGCGGCCGCACGCCCGATCTCGCACAGCGTGTGCACGAGCGCACCGACGGCACTCCCCTGCTGGTTCGCCTCGTCATCGAATCCGGCACCGATATCGGAGACGACCCCTTGCTCTCGGTCCCCGGAATCCGCCGCCTGATCCTCGCGCGGCTCGACCGCATCGACCCCGCCGAGGTCGAGATCCTCGGTGCGGCCAGTGTTCTCGGCGAGCGCATCGATTCCGAGCTACTGGCGCAGGTCTACACCTCGGTGGAGCACGCCCCGAGCAGTGATGATCAGGTGTCGAAGGCGCTCGACACGGCGACCACGGCCGGCATTGTTCGGCGCTTCGCCGACGAGACAACGGGTTTCACGCATGCCTTGGTGCGCGATGCCGTGTACGCCGATCTCGTCCCCTCGCGGCGAGCCGCCTACCACCGCGCGGCGGCCGAGGCATTGGCCGCGCGCGGTGGGCCGGATTCGGCAGTGGCAGGCGCGATCGCGACCCACTGGCGCCACGCCTGCGCCCGCACCGACTCGCCGCAGGCCCGCCACTGGTCACGTCGAGCGGCGCGGTCGGCTCGTGCGAGCGCCGCCTATGCCGAGGCAATCCGTTTCGGCCAGTGGGCAATAGATGCCGCGGGTGCCGCCACGCCCGATGCCGAACGCGCGCAGTTGCTGATCGAACTGGCCCGCGACGAGTTCGCCGCGGGCTGGGTCGCCACCAGCCTCGACCACTGTGTCGAGGCGGGCGCCCTCGCCGAACAGGCCGATCGCCCTGACCTGCTCGCCGAAGCGGGACTCGTCGTCCAGGGCGTCACCACTCCGGCGGTGATGACGCAATTGGACCTGCTCTGCGGCAAGGCATTACGCCTGCTCGACCCCGACGAGTATCCCGACTCGATCGCCCGGATTCTCGCTCAGCGTGCCCTGTCCGCCGCCGACCGAGGCGCGGGCGCCCGGGCACGAGAACTCTCCGACCAGGCCATGCGTGCCGCCGAACGGTCCACCGACCCCGATGTCGTCCTCGACGCGATCCACGCCCGCCACCTCTCCCTCGCCGCCATCGAGTTCCTCGACGAGCGCAGGGAACTCGCGGCAAGAGCGATCGAGATCGCGGTCGACGCCGAACAGCCGCTCGCGCAACTCTGGGGATACGTGTGGACAACTGACGCGTCCCTGCAACGCGGCGACCTGTCCGCCTTCGACGGCGCCCTCGACCACATCGAGGTTCTCGCCGATCGCCGCCGCCTGCCGATCGCCCGCTGGCACCTGCTGCGCCTTCGCGCCACGCGCGCGGCGCTGATCGGCGACTTCCCCGCCGCCCTCGACTTCGACACCGCCGCCTACGAGCTGGCAGTCGGCATCGGTGACTACTCCCTCGCGGGTCTGCACCATGCCTTCCGCGGCATGCACGCCGTGATCGTCGGACACATCGACCGCGACGAGCTCACCGCGGCGCTGGCTTCGCTGGCCTTCGCCCCGAAGATCACGATCGCCCAGCTGTTCGCCCCGATGATGCACGCCTTGGCGGGCGATCTCGAGGAGGCGAGCGCGCTGTTTGCGCCGTTCCGCCTGCTGCCCGACACTCTCGAGATCGGCCCGCGCTGGTCCGGCACCCTGTATTCGGTGGGCATCGTGGCCGAACTCCTCGACGACGCGGAGACGGCCGACCGCGTCTACCGCGCCTTCGACGGCCGCGAACACCACTACGCCGCCGACGGCACCGGCGCTCTGTTCTGCGTCGGCTCGATCGCCCGCATCCGCGCCGACAGTGCCCGCGTGGCAGGCCACCTCGGGGCCGCGGTCGACCTCTACCGCCAGGGCCTGGCCATGGACACCGAGATCGGCGCCCGCCCCGCGATCGCCCTCGGCCACCTCGGTCTGGCCCGCACCCTCCTCGTCCGCGGCGATCTCGGCGCCGCCCGCGCCGCCGCCGAACAAGCCGCCACCGTCTTCCGCCGCCTCGACATGCCCTACCGCCTGCGATCCGCCGACGCCCTGCTCGCCGAAATCGCCACGGCCACCCGCACCGCCGACCCGCTCACCCGCCGCGAACGCGAAGTACACGACCTCGTCGCCACCGGCCTGACCAACCGAGAAATAGCGACTCAGCTGGTCCTATCCGAACGCACGGTGGAAACCCACGTCCGCAACATCCTCGCCAAACTCGCCATCACCAACCGCACCGAGATCACTCGAGGCCCCCGCTGACCCGAACCCCGTCGCTGTCTTTGCGCTGATCCTGATCAGCAGTCTCCGTGTTCTCGGCGCGCCTCCGCCGATGGACTGACCGAAGGGTGCGACGAAGGAGTACCCGTAGGGAGGGAAGAGGTGGAGTCAAGCGCCGAGAACCGCGGCGCCAGCCGCAAACAGACACAGAGAACTGCGGCGCCAGCCGCCGCAGATCCAGTTACAGTGACCCAGCAGAAGGTCAGCGTTGTGGGAGGGAACCCCGGTGGAGCAGGTATTTCAGGTCGACTTGCGGGGCATCGTCGACCTGCTCAGTCATCACCTGTACGGCAGTCCACGGGTCTACGTCCGCGAGTTGCTGCAGAACGCGGTCGACGCCATCACCGCCCGCCGCGCCATCGACCCGCACGCTCGCGCGCAGGTCAGGATCGAGACGCCCGCGAGTACCGGTGACGGCACCATCCGCGTCCACGACAGTGGCGTCGGCCTGACCGAGGCCGAGGTGCACACCTTCCTCGCCACGATCGGCCGCAGCGGCAAGCGTGACGACCTCGGCTTCGCCCGGCACGAGTTCCTCGGCCAGTTCGGCATCGGTCTGCTGTCGTGCTTCCTCGTCGCCGACGAGGCCCAGGTGCTCACCCGGTCGGCCCGCGGCGGCCAGACCGTGCGCTGGACCGGTTTCGCCGACGGCCGCTACCGCGTCGAGCCCGCCGCGCAGGAACGCGACGAACCGGGCACCACGGTGATCCTCGCGCCCCGCCGCGGCGCCGAGCAGTGGCTCACCCCGTCGACCGTGGTGGAGCTGGCCCGGCTGTTCGGTAGCTTGCTGCCCGTCGAGGTCACCGTCGACGGGCAGTCGATCACTGAGCCCGAAGTACCGTGGCGCGCCACCTATCCCACCCCCGCCGACCGCGCGAACGCGCTCGCCGCCTACGCCGAGGACACCTTCGGGTTCACCCCGTTCGCCACCTTCGATCTCGCCGCCGCCGAATCCGGCGTCACCGGTGTGGCTTTCGTGCTCCCGCAACCGGTGAACCCGGCGGCCAAGGCCGGCCATCGCGTGTATCTGAAGCGAATGCTGCTGGCGGAGAGCGTCACCGGGCTGTTGCCGGACTGGGCCTTCTTCGTCCGCTGTGTCGTCGACACCACCGAACTGCGCCCGACCGCGAGCCGCGAAACCCTCTACGAGGACGACCTGCTGGAGAGCACAAGAGAAGCGCTCGGCGCCCGGATCAGGGACTGGCTGGTGGAACTGTCCACCTCCGATCCCGCCGCGCTGCACCGCTTCCTGCGCATTCACGACCTCGGCGTGAAGGCGCTGGCCCTGCACGACGACGACATGTTGCGCCTGGTGGACCGCTGGTTGCCGGTGGAGACCAACGCCGGCCAGATCCCGCTGGCCGAATTCCGCCGCCGCTTCGGCGTCGTCCGCTACACACCGTCGGTGGAGGAGTTCCGTCAGCTCGCCGCGGTGGCGAGTGCCGCGGGCATCGGCCTGGTGAACGGCGGCTATTCCTATATCACCGATATTCTCGAGCGCCTGCCCGCGATCGATCCCGAAATCCGGGTGCTCCGTTTGGATCCCGCCGAGCTGGCCACCCATTTCGACCTCGTCGATCCGGCCACCGAACTCGCGCTCCGTCCCTTCCTCACCACCGCCCAGCGCGTGCTCGACCGCCTCGAATGCGAAGTCGTGCTGCGCACTTTCGACCCACCGTCGCTGGCCGCGCTGTATCTGCTCGACCGCGATGCCCAGCACCGCGCCGAACTGCGCGCCACCCGTGAGGTGGCCGACGAACTGTGGGCCGATGTTCTCGGCGCCTTCGATACCGACCAGGCGGGCGACCGTCCACAGTTGGTCCTCAACTACCGCAACCCGTTGGTACGCCGTATCACCGGGCTTGCCGACGCTCGCTTGGTGACGACGGCGGTCGAGGCGCTCTACAGCCAGGCGCTGCTGCTCGGCCAGCATCCGATGCGCCCGGTCGACACCGCGCTGCTGAACAAGTCATTCGTCGGGTTGCTCGACTGGGCGGTTCACGATCCCCGGGGAGAACTCTGATGTCGGAAGCCGCCAACACCCCCGACGACCTGCAACGGCTGCTGTTCCAGGCCTACGACCTGCCCTACGGCGACGCCAAGGACGCACTGCTGGAACAGGTCCTGCGCCATGCGGAGGCAGGCGGGCACACCGAGCTCGCGTTCCATGTTCGGATGGCGATGATCGACGCGTACGGCCACGGGATGAGCCCGGCCAAGTTGTTCGTCCCGTTCGCCCGCTGCCTGGCCGAATACGATCGCGACCCCGGCGCCCACGAGTCGTGGGTGGCGCCGTCGCTGCGGTGGAAATTCAAGACCGCGGTGGGCGCGATGACGAGATTCCCCGAGGTGCCCAAGGATCGGGCGCTGGCGGCGCTCGATCAGATGGAACGGCGCTACCGGGTCGAGGGTCAGAGTTTGAACGCGGTCTACGGTCGCAGGCACCGGGTGGCCGAACACATCGGCGATCTCGCCGCGGCCGCCGAATGGTACGAAAGATGGTGCACCACACCACGCGACGAGAATTCCGACTGTGAGGGCTGCGATCCGACCAACCGTGTCGCCTGGCTCGCGAGCCAGGGCCGCGACGCCGAAGCCGTGGAGCTGGCAGCCCCGGTCCTCGGCGGTGAACTCGGCTGTTCCGAGCAACCGCAGCTGATCCTCACCGAACTGCTGCTGCCCTACCTGCGCACCGGCCAACTCGACGAGGCGCGCAGCGCGCATCGTCGCTCCTACCGGCTGCTGCGCACCAAACCCCAGGATCTCGCCGCGATCGGCGACCACCTCGAGTTCTGCGCCCTGTCCGGCAATCAGGTGCGTGGTCTGGAACTGCTCGACCGCCACTTCTCCTGGCTCGATCGCGCGCCGAGCCCGAAAGACGCGCTCACCTTCCTCTCCTCCGCGGCACTGCTCCTGCGCACCCTCGTCGACAAGGGGCACGGTGACACCGAGCTGCGCCGCCCCGCCAACGCCGACCGTCCCGCCGTCGAATCGACCGCGCGGGCAATGCAAGTGGAGCTGACCGACGAGGCGCTCGCCATCGCCGCCCGCTTCGACCTTCGCAACGGCACCGACCACCAGACCGTGTTGGTTCACGCGAAGCTGGCGAGTACACCGATTGTCGACTACCTGCCGTTGTCCGCGGCCACCGCGCACCGGGTGCCGGTCGAGCCGGGTACGACAGCAGCGGCGGTCGAGATCCCCCAGCTCACCACCGTCGAACTGATCGAACGTGCCGAGCAGGCGAATAAGCAACACGCCCTCGCTGAATTGCGGGCGTTGGCACAGCGGTTGGCAGACGAGCCAGAGCCGACCGAGCCGAGCCTGGCAGGCAGACGCCTCTCCGCGATGGCAGGTGGTTGTTTACAGACGACCGATCGGGTCGGCGCCGAGTCGCTATTGCGCCGGGCGGCAGAGCATTTCGCCGCAGCAGGTGAGGAAGATCGTCGCCAGACCGATCTCGGCCGCCTCGGCCTCTTGCTCAGTAGGCACGGCGACGCGACGGAAGCTGTTGGGCTGCTGCGAGATTCGCTGGCTCACCTGGCGGGTTCGCCCGAACCGCTCGTCAGAGCCACTGCGACGCTGCGGCTTTCCGGCGGCCTGCTCGCCCTGTTCGATCGAGGCGAGTTGTCGACCGAGGATGCCGCCGAGCTCCCGAGCTTGCTCGACCGGGCCGAGGCCGACGCCGCCGAGGAAGCCGACGACAGCTTGCTCGGCGATGTGGCCAGGCACCGAATGTATCTGCACCAGAACAACGCTGAACCCGCCGAGGCCGCGACGGCCGGACAGGCGGCGGTCGCGGCGTATCGCCGGGCCGGTCGGTCGTGGCGGGTGGCCGATGCGGCCCAGTACCTTTCCGGAATTCTCAGCGACGCGGGCGATGCGGCCGGGGCGCTGGCGATGATCGATGAGGCGGTGAGTCTGGTCGACGCCGACCTTCCCGACAGCTTGCGCCTTGTCGTACACGCGCGGCGCGGCGCCCTGCTCATCCACCTGGGCAGGCACGAGGAGGCGGTCAGCGAGTTGCTGACCGCGATCGCGATCGGCACCGCGGCGGGGAGTGCGCAAGTGCCCTACGCGCAGTGGGATCTGGCCGTCGCCTACCGCGCCATCGGTCAATTCCTCGACGCCGCCGACCAGGCCGAAGACGCCATCGCCGGGCTGGAGCGCGCGGGGGCCGACGAGCAAGCCAGGAACTGCCGCTTTCTGCTGGTCGGTCTGCATCGCGAGCTGGACGAGGACGAAGCAGCACTCACCGTCCTCGACGAGATCATCGAATTCGACCGCGCCACCGGCAATCTCGTCGGCGAGTCCTATTCGCTCGTGGAGACCGCCGATCTGCTCGACTCGCTCGATCGTGACGCCGAGGCCGCCGAGCGCTACGCGCTGGCCGCCGAGACCGCCGAACGACACGGCGACCCGATCCGCGTCGCCTACTCCCGCTACAGCGCCGCGCTGTCACTGCACTGGACCGGCGACTCCGCCGCCGCGGTCGCGGCCATCGGGGCCGCCGACGCGGCGATCACGCAGCTCGCAGTCGCCCACCCCGACACCGAACTGCTCACCTGGCACACGGCCCGGCACAACCACAATGCCGCTCGAATCCTGCGTCGCGCCGAACTCCCCGCCGACGCCCTCCCCCGCGCCGAGGCCGCTGCCGTCGGCTTCCGTGCCATCGATGCCACCGACCAAGCCACCCGCGCCGACTACGAGCGCGCCGTGCTCCTGATCGACCTGAACCGTCCCACCGAAGCCGAGAAGATCCTCACCGAGGCCGTCGCCGCACTGGCCGACGATCACGCGGCCAGACCGATGTTGTCGGAGCTACTGGCCGAAACCCGAGCCCAGCTCACCTGATTCGAAGGAACCACCCGCGATGCAACCGCTCGACCCGAACGATCCTCGGCGGATCGGCGACTACCGACTGCTGGGCGTGCTCGGTGCCGGGGGCATGGGCAAGGTGTATCTGGGCCGGAATCCGGGTGGGCGCACCGTCGCGGTGAAGGTGATCCGACCGGACCTGATCGATCAGGAGTTCCGCGCGAGGTTCCGTCGGGAGGTCGCGGCCGCCCAGCGCGTCGGCGGCGCTTTCACCGCACCGGTTCTCGACGCCGATGTCGACGCCGAGGCGCCGTGGCTGGCCACCGGCTACGTCGCCGGGATCTCGTTGACGGATGCGGTCACCCAGTTCGGGCCGTTCGCCGAGCCCGCGTTGCTGGCGCTGGCGCACGGGCTCGCCGAAGCGCTCGTCGCGGTGCACGCGGCGGGCATCGTGCACCGCGACCTGAAACCGTCGAACGTGATGCTCGCGATCGACGGACCCAAGGTGATCGATTTCGGTATCGCCAGGGTGATCGCGGATTCGGCCCTCACCACGACCGGAAAGTTCCTCGGCTCACCGGGTTTCATGTGCCCGGAGCAGGTGAGCGGCGAAACCCTCAGTCCCGCGTGCGATGTCTTCGCGCTCGGCGGCGTCCTCACCTTCGCCGCCGCGGGCCACGGCCCCTTCGGCACCGCCGAGGTGATGCAGATGCTGTGGCGGATCGTCTACGAGGAACCCCGCATCGAGGCCCTACCTCCGGCCCTGCGACCGCTCGTCTCGTCCTGTCTGGCCAAGGATCCCGCCGCCAGACCGACACCGGAACAGGTCCTTTCGGAGCTGGCCCGCATCGGCACTCCCGAACGCGCCGGTTGGCTACCGTCACAAGTAGTCGCGCATATCAGTACGGCCGCTGTTCGGCTTCTCGACCTGGATCACGGCCCCGCCGATCCGCCCGGCGCACCACATTCCGAAGCCGGCGCGACCTCCTCACCGAGTTGGTCGGGGGCTACCTCGACCCCGAACCTGCCGACAGCGAGCCCGACCCAGACCTCTCCGACCGGCTCCTCGGGACCGTACGGGCGAATCGCCACCGGCGGACCGGCGCCGACTCCCTATCCCCGGTCCGGCGGATACGCCCCGGGTCACAACGAGGCGTCCCGGCAATCTGCCGCGCACTCGGGACCGCATGCCGCGCCGATGGGCAGCGCATTCACGCCGCCGCCCTATGTGGCCGCGCACAAGTCCGCCGACACGTTCACCGGCCGCCCACCGCCCGCGCCACCCCGCGCTACCGCGTCGCGACGAACCCGGACTCTGCTGATCGCCGCCTCCGCGGCAGTCGCGGCGGCGGTCGCGGTCGGCGCCTATCTGATCGGCACCCAACTGAACGCTCAGCCCACCGGCGGCACCGGAACCAGCACCGCGCTCGCCGAGACCCCCACCGGCGTCGACCCGACCACCGCTCCACCCGGTTCGACCGCCACCGAATCGGGCACGACCACCGTCCCGACCGAATTCGTCGGCACCTGGAAGGGCCGCGCCGCCGACGGCCCTGTCCAGTTCGACATCGAACTCACCATCGGCGCGGGCGCCGTCGGTGCGGAACTGGCCACCTCCGCCAATACCGGCACGCTCTCCCACGACCGCTGCGCCCGCGCGGAAACCCTCACCGAGGCCACCGCCGACCGGCTCACCTTCCGCGCCAGGCTCACCGCGGGGAGCGGCTGCATGGACCAGGGCGCCATCTCGACGGTCACCCTGCAATCCGACGGCACGCTCGCCTACCGAACACCCGGCTACCTCGGCGGCACCATCGCCGGCTCCCTCCGCAAAGGCTGACGATGCACCCCCACCGAACTGGAACAGGTTGCCGCTGGATTGCCCACGGCCGCCACCGCACGGACGCAGCCGGTCATTTGTCCAGGAGTAATCGCTCGCGCCGGGCCGTACACGGGGTGCTGAGCGATGGCTGCCGTCATCGCATCGCCCCAGGTGACACCGGTCTCAGAAATTCTGGCATTGCGATCTGGGTCACTAATATGTCAAACTCTCGCCCACACTGTGAAGCCAGTCGGTCTCACAATGTCTGGAAAGGGAGTCGATTGAGCAGGCGGCAGGTGAGCGAAGTTGCCACCGTCCCGACGGCTGCCCTGATGTCAGTCGAAGGTGACCAGTGCCAGGGCCGCGCCGGTGAGCAAATCGACCAGCTCGTCGACGGGCGGGCGCGTCTCGCGCAGCAACCACTCGTGCGCCACGCCCGTGACCGCCCCGGTGATCAGCGCGGTGGTCAGCTCGGCATCGCCACGCAATCGCACGCCGACCTGGACCAGCGCCCCCTCGATCAGTGCCGACCAGGCGTGTCTGCGGGTCCGGCGATGGGTCTCCATCCGATCGCTCACCCCGACCACCTCGATCACCGCCACCTGCGCGCGATACGGGTCGGAGCCGAGCGACTCCAGGTACGCGCCGAAACCGGCCCGCAGCGCGAGCTTCGGATCGGTGGAACCGAGCGCGACCAGCGCGGCGCCCACCGCGGCCGCCGCGTCGTCCTGGATCCGGTCGTAGGCCGCCACCAGGACGTCTTCGCGGGTCTCGAACTCCTCGTAGAACTGCCGCTTGGACAGCCCGGCCGCCGCGCACACCTCGGCGAGCGAGCACGTGGCGTACCCGCGTTCCGCGAAAATTCGCGTCGCTGCTTCCAGGAATCGCAGTCGTCGTTCGGCTTTACGCGCGACGACCGTACGACCCCCATACCGCCTGTCCGCTGTAGTCACCTCTCCAAAGTATCTGAAACCCGGAATAACACTGACCTTTCCGGGTCGCTTCATCTATCCACCGAACAAAGGACGGCCGACCAGTGCTGAGCACCCGAGCATCGCGGACCGCATTGTCCGCCCTCGTACTAGCGGCGGGTGCGGCACTCGTGGCACCCACGCCGACGATGGCTGCCCCGCAGTCCGCCGCGACACAGCCCAGCGTCCCTGCCATCGCGGAGAACGTCCCCTCCGAGACTCTCGCCGCGCTGGCACCGACGATCGTAGGCGCGATCTCCGCCCCCGGCCCCATCGCCGACGGCGGGCAGGCCGCGATTCTGGCCCAGGCCCGCGTGCTGTTGGCCACGCCCGGCATCCCCGCGCAGGTCAAGGCCACTCTCGAAAGAGTCATCACCTTCCTCGACGGTAGCGGCGGCGGCGGTCCCGAACTGCCGCCTTCGGACGGTCCGCGCATCGCGCAGTTCCTCTACCCCACCATCGGCAAGGGCTGCATCGGCCCGACGTCGGATTCCGTCGGCACCGCGCTGGCCGTCCCCGGTCCCGCCGAGCTGCCGCCGCCCGGACCGGCCGCGGGCCAGACCGGCTTCGTCTTCACCGCGCTCGGCACCAAGACCGCCACGGTCGTGCAGAATCCGCCGATGACGGTGCAGTGGGTCAACCTCGACAACCGTCGCACCGGCACCCAGCCGCTCACCACCGAGGCCGGCATCAACGCCGACGGCCCGGCCACTCTCACCGCTATCGCCGACACCGGTCCCGGCCGGGTGGCGGCAGTGATCACCGGATCGCTCACCACGGCCACCGCCGATGGTGACCGCACCTGCTCGTTCGCCCCGACCCTCGGTTTCTTCTCCGTCGGCTGAGTCTCGCACCACGCAATTGGAGTTCGATTTATGAAGTTTGTCGTCCCCGGCCTGGTCAGCGGCCTGGCCGGCGCGGTCATCGGGGTGATTGCCGTTCTCGGCATCACCGCGGGCGCGCAACAGAATTCGATCCCGGCGCCCGAGGAGTCCGGTGATCCGGGCTCGTCGCTGCTCGGCAACGTGCAGTACGGCTCGCGATGAGCAACGTACGCAGGCTCATCGCCTGCATCCTCGTCGGTCTCGGCGCGCTGCTGCTCGCGGCCGCCGTCATGATCCCCACCTACACGGTCGACAAGGTCGCCAAGACCCCGCTCGATCTGCGCATCACCACGGTCGCCAAGAGCGTGCCCGGCGAGGAAAGCCTCGTGCTGGACTCGAAGTCGCTCACCGCGACCGAGGGCGCGGCCACGGTGAACACCAACGTGCCGCTCGTCTCGCAGCGCTTCCTGACCGTCGAGGAGCCCTCGGACGCCGACGAGATGACCGTCCAGGCCGGTCAGACCCTGCGTCGTGACGACCGGGACCCCAAGGAAGGCCTGCTCACCGCCTCGGTCGACCGCGTCACCCTCGACCGCGTCACCGGCGCGCCGATCGACGCCTCGCCCAACGGTTCGATCGCCGTCGCCGCCGACCCCAAGTCGGGCGCCGCGATCCCCGTCGAGCAGCAGCGCCGCGGCCTGCAGTACCGCTTCCCGATCGGCACCGAGAAGAAGTCGTACCCGTACTTCGACCTCAACGCCCGCGCCACCTACGACATCGACTTCATCGAGGAGTCGGAGATCAACGGCGTGCCGGTCTACCACTTCCGCCAGGACATCCCGGTCACGAACATGTGGGATGTCGTCAAGCACCCCTCCCACCAGCTCGCCTTGCCCGCCGCCAAGTGGGGCCTCGAGGGCACCGAGCCGGTCACCATGACCCGCTTCTACACCAACACCCGCGACGTGTGGGTGGAGCCGAGGACCGGCGCGGTCCTCAAGGGTGGCGAGAAGATCCACATGTACTACGGCCGTAGCGCCGGCCAGGTCGACGTCTCGGTGCTGAAGTCGCACCTCGTCTTCGACGAGGAGACCATCGAGGCCCAGATGGCCGTCACCCAGGAGAGCCTCGACAAGCTCGACCTGTTCGGCAAGACCCTGCCGATCATCCTGGGCATCGTCGGCGCCATCGCCCTGATCGCGGGAGCTGTCCTCGGCTTCCTCAGCAGCGGCGGCTCCAACTCCCGCCGCACGATCGACCCGCCGACCGAGCGGATTCGTCCCTCGAACCTCTAGACCGCCTGTCCCAACGCCCTCGGCCTCCCCGGTCCTCAACCCGGGGAGGCCGAGGTCGTTTGCTGGGGGCTCACACCCCTTTGACGGCGGATCGGTCCATGAACCCGAACAGATATCCGGCCACCCGCCGCATCTGGATCTCCTCCGCACCCTCGGTGATCCGATAGCGCCGATGGTGCCGATAGATGTGCTCGAACGGCTTGTGCCGCGAGTAGCCGAGACCACCGTGCACCTGCATGGCCCGGTCGGCGGCTTCACAGCACAGCCGGTTGGCCCAGTAGTTGCACATCGAAACCTGTTCGGAGGCAGCGAAAGTGCCGTAGGTGTCCATCGACCAGGCGGTCTTGTGGATGAGCGCGCGCAGCATCTCGCACTGGGTGTGCAGTTCCACCAGTGGGAATTGGATGGCCTGGTTGACCGCCAGCGGCTTGCCGAAAGGCTTGCGCTCCTTGGCGTAGGCGACGGACTGGTCGATGCAGTACTGCGCCGCACCGAGACTGGAGGCCGCTTGGCGGATCCGGTTCTCGTTGAAGAAGTGCTGGACGACGCCGAGCCCGAGACCCTCCTGCCCGAAGATCGCCGAACTCGGGACCCGCACCTCGGTCAGCGAGACGCGCGCGTGGTCGGTGGGCATGTTGAAGGTCCAGAGGTACTCCTCGACCCGGAAGCCGGGCGCGTCTGTCGGCACCAGGAATGCGGTGATGCCGTGTCCGTCGCCGGGTCGGCCCGCAGTGCGGGCGAAGATCAGATCGGCGTCGGCGATGTGGACCCCGGTGTTCCAGGTCTTGGCCCCGTTGATGATCCAGTCGTCGCCCGCCCGGACAGCGGTGGTCGCCATGTGGGTGGCGTCGGAACCGTGATCGGGCTCGGTGATGCCGAAGGCGAAGAACATGGTGCCCGCGGCCAGCCCGTCCACCCACTGGGCTCGCTGGGCCGGGCTGCCGTACTCGAGCATCAGCAGCAGGCCCACGTTGTTGGCGACGATGGCGTGCTCGTTCTGCAGGTCGCAATGCAGACCGAGCCCTCGCCCGGCCAGGTGCTCGCGAATCACGGCCATGCCGAGATTGGTGCCGTCGCGCCCGCCGAACTCGCGCGGAAAGGCATAGCGGTAGTGGCCCGCGGCATCGGCGCGACGACGCGCTTCGGCCAGCAATTGCTCCCACTCGGCGGTCGGCAGGCCGCCACGGTCCCAGTCGGTGCGGGCGTCCTCACGGCGGTGGTCGAAGAAACGAATATTGTCGGCCTGCTGCTCGAGCGGGATGATCTCGGCCTCGATGAAAGCATCCAGCTCGGTCAGATATTCGGCCAGCTCTTCGGGCAGTTCGAAATCCACTGTCTCTCCTAAACTTTCGCCTCGGGGCGAATCTGCATGAGCAGGTCCCACTCGATTTCCGAAACACGACGTCCGCTGGCGGCCATGACGATGTCGCGCACGCTGCCGTCGACATGCGCGGCGGCCTGGGCGGCCAGGCCGACGCCCCAGGCCAGCGTGCCCATCACCTTCCACCAGCGGAATCTGTCGAGATCGAAGTCACCGCCCGCGGCCTGATAGCCGCGCAGGAAGCTCGCGCGGTCGGCGAAACCGCCGAATTCCCGTCCGTCCGCACCGAAGCGCCACATCCGCAACGCGGGCCAGGCCACGTCACGCATCGGGTCGCCGAAACGCTGAGCGCCCTCCCAGTCCAGCACGGCCCGCAAACCGTCCGCGGCGACGACGATATTGCCGTTGCGCAGGTCGGTATGCAGCAGCGCGGTGCGCGGCGGCGGGCCGGGGAGTCGCCGTTCGAGCCAGCGCAGCGCCAGCGTGAACACCGGCCGGTCGCCGAGCAGCGCACGCACGTCCGCCTCGGCCGCGGCGAAGAGGGCGGCGGCCGGATCGGCGCCCGCGGCGGGCACGGTGCGCGGAGCGGCGGCCGGATCGATGGCGTGCAGCCTGCCCATCGCCTCGCCCCACTCACGGGCCACCGTCTCGGCGTTGTCCGCGGCGGCGATGAGGCGCAAGACCCTGCGCGGGACGGTCTCCCCGGCCACGTGGTCGCTGACGACGAACGGCTCGCCCACCACGGCCGGATCCGCGCATACCGCCACCACCGCGGGCCCCGCCACTCCGTGCGTGCGCGCCAGCTCGCGCACCGCCGCCTCGTCCTCGACCGGCATGATCTGCACGGCCGCAGGCACGAGCGTGGCGACCAGCTTGCGAGCGCGCTCCCCCTCGACGTGCGCGGTGAAGCCGACGTTGCGTCGGCGCGCGCCTGCCGAGAGGTACTCCAGCTCGTCTACTCGAGTGGGCGCGGCCCAGGTCCGGGTCAGGAACTCGGCCAGCCCTGCGGCGAGATCGGTGCTCATTCCCCCTCCCAGCTGTCGTAACCGGGTTTGGCGATCGCCAGATCGGCGCGCACCACCTCGACGAGTGCCTGCCACAAGGCGCGCTCGTCGTCGGCCGCGCCCAGTAGTTCGTGTTCGTGTCGCGTCGCCGCCGGCGCGAGATCGATCTCGCGCCGCACGATCCTGGCCAGATTCGCCCCCACCCGCGCACGGTGCTGCAGAGCGGGTGGCAAGGCCGGCAGCAATGTGCTCTCGAGTAGTTCGGCCAGGGACTCCAGCAGCTCGGCTGCGGGTGGTTGATTCTGCACAGTGACACCTCTGGCGCTGTCGCCATCGTGAGAGAACTTCGAAGAAATCAGCGTATTGACTCGAGGGGGAAGCTACGGCAGATCATGCGACGAGACAATAAGAGAATCAAAGCCCATGTATCTCACGCCTCGGCGTGTTAGACATATCGCCAACGGCAAGGAGGCGGTTGTGACACGTCCGTATCGGCTGATCATCTGGGGCCCCGGCGACATGGGTGGGCGGGCACTGCGCACAGCGCTGGCCTCCCCCGACTTCGAGGTCGTCGGGGTCAAGGTGTTCAGCCCGCACAAGCACGGCAAGGACATCGGCGAGCTGGCCGGGCTGGCGCCGGTGGGCATCAAGGCGACTACGTCCAAGGCGGAAATCCTTGCGCTGAAAGCGGATTGCGTCGTGCACACGCCGACGACACCTGCCCTGGTGCAGGGCGCCGACGCCGATGTGCTCGACCTGCTCGAGTCCGGCAAGAACGTGGTGTCCGCGGCGTCCTATCACAATCCCGCCATGCCCACCTGGCTGTCCGAATCGCGTTCGCCGCTGGAGGTATTGCGCACTGTCGCGCAGATGCGGGTGACCGGAGGCGCCTTCGGCCCGCAGTTGCCCAAGGCCCTGTCGGCGCTGAAAACACTGATGCGCGTGGCGGATTCGGCCCCGCTCCGATTCACCGGACCGGTCCTGGAGCGGCTGGCCGCGCCGGTGGTGGACCGGGCGATCCCCCGCCGGGCCACCGGCGAGCGACTTCAGGCCGCCTGCCTGCGGGGCGGGGTATCGCTGCACGGCACGGGCCTGCACCCCGGACTCATGGTGGAACAACTGCTGCTACGCCTGGCCGGGCTGCTCGACGAGGTGCGCGAGGTGAAATTCCTGGAGGTCGGCGATCTTTCGGCCGCGCCGGACGGCATGTGGGGCGGGCTGGCCAGCCTCGGTTTCGGGATGCCGCTGAGCGCGGTCGACTCCAACCACGCCATCGCGCTCATGCAGCATTTCTACTTCGACGCGGTGCTCGCCAACGTCGCGCACACGCTGTTCGGCGCCCGCGCCGAGGACGTGCGGGTGGAACGGCATGTCTATCCGGTGCCGGCGCGGACCCGGGTGCGGGCAGGTGGCAGTGTGATCGAGCCGGGCACGGTCGGCGCCATCCACATGAGCTACCGCGGCTACCTCGGCGACCGGTTGTTCATGACCAATGCCGAATGCTGGCACGTCGGTCCGGGCAACGCCCACCTCGGGCCGGATCATCCGCACAGCCTGGCCGGCGGGCATGTGATCACGCTGGACGGCAGCCCCGCCCGGATCGAGATGCGCAACGAACTCGACGACGAGTCGTACGAGGGCGATTGGTCCGCGGTCACCGACATCTCGGTCAAGGCGATGCTCGACGTCATCCCGGAACTGTGCGCGGCGCCCGCTGGTGTCGCGACGCCCGATCTGAGCCCTCGATACCGTCTGGAGACAGCATGACCTCCCCGCTTCCGGTCGCGGTGCTCGGCGACGGGCCGCTCGCCGACCGGATCGCCGCACACCCCGATATCGCTGTCGCGCCGCCGTCCTCGGCCGCGGTGGTTGTCCACCTGACCGCCGACGTCGACGCGGTAGTCGCCCACCTCGGCGCGGGCCGCGACGTGGTGACCGCGCTGCCCCTCGAAGCACTCCCCCTGGACGAGGTGCGGGATGCCTGCCGCACCGGATCGTCCACGCTGCACGCCACCGGCGGCTTCCAGTCGGCGGTCGCGGCCCGGCTCACCCGCTCGCTCGCCGCGGCGACGCGGGAGATCACCAGCATCGAACTGATCGAGGAGCTCGAGCTACCCGACGACGGCGTGTATCCGTGGAACACGGTGCCGGACGAGATGGTGCCCGGTTACTACTTCTCCGGTCTGCGCGTACTGGAAGACGCCGCCTTCACCGGCGCACGCGCCGATACTCCCGAACAAGACGGTGCGGTCTACACCTTGGGTGACCGGATCACCTACCGATCGATCCGCACCCGAGGCACCGGCGCCGTGCCGCTGCGCTATCGCCTCGTCACCACCACCGCAGCGGGAACTGCCACGGCCACAGTCGATTTCCATCCCACCGACGGCGTCCACCCGGCCGATCATCTGACGTCGGTGGATCTGGTGAAGGCGATCGGTCCGGTGCACGCGAGCGAGCCCGGCATCGTCCTGCGTGATCTCGGCATCACCTATTTGGTCGCGGACGATCGGCTGCCGCGGTCCACTTAGCGTTGGATCTCGGTCTGATGGTCGGCTACCCGACGGGTTCTCAGGACAGCAGCTGCCGAACCCGGGCGGCCTCGCGGGTGAGGTGATCGCGCTCGGGCACGGTGGTCGCGGCGTGTGCGGCCTCGGAATACAGGGTGGCGGCCTGCGCGAGGTCGCCCGCCCGTTCGAGCAGGTAGGCGCGGGATGCGTTGTAGCGCGGCAGTTCCGGGTCGAGGTCGGCCAGTGCGGCCAGGCCCGCTCGGGGTCCGTCGGCCTCGCCGAGCGCGACCGCGCGGTTCAGGCGCACCACCGGGCTGTCGGTGAGGAGGAGCAGTTCGTCGTACCACTCCACGATCTGTACCCAGTCGGTTTCGGCGGTGCTGGGGGCATCGGCGTGCAGGGCGGCGATCGCGGCTTGGGCCTGGTATTCGCCCAGCCGGTCACGGGCCAAGGCGGCCTGCAGAATGGTCACCCCTTCGGCGATAAATCTTGTGTCCCAGCGTGTTCGGTCCTGCTCCGCGAGCGGCACCAGGCGGGAGCCTTCGGTGCGTGACGCCCGGCGAGCGTGGTGCAGCAGCATCAGTGCGAGCAGTCCCGAGACCTCGGGTTCGTCGGTCGAGGCGGCGAGCTGGCGGGTGAGCCGGATGGCTTCGGCCGCCAGATCGACGTCGCCGCTGTAGCCCTCGTTGAAGACGAGGTAGAGCACGCGCAGCACGGTCGCCGGATCGCTGGGACGGTCGAGCGGTAGGCCGGCAATCCGCTTCTTAGCCCGGCTGATCCGTTGCGCCATAGTGGATTCCGGTACGAGATAGGCCGTCGCGATCTGTCGAGTCGTCAGGCCGCCGACCGCGCGCAAGGTCAACGCGACGGCCGAGCCGGGAGACAGCGAAGGGTGCGCGCACAGGAAATACAGCCACAACGTGTCGTCCGTGGCGGGCACGGGTCCGGCTTCCGGCTCGGCATCGACGGCGAATTCCCGCCCCCGCCGCGATGTTTCGGCTCGTGTCGCATCGATGAACTTTCGCCAGGCGACGGCGACGAGCCAGCCTTTCGGATCGCGCGGTGGATCGTCGGGCCAGGCTTCCAGCGCCCGGATCAGCGCCTCCTGTACCGCGTCCTCGGCAGCGGCGAACTCGGCCCCGCGGCGGACGAGGATCCCGATCACCGCGGGGACGAGTTCGCGCACCAGCGCTTCGTTCATTCGGTCACCGTGGGCAATTCCGCGTAGAACGGCCGCAGTTCGAGCCACTCCTGGACCGGCTTCCCGCCCGCGCCCGGCGCAGCCGACAGCTCACCGGCCAGTTCGAGGGCCCGGTCATAGGTGTCGACGTCGATGATCATCCAGCCCGCGATCAGGTCCTTGGTCTCCGCGAACGGCCCGTCGGTGACCGGTGGGCGCCCCTCACCGTCGGAACGGACGAAGGTGCCCTGCGTGGTCAGCGCCTGACTGTCGACGTATTCGCCGGTCGATCGCAGCCGTGCGGCGAAATCCTCCATGTACCGGACATGAGCGGTCACCTCCTCCGGCGTCCACCGATCCATCGGCACGTCGTTCACCGGTGCGGGAGCGCCGCGGTAGTGCTTGAGCAGCAGGTACTTGGCCATGGTGTTCTCCTCGATTCGTTTCGGCCCATTCTGGCCGGGACAGGTCGGTTTCAGGCGTTCTGCCGTTCGGCCCGCTGCCCGATGAGTTCCTCGACCGCGGACGGCAGCGTGGTCTCGAAGTCGATGAGCTTGACCCAGGTCGGCGTGATGACGATCCGGACCATGCCCTCGTAGAGCGAATGGACCTCGGCCTCCCACTCGACGCGCTGCTCGGCGGTCATCTCGTAGCTGCCGTTCATCTCCAGGTATTCCGCCGGGATCCCGTCCACCACGTCCAGCTCCGCCTGCCCGCGGATCAGCAGCATCTTCGGCGGGTGCACCTCGGTGTCGATCGTCAGCGCGACCGCGGGGTTGTGTCGCAGCGAAGGCAGCTTCGGTGCGTTCGTCGACGTGCAGACGACGATCTCCGCGCCGTTCCAGGCGAAACCGACCGGCACATTGCGCGGCGTGCCGTCCTTGGCCACGTAGGCCATCCGGAGCAGGTCGCGGGCCAGCAGTTCCCGGCTGTACGGGCGGTTCAGGATCTCGGTGATCTCGTGCTGTTCCATGGCGGTCGCTCCTTCGATGTCGTCGAGGCCCGTTCGGCTGCTCGTACCCCTGGGACGGAGCCGCCCGCGCGTTCTCGACATCCCCGGCGAAAGAATTTCGGAGAACTTTTTCGCCGTGAGTGAACGGCGCCACCTGCAGGAACAAACCACCGGGGGGTCATGTTGAGTCAGCAAAGCTCAACTTTGGAAGGGTCGACATGACTTCAGCTCAGAACCTGCCGGTGCTGTTCCTGACCGATCCGATCGTGCTGCCGGGCATGGTCGTGCCCATCGAACTGGACGAATCCGCGCAGGCCGCCATCGATGCGGCGCAGGCCGCCAAAACCGGCTCGGTGCTGGTCGCACCGCGTCTGGACGAGGGGTACGCGTCCTACGGCGTCGTCGCCACCATCGAACAGGTCGGCCGGATGCGCGGCGGCGCGCCCGCGGCCGTGTTGAAGGCCGAGCGCAGGGCGCGGATCGGGCACGGGGTCACCGGGCCGGGTGCCGCACTGTGGGTGGAGGCCGAACTCGTCGAGGCGGCCGAGCCCGACGAACACACCACCGCGCTCGCCGCCGAGTACAAGAAGCTGGTCGTCGCCGTGCTCCAGCGGCGTGAGGCCTGGCAGATCATCGACATCGTCAACCAGCTCGACGATGCCGACGCCATCGCCGACACCGCGGGCTACGCGCCGTACCTGTCCGATGACCAGAAGCGCGAGTTGCTCGAGACGCCCGATGTCACGGTGCGGCTGACCAAGCAGATCGACTGGATCAAAGACCACATCGCCGAGGTCGAGGTCACCGACAAGATCTCCGAGGACGTCCGCGACGGCATGGAGAAGAGTCAGCGCGAGTTCCTGCTGCGCCAGCAGCTCAACGCCATCCGCAAGGAACTCGGCGAGGACGAACCCGACGGCGCCGACGACTACCGCACTCGCGTCGAGAACGCCGACCTGCCCGAGAACGTGCGCGCCGAGGCGCTGCGCGAGGTCGGCCGGTTGGAGCGCGCCAGCGACCAGAGCCCGGAATCGGGCTGGATCCGCACCTGGCTCGACACCGTGCTCGAACTGCCGTGGACGGTGAAAACCGAGGACAGCACCGATGTTTCGGCCGCCCGCGCGGTGCTCGACGCCGATCACCACGGCCTCGAAGAGGTCAAGGACCGCATGGTCGAGTACCTGGCGGTGCGTTCGCGGCGCGCCGCTCGTGGTCTCGAGGTGGTCGGTGGACGTGGTTCCGGCGCGGTGCTCGTGCTGGTCGGTCCGCCCGGTGTCGGTAAGACCTCGCTGGGCGAGTCGGTCGCGAAGGCCCTGGGCCGCAAGTTCGTTCGCGTCGCCCTCGGCGGTGTGCGCGACGAAGCCGAGATCCGTGGTCACCGTCGCACCTACGTCGGCGCGCTGCCCGGCCGGATCGTGCGGGCGGTGAAGGAGGCGGGTTCGATGAATCCCGTTGTCCTGCTGGACGAGATCGACAAGGTCGGCTCCGACTTCCGTGGTGATCCGGCGGCGGCTCTGCTCGAGGTCCTCGACCCCGCGCAGAACCACACCTTCCGCGATCACTACCTGGACCTGGACCTCGACCTGTCGAACATCCTGTTCATCGCGACCGCCAATGTC
The DNA here is from genome assembly GCF_030486425.1 of Nocardia sp. PE-7. Taxonomy (NCBI): domain Bacteria; kingdom Bacillati; phylum Actinomycetota; class Actinomycetes; order Mycobacteriales; family Nocardiaceae; genus Nocardia; species Nocardia sp. PE-7. Next base: position 6,803,603 of record NZ_CP129614.1, on the reverse strand, counting down.
ATGGACACCATCCCCGGTCCCCTGCTGGACCGCATGGAGCTCATCACCGTCGACGGTTACACCGAGGCCGACAAGGTGGCCATCGCCCGCGACTTCCTGGTCCCCCGCCAGCTGGAACGCAATGCGCTGACCGCGCAGGAAGTGTTGATCACCGACGCGGCGCTGCGCGAGATCGCGGCGAACTACACCCGCGAGGCCGGGGTGCGTCAGATGGAGCGGTTGGTGGCAAAAGCCCTGCGCAAGGCGGCAACTCGCCTCGTCACCGGTGACGCGGCCGGTCGCGCGCTCGGCTACGACCCGACGCTCGGCTACGACAATGTCATCGACCTCGAATCCGGTGCGCAGCCCGCTGGAGCGGTGACGTCCCTGGTCGTCGACATCGACAACCTGACCGACTACCTCGGCCGCCCCCGCTTCACCCCGGATTCGATGGAACGCACCTCGGTCCCTGGTGTGGCGACGGGCCTCGCGGTGACCGGGGCCGGCGGCGATGTGCTCTACATCGAGGCCAACGGCGCCGAGGGCGAACGCTCCCTCACTCTCACCGGCCAACTCGGCGATGTCATGAAGGAGTCCGCCCAGATCGCCCTCACCTACGTGCGCTCGCACCTGGAGGAAATCGGCATCGAACCCAAGGTCCTCGATCGCAATATCCACATCCACTTCCCCGCGGGCGCTGTCCCCAAGGACGGCCCGTCGGCGGGCGTCACCATGGTCACCGCCCTGGTGTCGCTGGCCCTCGGCCGCCCGGTCCGCGGCGATGTGGGCATGACCGGCGAGGTCACCCTCAACGGCAGCGTCCTGCCCATCGGCGGCGTGAAGCAGAAGCTCCTCGCCGCCCAGCGAGCCGGCTTGAAGACCGTCTTCATCCCCGCCCGCAACGAACCGGACCTCGACGAGGTCCCGGCCGAGGTGCTCGCCGCACTGGACGTCCGCCCCGTCGCCGACGTGGCAGACATCCTGGCCTACGCCATCGAACCCATCGCCGAACCCGCCGCCGACGGCAAGACCTTCGCCGTCAGCGCCTGATCCGAACCGTCGACGGGCCGTGCGCAGTCATCTGCGCACGGCCCGTTCGCCGTGTTCGCCCCCCGCTAGCGGCTGACGGTCGGCGGCAATACCGGGCCGTCGACGATGACCACTGCCAGCTGGTCGGTGTCGTAGTTGTCCTGGTCGTCGTCGAACTCGACATCGTCGTCGAATTCGTCGTCGTCGTCCTCCTCGGCGGAGGGGGCGAGGTCCTTTTCGACGCGGCGGGTGGTGCCCTGGGCGACCGCGCAGAGGATGGGTTCCTCGCCCTCGGTTTCGGCGTACACGTCGCAGTGGGTCACGGCCTGGCGGCGGGTGGCGCCGAGGACGGTGGCGTGTACCCGCAGCCGTTCGCCCTGGGCGGGTCGCAGGTAGGTGATGGTGAAGCCGCCGGTGAGGACGTTGGGGCCGAGGACGGTGCCCGCGGCGAAGGTGAGGGCGTTGTCGGCGGCGTAGGCGAGCACGCCGCCGTGCACGAAGCCGAACTGCTGACCGTGTTCGGGCTGGATATCGATGACGAGAGTGGCCGCGCCATCACCGAATTCGGTGAGCTCGGTGCCGACCAGACGGGCGAAAGGCTGCGCGGCGAGCACCTGGCGCGCCAGGTCGAGGTCGAGGGTGGTGGCTTCGGTCGGCATCGGGTGTTCCGTTCTTCGAGCTCAGTCGTGATCGGTTGGCGCGCTACGGATATTGCCACGCCCGGTTACGCCGGATTGTCGGTGCCATGGGGTATGACAGAACCGTGCCCCGGTGGCTCCTGCATGTCGATCTCGACCAATTCCAGGCGGCGGTGGAATTCCGGCGTCGCCCTGAGTTGCGCGGTCAGCCCGTCATCGTCGGTGGTGAGGGCGATCCGGATCAGCCCCGCAAGGTCGTGACCTGCGCTTCCTATCCCGCGAGGGCCTTCGGCGTGCGTGCTGGGATGGCGCTGAAGATGGCGCAGCGCAAGTGCCCAGAGGGCGTTTTCCTGCCGGTCGACATGGCCGCCTACGAGGTGGCCTCCGAGGAGATCATGGCGACACTCGGCCGGGTGGCCGGTGCCGTCGAGGTCTGGGGCATGGACGAAGCCTTCGTCGCCACCGATGCCGATCCATGGCAGCTCGCCGCCGAAATCCGCACCGCCGTCGTAGAACTCGGGCTCACCTGCGCGGTCGGCATCGGCGACAACAAGCTCACCGCGAAACTCGCCACCGGCTTCGCCAAATCCACCGGCAAGACCTCGGCCGAACCCGAACACGACGAGGGCGCCGCCGCGGGCATCTTCGAACTGACCGCCGCCAACTGGACCGAACTCATGGGCCACCGCCCCACCGACGCTCTCTGGGGCGTCGGCGCCCGCATCGCCAAACGCATGGCCGAGCTCGACATCACCACGGTCGCCGACCTCATGTCCGCCGACCGCGCCCGCCTGGCCGCCGAATTCGGCCCGAGCACCGGCCCCTACCTCTGGGTCCTCGGCCACGGCAAAGGCGACACCGAACTCTCGACGACCCCACGCATCCCGGTAGGCCGCAGCAAATCCGAAACCTTCCCCCACGACCTCACCGACCCCGAGGAAATCCACCGCGAGGTAGCCCGCCTGGCCACCGAAGTCGCCGAGGAAATGCGCGAACACCACCGAACGAGCACCCGAGTCTCGGTCACCGTCCGCACCAAAACCTTCTACACCCGCAGCAAACAACAAAAACTCCCCACCCCCACCGACGACATCCCCACCATCGTCGACACCGCCCTGGCCATCATCGCCCGCTTCGACCTGGACCGCCCCGTCCGCCTCCTCGGCGTCCGCTTGGAACTACTCCCACCCTGACCTTCGTCTCGGTCTCTCCATATCGGGGCTGCGAACTCGTATGCTCGGGCGATGGAGTTCTCAGCGATGGTTGCCCGTGAATCCGACGGTGGGATCGTGCTCGCCCGCGAAACGGTGGGGGACGACTTCCTCGGCGTCGGCGACGTGACGATCAAGGTCCATTACTCGAGCGCGAATTACAAGGATCTGCTGGCGATCACGCCGCGTGGCGGGGTGGTTCGCAACTATCCGATCGTGCCGGGCATCGACCTCACCGGCGAGGTGGTCTCCTCGGACACCGAGGACTTCGCCCCCGGCGACCAGGTCATCGCGCACGGCTACGAACTGGGTGTTTCCCGCAACGGCGGGTTCGCCGAATACACCAGGGTGCCTGCCGAGTGGGTGGTGAAGCTCGAGGGCCTCGACACCCGTGACGCCGCCACCATCGGCACTGCGGGCTTCACCGCCGCCATGAGCGTGCAGGCCCTGCTCGACCACGGGCTCACCCCCGACGACGGCGCCGTCCTGGTCACCGGTGCGACCGGCGGTGTCGGCACCGTCGCCGTCGACATCCTCTCCGGCCTCGGCTTCGAGGTCATCGCCTCCACCGGCAAGACCGACGCGAGCGACCTGCTCGCCGAACTCGGCGCCAACGAGGTGATCGGCCGACTCCCCCTCGACCCCGATGCCAAGCCGCGCCCGCTCAACAAGGCCAACTGGGCGTCGGCCGTCGACAGCGTCGGCGGCGCCTCGCTCGCCCATGTGCTCAGCGCCATCGGCTACGGCGGCGCGGTCGCGGCGAGCGGTCTCACCGGCGGCGCCGAACTTCCCACCACCGTGCTCCCGTTCATCCTGCGCGGTGTCAGTCTGCTCGGCATCGACTCGGTCCAGCTGCCCATCGAGAAGCGCCGCGCCCTGTGGACCGCGCTGGGCAAACAGCTTCGCCCGCAGCACCTCTCGACGATCGAGTCCTTCACCCCGATCACCGAAGTCGGCACCGCCCTGCAGTCGATCAAGGACGGTACCCACTCCGGCCGCACCGTCATCGGCGTAGCCAACGAGTTCTGAGATTCCGGACCAGCCGCGCGCTCAGACGACGGCCGGAGCCACCGGGTCGTCGGCGAACTGGGTTCGGTAGAGCTCGGCGTAGCGGCCGTCGGCGTTGAGCAGGGTGGCGTGAGTGCCTCGTTCGACGATGCGGCCGTCTTCGAGGACCAGGATCTGGTCGGCCGCGCGGATCGTGGAGAGACGGTGCGCGATGACCAAGGCGGTGCGGCCGATCAGGGCCTCGGTGAGGGCCTCCTGAACGGCTGCCTCGGAGGTGGAGTCGAGGGAGGCGGTCGCCTCGTCGAGGATCACCACCCGTGGTTGCTTGAGCAGCAGGCGGGCGATGGTGAGGCGTTGGCGTTCGCCGCCGGAGAGGCGGTAACCGCGCTCGCCGACCACGGTGTCCAGACCGTCGGAGAGCGAGTCGACCAGGTCGCGCAGGCGGGCGCGATCGAGGGCGTCCCACAGTTGTTCCTCGGTGGCTTCCGGCCGGGCGAGCAGGAGGTTCGCGCGGATGGTGTCGTGGAAGAGGTGGCCGTCCTGGGTGACCAGGCCGACGGTGCGCTGGATGGATTCGGTGGTCAGGTCGCGCACGTCGGAGCCGTTGAGCCGGACCGCGCCGGAGTCGACGTCGTAGAGACGTGACACCAGCTGGGCGATCGTGGATTTGCCCGCGCCGGAGGAGCCGACCAGGGCGATGAGCTGGCCGGGTTCGGCGCGCAGCGACACCTCGTGCAGCACTTCGACGCCGCCGCGGCTGTCCAAGGTCGCGACGTCTTCCAGTGAAGCGAGCGAGACCTTGTCGGCCGAGGGGTAACCGAAGTTCACCGCGTCCAGTTCCACCGCGACCGGGCCGTCGGGCACCGGGGCGGCGTGCGGGGCGTCCTCGATCAGCGGCTTCAGGTCGAGCACCTCGAAGACGCGCTCGAAACTCACCAGCGCCGACATGATCTCCAGACGGGCGCTGGCCAGCGCGGTGAGCGGGGTGTAGAGGCGGGTGAGCAGCAGCGAGAGCGCGACGACCGAGCCCGCGTCGAGACTGCCCGTCAGCGCGTACCAGCCGCCGAGGCCGTAGACCAGAGCGAGCGCGAGCGCGGAGACCAGCGTGAGCGAGGTGACGAAGGTGGTCTGCAGCATGGCGGTGCGCACACCGATGTCGCGCACCCGGGTGGCGCGCTCCGCGAACTCCGACGACTCCTGCGTCGGCCTGCCGAACAGCTTCACCAGGGTGGCGCCGGGTGCGGAGAAACGCTCGGTCATCTGGGTGCTCATGGCGGCGTTGAGCTGGGCGGCTTCACGCTGCATGCCGGCGAGCTTGTCGCCGGCGCGCCGGGCCGGGATGACGAACACGGGCAGCAGCACGAGCGCGAGCAGCGTGATCTGCCAGGAGATGCTGAGCATGACGGCGAGGGTGAGCACCAGGGTGACCAGGTTGGTGACAACGCCGGAGAGGGTGTCGCTGAAGGCCCGCTGCGCGCCGATCACATCGCTGTTGAGCCTGCTCACCAGCGCGCCGGTACGGGTCCGGGTGAAGAACGCGACGGGCATCTTCTGCACGTGATCGAACACCGCCGTACGCAGATCCAGGATCAGACCCTCGCCGATCCGGGCCGACAGCCAACGGATAGCGATACCGAGCCCCGCGTCGAGGATCGCCAACCCCGCGATAGCGAGCGCGAGCAGCACCACCGTGCGTGGCGCCGAACCGTCGACGATCCCGTTGACAACGTGCCCCGCCAGCACCGGGGTGGCCACTCCGAGCACCGCAGCGACCACGCTGAGCAGCAGGAACCCGCTGATCCGACGCCGATGATGTTCAGCGAACCGCACGATCCGCCGCGCCGTCACCATGCTGAACGGGCGCTTTTCCTCCGGCGCGTTCACGCGTCGGTACATCTGGCTGTAGGCCACTGATTCGATACTCACTGCCACTCTCCTCGAGGCTCCCCACCCATTGAACTCCTGCCCTCTGACACTAAAACCTCAACAAAGGTTGACAGCAAATACTTTCCGTCGGCAGCGGATTGCGCGCAGAGCGAAACCGGTCACCGTAGCGCGCCTCGGCCATCTGGAACCGGCCTGCCGCGCCCACGACGGCCGAGCCCGGAACCGTGGCCCGGCGACCCGAATAGGCTGGTCGGGTGGACGACGACCGGAGCGCGGAAATGCTGGCCGATGCCCTGCGCACGCGAGTCGACTGCACGGTCGACGCGTCGGTGCGCAGGCGCGTCGAGTACTCGTCCGACGCCTCCAACTACCGCGTCCGCCCCGTCATGGTGGTGTTCGCGCGCGCCGAGGACGATGTCGCCGCCACGGTGGACTTCGCACGCGAGAACGGGCTCTCGGTCACCGCTCGCGGCGCGGGCACCTCGGTCGCGGGCAATGCCATCGGCCCCGGCATCGTGCTGGATTTCAGCAGGCACATGAACGCGGTGCGCGCGGTCGACGTCGAGGCGCGCACGGCGAGAGTGCAGCCGGGGGTGGTGCTGTCGGATCTGCAACGGCGGCTGCGGCGGCACGGGTTGCGGTTCGGGCCGGATCCGTCCACGCAGGACCGCTGCACCCTCGGCGGAATGATCGGCAACAATGCCTGCGGACCGCACGCGCTGGCCTGGGGGCGCACCTCCGATACCGTGCGCGAGCTGCGCGTTCTCGATGGCGCGGGGGCGCGACGAACGCTCGGCGCCGACTTGACGGCGGTGCCCGGCTTGGCGGAGTTCACCACCGCCAATCTGGCTGTGCTGCGCACCGAACTGGGACGGTTCGATCGTCAGGCATCGGGCTACGGCCTGGAACATCTGCTGCCGGAACGCGGTTCGTCGGCGGCGAAGGCGTTCGTCGGCTCCGAAGGAACCTGTGGACTGCTCCTGGAAGCGGAGGTCGCGCTCACGCCGGTGCCCGCCGCGACCGTGCTCACCGTGCTCGGCTATCCCGATATCGCCTCGGCCGCAGACGATATCGCCGCGGTGACCGGGTGCGCGCCGATCGCGGTGGAGGGTATCGATGCCGGACTCGTCGATGTGGTCCGCGCGCATCGCGGGACGGTGCCCGAGTTGCCGCGAGGTCGCGGATGGCTGTTCGTCGAAACCGCGGGAGCGAGCCCGGCGGAGGCGTTGGCTACGGCCCGGCGACTGTGCGCGGTGAGCAATGCCGATGACCACCGGATCGTCACCGATCCCGCTGCCGCGGCGGCACTCTGGCGTATCCGTGCCGACGGGGCCGGTCTGGCAGGGAGAACACCCGAGGGGAACCCGGCGTGGCCCGGATGGGAAGACGCGGCTGTCCCGCCGGAGAATCTGGGGGCATATCTGCGTGAATTCGCAACGCTCACCGCCGAATACGACGTGAGCGGCCTGATGTACGGGCATATCGGCGACGGCTGCATCCACGTCCGTCTCGACTTCCCGATCGCCGACGCCCCCCGGCGATTCCGGACCTTCCTCTTCGATGCCGCCGAACTCGTGGTGCGGCACGGCGGATCGCTGTCGGGCGAGCACGGCGACGGCCGCGCCAGATCCGAACTGCTCGAGGTCATGTACTCACCGGCCGCCCGTGCCGCCTTCGCGGGCTTCAAGTCCCTGTTCGACCCCGACGACATCCTCAACCCCGGTGTCCTCGTCGCCCCGAGCCCCGTCGACGCCGACCTGCGAGTAGCCGCGCTCGCACCGGTTCCAGCACGCGGTTTCGCCCTGTCCACCGACTCCGGCGATTTATCCACAGCTGTGCACAGATGTGTAGGAATCGGCAAGTGCCGCGCGGACACTCGGGGTTCCGGCGGCTTCATGTGCCCCTCGTATCTGGCCACCGCCGACGAGAAGGACACCACGCGGGCACGGGCCAGAGTTCTCCAGGAGGTGGTCCGAGGCGAACTCGACTGGCGCGCACCGGCAGTCGAGGAATCCCTCGACCTGTGCCTGTCCTGTAAGGCCTGCGCCTCCGACTGCCCCGCGGGCGTCGACATGGCCACCTACAAATCCGAGGCTCTGTACCGCCGCTACCGAGGACGCCTACGCCCCCTGGATCACTATGTCCTCGGCCGACTCCCACGCTGGCTCGTCATCGCCCAACGCCTCCCGCGCCTGGCCAATGCCGTCGCCGCCCGCCCCCGCCTCCGCCGGGCGGGCATGCGACTGGCCGGCATCGATCCCCGGCGAGAAGCCCCACGACTGGCTTCGAAGTCATTGCGTCGCCGATGGTCCGACGACAAGGGTCCCACGGGTGCCGACGAGCCGGCGACTACTGAAGTGATGCTGTGGATCGACACCTTCACCGACAGTTTCGACCCCGAGAACGCGCTGGCCGCCAGACAACTGATCGAACAACTCGGCTACCGCGTCCGCATCCCGGAAGCGCGCGTCTGCTGCGGCCTCACCTGGATCAGCACCGGCCAACTCGACGGGGCCCGCACCCGATTGCGCGCCACCCTCGACGCACTGGCCGACCACGCGGCGGCGGGCGGTCTGATCATCGGCCTCGAACCCTCCTGCACCGCGACCCTGCGCGCCGACCTCCCCGAACTACTCCCCGACGATCCCCGAGCGCACCAGGTCGCCGCCGCCGTCCGAACCCTTGCCGAATTCCTCCTCGCGCACCCCGACTGGCGACCACCCCGGCGGCCGCAGGACACCGTCGTGGTCCAGCCGCACTGTCATCAGCACGCGGTCGGTGGCTTCGGCGCCGAACGCCGAATCCTCGCCGTGATGGGCGTCACCGTCCAGGAGTTGGCCGGGTGCTGCGGCCTGGCGGGCAATTTCGGCATGCAGAACGGCCATTACGACGTCTCGGTGGCGGTGGCCGAGAACTCCTTGCTGCCGGCGCTGCGAAACGCGCCGTCGGATGCCGTCTTCCTGGCCGACGGCTTCTCGTGCCGAACCCAAGCCGACCAACTCGCGCACACCCCCGGCCTGCATCTGGCCAGGTATCTGCTCGATCGCTCCACTGGACCGGCTATCGATTGACCCCGATCACAGGCGCACAATGGTCGAATGCGTGATCAGACCCTGGACCAGGACCTGGCCTCGGCCGGGCTGTCCAGGACCGTCCGGTCGAGCAGGCCCTTCGACGTCGGCATCACCGTGTCACCATTGCGCCGCGGCGGCGGCGACCCCTGTCACCACGTCGGCGCCGACGGCTCCCACTGGCACGCCTCACGACTGCCCACCGGCGTGGTCACCTACCGCCTGACCCAGGACGGCCGCGACGGCGCCACCGCCCGCGCCTGGGGCCCCGGCGCCGAGGAATTCCTGGCCGGCCTCGACCGCATGCTCTGCCTCGAGGAAAACCTCGACGACTTCATCCCGGAACACCCCAAGCTGGTCGAGGCCCATCGCACGGTTCCGGGCCTGCGCATGCTGAAGACCGGCCTGGTGCTGGAGTCGCTGATCCCGGCCGTCCTCGAACAGAAGGTGCACACGAAGTCCTCGTTCGCCTCGTGGCGCACCCTGGTCCGCGAGTTCGGGACGAAGGCCCCCGGCCCGGCGCCGACCGGTCTGATGGTGGCGCCGGACGCCGACACCTGGCGGCTGATCCCGTCGTGGCGGTACCACCGGGCCAATGTCGGCCCGCAGCGCGCCCAGACCATCGTGCGCGCCGCCAGAGTCGCCGACTCGATCGAACGCACCGCCACCCTCGACCCGGTCGAGGCCGCGCGACGGTTGCGCAGCCTGCCCGGCATCGGGGTATGGACGGTCGCCGAGACCGCGCAACGCGCCTTCGGCGACGCCGATGCCCTCTCGGTCGGTGACTACCACCTCGCCGCCGTCGTCGGCTGGAGCCTGCTCGGCCACCCGATCGACGACGACGCGATGGTCGAATACCTACGACCGCTACAACCGCACCGCTACCGCGCGGTGCGACTGCTCGGACTGAGCGGGCAGGCGCGCAAACCGAAGTTCGGCCCGCGCGACCCGCTCACCGACCATCGACACCACTGAGTTGGGACACCGCTGAGTGGTGTCGACACTGAGCCGGGCCACCCCTGATGCGGGCCACCACTAGCGCGTAGCGCGCGCGTCCAGTACGCAGCGGCCCGCTTCGACGAGGGTATTGCGCGCCCGCCTGCGCACTCGACACTCTTCGACGGTGCAGTCGAGGTGCAATTGCATTGCGGCATGGGCTTGTTCGGGCTCCATCGGACCCGGATCGGTGGAGCAACTCAGCAGTGCTGTGGCGACGCGCATGTTCACTTCGCTCAATTGCATGGACCAAGCACAGCACGCAAATACGCGGCTAACGGTGAGTACACGCCCGATCGGCTAGATTTAGCACGAATTCCCAGCACAAGATCCAAGGGGGAGTGCAGGATTCCCCACAGTGGACGAATTCCACCGTCACACCGCGGGGCTCGGAGCGGATGGCGGCGTGCGACACAGAAGGAGTGGGGCTGTGGCATCGAACGGAACAGACGGGCAGGCGGGCGTCTCCTCGACCCTGCCGCGTCGCCAACTCGGTCGCTACCTGCGTGATTGGCGCACCCAGGCCGGGCTCACCATCGCCGAGGCCGCCCGGTTGATGGAGTGGGGCGCCAGCACCCTGCAGCGGCTGGAAAAGGGGCAGGCCGACCGGATCCGCACCATCGATGTCCACGAACTGTGCCGGATCTACGGCATTCCCGACCATCTCGCGAGCGGTCTCACCGGTCTCGCGCAGCAGGCCGCCGTCAAGAGTTGGTGGCACGCCTACGGGGATCTGATTCCCGAGAATTTCGATATCTATGTGGGTCTGGAGGCATCGGCGCACCGGTTGCGCGCCTATCAGTCCGAGCTGGTTCCCGGTCTGCTACAGACGGCGGAATACGCGCGGGCGCTGAATCATCTGGGCTTCCCCAAGGATTCGATCGACGAGCTCGATCGCCGGGTCGCGCTGCGGATGCAACGGCAGGCGTTGATCACTCGCAAGCATTCGCCTGCCGAGATCGATGTGGTACTGCACGAATCGGTATTGCGTAGCATCGTCGGTGATGCGAAGGTGATGGCTGCGCAGTTGCGACACCTCGCCGACGCGAGTTCCCGAAGTAATGTCGCATTGCGCATCCTGCCGTTTGCCGCCGGAGTTCCGCTCGGAGTCTCTACGGGACCTTTCACGGTTCTCGAGTTCGGTACCGACAGCAAGGGGCAACCGGTCGAACCGCCGGTGGTGTACGCCGAAGGCTTTACCGGCGACCTCTACCTGGAACGACGCGCGGATGTTCGAAGGTACGACCGGGCTCACGAATGCCTCCAGCGTCATGCGCTGGATATCCCACCGAGTAGAGACCTGCTCCGTCAGGTCGCGAAGGAGTATGTGGCATGAGTTTCGATCTTGTTGACGCACACTGGTTCAAGAGCACTCGCAGTGGTGCAGGCAAGGATTGCGTCGAAGTAGCTTTCCTGTTCGGCGGGCACGTCGGGGTGCGCGACAGCAAGAATCCCGCGGGTCCCGCCCTGGTGTTCGACGGCCCGAGCTGGGACGACTTCACCCGCGGCATCGACACCGGTGTGTTCGCGTGAACACCAAGCGCGACATCGACACCACCGGCGCCACGTGGTTGCGGGCAGGCACCGGCGACGGGAGCGTGGAGGTCGCCATGCTGGCCGAGGGGCACGTGGCCCTGCGCGACAGCAAGAATCCCGAGGGTCCGATGCTGATCTTCACCCCGAGTGAATGGACCGCCTTCACCGCGGGCGTACACGACGGTGAGTTCGATCGTCCTTGATCACGCTAGATCACAGAACGATAGATATTCGGCATAGGCCGAGGTTTGATGCGATGCGCGATCGGGTAACCCGTGTATATGGACCGAGGGTTGAAGAAAATGCCACCCCGGTACCGGAGGCTAGCGCCTGAGGACGGGGTGGAACGCCTGATCGTGATCCTGCTGTTCGCGGTATCGGCGATCGGAATCTACGTTCTCACCAGCTCGTTGCTGTCGGCGTTGTTCATCGGATTACTGGTCGGATTAGTCGCTGTAGGGACTGTCGCTGTCTTGTAGGCAGCCGTCGCTGCGGGGCTTCGCACCCCGCAGCGGCAACAGTGCCTACCGTCTGAACAATTTATTGCCGAGCCAGACAATCGGGTCGAATTGTCGATCCACAACCCGTTCTTTCAGCGGAATCAACGCGTTGTCGGTGATTTTGATGTGCTCGGGGCACACGTCGGTGCAGCACTTGGTGATATTGCAATAGCCCAAACCTGCTTCCTCCTGGGCCATTTCGCGTCGATCGCGGGTATCGAGCGGGTGCATCTCCAACTCCGCGATGCGCATCAGGTAGCGCGGGCCCGCGAAGGCGGGCTTGTTCTCCTCGTGATCACGCACCACATGGCAGGTGTCCTGGCACAGGAAGCACTCGATGCACTTGCGGAACTCCTGGGAGCGTTCCACATCGACCTGCTTCATCCGGTAGTCACCCGCCGCGAGACCGGGCGGCGGAGTGAACGAGGGGATCTCCCGTGCCTTCTCGTAGTTGAACGAGACATCGGTGACCAGGTCCTTGATGATCGGGAAGGTGCGCATCGGCGTGACGGTGATGACCTCGTCCTGGGTGAACGTCGACATGCGCGTCATGCACAGCAGACGCGGACGCCCGTTCACCTCCGCCGAACACGAACCGCACTTGCCCGCTTTGCAATTCCAGCGCACCGCGAGGTCGGGGGTCTGAGTGGCCTGGAGGCGATGGATGATGTCGAGCACGACTTCGCCCTCGTTCACCGCCACCGTGTAGTCCTCGAGGCTGCCGCCCTCGATATCGCCGCGCCAGACCCGGAACCGGGCGTCGTATCCCATGGTTACGCCTTTCCCTCGGCTGCCGGGTGCTCAGCCAGTTCTTGCTCGGTGTAGTACTTTTCGAGCTCGCTCAGTTCGAACAGGGCGAGTAGGTCTTCGCGCATCGGCGTCTGATCGGCCCGGGTGACGGTGACGTCGGGGATCTGGGCTTCCGAGGACGGATCGACCGCGCAGACCAGCAATGTGTTGCGCCAGTCCGGGTTCATGCCGGGGTGGTCGTCGCGGGTGTGGCCGCCACGACTCTCGGTGCGCAACAGCGCTGCCTGCGCGACACATTCGCTGACGATCAGCATGTTGGCCAGGTCGAGGGCCAGATGCCAGCCGGGATTGAACGGCCGCTTGCCCTGCACCGCCACGTTGGCGTAGCGGGCGCGCAACTCGGCCAGTTTGTCGATCGCCGCGCGCACCTCGTGTTCCTTGCGGATGATGCCGACCAGGTCGTTCATCGTCTGCTGGAGTTCGGAGTGCAGGGTGTACGGGTTCTCGCCCGAGCCGTCCGCGCGCGCATCGAACGGCGCCAGTGCGGTGTTCGCCGCCGCTTCGATATCGGCTTCGGTGGGCGTCGGCCTGTCGGTGAGCTGCTGCACGTAGGCCGACGCGCCGAGCCCAGCCCTGCGGCCGAACACCAGCAGGTCCGACAGCGAGTTGCCGCCGAGCCGGTTCGAGCCGTGCATGCCACCGGAACACTCACCGGCGGCGAACAATCCGGGGACGAGCGCCGCACCGGAATCGGGGTTCACCTCGATCCCGCCCATCACGTAGTGGCAGGTGGGGCCGACTTCCATCGGCTCGGCCGTGATGTCGACATCGGCCAGTTCCTTGAACTGATGGTGCATCGACGGCAGCCTGCGCACGATCTCGTCGGCGGGCATGCGGGAGGCGATGTCGAGGTAGACGCCGCCGTGTTCGGTGCCGCGGCCCGCCTTCACCTCCTCGTTGATCGCCCTGGCGACCTCGTCGCGGGGGAGTAGGTCGGGAGTACGGCGCGCGGAATCGTTGTCGCGCAACCACTGATCGGCTTCTTCCTCGGTTTCGGCGTACTGACCCTTGAAGACCGGCGGGATGTAGTCGAACATGAACCGCTTGCCGTCGGAGTTCTTCAGCACGCCGCCGTCGCCGCGCACACCCTCGGTGACGAGGATGCCCTTCACGCTCGGCGGCCAGACCATGCCGGTGGGGTGGAACTGGAGGAACTCCATATTGATCAGCGTCGCGCCCGAGCGCAGCGCCAGCGCGTGGCCGTCGCCGGTGTACTCCCATGAGTTCGATGTCACGGTGTAGGACTTGCCGATTCCGCCGGTGGCCAGCACGACCGCGGGCGCGTTGAACAGCACGAAGCCGCCCGATTCACGCCAGTAGCCGAACGCGCCTGCGATCGCCCCGGCGTCGGTGAGCAATTCGGTGATCGTGCATTCGGCGAAGACCTTGATCCTGGCCTCGTAGTCGCCGGTCGCCGCGAAGTCCTCCTGCTGCAGCGAGACGATCTTCTGCTGCATCGTGCGGATCAGTTCGAGGCCGGTCCGGTCGCCGACATGGGCGAGGCGGGGATAGGTGTGGCCGCCGAAGTTGCGCTGGCTGATCCGCCCGTCGGCCGTGCGATCGAACAGCGCCCCATAGGTTTCCAGCTCCCACACCCGGTCGGGCGCCTCCTGCGCGTGCAGTTCGGCCATGCGCCAGTTGTTGAGGAACTTGCCGCCGCGCATGGTGTCTTTGAAGTGCGTCTGCCAGTTGTCCTTCTCATTGGCGTTGCCCATCGACGCCGCGCAACCGCCCTCGGCCATCACGGTATGCGCCTTGCCGAACAACGACTTACACACCACCGCCACCGAAAGACCCTGTTCGCGTGCCTCGATCACGGCTCGCAGACCCGCGCCGCCCGCCCCGATCACCACGACGTCGTAGTCGTGCCGTTCCACGTCTGGCATTGAAATACAAGCTCCTCGCGTTGTCGCGGCTCAGTTGACGAACCGCAGATCCGAAATGGTCTGGCTCGCAACCAACATCACGTAGAAGTCGGCGAGCACGAGGGTGCCGAGGGTGGTCCAGGCCAGCGCCATGTGGCGGGTGTTGAGCTTGGAGATCTGGGTCCAGTACCAGTACCGCACCGGATGGGCGGAGAAGTTCTTGAGCCGCCCGCCCACGATGTGCCTGCACGAATGGCACGACAGGGTGTAGGCCCACAGCAGGATCACGTTGACCAGCAAGACGATATTGCCGAGGCCGAAACCGAAACCGCCGCTGCTGCCGTGGAACGCGGTGATCGCGTCGTAGGTATTGATCAGCGAGACCACCAGCGCCACGTAGAAGAAGTAGCGGTGCGCGTTCTGGATGAGCAACGGCAGCCGCGACTCGCCGGTGTAGCGCGCGTGCGGCTCGGCCACCGCGCAGGCGGGCGGCGAGAACCACACCGAGCGGTAGTAGGCCTTGCGGTAGTAGTAGCAGGTGAGCCGGAAGCCGAGCAGGAACGGCAGCACCACGAAACCCAGCGGGATCCACATCGGCAGCTCGGGGAACGGGGTACCGAAATGCGCCGATCCCGGTGCGCACGAGTCGCTCAGGCACGGTGAGTAGAACGGCGTCAGATAGTGGAACTCGGGCACCCAATAGGCCGTCCGCACAAAGGATCTGATCGTCGCGTAGGTGACGAACGCGGCGAGTCCGAGCGCGGTGAACAGCGGCGGTAGCCACCAGCGGTCGGTGCGGAGGGTGCGCGCGGAAATGCGGGCGCGCGTTCTGCTGAAGACGCCGGTGCCCGCGGAGTGTGAAGCGGGAGAAGCGGTCGGTGCGGCACTCACGGTGGATGCCTCGCTGATCTTCGGGTCTGCGGCAGTGATCATTACCCACCGCGATGGATTGTGATGTGGAGCACCATACGCCTGTGTTCGTGCCGCTCGCGGTGGGTCTCACGCACTCGGTCGCCACACATGGCGGTGATCTCGATCACAGGCGTGACGATCGTGACGACCCGTCATGCCCGTGCAACAAACCTGTGGTGCCCTGTGACAGGTATTCCCCCGTGCCGGGGAGAGGAGCGTGACGCGCAATGAGAAGAGCCGCGATCGTGGCGCCCGTCCGCACGCCCAGTGGCGTGGAGGGCGGTGCGTTGTCGGGTATGCCCGCCGAGTGGCTGGCGACCACGGTGTTGTCCGCTGTGATCGACCGCTCGGGAATCGACCCGCTACGCATCGACGATGTGGCCATGGCCTGTATCGATGGTGGCCTCTCCGGAGTGCCCGCGGTCGGTGCGCTCGCCGCTCGCGGTGCCGGATTACCTTTCGCAGTACCCGGTTTCGTCACCGACAAACACGGCGGTAGCGGTCTGCAGGCGGTGATCACCGCGGCGATGATGGTCCAGACCGGCGCCGCGGATGTAGTGGTCGCGGGCGGGGTGGAATGCGCGACGACCCATTCGGGGCTACCCGGAGGGACCGCGGGACTGCACAACGCCGAGCGGCTGGCGCACTACTACGGGATCGACCGCAACGCCGCCGACGAGTTCGCGGTGGCCAGTCATCGCAAGGCGGCTCGTGCGTGGCGGCAGGGCGCGTTCGCGGCCGAGGTCGTCGGGGTGGCCGCCGGGTTCGGCGATCACCAGATCACCCGGGACGAGGGCGTGCGCGACGACCTGTCGACCCACACGCTGGCCGGTTTGCGCCCGCTGCTGCGCGAGGGCGTGGTGACTGTCGGAAACATGAGTTCGCATCGGCTCGGGGCGTCGGCGTGCCTGGTCGTGGCCGAGGACCGACTCGGTGAGCTGGGGCTGACGCCGATGGCGTTTCTCGCGGGGTGGGCCGCGGCCGGCTGCGACGACACCGGGCCCGGGCTGGGGGCGGCCCCCGCGGTATCCAAGCTGCTCGGACGTACGGGGTGCGCGCTGGGCGAGATCGATCTGCTCGAAATCAACGAGGGCTACGCGGTGGAGGTGCTCGCACTGGCCACCGAATGGGAACTCGACCCACTCGACCGGCTCAACGTGAACGGCTCCGACATCGCGCTCGGGCACCCGGTCGGGGCCACGGGCCTGCGGATCATGACCACGATGCTGCACGAACTCGGCCGCACCGGCGGTCGCTACGGCCTGGAGGCCATCGCGCTCGGTCACGATCACGGGATCGCGGCCCTGTTCGAATCCGCCGAGGCCGACGAACCGACCGAAGCCCCACGAGGCGCCCGCTTCCACGGCTCCCGAACCCGCAAACTGGGCCGACACCGAGCCGGGTAGTCAGCCGGGCCCCGCTCGAGCGCACCAGCGCTCCAGGAACAAAGGTCGGCGCGACGACCCTGTTGGCAGGGCCGTCGCGCCGGTGATCAGGTTTTACTTCGTTCTGGGGCGGGAGTGGAAGCCGAGGCCTTCGTCCTGGGCGCCCATCCATGCTGCTTCGTCGGACTTGCTGTCGGGGACGTAGATCGGCTCCGACCTGCGTGGGACGGCGAGTTCCGGCGGTGGTGCCTGCTCGAAGTCCTCGGCGTCGATGACGAGCCGCTCGAGGTCGTTCTCCAGACGACGGATGGTGGCCGCGTCGCCGTAGTTGGAGCGCAGTGCGCCGATCGATTGCCGGAGTTGGCCGACCGCGTAGCGCAGTTCCGCGATATCGCTGCGTGTCATCGTTACCTCCTGTGTATATGGCGGGCATACCGACTCGCCGGATCACGGGTACGCCCGAAAAGTCCCGGGCCGCACTGCACCGAGCCGTGTGACTCACCACACAACGTGATCTCCACCACAATAACGGATCTTTTCGGTTTACGCCCGATGTTGTGGGAGAACACAGGATTGCCGTCCGGTAACTGTTGCGCTCACCCAGCGACGGCGTAGCGAGTGCGTACGCCGGCCCTCGCCCGGTCGACCAGTGCGGTGATCGAGTGGGCGACGTCCTCGGCGCGGTCGAGGATCACGCTGTGGCCGGCGCCTTCGATCCGCACCAGCTCGGCCCCCGCCAGCTGCGAGGCCAGCACCACCGAGTGGGTGAACGGCACCATGAGATCGGCCGAGCCGGCCAGGACGAGAGCGGGCAGATCGCCGAGGCGGGCGAGGGTGTTCGCCTCGTCGAAGTCGAGCAGCGAGCTCAGGAAGCCGGACATGGTCAGCAGCGCGGTCTCGTTGAGCACCGCGGTGGCGATGGCCGCGACGCGTGGGCTCAGACGTCGGGTGCCCGTGCTCGCCTCGCGGATCAGCGGTCCGAAGATCCAGCGGGAGAAGCGCTTCGACGCCTGCATCACTCTGGGTGCGGCCACGACCGCGCGCTGCAGCGATACCACCGCGTGCCGGTTGAGGAGTCTGCCGAGGCCGACCTCGGTGATGCCGCCCGCGGCTCCCGCGATCAGGCCGATCCCGGCGACCCGGTGACCGATGGCCGCCGGGTAGAGGCGGGCGTAGGCCAGCACCACCATCGCGCCCATCGAATGTCCGACGAGCACGACCGGCCCCTTCGGTACGACCGCGCGCAGCACCGCGTCGAGATCGGTGGCGAGCTGGTCGATGGTGTAGGTGGCGTGGTGGGCGTGCCCGGATTCGCCGTGGCCGCGGTGGTCGTAGAAGAGCATGCGGGCGTCGGCGGCCCAATCCCGCAGCAGATGGTCGCGCAGGAACGACCAGGATTCGGTGTGCAGGCAGTGACCGTGGACGAAAACGACGGTCAGGGCGGCGTCGGTGGGGCCGAAGCTGCGGACGGCGATCGGCACGCCGTCATCGGCGACGACGGTGCAGCGGCGACCGCCGGTGCCGGTGTTAGGGAAGGTCTTCGACATCGCGGCCTCCTCCGTCTGCGGCGGGACGCCTTGGAGAAACGCGTTCCTGCCTGGTGTTTCGGAGAAGGTTTCCAGCGCGTTAGCCGGTCAACCCTCGCGTTATCCACTCGATGCGCAAACGATTCCGGGTGGGCGCGCACCGTTACTCAGGAAAATCTTCATATATCTAGATTTTTCACTAGAAATTTGTAGACGGATGTCGAGACATAGCTCTACAGCGAATTCTTCGTATCTCTAGTTGATTCACTAGAGAAGTGAAGATGCTTATACGCTTCGGAGATAGCGGCCGAAGTGGGGGACGGTGAAGCCGATCGTGCCGCGTTCGGCCGAGTAGATGAGGCCCTTCTTGATCAGGCCGTCACGCGCGGGGGAGACCGAGGCCGGCTTGCGGCCGAGCTCGGCGGCCACCGCCGACGTGGCGACCGGGGCATCGTCGCCCGCCAAGTCGGCCATGGCGCGCATGTACTCGCGTTCGGCGGGGGTCGCGCGTTCGTAGCGGGAGCCGAAGAAGCCGACCGCCAATTCCTCTTCGGCCGCGGGCGAGGCCACTGCGACGTCTTCGGCGGTGATCGGGCTCTCGGGTGCCTGATCCCAGGCGGCCTTGCCGTAGGCCTGGACGAAATACGGGTAGCCGTCGGCTCTTTGGTAGAGCGAATCGAGCGCGGTCTCGGTGAACTTCACCTCCTCGCGTTCGGCGGGCGCGATGAGCGCGAGATCGGCCGACTGGCGGTCGAGGCGGTCGATGCGGTGGTAGCTGAAAAGTCGCTCCGAGTAGCTTTTCGAGGCCGAGAGCACCGCGGGCAGATGGGGAAGGCCCGCGCCGACCACGATCAACGGGGCGCCGTCCTGGCTCAGCTCGTGGCAGGCGCCGCAGATCGCGGACACGTCGGCGGGGCCGAGATCTTGCATTTCGTCGATGAAAATGCCGATGCCGACCCCGATATCGGCGGCGAGGGCGGCGGCCTCCTTGAACAGTTCGATCAGATCGATCTCGATATCGCCCGAGTCGGCGCGGCCGGTCACGGCGGGCACATCGATACCGGGCTGCCAGCGTTCGCGCATGCCCTTGTCCGCGGTGGCGCGCAACGCGAAGGCCTTGAGGATGCCGAGGAAATCGTCGACGCGCTCGGGATTGCGGTGCGACATCGCGATCGCGCGCACCGCCATGTGCAAGGCCGACGACAGTGGCCTGCGCAGATCCTGGTCGGGGCGTGCCTCGATCTTGCCGGTGCCCCAGCCGCGCGAGACGGCGGCGGAGCGAAGTTGATTGAGCAGCACGGTCTTCCCGACGCCGCGCAGACCCGTGAGCATCACGCTGCGTTCCGGTCGGCCGCGGGCGATGCGCTCGAGCACGATGTCGAACGCCGCGAGTTGTTTGTCGCGCCCGGCCAATTCGGGCGGACGCTGGCCGGCGCCGGGTGCATACGGATTGCGCACGGGGTCCATGCCGGATAACCGTAGCGCGTGGGCACAGGAGAATCTCGGTAACTCTCGCATGTGTCCTAGATACTGCTAGCGAAACCGAGAACTGCCGTCGAAACCGGAATGGAGCCCGATGTCCTCCGAACCTCAGACCACCGCGGAGATCGTGGCGAGCTGGCCGCTGCCGCAGGGCGCGCACCTGGTCGACACGATCCGGCGCGGCCTGCTGGCAACGATCGGCGCGGGCTACGACGACCCGGACCCGCAGGTGGTGGCCGACCTGGCGATCGGGCCACTGATGATCATGTTGGGCAGGCTGGAGGTCGACCTGGCCGATGCCAGGACGCGCATCGACGAACTCGAGCGCGCGCTACGCGATCGGTAACGCGCCGCGCGGCGGTGACGATGAAATCGTTACTCGCGCCGACACGCCGGTGGCGTAGCCCTTGTTCTGGGCTTTTCCGGTCGGAGGAAAACAACTTGCGTGCTTCGCTGGACAGCGCTCATCACAGGCCGTAATCTTCTCGTGACTTAGTGGAGTCTGTCGGTTCGTCAGAGAAGCGGCGCCACTGGGTCACCGCCGAATAGTCATGATCGCCAAGCGATTCGCGACGCAGCGGCGGGAGAGTAGCAAGATCGGAGACTCGTCTCGGTGGGTAAACACAGCTTGCAGCGGGATTCTCGACTGCCGAATTCCGTCAAGGGCGCCCTCGTCATGGGCGCGGTGGCCGCTACAACCGGTGCGATGCCCGCGATTTCGCAGGCCGCCACGATCAACATCCCCGGTCTGGGTAACTTCGATCTGCCGCCAGAGCTCGAGCAGCCGGCACAGCAGGTCGAGAAGCAGCTGCAGGCGATGGTCGCCCCTCAGGGCCAGGCCGCACCGCAGCTCCCGAGCGTGAACTTCGAGAACCCGTTCTCCCAGCCGCAGCAGCAGACCGCGGGCAACATCGCCCTCGACGCCGCGCGCGGCAAGCTGGGCGCCCAGTACAACTGGGGCGCCGCGGGCCCGCAGAGCTTCGACTGCTCCGGCCTCGTGCAGTGGGCATACCGCCAGGCCGGTGTCGAACTGCCGCGCACCAGCTTCGAGCAGTCGCACGTCGGTGCTCCCGTCTCGTTCGACAACCTGCAGGCCGGTGACATCGTCATCACCAACGGTGGTGGCCACGTCGGTATCTACGCGGGTAACGGTCAGCTCCTCAACGCCGTGCAGTCGGGCACCCCGGTGTCCTACACCCACCTCAGCGCGGACGACGTCGTCACGGCTCGCCGTATCGTCTAAGGGGTGACCCCCCAGCACTCCGACACCCAGGCCCGCGTCGACGCGTGGACCTGGGCAGTGCGCCTGTTCAAAACACGCTCGGCCGCGGCAGAAGCTTGCCGCGCCGGGCATGTGCGCGTTAATGGGGTCACGGCGAAACCGGCGCTGACCGTCCGCCCGGGTGACGAGATCAGGGTCCGTCATGCCGGCCTCGAGCGCATCGTCGTCGTCGAGCGGATCATCCACAAGCGCGTCGGTCCGCCTGTCGCCGCCCAGTGCCTGATCGATCGCAGCCCGCCGCCGCCCCCGAAGGAAGTCCTCGCCACCCTGCCGCAGCGCGAGCGTGGAGCGGGTCGGCCCACGAAACGTGAACGGCGCGAAACAGATCGGTTGATGGGCCGCACCGACTAGACGCCGAATGTTATCGGGCGTTGGCCGCTGACAGCAGCGGCTCGACCTGGCCCGGTGGTCGGGGTGTGGGCGATCGCCTACGGTGGCACATATGGGTGAGCGCACGACGATGTTATCGACTGTTCTCGCTTGCTGGGTCGCTGTCGTCACCACGGGTCCACGGCTGCTCTGGCCGCGCGGCGCCGATACCGCATTTCTCGACGGGCTGGAGTGCGTTCCCGTACCTCCCGCGCACAACACCGTAGGTCTGACCGCGCTCGTGCAGGCGGAGCTGTCCGCGCCGACGACGATCATCGCCGAGGGTGTGCGGACCCTGCGCTCCACGCAGCTGACCATGTCGACGTTCCTGATCCGCCACCCGGAGGCCACCTTCCTGGTCGACCCGGCCATCTGCGCGGGCGTGCACCAGCGAGTGCTGCCCGAGCTGCCCTTCCCGGTGCCGCTGCTGGTCGCCCCCGACAGTCCGGTGCACGGGCTGAGCGAGGTGCTGGCCGCCCACGACCTCACCGGCAACGACATCGACTTCGTGCTGCCGACACATCTGCACTGGGACCACGTCGCGGGGCTGTACGAACTGCCCGGCCTGGTCCCGATCCGCGTGCCCGATATCGAGTACCGGTGGGCCATGGCCGGTGCGCAGGTGCCGCTCGGCGTCGCCCGGGGGCCGCTGCGCGGCCGTGCCTTCGACCTCTACGAACTCGACGGGCCGCCGGTTCTCACCTTCCCCCGCAGTCACGACCTGTTCGGTGACGGCTCCGTCCTGATCGTCGACCTGGCAGGCCACACCCCCGGCAGTGTCGGCATCCTGCTCGCCGTGGACGACGGCTCCCGCGTCCTGCTCGCGGGCGACGCGGTGTGGAGCACCCTGCAGATCGACCTCATCCGGGAGAAGGCTCCGCTCCTGGGCGAACTACTCGACGCCAACCGCGACCGGGCCTTCGAAACCGTTCACCGACTGCACGCCCTCCCGGCCGACATCGAAGTGATCCCCGGCCACGACCGCGCCGCTGTCGTGGCGAGGGCGCCGCACTGACCTGCGAGGCGCATCCGGAAGCGGTGGATCGAACCCGTCAGGCGGCGAGACCGGCGGAAACGCTGGAATACCGAGGGCTCCAACCCAATTCGTCGTCGGCCAACCGGCTGGAGATCCGCATCGAAGTATCCGACATGAGCGCGCCGAGATAGGGCACCGCCAGTCGGATCATCCACGCGGGCAGGCGGATCGGGCGGGGAGTCCCGGTGGCTGCGGGCGACCTCCGCGAAGAACTCCTGCCAGGTGATCGGGTTGTCGTCGGCGATGTTGTAGGCGCGGCCGGGTACACCGCGTTCGAGTGCGGCGACGGTGGCGGCGGCCGCGTCCTCGACATGGACCCAGGTATTGACGCCACCGGAGCCCAACGGCCCGACCGGCGCGTGCTTGCGCATCAGGTCCGCGAACAGATCACTGAACGCTCCCGGACCGTAGAAGAGCCCGTACCGCAACGCGATTCCGTCGACACCGGGCGCGTCGAAGACCTGGCGCTCGCCGGAAACGCACGCGTGAACCACCTCGTCGGCCACCCCGCCGTCGTATACCCCGAATCGGTCGCGCTCGGTGACGAGCCGGTCCCCGTGATCGTGGTACCCGTAGCCGAGGATCAGCGACTGGGTGACGAACCGCCCGGCGCCCACCACCGACGCGGCCTCGAGCAGGGTGGCCGTGCCGACCGTCCGCAGCAGCCCGGTCGGATCGTCGGCCGGAATCCGGCGCTGCACCTTCACCTCACGCAAGGCGGTGGCCTGATGGATCACGGCGTCGGCGCGCAGGCCGTCGACAGCGCGCAGGAGTGCCTCGCGGTCGAGCACATCGGCGGTGACCGGGGTGGCGCCGAGTTCGCGCACGAGCGGGTGCGCGTTCGGATTGCGGACGAGCGCGAAGACCGTGTGTCCGTTCGCGGTCAACGCG
Source organism: Nocardia sp. PE-7 (assembly GCF_030486425.1). NCBI lineage: Bacteria > Bacillati > Actinomycetota > Actinomycetes > Mycobacteriales > Nocardiaceae > Nocardia > Nocardia sp. PE-7. The sequence continues at coordinate 6,780,190 of NZ_CP129614.1, read as the reverse complement.
CGGATCAGGGGGCGGCCGATGGCGCCGGTGGCGCCTGCGAGCAGAACCTGCATGATCGTTCCTTCCGGCTGAGTGGAGGTTTTCCTACTTCCTGGACGGGGTACCGCCAGTGTTTGTGACGGCCTGTGATCGGCTTCACGGCGCGCGGGAACGACCGTGCTGGTTGGGTGATGTCCCGGCGGGTCTGCGGCGTGTCGGTGTGTATCGTGCGGCTCATGCGAGTCGACGGTCGGGAGATCCCGGTCACGGGGAAACTCCTGCAACCGCTGATCCGGCGTACCAGTGACATCGTCCGGGTGGTGCTGGCGGGGCTAGGCGTAGCCGTGGTGGTCGCGGGCTCGCTGATCACGCGGCCGGAGTGGCTGGCGCTGGAACGCTCGGTCGCCAAGATCGTGGACTTCCTCAGCCAGGACCAGGCGACCATGGTCTACCTGATCTACGGAATGCTCATCCTGGCCCTGCCGTTCGCCATCTTCATCGAACTCGTGTTGCGCAGGCAGTGGAAGCTGCTGGCCGGGTACGGGGCGGCGGGACTGCTCGCGGTGCTCGCCCTGTCGATCACCGGCGCGGGCATCTCCACGCCGAAATGGCACATGCCGGTCCCGGACCGCTTCGACACCTTCCTGTCCCAGTTCCTCGACGATCCACGCTGGATCGCGATGCTCGCGGCCATGCTCACCGTGTCGAGCCCGTGGCTGCCGGTGCGGCCGCGGCGCTGGATGTGGTTTCTGCTGTTGATGTTCGCGCCGATCCACCTGGTGGTCAGTTCGGTGGTGCCCGCGCGGGCGATGCTCGGCCTGGCGGTCGGCTGGTTGGTCGGCGCGGTGATCGTCTGGCTGGTCGGCACGCCCGCGCTCGAGGTCCCCCTCGACGCCGCGGTCCGGGTGCTCGCCGGGCGGGGGTACACCGTGAAAGCCTTCCGGGTGGACCGGCCTGCCGGGCGCGGACCGTTGCTGCTCGCCACCGAGGTCGACGGGCCCGAAGACGAGATCGTCGTCGAGCTGTACGGCAAGAACCAGCGCAGCTTCGGCGCGATCCGGCAAGTGTGGCGCTGGATCACCTTCCGCTCCAGCGAGACCGCACCGCTGCACGGATCCATGCACCGGGCGGTGGAACATCGGGCGCTGCTCGGCATCGCGATCGGTGACCTCGGGATGGCCGACAGTCATCAGGTCGTGGTGGCGGGACTGAGTCGCGGCTGGATGCTGTACGCGCACACCATGCCTCGCGGGACGCCGATCGCGACCTTGTCGGCGCAGGTGCTGCCCGGGGTGTGGCGTTCGCTGCTCCGCCTGCACGACAATCAGATCAGCCTCGGCGATCTGCAACCCGACTTCGTGCGAGTCAGCCAGGGCGACACCCTGTTCGGCGGTTTCGCCGCCGCCGAATTCGGTTCGTCCGAGTCGCAACGGCAGACCGACATCGCCCAGTTGCTGGTGACCACCACCTCGCTCTACGGCAAACACGAGGCGGTCTCGGCGGCGATCGAGGCGCTCGGCGAGGACAAGGTCGCCTTCGCGGCCCGTCGCCTGACGAAATCGGCCATGTCGATCGGCATCCGAAAGTCGGTGCCGCAGTGGACCAAGGTGATGTCCACCGCCCGCGAGGAGGTGCGCAGGCAAACCGGTCACGACCGCATCCAGTCCGAACAGATCACCCGCTTCTCTCGCAATCAGCTCATCCAGCTCGTCCTGCTGGTGGCGCTGGTCTATGTGGCGTATCCGTTCTTCAGCCAGGTGCCGACGTTCTTCAGTCAGCTGCGCACGCTCAACTGGTGGTGGGCGCTCGCGGGTCTCGCCGTGTCGGGGTTGACCTACGTCGGCGCCGCCGCCGCGCTCGGCGCCTGCGCGGACGGCCTGATCAAGATGCGCTATCTGCTCGTGGAGCAGCTGGCCAACACCTTCGTGGCGACGACGACCCCCGCCGGTGTCGGCGGGCTGGCGCTGAGCGTGCGGTTCCTGCAGAAGGCGGGCATGTCCACGCTGCGGGCCACGGCCGCGGTGGCGATGCAGCAGTCGATGCAGGTGCTCACCCACCTGGTGCTGCTCGTGGTGTTCAGTGTGGTGGCCGGAACGTCGAGCAACCTGGCCCACATCGTGCCCGACGCGACGGTGCTGTACCTGGCCGCGGGCGTGGGCGTGGGGCTGATCGGCGCGTTCATGTTCGTGCCGACGCTGCGTCGCTGGGTGAATCATTCAGTGCGCCCGCAGGTCAAGGAAGTGTTCGGCGAACTCGTCGACCTCGCCAAGGACCCGAAGCGATTCGTGGTCATCGTCGGCGGCTGCGGCGTGATCACCCTCGGGCAGGCGCTGGCGCTGTGGACCAGCGTCGAAGCCTTCGGCGGCGGCACGGATTTCGTGGCCGTCACCATCGTCACCATGATCGGCGGCACGCTGGCCTCGGCCGCGCCGACACCCGGTGGCGTCGGCGCGGTCGAGGCGGCGCTGATCGGTGGTCTCGCGGCCTTCGGCGTCCCGGCCGAGATCGCGGTCCCCGCCGTGCTGCTCTACCGCGTGCTGACCTGCTGGATCCCCGTCGGTCTCGGCTGGTTCGTCATGCGCTGGCTGGACAAGAAGGACATGATCTGAATTGTTGGAGCGCTGGCGCGCTCGAGTCGCGGCCCTTCGGGCCCCGATTCTTCCCTCCCTACGGGCACTCCTTCGTCGCACCCTTCGGTCAGTCCAGAATCGGGCGGGCCGCGATGACGAAACTTCCAGGGTCAGGTTGCTCTGAGGGCGATCACGAGGCCGTCCTTCGAACACACCTGCGGGATCTGGGTATCGGGCTGGGAATTGCACTGCCAGCCGTCGATGACGACCGAATTCGACGGGGCGATCGTGGTGACGTAGCTGGTGGCCACGGTGATCGCCTCGGTGCAACCGACACGGCCGTCGGCGGTGCCGATCGCGATCACGGTGCGGGTGGCGCCGCCCGCGTCGGTGACCGGTCCGCAGTTCACGTCGTCGACGACGGGCGCCGGGGCGGGCGGGACGCTGCTGGTGGTCGTCACCGGGGGCATGGTCGGGTCGACCGTGCGGACCGGGCTCGGGGCGGGCGGCGGTGGACTTGCCGGTGCCGCGTTGCCGCGCAGGCCGATGGTCAGGCCCTGATTGACGCAGATATGCGGCACCGTGGCGTCGGGCTGCGGTTCGCAGGTCCAGCCGTCGACGGCCGCGGCGTCACCGGTGCGCGGTACCCCGAGGTAATCGGAGACGACATTGATCGCCTCGGTACAGCCGGCCCGGCCCGCGTCGGAGGCGAACACGATGACCTCGGCGGTGGCGCCGTTTCCACCGGTGACCTGGCCGCAGTTCACGTCCTGGAGGGCGGGTTGCGGTGGATGCGTCGGACTCGGCGGTGGCAGCGGGGCGGCCGAACTCCCGGTCAGCTTCGTCGCGGTGGTGGCCGCGGCGGACGTCGTCGGCATCGCGGTGGTGCTCGACGCGTGCGCTGAGTGATCCTCCTCGTCATTGCCGCAGCCGGACAAGCCTGCGATCACGGCGAGTGCGGCAACCGCGCTCGCGGCGAGCCGAGTTGTTCTCACGATTCCTCCCGAGATGTTTAGCTGCCCTGTTGCCTGCGTATTCAATCACGGTGTCGCACAGTGCTGTCTGATCCAGATGTGCGCGTTGCCCGGCGAACGAACTGCGGTTCGGGTTGTGCGTACCTCGGTGTCGGCCTGGTTGCCCACCACTTGCCGAACAAGCTGTTCGGTCGGTTCCAAGCAGTGAACAGCGGTGTGACGTGAACCGCCCCACAGCGCAGGCAGGTGGGTGCGGGGTCGGGTTCCAGCGCCTAAACTGTCTGGGACGTAGCCGGATGATGACCGAAAGGTGTTTCGATGGGATCCCGGACGGTGGTCGCCGACGTTGCCGATGAGTTGGCGCGCCGGGTAGCCACCGGCGAGTACCGACCCGGCCAGCTGATGCCATCGGTGCGTCAGGTCGCCGACGAGTTCGGGATGAACCGCGCCACCGCCCAGCTCATCCTCGGCAGGCTCGAGTCCTACGGATTCGTCGAGGCCAGGCGCGGCAAGGGATTCACCATCCGCGATGTGCGGGTGGAGGGCGGCATGGACGTCTACCGGCACCTGTTCCGGTTCTCGATCACCGCGCCCGCGGTGGCCGCCGAGATGTTCACCGACATCGTCGAGGTGGAGCGCGGGATCATCGGCGAGGCACTGCTCGCCTATACCGCGGGGGAGAAGGTGCTCGATCCGGCCGAGCTCGCCGCCGCCGTCGACGAGCTGGAAGCGATGGCGCGCCATGCCGTGCCCGACCACGCGGCCATCATCGCCGCCGAGATCGCGTTGGTGCGCAAGCTCCTCGGCGTGCTCGAGATGAGTATGCAACGCGCGGTGCTGAATTCGATCGCCGATATGGTCGTGGAGGTGCCGGAGGCGATCGCCGCCTACTTCGCCGTCGCCCCCGATCTGCACGTGCTCGTCTGGCGGGCGCTGCTCGCGGTGTGGGACGCCGACTCCGCGCCGAGCGAGGCGCAACTCGCGCTGTTCGGGGACCTGTTCGCGCTGTACCACGAGAAGGTGATCGCCCGCTTCGGCCAGCTCGTCGGCGAGACGCCGATCCACACGGTGCCACTGAGCTCGGCCGTCTGACTGAACGCTAGCTGTCTGAGTCGGGTTTCTTCGTCGTGCCCGAGGTGTGCACCCAGGGCAGATGGTGTGGCACCACCGTGTCGATGATGGTGCTGACGCGCGGAGCGTGCGCGGTGGCCAGACCCGAGCCGACCATCACGCCGAGCGCGATCGACATCACCGAGAGCAGCGCCGACACCAGCACCTCGAGCCCGCCGCTCGACACCCCCGACAGGGAATGCGTGACCAGGTCGGAGATCCCGGTGTAGCTGATCCCGCCCGGCACCAGCATCCAGAACGCGGGCAGGAACGCCACCTGGGTCGGCGGCGCGTGCTTGCGGCTCTGGATCAGATACGCGGCGTTCACGGCGACGAGCCCGCCGAGGAACGTGCCGGTCAGCGGACCGGACACGTGCTTGCCGAGGACCTGGGCCGCGTAGGTGACATAGAGGACCAGTAGCAGCCACCCCACCGTGTTCTGCGGCGCGCTCGACCGCCACGAATGCCCGTAGCCGATCAGCAGCACCCCGAGCAGCGGTGCCCACCAACCCAATTGGGCAGTGCTCACCGGCGGATCCGATAGTGGTCCGAGCAGGCTGATTCCCACGTAGGAACCCAGCGCCAGCAGGAACAGCATGTTGATGCCGTAGACCACCCGGCTGGCGCCGGCCACCATCGATCCGGTGGCCAACTCGATCGTGCCGTTGGTGAGCATCGCGCCGGGTAGCAGCGTCGCGACCGCGGGAATCAGCAACTGCTGCGGTTGCCCACCGGCGAGCGCGCCGGGAAAGCCGTACGCGAGGGCCGCGACCACCGCCGAAGCGACCACCGGCAACGCCATCGACAGCAGCCGCACCTTGTCGGCGAGCTGGGTCAGCGCGCCGACGACGAGGCCGAGCACCACATAGCCGACCAGCGCCCGCGCGCCCGGGTTGAGCATCATGCCGATACCGACGGTCAGTACCACCTGCCCGAGCAGGATCAGCCACGGCGGACTGCCGGGCTTCTGGGTGAGGATCTTGTCCAGATCCGTCGACGCCTGGCTCGGCGACGGCGCGTCCTGCTCGATCCGGTCGATGAGCCGGTAGAGGCCGTCGATCTGGTCGAGCGGCAGGGTGCCGACGCGAGCGTCGAGCATGTCGATCGCGGAGCTTTCGTCGGTGCGCACCCGGACGAACACCGCGGTGGGCAACACCATGAAATGGATGTTGTCGGTGCCGTAGCGTCGCGACAACTTGTCGAGGATGACCTGCACCCGGGCGGAGGTCTCGCCCGCGCCGACCAGTGCGACGCCGATGCGGCACAGCAGATTCAGCAGATCGGCGGGTACGGGCGGGTCGACGGGGTCGTGCTCGGTGGGCCGTGGCGCTGCCTTGGCGTATTCCTCGCGAATCTTGGCGATGGCGTGGGTGACTCGGGCCCTGGCCACCTTCCACGTCTTGCTCGCGTACTCCTCCGAAGCCATGTCACCGCCGTCCGCAACCGTTGGGCAATGGCGCGGGGCGGTGTGCTGAACACCGCCCCGCAGGTCAGATACGCCGAGTGTAGTGGTAGCCCGCACAGTGAGCGGTCTCAGCAACCGATGGATCGCACCGGTTCCCGAGATCTCGCAAGCACATGGGTAACTCATCGGGTACGGGCTGACTGGCTCGGCTCCGAAGCTTGCCGCGTCGCCGGCTTTCCCCGCACCTGAGTCTGGCTGAAATTCGCGGGGAGGCGGAAGAGCTCAGCCGTTGAGTCGGGTGAGGCGGTCGTAGGCGGTGACGTACTCCTCCACGAGGCGGTTGACCACGTCGGCGCTGCGTTCGACCTTGTTCATCATGCCGACGACCTGCCCGACCGGATTGAAGTTCACGTCCTTGGCGGCCTCGGGGTAGCGGTGTCCGCGTTTGACGCCGTCGAGGGCGACCATCATCTGCAGCGGCATGGGCAGCGGGTCGGGGGTCTCGGTGGATTCCCAGGCATCGGTCCAGTCGTTGCGCAGCATGCGGCACGGCTTGCCGGTCCAGGAACGCGAGCGGATGGTGTCGTGGCTGGTTGCCTCGAGGTAGGTGTCCATCTGGGCGGGCGGCACATTGGCCTCTTCGACGGTGAGCCACAGCGACCCGGTCCACGCGCCCGCCGCGCCCATCGCCAGCGCCGCCGCGACCTGCGCGCCGTTGCCGATGCCACCGGCGGCCAGCACCGGCACATCGCCGATCGCGTCGATCACCTGCGGCCACAGCACCAGCGAGGACACCTCGCCGCAGTGTCCGCCGCCTTCGGTGCCCTGGCACACGACGAAGTCGAGGCCGGCCGCCTTGTGGTTCATCGCGTGCTTGACCGAGCCGCACAGCGCGCCGATCACCCGGCCGGAATCCTGGATGCGCTTGACGACGTCGTCGGGCGGGGTGCCGAGCGCGTTGGCCACGAGCTTGGCCTTGGGGTGGTTCAGGATGACGTCGACCTGCGGACCCGCGGTGGTCGCGGTCCAGCCGAGCAACTCGTTGTGGTGCTCACCGTCGGGCAGCGCGGGCACGTTGTGGTCGGTGAGGATCTGCTGGGCGAAGTCGCGATGGCCCTGCGGAACCATCTGCGCCAGCTGCTTCTCCAGCTGCTCGGGGGTGAGCCCGTCGACGCCCTTGCCCTCGTATTTCGACGGGATCACCAGATCGACGCCGTAGATGCCGGTGACGTGTTCGTCGAGCCAGGCCAGCTCCACCTCGAGCTGTTCAGCGGTGAAGCCGACCGCGCCGAGTACCCCCAACCCGCCCGCGTTGCTCACCGCCGCTACGACGTCGCGGCAGTGGGTGAAGGCGAAGATGGGGAACTCGATGCCGAGCTGTTCGCAGAATTCGGTACGCATACCGAACTGTAACACGTTCTATTTTAGTCGAGAATGGTTAATTTCTAGAGCGCGGCATCCTCCAGCGCCACCAGCGAATCCTCGAGGTGATCGAGCAGTCGATGCAGGTCGGGCAGTGTGCGGCGGCAGCCGACGAGGCCGAAATCGAGGTTGTTGCCGCTGGAGGTGAGGGTGATGTTCACGGCCTGACCGTCGAGCGGGATCGACAGTGGATACGTGGCGTCCAGGCGCGAGCCGTTCCAATACAGCGGCTCGGTCGAACCGGGCACATTGGAGATGACGATGTTGAACGGCGGCGTCGCCACCGAGGCGAATCCGGGCAACAGCATCGCCGCCAGCGGACTCAACATCACCCCGGCCATCGCCAACGTCTGCATCGGCGTGAGCGAGCGGTACACCTCTTTGTTGCGACGCGTCGATTCGCTCACCACCCGAAGACGTTCCAGCGGATCCGCGATATCGGTACCCAGGTTGCACAGCAGCGCCGCGACCTTCACGCCTTGGGTGTCGACATCGTCGTCCTCGCGCAACGACATCGGCACCAGCGCGATCATCGGCTTGTCCGGGAGCGCGTCGCGCTCCAGCAGGTAGGCCCGCAACGCACCCGCCGACATCGTCAGCACCACGTCGTTGAGCGTGGCGCCGGTGGCCTTCTTCACCTGCTTGACCCGATCCATCGACCAGCTGCGCACCGCGCACTTGCGGGCGCCGCCGATCGGCACGTTGAACAGCGTGCGCGGCGCCTCGAACGGCAGGGTGAGCTGCTGCTGCAGCAGGCCGGTGCGGGTCGCCTTCATCAACGCGGTGGTCGACGAGCGCGCCGAGGTGACGGTGTCGATCAGCCCGCCGAGCCGCGACTTACCGGGGCGTGCCGGACCGATCTTGCGCGGCAGGTTCCACGGCCGCATGAGCTCGGTCGCGAACGGATCGGTGCTCAACGTGCGGCGCATCAGGCGCTGGGCCGAAACCCCGTCCACCAGTGCGTGATGCATCTTCCAGTAGAGCGCGAAACGTCCGTCGGCCAGGCCCTCGACGAAATGCACCTCCCACATCGGCCGGTGCCGGTCGAGCAGGCCGCTGTGCAAGGTCGACGCGTGGTCGAGCAGCTGGTCGATCTTGCCCGGTCCGGGCAGGGCGCTGCGCTGTACGTGATATTCCAGGTCGACGTCGTCGTCCTGGGTCCACGCCATCTGCGGTGCGCCCAGCCAGGTGGCGGGCCGCTTACTGAAAGTGGGCCGAACGTTCTTGTCGGCCAACAAGGTGTCGCGGAACTCGCGCAGATAGTCGGGACCGGCGTCTTCCGGCGGTTCGAACAACTGCAGTGATCCGACGTGCATCGGGTGCTCACGAGATTCCGCGAGCAAGAACAGCGCATCCAACGGCGCGATGAAATCCATGAGAGATCGCCCCCTGACGAGAGTGGTTCGGTGAGAAGTCTTCAGACGATCGACCACGCTGTCGGGTATGGCACCCCTGCGTGCCATATATCCACGCTACCCGGCCGTATGGTGTCGCGTCAGCTGAACGCGCAGACCATCACGAACTCTATGCTGTTCGCCGGATGTTCATTCGGCGGAACACTACTGGATGCTCGAGCTGTTCGAAAACGAGCTGTCCGAGCCGCTACAGCGATGAGCATCCGGCCGGGTCGGCTTACATTCGTCGAGGTCAGACCTTGACGGTCTGCGCTTCGCGCGGGTCGACGGCGTCGCGCGGATCATCTTGCCGCGCCGCCTCGTTCGCGTGCTCCGGCTCGACCGACTGCTGTGGCTCGACGGCCTGCTCCGGCTCGACGGGCGGCTCCGGCTCGGCCGCTCGCTCCGGCTCGGTGGGCCGTTCCTCGGTGACTTCCTCGACGGCGACTTCTTCCGAACGGGTTTCGGTGGTCGTCGGCTGAGGCGCCGGAACAGGCTCTACCCCCGTGCCTTTCGACGCGATCTCGATGCCGAGTTCGATGCGGGTCGTCTCGACCAGCGCCCGCTCCTGCTCGGCCGCGTGGCGCATCGCCTTCTGCCACAGCGAGGCCATCTCCTCGAGCTCCTCGACGGTCGCCTCCACGTCGATGTGCAGTTTCAGCCGCTGCATCGTGATGTGCTGGGCGGCGGTGAGGGTGCGTAGCAGGTCCTCGCACTTGTTGGGAATCCGGCGATGCGCCACCACCCGCAGGCGAGTCAGCATGCTGCCGGGGCGATCCCAGATCACCTTGTGAATCTGCGCGCCGACGCCGTCGATCTCGTCGGCCGTGACCAGATCCCACTCGCCGCAGGTGGTCAGATCGGAGCGCACCGAGGCCGAGGTCTCCAGGATCGAGGCGACCGCGGCGAGCACCGCCTCGCGGCGCCACGCCTCGTGATCGCGCTGGTCGCCCACCATATTCGACAGCTCGACATTGCGCTGGGCGGCGTCGAGCGCCTGCCTGCCGCGCTCATCGGCGGCCGCGATTCCTTCGCGGTGGGTTCGGTTGTTGGCGATGACGCCGACCAGAACTGCGCCGGCGACCGGGAGCGAGCCGAGGAGTGGAAGCCACTGAGTCACCAAGCGATCATTGCACCGGTACCCGCAACAGTCACCATGATCGGCGCGTTGGCATCGATGTCGCGTGTCAGCTCGGTGCCGGAATCCTGTGCGGAAAACCGATGAGGGGGGCCATTTCCGGGATCTGCTCGGCTCGGCGAGTGCGGTTTCGAGTGCTCGATCGTGGGTCGGTTTCGCCTTCTCGTAGACGGCCCGGCCGGTTTCGGTGAGTTCCCTCCGGTCGCCGAACCTGTGCCGGGCCTGCAGACGAAAATCCCCGGTGCGCAGCGGTTATCGCTGCCCACCGGGGATCTCGTGGTTGGTGACTAGTTGGCTGAAGGTGTGGTTGTCGGAGTCTCCGTGGTGGTCGGCGCGACAGTCGTGGTGGGAGCCAGCGTCGTGGTCGGCGCCACCGTCGTGGTGGGAGCCACGGTCGTGGTCGGGGCGGGTGCGGCGGCCTGGTTCGTCGCCGGTTCCGGTGTGGTGGTCGACGGGGTGGTGGTCGGGGCCGCTGTCGTGGACGGCGCCGTGGTGCTGGTGTCCGTCTTCGACGTGGTGGTCGACTTGGGGCTGGTCGTCGTCGACTTCGTGGTGGTCGACTTCGACGTGGTGGTCGGCGCGGTGGTGGTCGTCGCCGGCTTCGTCGGAGCTGCCAGCGCGGCTGTCACCGAGGAGTCGTCCGGTGCGGCCTTGGTGTTCACCGTCTCGCCCGCCTGTGCCTGCTTGGCCAGGTGCGTGAGCCACGCCGCGGCGTACTCCGCCGAGGTCAGCGGCTTGCCGTTCGCGGAGTCGGAATCACGCCAGTAGTCGAAGTGGTGACCGGTGCCGTTCGGGCCGAGGGTGAGCTGGTACGGATCGCTCATCGCCACCGGGATCGTGTTCTGGTTCGTCACGATCAGCCCGACGATCTCGTTGAAGATCTTCTGCGGCAGGTACGCCAGCGGCGAGAGCTGCTCACCGGCGATCACGTCGGCCTTCGCCGGGGTGGTGGTGGTCTGACCCGGCTTGTAATCCGGGTCGGAGACCTTCAGCAGCACGTCGAGGAAGGTTTCGTCGCTGGCCATCCAGTTCGGGTTCGAACCGATGTCGGAGAACGCGGCCATCGCGATGCGGCCCAGCGTGAAGGCCATGTCCTGGCCGGTGGCCGGAGTGAGCCCGTCGCGCTGCAGGTCGTCGATATTGATCTGGCGACCCACATTGGCGGCCAGCTGCAGCAGCGAGATGTTCTCCGGCGCCGCGCAGGTGAGGTCGCCCTCGGAGCAGAACGAGGCGATCTTGCCGTTGAGCGCGCCGAAGTCGTTGCCCGTGGTCACGCCCTGGCCCGAGATCGGCTTGGTGCCGTTCTGGTACTTCTGGTCGAAGTTGTCCGGGTTGGCGAACGGGTCCTCGGCGCCGAGGAACGTGCCGTCCCCGGCCTTGCGACCGGGATCGGCGAACATCACCACACCGAGCACGTCGTCCGGATTCACGGTCGCGTACCCGTCCGCGGGGTCGTCGTTGCCGATGCCCTCGGCCACGCGGCGCACCACGTCGGCGCCCTCGCTGTAGCCGACGATGGAGAACTTGGTGTCCGGGCAGGCCGCGGAGATCTCGCGCATCACCTGCTGGGTGTTGGCGACACCCGCGTTGACCGCGTCCTCATAGGTCGACATATCGGCCGGGTAGGCGATGTACACCGCCGCGTACTCGCCCTCGGCCAGATCGTCGCGCGGTGCGTTCACCACCGGATCCACCCACACGCTGCTGTGGTCGCCCGACAGTGCGGCGGGCAGCGGGTTTCCGTTGGCGTCGAGCAGCATCGCCGTGGTGCCCTCGACCGGGGTGTCGTTGCGACCGGCCACCGAGATGGTCACCATCTCGCGGCACTCGGTCACCGACGTGGTCAGCTCGTAGCTCGGTGAAGCAGGCTGCGACGTGACCGCGAACGAAGCGGCCACGATCGCCGCGACCCCCAACGCCGCAGGCGCGGCAACAGCTGAAGCAAGGCGATGTTTCGCAAGAAACTCACGCAGATTCATATGTGATCCCGTTCGAATGACCTACAGGTGGGCAGGCCCCCCGACGGGCCGCATGTCACGAACATTGTCGTGACCACCAGCAAGATCGTTACTGACGCGTACGGGAATTGATCGGGCTCACAGGTCGACGGCGGGAGCGGACGCCCTCGCCGCGAGCCGCCCGGCCGCTATCGCCGCCACCACGATGGTGCACAGCGTCGCCAACATGATCGCCGAGCCCTCACCCGGCACGAGCACCCCCAACTGGCTACCGACGGTCACCGCCGCGACCGGCACCCCGATCTGGGCCGCGGCCAGCGCGCCGTAGGCCACCGGCTGGCCGAGCAGTCGCGCTGCGCAGTGCACGGCGACCGCGCCGAAGCCGAGAGCGAGGCCGAGCAGGATGAACTGCGGATGCTCCCCGAGCTCCCGCAGATCGAGCCGAGCGCCGAGCCAGACGAAGAACAGGGGAGCGAGCAGGCCGTCGCTGATCGCGAACACCTGCTTGGCCACCCGCCGTGGTTCGCCGACCCCGGCCACCGCCAGGCCCGCCGCGAACCCGCCGAGCATGATCGAGACGTGCATCGCGCTCGCCACCCCGCACAGCGCGAACACCAGAACCAGACTCACCCGCAGTTCGAGCGTGAACTTCCGGTCCTCGGACACCTCGTGCACCTGCCGCTGCGCACCCGTCTTCTGCAGGTAGCGCAGGACGAAGAACATCACCACCGCGCAGAGCGCGACGGCCACCGCGCCGATCGCGGCTCTGAGGGCGTTCGCCGGATCGATCACCAGCGGCAGCGCGACGATGCACGCGGTATCGGCGATGGCCACCTGTGCGGTGAGCGACAGGACCGGCGGCCCGCTCAACCGCATCGAATCGATGATCGGCAATGCCATCGCCGCCGACGACGACGCCATCAGTACCGCGTAGACGGCCGCGTGCCCGATGTCGAACGTCTGCGCCACCGCCCAGCCCGCGACCGCCGCGACCACGCCGACCAGCACGGCCCGCGCGGCACCGCTGCCGAGCGCGGTGCGCACCTGCGGATCACGCACGGGCACGTGGGTCCCCGCGGCGAACATCACCAGCGCGAAACCCATATCGGCGAGGAAGACGAAAATCGGATCGGTGGGGTCGAGGATGCCGAAACCAGTGGTGCCGAAGATGATCCCCGCGACCATCTCGCCGAGCAGCACCGGCAGGTACAGCTGCTTGGGCAAAGCCAGCAGCGGCCCGATCAACCCGAGCGCGACCACCAGCGCCAGGGTCGCGAAGGTCATGGCATCGCGGCGATCTTGGCCGGTACCTCGATGTTCTCGTCGGCCCAGTACAGCGCGCACACCCGGTGGTAGCCGTCGGCGATCAGCATCGGCACGTTCAGGCGACAGTTGCCGCGCACCAGCAGGATCGGCGAGAGCCTCTTGCCCTCGGTCACCTTGAGCAGGTCCCTGCGCACATGCGGGTTGTCCGGGGTGAGGGCATGGAGCTGGGAGGCCCGCAGAATGTCCTTCACCTTCTTGACGACCACCGGCGCGGCCCTGAGCTCGGCCACGACCGCGTCGACCAGTGCCTGGTCGCCGAGTAGCTCGAGATAGTCGGCGGCGGCCGGATAGTCGTGGTCTTCCGGGGCGGACTTCCACTTCACCTGCAGGATCGCTTCGGTCATCGACTCATCATCCGCCCCCTCCGACCGGTTTGCCGAGAGGTCGCCACATGTTGTAGATCGGTTGCGCGATCGGTATCGGGCCGTGGTCGGTGGAGCCTGGATCAGCCCCTGGCCATATCCACGAACCGGCTGAGGTGCAGCTGATGGGCGACGGTGATCGTGGCGGTGGGGCCGTTACGGTGTTTGCCGACGATGAGGTCGGCCTCGCCGCCACGGGGGTCGTCGCGTTCGATGGCGTCGGGTCGGTGCAGCAGGATGACCATATCCGCGTCCTGCTCGAGCGAGCCGGACTCGCGAAGGTCGGAGACCATGGGCCGCTTGTCGGTTCGCTGTTCCGGACCACGGTTCAGCTGCGAGATCGCGATCACCGGAACTTCGAGTTCCTTGGCGAGCAGCTTGAGGTGTCGCGAGAATTCCGAGACTTCCTGCTGACGCGATTCGACCTTCTTACCCGAGCTCATCAGCTGCAGGTAGTCCACCACAACGAGTTTGAGATCATGCCGCTGTTTGAGCCGTCGAGCTTTCGCCCGAATCTCCATCATGGTCAAGTTCGGCGAATCATCGACGAACAACGGCGCCTCACTGATCTCACTCATCCGGCGAGCCAGCTTGGTCCAGTCGTCATCGCTCATCCGCCCGGACCGCATATCACCGAGCTTGATCTTCGCCTCGGCCGAAAGCAGACGCATCACGATCTCGGTACGGCTCATTTCGAGAGAGAAAATGACGCTCGCCATACCGTGCTTGATCGAGCAGCTGCGCATGAAATCCATGCCGAGAGTCGAGTTGTGCGTCGGCACCATCGAGCGACCGGCCAGGTAGAGATGGTCGGCATTGTCCACTTCGACGCAGCGCACAGGTACTGACTCGACGTGCCGCACGTCGACGATGTAGCGGGCGTTGGAGCGAGCCGTGCTCCCGGTGGCGCGACGTTCCTTGTGCAGCAGTGCCTTCCGGTAAAGGCCGAAGACCTCGTCGTCCGTGGCGAACGTGAGTGTGTAGCACGTCGAGGACTCCTCGGAACGGCCGCGCACGCGCTTCGTCGAGACGCCACAGCGATATCCGAGGCTGACGACGAGTTCCTGTACGTCGCGAAACAATCGCTCGCCGGTCACCGCGAACTGCACGGACCCACCGTGCGTGACCGTTCCGTCGGTGTCGAGCAGACCGGCCAGCAGTGCCCGCCGCTGAGCTTCGGACGAGCGCAGGTAGGCAATCGGAATGTGCTTGTCCCCGAGTACGCCGAGCGTGCGGAGCCGGGCCTGCACGCTGCCGACCGTATTCCGGCACGACTGGCACAGACGCAATCCGATCGACGGACCACCGCACTGTGCGCAGGTCGGCGCCGGAACGGGCTCGGAGACGAATCGCGCCTTACCGCCGCAGGAACGGCCGCATGTACGGACCTCGCTGGTGAACGGAGTGAATTCGGTGCCGCACACCACGCAGGTGCGGGCCGCGACGGGCTCATCTGCGGGCAGCGTCAGTTGGAATCGCCATTGCGCCGATCGTGAAGGAACCGCCACGATGCCTTCGGCTTCGATACGCGCGACGATTTCCGGATCGACACTGGTGATCTGAGCTGCGGCAGAGGTGCCATCGCCCAACCAGGCGCCCAATGTGTAGGGCGGGACGAGGAGCTCGCACGCAGGTAGTTGCAATGGCTCCGCGTTGGTGACGGAGTGGTTGATCCGCTTGTCCGCGGTATCGCAGCGCACGGTCTCGGCAATCTGGGCTGTGGTGCGGACCTCGGCGAACTGTCGCCGACCTCGTCCCGACTTCGACTGCTGCGCGGAACGGCGTGACGCGCGCGTCTCGGTCAACCACTGGTGTTGCTCGTCCGCGACGAGCACTGTCCCATCAGAGAATTCGACCTCGTAGCATGGCCGGTCGACCATGACCTCGGTCGCCGCGACGACGCGCGTCGGGCGGCCCTGCGCATCGAGCAGCTCCTCACCGACACGAACCTCGCCCATGGTGGTCCAACCACGAGGCGTCGGCAGGGGAGTGTCGAGCGCCAGCGCCTTACCCACACCGGGTCGGGCCGCCACGATGATCATCTGCCCGGGATGCAACCCGTTGGTGAGTTCGTCGAGTTCGGTGAAGCCGGTGGGGACGCCGAGGGAGATGCCGCCTCGGGAGGCGATGGAGTCGATCTCGTCCATGGTGGGCTGGAGCAGTTCTTCCAGCGGGGTGAAGTCCTCGGTGGTGCGGCGTTCGGTGACTTCGTAGATTTCGGCCTGGGCCCGGTCGACCACCTCGGCGACGTCCTGGCCGTCGGCGCCCGCGTAGCCGAACTGGACGATGCGGGTGCCCGCTTCGACGAGGCGGCGCAGGATGGCCTTCTCGGCGACGATCTCGGCGTAGAAGCCGGCGTTGGCCGCGGTGGGGACGGTCTGGGTGAGGGTGACCAGGTAGGGCGGGCCGCCGATGCGCTTGAGTTCGCCGCGGCGGTCGAGGCCCGCGGAGACGGTGACGGGGTCGGCGGGTTCGCCGCGGCCGTAGAGGTCGAGGATGGTGTCGTAGACGGCCTGGTGCGCGGGGCGGTAGAAATCTCCGGGGCGCAGCACCTCCACCACATCGGCGATGGCGTCCTTGCTCAGCAGCATGCCGCCGAGGACAGACTGCTCAGCGGCCATGTCGTGCGGAGGCTGACGGCCGAAGTCCTCGCCGGGCGGCTCAGGCGTGAACTCGGTTTGCGCGCGGTCACCGGTGGTTGTCACCAGGGGAGTCCTCTCTGCCCGCAGAACCGGGGGTTACACATCGATGTACTCGTTGTACTCCCGGACACCGACACGGATGTCAGCAATCGGTTGCCTGCGTGATTCCGGGGGCCGCAAGCAGGGCAATGCGACGAACCTAGGCGACGTTTTCGGGACTCGCCAACCCGACATGTGCACACAACTGTGGATAACTTGGGGGTAGTTCACCCGTTGTTGTGCAGCGCCTGTGGAAAACATGGGGAAAACCCAGGTCAATACGGCAAAACGCCCTGCTAGGCCCCGGTTTGTCCAACCTGGGCCCTGTGGATGAAAGAAGTTCCGGCGTGTCGGTAAAGGTGAACAGCCGGGCGTGTTGGGTAAACAGCGATGGTGCAGGCTATGACGGGAATCACAAATCTGCCGGTCGGTTTCCGCAGTCATCCACAGGGTGAATAACTGGAGGTCACGCGATTACCGACCGTGAGCCGCGCAACATGGCCCGCATCGGCCGCAACATCGGCTACTGATCAGTTATCGCAGAAACGGCCTGAAAATGGCAAGCAGAAACCACCCCTATGCACGCACAGGGGTGGTTTCCAGCGAACTCAGTTCGCAGCAACCTCGAGGTTGAACTTAGCAACCACATCGGGGTGCAGGTGCACCACGATGCCGTGCTTACCGGTCGCCTTGATGTGCGACTTCGGCAGCTCGATGCTGCGCTTGTCGACCACGGGGCCACCAGCGGCCTTGATGGCCGAAGCCACGTCGGTGGTGGTGACCGAACCGAACAGCTTGCCGCTGTCGGCGGTCTTCACGGACAGCGAAACCGCGGCGAGGCCCTCGATGGCCTGCTTCAGCTCGTTGGCGTGATCCAGGTCGCGCACCTTGCGGGCGTCCTGGGCGCGACGGATTCCGTCGACCTGCTTCTGGGCGCCACGGGTGGCCTGGATGGCCAGACCGCGGGGCAGCAGGAAGTTGCGGCCGTAGCCGTCCTTGACCTCGACAAGGTCGCCGGGGGCGCCGAGGTTGTCGACATCAGCGGTGAGGATGAGCTTCATCTGTGTGACTCCCTTTCTCAGCGAGCGGTCGACACGTAAGGAAGCAGAGCCACCTCACGCGAGTTCTTGACGGCGACAGCGATGTCACGCTGGTGCTGCACGCAGTTGCCGGTGACGCGGCGAGCGCGGATCTTGCCGCGATCGCTGACGTACTTACGCAGCAGCGTGGTGTCCTTGTAATCGATATTGACGATTCCGGACTTTGCTTCCTTGCAGAAAGCACAGGCCTTCTTCTTCAGTACCTTTTCGCGCGCGGGCGCTTTAGGCATGGTTTTCTCTCCGTACTATGAGTGCCGTTCGAATCAGAACGGCGGTTCGTCATCCATGCGGCCGCCGCCCCCGAAGGAGCCGGCCGCGGGCGCGCTACCCCACGGATCGTCTTCGCCACCGGCATTGCTGCCGCCGGCCGGACGTCCGCCGCCATTGTTGGCGTTGTAGCCGCCTGCGCTAGATCCACCACCGGCATTGCCGGAACCACCACCGCTGAAGCCGCCACCGCCGCCTCCGCCACCGCGACCGGCCTTGGAGACCTTCGCAGTCGCGTAACGCAGCGAGGGACCGACTTCGTCGACCTCGAGCTCGACCACAGTGCGCTTCTCACCCTCGCGGGTTTCGTAGGAGCGCTGCTTGAGCCGACCGCTCACGATGACGCGAGCGCCTCGGGTCAGACTTTCGGCGACGTTCTCCGCTGCTTCACGCCAGATGTTGCAGCGCAGGAACAGAGCCTCGCCGTCTTTCCATTCGTTCGAATTGCGATCGAACACACGGGGAGTCGACGCGACGGTGAAATTTGCCACCGCCGCACCTGCGGGCGTGAAACGAAGCTCCGGGTCTGCCGTCAAGTTTCCGATGACGGTAATGACCGTGTCGCCTGCCATGGGGTTCCTCCTGCTCGGGGTGCAGTCCGCATCTCGGGGATTTGCGCTCGAGCCTAAAGCTAGGCTCTGACATCAAATTCGAGAAGGGTGCGGACTACTTGTCGTTGCGCAGAACCTTGGTGCGCAGCACCGTCTCGTTCAGGCCCAGCTGGCGGTCGAGTTCGCTCACGGTGGCCGGGGTCGCGGTCAGGTTGACGATCGCGTAAATGCCTTCGGCCTGCTTGGCGATTTCGTAGGCGAGCCGGCGGCGGCCCCAGATGTCGACCTTGTCGACGTTGCCGCCCTCGGTCTTGACGACCGTGAGCAGGGTATCCAGGGACTGCCCGACGATGCGCTCGTCCAGGCTCGGGTCGAGGATGACCATTACTTCATATTGACGCACGGACCAATCACCTCCTGTGGACTAGGAAACGGCCATGGACTCTCCATGGCAGGAGGGTTCGTTGCGTCAGCAACCCGCCAAGGCTACATGAGCGGGTAGTGACCAGCGAAATCGATGCCTGCCGCGGGTGTACCCCGGTGATCGCGGCGCCGCCGCATAATGTGGTCGCATGACCACAGTCGGCCCGCGGCAGCGCACAGCACGGCGCGGCGCGACGTGGACCGCTGCCTTGAGCATCGTGGTGATGCTGCTGTGTGGGCTCACCCTCGCGCTGGCCTACGCCAACAAAGCCCGGTGTGCGGGCGGCGCGATCGATGAATCCGGTCGCAGTCTGGTATTCGAGGAGCGCAAGGATTCGGATGTCTGCTATTCCGATATCCAATTCCTGTGGCTCGGCCGCGATATCGACAATCACGTCTTCCCTTACGTCGATGGCGCGATCACCGACGACGGTGCGCTGACCGGCGGCGCGGTGGAATACCCGGTGCTCAGCGGCGTGCTGATGTGGGCGGGCGCCATCGGGGTGGACAACGACGCCGACTTCCTGTGGCAGTCGGCGCTGTTGCTCGCCCCGTTCGCTCTGCTCACGGCCTGGATGCTGGCCAGAATCGCCGGCCCGGCGGCGCTGCTGTGGGCGATCGGCCCGCCGCTGGTGTTCTACGCCTTCCACAACTGGGAACTGCCGGTGGTGTGCACGGCGGTGGCGGCGGTCTACGTGATGACGATGCTGACCGGGCTGTCCGTGCGCACCCGCGGAATCATCGCCGCGGTACTGCTCGCGCTGGGTTTCTGTCTCAAGCTCTATCCGGGAATCTTCGTGCTCCCGCTCGCGGTGTTCGTGCTCACCGAGGGCGCCCCGCGTGATCGACGCCGGATCGGCGAGCTCGATGTGGCGGGGGCCGCGCAAACCCTGCTGGCGGCGATGGGCACCGTCGTGGCGGTGAATCTGCCGTTCGTGCTGGCGGGGGTGGAGGGCTGGCGCGCCTCGATCACCTTCCAGCAGTTGCGCCAGGCCGACATCACCACCAACTCGATCTGGTACTGGGGTCACCAGCTCCTGTTCGGCCGCGCGGCGGAGACGACGCAGACCTGGCACGACGCCGTGGCGATCGCCTCGCCCACCTTGATCTTCGGCGGGTTCGCGCTGGCCATGTGGCTCGGCTGGCGGCGCTGGACCCCGAGTTCGGCGTACCCGTGGGTGGGTGTGAGCGCGGCGATGCTGGCCGCCTTCATGCTTTTCCACAAGGTGCATTCACCCCAGTACACCCTGTGGATAATTCCGTTCCTGGTGCTGCTCGAGGTGCCGTGGTCGCTGGTCGCGGCCTATCTGGTGGCCGACGCGGCGGTGGGTGTCGGGGTGTTCCGGTACTTCGCCGCGCTGGGTGAGGGCGAGAGCGTCGAACTGATGGAGGGAATCGTCCAGTTCGGCGTGTGGTTGCGCACCGCCCTGTTGATCACCCTGTTCTTCCTCTTTCTGCGGGCAAGGGCGCGCGGCCGGCGCCTCGAATCGAGCACGGCGCCGGGCCGCCAACTGCAACCCGCGTGAACGACAACGGCGGCGAATCCCGGAAGGGACTCGCCGCCGCTGTGGCTCTTCGGCCGTGGATCAGCTGACCGGAGTGGACTCCTTGGCGTCTTCCACAGCGTCCGGCTCGGACTTGCGGTTGCGCAAGATGCTGGAGATGAGCGCCGCGCCGATGAACGCCACGCCGACCAGACCCGTGATGAGCTCATTGACGTGCACGCCGATCGAGATCAGCAGGATCGCCGCCAGCGCGCCGATCGCCCAGTGCGCGCCGTGCTCGAGATACACGTAGTCCGACAGCGTGCCCTGGCGAACCAGGTACACCGTGATCGACCGGACGAACATCGCACCGATCAGGCCGAGGCCGAGCGCGATGATGATCGGGTCGGAGGTGATGGCGAACGCGCCGATGACGCCGTCGAAGGAGAACGACGCGTCGAGCACCTCGAGGTACAGGAACAGGAAGAACGCGGCCTTACCGGTCGCCTTCACCAGCGTGGAGGGGCCACCGGCTGTGCCCTCCTCGAATTCCTCCACGTGGAACATCGAACCGAGTCCGTCGACCAGGATGTAGACGATCATGCCGAGCAGACCGGCGACAAGCACGGTCGAGCGATCGTCGGCGTCGGCGAGGAACTCGGCGACCAGCACCAGGCCGGTACCCGAGACGACCACCGACAGCATGTCGAGCTTGCCCGCCTTCGCGAGGGGCTTCTCCAGCCAGCTGAGCCAGGTGATCTCGCGGTCCTCGAAGATGAAGTTCAGGAACAGCAGTGCGAGGAACATGCCACCGAACGCCGCGATCTGCGGATGCGCGTCGGTGAGCAGCGTTTCGTAGCTGGGGCTGCCGTCAGGGAAGGTAGCCGCGTCGTTCTCGGGCGGGTTCAGCGCCAGATCGAACGCCTGGACCGGGTTCAGTCCCGCGGTGACCCAGACGATGGCCAGGGGGAAGACCAGGCGCATACCGAACACGGCGATCAGTACGCCGATGGTCAGGAAGATCTTCTGCCAGAATTCGCTCATCCGTTCCAGGACGGTGGCGTTGATGACAGCGTTGTCGAATGACAGCGACACCTCGAGAATGCCGAGGATCGCGCACAGTGCGAGTGCGGTCAGGCCACCGTAGAGGTAAGCCACGACCAGTGAGACCACCGTGAGGGCGATGGACAGGCCGAAGATGCGCGTTATCACGCGGAGGGACCTTTCTGTTTCGCACAAACAGGGGGCCCGATGTGCCGAGCCCCCTGTTCGCGAGGGTGACTAGACGTTGACGCCGTAGTCGCGAGCGATGCCGGACAGGCCGGAGGCGTAGCCCTGACCGACGGCGCGGAACTTCCATTCCGCACCGTTGCGGTACAGCTCGCCGAAGACCATAGCGGTCTCGGTCGAGGCGTCCTCGGACAGGTCGTATCGGGCGAGCTCGGTGCCGTTGGCCTTGTTGACCACGCGGATGTAGGCGTTGCGTACCTGACCGAACGACTGCGAGCGAGTCTCGGCATCGTAGATCGATACCGGGAAGAAGATGCTCTCGATGGTCGGCGGGGTGTTGGCGAGGTCGACGTCGATGACCTCGTCGTCGCCTTCGCCCTCACCCGTGGTGTTGTCGCCCTTGTGCTCGATGGCGCCCTCGGGGGACTTGAGGTTGTTGAAGAAAACGAAGTGCTTGTCGGAGACGACCTTCTTGTCGGCGCCGGTCGCGATTGCGCTCGCGTCGAGGTCGAAGTCGGTGCCGGTGGTAGTGCGCACGTCCCAGCCGAGGCCGACCGA
The DNA here is from genome assembly GCF_030486425.1 of Nocardia sp. PE-7. Taxonomy (NCBI): domain Bacteria; kingdom Bacillati; phylum Actinomycetota; class Actinomycetes; order Mycobacteriales; family Nocardiaceae; genus Nocardia; species Nocardia sp. PE-7. The sequence continues at coordinate 6,758,258 of NZ_CP129614.1, read as the reverse complement.
GACCGCGGTCAAACCCGGAGCCTCTTTGCTCAGCGAAACGTTGCCGCCCTTGGACAGACTGACACCCATGCGGGAATCCCTTCGATTAGTCCGGTGTGTCGTTTCCCAGCATGTCCGAATCGCCGGGTACCGCTACGACAGTAATAGGTTTCGCAGATCTTGCGTAGGAACCGTCTGCAGCCCAGGTTAACGGGGGGAATCTCCTACCATCGACGGCAGTGAGCGGGCGGCCCGCATGCGTGGTTCGGAAAGGGGATGTGCCGGTGACACCTCGCAGACGCGGATGGTTCAGATCGGGGGCCGATCATGAGTGGATCAGCGGGGCGCGGGCCGCGACGTCGGCCGCCTTTCTGGATATGGATCGCAGGCAGACGGCGGCGGAGGCGGGCGTGGTGGCCAGTGAGCAGGTGTTCCCCGACCGCCGGATCGGCGCGGTCTGGGAGCCGGTGCGCGCGCGGTGCTACGCCGCGGCGGGCGCCTACCTGAGTTTCACCGACGAACTCGACGCCGCCGAGGGGGCCGGCACCGCTGTGCTCGATGGTCCGGGCCGGGCCGACGCGTTGGTCAGGCAGCTGAACGACGCCGCTCGCGGGGTCGACGAGTTCTACAACGCGAACCGCGCCGGTCTCGCCGAGGCGGCGACCGTGCGGGCATCGGTGCCGCAGCTCGTGACGCACGTGCGAGCCGAGGCCGAACGGGTGCTGGCGGCCGCGGCGTCGTCCGGATTCACGAATTACCCTTCGATCGCCACGGGTGTAAGGAGGCTGAATGAGGCTCTGATCACAGCCTCTTCGGTCGATCCCGGCACTGCCGTCGCGGGCGCGCGCGAGGCGGCGGCGCAGGTGGAGCAGGCGACCACGGAATTGTCGAATGCGTTGGCGCAGGCACCTTCTCGTGCGTCGGCCGCCGCGAACGCGATCGCCTCGGTGACCACCCGGCTGGCCGCGGTCCGCAATCGCGCCGGTGCGCTCGGGCCCGCCTACTCCGCGCTGCTTCGTGAGTTCAGTGCTGCGAGTTCGGCGGACTTGACCAACAATGAGCGGGAAAGCCGTCGCGGCATGGATGCCGCCGACGAGGCGCTGGTCGGCGCGCGCGTCGCGGCAGCCGATCGTGATCCGGAGACCGCCCTTGATGTGACCGCCACCGCACGCGAGTACCTCGCCGAGGCCGAGCAGTTGGTCGACGCCGTCACCCGGCGCCTCGAATTGCTCCGTGAGGTACGTGCCGACCCCGAAGCTCAGGCCCGCACCGTACGATTCCGGCTGCGGGACGCGCAGATGCTCGCGGTCGACCGAGGACTGGTCGCCGAGTGGGGCTCGGTTCTCGATGCACAAGCCGAACGCCTCGACCGCATCACCGCTGGACTCACTGGTCGCCATCCAGACTATTGGGCGTATGTTACCGAGCTGGGTACCGTCGCGGAGTTCATCGCCGGAGTGGTCGAGCGAATCAGAAAACACGCTTCCGAAAAGTAGAAATGACAATGGGTCGACAGATGAGGTGGGGGGAATGACCGCGGGCTACGCCATCGCACCGGAAGTTTGCTTGCGTAAGCAGGTACCGCTGCGCCATTTCCAGCAGTTGCAGGGTCCCCGCAGGCGGGAGTTGTTCCTGGTCGAGCCGGAGCCGATTGAAGGCCCCGACGACCGGGAGCTGTTGGCGACCGCGCTCGGCGCGACGCTCTATGTGCCCGCGACGCGCCCCGATCTCGCCGCGACGATCCGCCGACGCGCCGCGCGCGGGGTGTGTTCGATGGTGATCGACCTCGAGGACGCCGTCGCCGATCACCAGGTGGAGGCCGCCAAACAGCACGCGGTGGACACCCTCGACCTGCTCGCGCGCGGCGAAGACGCCAATCCGATGCTGTTCATCCGGGTGCGCGACGCGGCCTCGGTCGGCGAGCTGGTCGCCGCGCTCGGGCCGGGCGCCGATGTGCTCACCGGGTTCGTCTTCCCGAAGTTCGACGCCGTGAGCGGTCCCGCGTACCTGGCCGCGCTCGACGACGCCAACCGCAGCCTCGGCCGCCCGGTCTACGCGATGCCGGTGCTCGAATCGGCGAACCTGGTGCACCGCCAGACCCGCGACGAGCAGCTCGCGCGCATCGCCGAACTGCTCGCCGGACACCGCGAGCAGCTGCTGGCCGTGCGGATCGGCGCCACCGACATGTGCTCGACCTTCGGCATCCGTCGCGACCGCGACCTCACGATCTACGACGTGCGAGTGGTCGCCGACGTGATCGCCGACATCGTCAACTACCTCGGGCGCGTCGACGGCACCGGTTTCATCATCACCGGACCGGTGTGGGAGTACTTCGCCGACCACGAGCGGATGTTCCGGCCGCAGCTGCGCAGCGCGCCTTTCGAGGAGTCCGACGCGGTGAAGTTCCGCCAGTACCTGGTGAGCCGTGACCTCGACGGCCTGCTGCGCGAGATCACCCTCGACCGTGCCAACGGTATCCAGGGCAAAACGGTGATCCACCCCTCGCACGTGGCCGTGGTGCACGCGCTGTCGGTGGTGACCCACGAGGAGTACGCCGACGCGCTGGACATCATGGCCGCCGATGTCGGTGGCGTCGCGGCCTCGGAATACCGCAACAAGATGAACGAGATGCGCCCCCACCGCAGTTGGGCCCGCCAGACGCTGGTTCGGGCCCGTGCGTTCGGGGTTGCGAACAAGGGAGTGTCTTTCGTGGACTTGCTGACAGCGATGATCGCCGAATGAGTGCGTTCGAAACACCATGGGCAACAGTGAATCTCGGTATCGAGCTGCATCACGGCGAGTCCTTCGCCGCGCGCTCGGCCGAGGATGGCTTGCCGGGTGGGACGTCTGCCGAGGGCGTGCCGACTGACGGTGGGTTCGTCGCGTTGTCCGCGGAAAGTGTGCTGACGGGCGCACTGTCGATCGGCGCGCTGGTACAGCCGGGTCTGCGCCGCAATCCGCGCCGGGCGCATCTGCTGGTGTCCACCGTGCTCGGCAAGCACCTGCCGACCGACCCGCGTGTGGTGATCGGCGCGGGCAATCGGCTGGGCGATCTCGTGCGTGAAGTGCTCGGTGAGCGCGAAGCCGTCGTGCTCGGCTTCGCCGAGACGGCAACAGGTCTTGGTCACTGTGTGGCCGCGCGGATCGACGCGGGCTGCTACCTGCACTCCACCCGCCGCCACGAGTCGCGAGCCACCACGCTCACCGGGTTCGAAGAGGGCCATTCGCACGCCACCTCGCATCTGCTCCAGCCCGCGCCCGCCGCGATCTTCGCCAACGATCTCCCGCTGGTGCTGGTTGACGACGAGATCTCCACCGGCGACACCGCCATCGACGCGGTGCGAGCGCTGCACGCTTTCGCTCCCCGCTCGCACTACGTGCTCGCCTCGTTGGTCGACATGCGGACACCGGCCGACCGGACCAAATTCGAAGCTGCCGCAGCCGAACTCGGTGCGCGCATCGACACGGTCTGCCTGGCCTCCGGTCGCACCGAGCTGCCTTCCGGGCTGATCGACACCGTCACCGCCCTGCCCGATCCGCAGCTGAATCCGGTCGCGACACAATCGGGTTCGTACGGTCGCATCGAATTGAGCTGGCCCGCAGATGTTCCCGAGGGCGGCAGGCACGGGATCCTGCGCTCGGATGCCGCCGCGTTCGACATCGCGTTGAAATCCGTCGCCGACGAGGTGAACACCCGTCTCGACGCCGAGTTCGCCGGGCGCCCGGTGATCGTCATCGGCCACGAAGAACTCATGTACCTGCCCCTGCGCCTGGCCGCTGAACTGGCCGACGCGGGCACTCCCACCCGATTCCAAACCACTACCCGCTCACCGGCATACGTCCTGGACGAACCCGGCTACCCGCTCCGTCGAGGCTTCCGCTTCACCGCCCCGGAACCGGACCCCACCGCCCAGCGCTACCTGTACAACGCGCAGTGGCCCGACGCCGACCCGGTCCTGCTGGTCGTTATCGATCCCCCCGCCGACACCCCGGAGCTGGTTGCTCCCGGCGGCCTGGTCGACGCCCTCACGGCATCGGGTGCCGACGTCTTGGTCGCTGTGCTCCCCGGCGCTGATCCCCGTGCGCTGCACGCGGGCCGGACCGCTGCGCCGGTCGCCGTGACAGCGTCGCTCTCGATGTCGCACAACGATTCCGCGACCCGGGCTGATTCGCCGGGCCGCGAGAAATCGACCACGGGAACCGTATCGACTGACCGGGACGGCCACGCGGAACACGGTGGCGGCGCGAGCTCGGTCCCGGACGAGCGCGGTGCGCGCCCGCTCCCCGTCGCCCTGCACGGACCCGAGTTCGGTTCCTATGCGCCCGAAGATGTTTCGTGGCTGCTGAAGGATCTCTCGGATGCCGATCTGGAAGCCGATGTGACCGAGCGCGAGCATCGCATCCAGGCCGGCGTCGCCCATTACGCCGAGTCCTTGCCGGTGGAGTTCCAGCCCGACGCCGAATACCGCGAGCTCTTCGACCGCGTGCTGGCCGACAGCGCGCAGCGACTGGCGCTGGCGGTCGCGACCGTGGCCGAACTCGTTGTCGCCGAACGCGGTGAGAACATCGTGCTGGTCTCGTTGGCCAGGGCGGGCACTCCAGTCGGCGTGCTGATGCGACGGTGGCTCGTCAGCGGTATCGGCCGCGAACCGCTGACCGTCCCGCACTACGCGGTCTCGATCGTGCGTGACCGCGGCATCGACGCGGTGGCGCTGGATTATCTCGCGCGCCACCACGATCCGTCCTCGATCGTCTTCGTCGACGGCTGGACCGGCAAGGGCGCCATCACCCACGAGCTCACCGCCGCGCTCGACGCGTATCACGCTGCCGGCGGCGCCCGGTTCGACGACGAGCTCGTCGTCCTGGCCGATCCCGCCAATTGCGTGCGGACCTACGGCACCCGCGACGACTTCCTCATCGCCTCCGCCTGCCTGAATTCGACTGTGTCAGGGCTGGTTTCCCGCACGGTCCTCAACACCACCCTGATCGGCCCCGGCGAGTTCCACGGCGCCAAGTTCTACCGCGATCTGATCGACGCCGATGTGTCGAATCAGCTGATCGACACCGTCACAGCGGCTTTCGACGCGATCAGCGACAAGGTCCCGGCCGCCGTCGCCGCGATCCGGGATTCCGACCGCACTCCCGACTGGTCCGGATGGGCCTCGGTGGAGAAGGTCCGCGCCGAATACGGCATCAGCACAGTCAATTACGTGAAACCAGGCGTTGGCGAGACCACCCGTGTGCTGTTGCGCCGGGTACCGTGGCGAGTGCTGGTCCGCGAGGCAGACGCGCCGGAGCACGCCCACATCCGCCTGCTCGCCGCGGCGCGCAATGTCCCGGTGGAAGTGGTCCCCGACCTGGCCTATTCCTGTATGGGCCTGATCAAGGAGCTAGCCCGGTGACCGCCGAGTCCCTCTTCGCGACCGATCTGGATCGCACGATGATCTTCTCCCGCAACGGCTTCGGTGGCGCCGAAGCCGTGGCGAAGGAGTGCGTCGAGTACTACGAGGGTGAACCGCTCTCTTACATGACCACCGCCGCCATCGCCGCCCTGCGCGAACTCGCGGGCATCGCCCCGGTGATCCCCACGACCACCCGCACGATCGAACAGTTCCAGCGCATCACCTTGCCCGGCGCTCCGTGGCGCTATGCCATCACCAGCAACGGCGGCAACATCCTCGTCGACGGCATACCCGACCCCGCCTGGCGCGTCGCCATCGACGACCAGGTCAACGCGTCCGGAGCCACCCTCGCCGATGTCGGCGCCGAATTACGTTCCCGCATAGACGATTCCTGGGTCACCAAGTACCGCGAGGCCGACGAACTGTTCTGCTACCTGGTGGTGCGCCCCGACCAGGTGCCCACCGGCTTTCTCGCCGAATGGGATAGCTGGTGCCGTGCCAACGGCTGGTCGGCGTCCCAGCAGGGGCGCAAGATCTACACGATGCCCGACGCGGTCTGCAAGAGTCTCGCCGTCGCCGAAGTCCGCAAGAGGCTGACCGAGGCAGGCGAATTGGCCGGCAGCGCAACCTTGTTCACCGCGGGTGACGGCGCGCTCGACGCGGAGATGCTGAAAGCCGCCGACGCCGCCATCCGTCCGCGCCACGGCGAACTGGAAGAACTGAACTTCACCGCCCCCAACCTCACGATCACCACCACGGCCGGAATCCTGGCAGGCGAGGAAATCCTCGAGTGGTTCCACGCCTCGGCGCAGCGCACCACCGTGCCGGTCGGCTGACCGGCGAGAACCCGGGCGCCGAAATGGCCGCCCGGGTTCGAAGTGGTCAGTAGTGCTGCTGCTGACCAGCCAGCTGCTGGGCGATCACGCCCTGGATGCGCTGTAGGCCACCGACCGTCACACCGCTCTGGAGCTGACCCTCGATCGTGCGGACCAGCGCGTTGTCGCTCATGATCTTCTCGGTCGACTGGATCAGGACAGTGCCCGCGCCGGTGAAGTCGAACTGACGTTCCTCGCCGGAGTTGGCGCCCATCCTGGCCGCGCCCGCCGCGAGGAAGCTGCCGATCCAACCCTGGTCGTAGTGGTGACTGGGCGAGGGGCAATCAGCCCAGCCGACCAGGGATTCGGGGTCCACGCGCAGCGGCGGCTCGGCGAACATCACCGGCCCGTTCGACGAAGCGAGGAACTTGCCGGTACCGATCAGCGTGAGGAACCCGGGCACGATCGACTGCTTGAGAGCCAGTCCCGGCTCGAAGGCCAGCAGGTTCGCCCCACGGATGGTGAGATTGCCGTCTTCGAGATCGTAGGAATTGATGTCGTAACTGCGGTCGCCGATGATCAGCTTGCCGTGGCCCTGCGCCACCACGTAGTCGCCCGCGAACAGCGGGGCCGAGAACTGGCTGCTCACCATATGCATCAGCCCGCCCTGCAACCCGTGGGTGAGCATCTGGAACTCGATCTGGCCGTAGTAGGCGATCATCGCGCCCTTGCGCATGAACCACGGTCCGGTCAGATCGATGCTGTAGGCGTAGCTGTTGCCCGGAATGTTGTCGCTGGCACCGAGATTCATCGGCGAGAGGATTTCGCTCATCGGTTCACAACTTCTCTTCGGAGGCCTGCACGTACACCACACCCTGTCCGTGGCAATGCAACTGCATCGCCTCGCCCGCGCCGCGGCCTACCGCATCGCGCCAGCTCATCGCGGACTTCAACTCGGTCTGCACATTGCCGTACGCGGCGACGAACGCTTGTGGGTCGACCACGATCGGATTCGGCCCGCCCACCTGCAGTTCCAGGAATCCGCCGTGTGCGAGCAGCACCGCCGAACCCTGTCCGCTGAGCTGGGTGGTGAACATGCCGGTGCCGGTCGCGACACCCGCGGCAGCACCGCGCAGCGCGCCCATCAGACCGCCGCCACCACCGCCGCCGCCGCCCGAACTGGCCACGGACACCACGGAAGCCTGCAAACCGGCCGACTGCGCCAGCAGGCGCGAAGCCTCGGCTCGCAACACCGCACCCGGCTGCATCTGCACCACGTGCACCTCGAGCCCGGCGAATCCGTAATGGACTTCGCCGTTGCCCTGCGCCAGCATGGTCCGCTGGTGCTCACCGGCCATCATCTGCCCGGCCATCCGCATCAGACCGCCACCGCCCATACCCTGACCGGCGCCGGGAATCTGATGCGGCGCGAACGCCACCTGACCCGTGTAGAACAGCATCGCGCCGGACCGGGCGACGACGCCGCCCGCCTGTCCGACGTTGACCTTGACGACCTTGCTGTTGACCTTCTCGAACATCGCCTGCCCCTACCGTTCCGCCGGCTGGATCAGCACGACACCCTGGCCGTCGAACCGCAGCGAGAATGCCTCGCCCGCGTCCTGACCGACCATGCTCCGCCAGGAGACGTCGGTGACGAACGACTGGTTGAGATTGCCGCGCGAGGCGACGAACGCGTCGGGATCCACGATCAAGGGGTACTGCGGCGACACCTCCAGGTGGATCAGCGGCCCACCGGCCGACAGCAGCGCCACCTGACCCTGTCCGCTGACCGTGGTGGTGAACAGCCCGCTGCCCGCCGACATCCCACCGACCCCGGCGAACCGCACATCGGTGCGCAGATTGCCCGCGAAGGCCAGCAGCTGCTGCGACTCCACCTGCAGAGTCTCATTGTTGAGGTTCACCACGGTGACGTTCTGACCGTTCACCGCGAGGAAGACGCGCCCGTTGCCGTTGCATTCCATCAGTGACAGTTTCTCGCCGGTGGCGCGGCGCTTGAGGCCGTTGAGCACGCCCTCGCCGCCGCCGAACCCGGCCGATTTGAACTGCACATTGCCTTCGTAGGCCACCATCGAGCCTGCGATCGCGCGGATACTCGTCCCCGCGAGCTGCGCCTCGATCACCTTCTTCGACTGTTCGAACAATTGCGCCATGACAGGCTCCGCTGTCCCCTCTGAATAGGCGGGCGAACCGCCGTCGTCCGACTGCGTCGTCACCCTAACCGATCAGGCGAAACTCCGCCCGCGACGCCGAACATAGTGGGTGGGCGCCACAGAGCCCGGACGTGTGCGCCCGGTTTCTCGTAGAGTGGCAAGCGAGTTCCGTCGACACCCACCAACGACAAGCGAAGGGTCGAACTTGTCTGCAACACTCGCCAAGGGCCAGAACGGCCCGGTGGCCGTCAGTGATGTGGTGATCTCGCTCCAGGTCACCGCACCGGCCGACTTGTCCGCGCTGCTCGTGACCGAGCAGGGCAAGGTCCGCACCGACGCTGATTTCGTCTTCTACAACCAGCCGAGTGGACCGGGTGTCGATCTGCGGCCCGGACCGGCGGGTCAGCCTGCCTCGCTTGCTGTTTCGCTGCCCGCGGTGCCCGCCGACATCGATCAGATCCGGGCGGTGATCACCCTCGACGACGCGAACAGCAACTTCGGCCGCTTCGCCCCGCCCACCGCCATCGTTTCCGACGCGTCGGGCAACCAGCTGTTCAGCTACCAGATCGATGGTCTGAACTCCGAGTCGATCGTGATCGCGCTCGAGCTGTACCGCCGCCAGGGCAGCTGGAAGGTCCGCGCGGTCGGCCAGGGCTACGCGGGTGGATTCGCGGCACTGGTCACCGATCACGGTGTGCAGGTTGATGATTCGCCTGCCCAGGCCGCCCCGCAGCAGGCCGCGCCCCCGCCGCCCCCGCCGCAGCAGGCCCCGCCCGCGTACCCGGCGCAGTCCGCGCCCGGCTACCCGCAGCAGCCCGCGCCCGCCTACGCCCCGCCCGGTGGTGGCTACCCGCCCCCGCCCGGCCCGGCCCAGCAGCCCCCCGGCGGCTACCCGCCGCCGCCCGGACAGGGCTACCCGCCGCCCGCGCAGGGTGCGCCGCAGCAGCCGACCGGTGAGATCAGCCTGAGCAAGGATCGCCCGGTCAGCCTGCAGAAGGGCCAGCGGGTCACGCTGCGCAAAGACGGCGGCGCCGCGCTGACTTTCGTGAAGATGGGTCTGGGTTGGGACCCGGTGCGCACGCGTGGAATGTTCGGCAACCGCACCGTCGACATCGACCTCGACGCCTCGGTCTGCCTGTTCGCCGACCAGAACCTCGTGGACGTGGCCTACTACGGCCAGCTGTCGTCGAAGGACGGTTCGGTGCGCCACCAGGGTGACAACCTCACCGGCGAGGGCGACGGCGACGACGAGATGATCCTCGTCGACCTGACCAGGATCCCGGCGCACATCACCACGCTGCTGTTCATCGTCACCTCGTACAAGGGCCATTCCTTCGAGCAGGTGCAGAACGCGTTCAGCCGCCTCATCGACGGCACCACCAACGGCGAGCTGGCGCGCTACACCCTCGCGGGCGGCATGCCGTTCACCGCGATGGCGATGGCGAAGGTGTACCGCGCGGGCGGCGACTGGAAGATGCAGGCGCTCGGCGAGGGCTTCAACGCCAAGCATCCAGGTGAGGCCGTGCCGCAGTTGGGCCGATTCCTCGGCGGCAACTGAACCAAGCGACAGAGCAGGGCAGACACCGTGATTCACCTGAAAGCGGGGCAGAACACTGCTCTGACCGCTGATTCCGTGCGCTTCACCGCGCAGACCACCGGCACCGTCGAACTCGGTGCGCTGGTGGTCGGCGAGGATCTGCGGGTTCGCGACGTGCACGATCACGTGTGCGCGTCGCGGCCCGCGGCACCCGGGGTGAGCTTCGCCGGAGCGGCGGTGGATCTGACGCTGTCGCAGCTCAGGTCCGATGCGCACGCGGTGCTGCTGTTCGTCGCGGGCGGGCAGACGCTCGGTGCGGTGACCGCGTCGCTGTTCGAAAACGGCAGTCCCGCCGCTGAATTCGTCATCGCTCCGACAGCGGGCGAGAGCGCGCTGATCTGCCTCGAGGTGTACCGCCGTGGCGGTGGCTGGAAGTTGCGGGCGCTCGGTCAGGGTTACGCGGGCGGCTCGGCACAGTTGCTCAGCGCGCACGGCGTGACCCCACCCGCGCCCGCGCAGGCCTGGCAGCCGCAACCCCTCGCACCGCCGAGCGCTCCCACCGAGACGGTCGCGAGACCTGTACCCGCGTCGGGCATTCCGCTCGAGGTCGATCACGGCCTGCAACGCATGTGGATGATCTTCGAAGACGCCGCCCGCTCGGCCGCCGCCCTGGTCTCGGCCCGCGACTACGCGACCAAACGGCTGGATCAAGAACTCTCCGAAGCGGTGTCGAACCCGGCGACCCGTAATACCCCCGCCGCCGACGCGGCCCGCGCGCAAGCACAACGCCGGCACGACGACCTCGTCGCCTCAGCCGACGCCGACCACCGTCGCGACAGCGACCAACTCGGCCAGGAGATCGCCGAAGCCGACGCCGCCATGCCCGCCGCGCTGGCCTCCTGGCTCGCTCCCGCGTGGACCACCCGCGCCGCCCGCGCCGACGGTATTCGCCTCGGCGAGCTCTACGCCCTCGACCGCGGCGGCCTGCGCGTGCCGTATTGCGTTCCGGTGCCGCTGAATCGGCCGCTGTGGGTCGACACCGAGTCCACCGCCGCGGCCTCGCGCGTGGTCGGCGCCCTGGTGGCCCGGCTCGTGGCCGCGATCCCCGACAAGCCGACCAAGGTCGACCTGATCGACCTCACCGGTGGCCTGCGCACCCTCGCCGCCCCCCTCGCGCCACTGTTGGCAGGCCCGGTCATCGCCGACCACGGCGACATCTCCGCGCGCCTCGCCGAACTCGCCCACGCGGCCGAACTCGCCGACATCGCTTACAACAGTGGACAAGCCGTACCCCCCACCGAACACCGCATCCTCGTCGCCGCCGACTTCCCCCACGGCTACCAGGGCAGCGACGTGGTGCGCCTGGGCCAACTGATGGTGCGCGGCGACCTGATCGGCCTGTCTCTGGTCATCGTCGGCAGCGGCAGCGGCGAATTCGGCGACGGTCCGGTAGATCTCCTAGCCCAGTCGTGCAGGCACCTTCCCACCATGCCCGGCACCCCCCTGTTCGACCCCTGGACCGGCAACGCCTGGGAACTCGACCTCGACATGCTCCCCGCCGAACCAGAACTCCAGGCCCGCTACCTCCGGATGTAGAGCGGAAGTTTCGTTCGGGCCTGCGCCGGTCAGTTCAGAACCGATATGGGTCGCGAGCTGACCGTGGCCTGGCGGGGGCGCAGGAATTCCGGGAGCCAGGGGAGTAGCGGGTCGAGGGCGCGGTCGAGGACGCCGCCTGCTGGGTCGTCGACGAAATCGCGGCGGACCACGTCGTGCTGTGGGCGCAGGATCTCGTAGACGATCAGCGCGCACAGGCCCAGGACTGCCAGGTCGCGCAGGACGACGGTGCCGGTGAACCACTGTTCGGGCAGGCCCTTGTTGTCCTCGCCGAGGTAGTAGTACATGCGCGGCACCCAGACCAGTGCGTCGATCGTCATCCAGGCCAGCAGGATTCGGCGATGTGGCAGCGCGAGGACCGCCAGCGGCACCAGCCACAGCGAGTACTGGGGGCTCCACACCTTGTTCGTCAGCAGGAAGGCCGCGACGACGAGGAAGCACAGCTGGGTCAGGCGGGGGCGGCGTGGCGCGGTGAGCGCCAGGTAGGCGATGCCCACACAGGCGGCCACGAAGGCCAGCAGGGAGACGGTGTTCAGGATCGTCGGCGGCTCGCCGTGGCCGATCTGCCCGTCGAAGCCCGTCCAGCCGGTGAACGAGGTGATCACGTTGTAGATCGAATCGGGGTCGGCGTGGCGAGTGGTATTGAGGCGGAAGAACTCTCGCCAACCTTGTGGATACAGCGCCGCGATCGGCAGGTTCACCGCGGCCCAGGTGCCCGCCGCGCTGAGCACGGTGAGGATGGCCGCGCCGAGCGGACGCAACGCGAAAAGGTGTGTCCTCGCCGGTGTCTCACGCAACCAAGTGCGGGCGGTCTCGAGACTGTCGATATCGCGCAACCGCAGCCCGGCCCGCGCGGCGGGCTGGCGCTGCATCGGATCGATCCGCATGCACAGCACCACGATCGGTCCCAGCAGCAGCAGCGGATACAACTTCGCCGCTCCGCCGAGTCCGAGCAGGACGCCCGCGAGCACCGGCTTACGCCGCGCCCACGCCAGCAGTCCGGTTGCCGCGAAAGCCGTTGCCAGTGCATCGAAATTCGTGAACATATGCACGATCACCAACGGCGACACCGCGATCAACGCGGCGTCCCACACCCGTCGCCCGGCTAATCGCGACGAAGCCCAGACCGTGATCAGCCAGCCCACCGAAAGGCCGAGCGCGACAACGTTGAAATACACCACCACCGACATCGCGCCGGGCAGCGGCAGGTGGTCCCAGACATTGCCGATCTGCATCGCCGCGTACTGGTACAGGCCCGAAAGCACCGGATACTCCATGTATCTGGTCTCGGTGCCGCCGTCGGGCGTGGATTCGGTCCAGGATTTCTTGTACGGGAACGCGCCCTCGTTGAGCCGTTCGGCGCCGTAGAGCGGCACGGTGTCGGAGTAGCACATGGCCACGTACTGGCGACCGTTGTTCCAGTCCAGCATCAGACCGCCGTCGCCGTCGCCGGTCTGCTGGATGCAGCCCGCCTTGGCGGTCCAGCCCAGCGCCAGGAAGATCACCGTGAAGGCGAACATCACCCGCAGCGGGGTCCAGAACCGCACCCGCCCGATCAGCGCGTGATCGCCGACCGGGCCGCCGATCACGGTGGAGAGCTGCGCGGTGAGTGAGTCGTTGCGGCTGGGCCGGTCCCGCGCATCGATCGAGCGCAGGTCGGGCGCCAGCCGGGCGGGCGCCACGTAACCCGCCTCGCGGCCCAGCCGGGTACCACTCGACGCCGGCTGGTCCGCGATTTGCTGATCGGTCACGACATCCGAGGCTACCGGTGGCTACCGGGATCGGGTCGGCGTGGTTCCCGCGCCGCTGCTCTCGTTGTCGTTACCCGTGGCGCCGTTGTTCGGTCTGGTCGACCCGCCGTTGCCGTTTCCTGGCGTCGCGGGCGAGCCCTCGGGTCCGGCCGTCGGCTGGCCGGGCAGCGGGCCCGGACCGGTCTCGACGGGGGTCTGCTGCGACTGCGGCACCGCGGGCTGCTGCACCCCGGGCACCGGAATCCGGATGCCGGGCAGGATCTCGACCTGCGAGGGCACGATCACCGGCGGCACGATCGCGGGCACGGTGGTGGACGGCGCGGTGTAGGGCGCCGACCATTCCGGCACACCGGCCTGGCCCTTGATCGGGGCGGGCTTGGGGAACGACTCGTTCGACGTACCCGACAGCGCGCCGTCCATCGTCGCCTTCCAGATGTCGGAAGGCAGACCGGAACCGTAGATGCTGCCGCCGCCGTAGTTCTTGAGCGGCTCGCCCTGCTCGGTGCCGACCCACACCGCCGTCGACAGCGACGGGGTGTAACCGACCATCCAGGCGTCGCGGTTGTTGCCGGTGTCGCCGAGCTGGTGGGTACCGGTCTTGGCCGCGGACTCGCGGCCACCGGCCAGGTTGTGGTTGCGCGAGTACGCCGCGATCGGCTTCATCGCCGCGGTGACGTTGTCGGCCACGGCCGCGCTCACCCGCTGTTCACCGGCGGGCTCGCCGCGATCGAGCAGCACCTTTCCGTCGGCGGTGACGACCTTCTGCACGAAGTGCGGCGCGTGGTAGACGCCCGACGCCGCCAGGGTGGCGTAGGCCGAGGCCATGTCGAGCGGGCGCGACTGGTACTGGCCGAGCACGATGCCGTTGTTGGGGCCGACGCCGCCGGGCTCGGTCAGCGTCTCGCCGACGCCGGGCAGCTCGGTGGCGATACCGAGCTTGTGTCCCATATCGGCGATCTTCTGCGGACCGTTCTGCATGTCCAGCTGCATGCGGTAGAAGCTGGTGTTCAGCGAACGCTTGAGCGCCTCGGCGATGGTGCACATGCCGCAGCCCTCGCCCTCGACATTGCCGATCTGGATGCCGTTGACGGTGATCGGCGAACTGTCGTAGAGCTGCGAAAGCGGAACGCCCTGTTCGAGATTGGCGGCGAGGCCGATCGCCTTGAACGAGGAGCCCGTCGGCAGACCGGCGTTGGCGAAGTCGAAACCCTGACCGTCGCTGCCGCCGTAGTAGGCGCGGACCGCACCGGTGCGCGGGTCGATGGAAACCACCGCGGTGCGCAGGTTCTCCGGCTCACCCTCCAGCTTGCCCTGCGCGGCCTTGATAGCGGCGTCCTGAGCCTTCTGATCGATCGTGGTGGTGATCTGCAGACCCTCGGTGTTCAGCTGCTGCTCGCTGATGCCCGCGGTCGAGAGTTCCTGGAGCACCTGGTTCTTCACCAGACCGGACGGGCCCTCGTCATTGTTCTTGTCGCCGAGCGAGGCGAGCGTCACCACCTGGGGGTACTGCATCCCCTGACGTTCGGTCGCGGGCAGGTTGTTCTCCGCGACCATGCCGTCGAGCACGTATTCCCAACGCGTCTTGGCGCCGGTCGGGTTCTTCTCGGGGTCCAGCATGGAGGGCAGCTGGATGGTCGCGGCCAGGACCGCGCCCTCGGCCACGCTCAGCTCCTGTACCGGCTTGCCGAAGTACGCCTTGGCGGCGGCATCGATGCCGTACGCGCCACGACCGAAGTAGATCGTGTTCAGGTAGGCCGCGAGGATGTCTTCCTTGCTCCACTGGCGCGCCATCTTGGCCGAGATCACCAGTTCGTGCATCTTGCGCGTCATCGATCGCTCGTCACCGACCAGCGCGTTCTTCACGTACTGCTGGGTGATCGTGGAACCACCACCGGCGCTTTCCTTGCCGAGGACGTTGTCGCGGGCGGCGCGGGCGAAGCCCGAGACCGAGAAGCCGGGGTTGGTGTAGAAGTCACGGTCCTCGGCGGCGATCACGGCATTGCGCACGTGCGGCGGGATCTGATCGATCGAGACCTCGGTGCGGTTGCCCTGCGGCGGAACCACCTTGCTGATCTCGGTGGTGCCGTCGCTGGCGAAGATCGTCGCTACCTGGTTGGTCTCCAGATCGCCCGGCTTCGGCACCGACACCGCCGTGTAGGCGACCAGGAACACCGCGCTCGGCACGACGATGGCCAAGGCCATCAGGACGTAGAGCGTGCGGCGAACGATTCGCCACGGCGATTTCTTCTTCGCGCCATCGCTACCCGACCCGTCGTCGCCTCCGCTGCCGTCGCGGCGGTTGCGCGGACCGGTCGGCGGTGGTGTCCCGCCCGCGGCGCGCCGTTCACCGGTGGTCGGGCCCGCGGTGGCGCGCCGTTCACCGGAGATGGGGCCACCGGGGCGTTGACCCGCGCCGGCCCGCGCGGCCGCGGCCGCACCGCCCGCGCGGGCGGGCCGGGCCAGATCGTCGTTCGCGCCGCGCACGGTCCGGGGCTGACCCGCGCGCATGGTCGACTCGTCGGGGCCGCCGGGACGCGGCAACTTCTGCGTGGCGCCGGCGGCGGGCGTGCCGGGGCGACCCGGCTGCACGGGCCGACCCTGCGGCGGCCTGCCCTGACCGGGCGCGCCCGGCGGAACCGGCCCACCCTGCGGCCCACCAGGACGCTGTGGCGGCTGACCCGGCCGACGCGGCGGCATCCCGCCGGGCGGCGGCCCCTGCTGACGATTCGGCGGCGGCCCCTGCGGGCCACGTCCACCAGGCACCGGTCCACCCTGCGGGCGCCCACCCTGCGCGGGACCACCGGGCGCACCCTGCGGGCGCGGTCCGGCGGGCGGCATCGGCCGACGCGGCGGGGGACCGCCGGGACGATCACCCGACTGCGGGGGGAGACCCGGTTGCGCACCCCGAGCCGGACGACCGCCGCGCGGATCATCGCCGTGGGGGGAGGACTCGTAGGGCGAACTCACTGACCAGATCTCCATAACTTGTAAGGTTCGGACACACAACATCCGCGCCGGAGAACCGGCGCGGAGAGAGTGCACCCCGAACAGTGGCGCATCACGCGGTGGCCACCATTACTTGTGCGGGCAGCCCGTTACTCGGCAGCCCTGTCGCTCGACAAGCCATCACTCGGCAGCAGAGCGCCGGGCTCGCGAACTCGTCCGTCGCCTGGCAGGCGCGGGAGCCGTGCCGAGCACGTACGACTGCACCAGATGATTCCAGCTGCACGAGCGGCATACCTCGACGACATGCACCGAGAATTCTTCGTTCGACTCGGCCATCCGAATCAATTCCTCGGGCGTCCGCGCCGACCCGGCCGCTTGGCCGAGCCCATCGCCGAACACCCACGAAACCAACGTCAGCTGCTCTTTTCGACAGATCGGACAGGTCGCCTCGCTGCCCCGGCCGTGGAACTTCGCGGCCCTGAGCAGATAGGGATTCGCATCGCACACCTCGGCGACGCCGACCCGCCCCGCGTAGACATCGGCCAGCAGGGACCTGCGCCGAAGCGCATAGTCCACCACCTGCCGCTGAATTCGCACGATCACCAGAGTAGCGGGGTTCGGATTCACGCGCCCACGGCATCGTTTGATCCGACTTCGCCGATTAAACTCCCGATACCGGGGTTCATCCGGGTGTTTTCGCAGGTGAGGTGACCCACGGCCATGGCTGATTCCGGGCAGCGACGGGCAGCCGTCGATTCGGTGCTGCGCGCACGTGACATCGATCGCGCACAGGTGTCGACCGTGCTTGACGCGGCCTACGCCGAGGGCCAACTCGGCGCGCAGGAGTACCACGACCGTGTCGCGTCGGCGAGCAGCGCGCGCACGGTAGGCGAGCTCGCCCGCCTGACCGCCGACCTGCAATCACCTGCGGTTTTCGGCGATGCCGCCCCCACCGGACGCCCCCGCCGCCGCGCCCCCGACGAGTACCCGGCCCGCACCAGAGCCAGGTCGACCGACCGCACGACGACCGTCGCCGCGCTCGACACCGCCCACGCCGACGGCCAACTGGATTCCGACGAACACGCCGCGATGGTCGAATTGGCCGCAGAAGCACGAACATTGGGCGATTTGTCCACCTTGGTGGCCGAGCTCCAACAGCGTCCGGCCGCGCCGACCAAACCACGTGCTCGCCGAGACCGCACTCGGTCGGCGGTCATCGCACTCGCGGCGGCCACCGCCGTCGCCGGATTCGTGTGGACGGTCCGCGACGACGCGCCCGCGCCCGCTGCGGCCGTGACCGTGGCAGTCGACTACGACGCGGCGCCACCGCTGGTGATTCCCACGCCGATGCTCAATACCCTCGCTGGATTCGTCCAGTTTCGCGACGATTACCGCACCATCTTCGGCGACACCGTGGTCGACGAGGCGGTTCTGCACGACGAGCACGCCTCCGCTGTGCGGCGCGTGCCCGGCAATGCGAAATCAACCGTCGATTACACCTATCGCGGTGGCTTCGCGCGGTCGAGTTCGCAGATCAACACCCGTCGGCGCGATGCCGTCGACATCGATCTGGCACAGGTGAACGTCGAGGCGCTCGGTGCGGCGTTCGCGACGGCGGCGGCCACCGTGCGGGTACCGAACGGCGCGGTCACCCACTACCGGATCGCGAACGACAGCTGGGCCGGACGGCCGGGGATCACGATCTTCGTGCGGAACGAAGCCGCCCAATCGGGACATTTCGTCCTCGCGCTGTCGGGAGATGTGCTGAAGACCTACCCGTACGAAGGATGACCCAGCGATGAAGCCTCCGTCTCCGACGAACAACCTGCGCACTCGCGACGCCGATCGCGCCGACGTGTGCTCGATGCTCGATGCCGCCCTTTCCGACGGCCAGCTCACCGCCGCAGAGCACGAGACCCGCACCGCCACCGCGATGCGTGCCGAGAACTTCGCCGCCCTCGACCGTCTCGTCGACGATCTACAGGTCCCGGCCGAGCTCGCCGCCACTCCCGTGGCGCGTGGCGTCGCTCGCGTACCCCGGCGCTGGTGGATTCCGGTCGGCGCGATCGTCCTCGCCGGGCTGCTCGGCGCGGGCGTGGGCCTGCTCGGCCGCACAGTCGGCGACGCCGTCCTCGGCGACCCGCTACCCGACCTCACCACCGGCAACGGATTGGCCCACTTCGTCGCGGACTACCGCGCCGAATACGGCACCACGATCGCCGACGAGCTGACCCTGTATCCGGAATACGCCTTGGTGGAGCGTGATTCCGGCAAACCTGGCAAGCAGGACGAGCTGAAGTACCGCGGCGACTTCGAAAAATGGGGTTCACAAGGCTCCCGTCCACCTGATACTCGCTCGTTCGACCTTGCCACCGTCGACCTGGCCCGCTATGCCCGCCTCGTGTCAGGCGCAGCCGGAACAACCCGCGTCCCCAACGGCTGGGTCTCGCATGTTCTGGTCAGATACCCGCCGGGCGGCGGTAAAGACGCCGAACTGGAAATCAGCATCTACGTCAAGAACGAAGCCGAGCAGAGCGGATACTTCAAAATCCGTCCCAATGGCGAACCCATCGCGGTGTACCCCGCCTAGCGCTGCGACTCTTCCTCTCCCTGACCTGTGTCGATGACGCATGCGTCACATTCGACTGTGCGTAGATGTATCGCTCCGATATAGTTGGAACTCGCATCCACGGTTAGGTCCGTTCGGCCTGTGAGGTCGACATAGTCAGGGAGTGAGGTCGGCAGTGCTCGAATTGGCGATTCTCGGCCTGCTCCTCGACGCGCCCATGCACGGTTACGAGCTGCGCAAGCGGTTGACGGGCCTGCTCGGAGCGTTCCGGGCCTTCTCCTACGGTTCGCTCTACCCGACGCTGCGCAGGATGCAGGCCGACGGGTTGATCGCCGAGGAGCTTCCGGACGGCGCGCTCGCGCGTCGTGCGCGCCGCGTCTACCGGCTCACACCGGTCGGCCGGGAACGGTTCTCCGAACTCCTTGCCGACACCGGTCCGCAGAACTACACCGATGACGGCTTCGGCGTTCACCTCGCCTTTTTCAGCCGCACTCCCGCCGAGGCGAGAATGCGGATCCTGGAGGGCAGGCGTCGTCAGGTCGAGGAGCGCCGAGAGGGGCTGCGGGAAGCGATCAAGAAGGCCAGCGGGTCGTTGGATCGCTATACCAAACAGCTCCACCAGCTCGGATTGGAATCAAGCGAGCGCGAAGTGCGCTGGCTCAACGAGTTGATTGCGGCGGAGCAATCGACGAAGGCGGCACCACAGAAAGAGGGAAAGAGCGGCCATGAGTGATGTCAACAAGGTTGGATCCGGCGAAGTTCGCGTCGCGATCGTCGGTGTGGGCAACTGCGCATCGTCGCTGGTGCAGGGCGTGCAGTACTACAAGGATGCCGACGAGAACCAGGTCGTTCCCGGCCTCATGCACGTCAAGTTCGGTACCTATCACGTACGCGACGTGAAGTTCGTGGCCGCGTTCGATGTCGACGCCAAGAAGGTCGGCTTCGACCTGGCCGAGGCCATCTTCGCCAGCGAGAACAACACCATCAAGATCTCCGATGTGCCGCCGACCGATGTGACGGTCCTGCGTGGCCCGACCCTCGACGGCATCGGCAAGTACTACGCCGAGACCATCGAGCAGTCCGAGGCGCCCGCCGTCGACGTGGTGAAGGCGCTCAAGGATGCTCAGGTCGACGTGCTGGTCTCGTACCTGCCCGTCGGTTCCGAAGAGGCCGACAAGTTCTACGCGCAGTGCGCGATCGACGCGAACGTCGCCTTCGTCAACGCGCTGCCGGTCTTCATCGCCTCCGACCCGGTCTGGGCGCAGAAGTTCGTCGACGCCGGTGTGCCGATCGTCGGCGACGACATCAAGTCGCAGGTCGGCGCGACCATCACCCACCGCGTGATGGCCAAGCTGTTCGAAGACCGCGGCGTGGTGCTCGACCGCACCTACCAGCTCAATGTCGGCGGCAACATGGACTTCAAGAACATGCTCGAGCGTGAGCGTCTGGAGTCGAAGAAGGTCTCCAAGACCCAGGCCGTCACGTCGAACCTCACCGGTTCGCTCGCGGGCAAGGTCCACGACCGCAACGTCCACATCGGTCCCTCGGACTACGTGGAGTGGCTCGACGACCGCAAGTGGGCCTACGTGCGCCTCGAGGGTCGTGCGTTCGGCGATGCTCCGCTGAACCTGGAGTACAAGCTCGAGGTGTGGGACTCGCCGAACTCGGCGGGCATCATCATCGACGCTGTCCGCGCGGCCAAGATCGCCAAGGACCGCGGCATCGGCGGACCCGTCATCCCGGCCTCGGCCTACCTGATGAAGTCCCCGCCGGTGCAGATCGCCGACGATGTCGCGCGCACTCAGCTCGAGGCGTTCATCATCGGTGCCGATTAGTCACTGAACGAAAAGAGCCGGTGCGCACGAACTTCGTGCACACCGGCTCTTCTCGTCTCAGTCCAGGGAGACGTACACCTCGACCGAGGTCGGACCGGTGTAGCGCTCCAACTCCGCTGTGTGCGAACGGGTGATGGTGCCCGCGTTCTCGGCTTTGATCACCTGCGCCCACGCGGTGCGCAGCAGATCGTAGGGCTTGTCCGAGACCACGAACTTGGCGTAGCGGCCCGCGGGAATGCGGGTGAGCACGTCGCCTTCGTCGATGTCGTCCAGCCCGGCCACCTCGTAGCCGAGTACGGCCACCGCGTGATCGTTCTGGCCGATATAGGCCGCCGCGCGGGGAACCGGCTTCTCCCGCGACAGATACCGATCCCAGGTGAAATTCACCAGATCGAGATCACGAGCGGTCACCTCTCGGCCGGCCAACGGCACGGTGAGACCCGCGACCAAGCCGTCGTCGAGGGTGACGATTTCGAAATCCACGGCCATCAGCTGTTCTTCTCCTCGGTCAGCGAAACGAAGATCTCGACCGTGCGCTCGTCGGGATACTGCTCGCAATCGCCGGTATAGGCGCGCACGAATTCGCCCGCGGCCTCCGCGTCCCACACCTGGCGCCACAGCCCGACGATGGTGTCGCCGAGATTGTCGCCACTGGCCACGAAGCGCGCGTAACGCCCCGCCGGAATCCGGCCGAGCACGTCGCCTGCCTGCAAGTCGGCGAGCGTTTTGCACTCGTATCCGACGATGTGCGTCAGATAGGAGTTGATCTCCGGAGCGAAATCGACATAGCCCGTCGCGACCGGCCCCGGTAACGTCCTCGCCCGCAGGTGCGCCCACGCCTCGACCACTTTGGCGCGGCGCGGCCCCTCGACGGCGAGCGCCGGACTGCGAAGCACCGTGCCCGCGATCAGCGTCTCGGGACGGTCAACGACATTGAAATCCACCTGCGTAGCCCCTATGTCTAGTGTCGTCGCATGTCGGTACCGACCGCACATCCTCCCGTATCGGTCCGACAGGTTCCGCGCCGGGATCATTCGACCCCTGGTCGGGCGGTTCGCGCTCTGGGCAACGATGTTGCCATGCCGCCGGGGTAGTCGGGTCCGGGTGCGCCAACTCGTGATCTAGCGCGGCCCTTCGCCACCGAGCCCGGGGAACAGATCACCCGGTGTCGACGGGTTCGGCGCGGGCGGAATGACGATGAACGGCGGCGGCGCGGGGCGCGGTGAGCTCGTCGGCGGACCGAAGATGTCGAAGCCGCCGCCCGGCGTCGGCGCCACTGAGGTACCCGGGCTCGGTATCAGCGGCGGGTTGGACAGCGGCGGCACCTCGAACTGTTCGACCGGCGTTCCGGCCAGTGCCGTGTCCATCGTCTGCTTCCAGATGTCGGCGGGCAGCCCCGAACCCCAGACGGCCCCACCGCGTCCCGTGCGCAACGGCTGCGGGTGCTCGGTGCCCACCCACACCGCGGTGGACAGTGACGGCGTGTACCCGACCATCCACGCGTCCTTGTTGTCCTTGCTCTCGCCGAGCTGGGTGGTTCCGGTCTTGCTCGCCGACTGCCTGCCGCCCGCGAGCCCGTGGCCGTTGGAGTAATTGGCGATCGGCACCATCGCCGACGTAGTCGCATCGGCGATCTCGGCGGAGATCCGCTGCTCGGGCTCTGAATGTTTCTTGCCCGTCGCGGTTTCCCAGCTGCGGTCGAGCAGCACCCGCCCGTCCCCGGTGCTCACCTTCTGCACGAAGTACGGCTGGTGATAGACCCCGGACGCGGCCAGCGTCGCGTACGCCGACGCCATGTCGAGCGGGCGCACCAGATACTGCCCGAGCACGATGCCGTTGAGCGGATAACCGTCCGGCTCCGTGAGACTCACGCCGTCGACGCCGGGAATGTATTCGGGGATGCCGGCCAGGTGCGCGGCTTCGGCGATCGAGCGCGGACCGTCGGCCATCGTCATGGTGAGCCGGTAGAAACTGGTGTTCAGTGAGCGTTTGAGCGCTTCGGCGAGCGAGCACCGCCCGCACGAGTCGCCCTCGACGTTGGTGATCTCGGTTCCGCGATCGGTGATGGGCGAGCTGTCTATCGCCCGCGATATCGGGATGCCCTGGCGTTGCGCGGCGACGAGGGCGAAAACCTTGAACGCGGAGCCCGTCTGGAGCGGCGCCTGCGCGAAATCGAACCCGGTCCCGTCCTCGCCGCCGTAATAGGCGCGCACCGCGCCGCTGCGCGGATCGATCGACACCACCGCCGAGCGCAGTTCCGGCGGCTGCCACGACAACCGCTCACGCACCGAATCGACCGCGCCCGCCTGCGCCGCGGCATCGATGGTGGTGGTGATCTGCAGTGCGCCCGTATTGATGTCGGCGTCGTCGAGACCGGCGGCACGCAATTCGCGTAGCACCTGGGTGCGGATATGCCCTTCCGGTCCGAGCGCGACGGCTTCGGCGGGCACATCGTCGAGCGGGATGATCGCCGGGAACTCCGTCGCGTCGCGGTCGCCGGGCGCGAGCGCGGTCATCTCGACCATCCCGTTGAGCACGTACTGCCAGCGCGCCCGCAACTGATCGAGGTGGTTCTCCGGATCCAGTACCGAGGGTGAGCGGATGACCGCCGCGAGCACCGCGCCCTCGGCGAGGGTCAGTTCCGGCACCGGCTTGTCGAAATAGGCCTTCGCCGCGGCCGCGATCCCGTACGCCCCGCGCCCGAAGTAGATGGTGTTGAGATAGGCGGACAGGATCTCGTCCTTGCTCCACTGCCGTGCCATCTTGGCCGCGATGATCAGCTCGCGCATCTTGCGGGTGACGGTGCGTTCGGAGCTGAGGAAGGCGTTCTTCACGTACTGCTGGGTGATCGTCGAGCCGCCGCCCGCGTTGTCCTGTCCGCTCACATTGTCGCGAGCGGCACGCAGGAAGCCGCTGGTCGAGTACCCGGCGTTGGTATAGAAGGTGCGGTCTTCGGCCGCCAGCACCGCGTCGCGCACCGGATACGGCACATCGGTGAGCGGAATGGGAATCCGATTGCCCTGTGGCGGAATGAATTTCGTCAGCACCGTGGTGCCGTCCGCGGCCAGTACGGTGGCGGGCTGCTCGACCGCGACCTCTGCCGGTTCGGGGATCTCCGAACTCCAGTACACCGCGACCAACAGCAGCGCGGGCACACACACGAAGATCACGAACAACGCGAGCAGCAGCCGCCGGATGCGTTGACCCCTGGTGCGCGGCTTACGTTCGGAGGGTTGGTCGTCGGTGCCGAGGCGGGCGGCCTGTTCCCGTCGGGCGCGACCCTTGTCGGGGGGCCCGTCGGTGGCGGCCAGTCGTGCCGCCTGTGCCCGTCGCGCCGCGCCCTTGCTCGGCTTGGGGTCCTTCGCCAGTGGATCGCGGAACCCGGCTATCGAGGTATACGGCACGTCATCATCGGAACGCCCACGCCCGCGCTGGGAGGCCACACCATCTCCTTTCGGAGCGAGGGAGAAGAGCTCGCCTGCACCGACGTCGATATCGGTGCAGGCGACTCTACCCGGCGGTGGCGGCAGAACCCGGTAGGTCAGCTCTTGACGCCGCCCGCGGTGAGACCGGAGATGATGCGACGCTGGAAAATCAGCACCATGATCACCAGCGGCACGGTGACGATCACGCCCGCCGCCATGATGGCCGCGTACGGCTGCACCAGCGGGTCGTTGCCCGAGAAGCTCGCGATCGCGACCGTCACCGGTTTGGTGTCGTCGCCCGACAGCAACCGTGCCAGCAGGTACTCGTTGATCGAGGCGATGAACGCCAGGATCGCGGTGGTGAACACCGCGGGGGCGGCCAGCGGCAGCATGATCAACCGGAAGGCCTGGAACTTGCTCGCGCCGTCGATGCGCGCGGCCTCTTCGAGCTCCCACGGCAGTTCGGCGAAGAACGAGGCCAGGATGTAGACCGTCATCGGCAGCACGAACGAGATGTTCGGGATGATCATCGCCTGGTACTGGCCGATCCAGCCGATATCGGTGAACAGCTGGAACAGCGGGGTCACCAGCACCACGGCCGGGAACATCGACGCCGACAGGATCAGCCCCGAGATCAGGTACTTGCCGGCGAAGGCCATCCGGGCCAGCGCGTAGGCCGCGAGCACGCCGAGGATCAGCGCCACGGCGGTGGTCGCCGATCCGATGATCACACTGTTGAGCAGCGCCTTGCCGAAGTCGTTGCCGCGGCTGGTGTCGAAGGCGTTGCGGAAGTTCTCCAGCGTCACGTGGGTCGGCCACGGGGTGCTGTCGAAGGTGTGGGCCGGGTCGCGGAACGCCACCACGGCCATCCAGTAGAACGGCCCGAGGCCCCACACCAGCACGATGGCGACACCGACGTAGGTGCGCATGGTGCCGAACCGCTTGCTCCACGACACCGGCCGCACCGGCACCGGATTCGCTTCGACGGCAGGATCTTTCGTCATCGAGATGCTCATCAGTTCGCCTTCCGCTGTTCTTCCTGCGTGCGAACAGCGTTGGCGCCGAGCACCTTCACCAGGACGAACGCGATGGCGAAGACGAGCAGGAAGGTGATCACCGACAGTGCCGCGGCGCTGTTGGGACCTTGGCGCACCTGCTCGACCACCAGGATCGACAGGGTGCTCGTCGCCGGATTGGCGCCGGTCATGATCGCGGGCAGGTCGTACATGCGCAGCGCGTCCATGGTCCGGAACAGCACCGCCACCAGCAGCGCGGGCTTGAGCAGCGGCAGCGTGATATTCACGAACCGCTGCCACGCCGACGCGCCGTCGACCTTCGCTGCCTCGTACACATCGGCCGGAATCACTTGCAGCCCAGCGAGAATCAGCAGCGCCATGAACGGTGTGGTCTTCCACACGTCGGCCGCGATCACCGCGAACCGCGACGCCCACACCTCCGAGGTCCACAGGATGTGCGTGCCGAGCACTCGGTTCACGACGCCGTCGTACTGGAACATGAACTCCCACAACCGCGCTGTGACCGCGGTGGGAATCGCCCACGGGATCAGCACGGCGGCACGCAGCAGCGCCCGGCCGCGGAAGGTCTTGCCCATCACCATGGCCATGCCGAGTCCGAGCAGGGCCTCGAGCGACACCGTGATCACGGTGAAGAACAGGGTGACCCCGACCGCCGACCAGAACTGCGAGCCGAGGGTGCCCGTGGGGCACGACACGGTGCCCGACAGCGACCCGCACTGCTGCAACAGCCAGTGGGTGTAATTGCTGAATCCGGCGCCGCCGCCCTCGACGAACATCCCGGTGGCCGGGTCGATGCCGGAGTCCTTCTGCGAGGACATCCAGATCGCCTCGACCACCGGATATCCGATGACCACGGCCAGGGCGACGAGCACGGGCGCGACGAACAGCCACGCCTTGCCGGATTGTCGCAGTTGCAGCGCTAGCCCGCGCTGCTTGGCTCCCGAAGGATCCGACACCGTTACTACTCTCCTACGGTCTGGTCGGGTCCGCTGCGCGTACCGCTACGAACCGGCGGTCTCGATGCCCTTTTGCATGCCTGCGACTGCGTCGTCGACAGACTTGGCACCGGTCAGTGCAGCATAGGCGTTGTCCTGGATGGCCTTCGACACCGCGGGATAGAACGGGGTGACCGGACGCGGCACGGCGCTGGCGATGGATTCCTTCAGCGCGGGCAGGTACGGCATCTTCGCGATCAGGGCCGGGTCGTCGTAGAGCGAGGAGCGCACCGAGGGCAGCGAGCCCGAGGCGATGATCTGCTGGGCCTCTTCGCTGATCAGGTAGCGGACGAAGTCGGCGGCGGTGGCCTTGTTCTTACCGAACGCGCTGATCGCGGCGTTGTAGCCACCGAGGGCCGAGGCGCCGACGCCGGTGCTGCCCGGCAGCGGGGCGACGCCGAACTTGTCCTTCACCGCGGAGCCGTCGGCGGAGGCCTGGGCGTAGAGGTAGGGCCAGTTGCGCAGGAACAGCAGCTTGCCCGACTCGAACGCGCTCGCGCTCTCACCTTCCTTGAAGGTGATGGCTTCCTTGGGGATGTCGCCGCTCTTGTAGGCGTCGACGAGAACCTTCAGGCCGGCCTTGGACTCCGGGCTGTTCACGGTGGGGGTCTTGCCGTCGGCGCCGACGAAGCTGCCGCCGTAGGCGTTGATGACCTCGGCGGTGTTCACGGTCAGACCCTCGTAGGGGAACAGCTGACCGGCGTAGCAGCCGATGTTGTTGTCCCGGGCCACCTGGCACTGACCGAGCATCTCGCTCCAGGTCTTCGGCGGGTTGGGCACCAGGTCCTTGCGGTAGTACAGCAGGCCGCCGTTGGTGTTCTTCGGGGCCGCGTACAGCTTGCCGTTGTAGGTGGCGCTCGCCACGGTAGGCGCGAGCAGCGGCGCGGTGTCGATGGCGAAACTGCCCTCGAGCGGCTGGACCCAGCCCTTGGCGGCGAACTCGGCGGTGTCCTTCACGTCGAGCGCGACCACGTCGTAGCCGTCCTGTTTGGCGCGGAAGTGCTCGGCGAGGTCGTCGTGCTGCTGGGTGCCGTCGGCGGACTGCTCCTTGAACGTCACCTGCTCGTTCGGATGCGCGGCGTTCCAGCGGTCGATGAGCTGCTTGACCACACCGGTTTCGGTGGTGTCCTTACCTTCGACGTAGGTGATCGGGCCGCGGCCCGTCAGGTTCTGGTCGAGTGCGTTGCCACCGTCATCACTGGAACAACCACTGGCGAACGTTGCGGTGAGCAAGGCGATCGAGGCAGCAGCCATCGTCGCTCTGGGGACAAACTTCAAGGCCATCGCAGACACTCCAGGGTCAAGACGTGAGCAGCAGCACACCGTGCGGTGCAACAGGCAACATACATGGTGAGGGCTCCCCGCGTCCGATCGTCCTGGTCTTCGGCTTACTTCTCGGTCAGTTCGCCTACGATTCGCTGTCGGTGCCGTGCCCTACCCTCGACACCGTGACCAGTCCACCGCCGTCGACGCCCGATCGGATGCTCACCCGCATCGGTGGTTTGCTGCGTAAAGCCGAGTCCACCGACAATGCGCACGAGGCCGAAGCCTTCCTCGCCGCGGCCCAACGGTTGGCGACGAAGTCCTCGATCGATCTGGCCGTGGCGCGCTCACATGTGGCCTCGCGTGAGCGCAGGTCGGTCCCTGTTCAACGGATCATTCCGATCGGCGAACCAGGCCGAAAGGGCCTACGCACCTACGTCCAGCTGTTCGTCGCGATCGCGGGCGCCAACGACGTTCGCTGCGATGTCGCCCGTACCTCCGCCCAGGTCTACGCCTACGGCTTCGCCGCCGACATCGATACCTGCGAAGCGCTCTACGCGAGTCTGCTCATCCAAATGGTCCGAGCGTCGGACCACTACATCAAATCCGGCTCCTACCGCGAGGCGACGGTCAGCAAGATCGTCACCGAGAAGCGCCTCGGTCGTACCGTGCGCCGCAAGGTGGAGGTCCCGGTGGCAGGCGTCACCGCCCGCCTGAACTTCCAGATGGCCTTCGCCGCCCGGATCGGCGCCCGTCTGGCCGAGGTGAAAGCCGAGGTCGTCGCCGAGGAATCGGTCGTCGAATCGACGGGAACCGCCCTGGCCCTGCGCGACAAAGAGGTCGCACTCACCGATTTCTACACGGCCACCTCCGAGGCTCGCGGAACATGGCGAGGCCCGCAAACCTCCACCGGTCACTCCGCGGCGGCGCGGCGCGCAGGCGACCGAGCAGGCCGTACCGCCCGCCTCGGCACCGCACCGGAACTCCCCGCCGCACGCGGGAAGCTGTCGGGTCGATGAGCTGTGTCGCCAGGTAGTTCGCAACGGCCGCGGCGCGACAGCCAGCGCGCCAAGGTCTACGACGGTGAGCAGTTGGTGCGTGGGGTGTTCGATCGGGCCGACGAGTTCGGGCATCGGACGGTCGATGTCTACGGCTCACAACTGACCCTGCCGGTGGAGCGGCGCTTCGCCTCCGTGGAGTCGGTACAGAGCTATGCCGAGAAGGTGTTGGCGCTGAATTGGGTTCGCGCGAAATGGGAGCGGGCCGCGGTATCGATCAGGGTCCGCGCCCGTGGTGGTGCGGCGGCCGCGCACTACGAGCCGGAGACCGCCGTTCTCGCCGTCCCGTTGCACACCGGTTCCACCGCATGGGCGCTGCGCGAATTGGTGGTCCTGCACGAACTCGCCCACCACCTGTCGCCCGATTCGGCGGCGGCGCCACACGGGCCCGAATTCTGTAGCCGCTATGCCGAATTGGTCGACGGTGTGATCGGTCCGGAGGCCGCCTTGCTGATTCGCGCCACGTTGACCGGTTGCGGTGTTCGTTTCGGCTAGCCGCGCTCGAGCAGTGCGCTGACTCGCTCGTAGCGCCGCAACCACCAGTCGACCCGCTCGGGATCGGGGTGTCGGTACTTGTCCAGCAATGCGGGGTCGGGCTCCGGCGGCGAAGCCGGGACCGGCAACCAGCCGTCGACCGGCAGCAACGACTCCGCGACGAGATCACCTTCGAACAGTGCGAGAGTGCCCAAACCGCAGGCGAATTCGAGCTCGGGCAGCGCGCCCGCCAAGGCCAGCTGCGCCGCCAAGCCGACGCTGGTCTCGAGCGCTGACGAGACAACTGTCGGCAGCCCGGCCGCCCCGGCGACCGCCAACGCGCGTCGTACCCCACCCAACGGCGTGCACTTGAGCACCGCCACATCGGCGGCCCCCGCCACCGCCACCCGCATCGGATCCTCGGCGCGCCGAATCGACTCGTCCGCCGCGATCGGCACCGAAACGCGCCGACGTACCTCGGCCAATTCCGCTATGGTCCGGCACGGCTGTTCTACGTATTCCAAACCCCCTGCGGCCTTATCGATCTCCCCGATATGCCGCACAGCGGTCTCCACGTCCCACACCGCGTTCGCGTCGACCCGTACAGCCCCTGATTCCCCGATCGCCTCGCGCACCGCCGCCACCCGAGCCACATCCTCGGCCAGCGAGTCGGGATGATCCGCTACTTTCACTTTCGCGGTCGCACAACCGGATTCCCGAACAATGCGGCCTGCTCGATCGGCGTCCACGGCGGGCACGGTGCAATTCACCGGAATGCGATCGCGCACCGGCGCCGGCCACCCCACTGTCACCTGCTCGACGGCGGTAGCCAACCACCCGGCCGCTTCTCGATCGTCGTATTCGGGAAACGCGCAGAATTCCCCCCAGCCCAACTCCCCGCGAATCAACATTCCCTCGCGCACAGTGATCCCGCGAAACCGTGTTCGCATCGGAATCGCGTAAACAAACAGGTCGGCGCTCACCCGTTCGATCGTAGAGGTCGTGTAGATACCGGCCACGGCCTGAGTAATTTCACGGTTTCAGGCGGCTGTCGAATCTCGGATGCTGGGCACATGACAGCTCCGGCCAGGCCCTCGGGCTCCCTGGGCGACACACTGGTCGCCATCGTTCTGCTCGTTCTGCTCGTGCCGATCGCGGGTATGGCTGTCGTCATGGCGGCCTACTTCGAACTGTCCAACAAGACCTGTGGGGCAAGCTACGGCGGCTGCTACACCCCGTATGTGAACCTGGGGTTCATGGTGGCTGCGGGCGGCGCCGGTGCGGCACTTCTCGGCTCGACGATATGGATTGCCGTCGGTGCGGCGAAAGGCTGGTCGGTCGGCTACGTACCGCTGGTGGGCGTCTTGTTGATCATCGCCACCTTCTTCCTCGGCGGCGAGATCGCGACCTGGGCATGAACGGTCGAGCCGAACGGTGGCGCTCGCGCTGAGCGCCACCGTCGCGGTTCACAGCCGTTCGATGATGGTGGCGTTGGCGAGGCCACCCGCTTCGCACATGGTCTGCAATCCGTAGCGCGCCCCCCGCTGCCCCATCGCGTGCACCAGCGTGGTCATCAATCGCGCCCCGGACGCGCCGAGCGGATGCCCGAGAGCGATCGCCCCGCCGTTGACGTTGACCCGGCTCATATCCGCACCGGTCTCCTTCGCCCAGGCCAGCACAACCGGTGAAAACGCCTCGTTGATCTCGAACAGGTCGATGTCGGCGATTCCCAGCCCGGCCCTGCGCAGCACCTTCTCGGTGGCCGGGATGACCGCGGTGAGCATCAGCAACGGGTCGTCGCCCGCGACGGAGAAACTGTGCAGCCGGGCCAACGGCCGCAGGCCGAGTTGTTCGGCACGCTCGCCGGACATGATCAGCACCGCGGAACTTCCGTCGCTGACCTGGCTGGCCGAGGCGGCGGTGATCTCCCAGCCGATCTGCGGGAACCGCGCGGCCATCGCGGGGTCGTAATAGGCGGGCTTCAGTTTCGCCAGGGTGTCGATGGTGCTGCCGATCCTGATTCCCTCGTCGGTGTTCAATCCGTTGATCGGCGCGAGTTCATCGGCGAAGAGTCCGTCTTTGGTTGCCCGAGCCGCTTTTTCATGACTGCCGAGGGCGAATTCGTCGAGCTGGGTTCGCGTCAGGCCCCACTTCGCGGCAATGAGCTCGGCGCTGATTCCCTGCGGGACGAGATCCTCGGGATAGCGCTGTGCGAAGGCGATGCCGGACAGATCTGTGGCGCCGAGCACGCTCGCCCCCATGGGAACTCGTCCCATCGATTCCACGCCCGCTGCCACGACGATGTCATAAGCCCCTGCGATAACCCCCTGTGCCGCGAAGTGGATCGCCTGCTGGCTGCTGCCACATTGCCGGTCCACCGTCGTGGCGGGCACAGATTCCGGATATCCGGCGGCCAGCGCGGCCCGCCGGGTCATGTTCGCCCCTTGTTCGCCGACCTGGGTGACGACGCCGCCGATCACATCGTCGATCAGCACCGGATCGATCCCGCTGCGCTCGACCACCGCGCGCAGGCTGTGCGCCAGCAGATCAACAGGATGAACGTCGTGAAGTGCGCCGTTCGGCTTGCCCCGTCCGATCGGGGTTCGTACCGCTTCGACGATGACCGCGTCTCGCATGGGAGTCCTCTTTCGACAACGCTGGCTCTATCTAACAATAGCCAGCGTAGCCCCTAACTATCATCGACTCAAGTCAGATTCGGTATGATGTCCCTCATGTCAGCCGTGATGGAAGGACCCCTGGCCGATCTCAGCAAATGGGACACGGCGGGCTGTTCCATCGCCAGGGCCATGGACCTCATCGGCACTCGCTCCGCGATGCTCATCCTGCGCGAGGCCTACTACGGCACCCGCCGCTTCGACGGGTTCGCCCGCCGCGTCGGCATCACCGACGCCGCCGCCGCGGGCCAACTCCGCAAACTCACCGCCGCGGGCCTCCTGGAAAAACGCCCCTACCAGGAAGAAGGCAAACGCACCCGGCACGAGTACATCCTCACCCCGATGGGCCGAGACCTACTCCCCGCGGTAGTGGCCCTCTGGCAATGGGGCGACGCCTACCTCCAGCCGGGCGCCCCGCCCCTCCTGCGGGTCGACGCGCAAACCGGCGAACCGGTCCGCGTCGATCTCCGCACCCCCGACGGCACCGAGATCCCCCTCGAACGCCTGGCCGTCCGAGTCAACGACGACTACCTCGCCGAGCGCCGGAAGAAGAAGTCGGGCGACTAGGCGCTGAACACGCCGATCGTCACGTCCTCGGTGCCGAGGGCCTGGAACAGGCTGACCCACAGCAGGACGACCGGTTCGGTGCTGCGGGCGGTGTTCAGGGCGCCGAGGTCGATCAGTTGCTCGTCGGCCCAGCCGAAGGAGTTCAGCAACCGCGCCACTTCTTTCTTGGCGTCGGCGTCGTCGCCGCTGAGGAAGATGTTGTGCTGTCCGGGAATTCGGGTCGGGTCGACCATCACCTGGTTGTTGGTGGTGTTGAGCGTCTTCACCACGCGGGTGGTGGGGAAGGCCTGCTGGATTTCCTCGGCGACGCTGCCCGCTTCGGGGACAACGAGTTTCGGTGGGAAGCCCTGGGAGAAGTCGAGTGCGTTGGAGACGTCGACGATGATCTTGCCCGCGAGGTTGTCCGCGCCTGCCGCGGTGAGGGCGGCCACCGACACCGTGCCCGACGTGGCATTCACGATCAGCTCGGCAGTGCCCGCCGCATCGGCGAAAGTGCCGTGTGTTCCTCCGGTTTCGGCGGCCCAGGCCGCCGCGTCGGCATTGTCGGCGGTTCGCGACCCCATCGTCACCGTGTGCCCGACTTCGACCAGCTTGCTCGCCAGCCGTCGACCCACCTGGCCGGTGCCGAGTACCGCTATGCGCATGTCACTACCTCATGTCGACAAACCTGCCCGGCGATCACCGGCGGCGAGCCTCAGCATAGGGCCGGACCAGGCATCGAGCCGAGCGTCTACGCGCACAGCGCAACCGGGCGCGGGCGACTCGATCGACGAGCCGCCCGCGCAGCCGAATCAGCGCAGGCGGCGGCCGTCGACGCTGAAGAAGTACACGTGCTCGGAGTCGGTGGTGAGGCGGAGGCGATCGCCCCGGCGCGGCGGGTTGCGCCAATCCACGCGCGCCACAATGGTTTCGCCGGTCTGGCCGTTGGGGCCGGTGGAGACGGCGCGGCCGTACACGTAGGCGTCGGAGCCGAGTTCCTCCACCACGTCGACCTCCATCTCGAGGCCGCCGTCGCCCACCTCGAGGTGTTCGGGGCGGATGCCGAGCACCACGGAACCCTCACCCGCGTCGGACACCGCGCGCGGCACCCGGACGGGGTACCCACCGATGGTGACGGTTCCGTTGTCGACGGGCAGCGTGAACAGGTTCATCGCGGGCGAACCCATGAACCCGGCCACGAACATGTTCGCCGGATCGCGGTAGAGGTCGCGCGGGGAGGCGCACTGCTGGAGCAGGCCGTCCTTGAGGACAGCGACCCGGTCGCCCATCGTCATCGCCTCGACCTGGTCGTGGGTGACGTAGACCGTGGTGGTCCCGAGCCGTCGCTGCAACTGCGCGATCTGGGTACGGGTCTGCACGCGCAGCTTGGCGTCGAGGTTCGACAGCGGCTCGTCCATCAGGAACACCCGCGGCTGCCGCACGATCGCGCGCCCCATCGCCACGCGCTGGCGCTGCCCGCCCGACAGTGCCTTCGGCTTGCGGTCGAGGTACTGCTCGAGGTCGAGGAGCTTGGCCGCCTCGAGCACCCGCTCGTCGCGCTCGGCCTTGGACACCTTGGCCAGTTTCAGCGCGAAGCCCATGTTCTCCGCGACCGACATGTGCGGGTAGAGCGCGTAGTTCTGGAACACCATCGCGATATCGCGATCCTTGGGTTCGGCGTTGGTCACATCTTTGTCGCCGATTCGGATGCACCCGCCGTTGACCTCCTCGAGGCCGGCCAGCATGCGCAGCGAGGTCGATTTGCCACACCCCGAGGGTCCGACGAGCACCAGGAATTCGCCGTCGGCGATCTCCAGGTCGAGTGCGTCGACCGCGGGTTTGGTGGCGCCGGCGTAGAGCCGGGTAGCGCGGTCGAAAGTCACGGTAGCCATGCGTAGATCAACATCCCATCCCGGCAGGAACGTGCCGGACGATCCGAGTAGTGGGTCGCTGGGGATCGTAGCGGCCCACAACCGCGCCGGGTAGCCTCGGTCGCGGAGCCAACCCGAGCCATCGAGGAGCCAGCGAAATGAGTCGTCCGGTCCGTATCGGAGTCCAGCTTCAACCGCAGCACGCGCCCGATTACGGACTCATCCGCGACGCGGTGTTGCGGGCGGAGGACGCCGGGGTGGACATCGTCTTCAACTGGGACCACTTCTATCCACTCACCGGCGACCCGGCGGGCGCGCATTTCGAATGCTGGACGATGCTCGGCGCGTGGGCGGAGCAGACCGAGCGGGTCGAGCTCGGCGCGCTGGTCTCCGGCGGCGGCTACCGCAATCCCGACCTGCTCGCCGATATGGCGCGCACGGTCGACAACATCAGCGGCGGCAGGCTGATCCTGGGCATCGGCGCGGGCTGGTTCGAGCGTGACTACGACGAATACGGCTACGAGTTCGGCACGCCGGGCAGCAGGCTGAATTTGTTGAAGGACAGTATGTCTCGCCTCACGTCCCGGCTGGCGAAGCTGAACCCGCCGCCGGTGCGGGAGATTCCGATTCTCATCGGCGGTGGTGGGGAGCGCAAGACCCTGCGCTTGGTCGCCGAGTACGCCGACATCTGGCACTCCTTCGCCGACGTGTCGACATTGGTGCACAAGAACAAGGTGCTGGCAGAGCACGCGGCGGCGGTCGGCACCGACGAGTCGCGGATCGAACGCTCGGTGCAGTGGCAGGGCCGTGACGACGCGAAGGCGCTGCACGACGCGGGTGTGACTCTGTTCACCGTGGGCGTCTCCGGTCCCGCGTACGACCTGACCGAAGTGCGCCGCGCGATCGAATGGCGCGACGAGGTGAACCCCGAGGTGCTCGAAGGTCTCGCCTGAGTCCGGCGCGGCGATCCGGTGTCGCCGCCGTAGCGCCGCGTCGCACGGTCGCCGCCGGGTAGCCGATGCGGTCGGCAGCGGACGCCCCGCGTGCGTAACCCTCGGTATGCAAGGTTGCGGCTAGGGTCTATCGGCATGGCAGGTGTACGAACACGGGCGCGGATCGCTGCCCTCTTGCTCCTAGTCGGCGTCGCGGCGACCGGTTGCGGTGGCTCGGACACCAGCACCGCGGGCGATCTCTGTTCCCCACCGGGGCCATCGGCTGCCGCCGCCGCGCCCACCAACTTGGCCGCGGGCGAGACAGCGGGCGCCGATCGCTACACCACCGCGACAACGGCGCCGGTCGACTCGATCGACACCGCGAAACTCGGCCTGCTCGAGCCGGGGACCCTGAGCGTCGGCACGTTGTCCGACGCCCCGCCGAGCATCTGCGTCAACAGCGAGGGTGACTTCACCGGCTTCGACAACGAACTCCTCGCCGCGATCGGCGCGAAACTCGGGTTGCGCGTGGAGTTCTCCGGCACCGAGTTCGCCGGCCTGCTCGCCCAGGTGTCGGGCAAGCGCTTCGATGTGGGCTCGTCCAACATCACCACCACCGATGCCCGCCGCGAACTCGTCGGCTTCACCAACGGCTACGACTTCGGCTACTTCTCCCTTGTCGTTCCGCAGGGCAGCGCGGTGAAGGGCTTCGGTGATCTGAACCAGAGCTCGCGCATCGCGGTGGTGCAGGGCACCGTGCAGGACGAATTCGTGGTGAACCAGCTGAAGCTGGATCCGGTGAAGTTCCCCGACTACAACACCGCCTACGCGAATCTGAAGTCCGGCCAGGTCGATGCCTGGGTGGCGCCGTCGGCCCAGGCCGAGGGTGCGATCAAGCCCGGCGACGGAATGGTGATCTCACAGAACACCTTCAGCCTCGACAACTTCGTCGGCTACGCGGTGGCGAAGAACAATCAGCCGCTCATCGACGCGCTCAACTCCGGCCTCGACGCGGTGATCGCCGACGGCACCTACGCGCGCCTCTACGCCGACTGGGTGCCGCGCGAACTCCCGCCGGGCTGGAAGCCGGGTTCGAAAGCCGCACCCGCACCCCAACTTCCGGACTTCAAGGCACTCGCGGCCGAGAATCAGCCGGGGGAGACCGAACAGGTCGCGCAGAAATCGACCCTGCAGCAATTGAAGGACACCTTCTTCGACTGGTCGTTGTACCGCAAGGCTTTTCCCGACCTGATCAAGGTCGGTCTGCCGAATACTCTGATCTTGGCCTTGGTTTCGGGTGTCCTCGGCACCGTGATCGGCATGCTGCTCGCGGTGATGGGCATCTCGCGCACTCGCTGGTTGCGCTGGCCCGCCCGCGTCTACACCGACATCTTCCGCGGCCTGCCCGCCGTGGTGATCATCTTGCTGATCGGCCTCGGCGTCGGCCCGGTGGTCCGCAATATCACCGGCGGCAACCCGTACTGGCTCGGCGCGGTGGCGCTGGCCCTGCTCTCGTCGGCCTATATCGGTGAGATCTTCCGCTCGGGTATCCAGTCGGTGGAGCCGGGTCAGCTCGAGGCCGCGCGCGCCATCGGCTTCGGGTACCGGCAGTCGATGACGCTGGTGGTGATTCCGCAGGGTGTACGCCGGGTGCTGCCCGCGCTGATGAACCAGTTCATCGCACTGATCAAGGACTCGTCGCTGATCTACTTCCTCGGCCTGCTCGCCTCCCAGCGCGAGCTGTTCGCCGTCGGCCGCGACCTCAACGCTCAGACCGGCAACCTGTCCCCGCTGGTCGCCGCGGGCCTGATGTATCTGGTACTCACCATCCCGCTCACCCACCTGGTCAACTACGTCGACCAGCGCATGCGCACCGGCAAACCCACCCCCGCTGATCCGATCGAGCAGGCCGTCATCACAGAAGGGCGAGGCGCGTGAGTGCATCGTTGACCGGGACCGGGCTCAACCTGACGCTCGGCAACAACCACATCCTGCGCGGCGTCGACATTCATGTCGAGGCAGGCCACGCCACCACCGTCATCGGCCCGTCCGGCTCCGGCAAGTCGACCCTGCTGCGGGTACTCAACCGCCTACACGAGCCCGATTCCGGTGACGTGCTCCTCGACGGCAAATCGGTGCTGAAGGACAATCCCGACAAACTGCGCCAGCGCATCGGCATGGTCTTCCAGCAGTTCAACCTGTTCCCCCACAAGACGGTGGCCGACAACATCGTCCTCGGCCCACGCAAACTGCGCGGGCTGTCCGCTGACGAGGCCCGCGCGCTGGCGATCGAACAGCTCGAGATCGTCGGTTTGGCCGACAAGGCCGACGCCAGGCCCGCGTCGCTGTCGGGCGGTCAGCAGCAGCGCGTCGCCATCGCCCGCGCGCTGGCCATGAAACCGGAGCTGATGTTCTTCGACGAGGCCACCTCCGCGCTCGATCCCGAGCTGGTCAAGGGCGTGCTCGCGCTGATGGCCGATCTCGCCTCGGGCGGTATGTCGATGATCGTGGTGACCCATGAGATGGGGTTCGCCCGCGAGGTCTCCGACAGCGTCGTGTTCATGGATCAGGGTGTGGTGGTGGAGACCGGCACCCCCGACGCCCTGTTCGACGACGCCAAGACCCCACGCCTGCGCCGTTTCCTCGATCAGGTCCTCTGACCAGTCACAAGGGGTCGCAGCAACCTATGCGCAACTGCTAATGTCGGAAGTGCTTCAGCTCCATTCGATCAGTACCGGACCGAGTTCCGGGAAACCGGGAAGAGAGAGCCGATGACCACCACGCACGCCGAACATCCGCAGCACACCCACGTCCACGGGCCCACCTGCGGCCACGTCGCCGTTCCGCACGAGGACCACGTCGACTACGTCCACGACGGCCATCTGCACCGTGAGCACGAGGGCCACTTCGACGAGTGCGAGACCACAGCACACGTCGAGCACACCGAGCACACCCACGAGCACGGCCCCGGCTGCGGGCACGTCTCCGTCCCGCACGGCGACCACGTGGACTACATCCACGACGGTCACCGCCACGCCGCCCACGCGGACCACTACGACGACCACTGACCGCCGGGCCCCGACCCCACCTCAGGTGGGGTCGGCAGCCCGTACTACCTCCGGCTCGACGATCGATCGGTTCCCCGGATACTGTCTGTGCCTGCGGCCTGCGTCATGCCTGCCGATTCACGGATGAGGATCTTTCGGTCGATGGGCAAAACAATCAGGCGCACAATGGCTTTCGGTGTCGTGAGCAGTGTGCTGGCCGCGTGCGTCGCTACTTTCGGCGCGGGCAACGGCCTGGCCGACGGGCGCGATCCGATCGTCGAATCCAAGAAACTCCTCGCGACGCCGACCACCGCGAACGGCTCGAACATCATCTCGAGCAGGGTCGATGGCCGAAATCTGAGCATGCTGGTCTTCTCCGCCGCGATGAACAAAGCCATCACGGTGAAGGTGCAGCGGCCTGCGGAGGCCTCCGTGCCGCGCCCGGCGCTCTACCTCCTCAACGGCGCCGGTGGCGGCGAGGACCGCGCGACCTGGTGGCAGAACACCGATGTCGGCGATTTCCTCGCGACCAAGGACGTCAATGTGGTGATGCCGATCGGCGGCGCCTGGGCGTACTACACCGACTGGCAGCGCGACGACCCCGCGCTGGGTCGCAACAAGTGGCGCACCTTCCTCCTCGACGAACTCCCGCCCCTGGTCGACGCGGCGCTGGGCACCAACGGCGTCAACGCCATCGCCGCCAACTCGATGACCGCCACGGCCGTTCTGCAATTGGCGGAGGCCAGGCCGGGCTTCTACCGGTCCGTCGCCGGCTACAGCGGCTGCGCGCAGATCGCCGACCCGATCGGCAAGCAGTTCACCAAGCTGGTCGTGGAGACCTACGGCGGCGGCGATGTCACCAATATGTACGGCGCCGACGACGACCCGGCCTGGACCGCCAACGATCCCGTGGTGAATGCCGAGAAGTTGCGCGGAACCAGGCTGTTCGTCTCGGATGCCTCCGGTCTGCCCGGCCCGCACGACCGCGTCGACGACCCGTACATGATGAATCCGACGCCGGTCGGCCTGGCCAACCAGGTCGTCGTCGGCGGCATCATCGAGGCGGCGGTCAACTGGTGCACCCGCAATCTCGAGTCTCGGCTGGACGAGTTGGGGATTCCCGCGACCTTCGATCGTCAACCGAGCGGCACGCACTCCTGGGGCTACTGGCGCGATGCCTTCTATCGTTCGTGGCCGGTGCTGGCAGCGGGTTTGGGACTGCCCGAATAGCCGTTCAGCCGGTGACGGTGGCGAAGGCGGCCCAGAGCAGGGGTGAGTTCTCGGGCGTCGGCGCGTCACGCCAAGCGGCCAGTCGCGACCTTTGCCAGGTCAGCAGGGTGGGGATGGGTGTGGGTGAATCGTGAGCGGTGTCCACGGCGCAGATGGCCGATTGCAGGGGGAATGTGGTGGTGGGGGTGAGGGTGTGGAAGGCGTGGTCGGTGGGCAGGGGCCAGCGGGTGGCCGTCACCAGTTCCGCGCCCGCGGCCAGCGCCGCGGTGGTGAGGCCGAGGGCCTCGGTGAAGCGCAGGTCGCCGCCGCTTTCGCAGGCGATCAGGGCTACCCGGCTCGGCATCGGCCAGAGGTCGCGGCCGGGGATCGGGTGCGAGTCGAGCGAATGGGTGCCGAGTAGGAGGTCTTTCGCCGAGAGGGGGCGGTGGGTGCGGTTCGTCGCCGCGAAGCCGCGTGTCTCGGTGGTGCAGCTGAGGTGCAGTTCGGCGTGTTCGCTCTGCCCGGATTCCGGCGCGGGGGCGGTGACATGGCCTACGTAGACGAGTCGGCTCGCACCGGACCGGAGAACATCGGAGAGCCAGTCACGGTCGGTGTCGGCGCGGCGGAACAGCTCCACAGGATCGTCGACTCGGGGGACGACGCGATTGCCGTACCGGCCGAAATGCCGGGCCACCAGGGTTTCCGGGCTCGGTCGACCGAGCACCGATCCCAGCTCTGAGTCGGCACGGAATCCGGGCACCCGAGGATCGAGCACCGCGACGACCGGTAGATCGTGAGTGTCGTTCCAGCGGTGCACGATTCGTTGTGGCGCGTGAACCACCGACACCGGCGCCAGCAGGCTCACGTCGGCGATGTCGAGCAGCCGGAGCGCGGGATCGGGAGCGATGAGCTCCCACGGAACCTGTGCCAGCCGTGGTGAAGGCTGAATCCGCAGATGCGGCCGAACTCCGCGCTGCGAGAGTTCGTAGAGCTGCACAGCCAGTCCGTAGGGCAGCAGGGTGCGCGACAATGCCTGCGCCAGAGCGCTTTCCGCGGCGGGATCGACCAGCGCGCCTTCGGTCATCACGCGCCGCAGATCCTCGGGCCGAGTGGGATCGGGTACCGCCTCGGTGAGTAGTCGCAGCGCCTCGCGCACCTGGTCACGGGGCAGTGTGGCGACTCCGCGCGCGAGCGCGTCGTCGACCCATCGCCACGAGACGTAGACATCGCCCGCGTCGGCCATCCTGATGAGCGCGGTCGGTGAGTCCGGGGACGGCGGTAGCGCGTTCACAGCGCGAGGACCCGCTGGTCGCGAACCGAACGACCGTAGCGGTCTTCGGCGTAGGTGATGAAGTCCGCCAGCACTATTCGATCGCCGTCGGTGAGTCGAGGGGGAAGCGCGACGGGGATCCCCGCCGCTGCCGCCACGTCGGCGAGCGCGGCGCCGAGTTGCAGTGCGGGAGTAGTTATCTGCTCGGCGTCCACCGGCTCGAGCAGCTCGAAATCGAGAGAGGGCGTCTCGGCGTCGTGGTAGGAGTTCAGGTCGAGAGTCGTTCCCGCGCACTGGGTGTCGATCAAATCGCTGACCAGTTGGCCGTTGCCGGAGAGGGCGGCGCAGCGGAAGGCCAGGCGCATGGCCGGTTCGGCGACGGTGCGGTGCCAGTGCTCACGCTGGTTGCCGTTGGGCAGAGTGTGCCGGACGGCGTCGATGGCGAGGGCAGCGGGGACCGCCAGGGACACGGCGCGCCCCAACAGCGTCGGATCCGGTTGTGGCGCTTGCTCGATCGAGGCGTGGAGGAGTTCGGCGTGCCAATAGTCGAGTTGAGCGCAATGCATCCCGAGCCCGTGGGCGGCGTAGACCGAGAACGACGCGTCGAGCAGTTCTTCGGCGAGCGTGAGATCGCCTTCCGCGCAGGCGACGGTGGCGAGTCGCAGTCGAACATCCGCCGCGTCCACCACCGCGCCGGTGGCGTCGAACCGCTCCAACGCGCGCTCGTAATGCGCACGTGCCGTGGCGAAGTCATTCCGACGTTCGGCGAGAAAGCCCATCGTCTTGGCCCCGATCCCGGACCGATGTCCCAACCCGCCTGCCTCGAAGAACTGCTGGCTGGCCCGCAACGGCTCCTCGGCCTCATCGAACTGCCCCGCACGCACCAGCATGGTGGCCAGATTCTGCTGTGACTCGGCGACCGAGGCGTCCTCGCCCGCCGCCTCGAAAGCGGCCACTCCCTGCCGGGCGAAGTCGACGGCGAGTTCCCATCGCCCGGTTTCGAACGAGCAGGCGGCCAGGTTCATCAACGGGTGCCCGGCCATTTCGGGAGCGAAACGTTCTGTCACCCCGAGGGATTCGGTGGCCAACTCACCCGCGCGCGCCCACTGCTGCCGGTGCAACGCCACCGCTGTCAGCGACAGCAGACACGCCACCCGCAACAGTCCCTGATCGGTGCTGTCGGCGAGCAGCGTCCGCGCTTCCTCGAGCACATCCTGCGCGGCATCGAACTCGCCCAGATGCTGGAAAGCCTGCGACAGGTTCACCAACGCGGCGGGTCGCTGATGCGCGGCGTCGTCGGGCATTTCGGCGAGCGCGGTCCGGAACAGCACCACCGACCGCCGGTGATCGCCGAGCTCATCGGCCATACTCGCGGCATTGATCAGGGCCGCGCTCCGTAACCGCGGCGGCGCACCGTCGGCCGCCTTCTCGAACATCTCCAGTGCCGCGAGCACATCGCCTCGCTGATAGGCCGCATACCCCGCGGTGAGCTGCGCGTCGTCGCGATCCGAGGTTCTACCCGTGGCTGCCATCAGAAGTCCTCGTCCGTCTCGGCGGCCGCTGTTTCGGCGGCCAGGCGTTGGTCGCCGGTGGGTTCGGTGAGCCGGGCCCGGACGAATCGGCGAATCCGATCCCGAACTGCCGACTCGTCTTCCGGCTGGTCGACCGGACCGACACCGGGCACGAAAACGGTGATCTCCGGCGATTTCTCAGGTGTGCCGGGGAGCGTGGCCGAGCCCGTCCAGGCATCGCCCCGCAGATGCAGGGGCACCTCCACGTCGACCGAGGGCAGCTCCGCTCGCACCCGTGCGTACGGCCGAAGATGATCGGGAACGAGTTGTCTGCAGTCCGGCGCGGCGACCACGCTGACCCGCACCGTCGATACCCCGGCCGCCCGCGACACCTGCCACGACACAGCCTGCTCACCCGCGTCCAGGATGCCGGGCGGGCACAGCCGCCAATCCCATCCGCCGCTGCCGCGCGCGACGATCAGCCCTTCGGGCGAATCGGCGCCACCGGCCGCCAGGGCGTAATCCTCTGCACGGCCGGTGATCGACGCCGCGCCGTCGTCGGAGGGCCGCGCCGCGCCGAGTTCGTGGGCCACCTCGCCGACATCTTCATCGATCACCATCTCGCATGTCGCGGTGAGCAACTCGATCTCCTCGAGCAGCAGCCGATGATCCAAGGCGGGGATCCCGTCGACTGTCGACGCGGGCCACCACCGACTCGCCCAGTGCGCATAGGCGAGTCGCCGCAGGGCCGCCGTCGACTCCCTCCGAGCGGGCGCGGCTGTCACCGAGCGGGGACGGTTGTCCGCGACCGCCAAGGCGACTTCCTCGCCGTAGACCGCCCACACCCATTCCTGCGCCGCCTCGACATCATCGAGTACGGCGGCGGGTACCACGTCGCTGTCGAACACACGCCAACTCAGGTGTCCCCCGAGCACTTCGAGGACCAGCACATCGAGCCCCGGCGCGGCATCGGTGACCAGCGGCGCCCCGTCCGCGGCGATCACGAGCAGACCGGGCTCGGCATGGCGAAGATGGACGACGGTCATCAGCTGGCCCTCGCTTCCCTGTCGGCCACGGTATCGGCGGTCAGCGCCTGTTTGACCCGGGTGCGGTGGTCCAGGATCACCGACCGGGCGACACCGTCGAGCAGATCCCACAGCTCGCCGGGATCGAACACCGGCATCTCGCGCACATCCCGGCCGTGCAACCGCACCCACAACCTGCGCGAATACGGCCGC
Organism: Nocardia sp. PE-7; assembly: GCF_030486425.1. Lineage (NCBI taxonomy): Bacteria > Bacillati > Actinomycetota > Actinomycetes > Mycobacteriales > Nocardiaceae > Nocardia > Nocardia sp. PE-7. The sequence continues at coordinate 6,715,088 of NZ_CP129614.1, read as the reverse complement.
CACGGCGTCCGCAACTCGGCGGCCACCGCCGCGAGCGGCCCCGTCTGTCCGTCGACCACATGCACCGCGTACCGACGCGCCTGCAGCACATACCCTTCACGGCGCCAACGACCGTTGACCACCTCGTGCGCCCGCGACGACGGCACTCGCCGGTGAAAGTCTTCGGCGGCCGTCCCGATCGGTGAAAGACCCAGCGCCAGTTCGGAACCCGCCGCCGCGGCGACCCGCAGGGATTCCTCGAGCAATCCCCACGGGGAACAGCTGCGCGAGATCTCCCGCGTCACCAGTTCCGGAATCTCGGGCAGATCGGTCCGATCGATGCTGCCCTGCAACACCGTGAAGACCCGCTCGTAGACGGTCCGGTCGAAGGGCAGACCGAGACTCGCGGTCGACGCGGATTCGCCGAGCTCGGGTCGTCGTGGGCTGGAAGACGTGGTGAGTCCCAGGTCGTCGGCACCGGCCTCGGGATGCTCGAGCCACAGGGCGATTCCGCGGTGGGTGCCCGCGCGGTTGTCGAGGAGGTCGTCGAACAGGGGACCGGCGTCGGCCGGATCGCCGGAGTGGGCGAGCGTGCAGGCTTCGAGCAGCTCGGTCAGTTCGGCTGCCAGGTCACGGGCCGAGTAGGGGGCGAGCGGGCGTCGCGCCCAGGCGATACTCAGCAGTTCTGCCAGCTCGGCGTTTCGACGAGGCTCGGTGACATGGCGTTTGAGCGCTGCGGTGGTGCGTCCGCCGGTGCTGTCGTGGACTTCCCGCAGCGTCGCCGCGGCCCGCGCGTGCCCGCTGTCGCCCTCCGGCGCACCGGCTACGGTCGCCAGCTCGAAACAGCGCTGGAAGTAGAGATCCTGGGCGTTGCCCTCGGTGATCCGCAGCCGACGCCGCACCTGCTTCAGCACGACGAACCACGCCGCGCAGGCCCGAAGCGCATCGGACTGCGCGTGCACCAGGGCCGTGAGCAGCGCGATCCCGTCCTCGTCGAGCACGCTCGACGCCAACGCCGGATGCTGCATCGGCCGAAGCACCAGCGGATCAAGAATCAACTTCACCGTCCGGCGCAGCGGTCCGCCATCGGCCCCACTCAGCGCGTCGACACCATCGATCTCCCGCCACACCTCATCGAGCACCATGGCGCGCGGTCTCCGCATCCGACCAGGTTATAGGTAATTTCGGCGACCGGCGCGGCGGATGCGCGGCGCGAAAGTTGGGATCGGTAGGCGGCGAAAGATTTCTACCTTTCTCTCAACGGGTTACCAACCCGCTCACACCGAGAGAAACGGAAAACACCATGAACACCAAGCTGATCGCCGCCCTCGCCGCTTCCGCCGCCGCCACCGCGCTGTTCGTCACCGGTTGCAGCGACGATGCCGGTACCGCCGCCCCGAGCACCTCCGGATCGGCAGCTCCGGCCCCGGCCGCGGGCAAGTCCGCCGCCACTGTCGACGGCAAGGAGTTCACCGCGAAGTTCGACACCACCTGTGCCAAGCAGGCGGGCACCCTGGCCCTGGCGCTCACCGACACGGCCAACGCCACCTACGGCAGCCTCTCGGTCAGCGCGTCGGTCGAAGGCGAGAAGGTCCAGGCGGTCGCCATCGGCGGTAGCCAGGGCGGCGCCAACGGCCTGCCCTACGCCGTGGGCTACGGCAACGGCCAGCCCGGCGGTTCCGCGACTCTGGCCAAGGACGGCAACACCTACCGCATCACCGGCGAGGGCATCAGCGCCGACATGACCAACCCGCTGGCGGGCCCGTCGACGGTCAAGTTCGACATCACCTTCGCCTGCTCCACCATCGTCGGCGCCTGATCTTTCGCGACCCGGTCGCATCCATTCGAGGAGAAATCATGAAATCCAAGCTGCGTGCGGCCGCGGTCGCCTTCGGAATCCTGGCCATCGGCTACTACCTCTTCTACGGTCTCACCTACACCCCCGACGAATACACCGGTGCGATGCTCGGCTGGGTCGGTCCCCAGATGGCCCTGCCGATCATCGCGCTCACCATCGTCCCGATCGTCTTCGCCTTCACCGGCGACGGCATCCTCGAAGCCTTCACCGGCCGCAACAGCAGCGAGTTCCGCGACGCCGCGGTCGGCATCGGCACCATCACCTCGTTCCGCCAGACCGGCGTCTCGGTGAACGACCAACCACAGGTCAAGATCGCCTTTCGAGTCGAAGGCGCCGACGGCAAGGTCTTCGATTCGCACGCCAAGATGATCGTCCCGCTCACCGAACTCGCCCTGCTGCAACCGGGCGTCGTGCTGCCGGTCCGGTACCTGCCGGGCCGCACCGACAAGGTCGAGGTCGACCGCTCCGGCGACAACGGCGCCGCCCAGCGCGCCATGAACGAATCCCTCATCCGCAAGGGCATCACCACCCGCGGCAAGCTCGACATCGCCGAGCGCGGCATCGCCGCCCAGGCGGTGGTTCGCAGCCTCGACGTGCCCGGCCGGATCCGCGGCGGCTACACCGAGATCGCGCTAGGCCTGGTGGTCACCCGCCCCGACGGCACCACCTTCGAGACCCGCGCCGAGAAGTACCTGCCGCCCACCGCGGTCGGGCACGTGCAGGTCGGCCGGATCGTGCAGGTGCACTACCTGCCCGGCAACGAGCAGGAGGTGGTGATCTCGCTCCCGATCAACGCCTGATGACAACTCCATACCCGCGGCGCGCGCTGTGACCGATCCCGGTGATCGGTCACAGCGCGCGTCGAATCGCGTTCCCTCCCCGTGAAATCGTTCGCGACCGGTCACAGGCGGTCGCTGCCGACTCGCGGCGGGTCGGTTCGCGCGGTGGCAGTGCCCGCAACCGGCGAGTGAATCGGCCCATAGTGTGCGAGCATTCGTTTGCTCGACGTTGCCCGGCGCCCATGCCGCGACGCGTGCGGTACGGCGGAGGCTACGGCGAATGGAACGATCCCGATCAGTTCTCACGCTCATCGCCGGGGTGTTCCTGCTCGGCATAGGTGTCTTCGCGCTGATTCACGAGGTCGACGACATCGATGAGGTGATGTGTGGCGAGCGGGTGATGAAATCCAGCCAGCGTTGCTCCGCCAGCAAGGCCGATGCCCGGCTCGGTGCGGGTAAGACCTATGAGGCGATGCGGCGCGAACAGATCGCCAACTCCAACAGCTTCTACAACGTCCTCGGGGTCGGCGCCGCTGTCGTCGGCGCGACGATGATCGGTGTCGGCGGGTACCGGCTACGACCGGGACAGCGGGCGGGGACAAGCGCCACGAATCCGGCCGGGAATCCGCCACCCTGGAACCCGTCGAGCGCCCCGCCGTCACCGCCCGGTTTCACGCCGCCTCGCGGTGCACGCGGGCAGGACGCGCTGGTCCGGGTCGAGCTCACCCTGGCCGAATGCGCGGCCGGTGCGGTCAAGCCGGTCACCGTCGATACCGTGATCGCCTGCGTCTCCTGCCTGGGCGGCGGCTTCACAGCCGCGGGTCCCTGCGTGCACTGCGGCGCGAGCGGACGAGTAGGCGCACGGCGCACGATCCAAGCCCGTATCCCTCCGGGAATCGCGGCCGACCAGCGACTGCGGCTGCCCGGACAGGCCGAAGCAGGCTCCGGTGGCGGCGAGAACGGTGATCTGTACCTGGAAATCGTGGTGCGGCCGGACCCCGCGTTCCGCCGCGACGGCGCCGACCTGCACACCGCCGCTCGTATCTCGTCCCAGCACGCGGCTACCGGCGGCCCGTTGACCATCCAGACCCTCATCGACGGCACTACCACCGTTCAGATCGCGTCGAACACCCAGCCGGGCAACGTGATCACGATTTTCGGTTACGGGATGCCGCGTCCGGGCGACCAAAGGCGCGGCGACCTCTACATCCATATCGTCTGAGGGGATCGCGCCGGTGGCGCGCGCGTCAGTCGGAATTGCGCAGCTCGTGGTTCTCCCGTTCGAGGAGCACCACGCCGTCGGCGGTTTCGAATCTCGAGGTCACGAACAGCAGTGCGATGAGCAGCGGCATGTAGCCGATCAACCACAGGATCTCCGGTGGCCGTTCCGCTTTGGGAGCGGTAAAGGTTCCGAACACCATGTACGCGGAGAATGCCACGAAGAGCACGCCGATGATCGCCGCCAGGATTCGCCACACCAGCACGCGGCGCTGCGTGCCAGGGGCGTCGGTGATGTCCATCGGCACCGCTTGCCGACACAGCGAACACGGCACGTGTGCTCGGATCGTTCCCGAGGGCGGCCTCGGCACGGTGATGGCAGTCAGCGCATAGACATCGACGTTGTACGCCGACCTCGCGGGGTCTCGATGCGCGAGTCGTATCGAGGGCTGGTAGCCGGCCCGGTACAGGAATACTTTCTTCACATTGCGAACGAAGGACATCGAATTCCCCACCGTGGATCGGACTTGGTCCGCGCATCCTCGCATGAGCACGGCGTGCGCATCGGCTGAATACAGCGGTAGCGATAGCCCGCGACCGACGCGCCGAGTTTTGGTCGTGTGTTCATCTTCGCGTTCCCGATGGCTCGCCTGAGCGGCTTACGGTGCCCGGAGTCCGTTCTACTCAGGAGTCACCGTGAGTCCGAAACCGCTCGCCCTGTTCGTCAAGCACGACGGTCAGTCGGCACGCGCCGCCCTGACCTGTGAATACAAGTGCGGCAACGCCTGCTTCCACGAGCCCCCGAACACCTCAGCGGGTGCCTACTTCGGTGACATCGTCAGCGGCCTCAATCGCCGTGGCCTGATCAAGGGCGGCGCGGCCGCGGTGCTGGCCGTCGGCGCGGCGAGCGCGCTGGCCGCCTGCGGTGACGACTCCGAGGTCGCGAAGACCCCGGCCCCGACGCCGGCCGGAACACCCGGCACCGGAACCGCTTTCACGGCCGTGGCGCCGAACAAGGAAGACGCGCTGACCATTCCGGAAGGCTACGACCAGCAGGTCGTGATCCGCTGGGGTGACCCGATCTTCGCCGACGCTCCCGCGTTCGACTTCGACAAGCAGACCGTCGCCGCGCAGCTGAAGCAGTTCGGCTACAACAACGACTTCGCCGCGCTGCTGCCGATCGAGGGCCAGGCCAACAGCTACCTGCTCGTGGTCAACCACGAATACACGACCGGCCCGATGATGTTCCGCGGCTACGACAAAGCCAAGCCGACCGACGAGCAGATCGCGATCACCAAGGCCGCGCACGGCATGGCCGTGGTCGAGGTCAAGGGCGAAGCGGGCTCCGGCAAGCTCACCCCCGCCTTCGGCAAGTACAACCGCCGCATCACCGCCGACACCGAGTTCCTGCTCACCGGGCCTGCCGCGGGCAGCGCGTTCACCGTCACCAGCGCGGACCCCTCCGGCACCAAGGTCCTCGGCACCTTCGCCAACTGCGCGGGCGGTGTAACCCCTTGGGGCACCGTGCTTTCCGGTGAGGAGAACTTCAACGGCTACTTCGCCAACGGCGACCTGGCCTCCGACCCGCAGGGTCGGGTCAAGCGCTACGGCTTCGCCAAGGGCGGCACCCCGAACCAGTGGGAGCGTACCGACAAGCGCTTCGATCTGAGCAAAGAACCCAACGAGGCCAATCGTTTCGGTTACGTCGTCGAGGTCAACCCGTGGGATGCCTCGTCCACGCCGATCAAGCACTCCGCGATGGGTCGCCTCAAGCACGAGGGCGCGTCGATCTACGTCACCGATTCCGGTGACGTCGTCTCCTACACCGGCGACGACGAGAAGTTCGACTACATGTACAAGTTCGTGTCCTCGCGCAAGATCCAGTCCGGCACCGGCGCTTCCGCGATGCGGCACAACCTGACCATCCTCGACGCGGGCACCCTCTACGTCGCCAAGCTCACCGGCGACCACGCCGCCGAGATCGACGGCTCCGGCAAGGTCCCCACCGGTGGCTTCACCGGCAAGGGCCAGTGGATCCCGATCCTGGAGACCGGCGACGACGGCAAGGGCAAGTCCCTGGTCGACGGCATGACCGCCGCCGAGGTGGCGGTGTTCACCCGTCTGGCCGGCGACAAGGTGGGCGCCACCAAGATGGACCGCCCCGAGGACTTCGAGGCCAACCCGTTCACCGGCAAGGTCTACGTGGCACTGACCAACAACGACAACCGCGCCAAGGACGACAAGCCGGGCGTCGACGAGGCCAACCCGCGCAAGCTGAACAAGAACGGCCAGGTCCTCGAGCTCACCGACAACCACACCGGCACCGACTTCACCTGGTCGCTGCTGCTGGTCTGCGGTGACCCCGCCGCCGCCGACACCTATTTCGCCGGTTTCGACAAGACCAAGGTCAGTCCGATCTCCTGCCCGGACAACCTGGCCTTCGACCCGTACGGCAACCTCTGGATCTCCACCGACGGCAACGCCCTCAAGACCAACGACGGCCTGTTCTCGGTGATCCTCGACGGCCCCAACCGCGGCGAGACCAAGCAGTTCCTCACCGTCCCCAAGGGCGCGGAGACCTGCGGCCCGATCGTCACCGAATCCCACGTCATCGTCTCGGTCCAGCACCCTGGCGAGGCCGATGACGCCACCCCCGACAACCCGCAGTCCCACTGGCCCGACGGCGGCACCTCGCAGCCCCGTCCCGCCGTGGCGGTCGTCTGGAAGAAGAACGGCGGACGAATCGGTGTGTAGCCGACCTCCGATCCGCTGATGAAACCGCTACTCGGCTGGGCGAGTAGCGGTTTCGTCATGTCAGCTGCTGCCGAACAAACCGGACATGTTGGCGAAGCGGGCGAAATCGCGATCCGCGGCGTTGAAACGGTTGACGTCGGTGCCGCCATGGATGCCGGGGACCGAGCCGCGATCGGTGGTCTGCCAGAACGTCCAGGTCGGCCAGTTGCCGGGGACTTCGGGGTGGTCGTTGCCGCTGTAGTCGGCGATCCAGAGCGGATAGCTGGTGAAGGCGCTGGTGTCGGCCATCGCGGTCTTCCAGAAGTGGGGGTACGTGTAGATGATCGGGGTGCGGCCGGTGAGGGTCCGCACGGTGTTGAGGTAGCGGTGGGTCCAGTCGATGAGGGCGGCGGGAGCCAGGCCGCCGGAGGTTTCCAGGTCGAGGACCGGCGGGAGGTCGAGTGGGCCGTTCTGGCCGAGGACCGTCGCCGCGTACATCGCGGCCTGCGGTTCGGGCGGCAGTTCCGGCCGCGCGAAGTGGTACGTCCCGCGCGCTACCCCGGCGGTGCGCATCAGAATGCTGTCCTGCACGAAGTACGGGTTGATGTAGTGCAGACCCTCGGTGGCCTTCACCATCGCGAACTGATGTCCGGCCGCGCGCACCGCGTGCCAGTCGATCATCCGGCCGTCCACATGCTGCCAGGACGACACATCCGGCCCGCTGGGCTCCGCCTGCGCGGTAGCGGGTAGCGCGCAGACCAGGGCGGCGAGGGCGACACAACCACGAACCGTCGAACTCCAGCGCTTGGTGTCCATGGCCGTCGACCGTAGTGGCTTGTTTCGCGTGTGACCAGCGGTGTTGGTGGGTGTCTGTGAATAGTTACGCAATGCCTGTCGGCCCGTGCCCGTATCTTGGTGCGGACATCGGCTGACAGGGAAGTGGTGGGCATGGCGCGCAAGCGTGAGGTGCGGTTCGAACCGGCGGTGGCGAAGCCGGGGGCGCTGCGACCCGCGGTCTCGCCGGGCGATGACCCCGCCGACGAACTGACCGTCACCGACGTCGAATATCGCGACGCGGATTTCGCCGAGAGCCACGTTTCCGGCATGAGCGTCGAGGCCTGCCTGTTCGACAGCGTGCGCTTTCCGAGCACCCTGCGCCACAGCACCATCGCCGAATCCACCCTGCGGGTCTGCGACCTGGCCAACGTGCAGGCCGACGACTCCTCGCTGATCGAGTCCCTGATCGAGCACGGTCGCCTCACCGGATTGTCCTGGACCGCGGGCGTTCTCCGCGACGTACTGATCGACTCCACCCGCGCCGATCTGTCGTCGTTCGCCCAATCTCGCATGCGCACAGTAGTTTTTCGCGACTGCGACCTTCGTCAGGCCGACTTCCAGAGCATCGAGTTCCGCAACGTCCGCTTCGAGCGCTGCAATCTCGTCGGCGCACGATTCACCGGCGCGCGCATCCAGCAGAACCTGCGCTTCGAGGACTGCGACCTCACCGGCATCTACGGCATCACCGCGCTGCGCGGCGCCACCATCACCGGCGGTGATCCGGAAGGTCTGGCGTCAACCCTGGCGCGCGAACTCGGCATCACCGTCGAATGGCAGACCGCTGTCGGGGAGAACTAACCCAACCAGTCGAGAACCGAAGCGGCAGTCCAGGATTGCTGCATACTGCCCAGCGGAGCGCCGGTGTAGGGCTCGTAGTACTCGGCGAAGCTGCCGTCGCTGGCCTGGCGCAGACCTTCGGCTCGAAGCATGTAGGAGCGTTCGGCCCAGCCTCGGCGGGCGAAGGCCCAGGAGAACAGCCAGCTCATGACCGGCCAGACCGGGCCACGCCAGTATTCGCGGGGACGGAAGTCCTTGGAGACGGGGGAGGTCGATGGGGGCAGCGCGTAACGCAGGTCGGGGTGCCCGCAGAAGCGAGGGCCCTCGAAGGTGTTGAGGAGGGCCCGCTCGGCGTGGCGGGACAGGCCGCCCGAGATCAGCGGCGCGAACATGGCGAGGGTCTCGGTGCTGATCCAGCGCTGCAAGCGGGAATCGTAATCCCTTGCCGCGCCGGTTCGTTCGTCGGTGGTGGCGACCACGCCCTTGCGGAAACGCTCGGCCCAGCCGTGCAGTTCGCGGACGTCGGCGTGCGGCTGCTTGTACTCCTCGCCGATATCGGCCAGCACCTCGCAGGCCAGCGCGAAGATCGCGGAGACGAACACGTCCTCCACGGCGAAACTCATCACCGAGGTGAGCTGGAAATCGTCGTAGTTCGCGCGCCGCATCTGCTCGACCAGCCACAGGTAGCGGTCGTATTCGCGGTCACTGGGTCGCTGAGTCGGGTCGGAGACGATCGAGGTGTCCGCGCGCCGATACGGCGGAAGGTCCTTGCCCGGAACAACATTGGCGTAGGCGCGGTCCCATCGCGGGGAGTTGTCCATGCCGGATTCCCAGCCGTGGTACAGCGTGATCCGCCCGGTTTCCTTGGGGTCGCGGGCGTGCGCGAGCCAGCGGTGCCAGCGCACCAGATCCGGCCAGCGGCGGTTCAGGAATTCCTCGGCCACGGCCCGGGTGGAGCGGCCGTGCCTGCGGGAATGGTCGAGGATGCGCTGCACGGCGATGGCGTGCACCGGCGGCTGCGTGATGCCGGAGGTGTCGGGGCCGTCGGGCGCGTTCGTCGCGAGCTTGCGACATTCCCACCGTGCGGGCCCGGGGAAGTACCCGTCCACACCGTTGGCGAAGACGATGTGCGGGATCATCCCGTTCTTCCACTGCGCCGACAGCAGCGTGTCGAGTTCGACCACGGCCCGCTCCACGCTCAACGGCGCCAGCCCAACCGCGACGAACGCCGCGTCCCAGCTCCACATGTGTGGGTAGAGGCGGGGCGCGGCGCTGGTCATCGTGCCCAGGTCGTTGCCGCGCAGGAGGTAGGCGGCGCGGGCCGCGAGCTGCGTCGAGGTGAAACCTGGGTCGGTCATCTGTCTATTCTGCGGCGGAGCAGGCCCTATGGCATCTCGGCGACACTGTGACGATCAGTACCCGGCTTGACGCGGCGTGTTCTGGGCGGCCGATCCGACCGAGCTGAGCATGGTGGTGATACACAGCCCCACCACCAGGTTGATCGCCGCGGTCGCGATCTTGGCGTCCAGATCGGCGGCCAACGTGAACGGCAGGATCACCGCGACGGCGGTGAGGAGCAGACAGATCCAGGTGAAGAACGTGAGCGGGCTCGGCATGGCGAGCAACAACACCATCAGCAGGGCCGTGGCCAGCAGCGCGGCGGCCGCGGCGGCGATGGCGTAGGAGGTGGTGGAGACGGTGCCGTACGCGCCCGCGCCTTCCGGCGAGAGGATCGCGATGCCGAGCACGCCGCGGATCAGCATGATCGCGACGACCACCAGCAGGGCGGCAACGACGGCCGTGCCGATACCGCCTGCCCACAGCTTGCCCACATTGACCTTGGGCTCCGGCTCGCCCTGAGGATAGGGGGGCTGGCCCTGGCCGTACTGAGGCTGGCCCTGGTGCTGGGGGTACTGCGGGTCCGCTGGTCCGTAGTTGTACCGGGGATCGGTCATAGTCCGACGGTACTAGCCGGTGCTGTCCTGCGCTGGGGGAAACGGCCAGGGCGTCGAGATATCTGTGCCCGCTAGCGTGGGATGTATGACGGTGACCAATACTCCCGCCCAGACCGCTCTCATCACCGGCGCGAGCCGTGGACTCGGTGCCGCGATCGCCCGCGAGCTCTCGCCCACCCACGAGCTACTTCTCGGCGCCCGCTCGGCCGACGCGCTGAAGCCGATTCTCACCGAACTGCCCGACGCGACGGGCTGGCCGGTCGCGCTCACCGATTACCCCGCGGTGTCGGCGGCCGCCGAGCGGATCTCGCGGCTCGATGTCCTCGTGCACAACGCGGGAATCGCGGACCTCGGGACGGTCGCCGAGTCGTCGGTCGAGCAGTGGCGTGAAACTCTCGAGGTCAATCTGATCGCCGTCGTCGAGCTGACGAGGGTGTTGCTGCCCGCGCTGCGCGCCGCGAACGGGCATGTGGTGTTGATCAATTCGGGAGCCGGGCTGCGCGCGCATCCCGGCTGGGGTTCCTATGCGGCGAGCAAATTCGGGCTGCGCGCCTTCGCCGACGCGCTGCGCCAGGAGGAGCCCGCGCTGCGCGTGACCTCGCTGTTCCCCGGCCGCATCGACACCGATATGCAGCGCGCGATCGTCGCCGACGAGGGCCGCGAGTACCGGCCGGAGGAATTCCTCACCGCCGAGACGGTGGCCGGTGCCGTGCGAACCGCTCTCGATACACCGCGCGACGGACATCCCACCGAGATCGTGCTGCGTCCGCGCTGACCGAATTCGCGCGATTCGGTAGGGTCGCCGATAGCTGCGAAGGCGGGGTCGGCGCTGGAATTCGCACAGAGGTATCCGCTGGTTCAGACGTTCGATGGATTCGGTAGGTATCGTCCCGCGGCGCCGGCCGCAAAATGACTCGAGTAGGGGTTTCGTAAGTGGATAGACGTCGAATGCTGGCGATGTTGGCTGCGGGTACCGCTGTGGCGCTGACCGGTTGTGCGACCGCCGAGGGCGAGACCGTCGAGGCGGGTTCCGCGGGCGAGATCCCTACGCCGCCGCCGGCTCCGACCCCCGTCAAGCCCGTGCTCCCACCCCCGCCGGGCGGCCCGAAGTCGATCATTCCCCCGAAGCCCATCACCGCGCTCCCTGGTCAGGGCCGTTCCATGGCGCTGACCGTGGATGACGGCGCCAGTCCCGAAGTCGTCGGCGCCTACGTGAAATGGGCGAAGGACACCGGCGCCCGCTTCACCTTCTTCGTCACCGGCTACTACGAATCCTGGACCATCCACCGCGACGCACTGCGCCCGCTGGTGGAATCGGGTCAGATCCAACTCGGCAACCACACCTGGGACCACGCCGCCCTCACCAAAATCGGCACCACCGAGGTGGCCGACCAGCTGAGCCGCACGAAAACGTTCCTGCGCAACAACTTCGGCGTCGATGGCACGCCGTACTATCGCCCGCCGTTCGGATATCACAACGCCACCGTCGACAAGGTGGCCGCCGATCTCGGCTACACCGTCCCCACCATGTGGTACGGCTCGCTCTCCGACTCAGGCCTCATCACCGAGGAGTACCTGATCGAATGCGCCCACAAGTATTTCGCCGCCCAGACCATCATCATCGGTCACGCCAATTTCCCCCCGGTGACCCATTGCTACGGCCAGCTGGTCGACATCATCAGGGAACGCAACCTGGCCCTGGTCACGCTGAATGATGTGCTCCAGGTACAGGCCTGACGGAAGAGCCCCGGCGATGTGACTCTCGTCAGGGATCGTTCCGGGGCTTCGCCGTAGGTGCTATCGCAGGTCAGGGGACGATGTTGACCATCTTGCCCGGCACCACGATGATCTTGCGCGGCGCTTGACCTTCGAGCAGGGCGATGACCTTCTCGTCGGCCAGGGCGGCGGCTTCGATCGCCGCCGCATCGGCATCGGCGGGGACCTGGATTCGGCTGCGTACCTTGCCCTTCACCTGGATCGGGTATTCCACCGAGTCGGCGACCAGCAGTGCCGGGTCGGCCGCGGGAAAGGGGCCGTGGGCCAGGGACGCGTTGTGGCCCAGGCGTTCCCACAGTTCCTCGGCGATGTGGGGAGCCAGCGGGGCGAGCATCAGCACCAGGGGTTCCACGGCGGCGCGGGGGGCGCCGGTGGGGTAGTTCTTGGTGAGGTGGTTGGTCAGCTCGATCAGCTTGGCGCCCGCGGTGTTGTCGCGCAGCGCGGCCAGGTCGTCGTCGACGCCGGCGATGGTGCGGTGCACCAGGCGCAGGGTCTCGTCCGAGGGCGCGGCGTCGGTGGCCTTCACCGTGCCGGTTTCCTCGTCGACCACCAGGCGCCACACCCGCTGCAGGAAGCGGTGCGCGCCGACGACGTCCTTGGTCGCCCACGGGCGCGAGGTATCCAGCGGACCCATCGACATCTCGTAGAAGCGGAAAGTATCGGCGCCGTAGAGGTCGCACATCTCGTCGGGCGAGATGGCGTTCTTCAGCGACTTGCCGATCTTGCCGTACTCCTGGGCCACCTCGATCTCGACGCCGTCGGCCCCGGTCCAGAAGAACTTCGCGTCACGCTCGACGACCTCGGCGGCCGGCACGTATGCGCCACGCTCGTCGGTGTACGCGTAACCCTGCACGTAGCCCTGGTTGTACAGGCGGCGGTAGGGCTCGCTGCCCGACACATCGCCCAGGTCGAAGAGCACTTTCTGCCAGAACCGCGCGTAGAGCAGGTGCAGCACCGCGTGCTCCACACCGCCCACGTACAGGTCGACGCCGCCCGGGTCGTTCGGGCCGTGCTCGGCCGTGCGCGGGCCGAGCCAGTACTTCTCGTTCTCCTCGGCGCAGAACGTCTCGGCGTTGGTCGGGTCGGCGTAGCGCAGCTGGTACCACGACGATCCGGCCCAGTTGGGCATGACATTGGTATCGCGGCGGTACTGCTTGGGCCCGTCGCCCAGGTCCAGCTCGACATTCACCCAATCGGTGGCCTTGGCCAGCGGCGGGGACGGCTCGGAGTTCGCGTCGTCGGCGTCGAAGGTGACCGGCGCGAAGTCTTCCATCTCCGGAAGCTCCACGGGCAGCATGGATTCCGGCAGCGCGTGGGCCACCCCGTCGGCGTCGTAGACGATCGGGAACGGCTCGCCCCAGTACCGCTGACGGGCGAACAGCCAGTCGCGCAGCTTGTACTGGACGGTGCCGGTGCCGTGGCCCTCGGCTTCGAGGTGGCCGATCATGGTCGCCTTGGCTTCGTCGACCCGAAGTCCGTTCAGGAAGCCGGAATTTACCAGTTCGCCGTCACCGGAGTAGACGGCTTCGCTCACGTCGCCGCCCGCGATCACCTCGATGATCGGCAGGCCGAGTGCGGTCGCGAAATCCCAGTCGCGCCCGTCGTGGCCCGGCACCGCCATGATGGCGCCGGTGCCGTAGCCGCTCAGCACGTAGTCGGCGATGAAGATCGGCACCTGTGTGCCGTCGGCCGGGTTGGTGGCGTAGGAGCCGAGGAAGACGCCGGTCTTCTCCTTGTTCTCCTGACGTTCCAGATCCGACTTCGCCGCGATCGACTTGCGGTACGCGGCAACGGCTTCCGCGGGGGTGGCGCTGTCGTTGGTCCAGCGGGCGTCGGTGTCGGCGGGCCAGGCTCCGGCGGTCAGCTTGTCGACCAGCTCGTGCTCGGGGGCCAGCACCACATACGTCGCGCCGAACAGGGTGTCGGGTCGGGTGGTGAACACCTCGATGGTCTCGCCATCGGCGTCGAACCGCACCTGTGCGCCACGCGAGCGCCCGATCCAGTTGCGCTGCATGGACTTCACGTTGTCGGGCCAGTCCAGCGTGTCCAGATCGTCGACCAAACGATCGGAGTAGGCGGTAATGCGCATCATCCACTGCCACATGCGCTTACGGAACACGGGGAAGTTCCCGCGCTCACTGCGCCCATCGGTGGTGACCTCTTCGTTCGACAGCACCGTGCCCAGCCCCGGGCACCAGTTGACGATCGAATCGGACTGGTACACAAGGCGATACGAGTCGATCAGCGCGCCGCGCTCGGTGGCCGACATGGTGTTCCAGTCACCGTCGGGAACCGGTCGCGCACCCGTGGCGAACTGCTCTTCCAGCTCCGCGATCGGCCGTGCCCGACCGGCTTCCTGGTCGTACCAGGCGTTGTAGATGCGCAGGAAGATCCACTGCGTCCACCGGTAGTACTCGGGGTCGGTGGTGGCGAACGAACGCCGAGGGTCGTGGCCGAGGCCCAGTCGGTCCAGCTGACGCTGCATCGTGGCGATATTGGCCTCGGTGGTCACCCGCGGGTGCGCGCCGGTCTGCACGGCGTACTGCTCGGCGGGCAGGCCGAAGGCGTCGTAACCGAGCGCGTGCAGCACGTTGCGGCCGCGCATGCGGTGGTAGCGGCCGAACACATCGGTGGCGATATAGCCGAGCGGGTGACCCACGTGCAGGCCCGCGCCCGAGGGGAACGGGAACATGTCCTGGATGAACAGCTTGTCCGGCGGCGTCTCCCCAGCGAGCGGGCCGACCGGGTTGGGCGCGTGGAAGGTGCCGCGCTCGGTCCAGTTCTGCTGCCAGCGGCGTTCGATCCGCCCAGCCAGCTCGGCGTTGTACCGGTGCTGAGGTACGTCAGTCTCGGTTGCACGAGTGTCCTGCACGGTCCTGCCTTCTTGTTCTCGCCGATCCCCGGTAAACATCGTCTAACAGCGTAGAACGTGGCTGCCAGGCGATTTCCCAAGGGCCGAGAACGTGCCGCGCGGTCCCGTTCGGCCACGGAAGGGGCGCACCGGCGGTGTGTGGCCGGTCACCTCGACGGGGAGTCCTTATTTCAGGTCTCCACGGGTGCGCTAGCCTGCATGAATGGTCGTCGTCGCTCTCCTGTTGTTCGCGCTGGCCGCGGTCGCCATCGCGACCGGCGTGCTCGGACTGCTCGGCAAACTGCCCCGCAACCGCTTCCTCGGTGTCACGACGGAAGCCGCGCTGCACAGCGACGACAATTTCCGCCTCGCCAACCGCATCGCCGCCCCCACCTCCGTCGGCGCGGGCGCCCTGCTGTTCGCCGGCGGCCTCGTCGTCCTCGGAGCCGGTGGTTTCGCGGGCCTCGCCGTCGCCGCGCTGGTCGCAGTGATCGCGGTCTTCACCCTCGGCGCGGGCGCCAACGCCGCGGCCCGCACAGTCGAACCCCTGCTGCCTCCCGCTCCGGTAGGCGGCTGCGGCTCCTCCTGCGGCGGCTGCTCCATCCGCGACACCTGCGCCCCCGCGAACTAACCCCCTGGCGGCGGGTCTCGCACTCCGGTACAACAGGAGGCAGGACCTTGATCGGGGGAATCATGAAGGTTGTCGGGGTTGGGCTCGTTCTCGCGTTGATCGGGGCGATCACTACCAGCTATTCGGCGATCACGGGGATCGTCGTGCTCGTGATCGCGGCGGTCATCGTCGTGGTCGGCGGCCTTCTCGCCTTTCGTGATCCCGGCGGGTCGCGGAAATCGAAGCGGTGGTGGGCTGCGGGGACATCTACGACTGGGGTCAGCTGGTTCGGTGACGGTGGCGGACTGCATCACGGCGGCAGTGGAAACAGCGGTAGCGGTGGACATGGCGGGGGCGGCTGTGGGGGTGGCAGCAGTTGCGGAGGCGGCGGCTGTGGGGGTGGCGGCGGCGAGTGATCGCTGATCGTGGCCTCGACAGTGGTTGAGCCACAAGGAGATTGCAAGGACGCGCGGTTACGGTCGCCCCTACATGCCGGTCCAGGTAGGAGGGGTCCATGAGTATCACCGATGTCGTCGCCGCTGTTCTCGGGTTTCTTGTCGCGATGTTCGGCGTGGTGGGAATCGTGACCGTGCCGGTCATGGCCGTGCTGGCGATTGTTCAGCAGGTCTCCGATCCGGCGGGGCGACCGGAAAGGCGCGCGCGGATCGCGGCGAATCGGCAGGCACGGGAGCTGGCGCGGGCTCGGAATCGGCAACGGGGACACAGCTCGGGGGCGAGTAGCAGTTGGAGTTCGGCCGATACGAGCTGGTCCAGCGGCGGAAGTAGTAGTAGCGACAGCGGCAGTAGCAGCTGGTCGGGGAGTTGCGATTCCGGGTCGAGCAGTAGCTGTGGCGGCGGTAGCAGCAGTAGCTGTGGTGGCGGCAGCTGCTGAGTGAATTTCATCGGGGCGGATCAGTAGGCAATTCGGTGTCGTCGGTAGACGGCGACGCTCATCTCGGGGAGGAACCATGGTCTTTGTCTTGGCGTTCATCGTCGCTGTAGTCGGGCTGCTGCTCGGGGGTGGTACGGGAGCAGTCCTGCTGGCGACCACGGTCGTGCTGGTGTTGGTCGGGCTCGTCATGCTCGGTGCCACACCGGAAGCCAGAAACGAACGGGACGCGGCCGCGGCTCGCCGGGCGCATCGGCGTGCGGCGTCGGGGCAGGCGAAGAGTCGGCGAAAGTCGGCGTGGTCGAGTGGAGATGGTCGTGGCGATTCGTCGAGCGGTGACGATTCGTCGACCTGTTAGTCGGCCACAAGGGGATTGCAAGAACGCGCGGTTACGGTCGGTCTCGACATACCGATCCAATCAGGGGGTCCCGTGAACGTCATCGAGGTGATCGCCGCACTGTTCGCGATCGTCGTAGTCGCGGTATCTGTCGTAGTGCTCATCGGAGCGCCGGTGATGATCATCAGGGCGATCATTCGGGCGACCGATACCCCGGCCGACAGGACCAGGCGCGCGCAGCGGGCCGCGAATCTACAGCGGGCGCGTACTCACCCGCGGGCAAGGCGATCGGGCTCGAGTAGTTGGAGTTCTCCTGACAGCAGCTGGTCCAGCGGCAGCGCCTGGTCAGCGAGCACCGACTCCGGGTCGAGCAGCAGCGGCAGCTGCGACTCCGGATCCAGCAGCAGTTGCGGTGGGGGAAGTAGCAGCAGTTGTGGCGGCGGCAGCAGTAGCTGCTGACATCTGAACGGACAATCTTGATGATCTACGGTGCGGGAATTCTGGTAGCTCTGGTCGGGGTGATCGCCACCAGCCATTCGCTGCTGGTCGCCCTCGGCCTGCTCGGCTGCGCGGTGACCCTGCTGATGATCGGTGGCGTGCTGAGTGTTCGGAATTCGCGCCGCTTGCGGTCGAAATACCAACGTGTGCGGATCGATTCCGGCGGCAAGGCCGGTCGACGCGGGATCGACGACGCGGACTCGCTGAACGAGACCTACGGCGGCGGTTTCGGTGGTGGCGGCGGGGACTGAGGACCGGTTGCCGCGCCGGGGCGAGGGGTAGATGTGGCGCGCCATCGGCGCAGGCCGGCTGAAAGCGAATTGCAAGGACCAGCGTTTACGGTCGGCCCAGACATACGCGGTCGCACCATGATTTCGACATTCGCAGGAGGTTTCCGATGGCTGCTACACGTTCTGACCTGAGGGGGAGCAGGGGATACATTGCCGGGGCCCTGGTGCTGCTGGTTGTCGGGCTGATCTCCGCGGCAAACGGGTGGATGTTCACGGCGGCGATCCTGGTCGGCTCGCTGGTGTTCTTCATCGTGGGCGTCACCAGGATCGTGCTGCGGCCGAAGCGGGGTGCAGCCACGGCGCGCAGGTCGGGATGGCTTGCCGCGGGTAGTGCCGGTGCCTGGTTCGCCGGGACCGGTGACGGCGGCGGCGGTGACGGCGGCAGTGGGGGAAGCTGCGGTGGCGGGAGCGGGTGTGGTGGCGGGGGCGGTTGCGGTGGCGGCGGCGGGTGTTGAACCGCGGATGACCGGGACCTGGTGGAGGGTCCAGGTCCCGGTCGTGGTGACCCGGTGCGCACCGGGTCGGGGTTCCGTTGTCGAACTGACTACCGCAGGCCGACGAGGGCGGCGTGGACTGCCCGGCCCGCGACAGGGTCACCGACCGCGATGCGGGCGCTGCCGTCGGGGTAAGCCTTTGCCTTGATTCCGGCCCGGCGCAGGGCGGTGGCTACGCCTGGTCCGGGCAGGTAGAGGAAGTTCGCGTGACTGTGAGGGACATCGATTCCACAGGCCAGCAGAGTCATTCGTAGGAGATCGCGTTCGCCGTTGATGCGGTCGACGCGGTCGCGAAGTTCCTGGCCTGCCGCGTAGGCGGCGCGCACCGCGGCGACGGACGCGGTGGGCGTGCCGAAGGGCAACTGCTGGTGCCGGATTCGCTCGATCAGCTTTCCGCGGCCCACGCAGTAGCCGATCCGCAGCCCGGCCAATCCGTACGCCTTGGAGAAGGTGCGCAGGATCAGCAGATTCGGGTGGCGGTGCAGCAGGGTGCGGATGTCGAGCCGGTCTGTCGGGTCGAGAAATTCGACGTATGCCTCGTCGAGCAGGAC
Organism: Nocardia sp. PE-7; assembly: GCF_030486425.1. Lineage (NCBI taxonomy): Bacteria > Bacillati > Actinomycetota > Actinomycetes > Mycobacteriales > Nocardiaceae > Nocardia > Nocardia sp. PE-7. The sequence continues at coordinate 6,696,656 of NZ_CP129614.1, read as the reverse complement.
CGGCACCCGGCGGGGAATCGCGGCGAGGAAGGATCGGACGGCCGCCGCGTCGAGCACGGTGCCGGTGGGGTTGTGGGGGCGGCACAGTACGACCAGGGCGGTGCGCCGGTTCACCGAGCGGCGCATGGCGGTGAGGTCCTGATTGCCGCGGACGTCGAGGGGGATCGGAACCAGCGTCATCCCGGCCATGTCGGCCATGATCGGGTAACCGTCGAAAGTCGGGGTACTGGTGAGCAGTTCACCGCTGCCGAGCGTCCGCATCACCTGCATCGCGACACCGGTGGCCCCCGCGCCGACCACCACGTCGTCGGGTGAGACGCCGAGGTGATCGGCGATGACCCGCGGCAGCTCTTCCGGAAGGAACTCCGGATATCGGTTGGCGTGGGTCAGTGCGGTATTCACCGCCGAGAGCACGGAAGGCAATGGCGGGAAGGGGTTCTCGCTGAGACCGAGGTCGAACAGTGTCGGTGTCGCAGTGTTGTGGAACCGACGGGAGGGGGTCGTCGGTTCCACCAGCCGCACAGTCATCGCGCGGCGCCCCAGCGAACAGCCGCCGCACCGGCGAAGTCACCCGCGTGCGCGAACGCCGACAGCAACACCACAGACCCGTTACGCAATCGGCCTGCCCGGTTCTCCGCGTCGAGAGTCACGGGAATGCCCGCGGCGAAAAGGTTTCCGCACTGATCGAACGTATCGGGATGACGTTCGGCGGGCAGTTCCAGTGCGTCGTGCCAGTTGCGCAGGAACAGCCGATTGGGCTGATTGGTGACGAAAGTGTCGATATCGCTGCTCTTCACCCCGATCCGCTTGCAGACCTCCAGCGCCACCTCGGGTACCAAGCGATTGCCGCGCGCGAACACCTTGGTGATCTTGGATTCGGAGAAACTCACGCAGCCCTGGCCCTCACCCGGTTCCCAGTACTTGCGCGTGCCGTTCGTGGAAAAGTCCATGTCACCGGCGAATTCGGGATAGGTGCGGGTTTCGATATCGAGAATCGGACCCGAATCGTCCTTGCGCAAAAGGCCGATTCCGCAACCGTCACCCGGCACCGGCGCCTGCGCCAGCTTCCGGATATCGGGCTGGGTGAACACCGGACCCGCGCAATTCTGCGCGGCGACGATCAGCGCGGTCTTGGCGTCGCTGGTCGCCATCATCATCCGGGCCATCGCCATCATCTGGACGAACGCCGCGCACCCGCTGTTGTGCACATCGAGCACCTGCGAGGGTTTCGCCCCGAGCCGGCGCGCCAGTTCGGGCCCGGCGCCGAGCACCGGATTATCGGGCAGTTGGGTGTGGGTGATGATGATGTCGATCTCGGCGGCGAGATCGGCGCCGTGGCGTTCGCGCAGCTGGGCGAAAGCCTGCTCGGCCATGTCGACGGCGGTTTCGTCGCGTCCGATGTGATGGCGACCGGTCGGCGAACGGAACATCACGTTCTTCGCCATCCGCTCCGAACGTGAGAACTGGGTGAAGTAGTCGGTCGGAACGGGGTCGCCGGGCAGATAGCTCGCGACATCGACCAGACTCACCTGCGGCATATTCACTGCATCCACTCCGGCTTGATGGGCAGCCCGTTGGCCGCGCGGTATTCACAAATGGCTTTGAGGTTGTCCAGCTCGAGCTGGTGTCCGGCGGAGAACATCTCCCAGAAATCGCCGACCCAGACCGGGCGTTTCGGCGGAGCTGTTTCGGGATAACCGTTTTCGTCGTAGAAGGGGTGCTTGCAGTTGACCCACGTCACCACCGAACCCGGCTTGTTGAACACCACCTGGGCGTCGACCACCCGCATCAGATAGATCATCCAGAGGTGCTCGGACTGGTCCCACGCGCAGTGATAGTCGACGGTCATCGCGTCGGGATGGGCGACGGTGCGGGTGAAACACTTGGTCGCGTCACCGAGGCGGTCGTAGGCCAGCCACAGGCCGGGTTCGGCGGTCTCGACGAATCCCCGCAGGCTGTAGGTCCATTCCTCGAGCGAGCGAGTGTCGGCGAGGTACTCGTAGACCTCGCGTGGCGGCGCCGCGATGTAGGTCTGCACGGGGCAGTAGTCACCGAAGATCTGGTCGTGTGGATACACCGACCGCAGCATGTCCATGATGATCGGCGTGGTGGTCTCCCGATCGGAGTTCTCGATGCGGATGACGCCGGGCACCACCTCATCGGGGATGTCGGACAGGGCAGGCAGGGCGCTGGTGGTCACGGGGTGCTCCTGGAGGATTCGAGGGCGGACAGGAAGGGCAGAAACGGCGGGACTTCGTCGGGGTCGCAGAGGATTTCGAGAAAGTCGGGTCCGGCGGCGGCGAAGCTGTGGTCGAGTGCGTCGGACAACCGGTGGGGGTCGGAGACGGTGCGGGCCTGCAGCCCGGGGAACATGGCCGCGATGCCCGCTCCCAGATATGACGGTTGAAAACGGTTGAAGCTGTAGCGATCCCGGTAGTAGAGCTGCTCCCGGGTGACGCACATGGCGTGCGCGTTGTTGTTGAACACCACGAAGGTGATGGGCAGGTCGTGTTCGATCGCGGTGTGTATCTCCATGCCGTGCATGAAGAACGAGCCGTCGCCTGCGATGACGACGGTGCGATGCGAGCCGTCGGGTGCGGCGCGGCGGGCGAACGCGGAACCGATACCCGCGCCGAAGGCGTAACCCATTCCGCCCATCCCGAGTGCGACCGTGAACCGTCCGCCCTCGGGTACCCGTAGGTAATGCACCACCGAGGCGCCGGTGTTACCCGCGTCGGCGAAGATATCCGCGCCATCGGGCAGCGCGCGCTGGATCGCCTCGACGACGGTGCGATAGCGCAGCCCGGGGCCCGCCGCTTCGGGGACTGCCATCGGCGTGAGCTCGGCCGCACGCGGGCTCGAAGTCGACCCCGCGCCGATGTCGGCCAGCAGTGTGGTGATGGTCGCCGCGAGATCCGCGCTGGTGGCGTGGGTCGCCGCGAGGTATGGCGCCCGCGCGCCGACGCTGAGTACCGGCAGGTCGGCGAGGGCGGCGTCGAGCCCGGCGCGGGCAGTGACCGGGAGGCGGGTGCCGACGAGCAGACAGGCGCTTGCCGCCGAGAGGGCCTCGACCAGCGCTGCGTGACCCATGCTGCCCGCGACACCGCAGTAACCGGGGCCCGTGTTGGAATACACGTCCTTGGCGTCGGGGGCCAGGCCGATGGCGGCGTCGAGCGTGGCGACCAGTTCGGCGAGTTCGTCGCGGGCATCGTCGCGGGCGACCTGATCACCGGCGATGATCACCACCTTCCCTGTGCGCCGGGCGTCGGCGAGTTCGGTGGCGACGGTGTGCGGGGAAGTCGCTGCCGGGAAGCTCGGCGAGGCTCGATCGAGCGGTGCTCCGGCCGCGGCGGTATCGAACTGCCGCGCGCGGATGTATTCCGGCATCGCCTGCTGCTGAACATCTTTCGGAATCAGCAGCACTGCTGGTCCACCACTTTCCGCGGCCGCGATCGCCGCGGCGAGCTGCTCGGGCAGCTCGCTCGGGTCGGTCACCCGAGCGCAGTACCTGCTGATCGTCGCGAACAGCGCTGCCGCGTCGATGGATTCGGACAGGCCGCTCGAGTCCTGGAACGCACCGAGACCTTCCAGACTGGTCGGTGGCTGTCCGATCAAGGCCAGCACCGGAACGTGGGATGTGAACGATTCGGCTAGTCCGGCAACAAGATTCACCGCGCCACCACCCGAAGTGGCAGCCACGACACCCATTCCGCCGGTGCTGCGCGCATAGCCGTCAGCCATCGTCGCCGCCGAGAACTCGTGTTTGGCGACGATGCCGGCGGGCGAACCGCCCGCGTCGAAGATCGCGTCGTAGAGGTCCTCGATATTGGCGCCGTCGACGCCGAAGATCTGGGTGATTCCCCGGTCGGCTACCGTTCGTACCAGGTAGTCCACCACTCTGTCCGGCATCGGCCCTCCTTCTCCGCGACGAAATGTGACGCCGCTGTGCACCGCGTCTGATGTGGTTACGAGGCGCGCCGAGGGGGAGTTCAGAGGGTGGGTGAAAACCACCCCTTGTGTGTACGTACACATATACGTATAGTGAGTTCATGCCCAACAAGACGATCTACGTAGCCGACGACGATCTCCCCGTGTTCCAGCGGGCTCAGGAGCTGGTCGGCGGAAACCTCTCCAGCACCGTGGTCAGCGCGCTGCGCAGGCTCATCGAGCTGGAAGAAGGACGTGAGGCCGGCTTCGAGGAGGTGGTGCTGCAGGTGGGTCGCGACGGCGTCCGGCAGGTGCGCTTCCAGGGCGTGCTGCTGGGCGAATGGCGCGAAGTCGGCGACAAGCGGGTGCTGCACCAGCAGGTCTTCCGCAGCCGCAAGGGCAAGCTCGTGCTCCACACGCACTCGGCGCTGTGGTCGGAATATCCGACCGGGGATGCCGCGGGCGACATGAAGGACTGGAAATACTGGCGCCGCATGTTCGGCATCGGTGACCGGGCGTGGGACTGGGGCGACTACGACTACGAGATCCTCGACGACCTGAAAGACCTGAAGGATCGCGTGCCCGACAAGCTCTACCGCAAGGTCGAAGACATCACCGCGCACCCGCAGATCGAGGAGCTCGACATCTAGCTTCTCGACCACAACCGCACATCACACCCGAACCGCAGCCCCTGGGGGCTGTGTCGATAACACATGCACATATTCGCAGCAATGAATGCAATCCTGTGGAAAGGGACGATCATGGTCAACTCGGCCATCACCGCACGCGGCCTGCGCAAGGCCTACGGCGACAAAACTGTTCTCGACGGCATCGACATCACCGTCGCCGAGGGCACTGTCTTCTCCCTGCTCGGCCCCAACGGCGCGGGCAAGACCACCACCGTGCAGATCCTCACCACGCTGATCGCGGGCGATGCGGGGGAGTGCACCGTCGGCGGCCACGATGTGGTGACCGACCGAGGCGGGGTGCGTGAGCTGATCGGCGTCACCGGGCAGTTCGCCGCCGTCGACGAGCTGCTGACCGGCCGCGAGAACCTGCACATGATGGGCGACCTGAACCACCTGCCGCGCCGCGAGACCCGCGCGCTGGCAGCGGAACTGCTGCAACGATTCGACCTGGTCGAGGCCGCCGACAAGCCCGCGAGCACCTACTCCGGCGGCATGACCCGCAGGCTCGATCTGGCCATGACGCTGGTCGGCGATCCGCGGGTGATCTTCCTCGACGAACCGACCACCGGCCTCGACCCGCGCAGTCGCCGCTCGATCTGGGAGATCATCCGCGGCCTGGTCGACGATCTCGGCGTCACCGTCTTTCTCACCACCCAGTACCTGGAGGAGGCCGACCAGCTGGCCGATCGCATCGCGGTACTCGACAACGGCCGAATCGTCGCGGAAGGCACCGCGGCAGAACTGAAGCGATTGATTCCGGGCGGCCACATCCGCATCGATTTCACCGATCAGCCCGACCTGATCGCCGCCCAGCGCGCGTTCGGGTCGACGGCGAAGGTGGTCGAGGGCACCGACGGCCTGACCCTCGCCGTACCGAGCGACGGCGGCGTGCGTTCCCTGCGCTCCGTGCTCGATCTGCTCGATGCCGAGAACATCGAAGCGGGCGGCATTTCGGTGCACACCCCCAACCTCGACGACGTCTTCCTCACCCTCACCGGCCGCGCCACCATCGAGCAGGAGTCACTGCGATGACCACACCGACCAAATCCAAGTCCTACGCCTTCGCCGACACGATGACGATGTTGCGACGCAACATGATTCACGTCAAGCGCTACCCCAGCATGACGTTCAGCATCATCATCATGCCGATCGTGCTGATGCTGGTGTTCAAGTACGTCTTCGGTGGGGCGCTCGAGAAGTCCTCGGGCGGTAGCTATATCGACTATCTGGCGCCGGGCATGATGTTGCTCTTGCCCGCCTATCTGACGGTGTCGGTGGCAGTGTCGATCGCCACCGACGCGAGCAAGGGGATCGTGAATCGCTTTCGGGTGATGGCGATTTCGCAGGCGTCGGTGCTCACCGGGCACGTGCTGGGCGCGCTCGTCCAGGCGATGGCGGGTGTTGTCGCGATGACCGCCGTGGCGATGCTGGTCGGCTTCCGGCCGAACGCGAACGTCGCCGAGTGGCTCGCCGCACTCGGGCTGCTCGCGCTGGTGACGTTCGCCTTCACCTGGCTCGCCATCGCGCTCGGCCTGCTCTCGCCCACTCCCGAAAGTGCCAGCAACGCACCGTTTCCCATCGTGCTGCTGCCCTTCCTCGGCAGCGGCCTCGTGGCCACCGACACGATGCCGGTCGGAATGCGCCAATTCGCCGAGTACCAGCCCTTCACTCCCATCACCGAGACGCTGCGCGGACTGCTGATGGGCACCGAGGTCGGCGCCAACGGCTGGATCTCGCTGGTCTGGTGCGCGGTGATCGCGGGCGGCGGCTTCCTCTGGTCGAAGTCGATCTTCGCCAAGCAGTCGAAGTAGCCTGTGGCACACACGGTCCGGCCTCCTGATGAAGGCCGGACCGTTCGCGCGTTCAGACCTGGGCGACCAAGATGGTCCGGCCGGAATCGACGGAGGTGATCTCCACCTTGCTGATCGAATCCGGCGGGGCGTCGATGGTGCGATCCACCGTCAGTTCGGTGCCGGGGCCCGCGGGCCACTGGTCGAGTTCGTACCGCTGCTCACCCGCGGTCACCACCAGCCCGTAGGTGCGGGTGTAGCCGGAGCCGTAAGCGCTCGGCGCGTAGCGGCAGGTCATCACCAGGCGCGTACGGTCGCCGTCGCGGACCAGCTTCACCTGCGCGCTCACCGGTGTCTGCTCCACCGCCTGCATCTGCTGTTCGGCGACGATCTGTTCGGACGGCGTCTCCGAGCGCGCCACGGTGACCGTCACCGGAATCGCGATCGCCACCGCCGCCGCGGCGGCCGCCACCGCACTCCCGACACTCACCCAGCGCCGCCGCCGCCTGTGCCGTTCGGCCGCCGCGGCCAGCGACGGAATCAGGTCGGGAACCTGCGGCGCGTCCGGCTCCGGCGACGCGATCATCGACAGCGCGGTATCGCGGTCCACCAGTCCGAGCATGCCCGGCATCCCGGACAGCTCGGCGACCGCCTGCTGGCAGTGCGCGCAGTCGAGTAGGTGTGTCTCGTATTCGCGCCGCTCGGCGGCGCCCAGCGAACCGAGGACATAGGCAGCGTCCCAGGTGCTGTACTCGTCGGCGAGGTCGGTCATCGGTTCGTCACCCCCATCTCCTGTAACGCCAGCCGCATGGCGCGCATGCCGTAGTGCAGGCGCGATTTCACCGTTCCCGGTGGGATACCCAATTCGTCGGCGATCTGGGCCATGCCGAGGCCGCGATAGTAGGCCCGCACGATCACCTCGCGATGATCCGGGCTCAATGTGCTCAGCGCGTCGGCGACCAGCCAGCCGTCGAGCGCGCGATCGGACTGGTCGGGGCTCACCTGCTCGGGCGGGGTGTCGGTGCCGAACTCGCGACGGTGCCTGGCGCTGCGGTGCTCGTCGACCGCGAGGTTACGAGCCACGGTGAACAACCATGCGCGCGGCGAGGTTTCGGTCTGTTCCAGCACGGTGGGGCGTTGCCAGGCGCGCAGCAGCGTCTCCTGCACGATGTCCTCGGCCCGGCCCGGATCGCGCACCAGCCCGAGGGTGAAACGCCACAGGGCGGGTGCGTGCTCGGCGTAGAGCGCCCGCATCAATTCGTCGCGACCATCGTTCATCGGCGGCCCTGGTCACTGCTCGTCGTAATTCATGTGTCACTCCTGCTCGTCGAAGGAGTAACGGTGTCAGTTGCGCTCGAGTTCAATCGGGTGCGTCGCCAGCAGCGCCAGCGGCAACGGCTGACGCCGCAATACCGCGGCCCACAGATCGTGGCGGTCGGTGGCGATCGGGTCCGACGGCAGCGCCGAGACCACGATCCAGTCGTTGTTGTCGAGTTCGCCGTCGAGCTGGCCCATCGACCAGCCCGCGTATCCGGCGAAGACCCGGATCTGCTCGATGAGCGGGCCGATCTCGGCGGGATCGGCGTCCAGATCGACCAGCACCACGCGGCCGTCGACCCGGCGCAGCCCGCGGATATCGGAGATGTCGACGCCCGTGCGCAGCACCGCCAGGCACAGCGCCGCATCGCGTTTGACCGGCCCACCGATGTAGAGGTCGGTCGGGCTGGCGGCCAGCTCGGCCCAGGCGGGCAGCACATCGACGACCGGGGTCTCGCTCGGCCGGTTCAGCACCACGCCGAGGCTGCCCGCGTCGTTGTGCTCGATCACATACACGACGGTACGCCGGAAAGTAGGTTCCACCAGGTCTGTCGCGGACACCAGCAGGTTGCCCGCGCGGACGTTCACCGCGGGCTGACCGCGCCGCCGATCGTCACCGTGTCCGTCGCGAGTCCGCCGCTCGTCCGGGTCGTCTCCGCCTGCCACCGAGTCATCATCGCATTTTCGGCGCCGGTGCGCGCTTCCCGCGGACCGGATCGAAATCGGAAATCCTCGCGCGTGGGCCGCTGCGATCGCCCGGTAGGGTCGCGCTATGCCTTTGCCCGAAGTCCTGCTCGACGACAACGACGCCGTGTACGACTACTACCTGCGCCATCAGCAGAACAGGTGGAAGGCGCTGGCCTCGTATGCGGTGCTGGCCCGGCGGTTCCGGCCGCGCGTGGTGTTCGCCGAGGGTGCGAAGCAGCAGTTGAAGGCCCTGGTTCGCAGTGGGCGGCCGGTGATCTACGCGATCAACCACCTGTCGACCAGCGACCCGTACACGGTCGCGGCCACGGCATGGCGGTCACCGTTGCGCTCGAAGATCGGGCGGGTGCGGGTGCTGGCCAAGGACGAGCTCTTTCTCGATCCCGAGCAGCGCCGCAAGGTGGACATGATGGGCGGGATCCCGGTGTTCCGCGGCAAGGATCACGGGATCCGGGCGGTCAATGCCGCCGGTCAGCGAATGATGGATGTGTGCGCGCAGCGGTTGGCCGCCGGTGATCACCTCGCGATCTTCCCCGAGGGCACCTGCAATGAGGTAGATCACACCAAGGTGCAGGCGGTCGGCAGTGGGATCGGGCACATCGCGTTCCGCGCGGCCAAACTGGGCGCCGCGCCCGCCCTGATCGCCATCGGGATGAACTACGGCGACCGCGACGCGACCGCCGAAACCACCGCTGCCGACGTGGTGTCCGGGGTCGCCTACTTCCGCGCGCCGATCCTCGAGGTGCCGCAGCGGCCCGCCGACATCGCCAGGCTCGTCAAAGAAGAGCTGCAACTGGCTGTCGACGGGGCCGTCGCGCACTACTGAGGTAGGCCGAACAGCTCTCTGGCCCGCTGCGGGACGTAGGCGATGTAGTCGGGATGGGTGTTGATGAAGTGCAGCACCACCGGGCACATCGGCAGCACGCTGAAGCCTTGGTCGCGGCTGGCGTCGAGTGCGGACTCGACCAGGATGTTCGCCAGGCCCCGGCCTTCGAATCGGGGGTAGATCTCGGTGTGGACGAGCGCGCGTTCGTCGCCGGTGTCCTGGTATTCGATGTAGCCGGCGGGTTGACCGTCGGCGGTGAGTTCGAACCGCTCTAGCGCGGTGTTGTTGCGGACCTCGGTCGCCATAGGTCGACGCTACCGTGTTGTTCGGCGTCGGCCCTTGTCGATCGGTGGTCCCAGGAGGTTCGGTAGTGCGGTTACGGCGGACTCAGGGCGTTGAGGATGGCTGGAACTGCGGGGATGCGGGTTTTGGTCTCAGGGCGGAAGATGTCGGGATGACTCGTGGACCGCTTGTTGTGCTTGCACCGGACAAGTTCAAGGGTTCGCTTTCGGCACCGGAGGTTGCCGAGGCGTTGGGACGGGGGATTGCTCGGCGGGCGCCGGGGGCGCGGGTGCGCTGTGTGCCGGTGGCCGACGGCGGCGACGGGATGGTCGACGCCTTCGTGGCGTCGGGGTGGAAGCGAGTGGAGCTGGCCGCGCCCGGGCCGACGGGGGAGCCTTCGACGGCGGTGTACGCGGTGCGCGGAGACGTCGCGGTGGTGGAGTTGGCGGCGGCCGTCGGGCTGGTGAAGTTGCCCGGTGGGCGGCTCGACCCGCTCCGGGCCGACACGTTCGGGTTGGGGGTGGCCATCGCGCACGCGCTCGACGCGGGGGCTCGGGAGATCGTGCTCGGGCTCGGCGGGAGCGCTTCGACCGACGGCGGGGCCGGGCTGTTGCGGGCGCTCGGGTTGCGGTTGCTCGATCGGGAGGGGCGGGAATTGACGGGGGTCGCGGATGTGGCCGCGATGCTCGCGCAGGTGGCCTCGGTGGATCGAGCCGGGTTGCATCCGGCGGTCTCGACGGCGCTGTTCACGCTCGCCTGCGATGTAGACAATCCGTTGCTCGGACCGGCCGGCGCCGTCGCGGTGTACTCGCCACAGAAGGGCGCCAACCCGCGGCAGATGGTGAAACTCGAAGCGGGGCTTACCAATTGGGCGGCGGTGCTGGGCACGGGGTACGCCGAGATCGGTGGGGCGGGGGCGGCGGGTGGTACCGGGTTCGGGGTGCTCGCGGTGCTGGGGGCGCAGGTGCGCAGTGGCATCGATGTGCTGCTCGAGCTGCTGGAATTCACGGACTTGGTCGACGGGGCCACGCTGGTCGTCACCGGTGAGGGCTCGCTGGATCACCAGAGCATGCACGGTAAGGCGCCGGTCGGGGTCGCGGCGGCGGCCAAGAAGGCGGGGGTGCCGGTGGTCGCCGCGGTGGGTCGAACCCTGTTGTCGCCCGGTGAGATTCGAGCCGCGGGGTTCGCCGCTTGCTATCCGCTCAGCGACCTGGAGCCCGATCCGGCGCGTTCGATCATGGCCGCGGCGCGCCTGCTCGAACGGATCGGCGAGCGAATCGCCACGGAGCACTTGAAATGACAGCGCAGGTGCGCGAAGCACGGTGAAGCGCGGGTAGTTACAGCGCGATCGGGGAGGGCGAAGACGCCGGGGCGGTGGGTCGGGTAGCGGCGGCCAGCACCGCACGGTGCTCGTCGCCCCAGGTTTCGAGCGGTGCCAGGGCGAGGCGCAGGGTCTCGCCGAGCGGGGTGAGCGAGTACTCCACGCGCGGGGGGATCTCGGGGAAGATCTCGCGGTGCACCACGCCGGAGCTCTCCAGATGACGCAGGTTCTCGGCGAGCACCTTCTCGCTCACGCCGTCGAGCAGCCGCCGGATCTCGCCGAATCGCTGCGGCCCGGCGCCGAGCGCCCACATCAGGTGCAGCTTCCATTTACCGCCGACGACGTCGATGGCCAGGCTCATGCCACATACATCGTGATCTGCGTCACTGCTCATTTCCGGCGCACCCTTCTGACCGTATTTCGAACCTTTAGGTAAGCAACCACACCCGAACGTTCGGTCTTCCCGAACGATACCCGCGCGAACACCATGGAAAGCGGCGCCGAACCAACCCGTAGCGAGAATCGAAGGGCCACACAATGTCCGAGCAGACCACCTCCCGTTCCGTTTCCGTTCTCGGCCTCGGCCCGATGGGCCAGGCCATGGTCAAGGCCTTCCTCGAAGCAGGTGTCGAGGTGACGGTATGGAATCGCAGCACCGCCAAGGTCGACGCGCTGGTGGCGCTCGGCGCCAAGCGCGCCGGCACCGTGGCCGAGGCGCTGGCGGCCAATAAGGTCTCCGTGCTCAGCCTCACCCACTACGACGCCATGTACGACGTGCTCGGTCAGGCCGTCGATCAGCTGCCCGGCAAGGTCATCGCCAACCTGTCCTCCGATTCACCGGCCAAAGCGAGGGCAGGCGCCACCTGGGTTCGTGAGCGCGGCGCCGAATTCCTCTCCGGCGGCGTGATGTCGGCGGGCGACAATATCGTCCATCCCGCGTCCTACATCTTCTACAGCGGCCCGAAGGCGGTCTTCGACGCGCACGCCGAACTGCTGCGCCCGCTCAGCCCGCAGGAATACCTCGGCGCCGACGACGGCTTGGCCCAGATCTTCTACCAGGCGCTGTTGACGATTTTCCATCCGTGGCTGCTCGCCTTCGACCAGGCGACGGCCATGATCGCGAAGTCCGGCCACGACATCGCCGCGTTCGTGCCGTTCGCGGTCCGCTCCAGCGAGGCCTTTCCGTTCTTCATGGAGGAGTTCTCGGTGGCGAACCAGAACGGCGGCTGGGCCGATCTGGCGAGCTTGAAGATGATGGACGCGGGCGCTCAGCACATCATCGACGCCAGCGAGGAAGTCGGCGTCGACTCGGGGTTCTCGCACCTCGCGCAGTCGTACTGGCGCAAGGCCGTCGCCGCGAGCGAGGCAACGGGTAAGCCGGTGTCGACCTACGAGTTGTTCCGTGGCGAGGCCTCCTGATGCCGGCTTCGGGTCGAGAAGCCGTCACCGTCGTCGGCCTCGGCCCGATGGGACAGCAGATCGTGCGCACCTACCTCGCCGCCGGATTCGCGGTGACGGTCTGGAATCGAACGGCCGGCAAGGCCGACGGGCTCGGTGCTCGGCGTGCCGACTCGGTCACCGAAGCGGTAGCGGCGGCAGAGCTCATCGTGCTCAGCCTGACCCACTACGACGCGATGGACGACATTCTCGAGTCCGTCGACCTGACCGGCAAGGTAGTGGTCAACCTGTCCTCGGATTCACCCCAGCGGACCAGGCGCGGAGCGGCTTTCGTCCGTGCTCGTGGCGGCGAGTTTCTCGCCGGCGGGGTGATGGCGCAGCCACCGGAACTGGCGGGACCTGATGCCTACATCTTCTACAGCGGGCCGGCGGAAGTGTTCGAGGCGCGACGAGAATTGTTGCGCCCGCTGGCCGCAGCGGAGTACTTGGGCGTGGACGACGGCTTGGCCCAGGTCTACTACCAGGCGATGCTCGCCCTGTTCCTGCCGCTGCTCCTCGGCTACGAGCAAGCGCTGGCGATCATCGATCGATCCGGTTCCGAGATCGACCGGTTCGTGCCCTACGCACAGCGTTCGCTGGGCAGCGTCGGCGAGCTGTATGCCGCGTGGGCGGGAACGGCGCGTGACGGCGGGCTGGACGAGCCGGCCTACCTGCGGATGATGGCAGCCGGTGCGCGACATGTGATGGCGACCGGTGTGGAGGCGGGCGTGGACGGCCTACTCGCCGAAGCGGTTTCGTCATATTGGGAGCGGTCGCTCGGCGCGTCCGAGTCGACGTTCCAGGTGATGCGCGGCGTTCACGCGGTCTCGGCGCCCGATCCCAGTCTCGGGAACGGCTCGGTGGAGAACACCACCTCCACCGCTACCTCGAAATAGGCCGCGAGCCGCAGGGCCAGGTGCAGGCTGGGGCTGTATTCGCCGCGTTCGAGGTAGCCGACGGTCTGGTAGTGCACGCCGAGCGCTTCGGCCAGGTCCCGCCGCGAGATGCCGCGCTCGGCACGCAGCATCGCGATGCGGTTGTAGATGACCTCAGAAGGCACGCTGCATCGCTTTCTCGCGGCGGACGGCCACGCTGGATCCGGATTCATGGCGGGCCGCTCGCCGCAGCACGATCGGTGCGAGCAACAACCCGACGATCGACCATACGCCGAGCACCGCGGCGGTCTCGAGGTGCCGCCACGACCCGTCGATCTCGATGGCCGCCGCCTCGGCGGGCAGGAGTGCCGAGCGCATGCCGAGGCCGAGCCAATACATCGGGAAGAGCTGGGCCAGGCTCTGTATCCAGCCGGGGAGGGCGGTGATCGGGTACCAGATGCCGGAGATGGCGATGAGTCCCATCAGCGGCAAAGTCAGCAGGAAGATGTCGCGGGCGCCGACGATCAACCCGCCCAGGATGGCGCCGATCGGCAGGGTGGCCAGCAGGCCGAGCACGAGCACCCACGTCAGCGTGATCGCGGCGCCGCCGGGCGTCGACAGTCCGCCGACGATCACGGCGCCGATGGTCAGCACCACCACCAGCTGTACGAGTACCGCGCCCGCGGTGGTACCGATCTTGCCGATGAAGTAGCCGAGGATGCCGTTCGGAATCGTCCTGGCGCGCAACAGCGTTCCGTCCTCCCGGTCGAGAGCGAGGACTTCGGCGATGCCGTACAGGCCGTTGAACGCGATGATGCTGCCGAGCAGGCCGGGCACCGCGAGTTCGCCGAGTGACAGCCCGGTGTCCTGGTAGGTCCGGTCGCGCAGGAAGAAGATCGCGATCAGAAACAGTGTGGGAGTGAGGAACTGGGCCATCAGGCTCGTCCCGTTGGTGTACAGCTGCCGCAGCTCGATCCACATCGCCGCCAGGCCGCCCCTGACCGCTACCAGCGTGGGATTCATCGTGTGACCTCCTGCAGTGAACGAACGGGTTCGGCGGCCGTGTCGGATTCGAAACGGCGGACCAGTGCCATGTAGGTGTCCTCCAGCGACGCGCGCTGTACCTCGAGGTCCTCGATCAGTTCGCCGTGCTGTTTGAACAGTTCGTGGACGTATTTCGTCGACTCGGTCGTCGTGTGGACGAAGCGTTGGCCCTCGCGGGTCCAGCGCACCTCGGCCTCGCCCGCGGTGGCGGCGCTGAGCTCCTCCGGGGAGCCGTCGGCGATGATCCGACCACCGGCCAGGATCAGGATCCGATCGGCCAGCCTCGCGGCTTCGTCCAGGTCGTGGGTGGTGAGCAGGACGGTGGTCTCGTCCAGATCGGCCAGACGATGGACCAGGTCGTGGAAGTCGCGCCGGGCGGCGGGGTCGAAGCCCGCGGTCGGTTCGTCCATGAACAGCAGTTCCGGTCGGCCGACGATGCCGATCGCCACGTCGAGTCTGCGTCGCTGTCCCCCGGACAGGGTGGCGATCTTCGCGTCGCGCTGTTCGGTGAGTCCGACCAGCGCGATGAGTTCATCGGTGTCCCACGGTCGGGTGATCCGTGCCGTGGAATACGGGCTGTAGTACCCACCGAGGTGGCCGAGCAGCTCGCGCACGCGCCATTTCGCGTGGTCACGCCAGGATTGGAGCACGACGCCGATACGGGCGCGCCATAGTTCGTCACCATGTTCGGGATCGGCCCCCAGCACTTCGACCCGGCCGGCCGACCTCCTGCGGAACCCCTCGAGGATCTCGATCGTGGTGGTTTTGCCCGCGCCGTTGGGCCCGAGCATGACGAGCACTTCCCCGCGCTTCGCTTGAAAAGTCACATCGTGCAGGACGTCTGTCTCGTCGTATCGCATCCGTAGTTGCGCGACATCGAGAACGTCGTTGTTGTTCGAAGTCATGAGTCCTCCCAGTCATCGACCTTCGATGAGTTGTAGCATACGTACTACATTCCATCGCGGCAATGCTTCGCCCGAAGAGGGAGATGGGAAAACTGTGAGCACTGCTCTTGACTTTAGGCCGCGCAGAGCGCATGCTCGTACTTAACAGAGAGCAGTGCTCACAGTTTCAGGAGTGATCAACATGGACAACGCGACGCGCCACCTTCCCCCGACCGGCATCGATCCGATCATCAACAAGATCGCCAACCTGCTGCCCAAGCTGGGGATCAGCATCATGGGTTCGCGGCTGCTGGCCGTGCGCGGACGCAAGAGCGGCGAATGGCGCACCACCATGGTCAACGTGATGACGGCCGCCGACGGCGAGCGTTACCTGGTCGCGCCGCGTGGGCACGTGCAGTGGGTGCGCAATCTGCGCGTGGCGGGCGACGGCGAACTGCGCCTCGGTCGCAAGACCGAACAGTTCACCGCCACCGAGGTCGCCGACGCCGACAAGGTGCCGCTGCTTCGGCTGTACCTGGAGAAGTGGGGCTGGGAGGTCGGCAAGTTCTTCGAGGGTCTCACCGAGGACGCGACAGACGAACAACTCGTCGCCATCGCCCCCGGATTCCCGGTATTCCGCCTCGCGTGATCGCGCCGAGGCGGACCGGCCTATGGCTTGCTCAAGAACTCGATGGCCGCGGCGTAGCCGTGGATGCCCAGCCCGGCGATCACCGCGGTGGCGATCGGGGAGACGAACGAGTGGTGCCGGAATTCCTCGCGGGCATGCACATTGCTGATGTGCACCTCGACGATCGGCACCTCGGGAATCACCAGGGCGTCGCGCAGCGCGACCGAGGTGTGGGTGAGGCCGCCGGGGTTGATGACGATGGCCGACACCTCGCCGCGGGCCTGCTGGATCCGATCGATCAGCGCGCCTTCGTGATTGGACTGGAAGGCGATGACCTTGCGGTCGAACCGGGCGGCGGTGTGTTCGCAGAGCGCGACGACGTCGTCGAGGGTGTCGGCGCCGTAGATCTCGGGCTGGCGGGTTCCGAGCATGTTCAGGTTCGGTCCGTTGACGACGAGGATCGGACCGGTGGCCTGCACGGAATCTCCCATGCAGGCCACTCTATTAGAGCGCTGGCGCGCTCGAGGCGGGTCCTTTCGGGCCCCGCCGAAGATCACAAGCCGGTCGGGCCCTCCGAGCGCAGGTCGTCGACCTTGCGCATGGCTTCGCGGAGTTCGGCGAGCCAGGTTTCGGCGTGTTTGCCCGCGAGTTTGACCGTCCAGGCCAAGGCGTCGGCGCGGGAGCGGGCTACGCCCGCGTCGATGAGGGTGTCGAGGACCTGGCGTTCGGGCTGGCGTAGGCGGGTCATCACGGGCACGGCCAGGTGGGTGAACAGGATTCGTTCACCGTCTACTCGCACGCCCCAGGCGACGCTGCGACCGTAACGGCGCTGGGCCTCGTCGGCGATCTGCATGCGGGCCGGGCGGGTCGACTCGCGGAAGCGGGCCAGTGCGCCTTCTTTGGTGGCTGTCGAGGTACTCGCGTCGCCGGGGACGGGCAGTTCGCCGACCACGACGATCTCGTCGCGGTCGATCTCGATGTCCACCGGACCGGTGAACCAGTCGGCGGGCAACCGTCCGGCGAACCAGTCGGGGGCGTCGGCGGGATCGGGAAGGTCGGCTTGCTGCCAACCGCCGGGGCGGCCGAATCCGCGCTCGCGTCGATCGTTTCGCATGGAAATCACCTGCTGTCTCTGTTGTGCGTGTTGCGTTGATTACAAGATTACGCCGATATCAGCGCGCTGAATTCCGCTCTGCGTGAACCGGTGCGTACCGACTCGGTAAAGCCGATGCCGCGCGGTTGGGCGAACACGGGCTTGGGTACCCTCGCGTTGAATCGCCGGACAAATGCGAGATCCGCACCACCTGGCGCGGCTGTCGGTACGGTTGACACAGCAGTTGTTGCCGCTTACTGGGCGAGGTTGGAAAACGGACCCTCATCGGGGCGAGATTTCCGGCACAATCGAGGTGTCGAGGTCGGGGAGTATCCCGACTGACCGGGGCATTGGAGACGGGTCAACTTCCGGTACGGTGGATTTGTTACCGGAGTGGCAAGAGTGAAGAGTGGGCGATATGGATGTGTGGGGATCCCGCCGCTTTCGCGTCCGGGGCGCAATGGCGATCGCGGGGGTTGCGACCCTCGCCATCGCGCTGTGCTCGTGCGGAGTGGGTGGGAAGACGAGCGAGTCGGAGACGGTGGTCCAACGGTTCACCGAGCTCCTCGATGAGCAGGACTACGGCAAGGCCGCCGACCTGACCTCGTACCCCGCCGCCGCTTCGGCAACCATGAAGCAAATGTTCGAGGGCCTGCAATCGGGCACCGTCGACTACGAGGCGTCCCAGGTGATCGACCTCGACAAGCAGTCGGCGATCTTCAGCATGGAGGTCGCCTGGAACTTCGGCGAGAAGAAGGACTGGACCTACACACTGCAGGGCACCGTCCGCAAGCTCGCCATCGGCTGGCGGATCTCCTGGGAGCCCGCGGTGGTGATGCCGCAGCTGACCGACAACCGCACCGTCAAGCTCGTGCGCACGACCGCGAAGCCGCCGCCGAAGGTCGTCGATCTGCCGGGTGAGGCGCTGATGACCGAGCAGACGCTCAATGTCATCAAGATCGACCCGAGCCGCACCGGCGATCTCGTCGGTACCACCAACGCCCTCGCCGACGCCATCGAGCCGGTGGCGCCGCTGATCACCGGGCCGTCGCTGATGCAGCAATTGGCAGGCTCGCAGGGCCAGCCGATCGTCGCGGTGAACCTGCGCGACGGGGATTTCGCGATCCTGGAACCGCGGATGGCCAAGGTGCCCGGCGTGGTGATGGAGAAGCAGCCCAAACTGATCTCGGCCGACCGGCGCACGCGCTCGCCGATGCTCGACGCGCTGCGCAAGGTGTGGCAGGACAGTCTCGAGGCCACCGCGGGTTGGGGTGTGCAGATCTTCGAGGCCGACGGCAGGTTCGTCAGCCAGGTGGCCGGATACCAGGGGCCTTCCGGGCCGGACATCGCCGCGACGATGGACCAGCGGCTCCAGCGCGCCGCCGAGGACGCGGTGGTGAGCGCCGGGACCGCGGCCACGGTCGTGGCCATCCAGCCCTCGACCGGCGCGGTGGTGGCGGTGGCACAGAACTCCTACGCCACCGAGAAGGGCCCGATCGCGTTCACCGGGCTGTTCCCGGCGGGCGGCACGATGGAACTGTTCCGTACCGTCGCCGCGGCGACCAAGAACAAGCCGCCGCAGGACGTCACCGTGCAGGAAGCGGCCGAGGCGGCCACCGCGCTCGGCGTCGGCGTCGACTTCAAGGTGGCCGGGCTCGACGAGGTGACCGGGCGGATCAGCGCACCGGGCCGCAGCACCGAACAGGTGCGCCAAGGCGCGGGCGCCGACGCGGTACAGGTCAGCCCCTTCGGGATGGCCATCGCGGCCGCCGCGATCTCGCGTGGCTCGGTGGTGCCGCCGATGATCGTGGCAGGCAGTCCGGGTACCACCGATACACCGGTTCCCGCGCTGCCACAGCAGGCGGTCGACCGGTTGCGCGCGATGATGAACGACGGCATCAACAAGCCGGAAACCACCGCACTGCGCGGATTCCGCGATGTCACCGCGTTCGCCGCGACGGGTGGCGCCGACGGTTGGCTGCTGGCGACGATGGGCGATCTGGTCTTCGCGGTGCACATCGCCGATGTCGACAGTGGTGACGCCACTTCACGTCTCGCGGCCGTGTTGCTGAAATCGCTGGCGACGCCGGAACCGTAAGCACAGGGTTATCACTGCTCAGTGGGCATGAACCCGGTCTCGAAGTCGATCTTGAGCGGTTACGCTACATTCCGTGAAGAGATACGCGCCGTTCGGTATCGATGCCCTATTGGTGATCATCTTCTGCGCGATAGGGAGGCGCAGTCACGACGAGGCTGTCATCGCCGGTCTGCTGAAAACGGTGTGGCCCTTCGGGTTAGGGCTGATTCTCGGCTGGGCGGCGGCGGTGTACCTCGCGCGCGACACTCGGTTCGACGCAACGGCGTTGTGGCCCAGCGGAATCCTGATCTGGGCAGGCACCCTCGTCGGCGGGATGGTCTTGCGCGCCGTCAGCGGTCAGGGTGTGGCACCGAGTTTCATGATCGTCGCGGCCTGTGTGCTCGCGCTGTTCCTGCTGGGTTGGCGAGCGGCCATTCGCGCGCTGCGGTGATCAGATTCGTCGTTGCTGCTTGAATTCCTGCTCGTACTCGTGGTCGTCGGCTTGCGGCGTGCGGAACAGGAACGCGAAGACGATCCAGCCGACCACGGCGACCAGGATGAAGCTGACCAGCCGGTAGACGAACGCGGCCGCCACGGCCTGTGCGGCAGGCAGTCCCGCGCCCGCGGTGAGACCGTAGATCAAGGTGGCATCCACATAGACGATGCCGCCCGGGGCGAACGGAATGGACCCCACCGCCTTGCCCGCCGCGAACGCGATGAGCAGCCCGGACAACTTGGGGTCGGCACCGACCGCGAAACAGGCGGTGCCGAGACAGGCCACGTCGGCGAACCGGTGCACCAGCGCCCACGCCCCGACGAGCGCCCCGTCCTTCTTGCCCAGCTCGACCGACTCGAGCTGGGCCCGGATCTCGGCCAGCTTGGCGATCCCGTGGTCGGCGGGCTTCTTTCGCAGCCGATTGATCAGCGCGAGCACCCGCCGCAGGATGGCCTCCAGCATGCCGGGATGGCGGGCCAGATAGTTGCCGATGAACAGGACCAGGCCGAGCACCACCAGCGAGCCGACGAACTTGACGCCGATGCCCTGCCCGACCAGCGCGGCGCCGGCGATTCCGATCAGCGCCAGCCCGGCCGCGGCGACCACGCCCGAGAAGACCAGCTGCCAGGAGGCGACGATCGGGCTGGCGCCCCAGCGCCGGGTCTGGCGGTAGGTGAACGCGGTGGAGAAGACCTGGCCCGCGGGCAGCGTCAGCGACATCGCGGTCGCGCCGTAGACCACCGATACCGATTTCCCCTGGCTGACGTCCACCCCGCCCGCGTGCAGCAGTTGTTTCTGCACCCGTCCGAATCCGCTCATCGACATCGCCTGCAACACGATGCACAGGAACAGCCAGCCCCAGTGGATCTCGGTGAGCGTGCGCCAGGATTCGTGCAGGCGAGGCCACAGATACAGGCCTTCGCCGATGAGCAGCGCGAGGATCACCGCGCCGAGCACCCACTTGACCCACCGGAAGCGGCGGCGGCGCTCGGCCGGTGCTCCTGCTAGGTCGCCGTCGGCCGTCACGGTCTCAGCCTAGCGAACGTGCCTGTTCTTCCTCGTCCATGCGCGGCGCGGCGATCGCGGACTTCGGCCAGGCCAGGCGGGTTTTTCTGCGTCTGCCGCGCAATTGGACCTCGTCTCCGGTTATCCAATGTTCCTGCTCGCTTTCGTCGGCGAAGTAGAGCGCGCTGCCCGAAGCGAGAACGCGGCCGGGATGATCTTTGGCCAATTCGGTGAGCCGCGACGCCTCGTTGACGGGGTCGCCGATCACGGTGTATTCGAATCGATTTGCGGCGCCGATGTTTCCGGCGACAGCCAAGCCCGCCGAGACGCCGATGCCGATGTCGAGGCTGGTCACCTCGCGCAGCGCCTCGCGCAGATCGCGGGCCGCGGCCAGCGCGGCACTCGGCGCGTCCGGGCGATCCAGCGGGGCGCCGAAGATGGCGAGCGCCGCGTCGCCGACGAACTTGTTGACGAAACCGTGGTGGCTGTCGATCACGTCGACCACCACCCGGAAGAACTCGTTGAGCAGGCTGACCACCTCGGTCGGCGGGCGTTCGGCCGCGGCGGCGGTGGAGCCGACCATGTCCACGAACAGCACCGCCACGAATCGGGTCTCACCGCCCAATTCGGTGCCGTAGTCCAGTGCCCGCTGCGCCACGTCCTCGCCGACGTGCTGGCCGAACAGTTCCTGCAGCTTGCGCCGCTTGGCCGCCTCGTCCATCATCCGGTTGAAGCCGACCTGCAGCAGCCCGATCTCGCTGCCGTCGTAGACCTCCACCTGCACATCGCGTGAGCCGGCCTGCACCCTGTTGATGGCTTGGGACAGCTGACGCACCGGGTCGGAGATCGAGGAGCCGGTCAGCATCGACAGCGCCAGCGCCTGCAGGATCACCACGCCGCACAGCAGCAGGATCGAGATCGCGAGGGACTTCGCCGAGAACTTCACATCCGAGGAGATCTGGGTGACGCACAGCAGCACGATCGCGATGGTCGGTGCGAAGGTACCCATGCCCCAGGTCATCGCCATGCGCGTGCCGACACCGGGGGTCAGCGTGTGGTCGAAGGTGCCCTCGGTCAGCGCCTCGGCCGCGACCGGGCGCAGGATGCGCTCGCCGAGCATGTAGGTGAAGCCGAACACGATGGTGGCGGCCATGCACTCGGTGACGATCACCGCACCCGCCAGCTCGGGCGATTCGGCGATGATCAGCGCGGCCAGGATCCCGCCGCCGATGACCCACAGCACCAGGTGCACGATCGACTGCCGCAGCGGCACGTGCAGCGCCGCCATCTGCTCACGTCGGCTCGGCGGCCCGCCGCGCATCTGCCAGCGCATCACCGGCCGCAACATGAGCGCGGCGGCGAAGATGCTCAACACCGCGGCGACACCGAAAACGAGCAGCGGCGCGAGCAGACCGGTCTGGCGCACCCCACCCGGATCGCCCTCGGGAACCGGCAGGCCGTATTGGATGAAGGCCCACACCAGCACCGCGCCGAAGGCATTCGCCAGCAGCACAGACGTCAGGTACAGCGGCCAGCGCGTTCGCATGGTCTGTTTGACCGCTTCAAGTGGCGCTGACACGCTTGCCAATCTATCTGACCACGTGCCCAGGTGATCAGGACAGGCGACCGGGTGTGCATTATCGCACCTAACCTCGCCCGTCACCGGGTAGAAACCGAGGAACCCCCT
This sequence comes from Nocardia sp. PE-7, assembly GCF_030486425.1. Lineage (NCBI taxonomy): Bacteria > Bacillati > Actinomycetota > Actinomycetes > Mycobacteriales > Nocardiaceae > Nocardia > Nocardia sp. PE-7. The sequence goes on along the minus strand of NZ_CP129614.1, from coordinate 6,674,573 downwards.
GCGCGATTTCACAGTAATTCGCTCCGGCTATATGTGAAAGATACTGGCTTACAGGGTAATTCGCGCTACTCGTGCCGTTGGGCGGCGGGCAGACCCTCGAGGCCGGCTGCCATCGGACCGAATCGCCGCCGATCTATCCCCTGCCGGGCCTATTCGGGCACTGACATGCGGGTTCGTCGTCGATGGGCAGGCCATCGCCGGATCCCGCCGGCCGGGCGATCACCGTCGGGGCGAACTGTGGTCAGCACCTCTTTCGGCGGCGCCGACACGAGCACCGATCCGGCGTTCGGACCGATAGGCTCTGTCGAGTGACCGACCAGCAGGTAGATTCCGGGACCGCGTCGACACCATGGCGCTCGGATGCCGAGGCAGTTCATCCCCTGGTCCGGAAAGCCGCGGCGTGGAGCTGGCGGCTGCTGATCATCTTCGGGGCGCTGCTCGCGGTGGGGATGCTCGTGCAGAAGTTCGCCACGGTGGTGATACCGCTGGCCATCGCGTTGCTCGCCGCCGCGCTGCTCGCGCCGCTGGTCGATTGGATGCAGCGGGTGGGGATCCCACGCTCGCTCGGCGTGTTCGTCGCGCTGCTGGGGTCGATCGGGCTGCTCGCCGGGGTGTTGACCTTCGTCGTCGAACAGTTCGTCGACGGTGTGCCGGGGCTGTCCAACGAGGTCACCAACAGCGTGCACAAGGTGCAGGACTGGTTGATCAACGGTCCGCCGCATCTGAGCGATCAGCAGATCCGCAGCGCGGGCGACACCATCGTGCGCACCATTCAGGACAACCGCGAGAGCCTGACCAGCGGCGCGCTCACCACCGCCACCGCCATCGGACACATCCTCACCGGCGCGTTCCTGATCCTGTTCATCCTCATCTTCTTCCTCTACGGCGGGGATCAGATCTGGAACTTCGTCACCCGGATCATCCCCACCGTGCACCGCGAGAAGGTCCGCACCGCCGGTGAATTGGGGTTCGGGACGCTGGTCGGGTTCGTGCGCGCCACCGTGGTGGTGGCCGCGGTCGACGCCATCGGTATAGGGGCCGGACTCGCGATTCTGCATGTGCCGCTGGCCTTGCCGTTGGCCTCGCTGGTGTTCATCAGCGCGTTCATCCCGATCATCGGCGCGTTCTTCGCCGGGTTCGTCGCGGTGTTCATCGCGCTGGTCACCAAGGGTCTGGTGACCGCGCTGATCGTGCTCGGCATCATCATCGCGGTGATGCAGCTGGAAGGCCATGTGCTGCAACCGCTGCTGCTCGGCCGGGCCGTGAGCATCCATCCGCTGGCCGTGGTGCTCGCCATCACCGCCGGTTTGGTCGTCGGTGGGATCGCGGGCGCGCTGCTCGCGGTGCCGTTGATCGCGGTGGGCAACACCGCGATTCGATACCTGCTCGCCGACAGTCCGGCGGAGGCGTTCGGCGAACTGGTGGGCACCGAAGAGCGAAAACGGTTCACCGCCGAGCCCGACAAACCCGAACCGCCGGGCCGCTTCGATGTGGCGAAGCGGCTGCGCATGGAAGAAGCCGAGTCAGGCGATGCGGACCCACACAGCTGAGTTGAGCTCGACCGACGCCGCGACCGCGCCACTGTGGCGGGCCGCGCAGGCGTTTCGGCTGGTCACGCTGCTCTATGCGATCGGCCAGCAGATCGCGTCGGTGCCGTATTACGACCATCCGCGACTGAGCTGGATGCTGATCGCGGTGATGGCGATCTGGTCGGGGAGTTCGGCGCTGTTGCTGTCGCAGTGGTACTTCCCCGAGGCGACCGGGAAGATCCGCGGCTGGGTGGTATTCGGCGATCAGGTGGTGACCATCGCGCTGATCGCCTCGACTCGGCTTGTCGCGGATTACGACTGGTACCACGGCCATCAGACGCTGCCGACGACGTTGTGGATCGCGAACTCGGTGATCTCCATGGCGATTCTGCGCGGTCCCGTCGCGGGTGTCGTCGCGGGGCTCGTGATGTCGGCAGTCGTGGTGACGGTGCGCGAGCAGTGGGGGCAGGACGTCTGGGGCGACGCGACCGCACCGGTGCTCGTCTCGGTGGGGTTGGCGCTCGGACTCGCGGCCAATACCGCTCGGCGGGCGCAGGGGCAGCTCGAACGGGCCCTGCGGATCACGGCGGCGGCGCAGGAGCGGGAGCGACTGGCTCGCGAGGTGCACGACGGGGTACTGCAGGTACTGGCCTTCATCAAGCGGCGTGGCGGCGAGATAGGCGGGCCCGCGACGGAACTCGCGCAGCGGGCCGGGGAGCAGGAGGTGGCCTTGCGGGTGCTGCTTTCCGAACAGGCGGAGCCGCCCGACCCCGATTCGGGTGAGGTGGATCTACGGCCGCTGCTCACCGCGCGCGCCACCCCGGAGGTGTCGGTGGCCACGCCCGGTGATCCGGTGCTCGTCGGGCGGGTCATCGCGCAGGAGATCGCGGCGGCGGTGACCACCGCGCTGTCGAATGTCTCGCTGCACGCCGGGGCCGACGCGAAAGCCTATGTGCTGCTCGAAGACACCGGTGACATGCTGGTGGTGAGCGTGCGTGACGACGGGGTCGGAATCGCGACGGGGCGCCTGCGCGCGGCCGAAGCCGAAGGGCGGATGGGGGTTTCGCGGTCGATCGTCGGGCGGGTGGAGGCGCTGGGCGGTAGCGCCGAGTTGCTGACCGAGGGCCAGGACCTCGGTACCGAGTGGGAATTCCGGATTCCGCGCCACCCGGCGCGCTGAGAAGAGGAGTTGGGCGATGCCGGTCATTACGGTGATGGTGGTCGACGACCATCCGATGTGGCGTGAGGGTGTTTCCCGCGATCTCGCCGAAGCCGGTTTCGAGGTGCTGGCCACCGCGGACGGTGTCGGAACCGCTGCTCGGCGGGCGGCGGCCGTGCGGCCGGACGTGGTGTTGATGGATATGCAGCTCACCGATGGCACCGGGGTCGCGGCTACCGCCGAGGTGTTGCGGGTCTCGCCGCACAGTCGGGTGCTGGTGCTGTCGGCCTCCGCCGAGCGCGACGACGTGCTCGACGCGATCAAGGCCGGGGCGAGCGGGTATCTGGTGAAGAGCGCGTCGGCTGCCGAGTTGATCGACGCTGTCGAGGCCACTGCCGCAGGTCAGCCGGTGTTCACGCCCGGGTTGGCCGGGTTGGTACTCGGGGAATATCGGCGAATGGCGACCGCGCCGGTGGCCGCCGACCAGCCGCACCGGCCGTCGTTGACCGACCGGGAGACCGAGGTGTTGCGGATGGTGGCCAAGGGATTGTCGGCCAAGCAGATCGCTACCCGATTGAACCTTTCGCACCGGACGGTGGAGAACCATGTGCAGGCGACGCTACGTAAGTTGCAGCTGGCGAATCGGGTCGAGCTCACGCGCTACGCGATCGAACAGGGGCTCGAGTAGCCGTAATGATTAGGGGTTTGCCCTGATGCGCGACGTGGGTGTGCCTGGCTACCCTCGATGGCATGGGCGGTCCTGAATCCCTTTTCGTACCCGGTGCCGCGACGGCTGGTCCCGTCGGTGACCGTGAGCTGCGTGTTTCCGATGCCGAACGGGAACATGTCGGACAGCTGCTGCAGCGAGCCGTCGGGCTCGGCATGCTCTCGCTCGGGGAGTTCACCGAGCGGATGGATACCGCGCTGGCCGCCAAGACCCGCGGTGAACTCAACGCCGTGCTGGTCGACCTGCCCGGTATGCGCGTGGCGGGTACGCCGCAACCCGCCGCCATGCCGCGTCCACGACACGTTCCGGTTCCGGCCGGTGGGTCGAATCCGAGCGCGATCCGTAGTCGGTTGTCGGGTGTTCATCGACGCGGGCCGTGGCAGGTTCCGCCGGTGCTGCATCTCAACAACCTCATGTCCAGCGTGACCTTGGACTTCACCGAGGCGGTCATGCAGACGCAGATCGTGGAGATTCAGGTCGACGACTACTGCACGAGTTTGACGCTGCTCGTGCCCGCGGCTGCGACGGTCGACCTCAACGGGTTGGATCTGGTGGGGTCCTCGGCCAATAACAAGGTCCGCACGGGGCCGCCGATCGGGCCGCTGCATCTCGTTGTGCACGGGCGTATTCGCTTCGGCTCTGTCACGGCGAAGTATCCGTTGATGGTTCAGTGGAGACGATTCCTGGGATCGTGAGCGGGTAACCCCGTTGCGGCTCGAATTCGGGTAGGAACAGTGAGTAGGGCGGGGGTTTCTACTCATGTTCGGTCCGCTTTTCGGGCCGACTATTGGGGTTATGAGTACCACTATCGATCCCGCGCTGGTCGCGCGGCTCTCGGGGGAGTTCACCGCGCTCGGCGTCCGTATGGGGCAGCTGGGGGGCGATCTGGACGTGCTGTCCGCGCAGTTGCGGGGGGAGGTGGCGCGCGCGGGGAATGCGGTGGCGGCGTCGTCGGATTCGGCTGCTGAGCAGGCGGAACCGGGGGCGGTTTCCGAGGTGCCGAGGATCGGTGTGGGCGAGGTCGGCGTGCCTCCGGAGCCGACTGGCAGTGGCCCGCAATATGTTGCAGGGCAACCGATTCCAAGTGCGGGGCCCAGTTCTGTAGGTCCGGCAGGTGGCATGGCGGGATGGCCGGTGGGCGCGCGGCACGGTGGGCCGGTGGGCGCTGGGGCGGCTCCGAATTGGGCGGGTCCGACCGGGATGCACGGTGGACCTGCCACGCCTTACCGCGCGGCAGGCATGCCTCTGAGCTGGGCAAGTCCGACTCCGGGCGTGCCGTACGGGCAACCTGCCGGTTGGGCGGGAGCGCCAGGCCGTACCGCTCCGGGATGGGTCGGGAGTTCCGGGCGTGGCGGGCAATTCGGACCGGCGCGCGCCGCTCGGGTGCCGTGGTGGCAGCGGGAAGGCGTTATTTCTCGGGTGCTCGCGGTGGCCGGGGTCGGGGTGACCTTGGTCGGCGTGCTGATGCTGTTGGTGCTGGCCGCGCAGGCGGGGTTCTTCGGGCCGGTGGCGAGAGTTGTTGCCGGGGCAGCGCTATCGGTGGTTCTGGTCGGGCTCGGGTGGCGGGTCTTCGGGCGGCCCGGTGGTCGTGTCGGCGGAATCGCGCTGGTGGCCACGGGTATTGCCGGGTTGTATCTGGATGTTGTGGCGGTGACCGGGTATTACCGGTGGATTCCTGGTGGCGTGGGCCTCGCGGTGGCGCTCGGGGTGGCGTTGGTCGGGTTGGGGATCGCGGTGCGGTGGCAGTCTCAGCCGTTGGCGGTGGGAGTCGTGTTGGGTGCGGCGGTGTTGTCACCGGCGTTGACGACCGAACTGATGCTGCTCGGGTTCCTTGTGGTCTTGCAGGCGGCGGGGGTTCCGGTGCAGATGCGCAGGAATTGGCCCGTGCTGCAGGTGGCGCGCACGTTGCCGGTGGTGCTCGCTGTGCTGGGGATGGTGGCATTGAGCGGGATCGAGGGGGCGATCTCCGGTGCCGAGGCCGAACAGAGGCAGGGACTGCTGATCGCGGCGATCGCCTGCGCGGTGGTCGGGCTGGTCGGCGCCCTGCTCGCGGTGCGACGCAGGCCCGGCGACATCACCGCGAGCATCACGATCGTGCTGACCGCACTTCCGGTGCTCGCCGCCGCCGTGCTGTTCGACCGGGTGATGAGCGTTTCGATCACCGCCGTGCTCGCCGCCGTCCTCCTCGGCCTGGCGGCCACGGTGCTGATCCCGCGGCGCACGGCGACAGCCGAGGTTCGTGAGCACGGGGATTCGGCAGTGGGCACCACGAAGGTCGACCCCGGCTCCGCGAGTGCCGCGGTCGTTCCGGACGGGCTGGTCGGACGGTTGCGCATCGCCCGGCACACGGCGCTGGTGGCGGGCTTGACCGGTGCTGTCGCCCTGTTGCAGAGCTGCACGATCGCGACGGGCGATCACCCTCGACTGCTGCCGACCATGTTGTTCGCGGTCGGCCTCGCGTTCCTCGGGGTCGCCGCAGCGAGTCGCACGCGGGTGGCCGCGGGGCTCGGTATCGCGTTCGCCCTGCTCGGCGGGCTGGTGATGCTGGCGATCGCCACGCCGGAAACGCTGGCACTGCAACGACTCGCGGACCGGAACCTCGACATCTCGACGGCGGTGGCCGCTGTGGTCGGGTTGGGTGCGGCGGCGATGGTGGCATGGACGGTGCCGCGGTTGCCACGCTGCGACGATCCCGCGCTCGTCACCGGAGTGTGGATATCGGTGAGCATCGCCGGGCTGTACTACGTACTGGTCGCGGCGGTATCCCTCGGCGTATCTCTGGGCGGCGCAGACGGTTTCATCGTCGGACACAGCCTCGCGACCATCGTGTGGATGGTCGCGGCGACCGGCTCGCTGTTCTACGGTTTGCGCCGGCTGTCCAGCTCGCCCGCCGTCGCGAAAGTCTGTCTGGTCTCCGGCCTGCTGGTGGCCGCGGCCGCACTGGCGAAACTGTTCCTGTTCGACCTCGCGACACTGTCGGGCCTGATCCGCGTCACCGCGTTCCTGGCGGTCGGAATCCTGTTGCTACTCACCGGAACCCGCTACGCCCGCGCCTTCGCCGACGCGGCACCGCCTCGCCAGGCCCCTTGAGAAGCCCCGACTCAGTCGTCCTCGCGCCGCCGCAGCAGCTCGTTCACGCTGACAGTCCGGCCTTCAGCACCATGATGGCGACCTTCGTCCGCGGCGGTACCACGGCGCGACGAGCGCAACTGAGCCATCCAGTTCTCGATCTCGTTGCGGGTGTCGGCCGGCGGCTCGCCGGATTCCGGTGCGGTGGAATCGGTTTCCGCCGCATCGGCGGCAGTGTCCGACGGCACCTCGGTGGAGGGCTCCGACGGCGATGCGACGGGGGACGGGACGGCGGTGAAACCCGAAGGGGCCTGCCACCGACCGGCGGTGTCGGTCGTCGGCGCCTCGTCGGCTGCTTCGCGACCCGTCGCCGGCGCTTCACCGTTGCCGCCCTGGATCGGCGAACTCGCTGGTGAATCCGGTTGCCGGGGCATAGGAGCGGTATCGGGCGTGACCTCGGTGAATCCCGGCGGCGCCACCTGCGGGCGCACGATGTCCGCCTGGCGAGCCGAGTTCGACTGAGCGCCGGACGGATTCGACGTAGCGGAGATGTCGGCCGGGTGATCGACGGCGGGGCGGGTGCGGTCGCTCGCGCTGTCCTGCGAGGAGGGCGTGACCGGCGAGAATCGCGGTCCGCTGTCCTGGTCGGGCGTGTTGAAACCGCGGGGCGTGCCCGGGCTGGTCATGCCGTTGTTCCACGGGGTGCTCGGCTGCGGTTCGACGGGCACCGACGTGCCGAAAACGCTCTGCGGCGGGACCGGCGAATCGGGTTCGGTCTCCGCGCGGGCCGCACTGCCCTGGTGGGACTCGGAACGATGCGGGCCGGGCGCCGCCGAGAGGTCGGGCGACGCGAATCCGTGCGGGCGCGAATCCGCGTCGCGCACTGCGGCATCAGCCTGGTCGGTAGGACGGCTCGGCTCGGCCGGGGTGCTCGAAGCAGGCGCGGGGGAGTCGGGCGTGACCGGCCGCAGGTTCGACGCCGTCACAGGGCTGAACCCGTTGAAGGTTCCGCTCGACGGAGCATCACCGACGCCAGGAGCCGTATCGCCTGCGCGGGGTGCCGGTGTCGGCTCGTCCGCGCGAGGCGTCGTGTCGCCCGTGCGAGGTGCCTGTGTCGGCGCGCTCGGCGGCGGGTTGACGATCCTCGGTGCGGGCGGCGGGACGATGCCGCGCGGCGGCGGGGTCGCCGTGCTCGGCCTGGCCGGGGGGACGATGCTCGGCCGTTGCGGCAAATCCGCCGGGGGCGTACCGAATCCGGCGCCGTCGCCGGGCTCGTTCGGCGGCGACACCCGAGGCGCCGGCGGAGTTTCGCCGATCACGCCCGGGGTGTACCCCGTGGGTGGCTGCACGCGTGAGGAGCCACGCGGTGCGCCACCGGTGACGACGCCGGGCAGGTCGGATCCGCTGTCGCCGCCAGGACGGGAAATCGAAGGGCCGCCGGTGGTTTCGGCGATACGGAAGGCGGTGTCCGGCGAAGCGGTGGGAGACGGCGAAGGGGTGGTGCCGTTCGATTGTCCGAACCCGTTGGTGGAGCGAGTGGCCCCACCCGGCCCGGTTTCGGGATCGCCGAGGTCGGTGAGGGGTACGGGGGGCGTGCCGAAGCTGGGGCCGGAATAGCCACGGTCTTCGTCCGCGGGAGCGCTCGGGGTCGAATCAGCGTGTCCCTGAGTGGGATTCGGAGTACCCGGCTTCACGATCGGAAGCACCTGGGTCGGCTCGCCGGACACGTACTTCGGCTGCTCGGACTCGGCGTCTTCCTGCTTCGCGGCGCCTTCGGCCTCAGGTTTCGCGGGCGTACCCGGCTTCACCACCGGCAATTCCCGCGTCGGCTCACCCGAGGACAACATCGAGGCACGGGGGCGCGTCGGATCGGGCGACATCGGCTGGCGCGCGCGTGCGGGCTCAGCGGAGTCGGCTTCGGTGATCTTGTCGATACGCTGGGTCGGCGCCTCGGCCTCGATCTCGGCGACCGTGCGCGGCCTGCGCGGCGTGCGCGCCAGCTTGGAGTCGGGGACCGCGGTCATCTGCATGGTCGGCGGGTCGGTGATCGGGGTGGTCTTCACCAGGTCGACCACGCCACCGTGCTCCGGGCGTTCGTCGTCGAGGATGGGTTCGCCGAGGCCGATCCTCTCCTGGATGCGTTTCATCCACTTCGGCGCCCACCAGCAGTCGTCGCCGAGCAGCTTCATGATCGCCGGGACCAGCAGCATGCGCAGCACGGTGGCGTCGATGAACAGCGCCGCGATCATGCCGTAGGCGATGTACTGCATCATCACCAGGTCGGAGAACGCGAACGCGCCGGTCACCACAAGCAGGATCAGGGCAGCGGCGGTGATGATCCGCCCGGTCTGCGCGGTGCCGATCCGCACGGCCTCGGTGGTCGACGCACCTTGGGCACGCGCTTCCACCATGCGCGACAGCAGGAAGACCTCGTAGTCGGTCGACAGGCCGTAGATGATCGCGATGATCAACATCAAGACCGGCGCACTGATCGGCTGTGGCGTGAAGTTCAGCAGCCCGGCACCGTTGCCGTCGATGAAGATCCAAGTCAGGATGCCCAGCGTCGCGCCGAGACCGAGCGCGCTCATCAACGCGGCCTTGATCGGCAACACCAGCGAACCGAACGTCAGGAACATCAGCACGGTGGTGGTGACCAGCACGAGCAAGATCATCCACGGCATCAGTTCCAGCAGCGTGTCGATGCTGTCGGCCATGAGCGCGGGCTGACCGGTGACGTACATCGTGACGCCGTCAGGTACTTCGATCGAACGGAGATAGTCGATCGTCGGTTCGGCGTTGCCGGTGGGATCGACCAGGGTCGCCGAGGTGCGGAACACCTCCGGGTTGGTCGGCGACTTGGTGGGTACGGCGAACGGGCCGACCATTCCGGGTGCCTGGTTGGCTTCCTTCCAGACCTGACCGATCGCGTTCGTGTCGTCGGAGACGAAGACCAGCTGGATCGGGTCGGTCTTGCTCTGTGGGAAGACCTCGTAGAAGTGCTCGAGCGCGGATCGGGCCTTGTTGTCCGGCGGCAGGTACTTCTCGTTGATACCGCCGAACGCCAGATCTTTGACCGGGATGATCAGCAACAGCAGACCGACGGTGATCGGAATGGCGATCTTGAGCGGGTGCTTCATGACCCAACGGGTCGTGTTGCCCCAGAAGCCGTTCTCGATCTGCTCGGCGGTCTTGGTCTTGCGGAACCGCTTGAGACCGAACATGTCGACGCGCGGGCCGAGGACGGCGAGCATCGCGGGCAGGATCGTCACCGCGGTCAGTGCCGCCAGGGAGACGGTGGCGATGGTGCCGTAGGCGACCGATCGCAGGAAGCCCTGTGGGAACAGCAGGATGCCGCCGAGACTGGCGATGATCATCGTCGCGGAGAACACGACTGTTCGTCCAGCGGTCATCACCGACCGCCGGACGGCGGCGTGCGTGGAGTAACCCTCCGCAAGTTCTTCGCGGAAACGACTGACTATGAACAGGCCGTAGTCGATCGCGAGGCCGAGGCCGATCATCGACACGACACCGCTGACGAAGGAGTTGACCTCGGTGAAGTTGGTCAGCGCCATGACGATGCCATTGGCGCCGAGGATCGTCAGACCGCCGATGACCAGCGGCAGCGCGGCCGCCACGATGCCACCGAAGATGAAGAACAGCAGCACTGCCACCGCAGGGATGGCCAGCACTTCCATCCGTTTGGTGTCGTGCGCGATCGTGTCGTTGAGGGTGACCGCGATGGCCTGGAGGCCCGAGACCTCCACATCGACGCCGGGAATGTAGAAGACGTCCTGCACGGCGCGGTAGTTGGCCATGATGACGGTGTCGTCGTTGCCGACGATGGCGATCGAGGCGAACGCGTGCTTCTTGTCCTTGGAACCGAACGCCGACGGCACGGCGGGCGCGTCGCCCACCTTCCAATAGGTGCCGTTGATCTTGTCGATCTGATCAGGGTGTTCGGCCAGGACCGTGGTCAGGCTGCCGACGACCTTCTGCTGGAACTCCGGGTCATCGATCGTTTTGCCCTCGGGGGCGTTGTACATGACGATGACGTCGGCCATGTGGTCGCGTCCGTAGGAGCCGTCGGCGATCTGCGCGCCCGCCACCGATTCCGAGCCAGGATCGAACCATCCGCTCGACGTCAGGCGAGGGCCGAGCCCCATGCCGTAAGCGCCCAACGCCAACAACGCCGCACCGACGACAGCGATGACGGCGAAGCGGAACCGAAAGACCAGATCGCCCCAGCGGGTGAACACTTAAGCGACTCCTTGACCAGGGCGAGAAGTGAGTAGTGCCGACAGCGGCCGGAAAGGCTGCAGCCAGGCACCCTCGTCGGGCAGCGACTCGAGACTCACCCGCGGTAGCGGTTCACGGAACACGCCGGGGATGTCCTCGAGGTCGACGAACCCGAGGGTATCCGAAGTGACGGCCCAACTCGCGTGCTCACGGAATCCGAGCACCTGAGCTGGGATTCCCTTGGCCGCGATGGCCTCCAGCGGTTCACGGAACGCCTGACCGTCGGCCGAGGCGACCATGATTCCGGCTAAACCGCCGTCGCGTTGACGGGTCGCGATGTGCGCGAGCATGTCGGCGTCGACGTCGGAGTCTTCGTCGATCTTGGGCTTGGCGAACACCGCGAAACCGACGTTGCGCAGCGCTTCCACCCAGGGGCGGACCACGTCGGCGGTGCCGGGCGCGATATTGGTGAAGACGGTGGCCTCGGCCTCGATGCGGCCCTTGGAGGCCACCGAGATCTCGGCGGTGCGGGCCAGCAACCAGCGGCCGAGCGCGTCGAAGCGGGGACGATAAGCGGCAGTGGGCCGTCCACCGAGGATGGCGCCGAGCCCCATGTCGAGGTTCGGCGCGTCCCAGACCAACAGCACACGTCGAACATCGGAACCGCTCAACGCCTCGGAGCCGGAGCCTGCGGGGGCGGGCACCGGCATCTCGGGGGCGATCTCACTCACGCTCATCTGTCGATCTTCCCCCATATGAACTCGTTGATGGCGCTACCGGCACGCAGGCCTTTGCCTTCGAACTTGGTGACGGGCCGTTCGAAACCGATCGGCGCGGTAGTGCGGTTGACGGCGCTGTCGCCACCGGTGGTGTCGTTCAGGCCGGTGAACAGCGGTTCCTTGGAGCCTACTTCGAGAATATGCTCGGCGTAATCCGCGTGGTCGGTGGCCACGTGCAGCACTCCGCCCGGCTTCAATCTGCTGGCGATCAGGGCGAATGTCGGCGCCTGTAGCAGTCTGCGCTTGTGGTGGCGGGCCTTGGGCCACGGGTCGGGGAAGAACACCCGAACGCCGATCAGCGATTCCGGGGCAACCATGTTCTCCAGTACGTCGACGGCGTCACCACGCAGCAATCGGATGTTGTCGATCTGTTCGCGCTCGATCTGCTGAACCAGCTGGGCGAGACCGGGCTGGTACACCTCGATGCCGATGAGATTCAGGTGCGGTTCGGCCTTGGCCATAGCGGCCGTCGCGGTGCCGGTGCCGGTGCCGATCTCGATCACCAGCGGCGCCTCGCGCCCGAACCAGGCGTCGGCATCGACCGGATCGTTGGACACATTGCGCCCGATCACCGGCCACGTGGTGTCCCACGAGGCCTGCTGATTCGGCGTCAGTGCGCCCCGCCGCGTGCGGAAGCTCGTCACGCGCGGGTACAGCCTGGAGCCGGTGAGCGAGCGTCGGCCCGCGTCGTTCGGCATCTCCGACAGCTTGTGGCTGGTCGGCTCGGCGTGGTCGGCGGCGTCGTTCACGTCGTCCATTGTCCAGCATGCGCACAGGTGCGTCGCAGCCGAGTTCGTGGGACCGCTGATCCGCCCAGGTCGGCCGAAGGTTCGTCCGGCCCCGGCTCGGCGTGGATCTGACACAATGCCCTCCGAAAAGGGGGTGTGCAGAATGTCGACAGCCACCGAATTCGCACAGACACGGCCCGCGGATCAGCTCGACGAGTTGATCTCGGCTCTAGGTGCAGGTCGCGGAGGTGATCCGGGGATCGCCGAACAGCTCGCGACAGCGGCCGCGAGCCGGCGTCGTCCGCTGCACATCCAGATCACCGGTCGTGCGCTCAGCGGGCGCACGACCGTGATGGCCGCGCTGGCGTTGTTGTCGGCGCAGGAGACCGCGCCGGTCGACCAACCCGAACTGCCCGATCCCGTCCTCGACGGCGATCTGGTCATCTATGTACTGGCCGGTGCTCCGCAGGCCGCCGACTATCGCCTGCTCGCCACCGTGCCGCCGGGTCGCGGTGTGGTGGTGCTCAACAAGGCCGACGCGGTGGGCGCGCGCTGGGGCGAGGCCGTGGCCGCGGCGCGACGGCACGCACAGGAACTCGGGATGCCGATCGTGCCGATCATCGCCTCGGTGGCCGCACGCACCAGGGCGGGAGCGGTGAGCGCCGCCGATCTGAGTGATCTGCGCAGGCTCGCGGTCGGCCCCGATGTGCCCTCGGTGCTCGCCGCCGATCTGTTCATCGGCGACGGCTCCGACCAGGAAGCCCGTCGGCGGCTGATCGCCAACTGGGACCTCTACGGCGTGGACTGCGCGCTGACGGCGCTGCGCGCCGACCCCGATCTGCCCGCCTCGGCGATCATCCAGATCCTGCACTCGGCCAGCGGGATCGATCCGCTGCACAAGCTGGTCCACCGCCGGTACGAGCAGGTGGAAGCGGTACGTGGCGGCGAACTGCTCGACGAGCTGACCCGGCTGGCCGCCCGCGCGGTCCCCGGCGACGGCGGACGCGCCCGCGAACTGATCGAGCGCTATCTCGCCGGTGACGAAGCGCTCTGGGCCGGCTTGTGCGCCGGATTGGCCTGCCCGCAGGTCTCGCATCTGGCCGCGGGCTATCCATCGCCCGCGCCCGGCGACGCCGACGAAGCGCTCTCGCGCGCCACCCGCTGGCGTGCCGTGGTGTCCAGCGACATGCCGCCCGCCGCCCGGCGCGCCGCGTTGCGCGTCCACAACGGCTATGTCAGAGCCTGGGAGCGGATGTCCAGTGCAGGCCTCTGAGGTCCCGTCCGACCGAGGAACGGCCGATGATCCCGGCGCCCTCACGCCTGCGGTAGACGCGGTGATCGACCGGTGGAACCCGCAGGGCGGCGCGCTACTGCGGGCGATGGCCGAAGCGGGCGAGGGCACCAGCATCACCTTCTACGCGGCCGACGACGCCAACACCACGCTCCTTCGCACCGAACTCGCCCGCTTCGAACCTCATATCGACCTGGCCGACCCGGCCGCGCTCACCCCCGAGAACGAACCCGCCGCGGCCCTGATCCTCTTCGACGCGGGCAGTGTCCTCGGCGCCGACATGTTCGCCCTGATCGACCGCCTCCGCGCCGCCGACCAACGAATTCTGCTCGCCATGAACGGCTTTCACGCCTATCAGGACTGGCGCGCGACCCGCGTCCGCAATCTCGAACTGCTCGCCGCGCGCGGCATCACCGACCTCGACATCGTCGCCGTCTCGGCCCGGCTGGCCGCCGCGGCCCGCGCCACCGACGACTCGACGTTGCTCGATCGCTCCGGCGTGGCCGGACTGCACGCCACCCTCGCCGCGGCCACCGCGCGGCGTCCGACCGACGGCGCCCAGCGCCGAACCGCCGTCCGCGCCCGCGTACTCGCCGACACCAGGGCGAGAATCGACGAGCAGATCACCGCGCTGCGCTCCGGCACCGACACCGAGCGGATCAGAGAGGAGCGCATCGGGCTGGTCGCCGAGCGCGACGGCGGCCGCCAGACCGGCCTGGCGGCCGTGCGCAGCCAGGTCCAGCTCTCCCGCGTGGATCTGACCACCGAGCTCGGCGCCATGGTGCGCGCACTGCACACCCGGTCTCGCGCCGAACTCGACCGCTGCGACCGCGCCGAACTGCGCGCCTATCCCCAGCGCCTGCAGCAGGCCGCCGGTGAGCTGTCGGCCTCGGTCGACGCCGTAATAGACGAACGGGTGATCGAAGCCGCCCGCCGGATCGGCACCGCCGCCCCCACCGCCCGCCGCCGTGATCCGGCGCCGCGGGTCGGTCCCGATCCCGACAAGAGACACCGGGGTGTCGAAGATCACCTCATGATCGCGCTCGGCGCGTCGGCGGGTGTCGGCCTCGGCAGATTGGTCGTGGCGCCGCTGTCGCTGGTGCCGACTCTGGACGTGGCGAGCGTCCCGGTGACCTTGCTACTCGGCGCGGGCGCGGCCGCCTGGGTCGTGCGCGCCCGCGGTCAACTCGCCGAGCGCAACCACATGGCCCAGTGGGTCTCCGAAGCATTGGTAAATATCAAAGCCCAGCTCGAACAGCGTGTCGCCGCGGTGCTGGTGGATATCGAGGCCGAATTGGCCGAGCACGTGGTCCGGGAATCGACCGCGCGGGCGATCGCGGTCGATCGGCGTGTCACCGAACTCGACGTGCTCGCGCGCAGGCTCGTCGCGGAGCGTCCGGCACAGCTGACCGCCTGTGAGCGCGACATCGCCACCCTCGATCAACTGTGAGCGCGGGATTGACCGATACACCTGTGGGTACCTGTAATGGAGCCCGATGCCATATCGGTCGTCATATCGCGTTAACCTGGAGGCAGGAACCTGGGCGTCCGCTCTTGCCAGTCGATGCGCGGCCACCGTCCGTGTACGGCCTTCCTAGCCGTCTATCGGGGTTGTGCGACGGTTGGTCACTGCGGACGCCTTACCCGCCCATGGTGGCGATCGATGGATCGAACAACCGCCCATCTCAGGAGAGTTTTCATGACCTCAGCGACCATTCCTGGTCTTCGTGGATCCGACGGCAAGGCGCCGACCGAGCACAGTGAACTGCTCGCCTGGGTACAGGAAGTCGCAGAGCTCACTCAGCCCGATCGCGTGGTCTGGGCCGACGGCTCCGACGCGGAATGGGATCGCCTGACCACTCAGCTGGTCGAGGCAGGCACCTTCAAGCAGCTCGACGAGAAGAAGAAGCCGAACTCCTTCCTCGCGCTGTCCGATCCCTCCGATGTGGCTCGCGTCGAATCGCGTACCTACATCTGTTCCGCCACCGAGGCCGATGCGGGCCCGACCAACAACTGGGTCGACCCCGCCGAGATGCGCGCCACCATGACCGAGCTGTACCGCGGCTCGATGAAGGGCCGCACCATGTACGTGGTGCCGTTCTGCATGGGCCCGCTCGGCGCCGAGGACCCCAAGCTGGGCGTGGAGATCACCGACTCCGAGTACGTGGTCGTCTCGATGCGCGTGATGACCCGCATGGGCGCCGCCGCGCTGGAGAAGCTGGGCACCGACCGCCCGTTCGTGAAGGCGCTGCACTCCGTGGGCGCGCCGCTCGCCGCGGGCCAGGCCGACGTGCCGTGGCCGTGCAGCGACACCAAGTACATCACCCACTTCCCCGAGGACCGGGAGATCTGGTCCTTCGGTTCCGGCTACGGCGGCAACGCGCTGCTCGGCAAGAAGTGCTACTCGCTGCGCATCGCCTCGGCGATGGCCCACGACGAGGGCTGGCTGGCCGAGCACATGCTGATCCTCAAGCTGATCTCGCCCGAGAACAAGAACTACTACGTCGCCGCCGCGTTCCCGAGCGCCTGTGGCAAGACCAACCTCGCGATGATCCAGCCCACCATCCCGGGCTGGCGCGCCGAGACCCTGGGCGACGACATCGCCTGGATGCGTTTCGGCAAGGACGGCCAGCTCTACGCCGTGAACCCGGAGTTCGGCTTCTTCGGTGTCGCGCCGGGCACCAACCACAGCTCCAATCCCAACGCGATGGCCACCATCGACGCGGGCAACACCGTCTACACCAACGTCGCCCAGACCGACGACAACGATGTGTGGTGGGAGGGTCTCGAAGGCGACCCGCAGCACCTGATCGACTGGAAGGGCAACGACTGGACCCCCGAGTCGGAGGGCCACGCCGCGCACCCGAACTCGCGCTACTGCACCCCGATGTCGCAGTGCCCGACCCTGGCGCCGGAGTGGGACGACCCGCAGGGCGTGCCGATCTCGGCCATCCTGTTCGGCGGTCGCCGCAAGACCACCGTTCCGCTGGTGACCGAGTCGTTCGGCTGGGAGCACGGCGTGTTCATGGGCGCCACGATGGGCTCCGAGCAGACCGCCGCCGCCGAGGGCAAGGTCGGCACCGTGCGCCGCGATCCGATGGCGATGCTGCCGTTCCTCGGCTACCACGTGGGCGACTACCTCAACCACTGGATCGACCTCGGCAAGAACGCCGACTCGAACAAGCTGCCGAAGATTTTCTACGTCAACTGGTTCCGTCGTGGCGACGACGGCCGCTTCCTGTGGCCCGGATTCGGTGAGAACTCCCGCGTGCTGGAGTGGATCGTCGGCCGCATCGAGGGTCGCTCGGGCGCCACGGCCACCGCGGTCGGCAACGTGCCGACGGCTGCCGATCTCGACCTGGACGGCCTCGACGTGGTCGCCGCCGACGTCGACGAGGCACTCTCGGTGAACGCCGACGAGTGGCGCAAGGAGATCCCGTCGATCGAGGAATGGTTCGAGTTCGTCGGCGACAAGCTGCCTTCGGGCGTGCGCGACGAGTTCGAGGCTCTCAAGGAGCGCCTGGGCTAGTCGCCCGAGCAGTCCGTAATGCGCACGCACCAAGGCGTGCGCATCACCCTGCTAGTCGCCCGCAAACACTGAACCGCCCGTACCGATTCGGTACGGGCGGTTCTGTTTCTCCGAGTTCGTCGGACGATTCCCACGGTCTCTTTCTGGGTACATCTTTCGGTGTCAGAGAGTCGCGTGATGCGGCAGCGTTACCTTCGCCTATATTTCCTCTCGAGCTGATACCCCTGCGAGACTCCTGCACCGCCATGCGGTCAACGACGAGATCGACGCTGAGAGGTGGTTAGACGCATGACCGATCTGGTAACCGGATCAGAGGCCGACACCTATTCGAGCACGCCCATGCAGCGCGTGGCAGGCCGACTGGAGCGAGTCCTGCCCCCGGGCTGGCGAGTCGAGGTCGTCGACCTACCTGCCCGGGGTGAGGTGGCCGCCCAGCCGGTTCTCCGGGTCCATATGCCGGATCTCTGAGCCGACTACTCGGCGGTCCGTCGAGGACTACTCGGCGGTCCAACCCATCGGCATCAGGACGGACTTCTGTTCGCAGAACGCGTCGAGCCCCTCCGGGCCGTTCTCGCGGCCGATACCCGAATTCTTGTAGCCGCCGAACGGTGCGGTCGGGTCGAAGGCGTACCAGTTGATCGCGAAGGTGCCGGTGCGAATCCGGGCCGCGACCTCGACGCCGTGCTCGATATCGGTGGTCCACACCGAACCGGCGAGACCATAATCGGAGTCGTTGGCGATGGCGATGGCCTCGTCCTCGGTCTCGTACGGGATCACCGAGAGCACCGGGCCGAAGATCTCCTCCTGGGCGATGGTGCTGGCATTGTCGACGTCGGCGAAGATCGTGGGCTCCACGAACCAGCCGCGCTCCACGCCTTCTGGCCTGCCGCCGCCGAGCACCAGGCGAGCGCCCTCGGCCTTGCCCTTGGCGATGTAGCCCTCCACGCGATCGCGCTGCTTTTCGCTGATCAGGGGTCCGAGCTGGGTGGCGGGATCGGTCGGATCGCCGGTCTGCATGGTCTTGACGTGCGCGACCAGCGCCTCGATTATCTCGTCATAGCGACTGCGCGGCGCGAGAATTCGCGTCTGCGCGACGCAGCCCTGCCCGCTGTTCATCAGCCCGGAGAACGCGAGCACGGGAATGCTCGCGGCCAGGTCGACGTCGGGCAGCACGATCGCGGCCGACTTGCCGCCGAGCTCCAGCGATACGGTCTTGAGCTGCTCACCGGCCAGCGCGGCCAGCTTCCTGCCGACGGGGGTGCTGCCGGTGAAGGTCACCTTGTCGACGCCGGGGTGGCCGGCGAGATACTCGCTGGCCTCGGCCTCGGCGGGCAGCACCGAGAGCACGCCGTCGGGCAGGCCCGCCTCGGTGAACAGGTCGGCGAGGATATTCGCGGTCAGCGGAGTCAGCGGTGACGGCTTGAGCACCACCGTGCAGCCGGCCAGCAGCGCGGGTCCGAGCTTGTTCGCGGCGAGGAACAACGGGACGTTCCATGCGGTGATCGCGGCGACGACACCGCGCGGTTCCCGTGAGACACGGGTGGTTCCGAACAGGCCGACTCGAGTCTCGTTCCAGGCGAACGTCTTCGCGAGCTCGGCGAGCGCGTCCAAGGCCGCGACGGCCGGAATCTGGTTGAGTGTCAAGGCCGCTAACGGCGGCGCACCCATCTCCGCGGTGAGCGCGGCGACCAATTCCGGCGAACGCTGCTCGATCAGCCGGGCAACCTTGGTGAGTACCTCGGCTCGTTCCAGTGGGGGCGTCGATGGCCACGGTCCGCTGTCGAACGCGTCGCGCGCCGCGGCGACCGCCGCGTCGACATCGGCGTTCGTTACCGCGGGCACGCTGCCGACGGTCTCCTCCGTTGCCGGGGAGACTACCGAAATGCGGTCACTACCGGCCGGGGTGGTCCACTTCCCGCCGATGAACAGACTGTCGTAGTGCATGAGAACACGTTACAGTTTTGCGGGCGAATTGTCTGCAACCTGTTCTAATTCGCTGTGGCGCAACGACTGTGAAGATTGCGAATTCCAACCTGTCGGTTCGCTTTTCGGGGAAACGCACTATTGCGTTCCGGTGGTGAAAAGGGGATGCTTTAGCTACTGATCAGCTCGCTCGATTCATCGGACATTAACAGCGAATTGGGGAGACCGACTCATGGCTGTGCAAGTGATCGGCCGATCGTTGATGACCAGCGACCAGACCGACCATCAGGCGAAAAGTGTGGGCAGTGGCGGATGGGTTGTCTCATTCCTGCCGGGCCGCACACTCACGATCGAGCAGGCGACTGCCGCTATCCAGGCCGCTGAGGCGGTCGCGATGGTCGGCGCGCTGGCCGATCAGGTCGGCCTGACCACGTTGGAGACCGTAGGCCTGGCGATTCAGGAATCGCCGTGGGTCAGGGTGTTGCCCGAGCCGATGCGCAGGTCGCGGCGCTTGAGCTGGCTGGCGTGATCACGCTTTGGTGGCCACCACGACCAAGTTGCTGACCAGTAGCTCCCGGATCACCGGAACTCGGACGAGCCACCAGGCCCAGCGCGGGTGATAACGCGGAAAAATAGTCCGCACATCGGCTGATGTCGTTGCCGCCCAGCGCAACCCGTCCGCTGCCGTCACGGTGAACAATGATCGGCCGAACCTGTTCTTGGGTTCGTGTCCGTGCTTGCGCCGGTATCGGCGGGCCGCGTACTCGCCACCGAGGTAATGCCAGAGGCCGGTTTCGTGACCACCGAAAGGCCCGTGCCACACCGTGTACGAGTACACGATGAGGCCGCCGGGCTTGGTCACCCGCACCATCTCGTCGGCCATCAGCCACGGCTGCGGCACGTGCTCGGCGACGTTGGAGGAGAAGCACACGTCGAAGGCGTTGTCGCGGAACGGCAATGCCATCCCCGATCCGCGCACCGAACCCGACACCCGCAGCCCGGCCGCGTGCATCTCCGACGGGTCCGGCTCCACCGAGACGTAGCGCGCGCCCACCGCGGTGAACTCGTCGGCGAAGTACCCGGGGCCGCCGCCGACGTCGAGGATCACGGTGCCGGTGAGGTCGCGGCCGGTGATGTCGGCGTAGAAGTCACCGATCAGCTCGGCGCTGTCGGTGGCGATGCCGCCGTAGAAGCGGGCCGGGTCGGACTGCTCGAAGCGGAAGCTGGTGAGCAGGCGCAGCGAGCGGCGCAGGCTTGCCCGGCGCGCGAACCTGGATCGGTCACGTCGCGCGACGACGGGCTGCTCGGTTCTCGGCATGGTGGCGGTCGACACGGGCTGGAGTTTATGGGCAGACCCTTCGGTCGCGGCTGGTGGTGGGTGGGTTGGGGCTGTGGGCTCGGCTCGGGGGTGTGAACAGAAGTGGGTGGGTTGGGGCTGTGGGGTCGGCTCGGGGGTGTGAACAGGAGCGGGTGGGTTGGGGCTGTGGGCTTGGTTCGGGTGGTGTGAACAAAGGTCGGTGGGTTTGGGTTTGTGGGGTCGGTTCGGGGGTGTGAGTGGGTTGGGGGTGGTTGGGTGGGGGCGGGGGGTGAGGGGTTGGGGTGGATCGCGCGATCTGGGCGGACACTGTCGATCCTTCCGTGTTGCGTGGAGCACACCCGCTAGTGTGGGGTCCGACGTTTGTCTCCCTCCGAACCGATTGCGAGCCCCGACCGTGCGTGAAGTCCTCCTACTCTGCTGGCGTGACACCGGGCACCCACAGGGTGGCGGCAGCGAGCGGTATCTGGAGCAGGTCGGCGCGCAACTGGCCGCGCGCGGCATCAAGGTCACCCTGCGTACGGCCGGTTATCCGGGCGCTCCCAAGCGCGAGCGGATCGACGGGATCGACATCAGCCGCGCCGGCGGGCGCTTCACCGTGTACCCCCGCGCGCTGGCCGCCATCGTGGCCGGTCGGCTCGGTTTCGGCCCGCTGCGCGGCCTGCGCCCCGACGTCGTGATCGACACCCAGAACGGCATCCCTTTCTTCGCCACGGCCACGGGCGTGCCCTCGGTGGTGCTGGTGCATCACGGGCACCGCGAGCAGTGGCCGGTCGCCGGTCGACTGGTCGGGCGGATCGGCTGGTGGATCGAATCCACGCTGTCCCCGCGCGTGCACCGCGACAACCAGTACCTCACCGTGTCGCTGCCCTCCGCCGAGGAACTGTCGGTGCTCGGCGTGGACCGCGAGCGCATCGCCGTGGTCCGCAACGGCGCCGAACCCGTCCCCGCCGAGGTCGTCCCCGGCGACGACGACACCCGCGCCACCCACCCGCGCATCGCGGTGCTGTCGCGCCTGGTCCCGCACAAGCAGATCGAAGACGCCCTCACTGCCGTCGCCCACCTGCGCGAACGCTTCCCCGATGTCCATCTCGACGTCATCGGGGACGGCTGGTGGGCCCCCAACCTGCGCGCCTGCGCCGACGAACTCGGCATCGCCGACGCCGTCACGTTCCACGGGCACGTCGACGAACGCCGCAAGCACGAGATCCTCTCGACCGCCTGGGTCCACGTGATGCCCTCGCGCAAGGAAGGCTGGGGCCTGGCCGTCATCGAAGCCGCTCAGCACGGCGTTCCCACCATCGGCTACCGCAGCTCCCGTGGCCTCACCGACTCGATCGTCGACGGCGTCACCGGCCTCTTGGTCGACGACGCCCCCGCGCTCGCCTCGGCCGCCGCCGACCTTCTCGCCGATCCCGAGATCAGACTGGTCATGGGCGAAAAAGCCCGAGCCCGCGCCAACGAGTTCTCCTGGGAGCAGACCGGCGCAGGGGTACACGCGGTTCTCGCCGCCGCGGCTTGCGGGGAACGGGTCTCCGGGTTGGTCGCGTCGCGCGACTGAGCTCGAGATTATCGGCAGCGCTACATGACGCTCCGGCTCGCCGGACGCCGCTCCAGTGGTGCGCGGTAGGGGCGTAGCGCGGCGACGATCAGTCCAGCGAGCAGGAGACCTGCCCAGAGAAGGTGGGCTGCGGCGGAGATTCCGCGCTGGGCCGGGGTGGCGGTGTCGAGGGTGGTGGGGGAGGGGACTCGGTAGAGGGCCAGGTCGGAGTCCTGGTATTCGAGTTCGGCGGTGGCGAGGGTGTTCTCCGAGGTGCCGAGGGGGCCGGGGGTGGTGCGTTCGACGAGGATCCAGCCGACGCCGAGGGCTGCCAGGTCGGTGGCCGGAGCGCCTCGGAGCAGTGCTTCCTCGACTGTGCGGGCGCGGTTGCCTTCGCCGGTGACCGCGTAGCCGCGGACGCGGAGTTCGCCGGTCTGCAGGACGTCGTGGGGGAGGATCCGCGGCGCTGGGTCGAGGACGGGAGCTGTTCCGCTGTAAGGGAATCGGCGGAACATCCCCCCGGGGAGTACGGCTATGTCGCCGGGGGCATCGATATGGTCGATGACCTGCTGCCAGCCCGCGGGGTAGTGGACGGGACGCATCGCGCCCGCGGCTCCCCAGGCCAGGTCGGCCATGGGGAGGGTGATGAGAAGAATGAAAAGCGTTGCTGTGGCGCGTATTCCGAAGTCGCGTCGATGCTCCGTCGGGTGGGCGCTGGAGACCGAGGTGTCTGGCGCGTCTGTGCTCCCCGGCTGCCCGTCGGTCAGCAGCCGGCGGGCAGCCGCGGCGACGGTCCGGCACGCGGCCGCGGCGCACAGCGCGTACGCGGGCATCGCCAAGGCGACGTATTTCTGGGTATCCCGCAGCAGCCCGGCGCCCGGAACATGCACCATCAGCCATTCCCCGGCCGCCAGCCCCCAACTGGTCGCGCCGAGGGCGGGCAGCAGGATGGCCACCGCCGCGATCACCAGCAGTGCGCGCCCGTCACGGCCGAGAGCCCACACCGCCCGCACGCCGAGGGCGACGATGCCGAGCAGCAAGAGCGTGCCGACCAAGGCGAGCGGAGTGGTGCGGCTCGCCGGTACCGCCTCGCCGTTCCAGATCCCACCGAGCCCGGCGAGGCTGCCGAGCGTGCCGAGCCACGGTTCGGCACGAGCCGCGAACGCCGAGACCCCGGCCGGGTCCGACGGCTCGGCCCCCGATCCGAGCGCGGTCGCGGTCAGCCAGGGCGCGCAGGTGGCGACCCAGAGAACAGCGGCGGGGAGAAAGGCCCGCCGCCCGATCAGCGCGAGTCCGATGACAGCGGCCAGCAACGAACCGGTCGGCGTCAACCCGGCCGCGGCGAAACTCGCGGTCAGCGCGGCCCACCCTCCGAGCGAACCGAAGCGTCGGGTCGCGCTGGATCCTGTTGCACCCGTGGCTGTTCTGATGCGCGCGGCGGCCAGCGCGGTCCACGGGAGGGCGGCGTATCCGGCGAGCAGGCTCCAGTGACCCTGGAGAAGTCGTTCGGCGACATAGGGATTCCACAACGCGAGCGTCGCGGCGACCAATTGCGCTCCGGTAGAGGCGGAGACGAATCGTCGGGCGAGTACGGCCGCGCCGTATCCGGCCGACCACAGCGCGACGATCAGGATCGCCTTCACGAGAAGCCCGCCGTCGACGACCGGCGAGAGCACCGCGAGCAAGGCATCTTGCGGAACGGCGCGGGGTGCGGCGGCGCCGAGGCCGAGTGCCGAATCGGTGAGGTACGAGCGCGGGGTACTCACCGCGTCCCGCAGCAGCAGATAGCCTGATCCGGCCAACGGTCCGACGATGATCATCGTGAGTAGAGCGCAGTATCCGGCCACCGAGGCCCTTGCACGCCCACTACTCGTCACGTCCACGCACCTTACGTCCCGTCGCGCGTCGCCGTGGCCGGGGTCGTATCGGCGCTGTTCGGGGCGTACGCGCTCGAGGTGAGTCCGCTCGGACTCACATTTTCGGGGTAGGCGTGATGGCGAACACAGGCAGGTGCGACGATGAGGCGTGTCCTCAGTCCGCCGCCCGCCCGTTGTCGCCGACCTGACCTGGGTGACGGCCGGCGCGATGACCGCCAACGTCGCCGGTTACCTGCTGCAGCTGTTGGCGGCGAGCTGGTTGGGGGTCGAGGGGTACAGCGAGTTCGCGAGCCTGCTCGCGGTGCAGTTGTTGTGCGCGGTCCCCGCCCTGGCCATGCAGAACGTGGTCGCCCGCGAGGTGGTGCGCGGGGCGTCGCTGCGCGCGGTGCGGGCCATGATGTGGCGGTGCGCGGCGATGGTCGCCGCGGTCGCGGTGGTGCTGATTCCGGTGGTGGCCGGCGTGCTGAACGTCGGAGTGTGGGCCGCGGCCGCTGCGCTCGGTGCGGCGCCCGCGTTGGTGATCCTCTCCGGTGAACAGGGAGTCCTGCAGGGCGGCAACCACTTCCGTGCGCTCGCGACAGTGCTCGCGATGGCGGGTACGGCCAGGGTGGTGCCGGCGCTGCTCGCGCTCGCGCTGGGCGGCGGCGCTGCCGGTGCGCTGTGGGCGGGTGCGGCGGGCATCGTCGGCGCGGCGTTCGTCGCCGGTCGAATCGCTCGTTCGACGACCTCGTTCGATGGCAGCGGCGACAGCCGAGAATCGGCCGCCGTCGGCGTCGTGCCGGTGCTGCGCGCCGTTCAGGTGCAAGCGGCGCTGATGGCACTGTCCTCGGTCGACCTGATCGTGGTCCGCATCGTCCTCGACGAGGTCGACGCGAGCCGCTATTCGCTGGGCACCATCGCTACCAAGATCGCGTTCTGGCTGCCGCAAGCGGTCGGCGTCGTGCTGTATCCCCGCATGGCCAAGCCCACCCAGTCGGCCCGTGCGATCCGTGACGCGCTCTCGGTGTTATCGGCGATCGGCGTAGTCGCGGTGATAGGCGCCGCTCTGGCCGCCCCCCTTGCCCCCCTGTTCGCCGGTGCCGACTACGCCCCTATTCAGGGCCTGCTGTGGCTGTTCGCGCTGCACGGCGCGATTCTGGCGGTACTACAGGGTGCTCTGCTCTCGGCGATCGCCGTCGAACGCACGGCCCTGGCCGCCGTCACCTGGATCGGCCTTGCCATCGAGACGACCCTGATGCTCGCCTTCGCCCGCACCATCGAAGCCCTGATCGGCACAGCCGTCTCGGTAGCCGCCGTCACCACCACGATCGTCGCCGTCGTGGTCCTGCGAGCCGCCCGCACCACACCGCGGGCCCCGCAACTCCCCGAAGTGCCCCTCTCCGGCGCGGCGCGCCCTGACCTGGACTGACAGCGCTTACGCAGCCACCTCGGACCCGGGTTCGACCCGAAGTGTCCCCCAGACAGAACAACGGCCCCGGTCGATGACCGGGGCCGTTGAACAGCATCAGAACTCAGGGACGCTTGTCGATATCGATCTGCTCGGTGGGAGTGTCGTAGTCCCCACGAGGGAACTGCGTGGTCGGCGCGTCGTCGCCGTCCCACCGCGTGGCCGCGGTGTCATCGGGCGCCGCTGTAGGCGCAGGCGTCGGGCGCGTCCGACGAGGGGTCGCATGCGCCGGAGTGCCACCACCGCGCAGTCCGAGGAACAGCCCCGCCAGCAACGCCAACACACCGAGTACGCCGAACACGATCGGCACCACGCGGCCGAACAGCGACAGCTTGTCGGTGTTCTCCTTGGCGATGGCGATCTGCGACTCGACGGTCGCCTCGTCGAACACCAGGTGCGACTTCAGTGCGGTGACCTCGGGCTTGTCCCCGGACCGCGCGTAGAACAGGTGGATCGACTCCCCGCCCTTGATCACGGTGCCGGTCTCCGGCTCGACCCACAGGTCACGCACGTTGGTGTAGTAGCGCGTCATGGTGACGGGGGTGTCGCCACCCTCGACGCCCCACTTGGAGGCGGGCAGGGTGAGCCGGTTGGTCGGCGACTGCACGACGTCCCAGGTGCTGGTGACCGGCGCGGTCATCTGGAACCGGTACACCTTCATGTTGTTGATCTCGGTCTCTTCGATGAAGTTCGCGTCGAAGGACTTGCGCACATTGATGTCGAAGTACGGGTAGGTCTTCTTCTCGGTGCCGATCGGGAAGCGGTAGCCGATGCCGGTGTGCTGCACCGGCTCCATGACGCTGCCTTCCTTGTCCACGGTCACCGCGATCGACCCGTTGGGGTCGGTCTCCACCGGCATGCCGGTGGTGCGCGAGATGGTGACGCGGTCGATGGCGGCGGTGAGCAGGCCGGTGTCGCCCTGCACGTCGGTGCGCCGCAGCGTCTGACCTGCCTGCAGCGTCATATCGTCGGCGTCGGAGGGCTCCTCGACGGTGACGAAACGCTGGGAGACCAGCGGCACATCCTTGTTCACCACGGCGGCGCCCTCACCGGAGGTCAACGACTTGGAGTCGAGGACGAGACTTTCCTCGCCCTTCTGGTTCTCCGCGATCGTGGTGATCTCGAGATCGAGTGGAGTCTTGGCGACTTTGCTCACCGTGTAGGTGGGGATCAGTAGCGCGGCGACGAGTAATGCCGCGCCCAGACCCACGAGCACACAGGCGACCGTTCTTCTGGTACCGGCACTCAGTGCCATGCAAACTCTCCTCGTCGTTCGAACACGGATGGCCCGGTGGTCTGGTATTGCGCCACAGGCACTCGTGAGCCCCGACACTAACAGCCCGGACTCCGAAGGTGCGGCGCTGTGCCGTGGAAATCGCCGACACGGCAGACTGGACCGCGATGACGACCGCCACCGCCCCTGTTTCGCCACCGCGCGCCTTCATTCCCGCCCTCGAAGGGATGCGCGGGATGGCGGCGCTCGGTGTGTTGGTCACGCACGTCGCTTTTCAGACCGGAACGAGCGGGATAGCGGTCCTCGGCCCACTGCTGGAACGCTTCGATATGGCGGTCGCGGTGTTCTTCGCGCTGTCGGGTTTCCTGCTGTGGCGCCCGCACGCGGCGGTCGCCCACGGTCACGGCCGCGCGCCGAAGACCTCCCGGTACCTGTTGCACCGGGTGGCCAGGGTCATGCCCGCCTACTGGGTCGTTGTGGTGTTCGTGTTGCTGTTGCTGCCCGGCGCGGCGCATTCGGCGAACCTGCGGGTGTGGGTGTCGAACCTGTTTCTGTTGCAGGTTTTCGTGCCGTTGACGTTGACCGATGGGCTCACGCAGATGTGGAGCCTGTCGGTGGAGATGGCGTTCTACCTGGTGTTGCCGCTGTTGGCCTGGCTGGTGGTGCGCCTACGCGGGCCCTCGGCCCGGTGGCGGGTGCCGGTGCTGTGCGGGCTGATCGCGGTGTGTCTGACCTGGAATCTGTGGCCGGTCCCGACGCCGGACGCGATCCACTCCGACAATTGGCTGCCCGCCTATCTGCCGTGGTTCGCGGCGGGCATGCTCCTGGCGGAACTGATTCACCTGGCGCGACCTGATGTCCGATGGGTCCGAATCCTGTCGAGTCAGCCCTTGATGTGGGCGGTCGCGCTCGCGGCGTTCCTGCTCTCGGCGACCCAGTACGGCGGCCCGGCCGGTCTGGAACGCGCGCAGCCGTGGCAGTACGCGATGAAGATGGTGCTCGGCATGATCCTCGGCTTCTGCCTGCTCGCGCCCCTGGTGCTACGCCGGTCCGGCGCCCCGCACCGCTGGCTGGAATCGCGAACGGCTTCGATGCTCGGCCGCTGGTCCTACGGCATCTTCCTGTGGCACCTGGTGGTGCTCACCGTGGTCTTCCCGGTCTTCGGCATCATGCCCTTCCACGGCCACTTCCTCTACGTGCTCATCCTGACCACCGCCCTCACCCTCCCGCTGGCCGCCGCGAGTTTCGCCCTGATCGAAGAACCCGCGCGCCGCTGGGCGGCCCGCTGGGACAAGCGGACCGCGTCGGCGCGCGTCGAACCCGGGGCCGAATCGGTCGAGACCTCGGCGGTGCGCTGACTCGCGGTCAGCGACGGCGGGGGAGCGCCGCCACCCCGACGGCGACGACGGCGACAACCGCCGGTGCCTGGGCCCACAGCGAGCCGCCCATGTATTCGGTGCCGGAGCGCCACGTCCCGGTCGACAGGGCCGCCGCGGAGACCAGCGTCCCGAGGCCCGCGAGCCAGGGCAACGTCCGGGCCGTCACCGCGGGCCGGAAGTAGTTGCAGCCCAGAGCGATCAGCGTGAATCCCACACCGGACGGTCCGGAGATGACCGCGATCGCGCCGGTCAGCCCGATCGCCGCGACCCAGCCGGCACCCCAGGTGCTCGGTGCCGGATCGACGTCGAGAACCGCACGTCGACGCGGAATCGCAAGCAGAACAAGGGGAATCAGCAACAGCAGTCCGCCGAAGATCGCCAGCCGATACCAGCGGTCCGCCGGGAACGACACCGTGATCTCCCCGCTGGTTCCGGGCGGAACGAGCCAAGCCTGCTGCCAACCGTCGACCACGATGGGCGAGAGCGCCTGCCCGTCCGCGGTGTGTGCCTGCCAGCCGACATTGGTGCTCAGCGGCAACACCAGCAGCTGAGTACCCGAGGCAGGATCCGGGACATCGGCAGGAGGCGCCGGCGTGGGTTCGGCGGGGTCTTCCGGTGCGGAGTCGGTGGGTGCGGCGTCGGTAGGCGTGACGGCTTTGCCGGGGTAGGAGTCGGTGCGCGGCAGGCGTAGTCGGTCGACGGTGAACAGTTCGGTCGGTGCGACGGTGAGGTCGGGGTGGCCGGGCAGGAGTTCGATGTCGGCCGCGTCCTCCGGGCACGGCTGCGCGGAAACCGGTGCGCCGGAGCGCAGTTCGTCGGCGGTGGCGGTGATCGTCGTGTGGACGGCGCGCCCACCGATGGCGATCACCGGCCCCACGTCGCAGCCGATGGTGACGAGGCGGTCGCCGGGCGCGTGCGCGGGGTACTCGGGGCCGAGCACTTCGACTTCGGCCAGGCCCGCGGGCTGGGTGAGGACGAAGCCGAGCGCGGTGCGGTCGAGGACTTCGTTCCAGCTCTGGATGGTGATCTCGACGCGATCGGTTTCGGTGGGGTACAGCGAGATCCGCGCCGGTTCGCCGTGTTCGCGTTCCGGCAGTTCGCGGATCTGCGGGCCGTTGCCCAGGTTCACCGCCACGGAGGTGGCCGTGGCGGGCAGCCCGCCCAGCGCGGTGGTGATGTCGAGTCCGGTCACGGTGGTCGGTTCCGGAAGTTCTAGTACCAGTGTGGGTCTGCCGCCCGCGAGCTCGCGCACCGTGGACTCCGGTGCGGTCCAGGTGGTCTTCGGGTCGCCATCGGTCGCGGCGAAGGCGGCGCCGCGCAGGTCGGCGACGTCGGCCTTGCCGCGAGCCACCGGCCTGGTCGGGTCGGTGAGCAACCCCTCCAGCGCGGGACCGGGTCGGGTGCGCACGGTGAGGTCGGTGCCGACGGTGAGCGGTTCCGGCACCGAGAGGGTGCGGCCGAAGATGCCGGGTTCCTCGGCGGGCAAGCCGAGTCCTTTACTGCAGTGCACGCGGTCGGGACCGTCGAAACAGTTACCGCGACCGGGGAATTCCTGTCCGAGATCCCACCCGCTGACAATCGTTCCCGCCGCGACATCGGGCAGCACCACCCGGTGCCGGATGTCGACGCGCACGGGCTCGTCCCGATTCGAGTAGTCGTCGAGCGTGAGTTCGCTGATCCCGAATTGCCCACCACGGGTGCCGGTTTCGGTGCGAGCGGCGGAGATCATCACCCAGTCGGACTTGCCCGCGGGCAGCGCGACGGACACCGGCTCACCGGGTTCGGTGATCCGCGCCGAGACCGTGCCGCGCGAGGTGCGCACCTCGACCCACTTCACCGGATCGCCCAGCGCCGCCGCCGTGGTGGTGAACCGCAGCGAGCCGTTGGCGATCGGCTTGTCCAGATCGAGTCGAATCCATTGCCCGAGAGCGAATTCGGACCCATTGCTGATCCACGCGGTGCTCGGATCACCGTCCACGGCGGCCGCGGTGGAGCTACCGGGCGCCGCCCCGCCGATCTGGGTGGCATCGGCGGCGGAGCTGGAGGCGGTGACCTTCGCGCCCGACCACTCGCCCTGCACGAGCTCGGTGCCTTCGACGGGGTAGTCGGAGACGAGATTGTGGGTGCGCCGAGCGTCGTCGGCGGCGCGCACCGCGGAGTTGTGATTGTCGACCCGGCCGAAGTCGGACTCTCGATCCATCGGAGTATCGGTCAGCAAGACGGGTCGCGGAGGCAACCCGGCACGCTGCGCGTCCGCTTCGAGAAGCACTGGTGCCGTGGGGTTCTCGCCGTCACGACGTACACGCTCGAGAACCTCGGGACCGCCTCGGACCACGGGGATCGAGTCCAGGGGGGTGGTGTACGCGCCGGGGAATCCGGGTGGTGCCCCGGTGCCACCGCGCACGTCGACGGGTGTGCCGGGCGGCGGCACGTCGACCCGGTAGATCTCGACCGCCGGGTAGGCGGGCAGCAGATCGTTGTCGACCACCAGTCCCGCATCCGCCGCACGCGGTCCGATATTCGCGCCGAACGAGGCCACCTTGGTCAACCCCGGTGAGCCCTCGATCGCGCGGTGCGCCAGGATCGGCCGCGTGGAACGCGACGTCTCGGGGTCGAGGTCGTTGCGCAACACCAGGATTCCGATGCCCTGGTCGGCGAGGGTCGCGGCGAGACCGGTCGATGGCCTGCCGTCGGCGATCAGCCGCTGCACCGAATCCATCGCGCGAATCGTGCCCGGCGGATTCAGCGGAACCGAATCACGCACGGCCCAGGGGGTACTCGCCAGGGCTTGCAGCGGTTCGTCGCGGGTGAGTCCCCAGATCTGACTGCCGAACGGCGCGCCGGGCACCACCAGCGCGCGAGTGTCGGCGGCATTGTCGGCCAGCCAGTCGGCGGTATCGGTCCAGTAGGCGGGCACCCGGTCGTAGGCGCCGCGCGGGGCGAGTCGACCGGTCCACGCCAGCGAGGTCGCGAGGGTGAGCGCGGCCAGCACCAGCGCGGCGACCGCGACGAGCCGATCGCGCTCGGGATGGGCGAAAGAGCTGCGCCACACCGGCATCGGCACGGAGGCGGGCAGGGCGACGCGACCGAGCAGGTGTGCCAACCCCATGACGAGTGGCAGCCGGATCAGCGGCTCGAGTTTGTGCACATTCCGCAGCGGCGCACCGCCGGAGTCCAGGAAGATCCGCACCGATTCGGCGAACGGCCCACCGAGCGTCCCGACATATCCGGCACAGATTCCCGCCAGCCCCACACACAGGATCAGCGCGAACCTGCCCCGAAACGGCATCGACGACCGGGCGAGTCCGGCCATGCCCGCCGCCGCCAGCAGGCCGGTCGCCAGCACCGCGGCAGGCTGGGTCACCAGCACCGCACCGGCGATCCGCTCCGGCGAAACGAACGGCGTCCAACTATCGGTCCCGCGCAGCACCTCGCTCAGCGCGGCCCACTGCGTCGTCACCCCCGAGGACTCGATGAAATCGAGGAACGGCGGACTCACCTTGCCGAGCAGCAGCAGCGGCACCACCCACCACAAAGTGGCAAGGACCAGCAGCGGAATCCACGCCCGCGTAAACCGCCACCACTGCCGATTCGGCCGATAGGAAGCCCACCACAGCGCCGCGGGCAGGAACGCGGCCACGGTCGCCACGGCATTGACCGATCCCATCAGCGCCAACGCCAACGCGCTGCCCGCAGGAGAGAGCGGGCCGCCGCGTCGTCGGGCGATCGCCGTGCCGAGTGCCGCGGGCGCGAGCAGAACCCACGGTGCCAGCATCATGGGCAGGGTTTCCGAGGAGATCGAGCCGAGCGTGGTGAGCACCCGTGGCGACAACGCGAAGGCGATGCCCGCGATCACGCGTGACCCGCGCGAGCCGATGCCCAGGGTTTCGCACAGCTTGACGATGCCCCAGAACCCGGCGAGCAGGAGCAGCGCCCACCAGACGCGCTGGGTGACCCACGCGGGCAGGTGCAGCAGGTGCCCTGCGGAGAAGAACGCGCCGTGCGGGAAGAAGTAGCCGTAGGCCTGGTTCTGGACCTGGCCCATCGGGGCCTGGCTGCTCCACAGGTGCGAGGCCCGCGCGAGGAAGCCGAGCGGGTTCTGCGCGAGGTCGTATTTGGTGTCGGCGACGGTGAGGCCGGGCGCCTGCGCGAAGGTCAGTACGAAGGCGGCTACTACCGAGCCGACGAGCCAGCGCCAACCCAGTGGCGCCTTGTCCGGTTGCCCCGATCCGGGGCGCGACGCGCGGGCGTCAGCCTCAGCGGCTGCCGTATTCAGGTGCGTTGAGCAGCGAGGAGTCTTTGTCACCGCTGCGGTCGATCGAGGGCGCCGTGTTCTGCTGCACCGCCGCCGTGATGGCGAAGACGGCGATCGCGCTCAGCAAGGCGCCGCCGACCGCGCTGGCAACAGCCGGAACAGCAAACTTCATCGCGCACTCCAATACGCTCGGCGTCGGGGCCTGTCTCCGGCAAACCTAGCAGGTCTATCGGGCTCGGTCAGTCGTTGGGCAGCTCGCAACGCAGGGCGCCGAGCAGGGTGCGAAGTTTGGCGGTCGTCTCGGCCAGCTCCGCCACGGGGTCGGAGGCCGCCACGATCCCGCCGCCCGCACTGGCTCGCAGGACGCGCTGATCGGCGGATAGTTCGCCGCCGCGAATCGCCACGACCCATTCACCGTCGCCGTCGTCGTCACACCAGCCCACCGCCCCGCCGTAGAACCCGCGCCACGGTTCGTCGGAGGTGATGGCGTCGAGCGCGGCGGCGAAGGGCGTGCCGTTCACGGCGGGGGTCGGGTGCAGCAACAGCGCCAGGTCGAGTGCGGTGGTCGACGAATCGCGCAGCACGCCGTGGATGGGCGTGGCGAGATGCCAGACCTGTTCGGTGCCGAGGAGTTCGGGCGCGTCGGGGATGTGGAGCTCCGCGCAGACCGGCGCCAGTCGCTCGCGGATCCAATCGATCACGAAGGCGTGCTCATCGTGATTCTTGGCGCTGGACAACAGCGCTTCGGCCTGCTTCGCGTCATCGGCGGGGTCGGCGAGGCGCGGGAGGGTGCCCGCCAGCGGATGCAGGCTCACGCGATCGCCGCTGCGTGCCACCAGTACTTCGGGCGTCGCGCCGATCAGCGTCTCACCCGCTCGCCCCGCCGCGGACAGATCCACCGCGTACACCGCGGCATTCGGATGCCTGGTGAGCAGGTGGCCGGCCAGCACCTCCGGTTCCAGCGGCGCGTCGGCCGCCAGCACCATCGACCGCGCGGCCACCACCTTGCGCAGCTCGTTCGCGGGGTCGCCTAGTTGCTCGACCAGCTTCGTCACCCGGGCCACATGCTCTGGTGCGCTGGGTATCTCGGCCACCACCTGGACGCCGGGCAACGCGGGCAGCGCGGCGGGCCGCCACGGACCCGCGGTGTGCAGCACGCTCTCGGGCTCCCAGAGCGCGGCCGCCGCGCGCGGATCGAACGGCAGCGCACCGACGATCAACCTCGGCGCCGTCGTCCGACGCAAGGCCGCGACCGCTTGCCGGGGATCGGAATAGGTCGCGCGCACGCCCGAAGTCCGCAACACCGCGTCGGGTCGAGCGAGCAGGAATTCGTTCATGGTGTCTCGACCATAGCTTCGAGACCGTGGCATCGATCCGGGAGAGCGATCGAACTCTCACTGGTCGGGCGGCACCAGGAAGACCGGCCGGTGGCCGTGCTTGAGCACCGCCTCGGCGACGCTGCTGTGCAACAGCGCGCGCAACCCCGTGGAACCGCGCGTACCGGCGACGATGATGTCGACGTCGAGCTCATCGGCGCAGGCCACGATGGCGTTCCAGATCGTGGTCGTGCACTCGGCGGTGCGCGGTTCGGCGTCGATCCCGGCCAGTTTCGCCAGGTGCACGCCCTCGGCGTTGATCTTGCGGGCGTCGGAGTAGGCGATGTCCTCCATCTCCTCGTCGGGCACCCAGTCCGGCTGCATCACCCCGGAGATCCCGGAGATGCGCGCGGCTTGGCGGACCATCGGTTCCCATGCGGTGAGCAGAATCGCGCGTTCGGCGGTGAGGAACCGCCCGGCGTACTCGATGGCTCGTTTGGCGTGTTCGGAACCGTCGTAGGCGATGAGCATCCGATCGCATGCCATGACGACCTCCTGCGCTGGTCGGAGCGGCTTTTTCCTCAGATTACCCCCGTGTGGAGGGGATCGATCCGAACCAGCGTTGTGGGGTTCGCGTGCCAGGCGAGCTAACGTGGAGCGCATGCGGAAATCGCCTGTGGTCGTGTTCGCAGTTCTCGCCGCCGTTGCCACCGCTTGCTCGGGAGGTTCGTCGAACGAGACGACGCCCGCGGCGAGTAGCAGCGGAGTGGCCGCACCGTCCGCCGCCGGGGAGCCGAGTTCGCCCGCGTCGGCGACGCCGATCCAAAGCAATTGCGGCGCAGACTATCTCGCCAAACTCTCCCAGCGAGAGAAGCTCGCCCAGCTGCTGACCGTCGGCATCACCGGTTCGGCGGATGCCTCGAATGTGGTCAGTTCGGAGCAGGTGGGCGGCATCTTCGTCGGCAGCTGGACTGATCCGGGCCTGCTCGACCGCGCCGCGCTCGACGCGGTGAAGGCTCAGGCCAAGGTGCCGCTGATGGTGACGATCGACGAAGAGGGCGGGCGTGTCTCGCGCGCGAAGAACGTGATCGGCGCCGTGCCGTCGGCCCGCGAGATCGCGCAGACCCAGACCCCTGAGCAGTTCTACCAGCTCACTCTGACCAGGTCGAAGGCGCTGAAGGACGTCGGCATCACGGTCGATTTCGCGCCCGATGTCGATGTCAGCAGCCAGCCCGACGACAGCGTGATCGGCGACCGCTCGTTCAGCGACGATCCGAAGGTCGTCTCCGAATTCGCGGGCGCCTACATCCGCGCGTCGAACGAGGTGGGCCTCGGTTCGGTGATCAAGCACTTCCCCGGCCACGGCTCGGGCTCGGGCGACTCGCATACCGGCGCGGTGACCACCCCGCCGCTGGATCAGTTGCAGACCACCGACCTGGTGCCCTTCCGCGACCTGGTGAACTCCGGCGCGGCGGTCATGGTCGGTCACCTCGACGTCCCCGGCCTGACCGACCCCGGCGTGCCCGCCAGCATCAGCCCGGCCGCCATGACGCTGCTGCGTGAGGGCACCGGCTACGGCGCTCCGCCGTTCAACGGCCCGATCTTCACCGACGATCTCAGTGGCATGGCCGCCATCACCGCCCGCATGTCCATCGTCGACGCGGTCGAGGCCACCCTCGTCGCGGGCGCCGACAACGCACTGTGGATCAGTAGCGACGCGGTGCCGCAGGTACTCGACCGTTTGGAACAGTCGGTCTCTAGTGGCAAACTGCCCGCCGACCGGGTCGACACTTCCGTACTGCGGATGGCGCGCTACAAGGGCGTAGCGCTGGGCTGCTGATCGTGCCCGGCGACTGTGCGGCAAATGAGCGCGGGTGAACTTACCTTGAAGTAAGATAGGTGGTTCACCCTGCGGTAGGAGAGTGGATGGCAGGCGGGACCAAGCGACTTCCCCGGGCGGTTCGTGAGCAGCAGATGCTCGATGCCGCCGTAGAGGTGTTCGCGCGCAAAGGCTTCCACGACACGTCGATGGATGCCATCGCCGCCGAGGCGAAGATCTCCAAACCGATGCTCTACCTGTACTACGGCTCCAAGGACGAACTGTTCCGTGCCTGCATCCAGCGCGAGGGACTACGTTTCATCGAAGCCGTCGCGCCCGCGGGCAACCCGCAACTGACCCCCCACGAACAGGTCCGCACCGCGCTGGAGGGCTTCCTCGATTTCGTCGACCGCAATCGACAGTCCTGGCAGGTTCTCTACCGGCAGGCTATCGGTCAGCAAACTTTCGCCTCCGAAATCGACAATGCCCGTGAGCGCGTCATCGAGCTCACCGCGAAACTGCTGGAATCCAGCGCCAAGAACGCCGATCCCGGCACCAATTTCGAGGTCGTCGCGGCGGCGGTGATCGGCGCGGGCGAGGCCATCGCCGACCGGGTCGCCAGCGGGCGGATCGAAGTGGCCGAGGCGGTCGACCTGCTCGACGATCTCGCCTGGCGCGGTCTGGCCGGTCGCAAGAAGACCGACTAGCGGTTGCGCCCCGCCCCGTCGGCTGCGATCGTGCACGGTTGACGTTTCAGGAAAGACGGGGTGGCAGTGTTCGGTGTGTTGAAGCCGTGTGCGCACGGCGCGGCGAAATATGGCATCGATCCGGGGCAGTGGCAGGCACACATGTGCGGGCTGTGTCTGGGTCTGCGTGACGGGCACGGTCAGTTGGCCCGTGCGGCGACCAATACCGATGCGATCGTGCTCAGTGTGCTCACCGAGGCGCAGTCGGATGCCGGTGCGCGGACGACCGCGGGACCGTGTCCGCTGCGTGGGATGAAGCGCGCCTCGGTGGTCGCCGCGAGCGCGCCGGGCGTGCGTTTGGCGGCCACCGCGTCACTGCTGTTGGGTGCGGCCAAGATTCGCGATCACGTCGACGACGGTGATGCCTCCGCTGTCGCCCGTGGTCCGATGCGCAGGGTGTCGAATACCTGGGCGGCACGCGCCGAGCAGCAGGCGGACCTGATCGGGCTCGATGTGCGGCCGATGCTGAACGCGATCGCCACCCAGTCCGCGCTGGAGTCCCGCGCCGCGGCCCTCTCTC
The DNA here is from genome assembly GCF_030486425.1 of Nocardia sp. PE-7. Taxonomy (NCBI): domain Bacteria; kingdom Bacillati; phylum Actinomycetota; class Actinomycetes; order Mycobacteriales; family Nocardiaceae; genus Nocardia; species Nocardia sp. PE-7. The sequence goes on along the minus strand of NZ_CP129614.1, from coordinate 6,638,155 downwards.
TCGACGAACTCACCGGGCCGACTCAACTCTGTGCCGCCACCCTCTTCGGGCATACCGCCACGCTGGCAGGTCGCCCGGAAAACGTTGCGGCTCTGCAGGAGATCGGTCGGCACGTCGGTCGTATCGCGCATCTGGCCGACGCCATCGAAGACCTCGAACGCGACCGTGCCCGCGGCCGTTTCAATCCTCTGGAGGCCACCGGCACGGATATGCCCCGCGCCTACGATCTGCTGCGCGAGAGCGAATCCCGCATCCGCCGGGCCGCGGCCGAGGCCGAACTCGATCAGCTGCCGACCGTGCGCTGGGCGCTGCTCGATCCGCTGGCGAGCCTGCTGCGCAGCCTCGGCCGTGGGCTCGGCATCGCGGTCGGGCATGCCTGTCGTACTTCGGTTACGGCTCAACAGCATTCGCCGTACGAGTTCCCGTCGCCGCCGAGTCGCCGCCCTGGCCGGCCTGGTCCCTTCAAGGCCGGCGGGCTGATCCTGGGCGTCTACTGCACCGGCATGGCCTGCTGTATCGACCACACCAGCCCGTGCACCGGCGAACAGAAGGACGCCTGGGCCAAGAACTGTGACTGCGGCAGTTGCTGCGATTGCGGTGAGTGCTGCGGTAACTGCTGCGGCGAGGACTGCTGCTGCGGCGACTGCAGTTGCGATTGCGGCTGCTGACGAAAAAGGCTCGCGCGGTGGCGAATCCGCCTACCGCGCGAGCCTCTTACCGTCGAACCCCTACTCCTCGCACTTCACGATCGGGATCGGGTCGTACTTCACGGTCCGCGTATGCCGCGACACCTGGGCACCGGACTTCGCGTCGGTGATCACCCTGGTGTCGGAGATGGTGAAGCCGGGCGCGCCCTCGGAGGCGATGCAGTCCTTGCCCTTGGGCAGGACGACCTCGGTGGGCTCGGTCGGCTTCGACTTCTCACCCGTAATCGATTCCACGTTCACGGTTTTGGTGCCCCACAACCGCACGGTGATATCGGATCCGGTGGCGATCGCCTGGATGTAGACACCGGTCGTGCCGGTATTGCGGAACGCCAGGTCGATCGCACCGTCGAACACGGTCGCCTCGCGCGCGGCCGGGTAGCGCGAGATGTAGTAGCTGTGCTCGGTGTGTCCGCCGTCTTCCATCCCGGCGAAGTAGGCCGCGTTGTAGAGCGTGGTGGCGAACTGGCTGATGCCGCCGCCGACCGCGGTGCTCGGCCTGCCCTTGTCGATGATGCCGGACTCCACATAACCCTGCGCGGCGGTGCGCGGACCGGTGAACTCGTTGAGCGAGAACGTATCTCCGGGCTTGATCACCGCTCCGTCGACCTTCGCGGCGACCGTGCGGATGTTCACTCCGGAGGGTCCGCTGAAGCCGCCGGTGGTGAACTGGCCGATCGTCTCGTTCACCCCGAGCGCGTTCGCGGCCTCGGTGGTGAGCTTGGGCTCGACGCGCTGATACACCACCGGGGTGGTGCGCGGACCCGACTGCGTGAGCAGGGCGGGCAGCTTCTCCAGCGTCTTGGGCCAATCGACCTTCTCGCCGACTACCGCGGGCACGACCGTCGGCTTACCCGTGCCGACAGTGAAGGTGGCGTCCTTGGGTTCCACCTCGGACTTCGCCAATTGCGGTGCGAGCAAAGCGATTACGGCGTCGTTGTTGATCTGGGGCGCCAGGCCGCCGTTGCCGTCGGGGACGAAACCGAGCACGTCGGCGATCTGAGCGGTGGTCAGCGACGCTTGAACATCCTTGCCGGACACAGTGATCGGTGACGCGACAGCAGGCGTCGCGATCTCGCGCAACGCCGCCTGCACCGCATCGCTGCGCACGGCCACGGGTGCGGCCACCACGGGCAGATCCAGTTGGCTGCTCGCGGCCCAGCGGTCGGTGATGGTGGTGCGCGCGGCCTCGGTGTCGAGCACCCGGCCGGGGACCGGCGCGACCGCGACGGGTCTGCCGTTCTCGAACCGCACCGTGCCTTCGACGGTCGGATTGTCGTGGACGCGGAATTCAGCGAGCTGTGCGTCGAGAGCCGCGGTGTCGACAGCGCTCGACACCGGGACCTCGCGGGTGCCGAACAGGGAGATCAGTCGGCTCACCGGGTTCAACGGCTGGCCGCCGACGGCGTCCCAGGTGCGGTCGTAGTCCACCGACAGACCGGCCGCGGCGGGCACCATGCTCGCCTGCACGTCACCGATGCGTACGGGGAGCGGTCGTTCGGCCTTGGGTCCGAGCTCGGTGTGCAGCAGCGCGTCGGCTTCGGCCTGGTCCATCCCGCCGATGTCGATACCGGCGACGACGACGCCGCGCGCCACCTCGCCCGTGCTCAACGCGAGGTCGGCCAGGTAGGCGGCGGTTCCGACGGCCAGCACGGCGCCGACCGCGATGCCGATTCGCTTGACCAGCTGCTGGTTGCCCGGCGGGGTCGGCGGCTGGTTGCCCGCCGGGCCGGGAGTGGGTGACCAGCGATCGCGGGTCACGGTGTTCAGGGGCTGGGTGAGGGCGGTGGTGTCCGGATCGAAAGTGCGATTTGATTCGAGCAGCTTGCGTAATCCGACCTCGCCCCTTCGGTCGGCCGGTTGTCCGGCGGTCGACTCGCTGGGCACGGAGGTCCTTCCGTTAGGTTGGCCCCGAATGTTTGCGGGGTCCGACCCGAGGGTAACGCGCTTCGGCGCGCTCGGCAGCTCGGCACCGGGTCGGGGGCAGCAGAAAGGCTCCGTGTAGTTGCCGGGTCGGGGGTCTGGCAACTACACGGAGCCGATCTGTTTATCGTGGCCCGGAGCGGGGCGTTACAGCCCATTCGGAAGATTTTCGGGCGCGCGGGGCGACGCCGCCACGCCCAGGTCGCGGCCGCGCGAGACAATCGAGGTGAGAAGTGTCTCGACACCACGGACCGGACAACGAGGAGAACTGATGCAGCTGGGAATGATCGGCCTCGGCCGGATGGGTGCCAACATCGTGCGTCGTATCGTGCGCGACGGGCACACCGCCGTGGGGTACGAGCGCCACCCAGGGACTCTCGCCGACCTGGAATCCGAGCTCGGTGACAAGTTCAGCGGCACGACCGACCTGGCCGAGTTCATCGGCAGGCTCGAGGTTCCCCGCGTGGTGTGGGTGATGATCCCCGCAGGGGCCACCGGTGCGGTGATCGAGAACGTCGCCGAGCTGCTCGAGCCGGGCGACATCATCATCGACGGCGGTAACAGTCGCTACCACGAGGACATCAAACGCGCGAAGGCGCTGGAGCCCAAAGGCATTCACTATCTGGACATCGGCACCTCGGGCGGCGTTTTCGGCCTACAGCGCGGCTACTGCCTGATGATCGGCGGGAACCAGGCCCAGGTCGACTACCTGGAGCCGCTGCTGAAGACGATCGCTCCGGGCTACGAGTCGGCCCCGCGCACCCCCGGCCGCACCGGTGAGCCGTCGCAGGCGGAGAAGGGCTATCTGCTGTGCGGTCCGCACGGTGCGGGCCACTTCGTGAAGATGGTGCACAACGGCATCGAGTACGGCGCGATGGGGGCCTACGCCGAGGGGCTCAACATTCTGAAGCACGCCAACGCGGGCTCGGAGTACCTGCACGGTGAGCACTCCGCCGAGGAGACGCCGATGGAGCACCCCGAGTACTACATGTACGACCTGGACATTCCGGCCATCACCGAGGTGTGGCGTCGCGGTTCGGTCGTCGCCTCCTGGCTCCTCGATCTCACCGCGTCGGCCCTGGTCGCCGACCCCGACCTGGACTCCTACGGTGGTCGAGTCTCCGACTCCGGTGAAGGCCGCTGGACCGTCGACGCCGCCATCGACACCGCGGTCCCCGTCCCGATCCTCTCCGCCGCCCTCTACCAGCGCTTCTCCTCCCGCGGCCAGGCCCTCTACGCCGACAAGATGCTCTCGGCCATGCGAAAGGCGTTCGGCGGCCACAACGAGCTGCCGCAGAAGTAGCCAGACGCGCATATTCCGAAAGGCGTTCGGCGGCCATAACGAGCTGCCGCAGAAGTAGCGCCCCCACGCGCACGCAACCGGCTTTCGTTGCCAGACGGAGGCCGGTTGTCGCGTTTCGGACGGATCCGGGTGGATCGAAATCCTTGGATGTTACCCGCCCCGCAGAGTAAAACGATGATGTTCCACAAAAATAGGAACACGTTCTTGTTTTCCAGGACAATCGTCCAGTCCGCCCTATACCTTCTGGTCAGAGGGGGAAAGCCCACCCGATGAGGATTCGTCCCCGGCCAACCATGCCGGGGGCTATGGAGGAAAACAATGTTCCGGACTTCGCGTATCGCCGCGGGCGTCGCCACCACCGCTCTGGTTGTCGCCGGTGTCGGTGTCGGCCTTGGATCCGGCGTCGCCGCCGCCGACGCCGCCTGCGCGGTGAGCAGTCACGCGCAGAAGAAGGATGCGAGCACCGTCGGCGTCACCCATGTCTACGACAAGGTCGCCAGCGCCGAGCAGATCGGCGTCGGCACCTCGGTCACCTACAAGGTGATCGTCGGGACCACCGGGATCGGCAACCCGTACGTCAACACCATCACCGACTTCCCGCCGGTCGGCTTCGGTGCGCCGACCAAGACCACCATCACCGCCTACCACGCGGTCGGTGGCCAGGTCACCGAGGACGTCACCGCCGTGCCCAACGCGGGCGGCTGGAAGGTGACGAGCACGGGCTGGTTCGTCAACTCCGGCAACCCGGTGACCCTGACCATCACCTACCCGGTGCCGAGCAGCGTCAAAGCGGGCCAGATGGTCACCAGCGGTGGCGTCGGCGTCGCGGGCACAGTGGGCGTCGGCACCGAACTGCCCGGCCTCACCGCCTGTTTCACCGCGCGCGGCGCCAACGCGGGCGAGACGGTGATCGGCAGCCTCGGCGACAACGGGCTGGGTTCCGATGATGGCCAGCTGAGCTCCACCGGCTCGCTGAGCGACATCATCTCCGACGTGCTGGGCGATCTGATCGGTAGCTGATCGCCTGGCACTTGGTCGCCGGGACGGAAACGCGCTGCCGTCCCGGCGAACCATTCTCGGTGTGGCGCGATTCGATTCGAACTCTGTGAGGACCCTTGTTCACCTGTATGCGGACCGCGCTGACCGCGCTCGCTGTCGCCGCGCTGTCGGTCGCGTCGATCGGGACCGCCGATGCGGACGGATCGAGGCTGGATCGGATCGAACGGCCAGGCCAGCGGCAACAGATGCTGCACGTGTACTCCGCGTCGATGGACCGGGTGATCCCGCTGCAGGTCATCACCCCACACGACACCAGCGCGCCACGGCCGACGCTGTATCTGCTCAACGGCGCGGGCGGCGGGGAGGACCGCGCGAACTGGTACAACCAGACCGACATCGTGCAGTTCTTCGCCGACAAGAACGTCAACGTGGTCACGCCGGCGGCAGGCGCGTTCTCGTACTACACCGACTGGCAGCGCGACGATCCCAAGCTCGGTCGCAACAAGTGGCAGACCTTCCTCACCGAGGAACTCCCGCCGATCATCGACGCCACCTTGAACACCACCGGCGTGAATGCCATCGCGGGCCTGTCGATGTCGGCCACGGCGGTGCTCAACCTGGCCATCGCCGCCCCCGACCGTTATCGCGCGGTCGGCGCCTACAGCGGCTGCGCCTCGGTGGACGACCCGGTGAGTCGGGCCTACATCGATTTCGTCCTGGCCCGTGGCGGAGCCGACCCGGCCAACATGTGGGGCCCGCCCGGCGATCCGGCCTGGCGCGCGAACGACGCCTACCTCAACGCGGAACGCCTGCGCGGCAAGGCGATCTACCTCTCCAGCGCGAACGGCCTGCCCGGCGTCGCCGAGACTCTCCCGCCCGGCGCCACGCCAGGAAAGGTCATCGGCATGACCGACCAGATCCTGCTCGGCGGCGCCATCGAGGCCGCCGCCAACCTGTGCACCCAGCGCCTCGCCGCCCGCCTCGCGGAACTGAATATTCCCGCCCACGCCGAATTCCGCCCCGCGGGCACCCACACCTGGCAGTACTGGGAACAAGACCTGCACAAATCCTGGCCACTTCTCGCCGCTGCTATCGACGCGAACTGACACTGGTGTGCAACGTGAATGGCTTGTAGCACTGGGCAATTCGAGGGTCAAGCCCCTGGAAGTTATGGATAACGGTCGTGTCGAAGCACCCGATGTGGTTATTAGCTTCGCTCAGTTTGTCCCTTGAAAGGCTTGTCATGCATCGTCGAATGATCCGAGTCCTTGTCGCCACCGCGGCTGTCGCCGGAATCGCCGCGGGCGCGCCCGCCGCCCTCGCCGCCCCCGCGCAACCGGCGGTGGTGGCCGAATCGGGTTCCGCCGGAACCGGTTCCGCCGCCATCGATATTCCACTCGGCTTCATCAAGCTCCTGCTCTGCGGACCCTGGGGGTCCTCCGAGCCGCACCCGAACCCGTCGTGCCGCTGAGGTCTGACAACGAAACGGCGGGTGGTCTCCGAAGAATCGGAGGCCACCCGCCGTCGTTGTGTGTGATCGGCGCGGACTAACGCTCGATGATCGCCACCACGCCCTGGCCGCCCGCGGCGCAGATGGAAACCAGCGCGCGGCCGGATCCCTTCTCCGCCAGCAGCTTCGCGGTGGAGGCGACGATGCGGCCGCCGGTCGCGGCGAACGGGTGGCCCGCGGCGAGCGAGGAACCGTTCACGTTGAGCTTGCTGCGGTCGATGGAGCCGAGCGCGCCGTCGAGGCCGAGGCGCTCCTTGCAGTAGGCGTCGGACTCCCACGCGGCCAGGGTGGCCAGCACCACGGAGGCGAAGGCCTCGTGGATCTCGTAGTAGTCGAAGTCCTGCAGGGTCAGGCCGTTGCGGGCCAGCAGACGCGCCACCGCGTAGGTGGGCGCCATCAACAGGCCGTCGGGGCCGTGGATGTAGTCCACCGCGGCGACCTCGGAGTCCACCAGGTGCGCGAGCACCGGCAGCTTGTGCTCGGCGGCCCACTCGTCGGTGGACAGCAGCACCGCCGACGCGCCGTCGGTGAGCGGAGTCGAGTTGCCCGCGGTCATGGTGGCGTCGCCCGCCTTGACGCCGAATACCGGCTTCAGGGTGGACAGCTTCTCCACGGTCGAGCCGGGGCGCAGGTTGTCGTCGCGGGTCAGGCCGAGGAACGGGGTGACCAGGTCGTCGAAGAAGCCACGGTCGTAGGCGGCCGCCATGTTCTTGTGCGAGAGGTAGGCCAGTTCGTCCTGCGCCTCGCGGGCCACGCCGAATTCCTTGGCGGTGATGGCGGCGTGTTCACCCATCGACAGCCCGGTGCGCGGCTCGGCGTTCTTGGGGATCTCGATGCCGAGCATCGAGGGGCGCAGCTGGCCCACCAGCTTGAGCTTGTCCTTGTTGGTCCTGGCGCGGTTGGCGGTGAGCATCCACTCGCGCATGTCCTCGCTCACGCCGATGGGCGCGTCGGAGGTGGTGTCGGCGCCGCCGCCGATGCCGGACTCGATACGGCCGAGGGCGATTGCGTCACCGACGGTCACGATCGACTGCAGACCGGTGCCGCAGGCGAGCTGCAGGTCGTGGGCCGGGGTGTAGGGCGAGAGCTTCGAGCCGAGCACGCTCTCGCGGATCAGGCTGTGCTCACCGACCTTCTTGAGCACAGCGCCGCCGACGACCATGCCGAGGCGCTCGCCCTGCAGCCCGAACCGGCTGACCAGCCCGTCGAGAGCGGCGGTGAACATGTCCTGGTTGGACGCCTTGGCGTAGGCCTTGTCCGAGCGAGCGAAGGGGATTCGGTTGCCGCCAACGATGGCGACCGGGCGCTGGGTCTTCGCGGCCTTGGCACTGCTGGTCTTGGCAGTGCTGTCCTTGGCCGTCGCCGAGCGGGCTTTGCTTGTCACTCGAGTTCTCCATGGTCTCGTCGGTTCCGGGTAACGCCGGCCGGTGGAATAGGCACCCGTGCGGTCGCGGCGTCGTATCGGTTTACATTAAACTTACTCCGGAGTAAGTTCGTTGTCGACACCGTACCCGCAAGTGTGCGCTCACACGGGGGACACTGGGCGGAGCACGGTCACACACTCGTCGAGCACAGAGAAGGTAGGAACAGTGGCAGCCAAGAGCAAGGGTGCACCGAACCTCTACGGATCTTTCATCCACTCCGCCCCCGGCGCGTTCCTCGCGAGCAAGCTGGGCCTCCCGCAGCCGGCTGAGCTGCGCCGATACAAGGCGGGCGAGCCCGCCCTGCCCGGCCCGGTGCTGCTCGGCGGCAAGGGCCGCCTGGCCGAGCCGGTCCGCGCGCTGCTGTCGGACTACACCGTCGCGGACTCGCTCGACTCGGGCACCAAGTACGGCGCGCTGGTCTTCGACGCCACCGGCATCGACTCGATCGACAAGCTCGCGCAGCTGTTCGAATTCTTCCAGCCAGCCATGCGCAACCTCGCGCCTTCGGGCCGTGTCGTGGTTCTCGGCACCACCCCCGAACTGGTCGGCTCGGTCGACGAGCAGATCGCCCAGCGCGCGCTCGAGGGCTTCACCCGTTCGGTCGCCAAGGAGCTGCTGCGCGGCGCCACCGGCCAGCTCGTCTACGTGCACCCCGAAGCGGGCGCCGCCGCGACCGGCCTCGAGTCGACCCTGCGCTTCCTGCTCTCGGGCAAGTCGGCCTTCGTCGACGGTCAGGTCATCCGCGTCGGCTCCGCCGACTCGGTCGCCCCGGCCTCGTGGGACTCCCCGCTCGCGGGCAAGGTCGCTGTCGTGACCGGTGCCGCGCGCGGTATCGGCGCCACCATCGCCGAGGTGTTCGCCCGTGACGGCGCCACCGTGATCGTCGCCGACATCCCCGCCGCGGGCGAGGCCCTGTCCGACACCGCGAACAAGATCGGCGCCACCGCGCTGGCCCTCGACGTCACCGCGCCCGACGCCGCCGAGCGTCTGGCCGACTTCGCCACCGAGCGTTTCGGCGGCATCGACATCGTCGTCCACAACGCGGGCATCACTCGTGACAAGCTGCTCGCCAACATGGACGAGGGTCGCTGGAGCTCGGTGATCAACGTCAATCTCGCTGCCCCGCACCGCATCACCTCCGGCCTCGTCGCCAAGGGCGTGCTCAAGGAAGGCGGCCGCGTGATCGACGTGTCCTCCATCGCGGGCATCGCGGGCAACCGCGGTCAGACCAACTACGGCGCGTCCAAGGCCGGCGTCATCGGCATGGTCGACGCCGAGTCCCCGCTGCTGGCGGAGAAGGGCATCACCATCAACGCGGTGGCGCCCGGCTTCATCGAGACCGCGATGACCGCCGCCATCCCCGTCGGCACCAGGGAGGCCGGTCGCCTGATGAGCTCGCTGCTGCAGGGCGGCCAGACCGTCGACGTCGCCGAGACCATCGCCTACTTCGCGAGCCCCGCGTCGAACGCGGTGAGCGGCAACGTGGTTCGCGTCTGCGGTCAGAGCCTGATCGGCGCCTGATGACCCAGACGATCACCCTCACCGAGGTTCCCAAGAACGGCGGCCTGTACGCGAAGGCGGCGCTGGGCGCCATCCCGCTGCCCGCCGCGCTGTCGGGTCGCAAGCCGACCCTGCCCGACCGTCGCGTCGTCGTCGACGGCGTGCGGGTCGACTCCGACCACTTGGCCGCCTACTGCCACGCCACCGGCCTGCGTTTCAGTGACACCCTGCCGCTGACGTACCCCTTCATCCTCGCGTTTCCGTTGATGATGGAACTGATGGTGGCGCGGGACTTCCCGTTCACGGCGGTCGGCTCGGTGCACTTCGAGAACGTCATCGAGCGCACCCGGGAGATCTCCGCCGCCGAGCCCCTGGACTTCTCCGCTTACATCGAGAACCTTCGCGAACACCCGAAAGGTCTTCTGGTAGACGCGATCACGGAGATCCGGGTAGGCCGCGAACTCGTCTGGCGTCAGGTATCGACCCTCCTGCACCAGCAGCGCACCTCCCTGTCCGGCGGTCCCAAGTCGGAACCGCCGGCCGACGAGGTGCCGCCGCCTCCGCTGCGCGTGCAGCGCGTCGATCAGAAGATCATCAACCGCTACGCCGCGGCCTCGGGCGACCGCAATCCGATCCATGTCTCCGGAATCGGCGCCAAGGCAATGGGTTTCCCGCAGACCATCGCCCACGGCATGTGGTCCGCCGCCGCGATCCTCAGCACCATCGAGGGCCGCGTTCCCGAAAAGGCCACCTACGCGGTCAAATTCGGCAAGCCGATCTTCCTTCCGTCCTCGGTGAACATCTACGCCGACCAGGTCGGATCCGGCTGGGATCTCTCCATCCTGCACCCCAAGAAGGGCTACCCCCACCTCACCGCCACCGTGCGCTGAGTCTCCAGCCGCAAGGGCCGCACACTCCAGGGGGGTGTGCGGCCCTTGTGGTATTCGGGCGCGGTGGAGAGGCCCCACTGCGGAATATGTTCGGGGCCTTGCGCTTCGGGCGATCGTCATCACGATGGGCGTCGTTACCGGTAATTGCTGTGACTTTACTCATCGCCCTGAATTGATTCGCTGCGCAGTTGCCATTCGGCAGTGAAATACCCATTCTGGTCTACCGTCCGGTGTTTTCTTCTGCGTGCTAAGAAATTGCTCGAGGCGCGGTGGGCTGCGTTCGCAGTGTTGCCCGATTGCCAATATCGAGTGCTCTTCTACCGGGCAACTATTCGGCATCTGAACACGACGATGGCCGAATTTCGAGCACTCCAGATCCTCTGAAACGCGTGTAGAACTTCTCTTGCCCAGCGATCGTTCGGTCGCGCGGTGGCTTCACCTGATCCAGATCCGTGGCGAGAAGTGTTGTGGAGGAAGCGTTATGAACAAGATCAGTCTTTCGAATCGGGGGATTCTTCGGACGGTGGCCGTAGTGGGAGCGGCACTGTCGCTTGTCGCCGGAGCCGGAGCGGCCGGCGCGGACACCGGCAGCGGCGAGACCGGCAGCGGAGTGATCGACACGGGCAGTGGGATTCTGGGGGACCTGCTCGATACCGGTAGCGGAATCCTCGGCGGTAGCTCGAGCGGCGGATCCTCCGAGACCGTGCAGCAGTGCAACCGCTCGACCAAGTCGGGTGGGGCGGGCGTCACCAACACCACGCACCAGCTCGGCGTCACCGGACCCACCTCGTTCGTCCTGACCTACGAGACCCTCAACATTCCCGACCGGATTCAGGTCTTCTACGAAGGTGGACAGGTGCTCGACACCGGCTACGTCGGCGATAATGCCAACCAGGGCACCGGATCTCGGGTCGTCTCGCTGCCCGCGGGGTCGTCATCGACGGTGAGCGTTCGGGTCACGGGCCCGAACGACACCCAGTGGGAGTACACGGTCAACTGCCCGTCGTAGCGTTCCGGCCCACCCGAAGCTGAAATCGGACGCGTGGGGCCGCATGCTCGAAAAGGTTTGCGGCCCTGTGCAACAGCTATTCAACAGGCAACCGGACCTCACCGCTACCGTGCGCTGAGTCCCCTGTCTCCGTGGTTCGGCGCGGTGTCGCCGGGGCCCTCACTAGGATCGCTTGCTATGGGTCGGTAGGCCTTGTTCGAGCTATCGCGGTGTGGTGTGACGAAAACTGATCAGCTGATTGTCGATCCGGTGATATCGGTCGGAGATGAAGTACGCGCCACGGTGCAGCCGACGGCCTCCCGTGGCATCGCTGTTTTCATCGTGGCTTGGCTCGCTTATGCGTCGGCCCTGCTCGCCAGCAGTCGTGACCTGTTCACCCGGGTGGTGTTCGAGGAGGGCGACGCGGCGACCGTGTCGATTCAGGTGCTCGCGGCGAAGGATTTCGAGCTCCTCGTCGGCAACTATTCCAGGGTGGGTTTTCATCATCCTGGTCCCGCGCTCATCTATGTGCAAGCGTTCGGTGAATGGCTCTTCTACGACGTGTTGAGTCTGGTGCCGTCACCGTGGAACGGTCAGGCGATCGCCATCCTGCTGTTCAACGCCGCGATGATGGCCGTGGTTCTGAGCATTGTCTACAGCTGGTATCCGTCGTGCACGCTCGTCGCCGGGCTCGGTGGTGCGAGTCTGCTGTTCGTGACGGTATATCGCGAACTGCTCAGCCAGCTCTGGTTTCCGTTCGTATACTTCGCACCGTTCCTGGTCTTTCTGGTCGCGGTGTCCTCGGTACTGGCCGGACGCACCAAACACCTCTGGCTCGTGGCGCTGGCCGGCGGGTTACTGATCCACGGCCACGCTGAGTTCTTGTACTTCGTGATATTGCTCGGCGGCGCGGCGCTCTACCTCGTGCGGCGCTGGGAACTGCCTGTCGCGGTGCGGGATTGGTGGCGATTCGGCGCGATCGTCGTAGTGTTCGCCTTCCCGATTCGGCTGAACACGATGGTGAACTACCCCGGCGAACTCCCGAAGTACTTCGTCTACGGCGGTGGTCACGGAATCCACATGCCGTGGGCCGCGGCGTCCTACACAGTGCAGTTCTGGGGGCCCAACCGCATACTCGGCCTCATCATCTTCGTCGCGCTGTTCGCCCTGGTCGCAGCGGTGGCGCGTGGGCAGATGTTCTTGCAACGCGGCCTGGCTGTGTGCGCGGCGACGGTGCCCTTGATGTCGATCTACGCGATGATCGGCATCGATCAGATCAACGAGGCCTATATCGGCTATTTCTCGTACGCCGTCCCACTGTTCATGTTCTTCCTCCTCCTGATCGGCCTCACCCAGCGGGTCGACCAGCTGAAATATGTCGGTGTCGGCCTGCTCGCCGTCGGGATCGCGGTCGTCGCGATGACACACTCGCTGGCCAATCGGCGCCCCGAGATGGTGGGCATCCCCGCCGCTCTCGACGCAATGGCCGACGTCGCCGGCGGCCGGCCGATCGTCCTGGAGCGCCGACCGCACGAAGCATGGGCCGAGGTGGTCCCCCTCGTGCTGAGCGGAGCGCGCGCCGGTCTTCGGGTGTGCGCCGATGATGCGAGCCACATGAGGCTGTTGGTGACCGATGGATTCGTCTGCACACCAGAAGAATTGGCTGCCGGCGCCCATTTCGCAGTCGTGCGAAAAGAGGATGCCGGTGCGCAGGCAGGGGAGGTCATCGGCGAGGTCGGCCCGCTACTCGGCAGGCCACCGAGTCGGGTGATAGTGGTCGGCTAATCAGCGGTGACCTGTCAGCAAGCACTGCCGAAGCCGATGTCGGAGTGCGCGACTCGCTGTATTCGGTTGGCCGGCAATCGGATACGAGTGGAAGTTCGTTACAGTTCTCTGGCGTGAGATCTATCATGGTCTAAGCCGAGTGTTAACTGGGTATTAAACAAGGTTCGGCACAAGCATGCTGTTTCGCCTCGGCGCTTCGTCGTAGTGCGGCTCTGTGCGGCACGCTCGATTGATCGATCGGCCAGCGGTAACGATCTTGTTCGAGTCAGCGCCTTCGGCGCCGAGACGGCACCTTCGGGCAATCGATATGAAACCCCCGAAACGGGGACTGCTGCATCCCTCATCAAGGGCAACCGCACAGCAACTGCATCGCGAATGTCTCTAATATCGCGGAATAGGGAAGCGTCCCCGGTGCATGTTAGAAATTTTCAGTCGGCAACAAAGTCGGCAATCATGTTTCGTACCAAGGGGTTTCACTTCATGAAGAAGATTCGCACGCTCAGCTTCGGCATCGTCATCGCAGCCGGGATGGCCATGTTCGGATCGGGCATCGCCGCTGCGGAGGAGACCCCGCCGGCAACCACCCCGCCGGCGGCCGGTGGCACCGAGGAGGAGGCCACCACCGGTTCGGCCGCGGGCCTTGCCGCCCTGATCAAGGCGCTGACCACCGGTTCGGCCGCTGCTGAGGACCCGGCCGACACCGACGTCGAGGCGGTCGCGGACGAAGCTACGCCGGAGACCGGCGGCGCCGAGGAGGCCACCACCGGTTCGGCCGCTAGCTTGGCCGCCATCCTGAAGGCGCTGACCAGCGGTTCGGCAGAGGCCGAGGAGACGCCGGCGGACACCACCCCGGCTTCCTGACGCATCACCCGAACGACGAATGCCCCGCCATGAGCGGTAGCGGCTATCCGCCGATCCGCGTCTGATGGCATCTCGATCGTTTCGCGACGGAACTGTCTTGCACTGGAACACAAGTGCTCGGCCCGCACCCCTGAGCAGGGCGCGGGCCGTTTGTCGTATCTGGGGGTTGGGCACTGAACATGTTGTCCAGCAGAAACATTCGAGCTGGATTTCGAGGATCTGCGTTACGATTCCTTGTTGTCCGTTCGCGTGCGGTGCGGGCTCTCATGAGGTTCGGAGGTTAAGTGGCTGCGCCTCGGGGATCAGAGTCTCTTCCGCTGCTTTGGACAGTGGCGATGGTAGCGACGACGACCTTGGTGTTCGGGACCTGCTCATGGGTTGTGTGGGCGGACGTGACAGCTTTCGAGGATCTCCAAACCCAGTTCTCGGCGGGCATAGCGGGCGCGATGCCTCTCGTGGCATGGTCGGTGTCGGCGCTGGTCGGCCACATGCGATATCCAGGGTGGTGGCGGTTGGGGCTGCTGGTGCCCTTGTTCATCGCGATTACGTTGGTATCGACCTGGTTCGATGTCCCGGGTCGGGTCGGGTGGGTCATGTCGCGAGGAGAGATGGAACGGGCGGCCGCCGATTGCCGGACTCGTATTACTTCGTCGTCGAGCTATCACAGCGAAAAGGTCGGCGCTTACCAGTTCTATGACATCGACCGGCAACCCGACGGGGGATGCCTTTTCCGCTTGGCTCGGGATTATCCGGTGGTCCGCAGTGGGTTCCTCTACCTTCCGAACGGTGAACGCCGAAACGGCGTGCATGGACACACGTATTACGTGCCGCTCGGGGGTGGCTGGTATTACCACCGGTTCGATGAGTAACCGACTGCCGCACTTGGCCGACTGTGTGAGCAACCTGTGGATCAGTCGCTGAGGTCGGCAGCGGTGGGGACGACGACGCCGTAGAGGTCGGAGATTGTGGCCAGGGCGCTGGAGTGGAGTTGGGCTGCGGGGACTTCGCCGAGGGGGCGGGTGGCGCAGGCGTTGGCGACGATGGTGGGGGTGGTGCCTCGGAGGAAGGCTCCTTCGGTGGTGAAGGTGACGCACATGTGGGTCATGAAGCCGGCGATGATGAGGTTGGTGTTGCCTGCGGCGTCGACCAATTCGGCGAGGTCGGTGTTCACGAAGGCGTTGGGGACGGTTTTGACGACGGTGGGTTCGTCGGGGGTTGGGGATAGTTGGGGATGGATTCGGCCGATGTCGGTGGTGATGTCGTAGGGGGTGTCTTTGCCGCCGTCGTTGATGACGTGGATGACGGGGGTGCCCGCTGCCCTGGCTGCGGTGAGGAGTTCGGTGGCTGCTTCGAGGGCGGGTTTCCAGTCGGTCAGCTCCATGACGCCCTGGGTGTAGGTGTTCTGGTAGTCGATCAGGACGAGGGTGGAGTTGGTCAGGGAGGCGGGGGTTTCGTCGAAGCCGTTGAGTTCGCGCAGGGTCGTGGAGGTCATGGGATCCACGGTATGGACGGCGCGTTATGTCGGCAATGTCATGTAACCTGCAGATTCGGACATGGAGGTTGTGGGTGACTGAGCGGCTCGTGGTGATCGTGTTGTTCGATCGGGTGGATCTGCTGGATGTCACGGGGCCGCCGGAGGTGTTCTCGCTGTTGCAGCGGGAAATGAATGAGCCGACGGGGTATCGGGTCGTGTTGGCTGCCGAGTCGATGGAGCCGGTGACCACCTCGGCGGGGGTGCGGATTCTGCCGGATGTGACGTTCGCCGAGGTGGGGCGGGTGGACACGGTGGTGGTGCCGGGGGCGGTGGAGACGGACAGTCATCGGCGGGTCAGCGCGGTGGTCGATCCGGGGGTGGTCGCGGCGGTGGCGCGGTTGGCCGAGGGGGCTCGGCGGGTGGCTTCGGTGTGTGTCGGTGCGCATATTCTGGCGGCCGCGGGGCTGCTCGACGGGAAGCGGGCGACCACGCATTGGTCGACGGCGCAGCAGTTGGCCGCCGAACATCCGAAGGTCATCGTCGATGCGGATCCGATCTATATTCGCGATGAAAACATTTGGACGGGTGCGGGACTCACGGCTTGCCTGGATCTCACGCTGGCCCTGGTGGCCGACGATTTCGGGGACGAATTGGCGTTGCGGGTAGCTCGCCAGTTGGTGATGTATCTGAAACGACCGAGTGGGCAGAGCCAGTTCAGTGTGTCGCTCGAGCCGGTGTCGACCACGCGGCGGATCGAGGATCTCCGGCACTACATCGCGGGCAATATCGCGAACTCCCTCACTGTGACCGACCTCGCCGAGCAGGTCCATGTCAGTGAACGCCAGCTCACACGCATCTTTCGTACCGAACTCGGGATGACGCCCGCGGCCTATATCGAGTCGGCGCGGGTGGAGGTGGCGCGGCATCGGCTCGAGACGAGCGACGAAACACTCCAACGGATCGCTGCCACTTGCGGTTTCAACACCATCGATACGCTCGCGCGTGCCTTCCGCCGCCAGCTCGATACCACCCCCAACGAGTACCGCCGACGTTTTCGTATCGGGTGACTCACTATGATGTCGGTCGGGACATTGTCGGTGATAATTTGAGCTACAAGGGGTTTCACATGGGAACGGGTATCGCCGAGGAATGGCCGACGGGGTCGGCGACGACGACGCTCTGGACGCTGACTTCGCTCTTGCAGCTGTTGGTGAGCGGCTCGGGGTCCTGAAGAAATCCACCGATAGTTCTTGCCACTGTCCGTCTCGTTCGGGTGGCCGAGTGCGACGAGTACGAGGTGCACGATCCCGCCGCCAGATGAGTCGCGAGCGACCGCATCGTCGCGGCGACAGGGGCTTCGCTGTGTGTCATCGAACGGGGATCAGGCGGTACAGCCACCATGGGCGACTGGGGAACGCGGGGTCGTAGACGCGCAGCATCATGCGTCGCTCGAGGCCGGTGCTGCGTTCGCGTAGACGCAGGTGTCGGCGCGCGATGTCCTGCGGGCGAACTTCGCTGGTCCACACCGGATCCCAGTCGGGAGAGTCGCTGCACGCCGTGGTGATGGCGGTGATGCGCTGGGCGGGGGCGAGCGGGGCGAGCATGCGGAAGGCGTGGACCAGGAGCTGGGCTTCGGTGGTCCAGTCGAGGTAGACCTTCTTCGCCACGGGGTTGAGGAACATCCACTCGAGCATGTTCACGCCGGCGCCGAGGCCGGGGAAAAGGCGCTGGTAGTCGGAGTTGGCGGCGAGCATGTCCATGGTGGGGAACCGGGCGAAGCAGGCGGGGTGGGTGAGGCTGGCCAAGTCGGCGAGGTCTTCGGCCGAGGGGGTTGTGGGTGCGGTGCCGGATTCGATGGCGGGCAGGCCGCGGACCAGGATGTGTTTGCGATACCACTGGGGCACGTCGAGGCAATCGAAAAGTCGTTGCAGCATCGGAGGATTCGGGACGAGTGCCCCGGATTCGATCTGGCTGATGAGAAGTGGCGCGAGCTGGGTGCGGATGGCGAGTTCGCCCCGCGCGAGCCCCGCGGCCAGTCGCCGTTCGCGCAGATACACACTGAGCGCAGTGCTTTCAGCCATCCCAACCCCCGAGCCTCACCCCGACCGACGGTAGATCCCAGGGTACGCCGGGTGGGTAGCCGGATGGCGAGGAACCGCGACCGCCGAGCCCGTCAGCGCACTGGTTTCAGGTGCTCACCGCGTCGAAGGAAGGCTGAGCGGGCATGTTCGCTCGGCGTTCATCTCGGCAAGGTTGTAGGTAACCATTCCGTGATAGGAATGGCCCGACCCACTTCGAAGGAGATTTTCATGGATGGCCTGATGTACTTCCTCACGACGCTCGCTGCACTCTCCAGCGGCTCCGCGTAGAGGCAGAGACAGAAAAACGGGCCGGAGCTGAATGCTCCGGCCCGTTCTGCTGATCACGCATGAACATGGGTAACTCACCGGGAACCGGCTAACTCCCCACGCACCTTCCCGCCGGCCGCGTACTCAACCAGACAATCACCTGAGTCCGGCTTGAATACGCGGAGGGGCGGAACAGCTCAGAAGGCGGCTTCGTCCAGGTCCATGATGTCGTTGTCCAGGTTGGCGAGGATCGCGCGGGTGGCGGTCAGCTCGGGCAGGACGTTGCGGGCGAAGAACTGCGCCGAGGCGACCTTGCCGGTGTAGAAGGCGACGTCGGCGCCGGTGGCACCGTTGTCCAGCGCGGTCAGCGCGACCTCGGCCTGGTTCAGCAGCATCCAGCCGATGAACAGGTCGCCGACGGCCATCAGGAAACGCACCGAACCCAGGCCGACCTTGTACAGCTCGGTCGGCTGCTCCTGGGCGCCCATCAGGTGGCCGGTCAGGGTGGCGGCCATGGTCTGCACGTCCTCGAGCGCGGTGGCGAGCAGCTTGCGCTCGCCCTTGAGACGCTCGTTGGCCGAGTCGGACTCCAGGAACTTCTGGATCTGGCCCGCCACGTGGGCCAGGGCCACACCGCGGTCACGCGCGATCTTGCGGAAGAAGAAGTCCTGCGCCTGGATGGCGGTGGTGCCCTCGTAGAGGGAGTCGATCTTCGCGTCGCGGATGTACTGCTCGATCGGGTAGTCCTGCAGGAAGCCCGAGCCACCGAAGGTCTGCAGCGAATCGGTCAGGTACTGGTAGGCGCGCTCGGAGCCGACACCCTTGACGATCGGGAGCAGCAGGTCGTTCACGCGGAACGCGACGTCCTTGTCGGCACCCGAGACGACCTCGGCGATTTCCGGGTTCTGGTGCGCGGCGGTGTAGAGGTAGATCGCGCGCAGGCCCTCGGCGTATGCCTTCTGGGTGGCCAGCGAACGACGCACGTCCGGGTGGTGGGTAATGGTCACGCGAGGCGCGGCCTTGTCGGTCATCTGGGTCAGGTCGGCACCCTGGACGCGGGTCTTGGCGTACTCCAGCGCGTTCAGGTAACCGGTCGACAGGGTCGCGATGGCCTTGGTGCCCACCATCATGCGAGCGTTCTCGATGACGTCGAACATCTGCGCGATGCCGTTGTGCACCTCGCCGACGAGCCAGCCCTTGGCCGGAACGCCGTGGCCGCCGAAGGTGACCTCACAGGTGGCCGAGGCCTTGATGCCCATCTTGTGCTCGACGTTGGTGACGAAGACGCCGTTGCGGTCGCCGTAGGTCTCGGTGTCGAAGTCGAAGTGGGTCTTGGGTACGTAGAACAGCGACAGGCCCTTGGTGCCCGGTCCGGCGCCCTCGGGGCGAGCCAGCACCAGGTGCATGATGTTCTCGAACATGTCGTCGGAGTCACCCGAGGTGATGAAGCGCTTGACACCCTCGATGTGCCAGGTGCCGTCTTCCTGCTTGATCGCCTTGGCGCGGCCCGCGCCGACGTCGGAACCGGCGTCGGGCTCGGTCAGCACCATGGTGGCGCCCCAGTTGCGGTCGGCGATCTTGGCCGCCCACTTCTTCTGCTCGTCGGTGCCGTTGTTGAAGAACACCTGCGCGAAGCCCGCGCCCGCGGCGTACATCTGGATGGGCGGGTTGGCGCCGAGCACCATCTCCGACAGGGCCCACGCCACGGCGGACGGGGCGCCGAGGCCACCGAGCTCCTCGTTCAGCGGGACCTTGGCCCACTCGCCGTCTTCGAGCGCCTTGTAGGACTTCTTGAAGGACTCGGGGATGGCGACGGTGTGGGTGTTCGGGTCGAACACGGGCGGGTTGCGGTCCGCGTCGGCGAAGGACTCGGCCAGCGGGCCTTCGGCCAGGCGGCGGACCTCGGAGAGCATTTCCTTGACGGTGTCGGTGTCCAGGTCGCCGAAGGCGCCTGCGTCGAGCACCTTGTCGATGCCGAGGACCTCGAAGAGGTTGAACTCGAGGTCGCGAACGTTTGCCTTGTAGTGGCCCATGTGAGTACTCACTCTCCATTGAGTTCTGGTGCGGTCGGTGGTGTGCCGTTCCCGCCCGTCGCCGGTTTTCCGCATGCTACTCGCGGGTAACTTATCCGCCATATTACCGGTGGGTAATGGTCTCGGCAAAGGGGTAGGCGGCAATGTGATGTGAAAAACACGCGCGGCTGCGGAATCGTTGCTCGCCGCGACCTCGGGGCTACCGTGAGATGTGCGCATCGAGACGACTGTGGGACCGGCCGAGATCGAGCTCGACGAGGTGCGTGATCCGACGTTCCTGCTGGTGATCACGCATGGATCCGGCGGTGGCGTGGATGCGAAAGATATTCTGGCCGTGCGCGACTCGGCCGTCGCAGCGGGCGGGGCGGTAGCCCGGGTGGTGCAGCCGTATCGGGTTGCCGGGCGGCGGGCGCCGGGAAACGCGGAGAAGCAGGACGAGGCCTGGCTCGAGGTCGTGGCGGCCTTGAGGGCCCGGTTCCCCGAGGTGCCGGTTGTTCAGGGGGGTCGCAGCAACGGGGCGCGGGTGGCGTGCCGGACGGCCGCGGAGGTCGGGGCGAAGGGGGTGATCGCGCTCTCGTTCCCGCTACATCCGCCGGGCAAGCCCGAGAAGAGCAGGCGCGAGGAACTGCTGGCGCCGGGAGACATCGATGTGGTGGTGATCAACGGGGGAAGTGACCCGTTCGGAGTGCCCGACGCCGCCGACGCCGCCGAAGTGCGCGTGATCCCCAAACAGGCGCACTCGTTCCGCACCGGATTCGACGTCATCGGGGCGACCGTGGCTCCCTGGTTCGCCCGCTGGAAGCTGGACGACTGATCACCAGGCCTTCGCGTACACATCGCCCGAGTGGAGAAATCCGCCAGGGCCTGATGATCTTGATCAGTCGGCGGGTTCGGGGAGGGGGCGTTCGGCGATGAGCAAGGAATCTATGGCGTCGGGGCCTTCGGTGGGGCGGAAGACCTCGTGGGCGACGGTGACGGTCAGGGCGTCGCGGGGCAGGTCGGTGCGGAGGTCTTCGGGGGAGAAGAGGATTTCGGGTTCCTGCGGGCCGCCGTAGCCGTCGGTGATGTTGCGGGTGGCGTGACCGAGGATCAGGAGCATGCCGCCGGGGGCGAGCATGTCGGACAGTTGGTGCAGCAGGGTGCGGCGCTCGTCGGCGGGGAGGTGGACGAAGACCATCAGGATCAGTTCGAAGGGGCCGGTGATGTCGGCGGCTGCGAGCTCGGTGATGTCGGCTGTCTGCCACTGCACCCGGGAGCGGACCGAGCGCGACAGGCGAGCGGCGACGGTTCTGCCCTTGTCGATCCCCACCTGGGAGAAGTCGACGGCGGTCACCTGCCAGCCATGGGTAGCGAGCCAGAGCGCGTGGCGGCCTTCGCCGCAGGCCAGGTCGAGAGCCCGTGGCAGCGAAGGCGCCACCCCTGATTCGTCGGGGAGCAGGGGGATTCTGCGGTCGAGGCCGTACACATGTTCGACGACGGTGCTGTTCGGCGGTGCGCCCCAAACCAATTCGCTGCGCGCATACCGCGCATCCCAATCCGCCGCGTCCATGAGTCGAGTGTAGGACCGGCGAACGATGTCAGAGGGTGGTGCGCATCAATACGACGTTGTATTGGGTGTGGATGGTCGTCATGAAGTACAGGTCGCGGCCGGTTTGGTACGGGAAGATCGACGGGGCGTACGCGGTGGGGAGTTCACGGGCGTCGATCAGGACTTCGGGAGCGCTCCACGGGCCCGCGGGAGACGCCGCGCGGCGCATCACGATGGAGTTGAACGGGTCGGTGGTGAGGGAGATGAACTGGCCGAGGTACTCGTTGTACATCACCGAGAGTTCGCCGACGCCGCCCATGATGGGGGCCGCCGCGTTCACGTCGTTGAGCTTCCAGTCGTGGCCGTCCCAGTACTCGTAGGCGGCGAGGTTCTCGATCTGGGCTTCGGGGACGCGGGCGATGAATGCCTCGTTGTTGCGGCCGGCGCGGGTGCCGTACTCGTAGACGAAGCCGCCGTCCTTCACGAAGCTGTTCATCTGGAAGTTGGCGTTGCCACCCTCGTCGGGACGGCGGGTGTGGCCGAGATCGGCCCAGGTCTCGCCGTTGTCGGCCGAGGCGGCGAGGCCGGAGAAGCTCGTGGTCCATTCACCGGGGGCGTCCCAGGTCTTCACCGACATCAGCGACATGTACTGCACGCCGTTGGCCGAGATGCCCGCGGTGGGGATGCGGCTGATCTCGAGGAAGGGGATCTTGGGGCTGGGGATCAGGTCGCGCGCCTGGCCGATGACATCGCGCACGACACTGTCGAACATCACCCCGTCGGCCGGGTTCTGATCGTGGCTGCGGACCAGGATGTTGGACCGCCACGCCCAGGTGCTGCCCGCGAGCAGGTTGGGGAAGCCGATGCCCGCGGTGTCGCCGAAGGCGGTGAGCATCTCGCCGCGCCCGTTGTCCCACATGATGCCAAGGTCGGTGCCGAGGACGTTGTAGTTCTGGGTGTTGTTGGGGCTGGCCATGCCCGTGACTTGGAAGACCGCCTGGGTGCGTCCGTGCAGGACGGGCAGGCCGTGGGTGCCGTTGAGGACGGGAATCGGGTTGATGGCGTTCGGGTTCGCCACGGCGGGAGGCGCGGCGCTCACGAGCAAGGCCGTGGTACCTGCGAGTGCGGACAGCAGGAGGGATCCGGTCTTGTTCACAGGTGTTCGAGCCTCCGGGTCAGGCCGAAATCCGGGAACGTCGCGGCTTTTCCGTCACGTACCACTCTTCGGCTGGTCAGCGAATCGAAGCGATGCTAACAGCCGCTAACAGTGATGTGCGGTACATACCTTGGGTAGCCGACATGAATTTGCAGGTGGATTGCTTGTCAGTCGCTACTACTCATGGCCTTGTGCAGGAGCAATGGCAGTTGGGCGAGCCGCTCGGCGGCGAAGGTCGCACGGGAACCGCGGTGCCACGAGCGGTCGATCAGGTGCTTGGCGGCGGCCACAGCGGAGCGGTCGCGGGCGGTGACGCGGTCGGCGAGGGCCTGCGCGGCCTCGAGCGGGTCGTCGGCGACGTCGGTGATCAGGCCGATTCGCAGCGCGTAGTCGGCGTCGATCGAGTCGGCTGTCATCGCCAACAGCTTGGCCTGGTCGATGCCGATGAGCTGTGACAATGCGGCCGGGCCCGTCATGTCGGGAATCAGGCCGTGGGCGACTTCCATGACCGAGAATTCGGCTGTGGGGGCGGCGATCCGGAAGTCGGCGGCCAGTGCGATCTGGAGGCCGCCGCCGAAGCAGCGTCCGTGGATCGCGGCGATCACCGGGACGTCGAGTCGGCGCCAGGCCCAACAGGCTTCCTGGAAGGTATTGGTGCCGCGCAGTGGCCGCGGGAGGAATTCTTTGACGATAGCCACCGGATTGCGAGTGGCGGCGGCGATATCGAGTCCGCTACTGAAACTCGGACCGTTTCCGGAGAGGATAACGGCGCGGGTTGTCTTGTGGTCGGCCACTTTTCGTGCCGCCTCGACAAGATCGCGAAGCATTTCCAGGGTGAGTCCGTTGTGTTTGCCGGGCCTGTTCAATTCGACATAGGCGCGGTCGTTGTCGAAGCGGACGGTGATGTGGTCTCCCATATCGCTATCTTACTCGTGAGTCAGTTCGAGTGGGTGGCCCCGCGGACGACGGTGCGGCATGATCCGAACGCATCGCGCGTCATTCGATGCGCGACGATCGAAAGGACTCACCGAATGCGGATCTGTCTGATGGCTGCGGCGCTGCTCGCGCTGCCGGTGCTGGCGGCCTGCGGCAGCGGCGACGAAGCACCGGCGGTTACTCAGGCCGAGCTGTCGAAGTCGTTGCAGGACAAGGGGTTGAGTAACCCCGCGCTGGCCGACTGCGCCGCACAGGTGTTCCTCGATTCGGGGATGTCGCAGGAGGGGCTGCGGGTGATGGTGTCGAACGCGAAGTCCGACGATCCGGCCAAGCTGCTCAGCGAGGGCGACGCGGCCAAGGTGAGCTCGGCGCAGTCGAAGATCGCCGCGGATTGCGTACGCGTGGGGAGCTGATCGGAGCCCGTATCGATCGCGTCGATTCAAACCCTCGTCGGGGTCGGCTGCCGGTGTTGCACTGGAACAGCCGACGACGAGGAGGAACTGCCCGTGACCACGGAGAGAATCGCCGACCAGGTCTCGTTCGCCTACTGGGTGCCCAACGTCAGTGGCGGGCTGGTGACCAGCGATATCGAGCAACGCACCAGCTGGGATTTCGACTACAACAAGAAGCTCGCCCAGACCGCGGAGCGCAACGGTTTCGACTACGCGCTCACCCAGGTGCGCTACACCGCGTCCTACGGCGCCGAGTTCCAGCACGAGTCGACCTCGTTCAGCCTCGCGCTGCTGGCCGCCACCGAGCGGCTCAAGGTCATCGCCGCCATCCATCCTGGACTGTGGCATCCCGCGGTGCTGGCCAAGTTCGGCGCCACGGCCGACCACCTGTCCGGGGGCCGGTTCGCGATCAATGTGGTGTCGGGCTGGTTCGCCGGTGAGTTCAAGGCGCTGGGCGAGCCGTGGCTCGAACACGACGAGCGGTACCGGCGCAGCGCCGAGTTCCTCGAGGTGATCCGCAAGATCTGGACCGAGGACGCGGTGAACTACGGCGGCGACTTCTACCGGATCCGCGACTTCACCCTGAAGCCGAAGCCGCTCAATACCCCCGAACGGCCCAATCCCGAACTGTTCCAAGGTGGTAACTCCACGGCGGCGCGGCGCAACGGTGGCCGCCACGCGGACTGGTACTTCTCCAACGGCAAGGACTTCGACGGCGTCACAGAGCAATTGGACGATCTGCGCGAGGTCGCCAGGGAAAACGATCGTGAGGTGAAGTTCGGGCTCAACGGGTTCATCATCGCCCGCGACACCGAGAAGGAAGCGCGCGACACCTTGCGCGAGATCGTCGAGAAGGCGAACAAGCCTGCGGTGCAAGGGTTCCGCGACGCGGTACAGCAGGCGGGCGCGTCCACCGGTGATCGCAAGGGCATGTGGGCCGATTCCACGTTCGAGGATCTGGTTCAGTACAACGACGGCTTCCGGACGGGGCTCATCGGCACGCCCGAGCAGATCGCCGAGCGGATCGTGGCCTACCGGGCGCTCGGCGTCGACCTGATTCTGGCCGGGTTCCTGCACTTCCAGGAAGAGGTCGAATATTTCGGCGCCAAGGTGCTGCCGCTGGTGCGTGAACTGGAGGCCGCCGCGACGCCGGTCGCGGCGGGACGCTGATGACGGTGGTGACCGCTGAGCGGATCGCCACGGCCGACCAGGCGGTGCGGATCGCGGCCGAGTTGGCCGAGGTGTTCGCCGCTGGTGCCGCCGAGCGCGATCTCTCGCGTCGGCTGCCGCACGAGGAGCTGGATCAGCTCTCGGCCAGTGGCTTGCTCGCGATCACCGTGCCCGCCGAATTCGGTGGCGCCGACCTACCGCCCAGCGTGGTCGCCGAAGTAGTGCGGATCCTGGCCGCGGCCGATCCGAATATCGCGCAGGTGCCGCACAGTCACTTCGTGTATCTGAATCTGTTGCGGCTGGCGGGAACTCGGGCGCAGCAGCGCGACTACTTCGGCAAGGTGCTCGCGGGGGCGCGGATCGCCAACGCGCAGTCCGAACGCAGTGGGACGACGGTTGCCGAGATCGCGACAGTGCTGCGGCCGGTCGATGGTGCGGCCGGGCGGTTCGTCGTCGAGGGGACGAAGTTCTATTGCACCGGGTCGCTGTTCGCCGATGTGCTCGCGGTGTTGACCAGACTCGATGATCCACAGGGCATTTCGGGGCTCGAGGCCGGGGAGTACGTGGCCTTCGTGCCCGCGCTCGAGCCCGGCGTGCGGATCGTCGACGACTGGGATGCGCTGGGGCAGCGGACAACCGGCAGCGGGACGGTCGAGTTCGACGCGGTGGAGGTCGGGCACGAGCAACTGGTCTCGCGGGCGTCCGCGGTCAACGCGCCGACCGGGTACGGCGCGTTCGCCCAGCTCCTGCACGCCGCCATCGACGCGGGTATCGCGCACGGCGCTTTGCAGGCGGCGGCGGAATTCGTCCGGACGCGTAGCAGGCCCTGGTTCGAGGCCCAGGTAGCGAACGCGTCAGACGACCCGCTCGTGGTGCAGCGGTTCGGCGAACTGGCTGTTGCCGTCGCGGCCGCCGAATCGACGCTGATCGTCGCGGGTGCGGCGGTCGACGCGGCGGTGCGGCCCGGGGTGATCGCGGACGGCGAGGATCCGGGGGCGCACCTCGAGAGCGCGGGCGCGCGGGCATCCATCGCCGTCGCGACGGCCAAGATCCTCGCCGACCGTGCTGCGAACGAGGTGTCCGCGGCGATATTCGAAGTGGGCGGCACCCGCAGCGCCGCGTCCGAGCACCGGCTCGACCATTTCTGGCGCAACGCGCGCACCCACACACTGCACGACCCGGTTCGCTGGAAATACCAGCACATCGGACGGGCCGTTCTGCACAACCGACCGCCGCCACTGCACGGCGTCATCTAGAACCACCACGCGAGACAAGGACAGCCCATGACAGTGACGGTCGTCGTCGGAAACCCGAAACCCGCTTCGCGCACCCTCGCCGCGGCGGTGCAGGTCGCGCGGGCACTTCGCCCCGATGCCGAGCCGCAGGTGATCGACCTGGTCACCCTCGGGCCCGGCCTGCTCGGCTGGGGTGACCCGGCGGTGACGGCGGCCGCGAAAACCGTCGCGACCTCCGAACTCGTCGTGTTCGCCAGTCCGACCTTCAAGGCCACCTACACCGGGCTGCTGAAGCTGTTCCTCGAACAGTTCGACGGCGGTACCGGCCTGGCCGGTGTGGTGACCGTGCCGGTGATGCTCGGCGCGGGTCCGACCCACGCGTTGGCACCCGATCTGCTGCTCAAGCCCGTGCTGGTGGAGATCGGTGGCACCGCCGCGCTGCCCGGGCTCTATCTGTCCGACCGGACTTTCGGTGAGGACGGCGTCATCGAGGAATACGCCCGGCGATGGGGACCCGTCGCCGCGGCACTGACAGACCCGGCCGTGCGGCCGGTGGAGGCAACGAATCATGCATGAGCTCTTGGAATTTCCCGCCGACGGCAACGGCTTACGCCGCGCCTTCGCCAACTTCCCCAGTGGCGTGGTGGCCGTGTGCGCCGAGATCGACGGCGTCCCACACGGTTTGGCGGTGAGCACCTTCGTGCCCGTCTCCCTCGATCCGCCGCTCGTGTCGTTCTGCGTGCAGAACTCGTCGTCGACCTGGCCCAAGCTGGCAGGCGCGGGCCACCTCGGCCTGAGTCTGCTCGGCACCGACCAGCAGGCCGCGGCCAAGGCGCTCGGCGCCCGCAACGGCGACCGTTTCCGCGAGACCGCCCTGCACCGGGGTACCGGCGAGGCGGTGTTCATCGACGGCGCGACAGCCTGGATCGAAGGGGTGCCGGAAACGCAGGTCAGCGCGGGCGATCATCTCGTGGTGATCCTGCGCGTGAATCGTGTCGCCGCACGGGAGGACATCGATCCACTGGTGTTCCACGGCAGCAAGTTCCGGACTCTGCACACGGGCTGAACCCCGTCGCGACGACGAAGGCTCCGGATCACTCGATCCGGAGCCTTCGTCGGGTTCAGGACGGGCGTTGATCGGTTACCCGGCCGCGGACGAAGAGCACCAACAGGTAACCGCTGATGATGACGATCATCGTGAACAGGCCCGCGGCTTGCAGGAAGCCGCCCGAGGAGGCGTCGGTGGCGACCTCGTCGACGCCGCCGGTGGCGAGCATCGTGGTCGGGTCGGTCAGGCCGTGCATCACCATCGCACCCAGCAGGAATCCGGTCACTCGCATCGTCAGGTACATCAGTACGCCGAACGAGAAGGTGTAGAGGATGGTGGGGCCGACTACCTTGATCGACTGTCCGCCGAGCAGGTTGGTGCTGTGCGACAGCGCGAAGGCGAGCGAGGTCAGGGCCGCTACCACCAACTCGCCGTGGCCCGCCTCACGCAGCATCTTGACCCCGAACCCGCGGTAGGTCAGTTCCTCGACGAAGCCGACCAGCAATCCGGTGACGAGCATGAGCGCGACGATGTCGGCCTGATGCCTGCCCCAGTCGATCCCGAGCACGCGCAGCACGATCGGTATCCCGACGATCACCGGCGCGATCCACATCCACTTCGAACGGTAGATCGGCTGTCGTCCGTACAACTCCCGATTCCAGCCCAGATAAGCGGAGAACGCAGCCAGGACAATGGCTCCGACGATCAGTGCCGCGGTGACCTGGACGAACACACTGCCCAGGCTGCTCAGCAGATCATCATCGACGTAGTGCCCGCCGACGCGACCGATCACGAAGCCCGCGGCGAGGTAGATCGCGAGATAGACGACGACAAAGGCGAGAAAACGCCAGAATCCGCCGCGATTCATGAACCCTCGTAGGCCGCGTTGTTCCTGCGACACAGGCACCGTATCGGTCATTTCGACTCCATGCTCTAAGGGAGAAGGCCGAGCAGGACCACGGTATGTGATGCGTCTTCCGACAGTGGGGATTTCACCAGCGAGTCAGGACGGGCCGTCACGTCGCCGGCGAACCATTGAAACAACGAAAGACCCCAGGCGACTGAGGTCTTTCGTGTTGAGCCGATGACGGGAATCGAACCCGCGCCATCTGCTTGGGAAGCAGAAGTTCTACCATTGAACTACATCGGCAGTGCGCTGTTGGGCGCGTTCGCGACTCTATCAGACCTCTCGCCGGGTGAGGCAAGTGTTGGTGCGTCTGCGCTGCCGGCCGGTGGGCCGGCGGGGTCGCTCGCTGGGCGGAGCCGCAGGGGTGGGGGTTCTACCTGGGGTGCAGCTGCCTACACTGGGCCGGTGCTGCTCTCCGATCGTGACATCAGGGCCGAGATCGCCGCGGGGCGGCTCGGCGTCGAGCCGATGCTCGAGTCGATGGTTCAGCCGTCGAGTATCGACGTGCGCCTCGACGGGCTGTTCCGGGTGTTCGACAACAGTCGCTACACCCATATCGATCCAGCGCAGCAGCAGGACGAGCTGACCAGCCTGGTGGAGCCGAAGCCGGGGGAGCCGTTCGTGCTGCATCCGGGGGAGTTCGTGCTCGGGTCGACGCTCGAGGTGTGCTCGCTGCCCGACGATCTGGCGGGGCGGCTGGAGGGTAAGTCGAGTCTGGGGCGGCTCGGGCTGCTCACGCATTCGACGGCGGGGTTCATCGATCCGGGGTTCAGTGGGCACATCACCCTGGAGCTGTCGAACGTGGCGAATCTGCCGATCACGCTGTGGCCGGGGATGAAGATCGGGCAGCTGTGCCTGATCCGGCTGTCGAGCCCGGCCGAGCACCCGTACGGCAGTGCGAAAGCCGGGTCGAAGTATCAGAATCAGCGGGGGCCGACGCCGTCGCGATCGTACCTCAACTTTCCCCTCTCGCCCGATTCCTTGAGCGCGGTCGAGACGCGCTGAGGGCCTGCCGCTACCGCGGTACGCAGCACCAGTGACAGGGCGGGCAGGGTGTCGCCGCCACCCGACGGCGGGCGCACCCAGTGGCAACCCTCGCGGCTCCAGCGACCCAGATTGGTCGGCAGCATCACGGCGCTGCCGATGCCGGGGATATCGATATCGAGCCCCGCGAGCTCGGCGGCCTCTTCCTCGGAGGGCCGGGCGTCGGGTGTGGCGAGCACGCTCCAGCGGATCTGGCGTGCCAGCACCGGACCCTCACAGCGTTGCTCGCGCAGCGCCGTGAGCACCTTCTCGGCGCGCGTGGTAGGCAGATGCACCACACAGAGCCGATCGGTGATCGGCAGCATCACAAAGCCGCCGCGCTCGCGGACGGGTAGCCGGAATTCGCGCTGGTAACACTGCACCCAGTCGTCGACAGTTCTGGCTTCCACGTTTCCAGAATCCCCCATATAGGAGGGCGTGACCACTGCCCCGCACCGCCCTTTCACTGCCTCTGACAACCGATTCCGCGAACTTGTGGTGTGTCTCACTGTCACGCTCGTACTCTGGAGGGAGTTGTTCGTCGGATGAGGTGACGCCGTGGTCGGAGAGTGGACAGGGAGAGAGGCCAGAGCTCTTCGCGATGCCAAACGAATGAGCATCCGGGAGTTCGCGGCCCATCTCGGTGTGCACGAACGACTGGTGTCGAAATGGGAAGCCGGTGGGGTGCGGGTGCGCCCACGTCCGGTGAACCAGGCGGCGCTCGATACGTCACTGGCTCGCTCCGATGACGTTGTGCGCGCGCGATTCTCGACCCTGCTGGCGCCCGCGGGTGATGCCGACCTGCTCGCGTTCGTCGATGCGGGAACTGTCAAAGGTGCTGTCCCCGAGGTGTTGTCGGAGAGGGAGTTGATCATGGCGGCTGCGCACGAGGCCAGCGAACACGCGGCCGCCGCGGAGGGCACGAATGTGGGGGCGACGACGTTGGCCCAGCTCGACGCCGATGTCCGGCGCATCGCCAACGAATACGTTCATGCCGCACCGGCGCCGATGATGGTGGAGATGCTGCGGGTGCGCAGGCGGGTGTACCGACTACTCGACGGGCAGCAGAAGCCGGTCGACACCAGCCACCTATATCTGTTGGCCGGTACGTTGTCGGGGCTGTTGGCCAACGCGAGTACCGACCTGGGCTATCTCGATGCCGCGGGCGAACAGATCAGGGCCGCTTGGGCTTACGCGGAACTGAGCGGGCACAACGGGTTACGCGCGTGGACCCGTGGCATGCACGCCCTGATCGAGAACTGGTCCGACCGGCCGCGCAACGCCGTCCAATTAGCCCGCAGTGGACAGGAATTCGCGGGTCCGGGGTTGGGGCGGGTGCGGTTGCTCAATATCGAGGCGAGGGTGTGGGCGCGGCTCGGCAGCGATGCCGAGACCGACCGGTGCCTGCGCGCGGCCGAAGTGGCGGCCGGTGACCGCCGCGACGAGCTGCACGACGAGATCGGCGGGGTGTTCGGGTTCGGTCCGCCCAAGGCCGCCTACTACGCGGGCGCCACCTGCATTCAGCTCGGCCGCGCCGAACAGGCACTGGCCGCCACCGAACGCGCCATCACCCTCTACTCGAGCGGCCCGCCGCTACAACGTTCCTACGGCGCCGAATCGCTGGCCCGCGTCGACAACGCGGCCGCCCACCTCATCAACGGCAGCATCGACGGCGCCGCCGACGCCCTGCGACCGGTCCTCGACCTTCCCGAGGACAAACGCATCGCCCAGCTGAGCGAGCGCCTCGTGGGCCTGCGCCGCCGCATCGCCGCCCCGACCTATCGCGACGCGGTGGAAGCGCGCGGACTCGACGAACGCATCGAGGAATTCTGTGTCGCGACCGCCGCGCTGGCCGGTCACCCGCGACCGTAGAGGGCTGTCACCAGGCACAAGGCGACCGTGCGACCAAATGAGGTTGCGCAGGATGGCAACATGGGACCGGTGAGTCCTCAATCGCCGCATGTGTCCCCGCGCGTTCTCGAGCAGTCGACGAAACTGCAGAACGTGGTCTACGAGATCCGTGGGCCGGTACACGCACAGGCAGCACGCCTGGAGGCCGAGGGCCACCGCATTCTCAAGCTCAACATCGGCAACCCGGCCCCCTTCGGGTTCGAGGCGCCCGATGTGATCATGCGCGACATCATCGCCGCTCTGCCGTATGCCCAGGGGTACTCCGAGTCCAAGGGCATCCTGTCGGCGCGGCGCGCGATCGTGACCCGCTACGAACTGGTGCCCGGCTTCCCCGAGCTCGATGTGGACGACGTCTACCTCGGCAACGGGGTGTCCGAGCTGATTACCGTCACCATGCAGGCCCTGCTCGACAACGGTGACGAGGTGCTGATCCCGGCGCCCGACTACCCGCTGTGGACGGCCATGACCAGCCTGGCCGGCGGTACCCCGGTGCACTACCTGTGCGACGAGGAGAACGGCTGGCAGCCCGATATCGCCGATATCGAATCGAAGATCACCGACAAGACCAAGGCGCTGTTGGTGATCAACCCGAACAATCCGACGGGTGCGGTGTACTCGGCGGAGGTGTTGCAGCAGATCGTCGACCTGGCGCGCAAGCACCGGCTGCTGCTGCTGGCCGACGAGATCTACGACAAGATCCTCTACGACGACGCCAAGCACATCTCGCTGGCCTCGCTCGCCCCCGACCTGCTGTGCCTGACCTTCAACGGCCTGTCGAAGGCGTATCGGGTGGCCGGTTACCGCTCGGGGTGGCTGGCGATCACCGGGCCCAAGGAGCACGCGGCCGGTTTCCTCGAGGGCATCGATCTGCTCGCGTCCTCGCGACTGTGCCCGAACGTGCCCGCGCAGCACGCCATCCAGGTGGCGCTCGGCGGACATCAGAGCGTCGAGGATCTGATCCTGCCCGGCGGGCGGCTGCTCGAGCAGCGCGATGTGGCGTGGGAGCGGCTCAACATGATCCCGGGTGTGTCGTGCGTGAAGCCGCGTGGCGCGCTGTACGCGTTCCCTCGGTTGGATCCGAATGTGCACGAGATCCACGACGACGGAAAGCTCGTGCTGGATCTGCTGTTGCAGGAGAAGATCCTGATGGTGCAGGGGACCGGGTTCAACTGGCCGGCGAACGACCATCTGCGGATCGTGACGCTGCCGTGGGCGCGAGATCTGGCCGTGGCGATCGAGCGATTCGGCAACTTCCTGTCCAGCTATCGTCAGTAGCGATACAGTCAGCGCTCACTTGTAAGGGCTTTGACCAGTGAGTTTTCGGGGCTCTGGCCAGGATGGGCATCCTGGTATCGCTGGAAAAACAGACTGTGAGTTCGGAATGTTGGAAGTTATGAAGATCTACTAGTGCAAAAGTCCATCTTTTGTGTACAGTAGACCTCGGCGCTTCGGCGCCCTGGCCCGGTTGTCTACCCCCCCTGGACAACCGAGAGCCTTAAGGTATGCGCGCCTACCCCCCTGGGCGCCTGCCTCCGGCGGCGGAGACACCCCCCTGCTCTCCGCCGCCGCACAAACCCGCCTCCCCGGGTCCAGGTCAGACCTGGACCCGGGGAGGTTTTTGTTGTCCCCGGTGAGCTACCCATGTTCTGACGAGATCTGGTGTTGCGAGGGTGTTATTGAAAACCGCAGCCGTTAGGCTCTGTGCGTGAGCGAGCATCATCACCATCACGACCATTCCGGGCCGATAGCCATCAGCGACACGGCGGCGAAGGTCGTTGTCGGGCTGTTGGCGATCATCGGGGTGGTGGTGTTGGTCGCGACGGTGTTTCTGTGGCCGAGCGCGCAGCACGTCGAGATCCCGTTGCCGATGCAGACCATGTCCGGCGGGGCGGTGCAGACCGAGGCCGGGACCGTTGTCATGCAGGACGTCGGGGCCTGCGGGAGCCCGTCGATCGGGAAGGTGTTCGAGGACAAGCCGGAACCGCCGCGGGTCGCCGCCTATACGTGTCAGCGCAGCATCATCGACATCAGGTCGGGGCCCGACGAGGGCAAGAAGACGCTGTTCGAGATCGCGCCGGGGCCGGGGCAGCCCGATCTGCGGGCAGGCGACAACATTCGGGTGGTACGGGCCGAGGATCCGGCCGGAATCACCATGTACGGGTTCGAGGACTACGCGCGCGGGCTGCCGTTGTTCTTGATCGTGCTCGCGTTCGTCGTGGTGATCTGTGTGGTCGCGCGGTGGCGGGGATTCCGGGCGCTGGTCGGGTTGTGCTTCGCCTTCGGTGTGGTGGTGATGTTCCTGTTGCCGGCGCTGCTCGACGGGAAGTCGGCGATTCCGGTGGCGCTGGTGTCGGGGGCGCTGATCCTCTACGTGGTGCTCTATCTCGCGCACGGGGTGAATCTGCGGACCAGTTCGGCGTTGCTCGGGACGCTCGCGTCGATGGTGGTGGCGGCGGTGCTGTCGTGGGTGGCGATCGAGGTCACCCATCTCACGGGGCTGTCCGAGGAACAGAACACCAACGTGGCCACCTACATTCAGCACGTGAGCATCACCGGGCTGCTGCTGGCGGGGTTCATCATCGGATCGCTCGGTGTGCTCAACGACGTGACCATCACGCAGGCTTCGGCGGCCTTCGAACTCGCCGCGCTCGACGAAGGCGCGACGCGACGGGAGATCTTCACCGCGGCCATGCGGGTGGGGCGCGACCACATCGCCAGCACGGTCTACACACTCGTGCTCGCCTATGCCGGTGGGGCGCTGCCGCTGCTGCTGCTGTTCAGCGTGGCGGGGCGGTCGATCACCGATGTGCTGACCGGAGACGCGGTGGCCATCGAGATCACGCGATCGGCGGTGGGCGGTATCGCGCTGGCGTTGTCGGTGCCGTTGACGACGATGATCGCGGTGATGTTGGCACGGCCGTTCGGTGCGAAGACGGCCGCTGTGGCGCCCGCGCGGGCCAGACACGCGCGGAACTGATCCTGCTCCGGACACCGGACCGGCTCGCGGAATTCGATTCGGCGAGCCGGGCGGTGTCCAGCAGGAGTTACTGACCGGCAGGCGGGAAACCGGGTAGGGCCACCGGGGGCAGAGTGGGCAGCACCACCGGGGGCAGGCCGGGGACCACGGTGAAGGTGTTGGGACCATGGGATGGCGGCGCGTCGGTGGTTTCCTCGACCCGGCGCGGATTGACCGGTGGCGCCGCGGCGGTTTCATGTTCGGTCTCGGTGGTCGCGACCGGCGCCGTCGACGGGCTGACCGCGCTGGGCCGCGGGGGAGTGGTCGCGGGGACGGCCTGCGAACCATCGCTCGACGAACCACGCTCGAGCACTTCGGGACCGTAACCGAGGCCGAGGCCGATCGCGGCGACGACCACCAGCGAACTCACCGTCAGCACCGCCACATTCAGTTCGCGGCGGGAATGCGCCCGGTTGGTGAGTGCGCTGAGCGGGCGGCGGCCACGGGTGGGCGCGGTGAGCCAGGCGGGGGTCGTGTCGTCGTGTTCGTCCATCGGAACCGGCGCCGGGGCGACGGGGGCCTGCTGGACCTGGGCGGGGCGGGCGAGTAGCGCGGCGCCTCGGGCGAGCGCGGTCTCCGGCTCGGGCGGCACGATCACCGGCACGCCGATCGTGCGCTCTAGCACGCGCGCGATCAACGGAATCCGGGCGCCACCACCGAGAACCATCACCGCCTGCACCGGATGCTGCGCGCGGATGATGACATCACGGGTCATCCGAGCCGACGACTCGATCGCCAGCATCATCAGCGCTTCGAAGTTCTCCTGCGTGAGCAGCACCAGGCCCTGCTCGCTGGGCAACGCCACCGCATTGCTGTTGGACAGCTGCTCCTTGGCGGCTCGGCACAGCGCGTCGAGGGCGGCCAGGCCCGCCGGGTCGGCCGGATGCGCGATCCGGCCCGAGGCGATCTGCTGCTCCCTGATCAGCGAATCCAGGTAGTCGCCGCTGATGTCGCTGATCCGCTCGCACTGGTACACATCGCTGGTGCGGGCGTTGATCACGCTCACCGTGAGACCGGAACTGCCCAGGTCGTAGACGGCCAGGGTGGACACATCGCGCATATCGCTGGTGGCGTGGGCGAAGTTCACGGCGGCAACGGCTTCGGGCACGAGCTGGTAGTTGGTGAGCTGGCGCCGTGCCATCGCGGCGCGCACCGCCCTGGCCTGCGGCTCGCTGCGGAAGGTGATAGTGGTGGCGGCGATCTCCGGCGCTGCGGCCAGCGTGGCGGCGATCGCGTCGGCGGCGGTCTCCTCGGCCTGCTGTTCGGGCATCGGGATCGATTGCACGTCGAACGAATACGGCGGGACGGAACCGTGTGGGCCACCGTGCTGCGGACGCGCGAGGCGCACCGTCCCGGCCCCCACCGAAATTCCCAGAACCGAACTCATCCGCTGCCCATCTCGTCCGTGCTGCACGACATGCGAGGACTGCGATAACGCGGACCGAAATCCGCTCCAGCCCCCGCTTGGCTCGTTACTCTACGGGGTGCCGAGTCCGGCGTATACCCACCCGGCCGCACGCCAGGTTGCGCTGTCCAAGCAGTTGCGACCGTCGATGATCGAACGGGACCGTACCACCGGGTCGAGGTCGGCCGGGGTCAATGCGGTGAATTCGTTCCACTCGGTAAGGACCAGCACCACATCGGCGCGATCACAGGCCTCCGCGACCGAGGTGGCGTAGTTCAAGGTGGGGAACACGCGGCGCGAATTCTCCACTGCCTTGGGGTCGTACACGGTGACCACGGCGCCGTGCAGCTGGATCATCCCCGCCACGTTCAGGGCCGGTGAATCGCGCACATCGTCGGATTCGGGCTTGAAGGCCGCGCCGAGAACCGCCACGTTCGCACCCAGCAGGGAACCGCCGCAGGCGCGGGCGGCCATGTCGACGACCTTCGTGCGGCGGCGCATATTGATGTTGTCGACCTCGCGCAGGAACGCCACGGCGTGATCGGCGCCGAGTTCGCCCGAGCGTGCCATGAAGGCGCGGATGTCCTTGGGTAAGCAGCCGCCGCCGAAACCGAGTCCGGCATTGAGGAATCGGCGGCCGATGCGGGCGTCGTAGCCGAGGGCGTCGGCCAGCATGGTGACGTCGGCGCCGGTGGCCTCACAGACCTCGGAGACGGCGTTGATGAACGAGATCTTCGTCGCCAGAAAGGCATTCGCCGAGACCTTCACCAGTTCGGCGGTGGCCAGGTCGGTGAGCAGAAAGGGGATCTCGGCGGCGATGAGGTCGGCGTAGATCTCGCGGATGTGCTCCTCTACCCACGCCGAACGTTCGCGGGCCTGGTCGAGACCGAGAACGAGGCGATCGGGGCGAAGGGTGTCCTGCACCGCGAAACCCTCGCGCAAGAACTCGGGGTTCCAGGCGACCTCGACGTCGACCTCGGCTTGCTCGCGGGCCCGAACGCCCAGGGCAGCGGCGGTTCCCACCGGCACGGTGGACTTGCCCACGATCATCGCCGGGCGTTCCAGCATCGGGGCGAGCGTATCCACCACCGCGTGCACGTATTTCAGGTCGGCGCCGTACTCGCCCTTCTTCTGGGGCGTCCCGACACCGAGAAAGTGCACGTCGGCGTGGGCCGCGGCATCTTCGTAGTCCGTGGTGAACCGCAGGCGGCCGGTAGCGAGGTTGCGTTGCAGCACTTCCTCGAGCCCCGGTTCGTAGAACGGCACCACACCATCGGCCAACTTGGCCACCTTGCCGGGATCGACGTCCACCCCGACCACGTCGTGTCCCAACTCGGCCATACACGCTGCATGCGTGGCTCCGAGGTACCCCGTTCCGAAGACTGTGCATCGCATAGTTCTGTTGGTAAGCGGCGCGCGTGGCTACGCCGCGTCAGCGAGGCAAGAGCGGGCGCAACATCTGGTGTACAGGGGGAAACGTCAGCGGGGGCGATCCGCGTGCGGGGCTCTCACCTGCGGAAATGAGAAAGTCGGTGGGTGCACGGTTCGGATCGTCGGCTCGCACTCGGTGCGAGCTGCTCGGGTGCGCGTGGTTGGCATAATCGTGCGGGATCGCACGAATACGTCATCGCGGATGGAGCATTGACTATGCGTCGGGTCCTGTTCGCCACGGGTGGATCGCTGGTCGTGGTATTGATCGCGGTGGTCGCGCTGTGGCCGGTGTATGTCCGGCCGCGTACGGACGATCCGCAGGTCGCCGATGCGATTCTGATTCTCGGTGGGGCGCACGACGGCCGCGAACAACTCGGGCTGCGGTTGGCCGCGCAGGGGTACGCGCCGCGCGTGCTGGTCTCCAACCCCTATGACCACAGCCCGATGGTGAATCGAATCTGCCACGGCGGTTACAGCTTCGAGGTGATCTGCTTCGATCCCTCGCCCCGCACGACTCTTGGTGAGGGGCGGGAGCTGGCCCGACTCGGTGCCGACTGGGACCGCGTCATCGTGGTCACCTTCACTCCGCACGTCTCCCGTGCCCGGTACATCCTCGGGAAATGCTGGGCGGGGGAGTTGCTGTTCGCCGACCCGGGACCCCAGCTGTCGCCGGTGCGCTGGGCGTGGGATTACGCCTATCAGTCGGCGGGGTTCGTCAAGGCTTGGTTCGCTGATTGCTGAGCGGGTCGATTGGGGCGGGTGACCAGATTCGAGCCCGCCGACTGGACTGATTGCTCGCTACTTGCCGGTTCCGGTCGGACGGAGGCAATCACGGATGTAGGCTCGCGCAGCGCTCCTGTCGGGGGAGTCGCGCGCGGCGGTCATTCGACCGTTCGCGCAACTGTGAGCAGGGGAAAGTCGACATGAATCACATGGTGGGAAAAGAGATTTCGTCGTTGCGCCGTGGGCGGACCGTGCTGATCGCGGTGGCGATGCTGGCGGGGGTCGCCGGTTGCGTGGTCGAGGGTGAGCCGAGTGCGGAGTCGACGACGATGCGTCCGCCGACGACCACCGTGCAAGTCGCTGCGCCTACCAGTGCGCCCGCGATCGCGCCGCCAGTAGCGACGACCACTGCGGTTGCCCCGCCCACCTCGCCAGCCGCCGCGGCTCCGGCCGCGATCATGCCCGGGGTTGTCTGTATGAACTTGCAGGAGGCACAGGACACGATCCAGGCGGCGGGCGTGTTCTTCTCACGGTCCGCGGATGCCAGCGGACAGGGGCGCGCGCAGGTGATGGACCGCAACTGGACTGTTGTCGGGCAGGAGCCCGCACCGGGTGTGGCGGTCGGCGAAGGGGAGGCCGTGCTGTCGGTGGTGAAGAACGGCGAACCGAGCCAATGCTGAGGTGAGATCGGTTCACCGGTCTACGTGACCGTCGAAGTCACCGCTGCCACCAGAGCGTGCGGAAACAGATGAGGCGCGGATTCCTGGGAATCCGCGCCTCACTGGGTTTTCAGTCGTCAGCTCTTGCGACCCGGAGACTTCGCACCGGATTTGAACCCGAGACCGCCGGGCTTGGCGGTCGGCGGCGCCACCGAGGTGCCGTTGCCGTTGCCATTGGTCGGCTCGGCCTGCGTGGCCGACTCCGCCACAGGGGCTTCCGGCTCGGCAGCAGGCGCAGGTTCAGCCGGAGCTGCAGGTTCGGCCGGGGTAGCGGGAGCCGGGGCCGCAGCGGGAGCCGCAGCAGCGCCGGGGGCCTTCGGGCCGGGCCGCTTCAGACCGGACTTCATGGCAAGCCCCTTGGCGGGAACCGACGGCTTGGATTCCGCAGGAGCAGAAACCTCAGGAGCGGCGGGAGCTTCGGCAGGAGCCGCCTCTGCCACCGGAGCCGCCTCAGCTGCCGGGGCAGCCGGTGCCGGAGCGGCTGCCTTGGCACCCGGAGCCTTCGCCTTGCCCTTCATACCGAGGCCCTTGACCGGCGCGGCCGGTGCGGAAGCGGCTTCGGCAGCAGGAGCTTCGGCGGCCGGAGCTTCCGCAGCGGGAGCGGGAGCGGCCGGAGCCTTCGCGCCGGGAGCCTTCGCACCGCCCTTCATCCCGAGACCACCACCGGGAGCCTTCGCTCCACCCTTCATGCCCAAACCCTTGACCGCGGGAGCTGCGGGGGCTTCGGCGGCAGGGGCAGCTTCAGCAGCAGGAGCCTTGGCACCGGGAGCCTTCGCACCGCCCTTCATGCCGAGACCGCCACCGGGAGCCTTCGCTCCACCCTTCATGCCCAAACCCTTGGCCGGAGCGGCTGCGGGGGCTTCGGCTGCGGGGGCAGCTTCCGCGGATGCCTTGGCACCGGGAGCCTTGGCAGCGCCCTTCATGCCGAGTCCACCACCGGGAGCCTTCGCGCCACCCTTCATCCCCAGACCGCCACCAGCGGGAGCAGCCTTCGGCGCAGCAGTAGTCGCGGACGCGACCTCAGCCACCGGCTCCGGTTCCACCTCGGGTTCGGGTGCAGCCTTGGGCTCCTGAACAACAACCAGATTCGCCGACAACTGCTCGGCATCGATACGGGTGATCGAGTCCAGCATCAGCTGCGAGACGTCGACGACCTCGACACCCTCGCCCTGGCCCTGTTCCTGACGCGCGGTCACACCATCGTTGAGCATGACCCGGCAGAACGGGCAGCCGGTCGCGATCTTGGTCGGGTTGGTCGACAGCGCTTCGTCGACGCGGTCGACGTTGATGCGCTTGCCGAGCTGTTCTTCCATCCACATCCGGGCACCACCGGCACCACAGCACATCGACCGCTCACCATGACGTGGCATTTCCACCAACGTCGAGCCCGAGGCTTCCATCAACTCACGCGGAGCGTTGTAGATCTTGTTGTGCCGGCCCAGGTAGCAGGGGTCGTGGTAGGTGATGTTCTGCGAGACCGTCGCGACCGGTACCAGCTGCTTCTGGCGCACGAGGCGGTTGAGTAGCTGGGTGTGGTGGACGACCTCGTAGGTGCCGCCGACCTGGGGGTATTCGTTGTTGAGGGTGTTGAAGCAGTGTGCGCAGGTGACGACGATCTTCTTCTTGGACTGTTCGACACCGTCGAATACCGAGTTGATGACCTCGATGTTCTGCAACGCCAGCTGCTGGAAGAGGAATTCGTTGCCCGCGCGGCGTGCGGAGTCACCGGTGCAGGTCTCTTCGGCGCCGAGGACCATGAACTTGGTGCCCGCGGTCGCCAACAACTCGGCGACGGCCTTGGTGGTTTTCT
Organism: Nocardia sp. PE-7; assembly: GCF_030486425.1. Taxonomy (NCBI): domain Bacteria; kingdom Bacillati; phylum Actinomycetota; class Actinomycetes; order Mycobacteriales; family Nocardiaceae; genus Nocardia; species Nocardia sp. PE-7. The sequence continues at coordinate 6,597,943 of NZ_CP129614.1, read as the reverse complement.
TCGCCCGGTCTTCGTAGGCGCCGGCGCAACCGACCCAGAACAGGTATTCGTAGCCGTCGAAGCTGTCGGCGTCTTTACCGAAGACCGGGATGTCGAAGTCGACTTCGTTGATCCAGTTGAGGCGGTCCTTGGAGTTCTGGCCCCACGGGTTGCCCTTGTTCTCGAGGTTCTTGAACAGGCCGGCGAGCTCGGAGGGGAACTCCGACTCGATCAGTACCTGGTAGCGGCGCATATCGATGATGTGATCGACGTGCTCGATATCGACCGGGCACTGCTCGACACACGCGCCACAGGTGGTGCACGACCACAGCACCTCGGGATCGATGATGCCGTGGACATCCTCGCCACCGACCAACGGACGCTCCGCCTCGGCACGAGCGGCCTCGGGGATCTTGGCCAGCGCGGCCTCGTCGGGCTTGCCGTCGGCGTCGACCAGGCCGACCTCGTCGCCACCGGCGTCCTTGCGGCCACCGGCCAGCAGGTACGGGGCGGCAGCGTAACCGTGGTCGCGCAGCGACATGATCAGCAGCTTCGGCGAGAGTGGCTTACCGGTGTTCCAGGCGGGGCACTGTGACTGGCAGCGGCCGCACTCGGTGCAGGTGGAGAAGTCGAGCCAGCCCTTCCAGGAGAAGTCCTCCATGCGGCCCGCGCCCAAGGTGTCGACATCGGGGTCGACGTTCTCCATGTCGAGGACCTTGCCGTTGGACACCATCGGCGCGGCCGCGCCCAGCGCGACGCTGCCGTCGGCATTGCGCTTGAAGTAGATGTTGAAGAAGGCCGAGAAGCGGTGCCAGGCCACGCCCCAGGTGATGTTGCGGCCGACCAGGTACAGGAAGGCCATGCCCGACATCAGCTTGATGAACGCGAAGACCGACACCATGGTCGGGCTCGCGGGCAGCAGCTTGGCGATCTGCATGGTGAAGAAGTCGGTGGCGGCGTGCCCGTGTCCGTACGTGGCGATCTTGCCCGCCTTGACGAAGATCATGCCGAGGCCCTCGAGCAAGACGATCGTCTCGATGACGTAGGCGGGGGCCATCTTGGAGCCGCTGAAACGCGACAGGCGCGCGGGAGTCCGCGGATGGTTGAGCTGGCGGATGATGATCAGCGTGCCGATGCCCACCACGGTGCCGATGCCGAGGATCTCGTCGACGAGGTGGTAGATCGCCCAGTTGCCGATGATCGGCCAGTGGAACGAGCCGTCGAAGGTCTGGCCGTAGGCCTCGAACCACAGGATCGCGCCGAGGATGAAGCCGGTCATGACCAGCCAGTGCGCCCAGCCGACGGTGCGGAACTTGTTCATCCGCGTATGGGCCGCGACCTCGATGAACATGTTCTTGAACCGCGGGAAGAACGGTCGCCAACGATCGGGGGCCGTCTGGCCGATGGTGACTGCCTTGCCGATGTTCCATGCGCCGCCGATAAACGACGCCCAACAGAACAGGCTGAGCACAGCTCCAATCGTGCCCAACGTGATAGTCAGGGCATTCATGTCGCGACCTTTCTTTCGAGGCAACACGAGGTTCTGAGCGAGGAGACCTCGCCCGATTGCTCGTATCGTAACCGCCACTAAGTTACCGGCCAGTAACTAACGCTGTCCACCGTAGGATCGGCTTTTGCGCTCTGACCTCGTTTACTGCGACTTGACCTGTGGTTTGCCTGTGAGCAATATCACAAATTTGTTTGCCACGGGGTTCCCGTAGCGACTGTTGAACACCGTAAACCGTCCGTGAACTGCGGTGAAGCTAAGGTCAGGCTTACTAGGTCCGCCGAAATTCCTTCTGGCCTCAGGGGATTCAGTCCATTAAGCTCCAGCTGTTCTGCATGCTGTGCCGGTCTTCACACTGCTCGGGGAGAAGTAGGGGACATCTCATAGGGATGCCCCGCTTGACGAGTCTCGCGTGTCGCTCGATCGCACGACGCACCACACCTGATGGATTGGAACCTGAATGAACTTCCGTAGGACCACTGCGGCTGCCGCGCTGGTTATCGGGGCGATGACCGTCGCCATGGGCACTGCTCATGCCGAAGAGGCGCCGCAGGACATCAAGTACTCGGTGAAGCTGGTCGACAAGACCGTCGTCGCCACCGTGAAGAACGGCACTTTCTCGATTGTGGAGAAAGACGGGGAGACCCCCGAGTCGCCGAAGACCAAGGTCGCCGAGATCAAGGACTCACGTGGCGAGCTGCAGGTCGTCGTGCCGATCGCGTTCTCGATCAACGGCACCGACATCCCGGCCAAGACCGAGGTCATCGAGGACTCGACCGTCCTGAAGATCACCCCGGAGAAGCCTGCGAACCTCGCCATCGCGCCCGACCAGAAGCTCGGCGTCAAGCCGGTCGTCGCGGCGAAGGAGATCGCCTCGGCTCAGGAGAACCAGCGCGCGATCAACGACTTCTCCACCAAGTTCTCGGTCGGCACCGCTGTCGGCGCGTTCCTCGGCACCGCTGTCGGCGCGTTGATCGGCTGCGTCGCGGGCCTCGCGGGCGGTCCGTTGGTGGTCCCGCTGTGCCTTGGTGGCGTGGTCGGCGGTGCGGCGATCGGTGGCGTTATCGGCACGATCGTCGTCGGTGGCCCGGTTGCCCTCGCCTCGGGTATCGAATTGCTGAACGTGTACCAGTCGCCGGACGGCACCACTGTGTGGGCTGACAAGAAGTAGTTGTCAGCGGGCCTCGGCCCGGGTTTACTGCGTGAGGCCTCGCTTCCTATGGGAGCGGGGCCTTTTGCTGTGATTTTGGAGCGCTGGCGCGCTCGAGTCGCGGCCCTGAGGGGCCGCCGGTTAGGCGGCGGTGCTTGCTCCTTCGTCGCCTACGCACCGCCGCCTAACCGGCGACCCGGCCGCGACCGGCCACTTCGTGGCCGCCGCTCCCTAGGGGTCGCGGGTGGGGGCTGGGAGTGCGGTCATGGCGGATTCGGGGTGTGCGGGTGTGGCGGGGTTGGGTGTGCGGGTGTGGCGGGGTTGGGAGTGCGGGTGTGGCGGATTCGGGGTGAATGGTGTGGTTGGTGAGGTCGGTGAGGGCTGTGTGGGTCTGGGGCGGACCCACTGGTGCATTGACGCCAAAAAGGCCGGTAGCGGGAGCGCTACCGGCCTTTTTGGGGCTGCTCTATGCCTACATGGTGATGATCAGTTGGTGCGGACCGCCAGGCCGGGGTTGTCCGAGAGGACGACGGTCAGGGGCTGGGCGAACAGCTGGGGGGTGTCGCCGGTGAGAGCGCCGATGATGTTCGGGATCTCGCAGATGGGGAAGTCGGCGACCGAGGAGGCGCTGGAGATGCCCAGGGCCAGGCGGCCGGTGACGATGGCGCCGCCGGAGTCGCCGGGGAGGGCGCAGATGTTGGCCGAGAAGCTCTGGGTGAGCTGACGGTCGCCGACCTGGACGGTCTGGTCGACGCCGTTGATCACGCCGCAGCTGAAGCCGGTGCGGGCACCGGACTTGCAGACGGGGGCGCCGACCACGGGGGTGGCCACGCCGTCGACGGCGATGGGGGCCTGGCCGGGAATGCGGACCAGGTTGTTCTCGAAGCGGGCGCGCGCGTTGTCGTTGACCCGGATGATCGAGTAGTCCTGCTCGCCGAGCACCGACTTCTGGAAGGTGCCGAGCTGAGCGCCCGCACGGTCGCCGTTGACCTCGTACACGGCGGCGGCGTTGCCGGTGCCCGCCGACCCGATGTCGGGGTTGCAGTGGCCCGCCGAGATGTTGATGACGTTGCCTGCGCGGTCGGTGCCGTTGAAGCCGAGCGAGCAGCGCAGCGAGCTACGGCCCACGATGGAGGCGTAGCCGTCGCCGCCTGCCAGCGCGCCGTTGCCGTCACCGGCGACGGGGGTGGCGGACAGGTCGACGCGCTCGCCTGCCACCGGCGGAGCGGTGACGATGACGCGGGAGGGGTCGATGAAGCTGGGCAGCGGAAGCCCGGCCTGCTGCACACGGACCGCGATCGAGTTGTTCACGGTGTCGACGACGACGCCACGCACCAGCGCGGAGATCTCCGGCGGTGCGGCGGCGAGCCAGTTCTCGAAGGCGGTCTTCTCGCCGCGCAGGGTGGACTCGCTCTTGGCGACGTTGCGGACCTCGAAGCCGGCCGACTGCGCGGCTTCACGGGCCTGGTCGGCGCCGGGGCCGTGCGACAGCGCGACGACGGCGTTGCCCTGGTCGCTCAGCCAGGAACCGGCGAAGACCTGCGGGAACTGACGCTGCGCGGTGGTGGAGAACGCGGCGACCTGCTGCGCGACATCGGCGCGGCGCAGGTACTCGTCGGGGGAGATCTTCAGATCGCGGGTGACCGCCTCGATGAGCTGGGCGGGCAGGTCTGCGGGCGCGGGCTGCGCGTCGGCAACCGCCATCGTGGGGCCGAACAGCAGAAACGCCGCCGAAGCGGCGATCATAGATTTCCGAGCTCTTCTCGAGCTTCGCGCGGACGGGGTACGACCCATACGTGGCAGGAGCATGGTCCGAACTATATGGGCTCGAGCGACTTATGCCTACTCGGACCGGGCAAGAGATTTCGCTCACCCGGTCCGGTCGGTGATTTGTCCCCGCTCAGCCAGCGTTGGGCTTGGTGCGCACCATGATTCCGCTGCCGAGTCCGCCGCCGGAGGTGGCCTCGATATCGGCCAGGATGGGCCGGATCGGGATGCCGAGGGAGGCGGTGCCGCCGTAGGGGGCGAGCTGGGTGTTGGCTTCGGTGCAGTTGGGCGCGCCGGAGGCGTTCGAGCCGCTGGTGATGCCGAGGGCGAGCGTGCCCGACACGATGGCGCCGCCGCTGTCGCCGCCGAGGGTGCAGGCGGTGCTGGCGAAGCCGCGGATCGTCTTGCTCACGCCCGCTTCGGTGAACAGCTGGGTCTCCACATGGTCGGCCGAGACGAAACCACAGGTGAAGGTGGAGGACTGGCCGGTCTTGCAGACCGGCGCGCCGGTGACGGGTTCGGCGGTGCCGGTGAGCGTCAGGGTGGTGCCTTCGGCGCCGCGCACCCGAGGCTGGTCCATGCCCGCGTTCACCGCGCGCTCGTTGAGCTTGATCACCGAGTAGTCCAGCGAGGCGGGCCCGCCGAGCACCGAGCGGGCGAACGAGCCGACCTCGGGGCTGTTGGGGATATCGCGCACGTTCGGCACGTAGACCGAGGCCGTGCCGCCGTTGTCGACATTCGGGTTGCAGTGGCCCGCGGAGATATTGAGCGCGTTACCCGAGGCGTCGGTGCTGTTGAACCCGAACGAGCAGACGTCGACACCGCGCAGGTCGGCGTCGTGCAGGTCCTTCTTCGAGGTGATGTAGGTGTCGCCGCCCATCGGCTTGTACTCCACCGGACCACCGCCGCCGGGCGAGAGCACCACCTTGATGGTGGCGATCAGGGTCGGCAGGTTGAGCATGTGGCCGGTGCCGGTGTTGGCGACGTTGAGCACCAGCTGGCTGTTGAGCGCGTCGATCGCGATCGAACTGATCGGCGCGGAGATGGCGGGCGGCAGGCTCGCGACCCACTGACTCAGTTGCACCAGCGCGCCTTCCAGTCCACCGGCCGAGATCGGCGCGAGGTGGGTCTGGTAGCCGGCGGCGGTGACGAGCTTGCCTGCCTCGGCATCGGTGGTGGCGACGACCGCCTTGCCGTCCGGCGTGAGCCAGGCGCCGGCGAAGGTGTCGGGGTTGGCGGCGCGGAAATCGGTCGCGTAGTCGCGCAACTGCTGGGCGCGCGCGGCGCGATCGAGATACTCGGTGGGGGTCATGCCGAGATCACGTGACAGCGCGGTCACCAATTCGCTGGGCAACGCGTCGGCTGAAAGTTGTAATGGCGCAACAGGTTCCGAGGACGCGATACCGGATCCGAGCAGGGGTGCGAGTAGAACAGTCGCGGCGAACCCGGCGGAGGCTGCCTTGACCGCGGCGCGACGCGCCACCAACTTGCGCATGAAATCCCTTCGTCGACAACCAGTGACCGAGAACACCGCCGGCGGCGATCATGTCGGTCAGCGCATCACTCTAGGGCACGCTCGCTCTGCTGGCGCGGTTACCGTCCGGCTGCTGGATTCAGCGCTGACCCGGGATGGTGAGAGGCGCGGGGAGATAGCCCGGCGGGTAGGTCCCGAAGGGCGACCGGGGACGGCTGGTGGTGGGGCTCGGCGTGGTCGTCGGCGCCGCGGTGGTCGGCTCTGGGGTGGGCGTCGGCGCCGCCTCGGTGGTGGTCGTCGGCTCCGGCTCGACGGTGGTGGTGACCGGCGGGGCCGTAGTCGGTTCGACGACCGGCGGCGGAGGCGGCGCGGGGGCCGAGGTCGGGGTCAGCGTTTCCGGGCGGGCGTCGGAGATCGCCGGGGGCTGGGTCGTTTCGGCGTCACGGATCAGCACCGAGACCGCGACGCCGCCGAGCAGCAGGCCGATGAGCGCGGCGGCGGCGATCAGCAAGGGGGTTCTGCTGCGGGCGGGCTTCGCGGCGGGCGTCGCCGCGGGCACGGCGCTCGGAGCGGGCGCGACCGGCGCCATCGCCTTCGTCGGCAGGGGCGTGACGGGCAGCGCCGCCGAGTACGCCTGCGCGGTCACTACGGGCGGCTCCAGCGCGGGCATCACATCGGTGGCGACCGTGGCGTTCTCGGTGACGATCGGGTCGGGCGGGGTCGCGCCCGCCGGGGTGGCCAGCACCGCGACCAGCGCGGCCTGGGCGGCGGCGTTGGCGTAGGTCTTGCCCGGATCGGCGCCGTGCTCGGGCTGGGGCAGTTCGTCCTCGCCGAGCAGGGCCACCGACTTCAATCCCAGATAGTCCAGCGCCTCGCGCACGCCGCGCACGACCTCGGTCGACCAGCCGGCGGGGTGGGTGGCGTAGAACTCGGCGGGACCGCTGAGGTGCTCGGTGGTGAGATCGATCAGGCAGAACATGGCCGTCGCGAGAAGGTCCTCGGCGCGATAGGCCTCGCCGCCGTCGACATCGACACCGGCCGGGTCACCGATCGCGCGCACGAATCCGGCGATCGAGTGGGCGTGCCCGGTGGGAGCGGGTCCGCCGAGGGCGGCGTCGCCGTCGTCGGACATGTGCAGGACCGAAGCACGCTCGATGACCTGAACCGTGCCGTCCTCGGTGACCACCGCGGCGATGCATTCGTCATCGGCGATACGCAGGCCGACCCCAGTGGCCATCGGCGGTACACCCCTCACTTCGGCGTAGATCGTCCGCGCGAGTCACACCAGCAGTTGGCCGTGTCCCATCGCGCGCAGCATTGACAGTAATTCCGATCGTGAGCGCGCGCCTATTCGACGACGGATTCGCGCGACGTGATGCTCGACGGTCTTCGCGGAAATGTACAGCCTCGCGCCGATCTCGCGATAGGTCAGACCGAGCAGTACCAGTTCGGCCACCTCGCGTTCACGGTCGCTCAATGCGCTGGACTCGCTGGTCAGCGGCGTGAGACCCGCGGTTACCTGCGGCAGCGGTTGCGCGGTCGGTCGTGGGGGCTCGACCGGCTGGGCCTGGGTGCGCACCGATCGCGCGAGTTTCAGCAGGGCGGTCGCGGTCGTCGAATCACCGGCCGCGAGGGCGGCCTCGCTGGCCAGCCGGGCGGCGTCCCAGGTGAGTCCGAGTTCGGCCAGCGCCGACACCGCGGCCTGCACATCGGCCGCGGCCACCTGCCCGCGCAGCACGAGCAACCAGGTGCGCCCGGCATCGGCGAGTACGGCGGCCTGCCGGTCACCCGCTTCCGCGGCGGTCTTCAAGGCATGGGCGTGGGGCAGCAGCGCGCGGGGCGACTCGTCGGCCAGCGCGGCCTGTACTCCGTACCAGTGGAAGGAATTGGTCCAGGCGGGTGCGCGGCCGAGCTTGCGGACCAGCGCCCGCGCGGCGTCGACGAGCGGTTCGATCCGGCGCACATCGCCCAGGCGGATGCCTGCCAGCCACAGTTCGCCGATCGGCAACAGGCTCAACAGGTCGGCTTCCAACTCGTCGAAGAGGGGGCAGGCCGCCTGCCACGCGTGAGCCAGGGCGGCGTGGTCGCCGCCGCGCCGGGCCAGTCCCACGGTGAGGGCGTGGGCGAGGAGCTGATCGCGTGGCGCGAGGGCACGAATGTCGATGTCGGCGAGGGTGCTTGCGGCGCGGCGTTCGTCGCCGCCGAGCAGCGCGGTCCACGCGGTGAGCACCGGAAGCTGTCGGCTTCCGCCCATGCCCGCCGCCCGGCGCAGCGCGTCACCGGCGCGGCGCGGCTCGCCGCTGCCGAGGCACAGCAGGGTGGCGATCGAGACAGCCGAGCAGGGGAGATAGCGATCGTCGCCGGTGTCGGTGTTGCCCGCTTGGATCAGCGCGGAGATCGCCGCGGCCGTGCCCGCGCCGTGCGGGTCGAGCGATTCGTCGAGCGCGCCCGCGATCAGCCGAGCCCCCGCGTCGGCCTCGGTCGGCGGCCAGTGCTGTGCGGCTGCCGACATGCGCGCGGCGGCGGCCTGGTCACCGGCCAGGTCGAGGACCATCGCCGCGGGCGCCCAGTCGGCGCCGACGCGCTCCGGTCCGAGCCAGTTGTACAGTCCGGCGGCGCGGCTCACCAGGCCCCGACGGGTGAGGACGCCCGCGCAGATGCGCACCGCGGCGACGAGCTCGGTCCCGGCGATGTTCTGTGCGGTCAGCAGCGGTTCGGCCAGGCGGAGCGCGGTGTCGGTGTCGCCCGCGTGCGCGGCGGCCTCGGCCCAGCGCACCGCGATCGTCTCGACCGCCGCGCCCGCCGCTGCCGCGGCCGCGTAGCAGCGGGGGGCATCGTCGGACTTCTCCGCCGAGCGGCAGAGGAACTCCGCGAGCCGGGCATCGACCACGCCGGACTCGGCCAGGATCAGCGCTGTGCGGTCGCGGAGCAGGCCGGCGTCCAGGCGCGCGGTGAGCAGCCTGCGCTGCACATCGACATAGCGGCGATCACCGAGCAGCGTCCGCAGCGGAGCGACGGCGGGTGAGAGGAGCAGGTCGGCATCGGTGACCAGGGCGCCCGCCCTGGCGCGGTCGATCAGCTCGTGCGCGGTGGCGGTGTCGACGCCGAGCACCTCGGTGAGTTCTGTGGCGTCCAAACCGGTTCCGGTCGCCGCGATGACCAGCGTTTCGAGCAGTTCGGGTTCGACCGCTTCCAGCAGCGATCGCGTCCAGGCGGTGACGGACTCGTTCACCGCTGTCTCGCAGGTCTCGAGCGAGGCCGAACGGGCGCCCATCAGCGCCGCGACGACACCACCGGGAATCCCCGCGGTCAGCTGATGGATGTGCGCCGCGAGCGGCTGGGACACGGCCACGCCGAGTTCCCTGGCGAACGAGGTGATGTGGGCGCTACCCAGTGCGCGCAGATCCACCGTGCGGCCGTTGCGCGCCACCGCGTCGGCCAGCGCGCGCAGCCGGGGATCGTGTGGGCGCGGCTGGGTGGTCAGCACCACGGAGCGTTGTCCGGTCTCGACGGCGGCGCAGAGCGCGCGGAGCTCGCCGTCGCTGTAGCGGTGGATATTGTCGGCGACGAGCACCGCCCGGTCGCGAACCTCGCTCTCGGCATGGTCGGTCGCGGAGTCGACGACCGGGATGCCGCGACCGCGGAGATGCGCTCGGACGGCGTTGAGCAGGAACGATTTTCCGGTGCCCGCTCGGCCGCGGATCAACAGCAGCACGGTCTGCTCGTCGGCGGTGTCGAGCGCGCGGAAAACGGTTCGGGCGTTGGGGAAGGCGTCGTGAGCGATCTCAGCCACCATTTCCTCCGAGGACCCGGCCCGGCAGTTGCGTTCCCGATTCGAGGGTCTCGCCGACGGCGCCGCCCACGTCGTCGAGTAGACCGCCGGGATCGACCTTGATGGTCGGAACCTGCGGCTTGGTCGGGGCGGGCGCGGGCGCCGGAGCGGGGGCAGGTGCTGGAGCGGGTCCCGGTCCCGGCGCGGGAGCCGGGGCAGGTGCCGGGGCCTGCCCGGCGGGCGGCGCCTGCGCCGGTTGCTGCGCCGCGGGACCTGGTTGACCCGCTGTCTCCGGTGCTGCGGTCGCTGGTGTTCCGGCGGCGGGTGCGCCACCGGCAGGCGTCGGAGTTCCCGCAGCGGGCGTGCTGCCGGGAGCGCCGGCGTCGGTCGTGCCGACCGGGATCACGCCCGACGGCGTCGCGGTGCCGGTCGCGCCCGGCGAAGCAGGGTCGGCGACACCGGAGTTCGTGGCATTCGCTGTCCCGGCCGTGCCGCCCGCGCTGGTTGACGCGGGTGCGCCGGGAACCAGGGGAGCGTTGGTCGTCGCGGCGGGTCCGGTGGGTGAGAGCTGAGTGGCGCCGCCGAGCGCGAGGGTGCCGGTGGCCAGCGCGGCCATGGTCAGGGCCGCGGCCGCGACGATCGCCGACCGCTTCGCCGTGAACATCTTGGTTCGAACCGGTTCCGAGGGCGGCAGCGCGAGCACCTCGGCGGCCGGGGGTACGGCCACCGAGGAAGCTGCCACCGCCACGGCCGGGATGGCCACGGTGGGCAGGCTGATCGCGGCGATGTCGAGGGCGATCTCGGCCGCGCCGAGCGCCGCGCACGTCGTGGGGTCGGCACAGGCGATCACCGCCAGGCCGAATTCGGTGGAGATCAGCTCGGCTACCAGCGGAATCGCGCCACCGCCGCCGGTGAGCAGCACCCGTCCGACATCGCCGAGGGTGAGGTCGGCACGGCGGACCGCGTCCTGGAGCAGGCTCATCGAGTCGAGCAGGGGCGGGCGCAGCAGATCCTCGAGTTCACCCCGGGTCAGCCGCACCTGTTCGGTGTGCACGGAGGGGCTGAGCATCCCGACCGGAATCGCCGTCGCGGTATTCCTCGACAGTTCTTCCTTCGCAATTCGGCAGCGCTCGCGCAAGGCCGACAATTCCTCTTCGACAACCGGATCGAAAGGATCGATGTCGTTTTCACCCAGAGCATTTGCCAGCACATAGCGCATCGTCAGAAGATCGAATTCGGAACCGGCGATCGCCGTGCTGTGGACCGGCGTACCGAGCAGTCCGGCCTGCTCGCCCGTGCGCAGCACCGTCACCGTCGATCCGCTCGCGCCGAGGTCGTAGACGACCAGCGCGCCGTCGTCGAGCGGCCCGTGCTCGATCTCGTATCGGCGCACCGCGGCCAGCGGTTCGGGCACCAGCGTCACCTCGGGCAGGCCCGAGCGCGCGAGTGCGGACCTGGCGGCCTCGACGGTGACCTCGGGCCACCACGCCGGGTAACACGCGACGGTGGTCGCCGCGTCGTCGAATTCGGCGGCGGCGGTGCGGAGTTCGGCTGTCAGCGCGCGGGTCGCGGCGGCGAACAAATCGGCCGCGTCGTGGGCGGAACCATCCGCTGCCAGCAGATCTACCGGATCGCCGACTCTGGACAAGTACTCATCGATCACCACTCCGCGACGGTGGTCCGTCGTGTCGGCGAAGCTCACCGAGCCGTCGGTGCCGAGCCGCAGCGCGCTGCGGTGAGTGAGAACGGTGGCACCGGCCTCGTCGCCTGTCGTGGCCGCGGCAGCCGAATTCACCGCTCCGACAGTGGTGCCGAGCGCCAGACGCTCTGTCATTGGACAACCCCGTTCGCAGGACTTCCGGTGGACCGGTAAACGCTTGGGTAGAGCGAGATCGCCGAGGGCGGGCGTCCCATCCGATCTGTCGGTTGCTAGGGGGCAGCTGTTACCTGCGATGGGGGAAGTACGGGGAAATTCCCCTAATCCGCGTGGGCCCCTAATGGGGTGCGTTCGGTGGGAACTAGGTATTCGCCCCGTTACCTGTAACGACGTGCCCGCCTAGCGTGAAAGACATTCCAACGACAAACAGATCGGGCATCACCGCCCATGATCTGGAGGAGCTGATCTCGATGACACCGAACGCGATTCTGGAGTTCATCCTCAATCTGCTGCGCGACCCCGACGCCGCGGCAAGTTACTGCGCCAACCCGTGCCATGCGCTGAGCGTGGCAGGCCTGGCGGTGACCCCGGAGGACATCTCCGCGGTTGCCCCCATGGTGGCGGAATCCGCGCTGGTCAGCGGCGGCTCCCAGTTGCAGGCGATCGTTGCGGCAGGCGCCGCGGCGAGCACGAGCGCGGTTCTCGCGTCCACCGCGACGGCAGCCGCCGCTGTCACCGCGGCCGCGGCAGCCGACGCCGAACTCGACCTCGGCCTCGACGTGGGCCTCGGCGCCGTCGCCTCGGTAGTCGCCGACGCCGCCGCCCAGGTGGGAGTCGGCCTCGACGTGGCCCTGAACGCTGTCACCGGCGCGAACGTGGACGTGAACGCCGACCTCGGCGCCGACCTGGCCGCGGGTGTGACCGCCGGCCTCAACGGAGCTTTGAACGGCGCGGTCGGCGTGGGTGGCGGTCTTGCCGCTGGCGTCGGTGGTGCCTTGAACGGTGCGGTTGGCGCGGGTGCTGACCTGGCGGCCGGTCTCGGTGGTGCTGTGAATGGTGCGGTCGGTGCGGGTGCTGACTTGGCAGCTGGTCTCGGTGGCGCCGTGAACGGTGCGGTCGGTGCGGGTGCTGACCTGGCCGCCGGTCTCGGTGGCGCCGTGAATGGTGTGGTCGGTGTGGGTGGCGGTCTTGCCGCTGGTGTCGGTGGTGCTGTGAACGGTGCGGTCGGTGCGGGTGCTGACCTGGCGGCCGGTCTCAACGGCGCACTGAACGGTGCGGTCGGAGCAGGTGGCGACTTGGCAGCTGGTCTCGGCGGTGCTGTGAATGGCGCGGTCGGAGCAGGTGGCGATCTTGCTGGTGGCGTCGGTGGTGCCCTGAATGGTGCGGTCGGCGTAGGTGGCGACCTGGCTGCCGGCCTTGGTGGCGTCGTCGGCGTCGGGGGCGATGTTGCCGCCGGCCTCGGCGGTGTCTTGAACGGTGCGGCGGGTGCGGGTGTTGGACTGGACAGTGCGCTGACCGGCGCCGTCGGGGCGGGCGCCGATCTGGAGACCGGATTGGACGCTGCGCTGGGTGGCGCGGCCGGCGCCGGTGTCGGTCTGGGCGGCGTGCTGTCCGGCGCGGCTGGTGCTGGTGCGGATATCGCGGCCGGTCTCGATGGCGCGGTAGGTGCGGGTGCCGGTCTCGGCGGCGCCCTGAACGGTGCGGTGGGTGCCGATCTCGACGGTGCGGTGAATGGGGCAGTGAGCGCGGGTGGCGATGTCGCCGCCGGTCTGGGCGGCGGTCTCGAAGCCGGGCTCAGCGGGGCGAGCACCGCTGCCGGTGGGCTCGGGGCGGGCGTCAACGGTGGGCTCGGTGCGGTGGCCAATGCGGGGGCGCAGGCCGCGGGCGGGCTCGGAGCCGCCGCGACCACCACCGCGATCACGGGTCTCGACGGTGTGGTCGGCGCGGAGCTCGGCACCGGCCTGGAAACCGGGCTCGGTGGCGCCGCATCGGCGGGCACGGGTCTGATCGGGGGCATCACAGGCGGTGCGAGTGGTGAGTCGGGTACCGGTTTCGGTCTCGACGGATCGCTCCTCGGCGGCGGCTCGGGGCAGGTCACGACCGGCTTGGAATCAGCGCTGTCCACCACGACAGGCATCGGACTGACCACCGGCCTGCAGGGCGGCCTCGATACCGCGACGACTCTCGGCACCGACTTGTCCGGCGCTGTCACCTCGGGTGCACAGGCAGGTGTGAACGGTGCCGTCGAGTCCGGTGTGGGTCTGGCCGGTTCCGCGACCGGCGGTGCGCAGGCGGGCCTGGGCGGTCTCGTCGAGTCGGGTGTGGGTCTGGGTTCGGCGACCGGTGGTGCGCAAGCGGGTCTGAACGGTGCCGCTGACATAGGGGCCGGGCTCGCGGGTTCCGCTGTCGGTGGTGCGCAGACGGGTCTGAACGGTGCCGCTGACGTAGGGGCCGGGCTCGCGGGTTCCGCTGTCGGTGGTGCGCAGACGGGTCTGAACGGTGCCGCTGACGTAGGGGCCGGGCTCGCGGGTTCCGCTGTCGGTGGTGCGCACACAGGGTTGACCGGTGCCGCGGAAACAGGCATCGGGCTGACCGGCTCCGCGACCGGCGGCGCCGAAACAGGAACCGGCCTCGAAACCGGCCTCGGCGGCTACGGCGACGCGGGCCTGTCCGGCAGCACCCAGGTCGCGGGCGGCTTCACCTCCGCCGTCGACGGCACGGCACAGGGCAGCACCGCCGCGGTCGGCGGCCTCTCCGGCCAGACCACGGCGACCTCGACAACCCAGACCGACGCTTCCGGCACGGTCGGTGCGACGACGCAGGGCGCGGTCACCACGGCGGCCGACACCTGGTCCGCGGTCGACGTATCGAGCGCGTTCGGTTCCGGCCTGCACGGTTCCGGCCTGGGCGGGACCGACACGTCGCTGTTCGGTGAATCGAGCACCGTCACCGACTCCGGTCCCGAAGTGCACACCGACGGACTGTTCCACTGAGCGAAACGGGCGATGCGATGACTGTTCTCGCACCGAACGCGGTGCCGCTGACGACGGTGTTGTCCGACACCGTCGCGGCGGCCCATGCCGCGGGCCGCGACGACCTGGTCGCACGCTTGGAGAAGGTGGCCGAGCGAGTGCGCGACCCGCGACACCGGATCGTCGTCACCGGTCAGCTCGGTCAGGGCAAGAGCCGGTTCGTGAACGCGCTGCTCGGGATGGACGTGTGCCGGGTCGGCGACGACGCGACCACCGTGCTCCCCTTGCAGCTGTCCTACGGTGAGCAGCAGCGGGCGTACCTGGTGCTCACCGCGCCGGGAACCGACGAATCGCGGGTGGAGATCCCGTTCGACGAGATCGGCGCCGTCGATACCCGCAGCCCGCTGGCACAGGGCCGACAGATCGTCCGGATCGAGGCCGAGCTGCCGATTCAGCTACTCGCCGACGGCATCGTCCTCATCGATACCCCCGGCGTCGGCGGACACGGAAGTGTCTGCGCCGCAGGTGTACTCAGCCTCGCCGCGGCGGCCGACGCGGTGCTCGTGCTCTCCGATGCCTCCACCGAGCTCACCGAGCCAGAGCTCACCTTCGTCCGGCAGATCCGCGAAATGTGTCCCACGGTCGCCGTTCTGCTCACCAAGACGGATCTGTATCCGCACTGGCGACAGGTGCTCGAAGCCGACCGTGCCCATCTCACGCGCGCGCAAGCCGAGGTCGCGTTGATCCCGGTGTCGGCGTTGCTGCGCGCGCACGCCCTGCGTCTGCAGGACGCGCAGCTCGGCCTCGAATCCGGATTCGGCGTGCTGTTCGGTTTCCTGCGCGATCGCGTCGTCGCCCGCGACCAGGCGGTCTCGCGGCAGGCAGTGGCTCGCGAATTGTCTTCGGCGGCAGAACATCTGGCGCTGGCGCTGGGCAGCGAACTGGTGGCGCTGCGCGATCCGGCAAGCGGCACAGCGGCGGTCGGTGAGCTGCAGTCGGCCCGCGCGGCCGCCGAGGACCTGCAGCGGCGCACCGCGAGCTGGCAGCAGACGCTCACCGACGGCATCACCGACCTCGTCGGCGACGTCGACCACGACCTGCGCGAGCGCCTGCGCGGTATCGCCCGCACCGGCCAGGAGTGGATCGACGACAACGATCCGGGCAGGCATTGGGGCGCTATCACCGAATGGCTGACCGGCTCCGTGGACACCGCGCTCGGCGACAACCTGGTACTGACCCATCGCCGGACAGAACTGCTCGCCGAACGGATCGCCGACCATTTCAGGGAGGTCGGCGCGGTCGAGTTGCCGCAGGTGCACGCCGGAATGGACGAAGAGAGCGGCCTGGTGAGCTCCGGTTCCCTGGCCGATCTCGAGCCGGATATCGGTTTCACGAGCAAGGTGCTCGTCGGTATGCGCGGCTCCTACGGCGGCGTGCTGATGATCGGTCTGGCCACGACCTTCGCCGGTCTGGCGATGCTGAACCCGATCTCTCTCGGCGCGGGCCTGATCGTCGGCGGCAAGGCCTACCGCGACGACAAGTCGGCCCGACTGGCGCGACGCCGCGTCGAGGCCAACGGGGAGGTTCGCCGGTTCCTCGACGACGTGGCGTTCCAGGCGGCCAAGGACACCAAAGACCGGCTGCACCGCATCCACCGCGCGCTGCGCGACCATTTCGCCGGCGTGGCCGACCGCAGCCTGCGCTCGATCGACGCGTCCCTGCGCGCAGCACAGGAAGCGGCGGCGATGGCCGCCGCGCACCGCGCCGAGCGCACCGTCGTGCTCGAACGCCAACTGCACGCCGTCGCCGAGCTGCGGCGTTACGCGGAATCGATGCAGATCGAACCGAGACGGGCCGACGGTACGGTATCTGGGTGACCCACCGTTTCGACACCGCCGCGCCCGGCGACCGGACTACACCGAGGATCCTGACCGAGGCGCACGAGTTGGTCGGCGCGGCGGCGCGGGCGTTCGCTCGCGACGAGTACGCGCGCACGCTGCTGGCCGAATGCGAATACCGATTGCGTGAGCCGCTGCGCGTCGCGTTGGCCGGTTCGATCAAGGCGGGCAAGTCGACATTGCTGAACGCGCTGGTGGGCCAGGCCGTGGCCCCGACCGATGCCACCGAGTGCACCCGCGTCGTCACCTGGTACCGCGACGGCGCGACCCCCACGGTCACCGCGCACGCCGCCGACGGCTCGCGCGCGAACGTGATCGTGCGCCGCGGAAGTGGCGCGCACGGCCTGACCTTCGACCTGAACGGTCTGCGCTGGGACGCGCGCGGTCCCCGCGAGGTGGACCATCTCGAGGTCGGCTGGCCCTCGGCCGCGTTGTCGCAGACCACGATCATCGACACCCCCGGCACGTCGTCGCTCTCGCGCGAGGTGTCATTGCGTACCGCACGGTTGCTCACTCCCACCGATACCGGGGTCGACGCGCGCGCGGGTGGCGCTCCGATCTCGGTGCCGGGGGCCGATGCCGTCGTCTATCTGCTGCGCCGTCTCGACGCCACCGATGTGAGTTTCCTCGAGCAGATCGGCGCCGGCGCCGGTGGTGCGGGCCCGCTCGGTGTGATCGGAGTGGTGTCGCGCGCCGACGAGATCGGTTCCGGCCGCATCGACGCGTTGCATTCGGCTCGTGATGTCGCCGCCAGGTTCGCCGGCGAGCTGGAACGAACCGGCCTGTGCCAGGCGGTGATTCCGGTGGCGGGCCTGCTCGCGTTCGCCGCTTCGACGCTGCGACAGCCGGAGTTCGCGGCGTTCGAGGCGCTGTCCACGGTGCCCGCGGAAGACCTCGGGATCGCCTTGCTCTCGGCAGACCGATTCGCCCGCGCCGACATCGCGCTGCCGGTGGCTCCCGAACTGCGCGCGCAGCTGGTGGATCGCTTCGGCCTGTTCGGTATTCGCATGGCCACCATGCTGATTCGCCTCGGCGTTCGCGATTCCCTCTCGCTGGCAGCGGAATTGGCAGATCGCAGCGGCATCGAGGAACTACGTTCGGTGCTCGAGGTCCAATTCGGGCAGCGCGCCGAGGAGCTGAAGGCGCATTCCGCGCTGAGCACTCTCGATCGAATCCTGATGGCCTACCCCGGAACCGAGGCCGATCGGCTACTGCCCCGAGTGCGTGCCCGGCTCGCCGACGTCCACGGTTTCACCGAGCTCCGACTGCTCGGGCGCCTGCGCACCGATGAATTGCCGCTGCCCCCAGCGGTACTCGCCGATCTGCACCGCATTCTCGGCGGCGAGGGCGTGGCGGCACACCTGCGCCTCGGCTTACCCGCCGAGGCCAACTCGAATTCCCTGCGCGCCAAGGCTTTCGACGCCGTCCGCACCTGGCGGGCGCGAGCGGGCCACCCGCTCGCCGATCAATCGACCGCTACCGCCTGCCGCGCGGCGGCCCGCAGCGCCGAGGGAATCCTGGCCGAACTTCCCCGGTGAACCGGAGCGGATCACCGCGCCGCTCAGATGAAGTAGGCAGTCCCCGAGGAACTTCCGGTCCCGTACCCCAAGCTCTTGGCGAACTCCCGTACCGCGATCAACGCATTCCCCACCGGCCCCGGATCGCTGCACGACCCCCCGACCGAGGAGAACGTGCACCCGTCGTCGGCGATGGCGATCCCGCTGTCGGCCACGGCGCTTCCCCCGGCCGCGACCATCCCGCCTCCGGCCAAGGCGGCGACCACAGCCACTCCGCCGAACGCCCGCTTCCACTGAACCTTGCCCATCGATGCACGCATACCCCGAAACTAGTGCCCGGCCCAACTGTTTCGCAGCCCTATCGTTGCCCCGAATATTCAGGGCAACGAGCTCGTCGAGCGTGCGGCAGGGCTGCTTACTCACCCAGCTTCGGCACCACCTCCTCGGCGAGGTATCGCTCGATCCCACGCCCGGCCCGCTCCGCCTGGACGACGGTGGCGCCCTGCTCCTCGGCCGCGGCCGTCAAGATTTTGCGGGAGTCGGGTTCGACGCCACCCCCGATCACCAGCAGGCGAACCCGCTCACGCCCGAGGATCGCGAGCGCCTCCTCGTCGGTGGTCGACCCGAGGACGCGAAATCCGAGCTCGCCCACATAGCCGAGTGCGGCATCGACAACTTCGCGCCCGCGTCCGACGGCGAGCAGATCAACTGTGTACATGTGCGTCCATCCTTGCTGTTTCATACAGTGACGATTTCCGGCTCGTCATCATCGAGCACGCGTTGTTCCAGCTTGGCCTCCTTCGGCAGGGCCAAGAATCCGAGGCACACCAACAGCAGCATCCCGGCGCCGTAGGACAGCGTGTACCGGAACGTCTCAGCGAAGTTCACCGCGTTCGCCTCGGCGCCCGCCTCGGCGAGTACCCGCGAAATCACTGAATCACCAACAGGATTCGACTGACAGCTGGCGGGGGTCACGGCCGGATCGTCCTCCGCCGATCGATCGTGCACGCACGCCGCGAACCCAACCAGGATCTGATCCTGGACCTGTACCGGCACTCCCGCCAGCGCCAGCTCCGCCCGGATCTCGGGCGTCACCGCGGCCACCCCTAGATCGGAATCCCGGTCCAGCACGGTGAAGAACAGCACGCCGACCAATGCCACACCCAGCGCGGTTCCCAACTGCTGCCCCGTGTTCAGCAGTCCGGAGGCCGACCCGGCCTCGCGCTGCGGTACCTGTCCGAGCAGCAGATCCAGCGTCGGCGCCACCACCATCCCGAACCCGGCGCCGGTGAGTACCAACGGCAATGCCATCTGCCACGAAGTGAACTCGCTGCCGTACCGCACCCCCATCGCGCCGTACAGCGCGAACCCCGCCGCGTTCACCAGTGCCCCGATCATCAATACCCGCCGCCCGTACCGAGCGGCCAGCACGCCGACCGAAAGCCCCGCTCCCACACCGGCTCCCACGGCGAACAGCGCCGCAGTGAGCCCGGCCCGCATCGGCGACCACCCGAGCCCGCCCTGCATGAACAACGTCCACACCAGGAAGAACCCGCCCATGGCGATCCAGAACAGCAACCAGGTGCCCACCCCGACCGCGAACGGCCGAGACCGGAAGAGCCCGAGGTCGACCAACGGCGAACGCCCCGTCCGAGCCAGCCCACGCTCGTAGAACAGGAACCCGACGAACATCGCGACAGCCGCGCCGATCATGACGAAAATCCAGGCGGGCCAATCGAGTCGACGTCCCTCGGTCAACGGGTAGACCAGCAGCAATACGGCCGAAACCGCCAGTACCATCCCGACCGGATCCAGTCGAGGCGGCGTGGCCGACTTCGAATCACTCATCACGAACCAGGCCGCGATGAAGCCCGCGATGCCGACCGGGATGTTCACCAAGAAGATCGGCCGCCAGGCCAGCCCGAACAGGTCGGCCTGCACCAGGAGGCCGCCGAGCGCGAGACCGACCGCGGAGGCCGACCCGCCGACGCCGCTGTAGACGGCGATCGCCTTGGCCCGCTCCTCCTTCGGGAACGTCGTCTGGATGATGGCCAGAATCTGCGGCACCATCAGCGCCCCCATCGCGCCTTGCGCGAAGCGGGAGCCGATGAGCACGGTCGGATCGGTGGCCAGCCCGCAGGCCGCCGAGGCGATCGTGAAACCGGCCATGCCGGTGAGGAATACGCGCTTGCGACCGTATATGTCGCCGAGTCGCCCACCGGTGATCAACACCGCGGCGAAGGCGAGAACGTAGGCCGCGATGATCCATTCGAGCTGTGAGTACTCGGCGTTCAGGTCGTTGCGGATGCTCGGCACGGCCACGTTCACGATGGTCACGTCGAGTAGATCCATGAAGCCGGCCGCCAGGACCACCGCGAAGGCGATCCAGCGCCGGGGATCGGCGTCGGGGGGAGTGGGGGAGGTAGTCACGATGGTCTCTCTTCGAGTAGGGAGTGGAGACCTCTCAAACTATGCACCTCAAGTGATTATCAATCAACAGGGCAATCATGAATGGTGCGTTAATCGGCGTATCCTGGGGGTGTGACCGACCCGACGCAGTTGTCGACCCACGCCGGATTCCTCCTCGGCCAACTGGGCTTCCACACCGCCTACCGCTTCAGTGATCTGCTGGCGCCGCTCGGCATCAAGCCGCGCCACTTCGGCATGCTGAAGCTCCTGAACGCCCATGACGGCCGCACTCAGCAGGAGCTCGGCGAGGCGCTGGATATCCACCGCAATGTGATGGTCGGCCTGGTGGACGACCTGGAGAAACGCAACCTCGTGGAGCGTCGACGCCACCCGAACGACCGCCGTGCCCACGCCCTTCATCTCCTGCCCGCCGCCCATGCCCTCCTGGCCGAGGCCGAGCAGCGGGTGGCCGAGTTGGACGCCGAACTCCTGGCCCCGTTGGCTCCCGAGGATCGTGCGGTCTTCCTCGATCTCCTGCGTCGCACCGCCGAAGGCAACGGCCTTCGTCCCGGCATCCACCCCGGCCTCACTCGATAACGCTGTGTCCGGACCGTCACGATCCAGCATCGAGGGCTGCAGTTGAGCGCACTCGTGGCAAGAATGGCCGGGGGTCGGGAAGTTTTTTTCGGGTGGCGGGAATGAATCGCCGCAGCTACTGGTTGTGCCGATCAACAACCTGAGCGAACCTGACTCAACTTCGGGTTGACTCACGGTGGATCTCGAAGGCAGGATTGAGCCCACTACGCTCAGCGTTGCAATAACCGAACGTCAAACAGGAGGAAACCACTATGGCTCGTGCGGTCGGAATCGACCTCGGGACCACGAACTCCGTCGTCGCCGTGCTCGAAGGCGGCGAGCCGGTCGTCGTCGCGAACTCGGAAGGCTCGCGCACCACCCCCTCGATCGTCGCCTTCGCGAAGAACGGCGAGGTTCTCGTCGGTCAGCCCGCGAAGAACCAGGCGGTCACCAACGTCGACCGCACCATCCGCTCGGTCAAGCGCCACATCGGCACCGACTGGAACGTCGAGATCGACGACAAGAAGTACACGCCGCAGGAGATCTCCGCGCGCACGCTGATGAAGCTGAAGCGCGACGCCGAGGCCTACCTGGGCGAGGAGATCACCGACGCCGTGATCACCGTCCCGGCCTACTTCGAAGACGCCCAGCGTCAGGCCACCAAGGAAGCCGGCCAGATCGCCGGTCTCAACGTGCTGCGCATCGTCAACGAGCCCACCGCGGCCGCGCTCGCGTACGGCCTGGACAAGGGCGACAAAGAGCAGACCATCCTGGTCTTCGACCTCGGCGGCGGCACCTTCGACGTCTCGCTGCTGGAAATCGGCGAGGGCGTCGTCGAGGTCCGCGCGACCTCCGGTGACAACCACCTCGGTGGCGACGACTGGGACGAGCGCGTCGTCTCCTGGCTGGTCGACAAGTTCAAGGCGTCCTCGGGCATCGACCTGACCAAGGACAAGATGGCCATGCAGCGTCTGCGTGAGGCTGCCGAGAAGGCCAAGATCGAACTGTCCTCGGGTCAGAGCACCTCGATCAACCTGCCCTACATCACCGTCGACGCGGACAAGAACCCGCTGTTCCTCGACGAGCAGCTCACCCGCTCGGAGTTCCAGAAGATCACCTCTGATCTGCTGGATCGCACCCGCGCGCCGTTCCAGTCCGTGATCAAGGACTCGGGCCTGAACGTGGCCGATATCGACCACGTCGTGCTCGTCGGTGGCTCCACCCGTATGCCCGCCGTGTCCGACCTGGTCAAGGAACTGACCGGCGGCCGTGAGCCCAACAAGGGCGTGAACCCGGACGAGGTCGTCGCCGTCGGCGCCGCCCTGCAGGCCGGCGTGCTCAAGGGCGAGGTCAAGGACGTTCTGCTGCTCGATGTCACCCCGCTGTCGCTGGGTATCGAGACCAAGGGCGGCGTGATGACCAAGCTCATCGAGCGCAACACCACCATCCCCACCAAGCGCTCGGAAACCTTCACCACCGCTGACGACAACCAGCCTTCGGTGCAGATCCAGGTGTTCCAGGGTGAGCGCGAGATCGCCTCGCACAACAAGCTGCTCGGCTCCTTCGAGCTCACCGGCCTGCCCCCGGCCCCGCGCGGCGTGCCGCAGATCGAGGTCACCTTCGACATCGATGCCAACGGCATCGTGCACGTCACCGCGAAGGACAAGGGCACCGGCAAGGAAAACAAGATCAAGATCCAGGACGGCTCCGGTCTGTCCAAGGAAGAGATCGACCGCATGGTCGCCGACGCCGAGGCGCACGCCGCCGACGACAAGGCGCGCCGTGAAGAGGCCGAGACCCGCAACCAGGCCGAGTCGCTGGTGCACCAGACCGAGAAGTTCATCAACGAGCAGAAGCTGAGCGAGGGTGGCGCACAGGTCTCCGCCGATCAGCTGGCGAAGGTGGAGACCGCGGTCGCCGAGGCCAAGCAGGCACTCGAGGGCACCGACATCTCCGCGGTGAAGTCCGCCGTGGAGAAGCTGGCCACCGAGTCGCAGGCCCTCGGCCAGGCGATCTACGAGGCCACCGCCGCCGCCGACGCGCAGTCCGGCAACGGCGCGGGCACGAGCCAGGCCGATGACGATCAGGTCGTCGACGCGGAGGTCGTGGACGAGCCGGTCGACACGGACAAGAAGTGACCGAGGCGAACTCCTCCGAGCAGGAGTTGGTCGACGACATCCTGGAAGACACCGCGGACGAGAACGCGGAGGCCGCCACGGCGGACTCCGCCCTCGACGCCGACGTTGTCGAGCCGGAGAACGACGAGCTGGCCGAGCGCACCGCCGACCTGCAGCGGTTGACCGCGGAATACGCGAACTACCGCCGCCGGGTCGAGCGCGACCGTCAGGCCAACATCGATGCCGCCAAGGCGTCGGTGGTCACCGAATTGCTGGCGGTGCTGGACGATCTGGATCGGGCGAGGGCGCACGGCGACCTCGACTCCGGCCCACTGAAGTCCGTCGCCGACAAGCTCGAGACCGCGCTCACCAAGCAGGGTCTCGTCGAATTCGGTGCCACCGGTGACCCGTTCGACCCCACGCTGCACGAGGCAGTGCAGCACGAGGGTTCGGGCGCCGACCCGGTGATCGGCATCGTCATGCGCAAGGGCTATCGGTTCGGCGACCGGGTGCTTCGGCACGCGCTGGTCGGGGTAACCGATGCCGAGGCCGCGGGGGCATCGGATCCGGATGCCGGCGACAGTCAATAAGAACGCGAAAGGAGGAGATGCCCGGTGAGCCAACGGGAGTGGATCGAAAAGGACTTCTACAAGGAGCTGGGTGTCTCCTCCGGCGCCTCGCAGGACGAGATCAAGAAGGCCTACCGCAAGCTCGCCCGCGACCTGCACCCGGATTCCAACCCGGGTGACACCAAGGCCGAGGAGCGGTTCAAGACCGTCAGCGAAGCCAACGCGGTGCTGTCGGATCCGGCCAAGCGCAAGGAGTACGACGAGACGCGCCGCATGTTCGCGGGCGGTGGCGGCGGTGGCCGGGCCTACGGCGGCGGCGGGTTCAACCCCGGTGCGGGCGGCGGCTTCTCGCAGGACTTCAACATCGGCGACATCTTCGGTCAGGCCGGTGGCACCGGCGCCGCGGGCGACGGCGGGCTCGGCGATCTGCTGGGCGGGCTGTTCAACCGGGGTGGCGGCGGCGGCCGGGCGGCGGCTCGTCCGCGTCGCGGTTCCGATGTGGAGACCGAGACGACGCTGGGTTTCCGTGAGGCGGCCCAGGGCGTCACCGTTCCGCTGCGGATGACCAGTCCCTCGCCGTGCACCACCTGTCACGGCAGCGGGGCCAAGCCGGGCACCAGCCCGCGCGTGTGCCCGCACTGCAACGGTGCGGGCGTGGTCAGCCGTAATCAGGGCGCGTTCGGTTTCAGCGAGCCTTGTGACGACTGCCGCGGCACCGGGTCGATCATCGACGACCCGTGCACCGACTGCTCGGGCACCGGTATCCAGAACCGCACCCGCACCATCACCGTCCGGATTCCTCCGGGTGTGAGCGACGGTCAGAAGATCCGGCTGGCCGGTCAGGGCGAGGCGGGTCTGCGCGGTGCGCCTTCCGGTGATCTGTATGTCACCGTGCACGTCAGCCAGGACAAGGTCTTCGGCCGCCAGGGCGACGACCTCACCCTGGTGCTCCCGGTGAGCTACAGCGAATTGGTACTGGGGACAACAGTTTCGGTACCGACGCTCGACGGCAGGGTCGGCGTGAAGGTGCCCCCGGGCACCGCCGACGGGCGTATCCTGCGAGTTCGTGGTCGTGGCGTGCCCAAGCGTGGTGCGGCGGGCGGCGCCGGTGACCTGCTGGTCACGGTGAAGGTCGCGGTACCGCAATCGCTCGACTCCGACGCCACCGATGCGCTCAAGCGGTATCAGGAGGCGGAGAAGGCCAGTGGCTTCGAACCGCGTGCAGGATGGGCGGGTGCTTGATGTCCCCGCACATCGAGTTCAGCGCCCGGAGGAGGTAGCGCAGCGTGACCACGGAGGGCGTAGGGAGAGGCGCGGATAGCCCGGATCCGAAGTCTGTTTCGGGTGCGACCTCGCGTGCCGAGTTCTTCATGATCTCGGTGGCGGCTCAATTGGCAGGGATGCACGCGCAGACGTTGCGTACCTACGACCGGTTGGGTTTGGTCACCCCGCAACGGACATCGGGTGGCGGACGCCGGTATTCGGCCCGCGATGTCGAGGTGCTGCGCGAAGTGCAGCGCCTGTCGCAGGACGAAGGCGTCAACCTCGCCGGCATCAAGCGCATCATCGAGCTCACCAATCAGGTGGAGGCGTTGCAGCAGCGCGTCGAGGAGATGAGCGCGGAGATGGAGCGGTTGCGGGCGGGCTACCGGCCCGATCTGTCGCCGCCGGCGCGCAGTACCGCGCTCGTGGTGTGGCAGCCACGGCATCGTCGCTGAGCCGTCTTCTCTTCGACGAGCCCCCGGTTCGCTCCTCCGCTGTAGCGGACGCGAGCCGGGGGTTCGTCAGTCTCCGGTCAACCCCCGGCGACCGGCTGGTGACTCTCCAGCAACTCACTTATTCGCGATCCTGCTGATCGAAAGTAGCGTTGCGGCGCGCTGAGGTGGGGATTTATCACCATGGACGTCCAAAAGTTTGCTGACGGGATGCTGAATTCAGCTCGATCGGAAGGCAATTCGCCGACCCCGACCAGTCACTCCGGTGTGCCTACCCCGCGTGTCATGGCTCGGCGCGTCGGCTTACGGCAGGCCGTCGTCGTAGCGGGAGGGTCGCCCTACCAGGCGCTTTGATATCCAATTGTGTGGAATGCCGGGTACTTTGAGAAATCGTGAGCAAGTGTTCACCCTCAATTAACGGGCCACGGGTATGTTTTCATGGGAAACTGCTGGGAACCGCCTGGTATTTCAGGAATTACATGCGTGATGTTTAAGAGTACGATTCCTAAGCTGGCAAACCTCGCCTAGACTTCTCGCATCGGCTGCTGACGAGTGTCCTCCCAGCCCGTCACTCGCCGGCGCGGCTAGCGTTCGATGGCGAAACGAGGTTGTGACACATATGGATTCGCGGACTGTCGCTTTGATCCGTACTACGTTCAAGGCGGTTGCTGCGGAAGAAGGTGGACCCGAGAAGCTGTCGAGGTCGTTCTACTCGATCCTCTTCACGGACTACCCCGGTGTCCGAGACTACTTCCCGGCCGCCATGGATTCCCAGCGCGACCGACTGGTCACGGCGATCTCCTACGCCCTCGACCGCCTAGAGGAGCCCGACAAGCTGCTGCCGTTCCTGGCCCAGCTCGGGCGCGACCACCGTAAGTACGGCGTGCAACCGGCTCACTATGTGGCCGTGGCCAACTCGCTGAAGTCGGCCATGCGGTTGTTCGCCGGCGCGGAGATGTGGACCGATGAGGTCGCCACCGCGTGGGACGAGGGCCTTGCCACCATCAGCGGCGCCATGATCAGCGCGGCCGACAAGGAGATGACACCGGCTACCTGGACGGGCACCGTCGTCGAACATCGCGAGGTGCTGCGTAATCTCTCGATCGTTCGGGTCCAGCTCGACGTGCCGATGCAGTACGCCGCCGGTCAATATCTCAGCGTGCAGATCCCCTCGCGGCCGCGGATGTGGCGCTATCTCTCGCCCGCGAACCCGGCCAATCCCAACGGCGAGATCGAGTTCCACATTCGCGGAGTGCTCGGCGGCTGGGTCAGCCCCGCCATGGTCGCGCACACCGCCGTCGGCGATCAGTGGGCGCTCGGCTCCCCCCTCGGCGGCCTCGGCGTGCCACGCAACACCAAACGCAAGATGCTGATGGTCGGCTGCGGCACCGGCATCGCCCCCCTGCGCGCGCAGATCATGTCGATGGCGCAGCGCCGGGTGAACCCGAAGGTCCACCTGTTCGTCGGCGGCCACCACCCCTGCGACCTCTACGACCTCCAGGTCCTGAGCCAACTCGCCATCGCCAACAAATGGCTCACCGTCACCCCCGTCACCGAGAGTGACGAAAACCCGTGGTGGTACTTCGATTCCGGCGAGCCCCAGCCCGAACTCCCCGGCCTCGAGCCCCGCATGACCGGCCAGATCGGCAAGGTGGTGGCCAGCTACGGCCCCTGGGCAGACCGCGACGTCCAGATCGTCGGCTCCCCATCGATGGTCCAAACCACCAAGTTCCGCCTCATGGCAGCAGGAACGCAAGCTCAAGCGATCCGCCACGACCCCTTGTTCTGACTCGTCATTCCAGCGGGCACCCAAGCCCAAGCGATCCGCCACGATCCCTTGTTCTGACTCGCGAGGCCGGTCAGGCGCCTTCGGAGATGATGTTCGCCGGGGGAGTGCCTGCTTCGATCAGACGGTCGACGGTGGTGCGCACCATCGCGGGTGAGCCGCAGACCAGGACTTGGTTCTTGGTGAAGGGTCCGTGGGCGGCGGCGACGTCGGCGAGGGTGCCGTGCAGCATTTCCTGCGGACCGAAGCCCACGTCCGAGCGGGTCTGCTCGTGCCATTCATCGTGCACCACGGGATCATCCGGGGTTTCGACAACAGGAATGACCGAAAGCCAGGGCAATTCGCCCGCCAGCAGGAACAGCATGTCGTTGGCATAGAGGTCGCGCGGCGAGCGGCCACCGAAGAACAGGTAGGTGCGCGGCGGGGTGTCACGGCGAGCCAGGTCCAGGATCTGGGAGCGCATCGGCGCCAGCCCGGTACCGCCGGCGATCATCACCACCTCGACAGCATCGGGATCGACGGCGAAAACCCCATGGGGAGCATTGATTCGCCACTGATCACCGGGTTTGGTGTCGGCGACGATAGAACTCGAACACCACCCACCGGGCACCGTCCGCACATGGAACTCGAGCTTGCCGTCCAGCGAGGGCGGCAGCGCGGGGGAGAACCGCCGTCGTACCCCGGGATGCTGCGGCACCTCGACCTCCACCGAACCGCCCGGCTCGAACGGCACGAAATCGCCGATCAACCGGATCACGGCGAGGTCGTGGCGCAGACGGTGGTGGCCGACGACGGTAGCCGTCCATGCGGGGTCAGGAAAAGCGTTGCTCATCAGCCTCTTTCGCGAAGTCGCCGGCGGGTTCAGACAGGATCGGCAGCGATGATCTCACTCGGTGTACCGGCCCGCTGGAGCGCGTAACGAGTGTTGGCGATCATCGTCGGCGATCCCGCGATCTGGATCTGACGGTCCGACCACGCGCCGAAGCTGGTCACCACCGCTCCCAGATTACCCACCAGCCGGCGCGGCATGCCCATCGGCGTCTGGCCCGAATCCTGGGGATACCACCAGGGATTGGTGTGTTCCTCGCACACCGGCACCACGGTCAACCACGGATTGGACTGCGAGAGCTGCCACATGTTGTCCACGTCGTAGAGGTCGCCGGGATAGCGCCCGCCGATGAAGAAGTGCACGCGCGGATTGATCCCCCGCTGACTCATCTCGATCAGCTGCGCTCGCAACGGCGCGATCCCCGTGCCGGAGCCGATCATCAGCACATCGCGCCCCGACTCCCGGTCCACGTGCAACCCGCCGAGCGGCCCGGCGATCTTCCACCGGTCCCCGACCTTGGTGTCGTTGACGATCGCCGGACTCACCCAGCCGCCGCTGATCCGCCGCACATGGAATTCGATCTCGCCATACGGGTTCGCGGGGATGGCGGGGGAGAAGTATCGCCACATATTCGGCCGCTGCGGCACCGCGACCGGCACGAACTGTCCGGCCTTGAACGGAATGGGCCCATCGGCCTGTAACCGCACGATCGCCAGATCGTCGAGCACCCGTCGGTGCCCCACCACGGTCGCGTCCCAGTACGGCTGCGACGTGTCCTCGTTGGCGCCGATCGCCATCGACGCCGAGATCAACAGCGTGATGTCACGCCAGCCCTCGTCGAGCTCTCTGGTCCAGCGGTTGCCGTGGAAGGTGCGCAGCGCCGCGAGCAGCGCGCGTCCGGCCAGGTCGTAGTGGTCGGCCTCGACCCCGTACTTGCGATGGTCGCGGGCGAGTTGCTCGAGGAAGCGCTGGGCGCGTTCGAAGTCCTCGAGATGGTCGAGGACGAACTGCACCGCCGTCGTGATCCGCTTGGCCTGCATGTCCATGGCAGGCGGAAACAGCTCACGCAACCTCGGGTCCTGCGCGAACAGGTGACCATAGAAAGCGCTGATCAGCCGCTCGGAACCACCGGGTGTCTCGGCCACCCCGCGGAAATCGGCGCGGACCAGCGCAAGCGAACGCGCATCCACGTCGTCAAGCTCCGTTTCTCTGCAATTGCCACAATGTGGCTCACCCGTCGGTGACGCCCTCCCCAGTATCCCCCGAAACCGTCGTCTCGGTGCAGGGATGCTCGTCACGCCCGTTCCCAGCCGCACGGATCGTAAACCCCAGGTCTCTGATCAGCACGATCTCGCCATCATCGATACCCGTCAGTGATCTTGCGGGTGGTGAGCCAAGAGTGCGTGAGAATCGGGGGATGGCGAGCGACAACTTCATGGAGATTCACGATCCCGAACTTCTGGCCAGGGGCGAACGGGTTCTGGGGGCCGAGTTCAAGGCGATGCACGAGCGGGTTCTGCAGGTCACCGCGTTGACGTCTCGGCTCAACGCAATGCCCTTCGACGACGAGACCGGGAAGGCGGCGCTGCTCGAGGCGATCCTCGGCCGTCCGCTGCCCTCGGGTCTCACGATCTATCCGCCCTTCTATACCGATCACGGCCTGAACCTGGACCTGGCCGAGCGCGTGTTCATCAACCAGGGCTGCACCTTCCTCGACTACGCCGGAATCCGGCTGGGCCGGGGCGTGATGGTCGGTCCGAAGGCCACCTTCATCACCATGGGCCATCCCGTCGATCCGGAGGAACGGCGTCGATTCCTCACCGGCGCGCCCATCGACGTGGCGGACAACGTGTGGATCGGCGCGGGCGCGATGATCCTGCCCGGCGTCAGCATCGGCCGCGACGCGGTGATCGCCGCGGGCGCGGTCGTCGCCGACGACGTTCCGGCGAGCAGCTTGGTAACCGGTTCCAAGGGGACTGTCCATCGAAGCTGGTAGCGCCGAATCTTGCCCGCGCCCCAGCGGGATTCTCCGATTCGTCGGTCGGGTTCACGCGTAGGGGTCGGTGACTTCACGGAGGGCTGTGAGTGTCTTCCGTAGGTCGGCAGCCGCTCGTTTGCCCAGGTGGGAGACCCATTCGGTCTGAACCTCCTCGGCGGTGCGGTTGGCGAGGTCGGCGGCAGCCCGGCCGGTGGGGGTGAGCCTGAGAAGGCGGGCGCGGCCGTCGGAGGGGTCGGGGACCCGCTCGAGGTAGCCGGCGCGGACCAGCTGGTCGGCGAGGGCGCTCGCGGTCTGTTTGGTGACTTGGGCCTGTGCGGCGAGGTCGGTGAGGCGGGTGCCGGTGGGGCCGATGCGGGCGACCAGGCGGGCCTTGGCAGGGGTGAGTTCGGCGTGACCGGCCGCGCCGAGGGCGGCGAACACCCGCCTCTCCATCTCCCGGTACGGGACGAACAGGAGCACGCCCAGGTTCAGCTCGTCCACGCTCTCCTCCTTGTTTCGGTCAGCTTATCTGACTATATTGGTCAGATACACTGACTATTAGTCGGAGGTCGACGATGGATCGCGAGCAGCAGTGGCGGGTCATCGAACAGCAGCGCCGCGCCGTCGCCGACCTACTCGACGACCTCACCCCGCCCGAATGGGATTCGCCGTCACTGTGCGCGGGTTGGCGGGTGCGCGATGTGGCCGCGCATCTGGCGATGGCGCCGCAGCCGCCCGGCCCGGCCGCGATGATCCGGATGGGAATCCGCGCGGGCGGCCGCTTCCACCGAATGAATCACGATGTCGCGGTCCGCTATTCGGATCGCCCCGACCTGGCCGACGAGATCCGCGCGCACGCGGCATCGCGCCGATTGCCCGCCGTGACCAACTACCGCAACATCTTCTTCGACGTGATCGTCCACGCCCAGGACATCGCTCGCCCACTCGGGCGCACCATCGAGGTGACCCCACGCGCGGCCGCCGTTGCCGCACAACGGGTCTGGACGATGGGCTGGCCCTTCTGGGCGAAACATCACCTGCGCGGCCTGCACCTCGCCGCCGACGACATCGAATGGTCAACGGGCGCGGGCACTCCGGTACACGGACCCATCCTCGACCTCCTACTGGCAATGACCGGCAGATCCGTCGCCGTGGCGAACCTGCGCGGCCCAGGCGTGGAAGCCCTGTCGCGCACCTTGCGTTGAGGCCGGGTCAGCCGGTAACCGTCTGCACCGCCGCCTGCCGCGCCCCCTCGTCGACCTCCCCGATCTCGAAACCCTTGCCCACGATGTGCTGGACCAACGCCGCCTCCGGCGGCAGCCCGTACTTGCGGAGGTAGTAGGGGACAGCGCCCGGCCAGACGAACGCGCCGTCGGTGTGGAAGTTCAACGGCACGTCGCGCCGGGTGGGGTCGAACTCGTCGGTGTCGCGGCCGCGGGCGCTCAGAATCACCGGCGCATGCTCGAGGTAAGCGAGCACCCGATCCTGGATATCGGAGTCCACCGCCGACCGGTTCACCACCGGTTTGCCCTCGGGATCACGCCCGTCGAAGGGCGCCGAAAGTCGAAGTTCGCTCATGCTCAGACAACCTACGCGGCCCCGACTCTGGTCGGCTGACCGTGCTAATGTCCCTGGTCAAGGCAGTACTCGGCCGAAGGGGTGGGATGAAACGCGCAGGTACGGCAATGGTGATTGCCGGTTTGGCGGTTGTCGGGTTGGCTGGGTGTGGCTCGGGGGAGTCGACGTCGAAGGGGGCGACGACGACGGCCAAGCCGGTGTTGTGGAATCCGTGCACGGAGATTTCCGATGCTGCGTTGACGGAGGCGGGGGTGGATCCGGGGACGGAGGAGAAGGGTGTCGCGGGGGTTCCGCAGTCGGGGTGGGAGATCTGTGGATGGGAAGGTTCCAACTATGCCCTGACCGTCTACACGACAGATAAGCCTGTCAGCTATTTCGAGCAGAAGCCGGGGAACATCAACTTCACCGACATCGCCATCGCGAATCGCCAGGGGCGCCAGTTCCGGGTACAGGGTGACACCCGAAACCTATGGTGCGATGTTGTCTTCCCGTCCGAGCAGGGGGTCGTTCAGCTCGCGGTTGGTAATTCGGCAATCGCCGACGGGCCGTTGGAGGACCCATGCGTCTACCTCCAGCGTGCAGGCGCCGTGCTAGTACCGACGTTCCCGAAGTAGGGCTTGGGCATGGCGGACAATACCCCCTACAGCCAGTTGGTCGCACAGACGAGGGCCGGCGAGGTCTACCTGAACGACGAAGCTGCTGCGTTCCATATGTTCAAGGCTTGCGATACACGACTAGCCGACCTCCAGAAGCTCATCGGCGTCACGCAGCGCGTGCAGAACGTCACCGGTTTCGGTGATTTCGATATCGCCAGGCAGCTCGAGGCGAAATTCCGCGCTCAAGCTGTTGGCGAGCCGAACTCGATCTACGAAGTCATTCTTCAGGACATAGAGGCGGTGAAGCAGTTGCGCGAGGTCTTCTCCATCTCCTTCAAACGCATCGCAGGCAAAGACATCGAGAACGCCAACGCCCTCGACTACATCACCGAGCAGGTGAGCTGATATGGCCGGCATGCAGAGCATCAGCGGCATCGACCTATTCGGCAACCTCCGTGACTTCGTCATGTCCCCGTTCTCCGGCGACGACGGCGAACTCGACAGTTCAGAGATCGCCGACATCCAGAACCAATACAACGCTCAGCGAGACGGCAACCGACGGAAAGCGGGCGACCTCGGTTTCGACGGCGATTACCGCCCCACCGTCGTGGCTAAAAACGATGCCTTTCCTGGGACCGTCGCGGAACTACGCGACAAGGTCGACAAGATAGATCTCGATGCCGTAAATGGCCTGATCGGCGCATGGAACGAAATCTCCACCCGCAACAGCACGTCCCTCGACGAGTTCCGCAAGCAGATAGCCCGAGGCATGTCCCCCGACGTCTGGGCGGGTTCCGCTGCGAGCGCGGCCGCGCAAACCGTTGCGGCATACGACACTACGGGAAAGAGGGTCACCGCCGCCGCCGCGCTCACCAGCGCCAAACTGGACGAACTCCGAACCGGCCTCGAGCCGACAAAACGCCTCGTCCCCCACGCGCCCGAGCACCGCAGCGGTCTCGACAACGTCGGGGCCCTGCTCACGGGCCGCGGCTGGCGCAATGACGATGTCGCGCAAGAGAACGCGCGAGTCGAAGCCGTCCGCATCCTCCAAACCGTCTACGCCCCGGTGATTTACGAGACCGACAACAAGGTCCCGGTGATCCCCATCCCGAAAACCGTCGAAAACGGCGGCGGCGAACCCGAAACAAAGTTCAGTACAACACAATCCACCACTCAGGGTTCGACGACGCAGCCCACCACGCAACCCGCGACGACGCAGCCCACCACACCGGCGTCGACCACCCCCACCACTGACCCGGACGACACCGACGACTCGACAGTCGATTCGACCACCCCCGAATCGACCACTCCCCAGTCGACGGAGCCGGGTTCGACCACCCCCGCCTCCACCACCCCGAGCTCCACCGTCCCCGGCTCGGGCTCGCCTTCCGGATCACCCAGTGGCGCAGGCTCTCCCGGCGGCGGATCCCCTGGCTCGGGCACACCGGGCGCGGGCACTCCCGGCGGAGCGGTAGCAGGAAGTCCGACGGCTGCCGGCACCACAGGGGGCCGTGGCACCGGCGCGGGTTCGGGCACAGCGGGCCGTTCCGGCATGCCCGGCATGATGAGCCCGGGTGCGGGCAAAGGCGGCGGCACGGACGACGAATCGACCAAGGGAATCCCCGACTACCTCATCACGCAGGAGAACGGTGACGAACTCACCGGTCTGGACACCCTGCCCAAGATGGTCCCGCCCGTCATCGGCGCCGACTAGTCGCCAATCCTGATGGAACAGAGTAGATCTCCCGTGCGTACCTGGCTTTTTACCGCGTTAGATTTCCGCACCCTGTGGGAAGCCGCGGGCCGCGATGTCCTCCCGTACCCCCTGCATCACCGCCACACCGACGTCGAAACCCACGCCGAGGTCCTGCGCCTGCGCAGCAAGGCCGCCGAGAACCTGATGGCCGAATTCGACAGCGATCTCGACCGCGCCATGGCCGCCCTGCTCGCCCCACACGCCCGCGTCGAGGTGGCGGGGGCGTCCAAGGGCGTCAAAACGATCCGAGCCCACGGCGGCACCCGCGACACCTACGCCTCCCTCGCCGTCCAGGCACCCGGCGACGACACCAACCCCGGCGACATCACCCTGCACCTGTTCGACCCAGAGGCCCTGGCCGCAGCCGTCCTCTCCACCCTCCCCAAGGTTGCCCCCGGCAAAGGCCGCGAAATCCGCGTCACCGCGGCAGAACTCGCGGCCCCCCGTCCCGA
This sequence comes from Nocardia sp. PE-7, assembly GCF_030486425.1. Taxonomy (NCBI): domain Bacteria; kingdom Bacillati; phylum Actinomycetota; class Actinomycetes; order Mycobacteriales; family Nocardiaceae; genus Nocardia; species Nocardia sp. PE-7. Next base: position 6,563,889 of record NZ_CP129614.1, on the reverse strand, counting down.
CGTCCGCGACCGCTGGAACCCCACCCCCCGAGAACAACTCGAATCCTTCCTGGCGAAACCCACCACCACCCTCACCCACATCGGCGTTTACGCCCACGCCAGCGTCGACAACCGCCACACCGAAGGCCGTGACGACTTCCAACTCCACGACATCCCCGGCGACGGCCGCTACGTCTTCTACGGCGAAACCACCTTCATAGCCAAACCCACCACCCCCACCCGAATAAAAACCACCCTCGCCACCATCCTCACCACCACAGCCACCAAGGCCCGCACCGGCACCTACCGCCCCCGCTGACGGGTAAGTCGTGAACGACCCCATGTCTCGCCCGCTTGTGGCAAGTGACCCGAGCTCGAGGCCATTACGCTGTGCGAGAGGGTTATCCGCTGCCCATCTGCAAGTCCATGCTCGTCATCCTGGCCGATTCGTCGAAGCCGATCTCCCCGGTGAGGCCGGGGCCGGTGACCGTGGCACGGGAGTGGTCGCCGGACCACTGGATGCCGAGTCCTCGATGATGGGCGTAGGCGTGGAGAGCGCGGCGTCGGTCGGTGAGAGGGAACTCGGTGAGCCCCTCCTGGATAACCCGGGCGATGCGGGGCGCGAAGGGTGCGGGAAGGGCGAACGAGGGGTGTTCGATCAGAAACGCGGCCCTGGTCCCGCCGCCGACCGGCCCGTTGTAGGCCGTCCACACCCCGGAGATCGCCTTGGCCGCGTCCATGAATACGTTCACCACCCCCTCGGGTCGATCGGGCGAGCCGGGAAGAGCGGTGAACGGCACTTCGGCGTCAGCCAGTTCGCTGATGCCATAACGGATTCCCAAGTCGCGCACGGACTGTGCGAGCCCGGTGACGAGATCGGAGTAGCCGGCCGGATTGCTCCACGCCCACAACCAGGACCGTGGTCCCGGAGCCGCCGACCCGAGCAGATGCATCCGCTCGCATTCGATCGGCTGGTCTCCGGTCAAAGTGAACCGGCCGGCCACCAAGTCGACACTCCATCCACGATCACCGGCGATATCGGCGAGTTGTAGTTGGTGCTCGAAGGAATACAGTGCGGCGTCGTCGAGCAGGTTCGCCAAAGTCACGTCAGACACCTGACGACCCTATCGGCCGCGAATCAGATGGCGAGGACGGTCTTTCCGCGTGCGCTGCCCTGGCCGAGCACGGCGGGAGCGGCTTCCAGCGGCACCGTTATCTGTACCGGAACGACCACGTCGCCGGCGGCGACCCGGGACAGCAGACGGCTCAATTCCGTTGAGCGGCCTTTGGATTCGAAGTTTCCCCCGGTGATGCCGCGGTCGCGCAGTACCGCGTCGTCGGCCGCCCAAGTCGTCGAGTAGGCGTGTCCGCCGCGGCGGACGAGGGTGGCATGGGAGGCGAAATCGCCTGCTGAGCTGATCAAGTCGAACAGGACGTCGATGCCCTCGGGGTGGGTGAAGCGGACGGCGTCGGTGACGTTCGAGTCCTGGCGGGTGGCCGGGTCCGGGTCGACGAAATTCGGGTCGGCGGGGCGGGCCTGGGTGTAGTCGACGGTTTCGGCGGCGCCGAGGCGCGCCACCTGGTCGGCGGCATCGCCTCGGGCGGTCGCGATGACATGGGCGCCCGCGATATTGGCCAGCTGAACGAGGAACGACCCCACACCGCCCGTCGCGCCGACGATCAGCACTGTTTGGCCGGGTTGGATATGCGCGGCGTCGACCAGATCCTGGGCTGTCACGCCGGCGACCGGCAGCGCCGCCGCGGCCACCGTGGTGACGCCGTCGGGGATCGGGACGAGGGTCGCGTCCTCGGGGACGGTGGCGTACTGCGCCCAGCTGCCGTGTCCCGCGGGCGCGGTCAGGAATTTGCCGACCACTTTGTCGCCGACCTTGAACTTGGTGACGCCGGTGCCGATCGCCGAGACGGTGCCCGCGCCGTCGACGCCGAGGATCATCGGGAAGTCGGTGGGCATCTTGCCCTTCAGGATGCCGTCGGCCATCTTCAGGTCGAACGGGTTGACCCCGGCCGCGTCGAGCGCCACTTGAACCTCACCGGGCCCCGCGGCGGGGACCGGGACATCGGCGAGCTCGGGTGTGGCGCCGAACTTCTGGACCACGATCGCGCGCATGGGGGTGAACTCCTCGCATCGGGGGGGTGAGTCGGGCATCGCAATCCTAGGCGGATAGCCGTCCGACATGCGGTGATTGGTCGTCTTCGGTGGTGTCGCGGCGTAGCGTGAAGCGCGGATCCGAAGTCCGCCGAAAGTTTTTAGAGTTGAGCGGAACAGACTCAACTTTGTGAGCGTTGAACTAGTCGATATCGGACACACACAAGGGAGATTCGTGGACTCGTTCAATCCCACCACCAAGACACAGGCGGCCTTCACCGCCGCCCTTCAGGCCGCCGCGGCGGCGGGCAATCCGGAGATCCGTCCGGCACACTTGCTGGTGGCGTTGCTGGATCAAACCGATGGCATCGCCGCACCGTTGCTCAAGGCCATCGGAGTCGATCCGGCGACAGTCGAACGTGAGGCGGGCGCCCTCGTCGACCGTCTGCCGCGTGCCACCGGCGCCACCACCAAACCACAGCTGGGCCGCGAGGTGCTGGCCGCGATGACCGCCGCCCAGCAACTCGCCACCGAGCTCGGCGACGAGTTCGTCTCCACCGAGAACCTGCTGGTCGGGTTGGCGGAAGGCGCGTCGGACGTCGCTCAGCTGCTGCGTAAGCACGGCGCCACCCCGGAGGCCCTGCGCGACGCGTTCACCGCTGTGCGCGGCGGCGCCGGCCGGGTCACCAGTGCCGATCCGGAAGCCAGCTACCAGGCGCTGGAGAAGTACTCCACAGACCTCACCGAGCTGGCCCGCGCGGGCAAACTCGACCCGGTGATCGGGCGCGACACCGAGATTCGGCGCGTGGTGCAGGTCCTGAGCAGGCGCACCAAGAACAACCCCGTGCTCATCGGCGAACCCGGCGTCGGCAAGACCGCCATCGTCGAGGGTCTGGCGCGGCGCATCATCGAGGGCGATGTGCCGGAGTCGTTGCGCAACAAGAAGGTTGTCTCCCTCGACCTCGGTGCGATGGTGGCGGGCGCGAAGTATCGCGGTGAGTTCGAGGAGCGGCTCAAGGCCGTGCTCGACGACATCAAGAACAGCGCCGGCGAGATCATCACCTTCATCGACGAGCTGCACACCATCGTCGGCGCGGGCGGCACCGGCGACTCGGCGATGGACGCGGGCAACATGATCAAGCCGCTGCTGGCCCGTGGCGAGCTGCGCCTGGTCGGCGCGACCACCCTCGACGAGTACCGCAAGTACATCGAGAAGGACGCGGCACTCGAACGGCGATTCCAGCAGGTGCTGGTCGGCGAGCCGTCGGTGGCCGACACCATCGGCATCCTGCGCGGCATCAAGGAACGCTACGAGGTGCACCACGGCGTGCGGATCACCGATTCGGCGCTGGTGGCGGCCGCGACGCTGTCGGACCGCTACATCACCTCGCGATTCCTGCCCGACAAGGCGATCGACCTGATCGACGAGTCGGCGTCGCGCCTGCGGATGGAAATCGACTCGCGGCCCGTCGAGATCGACCAGATCGAGCGCGCGGTGCGGCGCCTCGAGATCGAAGAGGTGGCGCTCGAGAAGGAGACCGACGCGGCATCGAAACAGCGGCTGGAGAAGCTGCGCCAGGAATTGGCCGACGATCGCGAGAAGCTCAGCCAGCTCACCACCCGCTGGCAGAACGAGAAGAACGCCCTCGACTCGGCGCGCGGGCTCAAGGAGCAGTTGGAGGCGCTGCGCGGGGAGTCGGAGCGGGCGGAGCGCGACGGTGATCTCGGCAAGGTCGCCGAGCTGCGGTACAAGCGCATTCCCGACCTGGAGAAGGAGCTCGCCGACGCCGAAAAAGCCAGTGCCGGAGCGTCCGACGGTGAGGTGATGCTCAACGAGGAGGTGACTCCCGACGACATCGCCGATGTTGTCTCGGCGTGGACCGGGGTGCCGGTCGGCCGGATGCTCGAAGGCGAGACCGCCAAGCTGCTGCGGATGGAAACCGAGGTAGCGGGGCGCGTCGTGGGGCAGGAAGAGGCGGTGCAGGCGGTCTCCGACGCGGTGCGCAGGGCGCGTGCGGGCGTCGCCGATCCGAACCGGCCGACGGGCTCGTTCCTGTTCGTCGGTCCGACCGGCGTCGGCAAGACCGAGCTGGCGAAATCGCTGGCGGACTTCCTGTTCGCCGACGAACGCGCCATGGTGCGTATCGACATGAGCGAGTACAGCGAGAAGCACTCGGTGGCCCGCCTCGTCGGCGCACCGCCCGGATACGTCGGCTACGACCAGGGCGGCCAGCTCACCGAAGCCGTGCGTAGGCGGCCGTACTCGGTGGTGCTGTTCGACGAGATCGAGAAGGCGCACCCGGACGTCTTCGACATTTTGTTGCAAGTTCTCGACGAAGGCAGGCTCACCGACAGCCAGGGTCGCACGGTCGACTTCCGCAACACGATCCTCATCCTCACCTCCAATCTCGGCGCCGGTGGCGACCGCGATCAGGTGATGGAGGCGGTGCGCCGCGCGTTCAAGCCGGAGTTCATCAACCGGCTCGACGATGTGGTGATGTTCCACGCGCTCGACGCGAAGCAACTGGAATCGATCGTCGACATCAACCTGCGTCAGCTGCAGAAACGGCTCTCGCAGCGCAGGTTGACCCTCGATGTCACCGAGGAGGCCAAGCAGTGGCTCGCCGTGCGGGGCTACGACCCGGCCTACGGCGCGCGACCGCTGCGCAGGCTGATCCAGCAGGCCATCGGCGACAGCCTGGCCAAGGAACTCCTCTCCGGTTCGGTCGCCGACGGTGACACCGTGAAGGTGAGTGTGGACAACGCCACCGACAAGCTCGTCGTCGAACGCGAAGTTGTGCACAGCTCGTGATTTGTCCACAGCCCGGTGCGTAGGGACCTCCCAAACGCGCCGGGCTGTCCTACCCTGGAGCCCATGACGAACCCGAACGATCCGTGGGGGCAACGCCCGGAGGATTCGCCGACCGAACGGCTGGGTTCGCCGGGCTCCGACTCGACCACGCCGTACAAGGGCAATTCGTTCGACGAGTGGGGGCAACCGTCGAACCCGACGCAGGCGTTGCCGCCGCACGACGCCCAATGGGGTCCCTACGAAAGTGGTTACCCCGCGGCCCAACCCCCGCCGCAGCAGGCGCCGCCCGGCTACGACCAGGGCTACCAGGCGCCGCCGCCCGGGTACGACCAGGGCTATCCAGCCGGGCCGCCGCCGGGTTATCCACCGCGTCCGCAGGACGGTGGCCAGGACGAACCGCCCAAACGCCACACCGGTTTGTGGATCGCCCTCGGTTTGGGCGTGCTGGCGTTGATCGCGGTCGGTGGGGTGCTGGCCGGGCTCGTACTGAGCGGCAACGGCTCGAACGACAACACCGCTGCGGCGCCGACGTCCACGCAACCGTTCGCCCCGCCGACGTTGCGACAGACCACGCCGGGCGCGCCGCCGAGCACGAGCGGACTCCCCGGTTTGCCGGGCCTCGGCGGCGGCGAAGATCTCGGCGCCACCATGGGCAGCATCACCGCCAATACCGGCACCGAGATCACCATGAGCACCCTCGGCGGATCCGACGTTCGGGTGCTGATCGACGATGCCACCCAGGTGATCTCGCTGACCAGCACGAAGGCGAGCGAGCTTCCCGTCGGCGACATGGTTATGGTGCAGGGCGACAAGAACCCAGATGGGTCGATCCACGCCAAGATCATCATCAGTACGGCGTTGCCGGGCGGCCCCCGATGAGCGACCCGCGCGTCGAATCCCCGGTGCTACCGGGCAATCACGGCGACGGCTGGATAGGCTAGGCGACGATGACGGCTATGTGGTTCGGGTTAGCAGCGATCGCACTCGTGGGTGCGGTAGTTCTGCTGTATTTCGATCGGGTCCAGCGGCAGCGCACCGGACACGCGAGACAGGTGTGGGCGAAGTCCCAGGGCTACACCTACGTGTCGGTGGAGCCCGCCCTCGCCTCGACGTGGCGTCGTGGCGCGCTCACCAAGCTCGGCTACCTCTCGGCGGTCGATGTGGTCTCCGGTATTCGCAAGGGCGAGAAGTTCGTGCTCTTCGACCTGGAGGACGCGGCGACCCTGGTGGCCGTGCGCCGCCAGATCGGCTCCGAGATCGACGTCGACATGCGGCTCAAGACCGCCGCGCCGCCGAAGGACCACGATCTGGAACTGCTCGGCGCCATCGGCGACCGGGTCGTGTTCGCCACCGATCCGGAGATCGCGCGGCACGCGGTAGATCAGCGGATGGTCGGCTTCATCGAGTCGCTGTCCGACACCGTGCAGATGCTGTGGAGTGAGGGCAACTGGACCCTCGGCATGCTGCCCGTCGGCAGCGGATCCAAGGACTGGGAGACCGCGATCGACGTGGTGCTCCGGCTGTCCGGCCTGCTGCACGTGCTGCCGCCGGTGGCCGAACCCAACGAATACAACCGCCCGCGCTCCAGTGCGAATCTGGCGCCGGGTTTCCGGCCCGAGTACGACGAAGACGACGACGAGCGCGAATTCGCTTCCGATCGTGACGAGTTCGCCGACGCCGAAGAGCGTGGCCGCGCCCGCTTCCCCGGCCCCGACGAACTCGAGGCCGACGACGAGCCCTACGCCACCCGTGGCGCGGCGGCCCGCCTGCCCGAGACCGACAAGCCCTACGACAGTCGTGGTGCCGCGGTCGGCTCGGACGACGACGAGCGCCAACCCGCGCGCGGTGCTGCCGCTCGCCCGGACGACGACTCCTACGGCGGCGGCCGACCGCGCGACGATCGCGCCCCGATCGGCGGCCGCGCCCCGGCGCTGCCCGCCGATTACGACCCCGATCTCGACGACCCCGAATTCGAAGACCAGCCCGCACCCGGACGCCGTCCGCTCGGTGAACCGCCCAAGCGCCCGTCGCTTGCCGTGGTTCCCGAGCCGCGTCCCCGCACCGAGCCACCGCTCGACGACGCGGAACCGGGCAGGCCGGGCGGGCCGTTCCACCCGGGTTTCCGCCCGTATCAGGGCCCCGTACCGAAGTGATCCACCTGCCGCGGTAGTCGTCGCGGCACCCTCCTCGACCGGAATCGATCTGCGATGACCGATAGTCCTCTGCGCCTGCCCGGCGTACACCGCCCCGTCGCGATGATCACCGGACCGACGTCCGGCATCGGGCAGGGGTTCGCCCACCGCCTCGCGGCCCTCGGCTACGACCTGGTTCTCGTCGCCAGGAACGAGGAACGACTACGGGAACTCGCCGACGAGCTGGCCCGCCGTTTCGCCACCTCGTCGGAGGTCCTCGTCGCCGACCTGGCCGATGACGACGACCGCGCCCGCGTCGCCGCCCGCGCCGCGAGCGGCATCGACTTCCTCGTCAACAACGCGGGTTTCGCGCATTCGGGTGAGTTCTGGACGCTCGAGCCCGCGCAGCTGCAAGCTCAGCTCGACGTCAACGTCACCTCGGTCCTGCAACTCACCAGGGCGGCCCTGCCGCCGATGGTCGCGGCGGGCGCGGGTTCGATCGTGAATGTGGCGAGTGTGGCCGGGTTGATCCCGGGACGGGGGTCGACCTACTCGGCCTCCAAGGCCTACGTCGTATCCTTCACGGAGGGTTTGGCGGGTGGATTGGCGGGCACCGGTGTTCGCATCCAAGCGCTGTGCCCCGGATTCGTGCACACCGAGTTCCACGAGCGCGCCGGCATCGAGATGAGTTCACTGCCCAAGCGACTGTGGCTCGACGTCGATCAGGTCGTCGACGGGTGCTTGCAAGATCTGGACTCCGGCCGGGTGATCAGCGTGCCCGGCGTGCAATACAAGGTGCTCACCGCGGTCGCGGGCTTGGTCCCGCGCACCCTGGTGACCCGGATGAATCGCGGACTCTTCAACGCACGCGGAAGGACATGACTTAGATGATCGACCAAGCACGTCAGGCGCTCACGAAGGCCGATCGCGACCAGCTGGCCACCCTCGTGCGCGAGCTCGCGGTCGTGCACGGCAAGGTGACGCTGTCCTCGGGCAAGGAGGCCGACTACTACGTCGACCTGCGCCGCGCGACCCTGCACCACCAGGCCGCCCCGCTGATCGGATCCCTGCTGCGCGAACTCGTCGCCGACTGGGACTTCGACGCTGTCGGCGGGCTCACCATGGGCGCCGATCCGGTCGGGATGGCCGTGATGCACGCGCCGGGCCGTCCGATCGACGCCTTCGTGGTCCGCAAGGCGGCCAAGGCGCACGGCATGCAGCGCCAGATCGAGGGCCCCAATGTCGTCGGCAAGCGGGTGCTCGTCGTCGAGGACACCACCACCACCGGCAATTCGCCGCTCACCGCGGTGCGCGCGCTGCGTGACGCGGGCGCGATCGTGGTCGGCGTTGCCACCGTCGTCGACCGGGAAACCGGCGCTGACCAGGTGATCGCTGAGGAGGGGTTGGAATATCGATCCATCCTCGGCCTCGACGATCTTGCCCTGGGATAGCCTGAACAACGCCGAACCCGGACGACGACGTGGTCTGTCCGGACAGTCTGAAGGACGTGTGAGTCACCTGTGGTGAGCATTGCAGTAAACAAAGGTCGCGACAACGTTGCGATGCTCGGGATCGGTGCCTACCGTCCGCAGCGCATCGTCACCAACGCCGAAGTGTGCGAGACCCTCGACTCGACGCCCGACTGGATCTTCGAGCGCACCGGTATCCACAACCGGCGCTGGATCAGTGGCGACGAGACGATCCGGTCGATCTCCGTGGCTGCGGGTGAGCGCGCGCTGAACAACACCCCGATCGATCGAAGCAAGATCGGCGCGGTCATCCTGTGCACCTCGAGCTGGCTCAAGCTCACCCCGCACGGAGCCCCCTCGGTGGCCTTCGACCTCGGGCTCAACGGTGTCGCCGCCTTCGATTTAACGTCCGGCTGCGGTGGCTTCTGTTACGGGCTCGGTGTCGCCGCCGACCTGATCCGTGCCGGTTCGTTCGACTACGTGCTGGTGATCGGCGCCGAGACGATGACCGTCGGCCTCGACCCCACCGACCGCGGCACCGCGATGATCTTCGGTGACGGCGCGGGCGCTGTGGTCGTCGGCCCGGCCGAGGACAACGGCATCTCCCCGACGGTCTGGGGCAGCGACGGCGAGAACGCCGAAGCGATCGCCCAGGACGTCGATTTCCTGGCGTACATGAACAAGGCCCAGGCCCTGCAGGGCACCGATCCGGCGGTCGAGGCCGTCGGCCGGATGTCGCTGCACATGGAGGGCCCGAAGGTCTTCCGCTGGGCCGCGGTCACCCTGCCGCGCGCGCTCTCGGCGGCGCTCGAGTCCTCCGGCGTGGCCAAGGAAGACATCGAGGTGTTCGTCCCGCACCAGGCCAACGCCCGGATCAACGAGCTGATGAAGAAGAACCTCGGCCTGGCCGAGGGCGTCCCGATCGCCAACGACATCGAGAACACCGGCAACACCTCCGCCGCCTCGGTGCCACTGGCGATCGAGGAGATGCTGGTCACCGGCAAGGCGAAGGGTGGTCAGCTCGCGCTGCTGCTCGGCTTCGGCGCGGGTCTGAGTTACGCGGGCCAGGTCGTCACCCTGCCGCCCGCCCCGAAGGAACCGAGCTTCTGACATGCGAAGGCTGCGCGTCGCGTACCTGGCGGCGGCGGCGGTCACCGTATTCGGTGCCGTCACCGGCCGCGACCGCCTGCAATGGGTCGCCAAGCCACTGTTGATGCCGTTGCTCGCCGCCGACACGGTGACCAGCGGCGTCGAGCTGGATCCGGCCGAACGCCGGTTGCTGCTCGGCTCGTTGGCCGCGGCCACCGTCGGTGACGTGTTGCTCCTCGATCCCGACGACGACCGCCGCCTCATCGCGGGGGCGTCGTCGTTCGCGGTCATGCAAACCGGCTACTCCCTGCTGTGGTGGAAACGGGGCGCCCGCCCGCGCCCCGAGATCGCCCTGCCCAGGGTGGTGGCCTGGGTCGGCGCTGCGGGCCTGTTGCGCGCCAAAGCCCCGAACCTCGTCGTCCCGCTCACCGCTTACGGCGCGACGTTGGGCACCGCCGCGACGCTCGCTTCGGATCCGGCTCTCGCTCCGGATGCGAAGAACATCGCGGGCCTGAATATTCCGAACGCCGACCCGCGCAGCGGCTACGGTCTCGGCGCCCTGCTGTTCACGATTTCGGACGGCCTGATCGTCGTGCGCCGCCTGTTCGCCCGCGACGATCGCACCCGCCGGATCACCGAGGGCGTCATTCTGGCCACCTACACCGCCGCGCAATACCTGCTCACGAAGCCGCCGCTCCAGCACCGCTGATTCGCGGGGCGGCGCCGTCACATGGCGCTTACCTCGGTGTCGTCGCGATGCAACACCTCGCGCGCACGCTTCCTAGATGAGCGGGGAAGCGCAGTTCATCGAGGTGCACGGGTATCGCCGGGCGTTCAGGATGGCCGGAACCGGCCCACCGCTGCTGCTCATCCACGGCATCACCGACAGCTCCCTGACCTGGGCGCCGGTTTTCGACGCGTTAGCCGAGCACTACACCGTGATCGCGCCCGACCTGCTCGGCCACGGTGATTCGGATAAACCGCGTGGCGACTATGCCGTGGCGGCCTATGCCAACGGCATGCGCGATCTGCTCAGCATCCTCGGGATCGAGCGGATCACTGTCGTCGGGCACTCCCTCGGCGGCGGAGTGGCCATGCAGTTCGCCTACCAGTTCCCCGAGAAGGTGGAGCGGATCGCGCTGGTGTGCCCGGCGGGGATGGGTGCGGGCGTGCATCCCGCGTTCCGGCTCGCGACGCTGGCAGGCGCGGGCCCGGCCCTGAAGGCGATCACCAGTTGGCCGGTCCGCACCGCCGTGCGCGCCGCGATCCCCGTGGTGACGGCGGCGGGTGGCCTCGGCCTCGGCCCCGACGCCGAATACGTGCTCAGCCTCTACGGCCACCTCTCCGACGCCGGCGCCCGCAATGCCTTCCTGCGCACCATTCGCGCCGCCGCCGACCGTCGCGGCCAGACCATCACCATGCTCGATCGCGGCTACCTCGCCGCCCACCTCCCGACGCTGGTCGTCGGCGGCACCCGCGACACCGTCATCCCGTCGGGTCACGCCGATCGCGCCCACCGAGCCTTCCCCGGCAGTCGCATCGAAATCTTCGTCGGCGCGGGCCATTTCCCCCACCACTTCGATCCGACCCGGTTCGTCGGACTGATCCGCTCCTTCATCGAAGAGACCGAGCCCGCGGTCTTCGACCCCCTCCGCTGGCAGCGCACTCTCCGTCGCGGCCGCCCGATCGTCGGCCTCCCGTCACCCACGCCGTCGAACGCACCCGTGCCGTCGGTCGAGCCCGCGCCCGCGGACACACCCGCTCCCACGGACACACCCGCGCTCACAGCACCAGGATGATCCGATCGCGGTCGAGCGGGTCCACCCGAATCGGAACTGTCTCTCCCACCACCATTCTCGCCTTGTGCACCGGCATCACATCCACCACGATCGTCCCGTGGTAGCTCGCGGCCCCTGGCACCGTGAGCTCCACATCGAGCTCGGTCAGTTCACTCGCGTGATCGGTCCGACTCAACGGATGCACCCCATCGATCCGCGCCCACCCCTCCAGCCCGTGCCTGCGTAGCTGTCGATCCGCCCGCGTCGGCATCGACGCCAACGCCATCGCGATCCCGCACGCCGAGCCGAACAACCCGACCATGATCATCACCTGATACGGCAGCGTCCCCGGTGGCGCGTGGGGAGCCAACCACGCCAGCCACACCGCGAGCGCGATCAGATACCCCGCCACGACGCCGATCAGCGCCCGCGATACCCGCTCATGATCCATCTCGCTCACCACCCGAAGTCGGTGTTCTTCCAGGGTAAGCGCCCTGTGGCCGCCGCGATTACCCTTGGTCCATGAGCTATCCGCCCCAGGGCTATTACCCGCGCCCGCCGGAGCACCCCGAGTCGACGACGGTCCTCATCCTCGGGATCCTCGGATTGGCCCTGTGCGGGCTGTGTGCCCCGTTCGCCTGGGTGAAGGGGCGCAAGGTCGTCGCCGAGATCGATGCCTCCGGCGGGCAGATCGGTGGCCGCTCGCAGGCCAACGCCGGCTACATCATGGGCATCGTCGGCAGCTGCGTCCTCGGTGTGTCGATCCTCGTCGTGGCCGCTTCGGTGCTGCTGCTGGTAATGACGGCCGATTCTTCGACCTACTGAGCGCCCACCTAGCATTGCCGGGTGAATGAACCAGAGGTCGCGGGCCCGACCGAGTGGGGCGAGCACCCGCACGGCCTCGGTCCGTGGGAGCAGGAATACGACACTCCCGCCCCTGCCGATGCCCGCTATGACCCCGTCCTGCTGGCCGAAGGCGACCGTCGCAATGTCGTCGACGCCTACCGCTACTGGACCCGTGAGGCGATCGTCGCCGACATCGATGCCCGTCGGTTCCCCTTCCATGTGGCCATCGAGAACTTCGGCCACGACGCCAATATCGGCACCGTCGTGCGCACCGCCAATGCCTTCGCCGCCGCGGCCGTCCACATCGTCGGTCGGCGGCGCTGGAACCGCCGCGGCGCCATGGTCACCGACCGCTATCAGCACCTCGTCCACCACAGCGACCTCGCCGAGCTGCGTGAATTCGCCGCGCGCGAGAGTTTGACGGTGGTTGCCGTCGACAATGTGCCCGGGGCGGTCCCGCTGGAAACAGCGGATCTGCCGCGCAACTGCCTGCTCCTGTTCGGCCAGGAGGGTCCCGGCGTCAGCGATGACGCGAAAGACGCTGCGGCCCTGACTGTTTCGATCGCCCAGTTCGGTTCCACCCGCAGTATCAACGCCGGTGTGGCCGCGGGCATCGCCATGCACGCCTGGATCCGTCAACACGCCGACCTGTCTGCGGCCTGGTAACGGAATGGGCACGGAATGTCGGTACCACCTGGCACCATGGACCCATGACCTCGCGCAGCGGCCGGCGCCCCCAGCCCTCTGATCGCGCCGGATCCGTGCCCACCCCGGCGCTGTGGTCCGAGCGTGCCGATATGGCCGAGTCCGCGATCATCTCGCGGCATCTACGGCTGCTGTGGGGTTGTCCCGGAACGGAATTGGGTGTCGTCGGCTGGCCGGCGACCCGCCGCGATCGAGCCTTCGCGGGCTGGCACTACTGGTGGCAGGCCCATCTTCTCGATGTGGCGGTCGACGCCGCCAATCGCGTGCCGACCCCCGCCCGGCGCAGGCGCATCGGCGCGATCGCCCGCGCCATCCGGCTACGCAACATCACCGGCTGGACCAATCGCTACTACGACGACATGGCCTGGCTGGCCATCGCACTGGAACGTGCCGAGCGCACCCAGGAACTCACCTCGGCCCGCAGCGGGCTGATCGCCCTCGAACAGAAGCTCTACGGCGCCTGGGAACCCGAGGTCGGCGGCGGCATTCCGTGGCGGATCAAGTCGGACTTCTTCAATGCCCCCGCCAACGGCCCGGCGGGCATCGCCCTCTTACGCCTCGGTCGCGTGGAGCGCGCTCGCGAGATGGCCGACTGGATCGACGCCACCCTCCGCGACGCCGAATCCGGCCTGATCCTCGACGGCATCCACCTACCCTCCGGTGAGATCGAACGTCCGGTGTTCAGCTACTGCCAGGGTGTCGTCCTCGGCCTGGAAGCCGAGCTGGCCGTGCACACCGACGACGACGAACGACATATCGAGCGGGTCAGCTCGCTGCTGGCCGCGGTGGAAGAGCACATGACCACCCGCCTGGTGATCAACGGCGGCGGCGGCGGTGACGGCGGCCTGTTCAACGGCGTGCTGGCGCGCTACCTCGCGGTGGTCGCCCTGATGTTGCCGGGCGAGGGCAAGCAGGCCGACACCGATCGGCGCACCGCCGCGGCCATCGTCAAAGCCTCGGCCACCGCCGCCTGGGCCAATCGGCTCGAGGTCGAGGGCGAGCCGCTGTTCGGGTACGACTGGAGCAAACCGGCCCGGCTACCCGGCGGCACCGCGGGCGCGGGCAAGTTCACCGCGGGCGGTTCGGTGACGGCCTCGGCGGTGCCGGAACGCGACATGTCCGTGCAGCTGGCCGGCTGGATGCTGATGGAAGCGGCCTACCAGGTCAGCGCGGCCGGGCTCTAGCTCAGCGCTCGGTATCGCCCGCGATGCTCGGCTCGAGATCGTAGTCGTCGACCGGTCGCGCCATCTCCTGGCGATAGTGCCGGATACCGACGAGAGTGCCCACGATCAGACCAACGATCAGCGTGCCGATCACGACGGGCATCAGCCACGGCACCTGCTCGAGGAACTCGCCCGCGTAATACCCGATCAACAACAGCACCGGCGCCCAGATGATCGCGCCGAGCGTGCTGGCGACGGTGTAGCGGCGGTGATCCATCCCGGCCGCGCCCGCCACCATCGGGCACAGCGTGCGCACCCACGGAATCCAGCGGGCTACCAGCACCGCGAGGAAGCCGTGCCGTTCGAGCAGACCGGTGACCTTGGCCAGATTCTTGGTGTTGATGTAGCGGCCGTTCTTCCGCGCCACCAGGCGATGCCCGGTGCGCGCTCCGACGACATAGCCCACTTGATTACCCGCGATCGCCGCGAGCATGGTGCCCACCGACAGCGCCCAGACCTGCGCTTCGCCATTGGCATGCGAGGCGAGCACGATGCCCGCGGTGATGAGCATCGAATCACCGGGCAGGAACAGCCCGATGATGAACGCACATTCGAGAAAGACGAAAACGAGCACCACCGTGCAGACCACAGCGGGGCCTGCCGAGATCAGCGGATCGAAGCTGCCCAGAGCGAGGGTCGACGGTACTGCGGTCACAGGGATCAGTGCGTCTCGTTCGTCGAAGCAGCCAGCTCGCCGCTCTGTGCCGACGCGGCCGGTGCGTTGCGGCGCTCGAGCACCTTCTTACCGACCGTGATGATCGCGGGCAGGATCGAGACGAACACGATCAGCAGGAAGATTCCCTCGATGTGGTCGCGGATGAACGGCACATTGCCGAGGAAGTAGCCGAGGACCGTGACGCCGCCACCCCACAGCACCGCGCCGACGATGTCGAACGCCACGTACTTGCGGTAGCTCATCTGCGACACACCGGCCAGCACCGGCATGAACGTGCGCACGATCGGCACGAACCTGGCCAGGATGATGGTCTTGGGGCCGTGCTTCTCGAAGAACTCGTGCGTCTCGGTGACGTAGTGCTTCTTGAAGAAGCGGCTGTCTTCCTTGTTGAAGATGGCCGGACCGATCTTTCGGCCGATCCAATACGCACACTGGTCGCCGAGGAAGGCTGTGAGAATCACCAACGGGACGAGGACCCAGATCGAGAGGGTCGAGCCCGGTTGCGCGGCGAGCATGCCGCCGGTGAACAGCAGCGAGTCACCTGGCAGCAACGGGAACAGCAGACCCGTCTCGATGAAGACAATCGCCAGGATGGCGGGCAGCACCGCATTCGCGAGCCAGGTCTCCTGGAGTAGATACATCGGGTCCAGCAACTGGGTCAACGCAAGGTTGGTCGTCACTGCATCGGATACCGCCAGCAAAGTCACGGCCCCCACAGTACCGGTCCGATCTGTGACATGAGTGCCCTGCGGTTGAACCTCGGCCCACCGGGTGATCTCGCGTTCGCCTTCCTAATTTAGGGTGTGGCCTGACAGAATTGGTTTTTGCTCCCCACAAGACGGAGGTCACTGCTGTGCCTATCGCGACCCCGGAGGTCTACGCCGAGATGCTCGGCCGGGCCAAGGCGCACTCGTTCGCATTCCCGGCTATCAACTGCACCTCGTCGGAGACGATCAACGCCGCCATCAAGGGCTTCGCCGACGCGGGCAGTGACGGCATCATCCAGTTCTCCACCGGTGGCGCCGAATTCGCTTCGGGCCTCGGCGTGAAGGACATGGTCACCGGCGCGGTGGCGCTGGCCGAGTACGCGCACGTCATCGCCGCGAAGTACGACGTGACGATCGCGCTGCACACCGATCACTGCCCCAAGGACAAGCTGGACACCTACGTGCGTCCGCTCATCGCGATCTCCCAGGAGCGCGTGAACAACGGTCTGAACCCGCTGTTCCAGTCGCACATGTGGGACGGCTCGGCCATCCCGATCGACGAGAACCTCGAGATCGCCAAGGAACTGCTGAAGGCCTGTCAGTCGGCCAAGATCATTCTCGAGGTCGAGATCGGTGTCGTCGGCGGCGAGGAAGACGGCGTCGAGGCCGAGATCAACGACAAGCTCTACACCTCGCCCGAGGACTTCCAGAAGACCATCGAGGCGCTCGGTGCGGGCGAGAACGGGCAGTACCTGCTGGCCGCTACTTTCGGCAACGTGCACGGTGTGTACAAGCCGGGCAACGTGGTGCTCAAGCCCGAGGTGCTGGCCGAGGGTCAGCGTGTGGCCGCCGAGAAGCTGGGCCTCGAGTCCGGTGCGCAGCCGTTCGACTTCGTCTTCCACGGTGGTTCGGGCTCGCTGAAGTCCGAGATCGAGGACTCGCTGCGCTACGGCGTGGTGAAGATGAACGTCGACACCGACACCCAGTACGCCTTCACCCGCCCGGTCGCCGGTCACATGTTCGCCAACTACGACGGTGTGCTGAAGATCGACGGCGAGGTCGGCAACAAGAAGGTCTACGACCCGCGCAGCTACCTGAAGAAGGCCGAGTCCTCGATGGCCGAGCGCGTCACCGAGGCCTGCAACGACCTGAAGTCGGCCGGACGCTCCGTCAGCGGTTCCTGATTTTCGCACCAACAAACGGGGCCCGAGCTCATGAGTCTTGATGTCCGTGTGCTCGGGCCCGTTCGACTGCTCGTCGGCGGCGAGCCGGTAGCGGTCGGCGGGCCCAAGCCGCGCGCTCTCCTTGCCGCGCTCACCGTCAATCGGCGACGCGCGGTGTCTTCTGCTGTGCTCGCCGAGATGGTCTGGAACGAGGATCCGCCGGATTCCTACGCAGCCAGTCTGCAGGTGTTCGTGTCGAACATTCGCAAGGCGCTGCGCAATGCGGGGATCGATTCGGCACAGGTGTTGCGGACCGAGGGCGCGGGGTATCGGCTCGAAATCCCCGATACCGCCTGTGATCTCGGCCGGTTCGAGAGCGCGCGGGAAGCCGGTTCGCGGTGTTTGGACGTGGGCGACCACCCCGGCGCCGCCAATCTTTTCGGTGCGGCACTGCGGGAATGGACCGGGCGGGCGCTGGCCGATCTGGCCGGATTGCAGTTCGCCGACGGATTCGCCACCGCGATGAACGAGGAGCGGCTACTCGCCGTCTCCGCCCGCGTCGACGCTGAGATCGCCTGCGGGCGGGCTTCTTCGGTGATCGGCGAGCTGGTGTCGATGACCAACGAACACCCGCTGCGCGAGCCGCTGTGGGGCCAGCTGATCACCGCGCTGTATCTGTCCGGGCGGCAGGCCGATGCGCTGGAGGCCTGCCGACGGGTGCGCAGCGTGCTGGCCGAGGAACTGGGCATCGATCCCGGGGCCGCGTTGATCGAGCTGGAGCGGCAGGTGTTGCGGCAGGAGCCGCTGAACGTGTTGGCGTCCAGGCGATCTGATCAGGTGGCCGCGGCGATGACCGAGACTGTCACCGAGGTGCCGCAGTCTATTCGCAACGGCAATCTGCGATTCGCCGATGGACGGACGCTGCCGATTCCCCACGGGGGGATCAGGATCGGCCGGATGACGGATAACGAACTCGTTCTCGATGATCCGAAGGCGAGCCGGTATCACGCGCACATCATGCCCAGCCGAGCCGGGCTGTTGATCAAGGATCTGCACTCGGCCAACGGGGTCTATGTCAACGAGGTGCCGATCGACAACGGGGCGCTGCTGGCCGACGGGGATGTAATCCGTATCGGTGGAACCGTTCTGGTGTTCATCGCGGTGAAGTAGACCCGGGTTCCCGAGTCCGCCACGGCAATGGGTCGTGGCGGACCCGGGCGGGTAGGTGCTAAGTCAGGCGGATTTCGGCGGCTGCTCGGCCGAAGAGCTTGCGGCCCTCGGAGATTCCGCTCAGCAGGACCGTCGCCGCGCGGCGGTCGGGGTCCACCGACTTGATCTTTCCGGAGAACTCGATGACGCCCGCCTCGGCGGGGGGAACCGGGACGAATCCCGAGAAGCGGACGCTCAGCTTCTCGATGGCGGTGGGGTCGCCGAGCCAATCGGTCAGGTACTGCGCGGCCAGGCCCATGGTGAGCAGGCCGTGGGCGACCACGGTGGGTAGGCCCGCCAGTTCGGCGGCGCGGTCGCTGAAGTGGATCGGGTTGGGGTCGCCGGAGACGCCCGCGTAGTTGGCCAGGTCGCCGCGGGTCAGGCGGGCGGTGGCGGGGGGAAGTTCGGTTCCCTTTGCCAGAGTGTCGAATTCGGGGGTGGTGTTGACCGCTACGGGTTCGCGCTGGGGGAGCGCGGGGGCGGGGCCGGTGAGGCGGATCAGGGGGTCACCGATACCGTCGCCGCCGACGGTATCGGGGTGCGGGTGCATGCTGATGTTCTCGACGGCCTCGACGATATTGGGGTCCACCTCGACACCGCGGCGGGCCACGATCATGGTGGTGCCCTGTACGGCGACCTGGCCGTGCTGGTTGCGCAGCGTGAAGCCGACGTTGATGAAGTCGTTGTCGCTGAACTGGCGGATCGACTCGATCTCGAGCTCGGTGCTGATCCGGTCGCCGGCCAGCATCGGCTGGAACAGCTCGAACACCTGGTCGGTCTGCAGCACCTGCGACAGGTCGTACTCGCTGAGCACGCTGTCGAGCAGGGCGCGGGTGGCCGTCATGCCGATCACCGAGGCGAAGGTCGGCGGGGCGATCACGCCGTCGTAGCCGAGCTTGCGCGCGTCGACTTCCTGCTGATGGGCCGGGTGCAGATTCTGCACCGCCCTGGCGAATTCTCGGATCTTCTCGCGGCCGACTTCGTAGTGATCGCGGAACCCGAAGCGCTGACCGACCGGTGTCGCATCCGGGACCACAGCATCGATGTCCGGCTGCTCCACTGTCTGTTCCCTGCTCATGATCCAGAAAACTTACTTGTTTACTGGTCTGGATCACCAGTTATGTGTGACCCGTCATAGCAGGCAGAAGCGCCCACTAGGACGGGTCGACGCACGATCAGGGGGTACCCGCGGGGTCGCACACCTTCCAGCTACCGTCGGTGCGCTGCAGGTCGAACGTCCGCGCGGTCCGCTTCGACGGATCCGCCGAGGTGTACACGGTGGCCTGAGCCAGCGCGGTATCGCCGGTGATCCGCACCGCGTCCACACTGTCGACGACCGGGATGGAACCGCGCTCGGTCGAGACCTCGTGCACGCCCTTGAACTGTTCGGCGGTGATGCCCTGGTAGAACGTGTGCAGCTCGCCGCAGGTGCTCGCCCGCAGGTCCTCCAGGTCGCCGCTGCGAAGGGCGTCGGTGTAGTCGCCGATCACGGCCTTCACCTGACCTTCGGGCGAATCGTCCGTACCGCCCATCAACGCCACGACTGTCGCGATCAAGGCGACGACCAGCACCGCGGCACCACCGGCGGCCAGCAGCCATTTCTTCGACTGCTTCGCGCCGGGTTCCGCCGGGGCCTCGCCCTGCGCCCCGATGCGCTGGGGCGGCGCGACCTGCCGCTGCCCCTCCGCCAACTGCTGCGCGGGTCTGGTGGGCTGAATGTCGGCGGGCGAAGGTGCCGATCCACCCGTCCGCTGTGGCGCGCCCGGACCGCGAGGCGGTGAAGGCTGAGTCTCTTCGACCCCCAGCTGCTCCGCACCGCGCGAACCCTGCGGACCGGGGCCCGTCGGACCCTGCTGGCCGAGTCCGGGTTGTCCCGCGCCGACCGGGGCCTGCTGCCCCGGTCCATTGGGCCTGGGGCCGACCGGTCCTTGCTGCGGCCCGCGCGGCGGTCCCTGCTGACCACCCGGGCCCACCGGCCCGTGTTGCCCCGGACCGGCGGGGGACTGACCCGGACCGGCGGGTCCGAGCTGGCCGGGCGCAGGCTGTCCGGCCTGCCGTGGTCCGGCCGGACCACGCGGCGTATTCGGCGGGGGAGTCATCGCGGGTCGTCCGCCGGCGGGCGGCACCACCCGATCGGTCCCACCCGGACCGGCGGTCTTCGGCCGCTGTACCGGCATGGCGGTGGTCGGCGAATCCGCAGACGCCACCTTCATCGACACGGTCCGGTCCTCGGAGGAGGCGTTGCCCGTCGGCTTGCTCGTGCTGAACTTTTCCGTCGCCTCGACGTCGACCGGCTTGTCGTCCCGCGAGTCCGCTGTTTCAGACCCGGACGAATCGGCCTCGGGTTCTCCGGTCGAAGCGACGGCCGGGTCGTTCTCGGGCTCTGCCGCCGGGGCCGCACCGGGAGCGGCCTCGGACTCCTTCGAATCAGCCTCGACCGCAGCCTTATCGGTGGCACTCGGGGTTGTATCGCCGTCCTGCGCGCGTGCGCCGTCGGCCGTCGGGTTCGAAGCTTCCGACGCCTCGTCGGAGCCGCTGCCCCCTGCCGCTACCGCGGCACCTACGGCCGCACCGCCCGCCGCCGCGGCAACCGAGCCGAGTTCGGACTCGTCGCTCGGAGCGGTCGCGTTGTCGTCCGTTTCCTCCGGTGGGTCGATGGTGAGATCGGCCCGGCTCATCGCGGCCGTCGGTACATCCGCTTGAGCCGACTTCGCTTGGTCGCCACCTATTTTCACCGTGCGGTCATCCGCCGAACCGCGTCCGGCGGCCGGACTCCGCCCGGGAATCGACATCGCGGTCGTCGGTGCGTCCGGGCCCGCGAGATCAGCGTCCCGCTCGGCAGGAGGCGCGGAGCTCGGAGCGTCCGGCTTACCGCCCTGGTTCTTACCGGGCAAACCCTTCGACAGCCCCGCCAGCGGCGATCCTGCTCCGGCCGAATCCTGCTCCGGCCCTTGCTCACCCGGCTGCCCCACAGGCGCGTTTCCTTGCCGACCGGCCGGCGCCGGTCCGCCCGGCCCGCTCACTCGCGGAGCGCCGCCAGGTCCGGCAGGGCGCGGTCCCGCGTTGCCCGGCCCGCCTGGCTGCCGAGCGCCGGGCGCACCGGCAGGTCCGCCTCCTACTCGGGGTCCCCCGGCCGGCGACCCCGGTCCACCGCTCGGCCCGCGGCCACCGCCTTGCGACGGCCCGCGTCCCGCTTGGGGTCCGTTCACCGGGCCACCGGTCGGAGCGCCGGGCCGTGGTCCGCCCTGACCCGGATGCTGTTGTGCACCAGGCGCGTTGCCCGGTCGACCCGAAAATTGCTGTGCGCCGGGCACATTGCCCGGCTGTCCCGCGCCGGGACCGCTACCCGGTCGCGACCCGCCCGGCGTGAACCCCGGCCGACCCCAGGACTGCTGTGCCCCCGGACCCGAAGGCTGTTGTCCGCCCGGCGTATTCCCCGGCCGCGCGGAGCCCTGCCCCACACCGGGTGCGGTACCGCCCGGGCGTCCACCGGCAGGATTGCCCTGCGGAGCCCGAAGTCCGCCCTGCGCAGATCCACCCGCATTGCCCTGCGTGCCTGCTCGGGGTCCCTCCGCGCCGGGACCACCCGAGCGCCCCGGGCCACCGGGCTGATCGCCCTGTCCCGCGGCAGGCTGCGTCCCACCGGAACGAACGTCCTGCACGCGCGCGGCATCATCGGGCTGACGCGGCAGATCCTCTCGCCGAATCACCACCGTCTGGTCCGCGTTCACCGGCGGCCTCGTCGCGCGGTCCGGCTCGGTGACCGACTCCGGTGCGCCTGGAGGAGACGCGGACGAATCGTCACGCCGGCCGGGCGCGCCGGGACCGGCAGACTTTGCTGCCGGGTTGTTCTCGTCGGTCGGGTCGGACACCTCTGTACCCCTCGCTCAGGCTCGAACGTTGCACTCTGCGCTCAGCCTAATAGGCACGGACGCGAAGCGGTCCCAAGTCTCGCGCGCACGGCCGAAGCGAAGGCGGAGCTGCACCCGGCGAGTGGGTCCGCATCGCGGCGTTGCGGCGCGTGGGGGAGCGCTGCGGCGGGCCGGTCGGCGCCCGTCGGACCCTCGGTGCACAATGAACCCATGACCTCCTTCGGTGACCTGCTCGGACCGCAGCCGGTCCTCCTTCCCGAACTGACCGACGCCGAAGACGCTATTGCCGCGGGCACCGACCCCGTCGAGGTCGCCGCGCAATACCCGGCCGCATCGATCGCATGGGCCCAGCTGGCAGAGGCCGCGCTGAAGCGCGCCGGTGGCGAGGTGAACCACGACACCGTCGCCGCGTACGCCTTCGCCCGCACCGGCTACCACCGCGGCCTCGACCTGCTGCGTCGCAACGGCTGGAAGGGTTTCGGCCCCGTCCCGTGGAGCCACGAAGCCAACCAGGGCTTCCTGCGCAGCGTCGGCGCGCTGGCGAGCGCCGCGAAGACGATCGGCGAGACCGAGGAGTACGCGCGCTGCCTCGACCTGCTCGAGGACTGCGATCCGCGCGCGGCGAGCGAACTCGGCCTGGACTGAGTCAGTGGTCGGGTCCGAGTCGTAGGTGAGCGAACACAGGCCGTTCGTCGCCGTCGCCACTCCGGTGGTCGCGGCCGCCAAGGTCAGCACCGTCGGCCGGTACCGGGCGTCGATCGAGCGCCTGCGGCTCTCGGCGGTCCCGATCATCCAGTGCGCGCTCGGCGCCGCACTGGCCTGGTTCATCGCCCACAACCTCGTCGGCCACGTCGAACCGTTCTTCGCGCCGACCGCCGCGGTGGTCTCCATCGGCGTCTCGTTCGGCGCGCGAGTGCGCCGGTCGGTGGAGCTGGTGGTGGGTGTCGCGGTGGGCATCGGCATCGGTGACCTGTTCATCGCCCAGGTAGGCACCGGTGTCTGGCAGGTGGCCCTGGTGGTCGGCGGCGCCATGTCGGTCTCGGTTTTTCTCGGCAGCGGCGCGCTCATGACGATTCAGGCGGCTGGTTCGGCCGTGCTGGTCTCGACCTTGAATCAGGCGCCCGGCGCGGGCCCCAACCGCATGATCGACGCCTTGATCGGCGGACTCGTCGGCGTGCTGATGGTCGCGCTGATCCCGCTGCATCCCGTGCGCCGCGCCCGCGAACATGCCGCCGACGTGCTGTCGGTGATGAGTAAATCGATGATCACCTGCGCCGAGGGTCTGCTCGAACAGAACTCGACGAAGGTGTCCGACTCGCTGTCGGCGGTGCGCGACACCCAGCCCAAGATCGACGCTCTCCGCGACGCGCTCGCGGGCGGCCGCGAGATCAGCCGCATCTCGCCGCTGTACTGGAATTCCCGAAAACGCTTGGAGCGCATCCACAACGCGGCCGACCCGCTCGACAACGCCGTCCGCAATACCCGGGTACTGCTGCGCCGTTCGCTCACCCTCGTCCGCGACGACGAGGTCCTCGATCCGCGCTTGATCGACCTCCTCGACCAGTTGGGTCACGCCACCGATGTGGTCCGCAAGATGATGCTGGCCGACCCGGGCGAACAACCCGATCAGGCCGAAGCCCTCAAGTCGGTGCGCAGCGTCGCCAAGGGCGCCCGTCCCGAACTCGTTGTCGGGGCGGGATTGTCGGCACACGTGGTGTTCGCGCAGCTGCGTTCGATCGTGGTGGATCTGATGGTGGTGTGTGGGATGCAGCGCATCTCGGCGATCGCCCTGCTCCCACCCACCGTGCCCAATCCGTATGTGACGCCCGAGGAGTGACTCAGTCGCCGACGGGGGAAACGCGCGCGCGTCCCGACCGCAGCGAGAAACGCTTGCGATCGAAATCCCACGCCCGGTAGATCGGCCACTGCGAGGTGTGCATGATCCAGGCGCCGGTGATCACCGCGCGATGGAACGGCACGACGGCGTAGCCCTGGTTGGCGATGGTCTGTAGGCCGCGCAGCTGGTATTTCCACCACACGCTCGGCGGGGTCTTGCGACGGCGTGCGGAGATCTCGGCCCGCAGCGTCGGCAGCTGGTCGATGCGCAGCTTCGCCTTCGACAGGCACAGCGCCAGATCGAGGTCTTCGTGCAGATCACGGCGGGTGGTGGTGGCCGAACGCACCTGGTCCCACGCCGAGCGCCGGACCGCCATATTGGCGCCGTGCACATTGCCGACGGGCTGGGTCTTGATCAGCCCGAGGCGCTCCTGGCCGCCGATCGCGGCGGCGAGGAAGATGCCGATCGGGGAGTCGTGATAGGTGCTGATGCCGGTCACCGCCTGGGTGTCCGGGTGGGAGTCGAGGTGGGAGCGCACGGTGGCGCCCCACTCGGGGGAGACGAGGGTGTCGGCGTCGATGCGGCCGAGAATGTCGCCGCGAGCCTTGTCGAAACCGGTGTTGCGCGCGAACGCGACGCCGGGCTGCGGCTCGGAGATCAGTTCGATCTGGGGATGTCGGGCGGCTAGTTCGGCGACGATCTCGCGGGTGTTGTCGGTGCTGCCGTTGTCGACGACCACGATCTCATCGATCGCATCCTGGCTGACGAGGCGCTCGAGGCATGCGGCGATAACCGCTGCTTCGTCGAGTGTCGGGATGACGACGGACAGGACAGCGGACGATTCGGTGGAGCTCATACGCAATTTCCGTTCCAGGGTCGATTCTGACCCGAGGCTATCAACGCCAGAATCGGGTCAACTGGCCGCCGTAGGCAGCCCACACCTCAGGTACCCCCGAGAGTTCGAACAATGCGTACACAGCGTTGAAGAACACCTGGTTGAGCGGTGTGAAGAAGATGACCGCGAACAGGATCAACATCCCGTACGGCTTGAACTGATCGAGCGAACGCCGTGTCTGGTAGCTCAGCGACGGCTCGATGATCCCGTAGCCGTCCAGCCCCGGCACCGGCAGAACGTTCAGCAGAAACGCGGTGATCTGCAAGAACGCCAGAAAACTGAGCCCGCACCAGAACGCGGCATGCTCGGCGACCGATCCGAAAGCCCGGATCACGATCAGCAGCACCACCGCGCACAGCGCGTTGGACGCGGGCCCGACCGCGCTCACCAGGCGCTGCACACTCGTCTTGAACCGTGTCGTGTCGACATACACCGCGCCACCGGGCAAACCGATCCCGCCGAGTGCGATGAACACCAGCGGCAGGCCGATCGACAGCACCGGGTGGCTGTACTTCAGCGGATTCAGCGTGAGATATCCGCGCACCTCCACCTCGTGATCGCCCGCACGCCAAGCCACGTACGCGTGGGAGAACTCGTGCAGGCACAAACTGATGATCCAGCCGAACACCACGAGCAGGAACACGCCGACCTTGGCGCGCACCGAGTCGATGTCGGCGTCCCAGGCGAGTGCCCCGCCGCCCACGGTGATCAGCACGATCAGCAGGAAAACCGGGCTCGGCCGGACCGCGCTGTGCCCGGACCGCCGTTCCGAGGGGAAGGAGTAAGTCATCGCACCAGTAGCCAGGGTTGTTCGAATCGGTAGAAAGTCGAGCGGGGAACCGTGCGTTCGGCGGTGATCCCGTCGCGGGTGACCACGGCGCGCGGGGTGCCGAGCTGGGCGGCGCGACCGGAGACCCAGGTGCGCTTGCGCAGACCTTTACGCACTCGCGCGCGGACGCCGGGCATCGTCATCGTCGGCGAGATCAGCATCGTGGTGACCTTGCCGGTGAACAGCAGCGTGTCGTCGACATAGGCTTCGCCTTCGAGCTTCTCGCCGTCGACGCCGGTGATGCTCGCGCGCCCGACCAGCACGGTGCCGGTGTCGTCGCGGATCAGCGGCGTTTCGATCGCCCGGCCCTCCACCGCTCGCTTCGCGGCGCCGTTACCGGTTCCGGTCTGATAGACCCGCGAGGCGTAGGTCGTCTCGAC
Organism: Nocardia sp. PE-7; assembly: GCF_030486425.1. Classification (NCBI taxonomy): domain Bacteria; kingdom Bacillati; phylum Actinomycetota; class Actinomycetes; order Mycobacteriales; family Nocardiaceae; genus Nocardia; species Nocardia sp. PE-7. The sequence goes on along the minus strand of NZ_CP129614.1, from coordinate 6,538,181 downwards.
GGGCACGAAACCGACCTCGACGTGCAACCGTTCGGTGCGCATCAAATGGGTGAGCACGGCGGCGAGCGAGGCATCGGCGCCGAGCACGATCAGGCGCGGGAGGCTGTCGGCGGCCAGCACCGGCAACAGCTCATCGATCACCGCGACATCGGGCACCCGCCCGGTCTGGGTATTGGGTAACGAGGAGAGCGCGATCGGGACCGGCATTTCACCGCATCGGAGAACGTGGGTACTCAAACTGCGGTACACCCTCCTCGGTCACGCAAACTCACTGCCGACTGGTAACCGTAACCGATCAGGGCAGGTGCGGTAGGGCGGGGTCGGCGCGCTCCGCGGGGCAGGTCGGCGGGACCTGATCAGGCGTCGGCTAGACTGTGCCTCCGGCCACCGCCTCAGTGTTGGACGCGCCAGCGTCTACGGCAGGTAGCTGCAGTGCCGCGTGTGCTGCCGTCGATCTGTAGGAGACTCCGAAATGCCGGCAATCGTCCTCATCGGTGCCCAATGGGGCGACGAGGGTAAGGGCAAAGCTACAGACCTGCTCGGTGAGCGGTTGCAGTGGGTGGTCCGATACCAGGGTGGCAACAATGCCGGTCACACGGTGGTTCTCCCCAACGGCGACAAGTTCGCGCTGCATCTGATTCCGTCCGGCATCCTCACCCCCGGTGTCAAGAACGTCATCGGCAACGGTGTCGTCGTCGACCCCGGCGTGCTGCTCGACGAACTCGCCGGTCTGGAAGAGCGCGGAGTCGATACCTCCGGCCTGCTGCTCTCCGCTGACGCGCACCTGATCATGCCGTACCACGTGGCCATCGATAAGGTCACCGAACGCTTCCTCGGCAACCGCAAGATCGGCACCACCGGTCGCGGTATCGGCCCCTGCTACCAGGACAAAGTCGCCCGCGTCGGCGTCCGCGTGGCAGACGTGCTCGACGAGAAGATCCTCACCCAGAAGGTCGAGGCCGCCCTGGAGTTCAAGAACCAGGTGCTGGTCAAGATCTACAACCGCCGCGCGCTCGATCCGCAGCAGGTGGTGGACGAGGTGCTCGAGCAGGCCGAATCGTTCAAGCACCGCATCTCCGACACCCGGCTCGAGCTGAACCTGGCGCTCGAGCGCGGCGACACCGTGCTGCTGGAAGGCTCGCAGGGCACGCTGCTCGATGTCGACCACGGCACCTATCCGTTCGTCACCTCGTCCAACCCGACCGCGGGTGGGGCCGCGGTGGGTTCGGGCATCGGTCCGAACAAGATCGACACGGTGCTCGGCATCCTGAAGTGCTACACCACCCGCGTCGGCTCCGGCCCGTTCCCGACCGAGCTGTTCGACAACTTCGGTGAGTTCCTGGCCAAGAACGGCGGCGAGGTCGGCGTCACCACCGGTCGTGCGCGGCGCTGTGGTTGGTTCGACGCGGTGATCAGCCGCTACGCGACCCGCGTCAACGGCGTCACCGATTACTTCCTCACCAAGCTGGACGTGCTGTCCGGCCTGGACACGGTGCCGATCTGTGTGGCTTACGAGGTCGACGGCAAGCGGGTCGAGCAGATGCCCACCACGCAGACCGGATTCCATCACGCCAAGCCGATCTACGAGGAACTGCCGGGTTGGTGGGAGGACATCTCCCACGCCCGCACCTTCGAGGAGCTGCCCGCCAACGCTCAGGCGTATGTGCTGCGGCTCGAAGAGCTGTCGGGTGCGCGGATCTCGTGCATCGGAGTGGGTCCGGGCCGCGACCAGACGATCGTTCGCCACGACGTGCTCGCGTGATGTGAGACTGCGGAACTAGCCAGAGGTCCGGTGCCGGTTTACGGCACCGGACCTCTTTTGTGGACGGAGTGCCGGACCCTGTTCAGGGCAATGCGCGCGAACCACATACCGCCGACTGACGCTCGGGGGCGGCGTGCTCGGCAGCGGTTGGCGCCACTCTCTGACAGTCGAACGGTTCGCCGGGGTAGCGTCGAGAAGGGCTTCGTATGGAGGTGGACGATGGCGATGCGTGGTGTTCTCGCCGCTGCGGCGTTGCTCGCGCTGGCGGTCCTGCCGGGATGCGCCGCGCCGGACGCTCCCGTCCCCTCGCCCACCACCGCCACGGTGACTTCGGTGTTGCCGCCCGCGCAGACGCTGGCCCCATCGCAGCAGCGCAACGAGCGCATTCGCGGAATGCTCTACAGCGCCGGTTGCACGAGTAACAGCTGCGTTCAAGCCTACTTCGCCTGTATGGACGGCTACCTCACCGGTGAGCCGTGCCAGTTCTTCCGCGATCACCCACCGCCGCCCTGATCACCTTGTGCGGGTGAGGAATTCGCCGACGGCGGGCGCGAGGATCGAGACCTTCGGGTTGTGACTCACCCCGGGGAGCTCGGCGAACTCCGCCTTCGGCAGCGTCGCGGCCGCGGCCTTCGAGCCCTTGATGAGCAGTGGTGCGGTGCGCTCGCCCGCGAGGACGAGCACCGGTACCTCGACACCGCGCCAATCGGCCGGATCCAGCTGCTTGCCCTGCATGTACGGCTTCATCACCGCCCAGTCGTGGGCTGTCGAATTCGAGGTTGCCGCAAGCGTTTTCCAGAACGGTGTCACCCGCATCGCCGCCACCATGAGCAACGGCATCCCCATCGCCTTGGTCATGTAGTACCGCACGGTCTTCCCGCGCTCACCCGCGGCGATCATCGGATGGAGCTTGACTTCCAGATCCTTCGGCGGCACATGGCCTTTCGTGTCGACCACGAACGGGGGCTCGAAAGCCACCACTTCGGTGACGCCCGGTACCGACTGCGCGGCCAGCAGTGCGAGCGCGGCGCCGGAGGACCAGCCGAACAGCGCCGCCTTCCCGCCCTCGGCCTCGACCAGCGCCGCGATATCGGCGACCTCGTTGGCCGCGTCGTACACGCCGGGGGAATCCGTGCTGTCGCCACGCCCGCGCCGGTCGTAGTTCAGCACCGTCAGCCCGTAGTCGTCGGCCAGGGCCTGCGCGAGTTCGACCATCGTCGGGAACTCGCGGTAGCTGAACGCACCACCGATCAGGATCACGGTTCCGGCCGTCCCCTCACCGATCCGGTCGTAGGCAATCGTGGTGCCGTCGGCCGACGTCACTGTATGCATGGGGAAATCCTCTCGATAACGGGCCGCCGCGCTCGACGGTACGCGATCGCCTCGACCGCAGGTCCGCGCGGGTTTCGCGGACCCGGCAGTTGACCGCCGGCCGGACGAGTTCGATCTTGTTCGTTGAGACGGTGGCCGCCGAGCGAATTCATCGGTGGCGACCTGGATGCCGATCAGAACAACATCGGCTCGCCGAAACCCGGCGTCCGTTCGATCTCCAGCAGTCGCGCTTTGGTGCCGATCCCGCCCGGCGCCGAGAACCCGTGCAACGCGTGATCGGCCGCGAGCACCCGATGGCACGGAATGATGAGCGGCACCGGATTGCGTCCCAATGCCTGCCCGACTGCCTGTGCGGAGCCGGGAGCGCCGAGGCGACTCGCGATATCGCCGTAGCTGAGCGTGTGACCCGGGTCGATGTCGCGCGTCACCGCGTACACCGCGCGATGGAATTCCGGCACACCTCGCAGATCCACCTCGATCCAGCGCAGCGAATCGAGCGCTCCGTCGAGGTGGGCGCGGATACCCGCGATCGCCTCGACGATCACCGGCCCCGGCGCGCTCTCCGGCACCACGGACCCGTCGAACGGCCGGGTGATCCGCGCGAGGGTCTCCTCCTCACTGGCCTCCGGCAGCTGGAACCGGACGACGGAATCACCGTGCCAGGCGATCGCGCACAGCCCGATAGCGGTGTCGAACAGTGCCGAGACCACCGTCTCGGTCTGCGTCGAGTCACTCATGAACACAGTGTGCGCCGATCCACCGACAAAGACACGCTCACGCGGCGAGCGACCCCGGCTGCGTGTCCGTCGAGGAATGGTTAAGGCCAGTTTCAGGCAACTGGACTGCCTTGTCGTCGACCTCGTGCGCCCGCATCGCGTCGAGATCCCGGTAGAGACGTTGCTCGTCGTAGGTGCCGAAAGCCCGGTCATGCGGGAGATATTGGAAAGGCCAGAACGGCAGCTCGCCCTTCTTGGGCGAGAAGTGGTAGACCGCCAACCCGAAGGCAACGGCAACGGCGAGGGCGAGGAAAGTGGTCATATCAGTAAGAATCCACCGACTGGCCTTGCTTAGAAATATCCACTTAGGGAATACTGGACTTTATGGCGACAAGAGTGATCGGTGCGGCAGGTTTGGCTCGCGACCTCGGCCGGTGGCGTGACCCGGAAACCGATGGCGATGCCGAACGTCGCCCGCACCGGCCCGCCTACCTGGCTCTGGCCGAGGCCATCCGGCTGCTGATCCACGACGGTCGCGCCCCGCTCGGCGTCGCGCTGCCCAGCGAGCGTGATCTGGCGGGCACCCTCGGCGTCAGCCGCACCACCATCACCTCCACGTATTCGCTGCTGCGTGAACACGGCTACCTGATCAGCCGCCAGGGTTCGCGCAGCACGGTCGCGCTACCGCCCGCGATCCAGCATGACGGCGCCAAGCCGAGCCGCGGCATCATGGCCCTGATGGCGCAGCCGGAACTGCCGACCATCGACATGACCTATGCCGCGATGCCGGCTTCCCCGGAATTGCACGATGCGTATTCCATCGCGCTGCAAGGAATTCCGTCTTACCTCGGTACCCACGGCATGGACCCGGTCGGCATCCTCGCGCTGCGCGAAGCGCTGGCCCGCCGCTACACCGCCCGTGGCCTGCCGACGGAACCGGAACAGATTCTGGTGACTCTCGGTGCGCAACACGGACTTCGGCTGCTCCTCAACGTGCTCGCCTCGCCGGGCGCGCGAGTGCTGATCGAGCACCCGTCCTACCCGAACGCCATCGAAGCCATCCGCGATGTCGGCGCCCGCCCCATCCCGATCCCGCTTCGGCCCGAATTCCCGGACGCCGGTTGGGATCTCGAAGGCCTGCGCAGCACCGCGAGGCAGACCGCGGCCACCCTCGCCTATTTGGTTCCCGACTTCAACAACCCCACCGGTCTGCTGCTGAACGCCGAAGGGCGCGCCGAACTGGCCGCCATCGCTCGTGACACCAGGATGACCGTCGTCGTCGACGAGTCGATGGGCGAACTGAACCTGTCGGACGCAACGATGCCCCCGCCGGTCGCCGCGTTCGCGAAAGGCTCCGAGATCGTCACGATCGGTTCGGCGTCGAAGTCGTTCTGGGGCGGCCTGCGCGTCGGCTGGATCCGCACCAATCAGCCCCTGATCGCCAAGCTGCTCGGCATCCGCTCCACCGTCGACCTCGGCACCCCGGTGATGGACCAGCTCGCCACCGTCCACCTGCTCGAGAACGCCGAGCCGATCCTCGAGCGCCGCCGCGAACAGCTGCGCGCTCAGCGCACCGCCCTGCTCGACGCCGTCGCCGAAGACCTCCCCGGCTGGCACATCGCGGTCGGCGCGGGCGGCATGTCGGTGTGGGCCCAGCTGCCGAGCCCGGTCTCCACCGCGCTGGCCGCCACCGCCCCCAACCACGGTGTACTACTCGCCGCCGGACCACGTTTCGGCGTCCAGGGCGCCTTCGAACGTTTCGTCCGCCTGCCCTACACCCACCCCGCGCCCGACCTGCGGATCGCCGTCAAATCCATCGCCGCCGCCTACGACGCCCTCACCCCGCGCGCCGCCGACCCACTCCAACCGCTCACCTGCTACTGAACGCGCACGGGTCGTGCCCGGTGGACGCGGGCTCGGGGCGGACGGTCTCGTACCCCGCCCCGAACATGAACAGCACCGCGAGGACCGCACCCACCGCGGTCAACGGCACCGCGACGGCGCTGCGTTCGGACGGATAGCGGAACAACAGCACCAGCAGACACAGCAGCGAGATCGCGGCGGCCAGCAGCAGCCCCGTCGCGAGCCCGTTCAGCACGGTCACCATCACCGGCACCGGTGCCTCGGTGTGGCAATGGGTTTCGGCGCTCTGCGCTCTACGGGTGTCGAACAATCCCTCCGCCAGGATGAAACACAGCACCGCGGAGCCGAAGGTGGTGACCGCGATGAGGGCGGCGAGCACCTTCGGTGGCGTTCGAGCGGTTCGGATCCTCGGCCTGTCGTCGATAGTGGAAAACTTTACCGACGACAGGCCGACAAATCAGTCAGCCCAGACCGTTTCGATCGGTGTCGCGACGTTCGGCGGGGGAGTGGGCGTGCCGCCCGGGGTGCGCGAGAACCGCGGCGCGGGCGCGTGCTGCACCACACCGTCGATCTCGATCAGGCCGGTACGGGCCACGATGTGCGGATTCTCGGTGGCCTCGGTGAACGTCAGCACGGGCGTGGTGCAGGCGTCGGTGCCGTCGAAGATCGCGGCCCACTCGTCGCGGGTCTTGGTCAGGAACTTGTCGGTGAACAGCTTGCGCAGCTGCTCCTGACCGTTCGGGTCGATCTGCACCGGCAGACCTTCGGGGTCGATCTCCAACCCCGCCAGCAACTCGGCGTAGAACTGCGGCTCGATCGCGCCGACGGCCATGTACTTGCCGTCGGAGGTCTCGTAGGTGTCGTAGAAGGCCATGCCGGTATCGAGCAGGTTGGTGCCGCGCTCGTCGGACCACAGGCCGACCCCGCGCATGCCCCAGATCATGTGCGAAAGCGAAAGCGCCCCATCGATCATCGCGGCGTCGATCACCTGGCCCTTGCCGGAACTCTGCCGTTCCACCAGCGCGGCGAGCACGCCGAACACCAGGAACATCGAGCCGCCGCCGAAGTCGCCGACCATGTTCAGCGGCGGTACCGGCCGCTCGCCCTTGCGCCCGATGGCATTGAGCACGCCGGTGAGCGAGATGTAGTTGATGTCGTGACCCGCGCGATCGGCGAGTGGGCCGTGCTGGCCCCAGCCGGTCATCCGGCCGTACACCAGGCGCGGATTGCGGGCCAGTACATCGTCGGGCCCGAGGCCCATGCGCTCGGTGACGCCGGGACGGAAGCCCTCGAGCAGCACGTCGGCCTTCTCGACCAGGTCGAGGATCTTGGCGACGTCGGCGGGGTCCTTCAGATTCGCCTCGACGATCGTTCGCCCACGCCACTGCGGGCGCTCCATGAAGCCGGGCAGCTGATTCGGGCGCTGCACGCGCACCACGTCGGCGCCGAGGTCGGCCAGTAGTAGCGCGGCGTGCGGGCCAGGCCCGATGCCTGCCAACTCGATGACCTTGATGCCCGCAAGGGGCCCCTGCTTGGCGGTGGACTCCGTGCTCACGCGGTGACCTCAGTTCGTTGTCGAACGGTATTGACACATTGACAATAGCGCTGGGGTGGCGGCTCGGGTAGAGCATGGGCGAGAATTCGCACGAGCGCGACTCGGCGCGGCAACGGGAGGACCCGGTAGTGGGCGTGTGGGGTGAGGTCCTTGTCGGCCTCGTCATTCTGGTCGGCATCGTCGGCGTGATCGTTCCGATTCTGCCGGGGGTGATCCTCATCTTCGCGGCGATCGCGGTGTGGGCGTTCATGACCGGCGGCGCGACGGCCTGGACGGTGCTCGCGGTCGCGACCGTCGCGCTGGTGCTCTCCGGCGTCGTGAAGTACACCTGGCCGGGAAAGCGGATGCGCGAAGCCGGGGTGTCGAACCGTGCGCTGCTGGTCGGTGGGGTGCTCGGCATCGTCGGCTTCTTCGTGATCCCGATCGTCGGCCTGTTCATCGGCTTCGTGCTCGGCGTCTACCTGGCCGAGCTGTACCGCTTGAAGACCAACGACCTGGCGTGGCCCGCGACGATGCACGCGCTCAAGGGCGTCGGCCTGTCGATGCTGGTCGAGCTGTTCGGCGCGCTGATCGCCGCCGGCGTATGGCTCACCGGCGCGATGGTGAGCTGACCTATTCGATCACCGGCAGCGGGCGGGTGTGCTCGTCCGCGCCGGGCAGTTGGTTGCGCGGGATCGGGATGGTCGGGTTCTCGGCGCGCGGGAGCGGCACCGGCTCGCGGCGCACCGCGGGCAGCCGGTAGAACTCGCGGGCGTTGTCCTCGAGTACCGCGTGCATATCCGCGCCCACCACCTGGCAGATCAGGTCCACATCGCGCTCCTCGAACGGCCTGCCGGCGCGCGTGCCGGGCAGATCGCTGCCGAACATCAACGCACCCGGGTTGACCGTGTGGATGCGGCGCAGGGTCTCGGCCACATCCATCTCGACCCGCCCGAATCCGGTCGCCTTCACCCTCGCGCCGCGGTCGACCAGGTCGAGCAGGTACGGCAGACCCTCCTCGGACATGCCGAGATGGTCGATCGAGAGCGCGGGCAGCTTCGAGATCACCGGTTGCAGCGAGGCCAACATCTGACCGTCGATGTAGAGCTCGACGTGCCAACCCGCCAGTTCGTGCGCGCGCAACGCCTGCAACGTCATCTCGGTGATGTCGGCGGCGGCGCGCTTGAGATTGAACCGCAGGGCTCGCACGCCGGCTCGGTCCAGCTCGAGGATCTCGTCGTCGGTGGCATCGAGATCGAGTCGGGTCACGCCGACCCAGTCGGGACCGAGCGCGGACAGTGCTGCCTTCAGGTACGTCTGATCAGCGCCTTGGAAAGACGCGCTGACGACAGCACCGCCGCGAACCTCGAAGTGCGCCATACGCTTTCGATAATCATCGATCACGTAGGGCTCGGGGAGATAGCCTTCGTTCTCGATCAGCGGAAACCGCGGATCGATGATGTGGACGTGGGCATCGAACACTTGTACAGAATGCCCTATCTCGGGAACGGCGGCAGCTCAGGCCTTGTTGGGCTCGGACGCGCGGAGCATGTCCTCGCGCTCGACGACCTTCACGCGCTCACGGCCTTCGGGTTCGCCGAGGGCGCGCTCGTGGGCGTCGAGGCGGTACCAGCCCGCCCAGGTGGTGAACGGAATGCCCTTGCCCTCGAGGAACTCGGTGACGGCGTCGAGCTCGGGCTTCGGCGCGGGGGCGAAGCCCTTGGCGTCGTCGAGCAGGCAGGCGATGGTCTCGTTGGCGTCGCCCTTGGTGTGGCCGATGAGGCCGACCGGGCCGCGCTTGATCCAGCCGGTCACGTAGGTGGCGGGCATGAAGCGGGCGTCGCCTTCGGCGGTGTCGTCGGAGATCACGCGACCGGCCTCGTTGGGCACCGTGCCCGCCTGATCGTCGAACGGCAGCTGGGTGACGTTCTGCGAGAGGTAGCCGACGGCGCGGTACACGGCCTGGATGTCCCAGTCGGTGAAGTTGCCGGTGCCCTTGACGTTGCCGGTGCCGTCGAGCTGGGTGCGTTCGGTCTTCAGGCCCACGACCTTGCCGTCGGCGCCGATGATCTCCGAGGGCGACTCGAAGAAGTGCAGGAACAGCTTGTGCGGGCGGTCGCCGTGATCGCGGATGGCCCACTGCTCCAAGGTGTTGGCGACCATGTCGACCTGCTTGGAGTTACGGCGCGCGGCTTCGGAGCCCTCGTCGTAGTCGATGTCCTCGGGGTTGACGATGACCTCGATCGTCGGCGAGTGATCCAGTTCGCGCAGCTCGAGGGGCGTGAACTTGGCCTGCGCGGGGCCGCGACGACCGAACACGTGGACCTCGAGGGCCTTGTTGCCCTTGAGTCCCTCGTAGACGTTCGGCGGGATCTCGGTCGGCAGCAGTTCGTCACCGGTCTTGGCGAGCACGCGCGCGACGTCGAGAGCGACGTTGCCGACGCCGAGCACGGCGACCTTCTCGGCCTCGAGGGGCCACGAACGCGGGACGTCGGGGTGGCCGTCGTACCAGGACACGAAGTCGGCGGCACCGTAGGAGCCGTCGAGGTCGATGCCGGGGATGGCCAGGGCGCGGTCGGCGTTGGCGCCGGTGGAGAAGATGACCGCGTCGTAGAACTGGCGCAGGTCGTCGAGGGTGATGTCGGTGCCGTAGTCGATGTTGCCGAGCAGGCGGACCTGGTCCTTGTCGAGGACCTTGTGCAGGGCGGTGATGATGCCCTTGATGCGCGGGTGGTCGGGGGCGACGCCGTAGCGGATCAGGCCGAAGGGCGCGGGCATGCGCTCGTAGAGGTCGATGCTCACGTCGGCATCGGACTTCATCAACGCGTCGGCGGCGTAGATACCGGCCGGTCCCGCACCCACGATCGCAATGCGAAGTGGGCGAGTCGCTGCACTCTGTTCGGTCATTTCTACGCGCACCCTTTGGTCGAGAACTGATTTGACGGCGTCAACTTAGCTTAGGCTAAGTCGCCGTTTCGGCTTACCGGCAGCTGCCGAGTTGCGGCAGCAGGCCGCAATCACGTGTGATTCTAGCTGCGACGCATATGGCATCCAGGGGCGCGGTGTGGCTGCCCGCACGGTTGTTTTTCCTGTCAGGATTACAGCTTGACATCGTCCTGGCCATGAAGAACCGGGATCCCCACCCTCGCGGGTCGGGTTTTCTGCTTCATCGACGACTGCCCGCCCGGAGGGTTCCGTTGAGGTCTCACACCATCTCCACAGACTGTCACCGCCAGCCCGGCGGCCAAAATATTCTTCGCGGCGTTCACATCCCGATCATGTCGGACACCGCAACCACACACCCATCCACGCACCTCGAGCGGCATCTTGTTCCGCAGGACACCACACGCCGAGCACAGCTTCGACGAGGGATACCAGCGATCTATTGCAACCACTTCGCGGCCGTACCAGTTGGCTTTGTACTCCAGCATCGACCGGAAATTCGACCACGACGCATCCGAGATCGCTCGCGCGAGCGAGTGATCTCGGATCATGTTGCGGACGGTCAAGTCCTCGATCACGAGCGTTTGGTTCTCACGCACGAGCCGAGTAGTGATCTTGTGCAGGTAGTCGCGTCTGCGGTCGGCGATGCGAGCGTGGACGCGAGCGACTTTGCGCCGAGCCTTGGCTCGGTTGGCTGAGCCCTTCTCCTTGCGGGACAAGTTGCGCTGAGCTTTCGCCAATCGGGCACGGTCAGCGCGTTCGTGGCGCGGGTTGGTGATCTTCTCGCCGCTCGACAGGGTGAGCAAATGAGTCAGCCCGGCGTCGATCCCGACCGTCTGATCGGTGCGAGGCAGCGATCCCACCGTGGGGTCCTCGCACAGCAAGGACACGAACCAGCGCCCGGCCGCGTCTCGCGACACCGTCACCGAGGAGGGATCGCCGGGCAGCCCGCGCGACCAGACGATATCGAGCGGTTCGCTCATCTTCGCCAAGGTCAGTTTCCCGTTACTCCATCGGAACCCTGACCGGGTGTACTCGGCACTGGGCCTGGACTTCTTACGGGATTTGAAGCGCGGATACCTCGCCCGTTTGGCCCAAAAGCTGGCGAACGCGGCTTGCAGGTGCCGCAACGACTGCTGCAACGGCACCGACGAAACCTCACCTAAGTAGGCGAGGTCTTCGCCGCGTTTCCATTCGGTCAGCATCGCCGACGTGGCGTTGTAGTTGACCCGCTCGCCCCGCTGCCACGCGGCAGTCCGGGCTTCGAGCGCGAGGTTGTATACCTTGCGTACACATCCGAAGGTTCGTTCCAACTCAGCGGCTTGCTCCGGGGTCGGGCGAAACCGGTACTTGAAAGCCCGCTTCACCACCTCGCTCATGCCTCACAAATTAACATGCTTGTTCGTAAACTGACTTTCCGAAAGGAGGAGTAGCGCTGGGCGCGCCAGGCATCAACTTGTCGTGCTCCTGCCGGTCATGGATGACCGCGCTTCCGCGCTACGGCACCCAATGAACGAGGAGCAAACAGGCTCGGATGACCAGCCCGTAGTGGTGGATCAGACCGACAAGCGTTCCATCGTCCCGTTCGTCGCGGCCGCGGTGATCGCGATCATCGTGCTCATCGGCATCGTGGCGGGCGGACTGCTCTCGCCCGCTGAGAAAAATGTCACAGAGGCCGACCGTCTCGCGGCCGCCGTCACCAACTATATCGACGCCCGCTCGCGCAGCGACCTGCGTCCACCGACCGGTGTGGCCTGCCCCGGCTTCGACGAAGAGTCCTCCGGCCTCGGTGAACGGCTGGGTGGCCCGAAATCGGCTGTCACGATCGACGGCAAGGGTTTCGAGAACGCGACCGTGAACGGCGACCGCGCGAAAATCGACGCGACCGTGGTGGTCGACGGCAAACCGGCCACGATCAACTGGAAACTGACCAGCGTCGACGGCGCGTGGCTGGTGTGCACTTTCTGAATCGTTTGACACGGTGACCTGTGCCGAGGCAATCTCAGATCGCAAGGTCATGAGTGCCAGCGTCAAGCCCCGGCTCGCTGGTCGGCAACCCTCCTCCGCGGTGGGGTGCTCCGGGTGACGACCTGGCCGTGTGTTCGGGGACTTCCGGCACGGCAAGAGCGGATTCACGCAGGAGGATCGACATGACTTACGCCGGCGACATCACCCCTGAGAAGGCGTGGGAGCTGCTCACCGAGCACCCCGGCGCCGTCCTGATCGACGTGCGCACCGAAGGCGAGTGGGCGAACATCGGCATCCCCGACACCAGCTCCATCGAACGCCCGGCCCATTTCATCGAATGGGTCGACGGCACCGGCACGCGCAACCCGGAGTTCGGCGTGCAGCTGGAGAAGGCACTCGCCGGTCGCCCCGACGACGCACCGGTGGTGTTCCTGTGTCGCTCCGGTCAGCGTTCCGCGCACGCGGCGAACCTGGCGACGGCGGCGGGCGTGGCACCGTCCTACAACGTGCTCGACGGTTTCGAAGGTGGTCCCGACGCGTTCGGTCAGCGCGGCAGCACCGGTTGGCGCGCGGTCGGCCTGCCGTGGCGTCAGGCATAAGGAGAAAAGCATGATCACCGGTGGTTCGTTCGACAAGCCACTGCCAGAGGGCGTCGGTCCGGGCACGCTCGGCGTGCGCGGTGGCCTGCGCCGTTCCGGTTTCGACGAGACGTCCGAGGCGCTGTATCTGACCTCGGGTTTCGTCTACGAGAACGCCGAAGCCGCCGAAGCCGCGTTCACCGGCGACGTCGAGCACTTCGTCTACTCCCGCTTCGGCAACCCGACCGTGGCGATGTTCGAGGAACGCATCCGCCTGCTCGACGGCGCCGAAGCGGCCTTCGCGACCGCATCCGGCATGTCGGCGGTGTTCACCGCGCTCGGCGCGCTGCTGAAGGCGGGCGACCGTCTCGTCGCCGCCCGCAGCCTGTTCGGTTCCTGTTTCGTGGTCTGCAACGAGATCCTCCCGCGCTGGGGCATCGAAACCGTCTTCGTCGACGGTGACGACCTCGACCAGTGGGAACAGGCTCTCTCCGTCCCCACCCAGGCCGTCTTCTTCGAGACCCCCGCCAACCCGATGCAGACCCTCGTCGACGTCCGCAAGGTCACCGAGCTCGCCCACGCCGCGGGCGCGAAGGTGGTGCTGGACAACGTCTTCGCCACCCCCCTGCTCCAGCGCGGCTTCGAGCTCGGCGCCGATGTGGTCGTCTACTCCGGCACCAAGCACATCGACGGCCAGGGCCGCGTCCTCGGCGGCGCCATCCTCGGCGCCAAGGACTACATCGACGGCCCCGTCAAAACCCTGATGCGCCACACGGGCCCGGCCCTGAGCCCCTTCAACGCCTGGACCTTGCTCAAAGGCCTGGAAACCATGCCGTTGCGCGTCCGCCACTCCACCGAGTCGGCCCTGCGAGTGGCCGAGTTCCTGGAGACCAAGAACTCGATCGACTGGGTGAAATACCCCTTCCTGGAATCACATCCACAGCACGCCCTCGCCAAGGAACAGATGACCGGCGGCGGCACAGTCGTCACCTTCGCCCTCAACGGCGACGACGGCAAGAAGCGAGCCTTCGAGGTCCTCAACCGCCTCCGCATCATCGACATCTCCAACAACCTCGGCGACGCCAAAACCATGATCACCCACCCCGCCACCACCACCCACCGAGCCATGGGCCCGGAAGGCCGTGCCTCGATCGGCTTGTCCGACGGCGTAGTCCGCATCTCGGTCGGCCTGGAAGACCTCGAGGATCTCCTCGGCGACCTCGACCACGCCCTGAGCTAGCTCCGGGTTCGACGACCAAAGCCGTTCGCTGTCAAGGATTTACACTGCGACCATGACTGCTGGGGGAGTCGCGCAGCCTGCGACGTTCTATTACCCGTCGATCCCGCGTTCGATGGCGATGATCGCGCTTTCGGCCGTGTTCGTCGCGCTCGGCGTTTGGATCGTGTTGTCCGATGATGCACCGTTGGTGCCGCTCATCGCAGGGGTGCTGTGCATACCGCTCGGACTCGGCGCCGGGCTCGTCTTCGTCGGCCGACTGATCTGGCGTCGACCGGAACTGGTATTGAGCAACGACGGACTCGACCATCGCCAGTCCGGTCGTTTCACCTGGGACGAAGTGGCTCACGCGCGCATATTCGTCCAGCGCACCTCGGCGCTGTCCAAGGTGCGTTACGTCCAGCTGGGCCTTCACGACCCGGAGGCATACTTCGCGCGAAGTTCCCGGCGAATTCGCCTGCTGGCCAAGCTGAATCAGAAGCTCGGTTACGGCGCAGTGAACCTGCCGGAATCGATGCTGGGCGCGTCACCGGAACAGGTACTGACCGCAATGCGCCACTATCGACCGACCCTGATCATCCTCCCGTAGCTACGGGCACAACCGAATTCTCCCGGACCACGCCTGTGTTAGCCCTCGAGAAGTGCCAGGCGCCAGGAGACGAATGGGCAGGGCAGATCTGACAGCCCTGTCACGAGTTGAGCGAAAGCTCCAATTCCCCTCGGCGCAAGCGCAGCTCACGCCGAGTCCTGTTCAACGGTGAACCGGCAAACGGGAGCTGGTCGAAATCGACCGTCGCGGCGGCGCGGAGCGCAAGTTGCTGCGCTGACTTCGCGGCCTTGGCAGGCAGCCCGATTTGTCCGGCGAACTCGGCCCAGTGCTTCGCTCGAAGGCCTCTGGTTCGTCCGGCGATCGGCAACGCCATCGAATCGTCGTCGTAGACGAGAGTGCACGGAATGTCGTACAGCGGCGCGATACTCCAGCGCCCCATGCTGTCCCGGAGGACCCCGACGTTCTTGCCGTGCAGGTCACCGTTGCCGGTCAACCACGCGAACAGGAACTGCAGGTAGAGATTTCGTGCTGCGATCAGAGGGGCACGGACCATGCCGGCAAGCGCTTCGACGACCTGCACCGCGTCAACGTTGTATTTCGACGACGGCGGCAACCCGAGGACCTGGGTGGCATCCTCGAACGCGAGACGATGCCATTCGTCCCCTTCGTGCACACGATCGAACCGTTGGACCAGCAAGCCGGGCTGTCCAGATCGGTCGTGCACCAGGTCCGACCTGGCAACCGCAACCTTCAATCCCCGTGCCGCGGTCAAGTGCGCGGATTCGTTTTCGATCAGGTACGGATATCCCGACTGTGACAGCTTCAGGATGAATCGACCGAAGCCCGCGGCAATCGGCGTGCTGATCATCGACGCGCTCGCCTTGTTCTGGATGCCGGGGATCGCCTGTCGATCGACATCGTCTACGAGGCGGTCGAATTCGAGCTCGTCGGCTGACATGCAGTCGACCAGCGCGGGAACGTCAACAGGTTGTGCGCCGGCGGGAAACACTTGAACGTCACCCGGTACATCGGCACCGACCGCGAGCAGCAGGCTGAGTTCGTCATCAGCGCTGGTCTTTACAGCACGACGAAGCACAGTCAAGCGGTGCCCTTCCGGCAGCAGGCCCGCGAAGAAGGCTGGTACAGACCCCGATGCGCCGGTGACCGGCTCGGTGCCGAGCGGCAGCGTAGAAGCGACCGGATCACCGGAATACTCGGGTGCGTACTGAAATTCGGTGGCGCCTTGCTGTGTCCGGTTGATCGAGGCGGCGAGGGTACCGGCCTTATAGACATCTGCGCTCCTGACGGTGCGCAATGCTTCGAAGTCTGTCATGGCGTGACCACCAGGGACAGCCCCAGCGCGCCGGCCACCGCTGCGACCGTCCCGATGCTGGGTGAACCTCGCCCCTGCTCGATATCGCGGACCGTTCGGGTCGAGGTGCCCGCAATTTCGGCAAGCTGCTCCTGCGTCAAGTGATGGAGGCGCCGCTCCGCTCGAATTGTCGCGCCCACCGCTTGCAGCATATTCGCAGCCAGCCTTCAGTCGGCAGAATTCCGCCGAATTTTCCATCGGCTAAGTGAGGGTACCTCACATGTTGGAATACCGGCAATATTCTGCCGACTTGGCGCGGGGTGGCCAACCTGTCACCCCGCCAGGGCTGAACCGGCAGGATATTGCCGAACTGAGGTTGGGGAGGGTGCTGAAGACCTCGAAGATCTGGACCACGCCCTGAGTTAGCTCCGAGTATCTGTCCTTGCGGCGTCCAGAATCGCGATCGCCTCGTCGAGCGGATCGATGACGAAGAGTTCGGTTCCGGCGTCGGTGTCGACGCGCAGGCGAGTGCGGAGGCCGCCGCTGAACAGGCCGCCGTCCGGGCTCTGCCGCCCGACGGCGCGCAGTTGGGTCAGGCTTGCTTCCCAGCGCTTGCCGCCGGTGATCGCATCGAGGTGATTGGGTACGAAGAGCAGTCGGGTTTCGGTCAGGTGGAGGCGTCCGCCGACGGCCCTGCCGCCCTGTGTTCGATTGGCGAGCTTCTGCCAGACGACGTTCTCGGAGGCGTTCAGCGCGGGGCTACCGATCCACAATCCCATGGTTCATTTCCTTGTGTCGTTCCGGTGTTCGTCACCATGGATCGACATCTGGCCGGGCGCCGTTAATGGCGCCCGGCCAGGGATCTGAACATGGCCGGTCTCAGCCCAGTGCGCGCAGGCGGGGGGCCAGGTCTCGCTTGAAGAGGTCGAGGAAGCGAAGCTGATCGTGCCCGGGGGCGTGGAAGACCAGGTGGTTGAGGCCGGCGTCGAGGTAGGGCTTGATCTTGGCGACGGCTTCGTCGGGGTCGCTGGCGACGATCCAGCGCTTGGCGACCTGTTCGATCGGGAGGGCGTCGGCGGCCTTCTCCATTTCGATGGGGTCGGTGATGTCGTGCTTCTGCTCGGGGGTCAGTGAGAGGGGGGCCCAGAAGCGGGTGTTCTGCAGGGCCAGTTCGGGATCGGTGTCGTAGGAGATCTTGATCTCGATCATCTTGTCGATCTCGGCGACATCGCGCTCGACCTTCTCGGCGCCTTCGGTGACCGCGGGCAGCAGCTTCTCGGTGTAGAGGTCCATGCCCTTGCCCGAGGTGCAGATGAAGCCGTCGCCCGAGCGACCGGCGTACCTGGCCACCACCGGGCCGCCTGCGGCGATGTAGACGGGGATGCCGCCCTTGGGAACGTCGTAGATGGATGCGCCGACGGTGTGGTAGTACTCGCCCTCGAAATCGACGCGATCGCCGGTCCACAGTTCGCGCATCATCTTCACCGCTTCACGCAGACGCGCGAAACGCTCCTTGAAGTCGGGCCATTCGCCCTTGTAACCGGTGGCGATCTCGTTGAGCGCCTCACCGGTGCCGACTCCGAGCATCACCCGGTTCGGGTACAGGCAGCCCAGCGTGGCGAAGGCCTGGGCGATCACGGCCGGGTTGTAGCGGAAGGTCGGGGTGAGGACCGAGGTGCCCAGCTGGATGCGCTCGGTGCGCTCGCCGACGGCCGCCAGCCAGGCCAGTGAGAACGGGGCGTGGCCGCCGTCGTGGCGCCAGGGCTGGAAGTGGTCACTCACGGTCGCACTGTCGAGGCCGTGCTGCTCGGCGGCGACGCCGAGTTCGACCAGCTCTCGCGGCCCGAACTGCTCTGCCGATGCCTTGTACCCGAGCTTGAGCTCAACCATTCCAGCCACTCCTGTCGTCCGTCGACCCCTGCTCTCACGACACTAGCGCGCGGTCGGTCATCCGCGCCCACGCTGTTCGGTCACCCACCACGCCGAGTTTTAGCGGACAATTAACTGGTGACCACCAAGGATGAGCAGATCTTGTCGTACCTGACCGACATGGACGGCGTGCTGGTGCACGAGGATCAGCTGATCCCCGGCGCCGACGAGTTCCTCGCCGAACTGCGCACCAACGAGATCCCGTTCCTCGTGCTCACCAATAACTCGATCCGCACCCCGCGCGACCTGCAGGCCCGCCTGCGCCATACCGGCCTCGACATCCCCGAGGAGTCGATCTGGACCTCGGCGCTGGCCACGGCGACGTTCCTCGCCGACCAGCGCCCCAACGGCACCGCGTATGTGGTCGGCGAATCCGGCCTCACCACCGCGCTGCACGAGATCGGCTACGTGCTCACCGACAGCGATCCCGACTATGTGGTGCTCGGCGAGACCCGCACCTACTCCTTCGAGGCCATCACCACCGCGATCCGCCTGGTCGATCGGGGCGCCAAGTTCATCGCCACCAACCCCGACGCCACGGGCCCCTCCCGCGACGGCGTGCTGCCCGCCACCGGTTCGGTCGCGGCTCTGATCACCAGGGCCACCGGTAAGGAGCCGTACTACGTCGGCAAGCCGAATCCGCTGATGATGCGGTCGGCGCTGCGTCAGATCGGCGCGCATTCGCAGTCGACGGTGATGATCGGCGACCGGATGGACACCGACGTGATCGCGGGGCTGGAGGCGGGTCTGCGCACGGTGCTGGTGACCTCCGGGATCTCGACCGAGTCCTCGGTGGAGGCCTACCCGTTCCGTCCGACGATGGTGGTCGACTCGGTGGCCGACCTGATCGGCCGGACCCGCCGCCCGTTCTCCGCCTGATCATGTGACCTGCGCCTCATCGGAATAAGGTTCCCCCTTCGCTGGTTATAGTTGCCATGGCAACCAAAGGAGGGCCCGTGCAGTTCGGAATCTTCAGCGTCGGCGATGTGACCACCGATCCCACCACCGGCCGCACCCCCACCGAGGCCGAGCGGATCAAGGCGATGGTCGCGATCGCGCAGAAGGCCGAGGAGGTGGGTCTCGATGTGTTCGCGATGGGCGAGCACCACAATCGACCTTTCGTGCCGTCCTCGCCGACCACGATGCTCGGCTATATCGCCGGGCGCACCGACAACATCTTGCTGTCCACCTCCACCACGCTGATCACCACGAACGACCCGGTCAAGATCGCCGAGGACTTCGCGATGCTCCAGCACCTGGCCGACGGCCGGGTGGACCTGATGCTCGGCCGCGGCAACACCGGCCCGGTCTATCCGTGGTTCGGCAAGGACATCCGCGACGGCATCCCCCTGGCCATCGAGAACTACGCACTGCTGCACCGGCTGTGGCGCGAAGACGTCGTGAACTGGGAGGGCAAGTTCCGTACGCCGCTGCAATCGTTCACCTCGACCCCGCGTCCGCTGGACGACGTGCCGCCGTTCGTCTGGCACGGGTCGATCCGTAGCCCGGAGATCGCCGAACAGGCCGCCTACTACGGCGACGGCTTCTTCGCCAACCACATCTTCTGGCCCACCGACCACTTCAAGCGGCTGATCGACCTGTACCGCCGTCGCTACGAGCACTACGGCCACGGCAGTGCCGACCAGGCCATTGTCGGACTCGGCGGACAAGTGTTCCTGCGCAAGAACTCTCAGGACGCGGTTCGCGAGTTCCGCCCCTACTTCGACAACGCGCCCGTCTACGGACACGGACCGTCGCTCGAGGAGTTCACCGAGCAGACCCCGCTCACCGTCGGCAGCCCGGAGCAGGTCATCGAGAAGACGCTCACTTTCCGCGAGCACTTCGGCGACTACCAGCGCCAGCTGTTCCTGGTCGACCATGCCGGACTGCCGTTGAAGACGGTGCTCGAGCAGCTCGACCTGCTCGGCGAGGAGGTGATTCCGGTGCTGCGCAAGGAATTCGCGGCCCGGCGTCCCGCCCGGGTACCCGACGCGCCCACCCATGCCTCGCTGGTGGCCGCCGCGCGAACGAAGGAGTTGACCGCATGACCACTCGCATCGCCGTGGTGTCGGCCGGGCTGTCGCAGCCCTCGTCCACGCGACTGCTGGCCGACCGGCTGGCCGCCGCGACGGCACGGGAACTGGGCGGCGAGGTGGAGCTGGACTTCGTCGACCTGCGTGATCACGCCCGTGAGCTGGCCGACAACCTGCTCACCGGGTTCCCCGCCCCCTCGCTGCGGGCGGCGATCGACAAGGTCGTCACCGCCGACGGTCTGATCGCCGTCACCCCGATTTTCAGCGCCTCGTACAGCGGTCTGTTCAAGACGTTCTTCGATGTGCTGGAACCGGATTCGCTGGCCGCGATGCCGGTGTTGACCGGCGCGACCGGCGGCACCGAACGGCACTCCCTCGCTCTCGAGCACGCGGTGCGTCCGCTGTTCGCCTACCTGCGCTCGATCGTCGTGCCCACCGCGGTCTACGCGGCCTCGACCGATTGGGGCGCCAACGGCGCCGACCAGGCGCTGAACAACCGAATAGACCGCGCCGCAGGCGAATTCAGCGCCTTGCTGCTCGGCCGAACGGCTACCCGGCCGACCGATCCCTATCTCGACACCACCCCGTTCGAAGACCTACTCGCGGCCAATCTTCCCCACTGATCCACACCTATTCCAGAAGGAGCACACTCATGACCAACGCCATCGCCAAGGGACTCACCGCAGGCACCTGGGCCATCGACCCCACCCACTCCACCGTCGGCTTCTCCGTACGCCACCTGATGGTGAGCAAGGTCCGCGGTCGCTTCACCGACTTCGACGGCGCCCTCGTGATCGCCGAGGACGGCACCGCCACCGCACACGCCGAGATCCGCGTCGACTCCCTCACCACCGACAACGCCCAGCGCGACGGTCACCTGCGCACCGCCGACTTCTTCCACGTCGAGCAGTTCCCGCTGATGACCTTCAAGTCCACCGGATTCCGCGGTGAGGGCAGCGATTTCGTCGTCGACGGCGAGTTCACCGTGCGCGGCAACACCAAGCCGGTCACTCTCGAGGTCGAGTTCCTCGGCGTCAACCCGGGCATGGGCAACGGCCCGGTCGCCGGCTTCGAAGCCAAGGCCGTGGTCTCGCGCCGCGACTTCGGCCTCGACATCGACATGCCGCTGCCCGACGGCGGCGCCGTGATCGGCGACAAGATCACCCTCACCCTCGAGATCGAGGCCGGCCTGCAGAGCTGAGCTCCGCGCCGCATCGACGCCCTCATCACCGGACCGGTGGCGGGGGCGTCGATGTGTTTGCGGCTAGTCCTCGTCGGCGATGATCGTGTCGAGGGTCGCCGCGAGGCGAGCGAGGGTCGCGACCGTCGCGGCGAACTCGGCGGGACCGAGCGCCTGCGCCAGCCGGTGCGCCATGGCCGCGTGCTGTGGGTCGATACGCCGAATGGCGGCGTGGCCTTCTTCGGTCATCGCGACCAACTTGGCCCGCTTGTGTGCCGGGTTGGGTCGGTACTCGCACATACCCTTGCCGACCAGCAGGTCCGCGATCCGCTGCACGCTCTGCCGGGTGATGCCCATCGCACGGGCGATGCCGGCCACCGGCTGCGGCTGTTCCAGCACGGCGGCCATCACCTGCCACCAGGCCACCGAGATCCCGGCCGGTGCGGACAGCCCGTCACCGATGGTCAGGAACTGACCGTTGAGCCGGAAGACGGTGAGCGCGGCGCCGTCGAGTAATTCCTGTTCGGAAGTCAAGCTGCGTGGGTCCCCTCGTATTCGGCCAGCGCGGCGTACCCGGCCGGATCCTTCTGCGCATACAGCTTGTACCAGGCCTCGAGGACGTGCGGTTCGTACAGGTCCAGCCGCGCGAAGATCTCTCTCGCGAATTCGAACGGTGACATGCCGTCGGCGGTGATCACGTCACGGTCGGTGATCGCCGCCGTCTCGACGTAGTGCTCGGCACCCGAATATCCGCTGTAGACAAGGAATTCCGCCGCATTGCTGGTGTGTGCGCGGTCATCGAGCAAGCCCGCCGCGGCAAGTCCGAAGGTGGCGCCGCAGATCGCGGCCACCGGCACCCCGGCGTCGACGAACTCCTTCGCCTTCTGCGCGAACGCGATCAGGTCCCCACTCATCCACAGGTCCGCGCCCGGCAGGATCAGCATCGCGCTGTCGGCCGGATCGAGATCGGCGAGGGCGAGGTCGGGCGTCACTCGCAGGCGCCCCATGGTGGTGATCGGTTCGGTGGTGAGGCCGACCGTCGCGACCTCGAACGTTCCGGGCTCCCGGTGCCAGTTTCCGTTGGCGATGTGCGCCGTAACGGCTCCCACTTCCCAGTCGGCGAGGGTGTCGTAGACGGCTACATGAACTGTGGTGATCGACATGACAGAATGCTGTCATATTTGACAGGATGCTGTCAATAAGAATTTTACTACCGGCTTATAGCCGAGGCTCCGTACCCTGACGGCATCCGGTGCGAGACAGGGAGGTTCACCCGCGATGACCGATTCCGTGCACGGCATGACGGGCACCATCACGTCGCCGATTCGGGAGGCGGGCGCACTGGGTGAGGTGCTGATCTCGATTCGTGGGGGTACCGAGCTCTACCTCGCCCGAGCCGACGAGCCGATCGCCGCCTGGACCACCGTGTTGATCGTCGCGGTCCATCCGGGGCGGCTGGTCGATGTGGTCACTTGGATTCCGCTTCCCTCAGAATGAAAGGGGCCCGCGATGCTGGGCTATCACGTTCCCGATCCCGACGAAGCCATGCTGGTCAGTGGTGCCAAGACCAAGGACGACACCCCCTTCAAAGTAGTCATCGGCCGCGGCACCTGGGTGGTGCCGCTGTTCCGCAAGGTCCGCTACCTGTCGCTGGCCATGTTCGAGTCCGAGATCCGCGAGCGCTGCGTCACCAAGCAGGCCATCCAACTCGATGTGCGCGCGGTGATCGCGTTCAAGGTCGCCAACGACACTCAGTCGATCGTCAATGCGGCACAACGCTTCCTGTCCGAGCAGGAACAGGAGATGTCGGTGCTCACCGGCCGGATCTTCTCCGGTCACCTGCGCTCGATCGTCGGCTCGATGACCGTCGAGGAGATCATCCGCGAACGCCAGAAGCTGGCCGACGAGGTCCTCATCGCCTCCAAGGTGGAGATGAGCAATATCGGCCTGTGGGTCGACTCGTTCCAGATCCAGAGCATCGACGACGGCAATCTCGGCTACATCAACGCGCTCGCGGCGCCGCACAACGCGGCGGTCCAGCGCGATGCCCAGATCGCCCAGGCCCAGGCCGCCCAGCGCTCCGCCGAGGCCGAACAGGAGTCGTTGCGCCGTCGCGCCGAATACGAGCGCGAAACCGCCATCCTCAAGGCCGAGTACCAGCGCGACATCGACAAGGCCAACGCCGAAGCGGCACAGGCGGGCCCGCTCGCCGACGCCATCGCCAGGCAGGCCGTCCTGCACGCGCAGGCCGAGCAGGCGCGCAAGAACGCCGAACTCCGCGAGCAGCAGCTCCAAGCCGAAGTGGTGAAACCCGCGCAGGCGGAAGCGGAACGCGTCCGCATCCTCGCGGTGGCCGAAGCCGACCGCACGCGAATTCAGGCCGAAGCCGCAGCGTCCAACAACCGGATCGCGCTGGACCAGATGCTCATCGAGCAGCTCCCCGAAATCGTCAAGCAGGCCTCACACGGCCTGGCGGGCGCCAACCTCACCGTCCTCAACGGCCCCGACGGTGTCGGCGAGCTGCTCAACGGCATGGTCGGTCAGGGTCTGACGGTGTTCAACTCCCTGCAGAAGGCACTGTCGAACGGCGAAGTCGACAAGGTCTGATGCGCGAGGGCGTCCCGGGCCTGACAAGCCCGGGGCGTCGCGGGGCACCTCGGGTACGCGGACCAGGTCAGACAGTCCGGCGCAGGGCGAACATGCGTAGATCGCGGGTGGTGCGGTCGCGGTAGGCGGCGTAGGCGCCGGTGATCTCGACGAAGCGGGCGAAGATCGCGTCCTGGTCCGCGTCTGGGACCGGAGTGGCGGTGACCGGGATGCGCTCGCCCGCGATGGCGACGGTGGCCGACGGGTCGGCGAGCAGGTTGGCGGTCCACGCGGGGTGATGTTGCTGGCCGAAGTTGGAGCCGATCACGTACAGGGTGTCGCCGTCGTGGACGTAGAGCAGTGGCTGGGTACGGGCGACGCCGGACTTGCGGCCGGTGGTGGTGAGCAGGATCACCGGGGCGCCGATCGGGCCGAGCACGGTGTACTTGGCGTCGGTGCGTTCCAGCAGGGCGCGGTCGAGCGGGGTGATCGTGCGGACCAGCCAGGACCCCGGCTTGGTCGCGGCGAAACGGTTGGCTGCGCGCGACAGGGGGTTGGTGCGCGAACCCCACTGCCGATCCGGGAACTGCGATGTCATGGGCCGGACTATAGCCCGACCAATCGCACCATGATCCGGGCACTGAGTGTCATTCGGGCCGGACTATAGCCCGACCGATCGGACCATGATCCGGGCACTGAGCGTCATAAGGGCCGGACTATAACCCGACCGATCGGACCACACCGCGCCCCTGAATCGCCGACAATTCACTAAGCTCGCGAGCATGGTCGAACAAGCGCCGTCCACCGTGTACATCGCCTCACCCGAGGGTGACACCGGAAAATCTACGGTCGCACTGGGTGTCCTCGGCATGCTGTGCGCGACCACCGCACGCGTCGGCGTATTCCGTCCGATCACCCGCTCGGCCGACGAACCCGACTACATCCTCGAACTGCTGCTCGAGCACAGCACCGCCGATATCAGCTACGAGCAGGCCATCGGCGTCACCTACGAGGACGTGCACCGCGACCCCACCGCCGCGATCAGCGATATCGTGATGCGGTTCCACGATGTCGCGAAGGCCTGCGACGCGGTGGTGATCGTCGGCAGCGACTACACCGACGTCGCCAGCCCGAGCGAGCTGCGCTTCAATGCCCGCATCGCGGTGAACCTGGGCGCGCCGGTGCTGCTGGTCGTTCGCGGCGCCGACCGCACGCCCGGCGAGGTCAAACAACTGGTCGAACTGTGTACCAGCGAACTCACCACCGAGCACGCTCACCTCGTCGCGATCGTGGCCAATCGCTGCGCCCCTGACGAGTTGGACGAAATCGCCACCACACTGGCGAGTTTCGATGTTCCGTCGTGGACCCTGCCCGAGGTGCCGCTGCTGATGGCGCCGACGATGGCCGAGCTGTGCGAGTCCATCGAGGGCGAAATATACAGTGGCGACCCGGAATTGCTGCAGCGTGAAGCGCTGCGCATCATGGTCGGCGGCATGACCGCCGAACACATCTTGGAGCGCCTCTCCGACGGTGTGGTGGTGATCGCGCCCGGCGACCGATCCGATGTGCTGCTCAGTCTGGTGAATGCCCATGAGGCAGCGGGCTTTCCGTCGCTGGCCGGGGTCATCATGAACGGTGGCCTTCGCCCGCATCCGGCGATCGCGCGACTGATGGAGGGTCTGCAGCCCAGGCTGCCCATCCTCGCCACCGAACTCGGCACCTACGACACCGCCAGTGCCGTGCACGGCACCCGTGGCCGGATGTGGGCGGGCAGTCCGGGAAAGGTGGACACCGCACTCGCGCTGATGGAGCAGCGGGTCGACGCGCCGGAACTGTTGCGGCGCATCCAGGTTCCGACCTCGACGGTCGTGACACCGCAGATGTTCGAGTACCGGCTGATCGAACGCGCCCGCGCCGATCGCAAACGCATCGTGCTGCCCGAGGGCGACGACGACCGCATCATTCGGGCCGCCGGACGAGTACTACAGCGCAAGATCGCCGACCTCACCATCCTCGGTGACGAGGCCTCGGTGCGCGCCCGTGCCGCCGAACTCGGTGTCGACATCGCCGACGCCGAGGTGCTGGCGCCGCGCACCTCCGGCTACCTCGACGACTTCGCCGCCGAATACACCGAACTGCGCAAGCACAAGGGCATGACGCTTGAGCGTGCGCGCGAAACCATGGCCGACATCTCCTATTTCGGCACCATGATGGTCTACAAGGGAATCGCCGACGGCATGGTCTCGGGCGCCGCGCACACCACCGCGCACACGATTCGGCCCTCGTTCGAGATCATCAAGACGGTGCCCGGCGTATCCACGGTGTCGAGTGTGTTCCTGATGTGCTTGGCCGATCGTGTTCTCGCCTATGGCGATTGCGCCGTGGTGCCCGACCCGACCTCGGAGCAGCTGGCCGATATCGCGGTGTCCTCGGCGGGCACCGCGGCCCGGTTCGGGATCGACCCCCGGGTGGCGATGCTGTCGTACTCCACCGGCGCGTCCGGGACCGGCGCCGATGTCGACAAGGTCCGCGCGGCAACCGAAATCGTGCGCGAGCGCGCGCCGGAACTGCCGGTGGAAGGCCCGATCCAGTACGACGCCGCGATCGAGCCCGCTGTCGCCAGCGCCAAGCTGCCCGATTCCGAAGTGGCGGGCAAGGCAACGGTTTTCGTCTTCCCCGACCTCAATACCGGCAACAACACCTACAAGGCGGTGCAGCGTAGCGCGGGTGCGGTCGCGATCGGGCCGGTGCTGCAGGGGCTGCGTAAACCGGTGAACGATCTCTCGCGCGGCGCGCTGGTCGCCGACATCGTCAACACCGTGGCGATCACCGCCATCCAGGCACAGGGAGACGGCAAGTGAGTGATCTCGTCCTGGTGCTGAACAGCGGCTCTTCGTCGATCAAATATCAACTGCTGCATGCTGTCTCGGCAGAGGTGTTGGCGTCCGGGCTGGTCGAGAAGATCGGCGAGTCGCACGGCGGACGGATCGTGCACGAGGCGGGCCCCGCCAAGCTCGAGTACGACGGCACGATCGAGGACCACAAGGCCGGTCTGCTGCGGGCGTTCGAGATGTTCCGCGAAACCGGCCTCGATCTGACCACGATCGGGATCGGCGCGGTCGGGCACCGGGTGGTCCACGGCGGCGAGGTGTTCTGGGAGCCGACCCTGATCACCGACGACGTGCTGCACGCGATCGACGAGTTGTCGGTGCTCGCGCCGCTGCACAATCCCGCCAATGTGGTCGGCATCGAGTCGACGCGAGAGCTGCTGCCCGGCATTCCCGAGGTCGCGGTCTTCGACACGGCGTTCTTCCACACCCTGCCCGACGCGGCCAAGACCTATGCCATCGACGCGAAACTGGCCGCCACCCACGGCATTCGCAAGTACGGCTTCCACGGCACCTCGCACCAGTACGTGTCGGACAAGGCCGCGCAATACCTGGGCAGGCCGACCGAAGAGCTGAACCAGATCGTGTTCCACCTGGGCAACGGCGCGTCCGCTTCATCGATCCAGGGCGGCGTCGCGATCGACACCACCATGGGCATGACCCCACTCGAAGGTCTGGTGATGGGCACCCGGCCGGGCGACCTGGATCCGGGTGTCACGCCGTACCTCATGCGGGCGGCCGATCTGGACGTGAGCCAGGTGGAGCAGCTGCTCAATCGCAACTCGGGCATCAAGGGCCTGTCCGGGGTGAACGACTTCCGTGAGCTGCAGAAGCTGATCGACGGCGGCGACACCCAGGCGAAGCTCGCCTACGACGTTTACATCCACCGCCTGCGCCGCTACCTCGGCGCCTATCTCGTCGAACTCGGCACCGTCGACGCCATCGTCTTCACCGCCGGTGTGGGCGAGAACAGTCCGGCGGTGCGCGCCGACGCCCTGGCGGGGCTACAAGCCCTCGGTATCGAGATCGATCCTGTTCGCAACGAGACGAGAGCCCCTGGCGTCCGGCGCATTTCGCCGGACTTCGCTCCGGTTGCGGTGCTGGTGGTACCCACCAACGAGGAGCTGGCCATCGCACGCGCGGCCCACGAACTGGTCGGCGCGCGCTGAGCTCAGAACCAGGATTTGGGGCGCAGCGAGTTGGCGAGGTCGACGAGGGCGTAGCGGTGGTCCCGGTCCGGCGCGTTGCGGGCGAGGGAACGCAGGCCGGTTTCGGTGCCGTCGCGCAGGTCGCGTTCGGTGAAGCCACGCCCGAACAGCTTGGCGTCCTTACGTTTCGGGGTGTTCCCGGCCTGTAGCCAGGCCAACGCGGTGCCCTGGACCAGGGTGCGCATGAGGGTGGCCCGGTGCTCGCCGGGGGCGATGGACTGGGCGCGCGAGGCGGCCAGCCGCAGGATCTGTTCGTCGAGTTCGGCGACGGGGGAGCTGGTGAGCAGCAACAGGATCGCTGTGGTCTGGGCGGTGGTGAAGTGGCGCGACGCGGCGGGCACGTCGTCGAGCGCGTGCACCGCTTCGCCGACTCGCCCCGCCACCGCCAGCTGCCTGGCGAGGCCGAATGCCGCGCTCACCACGGCCCGGTCGGTGCGCCATACGGTGTCGTAATAGCGTTCGGCGAAGCTGCGCCACTGTTCGGGCGCCGCGGAATCCCAGTGTTGCAGGATGAGTTCCGCGGTGGCGGCCAGCGCCAGCTTGGGCGCGATCTCACCGGGCAGCACCCGCAGCACCGCCTCGAACGACGCGAAGGCGGCTTCGTAGTCGAGTTCGAGCAGATGCGCCTGACCGGTGAACCAGTCCGTGCGCCAATCGGTTTCGTTCGGCACCCGGTCGAGCATGTGCAGAACCGCCGCCGACTCGCCTAGTTCCAGCCGTGCTCGCGCCTCGGCGAAGAGCAACTCGCCCGCCAGGGTTTCGGGCGCGTTGTCGGGGTCGGCCTCGGCTCGCTCGCGGGAGTCGTGCAGCGCCTCCAGCACCCGTTCGGGTTCCGGGTTGGCGGTCGCCGCCAGCAGCGGAGCCGACGGGTCGGCGGGGTCGATCAGCGGAATCGGCAGTGCGGCGACCACATCACGGGAATCCAGTAGCGGTGAGCGACCGACACCGTCGAGGTAGGCGTCGGTCTGGCTGATCAGCTCCTC
Organism: Nocardia sp. PE-7; assembly: GCF_030486425.1. Taxonomy (NCBI): domain Bacteria; kingdom Bacillati; phylum Actinomycetota; class Actinomycetes; order Mycobacteriales; family Nocardiaceae; genus Nocardia; species Nocardia sp. PE-7. The sequence continues at coordinate 6,509,579 of NZ_CP129614.1, read as the reverse complement.
GGTTCCGAAGCTGGTGCGTTGTGGACTGAACACTGTGGACAGCTGTGGATGTTCGGTGCCGGTGTCGAAAGCGAGGATCTCGCGCAGCACACCGGCCAGCTGCGCCGACATCGCCCGCGCCGACGGAAAACGAAGTGCCGGATCGAGATCGGTGGCGGTGAGCAGGAATCGATGGAAGAACTCGTAGCGGGCGAGCAGCGGTTCGTCGGCGGGGTCGGGGATGCCGTCGAGGTAGCGGCCGTGTTCGCTGGGCAACGCCAGCGTGAGCGCGGCGAGCGTCCGGCCGACGGTGTAGACGTCGGAGGCAGGCGTCGGCCCGGTCCTGGCGATCTCCGGCGCCTGGAAACCCTTGGTGCCGTACAGGTTTCCGTAGGCGTCGATGGTGGCGACCGCGCCGAGGTCGATCAGCTTCACCTGGTCCTCGGTGACCATCACATTGTCGGGCTTGAGGTCGTTGTAGGTGAGACCGATCGAGTGCAGATACTCGAGTGCGGGCAGGATCTCCAGCACGTACGCGATGGCCTCGGCCAGCGGCATCTGCTCGCCCCGCGGCTTGGCGTCGAGGATGTCACGCAGCGAATGGCCGCCCACGTACTCCATCACGATGTAGCCGATGGACCCGTCACCGGCGGTGTGCTCGACGAAGTTGTGGATCTTGACGATGCTCGGGTGCGCCACCTCGGCCAGGAACTGCCGCTCGGCCACCGCCACGGCCTGCGCTTCGGCGTCGCCCGCGTGCAACAGCCCCTTGAGCACCACCCACCGATCGCTCACATTGCGGTCGATGGCCAGATAGATCCAGCCCAGCCCGCCGTGCGCGATGCAACCCTGGATCTCGTACTGCCCGGCGACCATGTCGCCTTCGTGCAGCGACGGCCGGAAATCGTAAGCGGCCCCGCAGGTTTCGCATTCGCCACTGGTCGAGGCCGCCCGCGCCGGCGTCGAACGCCCGACCGGATTGCTACAGCGCCAGCAGAACCGCCGACCTTCCGACACCATCGGATCCGCCAGCACGGCAGCACGCGGATCGGCCGGGGTCACCGTCGGAATCGGCACCAGCCCGGCCCCGAGTCGTCGGGTGGGTCGCGAGCGCGCCGTTCGCACGCTGCGCCCCGACCGTGCGGTACCCCCACCGGTCTGCGGCGTGGACGGCCAGGATTCGGGATCGACCGGACTCGCCTGCGTGCCGGGTGGTTCGGTGCGCTGCGCGGCCTCGGTCGCCGCGTACGGTGCGATCATGGGGTCCCGCGGTGCGGCCTCGGTCGGGGCGTACGGTGCGGTTCGCGGTGCGGCTTCGGTCGGTGCGTACGCCGCTGACTCGGGTACCGGGGGACGAGTCGCCCGCTGTGTGGCGAGCTGCTCGTCCGCCTGCTGTGCCGTCGCGGCCTGGGCGATCTCGCCCGATCGCTCGACGGCGCCGGACTCTTCGGCTCGCTGGGTGGCATCGGTGGCCGGGGTGTGGTCGCGGCTGCTCGCCTGCTGTCGGGCGAACTCCGCGGCCGCCTCGGCGGTGAGTTTGGGCAACGGCCGCGTCTCGTCGTCGCCGGGCAACGTCCATCCGCCCGGCAGCGTGCCCGGCCGCTGACGCTGGGTCAGCTGGGTCTGCTCGCGCCGTTCCGGGTCGGGGGCCGGATCGTTCGGCTCGGCGCCGATCTCCGGGTCCGGATCAGCTTGTCCCAGTTCGCCATCCAGGGGATTCGTACTCATGGCCGTCAGTCCTGGTACTTCGGGGCGGGCGGGCTCGGCGTCTCGCCGAGAGTCGCGAGCCAGCGGCGGTGGATCCGCGTCCAGGTGCCGTCGTTGCGGATGCGGTCCAGGGTGGCGTTGACGAAACGCACCAGGTCGTCGTCGCCTTTGGGGATGCCGATGCCGTACGGCTCGGCGCTGATGCTGCCGCCGACCACCTCGGTGTAGGGGTCCTGGGCGGCCAGGCCCGCCAGGATCGAGTCGTCGGTGCTCACCGCGTCGACCTGGCGCTGTTGCAGCACCACCAGGCAGTCGGCCCAGGTGGGCACCGTCAGAATCGTGGCGGCGGGTTGGTCGCGGCGGATGTGATCGAGGGAGGTGGTGCCGCGCACCACGCACACGCGCTTGCCCGCCAGATCGGCGAGACCGCCGATGCCGGAATCCTTCACCGCGAGCACCCGCTGGTCGGCCCGCAGGTACACCGTCGAGAAGGCTACGCGCTGACGTCGCTCGCAGGTGATGGTCATCGTCTTCGCGATCAGGTCGACGGTGTGATCCTGCAGCGCTCGCTCGCGCTCTTCCGAAGCGAGACTGCGGTATTCGATCAGATCAGGGTTGCCGAGCAGGTCACGGGCGATCTCGCGGGCGATGTCGGCGTCGAAGCCGACGATGCGGCCGCTGAGCGGATCGCGGAAGCTGAACAGATTGCTGCCCGCGTCGAGTCCGACGATGAGCCTGCCGCGTGCGCGGATGGCGTCGATCGTCGGGCCGGAGGCGATGCTCGGCCGCAGGCTCGCGGTCGGATCGCCGCACTGCTCGCCACCGGTAGCGGGCACGGGGGTATCGGTGCCGATCGGAATCGCCTTGGCGGGCAACGGCGGTTCGGAATAGACGCCGCGCTGATCGGGCACGGGTGTGCTGTCGGAGCAGCCGGCGAGCACCCCGACCAGCACCAGCGCCGCGAGGACGCGCCCGCGCCTCACCGGTACTCCCGCAGTCGCGGCCACAACCCGAGCGCGACGCAAGCCGCCGCCGCGATCCCGAGCACGAACGCGCCGGGGGAGAGGAACGACAGCACGTCGATCGCCTGAGAGACCTTCGCGCGCAGGGTGTCTCGTGTCACCGCGCCCGCCTTGTCCAGTGCCCGATCGAGTGCGTCCACCTGGGCGGCCGAATCGGCGGCGCTCGGACCGGTGGCCACGGTGGCCGCGCCCATGAAATCGCCACGCTCGAGGGTGTCGTTCATCCGCTGGTGGGCCGACTGCCAGCGGGTCAGCGCGGCCCGCGCGTACGCCACTTCGTCGCGCGCGGGGGCGTCATCGGGATAACCGGCGAGCAACTCGTTGAGCCGGGCGGCATTGGTATCGAAGGTGCGGTCGTAGTCGCCGGTCGCGTCGCGGCGTACCAGCTTCACCATTTCCGCTGATCTGGCTTGCTGCACCAGGATCCGACTCTCGGCCAGCCGCGCCGACGGCACCGCTCCTTCGTCCCGGCAGCGAATCATCGCCACCGCGGACAACGATCCGGCCGCCACTGTCCAGATCAGCGTCAGTGCCAGCGCGCCGGTGCCGATCAGCAGGCCCATATTGAAGAACCGGCGCGAGCGCCGCGCCAGCTCGACCTGCACCCAGATCAGCGCGCCGAGCGCCACCACCAGCAGCGCGATCGCCGTCCACGGCGGTTGTACGTGCCGGTGCTGCGCGGCGGTGACCGCGTCGAACCGATGGTCTTCCAATTCCTCGGCCATCGGCAGCAGCCCGGTCTGCATCTGATGCGAGGCCTCGCTCAGATACGCCGCGCCCACGGGATAGCCGCTGCGGTTGTTCACCCGTGCGGTCTCGATCAGCCCGCTGTAGACGGGCAGCCCGGTCGCGATGCCGGTGCGCAGCCTGCGATCGGTGCCCGACGGGTCGGCCGCTTCCTCGTCGGAGACGTGGCCGGCCTGCGTCACCAACTCCGCGGCGGCCTCGCCGATGGCCTGGGTGTAGCGGTCGCGCACGGCCTTGGGCTCGAGTCCGCCCGCGATGAAGGCGGTGCCCGCGGCGGCGTCGGCGATCGAGAGCGAGGTGTAGAGGTGGTTGGCCGAATGCGCGTCGGGTTCGGTGTCGTCGAGCAGGACGCCGAGAGCTTGCTGACGCTCACTCACGGTTGTCGAAGTCACCGCGCCCGCGGTGACGCACAGCACCATCAGCACCAGTCCGGCGGCAACCAACCGCCCCGGCGAGGAGTGCGCGAAGCTGCGCAAGCGGGCCGGTTGGAACTGCGCGCGTAACGCTCTGACGTCGGGCGCGGGCGGCCGGTCCACGGGCGCGGCCGGTCGGCGCAACGGCACCCAGCGCGGTGTCACCGGCGCGGCTCCCGGGGTCTCGGAAGGCTTCGGACCGGCCTCGGCCTGCGACGACGGGCGAACCCGGACGGCCGCCACCTCGGTCGAGGCATTGCGATTCCCCGGTTCGTCCATCGTTCACCTCCCGGCGCTGTTCGTGCACACCTACCTGTGCGGAGTTTATTGTGGGCCTACGGGTAGCGCAGCCCCTCACATACCCCCGAAGCGGTTGCTGTTCGGCTGCTCGGAGGAAAGAGTATGGGATGCGCGGCGACGGAGACGGCTGGTACAAGAGCCCTGACGGGGTCAAGCACTGGGGCAAGTTCGGTGCGGCGGGGCTACTGCTGCGCGCGCCGTTGCCCGGTGGCGGGTCGGCGGTGCTGTTGCAGCACCGGGCGCCGTGGAGTCATCAGGGCGGAACCTGGGCGCTGCCCGGCGGCGCCCGCGATTCGCACGAGTCGCCCGAGCACGCGGCCGTCCGGGAGGCGGAGGAGGAAGCGGGCATCACCGCCGACGACCTCCAGGTCCGCGCCGAGCGCCTGACCATGACCGCCGCGAGCGGCTGGACCTACATCACCGTCATCGCCGATGCCGACAAACCGCTGCCCACGGTCGCCAACCGGGAGAGCGCCGAACTCGCCTGGGTCCCCGAGGACGAGGTCACCGACCTGCCGTTGCACCCCGGCTTCGCCACCGCCTGGACCGAACTGCGGGCGGTGCCGTTGCGGGTGCGCGTCGAGGCCGACGCCGAACTCGCCGACGCGCTGCCCCGCACAGTCGAACTTCCCGACCAGGGCTTCTTCTGGCTGCACGCCCGGCTCGATGGCCCCGGCGTCGAGGTCGTCCTCGATGGTGAGCCGACCGACGGACCGACCCTCACCAGGGCGGACATCCTCGCCTGACTCGCGGCACCACCTCGCCCGGCCCGACTGTGTACAGCCGGACCCGACCGGCGCGCCCACGCCGCGACGGCGAGCTCAGTCAGCGGCGAGTAGTGCTTGTTTGAGTTCGCGGGCCGCGGCTTCCGGATCGGCGGCTTCGGTGATCGCCCTGACCACGACGACGCGGCGGGCGCCGGCGGCCAACACCTCCGGCAGTCGCTGCGCGTCGACGCCGCCGATGGCGAACCAGGGGAGCGTGGGATGGGACTCGGCGGTCGTGCGGACGAAGTCCACGCCTGCGGCTTGGCGGCCGGGCTTGGTGGGCGTGGTCCAGATCGGGCCGGTGCAGAAGTAGTCGAGGTGGCCGTCGATGGCGGCCAGGCCCGCCTGATTGCGGTTGTGGGTGGAGCGGCCGATCACCACATCGGGGCCGACGACGCGTCGCGCGTAGGTGGGCGGCAGGTCGCCCTGGCCGAGGTGCAGCACGTCCGCGCCCGCGGCCAGGGCGATATCGGCGCGGTCGTTCACCGCGAGCAAGGCGCCGTGGCGTCGCGTGGCCGCCTTGATCTCGGCGAGTGCGCCCAGCTCTGCCTTGGCCTCCAGCGCGCCGAATTCGGCTTCGCCCGGCGACCCCTTGTCCCTGAGCTGCACGATGTCGACGCCACCGGCCAGCGCGGCGTCGACGAATCTGGCCAGATCGCCCTTCTCCCGGCGCGCGTCGGTGCACAGATACAGCAGCGCACTCGACAGACGCTCCCTGGGCGGGACGGAACGGTTGGGATGGGAGGGCTGCACGTCCACGACGGTAGTCGCGCTACCGTTGGAGTGCGAACGCCGTGGCGGGCGATAGGCGAAAAAAGACAGGTGGAACGTGATGCGGACTCTGGCGGTCGTTGGCGGCGGCGCCGTCGGACTCGCCGTCGCATGGCGGGCCGCCGAGGCGGGCTGGACGGTTACCGTTTACGACCCCGAACCGGCGCGCGGCGCTTCCTTCGTGGCCGGTGGAATGCTCGCTCCGCTGTCGGAAGGCTGGCCAGGTGAGGATCGCGTGCTCGCCTTCGGCGCGGCCGCGCTGGCCGAGTGGTCCGCCTTCGGGGAGAGCCTGCGCGCGATCTCCGGCGAGTCGATGTTCGTGGCCGACGAGACGCTGACCGTGGCGCTCGACGGCGCCGATGCCGCCGACCTGCGCACCGTCTCGGAGTGGCTGGCCGGGTTCGGCCACGACCTGCGGGTGCTCGACCGGGCGGGAGTCCGCGTGCTGGAACCCGCACTCGCGCGCACCGTCCGCGCGGGCCTGCACGCGAAGACCGAACCCGCCATCGACAACCGGCGGGTACTGCGCGCTCTCCAATCCGCCTGTGCCGGGGCCGGTGTCGAGGTTCGCGCCGAAGCTGTTGTCGCACTGGATGATCTACCGCACGACCGCGTCGTCCTCGCGGCGGGCGCTCGCTCCGCCGAGCTCTGGCCGGGCTTGCCGGTGCGCCCGGTGAAGGGCGAGATCCTCCGGTTGCGTCGCAGGCCGGGCGTCAGCCCGCCGCCGACCAGGGTGATCCGCGCCAGGGTCCACGGCCGGCAGGTCTACCTGGTCCCTCGCGAAGACGGAATCGTCGTCGGTGCAACACAATACGAAGCGGGCTTCGACACCACCGTCACCGTCGGTGGCGTCCGTGACCTGATCGCCGACGCCGAGACCATCCTGCCCGGCATCGCCGAATACGAACTGGCCGAAGCGAATGCGGGTTCGCGGCCGGGAACACCCGACAACCTCCCGCTGCTCGGCCACCTCGACGACCGGGTCGTCGCCGCCACCGGGCACGGCCGCAACGGCATGCTCACCCTGGCGCTCACCGCCGCGGTCGTGCCCGCACTGCTCGACGGCGCCACCCCGGCGGTGGTGGAAGCCGCTTCACCCCAACGTTTTCCGGCATCGCAGATGCCATCTCTGTCGCAAGGAGGAGTTCGATGACCTCGACCATCCCGATCGGCGTCACCGTCAACGGTGTCGACCACGAGTTCCCCGAGCCGCTCAGCGTCCGCGAACTGCTGGCAAAGCTCGAATTGCCCTGCCGGGGTGTGGCATTGGCGGTCGACGGCGCGGTCTTCTCGAAGTCGCGCTGGGACGAACCGGTCGGCCGCGGCTGGACCATCGAGGTGCTCACGGCGGTGCAGGGTGGCTGAGGCCGTCGCGCCGTTGCGTATCGCGGACAAGGAGTTCGGTTCGCGCCTGATCATGGGCACCGGCGGTGCCGAAAACCTCGCCGTCCTGGAACAGGCCCTGATCGCCTCGGGCACCGAGCTCACCACTGTCGCCATGCGTCGCGTCGACGCCGCGGGCGGCACCGGCGTGCTCGACCTGCTCAAGCGCCTCGACATCACGCTCCTGCCCAATACCGCGGGCTGTCGCACCGCCGCCGAGGCCGTGCTCACCGCCCAGCTGGCCCGCGAGGCGCTCGACACCAACTGGGTCAAGCTCGAGGTGGTGGCTGACGACCGAACCCTGCTGCCCGACCCCTTCGAACTCCTCGACGCCGCCGAGAAGCTCGTCGACGACGGTTTCGTGGTCCTGCCGTACACCTCCGACGACCCCGTACTCGCGCGCCGCCTCGAGGAAGCGGGCTGCGCCGCGGTGATGCCGCTCGGCTCCCCGATCGGCACGGGTCTCGGCATCGGCAACCCCCACAACATCGAGATGATCGTCGCCGCCGCAGGGGTCCCCGTGATCCTCGACGCGGGCATCGGCACCGCCAGCGACGCCGCCCTCGCCATGGAGCTCGGCTGCTCGGCGGTCCTGCTCGCCACCGCCGTGACCAGGGCGAAAGAGCCCGAACTCATGGCATCGGCCATGTCGGCGGCGGTGCGCGCCGGCTATCTGGCCCGGCAGGCGGGCCGTATCCCGAAGCGTTTCTGGGCTCAGGCTTCTTCCCCAGCCGTCTAAGGGTCGAAGGTCATCCTCGAGGATGACCCGACTCGCTACTTCCCGGCGACGCGCGTTGCGCGGGTTGTCAGGCAAGCTAGGGCTCATGATCGAGCTGAAGGGCCTGACGAAGCAATTCGGCCAGACCGTCGCGGTGCAGGACCTCACGTTCACCGTCCGGCCAGGACTGGTGACCGGGTTCCTCGGACCCAACGGTGCCGGTAAATCGACGACCATGCGGATGATCCTCGGACTGGACAAGCCGACGGCGGGCAGTGCGCTCATCGACGGCAAGCGGTACCAGCAGCTGGAACGCCCGCTCACCCAGGTCGGCGCGCTGCTGGATGCCAAGTGGGTGCATCCGAACCGCTCCGCGCGCGCCCACCTGGAGTGGCTGGCCGCCTCCAACGACATCCCGAAGTCGCGGGTCGAGGAAGTCCTGCGCCTGGTCGGCCTGTCCGAGGTGGCGGGCAAGAACGCGGGCGGATTCTCGCTCGGCATGTCCCAGCGCCTCGGCTTGGCGGGTGCGCTGCTCGGCGACCCGAAGGTGCTGTTGTTCGACGAGCCGGTGAACGGCCTCGACCCGGAGGGCATCCTGTGGATCCGCCGGTTCATGCAGCGCCTGGCCGCCGAGGGTCGCACGGTGCTCGTATCGAGTCACCTGCTCTCGGAGATGTCGCAGACCGCCGAACAGCTCATCGTCATCGGTCGTGGTCAGCTGATGTTCGACGGCACCACCCAGGAGTTCATCGACCGCGCCTCCGAGCAGTCGGTGCGCGTGCGCAGCCCGCAACTGGATCAGCTGCGCAGCCTGCTCACCTCGCACGGCATGACCGTGAAGGAGGACGGCGATGCCGCGCTGATCGTCGCGGGCGTCACCTCCGACGAGGTCGGCAAGGTGGCGGGCACGAACAACGTCACGCTCTACGAGCTGGCGCCGCAGCAGGCCTCGCTCGAGGAAGCGTTCATGCGGATGACCGGCGGCGCCGTGGAGTACCACGGTGAAAGCTTCGATCAAAAGGCGATGGGAGGTGCGCTCTGATGGGCGTGCTCGCAGCGGAACGAATCAAACTCACCTCGACCCGCTCGCCCTGGTGGTGCTCGGCGGTCGTCGTGGTCCTCGGCATCGGCCTCGCTTTGCTGATCGCGCTGGTCACCAATGCCGACACCGCGGGCACCTCGGAGGAGGGCCCGCCGTTGCTCACCCCGACGGTCGCGGTATCGGGTGTCTCCAGCTTCGGCGTGATGGTGCTGATGATCATGGCCGCGTTGACGGTGACCAGCGAATATCGCTTCGGCGTGATCCGCTCCAGCTTCCTCGCCGTCCCGAACCGGTCCAAGGTCGTGCTGTCCAAGACCGCGCTGGTCGGCGTGTACGCGGCGGTGCTGACCGGTGTCCTCTCGCTCATCGCCTTCATCGTGGCCAAGGTGATCGTCGGTGACGACGCTCCCGGTCTCGTGCTCGACGGCAACTGGCGAGCCCTCTACAGCGTGCCGATCTACGCCTTCCTGTGCGTCATGCTCGCCATCGGCGTCGGTGTGCTGGTCCGGCAGTCCGCCGCGGCGATCTCGCTGATCGTGCTGTGGTCGCTGCTGGTGGAGAACCTGCTCGGCGCGTTCGGCAGCTTCGGCCGCACCGTGAAGCCGTTCCTGCCGTTCCAGAACGCGAACCGGTTCCTGAGCGTCGAGGAGTACGCGGGCGAATGGCATTGGGGCGTATGGGGCAGTCTGATCTACTTCGCCGCCTTCGTGGCGATCGTTTTCGTCGGGGCGCTCGTGCTGGTCAACCGCCGCGACGCCTGATAATCCTGCCCGGGCCGCCCTCGTAATCGCCCGGGCCGCGAGGGCCGCGACCTTGTCGGGAGGTCGCCCCTGCATGAGCCCCCGGCGTCCGCTGCCCGGACGCCGGGGGCTCGCGCGTATCCAGTGGGTACACGGGTAACTCACCGGGCACGGGCGACCGCGACCACGCATGGAACCGCTGGCCGCGTCACCTCGTCTTCACGCACCTGAGTCTGGCTGGAAGTCTCGGGGAGGCGGATCGGCTAACCTTTTGAGCGTGAGTGAAACGCCTTCTGGCGGGGTGAATCCGCGGCGCGACGCCGCTGCGGACGTATCCATCCCGTTGGAGCCGATCGTCAGTGGATCCGCCGAATCCGACCCCGGCGTGCGCGCGGGGAGGAAGCGCCCCCAGCTCTCGTCGAAATTACAGGCCGCCAACCGTCGGGCCGACGTGATCGGTGCGCTGCGCAAGGCGCGCCAACAGCTGCCCGGTGACCCCTCGTTCGGCGATCCGCTGTCGGTGACGGGCCCCGGTGGTGCGCGCGCGGTGGCGCGAGCCGCGGACAAGATCGTCGGCGGCGCGCCGACCGCGGCCAGGGAGATCGGTTTCGGCGCCCTGCAGGTGTGGCAGGCCGGGCTGGAGCGGATCGGTCGTGGGCGTGGCACCGAGGAGGTGACCATTGTGTTCACCGACCTGGTCGGGTTCTCGAGCTGGTCGCTGTCGGTGGGCGACGAGCTCACCCTGGAACTGCTGCGCAAGGTCGCCAGGGCCATCGAGCCGCCGATCGTCGAGCGCGGCGGTCAGGTGGTCAAGCGGATGGGCGACGGGCTGATGGCGGTGTTCTCCTCGCCCGATCGGGCCGTGCGCGCCGCGCTGGCGGCTCGTCGCAATCTCGCCGAGGTCGAGATCGCCGGTTACCGCCCGCGCATGCGGGTCGGCCTGCACACCGGTTCGCCCCGTGAGATCGGTGGCGACTGGCTCGGCGTCGACGTCAATATCGCCGCCCGCATGATGGAGGCGGGCGGCAACGGGAACACGATGGTATCCAGTGTCACGCTGGCTGCTCTGCGCCCGGAAACACTGGATGAGCTGGGTGTCGTCGCCAAACCGTACAAGCGGAATTTCTGGGCGGCGCCGCTGAACGGCGTGCCCGAAGACGTCAGGATCTTCAAGCTACATACGACGGGCTGAGCGCTTGGCCAGCCGATCCTGTTCCTTCCAGTAGGCCCGGAACGCCTGCTGGGTCGGGGTCGGCTTGGTGGTCAGCGCCTGCCAGTTCGTCGAGCGCACGAAGTCGATCGTCAGCAGCACCGGCAGGATGAACGCGTGGAAGAAGATCAGGTAGTCGCCGCCTTCGAACACGAACGTCAGGTACCCCGCGTAGCCGAGGAACGCGATGCCGAATACGGCGTTGAGGCCGCGGGAGAGCGCGCTGCGGCCGTTGTCGATGTTGGCCATGATGATCATCGCGAGGCCGCTGACTGCGAGCAGGCCGACATACCAGGTGAACATGCGGGCAAGCCAACAGCGCTCGCCTTGCCCTGATCTTGCGAAAGTCTTGCTACTCGAGCCAGAGTGCGGCGCCGAGCCCCGCCAGGACGGCGGCGACGATCAACCCGATCGACATCGCGCGATTGTTCTTCCAGGTCGTGTACGCACCGCCGAGCAGGAATCCGGCGAGGGCGAAGAGGAGGACGGACAGCATGGACTCCATCTTGCCTGGTGAATTGTCCGCGATTAACAAGCACGCGTGCTTGCTTTTTTTCTGAACCGCTGCGATCCTGGGTGCCATGAGTGCTCTCTCCGCTGATCCGGACCTGATCCGGATCGGGAATTGTTCCGGGTTCTACGGTGACCGGCTCAGCGCGATGCGCGAAATGCTGGAGGGCGGGCACCTCGACGTGCTGACCGGCGACTACCTCGCCGAGCTCACCATGCTGATCCTGGGCCGCGACCGGATGAAGGACCCCAGCCTCGGCTACGCCAAGACCTTCGTGCGCCAGATCGAGGACTGCCTGGCCCTCGCACTCGAGAAGAACGTGCAGATCGTCACCAACGCGGGCGGGCTCAACCCGGCCGGGCTGGCCGAGCGGCTGCGCAAGGTCGCCGCCGACCTCGGGCTGGACGCCAAGATCGCCTACGTCGAGGGCGACGACCTGGTCGCCCGCGCCGCCGAGCTCGATCTGGGTCAGCCGCTCACGGCCAACGCCTACCTCGGCGCGTGGGGCATCGTCGAATGCCTGAACTCCGGCGCCGACATCGTCGTCACCGGCCGGGTCACCGACGCCTCGGTGATCGTCGGCCCGGCGGCGGCCCACTTCGGCTGGGGCCGAACCGATTACGACGCGCTGGCCGGCGCCGTGGCGGCCGGGCACGTGATCGAATGCAGCACCCAGGCCACCGGCGGCAACTTCGCCTTCTTCACCGAACTCGGTGACATCGGCCGCCCCGGCTTCCCGATCGCCGAGATCCGTCGCGACGGATCCTGCGTGATCACCAAGCACGACGGCACCGGCGGCGCGGTCACCGTCGACACCGTCGAAGCCCAGCTCATGTACGAAATCCAGAGCGCGCGCTACGCCGGACCCGACGTGACCACCCGCCTGGACAGCATCGCGCTGAGCCAGGAGGGCAAGGACCGCGTTCTGATCAGCGGGGTCACCGGTGAGGCGCCGCCGCCGCAGCTCAAGGTCTCCCTGAACACCCTCGGCGGCTTCCGCAACGAGATGTCGTTCATCCTCACCGGCCTCGACATCGAAGCCAAAGCCGCACTGGCGCAACGGCAGCTGGAATCCTGGCTGCCGGACAAGCCCGCCGAGCTCACCTGGACGCTGGCCCGCCTCGATCGCCCCGATGCCGAGACCGAAGAGCAGGCCAGCGCGCTGCTGCGCTGCGTGGTGCGCGATGCCGATCCGAACAAGGTGGGCCGCGGGTTCTCCAGTGTCGCGGTGGAATTGGCCTTGGCCAGCTACCCGGGCGCCAGCTTCACCGCGCTGCCCGGAAACGGTTCTCCCTACGGCGTCTTCACCCCCGGCTTCGTCGACGCGCACGAGGTGCCGCACGTGGCGGTGCTGGCCGACGGCAGCCGTGTCGATATCGCACCCGCCACGGAAACCCTTGTTCTCGAACCTGTTTCCGAACCCGAGCTCCCCGCGCCGCTGCCCCCCGCCGAGACCGATCGCGTGCCGCTCGGCACGATCGCTCTTGCCCGCAGCGGCGACAAGGGCGGTGACGCCAATATCGGCGTGTGGGTGCGCACCGACGACCAATGGCGCTGGCTGGTGCACACGCTCACCGTCGACAAGCTGCGGGAACTTCTCCCCGAGACGGCCGAACTGACCGTCACCCGTCACGTGCTGCCCAATCTGCGCGCGGTCAACTTCATCATTTCCGGTCTGCTCGGCAAGGGCGTCGCCTACCAGGCGCGTTTTGACCCGCAGGCCAAGGGGCTCGGCGAATGGCTGCGCTCCCGCCACATCGATATGCCGACGGAGCTGCTCGCATGACGTCTGTTTGGGAAACACCGGAGCGAAAAGAGCTGCGCGCCACCGTGCGCGGGTTCGTGGAGCGGGACATCCTGCCCGACCTCGACGCCTGGGAGCGCGCGGGCGAGCTCCCGCGCGAACTGCACAAGAAGGCGGGCGAACTCGGCCTGCTCGGCATCGAGTACCCGGAATCGGCGGGCGGTGAGGGCGGCACCGCCATCGACTCGGTGATCGTGGGCGAGGAGATCCATGTCGCCGGCGCGTCCGGTGGGCTGTGGGCCTCGCTGCTGACCTGTGGCATCGCGTTGCCGCACATGATCGCCTCGGGCAATCAGGCGCAGATCGATCAGTGGGCCAAGCCGACGCTGACCGGTGACCTGATCGGCTCTCTGGCCATCACCGAGCCCGGCGGCGGTTCCGATGTCGGGCACCTCACCACCACCGCCGTGCGCGACGGTGACGACTTCATCATCAACGGCGCCAAGACGTTCATCACCTCGGGTTGTCGCGCCGACTTCGTCGTCACCGCGGTGCGCACGGGCGGCCCCGGCGCGGCGGGTGTTTCGCTGATCCTCGTGCCGAAGGGCACGCCCGGCTTCACCGTCAGCCGCAAGCTGGAGAAGATGGGCTGGCTGGCCTCCGATACCGCCGAGCTGTCGTATGTGGACGTGCGGGTGCCCGCGTCGAACCTGGTCGGCGCCGAGAACAGCGGCTTCGCGCAGATCGCCGCCGCGTTCGTGAGCGAGCGGGTCGGCCTGGCGGTGCAGGCGTACTCGCTGGCCCAGCGCGCGCTCGATCTCACCGTGCAGTGGTGCCGTGATCGCGAGACCTTCGGTCGTCCGCTGATCAGCCGCCAGAAGGTGCAGATGACGCTCACCGATATGGCCCAGCGCGTGGATATCTCGCGTACCTACACCCGGGCGCTGGTGGAGCGCTACGTCGCCGGTGAGGAGAACCTGATCGCCCAGGTGTGCTTCGCCAAGAACAACGCCGTCGAGACCGCCGAATGGGTGGCCAACCAGGCTGTGCAGCTGCACGGCGGGATGGGCTACATGCGCGAGGCCGAGGTCGAGCGCATCTACCGCGATGTGCGCATCATCGGCATCGGCGGCGGCACCAACGAGATCCTGACCATGCTGGCGTCGAAAGTATTGGGGTACCAGGCATGACGACCTTCCGTTCCATTCTCGACAACACCTCGCCCGAGTACACCGCGGCCGCCGAGGCGATGTCGGTCAAGCTCACCGAGGTCGAGGCGGAGTTCGCCAAGGCGATCGCCGGTGGCGGCGCCGACAAGGTGGCCCGCCATCACAAGCGCGGCAAGCTGACGGCGCGTGAGCGCATCGAACTGCTGCTCGACGAGGACTCGCCGTTCCTCGAACTGTGCCCACTAGCGGCCTGGGGCAGCGACTTCCAGGTCGGCGCCTCGACGATCGCCGGGATCGGCCTCGTCGAGGGTGTCGAAGCCATGATCGTCGCGCCCGACCCGACCGTGCGCGGCGGCGCCTCGAATCCGTGGACGCTGCGCAAGCAGTTCCGGATCAACGAGATCATCAGGGAGAACCGGCTGCCGGTGATCTCGCTGGTCGAGTCCGCCGGCGCGGATCTGCCGACGCAGAAGGAAGTCTTCATCCCCGGCGGCGCGATGTTCCGCGACCTCACCCAGGCCTCGGCCGCCGGAATCCCCACTATCTCCCTGGTTTTCGGCAACTCGACCGCCGGTGGCGCCTACATCCCCGGCATGTCCGACTACGTCGTGATGGTCAAGGAGGGCGCGAAGGTCTTCCTCGCGGGCCCGCCGCTGGTGAAGATGGCCACCGGTGAGGACTCCGACGACGAGACCCTCGGCGGCGCCGAGATGCACGCCCGCACGTCAGGTCTGGCCGACTACCTGGCCGCCGACGAACAGGACGCGATTCGGCTGGGCCGCAATATCGTTCGTCGACTGAACTGGAAGAAGCAGGGCCCCGAGCCGCGCGCCGAGGTCATCTCGCCGCTCTACGATCCCGAGGAACTGCTCGGCATCGTGCCCTCGGACCTGAAGATCCCGTTCGACCCCCGCGAGATCATCGCCCGCGTCGTGGACGGCTCCGATTTCGACGAGTTCAAGCCGCTCTACGGTTCCTCGCTGGTCACCGGGTGGGCCGAGATCAACGGCTACCCGATCGGCATCCTCGCCAATGCGCGCGGCGTGCTGTTCTCCGAGGAATCGCAGAAGGCCACCCAGTTCATCCAGCTGGCGAACAAGAAGAACACGCCACTGTTGTTCCTGCACAACACCACCGGCTACATGGTCGGCAAAAAGTACGAGCACGGCGGCATCATCAAGCACGGCGCGATGATGATCAACGCCGTCGCCAACTCCACGGTGCCACACATCTCGCTGCTGGTCGGCGCCTCCTACGGGGCCGGGCACTACGGCATGTGCGGGCGCGCGTTCAACCCGCGCTTCCTGTTCGCCTGGCCGAGTGCGAAGTCCGCCGTCATGGGCGGCGCGCAGCTGGGCGGCGTGCTCACCATCGTGCAGCGCGGCGCGGCCGAGTCCAAGGGCCTGCCGTTCGACGAGGAGGCCGCCGCCGGTCTCGCCGCGATGGTCGAGGCGCAGATCGAGGCCGAGGCCATGCCGATGTTCCTGTCGGGCAGGCTTTTCGACGACGGCATCATCGACCCCCGCGACACCCGCACCGTGCTGGGAATGGCTCTGTCGGCCATTCACACAGCCCCGATCAAGGGCGCCGAGGGCTTCGGCGTCTTCCGAATGTGAGGCAAACAATGACTGCATCGCGAAGCGATTCGGTGAGGGGCGGCGGTCGGGCGACGGGCGGGCCTATTACCAACGTTCTCGTTGCCAATCGTGGTGAGATCGCGCGCCGTGTCTTCGCCACGTGCAGGCGAATGGGTATCGGGACCACCGCGGTCTATTCCGATGCTGATGCCGCGTCGCCGCACGTGTCCGAGGCCGACGCCGCCATCCGGCTGCCCGGCAACACACCCGCCGAGACCTACCTGCGCGGCGAGCTGATCATCGAGGCCGCCCTGTCGGCCGGTGCCGACGCGATCCACCCCGGCTACGGATTCCTCTCCGAGAACGCCGAATTCGCGCGGGCCGTGCTCGACGCGGGTCTGGTGTGGATCGGTCCGCCGGTCGCGGCCATCGAGCAGATGGGCTCCAAGGTCGAGTCCAAGAAGATGATGGACGCCGCCGGTGTCCCCGTGCTCGCCGAGCTCGACCCGGCCGAGGTCACCGACGCGCACCTGCCCGTGCTGATCAAGGCGTCCGCCGGTGGTGGCGGTCGCGGCATGCGCGTGGTGCGCGACCTCGCCGAGCTGCGGGATCAGATCGCCGGCGCGCAGCGCGAGGCCGAGTCGGCCTTCGGCGATCCGACGGTGTTCTGCGAGCGCTATCTGGAAACCGGCCGCCACATCGAAGTCCAGGTCATGTCGGACACTTTCGGCAAGACCTGGGCGGTGGGCGAGCGTGAGTGCTCGATCCAGCGTCGTCATCAGAAGGTCGTCGAGGAAGCCCCGTCGCCGCTGGTCGAGAAGGTCGACGGCATGCGTGAGCGGCTGTTCGAGGCGGCGCGGCTGGCAGCCGAGGCGATCGGGTACGAGGGCGCGGGCACCGTCGAGTTCCTGGCCGACGAGAAGGGCGACTTCTTCTTCCTGGAGATGAATACCCGGCTCCAGGTGGAACATCCGGTCACCGAGCAGACCACCGGCCTCGACCTGGTCCGCCTGCAATTGCAGGTGGCCTCGGGTCTGCCGCTGCCCGCGACCCAGCCCGCGCAGCGCGGTCATTCGATCGAGGTCCGCCTCTACGCCGAGGACCCCGCCAACGACTGGCAGCCGCAGAGCGGCCCGGTGCACAAGATCGAGATTCCCTTCACCGCCGGTGAATTCACCGTCCTCGAGCAGCCCGGCGTGCGTCTCGACACCGGCGTCGTGGACAACTCGCTGGTCGGCGTGCACTACGACCCGATGCTGGCCAAGGTGATCTCCTACGCCGAAACCCGTTCGGAGGCAGCGCATCTGCTCGCCACCGCGCTCCAGCGCGCCAAGCTCCACGGCCTGGTCACCAACCGTGATCTGCTCGTGCGGGTGCTGCGCCACCCGGCGTTCCTCGCCGGTGACACCGACACCGCCTTCTTCGCCACCCATGACCTGGCCGTGCTCTCGGCGCCGCTGGCGTCGGAGGCCGACGAGGCACTCTCGATCGTGGCCGCGGCGCTGGCTGATTCAGCTGCCAACCGCAGCGCCTCGCGCCTGGCCGGGCTCACCCCGAGCGGCTGGCGCAACCTGCCGTCGCAGCCGCAGACCAAGTCCTACGAGAGCCGCACCACCGGTACCCACGAGGTGCGCTACCGCTTCACCCGCACCGGTGTCGAGGTCGAGGGCCACGAGGGTCTCGAGCTGATCTCGGTGGCCGCCGACCGCGTCGTCCTCGGCGTTCCCGGCGAACGTGGCTCGGTGCGTAGGCAATTCGAGATCGCCCGCTACGACGACCTCGTCGCGATCGACTCCCCGCTCGGACCGGTGGCCGTGCGCAGGCTGCCGCGCTTCACCGACCCGTCCGAGCAGGTCGCGGCCGGTTCGCTGCTCGCGCCGATGCCGGGCAGCGTGATCCGCCTCGGCGCCGCCGAGGGCGACCAGGTCAAGCAGGGGCAGCCGATCCTGTGGTTGGAGGCGATGAAGATGGAACACACCATCGCCGCGCCCGCCACCGGCATTCTCAGCGCACTCAATGTGACCGTCGGCCAGCAGGTCGAGGTCGGAACCGTCCTCGCCGTCGTCGAGGAAGAAGAGCAGGAGCAGGCATGAGCTTCATCGAAACCGAAGAGCAGACCGCGCTGCGGGCGGCGGTCGCCTCGCTCGCGGCCAAGTACAACTACCGCGACTACGTGCTGCCGCTCTCGCGCAAGAACGAGCCGCTCACCGAACTGTGGGACGAAGCGGGCAAGCTCGGCTTCCTCGGGGTGAACCTGCCGGAGGAGTTCGGCGGCGGTGGCGCGGGCATGTACGAGCTGGCGCTCGTGCAGGAAGAGCTCTCGGCGCAGGGCGCGGGCCTGCTGCTGATGGTCGTGTCCCCGGCCATCTGCGGCACCATCATCACCAAGTACGGCACCGACGCGCAGAAGCAGACCTGGCTGCCCAAGCTCGCCGACGGCACCTCGAAGATGGTCTTCGCGATCACCGAGCCCGACGCGGGCTCCAACTCGCACCAGATCACCACCACGGCCCGCCGCGACGGTGACGACTGGATCCTCAACGGCCGCAAGATCTTCATCTCCGGCGTCGATCAGGCCGAGGCCATCCTGGTGGTCTCGCGCACCGAGGACCACAAGACCGGCAAGCTCAAGCCCGCGCTGTTCATCGTGCCGGTCGACGCGCCCGGCCTGGTGAAGAACGTCCAGGAGATGGACGTCATCGAACCGGACCACCAGTACACGCTGTTCTTCGACGACGTGCGCCTGCCGGGCGACGCCCTGGTCGGCTCCGAGGACGCGGCGCTGGCGCAGCTGTTCGCCGGGCTGAACCCCGAGCGCATCATGGGCTCAGCCATGGCGATCGGCCTCGGCCGCTACGCCATCGACCGCGCGGTGGAATACGCCAAGGAGCGCACGGTCTGGAAGACCCCGATCGGTGCGCACCAGGGTATTTCGCATCCCCTCGCGCAGATCAAGATCGAGCTGGAACTGGCCAAGCTGATGATGCAGAAGGCCGCGACCCTCTACGACACGGGCGACGAGTTCGGCGCCGCCGAGGCCGCCAATATGGCCAAGTATGCGGCGGCCGAGGCCAGCATCAAGGCGCTCGATCAGTCGATCCAGACCCACGGCGGTTCGGGTCTGACCCGTGAGGTCGGCCTGGCGGCCATGCTCCAGGCGGCGCGCATCATGCGCATCGCCCCGGTGAGCCGCGAGATGATTTTGAACTTCGTTTCGCAGCACTCGTTGGGTTTGCCCAGGTCTTACTGATGTTCGGTGGTCCCAGGAGGTGTGAGGCTGTGTTTGTTGGAGCGCTGGCGCGCTCGAGTCGCGGCCCCTAGGGGCCGCCGGTTAGCCACCGGGGCTTGCTCCTTCGTCGCCTACGCCCCGGCGGCTAACCGGCGACCCGGCCGCGACCGGCCACTTCGTGGCCGCCGCTCCCTAAGGGTCGCGGGTCGGGGTTGGGAGGGCGGTCATGGCGGATTCAGTGGATTGAGTAGGAGGCTTAGATGGACGGATCGGCTGATAGTCCTTATGTGCGGTACGAGGTTGTTGATGGGTTCGCGAGGCTGACCTTCGACTCGCCGCACAACCGCAATGCACTCTCGTCCAGGCTTGTTCGTGAGCTGCTTGCGGGATTCGATGCTGCGGCAACTGATCCCGCCGTGCGTGGCATTGTCCTCGCCCACACCGGCGACACCTTCTGTGCGGGCGCCGACCTCAAGGAAGCGAGCACCGCCGACCCCGCGGTGGCCGCCGACGAACGCACCCGCGTGATGATCGACGTGCTGCGCGGCATCCTCGCCTCGCCCAAGCCGGTGATCGCGCAGATCGACGGCAATGTCCGCGCCGGTGGCATGGGCATCATCGGGGCCTGCGACCTCGTCGTCGCGGGGCCGGGCAGTAGTTTCGCGCTCACCGAGGTGCGCATCGGGATGGCGCCGTTCATGATCTCGCTCACCCTGGTGCCGCGGCTGGACCAGCGGGCCGCGAGCCGCTACTTCCTGACCGGCGAGAAGTTCGACGCCGCGACCGCGCAGGAGATCGGCCTGGTCACCGTGGCCGCCGAGGACGCCGCCGCCGAGGTGAAACGCCTGTCAGGGGAGCTGCGCAAGGGTTCACCGCAGGGGCTGGCCGAGTCCAAGAAATTGGTCAACGCAGCCCTGCTGGCGACCTTCGACGCCGAGGCGGAAGCGCTGGCCGAGCGGTCGGCGAGCTTCTTCGGCACCCCCGAGGTGATCGAGGGCATGACGGCCTTCTTCCAGAAGCGCCCACCCAACTGGGCACAATAGTCCGATGGCGACACCCCACGAACCCAAGCAGGACCGCAGCCGGGCCACCCGGCAGCGGCTGCTGGAGGCGACCATCGACTGCCTGGCCGAAACCGGCTGGGCAGCTGCCACCGTGTCGGTGGTCGCCGAGCGGGCCGGGGTGTCGCGTGGCGCCGCGCAACACCATTTCCCCACTCGTGAGGAACTGATCACCGCCGCGCTCGAGTTCATGTTCGAGTTCCGGATGGACATGGCAAAGGCCGAAGCCGAGACGGTGAACGCGGTCGCCCAGGGTGAAGGCCGTACGCGCGCCGTCGTTTCCGCGCTGGTGGAGTCCTACACCACCCCGTTCTTCAAAGCCGCCCTCCAGGTCTGGACCCACGCCGCCGCCGACCCGGCGCTGCGCGAGCGCATCCTCCCCCTCGAGGCCCGCTTCGGCCGGACCTCCCACCGCCGCGCCGTCGAGGCGCTCGGCGTCGACGACTCCGACCCGGTCGCCCACCACCTGGTCCAGGCCACCCTCGACCTCGCCCGCGGCCTCGGCCTCGCCGACGTCCTCACCGACGACTCCGCCCGCCGCAAACTGATCGTCGACCAGTGGGCCGCCACCCTCCACACCGCCCTCAACATCACCCATTGACCCCTTGTGATCAGGTCGTTTCGGAGTATATAGTTCAACCATGGGGGAATATATATCGAGGGACTGTGTGATGACCAAACGCCTGATCGAGATCGACGACGAGCTACTCGAGTCCGCGCAGGACGCGCTCGGAACCGCTGGCGTCTCCGATACCGTTCGTGCCGCGCTGAACTCGGCCGTGGTGGCGCATGCGCGCGCGAGCGAAGTCGAATGGTTGGTCAACGGCGGCATGGCCGAAATGGCCGACAAGGATCGGCGCGACGACGTATGGCGATAACGGCGCGCTATCTCATCGACACGAGCGCGGCTGCTCGAATGCGTCATCCGGATGTGGGGGCCGCGCTCGGGCCGTTGCTCGAGGCCGGGTTGATCGCCACCTGCGCACCGCTCGATTCCGAGGCGCTCTACAGCGCCCGAAGCGCGGCGGAATACGAACAGATTCGTTTTCGACGCCGCGCAGCCTATGAGTACCTGCCCACCAACGACGAACACTGGCAAAGCGCCTTCACGATTCAACGCGAACTCGCGCGGTCGGGCCGCCACCGCGCGGTCGGCATCCACGACCTGCTCGCGTCGGTGCTTGCGATAGAACACCGCCTTGTCCTGTTCCACTACGACTCCGATTTCGAGACAGTGGCGTCGGTGGTGGATCTCAATCACCGCTGGGTCGCGCCTCGAGGAAGTCTCGAGACGTCGTGACCAGGTGATGTCACACTCCGGCCGACTACTTCGTCGACTCTGTGAACGCGAAAGAAGCGACGGAGGAGTGATCATGGCGGAGCAGAAGAAGATCGCGGTGGCCGGGGCGACCGGGCGGCTGGGCAAGCATGTGGTGGATGTGCTGGTCGAGCGCGGGCACGAGGTGGTGGCGTTCTCGCGGGCCGACGGAGTGGATATCGAGACCGGCGCGGGGCTGGACGAGGCGCTGACCGGGGTGGACATCGTCATCGACGCCGCCAGTACGCCTTCGGCGGACCAGCAGGTGGCGACCGAGTTCTTCACCGCCTCCGCGCGGAATCTGCATGCGGCGGGGGAGCGGGCTGGGGTGGAGCGGCTCGTCGTGGTGTCGATCATCGGGATCGACGGTTCGCTTGCGGGCTACAACGCGGCCAAGCTCGCCCATGAGCAGGAGCTGCTCAAAGGCGCGCTGCCGGTGCAGATTCTGCGTGCCGCGCAGTTCCACGAGCTCGTCGAGGTCATGGTGGGGTGGGGCACGCAGGACGCCGTCGCCTACATCGCGGGCATGCGCACCCAGTTGGTCGCCGCGCGAACCGTCGCCGAGGCGCTGGTCGACCTCGCCGTGAATCCGATTGTTGCCGATGATGTTCCGTTCCCCGAGATCGCGGGTCCCCAGCCGGAGACGATGGCCGGTGCCGCCGCCGCGCTGGTAGCGGCTCGCGGTGATGCCCTCCAGATCATCGAGACCTCCGACTCCGCCGATCCGGACCGCGAGCAGTTCGAGAACGGCACCCTCCTGCCTTCCCCGCACGCCTCCCTGGCCGGTCCGACCTTCGCCGAGTGGATCGCCGCCACGGTGGCCGTCGCTCGCTGATGCACCTGTGACCGAGTGCGGTTCGGGACACGGAAGCCGGGCCCGACGGATCGAGATGATCCGCCGGGCCCGGCGTGTGTTCGGGGGCTACTACTTCGGCTGGGTGAGGTCGTAGA
This sequence comes from Nocardia sp. PE-7, assembly GCF_030486425.1. NCBI lineage: Bacteria > Bacillati > Actinomycetota > Actinomycetes > Mycobacteriales > Nocardiaceae > Nocardia > Nocardia sp. PE-7. Next base: position 6,487,220 of record NZ_CP129614.1, on the reverse strand, counting down.
GGGTTACCCCGTCGACCGTGGTGGCGGTGTAGTTCGCTGTCACCCAGGCGGTGATCGCCGAACTGGTCGATGCACTGTTCCCGCCGGGACCACCGCGGCCACCGGCGACGAAGTAGTGGATCTTTCCATCGGCCACGTACTGCTGGAACTGTTCGAGGGTGGGCGAGGGGTCGCTGCCGTTGAAGCCGCCGATCGGCATCACCGGCAGCTCGGTGGCCAGCTGGTACCCGGCCGCGCTGTTGGAACCGACCGCCGCCGCGACCCAGGTGTAGTCGGCGCCATTCGACTCGAGCAGGGTGACGATCTGATCGCTCGGACGTGATCCGCCCAGCAATCCACCCGCACCGCCCATGCGCTGGTCACCGCCGACGCCGTCCGCGGTGGCCGTACCCTGCGCGGAACCGTCCGCCGTCGCGGCGGCCCCGTCATGCCCGGAGGGCGTGCCGATCTGCGCGCCCGCAGGCGCCCCGTCGGGGGGCGTGCCATTCGGGGTGGCGGATCCGTCTCCGCCGGGTCTGCCACCGTCTCCGCCGGGACGCATGCCGGGTCCACCCATTCCGTGCATCCCACCGGCGCTCGGCCCCGCGGACGGGATCGCGCCGGAATGCGCGGACGCGAGGGTGTCGACGGAGTACGCGATCGGCCCGGCGAGCCCGATGAAGGCGGCGGCGAGTGCGGCGATCACCGACTGCTTGCGCGTCAGCGGGAAAACGAAGGCGACGGTGGCGACAACACCGACGACCAGGATCGCCCATCGCAACCAGGGTAGGAAGGAAGCGCTGCGCGACAGCAACATCCACGCGGTCGCCGTGGTGAGCCCGAGGGCGAGAGCGCCCGCGCACCGAACCCACAGCCGATCACGCGCACCCCAGATCTGCACGGCTCCGATCCCCACCAGCGCCGCGACGGCAGGCGCGAGCGCCACCGTGTAGTACTGGTGGAAGATCCCCGCCATGAAGCTGAACACCAACCCGGTGACGAGAAGCCAACCGCCCCAGAGGATCAGCGCGGCCCGACGCCGATCGGTGCGCGGCGCGCGACCACGCAACGCGAGCCCGACCACCAGCGCGAGCAACGCGGCCGGAATCAACCACGCGATCTGACCACCCTGCGCGGGTTCGAACATCCGGGTGATCCCGGTGCTGCCCCACATCCCGTTCCCGCCGGCGGGCAGTTCACCGCCTGGCCCGACGCTGCCGGTCTCGTTGCCGTTCAACCGCCCGAGCCCGTTGTAGCCGAGGGTGAGTTCGATGATCGAATTGTGCTGCGACCCACCGATCCACGGCCGGGAGCTCGCGGGCCACAGCTCTACCGCGAGCAACCACCAGCCCGCCGCGACAATCATCGCCGCACCGGCGGCGAACAGCTGCGTGATCCGCTTACCCAGCTTCGGCGGCCCGGCGATCAGATACGTCAGTGCCAGGGGCGGCACCACCAGCAGCACCTGCAACTGCTTGGCGAGGAACCCGAATCCGATCAATCCGCCGGTGAGCAGCAACCAGCGCCAGCGCCCGTCGGCTACCGCCCGCGTCATCGCCCAGGCGGCCCCGATCATCAGGAACACAAGCAGCGCGTCAGGGTTGTTGAACCGGAACATCAGCACCGCAACGGGAGTCACCGCGAGAGCCGTGCCCGCGATCAACCCCGCCGCCGGCCCGAACGATCTGCGCACCGTCGCCCACAGCAGCGCGACGCTCGCCACGCCGAGCAGGACCTGGGGCACCAGCATGCTCCAGCTGTTGAGCCCGAACAGCCGTACCGAAAGTTCCATCACCCACAGCGAAGCGGGCGGTTTGTCCACTGTGATCGAGTTCGCGGCATCGGAGGAACCGAAGAAGAACGCCTCCCACGATTGCGAACCCGCCTGTATCGCAGCGGCATAGAAGTCGTTGGCCCACCCGTTGGCGCTGAGATTGATGAGATAGGCGATCAGCGTGCCGAGCAGCAGCGCAGCCAACGCCGGTCGTTCCCAACGCCTTCGGCTCGGCTCGGCGTTCACGATCCCGGTGGGTGACGGCGGGGCGATGGTCGTGGTCATCGGCGCACCCCCGGCGTGCTCATGCGCTCTGCCGACCCGACCACCGGGGCGGGATCGTCGACGCCCACGTGCCGGAACACCCAGCGCAGACCCACGAAACGAGCGAGCGTCGCAACAAGATTGGCGGTGATCAGCACTGTGAGCTCCACCGCGACGGGAGCGTCGGGAGCCCAACGGTGCAGGGCGAACAGCGACCCGCTGGTGATCGCCAGCCCGAACGCGAAGATGGCCAAGCCCTGGAACTGGTGCGACACGGCATTGCCGCGTCCGCGCACGCCGAAGGTGAACGCCCGATTGGCGGCGGTATTGCCCACGGCGGTGATCAGCAGCGACACCAGATTGGCGCCCTGGCTGCCGACCAACGGCTGCAACAGCAGATACAGGACGATATAGGCGAGCGTCGAGGTCACCCCGACGATCGCGAACCGCACCAGCTGGCCGACCATGCCGAGCGGCACCCCGGCCACCAGCGGTTCGCGGCCGACGGCGGCCCGCAACTCGTCCACGGGGAGCGCGCCGGTGGTCAGTGCCCTGGTCAGACGCCAGATCCCGCGCAGATCCTTGCGCGCGGTATCGATGATGTCGACCCGGCTGTCCGGATCGTCGATCCAGTCGACGGGTACCTCGTGAATCCGTAGACCCGCGCGCTCGGCCAACACCAGCAGTTCGGTATCGAAGAACCATTCGCCATCGCGCACCAGCGGCAGCAGCTCGCGCGCCACCTCGGTTCGCACGGCTTTGAATCCGCATTGCGCATCGGAAAAGCCCGCCCGCAGCGTTGTTTTCAGCAGCAGGTTGTAGCAGCGGGAGATGATTTCGCGCTTGGGTCCGCGCACCACCCGCGAAGACGAGTCGAGCCGGGTGCCGATCGCGAGGTCGGAATGCCCGGACACCAGCGGTGCGATCAGCGGCAACAGCGCGTTCAGGTCGGTCGACAGGTCGACGTCCATGTAGGCCACCACCGCCGCGTCCGACCCCTCCCACGCGGTCCGCAGTGCCCGCCCACGCCCTTTGGCGTCCAGGTGCAATACCTGGACGCCGTCGAGCTCCGCCGCGAGCAGCTCGGCCACCGCGAGAGTGGCGTCGGTGCTGGCATTGTCGGCGATGGTGATGCGGGCCGTGAAGGGGAATCCGGCGCGCAGATAGCTATGTAATCTCCGCACGCACAGGCCGAGGTCGACCTCTTCGTTGTAGACGGGTATCACTACGTCGAGCACCGGCGCGCGGCTGCTCTGCATGGCCTTCTGCTCGGCCTCGGTCTGAGTCATGCCACCCACACTCGATGGCCGCGCTGCCACCGAGCTGGGACCGAGCTGGGAGGTTGCTGGGGATCGAGATCAGCCGCGACGCAGGCGCAGCACGCTGTCGACGCGCTGTCCGACCACACCGTCGGGGCTGGTCGACGGGGTGTGGACCAGCTCGGCGGTCTCGGCCTGCCACTCGGGTCCGAGCTCGAGCTGCTCGAGTACCTGCTCGATGGTCGGGAACACGTGGGCGTGCATCTCGCTGGAGGCCCAGCTCGGCGCGGCCGCGTGCGCGCCGATCACCAGCACCCCACCCGGCGCGACGGCAGCCGCCGCACTGCGCAGAATTCCGGCCCGCTCGTCCGGGCGCTCCACCGGCGAGTGCAGGAACTGCGCGGACACCAGGTCGAAGGTGCCCGCCGGGAAGCTCGCCTGGAGGTCGTGGCGATCCCACACGATCGTCACCCCGGCTTCGGTGGCCCGCCGCGCACCGCGCTCCATCGCGGTCGCGGAGATGTCGACCGCGGTGACCTGCCAGCCGCGCTCGGCCAACCAGATCGCGTCGGCGCCTTCGCCGCAGCCCAGGTCGAGGGCCGTCCCCGGGGTCAGTTCTGCGACCTCCCGCACCAGAAGGGGGTTCGGGTTACCGGTCCAGATCTGTGCACGGTCGCGGTAGAAGTCTTCCCAGAACTCTTCGGCGTTCGCTACGGTCTCGGTCATCGATGCTCCTGGTCAGTCAGGGTGAACGGATCATCCGATAGTGCATCGGCGCCTCTGATAACCGCCAGAAACTTTGCTGTTTCAGCAAATGTGTTCCCGCTCTCGGTGGGGTGCGTAACCCGCGGTACGGCTCGACCTAGTATTACTACCGTGACGCGCGGTTACCCCAATACGGACGAAGCGCCGCGTCGTCGTGTCGACGCGCGGACCGAACGCTGGCGCGAGCATCGTGTGCAGGTGCGCATCGAGTTCGTCGATGCGGCTTTCCGGGCGCTCGACCAGGTCGGGCCCGATGTGAGCATGGGCGATATCGCCAAGGAGGCCGGAGCGGCCAAGCCGAAGCTGTATCGCCATTTCGAGGACAAGACCGACCTCTACAACGCGATCGTCGACCGCCTGCGCGACATGCTCTGGGAGCGCGTGCTCACCAGCGTGAATCTCACCGACGATTCGATCGCCGAACTCGTCCACACCGCGGCCACCGAGTATGTAGCGGTGGTGTCGGCACACCCGAATGTCTTCCGGTTCATGCTGCACAGCCATTTCAGCCAGCAGGCCAAGGAAACCGAACGCGCACTGGTCGCGGCCCGTCAATCGGCGAGGCGGGCAGCGGAATTCTTCGCGGGCCTGCTGCCGACGGAATCGATCGATGTGACCGGGATCGAATTGGTGAACTATTCGATTTTCGGTGCGGTCGCCTCGGCTACGGACTGGTGGCTCGGGGCGAATCAACGCGAAGTATCGGCGATGCCGGTCGAACGCTTCGTCGACTATCTGGCCGAGAGCATCTCGGCGCTGGCGCAGGCGCATGCCCGCTTCAATGGAGTGAAGATCGACCCGTCGAAACCCCTACGCGACGCGTTCTGTTCCGCCTCTCCGTGACTTCTAGCCAGACTCAGGCAGTGTCGGACTTGCGTCGGCGGCCGGCGGGGCGTGCGGAATGGGTTAGCTCGAGTCGGTGAGTTACCCATGTTCTTGCGAGATCTGTGGGTTGTAGTCTGCGTCGATCCATCGCGCCCGACACGAACTCCGTTGTTCTCGCCGAACACGCCATTGGGTCGGCGGGGGGTGCGATGGGTTCAGTATGAACCCGGGCACCGACAAGTTCGCGACGCCACGCTAGGCGTTGGTGTGCAGTCTCCAGAGTGGTGAGACGGGCCCGTGACCCGCGCCGAGGTCGTACGAGGCGGCCAGGCAGCGGTAGGTCCACTCCTTGGCGAACTCCACCGCGTCGGGCACCGAGTAGTCGTTGGCCAGCGCGCTGGCGATCGCCGCGGCCAGGGTGTCGCCGCCGCCGTGGTCGTTGCCGGTGGCGATGCGCGGCGCGGTGAACTCACGGAAGGTGTCGCCGTCGTAGAGCAGATCGGTGCTGAACTCCGACGCGCGCAGGTGCCCGCCCTTCACGATCGCCCACTGCGCACCGAGCGCGTGCAACGCCTCGGCGGCCTTGCGCGCGGTGGCGTCGTCGATCACTTCGATGCCGGTGATCAGGCGCACCTCGTCGAGGTTCGGGGTGACGACGGTCGCGAGGGGAATCAACGTAGTGCGCACTGCCTCGAGGGCTTCGGCGTGCAGCAGCGGATCCCCGTGCATGGAGGCCGCGACCGGATCGACCACCAGTGGGATGGTGCCGTCGCGCCCGATTCCCAGCTCGCGACACACCTCGGCGACCGCTTCGATGATCGCGGTGGAGGCGAGCATGCCGGTCTTGGCCGCACCGATGCCGATATCGCGAACGACCACCCGCACCTGATCGGCCACCACCTGCGCCGGGATCTCGTGAAAACCGCTGACGCCCACCGTGTTCTGTACGGTCACGGCCGCCACCGCCACGCAGGCGTGCACCCCGCACAGTGCCATGGTGCGCGAATCGGCCTGGATACCGGCGCCGCCGCCGGAGTCGGTGCCCGCGATGGTGAGCGCGCGAACGGGGGTCTGACCATCGGGGGTCAGCGGCAACATCTTCACGCCCCAACCCTACGGCCGCGCACTCCGCCGCGAGACCCCACCTGCGCTCTGCAAATGAAAACCATTATCATTAATTCTCGTGACCGATACCCAGACACATCTGCCCGTCACCGTCCTGTCCGGCTTCCTCGGCGCGGGCAAGACCACGCTGCTCAATCACATCCTCGCCAACCGCGACGGCCGCCGGGTCGCGGTCATCGTCAACGACATGAGCGAGGTCAATATCGACGCGGCGCTGGTCGCGGGCCAGGGCCACCTCGACCGCACCGAGGAGAAGCTGGTCGAACTCACCAACGGCTGCATCTGCTGCACCCTGCGCGAGGACCTGATCGAGGCCGTCGCCGGCTTGGCGCGCGCGGGCCGCTTCGACCAACTGGTGATCGAGTCCACCGGCATCTCCGAGCCCATGCCGGTGGCGGCCACCTTCGACTGGGAGTTCGACGACGGGTTCCGCCTCGGTGACATCGCCCGCCTCGACACCATGGTCACCGTCGTCGACGCCTCGACCTTCCTGGCCGAACTGGTGCGCGGCCAGGCGCTGGCCGATCGCGATCTCGCGGCGGGTGAGGGCGACGGGCGCTCGATCGCGGATCTGCTGGTGGACCAGGTGGAGTTCGCCGACGTGCTGTTGATCAACAAAACCGACCTGGTCAGCGCGAACGCGGCGGCCACCGTCGAGGCCACCGTGCGCAAACTCAACCCGCGCGCCCACGTGCTGCGCACCGAGAAGGGCGTCGTCGACCTGTCCGAGGTGCTCGCCACCGGCCGCTACAGCCCGGAGGTCGCCGCCGAATCCGACGGCTGGGCAGCGGAACTGGCGGGCGGACATACCCCCGAGACCGAGGAATACGGGATCAGCAGCATCACCTTCGTCGCCGATCGCCCGTTCCATCCGCAGCGCCTGGCCGACGTCTTGGCGCAGCTGCGGGGGATGTTGCGCAGCAAGGGATTCTGCTGGATCGCGAGCCGTCCGGAGCTGGCGGCGATCTGGTCGCAGGCCGGACCGAATATGACCTTCGAACCCGGCGCGTGGTGGTCGGAGCTGGAAGTGCCCGCGGGACAGGAAATCGTCTTCATCGGGGTGCGCCTCGATGCGCTCGACCTGCGGCGCCGCCTCGACGCCGCGCTGCTCACCGATGCGGAGTTCGCGGCGGGCGCGAGCGCGTGGACCGGCTACGCGGATCCGTTCCCGGCCTGGGCCGACTTGCACGTGCATCACTGATTGGCATCTTTGGTGCGCGTATCACACTGCGCTGGTGCATGATTCGAATGGGCCGCGACCCACGCGCCGATGAGGGGAGCGTGGGCCGCGGCACCTGATCGAATCAGGCGAGCCCGGCGAAGAACTCGCGGATGTCGTTGACCAGCACCTCGGGCGCCTCGTGCGCGGCGTAGTGCCCGGCCGCGTCGTTGGCGCCGCCCTTGCCCGCGCTGGTGTCGTAGGAGTTCCAGCTGACGATCTTGCTGTGGTCACGCTCGGCGAACCGGCGGATCGACTGGAAATCGCCCGCGAACATCGCCAGCCCGGTCGGGACCGTGGTCGGTTCGGTCGGCTGCTCGGCGGCGTGCGCGTCCTCGTAGTAGAAGCGCAGCGACGAACCGGCCGTCCCGGTGAGCCAGTACAGCGCCACATTCGCGATCACGAACCGCGCGTCGAGCGTCTCGCCGAACAGCTGCGCGTTCCAGCCGAGCAGGCCCACCGGGGAATCGGCCAGTGCGTAGGCCAGGGTCTGCGGCTGCTGGCTGTGCAGGGTGTTGAACGCCATCTTGTTCTCGTGGAACCACTGAAGATGTTGCAGCGCGGCCATATCCGCCTCGGAGAGGCCCTCGAACTCGGCCGGGTCGCCGGACGGGAACGAGAACAGCTGGGTGACGTGCACGCCGATCACGGTGTCGGGCGCGATCCGGCCGATCTCGGGGGAGACCATCGAGCCGCCGTCGTTGCCGATGGCGCCGAAGCGGTCGTAGCCCAGGCGCGTCATCAGCTCCGCCCAGGCGCGAGCGGTGCGGTAGCGGTTCCAGCCGGTGCTGCGGGTGGGGCCGGAGAAACCGAAACCGGGCAGCGAGGGGATCACCAGGTGGAAGGCGGGCTGATCGGCCGATTCCGGCTCGGTGAGCGGTGCGATCACGTCGAGGTATTCGAGGATCGAACCGGGCCAGCCATGGGTGAGGATCACCGGCGTCGCATCGGGGCGCGAGGAGCGGATGTGCAGGAAGTGGATGTCCTCACCGTCGATCTCGGTGGTGAACTGCGGGTAGGCGTTGAGCTCGGATTCCACCGCGCGCCAATCGAACTCCTCGAGCCAGTACTCGGCGAGGCCGCGGACGCGACCGGCCGGGACGCCGTAGGCATCGCCGACGCCGGGCAGCTCGTCCGGGAACAGGGCATTGCGCAGGCGGCCGGCGAGATCGTCGAGCTGGGCCTGCGGAACTTCGATCCGGAACGGGGTGATGGTGGCCATGTCGACTCCTCTTATTGAAACGGAATGTTTCGTTCTGTTCCAAAGGTAGCAGAACGGATCATTCCGTTTCAAGTGGTAGCCTGATATTCATGGCGAAGCAGAACGAAACCGCAGATCAGCCGCGCTTGCCCGGCCGCAAGGCGCAGGCCGCGCGCAATAACGGCCTGATCCTCGATGCCGCCCGCGCGGTGTTCCTCGACGATCCCAACGCGCCGATCGCCGCCGTCGCCGAACGAGCGGGGGTCGGGATCAGCGCCCTCTATCGGCGGTATCCGAGCAAGGAGGTGCTGCTGCGCACGCTCTGCCACGAGGGGTTGCGCCGATTCAACACCGAAGCCGATGCGGCACTGGAGGATTCGGACGGTTGGCGCGGATTCGTCGGATTCCTGCAACGGGTCGTCGAGGCCGACGTGCACTCGCTCACCGCGCGCCTCGCGGGCACCTTCACCCCCGACGAATCGATGCTTCCCGACGTCGTGCACTCGGGCGAGGTCGGCGAGGAGTTGGTCCGCCGCGCCCACGCGAGCGGACGGCTACGCCCCGACATCGACGCACTCGACCTCGGCCTTATCCTCGAGGCCTGCGCCGCGATCACGATGCCCGACCCGGTGCGCACCGCCGAACTGCGCCAACGGGTACTCGCGGTGATCGTGGACGGGCTCACCGCCGAGGGTGATCTGCCCGGGCCGCCCCCCGCCCCCGGAGAATTCGCGTGGCGATGGGAACGCAAGTCCTGATCGGCTCGGAGCTGGCAGACTCGACGCATCACCCCCGGACTACAACGCGGAGGCGCGTAGTGAACTGGACTCTGGAAGTTGTGATCGTCCCGGTCTCCGATATCGACCGGGCCAAGGATTTCTACGCCAACCGACTCGGCTTCGTCGTCGACCACGACTCGGTGATCTCCGACGACGCGCGCATCGTGCAACTCACCCCACCCGGCTCGGGCTGCTCGATCGTCATCGGCAAGGGCGCGGTGCCGGAGATGCCGCCCGGCTCGCTGAAGGGACTGCAACTCGTGGTCCCCGATATCGAGCAGGCGCACGCGGAGTTGGTGGCGCGCGGGGTCGAGGTCAGCGAGGTCCAGGAACTCGGCAAGAATCCGCGGCCGGTCCCGCACCCGCTCGACAATGTCGGCTTCGTCTTCTTCAGCGACCCCGACGGCAATGGCTGGGCCGTGCAGCAGATCTCCAGCAGAGCGGATAAATCCTCGAGCTGATTCGAACCCTGTCGGTATACCGCTTCCGGCGGGCACCATGCTCGCATGCTGTTGGAGAGGCCCACCGAAACCGACGAGCGACGGATCCCGCTGTACCGCCGCCCGGGGTTCCTGCGCGCGCTCTCGCCGATCGCGCTGTTGATCATCTGGCAGCTCGCCAGTACCAGCGGCGCGATTTCCGCCAAGAAGCTGCCCGCTCCGTCCGCGGTGCTCGACGCGGGTCTGGAAACCTACCGCTCCGGGCAGCTCACCGAGGCCCTGCTGGTCTCCGGCCAGCGCGCGCTGTACGGCTTCGCGCTCGGCGCGGTGCTCGCGCTGGTGCTCGGCGTGCTCGCGGGTCTGAGCAAGATCGGTGAGTACGCGGTCGATCCGCCGTTGCAAATGATCCGCACCATCCCGCTGTTCGGCCTGATCCCGCTGTTCATCATCTGGTTCGGCATCGGCGAGGAACCCAAGGTCTACCTGATCGCGCTCGGCGTGTTCTTCCCGCTGTACCTCAATACCTTCTCGGGTATCCGCCAACTGGACCCGAAACTGCTCGAACTCGGCAGTGCCCTGCACCTCGGACTCGCCGAACGCCTGCGTCTGCTCGTCCTGCCCGGTGCCCTGCCGCAGATCCTGGTCGGCGCGCGCCAGAGTCTCGGCATCGCCTGGCTCTCGCTGATCGTGGCCGAACAGATCAATGCCAGTGCGGGACTCGGCTTCGTCGTCAACAACGCCCGCGAATTCCTGCGTACCGACATCGTCGTGTTCGGCCTGGTGGTCTACAGCCTGCTCGGCCTGCTCACCGACTCGATCGTGCGACTGCTCGAACGCCGCGCCCTGCGCTGGCGTCCGGCGGTGCACCGCTGATGTCCGCCACCACCTCCGCCGACCACGGGACCCACCCCGTCCCGATGGTCGCCAGGCCTGCCACCCGCCGCCGTTCGATCGCGAGGTTCTCATCATGACCGCTGCCGCCGCCACGACTGTCACCCCCATCTCCGCTCGGTCGGCCCGGGTGCCCGCCGCTCGAATCAGCGGTCTGAGCAAGCGATTCGGTGAACGAACCGTGCTCGACGGCATCGATCTCGAGATCGGCGCGGGCGAGATCGTCGCCCTGGTCGGACGCAGCGGATCGGGCAAGTCCACCCTGTTGCGCATCCTCGGCGCACTCGATACCGCCACGCGCGGTGAGGTTTCCGTCGAGGGCAGGCCGACGATCGTCTTCCAGGAAGCACGGTTGATTCCGTGGCAGCCGGTGGCGCGCAATGTCGCCCTCGGCAGGCCGAAGCCACGCAATCGACGGGCCGATGAGAAAGCCGCCCGTGACCTGCTCGCCGAAGTCGGCCTCGCGGGCCGCGCCGACGCGTGGCCGCTCACCCTGTCCGGCGGTGAGGCCCAACGTGCCGCGCTGGCACGGGCATTGGTGGCCGAGCCGACGCTGCTGCTGCTCGACGAGCCCTTCGGCGCTCTCGACGCGCTGACTCGGCTGACGATGCACGACCTGCTCCTTCGACTGCACGCCCAACGCGAATTCGGCGTCCTGCTGGTGACCCACGACGTGCTCGAGGCGATCACGTTGGCCGACCGCGTCCTGGTCCTCGACGACGGCCGAATCGCCGCCGACGTGTCCATCGAGTTGCCACGCCCTCGCACCGCCGCCGCGCCGGAAGTCGCCGAATACGCGACGCAACTGCTCGCGCTGCTCGGCGTCACACACTGAATCCCTCCGCTCCATCGCACGAAAGTTGTTCCAGTGAAACGCAATCCGATATCCCGTCTGGCAGGCCTCGCGCTCGCCGTTGCCGCGACGCTCACCCTGAGCGCCTGCGGTGACGACGCGGCGACCGAGAGCGCACCCTCGGGTCCGGTCGACCTCAGCACCGTCACGCTGAAAGTCGGTGATCAGAAGGCGATTTCGATCGAGGTCTTGCTGAAGGCATCGGGACAGCTGGAGAACCTGCCCTACAAGATCGAATTCTCCACCTTCACCGCCGGTCTGCCGCTGGTCGAGGCGGCGAGCGCGGGCGGCATCGACATCGCCCAAACCGGCAACACCCCGGTGATCTTCGGCGCGGCCGCCGACGCCGACATCAAGATCGTCGGCGCGCTCTCGGCGACCGGCAAGGGTGACGCGATCCTGGTCGGCAAGGACTCGACGATCGCTTCCGTCGCGGCGCTGAAGGGCAAGAAGGTCGCCGTCTACAAGGGCAGCTCGGCGAACGCGAACCTGCTGCTGCAACTGCAGAAGGCGGGCCTGTCGCTGAGCGATGTCGAGCCGGTCTACCTCGCCCCCGGCGACGGCTACACCGCGCTCACCCGCGGTGACGTCGACGCCTGGGCCACCTGGGACCCCTACACCGCCATCGCGGAGAAGGAGATCGGCGCCAAGTCGATCGCCACCGCCGACCAGGCCGCCAACGGCTACAACTTCTGGGTAGCAGGCAACAAGACCGTCGCCGACGCGGGCAAGTCCGCCGCCCTCGCCGACTTCTTCCAGCGCTACGCCGCCGCCACCAAGTGGTCCTCGGACAACCTCGACACCTGGTCGACCAAGTACGCCGAACTGACCCAGATCAGCGTGGACGCCTCCCGCACCACCTGGACCCGCTCGATCAAGGAGCCGATCAAGCTCACCGACCAGGTCATCGCCTCCGAACAGGAGATCGCCGACGCCTTCACCAAGGCCAAGGCCATCCCCGGCAAGGTCGACTTCAAGTCCTTCGTCGACACCCGCTTCGACAAGGCGTAACCCGCACCGAATCACCGCGGCGCCGTCGATCCCTTCCGGATCGGCGGCGCCGCTACGCTTTTCCGAACGCGAGCGCGACGTTGTGGCCACCGAATCCGAACGAGTTGTTGAGCGCGTAGTCGATCCGCTGCGGCCGCGGCGTGCCCGCGACGATGTCGAGGTCTATCGCCGGGTCGGCGTTGTCGAAATTCAGTGTGGGCGGGACTACCTGCTCGCGCAGGCTCAGGATCGTGAGGACCGATTCCAGCGCGCCCACCGCGCCGATCGAATGACCGAGCGCAGATTTCGGCGCGTACACCGAGGCATCGGGAGTGACCGCGGTGATGGCCGCGGCCTCGGAGGCATCGCCCACCGAGGTCGACGTAGCGTGCGCGTTCACGTGGTCGATATCGGAAATCCGCAGCCCCGCTGTGTGAATCGCCTTGCGCATCGCGCGCGCCGCGCCGGCGCCCGCCGGGTCGGAGGCCACGATGTGGAAGGCGTCGGAGGTGATGCCCGCGCCGAGCACTCTGGCGTGGATCCGGGCACCACGCGCTGTCGCGTGCCGCTCGGATTCGAGCACGAGCAGCGCGCCCGCCTCACCGAAGACGAAACCGTCACGGTCGCGGTCGAACGGCCGGGAGGCGCGCTCGGGCTCGTCGTTGCGGGTGCTCATCGCCCGCATCATCGCGAAGCCCGCGATGGGAACGGGGTCGATGTGACCCTCGACGCCGCCGGTGACCACCACATCGGCCTCGCCGGTGCTGATCAGCCGCCACGCGTGCGCGATCGCCTCCGACCCCGACGAGCAGGCCGATACCGGTGCGAAAACCCCACCCTGCGCGCCGATTTCGAGTCCGACCGTGGCGGCGGGACCATTCGGCATCACCATCGGCACGGCCAGCGGAGAGACCTTGCGGTAGCCGCCCGCCCGCATCGCGTCGACGGCATCGATCAGCGCGTCCCCGCCGCCGAGGCCGGTACCGATGGCCACGGCCAACCGCTCACGGTCGACTTCCGGACTGCCCGCCGCCTGCCAGACCTGTCTGCCGAGGGTGAGGGCCATCCGTTCGACATAGGAGTGCCTGCGCTGCTCGATCCGCGTGAGCTCGGCATCGGGCGAGGTGACCAGTGGCCCGCCGATGCGCACCGGCAGCTCGTGTTCGGCGAGGAATTCCGTGGGTAGCGCACGGATTCCGCTCTCGCCACGCAGCAGCCGCGACCAGGTCTCGTCCATGGTGTCGGCCAGTGCTGTGGTCGCCGCGTACGCGGTCACCACCACGCCGTCCCGAGTTTCTGAAGCGATCGGTACAGTCATGATGTCATGAATACCTGTAGCACTCGCTACAGTCAACCCATGGCCCGTCCTCTCGACCACCGCAAACGCGCCGAATTGCTGGCCGGCGTCGTCACCTTCATCGCGTCGCGCGGGTTGGCCGAGCTGTCGCTGCGCCCGCTCGCCGCGGCGCTCGGAACCAGCTCGCGCATGCTGATCTACTACTTCGGCACCAAGGAGGAACTGCTGGTCCAGGCCTTGGCGACGCAGCGGCCGGATCTGGCCGCGGTCTTCGCCGACGTCACCGACCCCGGACAGCTGCGTGATCGACTCATCTCCTTCTGCGAACTGAACACCGCGGGTGCCGAGTCGGAGAGTGTGCGCGTGTTGTTGCAGGTGCTCGGAGCGGCGTGCGCGCCGGATTCGCCCTATCAGGGCTACGCGAACGACGCGATCGCCGCCTTTGTCGCAGAACTCGCCGCGGCGCTACGGCGAGCCGGCCTGGTGAGGGATCCGGAGGTAGTCGCCACGCTGCTCATCTCCGGGCTGCGCGGAATCATCCAGGACCATGTGATCACCGGTGACCGCGAGCGCACCCAGCGTGCCGCGCGTGCGCTCGTCGATCTGGCGCTACCCGCGCGCTGAAAGTTCGCTGCCGCGCTGCGCTGTCGGTGCTGGTAGCCCGGATCGCTCGGTAGGTTGAGTGGCGGATCGAGTGCCACGGATCCGAAAACCGGTCACGACCAGGAATCGGCGGTGAGGCGGCATGGTGGACGAGGGCACGCAGACCTACGGGTCGGTGCGTTGGCTGATGCTCGGGGTGTTGTGCGCCAGTCTGTTGCTGGTGGCGATGGATGCCACGATCCTCAATGTGGCGCTGCCGTCGCTGATCGACGACCTCCAGGTCGGCCCGCTGGAGCAGTTGTGGATCATCGACATCTACGGGCTCGTGCTCGGCGGGCTGCTCATCACCACCGGTGCGCTCGGTGATCGGGTGGGGCGAAAGCTGTTGTTCATCAGCGGTTTCGTGCTGTTCGGTATCGCCTCGGTGGTCGCCGCTACCGCGGGGAGCGCGGCGCAGTTGATCGGTGGGCGGGTGCTGCTCGGGATCGGCGGTGCGATGGTGATGCCGTCGACGCTGTCGCTGATCCGCAATATCTTCACCGATGTGCGCGAACGCACCATGGCCATCGGGATCTGGGCGGCGGTCGCGGGCGTCGGTGCGACGGTGGGGCCCATCGTCGGCGGGTTCCTCGTCGAGCATTTCGGGTGGTCGTCGGCATTCTGGCTCAATGTGCCGGTGGTCGTCGTGACGGTGGTGGTCGGGCTGTGGGTGTTGCCGGAATACCGCGCGCCACAGGCGGGCAGCCTGGACTGGTTCGCCGCGGCGCTGTCGGTGGCGGGCATCGTCTGCCTGGCGTGGGGCGTCAAGCATCTCGCGAAAGGTGAAGCGAGCACGGTCGACTGGACCATCCTGGTCGTCGGCATCGCCGCGCTGACCTGGTTCACCCGGCGTCAGCTCACCGCCACCGACCCGCTGCTCGACGTGCGCCTGTTCCGCAACGGCGCGTTCACCGCGGCGGCTGTCGCGACCCTGCTGGCCATGATGGCGATCGGCGCGGCCATGTTCCTGATCTCGCTGTGGCTGCAATACGTCCACGGCTACAGCCCCTCGCAGGCGGGAATCCGGATGTTGCCCGCCGCGCTCACGCTCCTCACCGCCTCCCTGCTCACGCCGATGCTGATGGAGAAATTCGGTGTCCGCGCGGTGCTCGGCTTCGGGCTCGGCGCGGTCGCGCTCGGCTTCCTGCTGCTGGCGATGAGTCCGGAACCCACCACCTATCCGGTGGTCGCGCTGGTCCTGGTGTCCTTCGGCCTCGGCGACGGGATGGCCGTGACCGCGGCGGCCGCGGTCCTCGTCGGCGCCGTTCCGGCGGACCGCGCCGGTCAGGCGGGCGCGGTGGAGGAGACCAACTACGAGGTCGGAGTCGGTTTCGGCGTCGCGCTGCTCGGCAGCCTGCACGCCAGGATCTTCAGTCAGCACATGACAGGCCTGCCCGTCCCCGCCGACAAGCAGGAGCAGGCGAGCGGTTCGATCGGCGGGGCGGCCGAGGTGGCCACCGAGCTGCCCGAACCCGCCCGCGACCAGCTCGCCCACGCGTCGAGCCACGCCTTCGACGTAGCGCTCACCACCACGTCCTATATCTCGGCCGCGGTCGTCGCGGTGGTGGCCGTCGGAACGGTCTGGCTGGTCCCGAAAGGCTTTCGCGTCACCGGCGACCATTGACGCTTCACCCTTGACGCAACCAGTAGGTTGCAATACTCTGAGTTGCAATCAGTCAGTTGCAATACATGAGGAGGCGTCATGGGATTCCCTGATCAGATAGTCCGGACCGTCGAGCTCGCGCATCCGCCCGCCAAGGTGTGGGCGGCGATCACCACCGCGGAAGGGCTGGGGAGCTGGTTCGGCAACACCGCCGAGATCGACCTGCGCCCCGGTGGCGACATGCGGATGACCTGGAAGGAAGGGTTCGCCGCGGACATGCGGGTGGAGCGGGTCGAGGAGCCCTCGGTGTTCGGCTACACCTGGCCGATCAACGGTCTGCCCGACGACGACCCGCGACGCACCTATGTCGAGTTCAGCCTCGAGCCCCACGGCGACGGAACCCGGCTGACTGTCACCGAGACCGGCTTCGCGCAGCTGCCCGACGAGGCGCACAAGGAAGCGTTCGAGGGCAATGTCGGCGGCTGGAAGAGCGAGCTGGGCGAGCTCGTCGAGTACCTCGATGCGGCCTGAGCTGGAGGCCACCGCCGAACGGGTCTTCGTCGCGCTGGCCGATCCGAGCAGGCGGTCGGTCTTGGCCGCACTCGCCGCGCACGGTCCGGCCACCGCGACCGACCTCGCCGATCGCCTGCCCATCACCCGGCAGGCGATCGCGAAACACCTTGTCCTGCTCGCGGACGCGGGCCTGGTGATCGCGGAACCGGGGGAGCGGCGTCGCGTGCGCTACCGCCTCGATTCCGCCCCGATGCAAGTGGCACAACAATTCCTGGCCGCCCTGTCCCGTGACTGGGACGGCCCCCTCGACGCGCTCCGCCGCCATCTCGACGGCTGAACCGGAAGGAAACGCAATGAGCGACAACGACTTCACCGCGACCATCACCGTCGACAAGACTCCCGACGAGGCCTTCGCGGCCATCAACAACGTGTGGGCCTGGTGGTCGGAGACCATCGAGGGCAGTACCGGCGCGGTCGGCGACAGCTACCTCTTCGAGGTCCCCGGCCTGCACCGCTGCACCATGACCACCACCGAATCGATCCCCGGCGAGCGCCTGGTCTGGCACGTCACCGACTCGCACCTGTCGTTCATCACCGACACCGCCGAGTGGGAAGACACCGACGTCGTCTTCGAGATCACCGAGAACGCGCACGGCACCGACATCCGTTTCACCCATGTGGGTTTGGTCCCCGCCGGAGAGTGCTTCGAGGTGTGCGCCAACGCCTGGGGCGCCTACATCACCAGCAGCCTGCGCGGCCTGCTCACCACCGGCGAAGGTGATCCGTTCCGGCGCACGAGCACCGGGGAGTCGGAGTTGCTCAAGCACGGCAACGCCGATTTGGTGAAGCCGCGTCCCTGATCAGCCCCGCGGCGCGATGAGCAGCGTCTGGGTGCTGCGCCCGATCGGCCCGGTCTCGTCGAACAGCGCGGATTCGGCGAGGCCGATGCCGTGCGGCTGCGGATGGGTCACCGCGTCGAGGCACACCCACTCGCCGACCGGCTGACGATGCAGGGTGACGATGAGGTCGGTATTGATGAACAGGTATTTCGCCCAGTCGAGGACCGAGCTGACCCCGTTGCCCGAATCGGCGGCGGCAAGTGCGCGTTCCAGCGGACTCGGGGTGGTGCCCGCGACAATCGGGTACTTCAACCTGATCCAGCAGACCGCAGGGCCCGGCGCGGCGAACGAGCCGGCGCTGAAACGGTATTCGATTCCGGTGTGGAAACCGATCTCCTGATCGGACGGAAACCGCTCCGGCTCGGCCGCCGTGGGCAGCGGCCTGGTCCCGGTCGGCAGGAACTCGGTGGGCAGATCGAGCGGCGTCTCGGCGAGCTTGAGCCGCCACGCGTTGGCCTGCATCACCGGCCCGCGCTCCGACGACAAGGTCGCCTCGATCAGCTCGACACTGCGCCCCGACCGCACCACCCTCGCCTGCGCGGTGAGCGGAGCCAGCGGCACCGGCCCGAGAATCTCGACGGCGACCCGTCCGACCTGGAATCCCGGCCGCGGCTCGCATCGCTCGATCACATGCCCGAGCAGAGCTGACGGCGGTCCGGCATGCTGCGCGTCCGGCGACCACGGCCCTCGGGTCAGCTCGGTCGAGAGGTACCGGTTCGGGTCCGCGGGGTCTTGGCGGTAGAAGGCATCGGCCACCCGGCCGACGTTACCCCGCGCGTCGATGCGGGGCAGCCGCGGTGCTCGGAGTGAGCGGTCGACGCCCGTCCGATCTGCGAGATCGGGCGGGCGTCGACGATGGTGGAGCGGTGGGTCAGGAGACGACCGGGAGGTACACCTTGCTGCCATGGTCGGCGAACTCGGCGGACTTCTCGGCCATGCCCGCCTCGATCGCGGCCACATCGGTGAGTCCCTGCTTCTCCGCGTACTCGCGCACGTCGGCGGAGATGCGCATCGAGCAGAACTTCGGACCGCACATCGAGCAGAAGTGGGCGGTCTTGGCGGGCTCGGCGGGCATCGTCTCGTCGTGGTACTCGCGGGCGGTGTCGGGATCGAGCGAGAGCGCGAACTGGTCGTGCCAGCGGAATTCGAAACGGGCCTTGGACAATTCGTTGTCGCGGTCCTGGGCGTGCGGGTGCCCCTTGGCCAGGTCGGCGGCGTGGGCGGCGATCTTGTAGGTGATCACGCCGACCTTGACGTCGTCGCGGTTGGGCAGGCCGAGGTGCTCCTTGGGTGTGACGTAGCAGAGCATCGCGGTGCCCGCCTGGGCGATGATCGCGGCGCCGATGGCCGAGGTGATGTGGTCGTAGGCGGGCGCGATATCGGTGGCCAGCGGGCCGAGGGTGTAGAACGGCGCCTCTTCGCAGAGCTCTTCCTCGAGCTTCACGTTCTCGACGATCTTGTGCATCGGCACGTGGCCGGGGCCTTCGATCATCACCTGCACGCCATAGGATTTCGCGATCTTGGTGAGCTCGCCGAGCGTGCGGAGTTCGGCGAACTGGGCCTCGTCGTTGGCGTCGGCGATGGAGCCGGGACGCAGGCCGTCTCCGAGGGAGAAGGTCACGTCGTACTTCGCCAGGATCTCGCACAGCTCACGGAAGTGCGTGTACAGGAAAGATTCCTGGTGATGCGCCAAACACCAAGCGGCCATGATGGATCCACCGCGCGAGACGATGCCGGTGACGCGCTTGGCGGTGAGCGGGATATAGCGCAGCAGCACGCCCGCGTGCACGGTCATGTAGTCCACGCCCTGCTCGCACTGCTCGATCACGGTGTCGCGGTACATCTCCCAGGTGAGCTTGGTGGGATCGCCGTTCACCTTCTCCAGCGCCTGATAGATCGGAACGGTGCCGATCGGGACCGGGGAGTTGCGCAGGATCCACTCGCGGGTCTCGTGGATGTTCTTGCCGGTGGACAGGTCCATGATGGTGTCGGCGCCCCAGCGCGCGGCCCACACCATCTTCTCGACCTCTTCGGCGATCGACGACGACACCGCCGAGTTGCCGATATTGGCATTGATCTTGACCAGGAACTTCTTGCCGATGATGGTCGGCTCCAGCTCCGGGTGGTTGTGGTTGGCCGGGATCACCGCGCGTCCGAGGGCGACCTCGTCACGCACCAGTTCGGGCGAGACACCCTCGCGGGCGGCGATGAACCGCATCTCGGGGGTGATGATGCCCTGGCGTGCCCAGGCGAGCTGGGTCGGCGGGCCGTCGACGGCGGGGGTGTCCCATTCGTCACGCAGTTTCGGCAGGCCCGCTTCGAGGTCGATCACCGCGTTGTCGTCGGTGTAGGGGCCTGAGGTGTCGAAGACATCGAAGCTGTCCCCGTTGGTGAGGTTGATGCGACGAACCGGGATGCGCAGGCCGTCTACCTCCTGGTAGTGCTTGACGCTGCCCTGGATCGGACCGGTGGTGACGGTGTCGACCGTTCTGTCAGAAGACGTGTTCGAGCCCACGGTAGTTCCTCCCTACGCCGGCATTACCCGGTCAGGTTCATACGGTCGACGGCCCTGAGCGCCCGATATGGGCTAGCCATCCTCTCAGCCCGCTGGTGCGAGCCCCCGTTGGTGTGAATTGCCCCGCCGACGTTACCCGCCGGGGATCGCGACCCGCCCGGGGACAGCCGGACGGGTCGCGCGCGAGGCTCGCTACACCGACGCCGAGTCGAGCTGTTTCGGCGCGTCGGGTGTGCTGTCCTCGGCCTCGTCGAGCCCGAACTTGTTGTGCAGCACCACGAGCGGCTTCGGCGCCCACCAGTTCCAGGTGCCCATCATCCGCATGAGCGCGGGGGCGAGCAGGCCGCGGATCACTGTCGCGTCGCTGATCACCGCGAGCGCGCAGCCGAGGCCGAACAGCTTCATCATCGACACACCCGAGGCGGCGACGCCGAGGAACACGATGCTCATCAGCAACGCGGCGGCGGTGAAAATTCGCCCGGTGCGGGCCACGCCCATCGCGACGGCCTCGGTATTGCCCTCGGTGGTCTTCGGCCCGGCCAGCCATTCCTCGCGAATCCGCGACAGCAGGAAGACCTCGTAGTCCATGGACGCGCCGAAGGCCAGGCTGAACATGAGGATGGGCATGGCCAGGTTGAGGGTGCCGGTGGCGGTGAAGCCGAGCAGCCCCGACAGGTGGCCTTCCTGGAAGATCCACACCATCGCGCCGAAGGTCGCCGCCAGCGACAGGATGTTGAGGATCAGCGCCTTCACCGGCAGCACCACGCTCCCGGTGAACAGGAACAGCAGCACCAGCGTGGTGAGCGCGATCAGCGCGCCCGCCAGCGGCAGTTTGCCGGTGATTGCGTCGACCGAGTCCTGGTTCAGCGCGGCCGGGCCGGTGATCAGGGCTTTCGACGGGGCGGGCACGGTGCGCAAGGTGTCGAGCTGGGCGCCGCCCGCGTCGGAGTAGGGGTCGAGTGTGGTGGCCACCGACAGGTAGGCGCCGTGCTGGGCGTCGGTCATCTCCGGCACGCCCGCCGCCACCCGCAGCCCGTTGCGATACACCGCCGCGCTGCTGAGAACGGCCGGTACGTCGGGCACCTTGGACAGGTCGCGGGCGTAGGTCTCGAGTTCCGCTGTACTGCCACGGAATTCGGGCAGCACGATGGTCGCACTCGACGCGAGGTCGGCGTCGAATTCGGTGCGAAGGATGTCGCCCACTTCGCGACTGGCGACATCGGTGGGCAGCGACCGGTCGTCGGGATAGCCGAACTGGACACCGAGGAACGGCGAGCCGAGCAGCAGCAGGAACGCGGTGGTGGCCAGCGCGATCGACAGCGGCCGTTTCATCACGCCGGTGACCAGGCCGTACCAGAACGTCTGACGCGGCGCCTTCTCCGTGCCCGGAGCCAGCCGGAACAGTCGGCGCATCGGCGCGCGCAGGTCGCCCGCGTCGATGCGATCGCCGACCAGGATGAGCAGGGCGGGCAGCACGATCACCGCGGCGGCCGCCGCCGCGGCGACCACGGCGATGCCCGCGTAGGCGAAGGACTTGAAGAAGTACTGCGGGAACACCAGCAGTGCCGACAGCGACAGCGCGACGACCAGCGCCGAGTACACGACCGTGCGACCGGCGGTCTGGATCGCGCGGGTCACCGCCGCGATCGGGGTAGCGCCTCCGGTCAGTTCCTCGCGATAGCGGCTGACGATGAACAGGCTGTAGTCGATCGCCAACGCCAGTCCGAGCGCGGTGGTCATGTTCAGCGCGAAGATCGACACGTCGGTGAGGGCGGTCAGCACGCGCAGAATGCCCAGCGAGGCGGCGATGGCGAACAGCCCGATCGCCACCGGCAACGCGGCGGCCATGAGGCTGCCGAACACCAATGCCAGCAGCAGACCGGTGATCGGGATCGCGATCGCCTCGGCGATGATCAGATCCTTGCTGATCTGGGTGTTGATGTCGGCGAAGGTGGCGGCGAGCCCGCCCGCCTTGATCGTCACCGGACCGCTTTCGACCTGCAGTTCTTCGGTCAGCTTCGCCGCCCGAACGGGCAGTTCGGCGTCGTCGCCCTCGATGCTCGCCAGGATCAGCGCATGGTTGTGATCCTTGCTGAGCATGGCCTGTTTGAGATCGGGCCGCGCGGTCCAGTACGACTGCACCCCGCTCACCTCGGGATGCGCGCGCAGGACGGCGATCGCCCGGTCGGCGGCCTCGCGCGCGGCGGCGGAGTTCGCGACATCGTCGGTGGAGACATCGAGGACGTAGTTGGGCTCGCTACCGGGGAAGTGCTCGCTCAGGTATTGGCTGGCCTGCACGGAATCGAGATCGGCGGTGACGAACCCGCCCGATTTCATGTGCGAGTGCACCGTGGCGCCGATCGCGCCACACAACACCATCAGTAACACTGCGACCGCGACCACCAACCGTGGTCGGGCAACGGCGGTGCGGGCGATTCTCGTCAACATCGTCGGGTGCCCTCTGTTCGGAAACGTTCGAACCGTCACCGTAACCCTGATCGATTCCGCCCGATACCGCCTCGGGGTGGAGGTGTGTCAAGTATCATCTCCGCCCCAGGGTGGACGCGCGACAGATCCGCTGGGGCTAGCCGGAAGTGGGCAGGATTCGGCCACCGACCTCGCCGAGGCCGATCCGTCGTCTCTCGGTGCCCGGCGCGGTGGCGGTGATCGTCACCTGGTCACCGTCGGCCAGGAACGTGCGTGCCTGGCCGCCGACGGTGATGGATTCGGTGCCACCCCAGGATAATTCGATGAAAGACCCGCGTTGCGACGGCTCCGGTCCGGAAATCGTGCCGGAGGCGTAGAGGTCACCGGTGCGGATCGACGCGCCGTTGGCGGTGAGGTGGGCCAGCATCTGGGCGGGGGACCAGTACATGCGCGAATAGGGCGGGCGCGCTACGACTTCGCCGTTCCAGGCGACCGTGAGGTCGATATCGAGGCCGTAGTCGTCGGCGCCGCGCAGGTACGGCAGCGGCTCGGGATCCTGTGCCGGGAGCGGCACCCGTGCCCGCGTCAGCGCGGAAAGAGGCGTGATCCACGCCGACATCGACGTGCTGAACGACTTGCCGAGGAACGGCCCGAGCGGCTGGTACTCCCAGGCCTGGATATCGCGGGCCGACCAGTCGTTGACCAGGGCGACGCCGAAGACGTGCTCGGTGAACTCGTCGACGGTGACCGGTACGCCGAGCGTGGAGCCGGTACCGACGACGAAGCCTAATTCGGCCTCGATGTCCAGGCGCTCGGACGGTCCGAAATCAGGTGTGCCGGACGCTGCGCGGCGCTGTCCTCGCGGCCTGATGACCGGCGTCTCCGAGACGACGACGGTGCCCGCCCGGCCGTGGTAGCCCACCGGTAGGTGGCGCCAGTTCGGTAGCAGCGGTTCACTATCCGGACGGAAGAGTTTGCCGAGGTTGGTGGCGTGGTCGATGCTGGCGTAGAAGTCGACGTAATCGCCGATCCGCACCGGCAACGCCATCCGCACCGAGGACACGGGGTGTACCGCATCGACCGGCAGCGCGGTGTCGGCGAGTTCGCGCAGCCTGTCGCGGACTTCGCGCCATCGGTGACGACCCTGTGCGAGAAAGGCATTCATGTCCGGACGGGCGAACACCGAATCGTCCAGCAGTGCGGCCAGATCGAGCACAGCATCGCCCAATCGGGCCCCGACCCGGAATTCGCCGCCGGGCGGTGCGAAAACGCCGTAGGGCATGTTCTCCGCCCCGAACAGGGAATCGTCGGGGACCTCCACGCGCAGCGGACTCATCCGAGCCCCGGCCCACGACCCGACCAGGTCCACGCGTACGCCGGATCTTCGCAGGCCAGCGCGCCCTCGCCGAGTTGCAGCGGCCGGAACGTGTCCACCATCACCGCCAGTTCGTCGAAGAACTCCGCCCCGATACTGCGTTCGTACGCGCCGGGTTGTGGGCCGTGGGCGTAACCGCCCGGATGCACCGACACCGAACCCTGGGTGATGCCGGAACCTTTGCGTGCCTCGTAGTTTCCGCCGCAATAGAACATGATCTCGTCGGAATCCACATTCGAGTGGTAGTACGGCACCGGAATCGACAGTGGGTGATAGTCGACCTTGCGCGGTACGAAATTGCAGACGACGAAATTGGTGGCCTCGAAGGCCTGATGTACCGGCGGCGGCTGATGGACGCGGCCGGTCAGCGGTTCGAAATCGGCGATATTGAAGGTGTACGGATACAGACAGCCGTCCCAGCCGACGACATCGAACGGATGCCTCGCGTAGGTCATCCTGGTGCCGATCACCTCGTTGCCCGCACGATGTTTGACCAGTACCTCGACGTCGGTGTCGCCGACGAGCAGCAATTCGAGTGGTCCGTGCAGGTCCCGCTCGCAATACGGCGCATTCTCCAGCAGCTGACCGAATTTCGAGAGATAGCGTTTGGGCGGGGTGATGTGGCTCGACGCCTCGATCACGTACGCGCGCAACGGTTCCTCGCCCATCGGCAGCCAGCGATGGGTGGTCGACCGCGGCATGAGTACCTGATCGCCCTGGTGTACCGGCAGGATGCCGAACACGCTCTCCACCACGGCCGCACCGGATTCCACGTACACCAGCTCGTCGCCGATCGCATTGCGGTACAGCGGTGACGCGCCCTTGGCGACCACGTACGAGATCCGCACATCGGCATTGGCCAGTAGCAACCTGCGTCCGGTCACCGGGTCGACCGTCGTGGCCGTATCGCCGGGGAACAGCAGAGGTAGCCGCAGATGGCGGTGGTGCAGTGGGTGATTCGGCGTCAATGTCTGGTCGGGCAGTTCCCAGACGGTCGCGTCGACGATGGCGGGCGGTAGACCACGGTGATACAGCAGCGAGGAGTCCCCGGAGAACCCCTCCTCGCCCATCAGCTCTTCGTAGTAGAGGTTGCCGCGCTCATCCCGATGCTGCGTGTGCCGCTTCGGCGGCACCGTTCCGACCCGGCGATAGAACGACATAGAGCCCACCTCCCGCTACGTTGCAGGCTGAAACTTCTCCCTCCAACGTAACCGAGAACGCTCGGCAGGTCCGTCAGAATTCGGCGATCACCGGCGCGTGGTCGCTGGCGCCCTTTCCCTTGCGTTCCTCGCGGTCCACCGAGGCGTCCTTGATCCGGTCGGCGAGGGCGGGGGAGGCGAGGATGAAATCGATGCGCATGCCCTCCTTGCGGGGGAAACGCAGCTGGGTGTAGTCCCAATAGGTGTAGACGCCGGGGCCGGGGGCGAACGGGCGCATCACGTCGCGGAAGCCGATATCGAGCATGGCCTGGAACGCCTCGCGCTCGGGGGCGGAGGTGTGGGTCTTGCCGACGAACAGCTCCGGCGCCCAGACATCGTCGTCGGTGGGGGCGATATTCCAGTCGCCGACCAGCGCGATCTCGGCCTGTGGGTTCTCGGCCAGCCAGCCCGCCGCCTTCGCGCGCAGGGTCGAGAGCCAGTTCAGCTTGTAGGTGTAGTGCGGGTCGGCGAGCGTGCGGCCGTTGGGCACGTAGAGACTCCACACCCGCACCCCGCCGCAGGTCGCGCCGAGCGCGCGCGCCTCGACCACCGGCGATTCGATCAGCGAATCGCCGGCGTCCTTGTCGAAGCCGGGCTGATCGGGGAAGGCGAGCTCGACATCGGTGAGCCCGACCCGTGACACGATCGCGACCCCGTTCCACTGATTGAGCCCCACGTGCGCCACCTCGTACCCGGCGGCCTCGAACTGCTCGAAGGGGAACTGATCGTCACGGCACTTGGTCTCCTGCAACGCCAGCACGTCGATGTCGTGGCGGTCCAGGAAGGCGATCGCCCGATCGACGCGGGAGCGGATCGAGTTGACGTTCCAAGTGGCGAGACGCACGGAAGTGACGGTCCTTTCGAGACTAATGACTCTGGGGGGCGGCGTAGCGATAGGCGTGGTGTTCCAGGAAGCCGAGTTCGCGGTAGAGGGCGAGCGCGCCGGAGTTTCCGATCTCTACCTGGACGTAGGCGTGGCTCGCGCCCTGCTCGGCACCCCACCGGATCAGTTCGGCGCACAGCAGCGCGCCGAGTCCGTTGCGGCGGTGCGCTGACGCCACGGCCACGCAGGTGAGGCCCACCCAGCGCCGGCCGTCGGGGGCGGTGGTCACCGCGCCGCGGCCGATGGCCAGGGGCTCGGGCAGGCCGAGTGAGGCGAAGCCGAGGGTGCCGTCGAGGACCGAGGTGAGCACGGCCCGGTCCGGTTCGCGCACGGCGGGGTCGAGGGGGATCTCGCCGCGGTAGCGGTGTGTCCGCAGCCATCCTTCCTCGGGCTCGGTGCTGATCCGGACCATCGACGGGCCTTGTGGCAGGACGAAATTCGCGATGTCGAGCCCGAGGACCACGGTCTCGCTCCAGGTGTTCCAGGTCGGCGGGACAGGGGCGAGCCGGTCGGGCAGTTGCAGCAGCAGCGGCAACCCCTGACTCGTGTACCAGTCCGCGATCTTGTGCATGGTGTCGATCGACAACACCGCGGGCATACCCGACTCACCCAGCGGCACAGCCGAATTCGCGCGCCCGGTGTAGCCGTTACCCGCTCGCACCAGCCAACCGTCGATCCACAGGTGAGCGCTGCCCGGCCACGCCATGGCCGCCGCGGTCTCCAGCGACCGGATCTCCTTGGTTCGAATAGGCCGGGGCCCCAGTGCTTTCAACGCGACGACGCGATCGGCGGCCACCGACACCAGCTCACCCTCGGCGGTGCGCACCGCCGGCGGCTCCAGTGACACCAGTTCGCCGATCACATCGGTGAGCGGTTGGGGATAACCCGCGGGCAGCTGGTACCGCATCACCACCCGCCGCCCGAGCGGAATGTCAGTCGTCATGACCGAACGGATCCGGAACTGTTCCCGGGATCCAGCTCAAACCCGGTGTGCCCCAGCCATTTCGCTTGATCGCCTTCTTGGCGGCGCGGGCATTGCGGCCGATCAGCACGTCGACGTAGAGGAAACCGTCGAGATGACCCACCTCGTGCTGCAGCATGCGCGCGAAGAAGCCGGTGCCCTCGAGTTCGACGGGCTCGCCGTTCTCGTCGGTCCCGGTGACCTTCGCCCAGTCCGCGCGACCGGTCGGGAACTGCTCGCCGGGTACCGACAGGCAGCCTTCCTCGTCGTCATCGGGGTCGGGCATGGTCTCGGGGATCGCGGAGGTCTCGAGCACCGGGTTCACGACTGTGCCCTTGCGGCGAACGGGGTTGCCGGTCGCGTCGAAGTCGGGGCAGTCGTAGACGAACAGCCGCTTGCCGACGCCGACCTGATTCGCCGCGAGGCCGACACCCTTGGACTCCGCGAGAGTGTCGTACATATCCGCGATGAGCTCGGCCAGCTCCGCGGGGGTCTCCGTCACCTTCGCGGTGGGGTTGTGGAGAACGGGGTCACCGACGATCACGATCGGGAGAATTGCCATGCCCGCCATTATCGCCGCTCGGGTGGGCCGATGATCGGCGGACCCCTGTGGGCCGCGCCACCTCTACTGGCCTTCAGTCAACACGCCGTGACATGGGTCGAAGGATCGGGCGAACCCATGGTTGAATGACGACGGTATTCACCCATCTCGTGATACTCGGCGAGGGAGCAAGATGGACGGCGCAGCAGCTCGGGATGTCTCCGGGATCTCCGACGGCCCCACTGCGGGCGAACAGGATTCGGCGGCTGACGAGAGCTCCGGTCTGAGTCGCCGCGAACTCGACATCCTGGACTTCGAGCGCAAATGGTGGAAATACGCCGGCGCCAAGGAAGACGCGATCCGCGAACTGTTCGCCATGTCGGCCACCCGGTATTACCAGGTGCTCAACGCGATCGTCGACTCCGAGGCAGCGCTGGCGGCCGATCCGATGCTGGTCAAGCGGCTGCGCAGGCTGCGGGCGAGCAGGCAGAAGTCGCGTGCCGCGCGCAAACTCGGTTTCCAGGTCTGACATGCGGGCCACACACCCGCCGTTGCGGCTAGGGTTGGGCGGGTGAGCAACCCGAACCCCACTCCCGGCGGCCCGCCGTTGCGCGCGCTGGCGATGGTGTTGATCGCGCTGGCCATCGTCTTCGCCGGTCTGGGTGCGATGTCGCTGTCGAACTCCGATGCCCAGGCATCGGATACGGAGACCGAGACCACCACCTCCAGCGCGGTCGCGCAGGCGCCGGCCACCACCAAGCCCGCGCCGACCACCACCAGCGCGGCCGCCCCGACCACGACGACCTCCGCCGCCCCGACGACCACGACCGCGATCACGACTCCCGCGGCGGGTACGGCGGATCAGGCGGTGTCGGTGCGGGTGCTGAACAACAGCCTGGTCGCCGGCTTGGCGGCGCGCACCGCGAGCGAGCTGACCGCCGCGGGCTGGACCAATGTGAGCACCGGCAACTACAACGGCGCGAACCTCACCACCACCACCGTGTACTACGGCGGCGGCGCGGACGACAAGGCCGCGGCCACCGCGATCGCCGAGCAGGTCGGCGGGACGGTCGCGCCGAAGACGGGGGACACCGCACCCGGTGTCGTCGTCGTGCTGACCGGTCGCTGAACGAGGCGCGGCACGCGGTGCCGTAGGCCGTGTCGCCGCTGTGGCATCATCTTGAGCGGTATAGCCCCAGTCCGATAAGGAGTCTCCTGATGGCCACGTCGACAACACGTCGCCCGTCCTGGCGCATTGTGACCCCGGTGCTCGCGGTCGCCGCGCTCGGGCTCGCAGCCTGCACCAACAGCCAGGAGTCGAGTGACGTCAAGGGCACCACGCCGCCGGTGTGGACCAGCTCGGCGGCGCCCGCGGGTGAGAGCGGCGGCCACGGTGGCGGTCACGCCGCATCGTCGGCGACCGCGGCCCCCGGCCACAGCGACGATCACGGTGGCGCGGCAGGCGGCCTGAAGGCCCCGCTCAAGAACAGCGCGGGCGCCGAGGTCGGCACCGCGACCATCGTGCAGGAGGGCAGCCACTTGGTCGTCACCGTCGAGGCACGCGGCCTGACGCCGGGCTTCCACGGTCTGCACTTCCACCAGAACGGTACCTGCGAGGGCGACTTCGCCTCGGCAGGCGGGCATCTGCAGGTCGGCGCCGCCACCGCGCACCCGGCCAGCGGCGACCTCACCTCGCTGCAGGTCGGCGCCGACGGCACCGCGAAGCTGGTCACCCGGACCGACACGGTCACCCTCGACAACGTCAAGGGCAAGGCCCTGATCGTCCACGGCGGCGCCGACAACTTCGGCAACATCCCCCCGCGCTACACGCGTGAGGGTGGCACCGGCCCGGACGAGACCACCCTGAGCACCGGTGATGCGGGCGCCCGCGTGGCGTGCGGCGTCGTCGGTTAGCGAGGTACACCCATGGCCGGGGCATTCGAGTCGGTTTCGTTTCGCGGTTCGCCCCGGCCGACCATCGGCATCGAGTGGGAGATCGCGCTCGTCGACAAGGTGACGCGTGATCTGTCCAACACCGCCTCGACGGTGTTCGAGGCGGTCGGTGACCTGCGCGCGCACGACGGCACGCAGCAGGTCACCAAGGAATTGCTCCGCAACACAGTCGAATTGGTGACCGGGGTGCACGACACGGTCGGCGGCGCGGTGGAAGACCTGCACGGCACCATGAACGCGGTGCGGCGCGCGGCCGATCCGCTCGGTGTGGACCTGTTCTGCGCGGGCACCCACCCCTTCGCGCAGTGGTCGACCCAACAGCTCACGCGCTCACCGCATTACGACGAACTGATCGAACGTACCCAGTGGTGGGGCCGCCAGATGCTCATCTGGGGCGTGCACGTGCATGTGGGAGTGTCGCACCGGGACAAGGTCTTTCCGATCCTGAACTCGCTGTTGCTGTCGTATCCGCATCTGCTGGCGCTGTCGGCGTCCTCGCCCATGTGGTCCGGGGACGACACCGGGTACGCGAGCAACCGGGCACTGATGTTCCAGCAGTTGCCGACGGCCGGTCTGCCGTTCCAGTTCGAGAACTGGCGTCAGTTCGAGGGTTTCGTCCACGACCAGATGAAAACCGGCGTGTTCGAACAACTCGGCGGCATGCACTGGGACATCCGGCCCGCGCCCAAATGGGGCACGATCGAGGTGCGGGTGTGCGACGGCCTGTCCAGCCGGGCCGAACTGGCTTCGGTGGCCGCGCTGATCCACTGCCTGATCGTCGACCTGGACCAGCGCCTCGAGAACGGTGAGGACCTGCCGACGCTGCCGCCATGGCATGTGCAGGAGAACAAGTGGCGGGCCGCGCGCTACGGGCTCGACGCGATCGTGATCGTCGACGACGCCAGCAATGAGCGCTTGGTCACCGACGATCTGACGGACCTGCTCACCCGGCTCGAGCCGACCGCCAAGCGTCTCGGCTGTGTCGACGAGCTGGCCGCCGTGGGCGACATTCTCCGCCACGGCGCCTCCTACCAGCGGCAACGCCGGATCGCCGCGCAGACCCAGGGCGATATGGTCGCCGTCGTCGACGCGCTGGTGCGCGAGCTGGATCAGTAGCGTTCAGCTGCGCGGGGAGTAGGCGTTAACCCGCCGTTTACGATGGCTGGATGCTTGTCGAACATCCGCGCGCCGTTGCGGGGGGTGCCACCCTCGGTTCTCGTCTGCGCGAGCCACGCGCACTCGCCGTGATCGGGGTGGGCGCAGTGCTCGCGCTGCTGGTCGGATTGCAGATCGTCGCCTCGGTGAACGGTTTCGACGGTCCATTGGCCAGCCTGGCTCGTGACTTCGTCGGTACGCCCAAGTCGATGTCGGTGCCGTGGGCCGGGCTCGTGCTCGCCCTCGTCGGGATCTCCACGCGCCGCCGGGTGATCGCGCTGGCCGCCGCGATCGGGATCGACGCGGTGTGGGTCGCGCTGCGACTCATCGACGGCAAGCCGTTCACCGTCGGCAACGGGCCGACGATCGTGCTGGCCGCGCTCGCGGTCGTCGCGGCGGTGCGGTGGCGGGGTCGTGAGCGCGGTGACGCGTTGAAGGCCGTGGCACTCGGTGCGCTGCTGGTGTTGGCCACCAAGGTCGGCGATGTGTGGTTGCACCTGACCTCGGCGCTGCGGCCGACCGTGCTCGACGAGTACGCGCTGCTCGCCGATCACGCGCTCGGTGACCCGTCGTGGGTGGTCGGGCGGGTGCTGGATGTGCTCGGGCCCGAGGTGTACGCGGTGCTGCACTGGGTCTACATCGAACTGCCGGTGGCCGCGATCGCGGTGGCGGTGTGGCAGCTGCGCAAGGTGGTCACGACCGGACAGTGGCCGAGCCACTATCTGGTGCGCACCTTCCTCGTGCTCGGTCTGGTCGGACCGCTGTTCTATGTGCTGTTCCCGATTGTCGGGCCGATGTTCGCGTTCGGGGCCGACGGGCACGGTTTCCAGGTGGGCAACTTCTGGCCCACCGCGCTGCCTCCGCTCGACTCGAATCCGGCCGCGCTGCCGTTCGACGAGTTCACCCCGCGCAACTGCATGCCCTCGATGCACACCGCGTGGGCGCTGTCGCTGTTCATCCATACCCGCCGCGATGTCGACGGCTCGCGCGCGCCGATCTGGATGCGCTGGGGCGGGGCGTTCTGGCTGGCCGCCACGGTGACCGCGACGCTGGGGTTCGGCTATCACTACGGCGTCGACCTGGTGGCGGGCGCGGTGCTGTGCCTGACCGTCGAATCGGCGTTGCGCGCGCCCGAGCGGGGCTGGGGCGCGTTCCGGATCCGGTTGGTCGGTTTCGGCACGGCGGTGTTCGCGGCGCTGCTGCTGTCCTACCGCTATCTGGCGGTGCCGATGGCGGAGTACCCGGTGGCCGCGGGCGCGATC
Organism: Nocardia sp. PE-7; assembly: GCF_030486425.1. Lineage (NCBI taxonomy): Bacteria > Bacillati > Actinomycetota > Actinomycetes > Mycobacteriales > Nocardiaceae > Nocardia > Nocardia sp. PE-7. The sequence continues at coordinate 6,455,631 of NZ_CP129614.1, read as the reverse complement.
GTCATCGGGCTGTTGGCCGCGGTGGCCGTCGCCTTCCACAACACCTGGTTCGCCAACGCCCCCGAACCCGCCATCGAACGCATCGCGACGCCCGCCGTTTAGAACAACCCGTCGCGGTGGCGCTGTTCTCGGTAGGCGGTGCGGCCGATGAGATGGGCGACGACCGGGGCCGTGATGATCGTGAACAAGCCTGTGAGGACGAGCATCCAGACGTTGATGTCGTCGCGGATGTCGATGCCCGTGCCGACGAGCACCAGCAGCAGGCCGACTACCTGCGGTTTGGTGGCCGCGTGCATGCGGGTGAGGGTGTCGGGGAAGCGGACGATGCCGATCGACGCCGTGAACGCGAGTGCGCAGCCGGTCAGGATCAGGACCGCCGATACCCATTCCCACCCGCTCACCGGTCGTCCCTGACCCGGAATCGGGTGACCGCGGACGAGCCGAGGAAACCGACGAGCGCGAGTGCCACGATCGCCGGGATCACCGTGGTGTCGTCGCTGTAGGCGGCCCAGACCGCGAGCCCGGAGGCGGCGATGGCCATCAGCGAATCGATGCCGACCACCCGGTCGAGGGTGCTCGGTCCCGCGAGTACCCGGTAGCTGGTGATCACCGCGGCGGCGGTGAGCAGGACGGCGGCGATGACGGCGACGACGGTCATGGTTACACCTCCGGTAGGGGGTCGACGCGGCGGCGTTCGTTCGGTCGTTCGAAGGCCTTGATCATCAGGTGTTCCAGACGCCGGGTGGTGCGGTAGAACTTCGCGACCGCTTCGTCGCTGCCCACATCGAGCACATGGACGTAGACCACGCAGCGCTGGCGGTCGAGTTCGAGGACCATGGTGCCGGGGATGAGATTGAGCAGGTCGGTGCACATCACCAGCACCAGATCGGACTGGATGCCCAGATGCACGCGCAGCACGCCCGAAACCGGCGGTCCGCTGGGCCGCAGCGCGAACCAGGCCACCTGCAGACTCGATTCGAGCGAGTAATAGACGCTGACAGCGATCAATTCGAGGAACGAGAGCGGATGGAAGCGCCCGGCCACCGGGACCGACGGCAGTGGCAGCGCGACGATCACGATCAATGCGACCACGACACCGGCGAGCGCGTTGGCCAGACTCCAATCCCCCCAGAGCGCCACCCAGACGGCGGTGAGCCAGAGCAGTACGCCGAGGCGGAGAGCGTTGTCGCGGTGAATGAATCGGCTCATCGTTGCTCCGGTCCGAGCACCGAGTCGATGTAGACCGACGGGTGGTCCAGGTCGACGGCGGCGCGTTCGGCGATGCCGAGGATCGGCCCGGCGAACACGGTGAGCGCGAGCCCGGCGCTGACGAGCCCGACGGTGGCCAGCACCATCAGTACCGGCATCCGACCGGGATCGGTGCGGTCCTCGTAGTGCACATCCTGTGAATCCTCCACCAGCGTCGGCAGATTCGCCGCGGTGAGATGGCCCTCGGGCGCCTCTTCGCGCGGTCGCCAGAACGCTTTGCTCCAGACCCGCGCCACCGCGTAGAGCGTGAGCAGGCTCGTGACCACCGAACCCCCGACCAGCACCCAGGCCAGGACGCTGCCGTCGGCGGCGCCGGCTTCCAGGAGCGCGACCTTGCCGATGAATCCCGAGAACGGCGGGATACCACCCAGATTCAGGGCGGGGAGCAGGAACAGCACGCCGAGCAGCGGACTCGCGGTGGCCAGGCCGCCGATCCGTCGTAGCGACACCGAACCGGCTTGGCGTTCGATCAGTCCGACCGCGAGGAACAGCGCGGTCTGCACCAGAATGTGGTGTGCCACGTAGAACACCGCGCCGGTGAGCCCGGCGGTGGTGGCCAGGCCGATGCCGAAAACCATGTAACCGATGTGGCTGATCAGCGTGAACGAGAGCAGCCGCCGGATATCGGTCTGCGCGATGGCGCCGAGGACGCCGATGAGCATCGTCGCCAGCCCGCACACCAGCAGGATGTCGTCGAACGCGCCGTCGGGGAACCAGAGCGTGTGGGTGCGGATGATCGCGTACACACCGACTTTGGTGAGCAGACCCGCGAATACCGCGGTGACCGGCGCCGGCGCGGTGGGATAGGAGTCGGGCAGCCAACTCGACAGCGGGAACACCGCCGCCTTGATCCCGAACGCGACCAGCAGCACCGCGTAGCAGGCGGTGCGCACGCCACTGGGTGTCGCTTCCAGACGCAGGGCCAGCTGCGCGAGATTCAGGGTGCCCGTCGCCGCGTAGGTTAGGCCGATGCCGATCAGGAAGATCAGCGACGACAGCATCGACACCATCACATAGGCGATGCCGGTGCGGATGCGTTCCTCGGTGGCGCCGACGGTGAGCAGCACGAACGAGGCGACGAGCAGGATCTCGAAGCCGACGAACAGGTTGAACAGGTCACCGGCCAGGAACGCGGTCGACACGCCCGCGGTCAGGATCAGGTAGGTGGGACGGTAGATCGAGGTCGGCTGGTGCTGGTCACCGTCGGAGATATTCTGTCCCGCACCGTAGATGGACACCACGAGCAGCACGAAGGCCGAGACCAGCAGCATGGCGGCGCTGAGCCGGTCGACGACGAGGGTGATGCCGATCGGGGTCGGCCAGCCGCCCACCTGTACGGCGGTGGTGCCGTCGCGGTCGGCGAGGTACAGCAGCAGCCCGCTGATCACCAGCACCACCGACAGTGCCGTCAGCGTGATCATCGCCTGCAGGCGCGGGCGTCGGCCGAACACCAGGGTGGCCGCGGCGGCGAGCAGCGGAACCAGCACGGGCAGTGCGGCGACGGCGGGCAGCAGATCCGGGGACAGGGTCACTGTTCGGGATCCTCGCGTTCGCGCCGAGCGGCGACCTGGGCGTCCTCGGGGTCGTTGCTCACGTCTTCGGTGGTGGTCAGCATGTATGCGCGATAGGCCAGCGCGAGGACGAAAGCCGCCAAGCCCATGGTGATCACGATCGCGGTGAGCACCATCGCCTGTGCGAGCGGATCGGCCATGCCGTCGGGGGAGGTGTCGGGGCTGCCGAGGATCGGTGGTTCCCCGTCCGGGCCGCCCATCGTGAGGATCAGCAGGTTCACCGCGTTGCCGAGCAGGATCATCCCGAGCAGCATCTTCGACACCACCCGCTCGAGCAGCAGGTAGACACCGCACGCGGTGAGCACGCCGATCGTGACGAGAAGAACGAGGTTCGCGCTCATCCGAGCTCCTTGTCCAGGCGGGCGCCGAGGCTGCGCAGCACGTCCAGCACCAGCCCGACGACCACCAGATAGACGCCGAGGTCGAAGAACAGGGCGGTGACCAGTTTGATGTGGCCGAGCAGCGGCAGCGTCACCTCGATGATCGCCGAGGACAGCGGAGGCGCGCCGAGCAGCAGCGATGCGGTGGCGGTGCCCGCGGCGAGGGCCAGGCCCGCGCCGAGCAGGTGTCCGGCGTCGACCGGCAGGGCCTCGCCCAGTTCGTATCGGCCGCCCGCGAGGTAGCGCAGGGTCAGGGCCAAACCGGCGACCAGACCACCGGCGAAACCGCCGCCGGGCGCGTTGTGGCCGGAGAAGAAGAAGTACACCGACAGCACCATGATGGTGGGGAAGACCAGGCGAGTGGTGATCTGCAGGACCATCGAACGGTCGCGCCGGTCGAGCAGGCGCGCCGCGGGCAACCAGCTCACCGCGTCGGGGTCGTAGTTCGGTGAGTCGGCGGCGCGCGGCGCGCTGCCGAAGCGGCGGCTGCGGAAGACCAGCGACGCCACGCCGGTCGCGGCGACGACGAGCACCGAGATCTCGCCGAGGGTGTCCCAGGCGCGGATGTCGACCAGCAGCACGTTGACCGCGTTCTTGCCGCCACCCATCCGGTAGGCCGCGTCGGGGATGGCCTGCCAGATCGGGTTGCCGTGTCTGGCGGCGATGGCAAACGCGGCGAGCACGGGGACGGCGATGCCGACGCCGATGGCCAGCAGTGCCCGGCGGAATTTGAACGCCGTGCCCTGGCTTTCGGCGATCTCGGCGGGGAACGCGCGCAGCACGAGCACGAAGACCACCAAAGTCAGTGTCTCGACCAGGAATTGGGTCAATGCGAGGTCGGGGGCGCCGTGCAGCGCGAAGATCACGCCGCAGCCGTAACCGGTCACTCCGACCACGAGCACGCTGGCCAACCTGTTGCGCAGAACGGTGGCGGCCAACGCCATCGCGATCATGATCGCGCCGATCGCGGCCTGCAACGGGGAATCCCACAGTCGCAGTTGCACTCCCGTCCGCGTACCGACGGCGAGCAGGATCGTCGGCAGCACGATGAGCGTGCCGAGGATGGTGGCCTGGCTGGCAGGCAGCGAGCCGGACTGCACAGTTCCGGTGATGCGCAACGAAAGCCGGTCCATCGCGCGCAGGGCCGCGTCGTAGTTGCGATCGGCATTGCCCAGGCGCGGGTGTGCCGGTTCACCGATCCGGCCGCGGATCAGGAACAGCGCGACACCGGCCGCGACGATGACCACCGTCAGCGCGAGCGGCCCGGTGAAGCTGTGCCAGAGGGCGAGATGGGTGTCGAGGACGCCGGGCAGCGACTCGGCGTAGGGGCTCAGCCATCGATCGACGGCCTTGGTGTCGAGGCCGCCCGCCAGCCCGGCCACCGCGAGCACCGCGGGCGGACCGAGCAGCAGCGCTCCGGGCGCGTGCCAGGTGATCTCGCGCTCGGGATCGGCGGTGATGCCGAAGGCGCCCCAGACGAATCGGATGCTGTAGGCCACGGTGAACGCCGAACCGACCGTGACCCCTGCCAGCAGGGCGAATCGGACCGTTGGGCTCAGCACGTCGGCCGACCACAGCGCGCCGAGCGCCGACTCCTTGCCGACGAATCCGAGCAGCGGTGGCAGTCCGGCCATGCTGAGTGCGGCGAGCACCGCGATCGCGCACAGCACCGGCGCGCGCTGCCCCAGCCCGGACAGCCGGCGCAGATCTCTGGTGCCCGCGCCGTGGTCGATGATGCCGACCACCATGAACAGGCACGCCTTGAACAGCGCGTGCGCCACCAGCAGCGTGAGCCCCGCCAGCGCCGCGTCGGGGGTGCCGATACCGACCATCGTGATCATCAGACCCAACTGGCTGACGGTGCCGAACGCGAGGACCAGCTTCAGATCGTGCACCTGGATCGCCCGCCACCCGGCGAGCAGCATCGTGACGATGCCGAGCGGCAGGAGCATCAGATGCCACGGCGGTGTCTGCGCGAGCGCGGGCGCCAGCCGGGCCACCAGGTAGATACCGGCTTTCACCATCGCGGCGGCGTGCAGGTACGCGCTCACCGGCGTCGGCGCCGCCATCGCACCGGGCAACCAGAAATGCAGCGGCACGATCGCCGATTTGCTGATCGCCCCGAGCAGTACCAGGCCGATCGCCACCGACACCGCGCTCCCCGACGGAACAGCGTCGGCCGCGAGCACGTCCGAGAGCAGGAAACTGTCGTAGCGGAGCCCGAGGATCACGATCCCGACCAGCATCGCCAGCCCGCCCGCACCCGTCACCAGCAGCGCCTGGATCGCGGCCCTCCGGCTGACCGAACGTTCGGCGTAGTGGCCGACGAGCAGGAACGACAGCACCGTCGTGATTTCCCAGAACACGTACAGCAGCAACATGTTGTCGCTGGTGACCAGCCCGAACATGGCGCCGGCGAATCCGGTCAGCTCGGCCGCGAACACGCCGAGCCGGGCTTCGTCACGCTCGAAGTAGCGGCCGCAGTAGGCCAGGATCAACGCGCCGATGCCGAGCACCAGCGTGCACATCACCGCGGCGAGGGAATCGAAACGCAGATCGATGTTCATCGAGATCTGCGGCGCCCACTGCACCTGCGTGCGCACGGTGTCTCCCCAGTGCGCGATCACCCAGCCGAGGCTGCCCAGTGGGACGAGCGCCAGCAGATAGAAAGCGTTGCGGCCCAGCACTCGTACGCACAGCGGGGCCAGCAGGGCGGCCAGTGCGTGAACGAGCAGAACGGCTAGCAACTCCCCCTCCGTCGGGTAGGTAGCGGTCGAGTAGCGCGCCCCGATCCTACGGGCGCGAGCGGGGTGTTCGGCGACACCGAGGTTGTCGCGTCGGCCATGTCGCGTGCGGTGTGGCTATGGCTGACTCACGCGCGGCGGCGTGGCGGGCCGGATCTGGTACAGCATCGCGAGTCCGACGGCGGAGCCGACGGTGACGGCCAGCGCGACCTGGCCGGGCACCCGCTCCGACACCGCGACGGCGCTGGTCGGCCAGTGTCGCCGATCGGTGGGAATCGCCCACAGGATCGACGGCAGATACAGCGCACCGAGCCCGAGCATCGCGCTCGGCAGGTAGCTGACCCGCAGCGAGCCGATGGCGAAACCGGCCACACAGGTCAGCAGCATCACCCCGGCCGTCCATACGAACGCCCAGGGAAGGTATTCGGTCAGCGCGGCGAAACCGCAGATCACGGCGGCGCCGAGCAGCGCGCCCCACGGTGACGGCCAGCGCAGGCCCGCCAGGATGGCTCCGACACCGACGACGAGAACAAGGAGGAGATGCCAACCGAGACTCGGCGCGTCACCGAGCGAATCGGCGGCCGCGGCCACGCTCACGGCGACGAGGACGCCGGCGCCGTCACGGGCGGGCAGCAGCGCGGCGGCGGCGAACGCCGCCACGAGCGTGACGACCACGGCGAGCGCGATCCGCCACGAATTGCCCTGACGTTCGTCGAACTCGCGGCTGAGCCAGTCGGTGGCGATCAGCAGCGACAGCGACAGCACGGTGGTGGCGATGATCGGGGTGATCGGCAGATCCGCCGCCATCCGCGGCACCGCGGGCAACATGATGCCGTGCCGGTGTCGCGCGGTGTTCACCGCGAGCAGCACGACCGCGGCGCCGATGAGCCAGTACGGGGTGTGCACGGCTTTGTCCGCCGTCGCCGTGGTGTTCGTGGTGAACACCGCGACGACTTGGCCGTAGACGAACACGACAAGGACCCCGAGCCCGAAACCGACCGCGGACCAGCGCATCCGCCACGCGCAGATGCACAGCGCGCCGAACAGCACCCCGCCACACAGCGAATCGATGTAGTTCTGGGTGGTGAGTACATCGGCGGAGGTCATCGCCCGCCCGATGAAGTAGTTGATCGCCAGCGCCGCCGCCCCACCCGCCGCGGTGAGCCAGATCAGCCCCGGCCGGGTGATCGGCCTGGACAGCACGGCGACCACGACAGCCACGATGAGACCGAGCGCGGCCGCGCGGGGAACGCTGTTGATCAGGCTGGTGACGCGGTAGGGGGAGTCGATCGCCGAATCCTCACCGAAGCTGAACGGGAGGAACAGCGACATCCCCGCGGCCGCGGCCCCGGCGAACGCCGTGACCGCGTCCAGACCATCACCGATCTTGGGCACCGTGCCGACGATACCGGCGACTACCCCTCCCACCTGGGATGTCGTGTCCGGACACCAAGGCGGCGAGTTACCGAGATCAAGCCCTGCTCTCGGCGTAGCGGCGCAGCGATTCGACCTGCGCGGGGTCCAGGGACGGGCGCACGGTGGCGCGGGCGGCGGCCACGTCCTCGGCGGTGACGTCGGCGGCGGCCATATCGCGGCGCAGCGCCGAGAGCGCGGCTTCGCGGAGCAGGGCGGCACAGTCGGCGGCCGAATAGCCGTCGAGATCCTCGGCCAGGGCGGCCAGGTCGACGTCCTCGGCGAGCGGAACCGAGCGGCCCGCCGTGCGTAGGATCTCGAGCCTGGCCGGGCCGTCCGGCGGTGGGACGAAGACGAGGCGGTCGAGTCGGCCCGGGCGCAGCAGTGCCGGGTCGATCAACTCGGGGCGGTTGGTCGCGCCGACCACCACCACATCGCGCAAGGGCTCGACACCGTCGAGCTCGGTGAGCAGGGCGGCGACCACCCGGTCCGACACCCCGGAGTCGCTGCTCTGGCCGCGGCGAGGCGCGAGCGCGTCGACCTCGTCGAGGAAGATCAGCGACGGCGCCGAGTCACGGGCTCGCTGGAACAGTTCGCGCACCGCGCGTTCCGAGGAACCGACCCACTTGTCCATCAGCTCAGCACCTTTCACCGAATGCACGCTGAGCTGACCCGTACCGGCCAGTGCCCGCACGAGGAAGGTCTTGCCGCAGCCGGGCGGCCCGTAGAGCAGGACGCCGCGCGGCGGTTCGACGCCGAGGCGGGCGAACGAGTCGGGGTGGCGCAGTGGCCACAGCACCGTCTCGGTGAGCGCCTGTTTGGTTTCGACCATGTCGCCGACGTCGTCGAGGTCGAGCGATCCGATCGCCAATTCCTCTGTCCCCGAACGAGACAGCGGACGGATCACATCGAGTGCGCCGATCAGGTCGTCCTGGGTGAGCGCCGGTTCGGTGTGTTCGCGGCTGGCTCGGCCTGCCGCGCGCACTGCCGCTTCCCGGCACAGCGCGGTCAGGTCGGCCACCACGAAACCCGGTGTGCGCGCGGCGATCACCTCGAGATCGAGTTTTCCCGCGGGTACTTTGCGGAGCAACTGTTCGAGCAACGCCCGTCGAATCGCGGCGGTCGGCAGCGGAAGTGCCAGTTCGCGGTCGCACAGATCCGGTGCCCGTAGCCGCGAATCCACCTGTGTCGGATGGGCGGTGGTGGCCAGCAGGGCAACGCACGGCGCACGCACCGCGGCCCGCAGCTGGTCGAGAATGAGAGTGGCGACGGGGTCGGCCTCGGCGGGCAGGAGTGCGTCGATATCGGTGATCAGCAGCACGCCGCCCTGTCCGGTGGCGACATCGGCCACCGCCTCGGCGACCTCGCGCAGCCGGGTGCCGCTCTCGGTCGCGCCGACGCTCGGACCATCGAGTTCGATGATGCGACGTGGTGCGGCAACAGCTTTGGCGAAGGTGGCCTTGCCGCCGCCGGCCGGACCGGTGATGAGCACGCCGAGGTGCGCCGGTGCGCCGAGGGTCTTGAGCAATTCGGGTTCGTCGAGCGCCAAGCTCAGCCATTCGGCCAGCTTGGCCGCCTGGCTCTGCACCCCCGCGAGGTCCTCGATCTGGACCGGCGTGCTCCCCGAACTCGCGGCGGCGGAGTTTTGCTGATCCGACCCCGGAACCCCTTGCTGCCCAGCCGCGCCGGACCCGGTTCCCGCAGGCTGTCGCGTGTCGCCGTCGCGTTCCAGGGTGTGCTGGATCGCGGCCGCGCCCGCACCCCAGCCGACGGCCGAATTCGTTTGCACGCTCACCGGTCCCGGCATCGGCTCGATCGCCGTCACCGTGAGCAGTTCGGTGGTCCAGGCGATGCCGAAGGCACGCGAGAGCGCCTGCGTGGCCGCCGAGGAGCTGATGTCGGGTCCGAGATCGCGCGGCAGCAGCGACACCGTGTCACCCACGGTCACCACTTTGCCGAGCAGCGCCTGCCGCAGTGTGGCCGCCGCGATGCTGGCCATCGCGTGCGCCGAGCCGCTCAACGAGATCTGTCTGGCGCCGAAGACCGTCACCGGGGCCACCGTCACCGCCGCGTTCTCCCGCAACCCCACGTTCGACAGCGTCACGTCATCGAGCAGGGCCACTCCCGGCGGACTGTCCGCGGGCGCCTTCGCCACCACCGCCGCGGTCCTGCGCGCGCCGATCAGGGCGATGCCGTCCCATTCGCGCAGACCGAGCGCGGTGAGCGTCTCGGGGTGCAAGCGCACCACCCCGCGGCGGGCATCGGCTGCGGAGGGGTTGAGCCGGGCGGTGAGCGAAAGTTCAGCCACCGCCCCATTCTGCCGCGTTGCGGCGCGATCAGGAATCGATAGGCAGACCGCAAGGTCAGACGGCCATTCTGGCTGGCATGACGAACTATCGCCGCAAGTCGGTACGCTGCACCGGACGCGCCGGAGGTGCCGGCGCCGCGATCTACCGGGGAAAGCAGCAGATGAACCGAATCTCCCTCGCCGTTCTGGCAGCCGGGGCACTGACCCTGACACTGGTCGGGTGTGGTTCCGGCGACGACTCCGCCGACGCGAACGGGCTGCGCAAGGGCACGCCGAGCTCCAGCGCGCCCGCCACCACGCCAGCGCCCTCCTCGAGCGCGGCGCCGACCTCGGCCACCCCGAGCGCCGACATCACCTGCACGCAGTTCAAGTCGCTGGACGCGGACGGTGAGAAGAAGGCGATCGACAAGCTCCTCGCGGAGAATCCCGGTGGGCCGTTCGAGGGCAGCCCCAATGTGGCGCTCAGCACCGTGAAGCTGGTCTGCCTCGTTCCGTCCAATGCCGACAAGCCGGTCGCCGACGCCGCCGGGATGAAGCCTTAGTCGCTCAGCTCATGAGTGATTGCCAGTTCGCCGGCACGCGGGAGGCGGGACCGGGCACGGACTGATCAGTCGGATGGTTGGTCGGCGGGGCCAGTTCGGGACCGTCGCTGTACATCTCTCCGGTGGAGAAGTTGTAGAACCAGTCCTCGCCCGGTTCGTAGCTCTGCATGAACGGGTGCGCGGTGGCCTCGAAATGCTTGGTCGCGTGCTTGCTGGGGGAGCTGTCGCAACAGCCGACGTGCCCGCATTCGGCGCAGCGACGCAGGTGCACCCACCAGCCGCCGCTCTCGTCGCACTCGACGCAACCGGCGCCGCTGGGCGGCACGCTCGGATCGATCCCCGCTTCAGACATCCAGACCTCCTGTAGTAGGTGTGCTGACATCCTCCGCCGCCGGTCGCAACGGCAGGCGGACGATGAACCGTGTGTTGCCGGGTTCCGACTCGACCCGGATGTCACCGTTGTGCTTATTGGCCACGATCCGGAACGAGATGTCGAGGCCGAGGCCGGTGCCGTCGCCGACCGGTTTGGTGGTGAAGAACGGCTCGAAGATGCGACCACGCGCCTCGGGCGCAATGCCAGGGCCGGTGTCGCCGATTTCGACGGCGGCGCAGTCGTTCTCCTTGAAGGTGCGGATCGTCAGGGTGCCCTCGCCGCCCATCGCGTAGACGGCGTTGTCGATCAGGTTGGTCCACACCTGATTGAGTTCGGCGGCGAAGCAGGGGATCGGCGGCAGGCTGCGGTCGTAGTCCTTCACCACGCGGACGCCGTCACCGAGTTTGCGGTTGAGCATCACCAGGGTGGAATCGAGCAGTTCGTGCAGGTCGACGACCTGATACGGCGCGCGATCCATCTGCGAATACTGTTTGGCCGCACCGACGAGGGTGGAGATGCGGGTGGTCGAGTCGAAGATCTCGTTCATCAGCAACTCGGTCTCGATGGTGTAGTTCAGCCAGCGCACGGCGCCCTCGAACACCGGGGCCTGGCAGGCTTCCAGCGTCGCGTGCACGCCCTCGAGCCAGTCGGTGTCCAGGCCCGCTTGTACGAAGGTCGGCGCCAGATTCCAGCCGTCGGCGATGCCGCGCTGCTCGAACCAGTCCGCCAGCGCGTCCTCACGATCGGCGGCTTCCAACGGGCTGAGGTCGGGTGCCTTCGCGACCTGGTCGGCGGCCTGCTCCTGCATCTCGACGAGCTTGACCAGCGCGTCGGCGGGGAATTTGCCCTCGGCCATCATCTTGAGTTTGTGCCGCATCCCGGCCACGCGTTCGCGCAGGCCGGAGGTGGCGCGCACCGCGGCGGCGGCGGGATTGTTGAGCTCGTGGGTGAGCCCGGCCGAGAGCGAACCGAGGGCGAGCAGCCGTTCCCGCTCGGCGATCCGCTGGCTCGACTTCTGTCCGCCGAAGAACGCGCCCTCGAGCAGGTGCACGGCCATCGGGAACCACTCGTGCATGATCCTGGCGAAATCGGCCGCGTCGATGACCAGGAACCGGGAGCGGCGCAGCACGTACATCGAGCCGTTGTAGTCCTGGTTCGCCCGATCGCCCAGATAGGCCATCCAGGCGCCCGCGTACACCCCGCGATGGTCGGTGCGGTTGATCTCGATCTCCACGCCACCGGACAGCTTGGTCAGCCGCACCTCGCCGTCGATCAGTACGTAGAAGCAGGTGGCCGGTTCGCCCTCGCGGAACACCGGGCCCGGGTCGACGTACTCGATGCGCCCGATCTCGCATAGTTCGGCGAGCTGGGTCTCGTCGAGTTTCTCGAACAGGAACAGCGTGCGCAGTTCTTCCGGATCGCAGATCAACGAACTCATCTCCTAGGCCAGGTACCGGTGGACGAGCATGACCGCCATCGCGCCCTCGCCGACCGCCGAGGCGACCCGCTTGGCGGATTCGGCGTGCACATCGCCCGCGACGAACACGCCGGGGACGCTGGTCTCGAGGTGCTGCGGCGGGCGTGGCAGTTCCCAGCCGGGTGGTCGCGCGCCGTCGACCATCAGGTCGGGTCCGGCCAGCACGTATCCGGCCGCGTCCCGGGTGACGACCCCGTCGAGCCAGGCGGTCTGCGGAGCGGCGCCGATGAACAGGAACAGGCGTTGCGCGTCGACCTTGTCTTCGGTGCCGGTGCTGTTGTCGCGCAGGATGATCCGTTCCAGATGTGTGTCGCCGTCGGCGCCGACCACCTCGGTCTCGGTGTGCACCACGATGTTCGGAATACCCGTGATCTGCTGGACGAGATAGTGCGACATCGACCGCTCCAGCGAGTCGCCGCGGACAACCAGGTGCACGCGACGGGCATTGCGGGACAAGAACACCGCGGCCTGCCCGGCCGAATTGGCCCCGCCGACGATGTAGACCTCCTGCTCGGCGCACTCGGCCGCCTCGGTCATCGCCGATCCGTAATACACACCGCGCCCGGTGAATTCGTCCACACCCGGCGCCGGATGACGTCGATAGTCCACGCCCGTCGCGATCAGCACCGTGTGCGCGCACAGCTTTCCGCCATCGGCGAACCGCACCGTGCGCGCCGAACCGTTGACTTCGAGCGCGACCACATCGCGCGTGGTGATGATCTCCGCGCCGAACTTCGCCGCCTGCCGCCGGGCCCGGTCCGCCAGCTGCGACCCCGACACCCCGTCGGGGAATCCGAGATAGTTCTCGATCCGCGAGCTCTGACCCGCCTGTCCGCCGGTGGCCGTGCGTTCCACCAGCACCGTGCGCAACCCCTCCGAGGCGCCGTACACCGCCGCGCCGAGCCCGGCGGGCCCGCCGCCCACCACGATCAGATCGTAGAAATCCCCACTGGGTTCGACGGTGAGCCCGACATTCTCGGCGAGCTCGCTGTCGGTCGGCTGGACCAGCGCGACGCCCGCGGCCGTGATCACCACCGGGCAGGTCAGCGGATCGGCGCCCGCCGCCTCCAGCAGCCGGGTGCCCTCCGGTTCGTCGACCGGGTACCACCGATACGGCAACTGATTGCGCGCCAAGAACTCTCGCACCTGCGAGGACCGCGGCGACCATCGATCGCCCACGACCTTGGTCTCGTACACCGGCCGTTGCTCGGCACTGCGCCAGACCTCGAGCAGCCCGTCGATCACCGGGTACAGCTTCTCCTCCGGCGGATCCCACGGCTTGAGCAGATAGTGGTCGAGATCGATGACATTGATCGCGTCGATCGCGGCATCGGTGTCGGCGTAGGCGGTGAGCAGCACCCGGCGCGCGTACGGGTGCAGGTCCATCGCCTGCTCGAGGAATTCGATCCCGTCCATGCCGGGCATCCGGTAGTCGGCGATCAACACCGCCACGGGCTGTCCGCGCAGTTTCATCTCCCGCAGCGCCTCCAGCGCCTGCTGCCCCGATTCGGCCCGCAGAATCCGGTAGTCGGCGCCGTAGCGGCGGCGCAGGTCGCGCACGACCGCCCGGGAAACGCCGGGGTCGTCGTCAACGCTCAGAATGGCCGGTTTGGTTACCGAGGGAGTGCTCACGTTTCGAGTATCCCCCTGCGTCGTGTCGGGCACCCGACGTGTGTCTGTCCGAGGGGCCCGCCCTGATCTGGACTGAGTGGAGGGTGCGACGAAGGAGTGCCCGGAGGGAGGGAAGATCAGGGGCCCGAAGGGCCCCGCTCGAGCGCGCCAGCGCTCCAAATTACAGCTGGTGGTGCAGGACCAGGTCGAGTTCGCTCGGGGTGAGCAGACGTTCGAGGCGTTCCTCGCGTTTGAGACGGGTGCCCCGCGGCACGAGCGCGCTGGGGAGCGCGAAAGCGTCGTCCGGTCCGATGCTCGGCAGGAGCGGGACCTCGTTGGTGTGCCTGCGTGGCAGGAGTGAGCGCAGTTTCACGGCCGATCACCTCGAATTGACGACGGGAACGCTGGAGGCTGAGCTTCGTCGATCAGCAGAACGTCGGTAGCGAAAAGTTTGCCAGCATGTCCGAGGTGGTGCAAGTGGGACAAGGTGGACACGGCGAGCCAACCGGTCGGTGGCCTGCGTCGGCGCAGGCCACCCCGGGTTGTGTGGGATTTGCTGATCGGTTATTTCCAGGCGGGCAGCGTGACAACCTGTGCCGCGTAGGACAGCCCGGCGCCGAAGGCGATCAGCAGCGCGGTGTCGCCCGGCTTCGATTCGCCCTTGCGCAGCAGCGCCTCCATCGCGAGGGGGACCGATGCCGCTGAGGTGTTGCCCGCGTCCTCGATATCGTTGGCGAGCGCGCAGTGCTCCGGGAGCTCGAGCACCCTGGCCATGATCTCGATGATGCGGCCGTTGGCCTGATGCGGGATCATCGCGTCGAGGTCACCGGCCGTCAGACCCGCACGGTCGATCGCGTCGCGGCAGACCTTCTCCAGCGAATGCGCGGCCCAGCGGAACACCGCGGTGCCCTCCATCGTGAGGTAGGGGCGCACCGCGTCGGTGCCCTTCTCCTCGATCTCGTCGAAGAACTCCACCCAGTCCTTGGTCTGGCGGATGGCGTGGTGCTGGGTGCCGTCCGAACCCCACACGGTCGGGCCGATGCCCGGTTCGTCCGATGGGCCGACGACGACCGCGCCCGCGCCGTCGGCGAACAGGAAGGCCGTCGCACGGTCGGTGAAGTCGATGGTGACGCTGAGTTTCTCGACGCCGATCACCAGCACGTGATGGGAGGTGCCTGCGCGGACCAGGTCCGAGGCCATGCCCAGCGCGTGGCAGAACCCGGCGCAGCCCGCCGAGATGTCGAAGGCGGCCGAGCCGGTCATGCCGAGCTCGGTCGCGATGCGTGGGCCGATCGCCGGGGTGAGCACCAGATGGGTCGACGTCGCCACGATGACGCAGTCGATCTGGTCGGCCTGTACCCCGGAGGCGGCGATCGCGTCGCGCGCGGCGGCGACGCTCATGGATTGGATGGTTTCCTCGTCGGAGGCGAAGCGCCTGGTGTGGATGCCGGACCGGGTGCGGATCCACTCGTCGCTCGAGTCGATCGGCCCCGCTAGCTCGTCGTTGGTGACCACTCGGGCCGGGCGGTAGACGCCCAATCCGAGGATCGCGGTGTGCTCTGCACCCGTCGTCTGGGCGATTCGAGCCATTGTGAGTCTCCTATGTACCTGTCAACCTGCGGCAGCACCGCTGGGTGTACCCGAAGCATCGAAATCTGTCCCTCATCGCCCGTGGCCCGTGCGTGGACGCCATGTGAACGCTCAGACATGAGGCATCCTCATATTACGCCTCGGATCGTGATCTGAGTGTCGATTGTCACAAGGGAGCCGGGGGTATCTTGGTGACAAGGCGTTTGCTCGCCGGCCCATCGAGGGATCGAGGACATCATGCTCGGACTCGGCATCATCAGTTGGATCATCATCGGCGGTCTGGCCGGTTGGATCGCGAGCAAGTTCATGAAGACCGACGCACAGCAGGGCATCCTGCTCAACATCGTCGTCGGGGTCATCGGCGGTCTGCTCGGCGGGTTCGTGCTGAGCCTGTTCGGCGTCGATGTGGAAGGCGCGGGCTGGATTTTCAGCTTCATCACCTGTCTGGTGGGCGCCTGCGTGCTGTTGTACCTGGTGAAGCTGTTCACCGGGCGTAAATCGGTCCACTGACCACGGGTGCTTGCCCCGGGCTTCCCGTAAGGTGTGATCGCTTGTAGTCATCACACGAAAGAGGGAGCCCGTGGCACGCCGCCCCACCCCGCCCGGCACGCCCGATACCACCGGAGTCGGACATGTCGTCGACCTGGTGCGGGCCGCTGTACCCCCGCTTCATCCCGCCGGATTGCCGTTCGTCGCGGTGCCGTTGGCGGTGGCGGTCGTCGGCGGACGTAATAAATGGGTGCGTCGGGCCGGTCTGACCGCTGCCGCCGCCTGCGCCGCCTTCTTCCGGCACCCGCATCGCGTGCCGCCGAACCGGCCGGGCATCGTGGTCGCGCCCGCCGACGGTGAGGTGGCCTTGGTCGACACCGCGGTGCCGCCCGTCGAGCTCGGACTCGGCGACCAGCCGTTGCCGCGCGTGAGCATCTTCCTGTCCGTGCTCGATGTGCACGTGCAGCGCGTTCCGGTGTCCGGAACCGTGCGCGAGGTGCTGCATCAGCCGGGCAAGTTCCTCTCGGCCGATCTGCCGGAGGCCTCCGACGCCAACGAACGCAACAGCATGGTCATCGATACCCCCGACGGCAAGCAGGTCGTCGTGGTGCAGATCGCCGGACTGCTGGCTCGGCGCATCGTCTGCGATGCCCGCGTCAACGACCTGCTCACCATCGGTGACACCTACGGCCTGATCCGGTTCGGGTCCCGCGTCGACACGTACTTCCCGGTCGGCACCGAACTGCTCGTTGCCCCCGGGCAGCGCACGATCGGGGCCGAAACCGTCCTGGCTGTCCTGGGATGATCGAACAGGCCCGTAAGCGTCCCCGCTCCGTGCGGCTGCTCCCGAGCGTCGTCACCATCCTCGCCCTGTGTGCGGGCCTGTCGGCAGTGAAGTTCGGTCTCGACGGTGAGCTCGGTATCTCGTTGGCGATGGTCGGTGCGGCCGCCGTGCTCGATACCCTCGACGGCCGCCTCGCGCGCATGCTCGACGCCACGTCCAAGATGGGCGCCGAACTCGATTCGCTGTCGGACGCCATCTCCTTCGGCGTCGCGCCCGCGCTGGTCATCTACGTGACCCTGCTCGACAGCTACAGCGCGGGCTGGATCGTCGCGCTGCTGTTCGCGGTGAGCCTGGTCCTGCGCCTTGCCCGCTTCAACACCCTGCTAGACGACGATTCCCGCCCGACGTGGGCGCGTGAGTACTTCGTCGGCGTGCCCGCGCCCGCCGGTGCGTTGATCGCGCTGGTGCCGATCGCGTTGAAGGTGCAGTTCGGCGACGGCTGGTGGGACAGTTTCGCCTTCGTCGCCGCGTGGACGGTCTTCGCCGCACTGCTGTGCGTGAGCACCATCCCGACCCTGGCGATGAAGTCGGTGTCGGTCGCCCCGCAGGCGGCAGCGGGCCTGCTCGTGCTGACCGCCCTGGCCGCGGCGCTGCTGGTCACCTTCCCGATCGTGTTGCTGCTGATCTTGGTCGCGCTGTACCTGGCGCACATCCCGTTCGCCTGGCGGTCGGCCCGCTGGGTGGCCGCGCGGCCGGAAACCTGGCAGCACAAGCCGGCTGAGCGGCGTGCGCAACGGCGTGCGCAGCGGCGGATGCCCGCGATCCGCCGTCCGGCGATCCGTGGATCCGCGCGCCTGCGGCTGCGTCGACCGCGCAACGACGACTAGAACGCGGCCGAGTAAAGGGGCACAGGTGGAATCCGACGGCGTCGTCGAGTTCATGGAGCATCGGCAGCGGCTGTTCTCGCTGGCATATCGGATGTTCGGCGCGGCGACCGAGGCCGAGGACGTGGTGCAGGAGGTCTATCTGCGGTGGGCGCTGGCCGACCGGGGCGAGATCGCCAATGCTGAAGCATGGTTGACCACGGTCACCGTGAATCTGTGTCGCACCCAGCTCGTTTCGGCCCGTGCCCGCCGCGAGACCTATGTCGGGCAGTGGCTGCCGGAGCCGGTGCCGACCGGCGCCGGCGCGCTCGGTCCGTTGGGGACCGTCGAGGAACGCGAGTCGGTCTCCCTGGCCGTGCTCACCGCGATGGAACGGCTCAGCCCGATCGAGCGCGCCGTGTTCGTACTGCGCGAGGCGTTCGGTTACCCGCATGCCGAGATCGCGCAGATGCTCGATCTCACCGAGGCCAACACCCAGCAGATATTCCATCGGGCCGGTCAGCGCGTGCGCACCGGCAAACAGCGCTACGTGGTGTCGGCCGAGCACGCGCGCACGATGATCGAGAAGTTCCTGCAGGCGGCGACGACCGGCGATGTGGGCGGTCTGCGCGCACTGCTCGCCGACGACGTGGTGTCGGTCGCCGATGGTGGCGGCCGGGTGGTCGCGGCCAAGATCCCGGTGGTCGGCGGCGATGTGGTCGCGCGCTACCTGTCCAACCTGCGGCGCTTCCTCGGTCCCACGTCGCGTTTCGAATTCACCGAGATCAATGGCGACGTGGCTCTGATCCTGGTCCAGGACGAGGTCCCGGCCGGTGTGTTGGTCTTCGACTTCGACGAAGCGGGTTCGATCGCGGCCGTGCGCACGGTCGTGAACCCGATCAAATTGGCCGCCGTAATCATGTGATGCAGGTCACTTGGAGAAGCTGTCAGGAAGTCGGCGGCTGATCAGTCTGGTGTGTGTAGGCATTTCGAGAGAAGGAGCCACACCATGACCGGTCAGCATCGGATCGTCGTCCTCGGCGCCGGGTACGCGGGACTCACCGCGGCTCGCGCCCTCGCGAAGAAGACTCGCGACACCCAGATCACCGTCGTGGACGCCCGCGCCGAATTCGTGCAGCGGGTGCGTCTGCACCAGGCCGCCGCGGGTCAGCCGGTGAAGCGACTCGACCTGCGGAAGTCGCTGGGACGCAAGGGCATCGAGTTCGTCCAGGCGCGGGTCACCGACCTGGACCCGGAACGCAAGATCGTCGCCGTCGACGGTGAGTGGACGCTGCACTACGACACGCTCGTCTACGCGCTCGGCAGCCAGGCCGACCGCAACGCCGTGCCAGGCGCCGCCGAGCACGCGAAGTTCGTCGCCACCGCCGAGGACGTGACGGAGCTGTCGGGTCAGATCGTCATCGTCGGATCGGGCCCGACCGGCATCGAACTGGCCACCGAACTCGCTGAATCGCACCCGGATTCGCAGATCAGCCTGCTCGGCTCCGAAGACCCCGGCGCCTGGCTCTCGCCGCGCGCACACCAGACGATCCGTGCCGCGCTCACCCGTCTGGGCGTCGAAATCCGTTCCGGCGTCAAGGTTGTGGAGGTGCTGCCCGATGCTGTCCGGCTCGCCGACGACACCCTGGTGCCCGCCGCCACCACCGTCTGGACCACCGGTTTCACCGTCCCCGACCTGGCTCGCCGCGCGGGCCTCGAGGTCGCGGACGACGGTCGCATCCGCACCGACGACACGCTGCGCTCGGTGTCGCACCCCGACATCTACGCCGTCGGCGATTCCGCGCTGATGACCGGGGTGGACGGTCGTCCGCTGCGGATGGCTTGTGCGACAGCGATTCCCGCCGGGCAATATGTGGTGGGGGCGATCACGGCGCGGGCGCGCGGTCGCGAACCGCAGCCGATGGAGGGTCGCTACGTCGCGCAGTGCATCAGCCTCGGCCGCCATGACGCGGTGCTGCAGCTCGTGAAGGCCGATGACACCCCGACCGACAGGGTGTTCACCGGTCGGATCGGTGTGGTGATGAAGGAGCTGATCGTGCGGGGGACCGCCTTCACCGTGGGGTTGCGGTAAGTCCGGTCGCGTGGCGCTCGGCCCGACCTCTGACGAGGCGGGCCGACGTCCATGCCCAGGGCGCGACGGCGATCAGGCCGAGCACGCCCAGCCACGGCAGCCGCCACCACCAGCGCACATCGTGCTCGACTGCCATCGGGGCCGTTGTCAGCAGCCGTGCCGTCGAGGACCACACCACGAAGGCGTCGCCGATCGGCAACAGCCCGAACGCATAGCGTTTGGACCACGGCAGTTCGATCGGCAACCCGAGCAGCTCGCCCGCTGATCCGATCGCGGCAGCCAGGTCCCGGTCACCGTTCACCCTGGCCGCGCCGACGGCGACGACGGTCGCGGACAGGCTGATTCCGGCGACCAACGGGCCGGAGTCGACATCACCGCTCCCGTCGACCCCTTTCGGATACTCGCGAACGGCGGGACCGAAACCTCCTGGGTAGGAGAGGAACTGGTCGCGATACAGCGCGTACTGGTTCTGCGCGAACGCTGGATCGATCTCGGGCAGAAACCGGAGGATCACTGTCTGCGAGGTCGCCCGCGCACCGGTCGTCATCGATCCGTCGGTCGGTGAGACCTGATGCGGTAGGAGACCGGTCGCGGGATCGAGTCGGGTCTTCGCCTGCGTGACCCAGCGGTCGATCACCGGGGTGAACTGCGCGCCGAACAGTGTGTCGTGCAGGCGAAGTGATGCCATCGCGACTGTTGAATCGACGGGCCATGCCTGGCCCTGATAAGCCTGGAGAAATGGCGTATCGGCCGCCGAGAACGCCTGTGCGAGCTCGGCGCTGTGCGTGGAGAACTGTTGAACCGCAGCGGTATCGGAGCTGTCGAGCGACAAGATCGCCCCGCGCAACCAGTTGGTCCACCCCGCCCAGAACACCCCGTACGCGGGCTGCAACCGAGGGCTGAAAACAGCGCGACCCTCGTCGGACTCCAATCGTGCCAGCGCCCGACGTGATTCACGCAGCGCGTCCTCGCGCAGTCCGGAATCGGTGTGCGCGGCCTGCACCCAGGCCAGTCCGTAGAGCACGTTCGAAAAGACGTACCCCTCCGGAAACAGTTCTTGCGCAGCCGTATCCGCCCCTTCGTCGAGCGCGCCACGCACGAAAGCCAGCTGCCGCGCGGTCGACCCCGGCTGTTCGTCCGAACCGGGCTGTGGCCACAGCAGTTGTCCGGCGCCGACCAGGCACGCCATCGTCACGACAATCCCCGCCACGCGCGGCGCCCAGCGCCGGATTCTCCCCATGACGCCACTTTGCCAGGAATTCACCGTCAACCAACCGTTGACGCTCGCGCATCGTCAACCTAAAGTTGACGCATGAGCACTCCGAACTTCCGCCTCGACGACCTCATCGACGGCATCAAAAAAGCCCGCCCCGACAATGTCCTCGACCAACTCTCCGACGCCGTGGTCGCCGCCAATCACCTCGGCGAGACCGCTGATCATCTGATCGGCCACTTCGTCGACCAGGCACGCCGCTCCGGCGCGTCCTGGACCGATATCGGCGCCAGCATGGGCGTCAGCAAGCAGGCCGTCCAGAAACGGTTCGTGCCCAAGGGGCCGAGCGACACGGCCGCGATGGATCCGCAGGCCGGTTTCGCCAAGTTCACCGACCGGGCCCGGCAGGTGGTGGTCGGCTCCCAGGAGGCGGCTCGCGACTCGGGGAGCAGCCAGATCGCGCTCGGGCACCTGATTCTCGGCCTGATCGGTCAGTCGGAAGGTCTGGCCGCCAAGGAGATTGTCGCCAGGGGCGTCACGTTGGACGCGGTGCGCGATGCCGCGATCGCCTCGCTGCCCGCCGCCGACGGCGACGTGCCCGCTCTCATCCCGTTCGACGGCGACACGAAGAAGGTCCTCGAGCTCACCTTTCGCGAGGCGCTGCGCCTCGGCCACAACTACATCGGCACCGAACACATCCTGTTGGCTCTGCTGGAACAGGAGAACGGCGCGGGCGTACTCAGCGGTCTGGGCCTTGACAAGGCCGTCGTCGAGGCCGAGCTCGTCGAGTTGCTGAATCAGTTTCTGGCTTCGGTGCAGGACCAGCCCTGAGCCTGCGGTCGCGCCCGGTATGTCCTCCGTGCCGGGCGCGACCTTGCACTCTCGTCACCCGAGTGCTAAAAATGGCTTGGCACTCGTGACTGTTGAGTGCCAGGTCGGGGTGGTGAGATCGGGTTCCATCGACACCCTCGGTCGTCCGTCGCGGGCACCGCACCTGGCCAGCGTAACTTTGGGGCGATCCAACCTGTGGTCGTCTCGTGTGTCAGCCATAGACATGTGGAGGATCTCAACGCAATGGCCAAGACAATTGCGTACGACGAAGAGGCCCGTCGCGGTCTCGAGCGGGGTCTGAACGCCCTCGCCGACGCTGTCAAGGTGACGCTGGGCCCGAAGGGTCGCAACGTCGTGCTCGAGAAGAAGTGGGGCGCCCCCACGATCACCAACGATGGTGTTTCCATCGCCAAGGAGATCGACCTCGAGGACCCGTACGAGAAGATCGGCGCCGAGCTGGTCAAGGAAGTCGCCAAGAAGACGGATGACGTCGCAGGCGACGGTACGACCACCGCTACCGTGCTCGCCCAGGCGCTCGTGCGTGAAGGTCTGCGCAACGTCGCGGCCGGCGCGAACCCGCTCGGCCTGAAGCGTGGCATCGAGAAGGCCGTCGAGGCCGTCACCGCCAAGCTGCTCGACACCGCCAAGGAGATCGACACCAAGGAGCAGATCGCTGCTACCGCTGGTATCTCCGCGGGCGACCCGGCCATCGGCCAGCTCATCGCCGAGGCGATGGACAAGGTCGGCAAGGAAGGTGTCATCACCGTCGAGGAGAGCAACACCTTCGGGCTCCAGCTGGAGCTCACCGAGGGCATGCGCTTCGACAAGGGCTACATCTCCGGTTACTTCGTGACCGACCCCGAGCGTCAGGAAGCGGTCCTCGAGGATCCGTACATCCTGCTGGTGTCGTCGAAGATCTCGACCGTGAAGGACCTGCTGCCGCTGCTGGAGAAGGTCATCCAGGCCGGCAAGCCGCTGCTGATCATCGCCGAGGACGTCGAGGGTGAAGCCCTGTCGACCCTGGTCGTGAACAAGATCCGTGGCACCTTCAAGTCTGTCGCCGTCAAGGCGCCCGGCTTCGGTGACCGCCGCAAGGCCCAGCTGGCCGATATCGCCATCCTCACCGGTGGCGAGGTCATCAGCGAAGAGGTCGGCCTCTCCCTGGAGACCGCCGGCATCGAGCTGCTCGGCACCGCGCGCAAGGTCGTCATCACCAAGGACGAGACCACCATCGTCGAGGGTGCGGGCGACGCGGAGGCCATCAAGGGCCGCGTGGCGCAGATCCGCGCCGAGATCGAGTCCTCGGATTCGGACTACGACCGTGAGAAGCTGCAGGAACGTCTGGCCAAGCTGGCCGGCGGCGTCGCGGTGATCAAGGCCGGTGCCGCTACCGAGGTCGAGCTCAAGGAGCGCAAGCACCGCATCGAAGATGCTGTGCGCAACGCCAAGGCCGCCGTCGAAGAGGGCATCGTTGCCGGTGGTGGCGTCGCGCTGCTGCAGGCCGCGCCCGCGCTCGACGGCTTCAGCGGTCTGACCGCTGACGAGGCGACCGGTGTCAACATCGTGCGCGTCGCGCTGTCGGCTCCGCTCAAGCAGATCGCCTTCAACGCGGGCCTCGAGCCCGGCGTCGTGGCCGAGAAGGTCTCCAACCTCCCCGAGGGCGAAGGCCTGAACGCCGACACCGGTGTCTACGAGAACCTGCTGGCCGCCGGCGTTGCCGACCCGGTCAAGGTCACCCGCTCGGCCCTGCAGAACGCGGCCTCCATCGCCGCGCTCTTCCTCACCACCGAGGCAGTAGTCGCCGACAAGCCGGAGAAGTCCGCCCCCGCAGGCGGCGACCCCACCGGCGGCATGGGCGGCATGGACTTCTGATCTCCTGATCAGTAAGTTCCCCGCAAGCCACGAAGGCCGGTCCACCATTAGGTGGACCGGCCTTCGTCATGAAAGGGGCGGACCGGTTGCACGGGTATTCACTGAACTACTTTAGAACTACGCGTACGCTGGTGACATGGCTACTCGCACCTTCCCGTTCTCGACATTGATCAACAAGCAGACCAGTGTTTTCCCCGCGCTCGCCGACGCCGATGTCATCCTCGAACGCCGTGATGCCGAGAATTTGGTGCTGATGCGGTCGGAGCGGTTCGAGGCAATGCTGAAGGGCCTTGGGCTTGCCGCCCGCTCGCTCGCGATCATCGCGAAGGCGAACCGGCCGCTGGCGGAAGAAGTCTTCGCCGAGGAGCTCCCGTGGCTGACGTGGTTGCCGGCCGAAGCCCGGCCCGAATGCATCAGCGAGCTCCTCGACCACCTCTTGGCAGGTGCGGAAACCGGCCTGCTCCTACCGTTTTCGCGGGCGCTACGGGAGTGGCAGTCGACCGCCGAGATCTACTCCGACCCGGAACTGGCGCGTCGGCTGCGCGGCCCGTTCGACACGGAGGATTCGATCGCCGTGCCGCGCCCCGGCGGTGCGGATGCCTGAGCTCCGGCGAGGCGACGAGATCCGACGCCCTACAGCAGTGGCAATTCGAGGTGACTGGCGGTGGTCGGATCTGGTACGCCGTCGATGACGAGACCCGAACCCTGTGGATCACTCACGCAGGTACAGGTCATCCCAAGCAGACCGACCGGCGTAAATAGGGCGACCAACGGGTTCATATCGAGCAGTTCGGACCGCCGACAGATCATTCGCTCACTGAAACGAGTCTGCCAAGTTAGCCGACTGGGGTGAGGCGTAGGCGCTCGGCCAGCTCGTTGAAGATGTAGAAGTTGGGGATGGTGCTGACGGGGGCCAGCGACATCCACATGCCGGAGAGTTTGATGCGGATGTGGCCGCTGCGGGCGTCGATGAGTTGGATGTCTTCCCAGGACAGGGCTTCCTCGCGGAAGGTGAGGGCGTCCAGGGAGAGGGAGAGTTCGCCGAAGGGGACGGTTTCGCCGTTGTCGATGGCGGCTACCGCGGCGGGGAGTTGGGTTGCGGTGACGGCGGATTGGATGGCGCGGGCCCATTCGCGGGCGCGGGCGAAGCCCTCTTCGTCGATGGTCGCTTCGACACCGCCGGGGCCCGACAGTTCCAGCAGGTAGGTGACGGGGGTGGTGTCGTGGAAGGGGATGGCTTGCTGGCGCACTTCGGTACTGTCCCACCGGAATCCGGCCACGCGCTGACCAGAGCGATAGACGGTGACGCCGTGGTCGAACAGGTCGATGCGGGCGGCGCGGTTCTGCCGGTTGATCACGCCGCGGCGCAGCGCGAGCAGTACGGGCGCGGCGGCGATCACGAGCAGGGAGACCCCGCCTTGCCATCCGCCGACGGCCGCGACGATGACGCCGATGGTGGCGATGCAGCCCGCCACGATGCCGCAGCCGCGCACGAAGGTGTCGTCGGCGGGGGTGGCGAGAAAGGTGTCACGGTGCGCGCCCAGATGCTGATACTCCGCCATCAGGTGTATCAGTTGGGTCAACGGCACCGCATGCCGAGTATCGGCTATGTCCTCCGGCCTGTTCGGAGTGATCACTCGTCCCTCCAAGAGGCGTTTTCATCCGCGGCGAAGCGTATGCGAACCAGCGGAATATTGCCACCGGTATGGATCGGAAATTCTGGCCACGACCGGGCGGAATGGCTCACCCGATAGCGAAAGCGACGAAGAATCCCGGTTGCCCTCGGCGCCGAATCCGCGAAACCGTTGCCCGGCAACGTCACCGCGAGGCGCCCGAAATGCCGGGACCGCTCCGTGGCTGTGCCGATTAGGGTGGTTGACGTGTTGTTTCTGGACGAGGGCGAACCCACCGCGTCGGCGATCGTGTTCATCCACGGCATCCCGGGTTCGGTCGACTGGTTCGCTGCCGCCGCCGAGCGGATGACCGCCGCCTTTCGCGTGATTCGAGTCGATATGCACGAACTCGGCGCCGACGGCGACTTCAGCGCCGCGGCCCGCGTCGCCCCGCTCATCACACTCATGGACGATCTGGACCTCACCGACGTGACCGCGGTCGGCCATTCGTTCGGCGCCGAGATCGCCTTGGAACTCGCCGCCGTCTCTCGCCGCGTCGCCCGTGTGGTGGTCGTCGGCCAGGCCCCTGACTACCGGGCCGCCCGGATCCCGACGGCCGCGAAATGGGTTGTCCGCCCGTGGGCGGTGCGCCTGGCGCAGCGATGGACGCCCGGACCGGTGATCCGCCTGGTGAGCCGGTCGGCCTTCGCGCCCCGCTTCCGCTACGACTCGGCGCCCGGGCTGGCCGAGGCGCTGGTGCGCGACTTCCGCGCCACCCTCCCCACCAGCCTCGCCTACGCGGTGGGCGCCCGCGCCGACGACTTCGCCGAGAAACCTCTCGATACCCGCATGCGAGCCCTCGACCAGCCCGTCCTCGCCATCCACGGCCGCCACGACCACCTCTACGACAGCGCCGAAACCCTCGCCCGCTTCGCTGCCGCGGGCGCCGACACCCACCTCGTCGAACACGCGGGCCACTCCCCGCAAGTCGAGCAACCGGACGAATTCGTCTCCGTCCTCGGCGAATTCATCGCTAGAACCCGGTGACCGCCGAAACCACGAATGTCCCCGGCGTGCCCGTCTGACCCAGTGGCCCGCCCTTGTCGAACTGCGACGACACGATCAGCGCCCGCTCGCCCGAATGCACCATCGTCGTAGGAACATTCAGGGCGGAATCGTGGAATTCGCCGGTGCGGGTAGCGGTGGCGCCGTTGTCGGTGAGGTCCCAGCGGCTGATGGTGTTGTCGAGGTTGTGGACTATCCACAGCGTGTTGTCGCGTAGGTCCAGTCCGTCGCCGTGGCGCGCGTCGCCACCGGTCAGCGCTACCTTTCGGATCGGATCCGCGCCGCCGGTGAGGTCGATGCGGTACAGCTCGGCCGCCGACATGGCGACGACGATCAGGAACCTCCCGGCCGGGTCGGCGACAATACCGTTGAGCTCGAACACCTTCGGGTCGCGCGGGCCGAGCGCGGTGGTCAGGTCGTAGGCGACTGTCAGTTCGCCCCCGGCGCCGATTACCGCCTTGTAGACGGCATTGCGCACGCTGTCGGTGAGATAGGCCGACCCGTCCGCGCCGAAATCCAGGTCGTTGACGAAACGCGGTGCGTCACCGGGCACTGCGAACCGCGCGAGCAGCGCTCGTGATCCGGTGTCGTAAACGCTCACGCCCACACCCGAATCGATCACCCACAGTCGACCGCTTCGATCGACCTTCAGCCCGTTCGCCGTTTTCCTGCCGTCGGCGCCCGCGGGCAGGAACACCTCGGCGCGCGCAGCGTCGGCAGCGGTCCGATACACCGCGCCGTCCGCGAACGACCCGACGTAGGTGTCACCGTTGCGCGCGTCGATGCCGATGCCCTCCGGGTATACGGCGTTGCCGGGCAGTTCATACGCGGTGCTCAGCGTGGGTGTGGCGGGCGAGGTCCCGCATGCGGCCAGAGTCAGGCAGGCGGCGGCCGCGGCGACGGTTCTCAACATGATGAAGCCTCTCAAGGATGTAACGCCCAGCATCAATCGGTAGGCAGTAACCTAGGTTAGAGTCGTTATGATCGTCAAGGCCTTTACTAAGTGATGGGCGGATACCATGCAACGCATGACGTCCATGTCCGCCGCCGAGAGGCTCGGCACGTATATCAAGCGCGCCGAGCAAGCCCTGATCGCGACGAAGACGGCCGCGCTCAAACCCGCCGG
Source organism: Nocardia sp. PE-7 (assembly GCF_030486425.1). Lineage (NCBI taxonomy): Bacteria > Bacillati > Actinomycetota > Actinomycetes > Mycobacteriales > Nocardiaceae > Nocardia > Nocardia sp. PE-7. The sequence goes on along the minus strand of NZ_CP129614.1, from coordinate 6,428,405 downwards.
GCTGACCGTCGCGCAGTACAGCGCGCTGCTGCACCTCGCGGAGAATCCCGGTATCTCGGCCGCCGCCCTGGCCCGGCTGGCCGGCGTCACCCCGCCGACCATGAACACCGTCCTGACCAACCTCCAGGAGCGCGGCCTGGTGGACCGGACCCCGCACGAGTGGCACAAGAACGTGCTGGAAACCCGCCTCACCGAGGAGGGGCGGACGGTGATGAACGATGCCGACGACCGCGCGATCGCGGTGGAGCGCGCCTTGGCCGAGCGATTCACCGCGACCGAACTGGCCGCGGTGCAGGAACTGCTCACCCGCGGCGCGCAGGCGCTCGACGAGATCCGCGACAACCTGGCATAACGAAAAGAGCCCGCCGGATGATTCCGGCGGGCTCACGCGATATTCGAGGTCAGCGCTCGGCGGCGACCTTCACCCTGCTCAGCGTCTCCTGCATACCCGAGACCAGATCGGTCTCGAACTGCTCCTCGCCGCCCATGGCGACCTTGATCGCTCCCCGCAACCAGCCGGGCAGACCCTTGGCGTCGACGGTGCGCGTCTCGACGACGCGGGTGCCGGTGGCGGTCGGCTCGAGCACGTAGGCCCAGACCGTACGGTTCTCGTTCATCCGGAACGCCAGCGCCTTGTTCGGCTCGAAGCGCACGATCCGCGAGGTGGTCGGGTAGACCTTCCAGCCGACCTTGTTGACGTTGACGGTGAACGCGCCGTCGCGAACGCCACCGACCGCGACCATTTTCACCGTCGTGGGGCTGAATTCGGGCATGCGGCGCAGGTCCGCGAGCACCGACCAGACTTTTTCCGGCGATGCGGCGATGTCGATGCTGGCTTCGAGAGTGTTCGGCAACGGTGCCTCCGGGGTATGCGTGACGGGCTGTCACGCTCAGCATAGGCACCGTGACCTCGGGCGACCTCCGCCCATGGTCGGATTCTTCGCAGGCTGCGCCGAAAGCTGGTCAAGATTTCTGCGCCCGAATACGTTTCGACAGACGGTGACGAGTTCCAGCGTCGAGTCCCGGATTATCGGACGGCAACCCGTTCATCGACGGCGGGACGCTCCGGGTGACGACGCTGTCGGGCGGCGCGAGCGGTACGCCGGGTCAGGTCCCGACGATGGACCCGCGCACGGCAAGGCCGCTGACGTGGCGCAGCGTCGACCGTGGGCCTGGCCGCAGCGCGACGAACACGATGAAGGCCGAGCCCGCCGCGCCCACCGCGAACACGGCCAGCCGGCCGGAGGCGTCGTCGACAAGGTGCGCGATCACGCCCATGCCGAGCAACGTCAGGTCCGGCATCGAATCCGTCGACCGTTGGGTCGCCCGCATGCCGATCCCCGCGCCCGGACTCGGCGCCGAGATCACCACAGGGTCGGACGAGTCCGTCACTGCCGGGCCCCCGACGGTCACCGGGCGTCGTTCCCAGCGGTGCGACAGTGGGCCGGTGATCGGAAACCCTGCGCCGTAGGCGAGCTCGAAAGCAGTTGTTGTCCGGATCGCCGCGGCGCGGCAGGTGTCCCACGCCGGGGCCGGGTCGCCGGGTACCGGCAGCGTCACGGAGGGCTTCCTGACGACGAGAATCCCTCCGGCACAGATCGTTGCGGCTGTTCTTACCGTCGGCGCCCACCCCCGTTCCGTCGCTTCAGTAGTCGGCGCCGAAGCCGGGCAAGCCCGGCTCGAACGGATCGAACGTGTGGACCCGCGATCCGGCAACCTTCGCGGCGAGAGTTTCGGTGAAAGTGATTGCGGTAGCACGAGATCGGCAGATTTCGCCCCGCGCGTGAGCATTGATGTGTAGCAGAGTCGTCATGGGAACAGGAGTACCGAGCCCAGCGGCTGCCGACAAGGATTTGTCGCACCCTGACGGTTACTGCCCGGTTCGACAGATGTGAGAACGGCGGTTGGGTACACTCACGTTTCACATCGCAGGTGCCCTGGCGCATCGACGACGAGTAGCAACTGCTGGACGAGGCAGCGGTGCGGATCGAAGCACGCGGAACGGAAACGGTTGCGCGCACGCGGATTCGACGCTGCCGATATTCACGGTCTCGTGCTGTCGACGCCTCGTCGGTGAATCCGCTCATGCTCGGTCCGGCGCGCCCCGAGTTCCTTGGTCTTGTGTCCCGTGACAAAAAATTCTAGAGAATTCCTTTAAAACACTTCCACTTCACATTGTGTCTGGGTATCGTCCGAGACGGCAAATGGCCCGTGACAACGAGGTCACAAAACATCGACTTGGAGTGACACATGCTTTACAACATCACTGATGACAGCAGCGACGGCAACATCCTGACCCTGCTGCTCGGTCTGCTCACCAGCTCGCTGAGCACCGGTTCGGTGCAGGGTTCGGGCAACTGAGCCGTCTGTAGCCAACTTTCGGCTAACGCGCGGTTGGCCGAATGGGCAGCCGAAGGGCCTGATCCATGACGAGGGGATCAGGCCCTTCGGTATTGTCAGCGACAATGTCACAGGATGCGAATACGGGACGAATGTATGCCGGGCAACCCGTAGAGGACCGGCAACGCCAGCGGCGTGCGCGTTTTCTGGAGTCAGGCCTTACGGTCTTCGCGCGCGACGGGTACGCAAACAGTTCGGTCGGCGCCATCTGTAAGGACGCGGGACTATCGTCTCGGCAGTTCTACGAGGAGTTCACCGGCCGCGAATCTCTGCTGCTGGAGCTGTACGAGCAGATCGACCGACTTTCGCGCGAGGCGGTGGCCACCGCGCTCGAGGACAAGGCCGAGGCGACCGTGCTCGAGCAGATCGACGCGGCGGTGCGGGCCTACGTCGAGTCGATCGGCACCGATCCGCGTAAGGCGCGGGTGGCGCTGGTCGAAGTGGTCGGAGCGGGCCCCAAGGTCGAGAAGTTCCGTCTCGAACTGCGTCGCGTGTGGGGGTCGCTGCTGGCCAGTGCGGCCGAAGACGCGGCCATGCACGGTGAAATCCCGCCCGGCGACTACGAACTGCGGGTCCTCGCGATCATCGGCGCGGTGAACTATGTCGTCGACGGCTGGAGCGGCAGCGACCCGCGGCCCCCGCTCGACGAGGTGATCAAGGTGCTGAGCCGGGTGATCCTGGGCGCGGTCGGGGCTTGATGGCCCGGGTCGAGATCGTCGAGATCCAGGTACCCGACGGCAGCACCCTGCCGGTGCGGCTCATTCCGGCCACCGGCGCGCACCGGCATCCGGTTACCCCGGACGCACCACGCCCGGTGGTGGTGATCGTGCCCGGCCTCGCGGTGCCGGGGGAGTTCTACGAGTACTTCGGACACCGGCTGGCCGCCCGCGGATTCGATGTCGCCATCGGCGAACTGCGTGGTCAGAGTGAGAGCACGCGTCGTCCTGACGCCGAAAGCACCTACGGCTACCACGAACTGGTCTCGGTGGACTTTCCGGCGATGCTGGCCGCGGTGCGCAACCGGTTCCCCGCCAGCACGCCGTACCTGCTCGGCCACAGCATGGGCGGCCAGCTCGCGTCGATGTACGCGGCCAGGGTGCGCGGCAGGCTCGGCGGCTTGATCCTGGTCGCCTCCGGCACACCGTATTTCCGTGGGTATCGCGGTGTCTTCGGGCCGGGCGTGCTGGTGGGCACCGCGGCGGTGGCGGTCGCGTCGAACCTCGCCGGGTTCTGGCCGGGGGACCTGCTGGGCAAGCGCGCGTACGGCAGGCAGTCCAAAGTTCTCATGTCGGATTGGGCGAGACTGGCACGCACCGGTCGCTTCGTGCCCGTCGGCGCCGATATCGACTACGACGAGCGGATGTCGCGGCTGAAATTCCCGGTCCTGTCGATCACCATCGCCGGTGACGACCTGGCCCCGCAGACCTCCGCCGACCATCTGCTCGGCAAGCTGCCCGGCACGCAGGTGACCCGGTGGTTCCAGCCGGAGGCCCTGGGGCACAACGGCTGGATCACCAATCCGGACTCCACCGTCGACACGGTGGAGAAGTGGCTGCGCGACCGCTGACCCTCAGGCCGAGCGGCGGCCCTCGATCAGCATCTGGATGAAGAACTCGTAGACCAGCGCGGACAGGTAGGCCGACTGTTTGTTGTCGGCGGCGCCGCCGTGACCACCCTCGATGTTCTCGTAGTACCAGACGGTGCGGTCCTGCGACTCCAAGAGCGCGGCCATCTTTCGCGCATGGCCGGGATGGACCCGGTCGTCGCGGGTGGAGGTGGCGAGCAGGATCGGTGGGTACTGCTTGCCGGGGTCGGTGTTCTGATACGGCGAGTACTCGCTGAGGTAGGCCCACTCCTCCGGCTTGTCCGGGTCACCGTATTCGGCGACCCACGACGCACCGGCCAGCAGCAGGTGATAGCGCTTCATGTCCAGCAGCGGGACCTGGCAGACGATGGCGCCGAACAGTTCCGGATAGCGGGTGAGCATCACGCCCATCAGCAGCCCGCCGTTGCTGCCGCCGATCGCGCCGAGCCGGTCGGGGGTGGTGATGCCGCGGGTCACGAGGTCGCGGGCGACCGAGGCGAAGTCCTCGAAGGCGCGGTGGCGGTGCTCTTTCAGTGCGGCGGTGTGCCATTCGGGGCCGTACTCGCCGCCGCCGCGAATGTTGGTCATCACGTAGGTGCCGCCACGTTCGAGCCAGTTCATGCCCGCGGAGCCGAGATAGGCGGGGGTCTTGGAGATCTCGAAGCCGCCGTACCCGTTCATGATCGTCGGCCCCGGCGTGCCGCGCCGGTCGCGATGGCGGATCACGAAGTAGGGCACCGCGGTTCCGTCGTCGGAGGTGGCGAAGAACTGCTCGGTCTCGATGCCGGTGGCGTCGAAGTAGCCGGGCGCCTGCTTCAAGGTCACCGCGGTTTCGCCGATGGCGCTGCTGAGCAGGGTGGTCGGGGTGGTGAAACCGGTGGTGGTGAGCATGAATTCGTCGCCACCCTCCAGCGGGTCCAGGTTGGCCACCGAGGTGGACGACATGGCGGGGGAATCGGTGAGCGCACTGGCGGCCCAGCCGTCCGGGCCGGGGGTGAGCACGCGGAATCCGGTCTGCACGTCCTGCAAGGTGGTCAGGATCAGGTGGTTCTCGGTCCAGCCCCACGATTCCAGTGAGGTGTGCGCATCCGGTGTGAAGAGGACGTCGAAGTCTCTGGCGCCGGCCAGGAAGTCGTTCAGATCGGTGACCACCAGGCTGCCGGGCGCGTAGGTGGTCTCGGCGGGAGTCCACTCGGTCTTCAAGCGCACCACCAGCCAGTCGCGGTACCAGTCGACGTCGGCGTCGGTGGGGGTTTCGATGAGGCGCCACGCGCCGTCCTCGAGCAGGGACACCTCGCTGTTGAAGAAGTCCGTCGACCGATGCAGATAGTGCCGCTCGTAGCCGGGGTGGCGGTCGTAGCCCGCGCCGATCGAGACATCGCTGGGCTTGCCCTCGTACACCGTTTCGGCGGTGGACAGTGCGGTGCCGCGTCGCCAGCGCTTGGTGATGCGCGGGTAGCCGGAGTCGGTGAGCGATCCCGGCCCGAAATCGGTGCCGACGTAGACGGTGTCGGCATCGATCCAGCCGATGCGCGACTTGGCCTCCGGCAGGAAGAAGCCGCCATCCTCGGGGGCGATGAATTGCCTGGTGGTCAAGTCGAATTCGCGTTCGACGGTGGCGTCGGCCCCGCCCCTGGACAGGTGGATGATGGCGCGTTCCTGCGACGGACGCAGCACGGCGGCGCCTGCCCACACCCAGTTCTCGCCGTCCGCCTCGGCCAGCGCGTCGACGTCGATCAACACGTCCCAGTCGGGCTCGTCGGTGGCGTAGGACTCGAACGTCGTGCGCCGCCACAGCCCGCGCTGATGCTGCGCGTCACGCCAGAAGTTGTACAGCCACGGCCCCCGTCGGCCGGGGTAGGCGATCTTGGTGTCGTCGTCGAGCATCGCCAGTACGCGACGCTCCATATCGGCGAACCGGTCGGTGGTCGCGAACCGCCGCCCCACCACTTCGTTGCGGGCGCGCGCCCAGTCCAGCGCGCCCTCGTCGGTCACGTCCTCGAGCCAAAGATAGGGATCGGTCACGTTCTGCTCAACGCCGCTCATCCCCACATTGTTGCCGATGTGGGCGATCGTCTTCACACCCGTCGCGGTCTGTTGTTTGCTGCATCGGAATTCGGGCCGTGCCAACTCGATCTATTGTCCTGTATGTACAGGTAATGATCGGGTGTTCGATAGTTGCCATTTTGTTGCGTGTTGCCCGGTACGGGGTTGCGGAGTGTGTTCTCCTGAATCGGTGACCTCGCTACAGGCAGCGGTACGCACCGGGTCCCCGACCCTCAATCTCGCCCTGGCCACCTGGGTTTCGGCCATCAATTTCTGGGCGTGGAACCTCATCGGCCCCCTCTCGCCGAACTACGCCGACAAGATGGCGCTGAGCAGCATGGCGGCCTCGGTCATGGTGGCGATGCCGATTCTCGTCGGCTCGCTGGGCCGGATCGTGTCCGGCGCGCTCACCGACCGGATCGGCGGCCGGACCATGTTCATCGCGGTCTCGCTGGCCTCGATCGTGCCGGTGATCGCGGTCGGCATCGCGGGCAGCATCGAGTCCTACCCGTTGATGCTGGTATCCGCCTTCCTGCTCGGTATCCCCGGCACCATCTTCGCCGTCGGCATCCCGTTCGCGAACTCCTGGTACGTGCCCGCGCGCCGCGGTTTCGCGACCGGGGTGTTCGGCGCGGGCATGGTCGGCACCGCGGTCTCGGCGTTCTTCACACCCCGGTTCGTCCGTTGGTTCGGGCTGCTGCCCACCCACCTGATCGTGGCGGCGGCGCTGGCGGTGACCGCGGTGCTGTGCATCCTGTTCATGCGGAACTCACCGGATTTCACCCCGAACACCGACCCGGTGGTGCCCAAGCTGCGCGCCGCGATGAAGCTGGGCGTCACCTGGGAGATGTCGTTCCTGTACGCGGTGGTCTTCGGTGGTTTCGTCGCCTTCAGCTCGTATCTGCCGACCTATATCAAGCACATCTACGGTTTCTCCGCGGTCGACGCGGGCACCCGCACCGCGGCTTTCGCGCTCGCCGCGGTGATCGCCCGCCCGATCGGTGGCGCGCTGTCGGACCGCATCGCGCCCAAGTACATCGTGATCGTCTCGCTGGCGGGCACCGCGGTGATGGCGGTGGTCGCCTCGTTCAAACCGCCCGCCGATGTGGCCTCGGCGATCACGTTCATCGCGCTCGCCCTGTTTCTCGGGATCGGCACCGGTGGCGTCTTCGCCTGGGTGGCGCGGCGAACGCCCGCGCAGAAGGTCGGCAGCGTCACCGGCATCGTGTCGGCCGCGGGCGGGCTCGGCGGCTACTTCCCGCCGCTCATCATGGGCATGACCTACGACGAGGCGAGCAACAGCTACACCGTCGGTCTGCTGCTGCTCGCCGCGACCGCGTCGGCCGCGCTGCTCTACACCGTGTTCAAGCTGCACGCCGTCGAGTAGCGGTTCTCCGCGCGCCATCCCTGATCGGACCTCGTCGAAGGAGAGACACACAGTGGCATCTCGAGCGCGGATCGGTGGACCTGTCGAAGACCTGTTGGTACGCAGCGGCCGGTTCTTCACCCCCGGTGTGGAATCCGCGGACCTGCGCACTGTCAGCCGCGCCGGTGGCCGTGAGGGCGACATCTTCTATCGCAGCCGTTGGAGCCACGACAAGGTGGTGCGTTCGACCCACGGGGTGAACTGCACCGGGTCGTGTTCGTGGAAGGTCTATGTCAAAGACGACATCATCACCTGGGAGACCCAGGACGTCGACTACCCCTCGGCGGGCCCCGATCGCCCGGATTACGAGCCGCGCGGCTGCCCCCGCGGCGCCGCCTTCTCCTGGTACACCTACTCGCCCACGCGGGTGCGCTACCCGTACGCGCGCGGCGTGCTGGTGGAGATGTATCGCGAAGCCAAACGGCGGCTGGGCGATCCCGTGCTGGCCTGGGCCGATCTGCAAGCCGACCCGGATCGGCGGCGCACGTATCAAAAGGCCAGGGGGATGGGCGGTTTGGTGCGGGTGAGCTGGGACGAGGCGGTCGAGATGATCGCCGCGGCGCACGTGCACACCATCGCCGAATACGGTCCGGATCGGGTGGCCGGGTTCTCGCCGATCCCGGCGATGTCGATGGTCTCCTTCGCCGCCGGGTCGCGGTTCGTCGAGATGATCGGCGGGGTCATGACCTCGTTCTACGACTGGTACGCCGATCTGCCGGTGGCCTCGCCGCAGGTCTTCGGCGATCAGACCGATGTGCCGGAGTCGGGTGACTGGTGGGACGCCTCGTATCTGATGATGTGGGGATCCAATGTGCCGGTGACGCGCACGCCGGACGCCCACTGGATGGCCGAGGTGCGTTACCGAGGTACGAAGGTCGTCACGGTCAGCCCCGACTACGCCGACAACACCAAATTCGCCGACGAATGGATGCCGTGCGCGGCGGGCACCGACGGCGCGATGGCGATGGCGATGGGGCACGTCATCCTCACCGACTACTTCGTGCGCAAACGGGAGCCGTTCTTCGTCGACTATGTCCGTCAGTTCACCGATCTGCCCTTCCTGATCAGCTTGGTGGAACGCGACGGCCGCCTGGTTCCCGGCAAGAATCTCACCGCCGCCGATCTCGGCTCCGACGCCGAGAACGCCGCCTTCAAGCCGGTGTTCATCGACAGCGTCACCGGCGAGCCCGCGGTGCCGCACGGCTCGCTGGGCTTCCGGTTCGGGCCGGAAGGAGTCGGGAAATGGAACCTCGACCTCGGTGATCTGCAACCCGCGCTGACCGTCGCCGATGGGGGCGACAGACGGTCGGTGGTCGTGACGATGCCGCGCTTCGACACCGTCGACGGCCACGGCGAGACGATCGATCGTGGCGTGCCGGTGCGGATGGTCGCGGGCCGCCCGGTCTGCACGGTCTTCGACCTCATGCTCGCCCAGTACGGCGTGGCCCGGCCCGAACTGCCGGGGGAGTGGCCGAGCGGGTACGACGATCCCGGTTCGCTCTACACCCCCGCCTGGCAGGAGCCGATCACCGGTGTCTCGAGCGCGCAGGTGATCCGGATCGCCCGCGAATTCGCCGACAACGCCGTCGATTCCGGCGGTCGCACCATGATCATCATGGGCGCGGGCATCTGCCAGTGGTTCCACGGCGACGCCACCTATCGCGCGATCCTGGCGATGCTGCTGCTCACCGGTTCGATGGGCCGCAACGGCGGCGGCTGGGCGCACTATGTCGGGCAGGAGAAGTGCAGGCCGGTGACCGGCTGGTCCACCCTCGCGATGGGCACCGACTGGTCGCGCCCGCCGCGCCTGATGGCGGGCACCTCCTACTGGTACGCGCACACCGACCAGTGGCGTTACGACGGTTACCGCGCCGACGTGCTCGCCGCGCCGACCGGGCGCGGTCTGTTCCGCGACAAGCACACGATGGACGTGATGAGCTCGGCCGTGGCGATGGGCTGGACGCCGTTCTACCCCCAGTTCGACCGTTCGTCGCTGGACCTGGCCGACGAGGCGGCCGCCGCCGGCATCGACCCCGTGGCCTACACCGTCGACCAATTGCACAGCGGCAAGCTGCGATTCGCGGTGCAAGATCCGGACAGTCCGAAGAATTGGCCACGGGTGCTGAGTGTGTGGCGGTCGAATCTGCTCGGCTCGTCGTCCAAGGGCAACGAGTACTTCCTCAAACATCTGCTCGGCACCGGTTCCAATGTGCGCAACACCCTCGCGGGACAAGGGCAGCGGCCGGTGGATGTGGTCTCGCCCGATCCGGTGCCGGAGGGCAAGCTCGATCTGCTGATGTCGATCGACTTCCGGATGACCTCGACGACCCTGTTCTCCGATGTCGTGCTGCCCGCGGCCACCTGGTACGAGAAGGCCGACCTGTCCAGCACCGATATGCACCCCTTCATGAACGCCTTCACCCCCGCCATCGACCCACCGTGGGAGACCAGGTCCGATTTCGACGCGTTCGCCACGATCGCCCGCGCGTTCTCGGCGATGGCGGCGGTGCACCTGGGCACCCGCACCGATGTCGTACTGGGCACGTTGCAGCACGACACTCCCGGTGCGATGGCCTATCCCCATGGCATCCAGTCGGATTGGCGCGATACCGGCGAGGTTCCCGTGCCGGGCAAGACGATGGGGCCGCTGGTGGTTGTCGAGCGGAATTACGCCGCCGTCGCGGAGAAGTGGGCGGCACTGGGCCCGCTGGTCGAGAAGGCGGGGCTGACGACCAAGGGCATCACACTGTTCCCGGAGCAGGAGGTCGTCGAACTGGGACGACTGCACGGGGTAATGAATTCCGGTGTGGCGGTAGGACGTCCGGCGTTGGAGACGGCGGAGAAGATGGCCGAGACCATCCTCATGCTGTCGGGCACGTCCAACGGCAGGCTCGCGGTGGCAGGGTTCGAGGAACTGGATCGGCGCACCGGCAGGCACATGGTGGAATTGGCCGAGGGCAGCGAGGAACGTCGGATCACGTTCGCGGAGACGCAATCGCGGCCGGTTCCGGTGATCACGAGCCCGGAGTGGTCCGGCAGCGAAACAGGTGGACGCCGCTACGCGCCGTTCACCCAGAACATCGAATTCCTCAAGCCTTTCCACACCCTCACGGGGCGCATGCATTTCTACGTCGACCACGATTGGCTGGAGGAACTCGGCGAGGCGCTGCCGATCTACCGTCCGCCGCTGGATATGGGGAAACTGTTCGGCGAACCCGGAATCGGGGAATCCCGCGACGGCGTCGGTTTGGCCGTGCGCTATCTGACCCCGCATTCGAAGTGGTCGATCCACTCCGAATACCAGGACAACCTGCTGATGCTGTCGCTCTCGCGCGGGGGACCGACCATGTGGATGAGCCCCGGCGACGCGGAGAAGATCGGCGTGCGCGACAACGAATGGGTCGAGGCGGTGAACCGCAACGGTGTGCTGGTGTGCCGGTCGATCGTTTCCCAGCGCATGCCCGACGGCGTGGTGTACGTGTACCACGCGCAGGAACGGACCATCGACGTTCCGCTGTCGGAAACCACCGGAACCCGTGGCGGCATTCATAACTCGATCACCCAATTGCTGATCAAACCGACGCACCTGGCCGGCGGCTACGCCCAGACCTCGTTCGCGTTCAACTATCTCGGCCCGACCGGAAATCAGCGCGACGAAGTCACCGTGGTCCGTCGCCGTAGCCAGGAGGTGACGTACTGATGAAAGTCATGGCGCAGTTGGCGATGGTGATGAACCTGGACAAATGCATCGGCTGCCACACCTGTTCGGTGACCTGCAAACAGACGTGGACCAACCGCACCGGCACCGAATACGTGTGGTTCAACAATGTGGAAACCCGGCCGGGACAGGGCTATCCGCGCACCTATGAGGATCAGGAGAAGTGGCGCGGCGGCTGGACCATGAAGAAGGGCCGGTTGCGCTTGCTCGGCGGCGACCGTTTCAGCAAGCTTGCCAATATCTTCGCCAATCCGAAGATGCCGTCGATCGGCGACTACTACGAGCCGTGGACCTACGACTACGCGAACCTGACCAATGCCCCACTGGGCGATCAGGTTCCGGTGGCCGCGCCGCGCAGCCTGCTCACCGGCGAGCCGATGACGATCAAGGGCTCGGCCAACTGGGACGACGATCTGGCCGGGTCGCCCGAGATCCTCCCCGGCGACCCGGTGCTGGCGAAGGTGAGCGAGAAGGTCAAGGCCGATCTCGAACAGACCTTCATGTTCTATCTGCCGCGCATCTGCGAGCACTGCCTCAATCCGGCGTGCGTGGCGTCGTGTCCCTCCGGCGCGATGTACAAGCGCACCGAGGACGGGATCGTGCTCGTCGACCAGGACAAGTGCCGTGGCTGGCGGATGTGTATCTCCGGATGTCCTTACAAGAAGGTGTATTTCAACCACAAGACGGGCAAGGCCGAGAAGTGCACCTTCTGCTACCCGCGCGTGGAGGTCGGTTTGCCGACGGTCTGCGCGGAGACCTGCGTCGGTCGGTTGCGCTACATCGGGCTGATCTTCTACGACGTGGACAAGGTGCTGGAGGCGGCCTCCGTCGCCGATGAGCGAGATCTGTACGAGGCGCAGGTGAACGTGCTGCTCGATCCCGCCGATCCGGAAGTCGTCGCGGGAGCGCGTGCCTCGGGCATCCCGGACAGCTGGATCGACGCGGCACAACGGTCCCCGATCCATGCGCTGATCAAGGACTTCCGGGTCGCGCTGCCACTGCATCCGGAATACCGGACGATGCCGATGGTCTGGTACATCCCGCCGCTGTCGCCGGTGGTCGACGCGGTCAGCCGGGACGGGCACGACGGCGAGGACGTGGGCAACCTGTTCGGTGCGCTCGAATCGCTGCGCATTCCACTGGAGTACCTGGCCGGACTGTTCACCGCCGGGGATACCGAGGCGGTTGCCGTGGTCTTGCGCAAGCTGGCCGCGATGCGGTCGTACATGCGCGATATCAACCTCGGTCGTGAGCCAAGGGCGGATATCCCCGCGGCGGTCGGGATGACCGAGGAGAAGATGTACGAGATGTACCGGCTGCTGGCGCTGGCGAAAATCGAAGACCGCTATGTGATTCCCTCGGCCTACGCGGATCAGGGGCACCAGCTCGAGGAATCCGTGGCCGACTGTGCCCTGGACTTCGACGGGGGTCCCGGCATGTACGAACAGGTCTCGGGTCCCTTCGGCGAGACCAGCGGCAAGCCCGTTCCGGTCGCGGTGGAGACGTTCCACGCGCTCAAACAGCGCCAGACCAGCGAATCCACCGGCGTGAGCAGCGGCGCCCGGGTGAACCTGCTGAACTGGGACGGCAAGGGCGCCCCGGAAGGCATGTTCCCGGGCGGCCGAAAATGATGCGCGCACGCGCGGCCCGGCGCGCCGCCGAGCAGCGGCTGGTGTGGCAGGCGGCCTCGCTGCTGCTGGCCTATCCCGACAGCGAACACCGAACGCGACTCGAACTGGTCGGACAACTGTGCGCCCACCTGCCGCGCGAGCGGGCCGAGCCGCTGCTGCGGGTGGCCACCGATCTGAGCATGATCACCGAAGTGGCAGCGGCACAACAGTTCACCGAGACCTTCGATCTGCGTAGGCGGGCCACGTTGCTGCTCACCTACTGGACCGACGGCGATACCCGCAATCGCGGCATGGCGATGCTCGCGTTCACCGAGGCGTACCGCGGCGCGGGCGTGGAGCCGCCGATCGGTGAGGTCGCCGATCACCTGCCCGTCGTGCTCGAGTTCGCGGCCACCGTCGACCCCGTCGCCGGCGCCGCCCTGCTCACCGCATATCGGCGGGCGATCCACGCGATCGGACTCGCGTTGTCGGACGAGGATTCGCTGTATGCCCCGGTGCTGGCCGCGGTGATCGCCACCTTGCCGCCCGCGACCGAACAGGATCTCGGCTGGGCCCGCAGGCTGGTCGACGCGGGACCGGCCGCCGAATCGGTGGGGCTGGCCCCGTTCACTCTCACCGTGCCGCCGCGCCGAAGTGCGCACGACCGGGAACCCGCTGTAGCGAAAGGACTTCGGTGACATGGCAGCCAACGATGTGTCGGCGGGCGAGATCTATTGGGACATCGTCCCGTACGTGAGTCTGGCGATCCTGATCATCGGCACCTGGTGGCGCTACCGATACGACAAATTCGGCTGGACCACCCGGTCCTCGCAGCTGTACGAGTCGACGCTGCTGCGCATCGGCAGTCCGCTGTTCCACTACGGGATGCTGGTGGTGATCGTCGGCCACATCATCGGGCTGGTCATCCCGGAATCCTGGACCGACGCCATCGGCATGAGTCAGCACGTCTATCACATCCAGGCGATCGCGCTCGGCAGCATCGCGGGCGTCGCCACCCTCACCGGCATCGTGTTGTTGATCTATCGTCGGCGCCGCAACGGACCGGTCTTCACGGCGACCACAGTCAACGACAAGCTCATGTACCTGGTCCTGGTCTGCGCGTTGATCACCGGGCTGGCGACCACCCTGCTCGGCTCCGGCGCGATCGGGCCCGAACACAACTACCGGGAGACGGTGTCGCCGTGGTTCCGTTCGATCTGGATCCTGCAGCCGCGCGGTGACCTGATGGCCGCGGCGCCGCTGTCGTTCCACATCCACGTGACGATCGCCTTGATCTTGTTCGCGATCTGGCCGTTCACCCGGCTCGTGCACGCCTTCAGCGCACCGTTCAGCTACTTCTACCGGCCCTACATCGTCTATCGCTCCCGGACCGACGCCAAGCCCGAAGAGCTGATCGGCTCGCGGCCGCAACGGCGGGGTTGGTGAATCACCAGTGGTGGGCGACGTCGACGACCACCCGGGTGGGGTTGTCGAGGGTGCTCACCCGGAACGGCAGGCGGGCGCGGACACCCAGGCCGAAGGTGGTCTGGCCTTCGAAGGAGCCGGCGAACGCGGCTTGGCGGAAGGTCGGATAGCCGTTCACGCCGACGAGCTCGGTGCGGCTCGGCGGGTTGTAGGTGCTGTTGCCCGCGTTGTCGTAGGCGGGGGCCAGGACGGCGATCTGCAAGAACGCGCCACCGCGGAGCGGGACCGCCGCGCCGGAGCCCTCCTGGGTGACCGTGCCGACGTAACCGACGCGGTAACCGGCGGTGGGCCCGGACAGATCGATGACGAGGCGGTCGAAGCACTCGTGGCGGCCCGCGCGGACGTCGGCGACGGTGGCGCCCGAGTAGTTCGAGCTCGAGGTGTCCTGTGAGCCCCAGGCGAGACCGCAGGAGGACGGGGTGGCGGACGCGGGCAGTGCCGACAGGCCGAGGCAGGTCGCGAGGGAAGCGAGGAGGACGAGGACGCGACGCATGTCGCACCACCTTTGAATCAGGCTCGGGGTCGGGGATGCAGTACTGACATATCGGACGAATAAGACATCGCGTTAGCGCCTGTTCGGCGTCGAATACGCCGCGAAACGTACGATCACAGGTCACGATCAACCGGAGGTGGATGTGTTCCTGTGGGAGCAGCACTGTTGTCTGCCGTTGCGGCCCACAGCCAGGGTCGCGGAGCTGGCTCGATACCCGGCGGGGTCGTATCTGTCGGTCAACGTCGGGTACTCGGCGCAGACCAAGGATGATTCGCTGGCCTTGCTGCGGCAGTTCCGGGACGAGGCAGCGGCGGATTCGCGGTTCCGGTTGGTCGACCGAGTGGGCGATGTCGGTGCGCCCGGGGCGATCTCGTTGGCCTTCGACCTCGAGGATTCCGGGCCGCTCGACGGTGATCTCGACAATGTGGAACTGTTCTACGACCTCGGCGTTCGCTCGCTGCTGCCCACCTACAACCACGCGAACGCGGCGGGCTGCGGCTGCCTCGACAGCGACGACACCGGGCTGACCGGATACGGAAAAGACTTGGTGCGCAAGCTCAACGAGGTCGGGGTGTTCGCCGACGGCTCGCACTGCTCGCGCCGCACCGGCCTCGACATCGCCACCCACACCTCGGTTCCGATGATCTACAGCCACTCCAATTTCGCCGCGCTGTGGGACCACCCGCGCAATATCACCGACGAGCAGGCGCGCGCGTGCGCCGCCACCGGCGGGGTGATCGGCATCAACGGCGTCGGAATCTTCCTCGGCCACAACGAGCCCGCCGCGCGTGCTGAGCGGGTCGCGGCGACCGCCGACCACATCCGATACGGCGTCGACCTGGTCGGGATCGACCACATCGGGATCGGGTCGGACTATTCGTTCGACGGTCAAGAGTTCAACGACGAGATCCGCGACAACCCGGGCGCGTTCTCCGACTCGTACACGAAATGGGGCCCGCTGCAATGGACCCCGCCCGAGGACCTGCTCGGCGAATCCGACGTGCCCGGTCTGGACGAACTCCTCGCGGCCCGTGGCTTCACGCCTGCCGAGCGTGCGGCGATCTTCGGCGGCAACTTCGCCAGGGCAGCGAGCCACGTCTGGCGTGAGTGATTTTTCGCCCCGCCGGACCGAGGATTCCGGTGCGCGGCGGGGCGTTCGGGTTCAGGCGAGGTGGACGAGCATCTTGCCGGTGTTGGCGCCGGTAAGAACGCCGAGGAAAGCAGCGGGCGCCTGGTCGAGTCCTTCGTAGACGGTTTCGGCGGTGCGCAGGGCGCCGTCGGCGAGCCAGCCCGCGGCCTCGGCGATGTACTCGCCGAAGATCGGGAAGTAGCTGGTGACCAGCATGCCGCGCAGGGTGATCTCCTTCGTCGCCGCGAGGTAGAGATCGGGGGTCTGCCCGGTGGTGGCGCCGTTGTAGCCGCTGATCGCGCCGACCAGGGCGATCCGGCCGTGCTGGTTGAGCGCCTCGATGGCGACCTTCAGGTGTTCGCCGCCGACGCTGTCGAGGTAGACATCGATCCCATCGGGTGCGGCCGCCGCGAGCTGACCACCGAGATCGCCTGCCCGGTAGTCGATCGCCGCGTCGAAACCGAACTCCTCGAGCAGCTTTCGGGTCTTGACGGTGCCACCGGCCGAGCCGATCACCCGCTTCGCGCCGAGCGCCTTGGCGATCTGGCCCGCCACGCTGCCGACCGCTCCCGCGGCAGCGGAGATGAACACGGTGTCGCCGGGCTCGACCTGGGCGACGTCGGTGAGCGCGGCGTAGGCGGTGAGTCCCGTGGTGCCGAGCACGCTCAGGAAGTGCTGCGGTGCGGCGAGTTCGGGATCGATGGGAGTGGCGGTCGCGGCGTCGACGATGGCGTGTTCGCGCCATCCGGCGAAGTGCGTGACCGTGGCGCCGACCACGATGTCGGCCGAGCGGGAAGCGATCACCTCGCCGATCGCCGAACCGTCGAGGGCCGCGCCGATTTCGAAGGGCGGGATGTAGGACGCCTTGTCGTCCATGCGGCCGCGCATGTACGGATCGACCGACATCCAGGTGTTGCGGACCAGGATCTGGCCCTCGGCGAGTTCCGGCAGCTCCCGCCCCACCAGGGCGAAATCGCCTGCGACCGGTGCGCCGTTCGGGCGGGCGGCGAGGTGGATCTCGCGGGTGGAGGTGGGCAGTGCGCGGGTGGCCGTGTTCGACATGATCGAGCCTTCTTTCGAGGTCAGCCGGTGTTTCTCGCCGGTGATGACTACGTTATGGCGGCCGGGACCCCGCTCCGAGGTCCGCGGACGCCACCACCCGGTCCGTTCACGCCATGGTGGGCGCGCTCACCCCGCGCGCGCAGCGGTCGGGGTGGTGCCGGTCCATCGGTGGAAGGCTTTGCGCAGGGCGCGGTCGTCGGTGAAGGCGAGGCGCTGGGCAATGGTGGCGGTGCTGTGGCCTCGGTCGAGCAGGATTCTCGCGCGTTCGTGGCGGAGCAGGTCGAGCTCGTCGCGCCAGGACGTGCCGTGTTCGGCGAGATGACGTTGCAGGGTGCGCTGGCTCATGGCAAGGCTTTTCGCGACGCGGGGCAGGGCAGGGTCGCCCGCGTCCAGAGCCGCGCCGAGGGCGATGCGAAAGGCATCGAGGGGGTCGGCGATCGGGCGGGCGGAGGCGAGGACCAGGTCGGCGTGGCTGCGCATCAAGTCGGCCAGCATCGGATCCGCGCGGGCCAGTGGTGCGTTGGCGTCGTCGGCGTGGAAGGTGATCGAATCCGCCTCGGCCTCGAATTCGATGTCGGCGGTACCGAATACGGCGACCAGTCCGGCGTGGTCGGCCGGTGCGGCGTGGCTGAAGCTCACCCGGATGGGCGCGAGCGGGCGGCCGATCGCTTCGCGCGCGCGGCGCAGGTAGTAGGCGAGCACGTATTCGTTGACCACCGAGGCCACCGCGGGATCATCGGCCGAGGTCCGATAGCCGATGGTGAGATCCCCGTCGCCGGACAGGTCGAAACCCTCGGTCGCCGCGGTCACCAGGCGGTGATACGGCTGGGCCGCGCGCAGCGAATCCGCCAGTGTCTCGCCGGTTGTCACCAGATAGTCCCAGGTGTTGAGCGAGCCGAGCGGGGCGGCCGCGGCGATCGCGGCCCCCGAACCCGCACCGGGTCGCGCGTGCGCGATCAACTCCCACAACCGGAGCAGCGAACTCATCGGGATCCGGTTGAGCTCACCGCGCAAAACCACCTCGTCGGTACCGGTCACGCGGGCCAGCTGGTCCTCGGCCGCACCCGCCTGCCTGGCTGCTTGTACGAGCAACCGGACGAGATGGGTCGACGCCGTGCCGTCGAGTCGGCTGCCGATTCCGCCCGCCGATCCAGCACCGCTCACCCTTTCGACAGTACTGGCGCCACAGCGGCCAGCGGCCGGTCGAGGGCACATCTCACCTATAGGGGGGACGGGTGGGTGAACTCCTCGAAACAGAGTTAGGCTCGATGGCGTGACTTCCCACTACGATGTCGTCGTTCTCGGCGCTGGTCCCGGCGGATATGTCGCCGCGATCCGTGCCGCTCAACTCGGCCTGCGAACAGCGATTGTCGAGCAGAAATACTGGGGTGGCGTGTGCCTGAACGTGGGCTGCATCCCGTCCAAGGCACTGCTGCGCAACGCCGAGCTGGCCCATATCTTCCACAAGGAGGCCAAGACCTTCGGCATCTCCGGTGAGGTCAGCTTCGACTTCGGTGCCGCCTTCGATCGCAGCCGCAAGGTGGCCGACGGTCGGGTCAAGGGCGTGCACTTCCTGATGAAGAAGAACAAGATCGACGAGTTCGACGGTCTCGGTACCTTCACCGGCCCGAACTCGATCGACGTCGCCCTCACCAAGGGCGGCGCCGAGACGATCACGTTCGACAATGCCATCATCGCCACCGGCACCACCACCAAGCTGCTGCCCGGCACCCAGCTCTCCGAGAACGTGGTCACCTACGAGGAGCAGATCCTCACCCGTGACCTACCGGGCTCGATCCTGATCGTCGGCGCGGGCGCCATCGGCATGGAGTTCGCCTACGTCCTCAAGAACTACGGCGTCGACGTGCGGATCGTGGAATTCCTCGACCGCGCGCTGCCCAATGAGGACGCCGACGTCTCCAAGGAGATCACCAAGCAGTACAAGAAGCTCGGCATCACCATCTCCACCGGTGCGGCCGTGCAGTCGATCGACGACGACGGCTCCAAGGTCACCGTCCAGATCAAGGACAACAAGTCCGGCGCGATCGAGACCGTCACCGTCGACAAGGTGCTGCAGGCCGTCGGCTTCGCGCCGCGGGTGGAGGGCTACGGCCTGGAGACCACCGGTGTCGCGCTCACCGACCGTGGCGCCATCGAGATCGACGAGTACATGCGCACCAACGTGGCGCACATCTACGCGATCGGTGACGTCACCGCCAAGCTGCAGCTCGCCCACGTGGCGGAGGCGCAGGGCGTGGTCGCGGCCGAGACCATCGGCGGCGCCGAGACGATGCCCCTGGGTGACTACCGGATGATGCCGCGCGCCACCTTCTGTCAGCCGCAGGTCGCCAGCTTCGGTCTCACCGAGCAGCAGGCCCGCGACGAGGGCTACGACGTGAAGGTCGCGAACTTCCCGTTCCAGGCCAACGGCAAGGCGCACGGCCTCGGCGATCCGACCGGCTTCGTGAAGCTGATCGCCGACGGCACGCACGGCGAACTCCTCGGTGGGCACCTGATCGGGCCCGACGTCTCCGAGCTGCTGCCGGAACTGACCCTCGCCCAGAAGTGGGACCTCACGGTCAACGAGGTGGCCCGCAACGTGCACACCCACCCGACGCTGAGCGAAGCGGTGCAGGAAGCGATCCACGGCCTCGCGGGGCACATGATCAACTTCTGAGATATCGGCCAGGGCCGGGTGCGCGAATCGCGTGCCCGGCCCTTTGGTTTCTTTTCGGTCTTTTTCCGGGCGTTGATTTGGTGAATCACGGTCTGTGGCCGATGATCGACATCACCTCCAGGTAGTTGTTCCACGCTCGTGTTCGACATTTTGTGTTCCATGAGATGGTCCCCTCACCCGGGCAGGCTCGCGGGTGGCGGGCACGGTTGAGAGGCTACGACTGATGAGCAAGAGCATTCTCGGTTGGACAGCACGGATCGCGGCAGCAGCCGCCGTCGCTGTGGCCGGATTCGGCACGGTGACACCGGCCGTCGCGGAACCTCTTTTCCCCGGTGGGCCGGACATTCCCGGTGTTCCCGCCATCGTTCCCACCGCATCGCCGTGCCCGGTCGTCGAAGCCAGGGCGTGCCTGCGGCTGTCGACGAACGAGGCGTGGCTGGTCGACAACGGCCGGGTGATCTTCGGACCTACGCCGATTTCGCACGGGATGGCCGGATACGAAACGCCCCCCGCGGTGACCAAGATTTCCTTCAAGCGGGAATTCCACTGGAGCACGATGCACAATGCGCCGATGCGATGGGCCACCTTCTTCAACGGCGACATGGCATTCCACGTGGGACCGGTCGATTCGAAATCGCACGGCTGTGTGCGGATGACCGAGGACGGCGCCCACCGTTTCTTCGATTACCTGAAGCCGGGCGACATCACTCAAGTTATCGCGTAGCTGCGCCGGTAACTCACCGGGCCGAGCAGCCACGGTGAGTTACCGTCTGTCCATGCGTCGTTGGCTGGTGGGTGGGGTTGTCGGCATCGTGGTGGTTTCGGTGGTGGCGGTCGGCCTGTACGTGCTGATGAATTCGCGGACCTATCAGGTGGCGGGGCGGCTGGTAGATCGGGTCGAGACCGACGAGAAGGTTGTCGCGTTGACCTTCGACGACGGCCCTACCGCGCGTACCCCGGAAGTGCTGCGAATACTGGGGGAATCGCAGGTTCGCGCGACCTTCTACCTGGTCGGCGACAACCTGGCAGCCCATCCCGAATACGGTGCGGCGATCGTGGGAGCGGGCCACGAGATCGGAAATCACTCCTATTCGCACCGGCGCATGGTGCTGGTCTCCGGTGACACCGTGCGTGCGGAGATCGAACGCACCGACGACGAGATCCGCCGCGCCGGGTATCCCGGGCCGATCACGTTCCGCCCGCCCTACGGCAAGAAACTGTGGGCGCTGCCGCGGTACCTCGCCGACCACGAGCGCACCACCGTGACCTGGGACGTCGAGCCCGATTCCGCGGGCGGCGCGGCACGCTCGGCCATCGTCGCCGACACCCTCGCCCAGACCAGGCCGGGCTCGATCATCTTGCTCCACGTCATGCACGGCGCCGAGTCCCTTGCCGCGGTCCCCGAGATCGTCGACGGATTGCGGGCGCAGGGCTACCGATTCGTCACTGTCTCGGAGCTGCTCACGCGTTGAGCTGGTCCTGGCCGACGACCCCGGCCCGGTGGTAGCTGTCCTGTGCCGCGCGGACGGTGTCCATATTGGATTCCAGTACGACGATCAGCGACCGCAGATGGTCGGCGACCTGCGCGCCCAGCTCGGTGAGGGTGTATTCGACGCGGGGCGGGATCGCTTCCAGTACTTCGCGATGAACCATGCCGTCGCGTTCCAGCGCCTGCAGGGTTTGCGACAGCATGCGCTCGCTCACGCCGTCGACCCGGCGGCGCAGGGCGCTGAAGCGGACGGGACCGTCGCGCAGCGCGACCAGGGCCAGCACACCCCACCGTCCGGCGATGTTCTGCAGGACGGGACGAGAGGTGCAGTTACGCGCGAAGACGTCGGCTTCCAGCGTGGGGTCGTGGTCTGCGGGCGGCTCTGGCATGACTCCATCGTACCCACTTGACGCAAGTGCCCACCAAAGGCATAGTGCTTACTAATAGTTAGTACTTGTATCGCTGGAGGTAGCAATGACCGTGGCAGTGACAGCAGCAGGCGGACAGCTCGGCCGACTGGTCGTGGAGGCCCTGCTCGCCGCAGGGGAGCGGCCCGTCGCGATCGCGCGCGATCCGCAGAAGGTGGCCGACCTGGCCGCACGAGGAGCCGACGTACGGCAGGCGTCCTACGACGATCCGGCGGCCCTCGACGCCGCGCTGGTGGGTGTGGACCGGGTGCTGCTGATCTCGGGCAACGAATTCGGCTCTCGAATTGCCCAGCACACCAACGTCATTCGCGCCGCTGAGCGTGCGGGCGTCGAACTGCTGGCCTACACCAGCATCCCCCGTGCCGACAGCAATCCGATGCTGCTGGCGGCCGAGCATCGAGGCACCGAAGAGGTGCTGGCCACCGCCACCGTGCCGACAGTGCTGCTGCGCAACAGCTGGTACTGGGAGAACTACGACGGCGCCGTCGCGAACGCGGCGGAGTCCGGTGTCCTGCACGGCGCGATGGCCGCCGGTCGCGTCTCCGGCGCCGCACGGGCCGACTACGCCGAGGCTGCCGCGCGCGTGCTCACCGGCACGGGCCACGAGGGTCGCGTCTACGAACTGGGCGGCGACGAGGCGCTGACCGGCGCTGACCTGGCGGCCGCGGTCACCGAGGCCAAGGGCTCCATTGTGCGCTACGCGGACCTCGCCGAAGCCGACTATGTGGCGGCCCTGCGCGCGGCCGGCCTCGACGACCAGATCTCCGCCGCCCTCGCCGACGCCGACGCCCGCATCGGCGAGGGCCTGCTCGAGGTGAACACCGGCGATCTGACCAAGCTCCTCGGTCGTCCGGCGACCTCCGCGTCCACGGTGTTCGCGCGGTAGTCGCCGCCCTCGTGCCGACACCGCACGGGTAACTCACCGGGCACGGGCGATCGGTCTCTACGCCTGGATCTGGCTCGAGTTCGCGGGGAGGCGGTACCGTCGGCTGTGTGGCTGATCAAACTTCCCGTCGACCCGCGCACTCCTGGCTGAGTGGACTGCTGTTCTTCGTGGGCATCCTGCACTTCGTAGCGCCGAAGCCGTTCGACAAGATCGTGCCGCCGCAGCTGCCCGGCAACCCGCGGACCTACACCTATGGGTCCGGGGTTGCCGAGCTGGGCGTGGCGACCGCGCTGGCGGTGCCGCGCACGCGGCGGCTCGGTGGGTGGCTGGCCGCGGCCCTGTTCGTCGGCGTGTTCCCCGCCAATATCCAGATGACGGCGGATGTCCTCGGTAACCCGAAAGCCTCCAAGGTCTTCAAGGCGGGAGTGCTGGCGCGGTTGCCGTTGCAGATCCCGATGATCGTGGCCGCGCTGCGGGTCGCGCGCCGCTGATCAGACCCACTGCACGAGCTGGATGACGATGCCGTTGGGGTCGGTCATCTGGAAGTAGCGCTCGCCCCACTCCTCGGTTTCGATGGGCGTCTCGATCGGGACGCCCTCGGCCCGCAAACGGTCGTATTCGCGGTCGATATCGTCGACGACGAACACGACCAGCAGCCCCTCGCCCGCGCTGCCCGCGATGCGGGCGGGCTTGAACGAGCCGAGGCCGGTACGCAGGTAGATCACGTCCATGCCCGCGTCGGCCCGCTCCACGTTGACGAATCCGTCGGCGGCCATCTTCTCGGTGAAGCCGAGGTGGTCGATCAGGAACTGGGCCGAGGCCCGCGGGTCGGCGACGTTGAGCGAGAGGGCGGAAGCGGTGATCTGCATGGGTTCTCCTCGATGATGATGAACTCCGTACGTTGTACGTCTTTACTGTGGGAGATCCCGCGCGGGCTCGCTATATGACCTGGGTCATATTGTCAGAACGTGTCGCGCTCGATCCGCAGGGTCGTGATCGTCGAGGCCAGACCTTCGTACTGATTGATCAGCAGCACGATCTCGATCAGCACCCGCTCGTCGTAGTGCTCGGCCAGCGCGGCCCACGCCGCGTCGTCCACATTCCGGGTGGATACCAGCTGGTCGACGGCGCTCAACAAGGCCCGCTGCCGAGGTGTCCAGCCCTCGGCCTCCGGACCTGCGGCCACGCGCTCGATCTCGACGGCGGACAGCCCCGCCTTTCGCCCCAGCCGGCGATGATGATCGGCCTCGTAGTCGCACGCGCGCAGCTGCGCGACGCGCAGAATCACCAGTTCGGCCTCGGCGCGCGGCAACCTGCCGCCCGGCATCAGCTTGCCGGAGAAATGCAGCCAGCCGCGAAAGAGTCCGCCGGTGCGACCGAGAGTGCTGAACAGATGCGCGTCGTCGGTGCCAGAGGCACGGGAAAGTACCTGCCAGACAACCCAGTTGATCGGCCCGAGTTCGCCGAACCTGCCCGGCGAAACGCGTGGTAGTGGCGCTGAATCCATCGGTGATCCACCTGTCTTCTCGAACATCGTCGGCCAGGATCGGAGCGTACTCGCCGGTATAGCCGTGGTGGGCCGCCTCGCGGGTCCATCCTGCGTTTCTGCCGGTTTTCTTTGGTTTCCAGTGGTTTTCGGAACAGTTGCGCGTCATGATCGGTGGGTACCGCAGCGGGCAGCGGCGGTGTGAAGTCGCAGCACTGGTAGGGGAACATCGAACATGCTGGTTCGGATCAGACCGGGTGCCGAGCTCACCGGCGCCGAGCGCGAGCTCGTGGATTGCCTGCGCGCTTATCCGAGTACGGGGCTCGCGCTGGTCGATTGCCGGGTGGGTGACCGGCGGCTCGGCGCTGTGGTCGTGACGCCGCGCGGGATCACGGTGATCGAGGTCAAGGGCTTCCGGCGGCGGCAGAGCGGCCTGCTCACCGCTACCGCCGACGGCTCGTGGCGGATCAGCGACAGCCCGCTGGATTTAGAAGCCGAGCCGTCGAACGGTCTCACCGACCGGGTCGAGCACGGAGTGCACGCGGTGCGAGTCGCGCTGGAACGGGCGTTGCAGGACAGCAGGCATGTGTCCGGCGCGGTGGTCTTGGTGCCGTATCGCGGCGTGGTCGTGCGGCCCGCGCGCACCGCGCTGCGGCCGGGGCTCGACGTGCTGGTCGCGAACAGCGTCGACGCGCACGAGCTGCGGGTATACCTCGAAGGGTTCTCGGCGGGGCCACGCGAATGGACGATCGATCGGGTGCTCAACACCTGCGCGACGCTCGGGGTGGCCGAGGTGCCCTCGCGCGCCGAGCTGGCCGAGGCGGGGTTCACCGGCAATCGGCCCGCGCCGACCCCGGTGGTTCCGCAGGTGCGCAAGTTCAGCGCGCCCGCCCCGCCCGCCGATCCGTCGCGCCGGGGAAAGCTCGTCGGCGTCGGACTGTTCGCCGCCGCGGTGCTCGGTATCTTCGTCGTCTTCGTGGTGGTCGGGGTGGCGTTGTTCCAGGATTCGCCTGATTCGCGCCCGATGTCGGACACGTCGCAGACCTCGACGACCCGTGCGCCCTCGACGGTTACCCCGCGCAAGACCGAGTGCTTTCCGTTCCAGCGGGAGTGTTGATCAATCCCGCACGGCGCGACCGAGTTTGGTGAAGGCGATCGCCTGTTCCGCACGCACCCGAACGTGGGCGCGGGAGGAATCGATGTGGGCGGTGAGGGTGTGCAGGGCCTGTTCGTCGTCGCCGGCCAGTACCTGCTCGGCGATCGTGATGTGGTCGGCCGTCATGGCCGCGACCCGTTCGGCGGTGGGCACATCCATGGTCCGCACCGGACGAACCCGCAG
Source organism: Nocardia sp. PE-7 (assembly GCF_030486425.1). Taxonomy (NCBI): domain Bacteria; kingdom Bacillati; phylum Actinomycetota; class Actinomycetes; order Mycobacteriales; family Nocardiaceae; genus Nocardia; species Nocardia sp. PE-7. The sequence goes on along the minus strand of NZ_CP129614.1, from coordinate 6,403,146 downwards.
GTACACGGCCGCCAACGCCTCGGCGAGCGCGGAATTGCCCGCCGCCCGCAACAGTTCGGTGTGGAACTGCTCGTCGGCGGCGACCAGATCGGGGCCGGGTTCCGGTGGGGTGTCACGGTATTCGAGCCAGCGGGCCAACTCGGCGCGCACGGTGAGTAGGTCGTGCTCGGTCGGGACGTGCACCTGGACGGAACCACCGGCAGCTATTCTCTGAAAACCCCGGGATTCCAGCACGATTCGCAGCTCGTAGAGTTCGTCGAGTTCGTCGAGACGGGGCCGGTAGAGGTAGAGCCCATCGGAATGGCGCTGCACGAGTCCGTCGGCCTGGAGCCGGGCCAGCGCCTCGCGCACCGGGGTACGCGAGACGCCGTAGCGCTCGGCCAGCCGTTCGGCGCGCAGCCGTTCGGTCGGCGCCAGTTCCCCCGTGGCGAGGTCGTGGCGCAGTTCGTCGTAGACCCGGGCGGCCAGCGGAACCCGCCGTCTCCCTCCGGCGGGGCGCAAGTCCTCGCCCGATCCCCTCCCGGCCATGCGCGCCGCTGCGATCAGATCGCCATCGCCGCGCGGACCGCGGATTCCGCACCTGCCCCGCCTGCCCCGGTCGAGCCGAGATGCCCCGAGTGCAGCACGTAGTACTGCTGCGCGGCCTGCAGTGCGAAGCCGATGTGCTGCTCCACCAGCAGCACGCTCAAACCGCCGCGTTGCGTCAATTCGATGATGGTGCGCTCGATTTCGGCGACCACCGACGGCTGGATGCCCTCGGTCGGTTCGTCGAGGATGAGCAGCTTGGGTTCGGTGATCAGCGCCCGCGCGATGGCCAGCTGCTGACGTTGCCCGCCCGAGAGCAGGCCCGCCTTGCGGGTGAGCAGGTCCTTCAGCGCGGGGAACAGATCGAGGGATTCGTCGATCAGCGCCTTGCCGCGCTTGCGTCCGTCCGCGACCACCTGCAGGTTCTCGGCGGTGGTCAGCTGCCCGAAGCTCTGCTGGCCCTGCGGCACATAGCCGATGCCGCGCTTGACCCGTTGCGAGGGCGAGAGTTTGGTGATCTTCTCGCCGTCGAAGGTGATGGTCCCCGACTTGGTGGGCAGCAGTCCCACCGCGGCGCGCAGCAGCGTGGTCTTGCCCGCGCCGTTGTGGCCCATGATCGCGACCACGCTGTCGTCGGGCACGGTCATGCTGACGCCGTGGATCACCTCCGTGCGCCCGTACCCGGAATGGATGTCGTGTAGCTCAAGCATCGGCCGACTCCTTGTCTGTCGTAACCAGAGTCGCGGTGCCGAGATAGACCTCCTGCACCTTCGGATCTGCCTGCACCTGTTCCACGCTGCCCTCGCTGAGCACCTTGCCGCCCGCGAGCACGGTCACCGAGGTGGCGAAGGACCGCATGAAGTCCATGTCGTGCTCGACGACGATCACCACTCGATCACTGCCGATGCGGCGCAACAGGTTTCCGGTCTCTTCGCGCTCCTCGGCGCTCATGCCCGCGACGGGCTCGTCGAGCAGCAGCACCGACGCGTTCTGCACCAGCAGCATGCCGATCTCGAGCCACTGCTTCTGCCCGTGCGCGAGTACCCCGGCGGGCTTGTCGCGCAGAGCGCTGAGACCTGTTGTCTCCAATGCCTCTTCGATGCTGGGCAGGACCGACTTGCGGGTGCGCAGCAGCGACCAGGCCGAACGCCCCGCGCCCGCCGCGATATCCAGGTTCTGCAACACGGTCAGCTGTTCGAAGACGCTGGCCGTCTGGAACGTGCGCCCGATGCCGAGGCGCGCGATCTGGTGCACCTTCTTGCCGAGCAGTTCGGTGCCCGACTTCTGCGCCGAACCGGTGGCCGGAACGAGGCCGGTGATGGCGTCGATCAGCGTGGTCTTGCCCGCGCCGTTCGGGCCGATCAGGAATCGCAGGTCGCCCTGCAGCACCGTGAGATCGACCTCGGTGACCGCCTTGAATCCGTCGAAACTCACCGAGAGACCGCGGATTTCGAGGTAGTCGCTGTCCATGCCGGCGTTCCCGCCTGCTTTGGGTTCGAGTGTCATCGCGCGTGCACCTCTTCCTCGATCACGACCGGGGCGGGTTCTTCCGGTGCGGGCGGCAACTTCTTGCGACTGTCGAGCCAGCCCTTGAACATCGGCCACAGCCCGGCCAGTCCGGCGGGGATGAACCCGACGACCACGATGAACAGGATGCCCTGCATGTAGGTCCAGCCCGACGGGAACGACTCCGATAGCGAGGTCTGCGCCCAGGCGACGCCGATCGCGCCGAGAATCGGCCCGAGCAGCGTGGTGCGGCCGCCGATGGCGACACCGATGAGGAAGGCGATCGACGGGATGACGCCGATGTCGGCGGGGGAGATGATGCCGACGATCGGAGTGAACAGCGCACCGGCGATACCGGCCAGGAACGCCGCCACCACATAGGCGACGATCTTGATGTTGGCCGGGTCGTAGCCGAGGAAGCGCACCCGCTCCTCGGCGTCGCGCACCGCCACCAGCAGTTCGCCGTAGCGGCTGCGGTTGAGCTGACGGATCAGCGCGACCACCACCAGTAGCGTGCCCGCCGCGATGAAGAACAGCATCTGCCGGTTGGCCGGGTCCGAGAGCCGGAATCCGAAGAAGGAGCGGAAGTCCGACAGGCCGGTGAAGCCGCCGATGGCCTGCTGGCCGGTGAGCAGGATGGCCAGCGCCGCGGCCAGCGCCTGGCTCAGGATGGCGAAGTAGGCGCCGCGCACCCGGCGCTTGAACACGCCGTACCCGAGCACCGCGGCGACCAGCGCGGGCAGCACCAGGATGGCGAGAATCGCCACCGGCGCGGAACTGAACGGCTGCCAGAATCCCGGCAGTTCGCTGATGCCGGAGATCTCCATGAACTCCGGGACGTCGTTGCCGAGGCGAGCGGCGTCGGCGAGCTGCATGTGCATGGCCATGATGTAGGCGCCGAGGCCGAAGAACACACCCTGACCGAGGGTGAGCATTCCGCCACGGCCCCAGGCCAACCCGATACCGGCGGCCACGATGGCGAAGCAGAGGAACTTGGCCAGAAGGTTCAGGCGGAAATCGCTCAGAACCGCGGGGGCGACGGCGAAGAGCAGAAGCGCCGCGACGCCGAAGCCGAGTAGTGGTGTGAGCCGCGGGTATTCGCGGAGACGTTCGGTGAGTGCGGTCATGCCAGACTCCTCGTCCGCACGGTGAACAGGCCCTGCGGGCGGACCTGCAGGAAGATGACGATCAGCACGAACACGATCACCTTCGCGATGGACGCGGTGGTGGAGTATTCGATGAACGAGTTGAGCAGGCCGAGCGCGAACGCCGCGATCACCGTGCCCTTGATCTGGCCGAGGCCACCGATCACGACCACCAGGAACGCGTCGATCAGATAGCTCTGGCCGATGGTGGGGCTGGTGGAACCGATCAGCGTGAGCGCCACACCGGCGACACCGGCCAACCCGGAGCCGATGAAGAACGTGCTGATATCGGTGAATCTGCTGGAGATGCCACTGGTTTCGGCAAGTCCTCGGTTCTGCACGACGGCGCGGATCCGTCGGCCCATGGGCGTGGTCTTGAGCACCGCGGCCAGGGTGGTCACCGCGACGATCGCCAGCACGAGGATGAAGATGCGGGTCTTCGGTACGACCGCGCCCGCGATGGTGATGCCGCCACTGAGCCACTCGGGCACCAGCACGTTCTTGGCGGGCGCGCCGAAGATGTCACGCGCGGCCTGCTGCAGTACGAGTCCGACACCGAAGGTGACGAGCAGCGTGTCGAGCGGGCGGTCGTACATGTAGCGGATGAGCCCCATCTCCAGGGCGGCGCCGAGCAGCCCGCCGATGAGGAAGCCCACCAGCAGGGACACGACCAGCGATACTCCGGCCGACGAGAAGATTTGCTGCACAACGTAAGTGGTGTAGCAACCGGCCATGATGAATTCGCCGTGCGCCATATTGATGACGCCCATCTGACCGAAGGTCAGAGACAGGCCGAGCGCGGCGAGCAGAAGAATGGATCCCAGACTCAACCCTGTGAAGAGCTGACTGATCAGCACGTCCATTGCAGTGGACTCCTTGAAAAGACGAGCGATGGGGCGATGTGGGACGCGCCCCTGTACTGAGCGCGTCCCACATCTGTCGGGCTACTTACTTGAGGCCCTTGGCCCACTCGTAGGACTTCAGGTACGGGTCGGGGGTGATGGCCTTGCCGGAATCCCAGACCGTGTAGATCAGGCCGTCGGGGCGGATCTCACCGATGCGGGCCGTCTTGGTGATGTGGTGGTTGGAGCCGTCGATGGTGACGGTGCCCTCCGGGGCGTCGAAGCTCACGCCGTCGGCCGCGGCCTGAATGTCGGCCACCGCGAACGACTTCGCCTTCTCGACGGTGTTCTTCCACAGGTAGACCGAGGCGTAGGCGGCTTCCATCGGGTCCGAGGTGGGCTTGTCGGCGCCGAAGGCGGCCTTGTAGTCGGCGACGAACTTCTTGTTCGCCGGGGAGTCGACGGTCTGGTAGTAGTTCCAGGCGGTCAGCTGGCCCGCGATGTTCTGCGCGCCGATACCGGCGACCTCTTCCTCGGCGATCGACACCGAGACCACCGGCATCTCGGCGGCTTTCAGGCCCGCGTTGGTGTACTCGCGGAAGAAGGCGACGTTGGAGTCACCGTTGAGAGTGTTGAACACCGCGCCCGCCTTGGCGGCGCGCACCTTGTTGACGATGGTGGAGAAGTCGGTGGAGCCCAGCGGGGTGTAGTCCTCGCCCTTGATCTCGATGCCGTTGGCCGCGGCGTAGGCCTTGATCTCGCGATTGGCGGTCTGCGGGAAGACGTAGTCGGAGCCGACCAGGTAGAGGGACTTGATGCCCTTCTGCTTCAGGTAGTCCAGCGCGGGGATGATCTGCTGATTGGTGGTGGCGCCGGTGTAGAAGATGTTCTTGGAATCTTCCAGACCCTCGTACTGCACGGGGTAGTAGAGCAGCGAGTTCAGGCTCTCGAACTTGGGCTTCATGGCCTTGCGGCTCGATGAGGTCCAGCCGCCGAATACCGAAGCGACACAGTCGGAGCTGATCAGCTTCTCGGCCTTCTCGGCGAAGGTCTTGGGGTCGGAGGCGCCGTCTTCGAGGACGATCTCGATCTTCTTGCCGAGCACACCGCCCGCCGCGTTGATCTGGTCGATCGCCAGCTTGGTCGAATTGGCCACGGTCACTTCGGAAATGGCCATGGTGCCCGACAGCGAGTGCAGCGAGCCCACCTTGATGGTGTCCTTGCTGGTGTCGACGCAGGAGGCGGCGGTCGAGCCGGTCGACGCGTCGTCGCGAGCACCACAGCCGGTGAGCAGCAGGCCGGCGACGGCCACCGCGGCAGGCACGACAAGTGCCTTGACCAAACGGGATTCAGACATGGGGCGGTTCTCCTCATCAGGTGTAACGGCGGCGCCACACGCGCCACAACGAATACCGCCGCTGTCTGCCCCGGAGCCTGGATGTACACCGAGTTGTATACAGAAGCTGTATTCGTGATTCGAGACAGTAGATGGAACTTGTTGCACCCGAATGTCTCCCGGTCACGTGCCCGTTTCGTCTGTTTCGTCCGTGTGAATTGTTCGCCGGACGGACTGTCGGAGGATCGGCGTACCTACGGTTGCGTAGGGGTGCGGAGGTGCGGCACGCTCGATTCGTACGACGTCGAGCAGCCGAGTCACACGGCAATCGGCCGTGTGCGGTCAGTCGAGGAGGGCCCCGTGGGGCACTACAAGGCGAACGTGCGTGACATCGAGTTCAACCTGTTCGAGGTGCTGAACCTCGACAAGCTTCTTGACACCGGGGCCTACGGCGACCTGGACTCCGATACCGTGCGTCAGCTCCTCGTCGAGGTGAAGAACCTGGCCGAGGGGCCGATCGCGGAATCGTTCGCCGACGCCGACCGGCACCCGGTGGTCTTCCGCCCCGATACCCATGACATCGCAGTGCCCGAACCCCTGCGCAAGACGGTGGACGTGGTGCACGAGGCAGGCTGGCACCGCCTCGGCATGCCTGCCGGTATGGACGGCACCGCCGCCCCCAACGTGGTGATGTGGGCGGTCAACGAGCTCATCATCTGTGCCAACCCGGCGGCCAGCTTCTTCAACATGGGCCCGCTGATGAGCTCGGTGCTCTACGAGCTCGGCAACGACGAACAGCAGCGCTGGGCGCAGGGCGGGTTCGAGCGCGGGTGGCAGGCCACCATGGTGCTCACCGAGCCGGACGCGGGGTCCGATGTCGGCGCCGGTCGCACCAAGGCGGTGCCGCAGCCCGACGGGTCTTGGCACATCGACGGGGTGAAACGGTTCATCTCCGGCGGTGACGTGGGTGATACGGCGGAGAACATGTTCCACCTGGTGCTCGCCCGGCCGGAGGGCGCCGGTCCCGGCACCAAGGGGCTCTCGCTGTTCTACGTGCCGAAATTCCTCTTCGATCCCGAGACGCTCGAACCGGGCGCCCGCAACGGTGTGTTTCTGACCGGGGTCGAGCACAAGATGGGGATCAAGTCCTCACCGACCTGCGAGCTGACCTTCGGCGGCACCGCGGTGCCCGCCAAGGGCTGGCTGGTCGGCGATGTGCACAACGGCATCGCCCAGATGTTCAAGGTGATCGAGAACGCGCGGATGACGGTGGGTGTGAAGTCGTGCGGGACGTTGTCGACCGGGTACCTGAACGCGCTCGACTACGCCAAGACGAGGGTGCAGGGCGCGGACCTGACGCAGATCGCCGACAAGGCGGCGCCGCGCGTCACCATTACCCATCACCCCGATGTGCGCCGGTCGCTGGCCATGCAGAAGGCCTACGCGGAGGGGCTGCGAGCGGTCTATCTGTTCACCGCCGCGCATCAGAACGCGGAGGTGGCGCAGCTGGTGTCGGGTGCCGATCCCGAGACCGCGCACCGCGTGGACGATCTGCTGCTGCCGATCGTGAAGGGCGTCGGATCCGAGCGCGCGTATCAGTTGCTCACGGAGTCGCTGCAAACGTTCGGCGGCTCCGGCTATCTGCAGGACTATCCGATCGAGCAGTACATCCGCGACGCCAAGATCGACTCGCTCTACGAGGGCACCACGGCGATCCAGGCGCAGGACTTCTTCTTCCGCAAGATCATTCGCGATCGTGGCGTCGCCCTGGCCCATGTGAACGCCCAGATCAGCGCCTACCTGGACAACGACACCGGCCGCTTCGCGGTCGAGCGTGCCCTGCTGCGCACCGCCCAGGCCGACATCGGCGCGATGACCGCCACCCTCACCGGCTACGCCATGGCGGGCCGGACCGAACCCACCGAGCTCTACAAGGTCGGCCTCGGCTCGGTCCGCTTCCTGATGTCGGTCGGCGACTTGCTCATCGCCTGGCGTCTGCTGGTCCAGGCCGATATCGCGGCCGCCGCCCTGGCCTCCGACGCCGCCCCGCACGACCGCCCCTTCTACCAGGGCAAAGTCGCCGCGGCGAGCTTCTTCGCCAAGAACGTCCTCCCCGAACTCACCGCCACCAAGAACATCCTCGCCGCCATCGACAACGACATCATGGCCGTCCCGGAAGAGGCCTTCTGAGATGAGCGGCGCTATTTGATGAGGTACGGCGACACTGAGCTGCGGTGTTCGCTGATATCGAGGGCCTTGCCCAGCGGGGGGAACGCGCGCTGGGGGCAGTTGGAGCGCACGCAGACTCGGCAGCCCGCGCCGATGGGGGTGGCGTTGGCTTCGCCCAGGTCGATGCCGTCGGCGTAGACGACGCGGCCCGCGTGGCGCAGTTCGCAGCCGAGGCCGATGGCGAAGGTCTTGCCGGGTTGGCCGTAGCGGGTGGCGCGGCGTTCCACGGTGCGGGCGATCCAGAGGTATTTGCGGCCGTCGGGCATCTGGGCGATCTGGGTCATGATCTTGCCGGGGTAGGCGAAGGTCTCGTAGACGTTCCACAGCGGGCAGGTGCCGCCGCTGGCGGAGAAGTGGAAACCGGTGGCGGACTGGCGTTTCGACATATTGCCCGCGCGGTCGACGCGCACGAAGGAGAAGGGGACCCCGCGCAGGGTCGGCCGTTGCAGCGTCGAGAGGCGGTGGCAGATGGTTTCGAAACTCTGCGAGAAGAACGCCGAAAGGCGCTCGATGTCGTAGCGGAAATTCTCGGCCACTTCGTGAAAGTGCGTGTAGGGCAGGACCATCGCGGCCGCGAAGTAGTTGGCCAGTCCGAGCATGGCGAGTTTGTGCGAGGCGTCGGAGGCGAAATTGCCTTCGTCGACCAGCTTTTCGAGTAGTGGTCCACATTCGAGGTAGGCCAGCTCGGCGGCGAGCTTGAAGGTGCGTTGGCCACCGGACAGATGCGGGGAGATCTCGAGCTGTTTGGTCTCGGGGTCGTAATAGTGCAGGACGCCCTCGCCGAGGTCGATGCGCTCGCTGATCCGCACGCCGTGCGCGCGCAGCAGGCGCACGATCTCGGTACTCACCTCGCCACCGTGGAATCGGATGCGCGCGGTGAGATCCTCCGCGGCGGTGTCCAATTCGTGGATGTAGTTCTGGCGCTGATAGAAGTAGTCGCGCACTTCCTCGTGCGGCTTGCTGATCGCGGCGCTACCGGAGCCGTCGGCGAACCGGTCCTCGGTGGCGGCGGCCAGCTGCGCGCTGGTGTTGCGGTAGCGGTTGTGCATGGCCACCAGGGCGCGTGCCATCGACGGATGCGCGGAGACCATGTCGGCGATCTGCTGGGTGTCGGCCTCGATGCCGAGCTCGGCGTCCATCACGACTTCGGACAACTCGGCGATCAGGCGGGTGTCGTCCTGGGCGGAGAAGAAGGTGGGGTCGACGCCGAAGACCTCGTTGATCCGCGTCAGCACCGGCACGGTGAGCGGTCGCACGTCGTGTTCGATCTGGTTCAGATAGCTGGCCGAGATCTCCAGTTTCTGCGCGAGCGCGACCTGGCTCAGCCCACGTTCGGTACGCAGCTGGCGCAGCCGCGCTCCGACATAGGTCTTGGCCATATGTCCAGTTTAAGGGCCTTTCGCAGGCTTGCCAAAGGATTGTTAACAACGGCCTCGAGCTCTGTGTCACACCCTCGCGATACTGTCGTGAGGTGCTGTTCAGCGATGTCGTCACGGCCTCCGCTGCCGTGCGAGCGACTCGGTCGCGCAAGGCGAAAACCGCCGCGCTGGCCGAGCTCTTCGGTGCCGCCGGGCCCGCCGAGATCGGCACCGTGGTGGCGTGGTTGTCCGGTGAGCTGGTGCAGGGCCGGATCGGGGCCGGTTGGCGCACGGTGACCGGGCTGGAAACGCCGCCGAGCAGCCAAGCGAGCCTCACCGTCGGCGCGGTGGACGACATCTTCTCCCAGCTCACCGGGCTCAACGGCAAAGGCTCGACCAACCGGCGTCGGGAATTGCTCACCGCGCTGTTCACCGCGGCGACCGAGGGCGAGCAGTCCTTCCTGATCCGCCTGCTCACCGGGGAACTGCGCCAGGGCGCGCTCACCGCGATCGTCGTCGATGCGCTCGCCCAGTCCACCGGTATCCCGGTCGACGTGGTGCGCCGCGCCCACATGCTCTCCGGCCAACTCCCCACCACCGCGATCGCCGCGCTCGCCGGGGGCGAAGCGGCGCTGTCGGCCTTCCGTCTCGAAGTAGGTCGTCCCGTGGCGCCGATGCTCGCCTCGCCCGGGGGCTCACTGGACGAGGCCCTCGCCGAACTGGGCTCCGACATCAGCGTCGAACACAAGCTCGACGGCGCCCGCATCCAAGTGCACCGCGACGGCGACCAGGTCTGGGTGTTCACCAGAACCCTGCGCGACATCACCACCGGCGTCCCCGAACTCGTCGACCTGGTCAAAACCCTCGACTGCACGACCGTGGTCCTGGACGGTGAAACTCTCGCGCTCACGGACGCGGGCCGCCCACGGCCGTTCCAGGAGACGATGAGCAGGTTCGCCACCATCGGCGATCCACGCCGGTTGCACCCCTATTTCTTCGACTGCCTGCACCTCGACGGCGTCGACCTCATCGACGAACCACTGCGTGCGCGCCGCGTCGCGCTCGAGCAGGTCGCGGGCGACCACAGCATCCCCGCGCTCATCGCGCCGAGTTCCGAGGCCGCCGCCGACTGCTATGACGACGCACTCGCCGTCGGCAACGAGGGCGTGATGGTCAAGGCGCTCGATGCCCCGTACGCCGCGGGCCGACGCGGCAAGGCCTGGCAGAAGATCAAGCCCGCTCACACCCTCGACCTGCTGGTGATCGGCGCCGAATGGGGCTACGGCCGCCGCACCGGATTCCTGTCCAATCTGCATCTGGCCGCTCGCGATCCGGAGACCGGCGAGCCGGTGATGGTCGGCAAGACCTTCAAGGGCCTCACCGACGAACTGCTGCGCTGGCAGACCGAGGAATTCCCGCGCCACGAAACCCATCGCGACGGTCAGACGGTGTACCTGCGCCCCGAACTCGTCGTCGAGATCGCGCTCGACGGCGTCCAGACCAGTACCCGATATCCGGGCGGCGTCGCGCTGCGCTTCGCCAGGGTGGTGCGGTACCGGCCGGACAAGGAACCAGTCGAAGCCGACACCATCGAGGCGGTGCGCGCGCTCGGCGTGGCTCCCGGCTGAGCTCCGCCGCTGGTCGTGCGACTTACCCGCAACAGTTTGGCAATCCGGCGGCAGCATACGACACACTGTTCCGGTGAGCGCCGAACTAATGGTCCTGTTGATCGTCATCGCGACAGCTCTCGCATTCGACTTCACGAACGGATTCCACGACACGGCCAACGCCATGGCGACCTCGATCGCCACCGGAGCGCTGAAGCCGAAGACGGCGGTCGCGCTCTCGGGCGTGCTGAACCTGATCGGGGCGTTCCTGTCGGTAGCGGTCGCGGCGACGGTGGCCAAGGGGATCGTGAAATTGGATGATGTGGGCGGGCAGGACCTGCTGGTAATCGTCTTCGCGGGCCTCGTCGGCGGCATCCTGTGGAACCTGCTGACCTGGCTGCTCGGCCTGCCCTCGAGTTCCTCGCACGCACTGTTCGGCGGCCTGATCGGGTCGACGATCGCCGCACTCGGCTGGAACGGCGTGATCTGGGCATCGGGGTCGGACGGCGTGCTGATCAAGATCGTGCTGCCCGCGCTGCTCGCGCCCGTGATCGCGGCCATGGTGGCGGCCATCGGCACGTTCGTGGTGTACCGGATCACCCGCGGCGTCGACCAGGAGAAGTCCGAAGAGGGTTTCCGTTGGGGCCAGATCGGCTCGGCCTCGCTGGTCTCGCTGGCGCACGGCACCAACGACGCGCAGAAGACGATGGGCGTCATCTTCCTCGCGCTGGTCGCCTACGGCTCGCTGGACAAGGACGACCACATGCCGCTGTGGGTGATGGCCGCCTGTGCCGTCGCGATCGCCCTCGGCACCTATCTCGGCGGCTGGCGGATCATCAGGACCCTCGGCAAGGGTCTGGTCGAGATCGAGTCGCCACAGGGCCTGGCCGCCGAGTCGACGTCGGCGGCGATCATTCTCACCTCGGCGCACTTCGGCCTGCCGCTGTCGACCACGCAGACCGCGACCGGCGCGATCCTCGGTACCGGCATCGGCAAGGGCGCCGAGGTGCGCTGGCGGGTGATGGGCCGGATGGCCGTCGCCTGGATGCTGACTCTGCCGATGGCGGGCATCGTCGGCGCGATCTGCTGGGTGATCGCGAATCTCATCGGTGGGCTCCCCGGGGTGCTCGTCGTGTTGGGGATTCTGATCGCCGGCGCGCTCGGAATCTATCTCCGGTCGCGCCGGGACCCGGTCGGCACCCACAATGTGAACGAATGGCCCGAGGGCCATCAGTCACCCACCTCGGCACCGTCGCCGATCGACCAGAACCATGCCGGGTAGAGGGGAGCGATCGTGCACACCGTGATCACCAATCTGAGTTCACTGTGGGAAGTGGTGCTCGCCGCGCTGATCTTCGGCGCGGGCGTACCCGCCGTTTTCGCTTACGCCGTGCGGTGGTGGGCCAAGGCCGAGACCGTCGACGCCGAGGGTCGAGTCCGGCGCAACTATCCGGCGCTGGCCGGAGCGCTGACCTGCCTGGTCCTCATCGTCGTCGTGGTGATCACCGGAATCCTGTTCACCGCCAAGGCATTCATCGCCCACCAGTTCGGCATCCACCTGTTCGGCCAATCATGAGTGAGGAAGCCATGACCGATCCGAACCCCGCCTCGCCGAGTCCCTCGGTTCGCGGCAACCTGCTCTCTCGGGTGCTCGGTTGGTTGCGTGCCGGGTATCCGCAGGGCATTCCGCAGTCGGACTACGTCGCATTGTTCGCGGTGCTGCACCGCCACCTCACCGACTACGAGGTGGTCGTGATCGGAGAAAGGCTGGTAGAGGCCAGCCGCGAGGGCGAGTTGATCAGCGAGGCCGATATCGCCGCTGCTATCGCGGATTTCGCGAAGCAGCAGCCCGCGTCCGACGATGTCTCGCGGGTGGCTTCGCATCTGGCCGCCGGTGGCTGGCCGTTGGCCGAGCCGCTCGACGACGGCGAACCCACTATCGAACAGAATTGATCACCCCGTTCGACAATTCTGTCGCGCCAGCGGGAATTCGCCTGTGGCGACAATGGCGAATCGACTGGCTACCGGGCGATCGCGCGCTAGCATGCATCCGTGGTTCGGCGTGCGGATGTAACCGATAGTGGTCGTAGTTACGGTGGATTGTCGCGCCAGCAGCGAGTAGCGCTACGCCGCAACAGGTTGACCGACGCGGCGCTGGAACTATTCGGCACCCAAGGATATTCGTCGACCTCGATCGAGCGACTGTGTGCGACCGCGAATGTGTCGACCCGCAGTTTCTACGAAGACATCGGTAGCCGCGAGGCATTGTTGATCGCACTCGTCGACCGGTTGAACGCGGCCGCGCTGCGCCGCCTCGACGAGGCGTTGGAAAGCACCAGTGAACAGCCGCTGGTGGTGCGCGTGGTGGAGAGTTTCCGTGCGTTCCTCGCGGTGACCTGCCGTGATCGCCGGGCGGCGCGGGTGTTCTATGTCGAGGTCGTCGGGGTGAGTCCGGTGGTGGAGGAATGGCGGCGCGCGCAGCGACGGTCGATTTCGGCCCTGCTCACGCGGGAAGCCCAACGCGCCGCCGAGCGCGGCGAGGCGGAATCGCGCAGCCTGCATCTGTTCGGCCTCGCGGTAATCGGCGCGGTGAATTCGCTCGCCCAGGAGATGGTGCACGCCACCGTTCCCGGTGACGCGATCTCGGTCGACGAGATCTGCGAGGAGATCGCCTATTTCATCCGCTCCGGGCTCACGGTGCGCACCGCGGTCGCGCCCACCGCGTAGTCGGCGACAACGCGAAAGCGGGAGGCATCCGAATCCGGATGCCTCCCGCTTTTCAGTGGAAAATCAGATACCCATGCCCTGAGCGAGCAGCGGCCACGACTCGTGCAGCGCCTGCTCCCAGTACGGCCAGTAGTGGGTGCCCATCGGGGTGAACTGGTAGGTCGCCGGGATACCGAGCGAGTCCAGCTTGGTCTTCAGGTTCTGGCTGCAAGCGTTGGTCGCCGCTTCGATGCCGATACCGAGACCGAGGTTGACCACGCCCATCGGGCCGGGCGAACCGTTGAGGTAGTAGGCCACGTCGGCGTTGGTCGGCATGCCGCTACCGCTGGAGATGTAGAGGTTGGTGCCGCGCAGCTTCTCGGCGTTGACGACCGGGTCGTTGTCGACCCACGCCGGATCGTTGTCCGGGCCGTACATGTTCGCGGTCTTGCCGCCTGCCCAGGTCTCCACGGAGAACTTGACGGCCTGCTTGCCCATCGGGTCGGCGATCTGCGCGCAGCCGCTGTAGGCGGCGACGGACTTGAACAGACCCGGGTTGGCCTCGGCCAGCTGCAGCACCGAGGTGCCGGAGGTGGACAGCCCGGCCAGCGAGTTCAGGCCGGTCGAGTTGAGGGCGCCGTCGAGCAGCGGCGGGAGCTCCTTGGTGAAGAAGGTGCTCCACTTGTTCAGGCCGAGCTTCGGGTCTTCCTGCTTCCAGTCGGTGTAGTAGCTGCCGCGACCACCGATCGGCTGGATGACATTGACCTGCTTGTCGGCCAGGAAGCTGAGCGCCTGGGTCTGCGCGGCCCAGCTGGCGGTGCCCTCGCCGCCGTCGAGGCCGTTGAGCATGTAGAAGTTGGGGGCGGGCTTCGACTCGTCGACGGGACGCTGCACGTCGATCGTGATGTCCTTCTTCATCGCCGCCGAGTACACCTTCAGGTGCCATACGCGTCCGTCTTTGACGATGGACGACACGGCTGAGGGCTTCTCGGGCTCGGCGGACGCGGCGCCACCGGCGACAACGGCCACCGACAATGCGGCGGTCAGAGCCACGGCGGTGGTGCGCAGCGCGGCCACGGTACGTAGTGCAGAGAGCTTCATCGAACAGTCGGTTCCAGTCCACGGGCCCTGTCGGGCACGTCATCGCAGTGCTTCCCCCGGTCGCCGAGAGCATATGCGCTCGACGCTCGCAGGGCTGTCAGATCCTCCGACACTCTATGTCCTCTCACATGAGCGAATCGTTACCGGTTCACTTTTATGGTGACCTCGAGCACGGTTTACGGGGGCGCAATCTGGGCTCCGATTCGGAAATGCCGCCGCAACCAGCCGCTCTTATGGTGACGAGCATGGGTAAGGAAATCCCCGGCAGCGCGACCGCCGGGATCGAGATCAGTGGGTTGAGCAAGACCTTCAAGGTAGGCCGCAACACGGTCGACGCGCTGGACTCGGTCGATTTGCGGACTTCGCACGGTGCATTTCTGTCATTGCTCGGGCCGTCGGGCTGCGGCAAATCGACGGTGTTGCGGATTCTGGCCGGCCTCGACGAACCGAGCGCGGGTACCGCCAGGATCAACGGCCTGTCCCCGGAACAATTGCGCGGCGGTCATCAGCTCGGAATCGCGTTCCAGGATTCGGCGTTGCTGCCGTGGCGCAGCGTGGAATCCAATATCGGGCTGCCGTTGCAGGTGGCCGGGCTGCCCGCCGCGCCGGACCGGATCGCCGAGCTGATCGCGCTGGTCGGCCTCGAAGGGTTCGAGAAGGCCAAGCCCGCGCAGTTGTCCGGCGGGATGCGCCAACGTGTTTCGATCGCCCGGGCACTGGTCGTGCAGCCGTCGGTGCTGTTGCTCGACGAACCGTTCGGCGCGCTCGACGACATGACCAGGCAGCGATTGAACCTGGAGCTGCTGCGCATCTGGACCGAGAAGCCCGCGACCACGCTGATGGTCACCCACGGGATCGGCGAGGCGGTGTTCCTCTCCGATGTGGTGGCGGTGATGAGTCCGCGACCGGGCCGGGTGCTGGAACTGGTCGAGATCGACCTGCCGCGACCGCGCACGCCCGAGATGATGCGGACCCCGGAATTCCACAAGCTCTGTGACTACCTGTCCGAGTTGCTGTTCGGGCGGGGTGGGGTCGCGTGAGCGCGGGCAGCGGCCGCGCGGCCGGTGCGCTGGGCGTGGTGGCGCTGATCGCGCTGTGGTGGGCGCTGGCCGCCGCGGGTACCGCGGGCGGGACGATTCCCACGCCGTGGCGAGTCCTGTCCACCATGTGGTCGGACGGGTGGGGGCTCTACGGGCCCAACTTCCAGGTCACCGCGATCGGGGCGGTGCAGGGTTTCCTGTGGGGGAACCTGCTGGCGATCGGGATCGCGGCGCTGATCATGTTGGTACCGCGGATCGAACCGCTCGCCACCCAGTTGGCCATCCTGAGCTACTGCACGCCGCTGGTGGCGCTCGGCCCGATCATCCTGGTGGTGTTCGGTGGACGTACACCCACGGTGTTCCTGGCCGCGATGTACTGCTTCTTCACCACCATGGTCGGCGCGGTGAGCGGATTGCGCTCGGCGGATCCGGCGAGCCTGGATCTGGTGCGCGCCTACGGCGGCGGCCGCTGGCAGCGGCTGTATCGAGTCCAATCCATCGCGGCGCTGCCGAATACGTTCGCCGCCTTGAAGATCGCCGCGCCGTCGGCCGTGCTCGGCGCGATCATCGGCGAGTACCTGGGCGGCGTCGACAGCGGCATCGGAGTCGCGCTCACCGCGGCGCAGACCGCCTACAACGTGCCACGCACCTGGGGCATGGCGATCGCCGCCGCCGCACTGGCCGGACTGGGCTACCTGCTGGTGGCGGGTGCGGCCCGACTGATCACGCCGTGGACGGCGACCGCCGAGGAGTCGACGCGATGACCACCACCGTCTTGCGCAGGATCGGCCGCTTCCTACTGCCGCTGGCGAGTTCGCTGATCCTGCTACTTGTCATCTGGACGCTGTTCCTTCGCCTGTTCCCGCAGATCGGGCCACGGGTGGGCAAGACACCGTCGGATGTCTGGGCCTATCTGGTGACCTCGGCGGGCGCGGCGACGGCACGGCAGGCGATCTTCGACGACCTCGCGATCACCCTGCGCGACGCGGCATCGGGCTTTCTCGTCGGGATGGCCGGCGCGCTCGGCGTCGCCGCGCTGTTCGTGCTGTATTCGGCTGTGCGACAGACGTTCATGCCGGTGGCGATGCTGTTGCGTTCGGTGCCGTTGGTCGCCCTGTGTCCGATCGTCGTGCTCATTTTCGGCCGTGGCACGGCAGGGGTGACGGTGCTGACGGCGATCGTCGTGTTCTTCCCCGCCCTCGTGATGATCATGACCGGCCTGCGTGAAGCACCCAGACAGGCAATGGAATTGGTGACGGCCTACGGCGGCTCGCGCTGGACCCGGCTGCGAATGGTCGCGGTGCCCGCCGCGTTGCCGTCGGTGTTCGCCGCCGCCAGGATCTCGGTGCCCGGTGCGCTGATCGGCGCCCTGCTGGGTGAATGGCTCGGTAGTGGAACAGGATTGGGCGCGAGCCTGGTTCGGGCCATCCCGATGTTCCAGTACAACCGACTGTGGGCGTCCATCGTGGTCGTCACGCTGGTATCGGTCCTGTTGTACGCGATTGTCGGAGTGCTCGAGAACGTGGTACTCGCACGCTTCGGTCCGAATGCTGGATCGTAGTGCTACGACCTCGTTCTCGGCGCGCCTCCGCCGATGGACTGACCGAAGGGTGCGACGAAGGAGTGCCCGTAGGGAGGGAAGAGGTGGAGTTCAGCGCCGAGAACCGCGGCACCAGCCGCCGAATAAACGGGAATAGCGGCGGAACGTCGCCGCAAAGAGTACGAAACGCGGCGAATCTACATTCTGCGTATGAACAGTGTCGACCGTCGTTCCTTTCTCCGCTTTTCCGCCTTGACCGGCGCCGCGCTTGGCGGCGCCGGATTGCTCTCCGCGTGTGGCAGCGGCTCGAGCACCTCCTCGAACGGTTCGACCGACGACGGATCGAAATTCGGCAAGGTCGCTATCCAGTTGTCGTGGATCAAGAACATCGAATTCGCGGGTGAGTATTTCGCCGATTCGAAAGGCTATTTCAAGGATGCGGGATTCGGTGCGGTAGATCTCGTCGCGGGTGGCGCGGCATCGACTTCGGTGGAAGCGGGCCTCGATACCGGCAAGATCTGGCTCGGCCTTTCCGCGCCGCAGACCACCGCGCCCGCCGTGCTCGAAGGACTACCCGCCAAGATCGTCGGTGCGACCTATCAGAAGAATCCGTTCGCGATTGTCAGCTCGGCGGGCAAGCCGATAAAGACGCCCGCGGATATGAAGGGCCGCAAGATCGGCGTGCAGGACACCAACCAGCTCATCTTCAGTGCCCTGCTGGCCGCCAACGGCATCAGTCCGGGCGAGGTGACCGTGGTCCCCGCGCAGTTCGATCCGACCCCGCTGGCCAACGGTGAGGTCGACGGGTGGGTGAGCTACGTGACCAACGAGCCGATCACTCTGGCCGCGAAGGGCTTCGCCAACGACCACTTCCTGTTCGCCGACTTCGGTCTACCACTGGTCGCCGAGACGATGACCGTCAGCCAGCACACCATCGACAACGAGCGCGACAAGCTCAAAGCCTTCCTGACCGCCCAGATCAAGGGGTGGAAGGACGCCGTCGCCGATCCCGCCGGGTCCGCGCGCCTCGCCGTCGAGGTCTACGGCAAGGACCTGAAGCTCGACCTGGCCGAGCAGACCGAGGAGGCCACCGCGCAGAACGACCTGGTCGTCTCCGCGTCGACCAGGACCGATGGACTGCTGACGATGTCGGACGCGCTGATCGAGCAGAATATCGCCGCCCTTCGCACCGCGAAGATCGATATCAAGGCCGACCAGCTCTTCGACCTGTCGGTTATTCGTGAGATCTACGCCGAGAACCCCGGCTTGAAGTAGACGCTCGGCCGGCGCCGCGGGCCGCGGCGCCGGCGTACCTCAAATCGCCATGCCCACACTGGCGGTCGAGACGTAGTCGCGCTGGGCCGCGAGGCGCAGACCCGCACGGGAGGCGAGGAAGTCGGCGGTGATGAAGACGGCGGTCTCGGCGGGGGTACGCGGGCCGGACTCCAGCCCCGCGGGCACGTGCACGCGCGACAGGGTCGGCTCGTCGAAGCCGCCGGCCCGCAGGTCGTCGAGGCGGCGGGCCTGGTCGGCCGGGGTGCCGAGGGCGGCCAGGTATCCGAGCTCGGGTAGTCGTAAGGCGACGGTGAGCAGCGGGATCTCGAAGCGCGGCTCGTTGGCCAGCACGACGATCGCGGTGCTGCTGTCGATCTCGCCCGCGGCCGAAAGGGTGTTGAGGTAGCGATGCGGCCAATCGACGACCACTTCGGCGCCGGGGAACGAGGCCGGGTCGGCGAACTCGGGGCGCGAGTCGCAGATGCTCACCCGGTAGCCGATCATCCGCGCCTGTGCGACGAGGGTGGCCGCATAGGCGTTGGCGCCGAAGATGATCAGGCGCGGCGGCGGGCAGTAGGAGGCGACGAACAGATCCGACTCGGGCAGCGCGACGAGTTCGGTGGCGTGCTTGCGGTCGGTGACCAGATGCTGGCCGATGACATCGGGATCCTGATTCCAGACCACGGTGAACACGGTGACCCGGCGATGGGCTTGGATATCCGCGGCAATGGTGGGGAATTCGGGAAAGTCGCGGCAGGAGAACGGTTCTACGAAAATATCGACGAGCGTGCCGTCGTCGGCCGTCGATTCCATCCCGGTGAGCATGCTGTAGCGACGCAGTTGCCGGACGCCGGTGCGGCCCGCTTCCAGAGCCGCGTCGTACACGGTCTCTTCCAGCCGGCCGGAGGCAATGGATCCGAAGACGCCACCATTGGGGGTGACGAGCATCGAAGAGCCGATGGGCAGGGAATTGGTGCCGATAGTACGGACCACGGTGGCGAGGCCACCCGTACGGCCCGAATGCCACACTCGCAGAAGGTCATCGACGATATCGCGCATATCTCACAACTCCGATCACCGTGCGCCGACTTCCGGGAAATCGCGATCGGTCCCTGTCGCCAAGTCGTCGCACGTGACGCACACCATATCCTGTCGACCGCCCAAATAGGAACCGGCCCCGACATCACCTGCCGTTACCTCCGAAATGGCTTCCCAGTGCTTGTTCTCGATCACAACGGGGTGACCAGGTGTGTCGTTGAACACAGCACGGGCAAGTCCGCTCTGGCTGGAACGGGCCGCGGCGAGCACTCTGGCGACCACATCGGCCCCGATATCGGGGGTATCGACGGGCAGAAACGCCACATAACGAGTGTCTTTCTCGAGGGCGGCGCGCAAGCCCGCGCGCACCGTCGCGGAGAGACCGGTGGCCCAGTCGGCAACCCACCGCCACTCGGTGTCGGCGGGCAGTCCGAGAGCGTCCGGATCGGGTCCGGTCGCACCGAGCGCGACGATCACCGGATCGCAACCGCCGTCGCGCAGGGCGGTGATCGCCGAGCGCAACCAGGCGCCGTCGTCGGCGAGTGCCTTGGGTTTGCCGTATCGCGTGCCCGCACCCGCCGCGAGGACGATGCCCGTGCACGAGGAGTGCTCGGGGCGGTCGACTGGGGGCATGTGAGCGAAGGTAATGACGCAATGTTGCCGCTCGATTACGGCAGGGGAGCGCGGCGACGACGACACGCCGACGTGATGGACTGCACATCGGTGGCGACGGGGCAGGGATCGCGCGATGCTGGATCGATGACGAGCCAAGGGTTGAGCCTCGCGGGTTTCAACGATCTACCTGCGGAGACTGCCGAAGCGGCCTTGCTTGCCTGTTGCGCTGCGCCGCGCTGGGCACGGGCAGTCGCGGCTGCCCGTCCCTACGCGACCACGGAATCGCTGACGGCGGCCGCCGACGCGGCGTCGGCCTCGCTCGACGACGCCGACATCGACGCGGCGCTGGCCGGTCACCCACGCATCGGCGACCGCCCGACCTCGGCGGAGTCGGCGCGCGAACAGTCCGGCGTGACCGGCCGGGACGTGCGTTCGGCGCTGGCCGAGGGCAATCGCGCCTACGAGGCGAAGTTCGGCCACATCTATCTGGTCTGCGCCGCGGGCCGCAGCGGCGAGGAGTTGCTGGCGGTGTTGCGGGCGCGCTTGGACAACGATCCGTCGACCGAAAGGCAGGTCATGCGAACAGAACTGTCGAAGATCAACCGGCTGCGACTGGCGGGGCTGGTGGTGTCATGACGAGTCTGAGCACCCATGTCCTCGATGCTGTGCGCGGGGTGCCCGCGGCGGGCGTCGCCGTGTGGCTCGTGCGAAAAGACCACCGGCTCACCGAAGCGCTCACCGATGCCGACGGGCGGGTGAAAGAGCTTGCGGCCGGGCTCAATCCGGGCGACTACCGCCTCTTCTTCGACACCGGCAGCTATTTCGCGGCGCAGGGTAGCGAGACTTTCTATCCGGAAGTCTGCGTCGCGTTCACGGTGGGTGAGCAGCCGCATCTGCATGTGCCGCTGCTGTTGTCGCCGTTCGCCTATTCCACCTACCGAGGGAGCTGAGATGGCACTGAATGGTCCGATCGTGTTGACCGATCATCGATATGGCAAGGCCGAGAATCGGGTTGTGCGTTTCTACAAAGAGAACGCGCGCCACGAGATTCGCGACGTGAACGTCTCCACCACCCTGCGGGGCGATTTCGAGGCGGCATACACCGATGGTGACCAGCGTCACGTCCTGCCCACCGATACCCAGAAGCACATGGCTTTCGTCTATTCGAAGAAGCCAGGACTCGACACCATCGAGGACTACGCGATCGCGCTGGCGAAGCATTTCGTCGATGCGGTCGAGCCGGTGTCGAGCGCTCGCATCGACGTGGATTCCTATGGCTGGCAGCGGGTCTCGGTCGACGGTGCCGAACACGATCACACGTGGGTGCGGCAGGGGCCCGAGGTGCGCACGGCCGCGGTGACGGTGGCGGGCGCCGACGCCGAGCAACAGGCCTGGGTGATCGGCGGGATCAAGGATCTGGTGCTGCTCAAGTCGACCGGCTCGGAGTTCGCCGACTTCCTCACCGACGAGTACACGACCCTCGCGCCGACCCATGATCGTGTGCTGGCCACCTCGCTGGTGGTCCAGTGGCGGTTCGCCGAAACCGGTGGATTCGACTGGGACTTGGTGTACGCCGGGATTCGCGCCACGCTGCTCGAGCTGTTCGCGACCACGTACTCCAAGGCGTTGCAGCAAACGCTGTACGCGATGGGAACAGCTGCGCTGGAACGTTTTCCGATGCTCGCCGAGATTCGCCTGTCCGCGCCGAACAAGCACCACTTCGATTACGACCTGGCGCGGTTCGAGATCGAGAACAAGGGTGAGGTCTTCTGGGCGGCCGACCGGCCGTACGGCTCGATCCATGCCACCCTGGCGCGCGCGGACGCACCCGACGCGGGGATCGCGTGGCAGCCGTGAGCGCGCCCGATCTGCTGATCCACGGATGCGCGGTGGTGACCGTCGACGCGGCGGGCACCGAGTACCGCCACGGCTGGGTCACCGTGCGTGGCAACAGGATCGATGCCGTCGGCGAGGGCACGCCGCCGGAATTCGGTCCCGAGGTGGCGCGGATCGACGGGCACGGCTGTGTGCTCACGCCCGGTCTGGTCAACACCCATCACCACCTCTACCAGTGGATCACCCGCGGGCTGGCCGCCGACAACACGCTGTTCGAGTGGCTGACCACGCTCTATCCGGTGTGGTCGCGGATCGACGAGAAATCGGTGCGGACCGCGGCCACCGGCGCGCTGGTCTCGCTGGCGCGCAGTGGCTGCACGACGTCGTCGGATCACCATTACGTGTTCCCGCGTGGCGGCGGCGATCTGCTCGCCGCGGAGATCGGGGCAGCCGCCGAGGTGGGGCTGCGGTTCCATCCGGCGCGCGGGTCGATGGATCTCGGACAGCGCGACGGCGGGCTGCCGCCGGACGCGGTGGTGGAGTCGATCGACGACATCCTGGCCGCGAGTGCCGCGGCCGTCGAGGACTGGCACGACCCGTCCTTCGACGCGATGGTGCGGATCGCGCTGGCCCCATGCTCGCCGTTCTCGGTGACCGCCGATCTCATGCGCGAGTCCGCGGCGCTGGCGCGTTCGACGGGGGTCCGGCTGCACACGCACCTCGCCGAAACCCTCGACGAGCAGCAGTTCTGCCTGGAGAAGTTCGGGTGCACGCCCGCCGAGTACATGGAACAGCTCGGCTGGCTCGGCGAGGACGTCTGGTACGCCCACGCCGTGCATCTCGACGACCCGGCGATCACGGCGATGGCCCGGACCGGGACCGGGATCGCGCACTGCCCGACGTCGAACGGTCGGCTGGGCGCCGGGATCGCGCGCACCGCCGACCTCGTGGCGGCCGGTGTGCCCGTGGGGCTCGGGGTCGACGGCGCGGCCAGCAACGAGTCGAGTTCGATGATCGAGGAGCCGCGCAACGCGCTGCTGTACGCGCGGGCGGTCGGCGGACCGCGGGCGATGACGGTGCGGACCGCGCTGGAACTGGCGACCATGGGTGGCGCGCGGGTGCTCGGACGCGCCGAGGAAATCGGGTCCATCGAGCCGGGCAAGCTGGCGGATCTGGCGCTGTGGCGGCTGGATACCCCCGCGCACGCGGGCATCGAGGACCCTGTTGTCGCGTTGGTGCTCGGGTCGGCCCCGCCGCTGGCCGCCCTGGTGGTGAACGGGCGCGAGGTTGTTCGCGACGATGTGGTGCTGACCGTGGAAGAGGAGTCGGTCGGCGCCGAGGTGGCCCAGGCGCAAGCCACGCTGCTGGCAGGGGCGTGATCGGGCGCAAGGTCTCGGTTGGGGGCGGTGCTCGTCGGCAACGGCGTGCTGAACTGCGGTTTTGCCCGGATCGGCGCACACTGGATGGCGTACACCGGGTTAACCGCGGCGCAATCTGGCGCGGGTTTCGTGCAACATCGTGGCAACTCGCGGCCCCTACTGTGGCCGGTGAGGCAAGCGAGGTGAACGTGGATCTGGATACTGTTTCCGAGGTTGTTCTCGCCCGCGAACGCGCCGATCTGGCACAGGTCGGAGCGGGTAGCGCGGTGCTGGCGGGCGGCACCTTCCTTTTCTCCGAGCCGCACGATCATCTCGACCGGCTGGTCGATATCACCACCCTCGGCTGGGTGCCGCTGACGGCCGGCGCGCGAGGACTGGAGATCGCCGCGACCTGCACGCTGGCGGAGTTCGCCGGTGCCGCGCCCGGCCGTGAACTCGGCACCCCGATGCTGCGGCCGGAGTGGCCGGGGACGGCGCTGTTCGCGCAGTCCTGCCGGGCGCTGCTGGCCTCACACAAGATCTGGCGCACCGCGACAGTCGGCGGGAATGTGTGCCTGTCGCTGCCCGCCGGTGCGGTACTCGGCGCGCTCGTCGCCCTGGACGCCACGGCGGTGGTCTGGCCACGTGGTGGCGGCGAGCGTCGAATCAGCCTGCGCGACTTCGTCACCGGGCCGGGCGAGAATATGCTGGCCTCGGGCACTGTGGTGCGCTCCTTCCTGGTGCCCACTTCGAGTCTGTCGGCGCGCACCAGCTTCCGCAAGATCGCCTTGGCTCCGCTCGGGCGTTCGGGGTCGGTGGTGATGGGCAGACGCGAGGCCGACGACCGCTGCGCGATCACCGTCACCGCGGCGACCGTGCGACCGATCGTCCTCGACTTCGATTCCGTCCCTTCGCGATCCGACCTGACCGACGCGCTGGCCGAACTGGACGACGACGTGTGGTTCGACGACCCACACGGCGCGCCGGACTGGCGCGAGCACGTGACCGGGCTGCTGGTCGCCGAGGTCGCCGCCGAACTCGGGGAGGCGTCGTGAGTTCAGATGGCCGCGTCGTAGGCGGCGCGGGCGGCGAGCACCTGATCCATGTGCTGCTCGGCCCAGCCCTTGATCGTCCGCATCACCGGCAACAACTCCTCGCCCAGCGGGGTGAGCCGGTACTCCACCCGAACCGGCACCTCGGCCAGCACGGTGCGGGTGACCAGTCCGTCGCGTTCGAGATTGCGCAGGGTCTGGGTGAGCATCTTCTGGCTCACGCCCGCCAGCCGTTGGCCGAGTTCGCTGTAGCGCAGCGCACCGTCGGCCAGCGCGTTGATCGCCAGGCTCACCCACTTGTCGCCGATCCGGTCCAGCAGCTGACGCGCCGGGCATTCGGCCACGTAGGCGTTGTAGGCCGCGCCCGCTTCGGCGCGGCGCTCGGCGGCGGTCCGCGTGCTCATCGCTCTCCCTCGCGTGCGGTACGCACTTCGCAGTGCGTACTTCCCGATAGAGAGTAGCTCTCCCTAGGTTCGGTAGATACCTACGGAAGAGAGAAACCATCATGCGCGCAGTTGTCGTCCACATCTTCGGCGGACCGGAAGCACTCGAACTCGTCGAGGTGCCGGTGCCCGCGCCGGGGCCCGGCCAGGTCAGGATCCGGGTGTCGGCGGCCGCGGTGAACCCGGTCGACGCGGTGACCAGGGCCGGTGCGCTGGTCGAGGCCGGGTTGATGGCGCCGCGACCGGTGACCGGGATCGGGTGGGACGTGGCGGGCGAGATCGACGAGATCGGTGCCGGGGTGCACGGCTTCTCGGTGGGGGAGCCCGTGATCGGCCTTCGTGATCTGCTCGACCGCTCGCTCGGCAGTTATGCGGACTACCTCGTGCTCGACGCGTCGGCGGTGGCGGCGGCCCCCCTCGGCCGATCGGCGGTGGAGGCCGCGACGCTGCCGCTGAACGGGCTCACCGCCTTTCAGGCGCTCGATCTGCTCGCGCTCGCCGAAGGCGACAGTCTGCTGGTGACCGGCGCGGCGGGTGCGGTCGGCGGGTTCGCGGTCGAGATCGCCGCGCGGTGGCGGGGGATTCGGGTGATCGCGCAGGCCGGTGACGACGATGCCGACCTCCTGCGCGGGCTCGGTGCGCAGTGGGTGCTGCCCCGCGAGACACCGGATCTGGCCGAGGCGGCTCGTGCGCTGGTGCCCGGTGGCGTGGACGCCGTGCTCGACACCGCGGGCCTGAGCGCCGGAGCGCTGGCCGCAGTGCGCAATCGAGGAGCTTTCGTCACCGTTGTCGGCGGCGCCGATCCGATTCCGTTGCGCGGCATCCGCGTTCACCACACCTGGATCAGCGCCGACGGTGCCGCCCTCGCCACCCTCGCCGGCTACGACCTCGCCCTGCGCGTGGCCGACACGCTGCCACTGGAGCAGGCCGCCGCCGCGCACACCCGACTGGCCGAGGGCGGCCTGCGCGGCCGCCTCGTGCTGACCACGGAACACGGAGGTGGTTCATGAGGCTCGATATCGACGGCCGCGCGGTCGAAGTGAGCGCGCGGCCCGGTCAGTGCCTGCGCACGCTGCTGCGCGAACACGGTGAGCTGGCGGTCAAGAAGGGATGCGACTCCGGCGACTGCGGCGCGTGCTCGGTGTTGCTCGACGGCGAGCCCGTCCACTCCTGCCTGATCCCGGCCCACCGCGCCGCCGACCGTGCGGTGACGACCGCCGCGGGACTCGGCGATGCGGACGGGCCGAACCCGGTGCAGCGCAGCTTCGTGGAGAACGCCGGGTTCCAATGTGGTTTCTGTACCGCTGGAATGGTGGTGACAGCGTCGGGTCTGGCCGCCGTTCGGCCCGACACAGCTGTGGACAACTCTGCTGCCCAGGCAATCACCGACGCCGAACGGGCCGAGCTGTTGAAGGGAAACCTGTGCCGCTGCACGGGTTATCGCGCCATCGCCGACGCTGTGGCCGCACCCTGTGCATCACTGTGCACAACTACCGAGGCCGACTCGGCGCAGCGCCGTTCGGGAGAATCCGGCACGTTGTGCATAGGGGAGGCCGGTCATGAGTCGACCGCTGACCGATTCGACAGTAGTGCGTCGGCCTCGCGCGGCATTACCGAGCAAGTCGCGCAGCGGGCGGGTGCCGGTCGCGGCGCGGAGTCGCAGGTGGAATCGGCGGACGCGGGAACGCTGCCGGACCTGTCTGCGGCTACCACGGCGAGCAGCGATGACGGTCGGTCAGCTCGTTCGCCTGGTGACGAAGTCCGGCCGCGAGGTGACGAGGTGGCGCGAGCGGCTGGGCCGATCGTCGCGGAGGGGCCTGGTGCCGAGTCCTATGTGGGCGGGCATCTGGCCGGCGAGGTCACCGCGGTCTCGGCCGAAGAAGGGCCCGAGGTCGGGGTGTCCGCCGTGTCGGTGGTGGAGGCGCGGGTCGGTGGGGTGATGCGGCGGAAGTATCGGCCGGGCCAGATCGGGGACGGGGTGGGGGCGCCCGCGGGGGCGCGGATCGTGCGGGGTGGGGAGGCGTTCACGATGGACGTGGTGCCGGGGGCGGGGGAGCAGATGCCGCCGGTGGCTCCCTGGCATCTGGCCGTGCTGGCCAGTCCGCACGCGCACGCGCGGATCGTCTCCATCGACGTGGCCGCGGCGCGGGCGGTGCCGGGTGTGCACACGGTGTTGACGCATGTGGATGGTCCGCGGACCGCGTTCTCCACGGCTCGCCACGAACTGCGCGAGGACGATCCGGACGACACCTTCGTGCTCGACAGCACGGTCCGGTTCGTGGGTCAGCGGGTGGCCGCGGTGGTGGGCGAGACCCTGGACGCCGCGCGGGCGGGGGTGCGAGCGCTGCGCGTGGAGTACGAGGTGCTGCCCGCCGTGTTCGAGCCCGAGGCGGCATTGGCCGACGGCGCGCCGTTGCTGCATGCCGACAAGCCGGACTCGGCACGGATCGCCGACGCGCGGCGCAATCTGATCGCCGAGATCCACGGTGGTGTCGGTGATTTCGACGCGGGAATCGAGCAGGCCGCCAAAGTGGTGAGTGGCGTGTGGAATTCACCTCGCGTGCAGCATGTGCACCTGGAGACCCATGGTGGAATCGGCTGGCTCGACGACACGGGCAGGCTCGTCGTCCGTTCGAGCACCCAGGTGCCGTTTCTGGTGCGCGACGAACTGTGCCACCTGTTCGAACTGGATCGAGATCGCGTGCGGGTGTTCGCGACTCGCGTGGGCGGCGGATTCGGGGCGAAGCAGGAGATGCTGGCCGAGGATCTCATCGCGCTGGCCGTGCTGCGCACCGGGCATCCCGTGCAATACGAGTTCACCCGCACCGACGAATTCACCTCGGCCACATGCCGTCACCCGATGCGCGTCGCTGTCACCGTGGCAGCCGACGCGGCGGGGGTCCTGACCGCGCTCTCGGTGGACGTCCTCGCCGACGCGGGCGCCTACGGCAATCACAGCGCGGGCGTGATGTTCCATTCGGTCGGCGAATCGGTGGCCGTCTACCGCTGCCCGAACAAGCGGGTCGACGCGCAAGCGGTGTACACCAACAATGTTCCCTCCGGCGCTTTCCGGGGATACGGGCTCGGCCAGGTGATCTTCGGCGTCGAATCGGCGATCGACGAACTGGCCCGCGAGCTCGGCATCGACCCGTTCGAATTCCGCCGGCGCAATGTGGTGATTCCGGGCGATCAGTTCACCGCCGCCGAAATCGACGAGTCCGACCTGACTTTCGGCAGTTACGGTCTCGACCAATGCCTCGACACCGCACAGCAGGCATTGCGTCGCGGCAACGGTGTCGCGGCGCCCGGCCCGCACTGGCAGGTGGGGGAGGGAATGGCCGTGGCCATGATCGCGACCGTACCTCCGCGCGGACACCACGCCGATGCCACGGCGAGCCTGCTCGCCGATGGGCGCTACGAAATAGGCGTCGGCACGGCGGAATTCGGCAACGGAACCACGACGGTCCACGCCCAGCTCGCGGCGACGGCGCTGGCCACCGCCGCCGAGCGGATCGTCATCCGCCAGTCCGACACCGACGTGGTCGGCCACGACACCGGCGCGTTCGGCTCCACCGGCACCATGGTCGCGGGCAAAGCCTCCTACGCGGCGGCGCTCGAACTGCACGCGATGATGTTGGCGAGGGCGGCCAAGGTGAGCGGCCACCCCGAACGCGACTGCCTGCTCGAAGCGGGCGGGGTTCGCTGCGGCGACGAGCTGATCACCGCGGCCCAACTGCTCGCCGACGGGGAGCTGATCGCCCACGGCACCCACGCGGGCACCCCGCGCTCGGTGAGTTTCAATGTGCACGCGTTCCGGGTGGCGGTCCAGCCCTCGACCGGCACGGTACGGATTCTGCAATCGATCCAGGTCGCCGACGCGGGCACGGTGCTCAACCCGGTGCAGTTGCGCGGGCAGGTGGAAGGCGGGGTCGCGCAGGCACTCGGTACCGCGCTCTACGAGGACATGCGGTCGGAATACGGTGTGGTGACCACTAGGACGCTGCGCCACTATCACGTTCCACAGTTCGCCGATCTGCCCCGCACGGAGGTCTATTTCGCCGAAACGAGTGACGAGTTGGGCCCGCTGGGCGCCAAATCGATGAGTGAGTCCCCCTACAACCCGGTGGCCCCCGCCCTGGCGAACGCGATCCGCGACGCCGTCGGTGTCCGCCCGGACCGATTACCGATGACCGCCGACCGGGTGTGGCGGGCCATCAAGGAAGGAACCGCCGGGTGAATACTCGCCTGCCCGAACATATTCGAGCCCGCATCGACTCCGTTCTCGACTCCGTCGACGCCGAACTGCGCGTGCGCTACCCGGGGGCCGGTGACCGGGTCCAACCCGTGCACACCGCCTACGTTCCCGCCGACCGCGCCACCGCGCAGACCCCCGACGAGTGGGGTGCCACCGCCTCGGAGTTGCTGCATCGCCACGCCGACTTCCTCGTCGGCCTCGACGTCACCGGCTCGCTGCCCGCCGTGCGCCGCCGGCTCGCGGACCGGCCGGTGCAGGACATGCGCATCGACTTCGAGGACGGTTACGGGTTCCGGACCGACGAGGAGGAGGACGCGGCGGCGAAGGTGGCGGGGGAGGCGCTGGCGGCGTGGTCCGAAAAGCCCGGCGCCCCGGTCTCCTTCGGGGTTCGGACGAAAGGGCCGGCCGCCAACGAACGTCGGCGCGCGTTGCGGACCCTCGAACTCGTCCTCGACGGGGCGGGCGGCGCGCTGCCCGGCTTCGTGTTCACGGTGCCGAAGATCCGCGCCGCGGAACAGGTGTCGGCGATCGTCGATCTGTGCACCGGGCTCGAGCGTGGCCACGGCCTGCCCGAACGGTCGCTGCGGTTCGAACTGCAGATCGAGAGCCCGCAGGCGATCATCGCCCCCGACGGCACCGCGCCGATCGTCAAGATGATCCAGCTGGCCGACGGACGCTGTAGCGCACTGCATTTCGGTACCTACGACTACACCGCCGCCTGCGGCATCGCGGCCACCGATCAGGCCCTCGACCACCCCGCCGCCGACTACGCCAAGTCGGTGATGCAGGTCGCGGCCGCGCAGACGGGGGTGTGGATCTGCGACGGTTCCACCCAGATCGTCCCCGATGTCGATCCCGAGGCCGCTATGGCCAACCATCACCGCCTGGTCGACCGAGCGCTGCGTCGCGGCTACTACCAGGGCTGGGACATGCACCCCGGTCATCTGATCACCCGCTGGCTCGCCACCTACGACTTCTTCCGTAGCGCGTCCGAGGTGGCGGTGCCGCGCTTGATCGCCTATCTGGACCGGCGTGGCGGGGGCGTGCTGGACGAGCCCGCCACCGCCGAAGCGCTGGCGAACACCGTGCTGCGTGGCCTGCGGGCCGGGGCGTTCACCGAGGCCGAACTTCTCGCGAAGGCCCCTGACCTGACCGGCGATGTTCTGCTCGACCTCGCCGCTCGGCGGGAGCGTCCGGCATGAGCTACCCGCCGCAAATAGCGGTATACCAGTAATATCGAACCCGACCAGAGGAGGCACCCGTGAGCCGAGTCAACGGCAGCGACGATTTCACCCTGCTCCCGGATCTGGCCGTCCGTACCCTCGGCGGTTCGGTGATCTGGGCGAACGACGAATTCTTCGCGGAGAAGGAGAACCTCGTGAGTCCGGGGCCGTCGGAATACCGGCCGGCGACGTTCGGGCACAAGGGCCAGGTCTACGACGGCTGGGAAACCCGCAGGCATCGCGGCAGACCCGGTGACGATTCGGCCGTCGTGCGCCTGGGCGTACCCGGCGTGATCCGCGGCGTGGTGGTGGACACCGCCTGGTTCAAGGGCAACTTCCCGCCCGAGGTGTCGTTGTCGGCGCTGGCGATCGGGGGTTACCCGCCCGCCGAGGAGATCGCCGCCCGCACCGACTGGGTGACTCTGCTCGACCGCGTGAAGGTCGGTGGCGACAGCCGCAATCCGTTCGCCGTCGACGACGAGAACCGCTGGACCCATGTGAAACTCACCATGCATCCCGATGGCGGCGTGGCCCGCCTTC
Source organism: Nocardia sp. PE-7 (assembly GCF_030486425.1). NCBI lineage: Bacteria > Bacillati > Actinomycetota > Actinomycetes > Mycobacteriales > Nocardiaceae > Nocardia > Nocardia sp. PE-7. Next base: position 6,372,576 of record NZ_CP129614.1, on the reverse strand, counting down.
GCGTGCACGGCGAAGGTCGCCCCGATACCGCGCTCCTCGGTCTCGGCCCGCTCGACCTCGCCGCGCTGGAAAACGGCGCCCTCGTGCTCGACTGCTCGAACCGCTTCTACAGTTCGCCGAACCAGATGCTCTATCCCGGCCTGGCCAGGGAGATGGGCGACGGCTGGGAGACAGCGCGTCGCCGCGACGACGGAAACGACTGGGTGCGCATCAAATTGGCGGGCCCCGGCGCGATCCGTCTCGCCGAGATCGACACCTCCTGCTTCCTGGGGAACAGCCCCGGCTCCGCGTCGCTCACCGGAGTGACCAGTGACGGAACAGAAGTCGAACTCCTGCCGCGCACCGACCTGCTCCCCGACACCCGGCATCGCTTCGCGCTCCCCCTCGTGGCGGCCTCGGTGGTTGAGGTACGACTCGACATCTATCCCGACGGCGGCCTCGCCCGACTGCGCCTCTACGGGGAGCTCAGCGCATGAGCGAGCCTCGCGATTTCGTCGGATACGGACCGAATCCGCCCGACCCGCAGTGGCCCGACGGCGCGCTGATCGCGGTGCAGTTCGTGCTGAATTACGAAGAGGGCGGGGAGAACAACGTCCTCGACGGTTCGCCGCACTCGGAGACCTTTCTCTCCGAGATGACCCCCGCCGACGCTTTTCCGAACCGGCACATGAGCATGGAATCGCTCTACGAATACGGCTCGCGCGCCGGGTTGTGGCGGGTGCTGCGCGCCTTCGAACGGCGCGGCCTACCGCTCACCGTCTTCGCCGTGGCGCAGGCGATGCAACGCAATCCCGAAGCGGTAGCGGCTTTTTCCGAACTCGGCCACGAAATCGCCTGCCACGGACTGCGCTGGAAGTCCTATCAGCTGATCGATCGCGAGAGTGAACGCGCCGACATGGCCGAAGCGGTCCGCGTGCTCACCGACCTCACCGGTGCGGCTCCTCTCGGCTGGTACACCGGTCGCGACTCCCCGAACACCCGCGAATTGGTCGTCGAACAGGGCGGTTTCGTCTACGACTCCGATTCCTACGCCGACGACCTCCCCTACTGGACCGAGGTGCGCGGGCAGAACCACCTCGTGGTGCCGTACACCCTCGACACCAACGACATGCGCTTCTCCTCCGCGGCCGGCTTCGCCAACGGCGACGAGTTCTACGCCCACCTGCGCGACGCCTTCGACGTGCTCTACCGCGAAGGGGCCGAAGGCGCCCCGAAGATGTTGTCGATCGGCCTGCACTGCCGCATCGCGGGCCGTCCCGCCCGCACCGCAGCCCTCGAGCGGTTCCTCGACCATGTCCAATCGCACGAACGGGTGTGGACTACGCGCCGTATCGACATCGCCGAACACTGGCGCAAAGTCCACCCGGCGGGGGTTCGGCTCCTCGGTGACTGATCGCGCGACGTCGACCCCGCTGCGCGCGGGGGTCGACGTCGACTCGGCGCCTACGCCAGACCGCAGCGTTCGATGTTGCTCAGCGTGATCTGTCGATCGGATTCCTTGGCCTGCGGGACGCGGTTGTAGGCGCCGAGGGAATCCATGTACTCGACGAACGTGTTCGCGATCTCTTCCGGCGTCGCATCGGGTTTCGCGGCGCGGACGTTGTCGACCAGGGTGCGGGTGGTGTCGCACTGTTCTTCCTGGGTGAAGATCGGCGGCGGGTCGGCGTGCGCGAAGGCCGGTGCGAGCAGCAGCACGAACGCGGCAAGGACGGCGGATCGAATAATTCTCACGCCTGCGACTGTACGTTCGAAAACATAACGGCCCCAAGCTACTTGGCGTAGCTCGGGGCCGTTTTCGTACCGGGTCAGGAGAACAAGGCGCTGACGAAGGGCACCGAGTCGACCAGGGAGGCGTTGACGGTGCCGTCGTGATCAGTGGGGTAGGTGCGGAAGGTGAGCGGCTGGCGGTCGGCTTGCAGGACCGCGGCGTAGCGCAGGGTCTCGGGGGTGACCACGTCGGTGTCCTGGAGGCCCTGGCCGAGGAAGAGCGGGCGGTCGTAGCCGGATTCGGGCAGGCCCATGTAGTGGGCGAGCAGGCCGTGGACGTCGGGGATCGAGGACATGGGGCGGGCGAACATGCTGCCGATCGAGGGCTTCGCGGCGGCGAGTTCGTCGCCGAGGGGGCCGATGCAGGCGGTCTGGGCGCGGGCGAGCCAGGTGCGGCCGGTGTCGGTGAGCAGGCCGTCGATGTCCAGGTCGGGGTAGGTGGTGCGCAGGCCGCTGAGGATGTACAGCACGTAGGCGGTGAGGTGTGAGCTCAGGGCGACGGGAGGCACGCCGGGGCCGAGCAGTTGGATGACGTCCTCGATGTAGGCGGGGACGCCGGTGCCCACGCCACCGCGGTAGTCCAGGTCGGGACCGCCGAATTCGGTGGCGTAGCGGGCGGTGAACACCGCGGCGCCCGCGCCTTGGGACTGGCCGACCACGGCCCACCTGTTCGACAGGGACGAGTACTGCTCGGTCGCGGCCTTCACCGCGTCGACCACGTTGTGCGCTTCGGCGACGCCGTTGAGGTAGGGATGTTCGCCGGGGCCGCCGAGGCCCGCGTAGTCGGCGGCGACGATCGCGTAGCCCTGGTTCAACCAGGCGCCGAGGTAGGCCCAGTCGCGCTCGATCGCGGCGGGTCCGGCCACGCTGTAGGCGCAGTCGTCGCCGAGTCCGACGGTGCCGTGGGCCCACGCGATCACCGGCCAGCCGCCCTGCGGGGCCTGGCCCGCGGGGAAGTACACGGCCGCGCTGGTGGTGGTCGGCTGGTCGCCCGCGGTGGTCGAACGGTAGAGCAGGCGCTCGGCCCGGGCGGAACCGGGCAGGGTCGCCGCGGCGGACAGCGACTCGACGCCGACGACCGTGCCCGCCGCGTCGGACGGTTGCGCGCTCGCCACCGGTACCAGGCTCAATGCCGCCGCCAATACGGTCAGCGATGCCGCCGCCATCCTCGAAATCCTCATGGACCCACTCTTTCGTCTTCCGAGCAACCTGTCTCGGTGGGTGAGTGTCTCGCACGCGGTTCGGTGCACCCACTTCTGGGGGCGATGGGGGAATCCGCGCGTCGTGACCGAATCGAGTGACGACACGCACATCATTCGTGTCCGGCGTGGTGTGTGAAACGACTCACACGCTGGAAGGCTCGGGAGTGTCGGAGGGCGCCCACCCGATGATCGCTAACAGTACGAGCGTTATGCTAAAACTCCTGGTCAGCGCTACCCGTCGGTAGGCCCGATGCTTGCAATCCGCCCGCTAATTTCGCAAAGTTAGCAAACGCGTCGTCAAAACTAGCTGAGATTCACACAACCAACAGGTAGACGGCTATTTCCGGGTGTGCCATTGTTTGGAAGTACACCCCTTGGGCCCTAGTAAGTCCTAGCAAGCCTGCAAATTGCTCCAGCAGTACGAGATGTGCAACCGAAAGCCTTCAGCCGCCGGTTGATTCGCACGCCGACTGCGTGGAGCACCGACCACACGAGGAAGTGGAGTCAAGAGATGTCTCTCCCCGGCACCCCGAAGACCGCAGCGGAAATCCAGCAGGATTGGGACACCAACCCGCGTTGGAAGGGCCTGACCCGCACCTACTCCGCCGAGCAGGTTTCCAAGCTGCAGGGCAACGTCGTCGAGGAGCACACCCTCGCCCGTCGCGGTTCGGAGATCCTGTGGGACCTCGTGAACAACGAGGACTACATCAACTCGCTGGGCGCCCTCACCGGCAACCAGGCCGTGCAGCAGGTTCGCGCCGGCCTGAAGGCCATCTACCTGTCCGGTTGGCAGGTCGCCGGTGACGCCAACCTGTCCGGCCACACCTACCCGGACCAGTCGCTGTACCCGGCGAACTCGGTTCCCGCGGTCGTGCGTCGCATCAACAACGCCCTGTCGCGCGCCGACGAGATCTCCAAGGTCGAAGGCGACGAGTCGGTCAAGAACTGGCTCGCCCCGATCGTGGCCGACGCCGAGGCCGGCTTCGGTGGCGCCCTGAACGCCTACGAGCTGCAGAAGGCCATGATCGTGGCCGGCGCCGCCGGTGTGCACTGGGAAGACCAGCTGGCTTCGGAGAAGAAGTGCGGCCACCTCGGTGGCAAGGTGCTGATCCCCACCCAGCAGCACATCCGCACCCTGACCTCCGCGCGTCTGGCCGCCGACGTCGCCGACGTGCCGTCGGTGATCATCGCCCGCACCGACGCCGAGGCCGCCACCCTCATCACCTCCGATGTGGACGAGCGCGACCGTGAGTTCCTGGACGGCACCCGTACCGCCGAGGGCTTCTTCGGTGTGAAGAACGGCATCGAGCCCTGCATCGCGCGTGCCAAGGCCTACGCCCCCTTCGCCGACCTCATCTGGATGGAGACCGGTATCCCGGATCTCGAGGTCGCGCGCAAGTTCGCCGAGTCGGTTCGCAGCGAGTTCCCGGACCAGCTGCTGGCCTACAACTGCTCGCCTTCGTTCAACTGGAAGGCGCACCTGGACGACGCGACCATCGCGAAGTTCCAGCGTGAGCTCGGCGCGATGGGCTTCAAGTTCCAGTTCATCACCCTGGCGGGCTTCCACTCGCTCAACTACGGCATGTTCGACCTGGCGCACGGCTACGCTCGCGAGGGCATGACCGCGTTCGTCGACCTGCAGGAGCGCGAGTTCAAGGCTGCCGCCGAGCGTGGCTTCACCGCCATCAAGCACCAGCGTGAGGTCGGTGCCGGCTACTTCGACACCATCGCCACCACCGTCGACCCCAACACGTCGACCGCCGCCCTGAAGGGCTCCACCGAAGAGGGTCAGTTCCACTGATCCCCCTCGGAGTTGCTTTGACCGGCAACGCCTTTCCTCTACTCCGGTAGGGGTGTACGCCCTCCCTCGCCGATCAGCCCTCGGTGAGGGAGGGCATCCCTATACTTTGGTCGCTATGACCTCCCCAGCCACCCCACAGCCAGACACACAGCAGGAGCGGGACGTGAGCAGCAGCGAGAAGATTCAGCGCGTTGGCATCATCGGCGCCGGACAGATGGGCGCGGGCATCGCGGAGGTGTGCGCACGCGCGCACGTCGACGTCCTCGTCTACGAGACCACCCGTGAACTCGCCGCTGCGGGTCGCGCCCGCATCCTGCGTTCGCTGGATCGTGGCGTGAGCAGTGGCAAGATCACCGAGCGTGAGCGCGAGCAGGCCGCATGGCGGCTGCGCTTCACCTCCGATCTGAGCGACTTCGCCGATCGTCAGCTGGTGGTCGAGGCCGTTGTCGAGAACGAAGAGGTCAAGACGGCCATCTTCGCCGAGCTGGACAAGGTCGTCACCGACCCCAACGCCGTGCTCGCCTCCAACACCTCCTCGATCCCGATCATGAAGATCGCCGTCGCCACCGCCAACCCCGAGCGCGTGGTGGGTCTGCACTTCTTCAACCCGGTGCCGGTGCTGCCGCTGGTCGAGCTGGTCACCACGCTCAAGACCAGCGAACCGGTCGCCAAGCGCGCCGAGCAGTTCGCCGCCGAGATCCTGGGTAAGCAGATCGTGCGCTCGGCCGACCGCTCCGGTTTCGTCGTCAACGCGCTGCTGGTGCCGTACCTGCTCTCGGCCATCCGGATGGTCGAGTCGGGCTTCGCCACCAAGGACGACGTCGACAAGGCGATGGTGCTCGGCTGTGCCCACCCGATGGGCCCGCTGGCGCTGACCGACCTCGTCGGCCTCGACACCGTGAAGTCCATCGCGGACTCGATGTACTCCGAGTTCAAGGAGCCGCTCTACTCGGCTCCGCCGCTGCTGATGCGCATGGTCGAAGCCGGGCTGCTCGGTAAGAAGACCGGAGCCGGGTTCTACCAGTACGGCAAATAGAAGTTTGCTCACCGGAGGCCACCGACATCAGCTGCGACGCGATGCCGGTGGCCTTCGGCCTTTTCCAGGTGGTTTGCAGGGGGAACGGCGAAGGGCCGTTCTCGCGGCCTAAGCTGCTGTTGCCGGACGCGCGTGCGCATCCGGTGTTATGTCGAGTGCAGCGTGTGATCGAAAGGGAGTATCGGCGGTCATGGTCAACGTCACCGATGGATTCGGGTCGAGCGTTCTCGGATACCCGAGGATCGGTCCGCACCGAGAGCTCAAGCGCGCGCTCGAGTCGTACTGGCGCGGATCGCTCGAACGCGAGGAACTGCTCACGGTAGGACGCGATATCCAGGAGCGTCAGTTCAACGAGCTGGCCGCCACCGGACTCTCGCAGGTGCCGGGTAACACCTTCTCCTTCTACGACCACATCCTCGACAACGCGCTGTTGTTCGGTGCGGTGCCCTCGCGTTTCAAGGAATTCCAAGAGGGTCTGGACCCGCTGGACTTCTACTTCCTGATGGCGCGCGGCAACCCGGACACCCCGCCGCTCGAGCTGGTGCGATTCTTCGGCACCAACTACCACTACCGTCAGCCCGAACTCGACGCCGACACCACGTTCTCGCTGCATCCCGAGGCCCTGCTCGACGAGTGGGACCGGGCGGCCGCCCGTGGGATCGAGCTGCGTCCGGTGGTGCTCGGGCCGGTGTCGCTGCTGCTGCTGTCGAAGGCCGGGCACGTGCCGGGCGAGACCGAGTTCGACACGTTGAGCCTGCTCGATCAGCTGCTGCCGTTCTACGAAGAGCTGTTCGAGATCCTCGCCAAGCGCGGGTCGACCTGCGTGCAGCTCGACGAGCCCTGCTTCACCGGTGAGCGCACGCCCGCCGAGCTGGCTGCGTTCGAGAAGGCCTACAACCAGCTGGCGAAGGCGCCGTTGCGTCCGCGCATCCTGGTCACCGGGCAGTACGGCGACTTCGGCGAGGCGTTGCGGATTCTGGCCGCGAGCAATGTCGAGGCGATCGGCCTCGACCTGGCGTCCTACCGAATGCAGCCGGAGGAACTGGCGGCGATCCCCGGCATCAAGCGCAAGCGGATCTACGCCGGTGTCATCAGCGGTCAGAACGTGTGGCGCGCCGACCGGGTGGTCACGCTGAACTACCTGAACGCGATCGCCGAGGTGTGCCCGGATCTGGTGGTGTCGACCGGCACCACGCTGCTGCACGTGCCCTACGACGTGCTCGCCGAGTACGACATCGAGGGCAATGTCGCCGACCGGCTCGCCTTCGCGAAACAGAAGGTGGGCGAGGTCGTCTCGCTCGCCAAGGCGCTCACCGAGGGCCCGTCGGAGAACTGGCGCAAGCGGCCCACCGAGGTGCACTTCAAGCAGAAGCACGCGGTGCGCCAGCGCGTGTACGCCGTGACGCCGCAGATGCGCGAACGCGCGCCCTACGACGAGCGGGCGGCCGCGCAGCAGGAACGGTTGAACCTGCCGCTGGTGCCCGCCACCACGCTCGGTTCGTTCCCGCAGAGCGGCAAACTGCGTCAGGCCCGCCACGAGGTGTCCTCGGGACGGCTGTCCGACGACGACTACCGCAAGCTGGTCGAGGCCGAGATCGAGGCGACGATCCGGCTCCAGGAAGACATCGGCCTCGACGTGTTCGTGCACGGTGAGCACGAGCGCAACGACATGATCCAGTTCTTCGCCGAACAGCTCGACGGCTTCGCGACCACCCGTTTCGGCTGGGTTCAGGTGTACGGCTCGCGGTGTGTGCGCCCGCCGATCGTCTACGGCGATGTGGCGCGGCCCGCGCCGATGTCGGTGGAGTGGACCACCTACGCGCAGTCGCTCACCGACAAGCCGGTGAAGGGCATGGTCACCGGGCCGGTCACGATGCTGGCGCGCTCGTTCGTCCGCCAGGATCAGCCGCTCTACGAGACGGCCGATCAAGTGGCACTTGCCATCCGGGACGAAGTGGTGGACCTGGAGAAGGCCGGGATCGCGATCATCCAGGTCGACGAACCCGCCATCCGTGAGCTGCTCCCCGCCCGCCCGCGCGGCCGCGAGGAGTACCTGCGCTGGGCGGTCGCCGCGTTCAAGCTGGCCACCTCGGGCGTGCGGTCCGACACCCAGATCCACACCCACATAGGCTATTCCGGCCGCACCGAGGTGGTCGACGCGATCGATCAGCTCGATGCCGACGTCACCGCGATCGTGGCGACCCGCTCGATCGAATGGGTCATCGAGGCGCTCACCGAGGACCTCTCCTCCGGCCACGGCCTCACCCACGGCGTCGGCCCCGGCGTGTACGAGAGCCGCTCGGCCCGCATCCCCGATATCGACGAATTCGACGAGCTGCTCACCCAGGCCGCGGATGCCGTGACCCCGCAACGGTTGTGGGCCAACCCCGACGGCGGCCTCAAGACCCGTCACTACTGGCAGCTGGAGCCGTCGTTGCGGAACATGGTGGCCGCGGCTCGCCGGGTCCGCCGACGGGCGCTCGCCGCGCAGGCGGCTGCCGCGACCGAGGAGTAAGCGAACAGGGCAAGGGGCGCACCGGATTCCGGTGCGCCCCTTTTGTCTGGGCGAACGGGCACAGCGTGATTCGGAATTCGCGTGCCGGGGGTCAGGTCCTGGTGATCGGGGGGAGGACGTAGGACTGGTTCAGGACTGCCTGTTGGGGCTGGTACATGCGCAGGCAGGGGCGGAAGTCGCCTTCGGGAGCGGGGAGCCAGTTGGCGCGGGCCTTGGGGTCGACGGGTTCGGCATGGCTGATGGTGATCGTGAGCGCGCCGTTGTCGTCGTAGACGAGGCCGGGGGTGCGGTCGCCGATCGAGTAGCGGTCGATCGGGTTGGCGCACAGGTAGAAGTCCGGGGTCGAGTACATGGTGATCGACCAGAAGGCGTCGACCGGCGGGGTCGGGTCGAGGCGGAGGGTGTAGGAGTTCGCGCCGGTCAACTGCCGGCCGGTGCCGTCGGTGTAGATCATCGCGTAGGCGGCCTCGTAGGCGTGGTTGCCCCAGAGTCCGGCCTTGGCGGCGACGGCGCGAGCGAGGATTCGCTGTGTCGGGTCGGTGATCTTGAAGTTCTCGTCGTCGACCGTGCCGACCTCGAAGAAGTCGATGTTGTAGTCGAAGAGGTGCAGCGTCAACTGCCAGCCGTTCTCCCCGGCGCCCGCCCCGCCCTTCGTCGCGTTGCTCAGTTCTTCCTGGCCCTCGCCCAATCCGGCGCGCAGCGCGGACGCACGGTCCGGGTCCAGCGACAGGTAGGGCGAGGCGCCCGCTGTCGTCAGGCCGATCGACGCGAACGGTTCCTGGAGCGCGAGATCGCGCCGCGCGGGCGGAAAGGCCTGCGACCAGACCCGGACTTTCTCGAGGAACATCAGGTCGGGGGCGACCGCCGGATCCGGCGACGGAAGTCCCCTCGGCTGGGCGGCCCCGTCGGCGGCGGTCAAGGTCAGCGCGTCCTGCAAGGCGTGCACGGCGGGGAGATCGGCCTCGCCTTCGCAAGCCCATCGGCCGACGATCACGCCGACAACGGTGGGGAAATGGATGACCGTCGCGGCATCGGGGGCGGTACCGGTCCAGCCCGGCGGTACCAGGAGGTAGTCGCCCGCGCGGTTTCCGGTGGCCCGCGTGCCGACGTAGGCGAAGTTGTCGGTCCAGGCGTCGATGAACTGCATGACGTAGTACCGATCCCTGGCATCCGGCACGTGGAAGGTCACTGGGCCGACGGAAAGGTCGATCAGGGCGATCGAGTACACGGTGTCGTTGTTGACCGAGACGAAAGTCGCCGAGGCGCCTGCGAGGGTGCGGGCATGAGAGAAGCCGTTGAACGGCGTCGCGGGGAGATCGCCGATGCCCTCGTGGAGCAATCGCTCGATCGAATCGAGATTGAAGACCAGGGGGAATCCATACAGGTAGGCCTGTGCGGTCAATTCGGGCACGTTCTGATCCGGCATGTGCGCTCCTCGTCCTGGCGTCCACGTCGCGCGATCATGATCGACCGCGCGAGACCAGCATCCGTCGGCACCCGGGCGGCGCGCCTCGCCCGGAGCGGGTGAAATCGCTGCGAGGGTTCGGTGGTCGAGCTGGTCAGGCGCGGATCATGGCGCGGGCGCCCGCGGTGAGCTCGGGCGCGGTGGGGGCGTTGTCCGGATCGATCAGCCACTGTAGGAGCAGGCCGCCGATCATCGTCTGCAGAATCGCGCCGACATTGCTGTCGCCGTTGCCGAAGGCCTCGGTCAGACCGGCCCGGGCCCGTCCCTGGGCGTGAGCGAGTTCGGTGCGCAGCTCGGGCGAGTGCAGCGCCTGGTTGAGACATTCGGCATTGGCGTGCCACAGCGGCGCGTTCTCCACGAATGAGGTGATCAGGCTGTGCCAGAACGCTTCGAGGCGGGCGGTGGGATCGGCCGGATCGCTCGCGGGCAGTGCGTCGAGGATCTGCGTCACCGCGCTCGCGCTCGATTCCAGCATCGCCTGTTGGAGCAGCTTGTCGCGCGTGCCGAAGTGGTAGTTGATGGCCGCGAGGTTGGTGCCGGAGGCGGCGACGATATCGCGCACGGTGGTGCGGGCGTAGCCGCGTTCGGCCAGGCACTGCTTGGCGGCTTCCAGGAGATCTTCGCGCGTTCCCACCCGCGCACGATAGCAAGCGACGCATACGCCTGTTCGTGACAGACGTTTCAAACAAACGTCAGTGACAGGCGTATGAAACGGATGTATGTTTCGACTATGACTTCTCGGCGACCGATCTCCCCGTTCGAATCCAGCTTCTTCGGCACCGGCACGACCATCGGCAGCGTGCCGACCGGCGGGATGCCACTGTTTCTCGGCACCACGGTGCACGGCGTGCTCGACCCCGCGATCCTGCGGACAGTGCTCGACGAACTCGCCGCGGCGCATCCGCTGCTGCGCAGTCGGGTGGTGACCGACGACGGCGTCGGCCATTTCGTCCGTGACGACGAGTTCCGGCCTCGACTCGACATCGTCGAAGGCGGGGAAGCCGAGTATCTGGCGCTGGTCAACGGGCCGAGGGACTGGAGTGACGGGCTGTTTCGCGCGTACCTGCTGCGGGCGGGTCTGCGTCAGCAGATCGTGTTGGTCGTCCATCACGGAATCTCCGATGGCAGATCGGGATTCGCGTTGCTCGGGCAGCTGTGGCGGCACTACACGGCGCACGCGACCGGTGTCGCTGTGCCGGAAGCGAATTCGGATCAGGCGCTGCCCGCGGCCATGGATACCCGGCTGGCCGAAGTGGTTTCGGTCGAAGCGGCCGAAGCATGGCTGAACGACATCAGGGCAGGCGCGGCGACGATGGGCCCCGAGGACGCGCCGCGAACACTGCCCCGCGATGGTTCCGATACCGATCCGCTCGGCCGATTCGCGATGCAGCGCATCGAACTTCCGCTCGGCCGATTCGCGATGCAGCGCATCGAACTGAGCGCCGAGGAAACCGCCGGACTCGTGACAGTGGCGCGCGCCCATGGCCTCTCGGTGACGAGCGTGCTCGCCGGTACGGCGCTGACCGCCTTCCGAACTCGTTTTCCCGAATCAGGCTCCTTGCCGATGTTCTGTGGGTACGCGGCCGACGTTCGCGCGGAATTCGACCCGCCGGTACCCGCCGAGACGGTCGTCAACTTCGCCTCGGGCGCGGGCGTTCTGGTCCACGCGAGCGGCGAAACCACCCAGCTCGAACTGGCTCACGCGATCGAGACCGGCCTGCGCGCCGGCCTGGACCGCCGCGAACCCGCCCACTTCCCCCTCGCCGCCCAACTCGTCGACGACGAACTCACCGCCGCGCTCCTCTCCGCGCCCCCCACCATCGCCATCTCCAATATCGGCCGCCTGCAACCCCATTCGATCCCCGACGACATCGCCTTCGTCCGCGACGACGTCTACGCCATGGGCCCGGCCATGCCCCCGAAACTCACCACCTTCACCATCGCGGGCCGCCTCACCCTCCAACTCGAATACGACACCGCCCTCTACCGCCGAACCCACATGGAAAAGCTCCGCCTCACCCTCGTCGAACTCCTCCAAACCCTCGAGTGACACGGCGGGAGTGCCGCATGGGTCGGGGTGAGTGGTCAGTTGGGTGTTCCGTAGGCGAGTACGGCCTCGACGGTGCGGGTGGTGCCGTCGGGGGCGGTGACGTCGAGGCGGATCGCGTCGGCGGGCTTGCGGAGATTGATGGCGGCGCTCAGGGCCTTGGCGGTGGTGATCGAGACGCCGTCGACCGCGGTGATCACGTCGCCGATGGTGATACCGGCCTCGCGGGCGGGCTGGCCGTAGAAGGCCCAGCTCACCTGGGCACCGGCGGGCCTGGCGTCGATGACCTGTACGCCGAGGGTGGCGGTGGGGCCGATGTGGACGGTGTCTGTCGGGGTTCCCGAACGGATCTGGGCCACGATGCGCATGGCGGTGTCGATCGGGACGGCGTAGCCGTTGGCCGGCTTGCCCTCGGCCCTGGCGTGCTCGCCGGAGGCCGCTGTGATCACCCCGACCACCGCCCCTGACGCGTCGGCCAGCGCGCCGCCGGACTGCCCGCCCATCACCGGCGCGGCGACCTCCACCATCCCCTTCAGCGCCTTGCGGGTCAGGTCGGCGGAGTTCATGGCGACGATCGTCGCGTCCAGATCGGTGATCGGACCCGCGACCGAGGTCGGCTCGCCGCCGTCGCCGCCCGCGTCGCCGATGGCCAGCACATCCTGGCTGATCCGCAGGTCGGCGGAGGTGCCGAGCCGGGCGGTCGGTAATCCCTGAGCCCCGGCCAACGACAGCAGCGCGATGTCGGCGCCGGAGTCGTAGCCGAGCACGGTCGCCTCGTAGACGAGTCCGTTGGCGATATCGGTGACGCTCAGCGCCTCAGCGCCCTTGATCACATGATGACTGGTCAGAATCTGTCCGTCGGAGGTGAGCACGATCCCCGATCCGGCCGCCCCGATGCCGAAACCGGCCGCGTCGACATCGATATTGACCAGAACCGATTCCATCTGCCCCGCGACCAGCGCGGGGTCCAGCGGCACCAGTACGGGCGCCTGCGCCTGCGCCACGAACTCCGGCTCGACCAGGGCGAACTCTCCGCGATACCCGAGGAACGCGCACACCCCGACCAGCGCGACCAGCATGGTCGCCAGCACTCGTCCGACACGCTTCACAGCACATGTCCTCTCTCGCGAGCCGACCAATCCATTGTGACCGGTTTTCGGCGCCCGCCGGTCTCGATACGGACGCGGTCGGAGCGCGGCCTACTTGGCAAAGCACGCATGCGGCTGTAGGCATGTAGCCATGAGCACCGCTGCCGCCTACGCCAAGCCCTCTGCTGACGGGGCCTTCGAAAAGGTCACGATCGAACGTCGCGAGGTCGGTCCCGACGATGTGCTGATCGATATCAAGTACGCCGGTATCTGCCATTCCGATATCCACACCGCGCGCGACGAGTGGGGTGGCGCGCAGTACCCGTGCGTGCCGGGTCACGAGATCGCGGGCATCGTCGCCGCGGTCGGCTCGTCGGTGCGCAAGTACCAGGTCGGTGACCGGGTCGGCGTCGGCTGCCTGGTGAACTCGTGCGGGAAGTGTGTGCCGTGCCTGGCGGGCGAGGAGCAGTACTGCTCCAACGGTCCCACCTGGACCTATAACTCGCGCGTCCCCGAAACCGCGCAGCCGGGCGGGTACACGATGGGCGGCTACTCCACCCAGATCGTGGTGGACGAGAGCTTCGTCGTCGCGATCCCCGAGGGCATCGGCCTCGACGTCGCCGCGCCGCTGCTGTGCGCGGGCATCACGCTGTTCTCGCCGCTGAAGCACTGGAACGCGGGACCGGGCAAGAAGGTCGCGATCATCGGGATGGGCGGGCTCGGGCACGTCGGCGTGAAGATCGCGGCGGCGCTGGGCGCGGAGGTGACGGTGCTGAGCCAGTCGCTGCGCAAGCGCGACGACGGCCTGCGCATGGGGGCCCACCACTACTACGCCACCAGCGACAAGGAAACCTTCCGTCAGCTGCGCGGCCAGTTCGACCTGATCATCAACACCGTCTCGGCCGACCTGCCCATCGACAGCTACCTGCGCCTGCTCGCCCTCGACGGCACCCTGGTGATCCTCGGCCTGCCGGAGAACCCGATGAGCGTCACCGGGCGCAACCTCGCCGGTTTCCGCCGGTCACTGGCCGGTTCGATGATCGGTGGCGTCGCGCAGACCCAGGAGATGCTGAACTTCTGCGCCTCGCACGGGATCGGCGCGGAGATCGAACTGATCTCCGCCGACGAGATCGACTCCGCCTACGACCGCGTGGTCGCCAGCGATGTCCAGTACCGGTTCGTGATCGACACCGCCACGGTGTAGCTGTTCGAGTCGGCGGTACGCGCGCCGACGGGCTGGTGGGCGCTCGTCCTGGGTACCGTGACATTCGTGGTTGCCCAGGACGAATCAGCTGAACCTGCCGCACGGTCCGGCGACATGAGGACCCTGCCCGCCTTCTGGTCGGTGCGAACACCACCGCGCTGGCTGCCGAGGGCGCTGCTGTACATCGTGCTCGCGGTGGCCGGGTTGATCGCGGCGTTCTGGGTGCTCGGCAAGATGCAGGGCCTGCTGACCGTACTGCTGGTGTCGATCTTCCTCGCCTTCGCGATCGAACCGGCGGTGAATTGGCTTGCCGCGCGCGGTGTTCGGCGTGGGGCGGGCACCGGCGCGGTGTTCTTGGCCCTGCTGGTGGTGATCGTCGCGTTCGTGTGGACGCTGGGCGCGCTGCTGGTCAACCAGGTGACCATGCTGGTGGCGAACGCCCCCGACTACGTCCAGGATCTGGTGAACTGGGTCAATTCGACCTTCCACCAGGATATTTCGGGTGACGACCTGACCAAGTACGCCTCGGAGTGGAGTTCCACGATCGAGAAGTATCTGGTGGGTCTGGCCGGAAACGTCTGGGGCATCGGCACTGTCGCGATCGGCGCGCTGTTCCAGCTGCTCGGGGTGCTGCTGTTCACCTTCTACTTCGCCGCCGACGGCCCGCGTTTCCGCACCTGGGTGTGTTCGCTGCTGCCGCCGAGAAAGCAGAAGCATGTGCTGCGGGCCTGGGACATCGCGGTCGAGAAAACCGGCGGCTACATCTACTCGCGGGCCCTGCTCGCGCTGTGCTCGGCGATCGCGCACTATGTCGCGCTGCGGGTGCTCGATGTGCCGTCGGCGTTCGCCTTGGCGCTGTGGGTCGGCGTCGTCTCCCAGTTCATCCCGACCGTCGGCACGTATATGGCCGGTGCGCTCCCGGTGCTGGTCGCCCTGGTGCACGACCCGATCAGCGCCCTGTGGATCCTGCTGTTCATCGTCGCCTATCAGCAGTTCGAGAACTACGTTCTGCAGCCGCGCATCACCGCGACCACCCTGGACATGCACCCGGCGGTGGCCTTCGGGGCGGTGATCGCGGGTGCCGCGTTACTCGGGCCGACCGGCGCTCTGCTCGCGATTCCAGTCACCGCCACGCTGCAAGGTTTCGCGGGCGCGTATGTGCGCCGCTACGAGGTCACCGAAGAGGTCGACGCGCCGCCGTCGAAGAAGAAGCGCAAGAAGGCCGAGTCCGAAGCCGCATCCACCGACGAATAGGCAGCTCATGGCGATCCTGTTGTCCCTGGTGTCGATGTTGTCGACGCTGTTCGGCGGTTTCGTCGCCATGCGGATCGGGGACCGCAAGCACCTGGTTCTCGGCTTGGCCGCCGGGGTGATGTTCGGCGTGGTCGCGTTCGACCTGATTCCGGAGGCGCTCGAACAGACCGACGGCATGTTCCGCGGTATCCCGTATGTGTTGATCGCCGCGGTCCTCGGCTTCCTCAGCCTGCACGTGATCGAGCGGGCGGTCGCCATCCATCGTGGCCACGAGCAGGAATTCGGTACGCACAAGCACGGTTTCGAGTCCGTCGGTCTCCTGGCCGCGGGCGGCCTGATCTTTCACAGCACCCTGGACGGTTTCGGTATCGGCCTCGGGTACCAGGCGGGCGCGGCCGTCGGTATGTCCGTCGCGATCGCCGTGATCTGCCACGACTTCGCCGACGGCTTCAACACTTTCACCATTCCCACCGTCTACGGCAGTGCCCGCAAACGCGCCCTCACCCTGTTGGCTCTCGACGCCGTCGCCCCCGTAGTAGGCGCCGTTCTCGGCACCGTGATCCACGTGCCGGAGAACTGGATCGGCCTCTACATGGGCTACTTCGCCGGGTTCCTCCTCTACCTCGCCACCGCCGACATCCTCCCCGAAGCCCACGCGGGCCACCCCTCCCGACTGACCCTGTTGTGCACCCTGTTCGGCGTGGCCGCCATGTTCGTCGTCTCCGCCCTCAGCCACTGAGCAACATGAGGCGCGGCCTGACCGGTCACGGCGCGCGACGGCGGTAGCGTTCGCCGGATGGACACCCTGAACTCGGTGATCGTCGATGTCAACGATGTGTTCTGGAATTGGCTGCTGATTCCGCTGGTCATCGTGGCCGGGGTGTACTTCACGGTGCGCACCGGCGTGGTGCAGGTGCGGATGCTGCCCGAGATGTTCCGGGTGGTCACGGAGAAGGGGCCGACGGCCGCCGACGGGAAGAAATCGGTGTCGGCGTTCGGGGCCTTCAGCATCTCCGCGGCGGCGCGGGTGGGGACCGGCAACATCGCGGGGGTCGCGACCGCGATCAGCGTCGGCGGGCCGGGGGCGGTGTTCTGGATGTGGGCGATGGCCACGGTCGGCGCCGCGTCGGCGTTCGTGGAATCCACGCTCGCCCAGCTCTACAAACGTCGCGAGAACGAGCCGGGGACCTTTCGCGGCGGCCCCGCGTACTACATGGAATACGGACTGCGGCGTCGGTGGCAGGGCTTGGCGTTCGCGGTGATCATCACGGTGACCTTCGGGTTCGTGTTCAACGCGGTGCAGTCCAACACCATCGTGGCGACCGGGCGGGCGTCGCTGTCGGCGCTGGACGGTGACTGGTTCGCCCCGCTGGTGGGGCTGTGTCTGATCACGCTGCTCGGGCTGGTGATCTTCGGTGGCGTGCGCCGGATCAGCCACATCACCGAGGTGCTGGTTCCGGTGATGGCGATCGTGTACCTGCTGCTCGGTATCGCGGTGGTGGCACTCAATATCACCGACCTGCCGCGGGTATTGGCCGATATCGTCGGCGGGGCGTTCGGATTGCGTGAGGTGGTCGGCGGCGGGATCGGCACCGCGCTCGCGCAGGGAATTCGGCGCGGGATGTTCTCCAATGAGGCGGGGCTCGGTTCCTCGCCCAATGCGGCTGCGGCAGCGGATGTCTCGCATCCGGTGAAGCAGGGTCTCGTCCAATCGCTCGGCGTCTACTTCGACACCCTGCTGATCTGCTCGATCACCGCCTTCATCATTCTCACCACCGACCCCGACCTGTCCGAGCGGCGCAGCGCCGACCTCACCCAGAGCGCGCTGCAGGCGTCGCTGGGTGATTGGGCCGGGCACGTGCTCACCGCGGTGGTGTTCTTGCTCGCGTTCAGCTCGATGATCGGCAACTTCTACTACGGTCGCGCCAATATCGAATTCATCACCACGCGTCCACAGGTGCTCACCGCGTTCCGAATCCTGGTGCTGGTGGCCGTCTTCGGTGGCGCGCTCGGCTCGGTGAGCCTGATCTGGAACCTCGCCGATGTGTTCATGGGCGCGATGGCGCTGGTCAACCTGGCCGCGATCATTCCTCTCGGCGCCGTCGCTTTCCGTCTGCTCGCCGACTACCGCGCCCGGCGTGGCGCCGGCGAAGACCCCGTATACGTGCACAGCGCCGACATCGCCGACCCGGCGGGCGTGCAGTGCTGGCAGGCAACGATTGCGTCGAGCTTGCCCGGTAAACCCACCCAGTAGTGGTAGGCATGGGAAATGGCGAAAAACTGGACCGAACCGGCTGATATCGCGCTGCGCGCCGACGGTCAGCGCGTCGCTGATCTCGACACCGCGAGCACGCCGGGCTTCACCGGCGGCAAGCGGCTCGGCAAGGAACTGCTGGCCGAGCGGGCGACGGTGTTGTCGGTCTTGCAGGAGAAGCTGTTCGCGCACGGTCGTACCGGTGGACAGCACAGCGTGCTGCTGATCCTGCAGGGCATGGATACCGCCGGTAAGGGCGGCATCGTGCGCCACGTGATCGGTTCGGTCGACCCGCAGGGCGTCGATCACGCGTCTTTCGGCGTGCCGACCGAGGAGGAGTCCCAGCACGACTTCCTGTGGCGCATCCGCAACAAGCTGCCCGCGCACGGTCAGATCGGCGTCTTCGACCGCTCCCAGTACGAGGACGTCCTGGTGGTGCGGGTCCACGAGCTCGTGCCGCAGGCGGAGTGGGAGCAGCGCTACGACCAGATCAACACCTTCGAGAAGGCGGTCGCCGACGCGGGCACCACCATCGTGAAGGTGGCCATGTTCGTCTCCCTCGACGAACAGAAGCGTCGGCTGCGCGAACGGCTCGAGCGCCCGGACAAGTACTGGAAATTCAACCCCTCCGACATCACCGAGCGCGCCCACTGGCCCGAATACCAGAAGGCCTACCAGGCTGTTCTCGATCGCACCAACACCGATTACGCGCCCTGGTACGTGCTGCCCTCCGACAACAAGTGGTACGCGCGCCTCGCGGTCACCGAGTTGCTGATCGCCGCGCTGTCGCGGTTGGACCTCGATTGGCCGCCCGCCGACTTCGATATCGCCGAGCAGTTGCGCCGACTCGACGAATCCTGAAACGAGCTTTGCGGAAACTCTCAGGTTCGGCCCGCATGATGTTCCCGGTGGGGAGCCAACGAGCGAAAGGCGTGTGACGACG
This sequence comes from Nocardia sp. PE-7, assembly GCF_030486425.1. NCBI lineage: Bacteria > Bacillati > Actinomycetota > Actinomycetes > Mycobacteriales > Nocardiaceae > Nocardia > Nocardia sp. PE-7. The sequence continues at coordinate 6,354,000 of NZ_CP129614.1, read as the reverse complement.
GTGAGCACGGGCAAGAGTCCCTCGGGCAGGAATCCGCTGGCGGCGGCCGAGGCGGCCGACAAGAAGCGCAAGATCGCGATCCAGGTCGGCGTCGCCGCGGTCCTGGTGGCGCTGGTGGCGGCCATCGGCATCGGTATCGCCGTGAACAAGTCCGATTCCGACACGGAATCGTCGACTACTTCGGCGGCGCAATTGCCCGCGACGGGCGGGGCGGTCACCGAGACCGGCACGGTCGTGATCGGCAATCCCGATGCCAAGGTCAAGGTGCGCGTGGTCGCCGACCTGCAGTGCCCGGCCTGCAAGCAGTTCGAGGCAGCCAACGGGGAGACACTCGCCAAGGCCGCCGCCGACGGTACCGCCTCCGTGGAATACCAGATCATCTCCTTCCTCGACAAGGCCTCGACCAACCAGTACTCCTCGCGGGCGGCCAACGCGTCGTTCTGCGTGGCGAAGTCCGATACCACCAAGTACCAGTCCTGGTTGCAGACGATGTTCGAGAAGCAGCCCGCCGAGGGCGGCGCGGGCCTGAGCAACGACGAGCTCATCCAGATCGCCACCGATGTCGGCTACACCGATCCCGCCGTGGCGACCTGCATCAATGACAAGCCGTACAACGACTACATCCAGCAGGTCACCCAGACCACGCTGCAGAGCGGCGTGAAGTCGACGCCGTCGGTGTACATCAACGGCCAGCTGAACCAGTCCGACGCGATCTTCACCGAGAACGGCTTGGCACCCGTGATCGCTGACGCGGCGAAGTGATCACCGCCCCCGCCCGCTCGGCCTGGTTGCTGCTGATCGCCGGGCTGGCGGGCTGGCTGGCGTCGTTCACGCTCACCGTCGAACGGTTCAAGCTGTTCGTCGACCCGAACTACGTCACCTCGTGCAGCATCAACTCGGTGCTGTCGTGCGGGTCGATCATGAAGACCGACCAGGCCGCGGTCTTCGGCTTCCCCAACCCGCTGATCGGCGTCGTCGGGTTCTCGGTGGTGGTGACCCTGGCGGTGCTGGCGGTGGTCGGTATCGGTTTCCCACGCTGGGTCTGGGGCGGGCTGTGGATCGGGACCGTCCTCGGCATCGCCGGACTGTGCTGGCTGATCTTCCAGAGCCTGTACCGGATCAACGCGCTGTGCCCGTACTGCATGGTGGTGTGGGTAGCCGTGCCGGTGTTGTTCGCGGTGACCACCCAGGAGCTGTGGGGTCGCTCGCGTGGGGCGATGGGGATCCTCGCCGAGTGGCGCTGGACCCTGGTGGTGGTGTTCTACGCGGTGGTGCTGCTGCTGGTGTTCCTGAAGTTCCAGGACTACTGGCTAAGCCTGGTCTGACAAGGGCTTGGTGGCGTCCACGTACTGCATGAAACGGTGGACGCGCTGGTCGATTTCGGTCAGGCCCGCCCTGGCGAACAGCTTCGGGAAGATGTCTCGGTCGAACAGGCGAAGGCCGCTCAGGCTCGCGGCCAGGCTGCTCGCCGACCCGAAGAGGTTGTCCTCGGCGTAGCTGGTGCTGATCGCGATGCGGCCGCCGGGGGCGAGGACGCGGATCATCTCGCGGGTAGCGACCAGCGGGTCGGGGATCAGGTACAGGGCGCCGAAACAGCAGACGGCGTCGAAGGTTCCGTCGGCGAACGGCAGCGTGCGGGCGTCGCCGCGAACGTAGCCGACGCGGGGGCTCGCGTTGTCGACGGCGGCCTTGGCCAGCATCGGCGCGGAGTAGTCGAGACCGGTGACGAAACCGTCGCGGGTGAGATATTCGCTCAGGTATTTCGTGAAATTGCCTGGGCCGCAGGCAAGGTCGAGCACCCTCATGGGACCGCTCAGGCGCAGCCGGTCGACCGCGTCGCGGCGGTCGGTACCGGTGGTCCGGCCGCTGGCGAGGTAGAACAGCGTGGGTCGCCACGCGTGCTCGTACACCGCCGCCAGCGCCGGGGCGTTCATCGTCTTGCGAGCGAGATTCACTGTCGTGCGACCTCGATGGTCATGCCCGCCTCGCGCAGGCGCGCGGAGAGCGCCTCGCCCATCGCGGACGCGGGGGTGAGCACGCCCGCGCGCTCGGGCAGGGTGTCGAAGGCCAGGCTCAGGCCGCTCTGGCCGAGCAGCACGGCGGTGGCCTGGTAGCCGGGATCGCCGGTGCCGGAGAAGGTGGCCTGGTACTTGGCGCCGGAGCTGGTGCGGGCAAAGGTCTTCATGGTGAACCAGCCACTGCGGCGGGCCTTTTCGTTGGGGCCGGTGCCGGGCTTGGGCAGGATCCGGTCGAGCAGCTTGCGGCCGACCGACACCCGCGACAGTGCCGCCTGCGATGCCATCACGGCCACCATGCCGCCCGCGATACCCGCGGCGATCAGCGGCGCGGCGGGCGAGGCGCCCGCGTTCATCACCTCGCGGTAGCGGAACTGCTTGCCGTAGACCCAGCCGAGCAGGCCGTTGGTGCGGCGCACGACCTTGGTGTTGTGCGAGGCCATCACGAACGTGGTGACCCAGCCGTTCAGGCTGGGGTCGATGCTGTCGGCACGGGCCAGCGCCTGGTCGGACTGGCGGCCGACATCGGGTTCCATGCTGCGGTCCGGGCTCAGCGAGTACGGGTGCGCCAGGATCTTGCCGCGCGCGGAATCGGCTGCGACATCCTCCATCATGGCGCGCCCGGAATCGATGGTGCCGCCACTCATGCCGCCCTTGAGATAGGCGACCAGGGTGGTGTCCTCGAGCTCGCCGGTGTTGTCGGCGAGGGTGGCGCGGTAGATCTCGTACACGCTCAGATCCGACGGAATCGAGTCGTAGCCACAGGAATTCACGATCTTGGCGCCCGAGTCGACCGCGGTCTGCTCGTACTTCTCGATGGCGTCGTGGATGAACAGCGGCTCACCGGTGAGGTCGGCGTAGTGGGTGCCCGCCGCGGCGCACGCGCCCACCAGCGGCATGCCGTAGCGCAGGTACGGGCCGACGGTGGTGACCACGACCTTGGTGCGCTCGGCCATCGCCGCCAGCGAGGCCGGATCGCTGGAATCGGCGACGACGAGTTCCCAGGTCGCGGCGGCCGGGCCGAGCTCGTCGCGGGTGGCGGCGAGCTTGGCCGTCGAGCGGCCCGCCAGGGCGATCTTGGCGTCGGCCGGGGCTGCGGTGAGCAGGTATTCGGCGGTGAGCTTGCCGACGAAACCCGTTGCGCCGAACAGGATCAGGTCGAACTCGCGGTGCTGCGGCATTGCGCGCCTTTCGAAAAGGTGATCAGGGCTTGGTGGCTGGTGCGCTCGCCTTGCGGGCGCGGGTCTTCTTCACCGGCTTCGGTGGATGGGTGGAGAGCCAATCGTGGTGGGCCAGACCGAGTTCGGTGATCGGCGGATCGCCGTAGAGCCATTCCCTGGCGATCAGATGCCAGTTGTTGGTGCTGTCGAGCTGGCCGAGCATGCCGAAGGTGAGGAAGTCGGCGCGGCGGGAGAACAGGTGCTCCGGCGGCAGATTCTGCTGCTTCATGCCGGTGAACTCGCTGGCCCTCGGATCGACGGCGAGCAGGAACGCGCCGCTGGCCAGTTCGGGGGTGATGGTGAGCTCCTCGTCGACCAGACACCATTCCGAGGCGGCGAGCACGTATTCGAGGCATTCCTCGGCGCCGATCTCCTCGGGCGAATCGATCACGCCGCGGTCGATCATCAACTGCCGCAGGTCTTCGGCGCGATCCTCGGCGGCCGCGCGCAGGCACTGGATCTCGAAGCCGACCAGCTTGGGATCCATCCGGTTGAACAGCCCGAAGTCGAGGAAGGCGACCCGGCCGTCGCGGGCGAGCAGCACATTGCCCGGATGCGGGTCGCCACAGAACTCGTTGAAGCTGAACAGCGAGCCGACGTAGAAGCGGTAGATGATCTCGCCGACCCGGTTACGTTGCGCTGCGGGCATTTTCCGGATCTCGTCGAATCCGTCGCCGTCGATGAACTCGCTGACCAGCACACGGGTGGTCGACAGCTCGGGCACCGAGGACGGAACCACGATGAACGGGTGGTCGCGGTACAGGTGCGCGATCTCGGCCTGGGTGGCGGCCTCGGCCTGGTAGTCGAGCTCGCTCTCCATGTTCAGTTTCAGCTCGTCGAGCACCGCGGGGGTGATCCACGGCATCGCCGAGGCCAGCACCCGGCGGAACATGGTGAGGTTCTTGAGGTCCGCGCGCACGGCGGCGTCGACCCCGGGGTACTGGACCTTCACCGCGACGGCGCGACCGTCGTGCAGGGTGGCCCGATACACCTGGCCGATCGAAGCGGCGGCGATCGGCTCCGCGTCGAATTCGGCGAAGATCTCCGCCAGCGGAGCACCGAAATCCTGCTCGATCACCGTGCGCATGGACTCGAACGAGACCGTCGGCGCCGCGTTGCGCAGCACGGCGAGGCGTTGCTGGAAACGCTCCCGATGGTTGTCCGGCACCAGATCCAGATCCAGCACCGACATCATCTGGCCGAGTTTCATGGCCACGCCCTTCATGGTGCCGAGCACCATGACCACCTGTTCGGTGGTGCGGATCATCGACTCCTCGGCCATCCGTGCGCGCACCGCCTCCGAGCGGCCACGCATCGAGAGCCTGGTCTTCTTCGAGCGGATGACCGAACCCGCCGCGACCGCCCCCAGTTTCGTCCCGCGGGCAAGCCGGGAAGTCGGCACGTTCTTCGCCATCGAGGTACCTCCGTTGGTGCCGACGTGCGCGGCGGTGTAGACGCGCAGCGTCACACGACCACCCGCGGTGACGCAAGCCACAGCGCCCCGCTCGGTTCAGCGTAGCCAACCGCGCCGCGTTGTCGAGCCCGGCTCCCTCGAAGGGAGGAAAAGCCTGGTCAGGGTGTCTGCGGCGGCATCTCGGGGAGCGGATGCGGCTGCGCGGTGAAGATCTCGGGCGAGCCGCCGGCACGGGCCATGCCCTCGATCGCGCTCCAGGCCATCATCGTGAGGTAGTCGATCACGTCCTGGCGAGGCATGGCCTTGTCGGTGGTGGTCCACCAGTGGGTGGCCAGCTGGATGCCGCCGACCAGCACGTACGACCACAGCATCGCGCCGTCGGTGCGAATGCCCTTGGCGCCCGCCCGGTCGACGAGCACGGTGGTGACCACCTCGGCGAAGAGCCGCTCGAACTCCGCCAGCGAGGACTTGTCGCCCGCGGCGTTGCTCATGATGAACCGGTAGACCTCGGGGTCGTCGTCGACGGTGCCCACGTATTCGGTCATCGCGGCCCGCACCAGCTGGTATTCGTCGGCGTCGAGGCTGATCGCGCCGTACACCCGGGGCAGCAGGGTGGTTTCGATGAAGCGCTGCATGGTGGCGTGGACCAGGTCGTTCTTGTCCGCGAAGTAGCGGTACAGCACGGTCTTGGACACGCCGATCTCGGTGGCGATCTCGTCCATGCCCGCCTGGCTGCCCCGCGCGCGGATGGCGTTGAGGGTGCCGTCGACCAGCTCCTCGCGGCGGTCGATCTTGTGCTGCCGCCACCGACGTTTGCGGCCGTCGGCTTGGCCGCCGCCGCGCACACCGGCTCGGCTCGACTGCTCGCCGATCTCGACAAGGTCTTCGGTGGACAGAACAGCCCCCTCGTGATCGATGTTGGCGTCTTTAGTCAACAGCTTAGGCGCGCCGGTGTGGGGTGGCGCTCCTTTGGGCCACGTTGGGGCATTTACCACACTCCGGTGCTTACGCGCGCGTACGAAAACCAGGCGGTTCGCCGTGTTGTGGGAGCCGCAACGCGGGGTTGGCGGCGGCGCACTCGCCGCGCGCACAGCAGAATGGGGGCTATGGAGAAATCTCCCGGCAACACGGCGGTTCTCACGCCGCGCACCGAACCCGCCGCGCAGCCCGCCGGCTTCGCGCTGATGACCGACGAGGCGGGCAAGAAACGCGACCTGTTCAAGATGAAGGCGCTGGCGACCGGTTTCCTGGTCGTGGCCAGCGTGATCTACCTGTTGTGCCGCTGGCTCGAATCGCGGGGCGGCGGTGGCGAGTGGGTGGGCTATGTCCGCGCGGCCTCGGAGGCGGGCATGGTCGGCGCACTGGCCGACTGGTTCGCGGTCACCGCGCTGTTCAAACACCCGCTGGGTCTGCCGATTCCGCACACCGCGATCATCCGCAAGAAGAAAGACCAGCTCGGCGAGAGCCTCGGCGCTTTCGTCGGTACCAACTTCCTCGCTCCCGACGTGGTCTCCGCCCGGCTGGACTCGGCGCAGATCTCGCTGCGCGTCGGTCGGTGGATGGCCGATCCGGCGCACGCGGTGAGGGTGGCGAAGGAGAGCGCGACGATCCTGACCGCGGTGGTCAACACGCTGCGCGACGAGGACGTCGAACAGATCATCGACAACACCATCGTCAAGCGGATCGCCGAACCGCTGTGGGGGCCGCCGCTGGGTCGGGTGCTCTCGGAGATGATCGCCGACAACCGGCAGCGGCCGCTGATCGATCTGCTGGCCGAGCGCGCACATCAGTGGGCACTGGGCTCACAGGACACGATCGACCGGATCGTGATGCGCGATGCGCCGCAGTGGGCGCCGAAATTTGTCAATACATTGTTGTCGGAGCGAATTTATCGGGAACTCGTCGAGTTCACCTGGAAGGTGCGCTCCGATCCCGATCATGAATTGCGCAAGGCCGCCGATCGCTTTCTCCAGGATTTCGCCGAGGATTTGCAACACGACGACGCGATGATCGCCAAGGCGGAGAAGGTCAAGGCCGAGATCATGGGCCGCGAGCAGATCACCGGAATGGCCGAGGCCACGTGGCGAGCGGCGAAGCGGTTGATCTTGGAGTCGGCCGACGATCCGGATTCCACACTTCGGCGCAAGGTGGCCGAAAATGTGCAGCAGCTCGGCGAGCGCTTCCGTGACGACCCGGAGATGCGTGGCAAAGTGGACGGGTGGATCGACCGCGGTGCTCGCTATCTGGTCGGCAACTACTCCGCGGAGATCACGACACTGGTGACCGATACGGTCGCACGCTGGGATGCCGACGAGGCGAGTAGGAAGATCGAATTGCAGGTCGGTCGGGATCTGCAATTCATCAGAATCAACGGCACGGTGGTCGGCTCACTCGCCGGCCTGACGATCTACACCGTCTCGCAGCTGCTGTTCCACTGATCGACCTGGTAGCCGGAGCTGCGTACGTGTCAGCCGACCGGGTGCTAACTGTAGTGCTTGCAATAGCTAGCACCCTGTTCTACTATTGGCCTTACAACGCCAGAAGGTGAGCGATGACAGACCAACCCGAGAGTCGTGTAGCGCACGCGGCTCAAGATATCGGAGGTTTCATCAGGGCACAGCGCGAAGGTGCGCAGGTGTCCCTGCGTCAGCTCGCCGCTCTGGCGGGGGTAAGTAATCCGTACCTGAGCCAAATCGAACGCGGATTACGTAATCCCTCCGCCGAAGTACTCGGGCAGATCGCCAAGGCGCTGCGAGTTTCCTCGGAGGTGTTGTATGTGCGGGCAGGATTTCTGGAACAGCGTCCGCACAGCCCGGTCCGTGACGCCCTGCTGGCCGACACTTCGGTGTCCGAGCGGCAGAAGCAGGTGTTGCTGGAAATCTATGAGTCGTTTCGCCGGGAAAACGGGGAAGAAACCGGCTCAGGGGGGAACGAACGAGACAGTGACGTTTCGTTCACGACAACTGACACTCCGCCACACCAGGAGAATGAAGACTGATGACCGAAAAGACCGCCACTGTCGCCAAGCCGCTGTTCGCCACCGTCGGCGCCGGTGACGCCATCTACGCCGCCGTGAACGACGTCGTCGCCGACGTCCGCGGCCGCGTCGGCGCCGCCGATGCCAAGGCCCGCGTCGAAGAGGCCCGCGAGCGCATCGCGAACGTGCCCGCCGACGTGCAGGCCCAGTTCGACACCCTGCGCGACCGCATCTCCGGCCTGCCGTCGGAGCTGCCGGAGGATCTCGCCGAGCTGCGCGAGAAGTTCACCCCCGAAGAGCTGCGCAAGCTGGCCGAGCAGTACTACCGCCAGGCGCTCGACATCTACGCCGATCTCGCCGTTCGCGGTGAGGAGACCGTCGACCGGTTGCGTGCCAACCAGGCCGTCGACGAGCAGATCGGTCGCGTCGAGACCCTCTACAAGGATGCGTCGGCTCGCGCCGAGGACGCCCTGACCAAGGTCAACGACCTGCTGGGCCGCACCAAGGCCGAGGCCGAGGCAGTGGCCGACAAGGTCGAGGCCGTCGTCGATGCCGAGGTCGTCGCCGTCACCACCGAGCCCGCTCCGGCCAAGCCCGCCGCTGCTCCGGCTCCGAAGAAGGCTCCGGCCGCCAAGAAGGCCGCTCCGGCCAAGAAGGCCGCCTCGCCCGCGCCGAAGAAGGTCTAGCCTTCGCGCATCACCGCTGACAGCGGCCCCGTACACACCAGGTGTGTGCGGGGCCGCTGTTCGTATGATGGGGGTGTGAACATGGTGAATGGGATGACCTCGCTGATTCTGCTGATCCTGTGGATCGGCGCCTTCGGCGCGACGGTGTTCGCGCTCATTCACGCTGTGCGCCAGCGTTCGGATGCCTTCACCGCCGTGGACAAGATGACCAAGCCCATCTGGCTGGCCATTCTCGGCGGTGCGCTGGTGTTTCTGCTGATCGGCATCGGCGGGCTGGGGATGCTGTCGTTCATCGCGATCATCGCGACCGGTGTGTACCTGGCCGACGTGCGTCCGAAGGTCGATGAGGTGCAGCGCGGCCCGCGCTGGTAGAAAAGTCGGCCCGAAGGGCTCGCGGGTGAGTGGTACGCGGTGTTACTGTATCTGGCAGTAACACAAAGGAGTGTGCCGATGCGCGCAAAGTTGCCGACGGCCTTGGTGAACCTGGTCGGCCGGGTATCCACCGTGGTCGAGACCACCCTCGCGGCCCATCGTGCCGACCTGCGGACGCGGAAGCACGGGCTCGCCGCCTTCGATCCGCCGCAGATGCCCTACGACGTGATTCCGGTGGTCACCGCGGACGGCGCCCGCCTGCGGGTGCACGCCTACGGACCGGTCGACGCGCCCGTGATCGTGTTCGCCCACGGCTGGACGTGCTCGCTCGAATACTGGAACGCCCAGATCAACGCCTTCGCCGGCGAATACCGCGTGGTCGCCTACGACCAGCGCGGCCACGGCGAGAGCACCAACGGGTACGCCCGCCCGAGCACGAACCTGCTCGCCGACGACCTGTGCGATGTGCTCGACGCGGTGTTGCTGCCGGGTCAGCGCGCGGTGCTGGCCGGGCACAGCATGGGCGGGATGACGCTCATCGCCTGGGCGGGCCGCTACCCCGAGCGCGTCGCCGAACAGGCCGCTGCGGTGATCCTCACCAATACCGGCGCGCACTCGCTGGTCGAGGTGTCGACCATGGTTCCCGGTCTCAACGTGCCGCTGCGGATTCTGCGCGGCCGGTCGATGCCGACGCCGGACTGGGTCGGCAGGCTGATCCTCGGCACCCCGGTGGTGTTCCCGCCGATCAAGCCGGTGCGCTGGATCTTCGCCCGTCAGGTGATGACCCTCGATGCCTCGCGCGAGACGCTGGACTACGCGCTGTCGGTGGTGCGCGGCTGTCCGATGATGACGCGTTCGCGCTACGGGTTCCTGCTCACCGCGCTGCACCTGGGCGACGACGCGAAGAACTTCTCGGTCCCGACCACCGTGCTTGCGGGCGATCGCGACGACATGACCCCCGCGATCCACGCCGAGCGCCTGGCCGCGCTGCTCGAGGAAGCAGGCACGCTCGCCGGGTTCAAGGTGTTGCCGACCGGGCATCTGGGTAATGTCGAACGCTTCGACCTGTTCAATGCCGAAGTGGCCCAGGTACTCTCCGCCGTCCGCGAGCCCGTGCGCGCCCTGGCCTGATCGCCTGCGAGAATCGGCGGATGAGTTCTACCGCTGTGACCTCGGACGACCGTCGGTTCGTGCTGACCCTCGGGTGCCCGGACCGGCCGGGCGTCATCGCCCGGATCTCCTCGTTCATCGCCGAGTTCGGCGGCTCGATCGTGGAGGCCGGGTACCACTCCGACGGTGACATCGGGTGGTTCTTCACCCGGCAGGCCGTGAAGGCCTCGACGGTGCCGTTCTCCATCGACGAGCTCCGGGAACGCTTCGCCGAGGTGGCCGCCGAGTTCGGTCCCGAGACCGATTGGCAGCTCCACGATTCCGGTGCGCCGCGGCGGGCGGTGCTGCTGGTGAGCAAGGACGGGCACTGCCTGCACGACCTGCTCGGGCGCGCGCAGGCCGGTGAGCTGCCCGCGACCGTCGAGGCCGTGATCGGCAACCATCCCGACCTCGCGGGGATGACCGAGGCGCACGGGGTGAAGTTCCACTACGTGCCGTTCCCGAAGGACCCGGCCGAGCGCGGTCCGGCCTTCGAGCAGGTGCGCGAACTCGTCGACTCCCACGATCCGCACGCGGTGGTGCTCGCCCGGTTCATGCAGGTGCTACCCGCCGAGCTGTGCGCGCACTGGGCCGGGCGGGCGCTCAATATCCACCACAGCTTCCTGCCCTCGTTCGTCGGCGCGCGGCCCTATCACCAGGCGTACGCGCGCGGGGTGAAGCTCATCGGGGCGACCTGCCACTACGTCACCGCCGAGCTGGACGCCGGGCCCATCATCGAGCAGGACGTGATCCGGGTCGATCACGCCGACGACGCGCGCGACATGGTGCGCCAGGGCCGTGACATCGAGCGGGTCGTGCTCGCGCGCGGGCTGCGCTGGCACCTCGAGGGCCGGGTGCTCGTGCACGGTCGGCGCACGGTGGTGTTCGAGTGATCTACAGGTCGTAGAACGGTGCGGCGTAACGGAATTCGCCGGTGACAGCGGAGTCGTAGGCGGTGAGCGGGCGGACCTGGAAGTGCGGCCCCCATTCGGCCTCGTCGGGCACGATGCCCAGGCGCGCGCCGGGGACGAAACCGAAGCGGGCGTAGTAGTCGGGATCGCCGACCAGGCCGACGACCGATTCGTCGAGGGCATCGGCGGCGCCGAGGGCGGCGTGGACCAGCGCCGAGCCGACGCCGGACTTCTGGTTCTCCGGATCGACGCCGAGCGGGCCGAGCGCGAGCACGGGGAACGGGCCGATACCGGCCCTGGTGAGACAGATATGTCCCACGACGGAGTCGTATTCGAGCGCGACCAGTGACAGCGTCGGCATCCACGACTCGTCGGTGCGTAGCGTTTCGACGAGGGCGGGTTCGGGTGGTTCGGTGACGGCCGGATCGCCCGCGTAATGCGGGGCGAAGGCGGCGCGGTGTATCGCGGCGATCGCCACCGCGTCCGCTGGGGTCTCGCGACGGATCAGCACAGGCTTAAGTCTCCAGGATTTGGGTAGGGGAGCGCAATGATGTGCGGTCGCCGATGTCCGGATACGTCGATGCCCTCTGCGCCGGCCGGTGCCGCGCGTATGCCATGCTCGGCAAATGACTTCCGCGCCGCTGACCCGGGCCGCTGTGGCCGACATGATCGACCACACCCTGCTCGCTCCGGAAGCCACGCCGGCCGAGGTCGACGCGTTGATCGCCGAAGCGCGCAAGCTCGGCGTGTACGCGATCTGTCTGTCGCCCTCGATGCTGCCGGTGCGCGCGCCGGGACTGGTGGTGGCCACCGTCGCGGGCTTCCCGTCCGGCAAACACCACTCGCTGGTGAAGGGCGCCGAGGCGCGGCTGGCCGTGGATCAGGGCGCCGCCGAGGTCGACATGGTGATCGACGTGGGCGCCGCGCTGGCCGGTGACTTCAACGCCGTCCTCGCCGACATCATCACCGTGCGCGAGGCGACCAGGGAACGGGCCGTGCTCAAGGTGATCATCGAATCGGCCGCACTCACCGACGAGGCGATCGTCGGCGCGTGCCGGGCGGCCGAGCAGGCGGGCGCCGATTTCGTGAAGACCTCCACCGGTTTTCATCCGGCGGGCGGTGCGAGCCTGCACGCGGTGCGGTTGATGGCAGAGACCGTCGGCGGGCGACTCGGGGTGAAGGCCAGCGGCGGAATCCGCACCGCCGAGGACGCCGCCGCGATGATCGAAGCCGGGGCTACGCGGCTCGGGTTGTCGAAATCGGCCGCCGTCCTCGCCGGATTTCCCGAGTAGCCACCGCCTCGGATGATCAGCAGGTGAACTCGGACTGCCGGCCGGACGGGGCGCTCTCGAGTGCGGTCTTGCCACCTGAAAGGTGCACGTTCACACCGTCATCGGTGACCTCGACCTCCTGCGCGCGCAGGCCGAGCGGATAGCTCTGCAAGCTCTCGGTGAAGGTCTCGATGATGCCCTGCACGAGGTCGGTGGGCAGGCCGATGCCGAGTAGCTGCGCCGACTTCGTCTCTACGACGATGTTGCCGTCGCGGACCAGCGGCTGCACCTCCAGTTGGGCGAGGCCGCCGAGCACATCGAGAGTCAGCACTCCGGTGCTCGCCGAAGAGCTCACGCCGCTGACCATGGTGCCGAGGGTCTGGCGGATGCCGTCGTTGTTCCAGGTCACATCGGCCGTGGAGCTGTCGATGGTGCCGCCGCCTCGGCCGCGGTCGACGAGTTCGATGTCGTTGAATTTCGCGTGGACGACCATCCCGACAGCGGGGCCGAACTGGTTGTCCTCGCTGTCGACGGTGATCGTGCCGACCTTGCCGTCGGCATACGACAGCAGGATCGGGCGCAGGCCGAAGCCCACGTCGATGCTCGAGCCCATCTGCTGCTCGAACGCGCCGCTGATGCAGCTCGATATCTTGTGCCGGGCATAGGCTTCGGTTCCGGCGATGGCCGCGACGAGTAGGGCTGCGACCACGGCCAACGCGATCACCAGAGAGCGCCGACCGATCCTGGGGCGTGGGGAGTTCTGTGTGGTCATGGCATCGGATTCTTCCCGATCTTTCTGTGTCCGCTCTGAGGACGTGGTGAAAGCCTTCACAGCAAAATGTGACCTGGCGCACTGGACCGGGCGTAACCTGGACCCATGACTGGCGAGGACGCGCGCCGGGTGGCGGGGACAGCGGATCATCGGTGGCGGGTGCTGCGGCGCCTCGCCGGGCGGCACGCGGGCTTCTTCACCACGCGTCAGGTGTTGCGTACCGGCTGCGAATCGCAGGTCAGGGCCGCTTTGGGGGACGGGTCGGTGACCAGGGCCGGGGTCGGGATGATGCGGTTGGGGCAGTGGCGGGAGGGGCCGCTGGACGAGTACGCGATGTGGGCGGCGTGGTTCGACGGCGCGGCGGCGGTGTCGTATCAGAGTGCGGCCGAACTCCACGGGCTCGGCAGGTTGCAACCGCGGTTTCTGCACCTGTCGGTGTCGGCGGGTCGCCCGCCCGTGACGCCGCGGCTGGTGCTGACCCGGCGCAAGCTCTGCGGGGCCGACGTGGAGTCGGCCGGGCCGTTCCTCGTGACGACGCCGGTGCGGACGGTACTCGATCTGGCCGAGACCGAGATCTCGCAGTCGGCGTTGGACGAGGTGGTGGCCGACGCGGTGGCGATACACCGGTGCGATACCGACGAGATCTGGTGGGGTGGGCAGCAATTGGCGCCGCGCGCGTCGACGCGGGTACGGCGGGCGTTAAGCCGGGTGTGACGGGGCGACGACGTCCCAGGGGACCGACAGCACGCAGTCGCGCATTCGCCGGTGATACGGGCGCAGTGGGAAACCGTTGGCGCGCAACATCTGTGCCGCTTCTCGCCAGCGGACCCGGGGGCCGTACGGCGCCATGGCCGCGGATCGCTCCCAGGCTTGGTCGGCCGCGGTGAGCAGGGTGTGGATGCGTTCACCGGCAATGTTGCGGTGGATCAACGCTTTCGGCAGGCGCTCGGCGATGTCGGAGGGTCGGTCGACGGTGAAGGGGTCCCAGGCCAGCGTCAGCGACAGCGGGCGGTGGCGGTCGAGCAGCACCCAGGCGCACCGGCGGCCGAGTTCATCGCAGGTGCCGTCGACGAGCAGGCCGTCGGGAGCCAGATTGGACTGGATTCGGGACCACGCGTCGGGGACCGCGTCCTCGGGGTATTGACGCAGGACGTTGAACGCGCGGACAAGGGTCGGTCGCAGACCGGCCAGTTCGAAGCCGCCACGGGCGAAGCGGACGCCGTCGCGGGGTTCGACGACGCGGGCCGGGTCGATTTCGAGACCGACCACCTCGAGGTCGGGGCGCACGGTGCGCAGGCGAGCGGCCAGCTCGAAGGTGGTCCAGGGGGCGGCGCCGTAGCCGAGGTCGACAACCAGGGGCGTGGTGGCCGCACGCAGTGTCGTGCCGACGAGTTCGTCGTTGACGAGCCAGCGATCGCTGCGGCGGAGGCGGTTGACGCCCGTGGTGCCGCGGGTGATGGTGCCGATCGGCGGGACGGCCTTGCGGCTCGGGGCCACGGGTGGGTCAGACGGTCTTCTCGGCGGATTCCCGATCCAGGTAGCGCAGGGTTTCCTCCTGCTCGGCGCGGAACAGGTCGACGAGATTCACCAGCATCAACTGCTCCAGGCGTGGGCCGACCATGGGAATGAAGACCTTGGCGGTGGGGGAGAAGCGCATGGTGGCGCCGGTGTCGGTGGGGAAGAGGCGGATGGTGCCGTTGAGGCTGCCGGGGCCGGCGGGGATCGAGGCGGAGAACTTGCCCTCGGTCTCGTCGTGGTCGAAGGGACCCCAGCTCTCCTTGCGGGTGATCACCATGTCCTTGCGCATGACGGTCTGGGCGATCTCGGGGAGCATCTCGCGGGGCAGGGTGTGGTGCAGGACCACGTCGATGCCGTCCTCGGAGACGTCGAGGCTGACCACTTCGTTGTTGGGCGCGTACTTGCGCATTTCGGCGACGCGGGCTTCCCAGTAGTCCCTGCTCTGGAGGGCTGCGTACAGCTCTTCGGTGGTGTGCAGGGGGTAGCGAGCGGAGTAGTCCAGTCTGCGTGCCATGGCAGGACACGTTACGTGGTTGGGGTGCGGGCGGCGGGAAGTGGTGGGTTGTCTGTGCTCGGTCCTATAAAACGAGGCCGACGGTTACCGGTTCCGGCTCCAGCGTCACGCCGAACCTTTCCTGAACGCCCGCGCGGACGGTGCGGGCCAGGGCGACGATGTCGGCGGCGGTCGCGGCGCCGCGATTGGTCAGGGCAAGGGTGTGCTTGGTCGACAGGCGCGCCGCGGCGGCGTCGCCGGGGAAGCCCTTCGCGAAACCGGCTCGTTCGATGAGCCAGCCCGCCGACAGCTTGGTGCCGTCGGGCGCGGGATAGGTGGGCACGGTGACGTCGTCGCCGACGTGCGCGGCGATCGCGGCCAGTACGCGCGGCAACCGCTCCTCGGTGACGACCGGGTTGGTGAAGAACGAACCGGCACTCCAGGTGTCGTGATCGGCCGGGTCGAGGACCATGCCCTTGCCTGCCCGCAGGCGCAGCACCTGCGCGCGCACCTGCTCGACGGGCCGGGTCTCGCCGTCGCCCGCGTCGAGCGCCTTGGCCAGTTCGCCGTAGCGCAGCGGCGCGCTCATCCCGCTCGGGTCCAACGCGAACTCGACCGCGAGGACCACGGCGTCGTCGCTGTGCTTGAGCACACTGGTCCGGTAGCCGAAGCCGAGTTCGGTGGGCTCGACCCAGCGCACGTCCCCGGTCTTGCGATCGAGCAGACGCACCCGGCGCAACAGCGACGCGACCTCGACGCCGTAGGCGCCCACGTTCTGCACCGGCGTCGCACCGGCCGAACCCGGAATCCCGGACAGGCACTCCAACCCGCCGAGCCCGGCCGCGACGGTCGCCGCGACGACCTCGTCCCAGTTCGCGCCCGCCTCGGCCACCACGCCGTCGGCGCCCAGCTCGACGCCGGTCGTGCCGACCCGGACGACCACGCCGTCGAAGCCCGCGTCGTCGATGAGCAGGTTCGACCCGCCCGCTACCAACAGGACCGCGATACCGGCCGCGTCCAGGGTCTTCACCGTGGCCACCAGGGCCTCGGTGGTCGCGCATTCGGCCAGCAGCGCCGGCCCGCCGACCCGCAGGGTCGTCAATTCGGACAAACGCACCGAATCGGTGACTTTCGCGCCGGTATCGGCAAGCAGGTCACGCAGCTGATCGGAGGACACCACCCGTGTTGTACGCACGTCCGCAGACGGTACCGTGTCGAGCATGGCTACACCTCTGGCGTTCACTGCCGGCTATACGCATTCCGTCGATGCGGTGCGCGCCGCGTACTCCGACGAGCAGTACTGGAAGGCCCGGATCGCCGAGGTCGGCGGCCCCGGTGCCCGGCTCGACGCCTTCGCCGTCGACGGCGACCAGGTCCGCGTCCAGATGGTGCAGTCCATCCCCGCCGACCAGCTCCCGCCCGCCATCACCGCCGTGCGCCCCGGTGACCTGATCATTCCGCGCACCGAGACCTACACCGGCACCGGCGGCATCTTCGAAGCCCACGTGGACGGCGCCCCCGCGGTGGTCCGCGGCACGGTCACCATGGCCCCCGACGACGGCACCGGCTCCACCACCGCCATCAACGGCACCATCGAGGTGAAGATCCCGCTGTTCGGCGGCAAGATCGAGGCGGCCATCTCGGAGCACCTGATCGAACTCCTCGCCAATGAGGCCACGTTCACGGAGGAATGGCTCAACCGCCGGTAGCGGTTGCGGTGAGACCGCGCTCACGGGGTGCGGGCCGATAGCTCGGCGTACATTCGATGCGTGAGCAAACATTCGGTAACCGGTCTGTTGCGCGCGCGGGAAAACGCGCGTCGTAGTTCGTCGGCACAGCGCCGTGACGGCGGCGTTCGTGGTGGTCGATCCGTGGTTGCGGTGATATTGCTGGCGGTGCTCGTCGTGCTCACCGGGTGCACGATCGACCGGCCCGGCAAGGACG
Organism: Nocardia sp. PE-7; assembly: GCF_030486425.1. Taxonomy (NCBI): domain Bacteria; kingdom Bacillati; phylum Actinomycetota; class Actinomycetes; order Mycobacteriales; family Nocardiaceae; genus Nocardia; species Nocardia sp. PE-7. The sequence goes on along the minus strand of NZ_CP129614.1, from coordinate 6,337,258 downwards.
CCGAGGCGGCCGCGCCGGTCGCGCAGGTGACCATCGCGCCGACGCCGGGAGCCACCGATGTCGATCCGGTCGCGCCCGTTTCGGTGACGGTCGCCCATGGCACGATCGACCAGATCGCCCTCACCAACGCCGCCGGCAAGCAGATCACCGGTCAGCTCAGCCCCGACCGCACGACCTACAAGGTCTCCGAACCGCTCGGCTACGGCGCGTCCTACACCTGGGCGGGAACGGCCATCGGGGTCGACGGCGAACCGGTCCGGATCGACGGCACCTTCACCACGATCAGCCCCCAGTCGACCATCCCGGCCACGATCAATATCGGCGACGGCCAGGAAGTCGGGATCGGGGCGCCGATCATCCTGAAGTTCGCGGGGCCGGTCACGAACAAAGCGGCCGTGGAGAAGGCGCTCACCGTCACCACCGACCGGGGCACCGAGGGGTCGTGGGCCTGGCTGCCCGACGACGACGGCTCGCGGGTGCACTGGCGTCCGAAGAACTACTGGACCCCCGGCACCACCGTGCACGTCGCCGCGAAGCTCTACGGCGTCGACCTCGGCGGCGGCGCCTACGGCGACTCCGATGTCACCTCCGACTTCACCATCGGCCGCAGCCAGATCGTCGTCGCCAACGCACCCAGCCACCGCATGCAGGTGGTGCGCGACGGCGCCACGATCTTCGACTTCGCGGTCTCCTACGGCGAAGGCAACGAGCCGCGCAATGTGACCCGCTCCGGCGTGCACGTCGTCACCGAGAAGTACGAGGACTTCATGATGTCGAATCCGCCGTACTACACCAACGTTCGCGAACGCTGGGCCGTGCGTATCTCCAACAACGGCGAATTCATCCACGCCAATCCCGAATCGCTCTCGGCCCAGGGTTCCTCGAACGTCACCAACGGCTGCATCAACCTCTCGCCCGGCGATGCTCAGGCCTACTTCCCGACCGCGCTCTACGGCGATCCGGTGGAGGTGACCGGCACCTCGATCGAGTTGTCCCAGGCCGACGGCGACATCTACGACTGGGCCATCGACTGGCCGACGTGGACGTCGATGTCCGCCTTGTCCGCCGGATAGATCCGACCCCTGCCGTCGTGCCGCGACGCGATGTCCACGGCACGACGGTTCGGCTCTAGCGGCGGGGCAGGAGCAGTGCCGGGACGAGCGCCAGCGCGATCATGACGGGCGCGATCAGATAGGTGTGCTGGAACGCGTCGGCCAGAGCGGGGGCGAGTTCGGCCCGCTGATCCGCCGTCATGGCGTGCAGCGCCTGGAGTCCACCCGCCACCGGGAGCAGCGCGCCCAGCGTCACCGAGGCCACCGCCGTGCCGATCGCCATCGACGTGGTGCTGATCATGTTCAGCACCGTCGACCCGGCAGGCTGCTGTTCGCGGCTCAGCGGCCGGGTGGCCGTGGTCATTACCGGCATCATGGTTCCGCCGCCGCCCGCGCCCATCAGCACCATCGTCAGGCACAGCGCCCAGTACGGCGCGTCCGCGTCGAGTTGGACCACGAACAGCACGAACCCGGTGAGCGCCACCGTGATCGACACGGGCAGGTACCGGCCGGGCGGGATCCGATCGATCAATCTGCCCGCCACCTGCATCGTCGCGCCCGATGCCAGGGCGAACGGAATCCCCAAAGCGCCTGCCACCAGCGCTGACTCGTCGCGCACCACCTGGAAGTACAACGGCAGCAGCAACATCGAACCGAAGTAGCCGCTCGCGAACACCGCGAGCAGCACCGCGGAGGTGCCGGTGATCCGGTTGCCGAGCACGCGCAGATCCAGCAGCGGCACCGAGACGGTCAGCGAACGACGCACGAACGCGGCGATCAGGCCGATCCCCACCAGCAGCGGCACGAGCACCGCGGGCGTGGCGAACCCGGCACTCTCGCCCGCGGCGGTGACGCCGTAGATGACCAGCGCCAACCCGGGCGACATCAACAGCAGACCGCGGATGTCGAGCGCTCGCGGCGGCTCCGGCGTGTCGTCGGGGACCACCCGCACCGCCAGCAGGAGCACCAGCGCGCCCAGCGGCAGATTGATGAAGAACATCCACCGCCACGACACCTCGTCGATCAGGTATCCGCCGATCACCGGGCCGAGCAGCGGGCCGACCAGAATGGCCAACCCGAGCGTGCTCATCAACTGCCCCAGCCGCTCGGGTCCGGCCGCGCGCAGCAGGATCGTCATGGCGACCGGCATCAACAGGCCGCCACTGGCACCCTGAACCAATCGAAAAGCGATGAGCGACTCGATGTTCCACGACAGTCCGGCCAGCACCGAGCCGACCACGAACGCGCTGATCGCCGTCAGATACAGCCGCTTGGCGCCGAATCGGCCGACCAGCCACGCCGAGGTCGGCACCACGGCGCCGAGGGCGAGCGAGTAGCCGGTGGCGACCCACTGGATCGTGCTCAGGCCCGCGTGGAATTCCATCGACAACTTGTTGATGGCGACATTCACGATGGTCTGATCGAGCGTCGCCATGATCATGCCGACCACCAGAACCAGGGCGACCCGCATCGGATCGCGGCTGGTGGTCGGTTCGACGGTGGTGATCACGGCGGTCACTTCCCGTACGGCTGGGCCAGGCGGGCGGCGCGCAGTGCTTCGCCCCACCAGGTCAGCTGATCGAGCATGGTCGCGGCAGCGGCGTCGGCGTCGTTCGGGGCGGTGAGCTCGCCCGCCTCGTCGAATCGGCCCCACGGATTCGGGAAGCAGACCGAGTCGCGGACGGTGACGGCGTGGAGTTCGGCGAAGACCGGGCGCAGGTGTTCCACGGCGCGCAGCCCGCCGGAGATGCCGCCGTAGGAGACGAAGCCCACCGGCTTGGCCTGCCATTCGGCGTGGTGGGTGTCGATCAGGTTCTTCAGCGAGCCCGGGTAGCTGTGGTTGTACTCGGGTGTCACCACCACGAACGCATCGGCGCGCGCGAGCTTCTCGGTGGCTTCCGCGACAGAGGGATGGTCGGTGGCGGCGCCGAACGCGTGCGGCAACTCGATGCTCGCGGTGTCGACGATGTCGACGGTGACGGCGTCGCGCAGCGCCGCCTGTCGGACGAACCAGTTCGCGATCGTCGGGCCGAAACGCCCCTGCCTGGTACTGCCGATGACGACCGCGAGCCGCAGTGGGGTGATATCGGTTCGGACGTGGTCAACCGTGGCGCTCATGACGTTCCTCTTCGTCGGTGACGACCCTCGGCCGCCGCTGCGCTCTACGGTCCTACCTCAACTGTCCTCGAGGTCAAGCGGAAGATTTCGGTGGACCGGGAATATTCGCGGTAATAAACTACTTATTGCATTCATACGCAGATAAGCAGTCTTGAAGGGTAGACGCCATGACCACCTCGCTGTTCGCGCACCGCGACTACCGACTGCTGTTCACCGCCCAGGTCGCGGCTCTGTTCGGCACCGGACTCACCACCGTCGCGCTCGGTCTGCTCGCCTACGAGCTGGCAGGCGGCAACGCGGCCATCGTGCTCGGTACCGCGTTGACGCTGAAGATGGTCGCCTATGTGACCGTCGCGCCGATCGCGGGCGCGTACGCGGGTCGACTGCCGCGCAGGCAGTTCCTGATGGCGCTCAACGTCATTCGTGGCGCGATCGTGCTGGCGCTGCCCTTCGTGGACCAGATCTGGCAGATCTACGTGCTCATCACGCTGCTACAGATCGCCTCGGCCGCCTACACGCCCACCTACCAGGCGGTGCTGCCCGACATCCTGCCCGACGAGCGCGACTACACGAAGGCGCTGTCGGCGGCCCAGCTCGCGGCGACCATGGAAACACTGCTCAGCCCGATGCTGGCGGCGCTGGCGCTGAGTCTGATCAGCTTCCACTGGTTGTTCGTCGGCACCGGTTTCGGCTTCGCGGTGTCGGTCGCGCTGGTGCTGGCCGCGCGCATCCCGAACGCGGTGGTCGGCGAGGGTGCGATCACCGAACGACTGGCCGCCGGGCTGCGACTGTTCGCGGCGACTCCGCGATTGCGTGGACTGCTCGGGTTGAACCTGGTGGTCGCCGCCGCGGGCTCGGTGGTGATGGTCAACACCGTGAACTACGCCCGGGACGTGCTGGGCGGCAATCAGTCCGGCGTCGCGCTGCTGCTGGCGGCGAACGGCCTCGGCACCATGGTCATCGCCCTCACCCTGCCCCGGATCCTGGACCGTCGCGGCGAGCGTCCGGTCATGCTCGCCGGCGCCGCTGTTCTGCTCGTCGGCCTCGCCGCCGCGCTAGCGCTGTCGACCCTGCCGATCGGCGAGTGGCACTGGCCCACGGCGCTCGCCACCTGGGCCACCATCGGTGCGGGCACCGCGCTGATCCTCACCCCCACCGGCCGTGTCCTGCGTCGTTCCGCTCGCGCGCAGGACCGCCCCGCCCTGTTCGCGGCCCAGTTCTCCCTGTCCCACCTCGCCTGGCTGATCACCTACCCGATCACCGGCTGGCTGGCCACCACCGCGGGTTTCACCGCCACCTGGGCGACCCTGGCGGTCATCGCCGGGCTCGGCGCCACCGCGGCGATCCGGCTGTGGCCACGGCACGACCCGGCCGAGATCACGCACGTCCACGAACTCGGTTCGGTCGACCCGGCGATCCTGGCCGACGCGATCCAGGTCGGGCCCCGGCACTTCCGGCACACCCACGCCTACGTCATCGACCCCGACCACCCGCGCTGGCCGAGCAGGACTCCGGCCTACGTCTGAACGGCTACGCCTCGACGGACTCGCTGGCGCGATCCTTGCTCAGCGCGACGGTCTCGTCGGTGGTCAGCCCCTGCTGCTTGGCCAGCAGATCGCGGATCTCGATGAGCAGTTCGGTCTCGGTGGGCTCGGCGTCCTTGGGGGTGCCGAACTTGTTCTTCAGCGACTTCATCGGCAGCATCAGCACGAAGTACAGGACCGCGGCGACCATGAAGAAGTCGATGAACGCGGTGATGATCGGGCCGAACGCGATGAAGGTCGCCGGCTTGTCGGCGATCAGCTGAACGCCGAGGCCCAGTTCATTGGTCGAACCGAACACCGCGAGCAGCGGATTGATGAGCCCCTTGCTGAACGAGGTGACCACCGCGGTGAACGCGGTACCCATCACGACCGCGACCGCGAGGTCGATGACGTTCCCGCGCATCAGGAAATCTTTGAACCCACCGAAAACGGACTTGATACCGAGCATCGAACATCTACTCCTCAGACTGGCTATCGACAAACGGCCATGTTAAAGATCAGTCGCCGGGCATGGCGAATTCGTAGCAACGCCCCAGTGATCCGCTCCCAGTATCAATTCCCGCCGTCCGCCCCGCTACCCGAACGGCCACCGATGCTGGATTCGCCTACCCCGCCCTGGAATTGAGGTACCCGATGGGATGGCGCGCGAAGCAGATCGACCGAGAAGCTCGGCGCCAAGGCGTGGCGAGCGTCACGTTTAACGGTCGAGGAGTGTGTCCAACGTGGGTATCCGCCGTTCTCAGGAGCGGCGGGCGAAGGAGCCGGGGCCTGCCTGATCGCGGGGTTTGACGACGATGGTGTCGAGGTTGACGTGCGGCGGGCGAGTGGCCACGAAGCCGACGATCTCGGCGATGTCCTTGGCGTAGAGGGGGTCGATGCCCTCGTAGACCTTGGCGGCGCGGTCGGCGTCGCCGTCGAAGCGGACCAGCGAGAACTCGGTTTCCACGGCGCCGGGAGCGATCTCGGTGAGGCGGACCGGCTGGCCGAGGAGTTCGCCGCGCAGGGTGCGGTGGGCGACCGCCTGGGCGTGCTTGGCGGAGGTGTAGCCGGAGCCGTTGTCGTAGGTCTGCAGGGCGGCGATGGAGGTGATGGTGACGATCAGGCCGTCGCCGGAGGCGATCAGTTTCGGCAGCAGGGCCTTGGTCACGCGCAGCGTGCCCACGACGTTGGTCTCCCACATCCAGCGCCAGTCGTCGAGGTCGGCGTCGAGGACCGTGGCCATGCCCTTCGCGCCGCCCGCGTTGTTGACCAGCACGTCGACGTGGTCGATCGCGTCGGTGAACGCGCGCACCGATTCCTCGGAGGTGACGTCGAGTTCGAGCGCGGTGCCGCCGATCTCGGCGGCGAGGCTTTTCACCCGGTCGAACCGACGGGCGCCCACATAGACGTGATAGCCCTGTTCGGCCAGTTCCCGGGCGGTGGCTTCACCGATTCCCGAGCTGGCTCCGGTGACGACGGCGGTGCGAATGCTCATGTTGGTCGATCTTATTCGCCCCGAATTAGCGGGCGCCATGGCTCCGATCACCGTGATGTCAGTCATGGGGGTCGCCGCGAGACTGCGCCGATTAGCCTGTCGGTATGGCTATTCGCGATGCTGTCAGTGCCGATGGAACGAGGATCGTCTACCAGGTGAGCGGTACCGGTAGACCGCTGGTGCTGTTGCACGGGTGGGCGGGCAATCTGCGCTGCTGGGGTGCTGCCGCGGCTGATCTGGCCGAGCGACACCGGGTGATCGCGGTCGACCTGCGCGGGCACGGGTACTCCGACGATCCCGGCGCCGGCTACGACGATCCGAAGGCGTGGGCAGGCGATGTGGCCGCGGTGCTGGCCGCCGAGGGCATCGACTCCGATGCGGTGCTGCTCGGCTGGTCCTACGGCGGGATCGTCGCCACCGACTACCTGGCCACCTATGGCACCTCGGCTGTCGCGGGTGTCGTCTACTGCGGTGCGCCCGCCCATATCGGCCGCGATGTGCCCGGTGCGGCTCCCGGGCCCGCGATGGAGAAGGCGATTCCGGGGGTGTTCGACGAGGCCGCCGGGCGTGCGGTGCGTGCGTTCTCGGTGTTCGGCAATGCCAATACCGGGCCGGGCGCGGACAAGGGCGTCGACGCGCAGCGATTGTTCGGCGGCAGTCTCGCGACCCCGCCCTCGGTTCGGAAGGCGCTGTTCTATCGCACGATCGACAACACCGAAACGCTACGCGCCCTGGATGTTCCGGTGCTGGTGCTGCATGGCACCGACGACCCGGTGGTCCCCGCGGCCAACGGCCAGTACATCCTCGACAATGCCCCTGACGCCCGTGGTTCCTTCTGGGAAGGGGCCCAGCACGGGCTCTTCATCGAGGACCGGCCGCGCTTCTTCGCCGAGGTCAGCGCGTTTATCGACGCGCTGGAGTGAGTTCGGCGCACCCCGCCCGCTGTGAATCGGAAATGTTTCAGAAACATGTCCGGGGCAGGTGAGGGCGACTTACTCTGAGCCCGACGGCCTTGTCCCGTGGCCGGGCATGGAGGTGGCGCATGAGCGTCTTGACGCGTTGTGTGCTGGTTCTCGCGGCGGCCTTGACGTGCGCCGCCCCGGTGGCCGGAGCGAGCCCGGCCGCCGACGCCACGCGGCTGATCTCCGTCGCGCCCGGTCCCGGCCGGGTCGTCGAGCTGGTGGTGCACTCCGCCGCCATGGCGAAATCGGTGACCGTGGCGGTGTTGCCCGCGCGCGACGGTACGGCGAAGGCGCCGGTGCTGTATCTGCTCAACGGCGTCGACGGCGGCGTCGGCCCCACCGGTGCTTGGCGCGACGGCGGCAACTGGCTCACCCGCACCGACGCCGAGGCCTTCTTCGCCGACAAACAGGTCACCGTCGTGATGCCGATCGGCGGCGCGGGCAGCTACTACGCCGACTGGCGGGCCGATGATCCCGTCCTCGGTCGTCAGCGCTGGACGACCTTCCTCACCAGCGAATTGCCCCGCGTCATCGACGCCGAGTTCCGCGGCGACGGCGTCAATGCCGTCGCGGGGGTGTCGATGGCGGGCACTGCGGCCTTCCAGCTGGCGCTCGCGGCGCCCCAGCTCTACCGGGCCGTCGGGTCCTACAGCGGCTGCGTCTCCACCAGCGGTCCGCAGGGCCACGCCATCGTCAATACCGTCGTCTCCGGTCAGAACGGCGACCCTGTGAACATGTGGGGACAACCCGGCGACCCTCTCTGGGCTGCCAACGATCCCTTTCTGCACGCCGAGCGCCTACGCGGCCTTGCCATCTACGTCTCGTCCGGGACCGGCCTTCCCGGCGGGCTCGACACCGTCGACGGACCTGGGCTACACGGTGATTCGATGAAGCTGGTTGACCAGTTGATCGTCGGCGGCGCCCTCGACGCGGTCACCGGCATGTGCACACAGCAGCTCGCCACCCGCTTTCACGACCTGGCCATCCCCGCCACAATCGACTTGCGCCCCAACGGAACTCACTCCTGGGGCTATTGGCGCGACGACCTCCGTCGCTCCTGGCCGCTGTTCGCCGCGGCCCTGCGGGTCGGCTGAACCTGCCTTCTGCTCGCAGGTCGCGTCGGCTGCTGATTCATGAGATGCGAATAACTTTGCATGCATGTTGTGTCATATTTCGCAATTCGCGAAATCGGTCGAATGGGTCCGACCGGTCTATTTCCGCCGAGGAAATCGGGCAACGGTCTGTGTGGAAGAGGCCACACCGCGACCTGCGGGTTGGCGTAACCGCGCAGGTCGGATCGATGATGTGATCGGTCTGCGGCGACGATGTGATCGGCCCGTGATTGTCGCGGGAAACCAAGAAGAACGAACGTACAGATTTCGGGTAAATCTTCTAGGAATCGTCACAGACTTCCGCTGAGATCGTGTGTAGCGTTCTGGAATGTCGTTGGATCGTATGTGGAGAAGAGGATTCGGCGTCGAGAACGGAGTTCGATGATGTTCGGTCGAGCAGTGGGCGCACGGGTCGTAGTGGCCGTGTCGGTCGTGTTGGCCGGTCTTGTGGTCGGGGCGCCCGCGGGCGCGGAGCCGACAGCGCGGATCGAGGATCAGCGGGTCGAGCCGGATCGCACCATCGATGTGGGCGTGTACTCACCGGCGATGGACATCGTCACCAGGGTGCGGGTGTTGCGGGCCGCGGATCCGAACGCGCCCGCGCCGACGCTGTATCTGCTCAACGGGGTCGGTGGTGGCAGCGACGGCAACTGGCTGGATCGAACCGATGTCGTCGAGTTCTTCAAGGACAAACAGGTCAATGTGGTGATCCCGTTCGGTGGGGCGGGTAGCTACTTCGCGGACTGGAAAACCGACGATCCGGTGCTGGGCAAGCAGCGGTGGACCACGTTCCTCACCAAGGAACTGCCGCCCGTGATCGACAAGGAGTTCGACGGTACCGGGGCCAATGCCATTGCCGGACTGTCGATGGCGGGGACTTCGGTGTTCCAGCTCGCCCTCTCCGAGCCGGGGCTGTACCGGGCGATCGGCTCCTACAGCGGGTGCGTGCGCACGAGTGATCCACGCGGACAAGCGATCGTGCGAACGGTGGTGGGCAGCAGGCTCGGCAACGCGGCCAATATGTGGGGCCCACCCACCGATCCCGAGTGGTCCGACAACGACCCCTACTTGCACGCGGAAGCGTTGCGCGGCACCGACGTCTACATCTCCTCCGGTACCGGCATCCCCGGTCCGTACGACAGCATCGCCACCACCCAGGGCGACCCGGTGCAGCTGACCATGCAGTTGCTGTTCGGCGCCGGGCTGGAGGCCGTCACGAATCTGTGCACCCAGCAGCTGCGCGATCGACTGCAAACGCTCGGCATCCCCGCCACGGTGGACATGCGCCCCAACGGCACCCACTCGTGGGGCTACTGGGAGCAGGACATGCACAAATCGTGGCCCGTGTTCGAGGCAGCGCTGCACCGGGCGTGACCGCCACCGCGCTGTCCGAAATCCGCTCGCGCTCCGGCGCCGGATCGGGCAGGCTCGACCGCGACAAGTCCGTGAACTCACTCACGAATACGCTGTGACAGCCGTCACCGAACCCGGTAGGGGTAACGGTGGTGGCGTCGCGGCGTGCACACTGGAAGGTGTGAGCCAGCGTCATCCCGAACTCTTGCCCCATCGCATCGCGGTGCTATCGGTGCATACCTCGCCGCTGGCGCAGCCCGGCACCGGGGACGCGGGCGGGATGAATGTCTACGTGCTGCAAACCGCGCTCGAGCTGGCCAAACGGGGCACCGAGGTGGAGATCTTCACCCGCGCGACCTCGTCTGAGCTGCCGCCGGTCGCCGAGGCCGGACCCGGCGTGATCGTGCGCCACGTGGTCGCGGGCCCGTTCGAGGGACTCGACAAGCACGAGCTGCCCACCCAGCTGTGTCCGTTCACCGCCGAGGTGCTGCGCCAAGAGGCGCGCCACCTGCCCGGCCACTACGACCTCGTGCACTCGCACTACTGGCTCTCCGGCCAGGTCGGGTGGCTCGCGCGCGATCGCTGGCGGGTGCCGCTGGTGCACACCGCCCACACACTCGCCGCGGTGAAGAACGCCGCGCTGGCCGAGGGCGATACCCCCGAACCCGAAACCAGGGTGATCGGCGAGAAGCAGGTGATCGCCGAGTCCGACCGGCTCGTCGCCAACACCGGTGACGAAGCCCGTCAGCTCGTCGACCTCTACGGCGCCGCACCCGACCGCATCGACGTGGTGCCGCCCGGCGCCGACCTGACCCGCTACCGCCCCGGCGACAAGCTCGCCGCGCGCACCGAACTCGGTCTGCGCGCCGACGAGCAGATCGTCGCGTTCGTCGGCCGGATCCAGCCGCTCAAGGCCCCCGATGTGCTCGTGCGGGCCGCGGCCGAGCTCCTGAGTCGGGATCCGAGCCGCAAGCTGCGTGTGTTGATCGTGGGCGGGCCGTCCGGGACCGGACTGGCCAAGCCGCACGCGCTGATCGAACTGGCCGCCGATCTCGGCATCGCCGATCGGGTCACGTTCCTGCCGCCGCAGCCCGCCGACAAGCTCGTGCAGGTATATCGCGCGGCCGACGTGGTCGCCGTGCCCAGCTACAACGAATCCTTCGGCCTGGTCGCCATCGAGGCACAGGCCAGCGGCACTCCGGTGCTCGCCGCCGACGTCGGCGGTCTCGGCACCGCGGTTCGCAACCACGAGTCCGGCCTGCTGGTGCCGGGGCATCGCACGCCCGACTGGGCCGACGCGCTGGCCGCCCTGCTCGACGATGCCGATCGGCTGACCCGCATGGGCGCGACCGCGGTCGAGCACGCGAGCCGGTTCTCCTGGGCGCACACCGCCGACGGGCTGCTCGACAGCTACGCTGCCGCGATGGCCGGATTCCGCGCCGAACGCGGACCGATCGCCCTGTACGCGGGCGAGACAGGTCAGGCCAGATCACGGGCGCTGTGGCGGCGCCGGACGGGAGCGCACAGGTGAGCGCCGTTGCACAGATCATCGACGACACGCTGCGCGATCGTGAGATCGAATACACCCGCCACGGTGACGACACCTTCATCGTCGTGCTGCCGGGTGAGCGCAAGCTGAAGACCACGGTGATGCTGACCGTCGGCAAGCACGGGGTCCGCATCGAATCCTTCGTCTGCCGCAAGCCCGACGAGAACTTCGAAGGCGTCTACAAATACCTGCTGCGGCGCAACCGCCGCCTCTACGGGGTGGCCTACACCCTCGACAACGTCGGCGACATCTACCTGGTCGGCCGGATGTCGGCCGAGTCGGTCACCGCCGACGAACTCGACCGCATCTTCGGTCAGATCCTCGAAGCCGTCGACAACGACTTCAACATCCTGCTCGAGCTCGGTTTCGCCGAATCCATTCGCAAGGAATGGAAGTGGCGGGTCTCGCGGGGTGAGTCGCTGAAGAATCTGCGCGCCTTCGAGCACATCATCGACGACGCCGACAAGGTCTGAGAACACGACGATGCCGGACAGGAGAGTTCCTGTCCGGCATCGTTTCTCAGCTCAGCAGTTGGTCGGGACCGGTTCGTTGCGGAAGCGGGCCTCGACGTAGTTCCAGGCGTCGGGGAAACCCGCCACGGCGGCGGTCATGTGCTCGGAGATCTCGACGGTGTTCAACTGCACCGGCGCACCCGCACCGCACCAACGGGCGATGGTGTCGGCCACCGGCGCGTACGGGGTGAGGATGTCGTACTTGCCTTGCCAGATGTAGGTGGGTGCGGTCGGCGCGCCCTGGAAGTGCACGAGGCTGTTCTCGCGCAGCACGCCACGGGCCACCTGGCTGCCCAACAGCTCCTTGGATGCCGCCATCTGGTCGGCGTTGCGCAGGGCGCCGTGGAACAGCAGGAAGCGGCGGCACGCGTCCTTGGTGAATTCCCGGAACCACAGGCCGTTCTCGTTGAGCTGGTCCGACACCGGCACCTGATCGGGGTACTCGCGCTCGATGCCCATCGCGGCGGCGAAGGCGAGGCCGAAGCCGGGGTGCGGCGCGAAACCGAGTGCGTCGGCCATCAATTCGAGGTCGGCGGGGATGCCGCCGGACACCACGGCCGCGAGCTTCAGCTCCGGCGCGTAGGTGGGCTGCAGTGCGCCCGCCCACGCGGTGGCCATGCCGCCGCCGGAGTAGCCGGCGATCGCGACCGGCGAGTTGCCGACACCCAGTTCGGCGACCTTCTGCACGGCGCGCACGCTGTCGAGGGTGACCATGCCGCTGAGCTTGGCCGCACCGTAGGCCACGGTCGGGCCGAGGTAGTCGGGCACCGAGATCGCCCAGCCGCGCGCCAACGGCAGCATGGCGCCGGGCGCGTCCTGCAGTTCGCCGTTGAACAGCGACTGCGAGGGGTTGCAGCGGGTGCCGATGGAGTTGATCAGCGCCTGGTAGGACACCAGCGGCGGGTTCTTCACCCCGACCGGCATGAGCACGGTGGTGACGCCCATGATCGCGTCGCCCGCCGAGTTGGTGGACCGGAAAGCGACCTGGTGGCCTTCGGTGCCCGGGTACATCCAGGTGTCGATGTGGCGGGTCCGCACGACATCGCCGGGTGCCAGCGCGCTGATGTCAGCCGGTGCGGTGAAGAACGGATCCGGATCCGGCGTCGGATAGAGCGGGTTCGCACCCGCGGGAGCGGCGAACAAGCCCACTGAGAGCAGACTCAACACCAATACAGCGATTTTCGACACAGCTTTCCTTCATCAACAGTAGTGCTGCCCAACGAAACGACCCGACCCGTGCAGAAGTATCTAACGAAAACCGGTGATCTGTACCGACCAGTAGTCAAAGTGTCGCGTGCCACACCTTGTGACGCTTCACATCAGCGAGGGGCAGAACCGGTGCTGGTCAGGCCCGATGCGGTAGGTAGGAGTGGTGATGGCGGTACTTGCGCTCGATATCGGGGCGACGAAATTTGCCGCGGGAGTTGTGGACCCGCACTACGGGCTGCACGGAGTGCGCCGGGCGGCCGCCGCGTCGGACGACCCGTGGGCGACATGTCGGCAGCTTCTGGTCGCTGTGGCAGGTGACAACGAAGTGCGCGCGGTAGGGATCGGGTCGGCCGGACCGGTCGACGTACCGGCCGGGGTGATCCGGCCGTTGAACCTCGCGGCGTGGCGGGACGGATTCGCGATCGTCGAGCAGGTGCGAGCGCTGTTCCCGAATGCGGTGGTGCGGTTGGCGATCGACGGCGCGTGTCTGGTGCTGGCCGAGCATCGAGTCGGTGGGTTGCGTGGGGTGGACAACGGGTTGGCCTTGACGGTGTCGTCAGGGGTCGGTGGGGGGATCATCGCCGACGGGCGAGTCGTGGTGGGGCGCACGGGCAATGCCGGTCACCTCGGGCACATCGTGGTGCCCGGCGACGACACCGCTTGTCCCTGTGGAGGAGTCGGGTGCGTGGAGGCGGTGGCGAGCGGGATGTCGTCGGTGCGATGGGCGCGTGCGCGCGGCTGGGCGGGCGAGAGCGGCGTCGAGCTCGCCGAGGCCGCGCATGGTGGTGACCCGATCGCGCTAGCCGCCCTGGCTCGTGCGGGAACCGCCTTGGGGCAGGCGATCTCGTCGGCGGCCGCGCTGCTGGATGTGGACCGGGTGGTGATCAGCGGTGGGTTCGCGCAGTCGGGGGAGCCGTTGTGGGGGCCGTTGCGGGCTGCCGTCGCCAGGCACTCGGGGCTCGAATTCATTCAGGATCTGTCGGTGCGACTGTCGACGCTGAGCGAGGGCGCCACGCTCGTCGGTGCCGGAGTGCTCGCGGTCGAGGCGGCCGCCGGCTGAGGCGGTGTGAGGACTCTTCGGTCCGACTGCGGATGCGCTCGGCGCGTTCGTTATGCCTGGTCGTCGGCGCGCGTAGCCTCGACGAGGTGGCTGCCGACTACGTGCCGGGCGATGTCGTCCATATTCCGGAGGGTCCGTTCCAGGGGGTGTGCGCCGTAGTGCGCGAGGTCGACCCGGTGGCGTCACGATTACAGGTCGACGCGCTGGTCAAAGGCGGACCCTACGAGCTGAGCATCGGCTTCGACGAGGTGGAGTGGGCCTGACATCGTCGAAATGTCAGAATGACCCCTATGACCTACACCCTCGTGCTGCTGCGCCACGGCGAGAGCGAATGGAACGCCCTCAACCTGTTCACCGGCTGGGTGGACGTGCAACTCACCGACAAGGGCATCGCCGAGGGTAAACGGGCCGGAGAGCTGCTCAAAGAGGCAGGCATCCTGCCCGACATCGTCTACACCTCGCTGCTGCGCCGCGCGATCAGCACCGCCGACAACGCCCTCGGCACCGCCGACCGGCTGTGGATCCCGGTCGTGCGCGACTGGCGCCTCAACGAGCGCCACTACGGCGACCTGCAGGGCAAGAACAAGGAGCAGGTCCGCGAGCAGTACGGCCAGGAGCAGTTCATGCTGTGGCGTCGCAGCTACGACACCCCGCCGCCGCCGATCCAGCCCGACAACGAGTACAGCCAGGAAGGCGACCCGCGCTACGCGGGCATCGAGGTCCCCGAGACCGAGTGCCTGCTCGATGTGGTCAAGCGGATGGTCCCGTACTGGGAGGACACCATCTCCGCGGAACTGCGCACCGGCAAGACCGTACTGGTCGCCGCGCACGGCAACTCGCTGCGCGCGCTGGTGAAACACCTCGACGGCATTTCGGACGAGGACATCTCCGGCCTGAACATCCCCACCGGTATCCCGCTGGTCTACGAACTGGACGAGAACATGCGTCCGGTGAAGGCCGCCGAGTACCTCGACCCGGCCGCCGCTGCCGCCGGTGCCGCCGCCGTCGCCAACCAGGGCGGCAAGTAACTCCAACGCCTCGGCCCCACATCGTTCGACGGTGTGGGGCCGTTGTGCTGTCCAGGCGATGTCACACTCTCGTCGGCTGCGTCGTCACCTCGGTAGATCCGCGAAACGCGCGGTTGCCGAAGGAGTTACGCCATGTTCACCGCCTACGTCATCGTCACCGTCGTCGCCGCACTGTGGGTGGGGTTCTCGGCGTTCTCCCTGCTGCGCCGGGCGCCGTTCGTGGTGGAGCCGCTGGTGGAATACGGCGTCCCGCAGACCTGGTGGACGCCGCTGGGAATCGCCAAGGCCCTCGGTGCGGCGGGTCTGCTGGTGGGGTTGTTCGTGCCGGTGATCGGGGTACTGGCCGCGATCGGGCTGATCCTGTATTTCGCCGGTGCGGTCGTGACGGTGCTGCGGGCGCGCTCGTACAAGACGGTGGCGTTCCCGGTGCTGTACCTGGCGCCGGTCGCGGTGGCTTTGGGTCTCGGGATCGCGGCGTAATCGACGACTCGGTCGGTGGATCAGTTCGCCGATGCGTGGCTGCCGGTAGTGGGGTACCCGCTGGGCGATGGTCCGCAACGTCACAGCCAACTCTCCGTGGGCGCTGGTGGGATCAGTCGGAAGGCGTTCACCCGAACGTTGCGGCGGATGGAGCGGATGACGCTCGTACGCAGGCGGCGGTATGCCGAAGCGCCGCCGCGAGTCGAATCCGAACTCACCGAAGCGGGCCACGAACTGCTCGTTCCGATATATGCGCTCGGCGCATGGATCGAAGGGCGCGGGCCCGCGATGGCCGCCGCGACGCAGGGCGAATCGCCGAACTGACACGCCCGGCGGAGCTTCAGGTGCCCGCCGGGTGAACGGCAAAAGAACGCCATACCAAGTGCCTGTGACCTGCGTGAAACTTCGCCGACCCGCCGACGTTATGTCGCTCCGCACTCGTACGATCAATCTTGTGAGTGTTCCGCAGGCAGTGCTGTTGGCAGTCCTCGCGGCTGTCGTCGGGCTGGCAGTCGGGGGCCTGCTGATCCCGTTCGTCAATGCCAGGCAAGCCGCCCGTACCCAGGAAGACACCGGGCTGACCATGTCGCAGGTGCTCGACCTGATCGTGCTCGCGTCCGAATCCGGCATCGCCGTCGTCGACGAATACCGCGATGTGGTGCTGGTGAATCCGCGCGCCGAGGAACTCGGGTTGGTCCGCAACCGGTTGCTCGACGAACGCGCGTGGGCGGCGGTGGAGAAGGTTCTGGCGACCGGTGAGTCCGCCGAATACGACCTCACCGCCAAGAACCCGCTACCCGGTCGCGGCCGGATCGCCGTGCGTGGCGTGGCCCGCAAGCTCTCCCGCGAGGAAACCAGCTTCGTCGTGCTGTTCGCCGACGACGATTCCGAGCAGGCCCGCATGGAGGCCACCCGCCGCGATTTCGTCGCCAATGTGAGCCATGAACTCAAGACCCCCGTCGGCGCGATGAGCCTGCTGGCCGAGGCCATGCTGGAATCGGCCGACGATCCCGAAGCCGTGCGCCACTTCGGTTCCCGTGTGCTCGGGGAATCGCGACGCCTCGGCAAGATGGTGACCGAGCTGATCGCGCTGTCGCGCTTGCAGGGCGCCGAGAAACTGCCCGATCTGGCCGTGGTCGACGTCGACACGGTGGTGCAGCAGGCGGTCGACCGCTCGCGCACCGCCGCCGAGGCCGCCGGAATCACCGTCAGCACCGACCGGCCGAGTGGGCTGGAAGTGCTCGGCGACGAGACGTTGCTGGTGACCGCGCTGTCGAATCTGGTGGAGAACGCGATCGCGTATTCGCCACAGGGTTCGCATGTGTCGGTGAGCCGGTCGCTGCGCGGCGATCATGTCGCGATGGCGGTCACCGATCGCGGTATCGGGATCGCCAAGGAAGACCAGGAACGGGTGTTCGAGCGGTTCTTCCGTTCCGACAAGGCCCGTTCCCGATCGACCGGCGGCACCGGGCTCGGCCTGGCCATCGTGAAGCACGTGGCGGCCAATCACAACGGTGAAATCACCCTGTGGAGCAAACTGGGCACCGGCTCGACGTTCACGCTGCGCATCCCCGCCCATCTGGAAACCGATGGTGACGAGGACGCGGAACAGACGCCGGAGTCCACCACGAGAGAAACCACCGTCCCGCGCACTCTCGCGGGACGAACGAACGGTGTGGAGGCACGCAGATGACGAGTGTGTTGATCGTCGAAGACGAGGATTCGCTGGCCGAGCCGCTGGCGTTTCTGCTTCGCAAGGAAGGCTTCGACGTCACCGTCGTCGGCGACGGTCCGTCCGCGCTGGCCGAATTCGACCGCTCCGGCGCCGATATCGTGCTGCTCGACCTGATGCTGCCGGGCATGAGCGGCACCGACGTGTGCAAGCAGTTGCGCACGCGCAGCGGCGTGCCGGTGATCATGGTGACCGCGCGCGACAGCGAGATCGACAAGGTCGTCGGACTGGAACTGGGCGCCGACGACTACGTCACCAAGCCGTACTCGGCGCGCGAGCTGATCGCGCGGATCCGGGCCGTGCTGCGCCGCGGCGCCGGTGACGAGCTGGACTCCGGCAGCGAGAACAGCGTGCTGGAGGCCGGACCGGTGCGGATGGATGTGGACCGGCACACCGTGCACGTCAACGGTGGTCAGGTCACGTTGCCGCTCAAGGAGTTCGACCTGCTCGAGTACCTGCTGCGCAACTCCGGTCGTGTGCTCACCCGTGGCCAGCTGATCGACCGGGTGTGGGGCGCCGACTACGTGGGCGACACCAAGACCCTCGACGTGCACGTCAAGCGCCTGCGCTCGAAGATCGAAGCAGACCCGGCCAAGCCGGAACACCTGGTGACTGTGCGAGGACTGGGTTACAAGCTCGAAGCTTGATCTCGACCCCCCAGCGAAAAGGTCCCGTCGGAAATCCGACGGGACCTTTTCGTTCATGGTCGAGATGCCACAGGGGGCGGTTACAGCACGCTCCAGGCGGTGCCGAGGGGGGTTTCGATCTTCTTCAGGGAGACCACCTCGACGCCGTCGAACTGCTTGCAGTCGTAGATCGGCACGTCGGCGCCGTTGCCACGGCAGCCGATGGGCGAGGACGTGCCCTGCGTGCTGATGATGATGTATTTGCCGTTCTTGGCGGCGTCGATCGCCGCGGGGTCGTTGTAGTTCACGAAGTCGGCCGTGAAGTCCGCGTACGCGGCCGGATCACCGTTCGGTTCGGCATGGGCCAGGCCGGTCATGGAGAGGGTCGCGCCGATCGCGAGGGTCGCTGCGTAGATCGCTTTCTTGGACATGAACAGCTATACAACCCGAGTTCGGTGACAGATGCACGACCTACAGATGAACCGAATGGTTACGAGGTTTTCACTCCGAGTGATTCGATCCGTGAGATTCGGGGTTCATCCGCTCGGCTTCCACCGTGGCCGGATGCACCGCGACCAGCCCGAGGCCCTCGCGTCGGCGGCAGTGCCGG
Organism: Nocardia sp. PE-7; assembly: GCF_030486425.1. Classification (NCBI taxonomy): domain Bacteria; kingdom Bacillati; phylum Actinomycetota; class Actinomycetes; order Mycobacteriales; family Nocardiaceae; genus Nocardia; species Nocardia sp. PE-7. The sequence goes on along the minus strand of NZ_CP129614.1, from coordinate 6,318,837 downwards.
GAGAGTTCGTCGTAGGCGGGCGCACCGAGCAACTCGCGCAGCTCCGGGCCGTAGGACTGCCAAACCGGCTTCGCGCCGACGTGGGCGTCGGGGGAGCCGGTGCAGTACCAATCCAGATCCAGGCCGCCTGCGCCCCAGCCGCGCCGGTCGTATTCGGTGACCACCGTGCGCAGGATCTGTACGCCATCGGGGCGTTCCACCCAATCCTGGGTCCGCCGGATCGGCAGCTGCCAGCACACGTCCGGCTTCACTTCCAGGGGTTCGATGCCCTTGCGCACCGCCATGATGTGCAGTGCGCAACCGGGGCCCGCGGCGAAACCGGGGCGATTGAGGAAGATGCAGGCGCCGTCGAAGCGGCGGGTGCGCAAGGCCGGCTCGTCCTCGAGTTCGTCGAGCTCGAGGTAACCCTTCTTGACGACTTTGCCGTGCTCGGTGGCCTCGCCCATCAGCTGCCAGTCCTCGGGTGTGAGCATCTTCACAGCACCGTTGAGGCGTTTGCGGTCGTCCTTGTCGGCGAGGAACGCGCCGTGCGAGCAGCAGCCGTCGTCGGGGCGTTCGGCGATGATGCCCTGGCAGGCGGGCGTGCCGAACACGCACGTCCAGCGCGACAGCAGCCACGTCAGATCTGCGACGATCTGGTGCTCGTCGTTTGCTGGGTCGGTGAACTCGATCCACTCCCGTGGGAAATCGAGCTCGACCTCCGGGGCAGGATCGATCTTTCGCCCAGGTCGGAGCCCGGTCTCCGCGGTGCCAGATGCGCCTTCGGTCACAGCTGCTGACGCTAACAGCTCAGTCGCCTGGCCTGTGGTACCGGATCACCAAGTACCGTATTCGTGTGCGGCTTGGTGTTCTCGATGTCGGAAGCAATACCGTCCACCTGCTCGTGGTGGACGCCCATCGTGGTGGCCACCCGATGCCGATGAGCTCGTCGAAGTCGGCTTTGCGCCTGTCGGAGAGCATGGATTCGATGGGCCGGATCACCGAGGAGGGCGAGGCCCGACTGGTCGCGACCATCCTCGAGTTCGCCGATCTGGCACGCAATTCCAGATGTGTCGAGCTGATGCCGTTCGCCACCTCCGCCCTACGTGAGGCGACCAATTCCGAGGAAGTGCTCGCTCGCGTGCGGTCCTTGACCGGGGTGGATCTGCAGGTGCTCACCGGTGAGGACGAGGCCCGCCTGACGTTCCTCGCGGTGCGCCGCTGGTTCGGCTGGAGCGCGGGCCGGATCATCAATCTCGACATCGGCGGCGGCTCGCTCGAGCTGTCCAACGGCGGCGACGAAGAACCCGATGTGGCGCTGTCGCTGCAACTCGGTGCGGGCAGGCTCACCAGGGAGTGGCTGCGCGACGACCCGCCGGGCAAGCGCAAGATCGCGGTCCTGCGCGACTGGCTCGACGCCGAACTGGTGGTTCCGTCCAAGACTCTTGTCGAGGCAGGCAAACCCGACCTGGCGGTCGGTACCTCGAAGACGTTCCGTTCGCTGGCCCGGTTGACCGGCGCGGCACCCTCGGCCGCGGGCCCCAGGGTGCGACGTACACTGACCAGCTCCGGTCTGCGCCAGCTGATCGCGTTCATCTCTCGGATGACCGCCTCGGACCGCGCGGAACTGGAGGGCGTGAGTTCGGACCGGTCCCAGCAATTGGTGGCCGGAGCATTGGTCGCGGAGGCGAGTATGCGGGCGTTATCGCTCGACAGCATCGAAATCTGCCCATGGGCGCTGCGCGAAGGCCTTATCTTGCGCAAACTGGACTCCGAGCCCAACGGAGGTGGACCGGCCGCGGTGCCGCCGGTCACCCCGGTCGCGGAAGTGGAGTCGGCATGAGCAGTGAGGATTCGAAGCAGCTATCGGTCGCCGAGCTGCTGGCTCGCAATGCCGCGCAGGGGGCAGCGCCCGCTGCCTCCGGCGGCGGTGGACGGCGGCGGCGCAGCGGTCGCGGGCTCTCGGTCAACGATCTGACCGGTGAGAACGCGGCGGTGAAGCCGAATTCGCACGCCGCGCCCGCGCCGCCCGCGCCGGAACCCCCGCCCGCCTATGTCCCCGCGCCGACCTACGCACCCGAACCCGCGGCCTACGAGCCGCCCGCGAGTTATCAGCCCGCGCCCTACCCGCCGCCCGGCCCGGCCGAACCGGCCTTCTCCCCGATGTCGGGCCCGATCGCCCGATTCGACCCCGACGCGGGGTACTCCGCCCCCGATCCACTCGGTCTCGGCGAACAGCGACCGTCGTCGGATCCGTTCGGTCCGTTCCGCGCCGAAGCCCGCGACACCGGCTCCCGTGCGAGCCGTGGTCCGGGTCGGCTCGGCGTGCCGGGCGTGCCCTCGCAGCCGGTCGATCCCGGTATCGCCGAATTGTTCGGCTCCGGTGCGCTGCCCGCTGTCGGTGGCGGCAGACGGCACCGGCCGGAGGAGCCCGACGCCGCCCCGTATCCCGAGCCGCCGAAGCCGCCTCCGGTGACCGGCGGGCGGGCAGCGCGCAGGCGAGCCGCCGAAGCCGCGGAGGAGGCCAACGAGCCGAGCCCGCCCCCCGGCCGCCCGTCGTTCGACGCGCCGCTGTACGAGGCCGGCATCGATGCGCCCCAGGCCTTCATGGGTCGTCCGGGGCAATCCCGCGGCTTGGACGATCTCGCCGATCTCGGCCCTGGTTTCGACAGCTTCTCCGGATCCGGCTTCGACGAGCGTCGGGGCGCCGGATCCTTCGACAGCCGACCCGCCTCGGGGTTCAACGGCCGACCGGGCGAGTCGTTCGACGGCCGACCCGCGTCGGGGTTCAACGCTGGACCGGGCGATGCTTTCGATCCGCAGCCGGGCGCCATCAGTCGGCCGGGCCCCGAGCCCGCCCGAGGTTTCCCCGGGCCGGGCCGCAACGACCCGACGCCAGGCTTCGCCGGACAGCCCCCGGCGCCGGGGTTCAACGGATATCCGCCGCCGAATGTCGAGGCCACGCAGGCCTTCAACCTGGCGCCGGGCGTCGAGGCCCCACCGGCCCGCGGTGCGGATCAGCGCCCGTCGCTGGATCGCAGGCGGGGGGAGCCGAAGTCCGGCGGGCTGCCGTCGTGGTCGGCGCGCAGGCATCGTCCGGACAAGGCGGCGCCCGCCCCCGAGAGCGGTGGTTTCCCGACGGCCGCGTGGTCGCCGGTCAGCCAGGAGCAGCCGCTGGTATCCGGGCAGTCGGTGGCCGGTGACCTGCTGCGACAGCGGGCCGATCGCGGCGGCGTCGACGCGCACACCGAGATCGTGTATCGCGTCGGCGCGGACCAGGCCGACGACGAGGACACCGACGACTACGCCGAGTCCGATTACGTCGATCGCGATTACGTCGACAACGACTACTCCGAATCCGATTACGACGACGCCGCTTTCGACGATGACGACGACTACGACGACGACTACGAACCGAAGCCGACCAGGGCGAGCAGGCGCGCCGCGACCAAAGCGGCCGCGGCGAAGGTGGCGGACCGCGCCAGGTCGAAGGTGGCGAGCCGCGCCAAGTCGAAGACGTCGGGCCGTTCCGACTCGCGGGCTGCGGGCCGGACGGCGGGCAATCGCGCCGGCGGTGCGGTAGCCAGCCGAGCCGCCCGCGTCTCGGCGATGGCGCGCGGCAACGGCGACGACACCAACCGTCGCCAGTGGATGATCCTCGGCGCGCAGAGCGCGGGCGCGGCGGTCGCCGGAATGTTGCTGTTCAAGGGTTTCGAGACGATGTGGGAAACGCTGCCGTGGGTGGCGCTGGCCCTGGCGATGGTGGTGATCCTGGGTCTCGTGGCGCTGGTTCGCGTTCTGCGCCGTACCGACGACATCTTCAGCACGGTGATCGCCGTCGTCGTTGGCGTCTTCGTGACGCTGGGACCGCTAGCCTTTCTCCTCAGTACCAGCTGAATACAGGGAGTGGGCTGTGGGGAACGCACGAGCGGACATCGCGATCGGCCTGTCGACGGCCTCGGTGTATCCGGAGAACACGCAGGCGGCGTTCCGGTACGCCGCCGAATTGGGTTACGACGGTGTGGAATTGATGGTGTGGGCCGAGCCGGCCAGCCAGGACATCGCCACCGTGCAGTCCTACGCCAAGCGCTACGGCGTTCCGGTGCTCGCCGTGCACGCACCGTGTCTGCTGATCTCCCAACGGGTGTGGGGCGCCGACCCGGTAGCCAAGCTGGAACGCAGCGTGCGCACCGCGGAAGCGCTCGGTGCCGACACCGTGGTGGTGCATCCGCCGTTTCGCTGGCAGCGTCGCTACGCCAAGGGATTCGCCGATCAGGTCGGTGAGCTGGAGGCGCATCACCCGGTCAAGGTCGCGGTGGAGAACATGTTCCCGATGCGGGCCGACACCCTGTTCCGCGAGGGCGCGGTGCGCAGGCTGGAACGGCGCGCGGGCCCCGGACGCGCGGTGAGCGCGTTCAGCCCCTCCTACGATCCGACCGACACCGGCTTCGACCACTACACCCTCGACCTCTCGCACACCGCGACCGCGGGCACCGACGCGCTCGAGTTGGCGCGCCGGATGGGCGAGGGCCTGATCCACCTGCACCTGGCCGACGGGCGCGGCGCCGCGCACGACGAACACCTGGTGCCCGGCGACGGCACCCAACCGTGCGCGCAACTGTGTGAACACCTGATACACACCGGTTTCCGTGGCCACGCGGTCGCCGAGATCAACACCCAGAACGCGCGAACCACCGCCGAGCGCTCCGTGCAACTGGCGCGCACTCTCGAATTCGCACGCCGCCATCTCACCGGCGCGACGCCGGACCCTCAGCCGCGCCACGCCGACTTGCCGTGACCGTGCTGCGGCGGGGACATCGTCTCACCGCCGGGGCGCGGCCGTGACCGCGCGGAGCGGCCCGCCTGTGCTGACCTGGCCGTGCCCGCGTATGCAGCGCGGAATACTCGCGGCCCCAGTGTGCTTGTACGCTGTACGAATTGTAGTGCCCCCCGACCAGGAGTGACGATGACGCGAGAACTCGCGACCGACGCGCCGTTCAGCCAGGTTCTCGACCTGACCGAGCTCACCACCACCGATGCCGAGACCGGCCGCTACGCCGGCGTCATCGCGCCCACCTGGACCATCGGCCCCAAGGTGCACGGTGGCACCATGGTCGCGGCCACCGCCGCCGCGGCGACCCGCTGGCTCACCGAGGCCGACGAATCGCTCGCCCGGATGGCTCCGATCGCGGCCAGCACCGACTTCCTCGGCGCGCCCGATCCCGGCGAGGTCGAATACGCGGTACACATCCGGAAGAAGGGTCGCCAGATCTGCCTGGCCGACGTCGACCTGATCCAGAACGGTCGCACCCTCGTCCGAACCGCGTTCACCTTCGGCCATCTCGACTCCGCGCAGACTCGCTGGACCGGCCCCGACACCGACATGCCCGCCGAGCCGGGCGAACAAGCCTTCCAGTACACCCCCGATTCGCCGATGGGCAAGATCGTGCACGTCAGCCGGGGCGCCCACATGGTGATCGATCCGACCTGGGGCGAATTCCTGCGCGGCGAGACCGGCCCGCCCCGGTTGCGGCTGTGGATCCGCCCGTTCGACGGCGACGAAGCCGATCCGCGGGCGCGCGCCGCCTTCGCGATGATGGCCGCCGACATCAGCCCGCCCGTCCCGATGAACCTGGGCCACTTCGGTTGGTCGCCGACCGTCCAGATGACCACCTATCTGCGCCGCGTCCCCGCGCCCGGTTGGCTGCGCGTCGTCGCGACCGCCCGTGAGGTCGGTGAGCGGATGTTCGACGAGGACCACCTGGTCATCGACTCCACCGGTGCCGTTGTCGCCCAGAGTCGTCAGCTGGCCCTGATCCCGGCGGCACGCTGAGGCCACCGGGCCAACTAACCTTGTTCTCATGACGAGAATTGCGGTGGTCGGTGGCGGTCGGATCGGTGAGGCGCTGGTGGCCGGATTGTTGGAATCCGGCCGGGCGATCAAGGATTTGGTCGTTGTCGAGCCGGTCGCCGCGCGGGCCGCGCAGCTGGCCGAGCGGTTCAAGGTGCGGGTGAGCGGTTCGGTCGCCGACGCTGTCGAGGGCGCCGACATCGTGGTCATCGCGGTGAAGCCCGGTGTGGTCGACTCGGTGCTCACCGACCTGTCCAAGGCCGATCTGGAAAACGGTCGCGATCAGGTGCTCGTCTCGCTGGCCGCCGGTATCTCCACCGCCCGGCTCGAGTCGAAACTGCCCGCCGGTTTCCCGGTGGTGCGGGTGATGTCGAACACCCCGATGCTGGTCGGGCAGGGGATGAGTGTGCAATCGCCCGGTCGCTACGCCAAGCCCGAACAGCTGGAGCAGGTCGGCGAGATGCTCGAAGCCGTCGGCAAAGTGGTGACGGTGCCCGAGGCGCAGATGGACGCGGTCACCGCGGTATCGGGTTCGGGACCGGCGTATTTCTTCCTTGTCGTCGAGGCGATGATCGATGCCGGTGTCGGCCTGGGTCTCACCCGCGAGGTGGCCAGCGAACTGGTCGTGCAGACCATGATCGGCGCGGCGGCGTTGCTGGACGAAACCGGGCAGAGCGCGGCCGAACTGCGCGCCGCGGTCACCTCGCCCGGCGGCACCACCGCCGCGGCGCTGCGCGAGCTGGAGCGTGGTGCGCTGCGCTCGACCTTCACCGAAGCACTACACGCGGCGAAGCGGCGGTCGGCAGAACAGGGCGCAACGAACGAGTGACGATCGGGTACCCGGTTCGAGAACCGATTTCTCACACCCGTCGCAGTAATCCCACTGGTCCCGCTAAGCTCGTAGAAGCACGTGCGTGTCTGTTCCGCTGGTGGGGAAGCCGGCGGCGCGGGCGTGCCGGAGGTCAATGGTGCCATGATGTCTGCGAACAGAATGTCAAGTAATCCATCGGCGTCGGGCGGTGGTTCGGGTTCGCCCGCTCCACGGGTCGGCGCCACCCCGCAAACGGTGATCGGCGGTGGCACTCAGTTTCTCACCGTCGCCGAAGTCGCCGATCTCATGCGGGTGTCGAAAATGACGGTGTATCGGCTCGTGCACTCGGGTGAACTGCCCGCGGTGCGTGTCGGACGCTCGTTCCGAGTGCACGCGAAGGCGGTGCACGACTACCTGGAGACGTCGTACTTCGACGCCGGATGACGTAGTTAGGCCAGGTACAAGGGCGGTTTCGTTGCTGCTCGGGTGCCCCGGTAGCATGGACAACTGGTTCGTGTCCGCCTGCCGGTGGCACCGTTCGTGGTGTCCGGTTGCCCCGGCGGCGCGGACGCCAAACGACGCACGTGAACACCGCGTGTGTATGCCGAGTAGAGAGAACGCGAGGAAACCCTATGGGTTCTGTGATCAAGAAGCGCCGCAAGCGTATGTCGAAGAAGAAGCACCGCAAGCTGCTTCGCCGCACGCGTGTTCAGCGGCGCAAACTCGGCAAGTAAGCCTGCGTGCCCGCGACGAGCCCGTCACCCTTCGAAGGTGGCGGGCTCTCGCTGTGAAAAGCCCGGGTTTGTGAATCTCGCTATGCGGGGACGGGTCGTCCTCGTTAAATGCTTGTAGATCGTGACGGCGAGTGGCGCGAATGCGGCTACTCTGGTACGCGAAACACGATGAGCAGGGGGCTTTGAGTGGGGTCAGGTACGAGTTCCGATACACGGGAACGACACGCGCCGAAGGTTGTGCTGGTCACTGGTGCCAGCCGCTTCTTCGGTGGCAATGTCGCGGCACGCATAGCTGCCGAACCCGGCGTCGAACGTGTCATCGCCGTGGATACCGTCACTCCCAGCCGTGAGCTTCGTCGAAAAATGGGTAGTGCCGAGTTCGTGCGCGCCGATATCAGGAATCCGCTTATTCGCAAGGTCGTCGAGGGCAACGACGTCGACACTGTCGTGCACGCGGCCGTGCTCACTCGTCCGCCCGCCGGTGGCGGTCGTGCGGTGATGAAGGATCTCAATGTCCTCGGCGCGATGCAATTGCTCGCGGTGTGTCAGAAAGCGCCGTCGGTGCGGCGCGTGGTCGTGCGATCGTCCTCGGCGGTATACGGATCCAGTGCCAGGGATCCGGCGAAATTCACCGAGGAAATGGGCGCGCGCACTCCACCTGCGGGGTGGTTCGCACGCGATATGATCGATATCGAGGCGCTGGTGCGTGGAATGGCGCGGCGCAGGCCCGATATTTCCGCATCGATTCTGCGTTTCGCGCCGATCGTCGGGCCGCGCCTGGCCGATCGAGGCGTGCAATATCTGCGTTCGCCGATCACGCCGACCGTTCTCGGTCGTGAAGCCCGACTGCAATTGCTGCACGAGGAAGACGCGGTCGCGGTGCTCGTGCACGCGGCGCAGCGTGCACACGGTGGCACGGTCAATATCGCCGGTGACGGCGCGTTGGCCATGTCGCAGGCGATCCGACGGGCTGGGCGCATTGTCGCGCCCGTGCCGTTCTTCGTCTTCCGCACGGTCGGTCGCTCGCTGATGGGACCGATCATGCGCGGATTCAGTGGCGAACAACCCGACTATTTCTATTTCGGTTGCGGGCTCGACACCACCCGTATGCGAACCGAGCTCGGCTTCACCCCACGCTGGACCACGGTCCAGGCGTTCGATGACTTCATCGCGGGCGCAGCGTTGCGGCCCGTCTTCGATCCGGCATGGATCGACGCCGCGGAACACAAACTGCTCGGCCTCATCGGGGCCGGTTCAGGAGCGCATACATGAACGAGGGAGCAAAAGTCATTCGTCTCGACGTGAATGTCGAGGCCCGACAGCGACCGCAGACCCGGCGATGGCCGGATCAGCCGATGCAGGCGATGCCGGTCACCTCTCTCAGCGAGCGTCGGCCGGGAATGCCCGCGCTGCCGCCGAAGTCACTCACCGACATCGTGCGCGATGCCGTCGGCGAGCAGATCGAGCGGACCGCGGAATTCGCGCGCCGCAGGCTCACCGGGGACTACCAGGTCGACGAGTTCGGCTACGACCGGCACCTGCTCGAATCGGTCATCCTGCCCACCCTGCGACCGTTGTCGGAGTACTGGTTCCGCGCCGAGGTCACGGGCATCGAGAACGTTCCCGCCGTCGGTGGCGCGCTGCTGGTCGCCAATCACGCGGGCACCGTGCCGCTCGACGGTCTGATGCTGCAGCTGGCCGTGCACGACAAGCACCCGAATCAGCGGGCCCTGCGGCTGCTGGCCGCCGACCTCATCTTCGAGATGCCGCTGCTGGGTGCGCTCGCGCGCAAGGCCGGGCACACGATGGCCTGCCACCCCGATGCCGAGCGGCTGCTGCGCTCCGGGCACATCGCCGGGGTGTTCCCCGAAGGATTCAAGGGCGTCGGCAAGAACTACGCCGACCGGTACAAGCTGCAGCGGTTCGGGCGCGGTGGTTTCGTGTCGGCGGCGGTGCGGGCCGGGGTGCCGATCATCCCCGTATCGATCGTCGGCTCCGAGGAGATCTACCCGAAGCTCGCCGATATCAAGCCGCTGGCCCGTCTGCTCGGGCTGCCGTACTTCCCGGTGACGCCGCTGTTCCCGCACCTGGGGCTGCTCGGCGCGGTGCCGATGCCGTCGAAGTGGTACATCGAGTTCGGGGAGCCGATCGCGACCACGGCGTTCGAGCCGGAAGAGGCCGATGACCCGATGACGATGTTCGAGGTCACCGACCAGGTCCGCGAGACCATCCAGCAGACCCTCTACAAGCTGCTGGCCAAGCGTCGGAACGTGGTGCTGGGTTAGTTGTCGCGGTGGCGGGCTACGACAGCCGCTACCGCTCCGCCCGCCGCGCCGAGCGCCAGCGCGGTGGGCACACCGATCTTCGCCGCCTTGCGACCGGTGCGGAAGTCGCGGATTTCCCAGCCCCGGTTCTTCGCGACCTCGCGCAGGTCGGAGTCGGGGTTGATGGCCACCGCGGTGCCGACCAACGACAGCATGGGGACGTCGTTGTGGCTGTCGGAATAGGCGGTGCAGCGCTTGAGATTGAGACCTTCGCGAATGGCGAGGGTGCGCACCGCGTGAGCCTTGCCGAGGCCGTGCAGGATGTCGCCCACCAGGCGGCCGGTGAATTTGCCGTCGACGCTCTCGGCGACCGTGCCGAGGGCGCCGGTCAGGCCGAGACGTTTGGCGATCACATTCGCCAGCTCGACCGGAGTGGCCGTGACCAGCCAGACCTGCTGGCCCGCGTCGAGGTGCATCTGGGCGAGGGCGCGGGTGCCGGGCCAGATCTTGTCGGCGATGATCTCGTCGTAGATCTCCTCGCCGAGCGCCGCGAGTTCGGCGGTGGGGCGGCCCGCGATGAAGCTGAGCGCCTTCTCCCGGCCCGAGACCATGTCGGAGGAGTTCTCCTTGCCGGTGACCCGGAACTTCACCTGTTTCCAGGCGACGTCGACCAGGTCGGAGGTCTTGAAGTACTTGCGCGCGGCCAACCCTCGGGCGAAATGGACGATCGAGGCACCCTGGACCAGAGTGTTGTCGACGTCGAAGAACGCCGCGGCGGTGAGGTCGCGAGGGACCTCGGGGCCCGCGTCGGCGCCCTGTTCGGCGAGATCGGCAACGTGCAGCTCGATCGCCGCGTCGGCGCTTGCCTCACCGGCGAGGTTGGCGCGTAGCTCTTCCTCGCTCGGCCCGAACGGGCTGCGAGGCAGCCGTGCGAACTGTTCCTGTAGTTCCTGACCGAGGCGGCTGGGCTGCCACCGCGCAGGGAACTCCCCGAATCGCCCTGCGACGAATCCGGCCCTAGTCACCTTCGAACGTTCCGGCACCAGTACCCTCCGCTAGTCGCGCGAACCATGTCCACAGTAACCGGCTGCACCGACAACTCGCTGAGGGCTCGAGGATTAAATAGGGCTCATGACTAATCCCACACCGACGGTGACCCTGTTGACCCGCGCCGGCTGCGGCTTGTGCGGCACCGCGCTGGCGCAATTGCAGAAGATCTGTGGTGATTTCGGTCTCCCGGTAGTGACCCTGGACGTCGACGAAGCCGCGGTCGAGGACCCCGAGCTGCGTGCGGAATACGGAGATCGCCTGCCAGTGGTCCTGTTGAACGGCCGTGAACACAGCTATTTCGACGTCGACGAGCCCCGTTTGCGGGCCGACCTGAGCCGGATCGCTGGTCGCGACGGAAAATGAGGCCGAATTCACCGACTTTGTGAACGCCTGCACAAGCGGTTACGGTGGTGACACGCAATCCGCACCGCCCCTGGCACGCAGCGGCGGTGGCCGGGTTTGTACCGCCCCTATGGCACCGGTCGCGCTCTCGTAATCGCAGCGACCCACACCGGTGAACGAAACAGAGGAACCGGACCGCGATCAGGCCCGGAACGAGGAGCCGACGACGTGACAGAGCAGCACGAGACGCCGAGTGGCGTCTCCGGCAAGGCTCTTGTGCGGGACATTCCGCAAGCCACGGTGACTCGTCTCGCTACCTATCTCCGGGTTCTCGCCGGGTTGGCCGACGAGGGTGTAGTCATCGTATCGAGTGAGGAACTCGCTGTCGCGGCGGGTGTCAATTCGGCGAAGCTGCGCAAGGATCTTTCCTTCCTCGGACCCAACGGTGTGCGGGGTGTCGGCTATGACGTAGCCAAGTTGCGCACCAGGATCGAAGATGTGCTCGGACTGTCACAGGGACATCGGGTAGTGCTGATCGGCGCGGGCAATCTGGGCCGCGCGCTGGTCGGTTACGGCGGATTCGGGGTACGAGGCTTCACCGTGGTCGGGATCTTCGACAACGACCCTTCGGTGATCGGCCAGTCGTACGCCGGTCTCGTCGTGCGCGATGTCGAGCAGCTGACCGCCCAGATTCCGGCACTGACGCCGACGATCGCCGTGGTGGCCGTGCCCGACGAGGCCGCCCAGGACGTGTGTGACCGGCTCGTCGCCGCCGGACTGCCGTCGATACTGAGTTTCGCGCCGCTGGAACTGCGCGCGCCCGCCCATGTGCAGGTCCGCCGCGTCGACCTGGCGATGGAACTACAGATGCTGTCCTTCGATGCCGCGCGCAACGACGCGCCCGCGCTGCCCGAGATCGCCGAGGTCGGCTCCAGCCGCGTCGCGCGCCGGGTAGCGCCGCCGAACCACCTCACACATGCCGCGCCGGTCGAACCGGCTCGCGGCAGGCCGTCGCGTCGCACCGCGCCGCGTTCGGTCACGCCCCACTCGGCAACGGAGCCAAGCACCAAGGGATCGGTGATCACGCCATGAGCGAGCGCCAGCGAGCTAAACAGCGACACGGCGTGGGGACGCGCATGACACGCCACAGCGTCGGCGAGGTGTGGTCATGAGTGTTCTGCTGGTCGGGATTTCGCATCGGAGCGCCCCGGTATCGGTGCTGGAGAAAGTCGCCATCAGTGAGTCCGAACGGCCGAAACTGGTGGATCGGCTGCTGTCCTCGAGCCACGTGTCCGAGGCCATGATCGTCTCCACCTGCAACCGGGTCGAGGTCTACGCGGTCGTCGACGCCTTCCACGGCGGGCTCGGTGAGGTGAGCGAGCTGCTCACCAAGCATTCCGGACTGCCGCTGGGCGATCTCACCAAGCACGCCTATGTGCGCTACAGCGAGGCCGCGGCCGAGCATCTGTTCGCGGTCGCCAGCGGCCTCGATTCGATGGTTGTCGGCGAGCAGCAGGTGCTCAGCCAGATTCGCAGCGCCTACGCCAGCGCCGACGGTCAGCAGGCGGTCGGACGCACGCTGCACGAGTTGGCCCAGCACGGGTTGCGAGTCGGCAAGCGAGTGCATTCGGAGACCGGGATCGACCGGGCCGGCGCCTCGGTGGTGTCGGTGGCGCTGGACCGGGCGCGTGGGGTCGTCGGCGATCTCGCCGGGCGGACCGCGGTGGTCGTCGGTGCGGGCGCGATGGGCGGACTGGCCGTGGCGCATCTGTCGCGGGCCGGGATCGGGCGCATCATCGTCGTCAACCGGACCCTCGAACGCGCACAGCGTCTCGCCGAAACCGGGCGCACCATGCACGGTGTCGATGCCGAAGCGGTCGAGATGTCTCGGCTCACCGAGGCTATGGCGGGCACCGATGTCGTGGTCACCTGTACCGGCGCGGTCGGGTCCGTGGTCACCCTGGCCGACACCCACCGCGCACTCGCGGGCCGCCCCGGCACCGACGCCGCCGATCGGCCGCTGGTCTTCTGCGATCTCGGCCTGCCCCGCGATGTGGAGCACGCCGTGGCAGGACTGCCCGGCGTCGCCGTCATCGACATCGAATCGCTGCAGCGCGATCCGGCCGCGGGCGCCGCGGCCGACGACACCGCCGCCGCGCGCCTCATCGTCGCCGACGAACTCGCCAAATACCTTGCCGGGCAACGCATGGCGGAGGTCACCCCCACGGTGGCCGCACTCCGTCAGCGTGCCGCCGATGTGGTGGAGGCCGAACTGCTCCGCCTCGATTCGCGGCTGCCCGACCTGGCCGACCCGGCCCGCGACGAGGTGGCGCGCACGGTGCGTCGCGTCGTCGACAAGCTGCTGCACGCGCCGACCGTGCGGGTGAAGCAGTTGGCATCGACGCCGGGCGGTGACAGCTACGCCGAAGCGTTGCGAGAGCTGTTCGAACTCAAACCCGGTGCGGTACAGGCGGTTGCCGCTCCGATGGAGGTCGCCGCGGGCGAGTCCGCGCTGGCCGACGACTTCACCGCAGGCCACCTCGGCGATGGGCCGTCACGCTTGACCGAGTCAAGACCCGACACAGGCAGCATGCGAAACCACGCAGCGCCGCTCGGGCATGCGCAGGAGGAAACCGCATGACCACGACAGTGCAGGAAGAGGACACCGTGACCGCAGGCAGCGCCAGTGCGCCGTGGCGGATCGGCACGCGCGGCAGCCTGCTCGCGCTGACACAGGCGGGCACTATTCGTGATGCGCTGATCGCGGCGGGGCAGCCCGCCGAACTGGTGGTCATCAAGACGCCGGGCGATCTGTCGTCGGATCCGGTGCAGCAGATCGGTGTCGGGGTGTTCACCTCCGCGCTGCGCGACGAGCTCGCCGCGGGCGGCATCGACATCGCGGTGCATTCCTATAAAGACCTCCCCACCGCGCAGGACCCGCGCTTCACCATCGCCGCGATCCCGCCCCGCGAGGACCCGCGCGACGCGCTGGTGGCTCGCGACGGCATGGTCCTCGGCGAGTTGCCCGCCGGTGCCCGCGTGGGAACCTCGGCACCGCGCCGTGCCGCGCAGTTGCGCGCCCTCGGTCTGGGCCTCGACATCCTTCCGCTGCGCGGCAATATCGACTCCCGTCTGCGCAAGGTGAGCGAGGGCGAGCTCGATGCCATCGTCATCGCCCGCGCCGGCCTGTGCCGGATCGGGCGCACCGACGAGATCACCGAATCACTCGAACCGGTGCAGATGTTGCCCGCCCCCTCACAGGGCGCCCTCGCGGTCGAATGCCGCAGTGACGACCCGCAATTGATCGAGGTACTCGCCGGTCTGGACGATGCCGCGACCAGAGCCGCGGTGCTCGCCGAGCGTTCGCTGCTCGGTGAGCTCGAAGCAGGCTGCACCGCACCGATCGGAGCACTCGCCGAGATCGTCGAGTCGATCGACGAGGACGGCCGGATCTTCGACGAACTCTCGCTGCGCGCCTGTGCCGCCGCGATCGATGGCTCCGACGTCTTGCGCGCCTCGATCGTCGGCGCGCCGAAAGACGCGGCCGAACTCGGTCGCACGCTGGCGCGCGAACTGCTGGACCTGGGTGCTCGCGCATTGCTGAGCGTCACAGACGAACCGGCGCCCACCGACTTCACTAATTCCAGCCCGATGGAGAACAACCGATGAGCAGCAGCCGAGCTACCAAGAAGCAACCAGGGCGGATCCTTTTCGTCGGATCCGGCCCCGGCGACCCGGCCCTGCTGACCGTGCGCGCCCGTGAGGTGCTCGAGCGGGCGATGCTGGCCTTCACCGACCCCGATGTCGACAAGGGCGTACTCGCCCTGATCGGCATCGCGCACGAGGTGGACGAGAACGGCGAGAGCCCGGTCGACGTGCGGCCCGCTCTCGGCGAACCCGCCGAGGTGGCCAAAACGCTGATCGCCGAGGCGCGCAACGGTCACGACGTGGTCCGCATCGTCACCGGCGACCCGTTGACCACCGATTCGGTGATCAACGAGGTCAACGCCGTCACCCGCTCGCACATGGTGTTCGAGGTGCTGCCGGGCCTGCCCAACGGCTCGGCCGTGCCCAGCTACGCGGGCATCGCGCTGGGCTCCGGGCATACCGAGGCCGATGTGCGCGGCGAGGTCGACTGGTCGGCGCTGGCCGCCGCCCCCGGCCCGCTGGTCCTGCACGCCACCTCCGGGCACCTGGCCGAGACGGCGAGCGCGCTGGTGGAACACGGTCTGGCGCCGCAGACTCCGGTCGCGGTGACCGTGCGTGGCACCACCCGTCAGCAGCGCACCATCGAGGCCACGCTGGCCTCGCTGAACAACGCCGCGTCCGAACTGGTCGGCCCGCTGGTCGTGACCGTCGGCAAGGAAGTCGACAAGCGCGCCAAGATGTCGTGGTGGGAATCGCGTGCCCTCTACGGCTGGACCGTGCTGGTGCCGCGCACCAAGGATCAGGCGGGGGAGATGAGCGAGCGGCTCGTCACCCACGGCGCGATCCCGATCGAGGTGCCGACCATCGCGGTGGAGCCGCCGCGCAGTCCCGCCCAGATGGAACGGGCGGTCAAGGGTCTGGTCGACGGGCGCTACCAGTGGGTGGTGTTCACCTCCACCAACGCCGTGCGCGCGGTGTGGGAGAAGTTCGCCGAGTTCGGTCTGGACGCTCGCGCGTTCTCCGGTGTGAAGATCGCCTGCGTCGGTGAGGCCACCGCGGAGAAGGTGCGCTCCTTCGGTATCAACCCCGAACTGGTGCCCAGCGGCGAACAGTCCTCCGAGGGCCTGCTCGCCGACTTCCCGCCCTACGACGATGTCTTCGACCCGGTGAACCGGGTGCTGTTGCCCCGCGCCGACATCGCCACCGAGACCCTGGCCGAGGGTCTGCGTGAGCGCGGCTGGGAGATCGACGACGTCACCGCCTACCGCACGGTGCGCGCCTCGCCGCCGCCCGCGGAGACCCGCGAGATGATCAAGACCGGCGGTTTCGACGCGGTGCTTTTCACCTCGTCCTCCACGGTGCGCAACCTGGTCGGCATCGCGGGCAAGCCGCACGCGCGCACCATCGTGGCCTGCATCGGCCCGAAGACCGCCGAGACCGCGATCGAGTTCGGTCTGCGCGTGGACGTGCAGCCCGAGTCGGCTCAGGTCGGCCCACTGGTGGAGGCGCTGGCCGAGCACGCGTCGCGCCTGCGCGCCGAGGGCCTGCTGCCCCCGCCGCGGAAGAAGAGCCGCCGCAGCAGCAGCCGCTAGGCTCGACAGATACGCCGAAAGCCCGCCCGCAACGGCGGGCTTTCGGCGTATCTGGGTCATCGGCTGTAGCGCAGCAGTGTGCGCACGAGCCGGCAGGTGGCATCCGACGGCGGGCGGATGTCGATCTTCTCGGCGGTGCGCCGGATCGTCTCGTTGGTGGCCTGATTGGGTAGGTACACACCGGAATCCAGCAGTGCGATCGTCAACCGCATGGCCTTGAGCCGACGATTGTGCGCCACGTACCAGCGGCGCGGACGCCCCGCGGGCAGTCGCTTCTTCTCGAGCGGCACGTACGGCGCGGTGATGAAAGTGGTCTGAGCGGCAATGGCGTTCATTCGGCGTCCTCCCGTTGCGTTTGGGTCCCGCCCCCGATCGTCGGAACCCTCGAACACGCTTTCGATTATAGCGAGAGGTACCGACAGGTTTCGTCGATCTCGCGCGGAAGCCATTGAGCTCCAGTGTCTTTCGATGTTATCCACAGGTTCGCCGGGACCGGTTGCCGACCTCGGCGAAGCACCGCGGGTGGCGATTCGCCGGTAGCTGTCGGACCGCTGTGGTCTAGTAGCGCAACGCAACCCGAGGAGAGGCGATGACGGTGGACGAGATCGGCAAGCGGCTCGGCGCGCACGTCGCGGCCGACGAACTGCTCGGGCTGGCCTGGCTCGTCGCGGTCGGCGACGACGTGACCACCGGCGCCATCGGTCATCTCGACGCCGAGCGCAACGCACCGGTGCGCACCGACACGATCTTCCGGATCTCCTCGATGACCAAACCGCTCACCGCGGTCGCGGCCTCGATCCTGATCGACGACGGCGTGCTCGATCCGACCGAACCGGTCGATCGACTGCTCCCCGAACTCGCCGACCCGCGGGTGCTGGCGAACCCCGCTGCCGAACTCGCCGACACGGTCGCGGCGAACCGCCCGATCACCGTCGAGGACCTCCTGACCTTCCGCCTCGGCTGGGGGATGGATTTCGCCGACTTCTCACCCAAGCCGCTCGACACCGCCTGGAGCGAACTCGGCCTCGGCTGGGGCCCGCCGACGCCCGCGCAGATGCTGCCGCCGGACACCTGGATGCGGCGACTCGGCACCTTGCCGCTGCAATATCAGCCCGGCGAGCGCTGGCTCTATCACGTCGGCGCACCCGTCCTCGGCATCCTGATCGCCAGGGCAGCGGGCGCACTGCTGTCGGAATTCCTGGCCGACCGCGTCCTGCGTCCGCTCGGCATGACCGACACCGGCTTCTCCGTCTCACCGGACGAGCTGGCCCGACTCGGCCCGCACTACACCGACATCGACGGCGTCCGCACCGTCTTCGATCCGGCCCTGGGCCAATGGAGCACCCCACCCGCCTTCGAAGGCGGCGGCGACGGCCTGGTCTCCACCCTCGCCGACTACCACCGCTTCGCCCGCATGCTGCGCGACGGCGGCGAATTCGACGGCACCCGCATCCTGTCCGAACGCGCTGTCACCGCCATGACCACCAACCACCTCACCGCCGAGCAACTCGACCGCGGCGGACCCGCCCCCGACGGCAGCGCGGGTTGGGGATACGGCGTCGGCATCCAGCTGCGCGACCGGCCCGACGGCCCCCGCGCAGGTGCCTACGGGTGGGACGGCGGTCTGGGATCCACCTGGTCCAACGACGGTGCGGTGACGGCGATCCTGCTCACCAACCAAGCCTGGAGTTCGGCGGGCCCCTCGCCGGTCTTCGCAACCTTCGAGCAGATTCTGGGCGAACTGGCCCGCGGCTCCGGCCCGCTGTAGGCGCTGCCGCGACCGACCGGCGAGAGGCGTATTCTGCGGGCTATGACCGCTTTCGACCGCCCGCGGCGGTTGCGTAGGACACCCGCATTACGTCGACTCGTCGCCGAAACCACGCTGCAGCCGCGT
This sequence comes from Nocardia sp. PE-7, assembly GCF_030486425.1. Taxonomy (NCBI): domain Bacteria; kingdom Bacillati; phylum Actinomycetota; class Actinomycetes; order Mycobacteriales; family Nocardiaceae; genus Nocardia; species Nocardia sp. PE-7. The sequence goes on along the minus strand of NZ_CP129614.1, from coordinate 6,300,672 downwards.
CAGCTGGTGCTGCCGATGTTCGTCGCCGATGGTCTCGACGAGCCGCGGGAGATCAGCTCGATGCCCGGGGTGTACCAGCATTCGCTGGACTCCCTGCGCAAGGCCGGGGCGGAGGCGGTGGCCGCCGGGGTCGGCGGGCTGATGCTGTTCGGTGTGCCGCTGCCCGAGGACAAGGACGCGACCGGTTCGCAGGCCAGTGATCCGAACGGAATCCTCAATCGTGGTCTGCGCGCGCTCGCCGAGGAAGTCGGGGACGCGACGGTCATCATGGCCGATACCTGCCTCGACGAATTCACCGATCACGGCCACTGCGGTGTGATCGGCACCGACGGCGCGGTCGACAACGACGCGACGCTGCACCGCTACGTGGAGATGGCGCTGTCGCAGGCCGAAGCCGGCGCCGATCTGCTCGGGACCAGCGGGATGATGGACGGCCAGGTCGGTGCGATCCGGCGCGGACTCGACGCGGTCGGCCGGACCGACACCGCCATCCTGGCCTACGCGGCCAAGTACGCCTCGGCCTTCTACGGCCCGTTCCGTGAGGCCGTCGGCTCGTCGCTGGAAGGCGATCGCCGCACCTACCAGCAGGATCCGGCCAACCGTCGCGAATCGCTGCGCGAGCTCGATCTCGACCTCGCCGAGGGCGCCGACATCGTGATGGTGAAGCCAGCGATGTCCTACCTCGACATCCTGCGCGACGTCGCCGACCGCTCGACGGTCCCCGTCGCGGCCTATCAGATCTCCGGTGAGTACGCGATGATCACCGCCGCCGCCGAGCGTGGCTGGATCGACCGCAGGGCCTCGATCCTGGAGTCGCTGATCGGCATCCGGCGGGCGGGCGCGGACATCGTGCTCACCTACTGGGCGACCGAGGCAGCACACTGGCTGTCGTGATCGTTCCGCCGAACAAACCCGAAACCCTTCCCATGCCGGAAGACGTCGGCACCGCCCGTCAATTGTGGTGGGCGACCGCCGGCCTCGGTGTGGTCTACACCTTCGCCAGCGTGATCACCATGACCGGTGAGCGCGACGAGCTCAGCAAGCAGTTCCTCGACGAGATGCACAAGTCGGATCCGAACTTCCCCGCGGCTACTGTCGACGCGATGGTGCTGGTGGCTTTCGGGCTGACCGCGCTGGTCGGCGTGCTGCTGGCCGGGGTCACCGTGGCCATCGCGCATCAGCTCGGCCGCGGCAAGTCCTGGGCGCGCACAGTGCTCACGGTCGTCGCGATCTGGCTCGGGCTCGGTGCCGTCGCGACCATGTTCACCTTCTCCGGCGTCGCCGGTCCGGCGACGATCGTGGCGGGTGGCTCGGCGATCGTGCAGGGCGTGCTGGCCGCGGGCGCGGCGTTCCTCAGTTACCGGCCGGAGTCGACGAAGTACTTCCAGTCTCGCCGGAAGTAACACTGCACAGTGTAGGGTGAGGATTATCACACCGGCGTGGCGCCGGGGGAGCGGAGGCAATGATGCGCGTGGTGATCGAGCAGCCACACAGCCTGCGGCGCGACCTGTTGGTCATCGGGTTGATGGTTGTCCTCACCTTGGCCGTCATCGCGTTGTTGCTGGTACCGAGCCTGGTCGGCTGATTCGGTCTCGCCCCTGGCAGGATCGCGGGAATGAGACGCTGGATCGCGCTGTTCGAAGTCGGCTTCGCCGTGCTCTTCCTGGCCTGCGCGGTCGTCAGTTGGCAGGCGGCGCGGCGCACCACCGAGTTCGTCGGTACCGATGAACACCCCGGCTTCGTGGCCGTGCGCTACGTGCCGCCGTTGCTGTTGCTCGCCTGCGCGCTGGTGACGGTGGGCGGACTGCTGGTGATCGACGCCCTCGCCAGGATCTACGCCAGATCTGTAGCGCGTCGCCGCGTCGAACCGATGATCTAGAGGAAGCCGAATTCCGATGTGCGCGTGGGGGTTCGGGACACGAGCCCGCACCGCGGGCTCCCTCGAGGAGGAATCGATGACCAGACTGACCGCAGGAATCTGTACCGTCGCCGCCGCCGTGGCGACGATCGCGTTGGCCGCCGCGCCCGCTCAGGCCGCCGGCCTGCCGCTGACCCCGCTGACCGCCGAGCCGGCCGCCGACGGTTTCGCCCCGGAGACCGGCTCGAGCGGGATCTACAACGGCATCATGTGCCAGCTGCACACGATCTCCGCCGAAGTGCCCTGCATGTACACGTAATCAGTCGGTCCACTGCTGGTAGACGTCGATAACGCGCCCGCCCCGCGTGCCGGGCGCGTTCAGGAAAACGGAGACGGTGCCGTCGGGATGGGCCGCCGCCTCCGTCACCACCTGGCGCAAGGTGGCACGGATGCCGCCGTCGGCGTCACGGTACAGATCGGTATCGGTGTGAAGACCCGCGCCGATCCGATTGGGGGGTACGAGCATCGCGGTGATCGCTGGAATCGGCCCCGCCCCGAGTGCCACGGTCTCCTCGTGGCTGAGTTGGGCGCCGATCCGATCGGGCTGGACCTGCGGTGCGAAGGCGGTGGCCGAACCCGCGCCCAGAAGCACTCCCGCCGCGACGAACCCTGTGCCAAGGGCAGTGCTGGTGACGCCGAAACGCATGAAATACCCTCTCGCTGATAGCTGATTTCCCTCCGGCTCAGGTGCTGAGCCGCACGGAGCGTAGTCGCAGGCCAATGGGCCTAGATCGAATTCTTTCGCCGATAGGGGCGGCGTGTCGGGCGTGTCGCCGGTGGGTCGCTGCGGTCTGGGTCACTGTGCTCCACCCTGTCGTCCGGCGTGCCGAAGCGAGCTGAGAGACTGGAATCCGTGAGTCCTACGCAGGTACCGGTTTCCGCCCAGCTCTTCGAGCGGGCAGCCTCGGTGATCCCGGGTGGCGTCAACTCCCCGGTTCGTGCGTTCAATTCGGTCGGCGGTACGCCGCGGTTCATCACCTCCGCGAGCGGCTACACCCTCATCGACGCCGACGGCAACGACTACGTCGATCTGGTGTGCTCGTGGGGTCCGATGATTCTCGGGCACGCCCACCCCGCCGTCGTCGAGGCCGTGCAGAAGGCCGCGACCAGCGGATTGTCGTTCGGTGCGCCGACCGAGGCCGAGATCGAGCTCGCCGAGGCCATCGCCGCCCGCGTCGATCCGGTCGAGCGGGTCCGCCTGGTGAACTCCGGGACCGAGGCCACGATGAGCGCGGTCCGCCTGGCCCGCGGCTTCACCGGCCGATCCAAGATCATCAAATTCTCCGGCTGCTACCACGGCCACGTCGACGCGCTGCTGGCCGACGCGGGCTCGGGCGTCGCGACGCTCGGTCTGCCGACCTCGCCCGGCGTCACCGGCGCGCAGGCCGCCGACACCATCGTGCTGCCCTACAACGACCTCGCCGCCGTCGCCGCGGCCTTCGAGGCGCACCCCGGCCTGATCGCCTGCGTCATCACCGAGGCCGCCGCGGGCAATATGGGCGCGGTCGCGCCGCTGCCCGGCTTCAACGAGGGCCTGCGCACGCTGGCGCACGACAACGGCGCGCTGCTGATCATGGACGAGGTGATGACCGGCTTCCGGGTCAGCGCGTCGGGTTGGTACGGCCGCGAAGGCGTCGCGGGCGACCTCTACACCTTCGGCAAGGTGATGAGCGGTGGCCTGCCCGCCGCCGCGTTCGGCGGTCGCGCCGAGATCATGAACAACCTCGCCCCGCTCGGCCCGGTCTATCAGGCGGGCACCCTGTCCGGTAACCCCGTCGCCGTCGCGGCGGGCCTGGCGACGCTGCGCGCGGCCGACGCCGACGTGTACGCGGCGCTGGACCGCAATGCCGATCGTCTCGGCTCGCTGTTCGCGAAAGCCCTGACAGAGGCCGGTGTCGAGCATCAAGTCCAGTTCGCAGGCAATATGGTGAGCGTGTTCTTCGCCGAGCGCCCGGTGACCGACTACGCCGCCGCCAAAGCGAGCCAGACCTGGCGTTACCCTGCCTTCTTCCACGCCCTGCTCGACGCGGGCGTGTACGCGCCGCCCAGCGCTTTCGAGGCATGGTTCGTCTCCGCGGCACTCGACGAGGACGCGTTCGACCGTATCGCCGCCGCTCTGCCCGCCGCCGCCCTCGCGGCCGCGGCCGCAACCCCCGAAGGATCCCCAGCGTGAGCTCCGACCAGCCCGACGCAGAATTCGCCCCAGTCCCGGCGGATAGCGACGAGGCGCCTCATCCTGTCCCCGCCGCCGCGCCGCCCGCGCTCGACGACGACCCGTCGACCGTCGAAACCATCGTGCACGTGCTGCGCCACGGCGAGGTGCACAACCCGAACGGCATCCTCTACGGTCGCCTGCCCGGCTTCAGCCTCTCGGTGGCCGGTCGCTCGCAGGCCGGTGCCGTCGCGCGCTCGCTGGCCGATCACGACATCGCGATGGTGATCGCCTCCCCGCTGCAGCGTGCCCAGGAGACCGCGGCGCCGATCGCGGCCGCCCACGACCTGATCGTGCGCACCGACGAGAACCTGATCGAAGCGGGCAACACCTTCGAGGGCCTGCGGGTCTCCGTCGGTGACGGTGCCCTGCGCAAGCCGAGGCACTGGTGGAAACTGCGCGACCCGTTCACCCCGTCCTGGGGCGAGCCGTACCTGCAGATCGCGCATCGCATGCTCGCCGCGGTGAACAAGGCCCGCGTCGAGGCCGCCGGTCACGAGGTGGTGCTGGTCTCGCATCAGCTGCCCGTGTGGACGCTGCGGCGCTTCCTGCAGGGCCAGCGGTTGTGGCACGACCCGCGCAACCGGCAGTGCTCGCTCGCGTCGCTGACCTCGCTGGTCTATCAGGGCGATACGCTCGTCGACATCGTCTATTCCGAGCCTGCAGGCGCGTCGGACCCGTCGGTACACGGCGCATGACACGCTGGTCCTCATCGGGATCCGCCCGTGGCCGTCGGCCGCGGGCGCTGACCGCCGTGCTGTCCGCCCTGTTGGTGATCATCACCGTGGCGGGCTGCTCGACGGGTACCGATGCGGTAGCCACCGGTGGCGGGACCTTCGAATTCGTCTCACCCGGTGGTAGAACGGATATCTACTACGATCCGCCCGCGACGCGCGGGACGATCGGCACGCTCTCGGGGCCCGATCTGATGAACGAGGGAAAGACCGTTTCGGTCGACGATTTCCCGAACCAGATCGTGGTCGTGAACCTGTGGGGACAGTGGTGTGGCCCGTGCCGCGCCGAGTCGCCCGCTCTCGAAAAAGTCTTCGCGGCGACCAGAGATCAAGGCGTCGCGTTCCTGGGGATCAACGTCCGTGACCATCAGCGCGACAAAGCCCAGGACTTCGTAGTGGACAACAAGATCGAATACCCGTCCATCTACGACCCGTCGATGCGGACCTTGCTCGCTCTCGGCGGAAACTTTCCCACCAGTGTTATTCCGACCACGTTGATCCTGGATCGTCAGCACCGGGTCGCCGCGGTCTTCCTTCGCTCGCTACTGGCCGAAGACCTTCAGCCCGTGGTCGAGCGCATCGCCGCCGAGGAGAAGCAGTGAGCAGCCGTCGTCGTCCAGGAAATCTGACCGCGTGTCGTCCCCGTCAGGGCGCCCGCCGAATGGGTGCGGGCTGGACGGTCGACGACCGTTGGGCCGGCATCGCGACCGTCCCGCGCAGTGTCGCGGGCGCCGGTCTGTTCGATTTCGGCCCCGCTGAACCGGCCGAGACCGAGCGCACCCTGTCGTTGCCGCGCGACGAGCAGCAGGACATGGATACGGACACCGACGAGTGATTCCGCTCGCCGCAGTCGGGGATTCCTTCCAGCAGACGGCGGCATCGGGTCCGCTTCTGCTGGCGCTGGGAGCCTGCCTGCTCGCGGGCCTGGTGTCGTTCGCTTCACCGTGTGTCGTGCCGCTCGTCCCCGGCTATCTGTCGTACCTGGCCGGGCTGGTCGGCGCCGAGGCGCCGCCCGCCACCAACGCGCAGGCGAGCACGCTCACCGCGCAGCGCCGTAGCGCGAAGATGCGGGTGGCCGGTGCCGCCGGGCTGTTCGTCGCCGGGTTCACGGTGGTGTTCGTGCTGGCCACGGCCACTGTTTTCGGCGTGATCCAGACCCTCAATGTGAATCGGGAACTGCTGCAGCGCATCGGCGGTGTGGTGACGATCCTGATGGGTCTGGTGTTCATCGGCTTGGTCCCCGCCCTGCAGCGCGACACGCGGATGGAGCCGCGCAGGCTTACCAGCATCCTCGGCGCGCCGCTGCTCGGCGGGGTGTTCGCGCTCGGCTGGACGCCGTGTCTCGGGCCGACGCTGTCGGGTGTGATGGCGGTGTCCGCGGGTACCGAGGGCACCACCGCGGTGCGCGGAGTGACGTTGATCGTCGCCTACTGCCTCGGCCTCGGACTGCCCTTCGTGGTGCTGGCTTTCGGGTCGGCCGGTGCGTTGCGCGGGGTCGGCTGGCTGCGGCGCAACTCGCGCACTATTCAGGTAATCGGGGGTTTTCTGCTCGTCGCCGTCGGCGTCGCGCTGGTCACGGGGGCATGGGATCAGTTCGTCAGCTGGGTGCGTGACGGGTTCGTCTCCGAGGTGACTCTTCCGATCTGATGACTGACACGCTGACTACTCCGACCACCCCCACCCCGCCCGTCCGGCAGTCGCTGGTGGGCCGGGCCTGGGCCCTGGTTCGCAATTCGTGGCGCGGCCTGACGAGTATGCGCACCGCGCTGGTGCTGCTGTTCCTGCTCGCGCTGGCCGCCATCCCCGGCGCGCTGCTGCCACAGCGCAGTCTCAACGCGCAGAAGGTCGACAAGTACATCGCCGACCGCCCGACACTGGGCCCGTGGATGGATCGGTTCGAGCTGTTCGACGTGTTCGGCAGCTTCTGGTTCACCGCCATCTACGTGCTGCTGTTCATCTCGCTCGTCGGCTGCATCCTGCCGCGCTGCTGGGACCACTACCGGGCACTGCGCACCCCGCCGGTGCCCGCGCCGCGCAACCTGAGCAGACTGCCGCACCACTCCAGTGAGACCGACGACCGGACTCCCGACGAGGTGATCGAGGCCGCCAAGGTTTCCCTGCGTGGGTGGCGGACCGAGGTTCGCCCCGGTCAGCGCGACGGTGAGGTGACGCTGTCCGCGGAGAAGGGCTATCTGCGCGAGTTCGGCAACCTGGTGTTCCACCTGTCTCTGGTGGGGCTGCTGGTGGCGATCGCGCTGGGCAAGCTGTTCGGCTACGAGGGCAATGTCATCGTGATCGCCAACGACGGTCCCGGCTTCTGCACCACCTCGCCCGCGGTCTTCGACTCGTTCCGGGCGGGCAACACCAATGACGGCACCGGCATGACGCCGCTGTGCATCAAGGTGAAGGACTTCAAGGCCGACTACCTGCCCACCGGCCAGGCCGAGATGTTCCACTCGAATATCGAATATCAGGCGGGCGCCGACCTCAGCACCGACACGTGGCGCAGCACCGAGCTCCAGGTGAACCATCCGTTGCGCGTCGCCGGTGATCGGGTCTACCTGCAGGGACACGGCTTCGCGCCGACATTCACCGTCACCTTCCCCAACGGACAGACCCGCACCGAGACCATCCAGTGGCGGCCCGACGACGCTCAGACCTTCCTGTCCAGCGGTGTGCTGCGCATCGACCCGCCCGGCGGCATGTACGCCACCGACGAGGAACGCAGGCAGAACCAGATCGCCATCGAGGGTCTGTTCGCGCCGACCGCGATGTTCCACGGCAGCCTGCTCACCTCGTCGTTCCCCCGGATGGATGACCCGGCGGTGGCGGTCGATGTCTATCGCGGCAATACCGGTCTCGACACCGGTCGCTCGCAGTCGCTGTTCTCGCTGGACCCGGAGATGATCAAGCAGGGTCGGTTGACCAAGGAAGCGCGGGTCAACCTGCGTCCCGGCGAGTCGACCACGTTGCCGAGCGGAGCGAAGGTCACCTTCGACGGCGCCGAGGAATTCGTCAACTTGCAGGTCTCGCACGACCCGGCCCAGCAGTGGGTGCTGGTGAGCGCGCTGACGATGATGGCCGGTCTGCTGGTGTCGCTGTTGCTGAAACGGCGACGGATCTGGATCCGGGCGTACCCGGTCGAGGCCGCGGCGGGTACCGTGGGTCAACGACGCGCCGTAGTAGAAATGGGCGGCCTGGCCAGAAGCGATCAAGCGGGCTGGGGCGCCGAGTTCGATCGACTGCGGACACGGCTGCTGGGAGCGGAGAAGTGATCCGCGCACTCGACATGGAGACGGAATCCTGATGCAGATCGACGAAACGCTGGCACGGTACAGCGACTTCGCGTTCATGTCGGCCATGGCCATCTACGCCCTGGCCACGGTCCTGCTGATCGTGCAGTACGCCTCGGCGCGCGCCAAGCAGGTCACCGCGCGCGAACTCGTCCCCGCGGGCGACCCGGGGTTGCCCGGCCGCATCGAGACCCCGGAGGCCAAACCGCTCGCCGAACGGCTGGGCAACATGGCCTTCTCGGTGCTGGTGGTCGGCGCGGTGCTGCACATCGGTTCGATCGTGCTGCGCGGCTTCGCGACCCACCGCTTCCCGCTGGGCAACATGTACGAGTTCACCACCATGGCCACCGCGGCCGCCGTGGTGATCGGCCTGATCTTCCTGCGCGACCAGCGCTACCGCGCCATGTGGGCGTTCCTGCTGGTCCCCGTGCTGATCCTGATGTTCCTGGCGGGCACGGTCCTCTACGCCGACGCCGCACCCGTGGTCCCGGCTCTTCGCTCGTTCTGGCTGCCGATCCACGTCACCATCGTCAGCATCGGTAGCGGCGTCTTCCTGGTCTCCGGCGTAGCCAGCCTGCTCTACCTGTTCCGCATGCGTCAGCCCGCGGGCGAGGAATCCACCGGCATCCTCGGCACGATCGCCCGTCGCCTCCCCGACGCCCGCACCCTCGACCAGCTCGCCTACAAGACCACCATCATCGGCTTCCCCCTCTTCGGCGCGGGCGTCATCCTCGGCGCCATCTGGGCCGAAGCAGCCTGGGGCCGCTTCTGGGGCTGGGACCCCAAGGAAACCTGCTCCTTCATCGCGTGGGTCCTCTACGCGGCCTACCTGCACGCCAGAGCCACCTCCGGCTGGCGAGACACCAAGGCCGCCTGGATCAACATCGCCGGCTTCGTCGCGATGCTGTTCAACCTCTTCATCATCAACATGGTGATCAGCGGTCTGCACAGCTACGCCGGACTGAACTAGCCGTTCTGCCGCGGACATACATAAGGCCCAGAGGCTCGGAAGAGCGTCTGGGCCTTTGTTGTTCGCGGATCAGCAGTAGTAGCAGATCTTGTTCGCGGGGAGTTCTACGTGGCAGTTCAGGCAGACCGGTTTGCGGACCGGTTCGGGCTTGGGGACGGCGGCGGTGCTGCGGGGGGCTCGGGTGCGCTTGACGGCTGCCTCTGCTGCTTCGGCGGTGGCCAGGTCCGCGGAGGTGGACTGGCGGATGGCGGCGACCTTCGGGGGGAGGGTGGGCAGGCCGCCGTCAGCGGGGAGGTCGGTGGCGAAATGCTGGTAGCACTGCCAGCGGGCCGCGGCGGCGTGCATTTCGAGGTCGTCGGGGATGGGCAGGCCCGCGAGTTCGAGGATGTAGCGGTAGCCGGTGCCGACGGTCTGGTTCTTGCGCACACACAGCGCGCTCAGCGGCGGCTCGTTGTTCTCGTGACAGTGCTCGGCGACCTTGTCCAGCACGACGGGCAGCCAGTGCTGCCACTTCACCGCGGTGCGGATGCCGGACTCTTCCTGGACCAGCTCGGCCAGTTCGGTGTTGACGATGAAGTTGTTGAACCGGGTGGCGGTGTCGGCCAGCACTTCATGTGCGGCGCGAGTCCACTCCAACCGGGCCTCGGTGAACGTCACGGCGCTGCCGTCGGCCGCGCGCCAAGTGGTCGGGACAGAACCTTGCTGCACATCAATCACCGGAATACGTTATCTACCCAGCTCTTTCGACGCGCAACGGGGGTATGTGCGACAGCTCACGGCGACGCACATCGCGAGGTCACTCGGTAGGACCGGAGTCGTCGCGTGGTTGTTTGCCGAGGCGCCAGAGGAATTCTGGATCGTCGTCGGGACCGAGAACCGGCCTGCGCGGGGGTGGGCCGGAATTCGGGCGCGGCAATTCGGGGCCGAACGCCTTCCAGCACAACACTGCGATGGCAACGATCGCGATGAGTGCCAATAGGAACGTCACGTCGCTCACCTCCTGCTATCGAGGGTAGCCGTGTCCGCGCCGTGTGCACATCCGCAACGGGAGGGAAATTTTTGGCAAACGCGAGCCCGCGGTGGGCTCGCGTCGGCCGGCGAGTCAGCGCGGTGCTGCCTCGGTGGTGAGCGATCTGAGCAACTGCAAGACCTCGGACTCGCGGAAACGGCGATGTCCGCCCGGTGTGCGCAGCGAGCCGAGCCTGCCGGCATGAGCCCACCTGGTGACGGTCTTGGGGTCTACGTGGAACATGGCGGCCACTTGGCCTGGTGTCAGCAGAGTGTCCTGAAGGCCGACGGTGATCGCAGTCATAGCTAACCTCTCCGTTTCGACAGTTCCCTCATCAGTGGCGTCATCGTCGCACTGCGACCCCCATGTAGTCGAACCACCTACTGTTGGTAAAGGGGAAGTAATAGACAAAAGCCGCGAACGTGCCGTATCGAAGCGATTCTCGCCGGGCCATCCGTACCCGCGGCCGGGTACGGCTGATGAACGCCGCCGTATCGGCGCCCATTAGGCTGTAGCCGTGAGTGAAGCAACAGGTCAGCAGGGTTCTGGCGCCGGGAAACGGCTGGTACGCAATCTCGCGCTCTACACGCTGGCTCGCCTCGGTCTGGTGGTGGTGATCGCCGCGCTGATCATCGGTATCGCCAAGCTGATCGGCGTCGACGTGCCGATCATCGTCGCGGCACTGTTCGCGTTGATCGTCGCGATGCCGCTGTCGCTGACGTTGTTCAAGAAATTGCGGGTGAAGGTGAACGAGGACATCGCCGTCGTCGACGCGCGCCGCCGCCAGGACAAGGCGCAGCTGCGGGCCCGCTTGCGGGGTGACGACGACGGTACGTCGGCGTGAAGTACCTCGACCGCAGCGCCCCGCGTGACTGGGTCGACAACGCCGTGCGGCTGATCGACGCCGACACCCAGCGCTCCGCCGACACCCACCTGCTGCGGTATCCGCTGCCCGCCGACTGGCCGGTGCAGCTCTACCTCAAAGATGAGTCGACCCACATCACCGGCAGTCTCAAGCACCGGTTGGCGCGGTCGCTGTTCCTGTACGCGATCTGCAACGGCTGGGTGACCGAGGGGACGACCGTGGTCGAGGCGTCGTCGGGTTCCACGGCGGTGAGCGAGGCGTATTTCGCCAAGCTGCTCGGCCTCGACTTCGTCGCGGTGATGCCGGCGAGCACCTCGCCGCAGAAGGTCGCGCTCATCGAAGCGCAGGGCGGCCGATGTCATTTCGTCGATCGACCACCGGATATGTACACCGAGGCCAAGCGTCTGGCCGCCGAATCCGGCGGCCATTTCATGGATCAGTTCACCCACGCCGAGCGGGCCACCGACTGGCGTGGCAACAACAACATCGCCGAATCCATCTTCGAGCAGCTGGCGCTGGAGAACCACCCGGTGCCGGAGTGGATCGTGGTCGGCGCCGGGACCGGCGGCACCAGCGCGACGATCGGTCGCTACATCCGGTACCGCAGGCACGCGACCCGTCTGGCCGTGGTGGACCCGGAGCACTCGGCGTTCTACGGCGGCTACGAGACCGGCGACGCGGGCTATGAAACCGGGATGCCTTCGCGCATCGAGGGAATCGGCCGTCCCCGCGTGGAACCCTCGTTCGTCGGCCAGGTGGTAGACCGCATGATCGCGGTGCCCGACGCGGCCTCGATCGCCACCGCCCGCCACGCGAGCGCCGCGCTCGGGCGTCGTGTCGGCGGTTCGACCGGCACGAACCTGTGGGGCGCCTTCCATCTCGTCGCCGAGCTGGTCGCGGCGGGCCGTAGCGGCAGCGTGGTCACCCTGCTGTGCGACGGCGGCGACCGGTACGCGGGCACCTACTTCGACGACGACTGGGTGGCGGCCCAGCACATCGATCTGACCGGTCCTACCGACATCCTCACCGAATTCGCCGCCACCGGTCGCTGGAACGGCTGACACTTCCCACCTCTCTCCTCGGGTTTTCCGCACCCTCTGTTGTCAATTTTTGTTGACAAGCGCGAGATCGTCAATCAAAATTGACGCCATGACCGATGCAACAACCCTCGCCTCGGCGGCAGGCAATCCCGACCCCGCAGTCGGGCTGCGCGCCGTGCTCGCACTGCGCAGATTGGCCGACCGACTCGAAACGATCCAGGTGGCCAACGCCAGAGCCAACGGATGGTCGTGGCAGGCCATCGCGGAGGCACTAGAGGTGAGCAAGCAAGCGGTCCATCAGAAACACAATCGGAAAGGTGGAACCCGCTGATGTTCGAGAAATTCAGCCGCGAGGCCAGGGCCGCGGTGGTCGGCGCCCAGTCCGTCGCCAAGGAGCTCGGCGCGAATCAGATCGAACCGGAGCACGTGCTGCTCGGCACTCTGTCGAACGCCGACCCCGGACTCCGGGCGGTGCTCGACGCGCACGGCATCACCGCCGACGGGGTACGCACCGCCCTCGCCGCCCGCACGGGCGAGCCGCAGCTCGGCGCCGATGACGCGCAGGCCCTGCGCTCGATCGGCATCGACCTGGACGCGGTGCAGGCCAGCATCGCCGAGAACTTCGGACCGCAGGCCTGGGACCGGGCCGAACCGGAGGCCAAGCGCGGCATGCTGGGCCGACTGCTCGGCTCCGGGCACATCCCGTTCACCGGCCCGGCCAAGAAGACGCTCGAACTCGCGCTGCGGGAAACGATCCACCGCAAGGATCGCGAGATCACCTCGGTCTACCTGCTGCTCGGGATTCTGCGCGGGGCGGACCCGGCCACTGTCGATCTGCTCGGCGGACGCGACGCGGCGTCGGGTCTGCGCACTGATCTCTACGCGATGCTCGACCGCGCCGCGTGAATCTGGCGGCGGGTGTGTGTCAGACCCGCCGCAACGCCCGTTTCCCGGCCTAGCATTGCGTGTATGCAACTAGCAATCCGGTTGGTCATCAACGCCATAGCCATCTGGGCTGCGGCCGCGTGGATCGACAAGATCGATATCTACGTGCCGCCCGAGTGGTCAGCGGAGTGGGGCAACTGGGGCAAGGCCCTGGTCCTGCTCATCGTCGCGGTCGTGTTCACCGCGGTCAACGCCGTGATCAAGCCGATCGTGCAACTCCTGTCGCTGCCGTTCGTGATCCTCACGCTCGGCCTGTTCCTGTTGGTGGTCAACGCGGGGATGCTGTGGCTCACCGCCAAGATCACCGAGATCACCGACTACGGCCTGCGCGTCGACGGCTTCTGGGCGGCGTTGTGGGGCGGCTTGATCATCACGCTGGTCAACTGGGTACTCGGCATTCTGGTACCCGACGGCGACTAGCCGACGAGCCCGACGGCCAGCGCGCTCAGCGCCGACCACGCCAGCAGGGCCAGCCCCGAATCGCGGAGGGCGGGGATCAGTTCCAGCCCGCCCTTGCCGGTGCGCACAGGGGCGTTGGCCCGGATCGCCAGCGGCAACGCGAGCAATCCGACCAGCGCCCACGGCGTGCTCGCGATCAGCGCCAGGCTGATCACGAACGGCGCCGCGAGCAGCACCACGTGCAGGGTGCGGGTGCGTGCGTCGCCGAGTTTCACCGCGAGGGTGATCTTGCCTGTCTCGGTGTCGGTCGGGATGTCACGCAGGTTGTTGGCCACCAGCACCGCGCTGGAGAACGCGCCGACTCCGATCGCGAGCAGCAGGCCGACCCAGTCGACCCGCAGCGCCTGCACGTATTGGGTGCCGAGCACCGCGATCAACCCGAAGAACACGAACACCGCGATCTCGCCGAAACCGCTGTAGCCGTAGGGCTTGCTGCCGCCGGTGTAGAACCAGGCGCCCGCCAGGCACACCGCTCCGATCAGCACCAACCACCATGCGGTGGTCACGGCCAACACCAGCCCCGCGACCGCGCCGATCGCCAGGCTGAGCACCGCGGCGGTGCGAACGGCCTTCGGGGACGCCAGCTTCGAGCCGACCAGCCGCAGCGGCCCGACCCGCACGTCGTCGGTGCCGCGAATGCCGTCGGAGTAGTCGTTGGCGTAATTCACCCCGACGATCAGTGCCAGCGAAACCAGCAGCGCCAGAATTGCTTTCCACCAGACGGCCCCGTCGACAGACGCGGCCGCGCCGGTGCCCGCGAGTACCGGCGCGATCGCGTTGGGCAACGTCCGCGGCCGGGCGCCCTCGATCCATTCCGCTGCTGTAGCCATGGATCGAAGCCTAATCCGACATCGGTGGGAGGGCGCGGGTGCGCCTGGTCACGGTGTCAGGCCGGGGTGGATTCGGCGATCGTCTTGAGTCGGGCCAGACCCTTGTCGAAGTCCTTGCCGATGAGGTTGTCGATCGGGAACACCTTGCCGAGCACGCCCATCATGCCGGAGTGGGTGCCGGTCATCTTCCAGGTCACCTCGGTACCACCGGCAACCGGAGCCAGCGTGAAGGTGACGAAATTGGTGGCCTTGAACGGCTTCTCGAAGGTGAGCTCCACCCCGATCTCGCGTTCGGCATCGGCCTTGATCTCCATCACGCCCGCACCGGCTTTGCGGTTGCCGCGCCAGGCGTAGCGGGCGCCGACGCCGGATTCCGGGCCGGTATAGGTGCGGGCGAGCTGCGGATCGGCATCCTCCCATGGCGACCACAGCCGCCACTGGTGGAAGTTGTCGATCAGTGCGTGAATCCGTGCTGGTTCGGCGGCGATGGCGGTGTGCCGCGACACCTCGAAGTTGCCCATGCGCGTGAGCCTAAGGCGAGTCGGCGACAAATCGCGGGACACGTCGACCTCGGGTGTCGCGGTGAGCGCGAATCGGAAACCCGACGCCGCGCTCGCCTACGATGACATCGGCATGTCTGTACAGCACCGCGGCCCCGAGGGGTCGCTCTCCGAGGCTCTCTCCCGCGTTGTCGTGGGGGTGCTCGGCGTGATCGCGATCCGCCGCGACGAGGCCATGATCGCGCTACCGGGCGCCCGCGCCAGGCTGCTGCTCGCCGCCCTCGCCGTCCATCCCGGCCGGGCTCGCAGCGCCCAGGCGCTGATCGACGAGGTGTGGGGCGAACAACCACCCCGAGCGCCGATGAACGCGCTGCACACCCAGGTCTCGCGGCTGCGGGCGTTGCTGCCCGACGGTGCGCTCGAGATCGGTCCGGCGGGCTACCGGCTGACCCTGCCCGCCGACAGCGTCGACCTCACCGCGGTCGCCGCGCTGGCCCGGCGAGCCGACGAACACCTGGCCGCGGGCAACACCGCCGACAGCCTCGCCGCGATCGCCCTGGCCCACACCCTCTGGCGCGGCGAACCGGGCGCCGATCTTCCTGATTCCGCCCCGGCCGACGACCTCCGCGCGGCCGCCGTCGACCTGCGCCGCCACCTCGATCACACCGAACTCGCCGCCCACACCGCCCGGCACGATTTCGCCGCCGCCCTCCCGCTGGCTCGCGCCGCCGCCACGACCAACCCCTTGGACGAATCCGCCCACACGACCCTGGTCCGCCTGCTCGCCGCCGCGGGCCGAACCAACGAAGCCCTCGAAGTTTTCGCCACCTACCGCCTACGCCTGATCGAGGAACTCGGCGCCGACCCGGGCCCCGCCCTGCTCGCCCTCAACACCGCCGTCCTGCGGGGCGAAACGATCGAGATCCCTGGAGATCGCGCAGCACAGCGCAACCGAGAAGCCGACCCGAGCGCCTCGCCGCCCGCGCACCGAGCCGCTGACTCATCGGCACTCGGTGTGAACAACGGCGACATTGCCGGCCGACGGGGCCCCACTGACGCGCGCTCTTCGGCTGTCGCCGCCCGGTACGAGGGCGCCGAGGCCGACCTGCCCGACTCGACCAGCGGCGGTGGTTCCCAGCGGAGCGGCGCGTCACCGATCGTGGAGCTGGACGAGCGAGGACAGCCGAACACCCAGCCCGCCGAATCGGCGAACGGCAGCGCGCCTGACCGATCGACGGCGAACCACGCCGCGACGCCGCGCACAGCGGTAGGTCTGCGCGCCGCACCCAATGAACTGCTCGGTCGCACCGCCGATCTCGACGCCATCATCGAGCTGGCGCACCGCTCCAGGGTGACCACCGTCCTCGGACCCGGTGGCACCGGCAAGACCAGGGTCGCCAACGCGGTGGGTGAACGGCTGGCTCGTTCGGTTCCGGTGGTGCTCGTCGAATTGGCCTCGGTGCAGCCCGAATCAGAGGTGGGCGCCGACTCGCGCACCGGTATCGAGGTCGTGATCGGGCAGGTGATGGGTTTGGGGGAGGTCATCCGTGACCCCGGCGCCATCCGGCAGGGCAGGCAGATCGATGCGCGCACCCGCCTGCGTGAGGCGCTCGCGGCGCGGCCGATGGTGCTGATTCTGGACAATTGCGAGCACGTGATCGATGCCGCGGCCGAGGTGGTCGCCGATCTCGTCGGCAGGTGCGCCCAGCTGACGGTGCTCACCACCAGCCGCTCACCGCTGGCGATCACCGCCGAATCCGTCTATCCGCTCGCTCCTCTGGCGATCGACGCGGCCGGTTCACCTGCCACGGAACTGTTCTCGGCTCGTGCACGGGCGGTGCGTCCCGATGTGCGCCTCGACCCCGACACCGTGGCCAGGTTGTGTCGCACCCTCGACGGTCTGCCGCTGGCGATCGAGCTCGCCGCCGCACGGGTGCGCACGATGAGCGTCGCCGAGATCGAGACCAGGCTCGAACATCGTTTCGCCCTGTTGCGCAGCGGTGATCGGTCTGCGCCGCATCGGCATCGCACGCTGCACGCGGTGATCGCGTGGAGCTGGAACCTGCTCGACCTCGATCAGCAGGTGACCCTGCGCAGGCTGAGCCGGTTCGCGGCCGGGTTCACTTTGTCCGCGGCCGAGATCGTCGCCGCGGGCCCGGATGTGGCCGCCGCGGTGGACGGGCTGGTTGGCCAGTCTCTGCTCACCGTCTTGGACGACCCCGACGGCGCGGGCATCCGCTATCGCATGCTCGAAACGGTTCGTGAGTTCGGCGCCGAACAGATCGCCGCCGCCGACGCGGCGACCGACGGCGCCGAATCCGCGCTGGTGCTCGACAGAATGTTCTGCTGGGCGAGGGAATTCGCGCTGGCGTCGTTTCGCGGCTATCGCGGCGGCGATCAGGTGCGGGCGGTGCTCGCGGTGACCGCCGACCTGGACAACCTCGTCGCGGTACTGCGCATTGCCGTCGATCGCGCCGACGCGCACACCGCCTACTCGGTGTTCCCGGTGGTCGCGATGGTCTGGGTGATGCGCGGCGCGCACCTGGAATTCACCGGGTGGGCCATGCGATTGGTCGCGCTCGTACCACCGCCACCGGCCTCGGGCGACGCCGCCGACCTACAGATGATCGCGCATCTGCTGACCTGCCTGCACATGCTGTTCCTCAAGGACGGTGGCGTCCGCGCGACGGCGATCGTGCGGACGCGCGCGCGGCGGTTGGTGACGAACCCCGATCTCGATCCGGGCCTGTCCTTCCTCGGTACGGTGATCACCGTTCGGCCCGAGGAGTTCCGGTTGGGCAGACTGTTCGCCCGTGGCGCGCGTTCACATCATCGGCAAGTTCGGGTCGCCGCGCTGATCGCACGCGCCAATCTCTGGGAGAACGCGGGCAACGTCGCGGGCTCGACCCGTGACTCCTTACGCACACTCGACGACATGGACCCGGCGGAAGTGTGGGGCATGGCGACGGTGAGCCAGCACCTGGCCCAGCTGTCCGGTCAGTCGGCGCATTACGCCGACGCCGTGAACTATTACCGCCGCGCGCTGGAGTTGATGGGCAAGCTCCGTGTGCACGAGGAGATCATGGAGAGCCGCTGCTACCTGGCGGCTTCCTTGGTCGGCTGCGGTCGACTCGAGCAGGCCCGCGCCGAACTCGACTTCGCTTTACGCCCGGACGATTCCGGGGTGAGCGCGGTCGACGACCCGACCGTTCGCCGCAATCACCGGCTGGCGAACGCGGCCACCGCCCTCGCCGAACTCGAACTCGCCGAGGGCGATATCGACGCCGGACTGCGCCATTTCCGCCGCGGGCTGGAGCTGCTCGGGTGGCCCGATTTCGAACCGACGCCCGGCCCCGGTTCACTGATGATCGCGGCGGGCACCGTGAGCGCCCATGTGCTGCACGGCCGGGCGTCGGTGGCCCGCGCTCTGGTGGCCGAGATGATCGAGACCGCCGATCAACGGTTGGCGCAGTACATCGACCTGCCGCAGATCGGTGCGGTGGCGTGCGCACTCGGTTCCTACCTGCTCACCACCGAGAACGGGCGTACCGACGGTCTCGAACTGCTCACGCTGGCAGGGACATCGATGGCCAGACAGGACAGCCCGTCGATGGAACTGGCCGCGCACATCGCCTTGCATCGGAGCGTGGTCGGCGATGCCGCGATGGACGCCGCGCTGCATCGCGCGGCGGGTACGCGTCGTCTCGATGCCGCGATGCGCGTGATCGAGATCATCGCCGGACTGCACTGACACGACAACGGCACCCGACCCGTGGATCGGATGCCGTTGCGGAACAGCGGTGTTCAGGCGCGGCGCATGTAGGCCCTGACCGCGAGCGGCGCGAAAATCGCGATCACCACGAGCGAGCCGACCAGCGACCAGACTAGGTCGGTGCCGTAACTGTTGGAGTTCATCAGTTCCCGGCAGGTGTTGACCATGTAGTACACCGGGTTGGCGTGGTTGAGTCCCTGCATCCAGCCCGGCATGGTGCTCACCGGGGCGAAGGCGCCGGACATGAACGTCAGCGGGAACATCACCATCATCGAGATGCCCTGCACCGACGCGGCGCTCTTGCCGGTGACGCCGACCAGCGCCCAGATCCAGCTGACCGCGAACGAGCACACCACGACCACCAGGCAGGCCGCGACCACGCCGGCCAGACCGCCGCCGGGCCGGTAGCCCAGGCACAACCCGACCAGCACGGTCAGCGTCGAGGCGATGGCGTAGCGCACCATATCGGCCAGCAGCGCGCCCGCCAGCGCCGAAACCCGAGCGATGGGCAGGGATTTGAAGCGGTCGAACACGCCCTTGTCCATGTCCTCGCGCAGCTGAGTACCGGTGACCACCGAGGTCAGCACCACGGTTTGCACGAGGATGCCCGGGATGAGCACCGGCAGATAGCCGGACACGCTGCCCGAGATCGCGCCGCCGAAGATGTAGGTGAACAGGGCGGTGAACAGGATCGGCTGCACCGTCACGTCGAAGAGCTGTTCGGGATTGTGCTTGATCTTGAGCAGGCCGCGATAGGCCATGGTGAACGAGGTGGCGATCGTCTCGCGCAGGGCGATCCGGTCGCCGGCCTCGGGGAGTTTGTCGATGGATTCGGGAGCGGTGAGTACTGCGGTCATGCCGCGCTCCGTTCGGTGTCGTCGGATTCGTCGGCCGGATGGCCGGTGATGGTGAGGAAGACTTCGTCCAGCGTCGGTTTGCTGACGGTGATCTCGTCGACCCCGATCTCCCAGTCGCGCAACCGGATCAGCAGGTCGGCGGTGAGATTGGGGTCGGGCAGCGGCGCGGTGAGCCTGCCCGCTTCGGGGCTGATCTGCACGCTCACGTCGAGGAAGTCGCCGATGATGCGCCGGGCTTCGTCGAGCTGCTCGGAATCGACCAGTGTCAGGTGGACCGACGCGCCGCCGATGGAAGCTTTGAGCTGGTCGGCGGTGCCGTCGGCGATCACCTTGCCGCGGTCGATCACCGCGATCCGGTCGGCCAGTTGATCGGCCTCGTCGAGGTATTGGGTGGTGAGCAGCACCGTCGCGCCCTCGCGGACGAGCCTGCGGATGGTTTCCCACATCTGCGCGCGAGTGCGTGGGTCGAGGCCGGTGGTCGGTTCGTCGAGGAACAGCAGCGGCGGGGTGGAGATGAGGCTGGCGGCGAGGTCCAGGCGCCTGCGCATGCCACCGGAGAAGTTCTTCAGCGGCTTGGACGCGGCCTCGGCGAGGTCGAACTCGTCGAGGAGCTCGACAGCCTTGCGCCGGGCATCGGACCTGCTCAGGCCGAGGAGGCGGGCGAAGATGATCAGGTTCTCGGTGGCGGTGAGTTCCTCGTCGACCGAGGCGTACTGGCCGGTGACGCCGATCAGCGAGCGCACCGCGTTCGGTTCGGCCACGACGTCACGGCCGAAGATCCGGGCGCTACCGCCGTCGGGGCGGAGCAGGGTCGCCAGCATCTTGATGGTCGTGGTCTTGCCCGCGCCGTTCGGTCCGAGCACGCCGTACACGGCGCCGCGCGGCACCGTCAGGCTCACCCCGTCGACCGCGCGCTGCTTGCCGAACACCTTGACCAGCCCGTCCGCCTCGACGGCGAGGGATGAAGTGGGTGTGTAAGTCATGAGCACTACCGTGCCCACCCCGACTTGCACGCCCCTTGCGTCGCGCTGTCGTCCGGCCGCTATTCGGCCAGGAGGAGCTTGCGCAGGGCTGCGCGGTCGGGCTTGCCGGGGCCGCGCAGCGGAATCTCCGACAGCACGGCCAGTTCACGCGGTGCGGCGATCGAGTCGAGTTCGGCCACCACGTGGGCGCGCAGTTCGTCCAGCGTCGGCGCGGCACCCGCTGCCGGCACGATCGCGACCGCGACCCGCTGACCCAGTCGTTCGTCGGGCAGCCCGAGCACGATGCATTCGCTGATGCCGGGGTGGTTGGCCAGCACAGCCTCCACCACCTGCGGAATCACCAGTAGCCCACCGGTCATGATGGCCTCGTCCAGGCGCCCCGTAATCGAGAGCACACCGTCTTCGAAGGAGCCCGCGTCCTCGGTCCGGAACCAACCGGGCTCGGCGAAGGCCGGATGGTCGGGCAGATTGCGGTAACCGCGCGCGATCATCGCACCGCCGAGGATGACGCGACCGTCCTCGATGCGCAGTTCGGTGCCGTCGAGCGGCACGCCCTCGTAGACGCACCCACCGCAGGTCTCACTCATCCCGTACGTTCGCACCACGGTGATACCGAGGTCACGCGCCCGGTCGAGGACGGGCGCGGGCGTGGCCGCACCGCCGACGAGGACGCCGTCGAGCTCGGCCAGCGCCTTGGCCGCCACCGGCGAATCCAGCGACTTGATCAGCTGCGTGGGCACCAGCGCGGTATAGCGACGCGGTCCGCGCATCGCGCCGACAGCCCCGGCCAGTGCCTCGGGCAGGAACCCGCCCGACACGTCGAGCACCGTCGGCTCGGTGCCGGCGAGGATGCTGCGCAGCAACACCTGGATACCGGCGATGTGATGGGTCGGCAGCGCCAGCAGCCAACTGCCCGGACCGCCGAGACGGTCGTGCGTGGCGTTGCCGCTGGCCCGCAGGGCTTCGGCGCCGAGCAGCGCGCCCTTGGGGATACCGGTGGTGCCCGAGGTCGTCACGACCAGGGCGACATCGTCGTCGATCGGATCACCGGGCTTGAGCGCGTCGGAGAGCCTGCGCGCCTCCCGACGATCGGTGGTCGGGATCGGTAACCACGCCGGGCCGCTGCCGTCGAGGGCTTGGCGCAGGTGGGGCATCACTTCGCTGACCCCGGAACCGGTCGGCATCTGCAGCGTCCGCAGGGTTCTACTCACCCCACCACCTCCAGAAACAGCTTGCCGCGCGCCCTCACGGCTTCGATCGTGTCATGCGACCGACAAGACCCGGCCAACGGGTCGGTTTGTCGGGAAACGGGTCGGCAAAGCCAGACATAGCGACTGCGATTCAGTAGATGGACAACACCACTCGCACTGCGGTCCGGACGACGTCGGTCGGGCGCTTGCTCGCAGCTATCGTGCGCGGCCGAGCCGTCATCGGCAACTCGGCTCGGCCGCGGGCACAGCCCTCTCACTCCGGCGACCAGCGCTGATCCCGCCGGATCGGATGTTCGGCGGGAACCTGCACCAGCACGATGGCGACCCCGTCCGGATCGCGCACCCACATCTCCCACAGACCCCAGTGTTCGAGCACCGGTGCGCGCTCGATCTCGATTCCCTTCAGCGCCAACTCCGCCGCCGCGTCGTCGACATCGCGCACCTGCAACCAGATCGCGCCGTCGAAGCTGCCCGACTGCCCGCTGCCACCGTGTGCGGCGACCTCGAGCAGCGACTGCCCGGCGAAGAACACCGTGCCGCCGGGGTACTCCCGCGCGATCGCCAAGCCGAGGCCGTCGCGGTAGAAAGCCAGCGTGCGACCGTAATCGCTGGGACGCACGATGATCCGGCTGTTGAGAATCTCCATGGGGTGTCCGTTCTCAGAAGTACCAGGGGTAGGGCGTCCAATCGGGCTTGCGCTTCTCCAGGAACGAGTCGCGGCCCTCGACCGCTTCGTCGGTCATGTAGGCCAAGCGGGTCGCCTCACCGGCGAACAGTTGCTGACCGACCAGACCGTCGTCGAGCAGGTTGAACGCATACTTCAGCATGCGCTGCGCCTGCGGCGATTTGCCGTTGATGTCGGCGGTCCACTCCAGCGCGACGTTTTCCAGCTCGTCGTGGTCGACGACCTTGTTCACCGCGCCCATCTGGTGCATCTCCTCGGCCGTGTACGGCCTGCCGAGGAAGAAGATCTCGCGGGCGAACTTCTGGCCGACCATCTTCGCCAGGTACGCGCTGCCGTACCCGCCGTCGAACGAGCCGACGTCGGCATCGGTCTGCTTGAACCGCGCGTGCTCGCGGGAGGCGAGCGTCAGATCGCAGACCACGTGCAGGCTGTGCCCACCACCGGCGGCCCAGCCGTTGACGAGCGCGATCACCACCTTGGGCATGAAACGGATCAGGCGCTGCACCTCGAGGATGTGCAGTCGGCCCGCGCGGGCCGCGTCGACCGTGTCGGCGGTCTCGCCGTCGGCGTACTGGTAGCCGTTGCGGCCGCGGATGCGCTGGTCGCCACCGGAACAGAACGCCCAGCCACCGTCCTTCTCGCTCGGACCGTTGCCGGTGAGCAGCACCGCGCCCACGTCGGAGCTCATCCGCGCATGGTCGAGCGCGCGGTACAGCTCGTCGACAGTGTGCGGGCGGAACGCGTTGCGCACCTCGGGTCGGTCGAATGCGACCCGCACCGTGCCCTGCTCGATATGCCGGTGGTAGGTGATGTCGGTCAGGTCCTCGAACCCGGGGACGGGCTGCCACAGCTTCGGATCGAAAGTCACGACCACGATTATTGCCCTACTCTCCGACCGCGCGGTACAAGGTCGTAACACCGCAGCTCGAGCGGTCGGCGCGTGCTCTGAGCACCCGATGCGTATAGTTGCGCCTGCTCGTACATCGAACCGATCCGGAGGAACCTGAAAGTGGTTGCAGCACTGTCTGAATCCCTGCTCGACGACGCCAAGCGTCCGGCTTTCCTTGCTGACGCCGTCGAGGTGCTCGACGCCGAGGTCTCGGACAAAGGTGGTGCGTCCGGCCTCGCCGTGAAGGGTGGCTACGCGGCGGTCAAGAAGATCAGCCCGACCATCGTTCCCGACGGCCTCGCGTCGCTGGCGCCGAAACTGCTCGATCAGCTCCAGCCGTACTGGGCCGAATTCACCGCTTCCGGCACCGGCACCTTCGCCGATCTGCTGGCCGCGAAGTCCGATGAGGTAGCCGAGTCGCTGCTGGCCGTCACCGACGCCCGCGCCGAATCGTCCACCCGGCCCGCACTGAAGAAGGTGTACTCGTCGATGCGTGGTTCTGCCAAGAAGCACGTCATCGAGGCACTGCCGCGCGTCGGCGATCTGGTGCAGAAGCACGCAGGCTGAGCGCGCTGGCGGGGTGGCCCCCGCTGTGATCGTGTGAACGAGGCCGGTGCGAGTTCGGGTAACCGAACCGCACCGGCCTTTTCGCGTTCCCGGGTGACCACCCTCACGTAACGGGGGCATGCGGTGGCCCCGGACACATCGATTCCCGGTCGGCGGTAAATTCCGTGACAGCGGGTGTGAGGAATATAACCGCCACGGTGAACGTCAGGATAATTGCGGGTTGCCGATAATTCGGCGAGAGCGCGCCGGTCATCGACAGCGATTGACAACCACCCGGCCTTATCGGATACGTTGCCAATCAAGCGATCCGGAAATCGAATTGCTTTGGATGACTGCATTGCAAAGGTCGAAAGGAAGTTTGCTCACATGATCTCTCGTAAGACCCTCGCCGCCACCGGTGCTGCCGCTGCTGCCGCTGTCATGTTCTTCGGTCCCGCCGTCGCGAGTGCCGACGCCACCGGTTCCGCCGAGGCCGCCACGGGCTCTGCTGACGTGCTGACCGGCTCGTCCGCTGGTTCGGGTGTGCTGGAGTCGGGCAGCGCCGCGGTCGACAGCGCTACTTCCGCCGTCCTCAACATCATCGAGTCCGTCACGGGCATCCAGGATCTCACCGCCCCCGCGGAGTGAGCTGAATACTCGTTCGACCAACCTTTTGTAGGGTTGGCGGAAATTCCGGCGGCGGGCAGGTAGCCCGCCGCCGGATTTCTTCCTTCCGTTGTTCTCTTTGCGATTTCATGAATATCGGTTGCCTCGGTATATGAATTCCGGTTCATCGCCTCCACGGCATCCCGACAATGGGTCGCATAGTCGAATACCGGTGCGCTGGTCGTACTCGGTGACGCAGGCAACGCGGGCCGGGGGCAGACGCGTGCGCGCCGGTCTGACAGGCTGTGATTGTGAATCCGTCTACTGCGCAGGCACGAGTGGTCGTCGACGAGCTCGTCCGCGGCGGCGTCGGTGAAGTGGTGCTGTGCCCCGGATCGCGCAACGCGCCACTGGCCTTCGCGCTGCAGGCCGCGGACGCGGCCGGGGAGCTTCGGCTGCATATGCGCGTCGACGAGCGCACCGCGGGATTTCTGGCGATCGGTCTCGCGGTGTCGTCGGGGCGGCCGGTTCCGGTCGTGATGACCTCCGGCACCGCGGTGGCGAACCTGGGCCCGGCTGTGCTGGAGGCCAACTACGCGCGGGTGCCGCTGATCGTCGTCAGCGCGAACCGGCCCTACGAGATGCTGGGCACCGGCGCCAATCAGACGGTGGAGCAGCTCGGCTTGTTCGGTTCGCAGGTGCGCGCCACGATCAGCCTCGGGCTGGCCGAGGCCGAGGTGGGGGAGTCGGCCTACCCGCGACAGAACAGCGTGTGGCGCTCGTCGGTGTGCCGGGTGCTCGCCGCCGCGCGCGGAACCCGGTCCGGCAACGCGGGTCCGGTGCAGTTCGATATCCCGCTGCGTGAACCGCTGGTCCCCGAGCTGTCCGACGATCCGCTACCCGTGGGTCGCGAGGGGCAACGGCCGTGGACGGCAACCCAATACGCCACCCTCGACGTACCGCTCGACATCGACCTGACGCCCGATACCGTCGTCATCTCCGGCCACGGCGCGCGGTTGCTGCCCGAACTCGCCGCGCTGCCCACGGTGGCCGAGCCGACCGCGCCGATGCACGGACCCGCCCTGCACCCGCTCGCGCTGTCGCTGCTGAAGCCGGCCCAGGCGATCATCACCGGACGTCCGACCCTGCACCGGCAGGTTTCACGGGTGCTGGCCGATCCGGACGTCACCGTGTTCGCGCTCACCACCGGTCCGCGCTGGCCCGATGTCTCCGGCAATGTCGTCGGCACCGGCACCCGCGCGGTGACCACCGGCGCACCCGATCCCGCCTGGCTGGCGCGCTGCTCGGAACTGAACCAGCAGGCCGAGTCGGTGGTGCGGGCCGAGTTGGCCGCGCATCCGAAGGCGACCGGTCTGCATGTGGCGGCCGTGGTCATGGACGGCTTGCGAGAAGGCGATCAACTGTTGCTCGGCGCATCGAACCCGGTGCGCGATGCCGCCCTGGTGTCGTATCCGCGCCCGGGCATCCGGGTGCTGTCCAACCGCGGTGTCGCCGGTATCGACGGCACGGTTTCCGGTGCCGTGGGCGCCGCCCTGGCGCATCCCGGCCGCACCGTGGCGCTGATGGGCGACCTCACTTTTCTCCACGATGCGTCCGGCCTGCTGATCGGGCGCGGCGAACCGCGTCCGGACAATCTCACGATCGTCGTCGCCAACGACGACGGCGGCGGCATCTTCGAGCTGCTCGAACAGGGCGATCCGCAGTACGCGGGTGTGTTCGAGCGGGTATTCGGCACGCCCCACGGGATGGATCTGGCCGCCCTGTGCGCGGCCTACCGCATCCCGCACCGGCAGGTCGATCCCGCCGAATTGGCCGTGGAACTGGCCGCCGACGCGCACGGCCTGCGGGTGCTCGAGGTCGCGACCGAGCGTTCCAGCCTGCGCGAACTGCACGCGGGCCTGCGGGCCAAGATCGCGGGTTAGGCGTCGGTGAACCCCTCGTCGGCCTCGTCGAAGGGGACGGGGATGGTCTGTTCGATCACGTCCGCCGGATCGGCGGTGTCGGCTACGCGGGCGATATCGGCCGCTATCTCGGCGGCGTCGGAGTAGGCCGGATCGTCGGGGTCGTCATCGCGGAAGGCGGACTGCTCCTGCTCGATGCGATCGGCCTCGGGGACCTCGTCCAGTGGGCGAGCGGGTTCGTCATCGATCATCGGTGCTCCTCGTTCGTCGGCCTGCTCGATCGGTTGAGCCTCGGACGTGATGTGCGCTGATCGGGTCCTGCGCTGTCCAGGGTGCGCCGATCCGGTGCGCGGGGCAAGCCGCACCGATGACTTCGGGGCGATGGGTTCGTCTGCATGAGTGCAGCCGCGAAGTCATCGACGAGGAGTACTCATGGAACCGCAGTTCGATTTCGAACCCGCCGCTCGATCGCTCGCCGCGGTTGTCGACGGCATCACCGGCGACCAGCTCGCCGACCCGACGCCGTGTGCCGAGGCGACGGTGCGTGACCTGCTCGCGCACGTGGTCGGGCTCACCGAGGCCTTCCGGCAGGCCGCGACCAAGGAATCGGTCGGCCGGTCCGTGCCGCCGCCCGCCGGCTCCGAGAGCCCGCTGCCCGATGACTGGCGCACCCGCATCCCCGCGCAGCTCGAGACGCTGACGTCGGCGTGGCGGGTGGCGCAGGCATGGGACGGTGATACCGAGGCCGGTGGGGTCGAGTTGCCTGCCTCGGTGATGGCGATCGTCGCGCTCGACGAGATCACCATCCACGCGTGGGATCTCGCCGTCGCGACGGGACAGGATTTGACCGTTACCCCGGTGGACCTGGCGATCCTGCACGAGTTCCTGCGCGAAACCGACCCCGCGGGCACACCCGGCTTGTTCGGCCCGATCGTCGAGATCCCGGCCGACGCACCGGCATTCGATCGACTGCTCGGTCTCACCGGCCGTGATCCCGCCTGGCGTCCCGCCGTCGCATCGTGACACGGACCTCGATATCTTGCGGCGCTGAACGTGGCCTCGTTGGCGAACTTGTCGGGAGTCAGGCGCTGACATCGTCGGGCGTGACGACGAACGTTCCCGCGGCGGTGGCGATGGTGGCGGCCTTGGCCGACCGGTCGGCGATGTCGTCGTCGATGGGATCGCCGCTGGCCAGTAATCGGTAGTAGAGCGGCGCGGAGACGGCGGAGAGCACGGCGCGCGGGTCGGTGCCGACGGGCGCTTCGCCCCGGAGGACGGCGGCTTCGACACATGGCGCCCACTCGTTGAGGCGGGTGTCGTAGAAGGTGTGCAGCGCGGCGGCGGTGGCATCGTCGCAGGTGGCGGCGGCGATAACGGCGCGGAAGAGGTTGCTCTGGCGGCCGTCGGCGAGGGTTTTCGCGACCAGCCGGGCGTTGGCTGTGAGGTCGTCGAGCAGTGAGCCGGTGTCGGCGCGAGGCAACGACTGCTCCGCCATCTCGACGAGCAGGTCGGCGACCAAGCCCGCGGGGGTGCGCCAGCGGCGGTAGACGGTGGTTTTGCCGACCCCGGCACCGGTGGCGACCTCGGTCAGATCGAGATGCGCGAAGCCGCGGTCCGCGAGCAGATCACCGGCCACTTCCAGCACGGACTCGCGCACGCGAGCAGTGCGTCCACCAGGCCGAACGGAGCCCGGCCAAGCGATGTCGTGATCCATAACGGAACTCCTGTTTCATTTAGCGCGCAGCGGGTGTACTGTCGGTCCTGTTAACGAAACCATAGACCCTTTAGGAGCTCTCATGGAATACCGGCGGCTCGGCGCATCTGGTCTTCTCGTTCCGGCGCTCGGCTTCGGCGCGGGTACCTTCGGCGGGCGCGGTGCGCTGTTCAGCGCATGGGGCGATACCGATGCCGCGCAGGCCAGGCGCTTGATCGACATCAGCCTGGAGGCCGGTGTCACCCTGTTCGACACGGCCGATGTGTATTCCGACGGCGCGTCGGAGGAAGTCCTCGGCGCGGCGATCAAGGGCAGGCGCGAGCAGGTGCTGCTGTCGACGAAATCGGCGTTGCCCACCGGTCCGGGCCCGCACGAGGCGGGCTCGAGCCGTGCCAGGCTGATCCGTGCCGTCGACGCCTCGCTGCGCCGCCTCGGCACCGATTACCTCGATCTGTTCCAGCTGCACGCCTTCGATGCGGGCACCCCGCTGGCGGAAACCCTCACGGCTCTCGACGATCTCGTGCGCGCGGGCAAGATCCGCTACCTCGGCGTCTCCAACTTCGCCGGCTGGGAGTTGATGAAAACGCTGGCCACCGCGGAGGCGCTCGGCCTGGAAAAGCCGGTGGCGCACCAGGTCTACTACTCGCTGGTGGGTCGCGACTACGAATGGGAACTGATGTCGCTCGGTGCCGACCAGGGCGTCGGCTCCATCATCTGGAGCCCGCTCGGCTGGGGCAGGCTCACCGGCAAAGTCCGTCGTGGACAACCGCTTCCGGCAGGTAGTCGGCTGCACGAGACGGCCCAGGCGGGCCCGCCCGTCGACGATGAACGACTCTACGACGTCGTCGATGTGCTCGATCGCATCGCCGCTGAAACTGGTCGCAGCGTTCCGCAGATCTCCCTGAACTGGCTGCTCACTCGGCCGACCGTCGCCTCCGTGTTGATCGGCGCCCGCAACGAGGAACAGTTACGTCAGAACCTCGGGGCGGTCGGCTGGCGGCTCGATCCCGAACACCTGGCCGCCCTCGACGCCGCGAGCGCGACCACGCCGCCGTACCCCTACTACCCGTACCACCGGCTGCCCGACTTCACCCGACTCAACCCGCCCGCGATCCGCGCGGCCTGATCGGGCAGGTCAGTACACGTCGCGCACGTACCGCTTCTCGGCCACGAGCTGCTTCTTGAAGGCCAGCGCACCCGCCTCGTCCAGCTTTCCGTGGATCTGGGCGATCCGCAGCAGGGTGTCGTCGACATCCTTGGCCATCCGGGCGGCGTCACCGCAGACGTAGAAGTGGCCGCCGTCGCGCAGCCACGACCACAGCTCGGCGCCGTGCTCGATCATCCGGTGCTGGACATAGACCCGCTCGCGCTGATCGCGAGAGAAGGCCAAGTCCAGGCGGGTGAGGAAGCCGGAGCGGAACATGTCCTCGAGCTCGGCGCGGTAGTAGAAGTTCTGGGCGGCGTGCTGGTCGCCGAAGAACAACCAGTTGCGGCCGGTCGCGCCGATGGCTCGCCGCTCGTGCAGGAATCCGCGGAAAGGAGCGATGCCGGTTCCCGGCCCCACCATGATCATCGGGGCATTCGGATCCAGCGGCGGACGGAAATGCGGTGCCCGCTGCAGAAAGATCGGGACCTCGGTGGTGCCACGGTCGGCCAGGAACGTCGAGCACACCCCACCGCGCCGCGCCGAGGTGCCCACCGGATCGCCGTAGCGGACCACGCCTACCGTCAGCTGCACCTCGTCCGGGGTGGTCAAGGGGCTCGAAGAGATCGAATACTGCCGGGGCTGCAGCTTTTTCAGTGCTCCCAGCCAGTCGACGAGATCGGTCCGCACCGGGAAGTCGCGCAGCACATCGACGGCCTGGCGGTCCCACAGGTACGAGGCGAGCTCGTTGCGGTTGTCGCGGCGCAGCAGCTTGGCCAGCTGCGGGTGGGGGTTGCGCTCGCCGATGAAGCCGAGCAGGTCCTGACTCACCTTGGTGATGTCGTAGTGCGTGCGCAGGGCATCGGTGAGTGTGAGTTCGCGGTCGTCGACTTCGATCGTGCGCCGACCGTCGAGCCCGGTGCAGGCGAGCCATTCGTCGACCAGATCGGGGCAGTTGGCGGGCAGCACACCCAGCGAATCGCCCACCTCGTACCCGGCGTCGAGGTCGTGGAGGTCGAAACCGAAGCGTCGCACCTCTTTCGGTGAACCGGGCGCGCTCAGGATCTCGTTGCGCATCAGGGTGGCGCGGACGGGGGACTGGCGGGTGAACGGAGCGGCGGTGGCGCGCTGCGTCCGGGAGGAGGCCGGCGCGAGCTGCCGGTCGAGCACGGTCGCGCCACCGCGGCCGGCTGATGACGGCATCAGGGGGGTCGAATGCGCTTGGGGAGCAGCACTGTTGGCGCCGAGGGGGGCTCGCCCATTGGTTGCGCCGATGAGCGAACCGTCGCGTCCTCGTGTAGAGCCGCCGGTGGGACCACCGTCGTCGGATGGACCGCTGATGATCGCGACCAGGACATCATCGAGCCACTGATCGGCGACATCGGCGAAATCCGGTTCGCTGTCCACCCTGGGCAGCAGCCGCTTCGCGCCACGCTCGGCGAACAGCGTGTCGAGCTTGCGGCCGTGGCCACAGAAATCGTCATAAGAGGAGTCGCCCAGCGCGAACACCGCGTAGCGAACGCCGTTGAGGCGAATGATGCTGTCTTCGAGCCTGGTCCAGAAGTCGGCGCCGTTGTCCGGCGGCCCACCGTCACCGAACGTGCTGGTGATGATGAGGACGTCACCGGTGATCGAGGTCAGCTCGCACGAATCCATATCGAGCAACGACGGCGAGAGGTCGGCTTCCGCGAGGCGGGCCGCGACGGTGGCGGCCAGTTCTTCGGCATTGCCGGTCTGGGAGGCCCACAGCACGGTGACCGGGTGGGGGACAGGGCTGTCGGTCGCCTCGGCGGCGGTGGCGCCGACATTGCGGGAGTACATGCCGGCCAGCAGACCGTCGACCCACAGGCGTGACTGTGTCGACAGCGGTGCGCTCACCGGCAGCACCGGCTGCCCGGTCACCGGCAGCGACTGCAGGGCGGCGAGGTAGCCGCCGAGGTAGATGCGCTCGGTCTCGCTGAGCGTGGGCGAGGTGCCGGCATCGAGGCCGAGAATTCCGGCCAGTGGATGCGCGGCCGGTTGTACGGGCAGCTGTGCGGGCTGGGCGGGCGCGTGCTCGGGCGGGGCGGCGGGGCCGACCCGGCGCAGCGCCACCGCGCACGCCTTGAACTCCGGCTGCAACGAGGCCGGATCCACCGCGTCATTGGTCACCGCGTTGATCGTCAGATATTCGCCCTGTTCGTCATTCCAGTGGAAGGGAGCAAAACAATCACCAGGTCGCACCCGGTCGCTGATGCGCACCGGCAGCACAGCCCGCCCCCGGCGCGATGCGATCTCGAGCTGATCGCCCGGCCGCAGATCGAGTCGTTCGGCATCGGTGGGATGCACTTCGACGAACGGTCCCCCGGTCAGCTTGGTCAGCTTGGTCACCTTGCCCGTCTTGGTCATGGTGTGCCACTGATGTTGCAGCCGCCCGGTATTCAGCAGGAAGGGATAGTCGTCGTCGGGCAGTTCGGCGGCGGGCAGATGCGGGCGAGGGAAGAACACCGCGCGCCTGCTCGGGGTGGCGAACGCGAGCCGCGGGGTGGTGCCGTCGGCCGCCACATGCAACGGCTGATGGGTGCCGTCGTTGACATAGCGGATCGGGTTGCGCGGTGTATCGGCGTCCTTGCACGGCCACTGCATCGGGCCTTGCGCCAGACGCTCGTAGCTCATACCGCTGAGGTCGTAGCCGGTGGCGGGATTGGTGAACTGCCGCAGCTCGGCGAACACCTCGGCGCTGGAGGCGAAGTCGAAGCCGGGGAAACCCATGGCCGTGGCGACCTGCGCGATCAGCAGCCAGTCCGGTCGCGCGTCGCCGATCGGGTCGACCGACTGCTGCAGCAGGGTGACGTTGCGCTCCGAATTCACCATCACCGCATCGGCTTCGGCCCACAGCGCGGCGGGCAGCAGCAGATCGGCGTAGGCATTGGTCGCGGTCTCGGCGTAGGCATCCTGCACCACGACCAACTCGGCCGCTTCGAGACCCGCGATCACGGTTTTGCGATTGGCCACGGTGGCAACGGGATTGGTGCAGATGATCCACGCGGCCTTGATCTCGCCGTCGGCCAGTCCGCGGAACATGTCGATGGTGCCGGGGCCGGACTCGGTGCGCAGGGTGCCCTCGGGCAGGTCCCAGGCGGTTTCGACGAAGGTGCGGTCGGCGGGGGAGAGCAGGCTGCGCTGGCCGGGCAGGCCGGGGCCCATGTAGCCCATCTCGCGGCCGCCCATGGCGTTGGGCTGGCCGGTGAGCGAGAAGGGCCCACTGCCCGGCCTGCAGATGGTGCCGGTCGCCAGGTGCAGGTTGACCAGGGCGTTGGTGTTCCAGGTGCCGTGCGTGGACTGATTGAGCCCCATCGTCCACAGCGACATCCACTCGCCCGCCTCGGCGATCATCGTGGCCGCGGTGCGGATATCGGCCTCGGCCAGGCCGGTCGACTCGGCGACGCGGGCCGGGGGATAGTCGGCGAGGAACTCGGGCATCGCCTCCCAGCCCTCGGTGTGCTCGGCGATGAACGCGGTGTCGATCGCGCCGTCGGCGACCAGCAGGTGCAGCAGTCCGTTGAGCAGGGCGAGGTCGGTACCCGGTGCGATCTGCAGGAACAGGTCGGCGCGGGCGGCGGTATCGGTGCGGCGTGGGTCGACCACGATCAGCTTGGCGCCTGCCTTGAGCCGGTCGGCCATGCGCAGATACAGGATCGGGTGGCAGTCGGCCATGTTCGCGCCGCTGACCAGGAACAGGTCGGCGTGTTCGAAATCGTCGTAGGAACCGGGCGGGCCGTCCGCGCCGAGCGACTGCTTGTAGCCGGTGCCCGCGCTGGCCATGCACAGGCGCGAGTTGGCTTCGATGTGCTTCGTCCGCAGGTAGCCCTTGGCCAGTTTGGTGGCCAGGTACTGGGCTTCCAGCGACATCTGTCCGGAGACGTAGAGGGCGATCGCGTCGGGGCCGTGCTCGTCGAGGATCGCGCGCAGACGGGTGGCGGTTTCGTGCACGGCCTCGTCGACCGGCAGCGGTACCGGGACCTGGCCGCGTTCGGGGCGCCGGTAGGCGGTGTCCATCCGGCCGGGTGCGGCCATCATCTCCGCGTGGGTGGCGCCCTTGGTGCACAGTCTGCCCGCGTTCGCCGGATGCAGCTTGTCGCCGCTGACCTTCGCGATCAAGCGTGCGCCAGACTGATCAGTCTTTGTCTGGACGTTTATGCCGCAGCCGACGCCGCAATACGAGCACTGTGTACGCACAGTGTCCGTGCCGCGGCCATCCGCTTCGCCTGTCATGACTCGATCATCCGCATTGGTCGTTGCGCTCGATTTACCGAACGTTATGTCCAGGTGACAATCGACCTCACAAGTCGAAATCCCGGCTGTGAGGAATCGGCCCGGATATCACCCCTGATCAGGGCGCATTCCGAGCAGCGGACGGGTAACAGCGCACGAACCGGGGTGACGGGACTCACCCCGGCGGTCGAGGCTGTTTCAGCTCAATTTGTAGCCGCGGTGCAGTGCCACCACGCCACCGGTGAGGTCGCGCCACTGCACCGAGTCCCAGCCGGCGTCCGCGATCCGGCGGGCCAGCCTGCGCTGGTTCGGCCACGCGCGGATCGACTCGGCCAGATACACGTACGCGTCGGGGTTGGAACTCACCGCGCGCGCCACCCGGGGCAGCGCCCTCATCAGGTACTCCATGTACACGGTGCGGAACGGCCCGAACACCGGCGTGGAGAACTCGCAGACCACCACCCGTCCGCCCGGTTTGGTCACCCGCAGCATCTCCCGCAGTGCCACATCGATGTCGGCGACATTGCGCAGCCCGAACGAGATGGTCACCGCGTCGAACGAATCGTCGGCGAACGGCAGGGCCATCGCATCGCCCGCCACCATCGGTACCTGCCGGAACCGGCCCGCCGAGAGCATGCCCTGGGAGAAGTCGGCGGCCACGCACCAGGCGCCGGACTTGCCGAGCTCCACCGTCGACACGCCCGTGCCCGCGGCCAGGTCGAGGACCCGCTCGCCGGGCCGCAGCCCGAGAGCACGTCGCGTCGCCCACCGCCAGTACCGATCCTGGCCACCGGAGATGACCGTGTTGGTGAGGTCGTAGCGCTTCGCCACACCGTCGAACATCGACGCGACCTCGTGGGGTTGCTTGTCCAGCGAAGCCCGAATCGGTTCTCGCTGCTCTGTTGTCGCCACGAACCGAGCTTAGAGTTCTTTCGCCGCGATAGCGCGCGTGGGTTTCACCACTCAGGCCGACCGTGGCAATCGCGCGCGCATCCCGGTGACATCGGCGTAATGGCCCATCAACTCGGTGCAGACCGCGGGCCAGGTGCGGTGCAGCACCGACTTGCGTGCCGCCGCCGCGAACAACCCGCGCTGCCCGGCATCACGCAGGGCAGACACCGCGCTCGGCAGCAATTCCGTGAATCGGTCGACCGGCAGCAGGTACCCGTTGCGGCAATGGGAGATCAGGTCGCGCGGCCCACCGGCATCGGGCCCGATCACCGGCACACCCGACGACAGCGCTTCCTGCACGCCCTGACAGAACGTCTCGTGCTCGCCGGGATGCACCATCACGTCCAGGCTGGCGTAGTGCGTCGCCAGCTCGCTGCCACCCAGCTCGCCGGTGAACACCGCGTCCGGCATCAACCTGCGCAGGCGCGCCCGCTCGGGTCCGTCGCCCACCACAACGAGCTGGATCGACGGGTCACCGGCCAGCGCGGCCAGCCGCTCCACGTGCTTTTCCGGCGCGAGCCTGCCCACGAACCCCACGACGAGCCGCTCACCCGATCCCAACCAGCTCGCCCGCAACTCGGCACTGCGCGCGGCCGGGGTGAAACGGGCTATATCCACGCCACGGCCCCACCGATGCACTCGCGGGATGCCGTGCTCGGCGAGGTCGTGCGCGGCCGCCGACGACGGCGCCAGCGTGCGGGTAGCGCCCTCGTGGATCCGGCGCGTCCATGCCCACGCGGCTCGCGCGGCCAACCCGAGGCCGTAGCTCTTGGCGAACCCCGCCACATCGGTCTGATACACCGCGACGGTCGGCAGATCCAACCGCGTCGCCGCGGCGAGCCCGCCCGCGCCGAGCAGGAACGGCGAGGCCAGGTGCACCACATCGGGATCGAAATCGGCGATGGCCGCGGTGATTCCCGGTTGCGGCAGACCCACCGGAAGAGAACTCACCTTGGGCACCATCATCGCGGGCACACGGTGCACCGGGAAGCGGCCGTGAAAACGAGGTGCCGGTGGGGCGCCGCGCAGGGTATCGGGCGCCACGATCATCGCGTCGTGCCCGTGCTGGTCCAGGTGGTCCAGCACCCGAAGCACGGAGTTGACGACGCCGTTCATGTTCGGCAGGAAAGACTCCGAGACGATGGCTACGCGCACTCTTCCAGGGTGACCGCCACACCGCGCGCCACACCCACACCGACGTGAAGCCGGGACGAACAGCAAGCGAAGTTACAACTCGCGCTGCTTGCGGCGCACGAGCCACAGCACCGGCACAGCCATCGCCCACGCCACGAAGATCACCGACGCCGCCGGGATGATCGCCACCCGCGCATCGCGCCCGGCCACCCGGACCAGGTCGGGATCGCGCGTGCTGTACTCCACGTTGATCCGTTGACCAGCGGTCAGGTTCGTCGGATACAGGATGCCGACCTTCGGATTGTGGGTCACGCTGTCGGGCGTCACGTAGGTCACCGCCGAGCGCAACCGGCCCGCGGAAAGCACTTCGCCGGAGGTCACGCCGCGATGGCTCTCGATCTCGAAATCGTTGCGCCAGGCCGCGAGCACCAGCAACACCATCAGCACGCTGATCACGGCAGCCGCACCGACCACCCACGTCCGAACCCGTCGCAGGCGCTTGTTCCGCCGCTCCGACAGGCTGGTTTCCGACACCCGGCACACAGTACCGGCTGTCATCCCGGCGGTTGGTGCCGCTTCGGAACGTGGTGACCGAGAACCACGGACTGCCGCAGCCGGGCACAGCGAATACGCCTAGCATTTTCGGCATGTCCCGCAAATTCAGCTTCACCGTGCCCTATACCGTCCCGGTCGAAGAGCTTCACCGGGCACTTGTCGACGACGCTGTCTGGCAGGCGCGTTTCGCCGCCGCCGAGACCGCGACCATCGAACTCTCCCATCCCGACGGCCCCGACTCGATCACCATCCAAATGACCGAAACACCAGGTAAGGACAAGGTTCCCGCCCTCGTGCGCAAGGTGCTCAAGAGCGATCTCGTGCTGGTGCGCACCGACAACTGGCAGCCGCTGCAGGGCGAGACCGCCAAGGGCAGTTTCACCGGCAACACCAGCGGCATCACCACCGAGATGTCGGGCACCTATGAGCTGCGCCCCACCGCCGAGGGCAGCGAAATCGAGGTCGTCGGCACCGTGAAGGTCAAGGTTCCCCTGGTCGGTGGCGCCATCGAGCCCTTGGCCGAGCAACTGCATCAGCGCGTCCTACACAGTGAACGCAAGTTCATCGAGAACTGGTTCGCCAAGCTCTGAGCCGCTGCGAGAGGGTGCCGCTCCTGCGAGCGGCACCCTCGCCTCATCCGCGATTCTCGACCAGGACCAGCCAGTTGCCCGAGTTGTCGCGGATGATCGCCTCGGTGCCGTACGGGCGCTCGGACGGCGGCTGGATGAACTCGACCCCCTTGGCCGTGAGTTCTTCGTAGGTCTTCTGACAGTCGGCGGTGCGCAGCCCGAGGGCGCCGTGGGTGCCGTCGGCCAGTGCCCGCCGGACCGCGTCGGCGAGGTCGTCGGTGAGCGGTGGCCCCGGCACCATCAGCGTCACCTCGAGCTCGCGATGATCGGGGTGGGCGATGGTGACCCAGCGGAACCCGTTGTCGCCCATGCTCACATCCGCGGATTCGACGAAGCCGAGCTTGTCGATGTACCACTGCTTGGCGGCATCCTGATCGGTGACGTACACGGTGACCAGGGAAACGTTCGTGATCGTTGTCATGATTGCAGGCTATGGCCGCGCGGTGCCGTCCGGCTTCTCCGAAATTGCGGTGTCGTGGCGGACGCGGTCGGAGAGCCCGTGCATGAACACGTAGCAACCCGGAATGTGCGGCGCACCGTCGGCGAATTTCGCCTGGTACTCGCTCGGCGTGACCCCGACCAGCTGACGGAACTTGGCGCTGAACGAGCCGAGGCTCGAATAGCCGACCAGCATGCACACCTCGGTGACGGTCAGGTTGGTCGACCGCAACAGATCCTGCGCCCGCTCGATCCGCCGCTCGGCCAGATACACCGCCGGGGTGCGCCCGTACACAGCGGCGAACGCGCGCAGGAAGTGATACTTGGAAACACCCGCGGCGCGGGCGAGTTCGTCCAGGGCGAGCGGTTCGGCGTACTGCCGGTCGACCAGGTCACGAGCCTTGCGCAGATGCGGCAGCAGGGCGAGCACCGGACGACGTGCTGCCCCGCTCACGACGCTCGCCCGCACTCGGTCATCAGCTGAACGGCGGGAGTTCGTCGGCGCGCAGCGAGGCTCGTCCCGCCGCACGCCAGGCGCGGGCGGTGAGGTCGAGGTCCTCGTCGGTCACCAGATTGCCCATCACGCGAACCGCCGTGCGCTGCAGATACTTCGAGCGCATCACCGGTGGCCCACCGAGCGGGACCATCCTCGGCTGGGTGGCCAGGCCCGCGAGCCTGCGCGCCACCGAGAAGGTGCGTCCGTAGTGCTCACGCAGCAGCTGCGGCCACGCCCGGCTCAGATCGGGCTCGTCGAGCAGGTCGGCGAGCATGTGCCCGCCTTCCAAGCCGTAGTCGATGCCTTCGCCGTTGAGGGGGTTCACGCAGCCGGCGGCGTCACCGACCAGCACCCAGTTCGGACCCGCCACGTTCGAGACCGCACCGCCCATCGGCAACAGCGCCGAGGCCACCGCGCGCAGTTCGCCCTCGAGTTCCCATTCCTCGCGGCGAAGCCGGGTGTAGTGCTCGAGCAGCGGCTTGAGCGCGACGTGCGAGGGCCGGGCCTCCGTGGCCAGCGAGCCGACGCCGATGTTCACCTCACCGTTGCCGAGCGGGAAGATCCAGCCGTAGCCGGGAACCAGTTCGTCGGCGGCGTTGCGCAGTTCCAGGTGCGAGGAAATCCACTGGTCGTCGCTCCGGCCGGACTTGATGTAGGCGCGGGCCGCCGTGCCGTAGGCGTAGCGGCGATGCCAGGTACGGCCCAACTGCTTCCCGACGGGGGAGCGCACGCCGTCGGCCACCACCAGCACCCGGCAGCGCACCGTGTGGGTGTTCTCGCCGATACGCACCGTCACCCCGGTGACCTGCTCGCCTTCGCGCAAAACCTCGGTGACCTTCGCGCCGTCGACCATCCGCGCACCGGACTTGATCGCGGTCTCGCGCAGTTTGTCGTCGAGTTCGGTTCGTGGAACGGCACTTCCGTAGGTAGGGAACGACCCGCCCGGCCACGGCAGCAGCGATTCCTTGCCGAACCCCGCCATCCGCAGACCGTGGTTCACCGTGTGCGCGCGCAACCATTCGCCCAGACCCAGATGCTCCAGTTCGGCGGTGGCGCGCGGCGTCAACCCGTCACCGCAGGTCTTGTCGCGCGGGAAAACCGCCGAATCGAGCAGCAACACATCGCGTCCGGCGCGCGCGGCCCAGGCCGCCGACGCGGAACCGGCGGGCCCGGCCCCGACCACCAGTACCTCGACGGTGGCAGGCAGGGGAGCGCGGTCGGCAGGGGTGAGATCCGGTGAACCCATGGCTCAATACTGGCACTGTCGGCCGCTGTGCGAGAGTGTCGGGTACACCGGGAATTGTCACTGTGTGACGGGGTTCATCGGCCATAGTGCCGGAACACGCTAGGTTGCTACCCGTCGGGGTCGGACGCATCGCTGGGAGAAGATAATGAGCACATCGGCTGTGAGCGACGAGAGCACCGTGGTTGCCGGGGTAGATCTTGTCGATCCCGAACTCGCTGTCATCGTGCGCGACGGACTGGCCGCGGTCGAGAAACTGCTCGTCGACGAACTCTCCGACGGCGCGGAATTCCTGCAGGAAGCCGCGCTGCACCTGGCCAGGGCGGGCGGCAAGCGGTTCCGGCCGCTGTTCACCGTGCTCACCGGCCAGCTCGGCCCCAATCCCACCGATCCGGCGCTGATCACCGCGGGCACGGTCGTGGAACTGGTGCACCTCGCGACGCTCTATCACGACGATGTCATGGACGAGGCGTCCCAGCGCCGCGGTGCGGAGAGCGTCAACTCGCGGTGGGGCAACAGCATCGCGATCCTGGCAGGCGACTACCTGTTCGCCCACGCCTCGCGCCTGACCTCCACCCTCGGCCCCGACGCGGTGCGCATCATCGCCGAGACCTTCGCCGAGCTGGTCACCGGCCAGATGCGGGAAACCATGGGCGCCAAGCAGACCCAGGATCCCGTCGAGCACTACCTGCGCGTGGTGTGGGAGAAGACCGGCTCGCTCATCGCCGCCGCGGGCCGCTTCGGCGGCACTTTCTCCGGTGCGGGCCTCGAGCATGTCGAACGCCTGGCCCGCCTCGGCGACGCCGTCGGCACCGCCTTCCAGATCTCCGACGACATCATCGACATCTCGTCCTCGGCCGAGCAGTCGGGCAAGACGCCGGGCACCGACCTGCGCGAAGGGGTGCACACTCTGCCGGTGCTCTACGCCCTGCGCGAGATCAGCGCCGACGGCGACCGCCTGCGCACCCTGCTGGCCCGCCCGCTGGAAACCGATGCCGAGGTCGACGAGGCATTGGAACTGCTGCGCCGTTCACCCGGCATGGCGCTGGCCAAGGAAAAGCTCGCTGAATACGCCGACCTCGCCGACACCGAACTCGCGGCCCTGCCTGCAGGCCCCGCCAACGACGCCCTCACCCGGCTGGTCCGCTACACCATCGAACGGGTGGGCTGAGACGGAAGGTCGCGGCGTCTTCTACTCGGAACTTTCGGCCCGCGATTCGCGTTGCTCTTTCATGCCCAATGGGATCAAAACCTTCGGTTTGATGGTTGGCATGTCGGCGCTGATCGTCGCCATCGGGGCGATGTTCCGCAGTCCGACGATCCTCATCATCTCGATCGTGCTGGCCGTCGGCATGAACGCCTACGCCTACTTCAACAGCGACAAGCTGGCGTTGAAGGCGATGCACGCGCAACCGGTGAGCGAACTCGAGGCGCCGGTCATGTACCGGATCGTGCGCGAACTCGCCACGACCGCGCGCCAGCCGATGCCCCGGCTCTACATCAGTCCGACCAGCGCCCCCAACGCGTTCGCGACCGGCCGCAATCCGCGGCACGCCGCGGTCTGCTGTACCAGCGGCATTCTGCAACTGCTCGATGAACGAGAACTGCGGGCGGTGCTCGGGCACGAGCTGTCCCACGTCTACAACCGCGACATCCTGATCTCGTCGGTGGCGGGCGCGATGGCCTCGGTCATCACCGGCTTGGCGAACATGGCGTTCTTCGCGAGTTCGTTCGGCAACAGAGACGGAAACGGCCCGAACATCATCGGTGTGCTGCTGGTCTCGTTGCTCGGCCCGATCGCGGCGGGCCTGATCAGGATGGCGGTCTCCCGATCACGGGAATACCAGGCCGACCAGTCCGGGGCAGAACTCACCGGCGACCCGCTGGCCCTGGCCTCGGCCCTGCGCAAGATCGAACGCGGCGTGCAGGCGGCCCCGCTTCCGCCGGACCCGAAGATCACCAGCGAATCGCACCTGATGATCGCCAACCCGTTCCGCGCGGGCGACCGCGTCGCCCGCTGGTACTCCACCCACCCCCCGATGGACGAACGAATCAAGCGCCTCGAAGATCTGGCCAGGGGCGACACCCATCAGCACTGACCGCCACGGTTCGCGGCGCCCGGGGGCCGCGAACCGTGGCACCAGCCGCTGAATTATCGGTAGTTGACGAACTGCAGGGCGATGCCGAAATCCTCGCCCTTGAGCAGCGAGATCACTTCCTGCAGATCGTCACGCTTCTTGCTGCTCACCCGCAGCTCCTCGCCCTGGATCTGCGCTTTCACGCCCTTGGGGCCCTCGTCGCGGATCTTCTTCGAGATCTTCTTGGCTTTCTCGGTGTCGATACCCTGCACCAGCGTGCCGGTGATCTTGAACACCTTGCCCGAGGGCTGCGCCTCGCCGGCGTCGAACGCCTTGAGCGAGATATCGCGACGGATCAGCTTCTCCTTGAAGACGTCGAGCGCCGCCTGCACCCGCTCCTCGGCATTGGCGGTCAGCACGATGGCTTCCTCGCCCGACCACGCGATGGACGCATCGGTGCCTTTGAAGTCGTAGCGCGAGTTCAGCTCCTTCTCCGCCTGATGCAGAGCGTTGTCGACCTCCTGGCGATCGACCTTGCTCACGACGTCGAATGACGAATCAGCCACACTGCGCTCCTGTCCTGTGAAGGTCCGGCGAACTCCGGCCGGGGTTCTACCGGCCACCGAGACAGTTCTACCCGCATAGGCGGCCGACCTGTGCTCGCAGGGGGTCTGTGCAGGCGTTTTGATAGTCCGGGTGGGTACGTTGTAAGCTGCTCAGCGCACCGGAAACGGCGCACACGGCAGATTGCCCGAGCGGCCAATGGGAGCGGACTGTAAATCCGTCGGCTTATGCCTACGTAGGTTCGAATCCTACATCTGCCACCTCGAACCCCGTCGATCATGAAGATCGGCGGGGTTCTTTGGTTCGAGGGGTCGCCCCGGCGCGCAGTCGAGGTAGCCTCGCTGGGAACTACGTGCCAGACCGGTTCCGATGCCGTGAAAATGGGCCTTGAGCTGCCGATTTGGTGGTGTCGGGTGCGAGTGTGTAATCTCGTTCAGGACGCCGGAGCACGGGGTCACGCTGATCGGCTTGCCGATACAGACTCTGTGCCACGTTGTCATGCCCCCTTAGCTCAGTCGGTAGAGCGTTTCCATGGTAAGGAAAAGGTCAACGGTTCGATTCCGTTAGGGGGCTCGCCGGATTGCCGGTGGTGAGCGGCTAACCGCGGCATCATCGGGATATTAGTCCGCCGTGGCGGTGTAGCTCAGTTGGTAGAGCAAACGACTCATAATCGTTGTGTCGCCGGTTCAAGTCCGGCCATCGCTACCAATTTCAACTCAGCCCAGACCGGAAAGAAGGCAAATCGTGGCCGCGAAGTCCACCGATGTCCGGCCAAAGATCACCTTGGCCTGCGACGAGTGCAAGCACCGCAACTACATCACGAAGAAGAACCGGCGTAACGACCCGGATCGCCTCGAGCTCAAGAAGTTCTGCCCGAACTGCGGAACCCACCGGGCGCACCGCGAGTCGCGCTAGTTTTCAACAGCATCTGCCGAAGGCCGGACGAGAGTCCGGCCTTTGTGCTTTTCCCGGTAAGTTCATGCGAAGTTCGGGGTCGATACACTACTCGGACAGGTCACGTTTTGCACCGGTCGACTTCGGTGCTGTCTTACAGGTGGGTAAGGTCCACGTTGTGACAGTGAACACCGGAACTCACGAAGCGGTCCCTGCCGCAGCCGCCGAATTCGATCCCGCCGCCCATGCGGCGTCGATGGTCGGCCACCACTATCGCGTCGACGACTACTACGAGGTCGGCCGCGAGAAGGTGCGCGAATACGCCCGTGCGGTGCAGGACTACCACCCGGTGCACTGGGAAGAGGACATCGCGCGCGAGTACGGCTACCAGGGTCTGGTAGCCCCGCTCACCTTCATCTCCCTGGTCGGCATCCTCGCCCAGCGCAAACTGTTCGAACAGATCGTGACCGGGTACGACCTGAGTCAGATCATGCAGACCGACCAGATCCTGGAGTTCCACCGCCCGATCCGGGTCGGTGACCAGTTGACCTGTGATGTATATCTGCATTCTTTCCGCCAGGCTTTCGGCGGCGACATCATCGTGACCAAGAACATCGTCACCGCCCAGGACGACGAGTTGGTGCTCACCACCTACACCACGCTGATCGGCCGCAGCGGCGGTGACAGCGACCCACGGATGTCGGACGCGGTGCGCAACGTGCTCATGCACGGCCTCGGCGAAGAGGAGCCCGCCCATCACGCACCGTCCGAGCTTTCCGTCGGGAGCACCGCCGACCCGATCACCAAGCAGCCGGAGCCGACGGTCAGCGTGCACGCCCTGTCCTTCGACAGTGTGTCGGTCGGCGACGAGCTGCCCGCGCGCGTGGCGCGACTCACCCGTGGCGACCTCGTCAACTACGCGGGCGTGTCCGGCGACGCCAACCCCATCCACTGGAGCGACGAGGTCGTGAAGCTGGTCAGCCTGGACAACGTGGTCGCGCACGGCATGCTCACGATGGGTCTCGGCGGCGGTTTCGTCACCTCGTGGCTGGGCGATCCCGGTGCGGTGAAGGAATACAACGTCCGCTTCACCAGCCCGGTCTATGTCGGTTCCGA
This sequence comes from Nocardia sp. PE-7, assembly GCF_030486425.1. Lineage (NCBI taxonomy): Bacteria > Bacillati > Actinomycetota > Actinomycetes > Mycobacteriales > Nocardiaceae > Nocardia > Nocardia sp. PE-7. Next base: position 6,257,216 of record NZ_CP129614.1, on the reverse strand, counting down.
TGTCCCGGCCGAGGTCGAATACACCGGCAAGGTGAAATCGGTCGACCCGCAGACCCGCACCGCCGTGGTCGCCATCACGGCGAAATCGGCGGGCAAAAAGATCTTCGGTCGCGCCACGGCAACCGTTCAGCTGTCCTGACCTGGTCGAGTGTCCCGGATTGGCGATAACCGCGCGCGGTGACGTATAGTCGGGTCTCTGGGGTCATGAGGTGCTGCGCGCTGATCTTCCCGAGGGGTTAACCCCTCATGGAAGCGGCGCGCGTGTTGTGTGACACTGGGGACAACCGAATATCGAATGTGGTTGGGCACTACAGCTCAGGCTGGTCCAACCGAAGGGGCGTAGCTCAATTGGCAGAGCAGCGGTCTCCAAAACCGCAGGTTGCAGGTTCAAGTCCTGTCGCCCCTGCCCTGAATGCCAGCGACGAGAGAGGATCGACGTGAGCGACGAGCGGGATACTCGCGAAGACGGCGAGGACACCGCCGCTGCCACTCGACCGAGTGGCAAGCGGTCTGCTCGTCGTGTGCGCGCGTCGGATGCTCCAGCGGACAACGGATCGGTGGCCACGCTCGATCGGCCGTCGCGTAAGGCAGACAAGTCTGCCGGCACGGGCAACCCGTTCAAGCGGCTGCTCAAGTTCCTGCGAGAGGTCATCGCGGAACTGCGCAAGGTGATCTGGCCCAACCGGAAGCAGATGGTCACCTATACGGCCGTCGTTCTGGTGTTCGTGGTCTTCATGGTCGCGTTCATCGCCGGGATCGACGTAGCGTTCGTCAAGGGTGTCGACTGGCTGTTCGGCTGATCGCCGACACCCACGCCGGTAGCCGATCGCGGGCCGGAACGGCGGAGTCTGCCTCCGCGCGCCCGACCCGGCCCAGAGGATGTACGTGACGACACAGGAAGCGAGTGCCTCAGTGAGCACCCCGGAGAACGACACCAACGACGAGTTCCCGGTTGACGACACTGTCGTGGCGGAAAACGCCACCGACGAGGTCGAGGCCGCCGAGCTCGCCGACACCGACGAAGCCGCTGCCGAAGAGGCTGTCGTCGACGAAACCGTGATCGAAGAAGTCGCCACCGAGGACGACCCCGAGGCCGACCCGATCGAGTCGATGAAGACCAAGCTGCGCCGCGTGCCCGGTGACTGGTACGTCGTGCACTCCTACGCCGGCTACGAGAACAAGGTCAAGACCAACCTCGAGACCCGTGTGCAGAACCTCGGCCTCGAGGACTACATCTTCCAGGTCGAGGTGCCGACCGAAGAGGTCACCGAGATCAAGAACGGCCAGAAGAAGAACGTCAACCGCAAGGTGTTGCCGGGCTACATCCTGGTCCGGATGGAACTGAACAACGAGTCGTGGGGCGCGGTCCGCAACACCCCCGGCGTCACCGGTTTCGTCGGCATGACCGGCGGTGGCCCCGGCGCCAAGCCGACCCCGCTGACCATCAACGAGGTCGTGAAGTTCCTGGTCCCGGCCGGCGCGCAGGCGCAGAAGAAGGCCGCCGCGGCCGCCGCCGGTGGTTCGGATACCGGTAGCTCGGCTTCGGGCAAGCCCACCATCGAGGTCGACTTCGAGGTCGGCGAGTCGGTCACCGTCATGGACGGCCCGTTCGCGACCCTGCCCGCGTCGATCTCCGAGGTCAACGCCGAGCAGCAGAAGCTCAAGGTGCTGGTGTCGATCTTCGGTCGCGAGACCCCGGTCGAGCTGAACTTCACCCAGGTTTCCAAGATCTGAGTTCTACCGCTTTTCGTGAACGGCACCGCTGACCGGCGGTGCCGTTTCGCGTTTGTGCTGGTCGCACCCGATTGCTGGGTCGCGGGTCAGGTCGAGTAGAGTGTGATGGTTCGTGTTCTGACTTCCCCGCAGTACCTGTCGGGGCCCAGTCGTGCGCGGATACGAGGCTTACGGCAACCGTAAGGAACCGAACCCCAGAAAGCCAAGGAAGAAAGATGCCCCCCAAGAAGAAGAAGCTCGCCGGGATCATCAAGCTGCAGATCCAGGCCGGCGCAGCCAACCCGGCACCGCCGGTCGGCCCCGCGCTCGGTCAGCACGGCGTCAACATCATGGAGTTCTGCAAGGCGTACAACGCCGCGACCGAGTCGCAGCGTGGCAACGTCATTCCGGTCGAGATCTCGGTGTACGAGGACCGGACGTTCGACTTCAAGCTGAAGACCCCGCCTGCCGCTCGTCTGCTGCTCAAGGCCGCCGGTGTGCAGAAGGGCTCCGCTGAGCCGCACAAGACCAAGGTCGCCAAGGTCACCATGGACCAGGTCCGGGAGATCGCCAAGACCAAGGCCGAGGATCTCAACGCCACTGATCTCGATCAGGCCGCGAAGATCATCGCCGGTACCGCGCGTTCGATGGGTATCACCGTCGAAGGCTGAGTGTCAGCGCCGGAGGCGGCAGCGCAGCGTAACCACGCAGGCGCAGCGAAGCCTTCGATCAGACACCGCAGGCTGAGCGAATCTCGCTCCATGTGGGAGGGCCGGCCAGGCCCGACAACCACATCTGAACTCGAAACTCTAAGGACAGAAAATCATGGCAAAACGAAGCAAGGCGTACCTCGCCGCTGCTGAGAAGGTCGATCGCGACAACCTGTACTCCCCGCTGGCCGCCGCGCGCCTGGCGAAGGAGACCGCGACCACCAAGACCGACGCGACCGTCGAGGTCGCCGTCCGTCTCGGCGTGGATCCCCGCAAGGCCGACCAGATGGTCCGTGGCACCGTCAACCTGCCGCACGGCACCGGTAAGACCGCTCGCGTCATCGTGTTCGCCGCGGGCGAGAAGGCTTCCGAGGCCGAGGCCGCCGGCGCCGACGCCGTGGGCGCCGAAGACCTGATCGAGCGGATTCAGGGCGGCTGGCTCGACTTCGACGCCGCGATCGCCACCCCGGATCAGATGGCCAAGGTCGGCCGCATCGCGCGTGTCCTCGGCCCGCGTGGTCTGATGCCGAACCCGAAGACGGGCACCGTCACCAACGATGTGACCAAGGCCGTCAACGAGATCAAGGGCGGCAAGATCAACTTCCGCGTCGACAAGCAGGCCAACCTGCACTTCGTCATCGGCAAGGCGTCGTTCGACGACGCCAAGCTGGTGGAGAACTACGGCGCCGCGCTGGACGAGATCCTGCGTGTGAAGCCGTCGACTGCCAAGGGTCGCTACGTCAAGAAGATCACGGTTTCGACGAACACCGGACCGGGCATCCCGGTGGACCCGAACCGCACCCGCAACCTCCTCGACGAGGATGCGTGAGCTTCGGCTGACCGCTAGCTCCTAGAGCAACCGCGAGGGTGGGAACGCACTGCGTTCCCACCCTCGCGGCTTTTGTCAGGACTGGTCGGGAGTCTTGTCCCGCCAGCCGAGCAGCACCGATTCACCGCTCTGCGGCTTCCACGGCAGGAAGACGGCCACGATCACCGCGCACACCAGCACCGCGCCGGTGGCGACCAGCGAGGCCGCGTGCGCGCCCTGCAGGGTCGCGGCCTTCATGGCGACGATCAAGTTCTCGCGTTGAGTCTCGAAGAACGGCGCGAGCTCGCGTTTACGCAGTTCCAGGACGCTGAGTGGACTTGCCTTGACCAGGCTCTTCTCGTTGTCGTTCATGATGCCCATCGGGATCGCGTCGATGCGGGCGCCGATCCGGCTGGTGTAGTACGAGGCCACGATCGACCCGAGCACCGCGACGCCGAGGGTCCCGCCGATCTCGCGGGTCGTATCGTTGACGGCCGAGCCCGCACCCGCCTCGTCCAGCGGTAGCGAGGACATGATCGACTCGGTGGCCGGTCCCTGCACGATGCCGAGACCCAACGCCATCAGCACCATCGAGGGCAGCACGCCGACCAGGTAGGTACTGTCGACGGTCACCTGTCCGCCCAGGTAGAGACCGGCGCCGATGAGCAGCAGGCCGATCACCAGAACCGCGGTGGTGCCCACCCGTTGCGCGAGCAGCGTCGCGACCGGTGCGCCGATCGCGACCGAGAAGGCGAACGGCAGTGAGGCGATGCCGAATTCGAGTGGGGTGTATTCGCGCACGCCCTGGAAATACTGGGTGATCAGGAACAGGAATCCGAACATCGAGAAGTAGCCGATCGCGATGGCCAAGGCGGGCAGCGAGAATCGGCGATTGCGGAACAGTCGCATATCGAGAATCGGTGCGGCGGTGCGCAATTCCCAGGTGACGAAGCCGGCGAGCATGGTGGCGCCGAGGGTGGCGGTGCCGAGCGTGGTGAGGGAGAGCCAGCCGTTGTGCGGTGCCTCGATGATCGCCCACACCACCAGCGTGATGCCCGCGATCGAGAGGCCGATGCCGAGCAGGTCGATCTTGCCGACCTGCGCCGCGCGCGATTCCGGCACCCAGATCAGGGTCGCGATCAAGGCGATCAATGCCACCGGCACGTTGATCCAGAACACCGAATGCCAGCTGAAGTGTTCGAGCAGCCAGCCGCCGGAGATGGGGCCGATCGCGATGGCGAAGCCCGCCATCGCGGTCCAGGCGGCGATGGCCAGCGCGCGTTCGCGCCGGTCGGTGAAGATGTTGATGATCAGGGCGAGGGTGGCGGGGAAGACGGCCGCGGCGAAGACGCCCATCGCCGCGCGGGCGGCGATGACCTGGGTCATCGAATCGGCGAGTGCGCCGCCGACCGACATCACCGCGATGCCGACGAGGCCGACGATCATGATGCGACGGCGCCCGTAGCGGTCGCCGAGGTTGCCCGCGGCGAGGAGTAGTCCGGCGAAGGTGAGGGTGTAGGCGTCGACGATCCATTGCAGGCCGGAGACGCCGGTGGCGAGTTGGACGCCGATGGACGGCAGCGCCACGTTGACGATGGTGTTGTCGAGTACGACCAGCAGTTCTGCCAGGCAGATGACGGCTAGTGCGATGAATCGCTGCGGGCGTCGGCCCAGCAGCACTGGTGGAGCGACTATGGAGGTTGCCATAGCATTGGAGTGAACCAGGTTACTGTCACCGCACGTAACACCTTTCCCTTGGGATTCCGGCCACATTCGACTGTCAAATGTGAGCTGGGACACATGAATTCGGCCCGATCGAAGGGTTTCGACCCGTTTTGGCAGATGGGGGTAGGTGCAGGTACAGTGGTCAACGGTCATGCGGGATGTGCATACATCCTCGAAGACCACACCCATTCGTTCTACCGAAGACCGTTGGTCGTTGACGCCGAATTTCACGGTGTCGATCGAAGGTCCGGCGACATTGCCGGCGACCCACGCAGGGAGAGCTGAGGCCGAAGTTATTTTGCGCCCCGGTACGCCTTGCGTCCGGGGCGTTCGTTTTGTCGCCGGCCCCTGATTCGGTAGTGCACCAACGAAACCGACATCAGAGAGGAGGCGAAGTATGGCGAAACCTGAAAAGGTCACCGCTGTCGCGGAGATCGCGGAGCAGTTCAAGAACTCCACGGCCACTGTTGTCACGGAATACCGTGGCCTGTCGGTCGGCAAGCTCACCGAGCTGCGTCGTGCGCTCGGCGCCGACGCCACGTACTCCGTCGCCAAGAACACCCTGGTCAAGATCGCTGCCGGCGAAGCCGGTGTGGCGGGTCTCGACGAGCTGTTCGTCGGCCCGACCGCTATCACCTTCATCCAGGGTGAGCCGGTCGATGCCGCCAAGGCGCTCAAGCAGTTCGCCAAGGACAACAAGTCCCTGGTCATCAAGGGCGGATACATGGACGGCCGCGCGCTGTCCGTGTCCGAGGTCGAGCGCATCGCCGACCTCGATTCGCGCGAGGTGCTGCTGGCCAAGCTGGCCGGTGCGTTCAAGGCCAAGCCCTCGCAGGCTGCCGCCCTGTTCGCCGCTCCCGCTTCCCAGGTCGCCCGGCTCGCCCAGGCGCTGCTCGAGAAGCGCACCAGCGCTGAAGGCGCTGTCGCCGCTCCGGCTGCCGACGAGGCACCCGCGGCCGACGCCGAATAAGACAACTAATACCCGCTTCGCGGTGCGTACGCGCTGCGAGGTACACCATCGGAAGGAAACACCATGGCAAAGCTGAGCACCGAAGAACTGATCGGCGCCTTCAAGGAGCTGACCCTGCTCGAGCTCGCTGAGTTCGTCAAGGTCTTCGAAGAGACCTTCGACGTCACCGCCGCCGCCCCCGTCGCGGTCGCCGCCGCCGGTGGCGCTGCTGCGCCGGCCGACGCCGCCGAAGAGCAGGACGAGTTCGACGTCATCCTCGAGGGTGCCGGCGACAAGAAGATCCAGGTCATCAAGGTGGTCCGTGAGATCGTCTCGGGCCTGGGCCTGAAGGAAGCCAAGGACCTGGTCGAGGGCGCCCCGAAGCCGATCCTGGAGAAGGTCGCCAAGGATGCCGCCGAGGCCGCCAAGGCGAAGCTCGAAGAGGCCGGCGCCAAGGTTTCCGTCAAGTAATTCGGAACCAGTGCTGTTGTTGTGAACGGGCGGTCCTTTGCGGGCCGCCCGTTTGCTATTTGTCCGGACATGCGAAAGTGATCCGGGTCGTAGGAACCGCGCCAGGTTACTCTTCAGTCATGTAGGGGTGTGCCCCGTCTCACTGATGGGTTACAGTGACCGGACCCACAGAGTCGTAGCGCACCGCCGTGATGTGAGCGCGCGGGAACGCCGGTGGGGTGCTCGCAGGGATCAATGGAGGTAGCAGTGGGCGTCGAGGTCAGGACCGAGGGTGTAACCAAATCCTTCGGTTCACAGCGAATTTGGCAGGACGTGTCGATCACGCTCCCTTCGGGTGAGGTCAGTGCGTTGCTCGGACCTTCGGGCACGGGAAAGTCGGTGTTCCTGAAGTCGCTCATCGGTCTGCTGCGACCCGAGCGCGGGTCCATCTTCATCGATGGCACCGATATCATGACCTGCTCCAACAAGGAGCTCTACGAGATCCGCAAACTGTTCGGCGTCCTTTTCCAGGACGGCGCGCTGTTCGGCTCGATGAATTTGTACGACAACATCGCTTTCCCGCTTCGTGAGCACACGAAGAAGTCGGAATCCGAGATCCGTCGTGTCGTCATGGAGAAGCTCGAGCTCACCGGTCTGCTCGGCGCCGAGGGCAAGCTCCCCGGCGAGATCTCCGGTGGTATGCGCAAGCGCGCCGGTCTGGCCCGCGCGCTGGTCCTCGACCCGCAGATCATCCTCGTCGACGAGCCCGACTCGGGTCTGGACCCGGTGCGTACCTCGTACCTGGCGCAGTTGCTGCTCAACATCAACGCGCAGATCGACGCCACGATCCTGATCGTGACCCACAACATCAACCTGGCCCGTACCGTGCCGGACAACATCGGCATGCTCTTCCGCCGCAACCTGGTGATGTTCGGCCCCCGCGAGGTGCTGCTCACCAGCGAGGAGCCGGTGGTCAAGCAGTTCCTCAACGGCCGCATGATCGGTCCGATCGGTATGTCGGAGGAGAAGGACGAGGCGCAGATGGCGCGCGAGCAGGCGCTCGTCGACGCCGGTCACCACCACGGTGGCGCCGAGGAGATCGACGGCATCATCCCGCAGATGAAGGCCGAGCCCGGCATGCCCGCCCGTCAGGCCGTGTTCCGTCGGCAGGCGCGCGTGCGCGAGATCATCCACACCCTGCCGCACGCGGCACAGGTGGCGATCCGCGAGTCGCTGGATTCCTCCGACGACACTCAGGTGATGGCGGCCTACGGCGGCAGCGATCAGCCCACCGAAACCTTCAAGACCGTTCCGCACGGCCAGCTCAACAGCTGAGCGACTTTCACGTCCTGAATGAGCCCCGACCCTACGGTCGGGGCTCATTTGCTTTACAGGCCGGAAAACGGCGGCTGACCGGCCGCCCGCCGGTTGGCGCGCACGGCGTGTCGCGGGTAAAATAGGCGCGGTTCGAGGCCGGGGAAGTCCAGCGGCCCAGGCGATCTCACTTCGCGAACAGACCGTCCCGCGGCACTTGACGAGGCGCGCGGGAACCGTCACCCTATCTACAGCAGTACAAGCTGTTAAGGGGCACCAGCGGCCAGCGGATAGCTGGCCCGGCGCCGAGGGAACCCGACGCGGCCAGCGTTCCGGGGCTTCGGCGCGTTATCCGTGCGAGCGGTCACACGGATGGTATGTTGACACTCCCTTGTCTAGGGGTGTAAGTTTGGACGTTGCGCTGGCTGCCTCCTGTCCACACCTTGATTCGCACTCGAAAGTTCCACCCTTCCGGTGTTACTTCCGCTGCTGCTTGTTCTGGTTTCGTTCGGGCTGTAACCAGCGGAATTCGTAGCAGACAAGCGACGGTCGCGGACCACCACGCGACGCGCGTGAGGTGCTGGAAGGACGCATCTTGGCAGTCTCCACCCAGACCAAGGCTGGTATCCCCGGAGCCCCGTTGAGGGTTTCGTTCGCGAAGATCCGAGAGCCCTTGGAGGTGCCCGGACTTCTCGACCTACAAACGGACTCGTTCGCCTGGTTGGTCGGTACACCCGACTGGCGCGAGAAGGCAGCCGCTCGCGGCGACGTCGGTCTCGCAGGCGGCCTCGAGGAGGTGCTCGAAGAGCTCTCTCCGATCGAGGACTTCTCCGGGTCCATGTCCCTGTCGTTCTCTGATCCGCGCTTCGAAGAGGTCAAGGCCTCCATCGACGAGTGCAAAGAGAAGGACATGACCTACGCGGCGCCGTTGTTCGTCACCGCGGAGTTCATCAACAACAACACCGGCGAGATCAAGAGCCAGACGGTGTTCATGGGCGATTTCCCCATGATGACCGACAAGGGCACCTTCATCATCAACGGCACCGAGCGTGTCGTCGTCTCGCAGCTGGTCCGTTCCCCGGGCGTCTACTTCGATCACAACATCGACAAGACCACCGAGAAGGACCTGCACAGCGTGCGCGTGATTCCGTCGCGCGGCGCGTGGCTGGAGTTCGACGTCGACAAGCGCGACACCGTCGGTGTCCGTATCGACCGCAAGCGTCGTCAGCCGGTTACCGTGCTGCTCAAGGCGCTGGGTTGGACGACCGAGGAGATCGTCGAGCGTTTCGGCTTCTCCGAGATCATGATGTCCACCCTGGAGAAGGACAGCACGCCCGGCCAGGACGAGGCGCTGCTCGACATCTACCGCAAGCTGCGTCCGGGCGAGCCGCCGACCAAGGAGTCCGCGCAGACTCTGCTGGAGAACCTGTTCTTCAAGGAGAAGCGCTACGACCTGGCCCGCGTCGGTCGTTACAAGATCAACAAGAAGCTCGGCATCCACGTGCACGAGCCGGTGACCTCCTCGGTTCTCACCAAGGAAGACATCGTCGACACCATCGAGTACCTGGTGCGTCTGCACGCCGGTGACCGCACGATGACCGCCCCCGGCGGTGAAGAGGTCCCCGTCGAGATCGACGACATCGACCACTTCGGTAACCGTCGTCTGCGCACCGTCGGTGAGCTCATCCAGAACCAGATCCGCGTGGGCCTGTCCCGCATGGAGCGTGTCGTTCGTGAGCGGATGACGACTCAGGACGTCGAGGCGATCACGCCGCAGACCCTGATCAACATCCGTCCGGTCGTCGCGGCGATCAAGGAGTTCTTCGGAACTTCGCAGCTGTCGCAGTTCATGGACCAGAACAACCCGCTGTCGGGTCTGACCCACAAGCGCCGCCTGTCGGCGCTGGGTCCCGGTGGTCTGTCCCGTGAGCGTGCCGGTCTGGAAGTTCGTGACGTCCACCCGTCGCACTACGGCCGCATGTGCCCGATCGAGACCCCGGAAGGCCCGAACATCGGCCTGATCGGTTCGCTGTCGGTGTACGCGCGGGTCAACCCGTTCGGCTTCATCGAGACGCCGTACCAGAAGGTTGTCGACGGCAAGGTCACCGACGAGGTCAAGTACCTGACCGCCGACGAGGAAGACCGCTACGTTCGCGCGCAGGCCAATTCCCCGGTCGACGCCGAGGGTCGCTTCCTCGAGGAGAAGGTCCTCGTCCGCCGTGCGGGCGAAGAGGTCGAGTTCGTGACGCCGGCGCAGGTCGACTTCATGGACATCTCGCCGCGCCAGATGGTGTCGGTCGCGACGGCCATGATCCCGTTCCTCGAGCACGACGATGCCAACCGTGCCCTCATGGGTGCGAACATGCAGCGTCAGGCCGTGCCGCTGATCCGTTCCGAGTCCCCGATCGTGGGTACCGGCATGGAGCTGCGCGCAGCTGTCGACGCCGGTGACGTCGTCGTGAACGAGAAGCCCGGCGTGGTCGAAGAGGTCTCGGCCGATTACGTCACCGTGATGGCCGATGACGGCAGCCGCAAGTCCTACCGGATGCGCAAGTTCAACCGGTCGAACCAGGGCACCTGCTCGAACCAGCGTCCGATCGTGGACGAGGGCGATCGGGTGGAGAAGGGGCAGGTCCTCGCGGACGGCCCCTGCACCGAGAACGGTGAGATGGCGCTGGGCAAGAACTTGCTCGTCGCGATCATGCCGTGGGAAGGCCACAACTACGAGGACGCGATCATCCTGTCGCAGCGCCTCGTGGAAGAGGACGTTCTCACCTCGATCCACATCGAAGAGCACGAGATCGATGCCCGCGACACCAAGCTCGGTGCCGAGGAGATCACTCGGGATATCCCGAACGTCTCCGACGAGGTCCTCGCCGACCTCGACGAGCGCGGCATCATCCGCATCGGTGCCGAGGTGCGCGACGGCGACATCCTGGTCGGCAAGGTCACGCCCAAGGGCGAGACCGAGCTCACCCCGGAAGAGCGTCTGCTGCGTGCCATCTTCGGTGAGAAGGCTCGCGAAGTTCGCGACACCTCGCTGAAGGTGCCCCACGGTGAGTCCGGCAAGGTCATCGGCATTCGCGTGTTCTCGCGCGAGGACGACGACGATCTGCCTCCCGGTGTCAACGAGCTGGTCCGCGTCTACGTGGCCCAGAAGCGCAAGATCCAGGACGGCGACAAGCTCGCCGGTCGCCACGGCAACAAGGGCGTCATCGGCAAGATCCTCCCCATCGAGGACATGCCGTTCATGCCCGACGGCACGCCGGTCGACATCATCCTGAACACCCACGGTGTGCCCCGTCGTATGAACATCGGCCAGATCCTGGAAACCCATCTCGGGTGGATCGGTAAGGCCGGCTGGAATATCGACGTGGCCACGGACGGCACTCGTCCCGATTGGGCGGCCACGCTGCCCGAGGAGATGCTGTCCGCGCCTGCCGACTCGAACATCGCCACGCCCGTCTTCGACGGCGCCAAGGATGACGAGCTGACCGGTCTGCTCGCGTCGACGCTGCCCAACCGTGACGGCGAGCGCATGGTCGACGAGAACGGCAAGTCGACCCTGTTCGACGGTCGCTCCGGCGAGCCGTTCCCGTACCCGGTCGCAGTCGGCTACATGTACATCCTGAAGCTGCACCACCTGGTCGACGACAAGATCCACGCCCGTTCGACCGGTCCGTACTCGATGATCACGCAGCAGCCGCTGGGTGGTAAGGCGCAGTTCGGTGGTCAGCGATTCGGTGAGATGGAGTGCTGGGCCATGCAGGCCTACGGCGCGGCGTACACGCTGCAGGAACTCCTGACCATCAAGTCCGACGACGTGGTCGGCCGCGTGAAGGTCTACGAGGCCATCGTCAAGGGCGAGAACATTCCGGAGCCGGGCATTCCGGAGTCGTTCAAGGTGCTCCTCAAGGAACTCCAGTCGCTGTGCCTCAACGTCGAGGTGCTGTCTTCGGACGGCGCCGCGATCGAGATGGGTGGCGGCGAGGACGAGGATCTGGAGCGCGCCGCGGCGAACCTGGGCATCAACCTGTCCAGGAACGAAGCGGCAACCATCGACGATCTGGCGAACTAGGTGGTTGGCGGTGCGGTCGCTGTGGAAGCGACCGCACCGCGCACCGCGCTCGACAACTAGTGAACTTTTGCTCGAATTCGACCCGAATAGGGGAAAGGAAGTTACGTGCTAGACGTCAACTTCTTCGATGAACTCCGGATCGGCCTTGCCTCCGCCGATGACATCCGCCAGTGGTCTTTCGGCGAGGTGAAGAAGCCGGAGACCATCAACTACCGCACGCTCAAGCCGGAGAAGGACGGGCTCTTCTGCGAGAAGATCTTCGGTCCCACCCGGGACTGGGAGTGCTACTGCGGCAAGTACAAGCGTGTCCGCTTCAAGGGCATCATCTGTGAGCGCTGTGGCGTCGAGGTAACTCGTGCCAAGGTGCGTCGCGAGCGGATGGGCCACATCGAGCTGGCCGCTCCCGTTACTCATATCTGGTACTTCAAGGGCGTTCCGTCGCGCTTGGGTTACCTGCTCGACCTGGCGCCGAAGGATCTCGAGAAGATCATCTACTTCGCCGCCTACGTCATCGTCGGTGTCGACGAGGAGCTGCGTCACAACGAGCTCTCCACGCTCGAAGCCGAGATGGAGGTCGAGAAGAAGTCGGTCGCCGATCAGCGCGACGCCGACCTGGAAGCCCGTGCGCAGAAGCTCGAGGCCGACCTGGCCGAGCTGGAAGCCGAAGGCGCCAAGTCCGACGTGCGTCGCAAGGTCAAGGACGGCGGCGAGCGCGAGATGCGTCAGCTGCGCGACCGCTCGCAGCGTGAGCTGGATCGTCTCGACGAGATCTGGACCACCTTCACCAAGCTGTCGGTTCAGCAGCTCATCGTCGACGAGGTGCTCTACCGCGAGCTCGTCGACCGCTACGGCGAGTACTTCACCGGCGCCATGGGTGCGGAGTCCATCCAGAAGCTGATGGAGAACTTCGACATCAACGCCGAGGCCGAGAAGCTGCGCGAGACCATTCGCTCGGGCAAGGGCCAGAAGAAGCTGCGTGCGCTCAAGCGTCTGAAGGTCGTCGCGGCCTTCCAGACCAACGGCAACTCGCCCATGGGCATGGTGCTCGACGCTGTTCCGGTGATCCCGCCGGAGCTGCGTCCGATGGTTCAGCTCGACGGTGGCCGTTTCGCCACCTCCGACCTGAACGACCTGTACCGCCGCGTGATCAACCGCAACAACCGCCTCAAGCGACTGATCGATCTGGGTGCGCCCGAGATCATCGTCAACAACGAGAAGCGGATGCTGCAGGAGTCGGTCGACGCACTGTTCGACAACGGCCGTCGTGGCCGTCCGGTCACCGGACCGGGTAACCGCCCGCTGAAGTCGCTGAGCGATCTGCTCAAGGGCAAGCAGGGTCGTTTCCGTCAGAACCTGCTCGGCAAGCGCGTCGACTACTCGGGCCGTTCGGTCATCGTCGTCGGTCCTCAGCTGAAGCTGCACCAGTGTGGTCTGCCGAAGCTGATGGCGCTCGAGCTGTTCAAGCCGTTCGTGATGAAGCGTCTGGTCGATCTCAACCACGCGCAGAACATCAAGTCCGCCAAGCGGATGGTCGAGCGTCAGCGTGCCCAGGTGTGGGATGTCCTCGAAGAGGTCATCGCCGAGCACCCGGTGATGCTGAACCGCGCGCCCACCCTGCACCGCCTCGGCATCCAGGCCTTCGAGCCCCAGCTGGTCGAAGGCAAGGCCATTCAGCTGCACCCGCTCGTCTGTGAGGCGTTCAACGCCGACTTCGACGGTGACCAGATGGCCGTGCACCTTCCGCTGTCCGCGGAGGCGCAGGCCGAGGCACGCATCCTGATGCTGTCGTCGAACAACATCCTGTCCCCGGCGTCGGGTCGCCCGCTGGCGATGCCGCGTCTGGACATGGTGACGGGCCTGTTCTACCTGACCCGTCTCGACGAGAACGGTGCGGGCACCTACCGCGCCGCGGGCACCGACGAGCCGGAGTACGGCGTGTACTCCTCGCCCGCCGAGGCCCAGATGGCCGTCGATCGTGGCGAGCTGACCGTGCGGTCCACCATCAAGGTGCGGCTGACCGAGCAGCGCCCGCCGCGTGATGTCGAGACCGAGCTGTTCCCGGACGGCTGGCGGCGTGGCGAGGCCTGGCTGGCCGAGACCACGCTGGGTCGCGTGATCTTCAACGATCTGCTTCCGGCGGACTACGCGTTCATCAACGAGCCGATGCCGAAGAAGCGTCAAGCCACGATCATCAACGATCTGGCCGAGCGCTACCCGATGATCGTCGTCGCGCAGACCGTCGACAAGCTCAAGGACGCCGGCTTCTACTGGGCCACGCGTTCGGGCGTCACCGTCTCCATGTCGGACGTGCTCGTTCCGCCGGAGAAGCCCGAGATCATGGAACGCTATGAGGCCATGGCGGACCTGATCGAGAAGAAGTACCAGCGTGGTGCGCTCGATCACGCCGAGCGCAACAACGCTCTGGTCAAGATCTGGCAGGAAGCCACCGAGGAAGTGGGCGCCGCGCTGCGGACCCACTACCCGCCGGACAACCCGATCATCACGATCGTCGACTCCGGCGCCACGGGTAACTTCACCCAGACCCGTACCCTCGCGGGTATGAAGGGCCTGGTGACGAACCCGAAGGGTGAGTTCATCCCGCGCCCGATCAAGTCCTCGTTCCGTGAGGGCCTGACCGTGCTCGAGTACTTCATCAACACTCACGGTGCTCGTAAGGGTCTGGCCGACACGGCGCTTCGTACCGCCGACTCGGGTTACCTGACCCGTCGTCTGGTCGACGTGTCGCAGGACGTCATCGTCCGCGAAGAGGACTGTGGCACCGAGCGCGGCATCCTGGTGCCGATCGCGGAGAAGCTGGCCGACGGCACGATCATCCGTGACGCGCACGTCGAGACCTCGACCTTCGCTCGGACCCTGGCGTCCGACGCGGTCGATGCCAAGGGCAACGTCATCGTGGCGAAGGGCGCCGACCTCGGCGACCCCGCGCTGGAGGCGCTGCTCGAGGCCGGTATCACCGAGGTGAAGGTCCGCTCCGTGCTGACCTGCACCACCGGCACCGGCGTCTGCGCCACCTGCTACGGCCGTTCGATGGCCACCGGCAAGCTGGTCGATATCGGCGAGGCCGTCGGCATCGTCGCGGCCCAGTCCATCGGTGAGCCCGGTACTCAGCTGACCATGCGTACCTTCCACCAGGGTGGCGTCGCGGGCGACGACATCACCGGTGGTCTGCCGCGTGTTCAGGAGCTCTTCGAGGCCCGTGTCCCCAAGGGCAAGGCGCCGATCGCGGAGGTCTCGGGTCGGGTGCGTCTCGAGGACGACGACCGCTTCTACAAGATCACGATCATCCCTGATGACGGGTCCGAGGAAGTCGTCTACGACAAGCTCTCGAAGCGTCAGCGTCTGCGTGTGTTCAAGCACGACGACGGCTCCGAGCGTCTGCTGGCCGACGGTGACCACGTGGAGGTGGGTCAGCAGCTGCTCGAGGGCGCTGCCGATCCGCACGAGGTGCTGCGCGTGATGGGTCCCCGTCAGGTGCAGGTCCACCTGGTCCACGAGGTCCAGGAGGTCTACCGCTCGCAGGGTGTGTCGATCCACGACAAGCACATCGAGGTCATCGTTCGCCAGATGCTGCGTCGTGTGACGATCATCGATTCGGGTGCGACCGAGTTCCTGCCCGGCTCGCTCACCGAGCGCGCCGAGTTCGAGAACTCGAACCGTCGCGTGGTGGCCGAAGGCCGCGAGCCGGCTTCGGGTCGTCCCGTGCTGATGGGTATCACCAAGGCGTCGCTGGCCACCGATTCGTGGCTGTCGGCGGCTTCCTTCCAGGAGACCACCCGAGTGCTGACGGACGCGGCGATCAACTGCCGCTCCGACAAGCTGATCGGCCTGAAGGAGAACGTGATCATCGGTAAGCTCATCCCGGCCGGTACCGGTATCAACCGTTACCGCAACATCCAGGTGCAGCCGACTGAAGAAGCCCGTGCCGCGGCGTACGCGGTGCCGTCCTACGACGACACCTACTACTCCCCGGACAGCTTCGGCTCCTCCACCGGCGCAGCGGTGCCGCTGGACGACTACGGCTTCAGCGACTACCGCTAGTCCGTAGGTAGGCAACAGATTTCGGCCCCCGCCCATCAGGGCGGGGGCCGTTTTCGTGGGTGTCACCGGGGGCGGTTCCCACGGAGTCTGCGTACAGTCGCCGTGTGAAGTATCAGATCGTCGTCGGCGTGCTCGCGGTGATCGGCGTGCTCGCGATGGTGTTCGCGGCCTGTCGTGTCGCGGCCACCGTGATGTCGACCCAGGTCGTTCTGGGTTGCAGCCAGCAGAACAACACCGAGTACTGCGTGTACCACCGCGCGACGTGGGGTCTGTTGGCTACCGAGTACGAAATCCTCGTCGGCCCTTCACCCGACCGTGGCTTGGTCTACAGCGTCCCCTACCCGGCCCACGACGCGCATGTCACCTGGGCGGCCGATACGGCCCTGCTGACGATCGAGATGCCCGGCACCGCACTCACGATCGAGGCCGCCGAATACATCGACACTCGATAGCTCTGCGGGCGGGAATCGCGCAGGCGGTCAGGACTCCGATTCGGCGGTTTCGGGTCGAGGCCGGGCGGGGGCGGTTCGGGCGTGGGTGGCGTAGAGGGTCAGGCCGACGAACGTGAGCCCGCCTACGAGATTGCCTACGACGGTCGGGATTTCGTTCCAGATCAGGTAGTCGCCGATCGAGAAGTCGCCGCCGAGGAGCAGACCGGAGGGGAACAGGAACATGTTCACGATGGAGTGTTCGAAGCCCATGTAGAAGAACAGCATGATGGGCATCCACATCGCGATCACCTTGCCCGACACCGAGGTCGACATCATCGCGGCGACCACGCCGGTGGAGACCATCCAGTTGCACAGCACGGCGCGGATGAACAGGGTGAGCATGCCCGCGGCGCCGTGTTCGGCGTAGCCGAGGGTTCTGGATTCGCCGATCTCGCCGAGCTTTTCGCCGACAACGCTGGGGTCGACGGAGAAGCCCATGGTGAGGATGATCGCCATCATCACCGCCACGGTGAACGCGCCGGCGAAGTTGCCGACGAACACCAGCCCCCAGTTCCGCAACATCGAGCCCACGGTGACGCCGCGTCGTTTGTCGATCAACGCCAGCGGAACCAGCGTGAAAACACCGGTGAGCAAGTCGAATCCGAGCAGGTAGAGCATGCAGAACCCGACGGGGAAGAGCACGGCTCCGAGCAGCGGTTCGCCGGTGTTCACCGTGATCGTCACCGCGAAGGCGGCCGCGAGGGCGAGGATCGCGCCCGCCATGTAGGCGCGGATCACGGTGTCGCGGGTGGACATGAACGCTTTGGCTTCACCGGCGTCGATCATCTTCTCGACGAAGTCCGCCGGTTTGAGATAGGACATGAAAAACCCCTTCGTAGTGGTTCTAGCGCAGGAGTTTTCGCTGTCGACATTGCCTCGTGATCACTCGAGGTTGCGCCCGCGTAAATAGTGGTATTCCACTATGGCGAGTGAGCGGCTCCGAATGGCAGGCTATCGGCGACTCACCGACCTAGGAGCCCGTATGGAACCGATCCTGAGCAAGTCCGCCGCCGCCGACCTCGTCGTCGCCGCCCGCATCCGCAAAGGTCTCACGTGGGCGGGCATCGCGGAATCGATCGGCGCGCCACTGGTCTGGACGACAGCGGCCCTGCTCGGTCAGCATCCGATGACCGAGGAGCAGGCCGCCGCCGTCTGTGCCCTGCTCGACCTGGACGACACCGTCGCCGAAAGCCTGCGCCTACAGCCCTCCCGCGGCGCCGACCCGGCACAACTGGCCGACCCCACCGTCTACCGCCTCGTCGAGGCAGTCTCGGTCTACGGCCCCGCCCTCAAAGAACTCATCCACGAGGAATTCGGCGACGGCATCATGAGCGCCATCAACTTCAACATCGACATAGCCCGCCGCCCCCACCCCGACGGCGACCGCGTCGTCATCACCCTGGACGGCAAATTCCTCGACTACCGCTGGTGAGCCACACTCTGTTGTCGGTCAGGATCCTTGCTCGGACCGAGCCGCCGGGATCTCCGTCGGGGTGTCTGCCGGTGTCTCGGGGTCGCCGAGGGCGGAGGTCGTCGGTTCGCCGAGGCGGACGGCGACGACTCCGATGAGGATCAACGCGCCGCCGAGTAGTTGGATCGGGCGGGGGGCTTCGCCCAGGAGGGCCCAGGCGAAGATCAGGGCGGCGAGGACTTCGGTGAGGGCTACGAAGGAGGCAAGGCGGGAGCCGAGGCGGCGGGTGGCGGCGATGCCGGTGACGTAGGCGATGGCGGCGGTGACTATGCCGATGACGAGGATGGGGATCCACCAGGGGGTGGTGAAGTCGGCGAAGACGACCTGGCGAGTGGTGGCGTGCAGGGGGGCGATGCCGATGGTGCCCGCCAGGATCAGGAGGAGGCCGCCGATCAGGAGACCGCCGCAGGCCAGGACGGTGCCGGGGAGGTCGCCGCCCTGGGCGGAGAGGACGAAATAGGCCGCGGCGCCGATCATCGCGGCCAGTGCCCAGGCGATGCCGATCGGGTCGGTCGACAGGCCCGAGGCCACATCGAGGACGAGCAGTAGTCCGGTGATGCCCAGCACCGCACCGGCGATCGTGGCCGCGCCGGGCTGTTGCCGGTGGCGCACCCACAACCAGCCCACCACCGCGATCGGTGCGGTGTATTCGATCAGCAGCGCAGCGCCGACTTCCATGTGCGCGACGGCGTTGAAATAAGCGAGCTGAGTGCCCGCCACGGCGACCAGCCCGTACGCGCCGATGAGACTCGCGTTGGCGCGCAGTAGCTTCCAGTGTCCGCGCAGCTGGGGCAGTGCCAGCGGCAACAGAACCACCCCGGCCAGTAGGACGCGTGCGGCGACAACCGCGGCGGCACTCCACCCCGCGTTCATCAACCCACGCGCGAGCGGACCGGACAACCCGAACGAGGTGGCCGACGCCAGCGCGAACAGCAGCCCGGATCGCATCCGGATCGCACTGTCATGAGTCAAAGTCGCCATGACTAATGACGGTAAGCAGGCTGCGGTAATATGTCAATGTGGTTTTTGCTCATGACACCGAGGCGGCCCTGCTGGCGGCGGTCGAACTGGTCAATTCCGCCGAAGATCCCGACACGTTGACCGAAACAGCCCAGCTCGCCGAGTTCTTCGACCGGCACGTCTACACGGGCGCGCACACCGGCGACCCAGCCGAGCTGGCTGCCGTCCGGGCCCTGCGCGCGCCGCTACGCGCGATGCTCACCAGCGACCGCGATGCCGCCGTCACCCTCGTGAACGAGACCCTCGCCGAGCACCGCGCTGTGCCGCAGTTGGTCCGCCACGGCGACGTCGACTACCACGTGCACGCGGTCCCGCCACAAGCCCCGCTCCCGGTCCGCATCGCCGTCGAAACCGCGATGGCGATGATCGATCTGATCCGCGCCGACGACCTGAGCCGCCTCTCGATCTGCGCCGACGCGGACTGCGCCGGGCTGGTGCTCGACCTGTCCCGCAATCGTTCCCGCCGCTATTGCAGTACGGCATGCGGTAATCGCAACGCCGTCGCGGCCTATCGCGCGCGTCAACGCTGAGGGTCGGTCGCACCTCAGCCCAGCGTGCGTACCTTCGGGCACTTCTTACCCGCCAGGTGGCACTTGTCCTCGAACCCGGCGGGCAGCCAGGTCCCGGTCTTCAGCAGCGGATGATGCGGGAAATGTCGCAAGGCGGCCGTGACGAAAAGCAATGCTGCCCAAGGGGTCTGGACCTGGATCTGCTGCAACTTCCCGTCCCGGTCCGGGAATCGGCAGCCGACCCGATCCGGCGCGGTGAGGTCGATGGACTCGAGCGCCGACCAGTACAGCGAGAACGAACGCTCAGGATTGGTCAGGTGCAGCCGCCGGTCCGAGATCATCACCGACCCTGCCCGTTCCGCCACCCAGCGCGGTTGCGCGGCGGCCGCCTGCGTGCGCCGGGTCCGGTTCGCGACGGCATTGCCCAGCTGTGCGGCCGCGGCGACCGGGTTCGGACCGACGACAGTGCTCCGACCGCGAGGCGATTTGCCGTCGCCCGTCGCCCGCCACGTGTACCAGTTGACCGGCCCCTCGGCCAGACCGACCTCACCGGGCTCGATCCGCACCCGCGTCGCGGTGTGCGGGATCAGCGCCACCTCGCCGCGCGCCAGTAGATCGGCCACCCCGCACGTGTACAGCAGGTAGTCGTCGAACCACGTCCACCCGGCCTGTTCGGCCAGGGCGCGTTCGATATCGGCCAGCGGGTCGAACACCACTCTCATCACCACCCACCCGTGCGGACTTACTGCCGTCAACGGTAGCCGAGACCGGCGGCAACGCGCGTCGGGTGACCCGGCGAATGTCAGCGTTCGCTGTCCAGCATCGCCATCTGCTCGGCCGCGTACCGCTCGCCGGCGACAGCGTCGGCCGGAGTCGCTGCCTCGATCACGGCCGACTCGTCCGGCGTGAGCGAGATCGCGAGCGCCCCGAGCGTCTCGTCGAGTCGCGTCCGGGTTCGCGCGCCGATCACCGGCACGATGTCCGTGCCACGGCCCAGCGCCCAAGCGATCGCCAGCTGGGCGACCGAAACCTGTTTCGTGGCAGCGATATCGGCCAACGCCTCGACCATGCGCAGATTCCGAGTGAGGTTCTCGCCCTGGAAACGCGGGCTGTGGGCACGGAAGTCGCGTGCCGACGATGGACCTCCTCGGCGGAAAGTATCGCTGAGCAGCCCCCGCGAGAGCACACCGTAGGCGGTGATGCCGGTGCCGAGTTGTCTTGCGACCGGGAGGATTTCCTTCTCGATGTCGCGGGAGATGAGCGAGTACTCGATCTGCAGATCGGCGATCGGATGCACGGCAGCGGCACGTCGCAAGGTATCGGCACCGATTTCGGAGAGTCCGATATGGCGCACGTATCCCGCCTCGACGAGTTCGCCGATGGCGCCGACTGTGTCCTCGATCGGCACCTCGGGATCCAGGCGCGCGGGCCGGTAGATGTCGATGTGGTCGACACCGAGTCGTGTCAGTGTGTAGGTGAGGAAGTTGCGCAATGCGGCTGGACGCCCATCGAAGCCGCCCCAGGTTCCGCCCGGCCCGCGCAGCGCACCGAACTTCACGCTGAGCACCACGTCCTCGCGGGCGCGTTCGGCGATGGCCTTGCCGAGCAGCATCTCGTTGTGGCCCGCGCCGTAGAAGTCGCCGGTGTCGATGAGATTGATGCCCGCGTCGACAGCGGCGTGGACGGTCGCGATCGATTCACGGTCGTCGGAAGCGCCGTACATCCCGGACATGCCCATGGCGCCGAGGCCGATGCGGCTGACGCGGGGGCCGGTGTCGCCGAGGGCGACGGTGGGGATCTGTGAATTCGTCATGCTTCGAGCCTGCGCCGCGAGCGCCGGTCGCGGCAGAGATCGTTCATCGGGGGATCGGCAGTCCCTGGCTGGGCGTCGGCGCGAAGCGCACCATGGAGGAATGGACCGATCCGAGCTGGCCGACTTCCTGCGCCGTCACCGGGACCTGCTCACCCCCGCAGACGTGGGCCTGCCGCCCGGCGTGCGCCGACGCACCCCCGGCCTGCGGCGCGACGAGGTTGCCCTGCTCACCGGCATGTCCACCGACTACTACACCCGCCTCGAACAGGCGCGCGGTCCGCGCCCGTCCACCCAGGTCCTCGCCGCGCTGGCCCGCGCGCTGCGTCTGAGTGCCGACGAGCGCGACCACCTGTTCCATCTGTGCGGCCATCAATCCCCGGACCGAGGGCTACGCGACAAGCATGTCGGCCCCGGGCTGCTGCACATGCTGGACAAGCTCGACGACATCCCCGCCGCCGTGATCACCGACCTCGGCGAGGTTCTCGTCCAGAACCGCATGCACAGCCTGCTGGCCGGCGACCACAGCACCCGCCGCGGCCTCGATCGCTTCTATTCCTGGCGGTGGTTCACCGACCCGTCGGCCAGAACGCTGTTCCCGGAATCGGATTGGTCCCGCATGAGCCGCAGCCATGTGGCCGATCTCCGCGCCACCGCGGCGCGCCGAGCCGATGATGCCGAAGTCGTGGACTTCATCAGCCGATTGCGCGCCGACAGCACGGAATTCGAACAGCTGTGGAACGAACACGAAGTGGCCGTGCGGATCTCCGACACCAAACAGTTCCTGCACCCGGAAATCGGCCTGATCGACACGATCTGCGAAACCCTGCTCACCCCGAATGCGGCCCAACGACTACTCGTCTACCTGCCTCGCCCGGGCACCGACGCGGCGGAGAAGATGGCGCTGCTGCGCGTGATCGGCACCCAACTCCTCAGTCCGACAACGTGATCAGGGTGCCCCGGTGACATAGGCCAGCGCGGTATCGATCGCGGGCTGACCACCCGCCAGCGCGTACCCGGCGAGAGCGCCGATCGCCGCGCCCGCCACGGTGGCGACCGGGACGGTGATGAAGTCCAGGATGAACAGGCCGAGCGGGAAGCCGAGAACGAAACCGATCGCGGCCCCGATGACGGCGCCTTCGATGATCTTCGGTTGCAGGCGTTGGGTTTCGGCGAAGAAGCGCTCCTGCGCGCTGATGTCGCGCACCGGTGTGGTGGATTCGCTGATCGGTGTGAGGGTGAGGCTGGTGCCCTTCTCGTCGATCGACGGCGTGAGCGGCACCTGGTGCTCACCGACGCGCACGACCATCGGCAGCGCGGCGAGTACCGCACCCGATTCGTCGGTCACCGTGACAACTTTCGCGTCGTGGACGAGCTGGAACCGCCCCGCGTCGATGGTGGTGACCACCGCGCGTCGATCGTCGGTCGCGCTCACCCGGTA
Organism: Nocardia sp. PE-7; assembly: GCF_030486425.1. Classification (NCBI taxonomy): domain Bacteria; kingdom Bacillati; phylum Actinomycetota; class Actinomycetes; order Mycobacteriales; family Nocardiaceae; genus Nocardia; species Nocardia sp. PE-7. Next base: position 6,234,668 of record NZ_CP129614.1, on the reverse strand, counting down.
GTTCAGGCCCTTGTCGATCCCGCGCAGCGAGGGCGCTTCGGTCGGCTGTTCGGCGATGACCGCAGCGGGCTCGGCGTGCCCGTTTCCGGCTGCCGCCACGATGACCCCCATCGCGAGCAGTGCCGCGCCGATCCCAGTGCCGATCCTCATCCCGCAAGCCTCCTGCTGCTTCACCCGGTCCCATTCGTCCCGTTCGTCGCGGCAAATTTAGCCGTTGCGACCCATTTTCGAAAATGCCGACCGGAGCGCTAGGGCGGATCAGCGCGTCGCGTTGGACGGTTCGATGCCCGACGGTGGACGTCGCGCGAACTCCGGTGCGCGCTCGGGGCGCAGGCCGACCCCGCCGAGATAGGCGGTGAGCCCGGCCAGCGCGGGCACGGCGTCGACGACGCGCAGTGGCAGGGGCGCGGTGTGCAGGGTTCCCCGCAGCGCGGGCGCGATGAGCATGTCGTGCTCGCCACGCTGGGACCGCTGGGTGAAGCTGGCGGGCAGCATCCGTCTGCGCTGCACCTTTTCCAGATCGGCGGTTCGCACGGTGCCGGCGAGCAGTGGCTGCGCCAGGATGCGCGCGGCGGCCACGGCGTCCTGCACCGCGAGGTTGACCCCGACCCCACCGACCGGTGACATCGTGTGCGCGGCATCGCCGATGCACAGCAGGCCGGGCACATACCACCGGTCGAGCATGCCCACCGTGACCTCGAGCAGCTCGACGTCGTCCCAGGTCCGGATCGCCGCCGTGGTCTCGGTGGACCAGCCGAAGAGTTCGGCGACGCGAGCACGCAGCCATCCCACGTCGTGGGCGGCGCGAAGCTCCGCGTCGCAACCCTTCTCGATGATGTAGCCGGTCTGGTGATAGTCGCCGCGGTCGATGGCCACCGCGGAATTGCCGCTGGTGAAGCGGGCCTGTACGGCCCCGCCGTCGATGTCGTCGCGCGCTTTGGGGATGCGGAAGAACCACATGTCCATCGGCACGTCTTCCATCCGCCGGCGCAGTCCCGCGGCCTCGCGCACCACGGAATCGCGTCCATCGCAGGCGATCACGAGATCGGCACGCAACACGCGCTCGGCGCCGTCGGCATCGAGGTAGCGCACGCCGGCCACCTGGCCCGCCTCGTGGATCAGCCCGATCGCGGTCGAGCGCATCCGCAATGTGAAGGACGGTTCCTCGGCTGCGGCGCCGGCGAGCAGGTCGAGGAAGTCCCATTGCGGCACCATGGCGATATGCCGGTACCTGCCGGGGACCCGGGTGAAATCGGCGGCGACCACCATGCGGTCGCCCGCGTACATGCACATGCGAGTCAGCTCGGAGTGCGGCAACTCGGCGAACTCGGCGCCGAGCCCCAGTTCGTCGATCAGCCGCACCGTCGACGGGTGCACCGTGTCGCCACGGAAATCCCGGAGGAAGTCGGCATGTTTTTCCAGCACGGTGACGTCGACACCGGCTCTGGCGAGGAGTAGACCGGCCATCGTGCCCGCCGGGCCACCGCCGACGATGCAACACGTGGTCTTGTCCATGAGTGTTCCCCCTCGATGATTCCCGCCAAGTTCTACGACAAAGCGTAGTAGCAAATCCGTCGGCCCGTCCAGGGATTTCCGAAAGGGGTTGACCGGAGGGAATCAGCGCGCAATACTGAACTAGATGGTTCAGTATGACTTCCTCAACGCCTCGTTCGGGGCGCTCGCGGACCCCACACGGCGGGGCATCCTCGAGCAACTCGGACGTGGGCCCGCGAGTATCAGCGAGTTGGCCGAGCGGTTCGAGATGACCTTGACCGGCATCAAGAAGCACATCGGGCTGCTCGAGGACGCGGGCATGGTGGTCACCGAGAAGCGTGGGCGGGTGCGGTACTGCCGGATCTCCGAGCACGTCTTCGATCGTGAGGTGGCCTGGATGCAGGGTTATCGGCAGATGCTCGAAGCCCGGATGGACCGTCTCGGTGAATTCCTGCAACGAACGGAGTCGGAGCAATGAGCACAACCACCAACGACGCGGTCATCACCTCGACCTCGGACCGCGAAGTCCACATCGAACGCGATTTCGACGCGCCGCTGGACCGGGTGTGGGACGCCTACAGCCGCATCGAGCAGCTCTCGCGCTGGTGGGGTCGCGGCCACGTGCTCGACGTCGAGCGCTGGGAGTTCCGCAAGGGCGGGCACTGGCGTTTCGTCGAACACGACGGCGACGAGTCCTACGGGTTCGAAGGCCGTTTCCGCGAGATCACCCCGAAGGAACGCATCGTGCAGTCCTTCGAATGGGACGGCATGCCCGCCCACATCTCCATCGACGACACCACCTTCGTCGACCTCGGTGGCGGCCGCACCAGGGTCGTCACCGACAGCGTCTTCCATACAGCCGAGGAATGCGCGGGCATGCTGTCCTCCGGCATGGAGGGCGGTCTCAACGACAGCTACCGCGCCCTCGACGCCCTGCTCGCCGACGGTCGCTGATCGCGCACACCCGATGCGGCGCAGGGGAGCCCGCATCGGGTGCAGGCGCGGCCTGATCCGGTTCGGCGCGGTCAACCGATTCGGCTCGCGCGCAAACTGATTCGGGGCCGCGATCCGTCGAGTCAGCGGTGATTGCAGCCGGTCGCTCGTTTGCGCGGCTTCAAGCGCAACGGCGGCAGCGGCGGGGCAGGTATCCGCTCGTCGGGGATGTGACCGACGACCGTGGGAAAGCGGCCGGTATCGCGGGCTTCCCACGCCTCGCGGGCATCGACGATCTCGTCGTGACTGCGGGCGACGAAGTTCCACCACATCACCAATTCCTCGGCGAAGGGTTCGCCGCCGATCAGCGCGAAATGCGCACCGTCGGTACTGGACAGCCGCAGCTCGGCGCGGTCGGTACCCAGGTACAACAGCGGTCCAGGGGCGAGATCGGTGCCGTCGACGGTCACCGTGCCCGCGATCACCAGCACCGCGTGCTCGAACGCGCGCTCCAGCGGCAGCCGCACCTCGGCGCCGGGATCGAGCAGGATGTCGGCCCCGACGATCGGCGTGTAAGCCTTCGCCGGTGAGGTGACGCCGCCCAGCGCGCCGATCAGCACGGTGGCGCGCAGGCCCGGTGCGGAGTAGATCGGCAGTTCACGATGCTGCTCGAAATGGGGATCGACGCCCGTCGCGGTGCCGGGCAAGGCGATCCACAACTGGAGGCCGTTGGCCGACTCGGCGCCGGGCACACCGACCTCCGAGTGCGCGATGCCGCGACCGGAGGTCATCAGGTTCAGCTGCCCCGGTTCGATCACCACGTCGGAGCCCACCGAATCACGATGCCGGATGCGGCCGTCGAGCGGCCAGGTCACCGTCTGCAAGCCGATGTGCGGGTGCGGCAAGATGTCGGGGGAGGCGCCGGCCTCGGTCGCCGACGCCGAACCGAACCGGTCGAGGAAACACCACGCGCCCACGGTCGGCAGATCCCGTTGCGGCAGTGTGCGTTCCACGTACACCCCGCGCACGCCGCCGAGCGGCACCTCCCTGGCCGGGTACGACTCGGTGATCGGACCCGGCCGAGGCGAGGGTTCACACAGCGCCTCGTCCGGGTCGATCTCCAAGTCGCTCATCGCGCGATGCCCTTGCCCACCACATGCGCGTCGTACTCGGGGTGCTTGTCCAGCCAGCCGCGAATGAACGGGCAGTGCGCGGTGATGGTGCGTCCGCGCGCGATCACGTCCTCGACGGCCTGGCGGGCGAGTACCCCGCCGAGGCCTTTGCCCGCGAACGCGTCGTCGATTTCGGTATGGATGAAGTCGGTGTCGTTGTCGCGCTCGATGTACTCGGCGAAACCGGCGAGTTCATCGTCGAAGAACACGTCGTAGCGGTTCTTCTCGACATTGCGCACGACACGGCGCTGCGGATCGGCGGTGGCATCGGTCATGGTCGCGATCCTATTCGCGGCCGGCCGAGGTGAACGACATATCCGCGTACCGGCTGCCCGCCACCTGCCCGGCGATCGGTTCCAGCGTCGCCAGTTCGTCCGCGGACAGACGCACCGACGCCGCGGCGACGTTATCGGCGAGCCTGGTCCGCTTGCGGGTACCGGGGATCGGCACCACCGACAGGTTGTGCACCCCCGCCCTGGCATGCACCCACGCGAGCGCGACCTGGGCCCGGGTGATGTCGCGCGCCGCGGCGATCGTGGCCAACGGCGCGAGCAATTCGGCGTTGTGTTGGGCATTGTCGCCGGTGAAGCGAGGCTGGAACCGACGGAAGTCCTTGTCGCTCAGATCTTTCGCCGAGGCGAACGCGCCGGTGAGGAATCCGCGGCCCAGCGGCGAATACGGTACGAACGCCACCCCGAGTTCGGCCGCGGCGGGCACCGCGGTGCGCTCCACATCGCGCGAGAACAGCGACCACTCCGACTGCAGCGCCGCGATCGGGTGCACCGCGTGCGCGGCGCGCAACTCCTCGCCGGTCACCTCGGACAGCCCGAGAGCGCGCACCTTGCCCGCCGCGACGAGTTCGGCCATCGTGGCGACGGTCTCCTCGATCGGTACCGCGGGATCGCGCCGGTGCATGTAGTACAGGTCGATCGTGTCGACGCCGAGCCTGCGCAGGCTGGCATCGACCGACGCGCGGATGTAGGCGGGGGAGTTGTCGAACCCGCGGAAGGACGGGTCGTCGGCCTTGCGCACGATGCCGAACTTCGTGGCGATCAGCAGGTTCTCGCGGTTGGCGCGGACGAAATCGGCCAGGAATTCCTCGTTGTGGCCGGAGCCGTACACATCGGCGGTGTCGAACAGAGTGACCCCGAGTTCGAGCGCGTGGTCGAGAGTGGCCCGCGATTCGGCCGCGTCGGTGTCACCGTAGAACTCGCTGATGCCCATGCAGCCGAGGCCCTGGGTGCCGATCAGCGGCCCGTCGGCGCCGAGAGTGGTGGTCGGCAGTGTCGCGGTGGTGCTCATGTGTCGCTTCCTTCGCTCGTGTGCACGGTGATCGTGGCGGGACGGACCACATCGGATCGGCCTTCGTAGACGGCGATCTTGTAGTCGAGAACGGCCACGGTCTGCTGCAGCTCCGCGATCTTGTCGAGCACATCCGATCTGGTCTGCCGGAACATCTCCAGCCGATCGGGGTAGGTCTGTTCACCCGCCCGGACCAGTTCGGCGTAGCGGATCATGTCGGCCACCGGCATGCCGGTGAGCCGCAGCCGCCCGATCAGCGCCAGCCACTCCAGGTCGCGGTCGCTGAACCGGCGGTTGCCGGTGTGATCGCGACCGATGTAGCCCATCAGCCCGATCCGCTCGTACCAGCGCAGCGTGTCGCGGCTCAGGCCCGACAGCTGCGCCACCTGGCCGATCGAATACCTCGGGCGCCCGTGCTCGTCGTCGCCGCTGTCGTCGCGAAGCGCCGCGTCCTGATCCATCGTGCTCGTCCCTTCCCGTGGAACTTCCTAGAAGCTATCCACCTGGAGTGCGCTCCAAGCAAGACTTATTCTCACGGGCGGGCGAAGTCAGCTGTAGTTCGGCAGCTCCTGAATAGCCCATTTGTTGCCGTCGGGGTCGGCGAAGAAGGTGAACCGGCCCCAACCCATGTCCTCGACGGGGGTGGCCGCCACACCCGCGGCGATCAGCTGTTCATAGGCCTTGTCGGCGCTGGCCACGACCATCTGCATGCCCTCGACGCTGCCCGGCGCGGCACTGGTGAGCCCGCGCCCGATACAGATCGAACAGCCCGATCCCGGTGGAGTGAGCTGCACGAAACGGATCTCCGGGGTCGGGGTGTGGTCGTGATCGGCGTTGAAGCCGATGCTGGTGTAGAAATCCTTGGCCCGGTCGACATCGGTGACCGGGATGGCAACGAGTTCGATTTTCCAATCCATGTGGTCAAGCATCGTTGCGAGGTCTGACAGAAACAAGATGTGGATCACATGTGGGTGCGTGCGAGCCTGTGTACCGGGGTCCGGCGGAAACGTAGTGTGGATCACATGGCTGGTAAGGACATCGACCGCGTCAGGGCCCGCTCGGCTTGGGAAACGGTCAAGGAGAGCCCGGTGATCACCGCTATCGCGGTGGCGCCGGTGGTACTCGTGCTGGGCGTGGTCTGGGCGCTGACGAACGGATTCGTCGCGTTCGTGCTGCTCGTGCTGCTGGGGGTGGGCATCGTCGTCGGCGGCAAGTTGCTCAAGTGAGCCGCGCCGGATGAACTCAGCGCGGGACGTGGAACGTCGTGAGCTCGCCCGTGCCGGGGCCCAGTTGTGCCCACGGCAGGTCGAATTCGAGCACCGCCAGGGCCGAGGTGGGGAATTTACGGCTGAGTTCGGTCGCCTGATCGGATTCACGGTTGCCCGCCAGTTCCCACGCGGTCCACGGGATCCCGGGCACATGGCCGACGATGAGCAGTGTCGAGATCGTGTCGTCGGTGAGCCCGATCAGCTCCATGAGAGCGTGCGGGTTCGCGTCGTAGATGTCGTCGGTGTATTCGACGGGCGCCGTGATGCCGGTGGCGGCCAGCGTCTGTCTGGTGCGCTCGGCCGTCGAGCAGCGCACGGCGTCGATGGGCGGCTGGGCGGCGCGCAACCAGTCACCGGCCAGGGCCGCTTCGCGTTCGCCACGCGGCGCGAGCGGGCGCGCGTGGTCGTCGACGTTGTCGGGATACGCCGATTTTCCGTGCCGCATCAGGATCAGGGTCGCCACCATGAGACCACCGTAATGCCGGGCAGCGGTGAGGTAGCAGTCACACTCGAGGCACACTGAAAGCTGCGTCACCATCGATGGGTTCGTGGTTCACCTGCCGCGGGCCCTGATCGGGGGCGTCTCGAGCCACCGACCACACATTTCGAGGATCTGCACCTATGGCCTACGTCATCACGCAGCGTTGTTGCAACGACGCCAGCTGCGTCACCGAATGCCCGGTCGACTGCATCCGCCCGACTCCGGATCAACCGGAGTTCGCCACGGCGGAGATGCTGTACATCGACCCGGACACCTGCATCGACTGCGGTGCCTGCGTCGACGCGTGCCCGGTGGACGCGATCTTCTCCGAGGACGACCTGCTCGCCTCGCTGGCCAGGTATCGCGATATCAACGCCGCCTACTTCCAGCGCCACCCGCTCGAGTCGAACTTCGACCCGCTGAGCACCCCGGTCCGCCCGCCCAAGACTCTGGGCACATTGCGCGTCGCGATCGTCGGCGCGGGCCCCGCGGCCTGCTACGCCGCCGACGAGCTACTGCGGCGCAGCGATGTCGAGATCGAGATGTTCGACAAGCTGCCGACCCCATGGGGGCTGGTGCGCGCGGGCGTGGCCCCCGACCACGCGGGCACCAAGGGCGTCGCCGAGATGTTCGAGTCGGCGTTCCGTCGCGACACGCTGCAGTACTACCTCAATGTCGAGGTCGGCGAGCACATCGATCATCAGGAGCTCCTCGATCACCATCACGCGGTGATCTACGCCGTCGGCGCCTCGAGCGACCGCTCGCTCGACATCCCCGGCGAGGACCTGCCCGGCAGCCACTCGGCCACCGAGTTCGTGGCCTGGTACAACGGCCACCCCGACTTCGCCGACCGCGAGTTCGACCTGTCCGGCGAGCGCGCGGTGATCGTCGGCAACGGCAATGTCGCCCTCGACGTGGCGCGCGTGCTCACCGCCGACCCCGACGAGCTGGCCAAGACCGACATCGCCGACCACACGCTCGACGCCCTGCGCCGCAGCAACATCCGTGAGGTCGTGATCCTCGGTCGGCGCGGTCCGCTCCAGGCCGCCTACTCCTCCCCGGAGTTCCTGGCGCTCACCCATCGCAACGGCGTCGACGTGATCATCGACCCCGCCGATATCGAACTCGACCCGCACAGCCGCGCGGTGCTCGACGATCCGAACATCGAACCCTCGTTGCGCCTGAAGTACGAACTCGCGCAGGAGTATTCGACGGCACAGCCGGACCTGTCGAACAAGCGGATCGTCTTCCGCTATCTCGCCACGCCGACCGCCGTGCACGGCACCGACGCGGTCACCGCGATCGAGTTCGCGCACAACGAATTGACCGAGGAGAACGGGCAATTGGTGGCCACCGCCACCGACCGCACCGAGACCATCGACACCGGCCTGGTGCTGCGCGCGATCGGCTACCGCGGCGAACCCATCGCCGGCCTGCCCTTCGACGAGCGCCGCGGCACCGTGCCGAGCGAGCACGGCCGCGTCATCGACGCCGCCGAGCCCGTCCCCGGCGTCTACGTCTCCGGCTGGATCAAGCGCGGCCCGCGCGGGGTGATCGGCTCCAACCGGGTCGACGCGGAGGAAACCGTCGAAGCGTTGATCGCCGACTTCATCGCGGGCAAACTCACCACGCCGACCGGCGATCGGGCAGCTCTGCGCGCACTGCTCGCCGAGCGCCAGCCCGATCTGGTCGACCGCAAGGGCTGGAAGACCATCGACCAGGCCGAGAAGACCGCGGGCAAGGCGGCAGGCAGGCCACGGGTCAAGTTCACCACCCGCGCCGACCTACTCAAGGCAGCCAAGGGCTAGACGTAGAACCGGCACGGGGACCCGCGGCGCCGGGTTCCCGTGCCTGCTGCCATGCAACGGCCGAAGGCCGGTTCTCGGCGCGCCTCCGCCGATGGACTGACCGAAGGGTGCGACGAAGGAGTGCCCGTAGGGAGGGAAGAGGCGGAGTCAAGCGCCGAGAACCGCGGCGCCAGCCGCCAAATTACGGCAGGGGCATGATTCTGACGACGGTAGTGGTGACGCCGCCGACCACGAACCACAGTCGCAGCACCATCTGCCCGGTCCGGTCACCCGGTTCGTGGCGGGCGCGCACGGTGATGTGCTCGCGGGCCAGCACCGGCGCCACGTACTCGATCACGGCGCGGTGCGGTCCGGCGACCAGCTTCGGGAAGTCGACGAGGAACTGTTCGACGGCCTGCCAGTAGCAAGCGTTGTTGACGTGGTTGTACTGGTCGATATCGGTCGCCCGCACCGGGAACGGTAGGTCGTTGTCGGACTCGCGCGGCGCCGGATCGGTGAGATAGGGCCGCCAGCGCAGGCGGTGTTCGTCGGTGGATCTGGCCAGGTAGGCGAGGCCGTCGTCGCTGATCCGGGCGGGCAGATTGCTCGATTCGCTGAGGTTGATCCAGAAACCCTCGGTCTCGATCAGCCCGCCGCGCTCGCTGGTGATGCGCGTGCGCATATTCGTCCACCGGGTGGACATCGACGAACACCAGCGCTCGAGATGCACGTGATCGGGCCACACGACCGGGCGGACCACGTCGATGACGGTGCGGCGCACGATCCAGGTGGGATCGGTGAGATGCAGAGCCGTCTGATTCAGCTCGTCCCAGGCGATGTCGGACAGATAGCGCGCCACGGCATCCAGGCGCAGTCGTCGATAAGGATCCACGTCGCCGGCCCGGACGGGCCACGCCGTGGCGAAACCCGTGCCCTCCTCGGGAAGCGGGGCCAGTGGCTGATCGAGTGACACGTGTGCTCCTTGCACGACACACCAGGTGCGTCGCGACTTCTTGCGTAGTTCTGTAGACGACTTTACGGGTCGCAGATCACACCCTCACGCCGAGTCGGGACTAGCGGTACCAGGTGTGGGTCACCAAGGGGGTAGCGGCGCGGTTGTCCTACATGACAGACCTATCCACGCCCAGGTAGCCTGCTGTAATGGCCGGCGGAGCAATGGCGGGCTCGATGTTCGGGCGCTATGAAATTCGCAGACTTCTGGGAGTCGGCGGCATGGGGGAGGTCTACGAGGCCTACGACACCTCCAAGAATCGTGTTGTCGCGCTCAAGATGCTCAATCGCGAACTCGCCACCGATCCCACCTTCGTGCAGCGCTTCCGCCGCGAATCGCACGCGATGGCGAGCGTGCAGGAACCGCACGTCATCCCGGTGCACGACTGGGGCGAGGTCGACGGCGTCCTCTACATCGACATGCGCCTGGTCAAGGGCGTCGATCTCAAGGAGCGGCTGCAGCAGTTCGGCAGGCTCACTCCCGTCGAGGCGGTGCAGGTGATCGAGCAGATCGCGTTCGCGCTCGACGCGGCGCACGAGATCGGCCTGGTCCACCGCGACGTGAAACCGGCCAATATCCTGCTCACCGGCAACCTGTTCGCCTACCTGGTCGACTTCGGCATCGCCCACTCCGCCACCGACCCGCAGCTCACCAGCGCGGGCAGTGCGGTCGGCTCGATGGCCTACATGGCGCCGGAGCGGTTCGAGAGTGTGCCGATGTCGCCGTCGGTGGACACCTACGCGCTCACCTGTGTGCTCTACGAATGTCTGGTCGGCCGAGTTCCGTTCCCGGTGAACAGCCTCGCGGGCGCGATCGGCTCGCATCAGATGGCGCCCGCCCCGCGTCCCAGCGCCGCCGACGCCTCGCTGGCTACTTTCGACGCGGTCGTCGAGCGGGGTATGGCCAAGCGCCCCGACCAGCGTTACGCCACTCCCGTCGACCTGGCCCGCGCCGCCAGAGCCGCGTTGATCCAAGCCGAACGGTCGACTCCCGCAACGGTATCCGGCCCCCGCATCGAGATCACCGGACCGCAGACGCCGCCGAACCGGTCCGACGATATTGCTTCCCCGCCGACAACCCGTGGTTCGGCGGTGGTCCCGGCCGATTCGCAACCCCCACCGACCAGGGACTCCGCGGCCTTCTCGCCCGACTCGCACTCACCCCCGACTCGGGATTCCGCGGCGCTCTCGCCCGACTCGCGTTCACCCGCTACGCGGGATTCCGCTGCGCTGTCTCGTGATTCGCAGTCGCCCCCGACGATCCGCGGCTCGGTGGCCCGTTCCGCCGAACCCCATGCGACGCGCCGGGTGACCGGCCCGCAATCCGCCGGACCGCAGCCGACGCGCCGCGTGACCGGACCACAACCCGCCGGCGCGTATCGGGCAGCGGAGCACGAGCCCACGGTTCTGCGCGCGTCAGCCGGCGTGGGCGGCCCCGGTCAGCGCAGTGGCTACACCCATCCGTCGGCACCGATACCGATTCCCCCGCAGCGTAATTCGGCGACGCCGATCCTGGCCGGTGCGCTGGGTTCGCTGGTCGTGTTGGCGGCGCTCGGTATCGGGGTGTGGTTCATGATGAGCGTCGACGACCGCCGCAACGTGGCCGTCCCGCCGCCGCCCGCGTCCGGCGTCGTCGATCCCACCGTGATCGAGACCGGCAGCCAGACGGGCTACACCACAGCGCCGTCGCCGACCACGACCACCGTCCCCCCACTGCAGTCGAGTGTCTCCGGCGCCGACGGCCGGGGCTTCCTCACCGCGGGCCCTCGGTGTAATGACAACGACGCCGCGATGTCCATCGCCCGCACCACCAGATCGCGCGTCGTCATCTGCCACACCGGCGACCAGCGGTACTACTACAAGGGTGTACGAGTCAGCGACGGCGCCGGGATCGAACTCGACGATCCGGTACCGAACGGTGATGGCGCGTACACCGTGACCAACCCGTCCGACGGCACCCAGTACCAGCTCGACGCATCCGCTCTGACGATCATCAAGGCCGGTTCGGTGCTCGCCAGCGAGCCGGTGATCGAGTTCGCCCATCGTTGATCCCGTCGCCGGGTTATGTTCGCTGGTGAATGTCATAGAGAGAGGTGTCGAAGAATGCGCGCAGCCCAGGTCGGCAAGTTGGATGGACCGTCGGCGATCGAGATCGTGGATCTGCCCGAGCCGGTGGCCTATCCGGGCGGTGTGCTGATCGACGTGCACGCGGCGGGCATCGCCTTCCCCGATGTGCTGATGACGCGCGGTCTCTACCAGATGAAGCCGGGCCTGCCCTTCGTCGTCGGCGGCGAGGTGGCCGGTGTCGTGCGTGAGGCGCCGGAGGGTTCGTCGCTGCGCCCCGGTGACCGGGTCGCGGCGCTGACCATGCTCGGCAACGGTGTCGCCGAGGTGGCGGTGTCACCCGAGCACGCCGTGTTCGTGCTGCCCGACAACATCTCCCTTGAAGCCGGCGCGGGCGTGCTGTTCAACGACCTCACCGTCCATTTCTGCCTGACCAAGCGCGGCAGGCTGGCCGAGGGCGAGACGGTCCTGGTGCACGGCGCGGCAGGCGGCATCGGCACCTCCACGCTGCGCATGGCCAAGGCGCTCGGCGCGGGTCGGGTGATCGCCGTGGTCAGCACCGACGAGAAGGCCCAGGTGGCCAAGGCCAACGGCGCCACCGATGTGGTGCTCACCGATGGCTGGCTCGCCGCGGTGAAGGACCTGACCGAAGGTCGCGGCGTCGATATCGTCCTCGACCCGGTCGGCGGCGACCGCTTCACCGACAGCATCCGCTCGCTGGCGGGCGGCGGGCGGCTGCTGGTCGTCGGCTTCACGGCGGGCGAGATCCCGACGGTGAAGGTGAACCGCCTGCTGCTCAAGAACGTCGAGGTCATCGGCGCGGCCTGGGGCGAATGGGTGATGTCGCACCCCACCTACCTCGCCGAACAGTGGGCCGAGATCGCGCCGCTGCTGGCGTCCGGCGCGATTTCCGCTCCCGATCCGGTGCTCTACCCGCTGGAGAGCACCGCCGAAGCCGTTGCGGCACTGGACAACCGGACCGCCACCGGCAAGGTGGTCGTGCAGCTGCGCTGATCGCGCCGACTGTCACAGGTCGGCGGTACTGTCGGCGGATCATCGCGGGTCGACGAAGGAAACCGAATGCAGCTGTCGAACAGAACGCTCAACCGGACGTTGCTGGCCCGCCAGCATCTGCTGGAGCGTTCGACGCTGACCACCGACCAGATGTGCGAGCACCTGGTCGGCTTGCAGGCCCAGGACGTACCGCCGCCGTTCATCGGCTTGTGGAGTCGGATAGCCGATTTCGATCCGGCGACGGTATCGAAGGGCCTCGACGACCGGTCGCTCGTACGGATCACCCTGATGCGCGGCACGATTCATCTCGTCACTCCGCCGGATGCCTTGCGGATCGCGCCGCATATTCAGCCCGAGCTCGAGAAGGCCCCGTTCCGCAAGGGTTTCAACTACGGCGCGATGGTCGGGCTCGATCCCGACGAGGTGCGCGCGCACGGGGAAGCGGCGCTCGGTGACGAGCCGAAGTCGGCAGCCGACCTACGGGCCGAAGCCGCTCGTCGCTACCCCGACCGCGACGCAGGCGCGGTGCTGCAGACGTGGCTGTACCAACTCCCCGTCCTGCAGACACCCCCGCGTGGCCGCTGGGGTGACAACAGCCGCCCGGTCTGGTCGCGAGTTCAGCCCTGGCTGGGCGCACCACTCGACCCGACCTACCCGGTGTCGGAGTTGATCATGCGCTACCTGCGCGCCTTCGGCCCGGCGAGCACGATGGACATGCAGGCATGGTCACGCCTGCCCGCCATGAAGAAGGCCGTCGCCGAACTCGGCGACCGGGTGCGCACCTACACCGACGCCCGCGGCCGCACCCTCGACGACGCGGCCGACCTCGAACTCGCCGATCCCGACCTGCCCGCCCCGGTCCGGCTCCTCGGCTGGTACGACAACGCGCTGCTGTCCCACCAGGACCGCGCGCGGATCACCGGCGACGACAACCCGCCGACCCTGCGCGCCTTCGCCACCAATGTCTCGCCGATTCTGATCGACGGGTTCGCGGCCGGGGTGTACAAGATCTTCGTCAAGTCCGGGACCGCGCGCCTGCGGATCAGTCCGGCCCGTCCGTGGACGAAAACCGAAGCGGCGCAGGTGGAAGCGGAAGCGAACGCCTTGCTCGCCTTCCTCGAGGCCGAATCCGAACCCGTCGTCGAGATCCTCGAGCCCGGCGCCGACCTTCGCCCGTGACATCGCTTTAACGTCGAGGCAACAACCGCTTCCTAAGGTCGTCCCCACGACGTTCATGGCTGCAACGGACGACGTGCTCCGCTGAATCCGGCGAGCGAACCAGCCGCATCCCGAAAGAGGTGCGCGCATGGAATCCGTCGCGTCCGTAGTCATTACCGATGTCACCGTCTACACCGAGCAGGGCTGGACGCCCAGCGAGGTCGTGATCGAAGACGGCGTGGTCATCGCCATGGGAGCCGCGGCCGAGCACGCGGACCTGCCCCGTTTCGACGGCGGTGGCGGCTACCTGCTCCCCGGCTTCGTCAACACGCACACTCACCTGCAGCAGGCAGTCCTTCGCGGTGTCGGCGAGGGTCTGCCGCTGCTGGAATGGCTGCGCTGCGTCGGCGAACACACCGTGGCCGCCACCCCGGAACAGACCTACCTCTCGGCGCTGGCGGGTGGTCTGGAAATGCTGCGCAGCGGCGTCACCACGGTCGTCGAACATATGTGGCCCAGACCTTCCGACGAGGTCCATCAGGCGATGATCCGCGCGCTGCGGGAACTCGGCATCCGCGTGGTCTTCGGGCGCGGCATCGCCGACCGCGCCGACATCACCCGCAAGTGGGGTCTCGACCCGCGCCTGATGCAACCACTCGACGAGGCCCTGGCCCACGTCGACGAACTCGACAAGCAACTGGTCGGCACCCGCATCACCACCGCGCTCGCCGTGCCCAACCCGCGCTGCCTCACCCCTGACGGCATGGCGGCCACGCGCGAGTACGCGCAGGCCACCGGTAAAACGGTGTCGATACATGTTCTCGAGACCACCACCGACGACGATATGTGCCGATTGCATGCAGGCGTCTCGGCCGTCGACTACCTCGACGCGAGCGGTTTCCTCTGGGACCGCACCCTCGCCGTGCATTGCGTCAACCTCGACGACCACGGCCGTAAGGTCTTCGCCGAGCGCGGTGTCGCCGTGTCCTACAACCCGGTCTCGAACATGCGGCTCGGCAGCGGCGTCGCCCCCGTACCGCAGATGCTGGCCGCGGGCATCGATGTCACCCTCGGCGTCGACGGCGCCGCGAGCAACGACACCCAGGACATGTTGCTCGCCCTGCGTCTCGGCGCGTATCTGCAGCGTGCGGCCCACAAGAAGGCCGACCTGCTCGGCTTCGGCCAGATGATGCGCATGGCGACCGGCGCCGCGGGCCGCGTCCTCGGCCGCCCGTCGTACACCGGCATCGCGATCGGCGATCGCGCCGACCTCACTCTCGTGCGCTTCGACCGCGACTTCGCCTGCCTGCCGGTTCTCGACCCCGGCGCCACCCTGCTCACCGCCGCGTCGCCGCGCGTGATCGACACGGTGTGGGTCGACGGCGAGGCCGTGATCCGCGACGGCGCCAGCACCCGCGTCGACCATCGCGATCTCGCGCGACGCCTGATCCACATGCGATGACTGTTAATAAATCCGAAACGAACGACACATTGCATGTAATTCGATTAGTTCAAACTGAATTCACCCACAAGTTGCACGCAACACCGATATATCGCGGGAGAAGGTGATCACGGTGACGCTCTACGACACGGTGAACGACGCCGACGCGAGGACGCTGCTGTCCGGCATGGAGGTCTCCTTCGCCGACGTGAGCAAGCGCTTCGGCGGCGAAGAGGGCACGCTCGCCCTGACCGACATCGACCTCGACATCCGCGAAGGCGAATTCGTGGCGGTGGTCGGCCCGTCCGGCTGCGGCAAGTCCACGCTGCTGCGCCTGGCCGCCGGTCTCGAGCCGGTGAGCTCGGGAGCCGTTGCGGTGCGCACGAATTCGATCGGCTTCATCTTCCAGGAAGCCACGCTGCTGCCGTGGCGCAAGGTGCGCCGCAATGTCGAACTCTCGGCCGAACTGGCCGGTGTCGACCGCAAGACGCGCCGCGTTCGGGTCGAGCGGGCGATCGAAGCCGTCGGCCTCGCGGACTTCGCGAACAAGCTGCCCAGCCAGCTCTCCGGCGGCATGCGCATGCGCGTCTCGCTGGCGAGGGCATTGACGCTGGAACCGCGCCTGATGCTCCTGGACGAACCGTTCGGCGCGCTCGACGAGATGACCAGGCTGAACATGCAGGAAGAGCTGCTTCGCCTCTACCGCGACAACGCCTTCACCGCCCTGTTCATCACCCATTCGGTCTCCGAGGCCGTGTTCCTCGCTTCGCGCGTGGTGGTGATGTCGGCCAGACCGGGCCGCATCCACGAGGTGATCGACGTCGACCTGCCCTACCCGCGGGAACGCGAACTGCGCTTCGAACCCGCCTTCACCGAACTCGTTTCGCGCATCTCGCGCTCGTTGAAAGAGGCTGCCTGATGGTGAGTATCGCGGCCCGTGTCCCTGCCACGGCGAAGGTGCCATTGCCGACTACGCAATTGCGTAGATTCGGCAGTGCTCTTGTGGCGCCGATTGTTTCGATCACCTTGGCGCTGGCCGCCTGGTACGCGGTGTCGATGCTGGTCCTCAGCGAGGGCCGCCGCTTCCTGCTGCCCGCGCCGCATGTGGTGTTCAGCGAATCGTTGGCCGACCCGAAGAAGCTCGAGGTGATGCTCGAGGCATTGGCCGTCACCGCCCGGGTAGCGATCACCGGCCTGCTGATTTCGGCGGTACTGGGGGTGGCGATCGCGGTGCTGATGAGCCAGGCCAAGCCGATCGAGAACGTCGTCTACCCATACGCGGTGGTCTTGCAGGCGATTCCGGTGCTCGCCGTGGTCCCGCTGATCGGCTTGTGGCTCGGCTACGGCTTCGCCGCCCGCACCACCGTGTGCGTGCTCATCGCGATCCACCCGATCATCGCGATGACCCTGTTCGGCATCAAATCCGTCGACGGCAACCTCCAAGAACTGTTCACCCTCGGCCGAGCGGGCCGCCTGCGCCGCCTCTGGTCGCTGCAACTGCCCGCCGCCCTGCCCTCGACACTGACCGGATTGCGCACCGCCGCAGGTCTTTCGGTCACCGGCGCCATCATCGGCGACATGTTCTTCGCCCAGGGCAAACCCGGCATCGGCACCCTGCTCGACACCTACCGCGCCCGCCTGCAATCTGAGGACCTGATCGGTGCGCTGCTGCTGGCCGCCCTGTTCGGCGTGCTCGTGTTCACCGTGTTCACGGTCATCCAGAAGATCAGCGTCGGCCGCTGGCACAACTCCGCCCAATAGCTTCTAAGGACAACCATGAAGACACTTCCGCTGCGCCGCATAGGTTTCGCCGCGCTGGCCGTGCTGCTGGCCGGTACCGCGTCCGCCTGTTCCGACGACACCACCGACGCACCCGCCGTCGCGCTCGAACCCGCACCGGCAGAACAGCAACTCGCCGGCGCCTGCCCCGCCACCGTGGTGGTCCAGCTCCAGTGGGCGCCCGAAACCGACTCCGGCCCGATCTTCGGTCTGCTCGGCCCCGGCTACACCGTCGACGCCGACAACAACAAGATCACCGGCCCACTCGTGGCAGACGGCAAGGACACCGGCGTGAAGCTGGAGATCCGCGCGGGCGGCCCGGCCATCGGCTTCCAGACCGTGCCCTCGCAGATGTATGTGGACCAGAGCATCACTCTCGGCCTCGCCCATTCCGAGCACGCCATCGCCGCCGCCGGTCAGCAGCCGATCGTCGCCGTCACCACCCTGCTGCGCAACAGCCCGCAGATGCTGATGTGGGACCCGAAGACCAATCCCGACTGGCAGGGCATCGCCGATATCGGCAAGTCCGGCAAGCCGGTCGTGGTGTCGAAGGGTCAGCTCTACCCGGACTGGCTCGTCGCCCGCGGACTGGTGAGCAAGGCTCAGATCGACGCCTCCTACGACAATTCGCCCTCGCGCTTCGTCACCGATCCGTCCTTCGCCCAGCAGGGTTTCGCCAACGCCGAACCCTTCACCTACGAGCACGAAGTGCGGGCGTGGAACAAGCCGGTGGGCTATCAACTGCTCAAGGACGTCGGCTACGAGGGTTATGCCCGCACCGTGAACGTGCGCGCCGACAAGCTCGCCGAGCTGCGCCCGTGCCTGCGGAAGCTGGTGCCGATGATCCAGCAGGCCACCGCGTCGTTCAAAGCTGATCCCGGTCCCGTCAACGATGTCGTCGTCGACGTGGTCGAACAGAATCCCAAGCTCAGCCCCTACAGCGCCGAACTGGCCGAATTCGGTTCCAAGGCACTCATCGACGGCGGGCTGATCGGCAACGACACCGACGGCGTGCTCGGCAGTTTCGACGAGGCCCGCGTGCAGCGCATCATCGACGAATTCGGACCCATCCTGTGGACCGGCGGCGCGAACGTGCCCACCGGGCTCACCGCGAAGGACCTGGTCACCAAGGAATTCCTCGACCCCGCCATTTCCGTCACCGGTTAAGGAGACACCCCCATGACCACCAGTTACGACCTGTCCGAAGTCTCGCGCGAGAAGCAGATGGGCGGCCTCGGCAAGGAGACCACCGACCGCGAGATCCGCGTCATCGACCTCGCCGACTTCGAGAACCGGCGCGCCGAGATCACCGAGGAACTGTGGGGCGCCGCCACCGAGATCGGCTTCTTCCAGCTCTCCGGCCACGGGATCCCGCAGGACCTGATCGACGAAATGTTCGGCGCCACTGCCGATTTCTTCGCCCTTCCCGAAGAGGTCAAGGGGCAGTATCCCCTGGTCAAGAAGAACAACGCGGGCTGGGAAAGCTTGAGTCAGGTGCGCCCGTCCATCGGCGTGCCCGATCAGAAGGAGTCCTACCAGATCACCCGGCCACACATGGACCAGCTGTGGCCCAGTGAAACCGAGCTGGCCGGATTCCGTTCCCGGGTGCTCGATTTCGAGAGCCGGGCCTGGGAAGTGGCGATGCGGGTGCTGTCGTGCTTCGCCGACCGCCTCGGCCTCGAACGGGAACACTTCACCGCCGCACACGATCCCGGCTCCGAGAGCTACCAGAGCGCCCTGCGGTTGCTGCACTACTTCGCCGTCCCCGAGGAACTGCGCGGCGTCCCCGGGCGCTGGCGGGCCGGTGCCCATACCGACTTCGACTGCCTCACACTGCTTTTCCAGCGTGACGGCCAGGGTGGGCTGCAGGTGTGTCCCGGTAAAGAGATGGCGGAACAGGAGTGGACCTCGATCACCCCGTCGTCGAGCCTGATCACCTGCAATATCGGTGACATGCTCACCCGCTGGAGCGACGACCTGCTGCCGTCGAATTTCCACCGCGTGCGCAGCCCCGGCGAGGGCGAGTACCAGGGCGAGCGCTACAGCATCGCCTACTTCGCCCAGGCCGACCGCGACGCCGTCATCCAGGGGCCCGCGGGCAAGTACCCGCCCGTCACCGCGGCGGACTTCCTGACTCAGCGGGTGCAGGCGAACTACCGGCCCCAGGGATAATTGCCGCAATCAACGGAAAGGGCACTGCGATGACCGAAGCCTCGCTGCTCGGCCAGTCTGTCCATCGGCAGATCAGGCAGATGGTCCTCGCCGGCGAGCTGACCCCGGGCCAATCGCTCAGCGTGCCGGCGCTGGCGACCGAACTCGGGGTCAGCCGCAGCCCTGTTCGCGAAGCGGTGCAGCAGCTGATCTACGAGGGTCTCGCCGTCAGCGCACCGCACGCGGGCGCGAAGGTGGCCGCCGTCGACGACGACCGCATCCGCGACGTGCTCGCGGTCCGCGCCGCCCTCGACGGCCTCGCCGCCGCCGCGGCCGCCACCCGGCTCACCGAGGCCGACCTCGACAAGCTCACCGGCATCATCGACGCCCAGCAGGCGCACCTCGGCGACCCGACCGACCCCGCGCGCGACGCCCAGCTCGACCTGGAATTCCACACCTTCATCCGCGACGCCTCCGGCAACGCGTGCGTCGTCGACGAACTGGCCCGCCTGGAAGCCCAGGCCCACCTCTACCGTGGCGACCTGTGGTGCTCGGCCCGCAACCGTCGCGTCGCCCTGCGCGAACACCGCCGCATCGTCGAAGCCCTCGAGTCCGGTCACCCGGAGTCCGCCCGCGCCGCCGCGGAGGCACACGTCCAGGGTCTGTTGACCCGCCTCGCCAGGCAATAACAGCTCCGGCGGGAACCCTCAGCGTTGCTCGCGGTACGCGGGCGCCTTCGCGGTGCCCGCCGGGGTCAGTGTGCGCAGCAGCGGCATCGTGCGGTGCGCGACCACCGTCGACAACACGACCACGCTGTGCGACCGCACCACCGAACCCGTCCGGTCGATGCTCAACAACACCGCTTGCAATCCCGCATGGGAATCTGCCCCGATCCGGCACAACACATCACCGGAGCCCGTCGTCGCGTACGCCTCGACCACCCCCGGAATCGCGGTGAGCTCCGTGCTCACCTGGTCGAGCGCGCCCTGCGCGATCTCCAAGGTCACGAACGCCTGCACATCGAAACCCGCTGCGGTGACATCGATCTGCGGATCGTAGGACGCGATCACCCCGGATTCCTCCATCCGGTTGATCCGCGCCTGCACCGTCGCCCGCGCGACCTTCGTCCGCCGCGACAGCTCGAGAATTCCGGCCCGCTGGAACTCGTGCATCGCGGTGAGGATCGCCAGATCGAGCTCATCCAATTTCGCGGGCGTGCGCATGCGAAGACCTCCGTGTCCGGTTGCTATTCAAATTGTCCACCATTCGGGCACATTCGGTGGCTTCTCGAGCCAGCCTGTTCAGGCAAATATGGAGTAGTTGCCCACCTGCGGCGTGACGCGATTTCCTAGGTCATGACCATTGAGCAGCAGCTCGTCGGGCTGATCGAGCACGACGACAGTGTCGATCCGTTTCCGGTGATCGGGTGGGACTCCCTCGTCTGGGTGGTCGGCAACGCGACCCAGAGCGCCCACTTCCTGCAGTCCGCGTTCGGCATGCGACTGGAGGCGTACTCGGGCCCGGAGACCGGCAATCGCGACCACAAGTCGTTCGTGCTGCGCAGTGGGGGAGCGCGGTTCGTGATCACCGGCGCGGTCGACCCCGACAGCCCCCTCGTCGCCCACCACGACCGCCACGGTGACGGCATCGTCGACATCGCACTCGAGGTCGCCGATGTGGATCGCTGCATCGCCAGGGCCCGCGAACACGGCGCGACGATCCTTACCGAACCCCACGACGAGACCGACGAATTCGGCACCGTCCGCTCCGGCGCGCTGGCCACCTACGGCGACACCAGACACACCCTCGTCGACCGCTCCGGCTACGTCGGCCCCTATCTCCCGGGCTATATCGCCCGCACCTCCACCCGCGCGCCGGGCAAGCGCGTGTTCCAGGCGATCGACCATGTGGTGGGCAATGTCGAGCTGGGCATGATGGATCGCTGGGTCGACTTCTACCGCGGCGTCATGGGATTCACGAACATGGCCGAATTCGTCGGCGACGACATCGCCACCGAGTACTCGGCGCTGATGAGCAAGGTCGTCGCCAACGGCAACCACCGCGTGAAGTTCCCCCTCAACGAACCGGCTTTGGGCCGCAAGCGTTCTCAGATCGACGAGTACCTCGAGTTCTATCGCGGCCCCGGCGTCCAACACATCGCGCTGGCCACCGGAGACATCCTCGACACCGTCGATGCCCTGCGCGCCGAGGGCGTCGAGTTCCTCGCCACCCCCGACGCCTATTACGAGGACCCGGAATTGCGCGCCCGCATCGGGGCCGTGCGCGTACCGGTCGACGAACTCCAGCGCCGGGGCATCCTGGTCGACCGCGACGAGGACGGCTACCTCCTGCAGATCTTCACCCGTCCCCTCACCGATCGCCCCACCGTCTTCTTCGAACTCATCGAGCGACACGGCTCACTCGGTTTCGGAAAGGGCAACTTCAAGGCCCTGTTTCAGGCCATCGAACGAGAACAGGAGGCTCGCGGCAACCTGTGACCGGGCCCGCGGACCTACTACAGTTGCGGCCATGCGGATCCCCTCGGCGATCATCACCGGCATGACCTTGGTCGTCATGCTGACGTCGTGCGGATCGGGGGGCGACTCCGATACGCCGGCAGGGCCCAACCGACCACCACCGAAGGTCGCCTCACTGGGGCCCTTCGTCGGTGAGTGCGGTCACGTCACCGACGACGAAGTGCGCACTCTCGCGGGCTTGGGTCAGATCGCGAGGGTCTACAAGAACGCGACCGGCTGCAACTGGCAGTCGGCCGGATTGTCTTCGCCCAGCGTCACTTTCGCTTCCTACCGAGGCAGTCCGATCGAACGTGAGAAGGCGTGGGTGTCCAACGTAGGCCGTGCACCGGAGACCATCGACGTGGGCGGGCATTCGGGCTTCATGGCGCTCGCGCCGGAGGGCACCGTCTGTGACCTCGCCGTGCAACTCGACGACGACTTCTTCGAGTGGTCGATGTCCACCGGCCTGTTCGCCACCGGTGGCAACCCGTGCGACCGGACCAGGAAACTGGCCGAGCTGACCGTGGGACGGCTGCGGTGAGCGCGGGCAAGGTCGCCGCCGCGGCGTTGCTGCTCACCCTCGCGCTGGCGGGCTGCGGCCAGAAGATCGAGGGCAGCGCCCAGCCCCTGGGCAAGGGTGGCGGTGGTGAGTCGATCAACACCGACTTCGACAAGCTGCTGCGCGAGTGCGAGGTGGTGGCCGCGGACAAGATCGGCGAGATCGTCGGCAACGCGAAATACGTGAGCGCCTCCTTCAGCGGCGCAGTCTGCATGTGGGACATCGAGGACGCACCTGGCGGGGGAGCCATGGCCAGCCTCAACTGGTACGAGATGGGTACGCTGAACAACGAGAAGGCCACCAACGACAAGTTGGGCTACCTCTCCGGCGACATCACCGTGCAGGGCCGCAGGGCGCTGCAGGTGCGTCGACCGGGCGACAACGACTCCTGCGGCGTCACCGCACCGGCCGCCGATGTCGGCGTCGTCGGCTGGTGGATCAACTACCGGCCCGGCTCGGCTCACCCCGATCCGTGCGCGGGGGCCCAGAAATTGGTCGAGCTCACCTTGGATCTCGCCCGGTAGAAGGCTTGACGCGGCCCCCCGCTTTGACCCCCAATCGGGCACGCGGGTATCGTAGATCCCTGTGCCCGGATTGCTACGGGCAAGTTCGTGTGTGAACGTAGGCCAGCGAAAGCGGCCGATACGTTCCAGCGTGCCTTGAAAAGGGCACTGAGCGCCACCGCGACACGCCCGACCACGGGTTAACGGAAACGTGGTCTGACGTGCGAGTGAAAGCTCGATGAACTGCAAGACACTGCACACCAAGCGAATTACCAATAAGGAAAGCCGGTCTATGCCAACCATCAACCAGCTGGTCCGCAAGGGTCGCCGCGACAAGGTCACCAAGACCAAGACTGCGGCCCTGAAGGGGAGCCCGCAGCGTCGTGGCGTGTGCACTCGCGTGTACACCACCACCCCCAAGAAGCCGAACTCCGCGCTCCGTAAGGTCGCGCGTGTTCGCCTGACCAGCGCGATCGAGGTCACGGCGTACATCCCCGGTGAAGGCCACAACCTGCAGGAGCACTCGATGGTGCTCGTCCGCGGCGGTCGTGTGAAGGACCTTCCCGGTGTCCGTTACAAGATCATCCGTGGCTCGCTCGACACCCAGGGCGTGAAGAACCGCAAGCAGGCGCGCAGCCGCTACGGCGCCAAGAAGGAGAAGAGCTGATATGCCACGCAAGGGCCCCGCACCCAAGCGTCCGCTGATCAACGACCCGGTCTACGGGTCCCCGCTGGTCACTCAGCTGGTCAACAAGATCCTCATGGACGGCAAAAAGTCCACCGCCGAGCGCATCGTCTACGGCGCACTCGAGCAGGCGCGTGAGAAGACCGGCACCGACCCGGTCGTCACCCTCAAGCGCGCGCTGGACAACGTCAAGCCCGCCCTCGAGGTGAAGCCCCGTCGTGTCGGTGGCGCCACCTACCAGGTGCCGGTCGAGGTCCGTCCGGGCCGCGCCAACACCCTCGCGCTGCGCTGGCTGGTCAGCTACTCCCGCGCCCGTCGCGAGAAGACCATGGTCGAGCGTCTCGCCAACGAGCTCCTCGATGCCAGCAACGGCCTCGGTGCCGCCGTGAAGCGTCGCGAGGACACCCACAAGATGGCCGAGTCGAACCGGGCCTTCGCGCACTACCGCTGGTGATTGCCCGGCCCGTCACTTAAAAGGGAGAATTTCGTGGCACAGGACGTGCTCACCGACCTGAACAAGGTCCGCAACATCGGCATCATGGCCCACATCGATGCGGGCAAGACCACCACGACCGAACGCATCCTGTTCTACACCGGTATCACGTACAAGATCGGTGAAGTTCACGATGGCGCGGCCACGATGGACTGGATGGAGCAGGAGCAGGAGCGTGGTATCACCATCACCTCCGCGGCTACCACTTGCTTCTGGAAAGACAACCAGATCAACATCATCGACACCCCCGGGCACGTCGACTTCACCGTCGAGGTGGAGCGTTCGCTGCGCGTCCTCGACGGCGCGGTCGCGGTGTTCGACGGCAAAGAGGGTGTCGAGCCCCAGTCCGAGCAGGTGTGGCGTCAGGCCGACAAGTACGACGTGCCGCGTATCTGCTTCGTGAACAAGATGGACAAGCTCGGTGCGGACTTCTACTTCACCGTGCAGACCATCAAGGACCGTCTCGGCGCTCGTCCGCTCGTGATCCAGCTGCCGATCGGCGCTGAGAACGACTTCGAGGGCATCGTCGACCTGGTCGAGAACAATGCCAAGGTCTGGAAGGGCGAGACCAAGCTCGGCGAAGAGTACGAAGTCGTCGAGATCCCGGCCGACCTCAAGGAGAAGGCCGAGCAGTACCGTCAGGAACTGCTCGAGACCGTCGCCGAGTCCGACGAGGCACTGCTCGAGAAGTTCTTCGGTGGCGAGGATCTCACCATCGAGGAGATCAAGGGCGCCATCCGCAAGATGACGGTCAACTCCGAGCTGTACCCGGTGCTTTGTGGTTCCGCGTTCAAGAACAAGGGCGTTCAGCCCATGCTCGACGCGGTCATCGATTACCTCCCTTCCCCGCTGGACGTCGAGGCCACCACCGGCCACGTGCCCAACAAAGAAGACGAGCTGATCACCCGCAAGCCCAACGTCGACGAGCCGTTCGCGGCGCTGGCGTTCAAGATCGCGGTGCACCCGTTCTTCGGTGAGCTCACCTACGTGCGCGTGTACTCGGGTCAGGTCGCCTCCGGCGCCCAGGTCGTGAACTCGACCAAGGGCAAGAAGGAGCGTCTGGGCAAGCTGTTCCAGATGCACTCCAACAAGGAGATGCCGGTCGCCACGGCGTCGGCAGGCCACATCTACGCGGTCATCGGCCTGAAGGACACCACCACCGGTGACACCCTGTCCGACGCGCAGAACCAGGTCGTCCTTGAGTCGATGACCTTCCCGGATCCGGTCATCGAGGTCTCGATCGAGCCCAAGACCAAGTCCGACCAGGAGAAGCTCGGCACCGCGATCCAGAAGCTGGCGCGCGAAGACCCGACGTTCTCGGTCAAGCTCGACCAGGAGACCGGCCAGACCGTCATCGGCGGCATGGGCGAGCTCCACCTCGACATCCTCGTCGACCGTATGCGTCGCGAGTTCAAGGTCGAGGCCAACGTCGGCAAGCCGCAGGTGGCCTACCGCGAGACCATCACCAAGAAGGTCGAAAAGCACGAGTTCACCCACAAGAAGCAGACGGGTGGCTCCGGCCAGTTCGCGAAGGTCATCATCGCCCTCGAGCCGTTCGTCGGCGAAGACGGCGCGACCTACGAGTTCGAGAACAAGGTCTCCGGCGGTCGCGTGCCCCGTGAGTACATCCCGTCGGTCGACGCGGGCGCCCAGGATGCCATGCAGTACGGCGTGCTCGCCGGCTACCCGCTGGTGAACCTGAAGGTCAGCCTGCTCGACGGCGCGTACCACGACGTCGACTCCTCGGAAATGGCGTTCAAGATCGCGGGTTCGCAGGCCCTCAAGGAAGCGGCCCGTAAGGCCGGTCCGGTGATCCTCGAGCCGCTCATGGCGGTCGAGGTCATCACGCCCGAGGAATACATGGGCGACGTGATCGGCGACCTCAACTCCCGCCGTGGCCAGATTCAGGCCATGGAGGAACGCAGTGGTGCCCGTGTCGTCAAGGCGCTGGTTCCGCTCTCGGAGATGTTCGGTTACATCGGTGACCTGCGGTCCAAGACCCAGGGTCGCGCGAACTACTCCATGGTGTTCGCCCAGTACGCAGAGGTTCCGGCCAATGTGTCCAAGGAGATCATCGCCAAGGCGACCGGCGAATAAAACCCTCTTGCGGTCCAGTGGCACACTGGACCGCAAGTGCCGGGCGTCAAGTAATACCCCCGATCCCCGCCTCCAGCGGGGATGACACACGCACTGCTGCAAATGCACGCACCAACAAGTCCAGGAGGACCCAAAAGTGGCGAAGGCGAAGTTCGAGCGGACGAAGCCGCACGTCAACATCGGCACCATCGGTCACGTCGACCACGGCAAGACCACGCTGACTGCAGCGATCACCAAGGTGCTGGCTGACAAGTTCCCGACCCTGAACGACGCGTTTGCGTTCGATCAGATCGACAAGGCGCCGGAGGAGAAGGCTCGTGGTATCACGATCAACATCTCCCACGTCGAGTACCAGACCGAGAAGCGCCACTACGCGCACGTCGACGCCCCGGGTCACGCGGACTACATCAAGAACATGATCACCGGTGCGGCGCAGATGGACGGCGCCATCCTGGTGGTCGCGGCCACCGATGGCCCGATGCCGCAGACTCGCGAGCACGTGCTGCTCGCCCGTCAGGTCGGCGTGCCTTACATCCTGGTCGCGCTGAACAAGTCGGACATGGTCGATGACGAGGAAATCCTCGAGCTCGTCGAGATGGAGGTCCGCGAACTGCTGGCCTCGCAGGAATTCGACGAGGACGCGCCGGTCGTGCGCGTCTCCGGCCTGAAGGCCCTCGAGGGCGACGAGAAGTGGGCCGAGGCCATCGTCGAGCTCATGCAGGCCGTCGACGACTCGATCCCGGACCCGGTCCGCGAGACCGAGCTCCCGTTCCTGATGCCCGTTGAGGACGTCTTCACGATCACCGGTCGTGGCACCGTCGTCACCGGTCGTGTCGAGCGCGGCATCGTCAACGTGAACGAGGAGGTGGAAATCGTCGGCATCAAGGAGAAGTCGACCAAGACCACCGTCACCGGCATCGAGATGTTCCGCAAGCTGCTCGACCAGGGCCAGGCGGGCGACAACGTCGGCCTGCTGGTTCGTGGCATCAAGCGCGAAGATGTCGAGCGTGGCCAGGTTGTCGTCAAGCCGGGCACCACGACTCCCCACACGGAGTTCGAGGG
Organism: Nocardia sp. PE-7; assembly: GCF_030486425.1. Taxonomy (NCBI): domain Bacteria; kingdom Bacillati; phylum Actinomycetota; class Actinomycetes; order Mycobacteriales; family Nocardiaceae; genus Nocardia; species Nocardia sp. PE-7. Next base: position 6,207,698 of record NZ_CP129614.1, on the reverse strand, counting down.
CCAGGCGTACATCCTGTCGAAGGACGAGGGCGGCCGCCACACCCCGTTCTTCAACAACTACCGCCCGCAGTTCTACTTCCGTACCACGGACGTGACCGGCGTCGTTACCCTCCCCGAGGGCACCGAGATGGTCATGCCCGGCGACAACACCGAGATGCTGGTCAAGCTGATCCAGCCGGTCGCCATGGACGAAGGCCTGCGCTTCGCGATCCGCGAAGGTGGCCGCACCGTCGGTGCCGGTCGCGTCACGAAGATCATCAAGTGAGTCTGTAAGACCCACTGCACAACCTGAACGGCGTCGCTCCTGCGGGAGCGGCGCCGTTCGGCGTTTCCGGGGGGATCGTCCGGTTCACCGACACGGACGCATCCACTACTCCGGTCGGACTCGGACGGTCACTCGGCCGCGGTCGTCCCGGCGGGCTGTGGCGTGGCCCGGGTGGTCGAGGCCGTCGATGCGCAGGGTGACGGGGGACCCCTCGTCCAGGAAATTGCGCCACCAGGTTTTCTTGTCCGGCATCGCTACGCCGATGAGGTATTCGTCGCCGGAGCGGCGGTAGTTGACGGGGGTGCTGAACGTGCGGCCGGAGCGGCGGCCGGTATAGGTGATCTGGGCGAAGGCTTTGCCCAGTAGTTTGCCGATGACGGGGGCATTGGTCAGGGCGATCACGCCGGCGTTGAATGCGCCGACACCGCGGCGCAACAGCGGTTCTTGTCCCATCGGATTCTCCTGTGGTCGACGAACCGCCAGCCTACCGACGGTGGACGACCTCGCAGGTCATCGTGGTTGTCGGTGGTGCTCGGTAGCGTTGAGGCGCTAACGCATTCGAGAGATCGGAGACGGTGTGGGTAGGGCACTCGAGCGGGAACTGGATGTCAGCGAAGGGGTGCTCGAACACGGGATGCCCTATCTCGCGTTCGGGTCGGGGCGTCCGTTGGTGTTCCTGCGGTGGTTCATGCCCGACCACGCCAATCCGAGTGGCTGGCTGCGGTCCAGCGAGATCAAGACGATGGCGCCGTTGGCCAGGAATTTTCGGGTGTACGCGGTCAATCGCGCGCCGGGGATGGCGGCGGGTACCTCGATGGCCGATATCGCGCGGGCGCACGCGGAAGCCCTACATGCCGAATTCAGCTCTCCGGTAGACGTTCTCGGCATTTCCTCGGGTGGCTCGGTAGCCCTGCAACTCGCCGCCGACCATCCCTCGGCCGTGCGCCGATTGGTGATCGCTTCCTCCGCCTACCGTCTCGACCGGTCCGCGCGCGTATCGCAGATGAAATACGCGGAGGCCGCCGCCGCGGGCAAACGGTCCCTGCACCACATGGTGACCCAGGGCATCGAATCGCCGCTGAAGGCCCGCCTCATCGGCGCCGCGGCCTGGCTGGCGGACCCACTGCTTCGCCCGAAGAACCCCGCCGACACCCTCGCCTTCGTGCGTGCCGAAGACGCCTTCGACCTCACCGACCGCCTGGCCGACATCACGACCCCCACCCTGGTCGTCGCAGGCGAACGCGACGAGTTCTACGACCAATCCTCGTTCCGCTACACCGCCGACGGCATTCCCGATTCCCGCTTGATCGTCTACCCCGCGACAAGCCATCTGGGTACGATCAAACACGCCCGGTTCGCTCCGGATGTCACCGAATTCCTTTCGGCGACAGAATGACTCAGCGAATCTTGGCCCCGTAGACGTGTTCGACGGACAACGCCATGAGGACGCGCCGGTCCGAGACCATGACTTCGCGGTACTCGTTCCAGTCGGGGTGCTCGCCCGCGGCGGCGCGGTAGTAGTCGACCAGTGCCTCGACTTCCGGTCCGTTCGGATCGGTTCCGGGACCGGTCAATGTCGCGGTGCCCTCGGCGGTGGCCCACGACCACCCGTCGGCGCTGGTGACCTCGAGGGCGGCCCGGGGATCGCGTCGAAGATTGATCGTTTTGGCGCGGCCCTCGGTCATCGAGACGTAGATGATGCCCGCCGCGCGGTCGTAGTACGGGGTGACAGGGGAGAGCTGGGGGCGGCCGTCGGACTTGATGGTGGCCAGGATGCCGAGACGGGAGTCGGCGATGAGAGCGTGCAGGTCGAGTGGCGTTTCGGGCATCGGTCGGCTCCTAGGGGTCGCGGGGTTGTTCGTTGTGACGAACCGTCGTGCTCGCCTGTTTATGCCCGGGCGGCGGAAATCCCGTCGACAGCGCGCGATCGGGCGCGTAGAACTTGTCGCATGGTTACAGCACGTCCGCAGTCGCGGTTCTAGCTCGCATCGGGTCCTTCGGCGCCGGTGCGGCGCCGCGTGATCCGACGCCCATGCCGTCCCAGGAGCGCACAACCGGCGAGCGTCGATTCATCGACCGAACCAGCCTGGGGGATTCTCATGACCAGATTCGATCTCGCCCGAATACGCAATATCGGCATCGCCGCCCACATCGACGCGGGTAAGACCACGACCACCGAGCGGGTGCTGTTCTACACCGGCGTCACCCGGACTCTCGGCGAGGTGCACGACGGGACCGCGGTGATGGATCGCATGGTCCAGGAGCGCGAGCACGGCATCACGATCGCGACGGCGGCGACCACCTGCTGGTGGAACGAGCACCAGATCACCATCCTCGACACCCCTGGCCACGTCGACTTCACCGTCGAGGTGGAGCGTTCGCTGCGGGTACTCGACGGTGCGATCGCGGTGTTCGACGCCAAGGAGGGCGTGGAACCGCAGTCCGAGCAGGTGTGGCGCCAAGCCGACAAGTACGGCGTTCCACGGATCTGCTTCGTGAACAAGATGGACAAGCTCGGGGCCGATTTCGCGTTCACCGTGCGGACCATCGCGGAGCGGCTGGGCGTGCGTCCGTTGGTGATCCAGCTGCCGATCGGCGCGGAGCGCGCGTTCGACGGCATCATCGATCTGGTCGAGATGACCGCGAAGGTGTGGCGTGGCGACACCGATCGCGGCACCCACTTCGAGACGATCGAGATCCCGGAAGACTTGCGCACCAGAGCCTTCCAGCATCGTGACGCGCTGGAGGCGGCGGTCGCCGAAGCCGATGAGGAAGTGCTCGAGCGCTACCTGGCCGGCCGGCCGATCACCGTCGATCTCATGAAAGCCGCCATCCGGCGGATGACGATCGACGCACAGGCCTACCCGGTCCTGTGTGGTTCGGCGCTGGCGAACATCGGTGTGCAACCGCTGTTGGACGCCGTCGTCGACTACCTGCCGTCGCCGCTGGATGTTGTCGCTGTGCACGGATTCTCGCCGGAGGGTGAGCGCATCCACCGCGCGCCCGATGTCGCCGAGCCGTTCGCGGCCCTGGCGTTCAAGGTCGCACTGCACCCGTTCTTCGGCAAGCTCGTGTACCTGCGGGTGTACTCCGGTACCGCCGAACCCGGTGCGACCGTGCTGAATTCGACCAACGGGCGAAAGGAGCGCCTCGGCAAACTGTTCCAGATGCATTCGAGCACCGAGATCGCCGTCGAGCGGGTGCGGGCCGGTCAGATCTGTGCCGTGATCGGTCTGAAGGCGACGGGAACCGGCGACACCCTGTGCGATCGGGAAGCCCCCGTCGTGCTGGAGTCGATGACGTTCCCCGACCCGGTACTCGCCGTCTCGATCGAACCGAGGACCCGCGCCGACCAGGACAAGCTGGGCACCGCCCTGGCTCGCCTGGCCGACGAGGACCCGACGTTCACCGTGCACGTCGACGCCGAAACCGGCCAGACGGTCATCGGCGGCATGGGCGAACTGCACCTGGAGATCCTGGTCGACCGGATGAAGCGGGAGTTCCGGGTCGACGCCGACATCGGCGCCCCCCGCGTGGCCTACCGCGAAACCATCACCGCCGCGGTCGATCTGTTCGAGTACACCCACCGCAAGCAACAGGGTGGGCACGGACAGTTCGCCAAGGTGGTGATCGCGCTGGAACCACACGTGGCCGATGACGACGCGATCTACGAATTCGAGAGCCGGGTCACCGGCGGGCGGGTGCCGCGGGAGTACATCCCCGCGGTCGACGCGGGCGCGCAGGACGCGCTGCGCGTCGGCACACTCGCCGGCTTCCCCCTGGTGAACGTGAAGGTGACGCTGCTCGACGGCGCCGCTCACGTGCAGGATTCGTCGGAGCCGGCATTCCGTCTCGCGGGCGCGGCCGCAGTGCGCGCCGCGGTCGCGAGGGCGAAGCCGGTACTGCTCGAACCGGTGATGGCCGTCGAGGTCGTGACTCCGGAGGAGTATGTCGGTGAGGTGATCGGTGACCTCAACGCCCGCCGTGGCCGGGTCACCGAGCTCACGGAACGGGGCGGCGCGCATATCATCCGCGCGCTGACCCCGCTCCAGGAGATGTTCGGCTACATCGGGGACCTACGCTCGAAAACCCGTGGCCGAGCGAACTACTCCATGGTGTTCGACTCCTACGCCCCGGTCCCACCGGGCGCGGCGGCGTCGATCATCGCGGGCAGTTGATCGACACCGGTGACGTCGCGAGGGCGGCGTCACCGGTTCGTCGTCGGTGCCTAAGTGGGGGTGCCGTCCGACGTCTCGGAGTCGACCATCGCCGGAAGCTGGGGTTCGCCGGCGGACCCGGCAGTCAGCAGGCGCAGCGCGTCGGCCGAACTCTCGTCGCGCGCGGTGTAGATCTCGAGCCGGTGGTCGGGACTGTCGGGCTGCAACCACACCTGATAGTCGACATCGACGCGCCCGACCGTCGGATGTCGCAGATCCATCGGCCCCACGGTGCAGTCGGCGACCTCCGCCGCGGCCCACAGCGTCGCGAAAGTCGTACTGCGCATGGCGAGTTCGCCGATCAGTTCGGCCAGGCGCGCGTCGGTGGGATGGCGTCCCGCGGTCAGCCGCAGGTAGCCGACGTGGATGCGGGCGAGTTCGTCCCAGTTTCGGTACAGGTCCCTGGCGAGCGGATCGAGGAAGAACTGCCGCGGAATCGACGGCCGTCGCGCGGGGTCGTCGGGGGCGGTGACATCGAGGTGCTCGCCGACGAGCGCGTGCCCGGCGCGATTCCAGGCGAGCACATCGCCACGGCGCCCGAGGACGATGGCGGGCATGGTGTCACCGAGCGAGGTGAGCAGCGCGAGCACCCGAGGGTGAGGTTGCTCGGGTTCGTCTCTGACCAGGTGCGGGACGGCCGGTTGGCCTGCGAGATTGTGCAGGTGGGCCGTTTCGGCGGGGTCGAGCTGGAGCACCCGGGCGATGGCATCGATGACCTGCGCGGAGACGGTTCCCGCCTGGTCCTGTTCGAGTCGGGTGTAGTACCCGGCACTGACCCCGGCGAGCTGAGCGAGTTCCTCGCGGCGCAGGCCGGGCACGCGGCGGGTGACGCCGAAGGTTCGTAGGCCGATCCGTTCGGGGGTGGTTCGGTCGCGGCGGGACTTGAGGAACGTTCCGAGGCTTTCCAACTCCATCGTTCCGATCGTAGGCACCCGGGCGCGGTCGTGCCTATCCCGGCTGGGTGTACCCACGTCAGGGGTCTGGTTGTCAGCCGCACGCGCTCGCAGGGTGAGTGACATGAATCGAACCCATGACACCGATGTGCGGTCCTGGCTGGGCCTGCTGGTGGTACTCGGTCCCGTCCTGCTCGTCGCGATGGACGGCTCGGTGCTGTTCCTGGCGATGCCCGCCATCACCGACGCGCTCTCACCTTCCGCCGACGAAGCCCTGTGGATCCTCGACAGCTACGGCTTCGCGGTCGGCTCACTGCTGATCGCGTTCGGCACCATCGGCGACCGCTACGGCCGCAAGCGCCTGTTGATGATCGGCGCCGCGATGTTCGGCCTCGGCTCGGTGGGGGCGGCCTTGGCCACGAGTCCCGAACTGTTGATCGCCTTCCGGGTCCTGATGGGCGTGGCAGGCGCGACGCTGTTGCCGTCGGCGCTCGCCGTGCTCGGCACCCTGTTCACCGACCCGCGCCGCCGCGCACAGGCCATCGGCATCTTCGCCGCCACCTTCGCCGCGGGTTTCGCGATCGGCCCGATCGTCGCCGGTCAGTTGCTGACGCGGTTCTGGTGGGGATCGGTGCTGCTGATCAATGTGCCCGTGGTGCTGGTGTTCCTGGTGCTGGCGCCGGTCCTGCTCGGTGAGGTGCGCGCGACCGGGCGCGGCCGTATCGATGCGGCGAGCGTGCTCACCTCGGCGACCGGGCTCTTGCTCACCATGTTCGCGGTGAAACACGTGGCTGCCCACGGTGTCTCGACCTCGACGGTGCTGGTCGGACTGGCCGGTGTGGCCCTGCTCGGATCTTTCGGCCGCAGGCAGGGGCACCTCGACAACCCGCTCGTCGACTTCACCTTGTTCCGCAACCGGGTCTTCGCCATCGCGATCATCACCGGGTTCCTGCCCCTGGCGGCCTGGTCGGCGACCGCTTACCTGGCCGCGACCTACCTGCAATCTGTCCTCGGGATGTCGATCGCCGACGCCGCGCTGCTCGCGGTCCCCGGCGCCCTCGTGCTCACCGTGGCCGCCGTCTTCACCCCGGCCGTGGTCGCCCGCGTCGGATACTCGGCAGCCCTGATCACCGCCCACTTCACGATCGCGGTCGGCCTGTTACTGCTGTTGGCGACCGGTTCCGGCGGCGGAGCGGGCTGGTACATCGCCGCGACCGTGGTGGCAGGCGTCGGCTACGGCATCTCGTTCAGTGTGGTCGCCGACATCGCCGTCGCCGCGGTCCCGGTCGAGCGGGCAGGGGCAGCGGCTGCGCTGGCCGAAACCGGCAACGAACTCGGCAACGCGCTCGGTATCGCCCTGTTCGGCTCCCTGGCCGCGGTCCTCTTCCGTCTCCAGGGCCCCGATCTCGCCCCCACCCTCGGCGAAACCCTGCGCCTGTCGGCCCTCACCCCCGCGGTGCTGGACGACGCGCGCAGCGCCTTCGTCAGCGGACTGCACGTCGTCGCCGCTGTGGCGGCCGCCCTGCACGTCGTCCTCGGGCTGGCGGCCGTCCGCGTCCTCGGTGGCGGTTCGCGGGCGAGTCGACCGATCGCGGCGGGATCAGCCGAGTTGGGTCATGCCCGCGGCGACCACCTGGGCGACATTCACCAGGTCGTCGGCCGTGGGAACGGGTAGACCGTCGAGGGCGTGGAGGCGGTCGGTGCTGGCGATCGCGAACATGGCCGATACCCAGGCGGCGGCGCACGCGTGCAGGGTGCCGGGCCGAACCGGGACCGGGGCGCTGGCTTGCAATACCCGGGCGGTGACGTCGAGGAGCTGGTCGCGCAGCACGCGCAGGGTGCGGCGGACGTCGGGATGGGTGTCGGCCTCGCGCCACATGATCACGCGCAGGACCGAGGAATGGTGGTCGCGCAGGTTGATCGCGGTGTCGAGGTTGACGAGGCTGGCGGCCGGATCGCCGGGGCGCACCACGGCGGCGAGGTCGTCGATCGGGTGTGCCGGGACGCGTTCGCGCATGAGCGCGGACAGGATCGCGTTCTTGGTGGGGAAGTAGTAGAAGACCAGTCCTTTCGGCACATCGGCGGCCGCGGCGACGGCCGCGGTCGGTGTGGCATCGAATCCCTGTGTGGCGAACAGGGTTTCGGCGGCATCCAGGATGAGTTGCCGGGCGTCGCCATCGCGTTTCGCGTTGCGGCGCCCGACTCGTCGGCCCGGCATCAGTGATGCGGAGCCATGTTGTGCAGGCGCTGGTTCATCGCGGGCAGCGCGGCGACCGCCACCACCGCCGTCACCACTCCGACCACCCATGCGGTCCAGGATGCGCCGCCGAAGGCGGTGAAGTCCATGGCCCACGGCGAGATGAACAGCAGCACGCCGAACACGCCCATCGCGTAGTCCGCGACGGACAGATCGTCCCTGGCCATCTGGATCAGACCGGTCGCGGCGATGAGGACGCCGAGCACGATGAGAGTCCAGCGGGCATTGTCGTTGGTGTCGAGCCACAGGGGCGACAATGCGGTGAATGCGCCGAGCACGACGGCGAGAAAATCCTGTGCGCGACTGTTGGTGAACATGGGAAATGCCTCCTCGTTGAGACGAAAATACCTCTGACCTCGGTCTACTCCTGATTGACCGCCCGGTCGATATCGGAACCGCCACGGTTGGGTTGCGACGTGGGTGTCACAGGTGGCGCGGTGCACTGGTACAAACATCTGGGGGCCGTAGTGGTCCGCGACACAGCAGAACATGGCATGGGTGCGGTCGGTGACCGCGCATGCCGAGAGGACACAACATGAGCGCGCCCATCGTGATCGTCGGAGCGGGTCTGGCAGGCCTGCGAACGGCCGAGGAACTGCGTCGGGCCGGGTACGAGGGCGGTGTGCTGCTGCTCGGTGACGAGACGCGCCCGCCGTACGACCGTCCGCCGCTGTCGAAGCAGTTCGTGCGCGGCGAGACCGATGACACCACCCTTCGCCCGCCGGAGTTCTTCGCGGACAAGAACATCGAGCTGCGCCTCGGTACCGCCGTCACCGGCGTCGACACCGCCGCGCGCACCGTCGCCCTGGCCGACGGCAGCACCATCGCCTACGACCAGCTGATCATCGCGACCGGTCTGCGCCCCCGCAGGCTCCCCGGCTTGCCCCAGGTCGCCGGCGTGCACGTGCTGCGCGCCCACGAGGACGCCGAAACGCTGCGTGCCGAACTCGACGGCGCCACCCGCGCGCTGATCATCGGCGCCGGCTTCATCGGCTGTGAACTCGCCGCCAGCTTCCGCGCCGCCGGTGTCGAGGTCACTCTCGTCGAACCGCAGCCCACTCCGCTCGCGTCGATCCTCGGCGAGCAGATCGGCGGCCTGGTGGCGCGCATGCACCTCGACGAAGGCGTGGACCTGCGCTGCGGCACCGGCGTCGACACCCTGCGTGCCGACGACACCGGCCGGGTGTCCGGCGCCGTCTGCACCGATGGCACCGAAATCGACGCCGACCTGGTCGTGGTCGGTGTGGGTTCGGTGCCCGTCACCGACTGGCTGGCCGACTCCGGCATCGAGCTGGCCGACCGGTCCGCGGGCGGTGGCGTGCTCGCCGACGAGGTCGGCCGCACCTCCGCCGACGCGGTCTGGGCGGTCGGCGACGTCGCCGCCTGGCAGCACGACACCGGCGTCCGCAAGCGCGTGGAGCACTGGACCAGCGCGGGCGAACAGGCAAAACTGCTGGTCACCGCCCTCCTCGGGGGTGCACCCCCCACCATGGCCCGCGTCCCGTACTTCTGGAGCGATCAGTACGACGTCAAGATCCAGGCCCTCGGCACCCCATCGCCCGACGACGACCTCACCATCGTCAGCGACGACGGCCGTAAGTTCCTCGCCTACTACTCCCGCGACGGCATCCTCACCGCCGTCCTCGGTGCGGGCCTGACCGGCCAGGTGATGAAACTGCGCGCGAAGCTGGCCACTCCCACCCCGGTGGCCGACCTTCTCGCCGCAGCGGGCTGAGGGACACCCCGACGTCTCGACACGGGCGCCACGGCGACGCGCACACGGTCGAGATCGGCCGATCTCGCCGCTGTAATACGGTGTAGCGGTGATCGTCGCGCTCATCGATTCCGGCCTCGGCCTCCTGCCTACGGCTTCGTGGTTGCGCAAACTGCGGCCCGATGTCGACCTGCTGCTGTTGCTCGACCCCGACGGCGCGCCGTGGGGGCCCAAGCCCGAGCAGTGGGTGGTCGAGCGGGTCGTCGGCGCGGCGCGCCAGGCGGTCGAGTCGGGGGCCGAGGTGATCGTGCTGCCGTGCAATACCGCCAGCGTCACCGCGTTGGACCATGTGCGGGCCGAGGTGGGGGACTCGGTGCCGGTGATCGGCACCGTTCCCGCTATCAAACCCGCTGCCGCGCAATGTAATTCGGTGGCGGTGTGGGCGACGGCGGCGACCACGGCCAGCCGCTACCAAGCCGATCTGATCGCCCGGTTCGGTGGTGACGCGAAGGTGGTCGGGGTCGCCTGCCACGGACTGGCCGACGCGATCGACCGCGGCGACGTCGAGGCCATCCGCGAGTCGATCGCCGACTCCGCCGCCCGCACCCCGGCCGATGTCGAGGGCGTGGTCCTCGGTTGTACCCACTATCCGCTGGTCATCGACGCCATCGTCGCCGCACTGCCCGACGGTGTGCGCCTGTTCGACAGTGCTCAGGCCGTCGCCGCCCAAACTGTCCGCAAGATGGACGAACTCGGTCGCCCCACCACCGGCACCGGCACGGTCACCGTTCGCACGAGCGGGCGACCGGGCGAATTGCCTTCCGGTGCGGCGACATTCGAGTCGGGTCGACTGCTCGGTGCGCTTCCTGCGTGATCGGCGGACAGCCTGCGCGAACATGTCACCGCACCAGTGTTGAATGCGGAGGGAATCCCCGACCCGGAGGTGCGTGTGTCCGAGCTCCCCACCGCTGCACAGGTGCGCAAGGCCCTCGCCGACCTGGCGAACCCCACCGACGCGCATCATCTGCAACGCTTCTTCAAAACCGGCCCCGGCGAATACGGCGAGGGCGACATCTTCCTCGGCATCCGAGTTCCCGTCACCAGAAAGGTGGCGAAACAGTTCGCCACACTTCCCCTTTCACAGATCGACGAGCTCCTCGACAGCCCCCTCCACGAGGAACGTCTGGCCGCCCTGCTCATCCTCAACGCCCGCTTCGCCGAGGCATCGAAACCGCGCGTCCGCGACGACAAGGCCCGCGAGGAGATGGTCGACCTCTACCTGGCAGCCGTCCGGCGGGGGCGAGTCAACAACTGGGACCTGGTCGACGCCTCCGCCGAGAACATCATCGGCCCGTGGCTGCTCGACAAAGACCGAGCGCTGCTTTTCGAGCTGGCCGACCAGGATTCACTCTGGGAGCGTCGCGTAGCGCTGCTGTCCACCTTCGCCTTCATCAAGGCGGGTGACCCGAGGACCACCCTGGAACTCGCCGAGATTCTCCGGTCGGACCGCCGAGACCTGATCCAGAAGGCGCTCGGCTGGATGCTGCGCGAAGTAGGCAAACGCGTCGACCGGGCCGCGCTCACCGATTTTCTCGACGAGAACGCACCCGAGTTGGGTCGCACCGCGCTGAGTTACGCGACCGAACACCTCGAGCCCGAGCAACGCGCCGCCTACCGCGCCCTGCGTTAGAACTGGATCCGCAACCGATCGGTCACCGGCCGCGCCTGGCAGCCGAGGATGTACCCGTTCTCGATGTCCTCGGGATCCAGGATCTCCGAATTGGCCATCTCCACCTTGCCTTCCAGCACGGTGCAGGCACACGACCCACACTCGCCCTCCTGGCAGGAGTAGGGCACGTCGAGGCCCTTGTCGAGCATGATGTCGACCAGCGTCTGCTTGCGCGGCCACGACATCTCGTGCACCTCGCCGTCGAGTTCCACCTCGACCGTCGCCGCGTCGGCGGCCTCGGCCTCGGAGACCTCGGCGGGTGCGTGGGCGGCGAAGGGATCGCCCGCGAGGGAGTTGAACACCTCGGCATGGGTCCGGTTGCGTGGCACCTCGAGTGAGGCCAACGCGTCGTGCACCAGGTCCATGAACGGCTTCGGCCCGCACATGAACGCCTCATAGCCGGTGTAGGGCGAGACCAGGGTGGCCAGCATGTCGGCGGTCGGCAGGCCGAGCAGCGGCTCGAGCCAGTGGATGACGGTGAGTCGCTGGGGATGCTTGCCGACGAGATCACGCAGTTCGTCGGCGAAGATCACCGAATTCGCGTCGCGATTGGCGTACACCAGCACGACCTTGCCCGAACCCTGCGACAGCGCCGACTTCAGAATCGACATCACCGGCGTGATCCCGCTACCCGCGCCGAACAGCAGCAGGTTCTCGTCGAGATCCTTCGGCGTGAACACACCGGAGGGCGGCAGCACCTCGATCTCGTCGCCGACGGCGAGGTTGTCGCAGAGCCAATTCGAGCCGTATCCGCCCTCGGTGCGTTTGACCGTCACCTTCGGCTGATCATCGGTGAACGGCGAGCTGGCCAGCGAATAGCAGCGGGCGACCGATCCGGTCCGATCGCTCGGGATGCGCAGCGTCAGGAACTGGCCGGGGGTGTAGGCGAAGCGCTCGCGCAGTTCGGCGGGCACCTCGAAGACCACGGAGTGGGTATCGGCCGTTTCGGCGATCACCGCTGCTACCCGCAGCACCACCGAGCGCGAGCCGTGCGGAACCTCGACTGTGGTCATGTCGTCCTCTCGGGCAAAACTAGAACGTGTTTCAGTTTCATGCTAGGCCGGGACGCGCCTGCAGGGCAAGCTGTGCCTCGAGTCCGGCGACCAGCACCTCCATCCCGAAGTCGTAGGAGTACTTGCCGCGCAGGTCGGGCATGTACTTCGTGGCTCGGGCCACCGCCTCGGGCAGCAGCACGTCCGCCGGCGCGGAACGATCGCGCGGGTTCACTCTGCTGCGGCCGAACAGGTAGGTGTGGATGGTCGCGTAGGCGGCCAGCACGTTGCGGTCGCTGAAGCCCGCGTCGAACAGGATCTCCATCACCGCTTCGATCAGGTCGAGCTGCTTGCCGAGCATCTGCTCGAGCAAGATGTCGCCGAGGCCGGGATGCGTGCGGAGTTTATCGTCTATCTGATCGATCAGATCGCGCAGGCGCTGCTGCCACGGACCGGACTCGCGCGGCGGCTTGCGCACTCCGAGCAGTGCGGCGCTGGCGACGAGGTCGAGCAACTCGCGCTTGTCGGCCACGTAGTAGTACGGCGCCATCGGCGACACCCCGAGCTCGCGCGAGAGTCGCCGCATCGAAAGCTTTTCGACCCCGTCCTCACGCACCACCTTCAGTGCCGCGTCGACGATCTCGGCCTCGGACAGTGTCGAACTAGCGCCCGCCCCACCATGGTTACGCAAGCCTCTGCCTCACCTCTGTTGCCACCGGGCCATCAGCCCTTTTCCCATCCTGCCCCCGGAAGTCTAGAGGGGTTCGCAGGTGATGGGGGCGGGGTGTGCTCAGAGAAAGATTTTCCGATTCCGCCCTTTATGGCAGTCACTGACGTTAAGGTCCGAGGTGACCGGCAACACAATGGAGGTAGTCATGCCTGAGAACACCACGCCTGCGACCGTCGAATCCGACGAGGACCTGGTCACCGAGACGCTGATCGAAGAGGTCAGCATCGACGGCATGTGCGGCGTGTACTGACCATGCTCGATCTCGACACCCGTTGGACGCTGCACCCGCGGGTCTCGTTGCGCCCGGAGTCCTTCGGCGCGCTGCTGTACCACTTCGGGACCCGCAAGCTCTCCTTCCTCAAGAGCCGCGATCTCGTCGACGTGGTCCGGTCGCTGCCCGCGCACTCTTCGGTGCGCGAGGCACTGCGCGCCAAGGGCATCGACGCCTCCGACGCGCACCTGGCCGCGCTCGGGCAGCTCGCCGACACCGACATGATCGTGGCATCGCCCGGCCCGGTCACCGCCGCACCGAAAGCCTTGCCCCCGGGTAACGCGCCCCAGGGCGGCAGGCTGATCGACCGCTTCGAATCGGGCCTGGGCGCACCGATCTGCCTCACCTGGGAACTCACCTACGCCTGCAACCTGTCGTGCGTGCACTGTCTGTCCTCGTCGGGCCGCCGCGACCCGAACGAACTGAGCACCGAGCAGTGCAAGGCGCTGATCGACGAGTTCGAGCGCATGCAGATCTTCTACGTCAACATCGGCGGCGGTGAACCGACCGTGCGCCCGGACTTCTGGGAACTGGTCGACTACGCCACCGCGCACAATGTGGGGGTCAAGTTCTCCACCAACGGCGTTCGCATCAACGAAGAGGTCGCCGCGCGCCTGGCGGCCAGCGACTACGTCGACGTGCAGATCTCCCTCGACGGCGCCGACGCCGCGGTCAACGATGCCGTGCGCGGCCCCGGCTCCTACGACACCGCGATCAAGGCGCTGTCGAACCTGGCCGCGGCGGGTTTCAAGGACGCGAAGCTCTCGGTCGTGGCCACCCGTCACAACATCTCCCAGCTCGACGAGTTCAAGGCCATCGCCGACAAGTACGGCGCCACCTTGCGACTCACTCGGCTGCGTCCTTCGGGTCGCGGCGCCGACGTGTGGGACGAACTGCACCCACTGCCCGAGCAGCAACGCGAGCTCTACGACTGGCTCGTCCGCAACGGCGAGGGCGTGCTCACCGGCGACTCGTTCTTCCACCTGTCCGCATTCGGCTCGGCCCTACCGGGTTTGAACATGTGTGGCGCGGGTCGTGTGGTCTGCCTGGTCGACCCGGTCGGCGACGTCTATGCCTGCCCCTTCGCCATCCACGACCGCTTCAAGGCCGGAAACATCGTCGCCGACGGTGGTTTCGAGTCGGTCTGGACCGATTCGACGCTCTTCGCCGAACTGCGCGAACCGGTCGACGGCGGCGCGTGCACGAAGTGCTCGCACTACGACTCCTGCCGTGGTGGCTGCATGGCGGCGAAGTTCTTCACCGGCCTGCCCGCCAACGGACCCGATCCGGAATGCGTGCAGGGCTACGGTGAAGCGGCATTGACAGCGCCGGGTCGCACCATTCCGCGCCCTGCTGTCGACCACTCGCGCCCGGTTCGCAGCCGTGCCAGGGTGTCGCTGCCGCTGACCGTGAAGCGCCCACCTGCCAAGGCGTGCAACGAGAGTCCGCTCGGCTAGTCCAGTCCGGTTGCCGGAAATGCGCTGCCGATCTTGTTGACACGTCCGGCAACCGGTCAGGGCGGCATTTCAGGCAGACTTTCCTCCTTTTTTGTGGGGTGATGATGTCTGAGAGCCCAACTGCGCATAGCATGCGAGGAATGCGCCATGATCGTCTGCCCGACGGCTTCGGGGTACGGATCGATCCACGGGTACGCGCATTTTCCGGGGGTCGGATCCTGATCGGAGGATCGCCCGCACGGATGCTGCGCTTGGCCCCGGAGGCCGCCGAGTTGATCGGCGACGGATACCTGGAGGTGACCGACACCAAGTCCGCGATCGTCGCCCGCCGACTGCTCGATTCCGGCGTGGCCAACCCGCGTCCGCGGCTCGAACCGTCACTCGACGACGTCACCGTCGTCATCCCGCTCTACAACAACGCCGACGGACTGTTACGTCTGCTGGCGGTGTTGCGCGGGCACAACGTGATCGTCGTCGACGACGGCTCCGACGAACCGGTCCGCATCCCGCCGCGATCGGGCCGTGGTCAGGTGACGGTGCTGCGGCACGAGAGTCCGCTCGGCCCCGCGGCTGCCCGAAATGCCGGATTGCAGGCGGCGACAACGGGCTTCGTGGCGTTCCTCGACTCCGACGTGGTGCCTCGCAGCGGCTGGCTGGAAGTCATGCTCGGACATTTCAGCGATCCGCAGGTCGCGCTCGTCGCGCCGCGCATCGTCGCCTTGGACTCCGAATCGAACGCGCTCGCCCGCTACGAACACACCCGCTCCTCACTCGATCTCGGCCGCCGCGAGTCGGCGGTGCACGCGCGCGGCATCGTGTCGTATGTGCCGAGCGCGGCGCTGCTGGCACGGCGCGCGGCGCTGCTCGGTGAGGGCGGGTTCGACGAATCGATGCAGGTGGCAGAGGATGTCGACCTGTGCTGGCGGCTCGAACGCGCCGGCTGGCGGTTGCGCTACGAGCCCGCCGCGCACGTCGCCCACGATCACCGTGTCGCCTTCCGCGCCTGGTTCGGGCGAAAGCTGTTCTACGGCACCGGCGCCGCACCGCTCGGCAAACGGCACTCCGGCCTGGTCTCGCCGCTGTCGGTGCCGACCTGGACCGTGCTGGCGAGTCTGCTGTTCGCGACGCTGTCGAAGTGGGGTCTGCTCGGCGGTCTCGTCACCCTCGCCACGGCCCTTGTTCGTCTGCGCCGGGTCTTCACCGAACTCGACAACCCGACCAGGATCGCCGCGGTCTACCTGGCGCGCGGCTACTTCGCCGGCATGTGGCGACTGGCTTCGGCGATGTGTCGCGATTATTGGCCGGTGACCCTGCTCGCCGTCATCGCGTCGAGCCGGATCCGCAGGATCGCCATCACCATGGCGCTCGCCGACGGGCTGGCCGACTGGTTCACCCACCGCGACTCCGGCGGCCTCGACCCGCTGCGCTATGTGGCCTACAAGCGTCTCGACGACGTGGCCTACGGCACGGGCCTGTGGCTCGGCGTCATCCGGGCGCGCAGTTTCGAGGCGCTCAAGCCGAGCGTGCCGCCCCGCTGAATACGCCTGCGTGACGAGCACTCTCATCGTCGGAGCCGGGTCGGCGGGGTGTGTACTCGCGGCCCGGCTCAGTGCGGATCCGGCGCGCTCGGTGCGAGTGTTGGAAGCCGGCCCGGCCTGCCGGACGACTCGGGAACTGCTCGACCCGGCTCACCTGCCGGTCGGCCCCGAATCCCAGGTGCTCTGGCGGTACCGGGGAAACCTGGTGCGCGGCAAGCTCATCGGTGGATCAGGTGCGATCAACGGCAGCTACTTCATCCGCCCACCCGCCGCCGACTTCGCGGCATGGAGTGCGGTGGCAGGCCCGCGTTGGTCGTTCGAATCTGTCCTTCCGGTGTTCTGCGACCTCGAACACGACATGGATTTCGGCACGGCCCCGGGCCACGGCGTCGGCGGCCCGATCCCGATCTCGCGAACCGACAACCCCACCGAGTTCAGCACCGAGTTCGCGCAACGGTGCGTGGCAGCGGGATTCCCCGAAATCCTCGACCTCAACACACCGACGGGGTATGCACAGCCACGACCCGCGCCGACCGAGAGCCGGGGTGGCATACGGCAGGAACGGCCTCCGATTCTCGGCTCTCCCGGAGTGCCCGATGTCGACCCGACGAGAATCTTCACGCGGCTGGGTGCGAACCACACCGATGGATTCGGTCGGGTGCCGTTGGCGGTGTCGCGGGGTCGTCGAGCGGGGCCGGCCGTGACCCATCTCTATCCAGCGATGCAGCGACCGAACCTGCTGGTTACCAGCGACACCATGGTGACCCGGCTACTCCTCCGCGGCACGAAGGTGATCGGTGTGGAGTGGGCGCGCGGTCGTGAACATGGGCGGACCTATGCCGATCAGACGGTGTTGTGCGCGGGTGCGGTGGAGTCGGCCGCACTGCTGATCAGATCCGGGATCGGCCCCGAACCACTGCTGCGCTCGCTCGGTGTGCCGATCGTGCTGCCCGCTCCGGTCGGCGCGTGGTGCACCGATCACCCCGAGATCGGCGTCGAATTCCCCGACGACGAGCCCGACGAGCCCGCGGTCCCGCTCGAATACGTCCTCGAGATCGACGACCTCGAACTACGTCCGTACACCCAGATGTACACGCCGGGTCTGCGTCGCGTGGGAGTCGCTCTGATGCATCCCGAGTCGACCGGCGAGCTGACGCTCGTCTCGACCGATCCCACTGTTCCCGCCCACGTGGACCAGCGCTACCTCCGCGGCGAAACAGACCGCGCCCGCCTGCGCGACGGCGTAGCGCTCACCGCGGATCTGCTCGGTCGACCGATCGGTCGCATCGACGACGCCTGGCTGTACGCCAACCTCGGGACCTCGCAACACCTGTCCGGTACCTGTCGCATGGGCCCCGAGCGCGACGAGCGCGCGGTGGTCGACGATCAGGGCCGCGTCCACGGAATCGACGCCCTGACGGTCGCCGATCTGTCGGTGGTCCCGGTCCCGCTGCGCCGTGGTCCACAGGCCACGACAGTGATGCTCGCCGCAGCCATAGCCGACCACATGGTCATGTGACGAAGTGACGGTTGATACCACGATGTGACCTGCGGGACAAACCCAGACTTCTGGCATTTTGCTCGATAACTGCCCGGTACAGTTTGTAGCGGGAAAGAAAGGCAAATGGTCAGCAATCTTGCAGGTGGGCGGCCCCCACGGCAGGCATCGGAGTCGGGCGCACAGCTCGGTGCTCTGGAAGCCTATGCCGCACAGGCCCATGGATATCTCAGTGCCGGTGGTGAACAGCTTACCCAGCTGGCCGGTCTTCTACGTCCGCTCGTTCTCGAATCATGGCTGCGCAGTGTGCGCGGTGGTGTCGATCCGACGGACGTCATCGACGGTCGCGGGCTGCGCGGCGCCGATCTCGAGCGGTATCGCGATGCCCATCCCATCGCCGCGCTCATGCCGCTGATCGACAAACTGCTGGTCCAGGACGCGTCGCACGCCGGATTGATCGTGACGGTGGCCGACCAGTTCGGTCGCGTGCTCTCGGTGCACGGTCATCCCGAGCAGGTCGCCGCCGCCGCCGAGATCGGCGTGCGCGAAGGCGACGATCTCAGCGAACGCCGGATCGGCACCAACGCCGTCGGCCTCGTGGTGCGCACCGGCCGCGCCACCTGGATCCACGGACCCGAACATTTCCTGCATCGCATGCATCAGATCACCGGCGCCGCGGCCCCCGTGCACGAGCCGGACGGCCGTCTGATCGGCGTTCTGATGATTGCCGGCGGGATGCGGGTGGCCAAGCCGGAAATCCTCGCTCTGGTCAAAGCCGCCGCGACCGCCGCCGAAATGGACCTGGTGCTGCGGGCGATGCGCGCGAGCCACGGCATCGCGGCGCCGGCGGCGGCCAATCGCGACGACACCGAACAGGCCAACCTCGGTCTCGACGTGCTGGGCCTGGGTCAGCCTCAGCTGAGTATCGCGGGGGAGCGGGTGCCGCTCTCGCAACGTCATGCCGAGATCCTGCTCTTGCTCACCGAGCATCCCGAAGGCCTCGGCGCCGACCACCTGGCGCTGCTGCTCGACGACACCGATCTGGACAACGGCACGATCCGCGCGGCGATGTCGCGGCTGCGTTCGGTGATCGGCGCCTCGGTTGTCGGTTCGCGTCCTTACCGTCTGCGCGTGCATGTCGCAACCGATGTGGAGGCCCTGCGGGCCGCCCTCGACTCCGGTGATATCGAATCCGCATTGCGCTTGTACGCGGGCCCGGTACTGCCGCGCTCCTCGGCTCCCGGCATCTGCGACATCCGCGATGAGCTCCGGGTTCGGTTGCGAACCGCCGTCCTCGCCGCCCCCGACGCCGGTGTGCTGCGTCGGTGGACGTCGGGCCCGGAGGGACGCGACGACGCTGCGGCGTGGGCCGCCTACCGCTCGACGGTCGATCGTGATTCGCCACTGTATGCGCAGATAGAAGCCAAGATCCGAGTACTGGATCGGCGCATCGGCGCAGATGCAACGCAGATGCAACGTTTCGGCTCATAGTGTCCGGGTCTGAAGGTGTGGTGGCTCACATATCGGTGTTCGATGTGTTGGAGCCCACACTCATGCCCTGGTCATGAGTCCTCACTCAGTCCGACTGGACAATCGACCGGTTTTTTTACCGGAATAAGTTCCCTTTTATTAAATGAGCGCCTACTGTCGGCCTTGCATGGACAGGCACCATGTGACGTAACTGACACAGGCGTTGGAGGAACGATCATCAGCTAGGCACCCGCGACGGACGCATCGTCCGTTTGCTTCGGCGACCCGTGGTCGCCGATCTCGTCCACATGATCTGTCGGGGATCTTGCGCGAGTGTGGCGTCACGCCCACCGCGTTCATATCGAATCTTTCGGTTCACGAGGTGTATTCGTGCTGCCCGAAAACATTCGATCTGCTGTTCTTTCGCGATTCGAGGAGGCTCTGGTGCACGGTACGGAGTTGGGTGGGTTCAGTGCGCGACCACAGGAAGCGCAGGTCGTCGGCCTGCCGTTTCCGCTGACCCCAGCCCAGCTGGGTGTCTGGTACGCGCAGCTGCTCGACCCCGATGTCCCGATCACCATCGCCCAGTACATCGAAATTCACGGCGAGCTCGATGTCGCTGTGCTGCAGCAGGTTTCGGCCGAGGCCGCGCACGCGTACGGCTCGCCGCTGGTGCGCATCGGCGAATTCGACGGTGTCCCGCACCAGTACGTCGACCACACCATCGCGGTCGAGCAGGAGCTGCCGCTGATCGATCTTCGCCACCACGACGACCCCGTGGCCGCCGCGCAGGAATGGATGCGCGCCGAGTTCGGCGCCCCCATCGACCTGCTCACCGACCGGCTGGTGGCGGGTGCGGTGCTGCGGGTCGGCGACGAGCGGTGGTTCTGGTATCTGCGTGGCCATCACATCGTGCTCGACGGGTACGGCGCGTTCACCAACTCCCAGCGCGTCGCCGAGCTGTACACCGCGCGGATGCTCGACATCCCGGCCCGCGACGTGGTGCCGGGCGAGCTGTCGGCACTGGTCGAGGGCGAACAGCGGTACCGCGAGAGCACCCGTTTCCTCGGCGATCGTGAGCACTGGGCCCAGCGCATCGCGGGCCTCGACAGTCCCACCGCGCTCGACGGCCGCACCGCGCCGCGGTCGGCGATCAACCTCGTGACCGGTGGACGCCTGTCGGAAAAGCTGGTCGACCGGCTGGAAACCATTGCCGCCAGCGATGATTCGGCGATCTCCGCGGTGATCCTGGCCGCCTTCGCCGCCTACCTGGGCCGCCTCACCGACTGCCCGGACGCGGTGCTGAGCCTGCCCGTCACCGCCCGCACCACCGCGGTCATGCGCCGTTCGGCGGGAATGCTGTCCAATATCGTGCCGCTGCGACTACCCACGGGCGCGGCGGGTTCGGCCGCGACCTGGGGCGAGCTGCTGCGCGCGGCGCGGGTGGAGGTGGCGGGTGCGCTGCGCCATCAGCGCTACCGTGCCGAGGACATCCGCCGCGACGCCGAGGACGACGGCCGCCCCGCCCGGCGCGCGCTGTTCGGCCCGCTCGCCAACTTCATGCTCTTCCGCAGTGACCTCACGCTCGGTCCCACCACCGGCCGCTATCGGGTGCTGTCCACCGGTCCGATCGAGGACCTGAGCCTCAATGTCTACTACGGCGACCGCGATCGGGTGCACGTCGATTTCGAGGCCAACCCGCATCTCTACGACGCCGACACCCTGGCCCGGCATCACGCCCGCTTCCTCGGTTTCCTCGAGCGCCTGGCCGCTGCCGACCTCGGCACCCCGCTGAGCGCGATCGAGGTGGCGACCGAACTGGAACTCCAGGTCAGCACGCGGATCTGGAACTCCACCCGGTTCGACGTCGATGCCGCGCTGGCCGAACGTTCGGTGCCGGCGGCCACCCTGCCCGCTCTGTTCGAAGCCCAGGTCGCGCGTACCCCCGACGAGGTGGCCGTGCGGATGGCGTCGTCTTCGCCCACCGAGGACGCGACGCTGACCTATCGCGAACTGGCTCAGCGGGTCAACCAGCTGGCCCGGCGCCTGCGGGCGGACGGCATCGGCCCGGAATCGCTGGTGGCGCTGAGTATTCGGCGTTCGCCCGAACTGGTCGTGGCGATGTACGCGGTGCTCGCCGCGGGCGCGGCCTACGTGCCGATCGACCCGGATCATCCGGCCGAGCGCATCGCGCACATCCTCGCCACCGCCGCCCCGGCCGCGGTGCTCACGACCACCCGCGACGGCGCGCCCGTCGACGGGCTGCCGGTGCTGACCGTGGACGCCCTCGACCTGAGCGACTACGACGACGCCCCGCTGACCGATGCCGACCGCACCGTGCCGCTGCGCCCCGGTCACCCCGCGTATGTCATCTTCACCTCCGGCTCCACCGGTCTGCCCAAGGGCGTCGCCGTCGAGCACGCCGCGATCGTGAACCGGCTGGTGTGGATGCAGCAGACCTACCGGCTGCACGGTGTCGACGTGGTGCTGCAGAAGACCCCGACCACGTTCGACGTGTCGGTGTGGGAGTTCTTCTGGCCCTTGCAGATCGGCGCCACGCTGCTCCTGGCCGAGCCGGACGGACACCGCGATCCCGGTTACCTTCGCCGCGTGATCGCCGAATACGGCGTCACCGTGGCACATTTCGTGCCGTCGATGCTGGAAGTCTTTCTGGCCCAACAGGAAATCGCCGAGCGCACCTCGCTGCGGCTGGTCTTCGCCTCCGGCGAGGCTCTGCCCGCCGCGCCTGCCCAGCGGCTGCGGCTGCTGACCGGTGCCCGGCTCCACAATCTCTACGGCCCGACCGAGGCCGCCGTCGACGTCACCTTCCACGAGGTGAACGACAGCGACCGGGTCACGGTGCCGATCGGCGCGCCGGTGTTCAACACCCGGCTCCATGTTCTCGACTCACGGCTGCGGCCTGTTCCGGTCGGGGCTTCGGGTGAGCTGTATCTGTCGGGGGTACAGCTCGCCCGGGGTTATGTAGGACGTCCCGAGCTCACCGCCGGACGTTTCGTCGCCGCGCCCGCGGTGGTCTCCACCGACTCCGGGCGCTCGGTCGCCGAGGGCGGATCCGGTGCCGCTGTCGTGCACCCGCTGCCGGGTGAGCGGATGTACCGCACCGGTGACCTGGTCCGCTGGACCACCAATGGTGAGCTGGAATACCTGGGGCGCACCGACTTCCAGGTGAAGCTGCGTGGTCTGCGGATCGAGCTCGGCGAGATCGAGGCCGTCTTGGAGAGCGTCGACTCCGCGGCGCGCGCCGTGGTCGTGGTGCGTGACGACGCGGGCGTCGGCGAGCAGTTGGTCGCCTATGTCGTGGAAGCCGAGCCGGGCGCGGTCGCGATCGACGATCTGCGCGAGACCGCGCTGCGCGCGCTGCCCGCCTACATGGTGCCCGCCGCGTTCGTGCTGCTCGATGCCCTTCCGGTGAACGCCTCGGGCAAGCTCGATCGCAAGGCCCTGCCCGCACCCGTCCGCACCGTCGTCACCTACGCCGAGCCCGTCGGCCCGGTGGAGCAGACCGTGGCCAGGGTGTTCGGCGAGGTACTCGGCCTCGACCGCATCGGTCGCGACGACGACTTCTTCGCTCTCGGCGGCAACAGCCTGGTGGCCACCCAGGTCGCGGCCCGCCTCGGCGCCGACCTCGGCTGCCGCCTCGGCGTGCGCGATCTGTTCGGCGCGACCACCGTCGCCCGCCTCGCCGCCGCCATCACCGAAGGTGACGACACCGGTGTCTCGGCTCAGCTCCCCGTGCTCGCCGCTCGCCCCCGCCCGGCACTGATCCCGCTTTCCCCCGCACAGCAGCGAATCTGGTTCCTCAACCGCTTCGACCCCTCGGCCCCCGGCTACAACATGCCGTTCGTCATCCGCCTGCGCGGCACCGCCGATCTCCCCGCCCTGGTCGCCGCGCTGCACGCGGTCGTCGACCGCCACGAGGCCCTGCGCACCGTGTTCCCCGCGGTCGACGTCCCCGGTGGTGAGGTTGCCGAGCAGGTCGTCCGCGATGCCGGGTCGGTCCGCATCGGTGATCCCGTCGCGGTGTCGGCCGCCGACCTCGACGCCGAGCTGACTCGTTTCGCTCGCGCCGGGTTCGATCTCGAACGCGAAGCTCCCTTCCGCGCGGGCATCTTCGTCGTCCCAGAGACTGTCGACACCGCTGTGGACAACTCCGCCTCGCGGCTCGCCGAGTGCGTACTCGCTGTCGTGCTGCATCACATCGCGGCGGACGGTGTTTCGCTGCAGGTGCTCGTTCGCGACGTACTCACCGCCTACCGCGCCGCGGCCGACGGCGTCGATCCGGGTTGGTCGCCGCTGAGTGTGCAGTACGCCGACTATGCCCTCTGGCAGCGCGAACTCCTCGGCGCCGAAGCCGATCCGCAGTCGCTCGCCGCGCGCGAAATCACCTTCTGGGAGCGGACGCTCGCGGGACTGCCCGACCAGCTCGAGCTGCCCTCGGCCCGGCAGCGGCCGGTCGAGCCGAGCATGCGCGGCGCGCGCACCGCCTTCACCATCGACGCCGACCTGCATCGGCGGCTCGCCGATCTGGCCCAGCAGGCAGGCGCCTCGCTGTTCATGGTCCTGCACACCGCGCTGGCCGTGCTCCTCGCGCGTCTGTCCGGGACCACCGACATCGCCATCGGCACCGGCGTCGCGGGCCGTGGTGACCGCGCCATCGACGACCTGATCGGCATGTTCGTCAACACCCTGGTTCTGCGCACCGAGGTCGACGCGGCGGCGAGCTTCACCGCCGCGCTCGAAGACACCCGCGAAACCGACCTGGCCGCCTTCGCCCATGCCACCGTTCCCTTCGATCGCCTGGTCGACGTCGTCAACCCGGCTCGCTCGCCGTCGCGGCACCCGCTGTTCCAGGTGGCGTTCAACTTCCAGGCCGTGCTCGACACCACCTTCGAACTGGCAGGCTCGCCGGTCACGGTGCGTGAGATCGAACTCGACATCACCAAGTTCGACCTACAGCTCACCCTCGCCGAACGACGCGGTGCCGCAGGCGAACCCGACGGCATCGACGCCGTCATCCTGTACGCCACCGATCTCTTCGACGAGTCCGAGATGCACACGCTCGGCGCGCGTTTCGTGCGACTACTGGCCGCGGCGGTCACCGCCCCCGACACCGCGGTCGGTGACCTCGCGCTGCTGTCGGAGCCCGAACATGCCCAGCTCGTCAGCATGCGCGGAGCGCCGGTGACCGCCACCGGCCTGCTGCCCGATCTCCTGGCCACGGCCGTCGCGGCCGATGCGGATCGCGATGCCGTGACCGACGGCGACCGCACCCTCACCTACCGTGAACTCGACCGGGCGTCGTCACGCCTGGCCAGGGTCCTCATCGACAGTGGCGTCGGTCCCGACGACGTCATCGCCGTCGGCATCCCCCGCTCCATCGAGTCGGTCCTCGCGGTGTGGGCTGTCGCCAAGTCGGGCGCGGCCTGGCTGCCGGTCGACCCGAGCTACCCGCTCGATCGGATCACCCATATGGTGACCGATTCCGCTGCGCGACTGGGTCTTACAGTGTCCGAGTCGCAGTCCGCGCTGCCCGGCTCGATCGACTGGCTGGTCCTCGACGAACTGAAGCTGATGGCCGAATGCGCCGGGCGTTCCAGCGATCCCCTCACCGATGTCGAACGCGTTCGCCCCCTGCGCACCGAGCACCTCGCCTACGTCATCTACACCTCCGGCTCCACCGGTGTGCCCAAGGGCGTGCTGGTCACCCAGGCGGGCATCGCCGGTTTCGCCGCCGAGGAAACCGCCCGCATGTTCGGCTCCGCCGACGCCCGCGTCCTGCAGGTCGGCTCCCCGTCCTTCGACATCTCGGTGATGGAGTTCCTGCTCGCCGTGAACTCCGCCGCGACGCTGGTGATCGCCCCGCTGGGCCGCCATGTGGGAGACGAACTGGCTCAGCTGCTTTCGGAGCAGCGCGTCACCCACGCGCTGATGACTCCGTCCGGCCTGGCCGTCCTCGATCCCGCTCGACTCGACGACCTCCGCATGGTGATGGTCGGCGGCGAAGCCTGCCCGCCCGACCTGATCGCCCGCTGGACCACCGGACCCGTCCCGCGCGCGTTCGTGAACGCCTACGGCCCCTCCGAGACCACGGTCGCCACCAATATCAGTGCCCCCCTCACCGCTGATTCCCCGCTGACCCTCGGCACCCCACTGCGCGGCATCACCCAGTGGGTGCTCGACGCGCGGCTGCGACCGGTCCCCACCGGTGTCGCGGGCGAGCTGTATGTCGCGGGCGCTCAGGTGGCCCGTGGCTACCGCTCCCGCGCGGCCCTCACCGCGGCACGGTTCGTCGCCTGCCCGTGGGCGCCCTCCGAGCGCATGTACCGCACCGGCGACCTGGTCCGCTGGACCGCTGACGGCACCCTCGAGTACCTGGGTCGCAACGATGACCAGGTCAAACTCCGCGGCTTCCGGATCGAACTCGGCGAAATCGAAACCGCCCTGCTCGCCCTGCCGTCGATCCGCCAGGCCGTCGTGCTCGTCCGTGCCGACGCCCACCGCGGCGACCAACTCGTCGCGTACCTGGTGCCCGCCGCCACCGGAGACCGAGCCGTCGACGCGACGGCAGCGGCGCTCGAGGTCGACGCGATCACCGCTGCCCTGCGTGGCACCCTCGCCCCGCACATGGTGCCGTCCGCGTTCGTCGTGCTCGATGCGCTGCCGCTGACCCCCAACGGCAAGCTCGACCGCTTGGCGCTGCCGGAGCCGGTGTTCACCGCGCGCGCCTTCCGTGCGCCCGCCGCGGGCATCGAGTCCGCGGTGGCTCAGGTGTTCGGCGAGGTGCTCGGGGTCGAGCAGGTCGGCGCCGACGACGACTTCTTCGCGCTCGGCGGCAACTCCCTCGTCGCCACCCAGGTGGCGTCTCGCCTCGGCACCACGCTCGGTCGCGCGGTGTCGTTGAAGGTGCTGTTCGAGACGCCGACGGTGGCCGCACTCGCCGCGATGCTCGACTCCGCGGAAGCGGTCGCGCCGAGGCCCGCCCTGACGGCAGGCGAACGGCCGCAGCGGGTTCCGCTGTCCTACGCCCAGCAGCGCATGTGGTTCCTGAACCAGTTCGACGCCGAATCGGTCGCCGACAATATCGCCGCCGCCATCCGCCTGACCGGCGCCATCGACTACGCCGCGATGAACGCGGCCGTCGCCGCGGTCTTCGTCAGGCACGAAGCGCTGCGGACCCGCTACCCCGCCGTCGACGGCATCCCGTTCCAGCAGGTGCTCGACGCCGACCAGCTGACGATCACCCTCGAACCACACGCGATCGCCCCGGTCGACCTCGACAGCCGGATCCGCGCGCTGGCCGCTGTCCCGTTCACGGTCGACCAGGAACCCCCGGTCCGCCTGCATCTGCTGCACACCGACGCCGACGAGCACGTCCTCGTCCTCGTGCTGCACCACATCGCCGCCGACGGCTGGTCGGTCGCGCCGCTGACCCGCGACGTGATGGTCGCCTACGCCGCGCACCGGGCGGGCGGCGCGCCCCAGTGGACGCCACTGTCGTTGCAGTACGCCGACTTCGCACTCTGGCAGCGCGATGCCCTCGGCGCCGAGGACGACGCCGATTCCTCCATGTCACGCCAGATCGCCTTCTGGACGAACGAACTGGCGGATCTGCCCGATCTGCTCTCGCTGCCGAGCGACCGTCCGCGCCCGGCGGTGGCCTCGGGTCGCGGTGCGCGCCACACCTTCACGGTCCCCGCGGCGATCACCGAACGACTGCGCGGCATCGGCGCGGATGCCGGCGCCTCGCTGTTCATGGCGCTGCACACCGTCTTCGCCGCCACACTCGCCAAACTGTCGGGCCAACAGGACATCTCGATCGGCACGCCGGTCGCGGGCCGCGGTGACCAGGCACTCGACGACCTGGTCGGGATGTTCGTCAACACGCTCGTGCTGCGGGCCCGGATCCGGCCCGAGGCCACCTTCAGCGAACTCCTCGGCACGGTCCGCGACGGCGACCTGCGCGCCCTGGCCAACACCGACGTCACCTTCGATCGTCTGGTCGAGGCGCTCAATCCCGAGCGCTCGACCGCGCGGCACCCGTTGTTCCAGGTGATGCTCGACTTCCAGAACAACTCCCGGACCGAACTCGAACTCGCGGGCTTGACCGCCACGGAAATCGAGATCGACACCCACACAGCCAAATTCGACCTGCACCTCACCCTGCGCGAGACCTCCGACGGTCTCTTCGGCCGCTTCGAGTACGCGACGGACCTCTTCGACGCGCAGACCATCACAGATTTCGGCACCCGCTTCCTGCGGATGCTGGATGCGGTGACCGCCGATCCCAGCGTCGTGATCGGCGACATCGACCTGCTCGATACCGCGGAGCGCACCCACCTGCTCGACACCTGGAATGCCACCGCGTACCCGGTCGACGAGCGCATGACGCTGGTCTCGCTGTTCACCGCGCAGGCCCAGCGCACCCCGGATGCGACCGCGGTGAGCTTCGCAGGCGAATCGTTGAGCTACGCCGAGCTCGCCGCCCAGGTGAATCGGCTTGCCCGACTGCTGATCTCGATCGGTGTCCGCCCCGATCGCACCGTGGCGCTCGGTATGCGTCGCTCGACCGACCTGGTCGTCGCCATGTACGCGGTCCTCGCCGCGGGGGGCGCCTATGTGCCGCTCGACCCGGACCACCCGGCCGAGCGCATCGCCCAGGTGATCGCCGCCGCCGACCCGGTCTGCGTCCTGACCCGCGCGATCGACGACATCGATCTGTCCGCGCGGGATCACGATGACGTGCGCGTGTGCGCGCAGCCCGCGATTCTCGATCTCGAGCAACTCGACACCACCGACTACTCGTCCGAGCCGATCACCGACGCCGATCGCCTCGCCACCCTGACTCCCGGCAACGCCGCCTACCTGATCTTCACCTCCGGCTCCACCGGCCTGCCCAAGGGCGTGGTCGTCTCCCACGCCGCCATCGTCAACCGCCTGGTGTGGATGCAGGACGCCTACCGCCTCACCCCCGACGACGTCGTCCTGCAGAAGACCCCCGCCACCTTCGACGTGTCGGTGTGGGAGTTCTTCTGGCCCTTGCAGATCGGTGCCCGCCTCGTATTGGCGCGCCCCGACGGTCACCGCGACCCGGCCTACCTGGCCCAGCTGATCGACGCCGAGCAGATCAGCGTCGCCCACTTCGTCCCCTCGATGCTGGCGGTCTTCGTCGCCGCGCTCGACGAAGCGGATGCCCGCGCCGACGCGGCGAGCGATGCGATCACGACCACCGACAGCTGCGCATCGCTGCGCCTGGTGTTCGCCTCGGGCGAGGCACTGCCGCCCGCACCTGCCCAACTGCTGCGCCGGCGCACCGGTACGGCTGTGCACAACCTGTACGGGCCCACCGAGGCCGCGGTCGACGTCACCTTCCACGAGGTGATCGACGCCGACACCGTCGCTGTTCCGATCGGCGCACCTGTGCACAACACCCAGGTGTACGTCCTCGACGGTCGACTGCATCCGGTCCCCGTCGGCGTTCCCGGCGAGCTGTACCTGGCAGGTGCTCAACTGGCGCGAGGCTACGCGGGCCGTGCCGACCTCACCGCGGACCGCTTCGTCGCCAATCCGTTCACCCCGGCCGAGCGCATGTACCGCACCGGCGACCTCGTCACCTGGAGCGTGGACGGTGAGCTGGAGTACCTGGGCCGCACCGATTTCCAAGTGAAGCTGCGTGGTCTGCGGATCGAACTCGGCGAGATCGAAGCCGTCCTGTCCGGAATCCCCGAGATCACCCAGGCCGCGGTCATCGTCCGCGACGACGCCCTGGTGGCGTATCTCGTCGCACCACAGGACCTCGACGTGGCCGCGGTGAAGTCCACGCTGATCCGTACCCTGCCCGCCTACATGGTCCCCGCGGCGTTCGTCGTTCTCGACGAGTTCCCGCTCAACACCTCCGGCAAGCTCGACCGGAAGGCCCTGCCTGCACCGAGTTTCGAGGCTGCGGTGTTCCGTGCGCCGACCACCGAGGTCGCTCGGATCGTGGCAGCCACGTTCGCCACGGTCCTCGGTTTCCCCGCCGACCGCGAAGTCGGTCTCGACGACGACTTCTTCGCCCTCGGCGGCAACTCCCTCAATGCCACCCAGGTCGCGGCCCGCCTCGGCGCTGCCCTCGACACCCAGATCCCGGTCCGGTTGCTGTTCGACGCGCCGACCGTGGCCGACCTGGCCCACCGGTGCACCGCCCTGCGCGGCACCGGTGGCCGCCTCGAACTCACTACTCGCGAACGGCCACAGCGGATTCCGCTCTCGGCCGCGCAGCGCCGGATGTGGTTCCTCAACCGCTACCTAGCCGACGTCGACGGCATCGGCGATGCCGTCGACAACATCCCGGTCGCGCTGCGGCTCACCGGCGACCTCGACATCGCCGCCCTCGAAGCCGCCCTCGCCGACGTGATCACCCGGCACGAGACCTTGCGAACCAGCTACCCCGACGGCCCGGAGGGCGCCGAACAGCTGATCGCGGACACGGCAGAACTCACCCTGCGGCCCGAGGCGATCACCGAGGCGCAACTGCCCGAGCGCCTGGTGTCCTGCGCCGCGATCCGATTCGACCTCACCACCGAGATCCCGCTGCGTGCGGCCCTGTTCGCGGTGAACGACGACCACGTGCTCGTCCTGGTGGTCCACCACATCGCCGCGGACGGTTTCTCGCTCGGCCCGCTGGCCGCCGACCTGATGGCCGCCTACGCCGCCCGCCGCGAAGGGACCACCCCCACCTGGGCGCCGCTGCCGATCCAGTACGCCGACTACACCCTCTGGCAGCACGAAAACCTCGGTGACGCGGCGGATTCCGGCTCGCAGGCGCACGCCCAACTGGCCTTCTGGCGCCACGGCCTGGCCGGCCTGCCCGAGCAGCTCGACCTGCCGACCGACCGTCCCCGCCCCGTCGAATCCACCTACCGTGGCGCCGTCCACCGCTTCCAGATCGACTCCGATCTGCACAGCGAACTGCGCGAACTGGCCCGCAAGCACGAGGCCACCCTGTTCAGCACCGTGCACGCGGCACTGGCCGTCCTGCTGGCCCGCCTCTCCGGCGGCAGCGACATCGCCATCGGCACTCCGGTGGCGGGCCGTGGCGAGGCCGCCCTCGACGGCCTGATCGGCATGTTCGTCAACACCCTGGTCCTGCGCACCCAGATCGACCCGCGCGTCGAATTCGAGACCGCCCTCGACGCCGTCCGCGCGGGCGACCTCAACGCCCTCTCGCACGCCGACATCCCGTTCGAGCAGGTCGTGGATGCCGTCGACCCGGCGCGAGCCCGCAACCGCCACCCGCTGTTCCAGGTGGCACTGGTTCTGCAGAACTTCACCGTCCCCGCGCTGGAGGCCGCGGGGCTGCGCGTCGACCCTGTCGATTTCGATGCCGCCGTGGCGAAGTTCGACCTGCAGTTCACCGTCGGCGAATCCGACGACATCGACGGCCGCGCGAACGGCATATCGATCGAAATCGCCTACGCCACCGACCTGTTCGACGAGGGCAGCATCGCGGTGCTGGCTCGTCGCTTCACCCAGGTGCTGGCCGCCGTCGTCGCCGATCCGACGGTCGTGGTGGGCGACATCCAACTACTCAGTGCCGAAGAACAGCAGCGCACCCTGCACGACTGGTCGTCCACCGGCGCTTCGGTGGCCGCCGCCGACACCATGGTGGACCGATTCACCCGTGCCGCCGCTCTCGACCCGAACGCCGTCGCCGTGAAGGCGGGCGAACTCAGCCTGAGCTACGGCGAGCTCGACGCCTGGTCCAACCGCCTGGCCCGGCGTCTCGTCGCCGCGGGCGTCGGCCCGGAATCGCTGGTCGCGGTGGCGCTTCCGCGTTCGTTGGAGTTGCCCGTCGCCTTGCTCGCCGTGCTGAAGGCGGGCGGCGGCTACCTGCCGATCGACCCCAACTACCCGGCCGATCGCATCGAATACGTGCTGGACGACGCCCGTCCGCACTGCGCCATCACCAACGACGAGACCGGCCTGGCCCACGACTGGTTCGGTGGCCCGGTCATCGACCCCGGCGCGGGCAACCTGTCCGACTTCGCCGCCGAACCCCTGACCGACGCGGACCGGCGTACACCCCTGACACCCGCCAACGCCGCCTACGTCATCTACACCTCCGGCTCGACCGGCCGCCCCAAGGGCGTCGTCGTTCCGCACGAGAATGTCGTCGCCTTGCTCGACAACACCGCAGCGCGTTTCGACTTCGGTCCGTCGGATGTGTGGACGATGTTCCACTCCTACGCCTTCGACTTCTCGGTGTGGGAGCTGTGGGGCGCGCTGCTGCACGGCGGCTCGATCGTCCTGGTCGACTACTTCACCTCCCGCTCACCCGAACAGTTCCGCGAGCTGCTGAGCACCGAAGGCGTCACCGTGCTCAATCAGACGCCGTCAGCGTTCTACGGGCTCATCGCCGCCGACCTGGCCACGCTCGAACCCACCGAATACGCCCTGCGCACAGTGATCTTCGGTGGCGAAGCGCTCGAGCCCCAGCGCCTGGCCGGCTGGTTCGCCCGCTACCCGGACTCGCCCCGCATGGTGAACATGTACGGCATCACCGAGACCACCGTGCACGCCTCCTACCGGGAGATCACCCCGAACACGAGCTCCGCCAGCGTGATCGGCGGCGCCATCTCGGGACTGACACTGCGCGTGCTGGATTCGCGTCTGCGCCCCGTTCCCGTCGGCGTGCCCGGCGAGATCTATGTGTCCGGACCGCAGTTGGCGCGCGGCTACCTGGGGCGACCCGACCTGACCGCGAGCCGCTTCGTCGCCGACCCCTACGGGCCTGCCGGATCCGTCGCCTACCGCTCGGGTGACCTCGCCCGCTGGACGGTAGCGCCGGACCATCCCGACTCACCGGCTTCGGCCGCCGCCGAACTCGAATACCTCGGCCGTGCCGACCAACAGGTGAACCTGCGCGGCTTCCGCGTCGAGCTCGGTGAGATCGAGGCCGCGCTGCTGCGCAGCTCGGTGGCCCCGCGCGAAGTGGCGGTACTCGTCCGTACCGACCTGGTCGACGAGCCGCGAATCGTGGCCTACCTGGTCGCGGAATCGACCCACATCGACACCGCCGACCTGCGCAAGGAGCTGGCGCGGACCCTGCCCGAGCACATGCTCCCTGCCGCCGTCGTGCTGGTCGACCGCATCCCACTCACGGTGAACGGCAAGCTCGACCGCGCCGCGCTCCCGGCGCCCGTCTTCGAGACCACCGCCTACCGCAAGCCCGCCACGATCACCGAGCAGATCATCGCCGACGTCTACACCGAGGTCCTCGGCCGTGCCGACGGGCAGCCGGTCGGCGCCGACGACGACTTCTTCGCCCTCGGCGGCAGCTCGCTGCTGGCAGCCAAGGCCGTGGCCCGCATCGGTGCCGCCCTCGACCGGCGCGTCGGTGTGCGGACCCTGTTCGAGACGCCGCGCGTCGCCGAGTTGGCCGCCGCCGTCGATGGGCAGTCCGAGATTGCTCGGCCCGCGCTCGTCGGCCGGGCCCGTCCCGAGTTCCTTCCACTGTCCCCGGCTCAGCAGCGGATGTGGTTCCTCAACCGCTTCGACGGCGCGTCGGTGGCCTACAACATCCCGTTCGCGCTGCGCCTGAGCGGTGCGCTCGATACCGGTGCGTTGCAGGCCGCGATGTCGGACGTGGTCGCCCGGCACGAGTCGCTGCGCACCATGTACCCGGTGTCGCGGGCCGCGGGGACCGACGTCGACGGCACCCCGACACAGTCGATCGTGGCTGCCGCCGACGCCGTGGTGTCGCTGGAACCGATCGCGGTCGCCGACGCCGACCTGCCCGCGGCGATTCGCGAACTGGCCGAGACCACCTTCGACGTCACCACCGAGATCCCGGTGCGCATGCGCCTGTTCCAGGTGGCCGATACCGAATTCGTGCTGGCCGCCGTCATGCACCACATCGCGGCCGACGGCTCCTCCATCGCGCCCTTCGTGGCCGACCTGATGCGGGCCTACACCGCCCGGCTCGCCGATTCCGCACCCGGTTGGGCCCCGCCCGCCGTGCAGTTCGCCGACTACGCACTGTGGCAACGAGACCTGCTCGGTGACGAGTCCGATCCGGAATCCGTGGCCGCCCAGCAGGTCCGCTACTGGCAGACCCAGCTCGCCGGACTGCCCGATCAGCTGGCCCTGCCGACCGATCGACCACGCCCCGCCCGGCAGAGCCTGCGCGGCGACAAGGTGAACTTCACCGTCGACGCCGATCTGCACGCCGCGCTGATCGCCCTCGGCCGCGGCAACGGCGCCACGCTGTTCATGGTGGTCCACGCGGCTTTCGCGGCCCTGCTGGCCCGGGTCTCCGGCACCGCCGATATCGCCGTCGGCACCCCGAACGCGGGACGCGGCGAAGCCGAACTCGACGAGGTCATCGGCATGTTCGTCAATACCCTCGTCCTGCGCACCCCGGTCGCGGCCGACGCCGCGTTCACCGATTTGCTCGCCGCGGCACGCACCGCCGATATCGCCGCGTTCTCGCACGCCGATGTGCCGTTCGAGCGGTTGGTCGAGGTGCTCAACCCCGCCCGATCCACCGCG
Source organism: Nocardia sp. PE-7 (assembly GCF_030486425.1). Taxonomy (NCBI): domain Bacteria; kingdom Bacillati; phylum Actinomycetota; class Actinomycetes; order Mycobacteriales; family Nocardiaceae; genus Nocardia; species Nocardia sp. PE-7. The sequence goes on along the minus strand of NZ_CP129614.1, from coordinate 6,174,117 downwards.
CGGCACCCGCTGTTCCAGGTCGGTTGTTCGTTCCAGAACCACGAGCGCGGTCAGCTGGAACTGCCCGGACTGACCGTCGCCAACATCGAATTCGACACCGGCGTAGCACAGTTCGACCTGCACCTGTTCGCCCTCGACAACTACACCGCCGACGGCTCTCCGGCCGGTATCGAGATGGCCCTCGGCTACGCCACCGATCTGTTCGACGCCGCGACCGCCGAACGCTTCGTCGGACAGCTGCGCCGGGTGCTCGAATCCGTCACCACTACACCGGATGTCGTCGTCGGCGACCTCGATGTGCTCGGCACCGACCGCACCCTGCTCCTCGAGACGTGGAACGACACCGCTCATCCGGTGGAGCGGACCACCCTCGCCGAACTGGTTGCCCGTCAAGCACACCGAACCCCGACGGCCCTCGCGCTGGTGGACGACGCGACCGGGGAATCCCTGGACTACGCCACCTTCGATGCCCAGATCAACCGTGTCGCTCGGCTCCTGATCGCCGAGGGCGTCGGCCCGGAACGCACTGTCGTGCTGGCCATGCGCCGTGGTATCGACCTCGTGATCGCCATGCACGCCGTCGTCCGGGCGGGCGGCGCGTACGTGCCGATCGACCCTGATCACCCCGTCGACCGTATCGCCGACATCGTCGCCACCGCGGCACCGCTGTGCGTGCTCACCACCGCGGTCGACGGTCTGCCGATCTCTGTCGACGTCCCCGTCTTCGAACTGGATCACCGTGCCCTGCAGGATCTCTCGACCGACCCGGTGACCGATGCCGAGCGCATCGCCCCGCTGCGTCCGGAGCACCCCGCGTACATCATCTTCACCTCGGGCTCCACCGGTCGCCCCAAGGGCGTGGCGGTCCCGCATGCCGCGATCGTCAACCAGCTCGCCTGGCTGCACGACCGCTTCGCCATGACCGGCACCGATCGCGTCCTCCTGAAGACCCCCGCCACCTTCGACCTCTCGGTCTGGGAGTTCTGGTCGCCCCTGAGCTCCGGCGGGGCCCTGATCGTCACCCGCCCCGGCGACGAGCGTGACCCGGATCGGCTGCACACCACCATGACCCGGCACGGCGTCACGGTCCTGCACGCGGTGCCGTCACTGGTCGGCATGCTCCTCACCACCGAGACCGAACTCCCGGTGTCGCTGCGCGCCGTCCTCGCCATCGGCGAAGCACTGCCTGCCGCCACCGCCACCCAGTTCCGCGCCGGCGGCACCGCCGCCACTCTGCACAACCTGTACGGCCCGACCGAGGCCGCCGTCTCGATCACCGAATACGAAGTAGCCCATGACCCGTCGCACGTTGTTCCGATCGGCGCACCGGCCTGGAACAGCGCCATTTACGTTCTCGACGCGCGTCTACGGCCGGTGCCGATCGGCGTAGCAGGCGAGCTCTACCTGGCCGGAGACCAACTCGCCCGCGGCTACCACGGCCGCCGTGCGCTTACCGCCGACCGCTTCGTCGCCAACCCCTTCGCCACCGGGGCAGCGGTGTCGCCCGGATCGCGGATGTACCGCACCGGCGACATCGTGCGGTGGCGTGCCGACGGCACCCTCGAGTACCTCGAACGCGCGGACTTCCAAGTCAAGATCGGTGGCTTCCGCATCGAACTCGGTGAGGTCGAAACAGCCCTGCTGCGCTGCGCCGAGGTGCGTGCCGCGGTCGCGGTGGCCAAGACCGACGAGCACGCGGGGGCCCGGCTGATCGCCTATGCGGCGGTCGCCGACCTGACCCCGGGCGACGAACGAACCGTCGCGGCCCGGCTACGCGGCGAACTCGCCGCGAGCCTGCCCGCCTACATGGTTCCCGCCGCGCTGGTGGTGCTCGACGCGCTGCCGCTCAACGCCAACGGCAAGGTCGACCGGGCCGACCTGCCCGAACCGGAGTTCGCCGAGGCGGCCTTCCGCGCCCCGGTCACCGAAGTCGAACAACTCGTCGCTTCGACTTTCGCCGAGGTGATCGGCTGCCCGAGCGCCGGACTCGACGACGACTTCTTCGCGCTCGGCGGCAACTCGCTGATGGCAACCCGGCTGGCCGCCCGTCTCGGCGCCGCGCTCGGCATCCGCGTCCCGGTAGCAGCGGTCTTCGACGCCCCGACGGTGGCCGCACTGGCCGAACACCTCGCCACCGCCGATCCCACCGCCGCCCGCCCCCCGCTGACCAAACGCACCAGCGAAGGGCCCGCGGTCCTCTCGCCCGCGCAGCAACGCATGTGGGTTCTGCACCAACTGTCGCCGCAGTCCTCGGCCTATCACATCCCGGCCGCCATCCGCCTGACCGGTAACCTCGACCTGCCCGCCCTACAAGCGGCGGTCGCCGACCTCCTGGCCCGCCACGACACCCTGCGGACCCGCTACCCGGACACCGCGGGCGGCCCCGTACAACAGGTGATGCCCGCCTGGTCCGCGGCCGTCGACCTCACCCCGATCCCGGTCGCGCCCGCCGATGTCGAAACCCGAATCGCGGCACTGGTCGCGCAACCCTTCGACATCACGGCCGCGCCCCCGATCAGAGTCGCCCTCTACCGCCTCGCCGACAACGATCACGTCCTCGTCGTCGTGGTGCACCACATCAGTGCCGACGGCTACTCGATCGATCCGCTCACTCGAGACCTGGTGCGCGCCTACGTCGATCGCAGCCAAGGGCGCGAACCCGGCTGGAGTCCGCTGGAAATCCAGTACGGCGACTTCAGCGCCTGGCAACGCGACCTGCTCGGCACCGACGCCGACCCCGACAGCGTGCTCACCCAGCAGCTCACCTACTGGACCCGCGAACTCGCGGGCGCACCGGAACTGCTGGCGCTGCCGACGGACCGTCCGCGCGCGGCCCGGCGTGCGATGCGCGGTGCGACGCTGGAATTCGAGATCGATGCCGCGCTCACTCGCACCCTCGACCAGATTGCTCGCACCCACGGAACCACCCTGTTCACGCTGGTCCACAGCGCCCTGGCCGTCCTGCTCGCCAAACAATCCGGCAGCGCGGACATCACCATCGGCGCCCCGGTATCCGGTCGCGGCGCTCGCGAACTCGACGATCTCGTCGGCATGTTCGTCAACACCGTCGCCCTGCGCACCGAGATCGACTCACGCGCACCGTTCACCGATCTGCTGGCCCAGGCCAAACGTCGTGACCTGGCCGCCCTCTCCCACGCCGACGTCCCGTTCGAGCAGGTGGTCGATGCCATGGGTCGCACGCGAACCGGCGCCTACACCCCGCTGTTCCAGGTGATGCTGACCTTCCAGAACATGCCGCCGGGCGGTATCGACCTACCCGGTCTCCATGTTCGAACGCTGGACCCCGGCCTGACGGAAGCCAAGTTCGACCTGCACCTCACCGCCCTGCAGCGCTACGCGGACGACGGCGCCCTGGACGGCCTCGATATCCATTTCGGCTACGCCACCGACCTTTTCGACGCGTCGACGGTCGAGGCGCTGGCCGAACGGTTCCGCAAGATCCTCGCCGCCGTCGCCGCCGATCCCGCCGTGGCGGTGCGTGCCATCGACATGCGCACCGACGCCGAAAAGACCCCACCACCGAGCACCTACACCATTGCCGATCTTCCGGGCCTCGTCGGCTCGGCAGCTCGGCTCGCGCCGGCGACCGTGGCATTCGTCCACGGCGAGCACGCCATCTCCTACGGAGCACTCGACGCCAAACTCGCCGCGGTGAGCAGGGCGATGGGCGCGAAGATGAAACCTGAAGCGTTGGTGAACGTCGCGCTGGCCGGCCTCGTGCCCGGCGTGCTCGCCGCACTCGGCGCGGCCGGTCTCACTTCCACTCTGCAAACACTGGTGACCGATGCCGCCGCGGTAATCGCCGGGGCGGGGTCGGCTGACGACTCGGAAGGACAACTCTGATGTCGCACACGGATTCGGTCACGACCGCCGCCACCCTCGCCGCGCTCCTGCGTGACCTGGACGGCGATCGGCCGCGTGACCCGGCGACCCTGCTCGCCGCCTTCTCCACCTACGCCGACAGCGAACCCGACACCCTCGCGGTGCGCGACGGCGGAAACGGCCTCACCTACGGCGCTTTGGCCGAGCGTGTCGATGCCTTGGCCGCGGCTCTCATCGAGCACGGCGTCGGCCCCGAGACCACCGTCGCGGTGTCGCTACCACGCTCGGCGGAACTCGTCGTCGCCGTGCACGCGGTGCTCGCCGCGGGCGGTGCCTTCGTCCTGCTCGACCCCGCTGCCCCCGCGCAAGTGCAAAGCCGCACCGTGGCGCTGGCCGCGCCGACGCTCGTCCTCACGAGCGCCCGGACTCGGCACCCGGCCGGGTTCCCGGTTCTGTACACCGACGCCACCGTCGAGATCACCCCCGACGAGCTACCGGGACCTACCGCGGACAATCCGGCCTACCTCGTCGTCGACATCGCCGCCTCGACCGCGGTCGTCGTCGGACATCGCGCGGCACAGGCGAATTCGAGCTGGCGCCAGCGGCTCTGCGGTATCGGCGCCGGTGATTCCGTGCTCTGGCACGCGCCGCTGACCGGACAGGCCGCGGTGGGGGAGATGCTGCTCGCCCTGCAAACCGGCGCCACGCTGGTGGTCTCGCCTTCGGACGTGCTCGCCGACGCGATCTCCCGAACAGGCGTGACCACAGCATGTCTCGACCATGCCGAGCTGGCCGAGCTGGCGGCGCTGCCCGATGCCGAGGAACGCCTCGACTCGCTGCGCGTGGTGCTCGGCTCCGGTGGGTCATTGCTCGCGAAAACCGCTGCTGCTCTGCGCTCGGTGAGCGGAGCGACCCTGTGGCATGTGTACGGCAGGCCCGAAACCGCGGGCGAGTTCGTCGCGCACGAGGTGACCGGGGCCGATCTGGAGGTGGTCCCGTTCGGATCGGCCGCCGACGATGTCGAACTGCTGATCCTCGACGAGCACCTGTGCCCCGTCGCCGACGGTGAGATCGGCGAACTCTACGTCTCCGGTGTGCAATTGGCGCGCGGTTACGTCGGCAGGCAGGCCACCGCCGCGACCTTCCTGGCCAACCCCATCGGCCCGGTGGACGACCGCATGTTCGCCACCGGCGACCTGGTGCGGCGCAGGCCGCCGGGCGATGCCTGGACCGCCGAGATCGAATTCGTCGGCCGCATCGACGACGGGCACTATTCCGGTGTGGCGGGCCTACCGGGCGAGCTCCTACTGGACGAGTTCGAAGCGCAGTCCGCCGCGACCCCTTTCGACCCGGCCGTCGTCCATGCGCCGAGCGACGGCCCGACATCGATCATCACCTACGGTGACCTCGACCGGCGCACCAACCAACTGGCCAGGCATCTGATCGCCCTCGGAATCGGCCCCGAATCCGCTGTGCTCGTGGATGTTCCGCGTTCCATCGAATACATGGTCGCCACCTACGCGGTTCTCAAGGCCGGTGGCACGGTGGTGCCGATCGACACCGGAAACCCCCTGATCCCACCGGTTGTCAACCCCGCACTGGCCCTGACCATCGCGGCCCGCGAACACCTCGGGGCCTACGACATCCCGACGGTCACGGTCGATCGAGTCGCGCTGTCGGCCTACTCCAGTGAACCGATCGCCCGCGGCGAACATCGCGCCCCGATCCTGCCGCAGCACTCCGCCCTCGTGCTGTTTCCGCCCGGCTCGACCCACAGCGTCACCATCAGTCACGCGGCCGCGGTCCACCGGGTGACCGCCATGCAGGCTCGCCACCATCTCTGCGCTCGCGACGTCTACCTGCACCAGGCCCACATCGGCGACGCCACCGCCTGGCACGGCTACCTGCTACCTCTTCGCGTCGGCGCGACCGTAGTCCTCAGCGAACCGCCCGACCCCGCCCGGTTAGCCGCCCTCATCACCGCCTACGGCATCACCACCACCGACTTCACCCCGCACTTCGCGCCCGCCCACCCCACCCACAGCGACCGCCTGTTCCGCACGAGCGAGCTCGCCCACCACGAAATCGAAGGCACCCCATCAGCATTAGCCCACCTGGGCACTCTCATCGGAAAGGCCACCCCATGACCAACCCGTTCGACGACGACAACGCCCAGTTCTACGTCCTGGTCAACACCGAAGGTGAACACTCCCTCTGGCCCACCTTCGCCGCCGTCCCCGGCGGCTGGTCGGTGGCCTTCGGCGCCGCTCCCCGAACCTCCTGCCTGCACTACGTGGAATCCCACTGGCTCGACATGCGTCCCAACTCCCTCATCGCGGCCATGTCCAACAAACCCTGATCTGTCGGACCGTCGGGCTAGCTTCTCCCCATGGGACTTACCGTGGGAACCGGGGGACTGGCCTATGCCTTGGAAGACGGCAGTGACCCGGAAAATCTCGACAGGCTGAGCGATCAGTTGCGCGCGCTCAGCGAACTGCTGGTGCAGGAGGGGCTACCCCCTCACGACGAGCCGAGAGTTGCGGGCTCAGCAGTCGACCGCGCTCGGATATTGGGCGTGCCTTACTCTTTCGTGCACTCTCTGCGCCGCGCGTATGCCCTGGCGCGCGAATACCCCGAGCACCCGCTGATTCCCGTTGCCGAGGGTGAGCGGGCTTCGGATGATCCAGTCATCAACCTGGTCGGATCCACCTTCGACTCCCACCTCGTCTGCCACTCGGATTGCGAAGGGCTCTACGTGCCCGTCGAATTCGATGAGGTGCTCTTCGTCGGCGAAGGGGTCGACATCGCCGGTGGCATGGTCGGGTCGAGTATGGCGCTGATGCGCGAACTTGCTTATGTCGCACCGTACTTGGGGATCGGGCTGGTCGAGGGTGAACTCTCCGATGCCGAGCTCGCCCGGATCCGGGCAGTGCTGAACACCCGGAACGATGCGGAGCACCCGTTCTATCGGGAGCTGACCACCTGGCTGTTGTTCTTCGAGGCCGCCAGGGTTTCGATCGAGAACGGCACCATCATCGAATTCGGGTGAATCCAGACCGGACCTATTCGTCGACGCGGGTCATCGGTGGTGGTTGCCACTTCCCGTCGAGCGCGGCCAACTGGGGTGCGTAGAGGCGCATAGTCAGGGAGAAGACGCCTGTCGAGGGAATGGGGAGCCAGTTGCCCGTGGGGACGGCGGGACGTGGGTCCTGTTGTTGGACAGCCAGTTCTACGGAGCCATCGGGGGCGCGGACCACGGCGGGGAAGTGGCCGACCGAGTAGATCTGGTCAGGATTGGGGACCAGGAAGCCTTGGGTGTCATAGGCGGTGATCGTGGCGAAGGCATCGACAGGGGGTGGCCATCGACCTGGTTCGAAGCGGATTCGGTAGCGCAGGGGTTCGCCTCGGTCGTCGGTGGCGGGCGCGTCCAGGTTCGCGTAGAGGACGTCGCGGATCGGGGCGAGGCCGGGCGAGAGCCTGGTGGTGGCCGCGCGGCGTAGGTAGTCGGTGCCGTAGGTGCCGAGGTCGAGGGGAATCTCCCAGCCGTTGACCCGGCGGGCGGTGGGGTCTTTCCAGTCGACGATGCGACGCTGGGCCTGGCGGACCGCTTCGTCGAGGACGTCGGCCGGCAGGGTGTCGACCACTCCGCCGGGCTGGATGTCGATCGTGGCCAGTTCGGTCATCAGTGGTGCGTCGTCGGCGGCCGGGGGATCGGCGATCATCAGTCGGCAGACGCGGTTGAGATAGGTGCGGCCGTCCAGCGCCGCGATCCGTTTCGTCGGGGGTTCCGGCCCACGGTCGATCGGGTGGACGCGGCTGAGGGTGCTGTCGAGTTCACCGCGGTTCCAGGCGCTCAGCGGGATCAGTTTCATCCGCTGCTGCCACTGGTTGACCTTCGGCGCGTCCTCGGCGCCGTTGATCTGGATCCGCCCGACGATCGTGCACAGCTCCGTCGGCATCCGCAGCCGTGTCGTCCCCGCAGGCAACTCGCCCGTCCACTGCGGGTCGGTGAGGAGATAGGTGAAGGGTGGACCGTCGGCGTTCACGGCGGTCCGCGGGTTCTCGCTGGTCAGGTCGTGCACGGTATTGCCCCACCCGTCGAGCAACTGGAACAGCCAGAACCGGTCGGGCTCCGCTCCGGGAATCTGCAACACCATCGGCTCATCGGTCAGGTCCAGCCACGCCTGCGTGTAGACCATGTCGTTGCTGAGTCTGGCCACGCCGCGGTCGTAGGGATCGGGCAGCACGCTGTGATCGAGGCTGTTGGTCGGACCACTGGCCGCCCGCATCATGTCCATCATGATCAACGGATAACCGAAGATGTAGGCGTCGATCGCCAGGGCGAGCACATCCGGGCGACCGGTGGTGCGAACCGGCAAGGACGTCGGTTCGTCACCACCGCAGCCGGGCAACACCGCCCCCACCGCGACCGCGGCGCCGAGCCCCAGCAACGATCGCCTGGTCAGCGCCCTCGCGAGAGGATCCATGCACGCTCCGTTCGACGGCCTGATCGCCGAGCGTAGGCCGAATCGAGAACGGCCCGCCTCATACGCGACGGGTGAATTGCCTCAACCGAGCAGCACCCGCCGCATCAGGAATCCCACCCTGGCCCGGCCCGCGATCGGGTCGTCGCCGAACCGCTGACCGAGGTCGATGACCATGGCGAACGCCGCGTGCACCAGGAATCTCGCCTCGGCGGCGGAAAGCTCCGGCCTCATCTCGCGCACCAGCCGCGCCCACTCCTGCACGCTCAACCGCTGGATATTGCGCAGAACGGCACGCTCCTCGGCGGGCACGTGCCCGAACTCGGCGTAGTAGACGACGGCGAGCGCTCGCTCGTTGAACGTGTCGGCGACGAACTGATCGACCAGCACGCCCAGCGCAGCGCCGCTGTCGGATGTGCTCGCGACGGCGGGTCCGATCGCCCCGGACACCCGGTCCGCCGCTCGCCGGAATGCGGCGGCGAGGATATCGCTCTTGCCGCGATAGAACCGGTACACCGCCGACGCCGCCGACAATCCCGCCGCCGAGGCGATGTCCTCCACACTGACATTGGGATAGCCGCGTTTGTGGAAGAGGTCCACCGCTTTACGAAGCAGCAGTTCGTGTTTGAACGAATCCGGAATCTCGGCGCGGGCACCCTGCTCGGAAACGGTTGCCGCAGGGGGCAATTCCTTCTCGGTCAGCGCCATGCAGGCCGAACCGAGCAGCCTGTTCAGCGTGCGAACGGGCAGCGCCGCGTGGTGATCGGCGACGCTGGTGATCACGCCGAAAATCGCCGTGGAGATCATCCGCCGCTCAGCCGTGGTCAGTTCGGGACGCAAGTCCGCCAACTGTTCGTCGAGCGCGACCAGCACCGACTCCTGCTGCTCGTCGAGCACCACTCGATCGGTCGGTTCGAGGTAGCGGCCCTCCCACCGCACCAGCCGCACCGTCGCGCGATTCTCCACGGTCGCGCCGATCAGCCCGGTCAGCATGTGCCGCAACCGTTGCCCCGCGGGCAACGTGTCCTGCGCCGACACCACGATCGACGCGGTGAAGGCCTGCCCGACCCGAAGTAACTCCTCCCGGAACAACGCGTACTTGCTGGGGTAGTGCCGGTACAGCGCGGCCGAGCTGATCCCCAGCCCGGACGCGATGTCCTCCATGCTCACCCCGTGATACCCCGCGGCCCCGAACGCCACCGCCGACGACGCCGCGATCTGCGCCCGACGATTCTTCGGCCTCCGCCGCACTTCGGTCCCAGCTACCCCACGCGCCCCACGAGACTCGCTGACATTCATACGGGAAGTGTATTAGGGCTTGTCGGGCGGGGTTATCCGGGCATACCAGTCGAGCAGTGCGGGGTCGTCGACCGCGCTGCGTTCGACCACGCGGGCGGGGTCGGCGCCCTGGAAGAGCTTCTTGATGGGGACTTCCAGTTTCTTGCCGGTTCGGGTGTGGGGGATGCCGGGGGCTTCGCGGATCTCGTCGGGGACATGGCGGGGGGAGACCTCGGTGCGGATCGCCGTGGCGAGGCGGGTTTTCAGGTCTTCGGTGAGTTCCGCGCCGGGGGCGAGCAGCACGAACAGCGGCATCCAGTAGCCGCCGTCGGGTTGTTCGGCGCCGATCACCAGGGCCTCGGCGATCTCGGGGAACTGTTCGACGACCTGGTAGATGTCGGCGCTGCCCATCCGGATGCCGTGGCGGTTGAGGGTGGAATCGGAGCGGCCGTGCACGACGATGCTGCCGTGTTCGGTCAGGGTGATCCAGTCGCCGTGGCGCCATACGCCGGGGAAGGTGTCGAAATAGGCCGCGTGGTAGCGCTTTCCGTCGTCGTCGCGCCAGAAGCTGACCGGCATGGACGGCATGGGTGCGGTGACCACCAGCTCGCCGACCTCGCCGCGCACGGACAGGCCCTGCTCGTCGAAGGCATCGAGGGCGACGCCGAGATACGGCGCCGACAGCTCACCCGGCCAGACCGGCACGGTCGGCACCCCGCCGACGAACGCCGACACCACGTCGGTACCGCCGCTGATCGAGTTCACTTGAACATGCTCGCCCGCATTCTCGTTCAACCACAGCGCGCTCGACACCGGCAGTGACGAACCGGTGATGCCGACCGAACGCAGGGCCGAGAGGTCGTGATCGGCGCGCGGCACGGATCCCGTCTTGATGCACCCGAGCACATACCCGGGACTCGTGCCGAAAACGGTGGCGCCCACCTGGGCCGCTATGCGCCACAACGCATCCGGTCCGCCCGCGGTCGGGCTGCCGTCGTAGGTGACGATGGTGGAACCGTTCAGCAGCCCGGCCACCTGGAAGTTCCACATCATCCAGCTCGGGCTGGTGTACCAGAAGAACGTATCCTCGGGACCCAGATTCGATTGCAGCGCCACGGCTTTGAGGTGCTCCAGCAGCACGCCGCCGTGTCCGTGGACGATGCCTTTGGGCAATCCGGTGGTGCCGGAGGAGAACACGATCCACAACGGGTGATCGAAATCGACCGGGACGGTCTCGATCACACCGAGCCCGGCATCGGCGACCGCGTCCGTCCAGGACAGCGTGTCGGACACCTCGAGTCCGAGCTGTGAGACGACGACGGTGGCGCGCAAGCTGGACAGCCCGTCGCGCAAGGCCGCGATGTCGGCCCGCTTGTCGTGCTCCTTGCCGCCGAAACGGTAGCCGTCGGCGGTGACCAGCACCGTCGGTTCGAGTTGGCCGAGCCGGTCGAGCGCGGCCTTGGCGGAGTAGTCCTGACCGCAGGCACTCCACACCGCGCCGATGCTCGCGGTGGCGAGGAACGCGACGATCGCTTCCGGAATATTGGGCAGGTAGCCGATCACCCGATCGCCCGCTTCGACACCCTGCTCACGCAAGGTACGCGCGAACACCGTGACCTGCTCGATCAATTCCGACCAGGAAACTTCCCTCGGCTCGGCGTCCTCGTGCAGGGCGATCACCGCCGGGCGGCCGAACTGGGCCATCCGGATGATCTGGTCGACATAGTTCAGCCGGGTGCCGGGAAACCACTGCGCGCCCGGCATCTCCCGCGAGCCGAGAACCTCACCGGCGGTCTCGCCGAGTTCGAAATAGTCCCACACCGCCTGCCAGAAACCGGCGATGTCAGCCACCGACCACCGCCACAGTGCCTGGTAGTCGGGGTATTCCTCGCCGGTTCGCGCGGTGACGAAGGCGGCGAAGTCGGTGATTCGGGCCGACGCGACGTCGTGTGCGTTCGGTACCCACTGCGGTTGCACCGGATGTCCTCCTCGGACTGGACTACTTCGGTATCGGGGTGTGGTTACCCGATGTTCAGCCGGGCACGCCCGCGCGCCGGACGATCTGTTCGGCGTGCCGGAGCACCGGAGCGTCGACCATACGACCCTCGAACGCGAAGACGCCACGGTGGTCGGGCACCTGCGCCAGCACCCGGTGCGCCCAGTCGAGCTCGGCGGGGTCGGGCGCGTAGGCCGCGCGGATCACGGCGACCTGACTCGGATGGATGGCGACCTTGACGTCGAATCCGACGGCGACGGCATCGCTGGTCTCCGCGGCGAGACCATCGAGATCCTTGATGTCCAGGTACACCGAGTCCAGCGCGAAGCGGCCGAATGCCTTGGCCGCCAGCAGGGTCGACGAGCGCACGTGGCGGGCGACCTCCCGGTAGCCACCGTCGGCGTGCCTGCTGGAGTTGCCGCCCAGGCCGGCGACCAGATCCTCGGCGCCCCACATCACGCCGATGGCGTTGTCGGCCTGCACCGATTCGGTGACTCGCACCTCGCCGAGCGGCGATTCGACCAACACGATCACCTCGTAGCCCGCGACGCTTCGAACCTGTTCGGCCGACTCGCATTTGGGCAACATCACCCGGCGGTAGGCGGTCTGGGCGAGGAGCGCCAGATCGGCCGCGTATTCGTCGGTGTCGGCCGCGTTGACGCGAATCACGGTGTGCTGTGGGTCGAGTGGGGTGTCGATCAGCGCCTGCCTGGCCGCGGCCTTGTCAGCCGGCGCGACACCGTCCTCGAGATCGAGGATCACCACATCGGCCGCCGCGGCGGCCTTCGCGAAGCGTTCGGGGCGATCGGCGGGGCAGAACAGCCACGCGGGACCACTGGGCTGCCAGCTCATACTGCGTCCTCTCGACGGATGCCATGCGTGGGGCAGTTGCTCATGCTGTCGGCGCCTTGCGGACCAAGGTCTTGCGTATCGCCGTCGCCACGATCACGCCGTGCTGGTTGCGTGCGGTGTGCGCCAGGCTGACGATGCCCTCGCCTGGCCTGCTCTTGGATTCGCGCTTGTCGGTGACCATCGTCTCGGCGTACATGGTGTCGCCGTGGAACAGCGGAGCGGGCGTGGTCATCTCGGAGAAGCCGAGGTTGCCGACCAGCGTGCCCTGGGTGAGCTGGGCGACGGAGAGCCCCACCAGGGTCGAGAGCGTGAACATCGAGTTCACCAGGCGCTGGTTGAACGGCGGCTGCGCGTCGGCGAAGGCCGCGTCCAGGTGCAGGGCCTGGGTGTTCATGGTGAGCGTGGTGAACAGGACATTGTCGGCCTCGGTGATGGTGCGCCCGGGTCGGTGCTCGTAGATCGTGCCGATCTCGAACTCCTCGAACCACAGGCCGCGCTGGACGACCCGGCGTTGCTCGGTGCTCGATGGCGCCTGCTCGCGAGGCCCTGCGTGGTCACGCTCCGCTGCCGCCTCCGGGCCGCCGTGATCAGGCGCGCTCACAGACCCAGCTCCCTTGCGATCAGCATCAGCTGAACCTCCGTGGTGCCCTCGCCGATTTCCAGGATCTTGCTGTCACGGTAGTGCCTCGACACCGGGTATTCGTTCATGAACCCGTTGCCGCCGAAGATCTGGGTGGCGTCGCGGGCGTTGTCCATCGCCGCCTCGCTGGCGACCATCTTCGCGATCGAGGCGGCCTTCTTGAACGGCTTACCGGCCAGCATCAACGCGGCCGCGTCGTAGTAGGCGGTGCGCGCGACATGGGCCCGCGCCTCCATCCGGGCGATCTTGAACGCGATGGCCTGATTGCGCCCGATCGCCTGCCCGAAGGCCTGACGTTCGCCCGCGTAGCGCACGCTCTCGTCGACACAGCCCTGCGCGGCGCCGACGGCCAGCGCGGCGATGGCGATGCGGCCCTCGTCGAGAATGCGCAGGAAGTTGGCGTAGCCGCGACCGCGCTCGCCGAGCAGGTTCTCCTGCGGCACCCGCACATCGGTGAAGCTCAGCGGGTGGGTATCGGACGCGTTCCAGCCGACCTTGTTGTAGGCGGGCTCGGCCACGAAACCCGGCGTGGAGGTCGGCACCAGGATGGTGGAGATCTCCTTCTTGCCGCCGGACTGCCCGGTGACCGCGGTGACGGTGACCAGTCGGGTGATGTCGGTGCCGGAGTTGGTGATGAACTGCTTGCTGCCGTTGATCACCCAGCTCTCGCCGTCCTGCACGGCCGTGGTCCTGGTGCCGCCCGCGTCGCTGCCCGCGTCGGGCTCGGTGAGTCCGAAGCCCGCCAGCGCCTGCCCGCTGGTGAGCTGCGGCAGCCATTCGGTGCGCTGCTTGTCGTTGCCGAAGCGGTAGATCGGCATGGCGCCGAGCGACACACCCGCCTCTAGAGTGATCGCCACGCTCTGGTCGATCTTGCCGAGTTCCTCGAGCGCCAGGCACAGGGCGAAGTAGTCGCCGCCCATGCCGCCGAACTCCTCGGGAAACGGCAGGCCGAACAGTCCCATCTCGGCCATGCCGGCCACGACTTCGTACGGAAAGCTGTGTTCGGCATCGTGTTTCGCCGATACCGGCGCAACGACCTGGTTGGCGAAGTCGCGCACGGTCAGCGCGAGTTGGCGATATTCCTCGGGCAGCGAGCCGGAGGACAGGTAGTCGGTCATGCGAGGGATCCTTCGCGCTCGGTTTCGGTGGTTCCTGCGGGATGGGCGACGACGCGCACCAGTACTTGGTCGAGCTTCACCTGGGCGCCGGCGGTGGCGAGCACCTCCACCGTGCCCGCCACCGGCGCGGTGAGCGCGTGCTCCATCTTCATGGCCTCGATGACGATCACCGGATCACCGACGGCGACGGTCGCGCCGTTCTCGACCGGCGTCGCGATCACCGAACCCGGCATGGGACTGCGGATCTCGGCGTCACCGACATGGGCGACATCGCCGCGCACGCTCGCCTCGGCGACCTCGCGCAGGACGGCAAGGGCGCCGTCGTGGCTCACCCACAGCTGACCGTCGGCCTCGGCGATGCGGTAGGTGCGGCGCAGTCCGTCGAGAGTCGCCGCGAGACCCTCGGCCGTGGCGGTGGCGGTGAGCGTGTGCGACGCGAGCTCACTCGATGTCGATACCTCGGCCCCCGGCTCGTCGAGCCACACGGTCGCCGAAGCCGGTGTGCCCGCGATGAATACGTGGCGCACCTGCTCGCCCGCGGACAGTCTGATCGAGGTCGGGGCCGGTGTGCCGAGACGCCATCCCGAGGGGGTCGCCCAGGGATCGCCACCGGCGACGGGCCAGCGTCGCAACCAGTGATGGGCCGCGGCGGCGATGAATTCGAAGTCGGTGACCTCGGCGGTCACGAAGTCGGCCACGCGCCGATCCAGCAGCGCCGTGTCGAGACGGCCTGCCTGCACGTCGTCGTCGGCGAGCAGGAATCGCAGGAACTCGATATTGCTCGTCACACCGAGCAGCACAGTCTGTTCCAGTGCCCGGTCCAGCGCGGCGAGTGCTTCGGCGCGAGTGTTGCCCCGCGCGATCACCTTCGACAGCATCGGGTCGTAATCACTGCCGACGACGGTGCCTACCGACAGGCCCGAATCCACCCGCACCCCGGCGCCTTCCGGCTCCGACAGCGCGAGCACGGTGCCGCCGGTCGGCAGGAACCCGCGGCCCGGGTCCTCCGCGTAGACGCGCGCCTCGACGGCGTGCCCGACGAGGTGGATCTCGTCCTGGGTGCGCGCCAGCTTCTGGCCCGCGGCCACCCGCACCTGGCACTCCACCAGGTCGACGCCGGTGACCATCTCGGTCACCGGATGTTCCACCTGCAGGCGGGTATTCATCTCCATGAAGAAGAACTCGTCCGGCTGGTCGGCCGAGACGATGAATTCCACGGTGCCCGCGCCCACGTAGTCCACGCTGCGGGCGGTATTGCAGGCGGCGGTGCCGATCCGTGCTCTGGTCTGCGCGTCCAGCAGCGGTGACGGCGCTTCCTCGATCACCTTCTGGTGCCTGCGCTGCAAGCTGCACTCGCGCTCACCCAGGTGCACCACATTGCCGAACTTGTCGGCCAGGACCTGCACCTCGATGTGGCGGGGCCGGTTGACGAACCGTTCGAGGAACAGGGTGTCGTCGCCGAAGGCCGCACCGGCTTCGCGCCGGGCGCTCACCAGCGCGGCAGGCAGATCGGCGGGGTCGGCGACTCGGCGCATGCCCTTGCCGCCGCCACCGGCGGAGGGCTTCACGAGCACCGGATAGCCGATTTCTGTCGCGGCGGCGATCAGTTGCTCATCGGTCAGACCGGGCTCGGCGATGCCGGGCACCACGGGAACCCCGAACGCCGTCACCGTCTTCTTCGCGGTGATCTTGTCGCCCATCACCTCGATCGCCTTGGCGGGCGGGCCGAGGAACACGATGCCCGCGTCGGACAGCGCGGCGGCGAAGGCCGAATTCTCCGACAGGAAGCCATAACCCGGATGCACAGCCTGTGCGCCGGAACGAACGGCGGCGTCGACGACCTTCTCGATCGACAGGTAGCTCTCGCGTGCGGGCGCGGGCCCGAGCCGCACCGCGAGATCGGCCTCACGCACATGGCGCGCGTCGGCGTCGGCGTCGCTGTAGACCGCGACCGAGCGAATACCCATGGCGCGCAAGGTCTTGATGACTCGCACCGCGATCTCGCCGCGGTTGGCGACCAGAACGGTGTCGAATTCGACGGGGTGATTGTTGTTCAGCATGTCGCTCACATCCGGAAGACGCCGTAGGAAACGGGTTCGAGCGGCGCTTGCGCGCACACCGAAAGGGCAAGGCCGAGCGCGGTTCTGGTGTCGGCCGGGGCGATCACGCCGTCGTCCCAGATGCGCGCGGTCGCGTAGTAGGGGTTGCCCTGGGTCTCGTACTGCTCGCGGATCGGGGCTTTGAACGCCTCCTGATCCTCGGCCGACCACGGCTTGCCCGCGCTGTCGAGCTGATCGCCGCGCACCGTCGCCAGCACCGACGCGGCCTGTTCGCCACCCATCACCGAGATGCGGGCGTTGGGCCACATCCACAGGAAGCGCGGCGAATACGCGCGTCCGCACATGGAGTAGTTGCCCGCGCCGTAGGAACCGCCGATCACGACCGTGAGCTTGGGCACCCGCGCGCACGCGACAGCGGTGACCATCTTCGCGCCGTGCTTGGCGATGCCGCCCGCCTCGTAGTCGCGCCCGACCATGAAGCCGGTGATGTTCTGCAGGAACAGCAGCGGGATCTTGCGCTTGTCGCACAGTTCGATGAAATGCGCGCCCTTCATGGCAGATTCGCTGAACAGCACGCCGTTGTTGGCGACGATGCCGACGGGATGGCCGTGGATACGGGCGAAGCCGGTGACCAGGGTCTTGCCGTATTCGGCCTTGAACTCCTGGAAGCCGCTCTCGCCGTCGACGATGCGGTCGATGACCTCGCGCACGTCATAGGGGGTGCGCGGGTCGACGGGGACCACGTCGTAGAGCTCGTCCTCCGGCTTGGCGGGCGGGGTGCTCGGCAGTACCTCCCACGGCGCTTCGGGGCGGGGGCCGAGCGTGGCGACGATATTGCGGACGATGCGCAGCGCGTCGCGATCGTCGTCGGCCAGGTGGTCGGTGACGCCGGAGGTGCGCGAATGCAGCAGGCCGCCGCCGAGGTCCTCGGCGGTGACGATCTCACCGGTCGCCGCCTTCACCAGCGGCGGGCCGCCGAGGAAGATGGTGCCCTGGTCGCGCACGATGACGGCCTCGTCGGCCATCGCGGGCACGTACGCGCCACCGGCGGTGCACGAACCCATCACGGCCGCGATCTGGGCGATGCCCTTGGCGCTCATGTTCGCCTGGTTGAAGAAGATGCGGCCGAAGTGCTCGCGGTCGGGGAACACCTCGTCCTGGTGTGGCAGGAAGGCGCCGCCGGAGTCCACGAGGTACACGCACGGCAGGTTGTTCTGCGCGGCCACCTCCTGCGCGCGCAGGTGCTTCTTCACCGAGATCGGGTAGTAGGTACCGCCCTTGACCGTGGCGTCGTTGGCCAGGATCAGGCACTCGCGGCCCGCGACGCGGCCGATGCCCGCGATCACGCCCGCGCCGGGGCACTCGTCGCCGTACATGCCGTCGGCCGCCAGCGGGGACAGTTCGAGAAAGGGGCTGCCGGGGTCGAGCAACTGGTCGACGCGCTCGCGGGGGAGCAGCTTGCCCCTGGCCACGTGGCGTTCGCGGGACTTCTGCGGACCACCGAGCGCGGCGGTGGCCAGCCGCTGCCGCAGATCCGCGACCAGGGCGCCGTGCGTATCCCGGTTGCTCGCCGCGGCCACGGTGCCGTCTTCGGTCTCGTGCGTAACCGTCATCGCGCCCATTCTCTCATTCGGTTAATCGCTAATAACTGAAATTCAGGTTAATCTTCACTAACCAAGTTGTCCAGAGGGGGCGGCCACAATGTCGACCAGCGAGCCTGTCCAGGTGACCCGGCGCGAGCAGCTCAAAGCTCAGCGTCGCGAACAACTGCTCGCCGCGGGCGCCCGTCTCATCGCCGACCGCGGCTTCTTCGGCGTGCGTCTGGACGATCTCGGCGCGGCGGTCGGCATCAGCGGCCCCGCCGTCTACCGTCACTTCGCGAACAAAGAGGCGCTGCTGGTCGAGCTCCTGGTCGGCATCAGTGAGCGCCTGCTCTCGGGCGGTCGCGCCGTCGTCGACGAATCGCCGTCGGCCGCCTCGGCGCTCACGGCGCTGGTCGACTTCCACCTCGACTTCGCGTTCGGCAATCCCGAACTCATCCGCATCCAGGACCGCGACCTCGACAACGTGCCCGCCAACGACCGCCGGATCCTGCGCCGCACCCAGCGCCAATACGTCGAGATCTGGGTAGGCGTCCTGCGCGAACTGAACCCCGGCCTCCCCGAGGAAGCCGCCCGCATTCAGGCCCACGCCGCCTTCGGCCTGATCAACTCCACCCCGCACAGCGCGTCGGCGGCGAGCGCTTCGCGCGCGCGTCCGGTGCTGAGGCAGATGGCGTTGGCGGCGTTGTCAGCCGGATAGTGCTGTCGACGCGTCCGGAGATCGCCACGTCATGCGCCGGTTTCTTCGGCTGGGGTGGCCGGAAGGACATTGATCAGGACAAAGGCGACGGCCACCGCGACGACCACCTGGGGGGTCACCGAGATGCCGTCGGTACCGAGCAACAGCACACCCAGCAGCGCTGAGGTCAACGGGAGGCGCAGCATCACCGCGCACATCGCACCGATGCCCATCGCGATCGCCGGACCCATATCCATGCCCGGCAGTCCGCTCATCGCGATGCCGAGAACGGCGCCGATGAAGATCGACGGGAACACCGGTCCACCACGAAACGCACTCAAGGAGATCGAGTAGGCAACCGTTTTGCAGAGACCGAGCAGAAGCAGCACTCCCACCGAATAGTCGGCGGCGTGGGCGACGAATTCGGGGAGGGCGTCCTGCCCGGAGAACAGCACATGGTTGAAGCTGTTCCCGGAGATCAGCTGGTAAGCGGTGGCGGTAAGACCGATGAGCAACCCGAGGATGGCCGTCACCAGGATGCGATGGGCGTGTACGAGCGGTCGAAGGGCCAGCCCGGCCCAGCGGATCGCCCAGCCGAGAAGCGCCGCGATCGCACCGACGACGACAGCCCAGCACATCGTGGCCACGGTGGGGTTCACCGCCGCCGGGACGGATGTCAGCGCGAGGGAGAACGTGCCGAGTCCGGTGAGACTGTCCAGTCCGACGAAGACGACGGCGCCGATACCGGAGGCGAGCAGTCCCGGTACCGCGACGAGACTCAGCGTCGCGCCGCCGATTCCGGCGGCCTCCATGATCAGGAACGCGGCCAGGATCGGGGAGCCGAACAGCGTGCTGATGGCGGTGAAGCTGCCCGCCGACGCCATGATCACCAGCGCCATCGGCGGCGCGTCCTTCTTCAGCAAGTGCACCGTGAGCACTGCGAGTCCGCCGCCGATCGCGATCAGCGGGGCCTCCGGACCGAGAACGGCACCCAGGCTGAGCGTGGCCAGTGCCGCCAGGATGATGCCCGGCAATTCCTTGTCGACCGGTGTGCCTCCGGCGTGGAACCCGAATGCCGGCGAGTGACCGGCGTTGCCTGGCAGATAGCGGATGGTCGCCCCGGTCAACACGCCACAGAGCACCAACCAGGGCAGCGGCCACCATGATGGCGTGCCACCGGAGAAGACGTCACCCGGGAGGTCGCTGAAGAGGAACTGCTGGATCTTCGTTACCGCGGCCAGGAAGCCATACGCGACCAACGAGATCGGTATGCCCAGAGCCGCCGCCAGCAGGAGAGCCACGAGGTACCGCTTGGAGCGCATGACCGCGACCGGATCGACATCCGGGGCATGCGTCTGCGCCATCACACCTCCATGACCGTATCCCCACGATGAGGAGCGAAGTCAGCCTCTCAGCCCGACTCGGTCCTGTCCTCACCCGAAGCGGGTGAAGCTTCGATCCGGTTCCAGAGCCAGCCGGGGCCGACGGTTTCGGCGCCGTGGGCTTCGACTCTGGTGCGGAGTTCGCGGTCGGCGGTGACGACGGTGATCTGTTCGTGGGAATCGGGCTCGGCGACCACGTCGACGATCTTGTCGTCACCCGACCGGTCGGCGAGGACCACCGTCAGCCGCGGCGCGGAGGGTTCGGCGCCGTCGGCAGCGGCTTTGGCCGCGCCTTCGAGGACGACGGTGACCGCGGTGGTCTCGGGCAGGCGGGTTGTCAGGTTCGCCAGGTCGGCGAGAAGCCTGCGCGCGGCGCCCGCGCGGTCCTTCCACCAACCGTTGGGGCGCGAGCCGATGACATTGGCCGCATCCACCACGATGAGATGCCTCGGATCGCTCATGGGCCCAGTCTGCCCGGTGGCGGAACGGTCAGGCGTCAGGCGGGCGCGGGGACGGCGACGTCGGTGAGGCGGCCGTCGGTCATGCGGTAGACCGCGTCCATGCGGTGCAGGTGGGTCGGGTCATGGGTGACCAGGATGGTGGCGGCGCGGTGTTCGCGGGCGATGGTGGTGATCAGGGCGATGATCGCGGCGCCGCGTTCGGAATCCAGCGCGCTGGTGGGTTCGTCGACCACGAGCAGGGCGGGGTCGTTCATCAGGGCTCGGGCGATGTTGACGCGCTGGCGTTGGCCGCCGGAGAGCTGGGCGGGACGTTTGTGAGTATGTTCGCTCAGACCTACCGCATCGAGTAGTTCTCTTGCGCGGGAACTGGTTTCACTACGCGATGCCCGCTTCGGGCCGCCGAGGTGGGCGGTCACTTCCAGTTGCTCGAGGGCGGTGAGCGACGGGATGAGATTCGGTTGCTGGAAGACGATGCCCATCGAGGTCCGGCGGGCTGTGGCGGCCGCTCGACGGCTCAGCGTGGCGAGATCTGTAGTAGCCGAATCGGTGTCGAGCACAACCGTGCCGGAATCGGGCCGGATCAGGGTCGCGGCGACGGCGAGCAGGCTCGACTTTCCTGATCCGGACGCGCCGGTCACCGCGGCGATGGTGCCGCCGGGGACGTGCATGGTCACTCGGTCGAGGGCCGTGAGACGGTCGGCGCCGTCGGGGTAGGTGAGGGTTACGTCGGTGAGAGTGATTGCCACGGTGGATCCTTCGGTCGGTCGCGGGGTGCACCGGATCGGCGGCGCGACTGCGGCACGGGTTGGTCAGCGGGTCGCGCCGAGCGCGGTCAGCGGGTCGGTGGTGAACAGGAAGCGCAGGGCGACAGCGGCGCCGACGAGGCCGAGGACGATCAAGGCCAGCGCGGGGACCAGGGTCGTCGCGGGGCTGAGCACGAAAGGCATGGCCTCGCCCAGGAACAGCGAGGCGAGGGCGGTGATCGCCAGGCCCGCCGTGACGCCCGCGGTCAGGACGATCGCGGCTTGGGCGAGGGCATCGCGAACCAGTGAGCCGGTGGTCGCGCCGAGAGCCTTCAAGGTGGCGATGTCGGGTTGGCGCTGCACGGTCCAGACCGTGAAGAAGGCGCCGATCACCAGCGCCGAGATGGCGAACAGGAGCACGGTCATCAGGGTGAGCGAGCTGTTCTCGGCCTGGTAGGAACCGATCGCCTGGACGGCGTCTTTCGCGGGCAGCGAGTGCGTTCCGGCTTCGGCGTCGAGGCCGCCGGGAACATCGCCGGTCACCGCGAGCACGGTCGCGGCACCGGAGCGCGGGCTGGCTGCCTGCCAGTCCCGCAGGCTCGTCCAGATCACGGGGGTGTGGCTGTACCACTCGTCGCCGGCCACGTCGGCGACGGTGAACTCGTGGCCCGCCAGCAGGACGATATCGCCGGTACCCGCCGACAGCTCACGGGCCGCCGCCGAACTCAGCACGACTGCGCCGGGAGCGGTAGCAGGACGATTGCTGAACGCCGACGAGTCGCCGCCGAACAACGCGACCTGAGTCGGGCCTGCGCCGACGTGCTCGGCCCTCGTACGGGAGATGCCGATCGGGGTCGCGTCCGCCGATTTCCACTGCGCGATCTGCTGCTCGGTGAGAACCGACGAGTCGAAGGACGGATCGGCCCCGGTCTCGGCGAAAACCACCTGGTCGGCGTCGATGCCCTGGACCGCGGAGATGTTCTGGTGCGCGAGCCCGGCGGTGAGGCCGCTGAGGAAGCTCACCAGCACCGCCACCAACAGCACGACGGTGGTGATGAGCAGGAAGCGGCCACGGGCGGCTCGCAGATCTCGGAGTGCGACGAACATGACTCCACTCTGTCGATCTCGGCGGCCGACGCCATCGCACCGGCGCACGAAACACCGTCCATCCAAGGTCTGGCGGCGTTTACATCTTTCGATGGATGCCCGCGTGGTTGCCGCACATAAGCTGGTCGACGTGCACTCGTCCCCCCTGACCCCGGTGGTCACCACTCTGCGCCTCGGCCTGCATGTGCTGGTGACGGTGCTGGCGGTGGTGGTCGCGGTGCGTGCGGTGCTGCCCGACGGCGGCGGTCACGGTATCGCGGTGGTCGCGCTGACGGTGGTGTGGTTGCTGGTCTATTTCGCGGGGACCGAGTTCCCTCGTTCGCGTTCGCGGACGGTTCCCGATGGTGCGGTGTGGGTGTGGCTGGCGGCGTTGACCGTGTTGTGGCTGGTCTTGCTCGCGCTCACCCCCGATGCGGTCTACTTGGCGTTCGGGCTGTTCTTCGTCTACCTGCACCTGCTGCCACGGCCGTGGGGTCTGGTCGCGGTGGTCGCGGCGACGGCGATCGGTGTGCTCGGGTTCGCGGCGCATCGTGGTTGGTCCGCGGGTGCGGTGGTGGGGCCGGTTCTCGGCGCGTCGGTGGCGATCGGAATCGGGCTCGGCTATCAGGCCCTGCATCGTGAGGCGGTCGAGCGGGAACGGTTGATCGACGAATTGATCGGCACCAGAGCGATTCTCGCCGAACAGGAACGGACAGCGGGCAAGCTCGCCGAGCGCGAACGCCTGGCCAAGGAAATCCACGACACCGTCGCCCAGGGGCTGAGCAGCATTCAACTACTCCTGCACGCCGCCGAGCAGGCCGCACCGGATCATCCCGCGCTGGAACGTATCCGGCTCGCGCGCGAGACCGCCGCCGAAGACCTGGCCGAAACCCGAAGGCTCATCGACGAATTGTCGCCCGCCGCGCTGGACGGACAATCGCTCGCCGAAGCGCTGGAACGCATCTGCCGTCGCGCGCAGTCGCCGACACTGACCACGCAACTGCTCGTGGAGGGCGAACCGGAACGACTGCCGATGCCGGTCGAGGCGGCGCTGGTGCGGATCGCGCAGAGTGCGGTGGCCAATGTGGTCCAGCACGCGCAGGCTGAGCGCATGCGAGTCACCCTCACCTACGGCGACACCGACGCGCACCTGGACATCGTCGACGACGGGATCGGGATCGAACCGGATACGGTGCGCCACCCTCGATCCGGTGCGTTCGGTCTGGCCGCCATGCGCAGTCGCGTCGAGCAACAGGGCGGTGCGATGACCGTCGAATCCGAACCCGGCCATACCGCCGTGACGGTGTCCTTCCCGCTCGGATCCGCCTCATGATCCGCCTTCTCCTCGCCGACGACCACGCCATCGTCCGCGCGGGCCTTCGCGCGCTGCTCGACGCCGCCGCCGACATCACCGTCGTCGGCGATGTCGCGGATGCCGATGCGGCAGTAGCCTTTTGCGCCGCGACGCCCGTCGACCTGGTCCTCATGGACCTGCGTTTCGGCGACGGCCGCTCCGGCGCTTCCGCCACCGCCGACCTGCGCGCCCTGCCCACCCCGCCGAACGTCCTCGTCGTCACCAATTACGACACCGACGCCGACATCCTCGGCGCCATCGAAGCGGGTGCCGTCGGCTACCTCCTCAAGGACACCCCACCCACCGAACTCCTCGCTGCCGTCCGCGCCGCCGCCGCGGGCGAAAGCGTGCTCTCGCCCACCGTCGCCTCCCGCCTGATGACCAGAGTCCGCCGAGCCGACACCACCCTCAGCCCCCGCGAAGTAGAAGTCCTGCGCCTGGTCGCGGCGGGCCTGTCCAACCGCGACATCGCCAAGCAACTGTTCCTCAGCGAGACGACAGTGAAGTCCCACCTCGTCCACATCTACGCCAAACTGGGCGTCAAGTCCCGAACCTCCGCCGTCGCCACCGCTCGACAAAACGGTGCGATCTGAACTCATCGCTGAGTCGGCCCGGCTCGACGTCGATTTCAGCTTTGCAAAGTATACAATTATTTGTATACTAAGGCTGGTGAAGCGACTGGAGTTCGTTGGCACAGCACTCGATGACCTGCGCGAATTCCCTCTCAGCGCTCGCCGCGAGTGTGGCTACCAACTCGATCGCATTCAACGTGGCCTCGAGCCAACAGACTGGCGACCTATGCGTTCCGTCGGGGTCGGCGTATGTGAGATTCGAGTTCGAGAGGACTCCGGCGCGTTTCGCGTCATATACGTCGCGAAACTCGCGGAACGCATCCTTGTGCTGCACTGCTTTCAGAAGAAGACTCAGAAGACATCGGATTCTGATCTGGCGCTGGCGACGAAGCGGTACGCGAGGGCCGGTGTAGCAAGTGGGAAGGGAGAGCGCTGATGGCGGACGAGACGTTCGACAGCGTGTGGGACGCGATCGAGGACACCCCACAGGAAGCCGAGAACATGCGGCTGCGGTCGCGGCTGATGATCGCGTTGACCGAGCACATCGAGAGTTCCGGGTGGACGCAGGTGTCGGCTGCTGAGCGGCTCGGGGTGACACAGCCTCGGGTATCCGATCTGATGCGGGGGAAGATCGGTCTGTTCAGCTTGGACGCGTTGGTCAACATGGTTGTCGCCGCCGGAATGCATGTGGAGATGAGCGTTCGTGCGGCGTGAGTGACCTGCCGGTCAGTCGTTGACGCGAGATGTCGACTCGATGTCCTACCCTGGGCCCATGGCTTCCCTGTCGGATCCCGAGGTGCTCGAATTTCTCTCCTACGGAACGCGAACGGGCAAGGTGGCGTTCGCGGCGGCGGATGGGCGTCCGTTGGTGACGCCGGTGTGGTTCATCGTCGAAGGTGACGAGCTGGTTTTCAATACGGGCAAGAACTCGGCCAAGGGGCGGGCTTTCGCGCGTGATCCGCGCGTCGCGGTGTGCGTCGATCTCGAGGAGCCGCCGTACGGGCTGGTCGAGGTGCAGGGGACGGTCACGCTGTCCGAAGACCTCGATGAGCTGGTGCGCACGGCCACCGACATCGCCGCCCGGTACATGGGGCCGGACAAGGCGGAGGAGTTCGGCAAGCGCAATGGGGTGGCCGGTGAGCTCGTGGTGCGGGTGCGGCCGACCAAGATCATCGCGCAGTTCGATATGACCGGTTAGGCCGTCGCTGATCAGCGACTCGACAGCACGAACTGTTTGCCCGGATCGACCATTTTTCGTACGGTCGCGCCTTTCGAGTATTCGCCCAGGGCCGTCATATTCCATCCGTGCGCGGCGCGGGTGAGCATCGCCAGGAACACCCCGGTGGTCGGTTCGCCCTTCGACAGCTCGAAGCGCACCAACTCGGTGCCGGTGTGTTCGTCGAGCAGACGGCAATGCGCGCGGCCGACCTGATCGAACTTGTGGCCCGCGAAGGAGTTCACGGTGAAGACCAGGGCGTGGACCTCCGGCGGCAGCGCGGTGAGGTCGACGGTGATGACCTCGTCGTCGCCGTCACCGTCGCCGGTCAGATTGTCGCCGGAGTGGGCGATGGCGCCGCCGAATGCCTCCCGTCGCAGGAACCACACGTTGGTCAGTTTCTTCGCCCGGTCGTCGTAGGCGATGACAGAAGCATCGAGGTCGACCCTGCTGCCGTGCGTGGCCGGGTCCCACCCCAACCCCATCCGCACCCGCGTGAGCGGCGGCGCGCCCTGTTTGGTGAGCGATACCGTCTCGTTCTTGCGCAGCGTGACATGGCCCTTGGACAGATCGACCGTCGGTCGCCCGAATTGTGGCGGATCAGCGGGGGCTGCCGGAAGTGGTTGCGCGGCTTGTGGGGTCGGCTCGTCGTCGACGGTGATGCCGAAATCGCCTGCGATCCCGGCTAATCCCTGCGCGTACCCCTGACCGACAGCGCGGACTTTCCACGCGCCGTCGCGTCGGTAGATCTCGCAGGCGATCAGCGCGGTCTCCGGTCCGAGTCCGGTCGGGCTGAAGGTGGCCAGCAGGGCGTCGGTCACCGCGTCGGTCACCGCGATCCGGATCGGTCCGGCCTGGCCCCAGTCGGTGGGTCCGGTCCCGTCGAGACTGGTAGTGAGAACGATCTTTTCGATGTCGAGGGGCACCGACCCGAAAACGACTCGAATCGCCTCGGGCGTCACGACCTCGACACCGGGTGCGACCGGTTGGTTGTAGAAGACGAAATCGCTGTCGGAGCGCACCTTTCCGGCGGCGGTGAGCAGCAGTGCGGCGATATCGACCGGCGTCGCGGCAGTTACCGTCACCCGCACCTCGCTCGCGGGGACCGGCGTGTTCGCGCCCTTGGCCAATTCCATGGTCGTCCTCCGTTCTCGTCCGACTACCGAATGCCCGACATGGGAACCGCGTCGGGACCCGGCGGGGTCGGGTCGTACGGCGGGGGGTCGGTGCGGTCGAAGAGGGGAGACGAGCAGGTCGCGCCGACTTCCGGTGTGGTGTAAGGGTTTTCGCGGAGGGCCACGATGAACTGGTCGATGCGTCCGTCGGCGGCGTCGTCGACGGTGAGCTGATGGCCCCACGACTGCAACGAGATCGGGTGATCCATGTCGGGGATGGGCGACATCAGGGTGTACTGCCTGTCGGTCACCTTCGCGCTCAGCGTCGCCTGGTCCTGCGCGCTCACCCGCGCGGGGTCGTAGGCGATCCACACCGCGCCGTGCTCCAGCGCGTGCACCGCGTTCTCGGTGCGCAGTGCCTTCGCGTACACGACACCGGTGCAGGCCGCCCATTGCGCGTCATGCGGTCCGCCCACCGGGGGAATCGACGGATAGGCCACTCGCTGGTTCGGCCGCACATGCTGCTGCCCCGGCGCGATCTCGGTGACGACGACGCCGGGAATCCGCAGCGAGGGGTCCCGGTTGTCCGACGACGGCGCGAAACTGTCCGCGGTAGCGGTGGCCTGACCGACGACCTTCTCGGCCGAGCACCCCGCCACCAGCGTGGCGGCCACGACGATCACCGCGCAAGTGCCTGCGCCGCGCACCCCACCGGACCTACTCGAAACCCGCATCGCGGACCCCCGTTTCCTCGTCGCCGCCGCTTGCCATCCGACACAGAACCTACTTGTCTCCCGGTCTCGGGGGCACTTCTAGACTCCCGACTATGACTGTGCACTTCATCGGGGCAGGCCCCGGCGCCGCCGACCTGCTCACGGTGCGAGCGGTCGAGCTCCTGCGTGGCAGTCCGGTCTGTCTCTACGCGGGCACCTACCTCGATCCCGAGGTCCTCGCGCACTGCGCGCCCGACACCGAGATGATCGACACCCAGCACCTGGATCTGGACCAGATCATCGACCACCTCGTGCGCGCCACCGAGGCGGGTCGTGACGTGGCACGGCTGTGCTCGGGCGATCCCTCCCTCTACTCGGCCCTCACCGAGCAGACCCGCAGGCTCGATGCCCGCAACGTGCCGTGGGACATCACCCCTGGCGTCCCCGCCTACGCGGCCGCCGCGGCGGCCCTCGGGACCGAACTGACCGTCCCCGAGGTCGTCCAGTCGGTCGTGCTCACCAGGACCCAGGCCCGCTCCACCGCGATGCCCGCGGGCGAGGCCCTGGGGAACTTCGCCGCCACCGGCGCGACCCTCGTCCTCCATCTCGCCATCACCCGGATCAGGGTGCTGGCCGAGGAGCTGGTGGCCGAATACGGTGCGGACTGCCCGGTCGCCGTCGTCTATCGCGCCAGCCAACCCGAACAACTCGTCCTGCGCGGCACGCTGTCCGACATCGCCGACCAGGTGGAGGCGGCGGGCCTGCGTCAAGCCGCGGTGATCCTGGTCGGGCGCGCGCTGTCCACATCCCTCGACTGCGCCCAGTCGCACCTCTACGACCCCGCGAGGACCCGGTAACACCCACTGCCACACCAGCAGACCGATCGGTGTGAGCCATCACTCAGTTCATCCTGCGCGCCGGTGACCAGGCAGGGTTGTGAGAACGCAGACAGGCGTCAGCAAACGAGGGTCGGCGGCTTCACCAGGGACGATGTCGGCCAGCTATGGAGGTGGTTGGTTGCGGGGCGGCCACACCGGTAGATTGGTGCGATGGTTTGCGACGAGTAGACCGGCGCTGGCGGCCGGACGGTCAGGTGCATGGTCTCGGCTGTGTAACGAGACCGACCCGGGCGACAGATAGTGCCAATGGACATTTTGCCTGATTGATTCGAGAACTGAACCCGAGACGCGGGCGCCACGCTGGTAGTTAGGTGGGCGCTCGCGTTCCGGTGTCGTCGGGGAGCGCCTGACCGGGTGTTCCGGAAGCGAGGTTTGGGTTGGACCGGCTGGATTTCGGCGGAAACGGCGAAACTGGTGACGGACGTGGAGGCTCCTCGGAGTACTTCCCGCTCTCGCCCGCACAGCTGGGTATCTGGTACGCGCAGCACGTCGACCCACAGGTGCCGATCAATATCGCCCAGTACGTCGACCTGCGCGGACGCCTCGACGTCGCCGTGCTCGAGCGCGCGAGCGCCGACGCGGCCACCGACCTCGAATCGGGCTGGTTGCGCATCGTCGAGGTCGACGGTGAGCCGATGCAGACCATCGACCCCACCCAGGACGCGACGCTGATCTATGTCGATCTGCGTGGCGAGGCCGACCCCGAAGCCGCCGCCGCCGCGTGGATGCGCGCCGAGTACAGCCGCCCGCTCGATATCGTCGAAGACCGCCTCGTTCAGGCCGCCGCGCTGCAGCTCGGCGATGATCGCTGGTACTGGTATGCCCGCGTCCACCACATCGTGCTCGACGGTTTCGGCGCCAACAACTTCGTCAACCGCACGGCGGAGCTCTATACCGCCGAGGTCACCGGCACCCCGGCCCCGCCGAACAAGGCCACCGACCTGCGCGCGCTCTACGAGTCCGAGCTCGTCTACCGTGACAGCACCCGTTTCCAGTCCGATAAAGAACACTGGGCTCAGCGCGTCGCGGGCCTGGAAGAGGGCAGCAGCCTCACCGGCCGCTCGGCCCCGCCCTCGCCGGTCAACGACGTCACCAGCGCGGCGCTGAGCACGGCGCAGGACGAGTTGCTCACCGCGGCGATCGCCCGCCACGACAGCACCGCCGCACCACTGCTGATCGCCGGTTTCGCGGCGTACCTGGCCCAGATCACCGGCACCGAGGACGTGATCCTCAGTCTCCCGGTCACCGCTCGCACCACCGCGGTGATGCGTCGCTCCGGCGGCGCCACCTCCAACATCGTCCCGCTGCGCCTGCGCGTCGGCCACGACACCACCGTCGCGCAGCTGCTGCGTTCGGTGACCACCGAGGTCTCCGGCGCCCTGCGCCACCAGCGCTACCGCCACGAGGACATCCGCCGTGATTCGGCGGGCGAGGGCATGGTCTCCACGGAGTTCTTCGGCCCGTGGGTCAACATCATGCTGTTCGACAACCACCTGAGCTTCGGTGGCATGGAGGGCACGCTCAACGTGCTGTCCACGGGCAGCATCGAGGACCTCGGCGTCAACTTCTATCAGTCGCACGGTGGCACCCGCTCCCACATCGACTTCGAGACCAACCCGAACCTGTACTCGGCCGCCGAGGCGCAGACCCATCACGGCCGGTTCCTCGAGTTCTTCGACCGGTTCCTGGCCGCCGACGCCGACCTCGCGGTCTGGAAGCTGCCGGTCACCGGCACCGCGGAGCTCGAACGCTCGCTCACCGAGTGGAACGACGCGGCCCACGAGGTCCCCGCCACCACGCTGCCTGCGCTGCTCGACGCGCAGATCCCGCTCACTCCGGACAACATCGCCCTCGACTTCGAAGGCGAGACCCTCACCTACGCCGAGTTCGCCGCGAAGGTGAACCGGCTGGCCCGCTTCCTGATCGCCGACGGCGTCGGCCCGGAATCCCTCGTCGCGCTCGGCATGCGCCGCTCGCTCGACCTGGTCATCGGCATGCACGCCGTGCTGCGGGCCGGTGGCGCGTACGTGCCGATCGACCCGGATCATCCGGCCGACCGCACCGCCTACATCCTGGAGTCCGCGGCACCGGTCTGCGTCCTGACGACCACCGGCGACGACCTCGACCTGCCCGACACCGTCGCCCGCGTCGAGATCGATCGACTCGATACGACCGGTTTCGACGCCACACCTGTCACCGACGCCGACCGCCTGTCCCCGCTGCGCCCGGACAACACGGCCTACGTCATCTACACCTCGGGTTCCACCGGTCGCCCCAAGGGCGTCGCGGTCACCCACCACGCGATCGTCAACCAAGAGCTGTGGATGCTCGACGAATACCGGTTGACCGCCGACGACGTCTACCTGCAGAAGACCGCGACCACCTTCGACGTGTCGCTGTGGGGTTACTTCCTGCCGCTGATGGTCGGCGCGAAACTGGTCATCGCGAGCCCCGACGGCCACCGCGACCCGCTCTACGTCGCGGACATGATCGAACGCCACGGCGTCACCGTGACGGACTTCGTCCCGTCCATGCTCACGGTCTTCGTCTCCCACGCGACGCGGGCCCAATGTGCCACGCTGCGTGCGGTTTTCGTCATCGGTGAAGCACTGCCGCCCGAGACCGCCGCAGGTCTGCGGGCGATCTCCGACGCAGGCCTGCACAACCTCTACGGCCCCACCGAGGCAGCGGTCTCGGTCACCTACTGGGAGGCCACCGAAGCCGACACCACCCAGGTGCCGATCGGTATCCCCGAGTGGAATGTCGAAGTCTACGTACTGGATTCGCGGCTGCGACCGGCCGCGATCGGCGCGCCGGGTGAGCTGTATCTGGCCGGTCGTCAGCTGGCCCGCTGCTACCGAGGCCGCCCCGACCTGACCTCGGATCGCTTCGTCGCCAACCCCGTCGGCGCCCCCGGCGAGCGCATGTACCGCACCGGTGACCTGGTGCGCTGGAACGCCGACGGCGTGCTGGAATACATCGGCCGCACCGACTTCCAGGTGAAGTTCCGTGGTCAGCGCATCGAGCTCGGCGAGATCGAAACCGACCTGCTCGCGCATCCGAGCGTCAGCCAGGCCGCGGTGCTCGTGGTCGATACCGCGACCGGCCAGCAGCTCGTGGCCTACATCGTGCCCGCGCCGGGCCAGTCCGCTGACCCGGCGACGCTGACCCGCTTCGTGTCCGAGAAGCTGCCCGCCTACATGGTGCCCGCGTCGATCATGGTGCTCGACGCGTTCCCGCTCAACACCTCGGGCAAGCTCGACCGCAAGGCCCTGCCCGAGCCCGTCTTCACCGCCGCCGCAGGCGATTTCCGCGCTCCGCGCACCCCGGCCGAACAGATCGTGGCCGGCATCTTCGCCGATGTGCTGAGCCAGGTTCGGGTCGGCGCCGACGACAACTTCTTCGAACTCGGCGGCAACTCGCTGGTCGCCACCCAGGTCGTCGCCCGCATCGGCGCCGCGTTCGGCATCCAGCTCGGTGTGCGCGCGCTGTTCGAGACCCCGACCGTGGCCGGACTCGCCGCGCGGGCCGAATCCGCTACGCCTGCCGATGTTTCCACGCGTCCGCCGCTGGTCGCGCAGCCCCATCCCGAGCAGGTCCCGCTGTCGCTGGCCCAGCAGCGGATGTGGTTCATCAACCAGTTCGACCCCACCGCGCCGACCTACAACCTGCCCTTCGTGGTGCAGATGAAGGGTCGCGTCGACGTCGACGCCCTGATCGCCGCGCTCAATGATGTTGTGGTGCGCCAGGAATCGCTGCGCACGATCTTCCCCGACGCCGACGGCGGCTTCCAGCAGGTACTCGGCGCCGACGAATTCGATCTCGGCATCGCGGTGACCCCGATCGACCAGTCGCGTCTGCGCGAGGAACTGATCGACTTCGCCTCCACCGGCTTCGACGTCACCCTGGAACTGCCCATCCGGGTGCAGATCTTCAAGGTGGTCGGCGGAACGGCTGAGTCCAACGGCGCCGCTCCCGAGGGCTCTGCGTGGTCACGCTCCGCTACCGCCTCCGAGCCCGCCGGTCACGGCGCGGGCACACCGGAATACGCGGTCGCCTTCGTCGTCCACCACATCGCGGCCGACGGCTTCTCCTTCGGTCCGCTGGCCCGCGACGTCGCCACCGCCTACCTGGCCCGGGTCGCGGGCGAGGCTCCGGCCTGGCTGCCGCTGCCGGTCCAGTACCGCGACTACACCCAGTGGCAGCACGATCTGCTCGGCGCCGAGTCCGACCCGACCTCGATGGCCGCGCGTCAGCTCGACTACTGGCAGCGCGCGCTCGAGGGCCTGCCCGACCAGCTCGACCTGCCCAGCGACCGCCCGCGCCCGCAGCAGCAGAGCTTCCGTGGCGCGCGCGTCGGATTCGAGATCGACGCCGACACCCACGAACAGCTCGCCGCCGTGGCCCGCGCCAACGGCGTCACCCTGTTCATGGTGGTGCACGCCTCCCTGGCGGTGCTGCTCGCGCGCCTGTCGGGCACCACCGACATCGCCGTCGGCACTCCCATCGCCGGCCGTGGTGAGCAGGCGCTCGACGACCTGATCGGCATGTTCGTCAACACCCTGGTGTTGCGTTCCGACGTCGACCCCACCCAGCCGTTCACCGAATTCCTCGCCCGCACCCGCGAAACCGACCTGAGCGCGTTCGCCAACGCGGACGTGCCGTTCGAGCGGCTCGTCGACGTGCTCAACCCGTCGCGCTCGCAGGCGCGGCACCCGCTGTTCCAGGTGGTGCTGTCGTTCCAGGAGATGTCGCACGGCACCCTCGAGCTGCCCGGTCTCACGGTCACGGCCGACGAGGTCGAGGTCGACATGGCCAAGTTCGACCTGCAGTGGACGCTGACCGAGGAGCACACCGGCACCGGCTCGCTGTCGGGCATGACCGGCGTGCTCACCTACGCCATCGACCTGTTCGACCAGTCGACCGTCGAAGAGCTGCTGCTGCGCTGGCGCCGCGTGCTCGACGCGATCCTGGCCGACCCGGCCGTCACCGTCGGCGCGATCGACGTGCTCGACGCCGCCGAACGCACCGACCTGGTCACCCGCTTCGGCGCTCCCGCCGCGGTGGCGCGCACCCTGCCGCAGCTCATCGCCCAGGCAGCCCGCGACACCGAGTCGACCGCCGTGGTGTTCGAGGGGACAGCTGTCTCCTACGGCGAACTCGATCGGCGCTCGAACCAGTTGGCGCGCTTGCTGATCCAGCAGGGTCTCGGCGCCGAGGACTTCGTGGCCGTGGCCGTGCCCCGTTCGCTGGAGTCGGTGCTTGCGGTGTGGTCGGTCGCCAAGACCGGCGCCGCGTTCGTGCCCGTCGACCCGAACTACCCGGCCGACCGCATCGCCCACATGATCGCCGATGCCGGTGTGTCCGTGGGTATCACGGTCACCGGGGAAGCAGGCGAGCTGCCGGATTCGGTGAGCTGGCTGGTGGTCGACGACCTCGACCTCGACTACATCTCCGATGCCCCGCTGGCCCCGCGCGAGCTGGTCCGCCCGACCGATCCCGCGCAGCCCGCGTATCTGATCTACACCTCCGGCTCCACCGGTGTGCCCAAGGGCGTGGTGGTGACCCATGCCAGCGTCGCCAACTTCTGCGCCGAGCAGATCGACCTCTACTCGCTCGACTCGAACACGCGCGCACTGCATTTCGCCTCGCCCTCGTTCGACGCCTCGGTGCTGGAACTGCTGCTCGCGATCGGTCGCGGCGGCACCCTCGTCGTCGTCCCGCCGGGCGTCTACGGCGGTGAGGAACTGCGCGACATCCTCATCACCGAACAGGTCACCCACGCCTTCGTGACCCCCGCCGCGCTGGCCACCTTCGACGCGCGCGGCCTCGATCACCTGCGGGTGCTCGCCGCCGGTGGTGAAGCGGTGCCGCCGGAACTGGTCGCCAAGTGGGCGGTGCGCCTGCCCGACGGTTCGCGCCGCATGCTGGGCAATGTCTACGGCCCCACCGAGACCACCATCGCGTCCAACCTCAGCGAAGGGCTGATCCCGGGGGAGCGGGTCGTCATCGGCGGACCCATCCGCGGCGTGCACACCCTGATCCTCGACGACCGCCTCCGCCCCGTGCCGGTGGGCGTCGCGGGTGAGCTCTACATCGGCGGCGTCGGTATGGCCCGTGGCTACCACGCGCGCGCCTCGCTGACCGCCGACCGATTCGTCGCCAATCCCTACGCTCCCGGCGCGCGGATGTACCGCACCGGTGACGTGGTGCGCTGGACCGCCGATCGCAATGTGGAATACGTCGGCCGTTCCGACTTCCAGGTGAAGGTCCGCGGTTTCCGGATCGAACTGGGCGAGATCGACTCCGCGCTCGCCTCGCACGAGACCGTCGATTTCGCGGTCAGCATCGGCCACAAGAACAAGGGCGGCAGCACCTCGCTGGTGTCCTATGTCGTCGCGGTGCCCGGCACGTCGATCGATATCGCCGAACTGACCGACCACGTCGCGCAGCGCCTGCCCGCGTACATGGTGCCCTCGTCGATCATGGTGCTCGCCGCGATCCCGCTGACGGTCAACGGCAAGCTCGACCGTCGCGCGCTGCCCGCGCCGGTGTTCGAGGTGCGCGAGTTCCGGGCCCCGACCACCCCGATCGAGCAGATCGTCGCGCAGATCTTCGCCGACGTGCTCGAACTGGGCCGCGTCGGCGTCGAGGACGACTTCTTCGAACTGGGCGGCAACTCGCTGATCGCCACCCAGGTCGCCTCCCGCATCGGTATCGCCCTCGACACCCGTGTCCCGGTCCGCATGCTGTTCGAGGCTCCCACGGTGGCGGCGCTGGCCGCCCGGGTGGAGTCCCAGGCCGGTGACGGCGCGCGCAAGGCGCTGGTCGCCCGTGAGCGCCCCGACCGGGTGCCGCTGTCGCTGGCACAGCAGCGCATGTGGTTCCTCAACCGCTTCGACACCGCCTCGGCGGTCAACAACATTCCCGTCGCGATCCGGCTCTCCGGTGACCTCGATGTGGCCGCACTGCAGGTCGCGGTCATCGACGTCATCGACCGGCACGAGTCGCTGCGCACGGTGTTCCCCGACTCCGGCGCGGGCCCCGTGCAGGTGGTCCTGGACGCCGCCCAGATCGTCCCCGACCTCACCCCGTACCGGGTCACCGAGGACAACCTGATCGATCACCTGATCGACCTGGCGTCGATGGCGTTCGACGTGACCAGCGAAGTACCGCTGCACGCACGGCTTTTCGAGGTTTCCGAGTCCGAGTACGTGCTCGGCATGGTGGTGCACCACATCTCCGCCGACGGTTGGTCGATGGCGCCGCTCTCGCGCGATGTGATCATGGCGTACGCGGCCCGCACCTCGTGGGAAGCGCCGACCTGGGCCGAATTGCCGGTCCAGTACGCCGATTACGCGCTCTGGCAGCGTGAAGTGCTCGGTTCCGAGGACGATCCGCAGTCGCTGATCTCCTCCGAGATCGCCTACTGGGCCAAGGAACTCGCCGACCTGCCCGACGAGCTGGTCCTCCCGGCCGATCATCCGCGCCCGCCGGCCGCCTCCTACCGGGGTGGCACCTACAGCTTCGTGATCGCGAGCGAAACCCAGCGCGCCCTGGTCGAATTGGGCCGCCGCTACAACGCGTCGCTGTTCATGGTCATGCACAGCGCGCTGGCCGTGCTGCTCGCCCGCGCCAGCGGTACCAGCGATATCGCGATCGGCACCCCCGTCGCGGGCCGTGGTGATCAGGCGCTCGACGACCTGGTCGGCATGTTCGTCAACACCCTGGTGCTGCGCTCGCAGGTCGAGGGCGCCACCCCGTTCGCGACCCTGCTCGACCAGGCCCGCGAGACCGACCTGCAGGCCTTCGCGCACGCCGACGTGCCGTTCGAGCGGCTCGTCGAGGTGCTCAACCCGGCCCGTTCGCAGGCGCGCCACCCGCTGTTCCAGGTGATGCTGTCGTTCCAGAACAACAAGCAGGCCTCGCTCCAGCTGCCCGGCCTCGCGGTCAGCGGCATCGATTACGACCCACAGCTGGCCAAGTTCGATCTGCAGCTCACCCTCACCGAGGTGCAGGACACCGACGGCGAGGCCGGCGGCATGGCGGCCGAGTTCTCTTACGCGCTCGACCTTTTCGAGGAATCGACGATCGCCGCGTTCGCGCGCAGGCTCGACAACATCTTCGCCGCGATCGTCGCCGATCCCGAGGTGTTCGTCGGCGACATCGATCTGCTCGCGCCCGAGGAGCACGCGCAGGTTCTCGTCGACTGGAACGACACCGCGCACGCGGTCCCACAGGGCACGCTCGTGTCGCTGTTCGACGCGCAGGTCGAGCGGACCCCGGACGCCCTCGCCCTGATCTTCGAGCAGGAAGAGCTGTCCTACCGCGAGCTCCAGGAGCGGGCCAACCGCATCGCGCGCCGCCTGATCGCCGACGGCGTCGGCCCCGGTGACCATGTCGCACTGGCGATCCGGCGCTCCACCGAGCTGGTCGTCGCCATGTACGCGGTGCTGCAGACCGGCGCCGCCTATGTGCCGCTCGATCCGGATCAGCCCGCCGACCGGATCGGCCACATCATCGAGACCGCGCAGCCGCGCCTGGTACTCACCAGTCGTCGTGACGCGTTCGAGGCCGACGGCGTCACCGTGCACGTGGTCGAGAACATCTTCTCGCCCGCCGATTTCAGCGGCGCCCCGATCACCGATGCCGAACGCGTGCAGCCGCTTCGGGCCACCAACACCGCCTACGTGATCTTCACGTCCGGCTCGACCGGCCGCCCCAAGGGTGTCGCGGTCGATCATGCGGCGATCGTCAACCGGCTGCTGTGGATGCAGCACGAGTACCCGATCGACGCCGCCGATGCCGTCCTGCAGAAGACTCCGGCCACCTTCGACGTGTCGGTGTGGGAGTTCTTCTGGCCCTTACAGACCGGCGCCCGCCTGGTCGTCGCCAAGCCCGACGGCCACCGCGACCCGGTGTACCTGGCCCAGATCATCGCCGAGCGCCACATCACCACCGCGCACTTCGTGCCCTCGATGCTGTCGGTGTTCGTCTCGACCCTCGGCAGCAACGGCAACGGTGACGCGGTGCGCCTGCGTCAGGTGTTCGCCTCCGGTGAGGCGCTGCCCGCGCCCACCGCGCAGCGGCTGCGCGAGCTCACCGGCGCCCGCCTGCATAACCTGTACGGCCCCACCGAGGCCGCGGTCGACGTCACCTATCACGAGGTCGTCGACGCGGATGTGGAGTCGGTGCCGATCGGCCGCCCGGTGTGGAACACCAGGGTGTTCGTGCTGGATTCGCGCCTGCACCCCGTGGCCCCCGGTGTCGCGGGTGAGCTCTATCTCGCGGGCGATCAGCTGGCCGTGGGCTATCTCAACCGGGCCGACCTGACCGCCGACCGTTTCGTCGCCAACCCGTACGGCGCGGCGGGCTCGCGGATGTACCGCACCGGCGACCTCGTCACCTGGACCGCGGTGTCCGCCGGTAACGGGCTCTCCTACGGCGAGCTGAACTACCTGGGCCGCACCGACTTCCAGGTGAAGCTGCGCGGTCTGCGCATCGAACTCGGCGAGATCGAGGCGACCCTGCTGGCCCAGCCGGGCGTGGCGCAGTCGGTCGTGGTCGTGCGCTCCGACGCGCACGCCGGTGACCAGCTCGTCGGTTACGTGGTGCCCGAAGCGGGGACGACCGTCGACGTAGCCACCGTGAAGGCGGGCGTCACCGCCGAGCTGCCCACCTACATGGTGCCCTCGGCCCTGGTCGTGCTCGATGCCTTCCCGCTCAACGCCTCCGGCAAGCTCGACCGTAAAGCGTTGCCGGCGCCCGTGTTCGAGGCGAAGGTGTTCCGTGCGCCCTCGACCCCGATCGAGGAGATCGTCGCCGAGATCTTCGCCGATCTGCTCGGCGCCGAGCGCGTCGGCGTGGACGACGACTTCTTCGCCCTCGGCGGTAACTCCCTGGTCGCCACCCAGGTCGCGGCCCGCCTGAGCAAGGCGCTCAACGCCGAGGTCGGCGTGCGCACGCTGTTCGAGGCGCCCACCGTCGGCGCGCTGGCCGCGCGCGTGGAATCGCACGCGGGTTCCGGTCTGCGCGCCGAGCTCACTGCCCGGCCGCGTCCCGAGCACCCGCCGCTGTCGCTCGCGCAGCAGCGCATGTGGTTCCTCAACCGCTTCGACGTCGCCGACACCGGCACCTACAACATCCCGGTCGCGGTCCGCCTGCAGGGCCTGCTCGACCTGCCCGCCCTG
Source organism: Nocardia sp. PE-7 (assembly GCF_030486425.1). NCBI lineage: Bacteria > Bacillati > Actinomycetota > Actinomycetes > Mycobacteriales > Nocardiaceae > Nocardia > Nocardia sp. PE-7. The sequence continues at coordinate 6,135,835 of NZ_CP129614.1, read as the reverse complement.
CGCGGCGCGGTCGCCGACGTGATCGCCCGCCACGAAACCCTGCGCACGGTCTACCCCGTGTACGTGGCCCCCGAGTCGGGGCGCGCCACCATGGCGGAAGGCGCCGCGTACCAGAAGGTCCTCGCCGCCGCGGGCTCCATTCCCGACGTCGAGCTGATCGAGGCCGACGAGACCGATATGGCGATCTCGCTCTACGAGTTCGCCCGCCGCGGCTTCGATGTCACCGCGAACGCGCCGGTGCGCCTGCGGGTCTACGAGCTCGGTGAACGCGAGCACGTGCTGGTGATGGTGGTCCACCACATCGCCGCCGACGGTTTCTCGCTGCGCCCGCTGGTGCGCGACCTGATGACCGCCTACGTCGCCCGCACCGCGAGCACCGAACCCGGGTGGCCGCCGCTGGCCGTGCAGTACATCGACTACGCGCTCTGGCAGCGCGAAGTCCTCGGCGACGAAACCGATCCCACCTCGCTGATCTCCGAGCAGCTCGAGCACTGGCGCGGCGCGCTGGCCGACCTGCCCGACGAACTGCGCCTGGGCCACAAGTCGCGGCCCGCACAGGCCAGCTACCAGGCGGGCACGCACCGTTTCGAAGTGCCGGGCGAGCTCGTCGAGGCACTGAACCGGGTCGCCCACGAGCACAGCACCACCCTGTTCATGGTGGTGCACAGCGCTTTCGCGGTGCTGCTGGCGCGGTTGTCGGGCACCTCCGACATCGCCATCGGCACCCCGGTCGCGGGCCGTGGTCAGCAGGCGCTCGACGATCTGGTCGGCATGTTCGTCAACACCCTGGTGTTGCGCGCACAGGTCGACCCGGGCGCGAGCTTCAGCGAGCTGCTCGGTCGGGTCCGCGAAGACGACCTGGCCGCTTTCGCCCACGCCGACGTGCCGTTCGAGCGTCTCGTCGAGGTGCTCAACCCGACGCGGTCGCAGTCGCGCCACCCGCTGTTCCAGGTGATGCTCTCGTTCCAGAACCTGGGCCGTACCACCCTGGAACTGCCCGGCCTCACGGTCTCCGAGCTGGGCATCGACCAGCACATGGCCAAGTTCGATCTGCAGCTCGCGCTCAGCGAGGTCCCGGCCGACGACGACAGCCACATGGACGCCGAACTCGTCTACGCGACAGATCTTTTCGACGCGGGCTTCGCCGCCACCTTCGGCGCCCGACTGCTGCGCGTGCTCACCGCCGTCGTGGTCGACCCCTCGGCACCCGTCGGTGACATCGAACTGCTCGACTCCGCCGAGCGCGCCCTGGTGCTCGATCGCTGGAACGACACCGAATTCGCCGTCGACGCCGCGCTGAGCACGCCGAGCGACGACGAACCGGCCACTCTCCACGCGCTGTTCGAGGCCCAGGTCGCGCGGACTCCCGACGCGATCGCGCTCACCTTCGAGGGGACGAGTCTGTCCTACGCCGAGTTCGCCGGGCGGGTGCGTCAGCTGGCGCGCTGGCTCAAGGACGCCGGTGTCGGCCCGGAATCGTATGTGGCACTGGGCATGCGGCGCTCGATCGACCTGCTGGTCGGCATGTACGCCGTGTCCGCCGCCGGTGGCGCGTATGTGCCGCTCGACCCCGACCACCCGACCGAGCGCATCGAGCACATCCTCGAGACCGCGCAGCCGGTCTGCGTGCTGACCTCCGGTGAGAGCCTGCCCGCTGCCGCCGGTCGCGAGGTGCGCATCGACCAGCTCGACCTGTCCGGCCACTCCACCGCGCCGGTCACCGATGCCGACCGGCACCGCCCGCTGCGCTCGGACAACACCGCCTACGTCATCTTCACCTCCGGCTCGACCGGTCGTCCGAAGGGCGTCGCGGTCAGTCACGCGGCGATCGTCAACCGCCTGGTGTGGATGCACGCCGCCTACGGCCTCGCCGCCGACGACGTGGTGCTGCAGAAGACCCCCGCCACCTTCGACGTGTCGGTGTGGGAGTTCTTCTGGCCCTTGCAGGTCGGCGCGCGTCTGGTCGTCGCCAAGCCGGACGGGCATCGCGACCCGGCCTACCTGGCCCGTCTGATCGGGGCCGAACAGGTCACCACGGTGCACTTCGTGCCGTCGATGATGGCGGTGTTCGTCACCGAACCGCTGGCGGCCGAGTGTGTCTCGCTGCGCAATGTGTTCGCCTCCGGTGAGGGTCTGCCCGCGCCGACCGCGCAGCGTCTGCGCGAATTGACCGGCGCCGCACTGCACAACCTCTACGGTCCGACCGAAGCCGCGGTCGATGTGACCTATCACGAGGTCACCGACGCCGACACCGAGACGGTGCCGATCGGCGCCCCGGTGTTCAACACCCGTCTGTACGTGCTGGATTCGCGACTGCGACCGGTTCCGGTGGGTGTCGCGGGTGAGCTCTACCTCGCGGGCGTGCAGCTGGCCCACGGGTACGTCGGTCGCGCCGACCTGACGATGGACCGCTTCGTCGCCGACCCGTTCGCGGGCGGCGAGCGCATGTACCGCACCGGCGACCTCGTCACCTGGACCGCCGACGGCGAACTGGAGTACCTGGGCCGCACCGACTTCCAGGTGAAGTTGCGTGGTCTGCGTATCGAACTGGGCGAGATCGAGTCGGCGCTCACCGCGCTGCCGGAGATCGCCCAGTCGGTGGTCGTGGTCCGCGCCGACGAGCACACCGGCGATCAGCTGGTGGCCTACGTCATCCCGGAGACCGGCGCCACCGTCGACACCGACGCGGTCAAGGACGCGCTCGGCGCCGAACTGCCCGTCTACATGGTGCCCGCCGCGTATGTGGTGCTGAACGCGTTCCCGCTCAACGCTTCCGGCAAGCTCGACCGCAAGGCGCTGCCCGCGCCGGTCTTCGCCGCCCGCACGTTCCAGGCGCCGGTCACCCCGGTGCAGCAGATCGTCGCCGCCACCTTCGCCGAAGTGCTCGGCGCCGGTCAGGTCGGCCTCGACGACGACTTCTTCGAACTGGGCGGCAACTCGCTGGTCGCCACCAGGGCCGCGGCCCGGCTGTCCGAAGCGCTCGACACCCAGGTGCCGCTGCGCGCGCTGTTCGAGGCATCGACCGTCGCGGCGCTGGCGGCTCGCGTGGAAACGCACACCGGTCGTGGCGGACGGATCCCGCTCGTGCCGCGCCCGCGTCCCGAGTTGGTGCCGCTGTCACAGGCCCAGCAGCGGATGTGGTTCCTCAACCGCTTCGACAACCGCACCGCGGTCAACAACATCCCCGTCGCGATCCGCCTCACCGGTGACCTCGACGTCGCCGCGCTCGAAGCGGCTGTCGCCGATGTGGTGGCCCGCCACGAATCACTGCGCACCTTCTACCCGGCCTCCGACGTCGCCGCGGGCGCGGTCGACGAAGGCGCCGGCTACCAGCGGGTCCTGCCCGCCGACGAGGTTCGTTTCGCGCTGCCCGCTCAGCCGGTCGCCGCGAGCGACGTGGTCGCGCGCGTGGTCGAGTTGGCGAGCGTGCACTTCGACGTGACCCGCGAGGTCCCCTTCCGCGCGAGCCTGCTGCGCGTCGACGACCGTAATCACGTGGCCGTGTTGGTGATGCACCACATCAGCGGTGACGGCTTCTCGCTGCGGCCGCTGCTGCGCGATGTCGTCGTGGCCTACACCGAGCGCACCCGGGGCGAGATCCCCGCCTGGTCGCCGCTGGAAGTCCAGTACGCCGACTACACCCTGTGGCAGCGCGAGGTCCTCGGCGAGGAGTCCGATCCCGACTCGGTCGCCGCGAGCCAGCTCGCCTACTGGACCGAGCAACTGCGTGACCTGCCGGATCAGCTCGAACTGCCCGCGGACCGTCCGCGCCCCGAGGTCGCCACCAATGCCGGTGACCTGCACCGCTTCTCGATCGACGCGCACCTGCATCACGCGCTCACCGAGATCGCCCGCGCCCGCGGGGTCACCCTGTTCATGGTGATGCACGCGGCGCTGGCCACCTGGGCCGCGCGCCTGTCCAACAGCACCGACATCGCCATCGGCACTCCCATCGCCGGTCGTGGCGAGCGCACGCTCGACGACCTGGTCGGCATGTTCGTCAACACCCTGGTGCTGCGCAGCGAGGTCGACTCCAGCGCGAGCTTCGGTGACCTGCTCGATCAGATCCGCAGGGTCGACCTGTCGGCCTTCGCCAATGCCGATGTGCCGTTCGAGCGTCTCGTCGACGTGCTCAGCCCCACCCGTTCGCAGGCGCACCACCCGCTGTTCCAGGTGGCGCTCACCTTCGAGGCGGCCACCGCCGCCGATGCCGGCACCATCGCACTGCCCGGGCTCGACCTCGATGTCGTCGACTTCGATCCGGGCACAGCGAAGTTCGACGTGCAGCTCACCGTGGGCGAAGCCGCCGACGGCTCGCTGGCGCTGTCGTGGAACTACGCCACCGATCTGTTCGACCCCGAGACCGTCGCCGCCTTCGGTGACCGGCTGGTGCGCATCCTGCGCAGCGTCGCCGAGAACCCCGACGTGATCGTCGGCGATATCGACCTGCTCGGTGAGGCCGAACAGCGCGATGTCGCCCAGCGCTGGGTGTCCTCGGGCGCCGACGCCATCGGTCTGCCGGTCATCCACGACGCCAGCACCCCCGCGGGCTACCGGCGCGGCCTGTTCGGCAACAAGCACACGACCCTGGTCGACCTGTTCGACGCCGCGGCCGCCGCCTACCCGGACCGCATCGCCGCCAAGTTCGGGGTCGAGTCGCTGACCTACGCCGAACTCGATCGCCGCGCGAATGTGTTGGCGCGCAGGCTGATCGACGACGGCGCGGGCCCGGAATCGCTGGTCGCGGTGATCCTGCCGCGCTCGCTCGATCTCGTCGTCGCGCTGCTGGCCGTCGTCAAGACCGGTGCGGGCTACGTGCCGGTGGACCCGACATACCCGGCCGAGCGCATCGCCTACGTGCTCGAGGACTCGCGCCCCACCAGCGTGGTCCTCGATTCCACCGTCCAGGTGACGGTGCCGGCGCACCTGCCCTCGGTGGTGCTCGACGGATTCGCCGTGGAAACCGGCAATATCGAAGACGCCGACGACGCCACGATCACCGACGCCGACCGGCTGGCTCCGCTCTCGCCGGACAACGTCGCCTACGTCATCTACACCTCCGGTTCGACCGGTCGCCCCAAGGGCGTCGCGGTCGCGCACCGCAATGTGGTGCGGCTGTTCGCCAACACCGACCGCGACTTCGGCTTCGGCCCGCGCGATGTGTGGACGCTGTTCCACTCCTACGCCTTCGACTTCTCGGTGTGGGAGCTGTGGGGCCCGCTGCTGTTCGGCGGCTCGCTGATCGTCGTCGACTACTACACCTCGCGCTCGCCCGAGCAGTTCCTGGAACTGCTGCGCGTGGAGCAGGTGACGGTGCTCAACCAGACGCCGTCGGCGTTCTACCAACTGGCCGAGGCCGACCGCAACGCCGGACCCGGCCTGGAACCGCTCGCCCTGCGCTACGTCGTGTTCGGTGGCGAGGCACTCGAGCTGCGCCGTCTGTCGGATTGGGTCGCCCGCCACGGTGACAGCTCGCCGACGCTGGTCAACATGTACGGCATCACCGAGACCACGGTGCACGTGTCGTTCCGTGCGCTGGACGCGAAAACCATTGCCGCCGCGGCGGGTTCGGTCGTCGGCCGGGCGATCGCCGGGCTCGGCGTGTATGTCCTCGACAGCCGGTTGCGTCCCGTGCCGGTGGGTGTCGCGGGCGAAATGTATGTCGCCGGACCGCAGTTGGCGCGCGGCTACCTGGGTCGACCCGACCTGACCGCCACCCGCTTCGTCGCCAACCCCCTCGCGGGCCCGAGCCAGGGCGGCTCGCGGCTGTACCGCTCCGGCGACCTCGCGCGCTGGAACCGCTTCGGCGAACTCGAATACCTGGGCCGCGCCGACGATCAGGTGAAGGTCCGCGGTTTCCGTATCGAGCTCGGTGAGATCGAAGCCGCCGTGCTCGCACAGCCGGGTATCGCTCAGGCCGCGGTGATCGTGCGCGAGGATCAGCCGGGTGACCAGCGGATCGTCGCCTACGTGGTCGCCGAGGGTGACCTGGAACCCGATCTCGAGGTCATCCGCAGCGGTGCGGCCGAACAGTTGCCCGCCTACATGGTTCCCGCGGCGCTCGTGCGCCTCGAGTGGATCCCGCTGACCGTCAACGGCAAGCTGGACCGCCGCGCGCTGCCCGCCCCCGCGGTGCAGGCGCGGGCCTTCCGCGCACCCGTCACACCGGTGCAGGAAACCGTGGCCGCGGTCTTCGCCGATGTGCTCGGCCTGGACCGGGTCGGTGTCGACGACGACTTCTTCGACCTCGGCGGCAACTCGCTGATCGCCACCCGCGTCGTGGCCCGCATCGGTGCGGCGCTCGGCGCCACGGTGCCGGTGCGCGCCCTGTTCGAAGCCTCCACCGTGGAAGCCCTTGCCGCACGGGTGGAATCGCACACCGGCGGCACCGCCCGCGCGGCGCTGGTCGCCCGTGAGCGCGCCGAAGGCGAACTGGTTCCGCTGTCGTTCGCCCAGCAGCGCATGTGGTTCCTCAACAAGTACGACACCACCTCGGCTGCCTACAACCTGCCCGTCGCGATCCGTCTCACCGGCGAACTCGACACCGAGGCACTGGCGCTCGCGCTGGCCGACCTGGTCCGCAGGCACGAATCGCTGCGCACCCGCTATCCCGAGCACGGTGGCACCCCGGTGCAGCAGATCGTTGCCGCGGAACGCATCTCGCTGGATCTGCGCCCCGCCTCGATCGATCGCGACGAGCTGTTCGAGACGGTCACCGAGTTCGTGTCCACCGGTTTCGATGTGGCCGAACAGGTTCCGATGCGCGCGCGGCTGTTCCGCGTAGCCGGCTCGGCCGACAGCGCTCCCGTCGAGCACGTGTTGGTCGTGGTCGTGCACCACATCGCCGCCGACGGTTTCTCCATCGCGCCGCTGACCCGCGACGTGATGCGCGCCTACACCGCCCGCGCCCAGGGCACCGCCCCCGGCTGGGCGCCGCTGCCGGTGCAGTACGCCGATTTCGCGATCTGGCAGCGCGCCGTGCTCGGCACCGAGGACGACGCCGAATCGCTGATGTCGCGCCAGGTGGGCTACTGGCAGACCCAGCTCGCCGGTGTCCCCGACGAACTGACCCTGCCGTTCGACCGCGCCCGCCCGGCGATCGCCTCGCATCACGGCGCCACCGTGCACCGTGAGCTCTCGCCCGAGCTGATCGCGAAGCTCGACGAGGTCGCCCGCCGTCAGGGCGCGTCGCTGTTCATGGTCATGCACACCGCCCTCGCGGTGCTGCTGGCCCGGCTGTCCGGCTCCGACGACATCGCCATCGGCACCCCCATCGCGGGCCGTGGCGAGCAGGCCCTCGACGACCTGGTCGGCATGTTCGTCAACACCCTGGTCCTGCGCACCGGCGTCAGTCCGGCGGAGTCGTTCACCGACCTGCTCGAACGCGCGCGCAAGGCCGACCTCGACGCCTACGGCAATGCCGACGTCCCGTTCGAGCGCCTGGTCGAACTGCTCGCGCCGGAGCGCTCGCAGTCGCGCAACCCGCTGTTCCAGGTGATGCTGGCCTTCCAGAACCTCGACCGCACCACCCTCGAACTGCCGGGGCTCGCTGTCTCGGCGCTCGACCTCGACGAGAGCGTTGCCCGCTTCGACCTGCAGTTCACCCTGTCCGAACTGGGCGAGCCCGGCAGCGGCGGGATGGCGCTGGCACTGAACTACGCCACCGAACTGTTCGACGAGAACACCGTCGCCGCCATCGCGGTGCGCTGGCAGCGCGTACTCGAGGCCGTCGCCGCCGATGCCGCGATCACGGTCGGCGCGATCGATGTCCTCGATGCCGCTGAGCGGTCCGATCTGGTGTTCCGCGTGGGTGAACCGCCGGTGGCCGCCCGCACCCTGCGCGACCTGCTGTCCGAGGCCGCCGCCCAGAACCCGAGCGGCCCCGCCGTGGTGTTCCAGGGGGCGAGCGTTTCCTACGCCGAGCTCGACGAACGCTCGAACCGGCTGGCGCGCTTGCTGATCGCCGAGGGCATCGGGGCCGAAGACCTCGTGGCCGTCGCGGTCCCGCGCTCGGCCGATTCGGTGCTGGCCGCGTGGGCCGTCGCCAAGACCGGCGCCGCCTTCGTGCCGGTCGACCCGACCTACCCGGCCGACCGCATCGCGCACATGGTCACCGACTCCGGCTCGCCGCTCGGCCTCACCGTCGCCTCCGTGCGTGACGGATTGCCGGATTCGGCACGCTGGCTGGTGCTCGACGAGCTGGATCCGGCCACCGTCGACGGTGGTCCGATCGCGGACGCGGAACTCGTGCGGGTGACCACCCCCGAGCAGCCCGCCTACGTCATCTACACCTCCGGCTCGACCGGCGTGCCCAAGGGCGTCGTGGTCACCCATGCCGGTCTGGCGAACTTCGGCGAGGAGCAGGCCGAGCGCTACGCCCTCGATACCGACACGCGCGCACTGCATTTCGCCTCGCCCTCGTTCGACGCCTCGATCCTCGAACTGCTGCTGGCGCTGGCCCGTGGCGGCGCGCTGGTCGTGGTCCCGCCGGGCGTCTACGGCGGCGACGAGCTGTCCGAGCTGATCCGCACCGAGCGGGTCACCCACGCCTTCATCACCCCCGCCGCCCTGGCGACCTTCGATCCCAGCGGTCTCGACTCGCTGCGCGTCCTTGTCGCCGGTGGCGAAGCGGTGCCCGCCGATCTGGTGTCGAAGTGGGCGGTGGCGTCGGCCGACGGCACGACTCGTGCCTTCCACAACGGCTACGGCCCCACCGAGACCACGATCATGACCAACATCAGCGCCGCGCTGGCGCCGGGCGAGCTGGTCACCATCGGTGGCCCCACCCGCGGCATGCGTTCGCTGATCCTGGACGCCCAGCTCCAGCCCGTTCCGGTGGGTGTGGCGGGTGAGCTCTATCTGTCGGGCATCCAGCTGGCCCGTGGGTACCACGCCCGCGCCGGGCTCACCGCCGACCGGTTCATCGCCGACCCGTTCGTCCCGGGGGAGCGGATGTACCGCACCGGTGACGTGGTGCGCTGGACCGCTGATCGCACCGTCGAGTACGTCGGCCGTTCCGACTTCCAGGTCAAGATCCGCGGCTTCCGTATCGAACTGGGCGAGATCGACTCCGCGCTCGCCTCGCACGAGACCGTCGACTTCGCGACCACCGTCGGCCACAAGAGCACCGCGGGCGCTGTCTCGCTGGTCGCGTATGTGGTTGCCGCGCCGGGTCATTCGATCGATGTCGCCGCCCTGACCGCGCATGTCGAGGATCGTCTGCCCGCGTACATGGTGCCGTCGTCGATCATGGTGATCGACCACGTGCCGCTGACCCCGGTCGGCAAGCTCGACCGCAAGGCGCTGCCGGAGCCGGTCTTCGCCACCGAGGTCACCTTCCGTGCCGCGCGCAACCCGATCGAGCAGACCATCGCCGAGGTCTTCGCCGAGGTTCTCGGTGTGGAGCGCGTGGGCGTGGACGATTCGTTCTTCGCCCTCGGCGGCGACTCGATCGTCTCCATCCAGCTCGTCTCCCGGGCCAAGGCCCGTGGCGTGCTGTTCTCCCCGCGCAACGTCTTCGAGCAGCGCACCGTCGCGGGTCTGGCCTCGGTCGCCGAAACCGCCGATGTCGCCGCGGCGTCCGCGATCACCCTCGCCGAGCTGCCCGGCGGCGGCGTCGGCGAGATGCCGCTGACCCCGGTCGTGCGGTTCATGGCCGAGCGGCCCGGTTCGTTCAACCGGTTCAACCAGACCATGGCTCTCGAGCTGCCGGTCGGCATCGACCGCGCGGGCATCGCCGCCACCGTCGGCGCGGTGATCGACCGCCACGACATGCTGCGCTCGCGGCTGCATCAGGTCGACGGCCGCTGGGTCGTCGACACCGCCCCCGCGGGCACGGTCGACGCCGCCGCGCGCATCGACCACACCGTCTTCGATCCCACCGTCTCCGACGCCGAGCTCGTCGACATCGCCTCCGCCGCACTGGACGCCAGCCTGGATCGCCTCGATCCCGCCGACGGTGTCGTGGTGCGATTCGTGTGGCTCGAGCCCGCCGCGCCGGACAGCAGCGACTCGGACACGTCCACCAGGTCCGCCGCTCGGGCGGGTCGACTGATCGTCGTCGCGCACCACCTGGTGGTCGACGGCGTGTCCTGGCGCATCCTCGTCCCCGACTTCGTCGCCGCGTGGGGTCAGCTCTCGGCCGGTCAACAGCCGGAGCTGGTCGCCCCCGCGACCTCGATGCGAGCCTGGGCGCACGCCCTCGCCGACGAGGCGAAGAGCGCCGAACGCGCCGCCGAGCTCGACTTCTGGCGTGCGGTCGTCGACACCCCTGACCCGCTGCTCACCGAGCGGGCGATGAACCCGGCGGTCGATGTCTCCGGCGTGGTCGAGAAGCTGCCGGTCGAGGTCTCCGCCGAGGTCACCAAGGCACTGCTCACCACGGTCCCCGCCCTGTTCCACGGTGGCGTCAACGACGGCTTGCTCACCGCGCTCGCGCTGGCCGCCGCCAAGTGGCGCTCCACCCGCACCGGCCCCGGCGCACTGGGTAACGGCCGCCGCGCCGACTCGACCGGCGACGCACTGCTCGTGCGTCTCGAAGGCCACGGTCGCGAGGAAGAGGTCGCGCCCGGCGCCGACCTGTCGCGCACCGTCGGCTGGTTCACCGCCATCTTCCCGGTCCGCCTCGACTTGGCCGGCATCGACATCGACGCCGCGCTCGCCGGTGGACCGGCGCTCGGCCAGGCCGTCAAGGCGGTCAAGGAACAGCTGCTCTCGGTGCCCGACAAGGGCATCGGCTACGGCCTGTTGCGGTACATGAACGCCGAGACCGCCGCCGAACTGCCCACGCAGCTCCCCGGCCAGATCAGCTTCAACTACCTCGGCCGGGTCGCCGACAGCGATGTCCCCGACGCCCTGCGCGGCTTCGGCTGGATCCCCGCGCCCGAGCTGGCCGCCCTCGGCGGCGCCTACGACGCGGACATGCCCGCGATGGCGCCACTGGACGTGAACGCGATCGTCGTCGGCGACAAGCTCAGCGCCAATATCGGCTACCCGAGCACGCTGCTCGCCGAGGCCGAGGTGCGCGAGTTCGCCGACCTGTGGATCACCGCGCTGGAAGCTGTGGCCCGGCACGCCAATTCGGCCGACGCGGGCGGTCACACACCGTCCGACTTCGCCCTCGTGCGCTCCACCCAGCGCGATATCGACACCTGGGAGAAGCGCTACCCCGAGCTCACCCAGGTGTGGCCGCTGGCCGCGCTGCAAGCGGGTCTGTTCTTCCACGCGCGCCTGGCCGCCACCTCGGTCGACGTCTACACCGCCCAGGCGGTCCTCACCCTCACCGGTCGCGTCGACGCCACCCGTCTGCGCGCCGCTGCCCAGGCATTGCTCGACCGCCACGAGACCCTGCGCACCGCGTTCGTCACCGACCACGACGGCAATGCCGTGCAGGTCGTCCTCGACACCACCCGCGTGGCCTGGACCGAACACGACCGCATCGAGACCGGCGAATACGCCGACCTCGTCGAAGCCGACCGCACCGCCCGCTTCGACCTGGCGAACCCGCCGCTGATCCGCTTCACGCTGATCCAGATCGCCGAGCACGAGTGGCGCTTCGTGGTGTCCAACCACCACATCCTCCTCGACGGCTGGTCGACGCCGCTGGTCATGCGTGACCTGCTCGCCCTCTACGCCCTGCACGGCGACGCGAGCGCGCTGCCCGCCGTTCGCTCCTACCGCCACTTCCTGGAATGGGTCGCCCGCCAGGATCACTCGGTCTCGGTCGAAGCCTGGTCGCACGCGCTGCGCGGCGTCACCGAGCCGACCATGCTGGCCCGTCCCGACGCGAGCCGCGAGATCGCGGCGTTGTCCGACGAGTACCTGTTCGACCTCGACGAGCCCACCACGGCGCGGCTCGTGGCGTTGGCCGCCGACCTCGGCGTCACCCCGAACACCGTCCTGCAGGTGGCCTGGTCGATCGTGCTCGGCCGGATGACCGGCCGCGACGATGTGCTCTTCGGCACCACCGTCTCGGGCCGTCCCGCGCAGCTGTCGGGCGTGGAATCCATGGTCGGTCTGTTCATCAACACCGTCCCGGTGCGCGTGCGCTTCGACGCCGCCGAAACGGTGCGCGACGTGCTGACCCGCACCCAGGGCGAGCAGGCCGACCTGCTCGACCACCACTACATCGGCCTCGCCGAGATCCAGTCCGCGGCCGGAATCGGTGGCCTGTTCGACTCACTGGTGGTCTTCGAGTCCTACCCGGTCGACGCCGAGGGCATCAAGGCCCAGGCCGCCGACATCGACGGCATGGCTGTCACCGGCCTCGACGCCGCCGACGCCACCCACTACCCGCTGTCGCTGATCGCCCAGCTCGACACCCAGCTGCGCGTGCGCGCCGGCTACCTGAGCGACCTGTTCGACGCCGCCACCGTGCATCGCATCGCCGAGCGCCTGATCCGGGTGCTCACCGCGATCACCACGGAACCGACTGTCGCCGTGGGCGATATCGAACTGCTCGACGCCGCCGAACGTGAACTCGTGGTGCGTGAGTGGAACGCCACCGCGCACGAGGTCGACCAGCGGGCCACCCTCGTCTCGATGTTCGAGGCCGAGGTCGCGCGCACGCCGCAGGCCACCGCCCTGTCCTTCGAGGGCACGAGTCTGACCTACGCCGAGTTCGCCCAGCGGGTCTACCGCCTGTCGCGCTGGCTGATCGACCGTGGCGTCGGCCCGGAAACCTATGTGGCACTGGGCATGCGCCGCTCGATCGACCTGGTCGTCGGCATGTACGCGGTGAGCGTGGCCGGTGGCGCGTATGTGCCGCTCGACCCCGATCATCCGGCCGAGCGCACGGAATACATTCTCGCGACGGCAGATCCGGTCTGTGTGCTCACCTCGGGCACCGATCTGGAGATCGACACCGCACAGGTCCGGATCGACCTGCTCGACCTGGACGGCTACGCCGACACCCGCGTCACCGAGGCCCAGCGGATCGCGCCGCTGCGTCCGGAGAACACGGCGTATGTGATCTTCACGTCGGGTTCGACAGGTCGTCCGAAGGGTGTGGCGGTCAGCCATGGTGCGATCGTCAACCGTTTGGTGTGGATGCAGGCGGCGTACGGTCTGACCGAGGCCGATGTCGTCTTGCAGAAGACGCCTGCCACGTTCGACGTGTCGGTGTGGGAGTTCTTCTGGCCCTTGCAGATCGGCGCGAAGCTGGTTGTCGCGAAGCCCGACGGGCACCGCGATCCGGCCTACCTGGCCGAGATCATTCGCGTCGAGGGCGTCACCGTCACGCACTTCGTCCCGTCGATGCTCGCGGTGTTCGTCGCCGACGCCGACGCCGCGCGCTGCGAGTCGCTGCGGATGGTGTTCGCCTCCGGTGAGGCGTTGCCGCCCAAGCCCGCGCACCGTCTGCGCGAGCTGACCGGCGCCGCGCTGCACAACCTGTACGGCCCCACCGAGGCCGCGGTCGACGTCACCTTCCACGAGGTCGTCGACGCCGATTCCGACACCGTCCCGATCGGCGCCCCGGTCTTCAACACCCAGGTCTACGTCCTCGACGCGCGCCTGCGCCCGGTGCCGGTCGGTGTCGCGGGTGAGCTCTACCTCGCGGGCACCCAGCTGGCCCGCGGCTATGTGGCGCGCCCCGACCTGACCGCCGACCGTTTCGTCGCCGACCCGTTCGGTGACGACGGCGAGCGCATGTACCGCACCGGCGACCTCGTGGCCTGGACCGAACAGGGCGAGCTGGAATACCTGGGCCGCACCGACTTCCAGGTGAAGCTGCGTGGTCTGCGCATCGAGCTCGGCGAGATCGAGTCCGCGCTGACCGGCCTCGACGAGGTGGCGCAGTCGGTGGTCGTCGTGCGCGGCGAGCAGCACACCGGCGATCAGCTGGTGGCCTATGTGATCCCGGCGACCGGCCGCACCGTCGACATCGAGGACGCCCGCGAGGAACTGGGCAGCAACCTGCCCGCCTACATGGTGCCCGCGGTGATCATCGTCCTCGACGAGTTCCCGCTCAATGCCTCGGGCAAGCTCGACCGCAAGGCGCTGCCCGCGCCGGTGTTCGAGGCCGCGGTGTTCCGCGCCCCGACCACGCCGGTCGAGGAGATCGTCGCCGCGACCTTCGCCGACGTGCTCGGCCTGGACCGGGTCGGCCTCGACGACGACTTCTTCGCCCTCGGCGGCAACTCGCTGACCGCCACCCAGGTCGCCGCCCGCCTGTCGGCCGCGCTGGACACCGACATCGGCGTACGCGAGCTGTTCGAGGCCTCCACCGTCGCCGGGCTGGCCGCCCGCGCCGAGACGCACTCCGGCGCCGAACGCCGCGCGCCGCTGGTGCCGCAGCAGCGCCCCGAGCGGGTGCCGCTGTCGCTGGCCCAGCAGCGTATGTGGTTCCTCAACCGCTTCGACCCCGAGTCCGCGGTGGACAACATCCCCGCCGCCGTCCAGCTGTCGGGCTTGCTCGACCGTCAGGCGCTGCAGGTGGCCGTGGCCGACGTGCTCGCCCGCCACGAGTCTCTGCGCAGCTACTACCCGGAGGTGTCGGGGGCCGGCTACCAGGTGATCGTCCCGACCGGCAAGGTCATCCCCGACCTGGCGCCGATCGAGACCACTGTCGCCGAACTCCCGCAACGGCTTTCGGAGCTGGTACAAACCGCGTTCGACGTCACCGCCGAGGTGCCGTTCCGCGCCGCCCTGTTCGAGGTGAGCCCCACCGAACACGTGCTCGCCCTTGTCGTGCACCACATCTCGGCCGACGGCTTCTCCATGGGCCCGCTGACCCGCGACGTGATGACCGCCTACAGCGCCCGCGTCGAAGGCGCCGAACCAGCCTGGCGTCCCCTCGAGGTCCAGTACGCCGACTTCGCGCTGTGGCAGCGCGCCGTGCTCGGTGACGAGGACGACGCGAAATCGGTGATCGCCCAGCAGATCTCGTACTGGGGTTCGACCCTGCGCGGGCTGCCCGAGCAGCTCGACCTGCCCGCCGACCGGCCGCGTCCCGCGGTCGCCAGCGGACGCGGCGCCACCCACACCTTCGAGATCGACGCGAAAACCCATGCGGCACTGACCGAGCTGGCCCGCACCCGTGGCGCGACGCTGTTCATGGTCGCCCACGCCGCGCTGGCCCTGCTGCTCTCGCGCCTGTCCGGCGAGCACGACATCGCCATCGGCACCCCCATCGCGGGCCGTGGCGAGCGTGCCCTCGACGACCTGATCGGCATGTTCGTCAACACCCTGGTGCTGCGCACCGAGGTCGACGGCGACGCCAGCTTCACCGACCTGCTCGGTGCGGTCCGCGCGAGCGACATCGCCGCGTTCGGCCACGCCGACCTGCCGTTCGAGCGCCTCGTCGAGATCATCAACCCCGCGCGCTCGCAGGCCCGTCACCCGCTGTTCCAGGTCATGCTGGCCTTCCAGAACACCGGCCAGACCAGCCTGGAACTGCCCGGCCTCACCGTGAGCGGTGTGGATCTGCCGATCGACGTGGCCAAGTTCGACCTGCAGGTCGTGCTCACCGAGAAGCCGGGCGACGCGTCCGGCATCGTCGCCGAACTGATCTACGCCACCGATCTGTTCGACGCGGCCACCATGGACCGCTTCGGCGCCCGCTTCGCCCGCCTGCTCGCCGAGATCGCGGCGGCTCCGAACCGCGCCGTCGGCGATATCGCCCTGCTCGATTCCGCCGAAACCGCACTGGCCGTGCGCGGTTGGAACGACACCGCGCACGAGTTGCCCGGTGCGGGCACGCTGGTGGACGAGTTCGCCCGCCAGGCGCTGGCCACTCCCGACGCGGTCGCGATGGTCGACCCCGCCACCGGCGAGACCCTGACCTACGCCGAATTCGCCGCTCGCGTACACCGTTTGGCGCATCGCCTGATCGAAGCGGGCGTCGGCCCGGAATCCCTCGTCGCGCTCGGCCTTCGCCGCAGCATCGACCTGGTCGTCGCCGCGTACGCGGTGCAGGAAGCAGGCGGCGGCTACGTGCCGCTCGACCTGGACCAGCCCGCCGACCGCATCGCCTACGTTCTGGAGACGGCGGCCCCGGTCGCCGTCCTCACCACCACCCGCGACGGGTTCGGACTCGACGACGCGGCCGTTGACACCGCTCCGATGACGCTGGTCATCGACGCGATCGACCTCACGGCGTACCCGCAGACCCCGGTCAGTGATGCCGAGCGGATCGTTCCGCTGCTCCCGCAGCATCCGGCCTACGTCATCTTCACCTCCGGCTCGACCGGCCGCCCGAAGGGTGTGGCCGTGCCGCACTCGGCGGTGGTGAACCAGATTCGCTGGATCACCGGCGAATACGGCATCGACGCCGACGATGTGGTGCTGTTCAAGACCCCCGCCACCTTCGACGTGTCGGTGTGGGAGCTGTTCGGTCCGCTGAGCACTGGCGGCCGGATCGTCGTGGCGAGCCCCGACGGTCACCGCGATCCGCAGTACCTCGCCGATGTCATCGCCGCGCAACGCGTCACGATGACCTCGTTCGTGCCGTCGATGCTCACCGTCTTCGCGGGCAGCATCGATGCCGCCGCCGTCGCGGGCGGAGCGCTGTCCTCGCTGCGCGCCCTGCTGATCGCCGGTGAGGCGTTCACCGCCGACGCGGTCGTGGCGCTGCGCAAGGTGAGCGACGCGGCTCTGTTCAACCTGTACGGTCCCACCGAGTTCACCGTCCACGCGACGCACGGCCCGGTCGCCGACCAGGTCGACGGCGCCGTCCCGATCGGCTCGCCGGTCTGGAACTCGCAGGCCTACGTCCTGGATTCGCGACTGCACCCGGTCGCCGCCGGTGTCGCCGGTGAGCTGTATCTGGCCGGTGCCCAGCTGGCCCGCGGCTACTTCGGCCGTGCCGATCTCACCGCCGACCGCTTCGTCGCCGATCCGTTCGGGACCGACGGCGAACGCATGTACCGCACCGGTGACCTCGTCCGCCGTGACCAGAACGGCGTGATCACCTACCTGGGCCGCACCGACTTCCAGGTGAAGCTGCGTGGTCTGCGCATCGAGCTCGGCGAGATCGAAGCCGCGCTCACCGCGCACAACACCGTCACGCAGGCCGTGGTGGTCGTGCGTTCGGACGCGCGCACCGGTGACCAGCTCGTCGGCTATGTCGTCCCCGCCGCGGGCGCGACCGTCGACATCGACGCGCTGCGCGCGCATCTGTCCGCGCAGCTGCCGTCCTACATGGTTCCGGCCGCGTTCGTCGTCATCGACGAGATGCCGCTGAGCGCCAACGGCAAGCTCGACCGTCGTGCCCTGCCCGAGCCGGTGTTCGAGGCGCGGGAGTTCCGTGCGCCGCGCACGCCGATCGAGGAGATCGTCGCCGCCACCTTCGCCGAGGTGCTCGGCCTGTCCGGCGACCGCGCGGTCGGCCTCGACGACGACTTCTTCGACCTGGGCGGCAACTCGCTCATCGCCACCCAGGTGGTCGCCCGACTCGGCGCCGCCCTCGACACCCGCGTCCCCGTGCGCGCGCTGTTCGAAGCGCCGTCGGTGTCCGCGCTGGCCGCCAAGGTCGAGGTCCACGCGGGCAGCGGCAGCCGCCGCGAGCTCGTGGCCGGTGCGCGCCCGGAGCAGATCCCGCTCTCGCTCGCCCAGCAGCGCATGTGGTTCCTCAACCGCTTCGACAGCGCGACCGGCGTCAACAACATCCCGTTGGCGGTCCGCCTGACCGGCGACCTCGACATCGACGCCCTGCGTCAGGCCGTCGCCGACGTGGTCGACCGGCACGAGGTGCTGCGCACCGTCTACCCGGAGACCGCGGAGGGTCAGGGCGTACAGGTCGTCCTGCCCGCCGGTCAGATGCCGATCTCGCTGCACCCGATCACCGTCGGCGAGGACGAGATCCGCGACCGCATCAGCGCACTCGTGCTCGCCGGGTTCGACGTCACCGCCGAGGTCCCGGTGCGCGCCGAGCTGCTGCGCGTCGCGGGCTCGATGGACGGTTCGCACCCCGACACCCACGTGCTGGTCTTCGTCGTGCACCACATCTCCGGTGACGGCTGGTCGGTGCGCCCGCTGGCCCGCGACGTGATGATCGCCTATGCCGCGCGCTCGCGCGGTGAAGCGCCCGGCTGGGCGCCGCTGCCCGTGCAGTACGCCGACTTCGCGCTGTGGCAGCGCGAAACCCTCGGCTCCGAAGCCGATTCGGCGTCGATGATCGCGCAGCAGGTGGCCTACTGGTCGCAGAACCTGGCCGGGCTGCCCGACCAGCTCGATCTGCCCGCCGACCGTGCCCGTCCCGCCGTCGCGTCCAACCGCGGTGGCGTGCACGAGTTCTCGATCGACCCCGCGCTGTCGGCCGGACTCAACGCGCTGGCCCGCGAACACGGCGCCAGCCTGTTCATGGTCGTGCACGCCGCGTTCGCCGCACTGCTGGCCCGCCTGTCGGGCAGCGACGACATCGCCATCGGCACCGCCGTCGCCGGTCGTGGTGAAGCGGTGCTCGACGACGCCATCGGCATGTTCGTCAACACTCTGGTCCTGCGCAGCGCCGTCGACCCGGCCCAGCCGTTCACCGAGCTGCTCGACCGGACCAGGGAGAACGACCTCGCCGCCTTCGGCCACGCCGACCTGCCGTTCGAGCGGCTCGTGGAGATCCTCAACCCGGCCCGTTCGCAGGCGCGCCACCCGCTGTTCCAGGTGATGCTGTCGTTCCAGAACACCGGCGAGGCGTCCTTCGAACTGCCCGGCCTCGAGGTCGCGGGCGTGCCGCTGGATGTGGTCACCGCCAAGTTCGATCTGCACCTGAACCTGGCCGATCGTCACCGTGCCGACGGTTCCGCCGATGGCATGACCGCCGAATTCGCCTACGCCACGGACATGTTCGACGCCGACACCGTCGCCGCCCTCGCGCAGCGCCTGGTGCGGATGCTGACCGCGGTCGTGGCCGAGCCCGCCCGCGCGATCGGCGAGATCGACCTGCTGGCCCCGGCCGAATACCGCCAGGTGGTCACCGACTGGAACGCCACCGAGCACGCCGTCGACCAGGCCGCCACGCTGGTGTCGATGTTCGAGGCGCAGGCCCTGACCAGCCCGAACGCGACCGCCGTCACGTTCGAGGGGACGAGTCTGTCCTACCGCGAGTTCACCGCGCAGGTGAACCGCCTTGCCCGTCATCTCATCGCCCAGGGCGTCGGCCCGGACACCATGGTCGCGCTCGGCATGCGCCGCTCGCTCGACCTGGTGATCGGCATGTACGCGGTGAGCGTGGCCGGTGGCGCGTATGTGCCGCTCGACCCCGACCACCCGGCCGAGCGCACCCACTACGTGCTCGAGACCGCGGCCCCGGTGTGCGTATTGACCACTGTCCGTGACGAATTCGACGCGGGCTCGACCACGGCGCTGAACATCGAACGCCTGGATCTCTCGGGCTACTCGGATGCGCCGGTCACCGATGCCGAGCGGATCGCGCCGCTGCGTCCGGAGAACACGGCGTATGTGATCTTCACGTCGGGTTCGACGGGTCGTCCGAAGGGTGTGGCGGTCAGCCATGGTGCGATCGTCAACCGTTTGGTGTGGATGCAGGCGGCGTACGGTCTGACCGAGGCCGATGTCGTCTTGCAGAAGACGCCTGCCACGTTCGACGTGTCGGTGTGGGAGTTCTTCTGGCCCTTGCAGATCGGCGCGAAGCTGGTCGTCGCGAAGCCCGACGGCCACCGCGATCCGGCCTACCTGGCCGAGATCATCGCCACCGAGGGCGTCACCACCGCGCACTTCGTGCCGTCGATGATGTCGGTGTTCGTCGCCGAACTCGCCGAGTCCGCCGCTGTCGCGCTCGCCGACGGACGGCAGATCTCGAACAGCCTGCGCCTGGTGTTCGCCTCGGGCGAGGCGCTGCCCGCGCCGACCGCGCAGCGGATGCGCGCCCTCACCGGCGCGGCCCTGCACAACCTGTACGGCCCCACCGAAGCCGCGGTCGACGTGACCTTCCACGAGGTCACCGACGCCGACACCACCTCGGTGCCGATCGGCGCGCCGGTCTTCAACACCCAGGTGTACGTGCTGGATTCGCGTCTGCACCCGACGCCCGTCGGCGTTCCCGGCGAGCTGTACCTGGCCGGTGTCCAGCTGGCGCGCGGTTACGTCAACCGTCCCGACCTCACCGCCGACCGCTTCGTCGCCGACCCGTTCGGGACCGACGGCGAACGCATGTACCGCACCGGCGACCTCGTCGCGTGGACCGCCGACGGCGAGCTGGAGTACTTGGGCCGCACCGACTTCCAGGTGAAGCTGCGTGGTCTGCGCATCGAGCTCGGCGAGATCGAGTCGGCGCTCACCGCGCTGCCCTCGATCGCCCAGTCCGTGGTCGTGGTCCGCTCCGACGAGCGCCTCGGCGACCAGCTGGTCGGCTACCTGATCCCGGCGGCCGGGGCGAGCATCGACCTCGATGCCGTGCGCACCGACCTCGGTGGCGCGCTGCCGACCTACATGGTTCCTACCGCCTTCGTGATCCTGGATGCCTTCCCGCTCAACGCCTCCGGCAAGCTCGACCGCAGGGCGCTGCCCGCGCCGGTGTTCGAGGCCAAGGTGTTCCGCGCGGCGTCCACCCCGATCGAGGAGATCGTGGCGGGCACCTTCGGCGACGTGCTCGGGGTGACCCGTGTCGGCGCCGACGACGACTTCTTCGAACTCGGCGGCAACTCGCTGCTGGCCACCCAGGTCACCGCCCGCATCGGCGCGGCCCTGGACACCCAGCTCTCGGTGCGCGACCTGTTCGAGGCCTCGACCGTCTCCGCGCTGGCTGCCCGCGCCGAGCACAACGCGGGCTCCGGCCGGACGCGTCCGCGCCTGACCGCGGGGGAGCGGCCCGCCGTCATCCCGCTCTCGCCGGCCCAGCAGCGCTACTGGTTCCTCAACCAGTTCGACACCTCCACCTCCGCGGTCGACAACATCCCGCTCGCGGTGCGCCTCACCGGCGAACTCGACGTGCCCGCGCTCGAACAGGCCATCGGCGACGTGTTCGCCCGCCACGAGATGCTGCGCACCACCTACCCGGCCTCGCCCGACGGCCCTCATCAGGTGATCCTGCCGAACTCGCAGATCAGCGCGCAGGTGCACCACATCGAGGTCGACGAGACCGAATTGCTCGGCGCAGTCATCGAATTCGCGATGACGACCTTCGACGTCACCCGCGAGGTGCCGCTGGCGGTCGCGCTGTTCGAACTCGCCGAGACCGACCACGTACTCGCGTTCACCGTCCACCACGTCTCCGCCGACGGTTCGTCGATGGGCCCGTTGGCCCGCGACATCATGGCCGCCTACGTGGCCCGCGTGCAGGGCGAGGCGCCGCAGTGGGCGCCGCTGCCGGTGCAGTACGCCGACTACGCGCTGTGGCAGCGTGAGGTCCTCGGCGACGAGACCGATCCCGAATCCCTGGCGACCAAGCAGGTCGCCTACTGGACCGAAACGCTGGCGGGCCTGCCCGACCAGCTCGAACTGCCCACCGACCGGCCCCGCCCGCCCGCGCAGTCGTTCCAGGGTCAGGCCATCCGCTTCGAGATCGACCCGACCCGGCACGCGGCCCTGCACGACCTGGCGCGGGCGAACAACGCCTCGCTGTTCATGGTCGTGCACGCCGCGCTCGCGGTGCTGCTCGCTCGCCTGTCCGGCACCGACGACATCGCCGTGGGCACCCCGATCGCCGGCCGTGGCGAGCGTGAGCTCGACGACCTGATCGGCATGTTCGTCAACACCCTGGTGTTCCGCACCGCCGTCGACTCCGGCGCGTCCTTCGCCGAACTGCTCGCCGATGTGCGCAACCGCGACCTGGAAGCCTTCGCCAACGCCGACGTACCGTTCGAGCGCCTGGTCGAGGTGCTCAATCCGGTCCGCTCCACCGCGCGCAATCCGCTGTTCCAGGTGGGCCTGTCATTCCAGAACCTGGCCGACACCACCTTCGAACTGCCCGGCCTGACCGTGAGCGCCGTCGACTACGACTCGCAGCTGGCCAAGACCGACCTGCACGTCACCCTCTACGACCGCTACACCGACGACGGCGCACCGGCCCAGCTGGTCACCGAATTCGGTTACGCCATCGACCTGTTCGACGAGGCGACGGTCCAGAGCTTCGCCGACCGCTTCGTCCTGGTGCTCGACGCGGTCGCCGCCGACGCCACCATCGCGGTCGGCGACATCGACCTGCTCACCACGCCGGAATCCGAGCGGATCGTCACGGCGTGGAACGACACCGCCAACGCGGTCGACACCGACGCCACCCTGGTGTCGCTGCTCGATGCGACAGTGGCGGCCACTCCCGAGGCCATCGCGCTGGTCGTGGACGAGCCGGAATCCGAAGCGGTTGCCGCCGGCGCCGAATCCGGTAGTGGCACCGCTGCGGTCGGTCGGATCGTCGCAGGACGCCGCGAGCTGACCTACGCCGAGCTCGACGCCGAGGTCAACCGTCTCGCGCGGCACCTGATCTCGCGCGGGATCGGCACCGAAGACCGGGTGGCTCTTGCCATCCGCCGTTCCGCCGAGCTGATCATCGCGATGTACGCGGTGGCCCGCACGGGCGCGGCCTACGTGCCGATCGACCCGGATCAGCCTGCCGAGCGCACCGACTACATCCTGGAGACGGCCGCACCGGCTGTCGTGCTGACGACGGCGAACGCCGAATTCAGCACGGCGGCAGCCGAAGTTGTGGTCCTCGATGACCTCGACCTGAGCGATGTCAGCGCTGCCGCGATCACCGGGCGCACCCTGGTCCCCGCGAACACCGCGTACGTCATCTTCACGTCCGGCTCGACCGGCAAGCCCAAGGGTGTGGCGGTCTCGCACGGCGCGATCGTCAACCAGCTGCTGTGGGAGACAGCCGAATTCGGCATCGGCGCCGACGACGCGGTGCTGCTCAAGACCGCCGCCACCTTCGACCTCTCGGTCTGGGAGTTCTGGACCGCCGCCGTCGCGGGTGCCCGTCTGGTGGTCGCGACCGCCGACGGCCACCGTGACCCGGCCTACCTCAACGACCTGATGCGGGCCACCGGCGTCACCACGCTGCACGTGGTGCCGTCGATGCTCGACGCCTTGCTCACCGAATCCGGTGCGGCGCTCCCGCGTACGTTGCGCCGCGTCCTCGCGATCGGTGAGGCGCTGCCCGCCGCGACCGCGCAGCGCTTCCGCACGGCCAACACCGCCGGGCTGTTCAACCTGTACGGCCCGACCGAGGCCGCGGTCTCGATCACCAGCCACGCGGTCACCGACGCGGACACGGTGTCGGTCTCGATCGGTGCGCCGGAGTGGAACAGCCGTGTCTACGTGCTGGATTCGCGCCTGCGTCCGGTTCCGGTCGGTGTGTCCGGTGAGCTGTACCTGGCCGGCGCCCAGTTGGCCCGCGGCTACTACGGCCGCGCCGACCTCACCGCCGACCGTTTCGTCGCCGATCCGTTCTCGGCGCTCGGCGAGCGCATGTACCGCACCGGTGACCTCGTCGCCTGGAACGCCGACGGTGAACTGGATTACCGGGGCCGGACCGACTTCCAGGTGAAGATCCGTGGCTTCCGGATCGAGCTCGGCGAGATCGAGGCCGCGCTGCTGCGTCAGCCGGGCATCAGCTCCGCCGCTGTCCTGGCCCACACCGATCCCGTGGTGGGCGATCGCCTGGTGGCCTACGTCGTGGCCGACGATGAGGTCGACAAGCTGACCCTGCGCGCCGCACTGGCCGCCGAGCTGCCGTCGTACATGGTTCCGACCGTGTTCCTGCAGCTCGACGCGCTGCCGCTCAACGCCAACGGCAAGCTCGACCGCAAGGCTCTGCCGGAGCCCGAGGTCGAGAAGGCCGTGTTCCGCGCGCCGGTGAGCCCGAGCGAACAGCTCGTGGCCGCCACCTTCGCCGAGGTTCTTCGCCTGGACGCCGACAAGCGCTTCGGCCTCGACGACGACTTCTTCGCCTGGGGCGGTAACTCGCTGCTGGCCACGCAGGTCGCCGCACGACTCGGCGAAGCGCTCGACACCCGTATCCCCGTGCGCCTGCTGTTCGAGGCGTCCACGGTGTCCGCGCTCGCCCACCGGGTGGAGCAGCACGCGGAAACCGGCGACCGCAAGGCGCTCACCGCCGGTCCTCGCCCTGAGCACATCCCGCTGTCGCTGGCGCAGCAGCGCATGTGGTTCCTCAACCGCTTCGACACCCAGTCGGCCGCGTACAACGTGCCGGTCGCGGTCCGCCTCACCGGCGAACTCGACATCGACGCGCTGCGTGCCGCGGTCACCGACCTGGTGTCGCGCCACGAGATCCTGCGCACGATCTACCCGCAGACCGAATCCGGTGCGGCACAGGTGATCCTGTCGCCCGCACAGGCGGCGCCGGAACTGATCGAACGCGTCGTCGCCGCCGAGGAGATGGAATCGGCGGTCGCGGAACTGATGTCGACGATGTTCGACGTCACCGTCGAGGTGCCGCTCAAGGTCGCGCTCTTCCGCGTCGAGAACGCGGTATCTGATGGCGATGCTCTCGAGGGCCCTGCGTGGTCACGCTCCGCTACCGCCTCCGGGCCCGCCGGGAGCATCGCGGGCGACTTCGTCCTCGCCCTGGTCATCCACCACATCTCCGGTGACGGCTCCTCGGTCGCCCCGCTGACCCGCGACCTGATGACCGCCTACGCGGCCCGCTCGATGGGCTCCGAGCCCGGCTGGGCGCCGCTGGCCGTGCAGTACGCGGACTACAGCATCTGGCAGCGCGATCTCCTCGGCAGCGAGGACGACGCCGATTCCATGGCATCCAAGCAGGTCGCGCACTGGAAGCAGGCCCTCGCCGAGCTGCCTGATCAGCTCGACCTGCCCGCCGACCGTCCGCGCCCCGCCGTGCAGACGTTCGCGGGCAGCAAGGTCGACGTCCAGATCGACGCCGACACCCACCGCGCGCTGGTCGAACTGGCCCGCGCCGAGGGCGCGACGCTGTTCATGGTCGTGCACACCGCCCTCGCGGTGCTGCTCGCCCGCCTGTCGGGTACCGACGACATCGCCATCGGCACCCCGATGGCCGGTCGTGGCGAAGCCGCGCTCGACGACATGATCGGCATGTTCGTCAACACCCTGGTCTTCCGCACCAAGGTCGACAGCGGCGAAGCCTTCACCGAGCTGCTGGCCCGTCAGCGCGAGGACGACATCGCGGCGTTCGCCAACGCCGACGTGCCGTTCGAGCGCCTGGTCGAGGTGCTCAACCCGGTCCGTTCCACCGCGCGTCACCCGCTGTTCCAGGTGGGCCTGTCGTTCCAGAACCTCAGCCGCGCCACCCTGGAACTGCCCGGCCTCACGGTGTCCGGCCTCGACATCGACTCCAAGCTGTCGCAGTTCGACCTGCACCTGATCGCCACCGACCGCTACGGCGACGCCGGTGAGCCCGAGGGCATCTCGGGTCTGTTCACCTACGCGACCGACCTGTTCGACCACGCCACGGTCGAAGGTTTCGTGGAGCGCTTCGTCCGCCTGCTCGGCGCGATCGTCGCCACCCCGCGCACCGCGGTCGGCGATATCGAGCTGCTGGCCCCGGCCGAACGCACCAGGGTGCTCGACGCCCGCAATGCCACCGCCTACCCCGTCGACGCCGAGGCCACCCTGGTCTCGCTGCTCGACGCGTCGGTGGCCGCCGATCCGAAGTCGACCGCCCTGGTCACCGACGACGGCGCGCAGCTCACCTACGCCGAACTCGACGCGAAGGTGAACCGTCTCGCGCGGCACCTGATCTCGCTCGGTGTGGGCCCGGAGTCCCGGGTCGCGCTGGCGATGCGCCGCTCGGTGGACCTGGTTGTCGCGATGTACGCGGTGGCCAAGTCCGGTGGCGCGTATGTGCCGGTCGACCCCGATCAGGCGGCCGAGCGCACCGACTACATCCTCGAGACCGCGGCACCGGTCTGCGTGCTGACCAACGCCGAGTTCGCCACCGAGGTCGCGCCCGTCATCCGTATCGACGAACTCGACCTGGAATCGATCGCTGCCACCACGATTTCCGATGCCGAGCGCACCGAACCGCTGCGTCCGGAGAACACCGCGTACGTGATCTTCACGTCCGGCTCCACCGGCCGCCCGAAGGGTGTCGCGGTTCCGCACGCCGCGATCGCCAACCAGCTGCAGTGGAAGCTGATCGAGTTCGGCATGGACGCCGCCGACGCGGTGCTGCTCAAGACCGCCGCCACCTTCGACCTCTCGGTCTGGGAGTTCTGGTCGGCAGCGGTCTGTGGTGGCCGCCTGGTGATCGCCTCGGCCGACGGCCATCGTGACCCGGCCTATCTGAACGAGCTGATGTCGCGCGAGTGGGTCACCACCCTGCACGTGGTGCCGTCGATGCTCGACGCGCTGCTCGCCGCGGGGATGCCCGATTCGCTGTGGCGGGTCCTGGCCATCGGTGAGGCGCTGCCGGGCTCGCTGGCCCAGCGCTTCCGCGCCGAGTTCAGCCGCACCGAGCTGTTCAACCTGTACGGCCCGACCGAGGCCGCGGTCTCGATCACCTCGCACCGGGTGAGCGCCGCCGACCAGGTGTCGGTCTCCATCGGTTCGCCCGAGTGGAACAGCCAGGTCTACGTGCTCGACGAGCGCCTGCGCCCCGTGCCCGACGGCGTCGCCGGTGAGCTGTACCTGGCCGGCGCGCAGCTGGCCCGTGGCTACTTCGGCCGCGCCGACCTGACCGCCGACCGGTTCGTCGCCAACCCGTTCACCCCCGGTACCCGCATGTACCGCACCGGTGACCTGGTGGCCTGGAACAACCGCGAACTCGACTACCGCGGCCGCACCGACTTCCAGGTGAAGATCCGCGGCTTCCGCATCGAGCTCGGCGAGATCGAGGCCGCGCTGCTCGCGCTGCCCGAGATCGCGCAGGCCGCCGTGATCGCCAAGTCCGATCCACGCACCGGCGACCGCCTGGTCGCCTACCTGGTCGGCACGGATATCGAGGTGGCACAGGTCAAGTCGACGCTGTCGGCCGGTCTGCCGTCGTACATGGTGCCCGCCGCCTTCGTGGTGCTGGACGCGCTGCCGCTCAACGTGAACGGCAAGCTCGACCGCAAGGCGCTACCGGAGCCGGAGTTCGAGGCACAGGCCTTCCGCGCGCCGTCGACCCCGATCGAGGAGATCGTGGCCGGCGTGTTCGCCGATGTGCTCGGCGCCGAACGCGTCGGCGCCGACGACGACTTCTTCGCCCTCGGCGGTAACTCGCTGCTGGCCACCCAGGTCACCGCCCGCCTCGGTGCCGCACTGGACAGTCGGGTGCCCGTGCGCCTGCTGTTCGAGGCGTCGACGGTGGCCGGTCTCGCGGTGAAGGTCGAGCAGGGCGCGGGCGCCGGTGGGCGTCGCGCGCTGGTCGCCGGGCCGCGTCCCGACCAGGTGCCGCTGTCGCTCGCGCAGCAGCGCATGTGGTTCCTGAACCAGTTCGACACCGCTTCCTCGGTGAACAACATCCCCGTCGCCGTCCGCCTGACGGGCGCGCTGGATGTCGAGGCGCTGCAACTGGCCGTCGCCGATGTGCTCGCACGGCACGAGACCCTGCGCACGGTGTACCCGTCGACCGACGGCACACCGCACCAGGTGATCCTGCCGGTCGAGGGCAATGTGCCGGATCTGACGCCGGAACAGGTTGCTCCCGAACAGGTTCGCGGCAAGATCGGCGAGCTGATCTCCACCGGCTTCGACGTGATCGACGAAGTTCCGTTGCGTGCTCGCCTCATGCAGGTCGCCGAAGAGGAATTCGTTCTCGTCTTCGTCGCCCACCACATCAGCGCCGACGGCTGGTCCATGGGCCCGCTGACGCGCGATGTGATGATCGCCTACGCCGCGCGTGCCGCCGGTGAGGCGCCGGGCTGGGCGCCGATGCCGGTGCAGTACGCCGACTTCAGCGTCTGGCAGCGTGAGGTGCTCGGCGCCGAGACCGACGAGACCAGCCTCGTGGCCCAGCAGGCCGACTACTGGAAGCGCGCGCTCGCCGGTGTGCCCGACGAGCTGAACCTGCCCCTGGACCGCCCGCGTCCCAGCACGCAGTCCTTCGCCGGTGGCCGGGTGCTGTTCCCGATCGGCGGCGACATCCACGCCGGACTGTCCGCCATCGCTCGCGAGCAGAACGCGACGCTGTTCATGGTCGTGCACACCGCGCTGGCGGTCTTCCTGGCGCGCATGTCGGGTACCGAGGACATCGTCATCGGTACCCCGATCGCGGGCCGTGGCGAGGCCGAACTCGACGACGTGATCGGCATGTTCGTCAACACCCTCGCCCTGCGCACGCAGGTGGGTGGACAGCTGAGCTTCGCGGAGCTGCTGACCCAGGCCAAGGAAGCCGACCTGGCCGCCTTCGCCCACGCCGACATCCCGTTCGAGCGTCTGGTGGAACTGCTCAATCCCGAGCGCTCCACCGCGCGGCACCCGCTGTTCCAGGTGGCGCTGTCGTTCGAGAACCTGCCCGACGCCAGCTTCGAGCTGCCGGGTCTGTCGGTCTCGGCCGTCGACTTCGACGTCGACACCGCCAAGTTCGACCTGCTGCTCACCGTGCGTGAGGCGACGGTCGGCGACGACGCAGGCGCCTACGCCGAGTTCTCCTACGCCAGTGCGCTGTTCGATCAGTCGACAGTGGAGAAGTTCGCGCAGCGCTTCCAGCGTCTGCTCGCCGAGGTCGTCGCCGACACCACGACGCCGGTCGGCGATCTCGAACTCCTCGACGAGTCCGAGCGCATCGAACTGCTTTCTCGCACAGGCGGTCCCGCCGCTTCGGTGAGTACCTTGCCGGAGCTCCTCGCGCAGGCCGTGGCGACGAACCCGACCGGTCAGGCCATCATCGCGCCGGGCGAGTCGGCCTCGCTCACCTACGCCGAACTCGACGCGGCCTCCTCGCGGCTGGCGCGGGTGCTGATCGACCGTGGCGCCGCACCGGAGACGGTCGTCGCCATCGCCATGCAGCGTTCGCTCGATACCACCCTGGCCATCTGGGCGGTCAGCAAGACCGGCGCGGCGTTCCTGCCGGTCGACCCGAAGTATCCGGCCGAACGCATCGCGCACATGATGTCGGACTCCGGTGCGGCACTGGGCATTACGGTGTCGGCCGAGGTCGACCACCTGCCCGCGCCCGCACTCGGCGACTGGCTGACTCTCGACGACGCGGCCATCGAGGCCGAGATCGCCGCGCAGTCCGACGCCGAGATCACCGAGGCCGATCGTCGTGGCGCGGTACGCCCCGGCAACACGGCCTACATGATCTACACCTCGGGTTCGACGGGTCTGCCCAAGGGCGTCGTCGTGACCCACGCCGGTGTACCCAACTTCGCCGCCGCCCAGGTCGCGCAGTTCGGGCTGGACAAGAACGCTCGGACCCTGGCCTTCGCCTCACCGTCGTTCGACGCCTCGATCCTCGAGTTCCTGCTCGCGGTCGGCTCGGCGGGCACCCTCGTCATCACGCCGGTCGGCGTGGTGGGCGGCGAGGAACTGGCCGACATCATCGCGAGCGAGCGGCTCACCCACGTGTTCCTCACCCCGCTGGTCGCGGCGTCGATGGAACCCGCGGCGCTGGCCGGACTCCAGGCACTGATCGTCGGTGGCGACAAGGCCCCCGTCGACCTGGTCGCGAACTGGCACAGCGCGGGCACCGACCCGGCCCACCACCGGTTCTACAACGCCTACGGTCCGACCGAGGCGACCATCGCCACCAACCTGTCGGATCCGTTGCTGCCGAGCGACACCATGAACATCGGTGGCCCGATCGCGGGCGCGACCGTGCTGGTGCTCGACTCTCGCCTGCGGCCGGTGCCAGAGGGCGTGGCCGGCGAGCTCTACCTCGGCGGCGTCCCGCTGGCTCGCGGCTACCATGCGCGCCACGGCCTCACCGCCGAGCGTTTCGTGGCCAGTCCGTACGCCGTCGGCGAGCGGCTGTACCGCACCGGTGACGTCGTCGCCTGGCGCACGGTCAACGGCAAGCCGGTCGTGGAATACGTGGGCCGCAACGACTTCCAGGTGAAGATCCGCGGTTTCCGGATCGAACTGGGCGAGATCGACGCGGTCCTCACCGCGCACGACGACGTCGAGTTCGCCGCCACCATCGGTCGCAAGACCGACGCGGGCGCCACCATCCTGGTGTCCTACGTGCGCGGCCACGTCGACCCGGCCGCCCTGGTCGACTACGCGGCGCAGCACCTGCCCGCGCACATGGTGCCCGCCGCCGTGATGGTCCTCGACGAGATCCCGCTGACCCCCGCGGGCAAGCTGGATCGTCGCGCACTGCCCGAGCCCGTGCTCGCCCCGCGCGAGTTCCGCACGCCGACAAGCGAAGTCGAGGCGATCATCGCCGTCGTCTTCGCCGAGGTGCTCGGCGTCGACGCCGTCGGTCTCGACGATTCGTTCTTCGCCCTCGGCGGCGACTCGATTCTGTCCATCCAGCTGGTCTCGCGCGCCAAGGACCGCGGCGTGCTCTTCAAGCCGCGCGACGTGTTCGAAAAGCGCAGCGTGGCAGGGCTTGCCGAGATCGCCGTGCTCGCGGGCGACGCCGAGCAGATCGTCCTCGAGGAACTGCCGGGCGGCGGTGTCGGCGACATCCCGATGCTGCCGATCATGCGCCAGATCCTGGCCGGTGGTTCCACCTACGACCGGTTCTCCCAGTCGATGGTGCTACGCCTGCCCGAGAACATCACCGCCGAGGTCCTGCACGCCACGATCGGTGCGGTCTTCGACCACCACGACGTGCTGCGTTCGCGGGTTGCGCGCGGCGAGAACGGGTGGGAATTCGAGGCTTTGGCGCCCGGCGAGGTCGACGTGACCACGCTCGTGCGTCGGGTCGAGGTCGCTGGCGACGTCGCCGAGGACCAGCTGTCCAAGCTGGCCAGCGTCGAATACGACGAGGCCATGGGCCGACTCGATCCCGCGAACGCCGCCATGGTGCAGTTCGTCTGGTTCACCTTCGGCGCACCCGCCGAGGGGCCGCGTCGTCGCGACGTGCTGCTCATCGTCGGCCACCACTTCGTGATCGACGGCGTCTCCTGGCGCATTCTGATCCCGGACCTCGGCATGGCCTGGGGCCAGATCGCGGCCGGTCAGCAGGTGACGCTGCCCGTCAACGGCACCTCGATGCGGCGCTGGGCGCACAGCCTGGTGGAGCAGTCGACGGATCGTCGTGCGGAACTGCCGTTCTGGCGCGAGGTTTCGGCCACCGCCGATCCGCTGCTGGGCGCGCGGGCGTTCGACCCGCAGGTCGACACCTTCGCCACCGTCGACCGGGTGCAGGTCACCCTCTCGCCCGAGGTCACCGACGCGGTCCTCACCGCGATCCCCGGCCTCTACCACGGCGGTGTCAACGACGGCCTGCTCTCCGCCCTCGCCCTGGCCGTATCCCGGTGGCGCGGTGACGAATCCGGCACCGCGGCACTGATCAAGCTGGAAGGCCACGGCCGCCAGGAGGAGATCGTCGCCGGTGCCGACCTGTCGCGCACCGTCGGCTGGTTCACCACCGCCTTCCCGATCCGCCTCGACCTGGCCGGCGCCGACCTCGACGACGCGTTCGCCGGTGGCGCCGTGCTCGCCGACGTGATCAAGTCGGTCAAGGAGCAGATGCTGGCTGTGCCCGACAAGGGCATCGGTTACGGCATGCTGAAGTACCTGACCACCGAGGGCGCGGATCTGCCGAGCGTCGGTCAGATCAGCTTCAACTACCTCGGCCGCGCGACCGCCGGTGAGATCCCCGCCGAGCTCGCCGAACTCGGCTGGGTGCCGGTGGCGGATCTGGGTCAGCTCGATGCCGAGATGGACCTCGACATGCCCGCCAACGCGACGCTGGATATCAACGCCATCGTCAACGACGGCGACGAGGGTCCGCAGCTCGGCGCGAATATCGCGTTCCCGAAGGGTCTGCTCACCGCCGACCAGGCCCAGGAGTTCGCCGATCTGTTCGTGGCCGCGCTGACCGCGCTCGCCACCCACGCGCAGCGTGCCGACGCGGGTGGCTTCACCCCGTCCGACATGCAGCTCGTGCGGGTCGGCCAGTCCGATATCGAGCTCTGGGAGCGCGAGTACCCCGCGCTGTCGGAAGTGTGGCCGCTCTCGCCGCTGCAGGCAGGCTTGATGTTCCACGCCATGCTCAGCTCGGCGACCGTCGACGTCTACACCGTGCAGGCCGTGCTCGACCTGACCGGCACTCTTGACACCGAGCGGCTGCGCGGCGCGGCCCAGGCCGTGCTCGACCGGTACCCGAACCTGCGGACCGCGTTCGTCACCGATTCGGCCGGTCAGCCGGTGCAGGTGGTGCTGTCCGAGCTCGAGGTGCCGTGGCGTGAGGTCGACCTCACCGACCTGCCCGAGGACGAGCGGATGCCGCGCATGCGGCAACTGCTGCTCGCCGACCGCGCCGACCAGTTCGACATGGCCACCGCGCCGCTGATCCGCTTCGGTCTGTACACGACCGGCGAGGGCACCGCGCACCTGGCGATCACCGTCCACCACATCCTGGTCGACGGCTGGTCCATGCCGCTGCTCATGCGCGACCTGCTCGTCCTCTACGCGGTGCGCGGTGACCTCACCGCGCTCCCGCGGGTGGCGTCCTACCGCAACTTCCTGTCCTGGCTCTCGGGTTGGGATCGTGAGGTGTCGCTGCAGGTGTGGGCCGAGGCGCTGGCCGGGGTCGAAGCCCCCACCCAGCTCGCGCCCGCGCCGCGCACCGAGGAACGCTACGAACTCGACAAGGTCGTCGTCGAGATCGACAACGACCGCACCAGGGCTCTCGGCAAGTTCGCCGGTGAGCTCGGCGTCACCGTGAACACGCTGCTGCAGACCGCGTGGGGCATCGTCGTCGGTCGCCTCACCGGCCGTGACGACGTGGTGTTCGGCGCGACGGTCTCCGGTCGTCCGGCGGAGCTGCCCGGCGTGGAGTCGATGGTCGGCCTGTTCATCAACACCCTGCCCGTGCGCATCCAGATCGACGACCGGATGACCGCGGAGAAGCTGACCCAGCGGGTGCAGTCGGAGCAGGCCGAACTGCTCAGCCACCACTTCGTCGGGATGTCCGACATCCAGCGAGTGGCGGGTATGGGCTCGCAGTTCGACACCCTCGTGGTGTTCGAGTCCTACCCGATGGACAAGGACGCCGTCACCGCGGCGAGCTCGATCGACGGCATGCAGGTCACCGGTGTGGGCCTCGACGACGCCACCCACTACCCGCTCACGCTGGTGGTGATGGCCGAGTCGACCATCGAGATCACGATGAAGTACCTGACCAGCACTTTCACCGCCGACGAGGTTCGCACGCTGTCGCAGCGCCTGCTGCGCGTGCTCGACGAGCTGCTCGACAATCCGACCGGCCTGGTCGGCGACATCGACATCCTCGACGCGAGCGAACGGGCCCAGCTGCTCGCCGATTCCGGTGTGACAGCCGCTGTTTCGGCTCCGGTGGCTACCGGCGTGGGCGCGCAGACGGTGGCCAAGGTGCTGGCCGAGGTCGTCGAAGCCGACCCGCAGGCCCCGGCGCTGTTGCGCGGCGACAGCGAAATCGCCTACAGCGCACTGGATCGCAAGTCCTCGCAGCTGGCCCGCGTGCTCATCGCACGCGGTGCGGGCCCCGGCGACGTGGTCGCGATCTCGCTGCCGCGCAGCGTGGATTCGGTCCTCGCCGCCTGGGCGGTCCAGAAGGCGGGCGCCGCGGCCCTGTTCGCCGGCGACCTGCCCGGCGTCGAGATCGCTGCCGCCGGAGCGACATTCGGCATCAGCGCGACCCCGGTCGCCGGTGTGGCGGGCCAGTGGTTGGTCCTGCCCGACATCGAAGCCGACATCGCCGCGGCCGCGGCCCACCCCGTGTCCTACGCCGACCGAGTCCGCCCTCTCACCGAAGACCACCCGGCCTTCGTGCTGGTCTCCGGCGAGAACACCACGGTCCTCGGCCAGTCCGAAGCGGTGGCTCTCGCCGAGCGCCTCCGCGACGAACACGGCATCGATTACGAATGCACCACCTACACCACCCACGCCTCCGGCCCGGCCGCCGTCCAGGAATTCCTGGCCTCGTCCACCGCGGGCGCCCTGTCGGTGCTCCCCGACGCGTCGGTCGAAGACGACCTGGCCGAGGGCGAGGTGACGCACTGGTTCGTGGTGGCGGGCGATGCGACCGACGCTGCCGAGGGTGAAGTGACGGTGATCGTCGCCGAATAGGACGGCCTGTGACGTGAAGTCCTTCCTGTCGAAATGTGCCTGAAGCAGAACCGGGATATGGTCCGGGTTCTCTACGGGAAACAGGAAGGGAGCGGTTGGTATTACGCTTCGGATTTGGCTGAGCAGTGCGGGGGCGGCGACCGTTCAGGTCATGCGGTTGCTGCGGGAGAACCCCGACGGGGTCGATGTCACAATTTATGCCAGCAATGTGGATCCGAGTGCGGCTGCTCTCTCGGTGTGTGATGTGTCGGCGGTCGAACCTCGGTACGCGAGCAACGAGGAGTACGCGCAGTTCGCGCTCGACTTCTGTCGGATGCACCGCATCGACGTACTCATCCCGCCGCGCCGCCTCGACGCGCTCGCGGGTCGGGTGGCGGACTTCGCGGCGGTCGGCACCAGCGTGATGTGTTCGCCGTTGTCAGCGGTGACGGCATCGACCAGCAAGGTGCTCACCTACGAGATCGCCGGCGCCGCGGGCATTCCCGTGCCGCCGTGGCGTGAGGTGAGTGATGCCGACGAGTTCTACGCGGCCGTCGACGAGTTGTCGCTCACCGGGGAGACGCTGTGCGTCAAGCCGAGCGGTGAGTATTCGGCGTTCGGATTCCGCATTCTGGACGACCGCCCGCTGACCATGGCGAACCTGCGGGTGGCACCCCGCCCGGTGGTCTCGGTCGAGGCGATCGCGGGGGCGATGCGGCGGGCGGCGCAGGACGGGGAAGCCGTGCTGCCCCTGCTCGTGATGCCGTTTCTCGAAGGTCCGGAGATCAGCATCGACTGTCTCTCGGCTCCGGGAGGCGAATTGCTGATGGGGATACCGCGGGCGAAGCAGGGGCGTTTCCGTATGTTGCTCGACGATCCCACCGTGGTCGATATCGCACGCCGTCTCGTGCGGCACTTCGAACTGGCCTTCCTGACGAATGTTCAATTGCGTTATCGCGGTGGAGAACCGGTGCTTCTCGAGGTGAATCCACGACCCTCGGCGGGCCTGTTCCACACGTCCTTCGCCGACGTGAATCTGCCGTGGGCCGCGGTTCGGCTACTGCTGCAAGGTGATTCGGGATTGCGGAAACCGCCGCGGCTGGGCGCCTGTCTCGCCGTGGCGGAAGCGGTCATGGAGGTCGTGCCGCAATTGGATGGTCACTTGCCCGGTGCGGTGCGCAGGAGTGCGGACCTGGTACCCAACTGATCGATGGGTCCATTTCCCTTGTGGACAAACCACTGGCTACTTTCCTGGACGGTGAATTCGGGTCGTGCGGAGGTCACTAAGTGGTAACACCGGGTTTTTCCGGGGTCACGCCGGTAAGCCGTCGACTTTCGCAGCATGCGGGATTTTCGGGCGTGCCCGTCGAATGGCGAAAGTGACAGTTCCGCGACACCGCGGCGCCCGGCGTGATGCTTTCTTGTCTGGAATTAACCCTCAGGGCGGCGAACACTGAGAAGGCGCGTAGCCAGGAAATAACCGAGTACACCCGAGGGAAGGATTCCCCTATGTCCGTGAAGATGAGCAAGGCAGCCGCCGCGGCCGCCATCGTGCTGGCACTCGGCGCTGTCGCCGCTCCTGTGGCCTCTGCTGCCGCGCCTGGGCCGCAGGCATCAGAAGTCGGATCGGTGGGGATCTGCTTCCCGGTAGGCAGCGTGGAAATCTGTTTCTGATCGCAGCCGGCGTTGGTCCATGGGTTTCTTGCCCTCTGTAGCTCGGAGACGAAGTCGACACCGGTGCGGTGTCCACCGATCGGTGGACACCGCACCCGTGTCAGTGGGGGAGCAGTCCGGCCAACCCTTCGAGAAGTAGATCGAGACCGAAGGTGAAATCAGCCGCGCCGGAGTGGGCTCCGGTGATGACGAGGGTGGCCAGCGCGTGCATGTGGGGATGGGTTTCGGTGGGGATGAGCGGAAGGAATCGTGCTGCGGCCGAGGCGTATTCGGAGGGTTCGAGGGGGAAATTGACGGCCTGGACGGTGAAGCCGTAGATGTGGCTGTCCAGGGCATTCCAGGCGCGATCGGCCTGTTCGTAGGTGAAGCCGGCGGTGATCAGGCAGCCGAGGGTGGCGTCGATGTAGCCGAGCATGGCCGGGCCGACATTGATGCGGGAGCCGAGTAGGCCGGTGGCCCAACGGTGGTTCAGCAGGACCTCGTGGGCGGAGATGGCGCGGTGGCGCAGTTCCGCCCGCCAGTCCTCGCCCGCTCGGGGGACGTAGATCTCCGCGACCACCAGGTCGATGATGCCGTCGTAGAGGTCGTCCTTGTTGGCGACGTGGTTGTACAGCGACATCGCTTCCACGCCGACCGTCTTGGCGAGGTTGCGCATCGACAGGGCGGCCAGACCCTGCTGGTCGGCGAGCTCGATGGCGGCACGCAGGACTCGTTCTCTGGTGAGTGGGGTGCGCGGCGGCATGGGGCTCCTGACTGTTTCCTTGACCTACTTACGGCGTAAGCGTAGCGTCTCGCGGTAGAAACTTACGCTGTAAGTGCGAGACGAGGGACAATTCTCATGACCGATGTGGATACGGCTTCGATGACCGCCTGGATCGCGCCCCGGTACGGCGGGGGCGAGGTGTTGCGGGCCGAGGTCGTGCCGCGACCGACACCAGGAGATCGGGATGTGGTGGTCCGGGTGCGGGCGGCGTCACTGTGCAGCGGCGATCTGCATCTGCTCAACGGGACGCCGTATCTGCTGCGGCTCGGGTTCGGCTTGCGCAGGCCCAAGCATCGGATGATCGGGCAGAACCTGGCGGGCGAGGTGGTCGCCGTCGGTGGCTCGGTGACTGATTTCAGGGTCGGGGATCGGGTCTTCGGTGAGGTTCCCAGCGGTGCGTTCGCGGAGTACGTCTGTGCCGACGCGGGCGCGTTCGCCATTGTTCCCGCCGCGTTGGGCATGGAAGAGGCTGCGGCTATACCTGATTCGGGTATGACGGCATTGCAGGGCCTGCGCGACATCGGCAAGGTCGGGCCAGGGCACCGGGTGTTGATCAATGGCGCGTCCGGTGGCGTCGGGAGTTTCGCGGTGCAGATCGCGAAAGTGCTCGGCGCGCACGTGACGGCGGTGTGCGGCACCCGGCATATCGAGATGGTGCGCGATATCGGTGCGGACGTCGTCATCGACTACACCGCTGCTGATTTCACTCGTGCGGAAGTTCCTTACGACGTGATCTTCGACCTGGCGGGCAACCGCGAGCTGCGCGAGATCCGCCGAGTGCTGGCCGCCGACGGCGTCTTCGTCTCCTCTGCCGCCGCGCCGGGCAACAATTGGTTCGGCCCGATCCGATGGCTGGGTCAGGTGGCGCTCACCGACCTGTTCGCGCGGCAGACCCTGAAGGCTCTGCTCATGCGACCCGCCGCCGCCGACCTGGAATACCTGTCCGGGTTGGCTGTCGACGGAAGTGTGCGACCGGTGATCGAGCGACGGTTCCCGTTGTCCGACACGGCATCGGCCATCACGACGTTCGAGCAAGGGCATGCGTCGGGAAAGACCGTTCTCGTCGCATGAGCGCCCCCGTTGTCGTCAGTCGGTGAGTTCTCCGGCGGTGCGCCAGGACTGACGTTCCTCGGCGAAGGCATCGGCTTGGAGCGCGCGGAAATCGGAGATGGAATCGTCGTTGTCCGCCAGGAACTTGCGGTAATCGGCGAGGCGGAAATCGCCGTCCTCGGTGGTGATGTCCACCTTGCCCGCGGCGAAATCCGCCCGCAGGTCCAGCAATTCATCCGCCTCTACCGGGTGCCAGCGGATGCGGTCGAAATAGCGTAGGAGCCAGGGAGTTTCGGCATCGGTGGAGAAGCGGTCCACGCCGGGTCCGGCGGTGCCGGTGGGGCGGGCTCGGTGGTTCCAGACCTGGGTGGTGCGGCCGACGAATTGGTAGCCGCCGGGGCCTTCCATGCCGTAGATGCACAGGTAGGCACCGCCGATGCCGACCGCGTTTTCGGGGGTCCAGGTGCGGGCGGGGTTGTACTTGGTGGTGACGAGGCGGTGGCGGGGATCGGTGGGGGTGGCTACGGGGGCACCCAGGTAGACATCGCCGAGGCCCAGGACCAGGTACTCGGCGTCGAAGACGGTCTTGTAGACGTCGTCGACGGAGAAGAGGCCGTTCATGCGGCGGATGAATTCGATGTTCCACGGGCACCACGGGGCGTCGGCGCGGACACCGTGCATGTAGCGGGTGATCGCCTCCCTGGTGGCGGGGTCGTCCCAGGACAGCGGGAGATGGACCGTGCGGCTCGGGACCACCAGCTGGTCGGAATTCGGTAGTTGCGCTTCGGCTTCGGCGAGCAGATCGAGCAGGCGGGGAATCGGCAGGACGGCCGGATCGACCCTGATCTGGAGAGAACGGATTCCCGGGGTGAGCTCGATGACGCCACGCAGCCCGATCGCGATGAGGTGCTGGTGCAGGGCGTGGACCCGGGCGCGCAGGCCGAGATCCAAAGTGAGCGTGCCGTATTCGACGAGCACGCCGTCGTCGCCCTGTCGTCGGTAGGTCACGCCGGTTTCGTCGTCGACTTCGGTGCGGCGCAGGATGCCGTCGTCGCCGTCGCGGCCCGCGGAGATGACGGTGCCGAACGCGGCGCGTCGGCGGGCACCGAGTTCTTGTGCGGGAGCCGCGTGTTCGGAACGGATGGGGACGAAGCGAACCTTGTCGCCCGGGGTGAGTTGGCCGAGTTTCCAGCGGTCGGCGGCGACCACGGTGACCGGGCAGACGAATCCGCCGAGGCTGGGACCGTCCGGGCCGAGCAGGATCGGGGTGTCGCCGGTGAAGTCGAGGGCGCCGATGGTGTACGCGTTGTCGTGGATGTTCGACGGATGCAGGCCCGCTTCACCGCCGTCGGTGCGGGCCCACTCGGGCTTCGGGCCGATGAGGCGGACGCCGGTGCGATCGGAGTTGAAATGGACTTCGTAATCGGTGCCGACGATGGTGTCGAAGTCCTTGCGGGTGAAGAACTCCGGTGCGCCGTGTGGGCCCTCTGTGACGGCGAGTTCCCAGCGGTGGGCTAAGGCGGGTTGATCGGCCATCGGGACCGCGGGGGCGAGGCGGGTCGACGGTTCGCCCAGCGTGAGCGATTCGTCGACCCGGAGGGCGGCGCCGGTTCCGCCGCCGAACTTGCCGAGGGTGAATGTCGCCGCGCTGCCGAGGAATTCGTCGACGTCGATGCCGCCCGAGATCAGGATGTAGGTCCGCATGCCGGGGCCACGGATCGCGCCGACATCGAGCACGCCGCCCGCCGGCACCTCGACGGTGCGCCACTGCTCGACCGGGATGCCGTCCACCCGGACATCGGCGACCGCGCCGGTGACACACACCCACGTGGGGGCCGAGAACCGCAATGCGGGCCCGCCCAGCGTGCACTCCAGCCCGGCCGCGCCTTCGGCGTTGCCGAGCACTCGGTTGCCGAGGCGGAACGACAGGTCGTCCATCGGGCCCGACGGCGGAACGCCGATGTGCCAGTAACCGATTCGGCCCGGCCAGTCCTGGACGGTGGTCTGCATCCCGGGCCGCACGACATCGATGTGCCGCCGCGAACGGGCGGGCACAACCGCGCCGACGACCGCTGTGGACGTGGCAACCGAAGTCATAGCGCAGGCGGCGGAAACGGGATTGTCGACGCGGGTATCGATGAGGCTCATCGGGTCACCACCATGCGGACCGGGGTCGGGTCGAAACCGTTGCAGGGATTGTTGATCTGGGGGCAGTTGGAGACCAGAACCAGGGTGTCGATCTCGGCACGGAGGGTGAGCTTCTTGCCGGGGGCGGAGAGTCCGTCGACGATGCCGAGGGTGCCGTCGGATTCGACGGGGACGTTCATGAACCAGTTGATGTTGGAGACCAGGTCGCGTTTGCCGAGGCCCCATTCGAGGGCGGCGGTGAGGAAGTTCTCCACGCAGGCGTGCTGGTGGCGGGTGTGGTGGCCGTAGCGCAGGGTGTTGGATTCCTGGGAGCAGGCGCCCGCGATGGTGTCGTGGTTGCCGACCTCGTCGGCGACCACCGTCATCAGGGGTGTGCCGCCTTCGGTGCGCAGGACGCTGCCGGTGGTGAGGAAGATATTGCGCTGGGCGGCGACGGTGGCCTGGGCACTGTAGCGGTCGGTGCGGTCGGCGGCGGAGTAGAGCAGGCAGTCGACGGCCTGGTTGCCGTGCAGGTCGATGATGTCGAGGTGGTCGCCCGCGCGGACGATGGCCGACCACGGCGCCCGGGCGGGAACGGTTTCGTCGAGGACGACGGTGCGGGTGGCGGTCATGCCGGAACCTCCGTGTTCAGTGCGGCCGTCCAGGCGGCTTCGGTGTTCTCCACGGCCCGTCGGTATTCGGGGTCGTCGTTGGTGGCGCGGTCGGCGGGCGCGGACCAGGCGATCAGGTCGAGGTCGCCGGTGGGGCGGTCGTCGAGGGGATGGGGTGCGTTGGCCACCAGGAGGGTCACGGGTAGATGGACGATCAGGTCGATGGCGGCGCCCGCGTCGCCGTTGCCGGTCGACTCGATCGCGCCGTCCGGTGCTACGCGAGCGCCGCGGAACAGGGCGATGGAAGGGCCGATGTCGCGGGGTTCGAGGCCCTGTTTTGCCGCGGCGAGCTGGAGCTGGTGGCGGCCGTCGGTGGTGGGGCCGCACAGGGTGTCGTGGTGGCCGGAGGTGTCGCTGAGCACGGTCGCCAGGACTCTGCCCTGGTCGGAGAGCAGCGGATGGCCCGCGCTCAGGTACGCCTGCCAGGGAACCTTCACAGTGTCGGCGACATTCAGCCGCTCCCACGGAGATTCGGCGCGCAGCAGGAACAGGTGGGCGCAGGTGGTGCCGGCGGGGTCGGCGAGGCGCACCCGGGTGCCGCGGCCGAGGACGACGTTCGCGTAGCCGCCCGTGGGAATGCGTTGTGCGACGACGACCGTGGCGGGATCGATGCCGTGCGGTGTCTCAGGACGCGCGGGGGTTGCTGCCGCAGCCTGGGCGCGCGCGTGGGCGCGGGCGCCGTCGGTGGATCGGGTACTCGTCATCGGTTACTCCTCGGCGAGTGGGTTGACGAATGGGGACAATGGGCGAGCTCGTGGGAGCAGGGGTGGTTTCGCGCGGCGGATGCGTACTCGCCACACCCGCCGCGAAACCGGATCAGGCTGTCGCGGGAGCTGTTTCGGCCTCGGGCCCGGCGGTCTTCGGGGTCGCGACCACGAAGCGGTAGACGACCGCGCCGACAGTGAGGATCACGGCCACCGACAGCGGGCCTGCCCAGAGCTGCCACCAGCTGCCGCCCGCGGGGGTGTAGACCTCCGGGCGGGGCCAAGCCAGGTTGATGACCATGGCGATGCCCCACACCACGGCGAGCGCGTTGATCGGGATGCCCCAGCGACCGAGGTGGAACAGGGTCTTGTCCTCGGGGGCGGGCAAGCCCTGAATGCGGCGCAGCAGCAGCGGCACGGTGACCAGCAGGTAGGCCAGGTACAGGCTGACGATGCAGACGCTGGCCAGGGTGGCGAAGATCGCGGGGTTGCCCAGGTTCAGTACCAGCAGGCCGATGCCGAGAGCGCCGATCACGACGGCGGGCCAGACGGGGGTGCCGAAGCGGGGGTGCACGGTCGAGAGGGCCTCGGCGAAGGGCAGCTTGCCGTCGCGGGCCATCGAGAACATCAGGCGTGAGCCCGCGGTCTGGATCGCCAGGGTGCAGACGATCACCGCGACCGCGACGCAGCCGAGGAGCACCGAGCCCGCCGGGCTGTTCAGCTTCGAGGTGATGACGTAAGCCAGCCCGCCGGTGGACAATTCGCCGTCGGTCAGACTCGGCGCCGCCATCAGCGCGCCCAGCAGCATGAGGCCGCCGCCCAGCGCCGAGACGGCCAGGGCGAGCAGGATGGTGCGCGGCGCGACCTTGCGCGGGTTCTTGGTCTCCTCGGAGAGCTCACCGGCGGAATCGAATCCGACCATCACGTAGGCGGCCATCAGGCCCGAGACCAGGAACGCCGCCCAGTACGGACCGGGGGAGGCCTGGTCGGTCTGGAACACCACATCGGGGCCGCGCTCGGTATTGACGAAGAACAGCGCGATGATCGCCAGCACGCCGACGATCTCGACGGTGACGCCGATCGAATTGATCTTCGACATCAGGTCGATGCCGATCACATTGATGGTGGTGGTGACGACGAGCAGCACGCTGCCGAGCAGGACGGCGTTCATCGCGCCGTCGCGAGAGGTGAGCGCGGTGTCGGTGCCGATGAGCTGGAATCCGCTCCAGATCGAGGGCAGGACCACCTGGAGCGCGATGGCGGCCGCGGCGGCGGTGACGACCTGGGCGATCACCATCATCCAACCGGCGAACCAGCCGATCACCCCGCCCGCCAGGCGACGTGACCACTGATAGATACAGCCGGAGATCGGATACCGGGCGGCGAGCTCGGCGAAGTTCAGCGCGACCAGGAACTGGCCCGCGAACACGAGCGGCCACGTCCAGAAGAAGGCGGCGCCGCCGAACGAATAGCCGAAGCCGAAGAACTGGAAGATCGTGGTGAGGATGGAGACGAACGAGAAACCTGCCGCGAAGGACGCGTAGCGCCCCAGTTTGCGGTGCAGGACCGGTTGATATCCGAAAGCTGCAAGGTCGGCGCTGTCGCGGCCGAGTTCGGCTGGGGCGGCGGGGGATTCGAGGGTCGTGGCCATGTCGGTGTCCTTCAGCGGTGCGGCCAATATCTATCAGTCGATAGTTTTGCGCGCGCGATCGCTCGAACGGTGTCGTGCGTGTATCGACTGCGCGGCCCGCGGTAACTTCTGTGTTGCGTGAGTTTCTGTCAAATGACAGAAATTCGACCGTCCGGCATTCTCGCTGGTGAGCTGCCCCCTTCCGGGCAGGTGGTAGCCCGATGACAGAATCTCCGGTGTGGCGAATCTCGGTCCCGGGCGTCCCCGGCTGGAACAGCGGCGCAGACAGGGAACTACGCCGCGCGCGGAGATCCTCGACGCGGCAGCAGAGCTCTTCACGACCAAGGGGTATGCCAACACCTCGACGCGGGCGGTGGCCGACGCGGTCGGTATCCGCCAGGCATCGCTGTATCACCACTTCGCGGCCAAAGACGACATCCTCGACGCGCTGCTGGCGGAAACCGTGGCGGGGCCGGTCGAATTGGCGCAGCGGATGATGACCGAACCGGACGACGCGGTGACCCAGCTGTACGCGCTGGCGCTGTTCGACGTGCGTCAATTGCGCACGGCGCGCTGGAATCTGGGGGCGCTGTATCTGCTGCCCGAGTTGCGTACCGAACGTTTCGTCGCGTTCCGGCGTCGTCGGGACGAGCTACGTGGGCACTACGAGCGCCTCGCCGCCGAGTCGTCGGCGGCCGCCGGTGAAACCGACGAGGCGCGGATCCTGCCGTTTCGGCTGGTCGAGACGGTGATCGCGATCAGGTATGACGAAGGAGCTGTGGGCGTGGACGCCGAGCGCGTCATCCCGGACGGCGTCGTGCGGATCGTCGGGCACCGCGGTGACATCGGTGCGGTGCGTGCCGCGGCGACCGCGCTACTCACCCGGCTCGACGAACTCGGCGGCAGCCCATCTGCCTGAGGGCCGCCGCCGGATGGCCCGGTCAGCGACTGGTCGGTGGGGCGATCTGCCAGTGCTGGTTGAGGGCACCGGCGATCTCGGGCAGCACGGTGATCGGGATGCGCTTGGCACGCAGCATCTCCCTGATCTCGCTCACCTGCTCGCGCTTGCGCATGTCGTAGGCGCCGGTGACGGGCCGGATCACCGGCGGGATCGACAGCAGCACGAGTTCGTCGGCCGACTCGCCGTCCAGGTCCAACGCCAGCGCCCAACGCGCGTGCTCGTCGAGGGTGAAGCGGCCCGCCACCACGCGGTCCCACAGCACCGTCGACGAGCTGAACGGGGTCCGCGTGTAGATCGCGTGCTCGTGCAGTTCGATCACGTCACGGACGAACAGCGCGACGCCCACCGCGAATCCGCCGACCGCCCCGACCAGCAACCCGGTGACCACCCGGTTCACCCCGAACATCGCCAGGAACAACCCGACGACGCCCGTGGTGACCAGGACTCCGATCAAGCAATAGAACAGGCTCCGCCTGGTGGACACCACACCGGCACGCACGACCGACATGCGGACCTCCCTCTCCAGCTCGCCGGGCCCGATGCTCGCGCCGATCGGCGAATCACGATTCGTGGCTCACCCTAGCGGTGCGCGCCGCCGCGGGTTCACGAGCCGAGCGACACCGCCGCCTCCGAGGTGTCGACGAGGAAGGTGAAGGTCTCCTGGAAGTACAGCTGCACGATCTCGGCGTCGTGACTGAGGTAGCCGATCGACAGGTCCTGACCGAGCGCGAGCTCGAAATCGCCGCCGCGGGTGGTGAGCGCGAAACCGCCGGAAATCGCAGGCGCCCAGATGATCTCGCCCTCGATCAGCCGCTCGATGTGGGTCCGGATCGGGTGACCGTGATCGGAGGTCTCGCTGACCTGGGTGTAGAGCTCGGCGCTGAGCACCACCGAGTACGGGCCCTGCACGCCGGCCAGTCGCAGGCCGGTGAGGGCATGCGAGACGGCATCGGGGATGTCGACGACATTGCTCGGGAGGGCGACGGGTGGGTTCGAGGAGGCCTCGCGGATACCGGTGATGGCCGCCGCGGCGTAGCTCTCGAAGATCGCCCGGTCTTCGGCGAAGGCGA
This sequence comes from Nocardia sp. PE-7, assembly GCF_030486425.1. Lineage (NCBI taxonomy): Bacteria > Bacillati > Actinomycetota > Actinomycetes > Mycobacteriales > Nocardiaceae > Nocardia > Nocardia sp. PE-7. The sequence goes on along the minus strand of NZ_CP129614.1, from coordinate 6,091,162 downwards.
TTTTCTGCGCGGCGTCCTTGAGATTGTCGAAATCGGCGTCATCCGCTCCGCGCGCGATGTCGTCGAGTTCGGCGCGCTGCAGGGTGAACGGCACCCGCAGCTCGATCACCGGTTGAATGACGCGCTGACGGGCCTGCACGCCGTCGTCTGGCGAGTCGATCGAGGTGACCCGGCCGAGGTTGTGGGCCGAGAAGTCGAAACCGTGCGGTCCCGACACATCGACCACCCGGCGGCCCGCGATATTGCGCTTGAACGTGCGGGTCGCCTCCTCCTCGATCTGCGACCAGGCTTCGCCGGTGATCGGCGCCAGTTCGCGATGCAGGTTGTTCATTCAGATACTCCTTTTCATCGTGCCGATTGCGAGGGAGCCGTCGGAGCGAGCTTCCGCCGTCGCATTCGCGCGTTCGACGGGGTCGATTTCCGGCAGGGTCGCCGGCTCGATCTCGGTGCCTGCCGCGTCGGGTGCGTCGGGCAGGTCATCGAGGAAATCCACGGTGGGCGTGAAGAAGAGTGTGCCGGTGACGGCGAAGGAGAAGTCGAGGATGCGGTCGTGGGCCGCCTCGCCGGTGCCGAGGAACATCCGCTCGAGCATGCGTTCGGTGACGCTCGGAGTGGCGGCGTAGCCCACGTAGTAGGTGCCGAACTCGCCGGTGCCGACGGTGCCGAACGGCATGTTGGCGCGCACGATCTGGCGTTCGGTGCCGTCGGGGTCGGTGATGGTGTTCACCGCGACATGCGAGTCGGCGGGTTTCACGTCGTCGGGCAGTTCGTAGTCGGCGAGCTTGGTCCGCCCGATCACCCGCTCCTGTTCCTCGATCGACAGCGCATTCCACTGGTCGAGCGGGTGGGTGTACTTCTGCACGATCACGTAGCTACCGCCGGTGAACTCGGGGTCCTCGTCACCGATCAGCGCCGCCGAGACCGCGCCTGGGCCCTCCGGGTTCTCGGTGCCGTCGACGAAGCCGAGCAGGTCGCGCTGTTCGAAATAGCGGAAGCCGACGGTCTCGTCGACAACGGTCGCCGCGCCTTTGAGGCGGGCGCCGATCACCATGGCGAGTTCGAAGCACGGGCCCTGGGTCTCACCCCTGATGTGGAAGAACAGGTCGCCCGGGGTGGCCGGTGCGCTGTGGATCGGACCGTTGTAGCCGGGAAACTCGTGCAGCTCAGCGGGTTTCGGGCCGACGAAGAGCCGGTCCCAGGCCGCGGAACCGATCGAGGTGACGCAGGTCAGTCCTTCGCCGGGTACCCGGAAACCGATCGAACGGCGCAATCCGGAGATGTCTGCCAAGAGGTCACGGACCGCGGATTCGCCACCGGAGTCGATGGTGGCGACAAGGAAGATCGCGGACGGCGTGAGTGGATCGAGGATCGGCTGTGGCTCACCCATGGCGTCCACAGTACGGCTCCGAACCGACAGGTTTGATCAACACCTCGGAGGTGTTGACCAATTCGGGCGATCGACCTGCTATTTCGCGACGGTCAGCAAAAATGTGACGTCGTCGACAGCTTTGACGCTGTGACGGGCGCGCGGCACCACGAGCAGATCGCCCGCCGAACCCTTCCACTCGTCGGTGCCCGCGATCAGCACCAGCGTGCCGGAGAGCACCTGGATGGTGGCGTCACCCGCATTGTCGTGTTCGGCCAGACTCTGACCCTCGGCCAGCGCGACGACCGTCTGGCGCAGCGCATGGGTATGGCCGCCGATGAGGGTTTGCGAACTCCGGCCGCTCGTCGAGGTGGCCGCCAGCTTGAGCTGTTGACGGGCCACCGCGGTCAGCGATTTCTTGTCCATGGGATCGGGCCTTTCGCAGGCTTCTCGCGGGCTGGTCTTCGAAGGAGTATGCCCGACAGCGCCCACGCGTTCGGGCGTTTTGCCGTGACCGTTAGCTGGGTGTTGTCAGTCGCGGGTGTAGCGGCGAATGCGGTAGCGCAGACCGGATTTCGAGGTCAGCCACGGAGTGTCGTCCGCACGCCATTCCGGGCCGATGACCGGGGCGAAGGCATCGCCCGCCACGGTGGTGTCGACCTCGGTGACCAGCAGTGCCGTCGCGAGCGGCAGCGCGGCGCGGTAGATCTCGCCGCCGCCGGCGACCCAGGTGTCGGTCTCGCCGGTCAAGGTCAGTGCATCGGGCACCGAGGCGGCACGTTCGGCGCCTTCTGTAGCCCAATCAGTCTGGCGGGTGACTACGATATTGCGGCGGCCCGACAGCGGACGAAAACTCGCCGGGAGCGAATCCCAGGTCCGTCTGCCCATGATCACTGGGTGGCCCATGGTGGTGTCGCGGAAATTGGCCATGTCCTCGGGCACGCGCCACGGAATCGTGTTGTCGACGCCGATCACACCGTTGTTCGCCTGCGCCCAGATCAGACCGATCATCTTCACACCGCCACCGGCGCCTTGATGCCGGGGTGATGTTTGTAGTCGGACACCTCGATGTCGTCGTAGGCGTAATCGAACAGGCTCGTCGCCGGGCGCAGGTGCAGCGTCGGGAACGGGTAGGGCTCGCGGGTGAGCTGCTCGCGGACCTGGTCGACGTGGTTGTCGTAGATGTGCACGTCGCCGCCGGTCCAGATGAACTCGCCCGGCTCGAGCTCGGTCTGCTGGGCGACCATCAGGGTGAGCAGGGCGTAGCTGGCGATATTGAACGGCACCCCGAGGAACAGGTCGGCGCTGCGCTGGTACAGCTGGCAGGACAGTTTGCCGTCGGCGACATAGAACTGGAAGAACGCGTGGCAGGGGGCAAGGGCCATCTTGTCCAGGTCGGCCACGTTCCAGGCCGAGACGATCATCCGGCGCGAATCGGGATCGGTGCGCAGGGTGTGCAGTACCTGGGCGATCTGGTCGATGTGGGTGCCGTCCGGGGTCGGCCACGAGCGCCACTGCACGCCGTAGACGGGACCGAGCTCACCCTTGGCATCGGCCCATTCGTCCCAGATGGTGACGCCGTGTTCGCGCAGCCAGGAGACATTGGAATCGCCGCGGAGGAACCACAGCAGTTCGTAGGCGATGGACTTCATGTGGACCCGCTTGGTGGTGATCAGCGGGAAGGACTCGGCCAGGTCGTAGCGCAGTTGGTGACCGAAGATGCTGCGGGTTCCGGTACCGGTGCGATCGGCCTTGGGCGTGCCTTGCTCCAGAACGAGCCGGAGCAGATCCTCGTACTGCGTATCAGGGGTGGCCACGTCTCGCGATTCTACGGGGGTGGGCTCGGCCGATCGGCACCTGGCAAGCTCTTCGGCTATGCGCAAGCTCTACGTGATCGGCATCGGTGCCGGAGACCCCGACCAGGTGACGGTGCAGGCGGTCAAGGCCATGCGGAAGGCCGAGGCCTTCTTCGTGATCGGCAAGGGCGCCGAGAAGCAGGAACTCGTCGACGTACGGACCACGATCTTGGCCGAGCACGTGGACACGCCGCATCGGATCATCGAGATCGCCGACCCGCCGCGTGAGCGCACCCCGGCGGACTACGCCGGCGTCGTCGTGGACTGGCACGAGCGGCGCTCCGAGCTCCTCGAAGCCGCGTTCGACCAGGTGGACGGTATCGGCGCCATCCTCGTGTGGGGCGATCCCGCGCTCTACGACAGCACCCTGCGGATGGTCGAGCACGTGCTGGCGCGGGGGCGCGCCGACTTCGACTACGAGGTGATCCCCGGCGTCACCAGCATCGCCGCGCTGGCGGCCCGTCACCGCATGGTGCTGCACCGGATCGGCGAACCCGTCCATGTCACGACCGGGCGCCGACTGCGCGAAGAAGGGCTCGGCCCCGGATCGACCGTGGTGATGCTCGACGGCGAATGCTCGTTCACCGAGGTTCGCGGCGAGGATATCCAGATCTGGTGGGGCGCCTACCTCGGCATGCCGGACGAAACGCTGATCGAGGGAAATCTGCGCCAGGTCGAGCGCGATATCGTGGCCCGCCGCGCGCAACTGCGCGCGGAAAAGGGCTGGATCATGGACGTTTATCTGCTCCGCGCCGGCTGACGGATCCCGCGCCGATCCGCGAGAGATCGCTAAACTGGCAACCGTGCCCGAGCTGCCGGAAATAGAGGCGTTGGCGCAGTTCCTTCGGGACCATGCCGTCGGCGCTGTGGTCGGCCGTGTGGACGTGGCGGCCCTGAGCGCGGTGAAGACCTTCGATCCGCCGGTGACCGCGTTGTCCGGCCGCGATGTCACCGGTGCCGGGCGGTGGGGGAAATTCCTCGGAATGGATTGTGGCGGACTGTGGTTGATCACCCACCTGTCGCGCGGAGGGTGGTTGCGCTGGGTCGATGAGCCGAATCCGCTACCACCGAAGCCGGGTGGAAAGAGCCCGCTGGCGCTGCGCGTGCATTTCTTCACGCCAGAAGGCGCCACGCCCGCGATCGATCTGACCGAGGCGGGCACCAAGAAACGGCTGGCGGTGTATGTCGTCGAGGACCCGCACATGGTGCCGGGCATCGCGCGGCTCGGGCCGGACGCGCTCGGACTGACCGAGGACGAATTCGCCGCGCTGCTGAAAAGCACCTCGCAGCGGATCAAGACCGCGATCGTGGATCAGACCCTGATCGCCGGAATCGGCAACGCCTATTCCGACGAGATCCTGCACACCGCGAAGATCTCCCCGTTCGCGAACACCAAAACGATGTCGGCGGACAAAGTTTCGCAGTTGTACACCGCGATGCGCACAGTCCTGCTCGACGCGGTCGATCGGTCGGTGGGCCAGGACGCGGCCCGGTTGAAGGGCGAGAAGCGTTCGGGCATGCGGGTTCACGCCAGAACCGGACAGCCGTGCCCCGTGTGCGGGGACACCGTGCGCGAGGTGTCCTACGCCGAGCGTTCGTTCCAGTACTGCGCCACCTGCCAGACCGGCGGCAAGGTGCTCGCCGACCGGCGGATGTCGCGGCTGCTCAAATAGTCTTCTCGCGCCAGGTTTCCAGCAGTCGGAGCCAGAATTCGCTGACGGCGGGGAAGGCGGGCACCGCGTTCCACAGTGTGTCCAGCGGCACCTGTCCGACCACCGCGATGGTCGCCGCGTGCAGCTGCTCGCCCATGTCGGGGCCGACGAAGGTGGCGCCGAGAATGCGGTCGGCCGCGGTGTCGACGACGAGCTTGGCGCGGCCGTGGAAGTCGTCGCGCGAAAGCGCGGAACCCGCGACGGCGATATCGAGCTCGACCGTGTCCACCGCGTATCCGGCGGTGCGCGCCTCGTGTTCGGTGAGACCGACGGACGCGAGTTCCGGTGCGGTGTAGACGACTTGGGGCACCTGCTGATGGTCGGCGCTGGCGGTGAACCGAGTGCCGTTCAGTGCCCTGCCCTCGGCGCGGGCGGCGATCACATCACCGCACACTCTGGCCTGATACTTGCCCATATGCGTCAGTGCCACACGGTGATTCACGTCGCCGACGGCGTAGAGCCACTCGCCGGGAACCTCGCGCGCGGTGAGCTGGTCGTCGACCTCGATGTATCCCGCGGGCAGCCCCACCGTGTCGAGGCCGAGACTCGAGGTGGCGGGAGTGCGGCCGGTGGCGACGACGAATTCGTCGACCTCCAGTTCGCCGTCGGCGAGCACCACGGTGACCGGACCGCCGTGGATACGGCCCACACCGGTGTCTTCGGGATCGCGGCGCGAGACCAGCAGCGGTTCGGTATGGAACCGCACCGTGACGACACCGGTGTCGCGCAAGCCCCGCAGGACCAGTTCCGAGGCGAACGGCTCGCTGCGTGGCAGCAGGCGGTCGCCCCGGACCAGCAGGGTCACCTCCTCGGCGCCGAGTTCGGCCAGCCAGGTCGCCGTTTCGCAGGCGACGACACCGCCCCCGATGATGGCGACCCGGCGCGGGACGACGGTCAGGTTGGTGGCGTCACGGGAGGTCCACGGCAGGGCCTCGCGCACGCCCTGGATGTCCGGAATGGTGGCCGTGGTGCCGGTCGCGACGACCACCGCGTGCCGGGCGCGCAAGACCTTGACGCCGTCGTCGGTAGCGACTTCGACGAGTCGTTCGCCGATCAGGCGACCCGCGCCGCGGACGGGATCGACGCCTGCCGATTTCGCCCACTCGACCTGGGAGCTGTCGTCGTGGTTGTGCACGAAGCCGTTGCGGCGGGCGAGCACGTCGGCCACCTGCGGGCCGCTCGCGCTCACTCCCGGCATCGACTTGCCGAGGCCGAGTACGGCGCCGGGGCGCAGCAGCGCCTTGCTGGGGATGCATGCCCAGTAGCTGCACTCGCCGCCGTACAGCTCCCGCTCGACGAGAGCGGCGGTGCGGTCGCTGCCCGCGATGGCGTAGGCGGCGGCGTTCTCGCCCGCCGGTCCCGCGCCGATGACGATGACGTCGTATTCGGCCTCGGTCACTGCAGGTAGCCCTCGACCTCACGGGGGGAACGCAGCCCGGTGTCCTCGGGAGATTCCCCGGAGCCGGTGCGAGCACGTCTCTGCCGCAACAGATCCCAGGCCTGATCGAGCATCACTTCCAGCTCGGCCAACTGCTTGCGTTCGGCTACCGGGTCGATCTCGCCCGCGGTGGCCTTGGCTCGCAGCGCGTGCTCGTCGTCGACCAGCTGCTTGATCCGCGCCAGAATGTCCTGATCGGTCATGTGCTCACCTCTTCGATAGTCGCCAGGGGTAGTGCCGGTTCCTGGTCCATGCTACGACCGCGAAGGGTCGACTATCCGTTCGATGCTTCGGCGAGGCAGTCGGCCGCGACGGGCATGGCGCGGGCGAGGTCGGCGCTGGTGAGGGCGGTGTAGCCGATGGCGACGCCGAAATGGTGCGGTTCGGCGAGGTGGTGGCGAGCCAGGCCGTCGAGCAGGACGCCGCGAGCGCGGGCGGCGTCGACGGCGTGGCGTTCGGCGTCGGGGCCGGGGAGTTCGACGACTACGTGCGAGCCCGCGTCGTCACCGATGACGGGTAGGCCGTGGCGCGCGAGTTCGTCGACGACCACGGCGCGTCGGGGCGGCACGACCCGGCGCAGTCGGCGCAGGTGCCGGGACAGGTCGCCGTGGCGGGCGAATTCGCTGAGGATCCGTTGCCCGGCCGGGCTCGGGGAACTGCCGATCTCGGCGCGATGGGCGAGGACGGCGTCGGCGATGTCGGGACGGGCGACCAGCCAGCCGACGCCGAGGGTGGTGGCGATGATCTTGCTGGTGGTGCCGAGATGTACCACGACGTCGGGTGCCATCGCAGCCAACAGCGGCAGCGGAGCTGTGTCGTAGCGCAATTCGCCGTCGTAATCGTCTTCGATGATGAAAGTTCCGGTTCTTCTGGCGCATTCGATGAGCTCGACCCGGCGGGCCGCGGGCATCATCGCACCGAGCGGGAACTGGTGTGCCGGTGTGCAATACACCGCGCGAACACCGTCCGGGATCAGGTCGACGCGCAAACCGTCGGCGTCCACGGGCACCGGGAGCGCCTCGACGCCCGCGGCTCGCAGCGCGCCGACGGCCCGCAGGTAGCCGGGATCCTCGATGGCGACCCGATCGCCGGGACGAAGCAGCGCGGCCGCCAGCTCACCCACCGCCGCGCTCGTACCCGCGGTGGCCATGACCACCGATCCGGCCCCGGCGGCCAGCCCGCGATGGCGCAGGAGGTGATCGGCGACCGCCGCGAGGAAGTCCGGTTCGCCCGCGCGGTTCTTGCGGGCCTCGGGCGCCTGATCGCCTGCCGCGCGCCAGGCACGGCGCCACGCGGCGGAGTCGACCGCTTCGGCGCACGGTGCGCCGGGGCCGAGATCGAGCAGGCCCGCGTCGGGATCGGGGCCGTGGTCGGTCTCGGCGCTCGGCGGGGCGGTGGCCGGAGCGGTGCTCAAGTAGGTGCCGGAGCCGTGCCTGCCGGTGAGCCAGCCTTCCGCGTGCAACTGGTCGTAGGCACCCGCCACCACGGCCCGGCTCACTCCGAGTCGCTGTGCCAGTGCGCGCGAAGACGGCAAACGGTCGCCGACGCGCAGTACCCGGCCGGTCGCCGCGGCGCGCAGGGCGTCGGCCACCTGCACCGAGAGCGGCTCGGAGGCAGTTCGGTCGAGGGGAATCGGAAGGTCGTCGAGCATCGTCCACCTCGAATTGGCCTGTTGAAATTCGGTTGGATTGGACCTACACATGGTCCACTTCTTCGGCGAAGCTCATCATATGAGCACGCACGACGTCCACCGCAACCCGCTGTCGCCGACCCCGCGCACCACGCTGACCCGCGCCAAGGAGCGCGGCGTCACCGATCGCGCCGCACTCGACGACGTACTCGACGCGGGTCTCCTCTGCCACCTCGGTGTGCTGCTCGGCGGGTCGCCGGTGGTGCTGCCCACCATCTACGGACGCGTCGGTGACACCGTCTACCTGCACGGATCCACCGGGGCAGGCAATCTGCGCGCCGCGATCGACACCGATATCTCGCTCACCGTGACCCATGTCGACGGGCTGGTGTACGCCCGCTCGGCCATGCACTTCTCGATGAACTACCGCAGCGCGGTGATCCGGGGCAGGGCGGTGCTGGTCACCGACGAGGCCGAGCGCGACAACGCCCTCCGGGTGATTGTCGAGCACGCCGCGCCCGGCGCCTGGGATCGGGTGCGGCCGCCCAACCGCAAGGAGCTGGCGGCGACGATGGTGCTGGCGCTCGACCTCACCGAGGCCTCGGTGAAGGTGCGCACGGGCGGGCCGAACGACGACGAGTGCGACATCGCGGCCGGTGGCGTGTGGGTCGGTGTGCTGCCGTTGCGACAGGTCTGGGGCGAGCCGATCCCGGCCGACAACCTCGAGTCGGGCATCGACGTGCCCGCCGATGTCGCCGACCGGGTGACATCGATCGACGTGCCGGTTCCCTAATTCCCCGCCGCGCCGAGCGCCATCAGGTCCTTGGCCGAGACCTCGGGCAGGTAGGCCTTCGTCAGCGCGATGCCGATTCGGGGCAGGTCCGCCTCGTCGCGGTAGCACAGGTACACCGGCTCGTGGCGGGGCTGGAACTTGGCTTTGAACGAATGCAGCGACCGGAAGCCGTAATACGGTTCCATCGCGGCGCCGAGCCCTTCGAGCAGACGATCGATCGGTTCGGCGCCCTCGGTGCTCGCGCTGCGCGCCAGCGGTGCGCCCGACAGCGAAACGATCTCGGCGCCTTCTTCTTTGAACTCTTGGCACGCCGAGGCGATGAGGAATTCCACGACCGGCCGGAAGCCGTCGGGGCGCCTGCGCATCACGTCGAGGGTCCAACCGCGGATCTCGTCGCCGGGGCCGTAGACGGGCAGCCAGGAGGTGACGCCGTGCACGCTGCCCTGGCTGTCGATCGCCAGCCCCACCCGCACGGCCGGATCCATGGCTTCCTCCACCCCGCCGAGCGTGAATCCCATTTCCGGCAGACCTTTTTCGCCCACCCATTCCTCGGAGATCGCGCGCACCTGGGCGATCACCGCGAACGGTTGATCACCCAATTCGACGAGACGGAACTCGATGCCCTCCTTGGTCGCCCGGTTGATCGCCGACCGGATGTCCTGCCACGCTTTGCCTTTGAACTCGAGCTCGGGCAGGTCGACGATGGTGTCCTCGGCGATCTGCACGCTGCGCCACCCGAGCTCGCCCGCGATGTCCGCGACGGCCTCGGTGGTGGAGAACAGACACGGAACCAAACCGTGGTTCTCGCAGGTGTCGGTAAAGGCGGCGATGGTGTCCGGAAGGAGTTCTTCGGGACCGATCGGGTCGGTGAGCGCGATGACGGTGCCCGCGTGGCGTTGGTAGGCGACGCACCGTTCACCGTCGTCGGCGAACCAGTATTTGTTCTCCGGCCACGTGGTCATCCACGACATGGTGCTGCCGCCGTAGCGGGCGAGCAGGGTGCGCACCGCGTCGCCGGGATCGGCGCCGGTGAGCGCACCGTCGGAGATCCTGCGCCGGACCGGTACACGGAACGCGCCGCGGCCGCCGTAGAGCAGCGCCACCTCACCCGCCCACAGCAGGGCGGTGCCGACGGTCACCGCGCCGGTGGTCTCGTAGTCGGTGCCGATGGCCACGCCGAGCAGCACCAGGGTGAGCACCACATGCAGCAGGCCGTAGCCGAGGGTGACCCACCACGCCCAGTGTCTGCCCTTGCGGAGCTGATCGGCGACCAGCGCGATCACCACGACCGTGACGATCGTGCTCCACAGCGAACCGCGTTCGTTCTCGGTGGGGCCGAGCAGGCTGTTGGCGGGGAAGAAATACACCGCCACCGAGGCCGCGGCGATCACCATCGATCCGGCGAAGGCCAGCATGCGCACCTCGCGTCGGGTGCGTGGCCAGAAGCCGTGTTCGGTTCGGCTGAAGAGCTTTTCGCCCGCGGGCAGCCACACGGCGACCGCGATGAGGTGCATGAGATCGGCGAAGGTCGATTCGAACAGGAAGGTGATCGCCACATGTGCCATCAGCAGGGCGCGCACCCGTAGACGCCACGGCGAACGCAGGGTCGCCGAGACCGCGGCCACCGCCGAGATCGCCGCCGTGGTGAACCCGACATCGCGCACCTCGGAAAGCCGGTCGGCCCAACCGAGATGGGTGTGTGCCAGCAGCCCGACCGTCACCGACGCGCCGAGGACCCCGATCAACTGACCCGACAGGCAGACGAGGGCGGTGCGCACGGTGCCGAGCCGCCACTCCGCCCAGCCGATCGCGGCCGCTGAAAAGAGTGCCATGCAGAGGTATTGGACGGGGGTGAGCCCGAAGAACCAGCCGGACAGCGGCGTCCACCACCGGCCCTCGGTGAGCGCGAGCCAGCCGTAGGCGACGTCGGGGTACCAGGAACGCTGATCGAGCCTGCGCCAGAGGCCGCCGGTGGCGAGACCGAGAATCAGGACCGCCACGAGGAAGCCGAGCGTGAACGGCACCCGGCGGATCACGGTGTGCGCCAGGGCGACGCCGCGCGAAGGAGCCGGTTCGGTGGCAGTCGCGTCGTCGTCCATGGAACCACCCTTTGCTGCGAGTGCGCCGCACCGGCGCGGTGACGTCTTCTGTGTACCGTATGTCATCGCGGTGGTACCGGGACCGCGATGCGTGCGCTAGGGCGGTCGAGGTGGCATCTGTGGAGGTCAGCGATGACGCGAATCACCGATCTGTCGTTGCTCACCGGATGGCTGCCGGTGGCGTTGACTGTGTTGGGCGCCGTGGGTGCGGTGTGGTTGCTGTTTCCTCGCGTACGGCGGTATGTCACGACGACCATGCCGATCGTTTTGCTGTCCGCCGTGGTGCTCACCGTGGCGATGTACCTGTTCGTCGAAGAGGTATGGCGGCCGTTTCCCGATCCGGTGGCCGTCTCGGTGTACGTGCTGATCGGGATCGCGGTGGCCGCGGTGCTGCTGGTGCTGCCACGGATTCTGGTGCACCGGAGTGTGGGGACCGTGCTGGTGACGGTGCTCGCAGCCGGTGTCGTGCTGGTCGCGGTGGGAGTGCGGATCAACCTGGTGTACGCGTCGTATCCGACGGTGGGCGCGGCGCTCGGGGTGGAGGAGGTCGATCGGGTCGAGGCCGGTGAACTGACCCGGAGCGAGCGGGTGATCAGCGCGCGTCCGCTCGAGCCCGCGTGGCGAGCACCCGACGGCTTGCCCGACGGCGGGCGGATGCTGACCGCGACCGTACCGCCGACAGCGTCCGGATTCTCCGCGCGCGAGGCTCAGATCTATTTGCCGCCCGCCTATTTCGCGGACCCGCGTCCCCTGCTGCCGGTCCTGGTGTTGCTCGCCGGTGAGCCGGGCGCGCCGCAGGACTGGTTCGTCGGTGGGAAGTTGGCCGCGACCATGGATTCCTTCGCCCGTGCGCACGACGGCCTCGCGCCGGTGGTGGTGGTGGCCGACGGGACCGGCTCCCAGCTGGCCAACCCGCTGTGTCTGGACTCCGCGCTCGGCAAGGTCGCCACCTACCTGGCCGTCGACGTGCCCGCATGGACGAAGGCGAATCTGCAGATCGATCCGGATCCGCGCTCCTGGGCGGTGGGTGGTCTGTCCTATGGCGGCACCTGTGCACTGCAACTGGCCACCAACTATCCGGAGGTCTATCCCACCTTCCTGGATATCTCCGGTCAGGACGAGCCCACGCTGGGCGACCGGCAGCGCACCGTGGACGCCGCGTTCGGTGGGGATACCGCGGCGCTGCTGCGGGTCAATCCGCTCGATCTGCTGCGATCGCGGACCTATCCGGATTCCGCGGGCGCGTTCGTGGTCGGCGCCGAGGACGAGATGTATCGGCCGCAGGTGGAGCGGATGTATCAGGCGGCGAAAGACGCGGGGATGGACGTGCGGTTGCGGATTCTGCCCGGCGGCCACAACTTCGCGCTGTGGGCGTCCGGACTGCGCGATCAGCTGCCGTGGTTGGCCACCCGGCTCGGCCTGACACCCTGATCGGTGTCGGATTCCGTCAGGGTTCCCGGAGTACAGTCGACCGCATGTCCGAGGCGAAAACCCCAGGTACGGACGCCGGTAGCGCAGCAGGAGCGCTCACCGAGGAACAAATCTCCGACGCCGCGCTCGCCGTTCTCGACGCGGGCGGTAGGCGGGCTCTGTCCGTCGGGGCGGTGGCGCAGCGGCTCGCGGTCGACGCGGCCGCGGTGCGTGCTCGCGTGGGCAACTCGGACGGACTCGAACGCGCCGTCATCGAACGAGTCCTGTCGTCGGTGGCGCTCGGGCCGCTCACCGACGACGGCGTGGAGTGGACCGCGGCGGTGGTCCAGTTCGCGCTCAGTGTGCGCGGTCGGCTGTTCGATCACCCCGCGGTGCCGGAGTTGATCATGTCGGGCCCCATGGACAGCCCGTCGGCGGACGGGCCCGCGGCACGCGAGATGACCGAATCGCTGTTCGTCTGCCTCGCTCGCGGCGGACTACCGGCGCCCATCCGCGCGCACGGGGTCTACGCGGTGATCGTGTACGTGCTCGGCTCGGTCGCCCTCGACGTGGCCGAAACCGACGGAAAGCCGCCGCTGCCAGGCGAATCCGAGCGAATCGCGACCCGCCGCGCGGCCCTCCACGACCTGGATCCGACCCGCTGGCCGCGCACCGCGGCGCACCTCGAGGAGATCGCCGCCTGGACCTCCGTCGATCAGTTCGTCTGGGGGCTTCGTGTACTGCTCGTCGGGATGACGGCGACCTGACGGACGAACGCGCCGCGGCCGAGCAGCGCCGCGAAGGCCGGCAGCCGAACGTTCCACAACACGTAGCCGACGAAGTTGACGACGTCGGCGGGCTCGATGCCGAGCGCCGGCCGCGCTCTGCCGCGCAGACGCGATGACGGCGTAGAATTCCGAAGATCAGTTCGTGTGGGGGTTGGGTGCCCTGCTCGCCGGGATGGCCGCCGACTGACTACCAGTAGTGCGGGTGCAATCCCACTGCCGCACAGGACCTGTCGATGGCATCGAGCAGTGCGTCGTTGTCCGCGGCGAGGCTGACGAGGGCGAGTGTGTAGGTATCGCCGAGGTGGGAGAGGTAGCCCGCGAGTCGGGTGCGGGGGAACGTGGTGATGTCGGGGTGGATCGCGCGCGCGGCTACTCGGGTGCAGTTGTGCGGCCCGACTTTTCGCACGGCTTCGGGGAGGGTGCCGATGTTGGAGCACAGGATGTCTCGCTCGCCCGCGCCCTTGCTGAGGGTGTAGGCCCAGCGGTCGGGGATCACCTGGAGGATCTCCTCGGGAAGGCTTGCGGGGCTCGACATTCGGCGCTGATACGCGGCCTTGGCCTTGTCGCGGATCGTCGCGGGGGAGTCGGTGCGCCAGATCGCGATCTCGGTCATCGCGAGGTCGTTGTCGACGCGTGGTTCGTCGCGGGTGTCCACGGGCAGGCTCGCGATGATCGTCGGATCGGTGAATCCGATGTGCCACAGAATATTCGCGGTCAGATGGATGAACAGGCTGTTCGCGGTTCCGTCGGCAGCTGCCGCGGTGGCGTCCCAGTGGTCTGCGTCGAAGGTGAGCAGGGTGCTGTGGACGGCGCGATCGGCGGACGTGTCGGGGGTGCTGGTCGCGGGTGGCCGCGGAATGCCTCGGCGCAGCGCTTGTGCGGTGCCGCTGACGATGGTGGTCCATTGGGTGCGCGCGTCGGCCCAGTCCGAAGGCGTTGTGCGCAGGCGCTTCCCGCCGTGCGGCGGACCCTGCTCGGCTGCCGGTGCCGTGTGGGTGGAATCGGCGGCTCCGAGGGCGACGGTGATGGCGTGGATCAGGCCACGGGCGTCGGCGAGTGCGTGCGAACACGTCACGGCCACCACGGTTCCGCCGTCGTCCAGGCGCGCGGCCGACAGACGCCATCCCGGGGTGTACTCCGGGTCGAGATCGGTGCCGAGGGTATCGGCCCAGGGCAGGATCGCGTTCTCGGCGAGTGGTCCCACGCTCCGGGAGGTGAGGTCGTCGCCGTCGTCCGGGCTGATCGGTGTTGTCGGCCAATCTGCTTCGGACGTCCCGGTGGCGTTCGGGAGGAGGTCGAGAGCGTGGGCTCCGGCGTTGGGCTGCCAGGCTCGGCGGGCACCCGGGACTCGCGGGTTGACGACTCTGCGACCCAACCGTCCGCGACGTAAGTGGTCGTGAATCGCTTGCAGCAGGGCGGGTTCCATCGCGTCGGTGGTGCGCCAGAGCCCCTGGAGCGCGATGGGGGTGCCCATGCCGCGGTGGGTGCGCAGGAAGATCTCGTCGACGACCGTGAGACGGTCCATCAGCGGCGGTCTGCGCTACCGTGCCTGCCCTCACCCGCGGCGAAGCGGGCGGCGCCGTCGAGCGCACCGCCGGTCAGGGCGGTCAGGCCGTGCCGGAATTCGACGCGCAGCGCCTCTTCCTCGGTGTGGCCGTACTGGTCGTACAGGGCGGCGCGGTCGGTGCGCAGACATGTTTGGGGCAGCGCCGCGAGCTGGGCGGCCAGCTCCTCGGCGACGCGGCGGGCATCGCCGGTGGGCACGACCCGGGTGACCAGGCCCATCTGGAGCGCTTCGGGCGCGCTCACCGGGCGGCCGGTGAGGATCATGTCGAGTGCGCGACCTTCGCCGACGATGCGCGGCAGGCGCACGGTGCCGCCGTCGATCAGCGGGACGCCCCAGCGGCGGCAGAAGACACCGAACGTGGCGTCCTGCTCGGCAATGCGCAGATCGCACCACAGGGCCAGTTCGAGCCCGCCCGCCACGGCGTACCCGGAGACCGCCGCGATCACCGGCTTGGACAGGCGCAGTCGGGTCGGTCCCATCGGACCGTCACCGTCCTCGGCGGCGTGATTGCTGTTCTCGGTGCCGAGGGCTTTGAGATCGGCGCCGGAGCAGAAGGTGCCGTTCTCGCCCCACAGCACGGCCACCGAGGCGGCGGGGTCGGCGTCGAACGCGCGGAAGGCCTCCGCCAACGCGCGAGCGGTCGGGCCGTCCACCGCGTTGCGGGCCTGTGGGCGATCCAGGATCACCGTCGTGACCGGGCCTGCGTGCTCGACGCGCACGGGGGGCGGAGCCGGCTGACCGGTCGATGGTTCCATTCCTCGACCATACGGCCAGTCCGCCCTTGTGTGAAGAGGTGAATTAGTGGTTCACTTCTTCACATGGTGTACCGCAGGACCCCGGCCGTGCAGGCCCGGCTCGACGCGCAACGAGCGCTGATCGTGCAGGGCGCCACCGGCGTGCTCTCGCGTGACGGGTTCGCCGGACTGTCGATGGCCGCGGTCGCCGCCGAGGCGGGAATCGCTACCGGCACCGTGTACAAGCAGTTCGAGAACAAGGCCGAACTGGTAGCGGCGGTGTTCGAGACGGTGGTCGCCCGCGAGGTCGACGCGGTGCGAGCCGCGGTGGCCGCCGGTGACGTGGTCGGGCGGGTCACCGCCGCTGTGGAGACCTTCGCCGGGCGTGCGCTGAAGAATCCGAAGCTGGCCTACGTTCTGCTGGCCGAGCCCGTCGACCCCGCTGTCGACGCGCAGCGGCTGGAATTCCGGCGTGCGTTCGCCGCGTCGTTCGAGACCGCCATCGCACACGGCGTCGCCGAGGGCCGTTTGCCCGCACAGGACCCGAGCCTCACCGCCGCCGCCCTTGTCGGCGCGATCGGCGAGGTCCTCGTCGGGCCGTTGGCGGCGGCTCCGCACGCCGAGACCGTCATCCCCGAATTGGTCGCTTTCGCCGTGCGCGCGCTCGGTGCGCGCCCGGAAACGTTGTAGTCGAAGGAGTTGCAGGACATGCCGACCCACGAAGTGTTCAACCAGGCGCCACCGCTGATCCCCTTCGACGGCGCGCGCAACCCCGCGCTGCTGGAAGGACTGCACCGCGAAGGGGCAGGCTGGGCCGAAGCGGAAGTGCGCGAACTCGGTGCGCTGGCAGGCGGTTTCGAGGCGCAGGAGTGGGGCAGGCTGGCCAACGAGTACCCACCGGTGCTGCACACCCACGACCGGTGGGGCAATCGGGTCGACGAGGTGGAATTCCACCCGCACTGGCACGACCTGATGAAAGTCGCGGTGACGCACGGCCTGCACGGTTCGCCGTGGCTGGACGCGCGGCCGGGCGCGCACACCGCTCGCGCCGCCAAATTCTTCACCTGGGGCGCCGCGGACGCCGGGCACATGTGTCCGATCTCGATGACCTACGCGGTGGTGCCCGCGTTACGCCACAATCCCGAACTGGCCGCCCGCTTCGAGCCGCTACTCGGTTCACGCACCTACGATTTCGGCTTGCGCGAGCCGTCGTCCAAGGCCGGGCTCATCGCGGGCATGTCGATGACGGAGAAGCAGGGCGGCTCGGACGTCCGGGCCAACACCACCACCGCCACGCCACAACTCGATGGGTCGTACCGCGTCGTCGGGCACAAGTGGTTCACCTCGGCGCCCATGTCGGACATGTTCTTGACCCTCGCCCAGGCGCCCGGCGGCCTGTCGTGTTTCCTGTTGCCGCGTGTGCTGCCCGACGGCACCCGCAACCCCATCCGCATCCAGCGACTGAAAGACAAGCTGGGCAACAAGTCCAACGCGTCCTCGGAGATCGAGTACGAGAACGCCACCGGCTGGCTCGTCGGCGCCGAGGGAGCGGGCGTGAAGACGATCATCGAGATGGTCAACATGACCCGCCTCGACTGCGTGATCGGCTCGGCCACCGGCATGCGGCTCGGCGCGGTGACCGCGATTCATCACGCCAGGCATCGAGAAGCCTTCGGCGCCAAGCTGATCGACCAGCCCGCCATGCGCAATGTGCTCGCCGACCTCGTCGTCGAATCCGATGCCGCGACCACGGTGATGATGCGACTGGCCGGCGCCACCGATCGCGCGGGCAGCGACCCGGCCGAAGCGGCGCTGCGCCGGATCGCGCTCGCCATCACCAAATACTGGGTCTGCAAGCGTGCTCCCGCCCACGCCGCCGAGGCACTGGAATGTCTCGGCGGCAACGGATATGCCGAGGAATCGGGGATGCCGCGGCTGTACCGCGAGGCGCCGCTCATGTCGATCTGGGAGGGTTCGGGCAATGTGGCGGCGCTGGACGCGCTGCGCGCCATGGGACGTCAGCCCGAGACGGTCGAGGCGTACTTCGCCGAGGTCGGTCTCGCCCGCGGTGCCGATGCGCGTCTCGACGACGCGATCGACCGCGTCGGCAAGGAACTCACCGACCTGTCCGACATCGAATATCGCGCTCGACGCGTCGTGGAACTGATGGCGCTGGTCCTGCAGGGCGCGCAGTTGGTGCGGCACGGACATCCCGCTGTCGCGGATGCCTTCTGCGCGACGCGCCTCGGCGGCGACTGGGGCATCGCGTTCGGCACCCTGCCGGTCGGCGCGGATACCGGCGCGATCCTCGAACGCGGATTCGTCGACGTGCGCTGAGCCCGCTGAGCTCACCGACATCCGATGCGCTCGTCGGTAGGGTACCCAGGTGACCTGGGCGAGTGGGGTGCTGTCGGTGAGCGAACTGGCTCAACGGATTCCGAGACGCCGTGAGCGGTTCCTGCTCGGGATCGCCGGGCCGCCCGGCGCCGGGAAGTCGACGCTGGCGCAGCGGCTGTGCGCCGAGTCGATCGTGTCGGGGCGGCCCGCCGTGGTAGCGCCGATGGACGGCTACCACCTGCGAAACGAGGTGCTGCGGGCGCGCAACGCCCTGGCGCGCAAGGGTGAGCCGGATACCTTCGACGCGGCCGGGTTCGTCGCGGATCTGCGGTCGCTGCGGGAAACGCCGGTCGGAGAGCCGGTGCCATGGCCGCTGTTCGATCGCACGATCGACGAGCCGACCGACGCCGGCGTGGTCGTGTGTGACGAGCGGGTGGTCATCGTCGAAGGTAACTACCTGCTGCTGACCGAGGCCGAGGCGCCGGGTTGGGCTGAGGTCCGCGTGCTGCTCGACGCGTGCTGGTACCTGGACGCGCCGCGTGGAGTGCTCACCGAACGACTCATGGACCGCCACACCGCAGGCGGGCGAACACCGGATCAGGCGCGGGAGAAGGTGACGGGGAGCGATCTGCGCAACGCCGATCTCATCGCGGCGAGTAGGAGCCGCGCTGACCACGTGTTGACTGCGGTGGGGCCGGGCTACCGCGTGGCCTGATCCGTTCGAACCGGCTGCCCCGACCTACTCGTCGGCGCGGGTGCGCGGAAATAGGCGGCCGCGGGGCAATCATGGAGTGATGACGCGAGGTCGGCGGTTCCCCGGGCATGCGATGCGCAACGGTGCGGCGGCGTTGTGCGCGGTGCTGCTGTACTACAGCGTGCCGGTGGGCTGGATATTCGAGCTCGACTCGTGGCCGGGGCGGTTGCTCGGGGTGTGTCTGTTCCTGGCCGGGGTCGCGGGACTCGCCTGGCTGGTCTGGCGGCGGATCGAGAACTACCTCAGGGCGCCGACCGCAACGGGTGCGCAGGTCGACGGATTGCTGCTGCTGGTGTGCATCGTCGGTGTGGTGTTCGCGCTGTTCTACTACCGCTTGCAGGAACTTCACCCAGATCAATTCGTCGGGCTCGAAACCCGCACCGACGCGCTGTATTACACGCTCGTCACCCTCGGCACTGTCGGCTACGGCGATGTGCACGCCATCGGTCAGGCAGCGCGCGTCGCGACGATGGTGCAGATCGTGTTCGACCTGGTGGTGCTCGGCACCCTGCTCACCATCATCACTACCAGCGTGACCGGCCGGGTCCAAGCCGCGACTCGTGCCGCGCGGGAAGCGCGTGAAGTCAGCGGCGGTGCGTCCGATACCACTCGATGAGCTCGTCGGTCGACGAATCGCCCACCGAATCCGGCTTTTCCGGCCCGCTGAGCAACGGCATCAGGGCCAGCGCCTGCTGCTTGCCCAGTTCGACGCCCCACTGATCGAAGCTGTCGACGCCCCAGATGATGCCCTCGACGAACACCTGGTGCTCGTAGAGCGCGATCAGTTGCCCCAGCGCCGACGGCGTGAGCTCCGCCGCCAGGATCGTGGTGCTCGGCCGGTTGCCCGGCATCACCTTGTGCGGCACCAGCTCCGGGTCGGTGCCCTCGGCCCGGATCTCCTCGGCGGTCTTGCCGAAGGCCAGCACCTTCGACTGCGCGAACAGGTTGCTCATCAGGATGTCCTGCATGCTGCCGGTGCCGTCGCGGGTCGGCAGGTCGTCGGTGGACCTGGCGAAGCCGAGGAAGTCGGCGGGGATCAGGCGGGTGCCCTGATGCAGGAGTTGGTAGAAGGCGTGCTGGCCGTTGGTACCCGGCTCGCCCCAGAAGATCTCGCCGGTCGACGAGGTCACCGGGGTGCCGTCGGCGCGCACCGACTTACCGTTGGACTCCATCGTCAATTGCTGCAGATAGGCGGGGAATCGACCCATGTCGTTCGAATAGGGCAGCACCACACGGGATTCGGCGCCGAAGAAATTCGAGTACCAGATTCCGAGCATCGCCAGCAGCACCGGCGCGTTCTCTTCCAGCGGCGCGGTCGCGAAATGCTTGTCTATGGCGTGCATTCCGCTGAGGAACTCCGCGAACTTCTCCTTGCCGATGGTCACCATCACCGAAAGGCCGATCGCCGAATCCACCGAGTAGCGGCCGCCGACCCAATCCCAGAAACCGAACATATTCGCGGTGTCGATTCCGAAGGCGGCCACCCGTTCCGCGTTCGTCGATACCGCGACGAAATGCTTGGAGACCGCTTCCTCGCCCAGCGCGGCGACCAGCCAGCGGCGCGCCGCGGTGGCATTGGTGAGGGTTTCCAGCGTCGAGAAGGTCTTCGACGCGACGACGAACAGGGTGGTCGCCGGGTCGAGTCCGGCGAGCTTGGCGACCAGATCGGCGGGGTCGACGTTGGAGACGAAACGGGCGGCGATGCCCGCGTCGACATAGTGGCGCAGCGCGCGATACACCATGTCGGGCCCCAGATCCGAGCCGCCGATGCCGATATTGACGATGGTCTCGATGCGTTTTCCGGTCGCGCCGACCCACGCGCCCGCGCGCACCGAATCGGCGAATTCGCCCATCCGGCGCAGGACGTCGTGCACCTCGGCGTCGGCGTCGGTGCCGTCGATGTAGAGCTGGTCGCCGACCGGCAGGCGCAGGGCGATATGGCCCACCGCGCGGTCTTCGGAGGTGTTGATGTGCTGACCCGAGTACATCGCGTCGCGGCGTTGCGGCACACCGGCCGTGTGCGCGAGATCGATGAGCAGGCGCAGGGTTTCGCGAGTCACGCGATGCTTGCTGTAGTCGATGTGCAGGTCGGCCACCTGCAGCGTCAGCTCGCGGCCACGTGCCGGGTCATCGGCGAACAGCTGCCGTAGATGCATCGGCGCAACGGTGCGGTGATTGCCGTGCAGTGCCTGCCAGGCCGCCGACGCGGTGATGTCGCTGCTGCTCACGACCCGAGGGTACCGCGTCATCGGCGCGCTGGCGCGCGGGTGTCCGCGGCCCTGAGGGGCCGCCGGTCAGGCACCGTTGCTTGCTCCTACGTCGCCTACGCAACGGCGCCTGACCGGCGACCCGGCCGCGGACCGGCCACTGCGTGGCCGCCGCTCCCCAGGGGTCGCGGGCGCGGGGTGGGAATGTGGTGATCGTCGGTCTCGGTGTTCGGGTGTTGGGTGGGGCGGCGGGCTTAGGCTGGGCGCATGGTGTCTGAACGCGATGTACTCGAATTCGTTCCCAAGGGGTTGTGGATCGGCTCCGGACCCGTCGAGGCCACCGGGGGTGGGACTTTCGACGTCCGCAATCCGGCCGACGGGACGGTGATCGCGCAGGTGGCGGACGCGACCCCCGAGGACGCGATGCGGGCGTTGGACGCGGCTGTCGCGGCGGGGGACGCGTGGGCCGCGACGCCGTCGCGGGAACGGGGCGAGATCCTGCGAACGGTGTTCGAGCGGCTGACCGCGCGGGCGGAGGAATTCGCGCTGTTGATGACGCTCGAGATGGGCAAGGCGCTCGCGGAGAGCCGCAATGAAGTGCGCTACGGCGCCGAGTTCTTCCGCTGGAACAGCGAAGAGGCGGTGCGGATTCACGGGCGGTATCTGAACGCGCCGTCGGGGACGGGGCGGATCATGGTCGCCAAGCAGCCGGTGGGGCCGTGCCTGGCGATCACGCCGTGGAATTTTCCGCTCGCCATGGGCACCCGCAAGATCGGGCCCGCGCTGGCGGCCGGCTGCACGATGATCGTCAAGCCCGCCTCGGCGACGCCGCTGACCATGCTGGCGCTGGCCAAGCTCTGTAGCGAAGCGGGCCTGCCGGACGGGGTGCTGTCGGTGGTCACGACGCAGCGTTCCGGGGCTGTCACGGGCCCGCTGATCGACGATCCGCGGCTGCGCAAGCTCACCTTCACCGGCTCCACCGAAGTCGGCAAGAAACTCGTTTCCGCGTCCGCGAACCGGTTGCTGCGCACGTCCATGGAACTGGGCGGCAACGCACCGTTCGTGGTGTTCGACGATGCAGACATCGATGCCGCCGTGGCCGGTGCGATGCAGGCGAAGCTGCGCAACGGCGGCGAGGCGTGCACCGCGGCCAATCGGTTCTACGTGCAGCGTGGCGTGGTCGCCGAGTTCACCGAGAAGTTCGTCGCCGCGATGGCCGACACCGTGGTGCTGGGGCCGGGCACCGATTCCGCGACCACCCTCGGCCCGCTGGTGAGCGAGGACCAGCGCGAGATCGTGAGCGACCTGGTCGACGACGCTGTCTCCGTCGGCGCGCGAGTCCTGATCGGCGGCAAGGCCCCCAGCGGTCCGGGGTGGTACTACCCGGCCACGATCCTGGCCGATGTGCCGCCGACCGCCCGCATCCTGCGCGAGGAGGTCTTCGGCCCGGTGGCTCCGATCGTCGCCTTCGACACCGAGGACGAGGGTGTGGCGGCCGCAAACGACACCGAATACGGGCTGGTCAGCTACGTTTTCACCCGAGATCTCGATCGTGCGCTTCGGATCTCGGAGGCGATGGAAAGCGGCATGGTCGGCGTGAACCGTGGCGTCATCTCCGACCCCGCGGCCCCGTTCGGCGGGGTCAAGGAATCGGGCTTCGGTCGCGAGGGCGGCACCGAGGGCATCGAGGAATACCTGAACACCAAATACATCGCCCTGACCTGAGCCGGGCCAAAAAATAACCGCCCCGGGGATGGTGTCGCACCCGGGGCGGCTTTTCGGAAGCGGCGAACTGGCTGGTCCGCCGCGAGGTCTGTGGTCTGGGCTAGCGGCCGAGTCGGCCGCGGCCGAGGCGGAGCAGGAGCATGGCGAGGGTGTGGCCCTCCTGGCCGAGCTCACTGAAGCGCTCGAGCACCTTCATCTCACGGCTGTGGACCAGGCGCGTACCGCCGGAAGCCATGCGGGTGCGGCCGATGATCCGGGAAATTTCGCTGCGGCGTTTGATCGCGGCGAGGATCGTGGCATCGAGTTGATCGATCTCGAGGCGGAGCTTGTCGATCTCGGCTTCGGACTGCGGCAAGGCCGAATCGGAGCCGGTGGTCGTAGCGGGGGTGCTCATCATTCATCTCCTCGTGTCAGAACTTGGATCGGTCAAACCGAACGGCCTGTTACCCGATCTGTTCCGTCACCCTGAAACTTTCCCGATGGGCGGTACATGATCCCCCGGGAGTACACATAAGTCGTACTCGCCGCCACGATATCGGATCGGCCTCCGATCCGGGCATGCGGAGAAGCGCTGACCATGTCGCCCAGTCTGCCACGGGGCGCTAGGTAGGCAAAACAGTTCAGTTTGTGAATTCGCTGAGAACGGTCACCAAGGCCGCCCGTGCCCACCTGGTCGAGTTCACCCGTGGTTTGCCGAGCCGTCGTCTGCCGGTCGCCTCCGCGGCTGCGGTTCGCGGCTTGTCGGTGGCCGCCGGTAGCGTGGACAGACGATGGACATCACGGTCGCTCCCCACGCCTCAGCCACCGATCCCAGCGAACCGGCGCCCGCGCCGAGCGGTGCCGCGCTACCGCCTGCGGACGGTGGTGGAAGCGGCGCCTCCGCGCTGGCTCAGGCAGCGGCCAGGAACAGCGCCGAACAGTCCCAGCGTCGCCAGGAGCGCGAACAACAGCGCGCCGAGGAGATCGAGCGACTGCTCGACGGGCTCAACCCGCCCCAGCGCGCCGCGGTGATGCACGCGGGGTCCCCACTGCTGATCGTGGCGGGCGCCGGCTCGGGCAAGACCGCGGTGCTCACCCGTCGAATCGCGTATCTGCTGGCGGCGCGGGGTGTGCGCACCGGTGAGATCCTGGCCATCACCTTCACCAACAAGGCCGCCGCCGAGATGCGGGAACGCGTCGCCGGGCTGGTCGGTCCGCGCGCGACCAGCATGTGGGTGTCGACCTTCCATTCCAGCTGCGTGCGCATTCTGCGGATGCAGGCGGCACTGCTGCCCGGCTTGAATTCGAATTTCTCGATCTACGACGCGGATGATTCGCGGCGTTTGCTGACGATGATCAGCCGCGATTTCGAGATCGACACGAAGAAGTATTCCGCGCGGTTGCTGTCGACCGCCATTTCGAATCTGAAGAACGAACTGATCGGTCCGGAAAAGGCCGCCGCCGACGCCGAGGCCGACGACACCGAACTGCCCGCCCTGGTCGCCAGGGTCTACGCCGAGTACCAGCGCCGCTTGCGCTCAGCCAACGCGATGGACTTCGACGATCTGATCGGCGAGACGGTGGCGCTGCTGCAGAACCATCCGCAGGTGGCCGAGTACTACCGCCGCCGATTCCGGCACGTGCTGGTCGACGAGTACCAGGACACCAACCACGCCCAGTACGTGTTGGTGCGTGAGTTGGTCGGGCATCACAGCGAGGCGGAAGAGCAGGCGGTCGAGCCGAGCGAATTGTGCGTGGTCGGTGACGCCGACCAGTCGATCTACGCGTTCCGTGGCGCCACGATCCGCAACATCGAGGAATTCGAACGCGACTTCCCGGATGCGGAAACCATCCTGCTGGAACAGAACTACCGATCCACCCAGCACATTCTGTCCGCCGCCAACGCGGTGATCGCGCGCAACGAGGGCAGGCGCGAGAAGAAACTGTGGACCGATTCCGGCGAGGGTGAACTGATCACCGGCTACGTCGCCGACAACGAACACGACGAAGCCTCCTTCGTCGCCAAGGAGATCGACCGGCTCGTCGACACGGGCGATGCCAACTACGGCGACGTGGCGGTGTTCTATCGCACCAACAACAATTCGCGTGCGCTCGAAGAGATCTTCATCCGAATGGGCCTGCCGTACAAGGTCGTCGGTGGTGTGCGGTTCTACGAACGCAAAGAAGTGCGTGACGTGGTGGCTTACCTGCGCGTGCTGGAGAATCCCGAGGACGCGGTGAGTGTGCGCCGCGTTCTCAATACTCCGCGTCGCGGAATCGGCGATCGGGCGGAAGCATGCGTGGCGGTGCACGCCGAACAGCGCGGTATCGGATTCGCGGCGGCGCTGCGTGATGCGGCCGACGGCAGGGTCGCGTTGCTGAATACCCGGGCGCAGCGGGCCATCGCGGGATTCCTCGATCTGCTCGACGAGATCCGGGTGGCCGGTAAGCGAGCCGACAGCGACTACCCCGATGTGGGGAACGTGGTCGAGGCGGTGCTCGACCGCACCGGATATCGCGGCGAACTGGAAGCCTCCGACGATCCCCAAGACGGCGCCCGGCTCGACAACCTCAACGAATTGGTCAGCGTCGCACGCGAATTCAGTTCCGAGGCGTTCAACAACGCCGAGGCGGCGCGCGAGGAAGGGCTGGTACCGGAGGCGGGCGACGGTGAGCCGGAGCCGGGGTCGCTGGCGGCTTTCCTCGAGCGGGTGTCGCTGGTCGCCGATACCGATCAGATCCCGGACGAGGGCACGGGTGTGGTCACCATGATGACGCTGCACACGGCCAAGGGGCTGGAATTCCCGGTGGTCTTCGTGACGGGTTGGGAAGACGGGCAGTTCCCGCACATGCGTGCGCTGGGTGATCCGAACGAGCTGGCCGAGGAACGTCGTCTGGCCTATGTGGGGATCACGCGGGCGCGTCAGCGGCTCTATCTTTCGCGCGCGGTGGTGCGGTCGGGGTGGGGGCAGCCGGTATCCAACCCCGAATCACGTTTCCTGCAGGAGATTCCGCAGCACCTGCTGGATTGGCGCAGGCTGGAGCCGGTGGTCTCGCCGGTGCAGCGGGGTCGGCGTCGGGGTGAGGACAGCGGCTTCGATCGGGACTGGACCAGTGGGAACGGGTGGGATCAGCGACCCGGTGTGCGTGGGGGATCCGGCGAGCGCAGGCCGGCGCCGGGTGGTGCGGTGAAGCGCAACAACACGGAACTGGTGCTGGCCGTGGGTGATCGGGTCACCGACGACAAGTACGGGCTGGGGCGGGTTGTCGCGGCCGACGGTGTGGGTCCGTTGGCTACGGTGACCATCGACTTCGGGTCGGCCGGGAAGATCCGACTGATTCCGCAGTTCAGTCGGACCATTGTGAAGTTGTGAGTGGTCGGGTAACCAACTCCCCGACCACCTCCCGGCCCCTGCGCGCAGGACGTCTGGCCGAGACCTAACGGTCGCGCGGAGAGGCGGAACCGAGCAGGTCTGTCAGGGCTTCGTCGAGGGTGGGGTAGCGGAAGTCGAAGCCTGCCTTGTGGAGGACTTCGGAGGTGGCGTGGCGGCCGGTGAGGCCCAGGGCGGGGTCGGTGCGTAGGGCTACCGCGCCTATCTTCAGCATCGCCGAGGGGGTGGGGGGTGACGGGGGACGGTGCAGGATTCGGCGGAGGGTGGCCATGAGTTCGGTGTTGCGGACCGGGAATTCGGTGGCCGCGACGAGGATGCCGTCGGGGAGGGTGACGGTGGGGTCGAGACCGAGGCAAGTTCGGACGACGGCCAGCCAGTCCTCGATGTGGATCCAGCTGAACCACTGATCGCCGGGGCCGACGCGCCCGCCGAGACCGGCCTTGGTGAGCTGGCCGAGGCGTCTGAGGGCGGGGGCGTCGGGGTCGAGAACGATGGAGGTGCGCAGGATCGTCCAGTGGTCGGCGCGTGCCGGATCGAACGCCTCCTCCCATGGCTGGGCCACGCCGGTCATCTGCGGGAGACCGACCGGGAGGGGAGTTGTTTCGGTGCATCGGGTTTCGCCAGCGTCCGACCAGATGGCGGTGGTGCTGGCTTGTACCCAGTAGTCGACCGGGGTGTCACGCAGGCCCGCGGCGGCGACCAGGGCGGCGGTGGAATCGACTCGGCTGGAGCGCAACTCGGCGATATTGCGTTCGGTCGGTCTGCAGTCGACCAGCTTGCCGGCGAGGTTGATCACCGCGAGCCGACCGGGTTCGCGCAGTTCGGCCGACCAGGAGCCGATCGAGCGGCCGTCCCATTCGGTCTGGCGGAACGGGAGATCGGGGTTGCGACGGCGGGTCAGCAGGGTGACGCGCTGGCCGCGGCAGGTCAGATCGGCGGCGATCTGGAGTCCGAGTGCGCCGGTGCCGCCCGCGATGACGACATTCAGCGCGCTGTCGACGGGGGCGAGTCCGGCCAGCCGGGCCAGGCGCGAGAAGTTCACGCGCGCATCGGTTTCGATGAAGGGGCGAACGACGGTGCGTGCCGCGGCGGCGGAGCGGCCGGTGAAGCGGAGTTCCTGGGTGATCTCGGTGCCGCCGTCGCGGGGCGTCAGCCGCCAGGTGAGGTGCATGGTGCCCGCGGGTTCGGGCTGCTCGATCCCGAGCTCACGATTCGGCTCGAAGGTGGTGACAGTGAACGCTTTTGCGAACCGCCTGTGGATCCGGGCCGAGACGTTCCCGTTGGGCAGATAGTCGCCGGTGGCCCCGACAGCGATCGGCGAGTGCATCCGCACCGATCGCACTCCGGGATTCCACTCCGGCCACTGCTCGAGATCCCCGAGCACTCCCCACACCAATTCCGGTGCGAGCCCGATGAACTGCGTGTACTTCGTCGTACCAGCCATACCCGCAACGCTAACCCCGCCCCTGACAGAGCGGAAGCGTGCTAATGGTCACGTAGGAGCGACGTCACGCCACGTCAGTCGCGCTGGGCGCCCAGGCTGATGCCGCGGGTGGCCAGCCACGGGACCGGGTCGATCTTGTCGGTGCCGTTGAGCCAGACCTCGAAGTGGCAGTGCGGTCCGGTGGAGAAGCCGCGGTTGCCCATGGTGGCGATCTGGTCGCCCGCCATCACGCGCTCGCCCTGCGAGACGGTGGCGGTGTCGATGTGGCCGTAGATGGTGACGGTGCCGTCGTCGTGCAGGACGCGGACCCACATGCCGAACCCGGAGGCCGGGCCCGCTTCGATGATGGTGCCGTCGGCGACCGCGTAGATCGGGGTGCCGATCGGACCCGCGACGTCGATGCCGAGGTGCTGGACGCCCCAACGGGCACCGAAGCCGGAGGTGTAGTTGCCCGAGGTGAACTTGGCGAACAGGGGCCGCAGCTTGGCGGATTCCTGGGCGGCGAGGTCTTCGGCGAACTTGGCGCCCTTGGCGAGGATGTCGTCGAAATGGCTCTTGTCGGCCACGGCGCTGGCGTCGAGTACCTGCGGCGAAGCGCCGGTGCCGGGGTCGCCGACGTCGGCGGTGCTCATCGACTGGGCGGCGATCTCGTGAACCTGGCCCGCTGCCTCGTAATCGATGCCGTGCGCCGGCTGGCCCGGATCGGCCATGGCCGCCTGACCCGCGGCCACGACAGCGCCCGCGGCGACGGCGATGACCGCGGCGCGGCCCTTCAGCGCGGCGGGCGGTGCGGGGACGCGGTGTGCGCCGCCACGACGTTCGGCGCGGCGCGGAGCCGGCGCCTCTTCCTCGGCGGGCTCTTCGGCCACGGGCGCCCAGTCGGCGCCGTACGTGCCGGTGTCATAGGACTCGTCCGCGGTCCATTCGTCCTCGGCGGGCGTCCATGCCGCGTCGTCGGACCATGTGTTCTGGTCGCGCCACGCATCGTCGGTCTGCGGCCATGCGGCAGCGGGGGCCCGACGGGCTTGCGGATGCGCCGTGTATTCGTCGGCATACCGGTAACGGTGGCCGGAGTTGGTGCGATTTTCGACTGGAAGGGTGGAGCGGTGGTTCATCGGCTGTGCCGAATCGCCAGCTGTTCCAAGCGAGTACTGAAGTACCTCAAGCTTGTCGTCCTCCTCAGTCCTGACTTGCCAGTCGTGACCTGGTTGTCGTGACCTGGTTGTGACTTCGACCGCATTGACGGTAACGAAGCGATTGCAGAGTGGCAAGCGCTGGTCGAAAACCTACACCTGTGTGTGACATTCGTCACCGTAACGCCGAGGAATAACTCACTGTTTTCCGGCATCTCGGGTGAGGTCTGTCGACGACATAACGTAGTAGATGTCGGGGTGTCCGGGCTTTAGGTGGCCCGACCTGCCAAGGCGCTGGCGAACGACGAAAAACTACTCGCCAGTAGCCTTGGCCAGCGGTTTTCCGGGACTCTCGTTATGGGTCGTGACCTGCGCCACTTACTATGAACGTGGTCGTTTAGCCCTCCCCGTGACTAGCTACAGTCCGATCCGACCCGCTACCGACGTCGGGCCGCCAACAAAGACGTTGTCATAGCAACGCAGACGAGACGGTGAGTACATGGATCTCTTCGAATATCAGGCGAAGGAGCTCTTCGTTAAGCACGGAGTGCCTTCGTCCGAGGGTCGTGTTTGCGACACGGCTGAAGAAGCACGCGCCATTGCCGAGGAAATCGGCAAGCCTGTGATGGTCAAGGCGCAGGTCAAGGTGGGCGGCCGTGGCAAGGCTGGCGGCGTCAAGTACGCGGCCACTCCGGACGACGCGTTCACGCACGCACAGAACATCCTCGGCCTCGACATCAAGGGCCACATCGTCAAGAAGCTCCTGGTCGCCGAGGCCAAGGACATCGCGGAGGAGTACTACATCTCCTTCCTGCTCGACCGGTCCAACCGCACCTACCTGGCCATGTGTTCGGTCGAGGGCGGCATGGAGATCGAAGAGGTCGCGGAGAAGACTCCCGAGCGTCTCGCCAAGATCGCCGTCGACGCCGTCAAGGGCGTCGACCTGGCCTTCGCCCGTGAGATCGCGGAGAAGGGCCACCTGCCCGCCGACGTGCTCGACGCCGCGGCCGTGACCATCCAGAAGCTGTGGGAGGTCTTCATCAACGAAGACACCACCCTGGTCGAGGTCAACCCGCTGGTGCGCACCCCCACCGACGAGATCCTCGCCCTCGACGGCAAGGTCACCCTGGACGAGAACGCCGAGTACCGGCATCCCGACCACCTCGAGTTCGCCGACGTCGACGCGACCGACCCGCTCGAGCTCAAGGCCAAGGAAAACGACCTCAACTACGTCAAGCTCGACGGCGAGGTCGGCATCATCGGCAACGGCGCCGGTCTGGTCATGTCGACCCTGGACGTCGTCGCCTACGCCGGTGAGAACCACGGTGGCGTGAAGCCGGCCAACTTCCTCGACATCGGCGGCGGCGCCTCGGCTGCCGTGATGGCCGCGGGGCTGGACGTCATCCTGGGCGACGCGCAGGTCAAGAGCGTGTTCGTCAACGTGTTCGGTGGCATCACCGCGTGCGACGCGGTCGCCAACGGCATCGTCGGCGCACTCGAGGTGCTCGGTGCCGCGGCCACCAAGCCGCTGGTCGTTCGCCTGGACGGCAACAACGTCGAAGAGGGTCGTCGCATCCTCGCCGAGGCCAACCACCCGCTGGTGACGCTGGCCCAGACCATGGACGAAGGCGCCGACAAGGCTGCCGAACTCGCCGCAGCCAAGTAAGGAACCGTAAACATGTCCATCTTCCTGAACAAGGACAACAAGGTCATCGTCCAGGGCATCACCGGCGGCGAGGGCACCAAGCACACCGCGCTGATGCTGAAGGCGGGCACCAACGTCGTCGGCGGCGTGAACGCGCGCAAGGCCGGGACCACGGTCAAGCACACCGACAAAGACGGCAACGAGATCGAGCTGCCCGTGTTCGCCTCCGTCGCCGAGGCGATCGAGAAGACCGGCGCCGACACCTCCATCGCGTTCGTGCCGCCCGCCTTCTCCAAGGACGCCATCATCGAGGCCATCGACGCGGAGATCCCGCTGCTCGTGGTCATCACCGAGGGCATCCCGGTGCAGGACTCCGCCTACGCGTGGGCCTACAACGTCGAAAAGGGCGAGAAGACCCGGATCATCGGCCCGAACTGCCCCGGCATCATCACCCCCGGCGAGGCGCTGGTCGGCATCACCCCGAACAACATCACCGGCAAGGGCCCGATCGGCCTGGTATCGAAGTCGGGCACCCTGACCTACCAGATGATGTACGAGCTGCGCGATTTCGGTTTCTCGACCGCGATCGGCATCGGCGGCGACCCGGTTATCGGCACCACCCACATCGACGCCATCGAGGCGTTCGAGAAGGACCCCGAGACCAAGATCATCGTCATGATCGGCGAGATCGGCGGCGACGCCGAAGAGCGTGCGGCCGCCTACATCAAGGCCAACGTGACCAAGCCGGTCGTCGGCTACGTCGCCGGTTTCACCGCGCCCGAGGGCAAGACCATGGGCCACGCCGGCGCCATCGTCTCCAGTGGTGGCGGTACCGCGCAGGCCAAGCAGGACGCGCTCGAGGCCGCTGGCGTGAAGGTCGGCAAGACGCCGTCCGCCACCGCCGCGCTCGCTCGCGAGATCTTGGAGAAGGCGTCGATCGCTTCTGCGTGATCTGAAATCTCACACTGTCGAAGGCCGCTTTCAGGTTTAACCTGGGCGGCCTTCGTCGATTCATCCACAGGTAGTGGTTTATCCACAGCCTGCATCGGTTGGTGATGACCGGGGCCGTGGCGTGCAGTAGCGTCAGGTATCGGATCAGGCACCAGTCAGTTCGACGCGACCGATGCGCACGACTCGACAAGGAGACGACGAGACATGTCATACCCGACCGGGGGCTCCGGGTACAACGCACCCGTGACACCCGCCGCGCCCCAGGGCCCGAGTACCGGAGCCGCCGCGGCTGCGCCATCGACCGCGACCGGCTCGGAAGGCAAAGGGCTGCCGTTCATTCTGACCGCGGCCGCAGCCGGACTCGGCGTCGTCACCTTCCTTTTCGGCTTCGCACCCTATGTCGGCTTCACCGCGCTGCGTGAGACCTCGACCGGCAGCATGTTCGAGTCCAGCAACGGCGCGATCGCGACGCTCATCCTGGCCGCTGCCTTGCTCGCCGGGCTGTCGCTGCTGCCCAAGCAGAATGTCCTCGGTGTCGCCGCAGCGCTCGCGGTGGCCTCGTTCCTCGGTGTCGTCGTCTCGCTGATCAGCGTGGGCGAGGGCGTGGAACTGCAGTGGGGCGCGTTCGTCGTCGCCGCGTTCTCGTTCGTCGTCGCGGTGCTGCTGGTGCTGGCGCTGCTGTTCGGGCTGGGGATCGTCAAGGTGCCCGCGCCGAAACCGGCTCAGCCGCAACAGCAGCCGGGCCAGTACGGCCAGTACGGTCAGCAGGGTTACGGCGGCCAGCAGGGCTACGGCCAGACCGGCGCCCAGCAGTACGGTCAGACCGGTTACGGCCAGGCCCAGACCGGTGGCCAGTACCCGACGCAGTCGCCGTCGCCGTACGGCCAGCAGAGCCAGCCGTCGGTGCCGCAGGCGCAGCAGCCGTCCTACGGCCAGCCGGGTCAGCAGGCCTACGGTCAGCCGCAGCAGTCGCCGTACGGCCAGCAGTACGGTGCCCCGCAGCCGCAGCAGCAGCCCTCGCCGTATGGTTCGGCGCCGCAGGCACAGCCGCGTCCCGACGAGAGCGCCACGCAGACCTTCGGTGGGCAGCAGCAGGGCCAGCCGTTCGGTGCGCCGACCTATGGTGCGCAGCCGTCGTCGCCGGGTCAGCCGCAGCCGTTCGGTGGCGAGCAGACCGCCGATCCGGCGGCCGACGCGACCACCGCGTTCCGTCCGAACGAAGACAACAAGTAGAACCGACGGCTGCCGCACGGTGGTTCAGGTTCGATCGCGAGCCCACAGGTACGCCTGTGGGCTCGCGGCGCGCCTGACCCCCGGCCGCCGAGGAAGCTGCCACGCTGAATTGTCATGAGCTCCCGTAACGCCCTCGTGCGCCGGACCTCCGGGTCACGCGGCATCGGGGAGACAGTCACCGCACCACCGTCCGGGCCCGAGCCCGGTTGGTGGTCGCTCTCGCCCGAGCGGGCGCGAACCCTGCTGTTGGTCGCGGCGAGGCCGACGATCACCGCGTTGGCGGCGACGGTGCTGCTCGTACTCGTGGTCATGCTCACCACCGGCACCGATCTCACCAGCGCGCCCGCCGCGGTCGCCGCTACGTGGCTCGCCGCCCACCAGGTTCCGCTCACGGTCGGCAGGACAACGCTCGGCCTGCTCCCGCTGGTACCGACGGCCGTGCTGGTCTGGCTCGCCGCGCGCGAATGCGCGCGTGCGGTCCCGAACCGGCCGACCCCGATCGAGCTGGGCTGGTTGACCGGTGCGGTGCTGGCCGGACCGCTGCTGATGACGGCTGTCTGCCTCGCCGTCACCGGCGACGCCGCGGGCGTCACGCCGCTGGAATCGTCCGGTCCGATCGCGGCCTTCGGCTGGGTGCTCGTGCTGTATCTGGTCGCGGCGGCCGCCGGGATCGGCAGTCGGGCGTGGAGTTCGCTGTGCGCGCTGGTGCCGGTCGAGATCCCGGAATGGGCGGTCCTCGGCGCGCGCGCCGCACGTCGCACCGTGCTCCGCATGCTCGGCTGCGCCGCACTGGCCACCGTGATCTCCTTCTTCGTCCATCTGTCCCGGCTCGACGGCGCCTTCCAGCAGGCCCACAATTTCACCGATGTGCTGGGGATGACGTTGCTGTCCCTGCTCTACCTGCCGAATGTGGTGATCGGCGCGGCGGGGATCCTCAGCGGTGCCGCGGTGCTGTTCGGCGCCGGGTCGGTGGGTCTGTTCGGGGTCACCGGCGGACACATGCCGGTGCTGCCCGCGCTGATTCCCGTGCCGGAGGGGCCCGCGTCCGGGTGGTGGGCGGCGCTGCTGCTGGTCCCGCTCGCCGTCGGGGTGCTCGGCGGAATCGAACTCGGCCGTACCAGCGACGATCGGCCCGGCGCGCCGTGGGCGACCCTCACCTGCGCCGGGCTGTCCACACTGACGTTCCTGGTGCTCGCGATCCTCGGCAGCGGTCAGCTCGGCGCCATCGGGTGGGTCGGCGTCGATCTACTGATGCTGGTCGTGCTGATGGTCACCTGGTTCGGCTTCGGCGGCTTCGTCGGCATGGTGTTCGCCCGTCGCTTCCTCGCGCCCGCCGCGCCGACCGAGGTCTACGACGAATACGACGCCGACGACTACGAGGACGACGACTACTACGACGACGAGGACGAGTACGACTACGAGGACGACGAGGATGCCGACGACGACGAGGACGCTGTCGAATACGACGATCCCGCAGTCGAAGTCGACGGCGAACTGGTCGAAGACTTCGATGACGACGTCGAGGTGAGCATCGCCGCACCCGGCTCGACCGACACGCCGACCGACGACATCGTCGACGTCGAAGTGGTCGAGTCGGACCTGCCGGACGGTGACGAGACCCCCGGTCGCTAAGCTCGACCCGGCGCCTATCGCCATCGCCGCCGCCCGATCACACGCAGGAGTAGAGCGCTGACGTCCTCGTTTGCCCCGTGGAAGCCCGCCAGAACACCGGCCACCGTCGTCGTTCTGGCCTCGGGCACCGGCTCGCTGCTCAACGCACTGCTGGCCGCCGCACGCGAGCCCGGCTACCCGGCGCAGATCGTCGCCGTCGGCGTCGATCGGGATTGCCGGGCCACCGCCCACGCCGATGCGGCGGGGGTGCCGCACTTCAAGGTGGGGCTCAAAGATTTTCCGGATCGCGAAGCCTGGAACGTCGCCCTCACCGAGGCCGTCGACGCGCACAAGCCCGATCTGGTGGTCCTAGCGGGCTTCATGAAGATCCTCGGCCCGGCGTTCATGGAACGCTTCGGCGGCCGGCTCATCAACACCCATCCCGCGCTGCTGCCGTCGTTCCCCGGCGCGCACGGGGTGCGTGACGCGCTCGCCTACGGCGTGAAGGTCACCGGCTGCACCGTGCACCTGGTCGACGCGGGCGTCGATACCGGCCCGATCCTCGCGCAGGAGACGGTCGCGGTGGAGCCCGGCGACGACGAGGACACGTTGCAGGAGCGCATCAAGGTTGTCGAGCGACGGTTACTGGCGGAGGTCATCGCCGCCGTCGCGACGCGAGGCATTGTCTCCGACGGACGAAAGGCAGAAATACCAGTGAGCGAGCACGCCGGTGAGTGAACGTAAGGCGATCCAGAGGGCGCTGGTGAGCGTCTACGACAAGACCGGGCTCATCGAGCTCGCCACCGGCCTGCACGCGGCCGGTGTGGAGCTGGTGTCGACCGGGTCGACCGCGGGCAAGATCGCCGAGGCCGGGATTCCGGTCACCAAGGTCGAGGATCTGACCGGATTCCCGGAGACCCTCGACGGCCGGGTCAAGACGCTGCACCCCCGTGTGCACGCGGGCATCCTGGCCGACACCCGTCGCGCCGAGCATGTCGATCAGCTCGTCGAGCTCGGTGTCGAGGCGTTCCAGCTGGTGGTGGTGAACCTGTACCCGTTCACCCAGACCGTGGCCAGCGGCGCGAGCGTCGACGAGTGCGTCGAGCAGATCGACATCGGCGGACCGTCGATGGTGCGTGCCGCGGCGAAGAACCACCCGTCGGTGGGTGTGGTCGTCGACGTCACCGACTACGACGACGTGCTCGCCGCGGTGAAGTCCGGCGGGTTCTCCCTCGCCGAGCGGACCGCGCTGGCCGCCAAGGCCTTCCAGCACACCGCGAGCTACGACGTGGCCGTCGCGAGCTGGATGGGTTCGGTCGCCGTACCCGCCGTCGCCGAGGAGACCGAGCAGTTCCCCGGCTGGGTCGCCGGTTCGTGGGAGCGCGCCGCGGTGCTGCGCTACGGCGAGAACCCGCACCAGGCCGCCGCGCTGTACACCAGCAACGACGGCACGGTCGGGATCGCGCAGGCCGAGCAGCTGCACGGCAAGGAGATGTCGTACAACAACTACACCGACGGTGACGCCGCCTGGCGGGCCGCGTTCGACTTCGACGAGCCCGCGGTGGCGGTGATCAAGCACGCCAACCCGTGTGGCATCGCCGTGGCGGGCGATATCGCCGAGGCGCATCGCAAGGCACATGCCACCGACCCGGTCAGTGCCTACGGTGGCGTGATCGCGGCCAACCGTGAGGTCAGCGTCGAGATGGCCGAGCAGGTCGCCGAGATCTTCACCGAGGTGATCATCGCTCCGGGGTACGCGCCCGGTGCCGTGGAAGTGTTGCAGCGCAAGAAGAATGTGCGCGTGCTGGTGGCCCAGGCGCCGCAGCGCAAGGGCGTCGAGCTGCGTCCGATCAGCGGCGGTGCGCTGCTGCAGGACCGCGACGTCCTCGACGCCGCGGGCGACGATCCGGTCAACTGGACCCTCGCGGCGGGCGACCCGGCCGACGTCACCACCCTCGCCGATCTCGAATTCGCCTGGCGCGCATGCCGTTCGGTGAAGTCGAACGCGATCCTGCTCGCCGAGGACGGCGCCGCGGTCGGCGTCGGCATGGGGCAGGTCAACCGCGTGGACTCCTGCAAGCTCGCTGTCGAGCGCGCGGGTGAGCGCGCGAAGGGCTCCGTCGCCGCTTCCGATGCCTTCTTCCCGTTCTCGGACGGGCCGGAGATCCTGGTGGCCGCGGGCGTTCGCGCGATCGTGCAGCCGGGCGGTTCGATCCGCGACAAGGACACCATCGAACTCTGCAAGCAAGCAGGCGTGACGCTGTACCTGACAGGCGCTCGCCACTTCGCTCACTGAGTCGACACCCGAACGGGTGCCGCGCCGAATCCTCGGTGCGGCACCCGTTTTCGGTTATCCGGCGTCGAGTACCTCGCGGGTGCCCAGTGGGGAGCTCAGGGGGATGGCCAGGGTGGCGAAGACGGCGTTCATGGTGCACATCTTGTTCACGGAGTCCGCTCGCGTCCCGGAGCGCAGCGCGACGGTGACCGCCTCGGGGGTTTCGGTGACGGTGGCGTCCACGGCGTAGCACTCGGGGTTGCCGGTCTGGAAGTTGACGCTGATCGTGTTGTCGCTCAGTCGATTCCAGGATGTGAAGGGGATCGGGTGCGGGTTGACGAGGGCGGGATCCGCGGTGAAGGGCAGGCCGATGCCGGGATTCGGGTCCTCGGGCCGGCTGTTGGTGGCCGACGTATCCGGTTGGGGCGCAGCATCATCGGAGGAACCGCAGGCGGTGAGGGGTGCGATCAGCACGGCCACGGCTGCCGCCGCGACGGTGTAGCGCGACATCGTTCTCATGCTGCCAACCCTAGACGGCACCGCCTACTGTGAACTTTCCGCGAACCCTGCGCATAACCCCTGCATTTCCCCGCCGCGGGGACTAGATTCGGCTGGGATGCGGAACTGTGGCAATCGGTCGGCATCTACTGTTGGGCTCTGCAATTGGCGATCTTCGAAAGGAACAACGTGGCCGACACGCTGCGCGTAGGCGAAGAACTGGGTCTGGGTCAGTCCCTGACCGGCGGTGCGTACACCCTGACTCTGCAGCCGGACGGCAACCTGGTGCTGAGTGAGCCCGACGGCAACGTCGTCTGGGCCGCCATGACGCATGGGCAGGACGCGCAGCGCGCGGCTCTGCAGCACGACGGCGACCTCGTCGTCTACAGCGGTGGCGGTGCGCGGATCTGGGCGACCGACACCAGTGGGAAGAGCGTCGAGAAGCTGGTCGTGCAGCCTGACCGCAACGTGGTGCTCTACGGCACCGACGGTTCGGTCGCGTGGTCCACCGCCACCGACACCGACAACCCGCTGCCCGCTCCCGAGCCGGTCGCCGCCGCTCCGATCGCCGAAGAGGTCCCGCCGCCGCCGGCCGCGCAGACCTACACGGTCGAGTCGGGCGACACTCTGTGGGCCATCTCCGAGCGCTTCTACGGTGACGGCAACCGCTACCACGAGATCGCCGCGGCCTCCGGCATCGACAACCCGGACCTCATCAACCCTGGTCAGGTACTCACCATCCCGTAGTCACACACGAAAGTGGCCCCGAGGCAACAGCTTCGGGGCCATTCTCGTGTTCACGGCGCTACTTGGTCGTGGTGAACGGCAGCAGCGCCATCTCGCGCGCGTTCTTCACCGCGACGGCGACCTGACGCTGCTGCCGCGGGGTCAGGCCGGTGACGCGGCGGCTACGGATCTTGCCGCGATCGGAGATGAAGGTGCGCAGCAGGTTGACGTCTTTGTAGTCGACGTACTCGATGCCCGCGGCGATCAGCGGATTCTTCTTCGGCTTGCGGCCCTGGTCTGCCCGGGCCTTCTTGGACGGTGCTCGCTTCACTGCCATGGGATATTCCTTCTCACGAATCAGTTTGGGGAGTCTCTACCAGCTCGATTTGTGGACCCCCGGAAGTTCGCCCCGGTGGGCCATCTCGCGCACGCGAACACGGGAGAGGCCGAATTTGCGGAGATAGCCGCGTGGGCGGCCGTCAGCAGCGTCCCGATTACGCAATCGTACCGGACTGGCATTGCGTGGCTGGTTGCGCAGTTCGGCCTGTGCGGCGGCGCGCTCGGGCTCACCGGTGCTGGGCTTGCGGATGATCTCCTTGAGCTCGGCGCGACGGGCGGCGAACCGTTCGACGACCTCGCGCCGCTGTTCGTTGCGGGCGATCTTGGACTTCTTGGCCATCAGCGCTCCTCGCGGAAGTCGACGTGGCGGCGCACGACGGGGTCGTATTTGCGCAGGACCAGCCGGTCGGGGTCGTTGCGGCGGTTCTTGCGGGTGACGTAGGTGAAGCCGGTGTCGGCGGTGGACTTCAGCTTGACGATCGGCCGGATATCGGTCGATTTCGAGGCCATGTTCAGCTCCTAGATCTTGTCCCCACGAGCGCGGATGCGGGCCACCACAGCCTCGATCCCGTCGCGGTCGATGGTCTTGATGCCCTTGGTAGAGACCGTCAGCGTGATGCGGCGGCCCTCGCTGGGCAGGTAGTAGGTCTTGTGCTGGATGTTGGGGTTCCAGCGTCGGCTGGTGCGCCGGTGCGAGTGCGAGACAGCTTTTCCGAAGCCGGGCTTGCGACCGGTGACCTGGCAGTGGGCCGACATGCGACCTCCTTCCATGGTTATGACAACCATTTTCGACAACGATTATTCCGCACTGTACAGTCGCGCTGGAGTAAATGAAAATCATTGTCGAAAGGGGTATCGGGTGCTTGACCAGTCGGACCGGAGAACGCCCGTGGTGCTGCTGGCCGGCTTCTCGGGACCCGCCATGGGCGGCGTCGAACACATCGCGGAGACGTTGAGCGCGGACGCGGGCACCGTGGTGGTGCATCACGACCTCGCCGAACTTCGTGAAGGCGTGGTGCGCCGCACGGTGCGGACCGCGGGCAACGTGAGCACCACGGTGCTCGAACTCGCGCACGGATGCGTCTCGTGCACGCTGCGCGCCGATCTGCTGCCGATGCTGTGCACGCTCGCCACGCGCGACCATGTCGAACGCATCGTGCTCGCGCTGGATCCCGGCATCGAGGCCGAGGCACTGTGTCACGCGATCGCGAATGTCGTGGTGACCGGAGTCGCCGATCGCGTCGACGGGCCCGCCGGGCGTTCCGTGCGAATCGAGTCGGTGCTCACCTGCCTCGACGGTCAGCAGTGGCTGGCCGATGCCACCGGTGACGAGGTGCTGGCCGATCGGGGCCTGGCCTCCGCCGACGACGAACGCACCGTGGCGCAGGTGGCGGTCGGGCAGGTCGACTTCGCCGACGCGTTGGTGGTCCTCGCCGCGGGAGTCGACGCGCTCGATCGCGAACGCCTCGGGGCGGTGCTCGACCGGCTGGCGCCCGCGGCGCCGATCGCCTGGCTCGACGAATTACCCGGCTTCGATGCGATGGAGATCGGCGCCTTGCTGACCCGCGTGCCCGCTGATTCGCGCCGAGGCAGGATCTTCGACGCGCACGCGCCGCTGCTGCGTGGACAGCCGCCGCTGAGCACCGACTGCGGTGTCTCGATCGTCGAGTTCGCCGCGCGTAGGCCGTTTCACCCCCAGCGGCTGCACGAGGCGCTCGACGTTCTGCTCGACGGCGTTGTCACCGCTCGTGGCCGGGTCTGGTTGGCGACCCAGCCCGATCACGTGGTGTGGCTCGAGTCGGCGGGCGGCGGCCTGCGCGTCGGTGGGGCAGGGCGCTGGCTGGACGCGATGAGCGTCGAGGAACAGGTTGCCGTCGACCCCGATCGACGGGCGATGGCCGCGCTGGGCTGGGACGAGCGGTTCGGCGATCGCGATGTGTCGCTGGTGATCCTGGCCCACGACGCGGACCCCGTGGAGATCCGCCATGCCCTGCACTGGGCGCTGGTCGAGGACGACGAGCTGATGCTCGTCGAGCGGGCCCCCGAACGAGTCGCGTTGTGGGAGGACCCCTTCGGCGACTGGCACGAAGATCCCTGCGCCGACCCCACCGAGGCAACGGCTTCGGCGAGCGAGCGCACCAATCCGAGAGGAGAAACAGCATGAAACCGGGCATCCACCCCGACTACCATCCCGTCGTGTTCGAGGACGCGAGCACCGGGAAACAGTTCCTGACCAGGTCGACCGCGAACAGCGACCGGACGATCGAATGGACCGATGGGAACACCTATCCGCTCATGACGGTCGACGTGACGTCGGATTCGCACCCGTTCTGGACGGGCACCGCCCGCAACCTCGACA
The DNA here is from genome assembly GCF_030486425.1 of Nocardia sp. PE-7. Taxonomy (NCBI): domain Bacteria; kingdom Bacillati; phylum Actinomycetota; class Actinomycetes; order Mycobacteriales; family Nocardiaceae; genus Nocardia; species Nocardia sp. PE-7. Next base: position 6,051,161 of record NZ_CP129614.1, on the reverse strand, counting down.
CCCAGGGCCGGGTCGAGAAGTTCGAGCGCAAGTACGGAAAGCGCTCGCGCGCAGGCAAGGAAGGCTGAATCATGGCGGTTCCCAAGCGGAGGATGTCACGCTCCAACACCCGAAGCAGGCGCTCGCAGTGGAAAGCGGAAGTGCCACAACTGGTCCCGGTGACCGTCGGCGGTGTCGAGTACCGAGTGCCGCGCCGCATCGTCAGCGCCGTACGCAAGGGCATGATCGACCCCGCCCGACTCTGAAACAACGACGACGGCCGTCAGGAACCCCCTGACAGGCCGCCGTCGCACTACCGTCCTGGGTTTGCGGCCAGCCTCGGATCCGAGGGGCGAGACGGAACGGCGCAGCCGCAGTCTCGCCCCTCGGATTCGAGGCAACCGGGGGCCGCAAACCCCGCGGCGCCGGCCGCTAGAAGATTCAGCCTTCGCGTTCGGCGAGTTCCACCAGGGTCGCGGCGAGCTGGAAGAACTTGTTGTTGCCGAGGTCGGCGATGGTCTTGATCTTCAGCGCCTCGAGCAGCTGCTTGTCGTGCGCCTCGGTGAGGCCGGCCAGCGCCGACGGGGGAGCGGCGAGAATTTCGGCGAGCGTCTTGTTCTCGAATTCCTTGTCGAGGACTTTGTCGAGCACCACGTTTACGGCCATGCGAACTCCTTCGAACGAACCTTGTATGGGCTGGGCGAGACGAATGCGCCCTTCAGCGACCATAACTCGGTTGGCGCATCGCGTGGTGAGCTTCCGGGGGGTCGGCGGGATGTTCCGCGTGCCCGCCTGTTCAGGGGTCTTACCCCGACACTGTTGTGCCTGTTCACGGCCTTGCCGGAGGGGTGGGGCAACTGCCCCGTTAACGGTGTGATGCGCGCCACTTGGCGCGGACGCCCCGGAGGGCTAGCGGAATATTTGCTGTGAATCGAATTACCAACTCCTGGTTTGTTTTTCGCCACAAGAAAATTCCCGAACCACTGATGCGGAGTCCCTCGCGGGTATGTACTCTCGTGCACGAGGGCGGGTTCTCCGAGTCAGGGGAACCCGCTCATCGCCACTTCAGGGGCGGTTTTCGCGGTGATTCACCGCAGGTCGCGAGCGCTTCGATCAGCGGGGCGGAAGACCGGAAAGATTCCGACAAACCGGACGTTAGCTGGTTGGCCTCAGCGGGCCGGAATGGGCTGGCGCGCCTGGGCGGCGACGTCGCGCCGATCCGGGGCCACCAGCACCGCGGTGATCGGGACCGTCAGGCCTAGCGCACCGATCACGAACATCGGGAACACCAGGTCGAACAGCGGCATTCCGTCCGGTGTCCGGACCGCTGGATCGATCGAGAACTTCAGTGCGGCGAGCGCCGTGTAATACACCGCGGCGACGCCGAGCGCGAACAGCACCGACACCAACACCCGCACCGGTACCCGCCGGACCACCTGCGCCACCCACAGCGTGGCGGTGCACAGTGCCATCGACACCAGTACCGATACCCCGATGAGGCTCAGCGATTCCTCGACGGTGCCCTGCACGGCGAGCGCGTCCAGGGTCAGGTAGGTCGACAGTCCGACGCTCAATCCCATCGTCAGTCCGCCGATGATCAGCCGCGGCACCTGCGTGGTCCGGCCGCTGATCAGCAATCCGGCGAGCACGCCGACCACCGCGATGGCCAGCGCCGCCGCACCGAGCGCGACGTTGTACCGCACGGTGCTGTCGTTCACCCGCATCGCGAGCAGCGCGACCGAATTCGCCAGCCACAGCCCGACCCCGCCGAGCGAGACCGCGGCCATCGTCAGCCAGATCAGCCGGAACCGGATCGAGTACTTCGCGTGCCGGACGCAGGCGAACGACACCAGCGCCCCGAGTGCCGAAAGATCCAATGCGAGCCACGCGATACCGGTGCCGTGCGCGAAGGTTTCGGCACCGGTCGCGGCGAGCACATCAAGCACGCCTGCCCGCTCCTTCGAACTGCTGCGGCTCGAGTTGGGCAATGGCGTATTCGGTCACCGCCGCCAGTGCCTGACGGACCTCGACGGCGTTGCGCGCATCGATATCGACGATCGGGATACCCTCGCGCACCGAGAGCGCTTCGCGCAGTTCGGCGATGGGGAAGCGGGGGGCGTTGGGGAAGCGGTTCACCGCGATCAGGAACGGCAGTCCGCGCGCCTCGAAGAAGTCCACGGCGGCGAAACTGTCTTCGAGCCTACGGGTATCGATCAGCACCACCGCGCCGATGGCGCCACGGATCAGGTCGTCCCACATGAACCAGAAGCGCTTCTGGCCCGGCGTGCCGAACAGGTAGAGCACCAGGTTTCCGGGCAGCACGATGCGGCCGAAGTCCATGGCTACGGTGGTGGTTTCTTTTTCCGGCGTCTCGGCGAGGTCGTCGATGCCATCGGAGAAATGGGTCACCATCGCCTCGGTGCGCAACGGCACGATCTCCGACACCGCACCGACGAAAGTCGTTTTACCGGCGCCGAATCCGCCGGCAACGACGATCTTGGTCGATGCAACGCGTTGTTCTGTTGCCGGCGGGCGCATGCCATCAGAGGCCACGGAGTCCACGCAAAGTCCTCTCCATCAGTGATCGGCGTTCGTCGTAGCTCGCCTGTTCGGTCAGCGTCGAATGCACTCGAAGAATCCCGCCCACTACGAGATCGCCGATCATCACCCGGACCATACCCAGTGGGCGTCCAAGGTATGCGGCAATCTCGACGACAGAAAGCCGATGTGTGGCAAGACGCACGATTTCGATCCGCAAATCGCCTGCGGACCAGTCGTTGTGCGCTGTATAAGAGACCGTCTCGACGACTGCTTCCAACGGCAGTGCGATCGCGGGCTCGGTGCGGCCGGAGGTCAGGGCATAGGGCCTGACTCGCGTCGTCGGCCGGTGATCGGATCCGTAAGGGCTCGACATCTCACCTCAGCCGGCGGAGCGGGCGGTGGCGGTAACCGCCGAGCCCACCCGGTCGACGAGCAACGCCATCTCGTAGCCGATACGGCCGATGTCGTGGCTCTTGTTGGCGAGAACGGCCAGGTGCGAACCGTTTCCGACGCTCATCACCAGCAGGTATCCACGCTGCATCTCCACGATCGACTGCATCACTTTGCCGCCGTCGAACAGGTGCGCCGCACCCATCGACAGGCTCGCCAGACCGGCGGTGACCGCGGCCAATTGCTCGGCGCGGTCCGCGGGTAGATGAGGACTGGTCGCTTGGAGCAGTCCGTCGGCCGAGACGAGCACCGCGTGCGAGACGCCGGGTACGTCGCGGGTGAAGCGGGCGACCAACCAGTTCAGATTCTCGTCTGTGGGGTGCGCGTTGCTCATTCGAGGCCTCCGTCGTTGTGCTGGATCTCGGCACGGCCGCTACGGACGCCGCTGAGATGTCGGGTCAGGTTGTTGCGAATCTCCTCCGGGTCGCGATCGCCCGCCTCCTCCGCGGGGGTGAGCCCACCGGGGACGAGCTGAGCGCCCGGCTTGCGGATCGGCAGGCCGCCGCTCGTTCGCGAGGACGTGGGCGGGTGGTCCGCCTCGGCGGCGGCCGTCCAGCCCGCGTCGCCGGGGGCGCTCCACGACGCGCCGTTGCCGCTGTCGGATTCGGTACCGGCGGAAGCCGGTTCGACGAGCCACTCCGAGACCATCCGCTGGTAGATCGGGGTCGGCGCCGGGCCGGAGACAGGCTGCAAGCGGGTGCTCGTCGTCGGCAACGGGTCGGTGTCGATGGATCGCGACACCGGCTTCGGCTCGGGCTCTGGTTCCGGCTCCGGGTCCGGTTTCGGTGGCGCGGCGGGTGCGGACTGAGCGGCGAGCTCGGCCAGCGCGCTCGCGGGCACGCGCTGCGGCAGGCCGAAGGGCAGCGAGTCGGTGACCGTGGGGGGATCGGCGGACCCCGGGAGATCGTCGTCGGAGTCGTGATCGTGCTCGGCCCACATGCCTACCGGCGTCGCGTCGTCGTCGGGGTCGACGCGGACCGGTTCCGGTGGGGGTGCCGGTACCGCGGCCGGAATACGTTGCGGAAGGCCGACATTGGTGAGCGAGGAGTGGGACGTGCCCACGCCGTTGGTCGGGACGAGTGGACTCGGACCCGACGGCGTGAAGATCGCGGGCCCGGGCAGCGGGGAAGCGGGCAGATCGAGATCGGTCACCGCGTCCAGCGACACCAAGGGACGCGGTCCGGTCGGCATGATCGGATTCGGTCCGGTGATATCGGCCGGAGTCAGTGCGTACGGGCCGATTCCGGCGGGCATGATCGGGTTCGGCCCGGTCGGCGGACCCGACGACACCGGCGGTGACGGCGCGACGAGCGCGCTGGGCAGATGCACGCTGGCAGTGATGCCGGGCTGCGGCGCGGCACCGCTGGTACGGCGCAGGCTCACGGTGATGGTGTGGCGCTTGGCGAGCCTGCCGACCACGAAAAGACCCATGCGGCGGGCAGTTTCGATGGTGACCTCACCACCGGAGGCCAGCCGGTCGTTGGTCGTCTGCAGATCGTCGGCCGACATGCCGAGGCCGCGGTCGGTGATCTCGATCAGGTAGCCGCTGTCGACCGCCCGGCCGACGATGACCGCCACCGACGTGCTCGGCGGGGAATAGCGCAGCGCGTTGTCGATGAGCTCGGCGAGCAGGTGCTCGATATCGACCGCGGACTCACCGGCGACGACACCGTCGGGCACATTGCCGATCTCGACGCGCTGGTAGTCCTCCACCTGCGAGACCGCGCTCCACAGCATGTCAGACAGCGGCACCGGCGGCAGGTGGCCGCGGCGCAGCACGGTGCCCGCGAGCACGAGCAGGTTGTCGCCGTTGCGGCGCATGCGGGTGGCGAGGTGGTCGAGGCGGAACAGGGTCTGCAGGCGCGAGGGGTTGTCCTCGTCGTGCTCGAGTTCCTCGATGAGCGCGAGTTGCTGTTCCACCAGCGACTGGCTGCGCCGCGACAGCGTCTCGAACATGTTGCCGATCTGCAGGCGAAGGCGGGCCTGGTCGCCTGCCAGATTCAGGGCCTGCTCGTGGATCTCGTCGACGGCACGGGCAAGCTGGCCGATCTCGTCGGTGGAATGCACACCCACCGGCGTGATCTCCGGCGTGGCGCCGCCGCTGCGGACCACGGCCAGTTCGTCGGGCAGCTTCACGTGCGCCACTTCGAGCGCGTCACGACGCAGCCTGCGCACCGGCACCACCAGGGTGCGGGCCACGGCGAGGGCGAGCGCGAGCCCGGCCAGCAGCATGCCGAGCACCAGGGTGGTCTCGCGCAGGGCGCCGGTCTGGGCCGTGGCGGTATTGCTGTCGAGGGTGCTGTCGATCTTGTCGAGCAGCGCGGAGATGGTGGAGGCGTAGGTGTCGGCGCTGACCTGCAGCGTATTGAGCACCGCCGCGTTGGTGGTCGGGTCGCCGTTGTTCTGGCTGAACACGCTGATCCGGGTCTGGACCGCGTCGAGCAGCGCCGCCTGGCTGCCCGCGTGCTCGGGCAGGATTATCCCGTAGGTCTTGATCATGTTCGCTTCGGAGCCGAGCTCGACGAGCATCTTCGCCCGCGCGCTCTGACTGCGACCCGATTCGGGCGAGACGACCAGGGTGCGTTCGCGGGTGAGAATTCGGCGGGCCTGGTGCAGCGCGGTCAGCTGCAGGAAGTAGCGCTGCACGATGAAGTCCTCGACCTGGGGGGTCTTGGACAGCGCGTTGCCGATCCGTTCGCCGATCTCGTCGGTCTGCTCGCCGACCATCGCGGGGGAGCCGCCGCGCACGGTATTGCGCAGGGTGGCGCCGGTGGTGGTGGCCGCGGTGAGTTCACTGGCGACGCCGGCGTCGATGCGGGCCGAGCGCAGCGCGCTCTGCACCTCGGCGAGCGCCTGGTCGTAGTTGGTGAGCGCGGCGTCGGTCTGTGGGTCGGCGATCGCCCCCCAGTTGGCTGTCGCGGCCACGGCCAGTTGTTCGGTCGCGGTGGCGAATTTGACGACGGGTCGGATGACGGTGGCCTGTTCGGTCGCCGCGCCGAGCTGCGTCATCGTCTGCAGTTCGTTGTTGATCCGCAGCACGGCGAAGGTGGTCGCGAGCATCACCGGCAGCACCAGCACCACACCGACCTTGCGCGTTACCGACCAGTTGGACAGGCTGAATTGCCAGGAGCGCGATGCAGGTTCCATCCGCGTGCGTTGCCTCTGCTTCCACGTGTGACCCCGGCCCGCGCGGGGAGGTCGCGGAGCGATGCGAGCGCAGAACCAACTGGAGGTCTTCTTTTACCGCAGGAAAGATACCGTGCTGAGTGGGCAACGGCAATCCGGGCCACGCGGTCTGTAATTCGCCGAATATGCGCTGACACAACGACGATTCGTTCAGGTTTGTCAAGACCTACAACATACATCGCCTAGAACACGACGTTCGGCGCGCCGGGCCCTCTCAGTACGTTCTCAGTCGGTCACGGCAAACTACAGCACATGCGCATTCTGGTAGTCGACGACGATCGCGCGGTGCGGGAATCACTGCGCCGGTCACTGAGCTTCAACGGCTACACCGTCGACCTGGCCGTCGACGGTCTGGACGCACTGGAGAAAGTGACCGCAGCCAGGCCCGATGCTCTGGTTCTCGACGTCATGATGCCGCGTCTGGACGGCCTGGAAGTGTGCAGGCGGCTACGCAGTACGGGCGACGATCTGCCGATTCTCGTTTTGACCGCGCGCGATTCGGTGTCCGAACGCGTGGCCGGACTCGACGCGGGTGCCGACGATTATTTGCCGAAACCTTTCGCGTTGGAGGAATTGCTGGCGCGTTTACGGGCGTTGCTGCGTCGGCGAACGCCAGATCCTGGTGAAGCGTCGGAGGCGATGGTGTTCGCTGACTTGTCGCTGGATCCGGTCACCCGCGAGGTTTCGCGCGGCGAACGCGGGATCAGTCTGACGCGCACAGAGTTCTCGTTGCTCGAGATGTTGATGGCCAATCCACGCCGGGTACTCACCCGCGGCCGAATCCTCGAAGAGGTCTGGGGCTACGACTTTCCCACCTCCGGCAACGCGCTGGAGGTCTATATCGGCTATTTGCGCCGCAAGACCGAAGCCGACGGCGAAGAGCGACTGATCCACACCGTGCGTGGCGTCGGCTACGTGCTGCGCGAGACCCCTCCGTAGGCGGGCGGCATGGCATCCAAGGAACCCGCGGTCGCCGTACTCGGCAGGCCGCTGGACGCGAGCGAGATGCGTCCGCCGACCCCGCTGACCCGCTCGGTGTCGCTGCGCTGGCGGGTGACGCTGCTGGCGGCGTCGGTGGTGCTGATCGCCGTCGCGGTGACCTCCATCGCCGCCTATGCGATGGTGGCGCGCGCGCTGTACGCCGATGTCGACGCCCAGCTGGAGGCCCGCGCGGCCACCATGATCAACAACAACTTCGAGACCGCCGGTTTCCAGTCGATCGTGCTGGCCGGGCTGTTCTCCAACGATGTCGGCGTCGCGCTGATCTATGCCGGTCACAAGCCGTATATGCCGCCCCAGCAGACGATTCCGCCGGTCGGCGCCCAGGAACTCGCCGTGGCCGACGGCAAGATCAACTCCTCGCTGCGCACCGTCGGTGATCAGCGCGTGCTCGCCGCGCGCACGCACAGCGGCGCGACGCTGATCATCTCGCAGAAGCTCTATCGCACCCGTGAGGTGCTCGATCAGCTGGCGTGGCTGCTGTTCGTGGTCGGCGCGTGCGGTGTCGTGCTCGCCGCCGCGGCCGGCACCGCGGTGGGCCGTACCGGCCTGCGCCCGATCGCCCGCCTCACCGCGGCGACCGAGCGCGTGGCCCGCACCGACGACCTGACGCCGATCCCGGTGACCGGTGACGACGAATTAGCCAGGCTCACCGAGAGTTTCAACACGATGCTGCGGGCGCTGACCGAATCGCGCGACCGGCAGCGCCGACTCGTGGCCGACGCGGGCCACGAGCTGCGGACCCCGCTCACCTCGCTGCGCACCAATATGGAGCTGCTCATCGCCTCGGGCAGGCCCGGTGCGCCCCGGCTGCCGGACGAGGACATGGCCGAATTGCGCGCCGATGTGGTCGCCCAGATCGGCGAACTGTCGACACTGGTCGGCGACTTGGTCGACCTGGCCCGTGAGGACGCCCCCGAAACCGTGTACGAGCGGGTGGATCTGGGCGAGGTGGCCGAGCGTGCGCTCGAGCGTGCGCGGCGAAGGCGGGTGGGGATCACCTTCGTCGCCGATCTGGCGCCGTGGTTCGTCTACGGGCACGAGGCGGGCCTGGAACGGGCCGTCCTCAACGTCCTCGACAACGCGGCCAAGTGGAGTCCGCCCGACGCGGTCGTGCGCATCACCATGCGCCCGGCCGGTCCCGGCCTGCTCGAACTGGCCGTCGGCGACGCGGGCCCCGGTATCCCCACCGACGAACGCGAGCTGGTCTTCGAACGCTTCTACCGCACGACCGCCTCGCGGTCGATGCCCGGTTCCGGGCTCGGGCTCGCCATCGTCAAGCAGGTGGTGACCAAACACGGCGGCACCATCGCGGTGGACACCTCCGATCGTGGCGGCGCGCTGGTGCGCATCGTGTTGCCCGGGGAGGCGCCGACCGTTCTCGACGAGTCCGCGGCCGGGTGATCGTCGGAGTCACGGCGAACTGATAGTCCGATCTCAGGCGCCTCTCAGTAGCCGTCACGAAGCTGGTCTGCAAGCGTGAGGAGACAGACACCATGACCGACGATCCCCAGCGGCACCCTGCTGACCGCCCCGCCGAGACCGGCGGGCAACCGGATCAGCCTCCGTTCGGCGGGCACCAGGGCCAGCAGCCGCCCTACGGCGGCGAGGCCGCCCACACGGACCAGGCTCCCTACGGCGGGCACCAGGCCGAGCAGCCGCCCTATGGCGGCGAGGCCGCCCACACGAGCCAGGCTCACTATGGCGGGCCCTACGGCAACCCCGCGCCCTTTGGAAACACCGCGTCGTTCGGTCACCAGCATCCGCAGGGTGCTCCGGCCCCGCACGGCGTCGCGCCGCAGGCGTTCGGCCCCGCGCCGACTCCGCAGCGAAAGCCGTTGCGGCTCGGCCTGATCGCCGGAGCGACTGCCTTGGCACTGGTCAGCGGTGGTGTCGGTGGTGTCGTCGGCGTACTCGCCACCGACTCGAGTTCCGCACCGGTGACCAACGCGCTCGAGGCGCCCAAGCCCGCGGTGAACAATGTCGCCAACGCGCCCGCCGGGTCCACCCAGGCGGTGGCGCAGCGGGTACTGCCCAGCGTCGTGATGATCAAGGTCGCCGGTAGTCGTGCTTCCGGAGAAGGCTCCGGAGTGGTGCTGTCCACGGACGGGCTGATTCTCACCAACAACCACGTCGCCGCGGGCGCGGGCGCCTCGGCGAAGATGGAAGTGGTGTTCAGCGACGGCAGCACCGCGCCGGCCACCATGATCGGCGCGGATCCGGTGTCCGACCTGGCTGTCATCAAGGTCAGCGGCAAGACCGGGCTCACGCCGATCGAGTTGGGTACCTCCGACGGACTGGCGGTCGGCCAGCCCGTGATCGCCATCGGCTCGCCCCTCGGCCTGGCGGGCACCGTCACCACCGGCATCGTCTCCGCCCTCAACCGTCCGGTCTCGACCAGCGGCGAGGGAACCCCGAGCCAGGTGAACCCGGTGATCGACGCGATCCAGACCGACGCGGCGATCAACCCGGGCAATTCCGGCGGTGCGCTGGTCGACGGGCAGGGCAAGCTGATCGGCATCAACACCGCCATCGCCAGCCTCGGCGGCGAGGCGGCGGGCGGCGCCCAGAGCGGTTCGATCGGCCTCGGCTTCGCGATCCCGGTGGATCAGGCACGCCGGGTCGCCGACGAACTGATCAAGACCGGCCACGCCACCTACGCCCAGATCGGCATCAAACTGCGCCCGCAGGACACCGCCGCGCGCGTACTCGAGGCCACCCCCGACGGCCCGGCCGCCAAGGCGGGCATCCCCGCGGGCGCGGTCATCACCCGCCTCGACGACCGTCCCATCGACTCGGGCGACGCGCTGATCGCCGCCGTCCGCTCGCACCAGCCAGGAGACAAGGTGAAGGTGACCTATACCGACGAACAGGGCGGCAATGCCAAGACCGTCGAGGTCACGCTCACCGCGGCGGCGGCCGAAGGCGGCCGATGATGCGTTCGAACGCAAACCTGTCGTGCGTAGGCGCTACGGTGATGACCATGGACATCGATGCTCCCGTGGCAGGGCGCGCACTGGTTGTTGTCGTCGACGATCGGACGGCTCATGGCGGCGTGGATTCACTCGGCCCCCTCGTCACCGAATTGCTCAACGAGGCCGGGTTCCTCGTCGACGCCTCGGTGACCGTGCAGGCCGAGGAGGTCGAGATCCGCAACGCTCTCAACACCGCGGTAATCGGCGGTGTCGACTTGGTGATCTCGGTCGGCGGCACCGGCATGTCGCCGCGCGATATCACCCCCGAGGCCACGACCCAGGTGCTCGACCGCGAACTGCCCGGCATCACCGAGGCGCTGCGCGCGTCGGGCCGGGTGGCGGGCTCGCTCGACGCCGGTCTGTCGCGTGGCGTCGCGGGCATCTCCGGCAGCACCCTGGTGGTGAACCTGCCGGGTACCCGTGCGTCGGTCCGCGACGGCATGGCCACCCTCGGCCCGCTGGCCAGCAAGGTGATCGGCGAACTGTCCGGTCTGGACGAATGACCTCCGTTCCGCGTGACGCGGTTCCCGACTCCGAGGAGGGCCGGGAACCCACGTCGGCGGACGAGCTCCGGCGCAAGGCCGCCGAGGCGGCGCGGCTGGCGAGGATCTTCGGCGATGTGCTGCCCGAGACCACCGGTGACGAGCGCGGCGACCGATCACGCGACTCCGGCGCGGACGAATGGTTACGGTCCCAGGTTCCCCCGCATCACGGGTGATCGGCCCGTTATCTACGTAGCCGCTACGTAATAAGCGGTATCGGAAAAGGCTAATTCGGTGCGAACTCGCACTGCCGACAAATACTCGAGACCACGCGAAAGCGTGGTCTTTTGTCGTTGGAAGGCCCGAATCGTCACCCGCGGCTATCTCCTGTCAAGGTGTCATGACAGGGGCCTTCGCGACTACATCAATGCACGTCAAAGCATGTGGCGATGTACGAATGTGTGCTGTGCTTCACAGTGAAATTTACGAACTCTTACATTGCCGTATCCGTGGAACGGCGTTTAATGTTCGCCATTGAGCCACCAACTATCGGTCCCCGCAGTACTCCCGCTTCTGTGCGTTGAACCACCCGGTGGAGCCCTGGCTCGGGTTCGCCACACCGGCCCCGGCCGTATCGTCGAAATAACAGTTAGTTACGTAACGGCAACAAAGGGGCGACACACTGATCTGGGCCCTGTGAGGTCCACTTGTCCGGCTTCGAAAGTCGAGGTCGGCTGTTAGACACCTGATGAGGGGAAGTATGAGCGAGAACCGCACCACCGGTGTGCGCCGTGGCGTCCGTGCCGCGGGCGTCGGCGCTGCCGCGGCCGCCGTGGCCTTGGGCCTGCTGTCGACCGGTGCCGCCAATGCCGACACCTTCGTGCCGTTGCCGGACGGCCAGAAGGTCAGCCCTGCTGGCGTGACCATCACCCGCACCCATGAGTCCGCGCTGATCTCGCCGTCGCTGTCCGCCAATGGCGCGGGTCGCGTCGTGTGGGTCTCGGGCACCGCGGTCGCCGAGGTCAACGAGACCCCCGAGGGCGAGGTCGGCCCGTGGAACGGCCCGACCGGCCGCCCCGGTTCCAACAATTCCTCCACCCATGGCGCCTCCCAGCTGAACACCGGCTACATCGTCGGTTGCCAGGTGAGCATCGCCGATGACGCGATCGGCGCCGGCCTGTCCGGTGGCCTGAGCACCGGCGGCGTGACCGCCGGCGGCTCGATCGGCGTGAACCTGGGCCCGGGCGAGGTCAAGTTCGTGCAGATCAGCTCGAAGGACATCCTGAAGGCCGGTACGTACGCGATCGATTACCAGGACGCGGAAATCGAGATCCAGGGCTGCGCCGGCTACGCGCAGGCTCGGGCCTACACCGTGGTCGAGATCATCGGCGACCACTACTCGAAGACCACCCTGTACGGCATGCCGTTCAGCATCGGCTGACGTCTTTCGATCCGGCACGAATCTTCTTCTCGCTTCGGCGAACTCAATCCTCGAGGGACAAATCCTATGATCAACCGTAAGTTCATGGCGAAGGTGGCGGGCGTCAGCGCTGCGGCCACCGTGGCCGTCGGCCTGTTCTCGACGGGCGCGGCCAATGCCGATACCTTCGTTCCGCTGCCGGGTGGCCACATCACCAAGACGCTGTCCGACGGCACCGTTGTCGATATCGCCCTGGTCGGCGAGTCGGCCAACATCAACCCGTCGCTGGGTTCCACCCCGGTCCACCGCAACGCGTGGGTTTCGGGTAGCGCTCAGGTCTCCGTCTCCGACGGCGGCTCCGGCAAGATCTTCCCCGGCTATACCGTGGGTTGCCAGGTCAATATCGCGGGCGGCGGCGTCTCCGGCGGCGGCGACCTCGGCAGCGACTGGGAGGGCAACGTCGAGGCGGGCGTGACCTCCGGCGGCGAGCTCTCGCTCGGCCCCGGCCAGTCGAAGTCGTTCTACGTCCTCGACCTCGAAAAGGCCGACGACTACGGTTCGGAGTCGCACGGCAAGTCGAACAAGTTCAAGGACGGCTCGGGCTCGGTGACCTGGTCCGACGAGACCATCGGCCTGACCGGCTGCGGCGGCTACGCGCAGGCGCGTGCCTTCGTCTCCGTCGAGGTCGAGACCGACAACGTCATCTCCTGGGTGACCCTGTGGGGCGCTCCGTTCAGCCTCGGCTGATCTGTTCGCATCCCGCACTCGAAACGGGCCGGTCGCTCTGCGACCGGCCCGTTTTGTGTGCGCGCACTCCGATAGCGCTGGACATTACGAGTCAGTCTCACTATGTTGAAGCCGAATCGACCGCTCTTGCAGTCGAAGTCACTTGCGTTTTCGTTCGCCGATCGGCTGAGCTCGCGCTGATCCGGTGACCAACAGCTTCTCGATCCACCTCCCGGCAGGGCGCATCTGTCCTGTTGCCAGCGGTGCCTGTCCTTGTGACACACCCCAGCTGGGTCCGGGCGCAACACAGATATCGACCTCGATGGCCGAGGTCGGATTTGCGTACCTCGAGGGGAAGAATGAGCGAGAACCGCACCAACCGCGGGCGTCGCGGCGCTTGGAGCGTGGGCGCCGCCGTGGCCGTGACGATCGGCCTGTTGTCGGCCGGTGCTGCCGCGGCGGACACCTTCATACCGTTGCCGGACGGCCAGAAGGCCGGCCCCGGCGTCACTTTGAGCCGTACCGGCGAGCATGCCGTGGTCTCCCCGTCGCTGGCCGCCAACGGTGCTGGTCGCGTCGTGTGGGTGTCGGGCATCGCCCGCGCCGATGTGCAGGTCACGCCGGAGGGCGAGGTCGGGCCGTACAACGGTCCGACGAACCGTTCCGGCTCCAACAATTCCTCGACGCATGGTGCGTCACAGCTGAATACGGGTTACATCGTCGGGTGCCAGGTGAGCATCGGCGACGAGGCGATCGCTGCCGGGTTCGCCGGTGGAGTATCGAACCTCGGCGCCTCGGCCGGTGGCGCGATCGGCCTTCACCTCGGCCCCGGGCAGGTCGCCTTCGTGCAGATCGATGCCAAGGACATTCTGAAGCCCGGCGTCTATTCGGTGGAGTACCAGGACGCGGAGATCGATCTCCAAGGCTGCGCGGGCTATGCGCAGGCCCGGTCCTACTCGGTGGTCGAGATCATCGGCGACCATTACTCCAAGACCACGCTGTACGGAGCGCCGTTCAGCATCGGCTGATCCTCGGCCGAATCGAAACTCTTTCTCGTTCACACGAATTCACCCTCGAGGGGTCACTGTGATGATCAACCGTAAGAGCATGGCGCGCGCAGCCGGATTCATGGCGACGGCGACTGTGGCATCGGGTCTGCTGTTCACGGGTGCGGCCGATGCCGACACCGTCGTTCCGCTGCCGGGTGGCCACATCACCAAGACGCTGTCGGACGGCACCGTCGTCGACATCAGCCTGGTCGGCGAGTCCGCCAATATCAACCCGTCCATGGGGGCCACTCCAGCCCATCGCAACGCCTGGGTTTCCGGCAGTGCGCAGGTCTCGGTGTCCGGTGACGGCGGTGGCAAGATCTTCCCCGGTTACACCGTGGGTTGCCAGGTCAATATCGCCGGTGGCGACGCGCTCGGAGACGCCGGCGGCGAGGTCGTGGAGGGCGTGGAGTTCGGCGAGGTGAACACCGGCGGCGAGCTCACCGTCGGTCCCGGCCAGGCGAAGTCCTTCTACGTCCTCGATCTCGAAATGCCCGACGACTACGGCAACGAATCCCACAAGACCCGCAATGCCTTCAAGGGCGGGTCGGGCTCGGTGACCTGGGCCGACGAGACCATCGGCCTGTCCGGCTGTGGTGGTTACGCCCAGGCTCGTTCCTTCGTGAGCGTCGAGGTGGAAACCGACAACGTCATCAGCTGGGTGACTCTCTGGGGTGCGCCGTTCAGCCTCGGCTGAGCAATCGCCAGCTCTGAATTCGGGTCCCGCTCACCAGGTGAGCGGGACCCGATGCGTTGTGGGGGTGCCGGATCAGTAGGTCTTCTTACCGTCGGTATCCGATGCCGGTTCGGCCAGGTAGCTGTGCTTGCCGTTCGAGCGGCTGTGCTGTTCGGCGAGCAGGTCTCGGATCTGGATGAGCAATTCGTTTTCGCTGAGCTTCTCGTCGGCGGCGGAGAACCGCTTCTTCGCCCTGGTCGCGGGCACCACCAGGACGAAGTACAGGATCAGCGCGACCAACACGAAGTTGATCGCCGCGGTGATGATCGGCCCGATTTCGATGAAGGTGGCCGGTTTGTCCGCGATGAGCTGGAAGCCAAGCCCCATCTCGTTCGATCCGCCGAACACCGCGAGCAGCGGATTGATGATCCCGGTGGTGAACGCGGTGACGATCGCGACGAATGCCGTGCCGATGACGACGGCAACCGCCAAGTCGACCACATTGCCGCGGAGTAGGAAATCCCTGAAACCTTTGAGCATTGCCGATGTCTCCTTCGTACAGGAGCCGGCCCGTGGCGCTGCGCTCCATATCGAATGTTGCGAAACGGTCTGCTTGGTTCCTATCTGATGCTAACGAGAGTTCGGGCAAATTTCTCGCGAACTTCGCCGCGGGCGACAGAGGCGGCGGTCAGTGGAAGACGACAGTCAGTGCCGTCCGCAGTGACGCACCGGCGACGGCGGTGGCGTATTCGGTGTCCAGCGCGAGTAAGACCACCCGTTCCGCCCCGCGCCGATCGCCCGTCGCGGTAACGAGCACGACCGCGGCATCGGTGGCCAGCGTCCGTGCGGGTGTGCTCGCCCCCGGCCCGCCCGCGTCCTCGACTCCGACGACATCGACTCGATCGCCCGCCCGCAACACATCAGCCACCGCGGCATCGGCCAATCGGATCGGCACGATCCGCGCATCGGCGCTACCCGCGGCCGCGGCGGCGAGCCGTGGCCCGACGACGCGCAGATCGGTGAAGGTTTCCCCGGCGTGCATGGCGCCGGTCAGTGTCGCGCCGAGCAGGGGAGCGGTATCGCTGACCGAACCTGTTGGCAGCGAACGGGACTCGTATCGATCGACACGTAGATCGTCGGCGGTGAGCAGCCGTCCGGGTGCGAGATCGCGGGCCGCGACAACAACCGCGACCCTCGCCCCACCGGGATCGCCACGCACGAACAGCACCACGGCAGCCATGGCGAGAACAGCGGCGGCGATGCGCCGGGCGAGCAGCGCGTCGGCCCAGGCCGGACGGTTACCGAGGGCGAAGCGCCAGGAACTGCCACGGCCCAGATCGGCGAGACTGCGAGTCATGGCGAAAGCGTAGAACCGCCGCACGGCGGAAAAGCCGCCGAAAGCCCCGCCTGTGGATAACTACGGGGCTGTGGACAACTGTGGAAAAATCAGCTGGCGGCGGCCGGAGTGGAGCTGGTGGACGCGCTCGACGACGAATCGCCGTTGCTGCTCGACCCGCTGGTGCTCGACCCGTTGCTGCTGCTCTCGGACGACGTCTTCGCCGGTTCGCTCGCGGTGGACGCGCCGCCACGGCTGTCGGTGCGGTAGAAACCGCTGCCCTTGAACACGATGCCGACCGAGTTGAACAGCTTGCGCAGCTTCCCGGAGCACTGCGGGCATTCCGTCAGTGTGTCGTCGGAGAAGGACTGAACGATGTCGAAGCGGTTGTCACACTCGGTGCACGCATACGAATAAGTTGGCACAGGATCCTCCGCAAGTCTCTCGTCGATCTAGCACTCTACCGCCGACACTGCCAACGCCGCGAATCGCCGTTTCATTCCGGCGAAACGGGGAGGTCGCGGCCCAGCTGTCGCAGTCCGCCACCCGGGGTGAGTACCCAACCCATCCGCCGATCGTGCGGTTCCTCGGGAAGCAGGTCGACCAGTTCATTATCCCGGACAACGGCGATGAGGCGCACGTCAGCGCGGGCCGCACCCAGCGTCCGGTCGTAATATCCGGCGCCACGCCCGAGCCGTACGCCGCGTCGATCCACCGCGAGGGCAGGCACCAGGATCGTGGTGGCTTCGGCCACCACGGCGGGTGGCAGCGTCTCGGTGGCCGGTTCGAGCAGGCCGTAGCGGGCTTTGCGCAGCGAATCCGCGCCCTCGTAGCGCGCCCAGCTCAGCGGACCGGGCTCGCCGGTCACCGGCAGCAACACCGTGGCGCCACGCGCGCGCAACACGTCGAGCATGCGCAGATCGCCGGGTTCGCCGCGGATGGGCACGTAGGCGCACACGACGTCATCGGGCCCGGCCAAGTGGGCCGCCGAGGAAGCGAGCGCGGCCGCGTCGACGGCGTGTTCGGTGGGCTCCACTTCTGCGCGAGTGGCCAGGATCTCGCCGCGCCACGCATATTTGGTGCGCTCACCGGGCATCTCCACAGCGACCACCATAGTCTGCACAGGCGCGCAGCGATCCGAAGTATTCAGCGCACGGCCGGAGTGAAGGCGGAGGTACGCCGCCTAAGCTCTTGCCGACGCCGGATCGTCGCGAGGAGGCGATCGGACGGCACTGAATGGATAGGGTATGCGCATGACAGACAAGACTTCCGGTTTCCGCACTGCGGTGGTACCCGCGGCCGGACTCGGGACGCGGTTTCTGCCTGCCACCAAGACAGTGCCCAAGGAGTTGCTGCCGGTGGTCGACACCCCCGGTATCGAGCTGGTCGCGGCCGAGGCCGCCGAATCCGGCGCCGACCGGCTGGTGATCGTCACCTCACCGGGCAAGGACGGCGTCGTTGCCCACTTCGTCGAGGACCTGGTGCTGGAGAGCACCCTGGCCGAGCGCGGGAAGTTCGCGCTGCTGGAGAAGGTTCGCAAGGCCCCGGCGCTGCTCGACGTGACCTCGGTCGTCCAGGAGGAGCCGCTCGGCCTCGGCCACGCGGTCGCCCAGGCCGAAGCCGTCCTCGACGACGACGAATCGGCCATCGCCGTCCTGCTGCCCGACGATCTGGTGCTGCCCTGTGGCGTACTCGAGACGATGAGCCGGGTCCGCCGGGAACGCGGCGGTTCCGTGCTGTGCGCCATCGACGTGCCGAAATCCCAGGTCAGCGCCTACGGTGTCTTCGACGTCGAGGAATGCGCCGACGGAGCCGAGACCGACGTGTTGCGCGTCAAGGGCATGGTCGAGAAGCCCGATCTCGTCGACGCCCCGTCGACCCTGGCCGCCGCCGGCCGCTATCTGCTCGACCGGGTGATCTTCGACGCACTGCGCCGGATCGAGCCGGGCGCGGGCGGGGAACTGCAGCTCACCGATGCCATCGCCCTGTTGATCGCCGAGGGTCACCCGGTACACGTGGTGGTCCACCGTGGGTCGCGCCACGACTTGGGCAACCCGGGCGGTTATCTTCGAGCTGCTGTGGATTTCGCCCTCGAGCGGGACGAATACGGCCCGCAACTGCGCGAGTGGCTGAATTTCCGGCTCAGTCCGGAGTGGGATCCACAGTCGCCCGTCGCGTAAACGCGGTCAGGTACACCGCCATAGATTCAGGAGCTCGATGCGCTCGGTTGAGGATCAGCTGATCAAGGTCACCGCGGCTGCGGTCGCACCCCGGCCGGTCCGGGTGGCGATTTCCGAAGCCCAGGGTTTGCTGTGCGCGGAAGACGTCGTCACCGAACGGCCGCTGCCCGGCTTCGATCAGGCCGCCATCGACGGATACGCGGTGCGCAGCGTCGACGTCACCGCCGCGGGCACCGATGTGCGCGACGAGGAGGGTGAGCTGATCGACCTCACCCTGCCGGTGGTCGGCGAGGTGGTCGCCGGTTCACGCCAGCCCATCCGATTGCAGCCGCGCCAGACCGTCCGAGTCGATACCGGCGCGCCGCTGCCGACCCTGGCCGACGCGGTGCTGCCGGTGGAGTTCACCGACGGTGGGCGGGCCAGGATCAAGGTTTTCGAGCCGGTTCGCTCGGGCGACTACGTCCGCCGCATCGGTGACGACGTGCAGCCCGGAGACGTGGCCGTCCGGGCGGGCACGATCATCGGCGCGGCCCAGGTGGGCCTGCTCGCCGCGGTCGGCCAGGACAAGGTGCTCGTGCATCCGCGTCCGCGCCTGTCGGTGATCTCCATCGGTGGCGAGCTGATCGACATCGACCGCACGCCCGGTCCCGGCCAGGTCTACGACGTGAACTCCTATGCCCTGGCGGCGGCCGCGCGCGACGCGGGCGCCGATGTGAACCGGGTGGGCATCGTCAGCGCCGATCCACGCCGACTGCGTGACGTGGTCGAAGGACAGCTGGTGCGCTCGGAGGTCGTGGTGATCGCGGGTGCGGTCGGCGGCTGGGCCTCGGATCAGGTGCGCGAGGCGCTCGACGGGCTCGGCGAACTCGAGGTCGACCGGGTGGCGATGCACCCGGGTTCGGTGCAGGGCTTCGGACGGCTCGGGCGCGACGAGGTGCCCACCTTCCTGCTGCCCGCGAATCCGGTGAGCGCCCTTGTGGTGTTCGAGGTGATGGTCCGTCCGTTGATCCGGATCGCGCTCGGTCGCCGTCAGCCGATGCGTCGAATCGTGAGCGCGCGCACCATCACTCCCGTCACCTCGTTGCCGGGTCGCAAGGGTTACCTGCGCGCACAACTGCTGCGCGACGAGACGACGGGCGACTATCTGGTGCAGCCGCTCGGCAACGGCAACGCGGGCTCCTCGCATCTGCTGGTGTCCCTCGCCGAGGCCAACAGCCTGATCGTGGTGGAACCCGACGACACCGATTTCCGCACCGGTGACGAAGTTCAGGTCGCGTTCTTGGCGCAGCGCGGCTGAACAATGGAATCCATGAACGTATTCCGGGCCGGACAGCATCCCGGCTGGCCCGCTCGGCTCGGTCCGGTAATGGTGGCGGGCGGCAAGGTGACCCTGCGACCGGTGCGTTTTCGTGACGCCGCCGCCTGGAGCCGGATCCGGCTGCGCGACCGCGACCACCTCGAGCGCTGGGAACCGACCGGGCGCGGCAGCTGGGAGGCGCGCAATCACGCGTCGAACTGGCCGTCGCTGTGGACGAGTCTGAAAGCCGAGGCCCGGCGCGGGGCGATGATCCCGCTGGTCATCGAGGTCGACGGGCAGTTCAGCGGTCAGTTGACCATCGGCAACGTCGTGCGCGGCGCGCTGCGGTCGGGCTGGATCGGGTACTGGGTGGCCAAGGATCTCGGCGGTCAGGGGGTGGCGACCGCCGCGCTCGCGCTCGGCCTCGACCACTGCTTCGGCCCCGTCGGCCTGCACCGCGTCGAGGCGACGGTGCGGCCGGAAAACCTTGCCAGCCAGGCGGTTCTGCGCAATGTCGGCTTCCGGGAAGAGGGCCTGCTGCGCCGCTACCTCGATGTCGACGGCGCGTGGCGCGATCACCTACTGGTCGGTCTGACTGTCGAAGAGGTTATGGGCACTGTGGTAGATCGCCTGGTCAGGGAGGGTCGAGCGGCGCTGCCGTGAAATTTCTGTTACTCATGTGGCAGGTGTGCACGGCGCGCCTGCCACACGGGCGCGTCTGCCCGAATTAACCTACGGACGTCAGTGGTGCGTCCACAGAGGGACAACACGTAGGTGGGGACGGGAGGTGATGACCGCGATGCCGAATTCGATCCTGTGGATCGGACTGGTGGTGCTGTGGGTCTTCGTCCTGTTCCCGATCCTGGCGGACCGGCATCCCCGGATCCGCCGCACCACCGATGCCGCGCTCGCCACACGCGTGCTGCACCGTGGCGGGGCCGAACGACGGATCCGCATCGGCGCGGCGGGCGGTCACGAGAGTGACCCCGATTACCGACCCCGTGTGCTTCGCAAGCGCTCCCACCGAACTGATTCGGAGGATCGGATGACGAACGAAGAGCCCGTCACCGAAGACGACGACGAGAAGTTGACCCCCACAGCCGAACTCGAGGCAGCCGAAGCCGAGGTGGACCCCGACGTCCTCGGAGAGCCCACCGCGACAGCCGATCCCGATGACGACGACGAGACAGAAGATGCCGCGGCGCAGCCTGTCTCGGCGGAAGTCGACGAGGACCCACCCGCCGCCGCGCGCATCCCACCCGCGCCGCCGGCCCGACTCGACGACCTCGTTGTCGAGGACGCCGAATTCGACGACGATGACGACGACTTCACCCCGTCGCGTCGGGGTCGCGGCGGCTACGACCCCGAGGCCGACGCGATCGCCCGCGCCGCCCGCTACAGCTTCCGTCAGCGCGCGGTCATGGGCCTGATCGTCGGCCTGATCCTGTTCGCCGCGTTCGGACTGCTGCTCAACTCGATGTTCTGGTGGGCGTTCGGGTTGTCGGCGGCGGTGCTCGCGGGCTATCTCGCCTACCTGCGCAAGCAGGTCCACTTGGAGGAGGAGATCCGCCGCAGGCGCGCGGCCCGCCTCACTCGCGGCAAGCGTCAGGAAGCCGCTGAAGCCACTCCGGAGGCGGCCACCACCCGGCGCACCATGGACCGCGACACCGCACGCGCGCTGCGCCGCCGCTCCACCCTGCTCGACACCGACGACGAGGACCCGAGGTTCGAGTTCCTCGAAATCTTCGATCCGGCCACTTCTCGCGCACTCCGCAACCGGGTCGAAGACCTCGGTCAAGCCGTCGGCGAGTAACTGGTGCAACCACGCAAATCAGCAGGTCAGAGTACCGATTCGGTATCGGGGCGCAACCCCTGATACAGTGTCACAGCGCGGTTCGCCAGAGCCGCACGGGGCTATAGCGCAGTTGGTAGCGCGTCTCGTTCGCATCGAGAAGGTCAGGGGTTCGATTCCCCTTAGCTCCACAGTATGCGCAGGTCAGGCCGGGTTCCGAAGACTTCTTCGGAACCCGGCCTGACCTATTTACGCCACTAAGTCACCACTAATTCAATCGACGACTTTCGCGCATCTCATCTCCTTGACAAACCTCAGCGGTGTCACGAGTAAGAGATGGAAGATAGTTGCAGAGCTGGCTCAGATTCCGGAGTATTGGCGCCCGATCAAAGTGAATGAAAATCCAGGTATCTCGCTGCAACAGTGCTGGTCAGAAAGTGTCGTCCCCACACGCGTGGGGGTGAGCCGGCCGAGATTCCCGCGTTCCTACAGTCGCTGTCGTCGTCCCCACACGCGTGGGGGTGAGCCCAGGCGGATGATGGCAAATGACTGATGTTCTGCGTCGTCCCCACACGCGTGGGGGTGAGCCCGGCACGTAGTCGCCATGCACCAACTTGGCGACGTCGTCCCCACACGCGTGGGGGTGAGCCCACTCACTCCCGAGACTCGCAGCGACCGGCGCAGTCGTCCCCACACGCGTGGGGGTGAGCCCAAATATGGCGGATACAGGGGCTTCAACGATCCGTCGTCCCCACACGCGTGGGGGTGAGCCCGGCTCGATGCCGTACCAGAGCTCCAACAGCACGTCGTCCCCACACGCGTGGGGGTGAGCCCCAGTCCTGCACGCCTTGCTTGCTCATGCCCAGGCCGTCCCCACACACGTGGGGGTGAGCCCAGCAGGAATGCGCCCCCCAGCCCGCCCAGCACGTCGTCCCCACACGCGTGGGGGTGAGCCCAGATCCAAGCCGGTGACCAGGTGGGGGTCGCCGGTCGTCCCCACACGCGTGGGGGTGAGCCGGGGCGCGAGTGGGACACTGTCCGCCTCGACTCGTCGTCCCCACATGCGTGGGGGTGAGCCCACAGTGATCCGCGCTGTGCCGTCTATGTCGGTGCCGTCCCCCACACGCGTGGGGGTGAGCCCTTCTGGGAAGACGGGCCTACCGAGGACTGGCCTGTCGTCCCCACATGCGTGGGGGTGATCCCCAGAGCGCCGAAGGCGCGAGGCTGATGTGGGAGTTGTCCTCACACGCGTGGGGTTGAGGCAGGCAAGCCTGCTACAGACTCGACCAGCAGGCCGTCGTCCCTACACGCGTCGGGGTGAGTCGCAGATCTACCCGATCGTCGGCGGCCATAACCAGTCGTCCCTACACGCGTGGGGGTGAGCCGGGCTTCTTCTCGCCTCGTGCCTCGTGCCTCGTGCCTCGTGCCTCGTGCCTCGTGCCTCGTGGCACATGGCACATGGCACATGGCACGTGGCACGTGGCACGTGGTGAAGTGTCTTCTCTATATGCGTGGGGGTGAGCCCGTGGTTTATCCGGTCACGCGCTCGGTGCTGATTCCGTCCCCACACGCGTGGGGGTGAACTCGGCCCGATCGGCGAAGTGACTGGTATCGCGGTGTTGTTGTCCGCGCGCACGGAGTGAGCCGTTGACGAGCGTGGCCGCGCCTGCCAGCGGTTCGGGATCGTCAGCAGATCGCTGACTCCATGCGCATGAGCGAGTCATGTTGACCCCCAACGGGTCTAGTTTCGGAAGGATCGTGCCCGGCGCGCGGTTGAGTCGCGGTGCTGCTCGCACATGATCTGTGGTTGTTGTCAGTGGGGTGGTCTACGGTTGCCGCTTGTCGGATCGGACGAGGGGTGTGGATGGCTGATCGTGGGCTGGTAGATCTTCGGTTGTGGGGCAAGTCCAAAGGCCTGCCGACGGTGTATCCGTTGATGTGCCATTTGCTGGATACCGGTGCGGCAGTGGGGGTTCTGTGGGATCAGTGGCTATCGCGCGGCTTGCGTCGGTTCATTGCTCGCGGGTTGGGTGTAGACGAAGTGCAGGCTCGTGCGCTGGTCGTGTGGTGGGCCGGGCTACACGACATCGGGAAAGCCATGTCTTGCTTCCAATCTCTCGACGCCGGGGCGTATTCGGTTTCTGCACAGGAGTATCCGCCAGGTGCGGGTGACTACCGCAGTCACGAGTACGCCTCTCATGCATGGTTGGTGTCGGCGTTGACCGGGCACGGGTTCGCGCGCCGTCCGGCGAGGATGGTGGCGCAGCTGCTCGGTGGGCACCATGGCTGCTTCTTCGAAGCCGATTCTCGGGTGTGGGCCACGCCGTTGGCTTTTGTCCTGGAGCTGGGTGGCGGGGAGTGGGAACGGCAGCGTCTGTTGATGGTGGACACGGTGCGCCGGTGCGCGGGCTCTCCTGCTCCGGTGGCGGCGATCGATCCGGCTGCGGCGGCGGTGATTTCGGGATTTGTCGTGCTGGCCGACTGGCTGGTGTCTCAGGAAGAGTTCCTGAAACAGCAGTTGGGTGACCTGCCGTCGGACGGGACCCAAGAACAGCTGCACGCCTATTTCGACCGGGTGCAGGCACGAATTCCTGC
Organism: Nocardia sp. PE-7; assembly: GCF_030486425.1. Lineage (NCBI taxonomy): Bacteria > Bacillati > Actinomycetota > Actinomycetes > Mycobacteriales > Nocardiaceae > Nocardia > Nocardia sp. PE-7. The sequence goes on along the minus strand of NZ_CP129614.1, from coordinate 6,027,478 downwards.
CTTGCTTGAGGAAGCCGGGCTGGGTCGGTTGTCGCTCCAGCCAGGCGATTTCGAAGCTGAGCACGGTTTCGCACCGAACGCCTTGCAAGCTTCGGTCCAGGAACGGTTGCCAGCGCTGATGAAGTCTGGAGGTGGGTTGCTCGTTGTCGCGGCGCCGACCGGGATCGGGAAGACGGAACTGGCGCTGTCCGCAGCCCGGGCGATGGGCGAAGCCGCCGGGGCATCAGGGTTCGTGTTCGGGCTGCCGACGATGTCGACGGCGAACCACATCTATGACCGGCTGACCGAGTACGGGCAGCGGCGGGTAAGCGGTAGGGCGTCATTGGCGTTGCTGCACTCGATGGCATGGATGCACGACGCTTATGGCCCTGCCGAAATCGGCGATGACGTGGTGACCGGCGAGGGCGTGCTGGGTGATCCGCTGGCGGTAACCGAATGGCTGATCCGCGCGTATCGAGGGTTGTTGGCGCCGTGGGCGACCGGGACGATCGACCAAGCGCTGATGGCCGGAGTGCGGGTCCGGTACAACATGTTCCGGCTGCTGGGGTTGGCGGGCAAGGTATTCGTCGTCGACGAGGTCCACGCCTACGACGCCTACATGCAGCGCCTGTTGTGCGGGCTGTTGACCTGGCTCGGCCGTATCGGTGCACCGGTGGTGTTGCTGTCGGCGACCCTGCCTACCGCGGTCGGGCAGCGGTTGGTGCGCGCCTATCTCGCTGGTGCCGGTCACCGCACCGGTGCAGATCTCGAGGGCTGCCCATATCCGGGCTGGCTATATGCCGACGCGGAAACCGGTGTGGTGTCGCGTGTTTCTGTTCCCACACCAGTGTCGACGCTGTGGTTGCGCCCGCACCGTGTACCGGTGAGGCAAGGCCGGGTGGTCAGGGAACAGGCACTGCGGGAGCTGCTGGACGGGCTGGTCGAGACCCGGTCCGGCTGTGTGGCTGTCATCTGTAACACCGTCGCTGATACGCAGATCACCTACCAGGCACTGCGCCGATGGTTCGAGACGGAGTTCGGCTCGCAAGGGCCGAGGTTGTGGACACTGCACGCGCGGTTTCCCGTCGACCGGCGAGACGAGCTCACCGAGGAGGTCGTCGCCGCGTATGGCAAGAGCGGGGCACGGCCGTGGGGTGTCGTTGTGGCGACTCAGGTGATCGAGCAGTCGATCGACCTCGACTTCGACCTGGTCATCAGTGACCTCGCACCGCTGGCATTGCTGCTGCAACGCGCCGGGCGTGGACAACGCCACCCGCGCCAAGGGCGTCCGGACTGGGCACTAGGGAAGCGGTTGGAGGTGCTTATCCCCACTGGCGCAGAAGGTTTGGCGATTCCGGGTGGGTGGCCGTTCGTGTATCCGATCTCGTTGCTGGAACGCACCGCCACCCTGCTGGCCGCCGACCTCGAAGTCGAGATCCCGTCCCATGTACAAGGATTGATGGAGCAGGTCTACGACGAATCGTTCGCCGACGGCACACCTAGCGCGTCCGACCTCGACCGGATATCCGATGAACGACTCGCTCGTGCGGTGGCCGAGCAGGTCGGGATCCCGGCCCCTGGCGGGTTGGTGGAACTGTCGCCGCTGACCTTCGCCGATCTCGACCCGGAGGTCTACAGCACCCGGCTCGGCGCCGACTCGGGCCGCGTGGTCTGTTGCTACACCGATTCGGTCGGGGCCCAGTGGCTCGATCCAGAGTGCACCGTCGCGTTACCTGTCCCGTTCCACGGTCGCGACCGACTCACCCCGGCACAGGTCAAAGCTGTACTGGCCAAGTCGATCCCGGTCCCGGGCACGTGGACACGCAACCTGGCGGTGACCAACCAGCCACCCGCCGGGTGGTCGAAGCACCCGCTCCTACGCCGCATCGCGCTGCTGACCGCCACCGGACCCGCCGCCGCGATGCAGTTGGGTGCGCGCGAATGCATCCTCGACCAGGACCTCGGCCTGGTCGAGATCCGACACCTGATCCGGTCCTGACCTCCTCCGGCCACCATCGCCGAGCGGTCTCAGCACGAGACCGAGGACCATTTTTCGCCCCATAACCAACCGCATCTCACGAGAGTGGATGACCATTGAACCTTCGTAGTTCGCCGTGGATACCTGTGCGAAAAGAGGGCGCGCTCCAGGCCGAAAGTCTGGAATCGCTGCTGCTGAACGCACACCTGGTGCAAGACCTGAGCGTGGACCTAGCCCCGGCCGCCGCCGGCCTGTGGCGAATCCTGACCGTGATCGCCGCCCGCGTCACTGGGCTGGACAACCGCGACCTCACCGCGCCCGAGTGGTTCGCGCTGCGCGACTCGATCCTGGACGACGGAGCGTTCGGCGACGACGCGGTCAGGAGCTATTTCGGTAAGCACGCTGCCCGGTTCGGCTTGTTCGATCCACTGTGGCCGTGGCTGCAGGACCCGCGGCTGGCGGATCAGTGCGCTCGGGCGACCGGGTTGAACACGGTGGTGTTCGGCCGCCCGGCCGGGAACAACCAGTCGTGGCTGTCGCATCACCGCGACGCCGACCCTCTTCCGATCGACGCGGGCGAGGCCGCATTGCAGTTGATCGCCCAGCTGTATCACGGTGCCCCGGGCCGCTGCACCGCTCGCACCGTCGATGGGCGCAGCGAAGCCAACGCCAAGTCCGCACTGTTGCGGGGTTTGGTGTCCTATCACCCTGTCGGGCGCACCGTGTTCGAGTCGCTGGTGGTCTCGATCCCGTTCTTCGACCCTGACCTCACCGACGACGGCGAGGACTTCGCGTGGTGGGAACTGCCGCAATTGCCTGATCCGCTGGCACCGCCGCAGCCGAGCTCTGGTGTGGGTGGTGTTCTGGCGGGTAGGTTCTGCCACGCGTTGCTGCTGGTCGCCTCTGCGGATGGCGAGCAGGTGGTCGATGGCTATCGGACGTGGGGGTTTCGGCACCCGGTCCCGGTGGTCGAGGACCCGTTCTTGATCTATCAAACCAGTAAAGCCGGTCAACGGTATGCGCGTTTCGCCAACGCCGATCGCGCGTTGTGGCGGGATCTGGATGGACTGCTGCTCGACGATGCCGGCATCGAACACAGCAGTCGCCCGAAGGTTTTCGCTCAGGCGATGCAGTTCGATGATCCAGCAGTGCTCGACCGGTTGCGGGTGCGGGCCTTCGGGTTCGACCAAGACCGCGCCCAGACCAGCGACCGCCAGTGGTACACCGCCTCGACCCCGCCGGTGCTGCGCCGAGTTGGTGACCCGGAAACCGCGGCCGCGCTCAGCCGTAGCCGGATCGCCGCCGAGCTGATCGCGCGCCGGATCGACAGAGCAGTACGCACCGCGTGGATCACGATCAACGACCCCGCCAACGGGGGGTCCGACAGCGCGCCGGTGGAAAGCCGCAAGGCCGGTCCGGTGCGCCGCGAGTCCGATATCGGCCACGGCCCGTGGCTGGCGACTGCGGCCGCCCGGTACTGGCCCACCGCGGAACGCGAGTTCTGGCGCCAGATCCGCGACAACGACTTCGACCAACCGCTGCGCCGATTCCGGACGTTGGGGCTCAACGCGTTCGACGAGACCACCGACAGCGCCGGGCACCGACCCCGTACCCGGCGGGCAATCGAACGTGCCCGCACGCTGCTGTTCGACACCCCCGCCAAGAAATGACCACATCACCTCGAAGACAGGAACTGTGATGGCTGGATACCGGCACGCGCTCGACGGCCGCGCTCGTGCGCTGGTCGAACGTGTCAACCGCATCAACCGCGCCAGCAGCGGCGACCGCGCCGACCTACGACGCAGCCTGCGCCTGACACCCGAGGACCCCCAAACCCGACGATCTCACCGCATCGTCGCCCCCTACCTACCCCAAAATCCCGACCCAGCAACCGAGCGCGCCTTCTACGCGATCGCGGCCATGATCGCCGCCCAACCCCGCGCCGCCCGCGACCAAGACGACCAGGCCGACACCACCGAGGCCGACACCACCGAGGCCGACACCACCGAGGCCGACACCACCGAGGCCGACACCATCAACCTCTCCGAAGGCGGCTCCGATGCGCAGGTCGCCAGCGGCGACCAGCTAGCGGCGGTGCACGGGCCGACCGGTATTGGGGACGACGCAGAGTCTGAGGCGACCGGAACCGGGCGCAGATCGGGCTGGGTCGATGTGCGGCAGGCGTTGGGACTGAGCCTGGGAGCGTCACTGGCCCAGGCGGTCTCAGCCAATCAGCTCAACGCCGACACCACTGCCTCACGGCTGCAACTGCTGTGCAGGCAAGGCATACACGGAGTGCATCGGCAGCTGCCTCGTCTGGTCTTGCAGATCCGCGAGAAAAAGGTCGACATCGCGTGGGAGCGGCTCCTGGTCGACCTGGCCGAATGGGACACCTCCCGCGATCGCGTGACCAAACGCTGGCTCCAGGACTACTACCGCACCCTGCACCACCTCGAACGCAACAACACCGCCACCCCCGAATCCGATAGCGAAGGGACCAACCGTCCGTGACGACCACTGCTGCTGTTCCGCGTTTCCTCGACATCCACCTGCTGCAGACCCTGCCCTACAGCAATCTCAACCGCGACGACCTCGGCTCGCCGAAACAACTGATCTACGGCGGCACCGAACGCACCCGTGTATCGAGCCAGGCGTGGAAACGCGTCACCCGTCACGCGGTGGAGAACACGACCCGAACCCACGCGGTGCGGACCCGACGTGTGGCACCCGAAGTCAGCCGCCGCCTCCAAGCCCGCGGTTGGAGCCAGGAACTGGCAGACACGGCCGGGGTGCAGGTGCTCAAGTCCGCGGTGAAAGACGCCAAGAAGGAAGGCCTGGCCGTCGAAGCCAACGGCAGCAGCTCGGTACTGCTGTACCTGCCGACAGACGCCCTCGACGCGCTCGCTCACCTCGCCGAAACCCACCGTGCGGCAATCGAAGAACAAGCCACAGCGAAGAAGCTGGTGCCGGTGTTGCCGACCGCAGAAGTCGCAAAGATCCTGACCAGCCGCAACGGCAGCATCCACTTGCTGGGCCGGATGCTGGCTGAGCTGCCCGGCGGTGACGTCGATGGCGCGGTCCAGGTCGCGCACGCTTTCACCACCCACGGCACCGAACCCGAGATCGACTTCTTCACCGCCGTCGACGACGTCCCCTCCACCATCCGCGGCAGCGGGCACATGAACAGCGCCGAATTCTCCGCCGGGGTGTTCTACCGCTACGCCAATATCGACCTGCAAGGCCTGCACACCAACCTCGGCGGCGACACCGCCATGGCGCGCGAGCTGGTCGCCGCGTTCCTGGACGCGTTCGCCACCACCGTCCCCACCGGCAAACAGAACTCCACCGCCGCGCAAACCCTGCCCGAACTCGTCCACGTCGCCGTGCGCACCGATCGCCCCGTCTCTCTGGCCGCCGCTTTCGAAGCACCGGTCTCCGCGAATACTGACGGGTGGGCGGTGCCGTCACGCAAACGGCTCTCGGACTACGCGACGCGACTGCAACGGATGTGGACCGGTACCAGCGTGGCCTGGGATGGGTTCACCAGCATCGACGACGAGGACTACACCGGCATCGGTACCCGCATCGACAGCGTCGCCGACTTGCTCGACACTGCGACCGACACTGCCTACCCGAACACGGGCGCGTGAGCGGGCTGCTGTTGCGGTTGGCGGCGCCTTTGCAGAGCTGGGGTGAGCACAGCGCGTTCGCGCGCCGCGACACCCAACCGTTTCCCACCCGCTCCGGACTGATCGGCATGTTCGCCGCCGCCCACGGCATCGAACGCACCGACGACGAGAGTCTGGCCAGGTTGGATCGGTTGCAGTTCACCATCCGCATCGACCGACCCGGAATACAGATCCGCGATTACCACACCGTCGGCGGCGGCAGATCACCCCACCACACCGTGCCCACCGCCGAAGGAAAACGCCGCAGCGCAGGCAAAGGCACCATCGTGACCAACCGCTACTACCTCTCCGACGCCGCGTTCACCGTCGCCGTCGAAGGACCCGACGACACAGTGGCCGAACTCGCTGTCGCGCTGAACAACCCACGATGGCAGCCCTACCTCGGTCGCCGGTCCTGCCCACCCGAACAGCCCCTGCTCATCGGGCACAGCGACACCCCGGTCCAAGACCTACACACCAAGGTCCCGATCCACGCACGGCACCGATCCAGCATCGACGTCGTCACCGACCATCCCACCGAAACCGGCAGCGAAACCGAACTAGCCGATGTCCCGGTCAGTTTCGATCCGCTCCGCCGCCGCTACCTCAGCCGGACCGTCACAGTCACCGCACACAGCGATGTCGCTGAGGAGTTGTGGCATACGCGGTCGATCGATTACCAGCAAGCACTGTTCACCTACATGGGAGTGTCATGACTTTGTGGCTGACCCGGATTCAGCTCAACCTGCGCGACCGCACCGTGCGTCGCGACCTCGCCAACGCCGTCGACCTACACCGCACCATGATGTCGATGATGCCCGACGACCTCGGCAACAACGCCCGTCAACAGACCGGGCTGCTGTACCGGCTCGACGAAACACCCATCGCGACAAAACTACTCATCCAAAGCCAGCACGCACCGAACTTGACCGCACTCCCCACCGGATACGGCGAGGCAGCGACCCGATCCCTGGATCAACTCCTCGACAACCTCACAGCCGGAACGCAGGTGCGGTACCGGCTGGTCGGCAACCCCACCAAACGCACACCCCGCGGCCACGAACGCCCCGGCAAGATCCTGGCATTGCACGGGCCCGATGCCGATCAGTGGTGGGTTCAACGTGCCTACAACTCCGGTCTCGCGGTGAACACTCTGTCAGCGACCGCGCTGGCAGACATCCGTGGGCGAAAAGACCGTGCCACCAGCACGATCCGCCATGCCGCAACTCGCTTCGACGGCACCGCGACGGTTGCCGATGTTCCCCAGCTTCGGGACGCGATTATCCGTGGCATCGGGCGCGGAAAATCGTACGGCTGTGGGCTATTGAGTCTTGTTGCCACTGGCTGACCACCGGCGGTTGCCAACAACGGAAGGATGAAAGTGAATGAGATTCGACCGGTACTGCTCTAAACCTGCTGGTCGAGAAGTGTCGTCCCCACATGCGTGGGGGTGAGCCCGCCGTCTCACCCTCGTTGCCGTCTGGCTGATAGTCGTCCCCACAGGCGTGGGGGTGAGCCCCGAACGGCCGCCTCACCTACGGGTACGGCTTTGTCGTCCCCACAGCCGTGGGGGTGAGCCGACCTACAACTTGGTCCCCGACGAAGGCATGAGGTCGTCCCCACAGGCGTGGGGGTGAGCCCATCGAGAAGTAGCCGCCAGCCCACAGCATCCAGTCGTCCCCACAGGCGTGGGGGTGAGCCGTCGATGAAGATCATCAGCGGTCGCGTCGCGTCGTCGTCCCCACACGCGTGGGGTGAGCCCCAAACTCCCGTGTCCTGCCATTAGACGACAAGGTCGTCCCCACTCGCCTGGGGGTGAGCCCCACTGATGCTGTCGAACAATCGGCTTGGGCGGTTCGTCCCCACATGCGTGGGGGTGAGCCCGGCGGGCACGGCACCCTGTAGCACGGTCTCGTGTCGTCCCCCACACGCGTGGGGGTGGGCCCCGAGCGACCCGGATATCCCATGCGGAATGAACGTCGTCCCCACACGCGTGGGGGGTGAGCCCGCGGGCCTGTATGGCCTGGCGGGCCGGTGATGTTGTCCCCACAGGTACGCGCGTGAGCCCAGGACTGACTGGTCGAAGTCGCGTTCACTCCGTCGTACTTGCAGACAAGGGGGAGTCTTACAATCGCAGGGCATTGGCGACACCAAGCCGTCGTCCCCAGGTTGTGTGGCCGACACGTTTGCTCTACCTGCTCTCGATGAGTGACCGGCCGGTCGTAGCCGTACTCGGTCACTCATCGAGAGCAGCCCGCCTAGTCGCCGATGGCCCGGTCGAGGATGGCGGCGGCTACCCGATGCGGGCGACCTCGTGCCATGTAGTGCTTCTGGGTCATCGAGGGATCAGTGTGGCCGAGGACATCGGCGGTCACACGGGCCGAGAGTCCGGCGTCATCGAGGATCGTTGCTACGGCGTGGCGGAAGCTGTGCGGGGTGATGTCCTCGTCGAATCCGAGGGCTTCCCGGACACGTTGCCACGCATGGCCGACGTTCTGCGGGTCGCGCAATGTCCATACCGCCGACGGGAACACCAGATCCAGATCCTCGGACCCAGACTCCGGCGGTGAGGCCAGGCGCCGCGCAGCCATCGCGGCCTTGCGACGCTTGAGCATCACCACGGCGAAATCTGGCAACGCCATGGTGCCGGTGTGGTTCTTCGGATCGTTGTCGTCGGTGACACGGACCAGTCCGACGCCCGCGAGACGGATTACCTTGCCGGTGGGGCGAAGTGTGCACTCGTCGAAATCGATGTCAGACCACACCAGTCCGAGCATCTGGGAGCGACGTAGGCCGGTCGCGGCGTAGAGGGTGATCACGTCGGCGATGTCGGCGCCCTCGCAGTACGCAGCTACCGTCGGTGGGGTGTATGCCTTGACCGGTTTGCCCCGCTCACGTTCGGCCTTGGCCAGTTTGCGCGGGCACGGGGTGGTGGAGACTCGCACCGAGGACAGGATGAAGCGCAACTGGTCGACGGTCAGATCGCCTGCGCCGCCGGTGCGTCCCTTGGCTTCGACGTTCTCGGCCATCTTGGCCTCTCGAACCGGGTTGACCTCGAGGGGAGTTCGGCTGCACGCGAACCGGAACATTCCCGAGAGCACGTTGCGGGCGGTTCGCATGTTCGACGGTCCTCGGGCGTGGCCGACCTCTTGGAGGAAGGCTTCTACGGTTGAGGTCGTGACTTCGAACAGCCTTCGACCGCCGAAGGCGGTGTCGAAGGTCTTGGCGGCCTCGTCGTAGCGGTCGATGGTCGAGCCGGCGCGGTTGAGGGAGATGAGGTGATCGCGATAGTGCTTCCACAGCTCCCGCACGGTGATCGAATCCGACAGTGCGTCATCGAGATCGACACGGATGTCGGCAGCTGCACTGAGAACGGCGTCGAGGGCACGTTGGCCGGTGCGGTCGGGAAGCGCGCGGCCTTGGGTGTTGAGTTTGATCGGGGAGAAGCGGGTGACGTCTCGGCGCCGACCGGAGCTGTCGCGCACATAGATGCGTGCTTTCCAGTGTCCGGGGGCGATCTCGGTGAGCATCGGTTTGCCGGGAACCCCGAGAGGCCGTGGCGGTCTACCCCGTCTCATCGTCGTGCTCCTGTGGTTTGTCGTCGGGGTTCGTCAGGGCTGTTTCGAGTGCGTCGATGTCCCAACGGAATTCCTTTCCGACTCGGATGGGCTTGGGTAGCCATGTGTGCTTGCCTGGTTGGCGGGCCCACCGGCGCAGCACTTCGGGATGGATGCCGATGTGGGCGGCCGCAGACCTGGTGTTGACCCACCGGCGAAGCGATGGTGGAGGCGGGGTCGAGGCTTCATCGCTCACCGACGTGCCTCCAGTCGCGGTCGACGTGGATCACGGATTCGCAGTGCTGTACGCGCCGCGTCTGAGGAGGGCGGCAATCGCCGAGAGAATCGCGACTATTCGTGCGGTGTCGGCGGAGGCCACCACGCACAGAATTGTCACCAGGTGGCGGGGCAGCGCTCAAGACACGGCAACTGTCAGAGCCGGTGCGGCACCGGAAATGCCACAGCAGATGAGCGAAGAAAGCTCGCGACGGCAGCGCCGAAGAATCCTCGCGCCTCGGGAGCGGGATGGCAGTCGTATGAAATTGCATCGGGCACCTTTCGGCCCGATCAGTGGCTCTTCCCGTATACAGGAAAACACAAATTCAGCGATGTTCGCCACCACTTTTCTGCTGGCACCGAGAAATTGGTGACAATTCATTCACAGGGCGACAAGCTATCGCCCTGTGAATGATCACAAAGCTCCGACCGGCGCGAGCAGATCTGTTGCCGCTGCGTCGGACGGATGTCGTTGGTGGCTAGTCGATTTCGGGGCCGGAGTATTCCTCCGGTGTGGCCGTGAGGAGCTGGACGTGGTGAGCGAGTATGCCGTCGGTCAGCGCCAGCTGGTAGGAGACCGGTCTGTGGTTGGCGTCGTAGGCGTGCAACGGGCACTGCGAGTCACGCCCACGGGTGACGTTCACGCTGGCTGCCCATAGTCGCCGAGCATCGCTGATCGGCGCCAAGGCGGAAACGAGCTCTCTTGCCTGCGCTGAACTCCGGTGCCTGCCCAGGGCTGATTTCAGCATCGCGACCGTCAACGAACCCTCCCCTTCGGGGTCGACGATCACGGCTTTGCTGTGATCGCTGAACATCCATATCGACGTTGAGCCGATGTCTTGGATGCCGGGAAAGGCTGTGGTGAGCAAGGCGTTGTGCGCCAACAGGTTCCCAAAGGGATCGACGAAGGCTGCTGGGATGGCGCGGGCTTGGAGCCGCTCGAGGTTGAGCCTCAGGGACTTCTCGGCCCGGACATAGCTGCGCAAAGCGTCGGGTGGTGCGAGCATGATCGCTGGCCCTGCGAGCTCACGCAGGTGGGAGGCCATCGCCTTGTCCAGGCGCCATCCGCTGATGATCCCTTCGAGAGTGTCAGGGGGCGGCTTGGACTCTCCGCGCTCGAAACGTCCCAGATGGACGGCGCTGAAGTTGACCGCTGCGGCGGCTTGGTTCTGGGTGAGTCCGAGATCGTCTCGAATCCACGCGATGGTGGTGCCGAGGTCTGGGATCGAGACCTGTGGTCGCTTGGGGGCACGTCGGCGTTGGCGTCCCTTGTGGGGCCGTGCAATTCGTTCGTTCAATTGTCTCCCCCCCGGGAGTTTGTGGTGGACGTCACAGATTGCGTGGTTTGAACGCAATATTGCGATTTCGTGACGAGATCCGTTCTACCAGAGGTCTATTCATGCGGCAAGTTAGCCAGCCCTGTCCGCGCCGCGTACGGGCGTGTTCATTGATAGGGCACGGGCGCGCGTATCCGGTGATATTCGGGTCACGTCGGGACGGGTCTCTCGCTGGGCGGTAAAAAACATTCTTTGATAGGTCAACGCAAGTTTGCTGCGCAGACCGTATTTCCTTAACTGATCATTTTTTGATGTATCAAAACTTGATCAGTTAAGGCACTAGCGGCCCATGGACTTTCGTGGCTTGGATGGAGGACGCAAGCCAATCTTTGCATTCGAGAAAGGAAATCCCGTGGATCCCATTGTGATCGTCAGCTACATCAACGCCGGGCTGGCGCTGCTGTCCAACGGCCTGGCACTGGCCGGCAACGTGCTGAACCTGGCCCTGCATCTGCTCTGACGCCCTGTAGGGGCACCGTCCGGTCGGGCGGCAGCCCGTCCGACCGGGCACCCGGGGCCCTCGGCCCGAAATCTTCTGCCGCGCAACGCTCGCGGATCCCGTTCATTTCCACCCTTCATCGAGAAAGGGTCTCCCCGTCATGCCCGTAAATGGCTCGACCACCCACAAAAGCGCTACGCGCCGTCACTCTGGAATCGGTTTGGCTCGCCGTAGCAGCACCCTGCTGCTGGCAGCCGCCATCCCTGTCGCGATCGCGGTATCTACCACGGCCACCGCCCACGCAAGCTCACCAGTCTCCACCGTGGCCGACCAAGGAGGGGTCACCAGCCCAGCGCAACCCGGCACCGAAATACCTACTCCACCACCGCCTCCCGAGCCGGTTCCCGAACCGGACCCAGAGCCGACTCCGCCGGTGTACTACGAACAACCCCAGCAAGTGCGCACCGCACCGACCCGCCCTGCCCCCGAGGTGGACGAACCGGTAGAGCCGGTACGAATCGAAGAACTCCACCTTCCTGTTCCGGTGGAGCCGGTCGCGCCGATTACCCCGCCGGAGAACACGATCCGGATAGGGGAGTGGCAGACACCGAGCCCCGACTGGGTTCCGGTGGAAGTGCGCGACACCATCAACAACACCGCAGCAGGCGCCGAAGCGCAGATTGCAACCGCCCTTGACTCCGTCGGTATCCCAGCTGGGCGCTCCGATCGCGTCAGCGGCGCCGTCCTGGCAGGCACGGGACTGGGCGGCGCGGCCGGTGCGACCGTGCTCGGCGCACCCGCGGCGGCGGTCGGCGCGACGGTGGGCGGGCTGATCGGCGGCACCGTCGGCGGGATCGCCGGTGCCGCACTAGGAATCGTGATCCCTGTCCCCATCATCGGACAAGCCACCAGCGGAGTCGCGGGCACCGCCCTCGGTGCTGCGGCCGGAGCCGCGGCAGGTGCGGCGATCCTCGGCGTACCCGCCGGTGCTGTCGGCGCGGCGGTCGGCGGGACGATCGGCGCCGGGTTCGGCGCGGGCGTCGGTGTCGGTCAATGACCACGAGCGCCGCAGGTCATGTCGCCGCTGTCGTCGCCGCGATGGTGGGGGCGGCGGTACTCACCGCCTCCTCACCTGCGGCCCCTGCGGTCGCGGTGCCGATCAATGGGTGCCCGGCCTTGTTCATCCTCGGTGTCCAGGGCACCGGCCAGTCGTCGCCGACCGCGGATCCGCTCGCTGACACCGGTGTCGTCGGATCGCTGATCGGGCCCGTCGCCAATGCGGTGCCAGCCCTCGTGCAGCGGGCTTATATCGGCTACGACGCCGGATTCGGTGGCATCGTCCCCGGTGGCGGCTCTGACCCGTATGTGTCCTCGGTGTCGGGCGCGCGGGCCAATCTCGACTCCGCTGCACGCCACGTCGCGCAGGTGTGCCCGGACACGATGCTCGCCGGGATCGGCTACAGCCAGGGCGCCCAAGCGATGGCGAGCTTCGCACGTGATGTCGGCGCCGGAAACGGGCCCGTTGCGGCGGAGCGTGTCGCGGGGATCGCGTTGTATGCCAACCCCGATCGCGGCGAGCTCGAACCGGTCTTTCCTGGGAGGCCGGGCCAGATCGTGCCCGACCCCGCACCCGGCACGTCGGGGACGGCGGTTTCGACCGTGCAGGTCCTCGCGGCCCCCGCGGGGGGTGCGGGCATCGCCACCACCGACGACGGATACGGAGCACTGGTCGGGAGGGTCGCCGATATTTGCAGCGACGGCGACCTCGCCTGCTCCGCTCCAGGTCAGGCCGCGGTCCTGCGTTTGGGCGCGCAGGTCTTCGCCCAAGCGGACCTGACCAACCCCCTCGCAGCGCTGAACACGCTCGGTGCTGCGCTCTCCGAGGCGCTCGGTGAGGCCTGGAACACCGTGATCCTCAAGGACTTCCAGGTCGGCGCGGGCAGTATCGACTATGCGCCACAGGCGGATTTGGGGCAGCGGCTAGTCGATGCTGGTGACCCCCGCACGTCGGTCACGGATCCCGGTGCGGCAGCTTCGCGATGGAATGAGATCACCGCGACGGTCATGGCGAATCCGCTAGTGCTGTTGCCGAGATTGCTCGCCCAGCTCGGTGGCGCGTGGGGCCAGCTCGCGGCCGAGAACGCCGAGCTGGTCAACCCCGCGACGTGGCTGCGGTTCGCCGACACGGTCGGGCGCCACAACGGCTATGCCTTGACCGGGCAGTTGAACTCGGGCATCGCCTGGATGATCGCCCTCGCCCACGACATCGCGGGATCCCGCTCATGACCAGCACCGGGGCGGACGAGTTCCGCGCGAACACCACGATCGGGTTCGACACCTCAGGGGAGATCCTGCGCACCCGCGAGGTCATGGTGCCCCACATCGCCGGTCTCCGGCGCGCCTGGCAGGTGATCTACACGACCAAAACCACCTTCGGTATCCCCGTGGCCGCCTCGGGCATCGTGCTGGAACCGGTCGCGGCGACCGGTGGCGCGATCGTGGACACCCCGGTGGTGGTGTACTGCCCCACCTTTCACGGTCTGGGTGGTCGATGCGCTCCCTCTGAGCTGCTGGTCGACGGGAACGAACCCGACACGAGCAGTATCGCCGCCGCGCTTGTGCAGGGATGGACGGTCGCGTTGCCCGATGGCGTCGGGCTGGGCATCGACGGTGCTGGTCCACACCATTTCCTGGCCAAGAAGGCAGGCGCCCGGGCGGTGCTGGATCTGGCTCGCGCGGTCGTGTCCCAGCCTGCCGAGGGGAGGATCGAGGCACCGGTAGCGGTGTGGGGCTACGCAGACGGCGGCCGTGTCGCCGCCGCTGCCGCCGAATACCAGCCCGCCTACGCTCCCGAGCTCGATCTGCGGGCCGTCGCGGCGGGTGCGGTGATCCGCGATCCCGGCGCGTTGATCAACAACCTCGATGGTGGGCCGTGGTCGGGGTTTGCCTTCGCGGGCATGGTCGGCTTGGCGCGGGCCTACTCGCACCTTCCGGTCGATCACCTACTCACCGACGCCGGCATGCGTGCAGTCCAGAGGGCCTCCGAGGCTGACCTGGCCACTTTGCTGGTGGAGTTCTTGCCTCCGCTGGCGGCATGGTGTGAGCGCCCCGACCCCTGGAACGACCCGGTCTGGAACTACATCCTCACCCGCGAAAATCTCGGTAGGAAGACACCGTTGGTGCCGGTGCATCTTTACCACGGGCTGCTCGACGGGCTGGTGCCGATCGAGTCCGGACGCGAACTGTTCGCCGAATACACCTCCCGCGACGTCGCGGTGTCCTGGTCGGAATTCGACGTAACCCACCTCGGCGCAGCCGACCTCGGAGTCCCCGACGTGTTGACCACCTTCAGGGCGGGATTCGCCCGACCACCACGCCATCAAGGCCCCAACCCGACCAACTGACGCGCCTGCCCGCGCCACCCCCTCCGGCGCGGGCAGGCCGAGCCCGCTGTCTCGACACCGAAAGGAAGCCGAATCCGATGAACCACAACACAACTCAGCGCAGAGCCTGCGCGATCGCGGCCGCATGGCTGACAGTGACGGTCATCGGCGCGGCACCAGCCCTGGCCGAGCCCACCACCAGCGCACCTCGCCCGTCGACGACATCGGGCGAACCTGCAACCTCGGCCTGTCCTGCCCTGTACGTGCTGGGCGTGCAGAGCGGTGAGGAGGGCGCCGCCACCACCGTCGAGACCGGCGACACCGGGGTGCTGGGCCAGGCCTTCGGGCGGATGGCCACCAAATCAGGCACGGCGGTCGAGCGGTCCTACATCGTCGTCGGAGACGACGTGAACACGGCGAACTACCCCGCGGCGGTGACCGCAGCGGCCGATCAGATCGAACAACGCGCCGGTGAGGTGATCGACCGGTGTCCATCGACCCAGATCGCGGTCGCCGGCTACGCCCAAGGCGCCGCTGCGGCAGCAGTTTTCGCCGAGAAGTCTGGGGCGGGTCGGTCACGCGTCCCCGCGGAGAAGGTCGCGGGGATCGCGTTGCTGGCCAACCCTTCACGACGAGCCGCAACTGGTTCTCTGCCCGGCACCGACACAGCGGAAGTTCCGTCCGCTCCAATCGGTACGGACGGCACCGCGGTGTCGAAGGTCAAGCTGACCAACATCGGATTGTCTGGCGCCGGGATCGCCGCCAGCCCTACACCGACCAGCTACGGCTCGCTGGTCGGCCGCGTAGCTGATCTGTGTGTGGCCGGTGATGCGACCTGCGATGTCCAGTCGGGCAGCCCGCTACTGACCGCTGTTACCAACATCGCCGGGCAGGCCGAAGGCAAGGACCCGGTTGCCGCGATCGCCACCGTTGCCCAAGCGCTGGCCTCCACCGCGTTCACCACCGCGGTCGGCGTCGTCAACGACGACATCACCGGCACCAGCCTGGACCAGCTCTCCTACACACCGAACCAAACTCTCGGCCAACGCATCGCGGCCGCATCCTCACCGACTGCCACCACAACCACCGAATCCGACGCCCTGTCAGCGCTGTTCAAGATCGGCACGATCGGCTTCAACGCCGTGGTGTCGGTGGCACAGAAGGTCTTCACCGCCACAACCATCGCCGAACTCGCCGCAGTCGGGCTGTCCAACCCTGCCGCCGCGGTCGCGGTGCTCGGCACGAAAGTTGCCGAGGCCGTAGTGGATCTGGTGCCACCCCAGTCGATCAGTACCTGGGTCAACGATGCATTCGAGGCGATCACCTCCACGATCACCGACCCCCAAGACCTGTACACAACCTCAGCGACCGCCCAATACAGCAACTCCACCGGGCGACGCAGCAGCTACAGCACCGTCTCGGTGACGACCAGCGGCGACACCCCACTGGCCGCGACCACCGCGTGGTTCACCGCGATCGCCCATGACCTCGCCTCCACCCAGACGCCGTCGACGAAGCACCCGACGACGTCGAACAGCGCGACGGGTTCCATTCCACACCCGGCCCCCTCGCGCACCACAGCGAAAACCCCTGCCACGCACACCGGTCCGCCTTCGGACACGACCAGCCAACCGGAGGCACACCCCTAGACCCCTTCGGAGTACGACGGGGGCACTCGTCAATCCCCCGACCAGTGGCTCTTTCCAGCGGCGTGCTCCGAAGGGCCCGACCGCAACCCAACCAATCGAGGAGGTGAACAACATGCCCACCGACGACCTGAGCCCCCACCATGGTGCCGCCTGGCTACACAAACCCGACAGCCCAGAACCACATTCAGACGACCCCCACCGAGTCGACCCACACGTCGACAGCCAAGCAGGACAGCACAACCGGGGGCCTGCGCACCGCTTCCGCATCGTCGCGATCAGCGCGGCTGTCTTGAGCGTTGTCACCGGATTGGCTGCGGCTCTCGCGGTGAGCATGTCGGGCGAAAGCCGGGACCGTGCCGCCACCTCCCTGACCACCTCGGCCCCGCCGACGGGCACCTCCACCTCTGTCGTAGTTGCCACAGAGCGGGCCTGTGCAGGGTTGACCGCTCAGACCGTGACGGCCGGTGCCGGTGATACCGCGACCGTCGCGGGCGTGATCGCGGCGTTCGAACACGCCTACTACGTGACCCGCAGTGCTGAACAAGTCCTGCGGTTGACGAGTCCGCAGGCTGGGCTCGCACACGAACCGCTGGCCGCCGCGATCACCGCGCTGCCGATCGGCACCACCCATTGTGTCGGCGTCACCTCGATCGCGGAGAACACCGCCGAGGTCCATCTGGTGGAACTGCATCCAGACGGCCGCCGCTTCGACTACCTGCAGGTGATCAACGTATCCGCCGTCGCCTCCGCCGGATTGGTCATCACCAACATTCAGAAGCGAGGCAGCTGATGCATGCCTTGACCTTGCGCCAGCACCCCCTCGCTGGGATCGGTGGTCGCCGTTTGGATCCGGCCACTGTGAGCGCTCCAGATCGCGTCGCCAGTATCCGGACCGAGCCCCTGCCGACGACCCGAGCGCATCCACCGGTGGTCGCGATTGTCGGCGCGCACGGCGGAGCCGGAACCTCGACGCTCGCTCGGTGGTGGGCGCCAGCGGCGGACTGTGGGCAGTCCTGGCCTGGGTCGGTGCAGACGACGCAGCGGGTCGTCGTGGCGGCGCGGCTGTGTCTGCCGGGGTTGGTCGCGTGTGCAGATCGACTACGTGAATGGCATGTCGGTACCGCTCCTGGCGGCGTCGAGGTCGTCGGTGTCGTGCTCAGTGCTGCCCGGCCGGGGCGAGTACCGGCGCCGGTACGCCGTTATCGCGCCGTGGTCGAGGGCCTGGCCGAACAGGTGTGGGACATCGGCTGGCATGACGAGCTCATCGAACGCGAACTTGCCGAGCTCGCCGAGTTCAGCCCGTTCGACCCAGTCCCGCAACGGCGCGCCCGCCTGACTCAAGCGGTGCCCCTCGATGTTCATCACGTCGGCAGCGAGCTCATCGACGCTCTCGCGCGCGCCGCGAAAAACCCTATCGAACAACAGGATTCGGAGAGATAGCCATGTCCGTTCTATCCGTGGTGGGTGACAGCGTGTCTGTGCTGGCCCAAGAGATCAAGGTCAACCCGACCATCCCGCCGGGCGGAGACAAACTGACCAATCTGGTGGGGTACTTGTCGTGGCTGGTCATCTTGGCCGGGGTCGCAGCGCTGATCTATGCCGGTGGCAAGTTCGGGTGGGAGCGCTGGCACGGCGGCGCGGTCGAATCACCCAAGATCGTGTTCGCGGCCATGGTCGGCGGCATCATCGCGACCTCCGCCGGCGCCATCATGAACGCCGCCGTCACCGGAGGTTCCTGACATGCAGGCACCTCAGTTCAGCCACGAATCCCCCAGCAGCGCAACAGATCCGCGCACCGTGACTATCACCGCGGCCGACGGCACAGCGTTGACGGCGACCCGCTTCGGGAAACCGGACGCCGTTTTGACCGTCGTCTACCTGCCCGCACCGCTGGCCAGCGCAGCGCACTTCTCGCCCATGATCGCGCTGATCGCCAGACATTTCAGCGCAGACATCGCGCAGTTGGTCTACGACCAGCGGGGCCACGGCAACGACCTGCCGCTGCGTCCGGGCCGGGCGGGGATGGCCCAACTGGTCGAGGACCTGAACACGGTGATCTCCCACATCGATGGTCGTGTGGTGTTGGTGGTGCATTCGCTGGCAGCGATTGTGCTGCAGGAGTGGCTCTACCGCCATCGACGAGACGAGACCCGCATCGTGGCGATCGTGGCGATCGCACCGGTCACCGAACTTCCAGACCACGCTGGGACGCTGACGGCACGCTCGACGGGGGCTGCCCGCCGAGACGGCACCCGTCTCATCCACGAACTTTCCGCGGCGCTGGGTGAGCACCGCCTTCGTACCGAGGCCGAGATCGAATCCGCCCGCCGCATCTTGCGTGCGTATCGGCGATGCAGGGCCGACCTGTCAGCAGTCGAAGACCTCCTGCGCGCAACGCCGACCTGGATCGTGGCCGGGCGAGCGGACCCGGTGGCTGTTTACGAGCGGGTCAAGGTGCAGGCCGAGACTGTGTGGGCCGAGATGAGCAGCGTGCGCGACGGCAGGCATGACCTCGCCCGTGCCTTTCCTTGGCTGCCAGCTGCGGCGGTGTCATCCGCGATCCAGGTGGCCCGCGACGCCGACAGGTTCGGGGGCGGCTGGTGATCGCCGAACCGCTGCCCGCGCAGGTGTTGGCGCCGCTGACACAGCTGGTGAATTGGCTGGCCTGGTTCGTGCTGCTGCTGTGCGTGGGACGCGCGACCTTCGTCGGCGGCCAACTCGCCCTCCGGATCTACCGAGAAGAAGCGATCGAAGGCTTCATCGGATCCCTCGCCGCCGCCGCACTCCTCGGCTCGGCCAGTGCCCTGGCAATCGCCATCCTTCCCACCTGAAAACACAGGACATCCCTATGTCACAGAAACTTTCGGCACGCGCCCACCGGACGGTCACCGTGTGGATCGTGCTCGCCATGGCGGCTATCGCCGCCACGGGCTGTGGTGACACCGACTCCGACGAGGACTCGCGCGCACTTGCCACCACCGACGCTGCACAGCTGATCCCGAGTGGGCTGAGCTGGCGGACCTACCAAGGCATCGACCTGCCGATCGCAGTGCAAGGTCCCCGCGTGATCGATGGTGTGGTCGCCACGGACTGTGACCGGTCCCCGGTCGGAGCCGCTCTGGCCGCGATCCACGCGACCGTGCGCATGTCGGTCGCACCGGACGGTCAGTGGGCCTCGGTCGGGCAACGAATGATCGCCCCTGGCCGAGGACGCGACACCTGGGCGACAGCTCGCGCCCAGATCTCGATCACCACCCCGGCCACCGACATGGTGCCCAGGATCCTCGGCTACCTCGTCACGGCCTACGCCGACACCGAAGCGCAGGTCCAGACCTACTCGACCTATCCGGACCGCTCGATCACCCGCAACACCGCCACCGTCATCTGGGCCACCGACGGGTGGCGACTGCGACTGCCCGACACCGTCACCGAAAGCCCGGTCACCGCAGTGGATTCGGTGCCCAACGACATGGTCGCCCTGCCGAAACCGTGAGGACCAACTCTGATGCGTTCGACTCGAACCCTGCTCTTTGTGCTCAGCATCATCGCCGCTGTGGTGATCGTCGTGTTCGTCCTGACCGTCACCGGCGACGACCAGCCTGACACCGCCCAACCCTCAGTGCAGAGCGGACAGCCCACGACGACCGCCACGCCGCCGCCGACACCGTCATCAGCGCGTCCGCCAACAGTCGACATGTTCGGCAACCGTCTCGAAGTCCCAGTTGAGGAAGCCGGTGCGGCGCTGCCGCAGATCGCCGAGGATCGGATCGAAGCGACGCGATCGGATTTCCTGACCGCGGCACCGGCTCGACTGCAGTGGCAGCGAATCTGGGACGGCGCGGCCGTGCCGGTCTCAGGCAGCGACGGCCCCGCACGCATCGACGCCGGTGTGGCGGAAGGATTCGCCCACACACCCCAAGGTGCTGCATTGGCGGCGATGGACGCGATCGGGCGGGTCTACGCCGCACCGGAACCGATCTGGCGAAATGTAGTTCGGGACCGCTTTTACGGTGGCGGCGATACGTTGATCGACCAGTTCGCCCGTTCCCGGGTCAGCGCCCCGGATATGGCTCGCTACGTCACCGTCCCCGAAGGGGTGCGGGTACAGCCCGGCTACCGCGATGACCTAGCCGTGGTTCAGCTCGCGGTCCGTTCCACGAGCGGGTACGCGATCGCGACCTGGCCCATGGTCTGGGTCGAGGGCGATTGGCGCATCCGCACTCCCGACGACATTGAAACTCTCTGGCGCCCAGCCACACCCACCGCCTCAGCCGCTGGATTCGGCCGCTGGAGGCAGTCGTGACCAGCATCCTCGCCGCGCCGGTCGCACCGGGAGATGGTGTCCACGCCCAACTCCCCGATCTCGCCTGTGTCGCGGTGCCCGGGATAAAGGAAGCGTGCCAACTCGCAGATGCGGCAGGGGGCGTGGCTGAGATGGCGAGCGACTCGGTGATCGGCGGCATCGCAGCCGATCTCATCGACAGCCTCGTGACGGCGCTGCGGTTGGTGATGGCCTGGTGGACGACCTTTCCGTCGCCGGAACTAACCACCTCCCAGGGCCAGCCCGCCCCGGTACTCGCCCAGATCCGCGAATACACCAGCGGCCTGCAGGTGGTGCTGTTGACGGCCGGGATCATATTCGCGGCCGCACGTCTGGCATTGGCCAAGCGGGGTGCCGCGGCGGGGGAAGCTCAGGAGAGCTTTCTGATGTTGGCGCGGGCAACGTTCGGCGCGATGACGTTCGGTGTGTTGATCACCGTCGCGACTACGGCTGGCGACGAGTTCGCATCATGGGTTGTCTTCGACGCAGCCCGCGGTGACCTCGATACCGCCGTCGGTCGCATCGCCGATCCGCGGATCACGGGCAACCTCGGCTCCGGAATCCTGCTCGTTCTCAGCGTGCTCGGCTTGATCAGCTTGTTGGTTCAGCTGGTCATGCTGGTGGTTCGACAGGCCCTGCTGGTTGTGGTTGTCGCGGTGATTCCGATGGCGGCAGCAGCGTCGGGGACCGGCCCCGGTTCGCAAGCCTACAAGCGCCTGGTGGCGTGGTCGCTGGCGTTCGTGCTGTGGAAGCCGGTCGGAGCGTTGGTCTATGCGATCGCGTTCACCGTCACCGGCAGTGGTGACGAACCAGATCCCCAGATGATCTTGCTGGGGGTGATCTTGATGGTGATGAGCGTGATCGTGCTACCAGCGCTGATCCGCTTGATCGCACCAGCGGTATCCACGCTCGGCGGCGGAGGCGGAGCGGCATCAGCGCTGGCCGGCGCTGGCGCGGGTATCGCCATGTCGGCTGTCGGCAGCGGCGGATCGCAGGCCAGAAAGATGTCTGAGGCTCAAAACTCTGGTCCATCGGCCGGATCATCGAGCCGGGCAGGCTCACCGCCTTCTGGGCCGAGTGGTGCTGGTGGGGCGCGGCCGATGGCAGCGAGTTCGGGATCGCCGTCTGGCGGGACAGGCTCGGCGCCGGGTGGCGGCGGGTCTGTGTCAGCAGGTCCGGTTGGGGGTGGTTCGCGTGCTGGCGGGGCTTCTGCCGCGGGTGCCGGTGGTTCGGGCAATGCGGCCGCTGCCGGTGCGATGGGCGCGGGCCCTGCGGGGGCGGCGATGTTAGGCGCCCAACTCGCAGGCGGCGCGCTGCGAGGCACTGCTTCGGCCGCTCAAAGCTCTATTCCGGAGTCGTCGCCACAGATGGATCCCGATGCACTCGGTCCCGGGGAGGTTCGGCGATGAGCACACGGATGTATGGGCGCTGGGAGCAGCCTCGCTCAGCCGGGTTCTTCGGTCTGACTTGGGGCGTGTCGCTGCTCGGTCTCGGCTTGATCATCACGGTGATGGTGTCGTTCATGATCACCCGCTCGCTGGAATTCGCAGGCGCTGTCCTGCTCGGTGCGGCAGTGGTGTTCGTCCCGCTGGCGGTGACGCGCAACGGGCGCACCGGTTGGGAACTGTTGCTGCTTCGGGTTCAGTTCGCCCGCGCTCGATCTCGCGGCGAGCTGACCTACCGGTCCGGGCGGTTCTCCCGGCTACCGGGTTTGGCGAAACTGCCTGGGTTGCTGGCTGATTCACGCCTGACCGAGTACGAGACGCCGGGTGGGAAGCGGTTCGCGATGCTGCATATCCGGCGTAGCGATCACTACACGGTGATCGTGCGGGTGATCCCGCGCGGCAAGGAACTCGTTGACCAGGCCCAAATCGATTCCTGGGTTGATGGATTCGGTCAGTTCCTGGCCTCGCAAAGCCGTGGTGGTGAAGTCGTCGCGGTGACTGCGGTGTTGGACAACACCGTCGAGACCCGGTTGAAGCAAACCCGCGAAGTCGCCCGGCTGATCCGCCCGAACGCCCCTGACTTCGCCAAGGCGGTGATGAAGGAAGCCGCCGCTGACAGTGGCGGGGTCGGGGTGCGGATCGAAGCTCGTATCGCGATTACCTACCGGGCGATCGGCAAGGGCCGTATTCGCCGTGACCAGGCCGAGCAGGCCCGCGAGATCGGGCAACGCCTGCAATCGGTGCTGTCGCAGCTCGCTCGCGCCGGCCTGCCCGCCACACCCCTGCACGCGTGGGAAGTGCTGGGTCTGGTGCGCAGTCGATTCGACCTCGCTTCGCAGCGCGATGTCGAGGCGGCCGGGGCGCAGATCGTGGAGTCGCAGTCGTGGGATTCGGTCGGACCGCTCGCCCATCATGATCGGTGGGATCACTACGTCCACGACGGTGCCCGCTCGATCACGTGGGAGATGGACGGTGCACCACGCGGGGCGGTGATGGAAACCGTCCTCGAAGAGCTGTTGCGTCCGCGCCCGGACATGCCTCGCAAACGGGTCGCGATCGTCTACCGCCTGCATTCAGCCGCTGAAGCGACGTCGTTGGTGGACTCGGACTTCCGCGACGCGGTCGCCGCCGAACAAACCGAACGAGGGATCTCATCGGCGGCGGCGCGGATCCGGGTCGGGAACACCTCGGCCGCGCGGGAGGAGCAAGCGCGCGGGGCGGGGTTGACCCGGTTCGGGGTGTTGGTGACGGTGACCGATCACCTCGACGCCGACCTGCCCGGAATCGAGGCCTCGGTCAAAGGAATGGCGGCGGCGTCGCGGTTGACGGTGCGCCGCTGCTACGGCTACCAGGCCGCGGGGTTCGCTGCCTCGCTCGGGATCGGGCTGATCTTGCCCGAACACGCTTCCATCTCCGATCGGGTGTCGGGATGAACGCGCGCGCCGGGAGCTTCCGTCGCCGAGGCAAACCCGCGAAAACCGAGATCGTCGAGGGCATCAGGGTCCTGACTACCCTCCATCGTGGTCAGGTCGAGATGACGGCCCTGACCAGGGGTGGCCTGCGCGGTTGGCGGGCTCGAATGCTGCTCTCGAGCGATGACCATCGACGTGCGACCGCAGCGCGCCGCCGCGACGGCACCGCCGGTGACGGGTTCGACCTCACCGCCCCGGCGTTCACCGATCGCGGCTATGCCGGTGCGGGCGGTGGTCGTGCGTCGGTGGTGCCGCGTACCCCGGAGTGGCGTGCGACGACCGTGCAGGTGGCTGGGTTGTGGCCGTTCTGCGTCGGTGCGAGCGCCCCGACCGCGGGGGTGCCGGTGGGCAGTCACTACATCACCGGCGCCCCGGTGCATTTCGACCCGATGTCGTGGTTTCTGCGGGGATTCATCACCGCCCCGATCGCGTTCGTGTTGGCGCTCAACGGCTTCGGCAAGTCCTCGCTGATCCGACGCATCGTCGCGGGTGCGGTCGCGGCGGGGGAGACCGTGCTGTGCATGGGCGACACCAAAGGCGAATACCGCGACCTGGTCGAGCGCCTCGGTGGGCAGGTCGTCGATGTCGGCTACGGCCACGGAACCATCAACCCCCTCGATGTCGGCGCCCTGGGCGCCACCATCGACCGGCTCCCCGATGCCGATCAGCGCCGCCAGGTTATGGCGCGGGTCGAAGCGGGCCAGATCAACATCGTCGCCGGGCTGATCGAGCTCGTGCGCGGAGCCCGGGTCGAGGACTACGAGGAAGTGCTACTCGCCGCCGGTCTGCGCGAGCTCTACAGCCCGGCAGGTGGTTTCAGCCACCAGAACCCGCCACTGCTGGAGAACCTGCTCGCGGTGATCTCCGCCGGTGGCGAGCGGCTACGCGCGTTCGCCGAAGAAGACGACGAAATCTCCTACCGGGCCGCGACGAAAACCTTGCGTCGGTCGATGCGCGCCCTGGTCGAAGGACCGTTCGGGGCGATCTTCAACGGACCCACCTCGACCCGGCTGGATCTGTCGAGTCCCGCGATCTGCATCGACATCTCCCGTATCCCCGAAGGCGACACCAAACTGCTGGCAGCCGTTCTGATGACCTGTTGGTCGGACGGGTTCGGCGCGGTCGCCGCCGCCCACGCCCTCGCCGACGCGGGCCTGGCCCCGGCACGGACGTTCGAAGTCGTCATGGACGAGATCTGGCGTGTGCTCGGCGTCGGTGAATTCATGGTCGACCGCGTCGACGCGCTGACCCGACTCAACCGGCCCTTGGCCACCGGGCTGATCATGTGTTCCCACACCATCAAAGACCTCGCCGCCTTCGACTCCCCAGCCGCACAAGCCAAAGCGCTCGGATTCTTCGAACGCGCCCGCGCGAAGATCATCGGCCCGGTCGGGCCCGAAGAAGCCAACCGCATCGCCGCGGTGGCCGGGATGACCGACACCGAGAAATTGTTGGTCACCTCCTGGGCGGCGCCGCGCCCACCCAGCGACGACGACCTCGACACCTCCCGACGCGAAATACCGCCGGGCACAGGGTGCTACCTACTCAAGACCGGTGAAGCCGAAGAGCCCGGCATCCCGTTCCGGATGGTGTTCACCCCCACCGAACGCGACTCCGATATCCACAACACCAACCGCCGCTTCGACAACATCGGCCACACCTCCGGTGGGTCGGTGAATCAGCGATGAGCACCGTCGAACCCGGTCGTCAGCGAAACCACATCCCGAGCTCGCACACCCACGAGACCCACAGTCACCCGGTGGTGTCGCGATGAGTAGTGCCGCTCGGGTAACGGTCGCGGTCGTGGGCGCGGTCCTGATGCTGCTTGGGCTGCTGCTGTTCGCGGGCGTTGTCGAGGAGGGGGGCTGCGCGCCGTCGGCGGTGCCGAGCGGGGCGGCCTCGGCGACCGGTGACGCGAGGACGATGCCGATGGCCGAGGGCAGCTACACCCTGACCTCGGGTTTCGGAATGCGTTGGGGCACAAACCATCAGGGCCAAGACTTCGCCGCCGCGTCCAAGACTCCCATCTACGCGGTCGCCGACGGACTCGTCGTGCGGGTGGGAGCTGCCAGCGGGTTCGGGATCTGGGTGGTCATCGACCACAACATCGACGGCGAAACCGTGTCCTCGGTCTACGGTCACATGTTCGCCGACGACGTCCGTGTCGAACAAGGCCAGAACGTGCGTATCGGTCAACTGATCGCCGGCGTCGGCTACAACGGTCAAACCGTCCCCCCAGGCCCCGACGGGGCGCACCTGCATCTCGAAATCTGGACCGAAGGAGGACGATTCGGCGGCGGTACGGCCATCGACCCGATGCCGTGGCTGCTCCATGGAAATGCAGACCAGTCGACCAGTGTCGCGACATCGAGCGCGGTGTCGCCGCCGACGACATCAGTCAGCGATGCTCCCGTAGCTGGCGCCGGTGCGGCGGCAGGCTCCGAGCTGCCCGAAATGCCTGCGTCGATCGGCTTGGAGCGTGGGTTGCAGGTCGACTCGATCCGTCTGGCACGCACGATCGTTCAACGGTTCCCTCAGGTGCAGAAGATCTATGGGCAGCGTGAGGATGATCTGCCCGATCACCCCAGTGGCCGGGCGATCGACATCATGATCCCTGACCCGACATCCGGGGACGGCAAAGCCCTCGGTGACCAGATCGCCGGCTTCGTTCTCACCAACTCCGTTGCACTGCGGATCGACTATTTGATCTGGCGCCAGACCTACCGTGCGGCCAGCGGCGAGTCCAACCTGATGGAAGACCGGGGCGGGGCCACCGCCAATCACATGGACCATGTCCACGTGACCACCCCGGGCGGGGGATACCCAGACGGCTCACCGATCGGCTCCGTCGCGACCAACCCACCCGGCACCAGCACAGCATCGACGTGCGGATCCAGTGGCGGAGAGGCCGATCTCGCGCCAAACACCGTCCCCGCCGACTTGGAACCGTGGTATCGGCTGGGTGGCACCGTATGCCCGCAAATCAGCGCGTCGCTGCTCGCTGCCCAGGGCAAACAAGAATCCGGGTACCGGCGCGGGCTGACATCGTCGGCTGGTGCGCAAGGTCTGGCGCAGTTTCTGCCCGGCACCGCGACCGCTCTCGCCTCCGACGGGCAGCCATATGTGATCGACGCCGACAGCAGCGGCGTCGCCAGCGTGTGGGACGACGGCGACGCGATCATCGGCCAAGCCCGCTACCTGTGCGACATCGCCGACCACGTCGATGCCTGGATCGAGCAGGGCAAAGTCATCGCCCCCAACGGTGCCGTCGAGCTCTACCTCGCCGGCTACAACGCGGGCGAATACGCCGTGCTGCGCTCGGGTGGATTCCCCAAGGGTTCAACGGATTACGAAGTTCAGACCCGCCCGTATGTGGCCAGCATTCTCGCGATGGCCACCCAGATGTCGACGACGATGAGCTGAGGACACCATGGTGAACCGTCTACCTCTGTGGGCTGTGACCCTCGGTGTCGCGGCCGTCCTGATCGTGCTCGCCACGGTGCTGGTGGTCGGCGCGCAGGACAGCGCGCCCGTGCCCGGTACGCACACACCGGGTACCGCCCACGTGGAGGGGCCGGATCCCGCGGCTGCCGACGCCCGGACCGCCACCCACATGGGTTTGGCGGCCATGTTCTCCTGGCAACCACGCACCGACCCCGGCCCCGGCACCGGGTTGACCCGCGCCGCACCGTGGCTGACCGGCGAACTGGCTGCCGCAGCGAACAGTGGTGTCGCGAGCGGATTGGCACCGCTGCCGGAATGGGCGCGATGGCGCGACAGCAACGACATCGTCACCGCCTTGGTCGACGCCGAGCAGACGAAAACCGACATCGCCGGGGCGACGGTCGCGGCGTCGGTGACTCAGCAGGTACTCCACCGGGACGGCTCCACCACCCTCTACCGGCGGATGCACGTCACCGCCACGGTGACAGAGACGTCGCAGGGGTGGCGGATGTCGAGCTATCGCATCAACTCGGTGACCGGCCATGGCTGACACCACCCAACCACTCGAGCCCGCCAGCCCGGTGCTGGCCGCGTCGCCGGAGAACAACCCCGGCAGTAGTACACCTCCGATGCTCGTGCATCGACGGATGGCGGCGGCGATCCAGAACGTCACCGTCGATCTGATGCTGCTGGCGCGGGAACCACACAGCCGAATCCAGACTTTCCGGGATCTCTCGATCGCTGGGCGGGTCCTCAACGAACAGGCTGCGGCGATCGGGGTGCCCGCCAACTGGATCGACTTTGCACGACAAGCTGGTCAGGAAGGTCGAAAAGCGACCGGGACTTCCTCGTTGCCTCCTCGCCGTCCGGTCTCGCGGTCGCTGCTGATCGCTCAGCTACACCACCAGGCCGACGCACTGTGGACCATGGCCGCCGTGGGCCCGGTCCGGCGCGACCGCGGCCCGGTGAGCGCACCGGCAGCGCAGAAGCTGGGTGAGCATCTGCGGTTGCAGTGGTTGCGAGTGGCGATGGTCGCCACCGCCATCAACGTCACCGAAGCCGAAACCCGTGGCTGGTGGGCCACCGATCCGACCCACTGGCACTCACGCCAGGCCCAGATTCAGCAACAGTCGGCACCCGATCAGGGGCGCCAATGGCGTGAGCTCACCCACTTTGCGAGCGTGCGCGAAGCACGGGTCCGGGTCGCGGCGATGCGGATGGTCGGCATCGAGCTCACAGCCAGTGCCCCCCATCAACTACCACCTGCCCCGCACGTGCTCGAGGCAACCGCCGAGAACGCCTGGCACACCGCATCTCTGGAATCCGAAGGCGTGGGAGGTGCACGCATCGGCGCCGCGATCGCCGCCACCGGTATCGACGACGCCCACAGCATCGCAGACGGCGACACCCACGACCTGCCGCCTCCGACCAGGTCAGCGCAACACCACGTCGAACCGAATTTCTGACCCGATTGCTTCGAGGAGAGCTCCATGACAACCCATCCCACTACCCCTGGCCCGTCAGCGCCGATCACACCCGAAGACATGGTCCGCGACCGGTTGACCGACCTGTGGACCTTTGCGACTACAGAGGAATTCGACAGCCTCGCCACCGAATACGGGTTCACGACCGAAGAAATGTCGCTGCGCTACGTCGTGGCATTGTTGGATGTCGCAGGTATCGACTACCAGGGTCTGCGACAGACCGAAATCCTGTGGGCAAACTCAGGTGCCAACCTCGTGCGCAAGGCCGCGACGGGCCCGGCACTGACAGTGTGGTCGGCGGCGACCCTGCAGGCGTTCACCGTCTGCGCCCCGTCCGGTCGCATGATCTGGCACGAACGCTTCGGCACCGCCATGGTCGATGGTGTCGACGCGGCGACGGTGTCGGCAGAGAAGGCGATCGAGTTGGCCGCTCACGCTTTGCGTGAGTGGGGCGCCGAAGCCGGTGTCTTGCGGTTGAACCTGGCCCGCAGTCGCGGCCTGGACTTCGAACGGCTGCGCCGCATCGCCGCCACCGAGGGCCTGGTCCTCGATATCGCGACCGTCGCGGTCCGCAACCCGGCCGCCGAACAATGCATCGCGCCCGAACGGGTCGTTTGGCGGACGGTCGACCTGCGCGAGCTCTGGCAGAGCGCGTCATGAAACCCGCTGTGTTCGCGACTACCGCCGCAGTGGTCTTGGCGGTAACGGCGGCGAGTGGGTGCTCGACCGCGGATACGCCGGTGGTCGAACCGGTCTGCAGCGCGGAGGCCTTTCCGCCACCACACTCCGAGGTCTGGCCCTGCTCGGCATCGGATGTTCTGCGGGCCGCGGTGACCACGTTGTATCAACTGGACCCGGTGGTCGGGCTGGATGCGCGGTCGATGTTCGAGGCCACACGACCGCTGATGCGGGCCGCGTACTCGACCGACACTCGCGTGGGGACATCGCTCTGGTCGCCGATCACCGTCGCCTCGTGGCAGGACTGGGTCGAGCACCACGTGCCATTGCGGACCGAGGTTCGTCTCACCGGTGACGACCACCCGCCCGATACCGCGACCTCGTCGAGCCGGGTCCTGACAGTCACCCTGACCCCGGCCGAGCGCACACCGATCGCGTTCTCGGTGTACGCGAGATCGACGCGCCAAGGCCCGGAACGCGCGTGGCTGCTCGCCGAAATGCTGGTGCTGTGATGAACGGCGATCCGGTCGAAGAAGGTGGCCAAGCTGTCCGTCAAGGATTCCTGCAAGCGCTGCAGACCGCCCACACCACCAACGCACTGTTCCGCAGCAGAGGAGGGGAATCGCGCTCACGCGCCGAATCCGAGCAGCGATCCGCGATCGAAGCGGCCAAGAACCAACGGTCGTGGATCGAGCACCAGGCCAGGCTCGGAAATCTGGGGTCGGAGCGAGCGCTGAGCATGGCCAAGATCGACGAGGTCCGCGCACGCATCGCCAACGCAGCACAGATCACCGAGGTCGACCTCCGCCACAAAGAAGGCCAAATCACCCGCGCCGAAACAGATCTCGCACGACGCGAACACGATGGTGCGCTCTCTCGAAGACAGAGCAAGGAGCTACATACCGAACGCATCGCCGGCTACACCAACCGAGAAACCCGCGACGTGGAGCTGCACAAACTCGATGTCGAGCTCAAGAAACTGATGATCGACATCCGGCGTCGTGCCGCCGGATTCACCGACACCTTGCATCACTCGGATGCACGAACCGGGGCAGGACAGGCAGCGGCGGCCCAATTCGCCGCCGCAGACGCCACCCGCGACCTTTCCTCGGACGCCGAAGCCGCCGCCCAAGCCTACGAAGAACGGTTCATCGACGACACCGGCCTGGACCTCGAAGGCGTCTTGTCCGACAACGGTGCGGATCTGTCCGATCGCGGGCCTGAAGGCTTCGCTGACATGGCCGGGCTTGCTGCGGATCTCACGATCACCACGCACTTGAACGACGAATTCAACTACCTCGCAGATCATCTCGACCGCACCGCCGACCCGGCCGCTGACCCGATCATCGACGCGGAGATCGTCGAGGCCGGTGAATGGATCGAGGCTGCCGTATCGGCCGCAGCGGTCCACGACATCGACCCCACCGCCCCCGACCCTGACTTGACCAGCGGGGGAGCAGAACCCTCGCTCGCACGCGTGACGGGTAAGGAGATCGAGGTATGGCGCGATTCCGATGTGGGACGGGGCCGGTGAGATGTTTGACCCGAACCCGATCCAGGCCAAGCTACTCACGGCCGTGCAGAACCTGGCCAGCGACAGCCAGCGCCTGATCGATCAATCCCGCACGAGGAACAACGAGCGCCTGTCACCGATGGCGTTGGCTCATCTCGATATCGGGCGCCGTACCCGGGAAAACCTGGAAGCGATCGCGACCGCTGTCGGGGTGCCGAAATCGGTGATCGACTACACCCGAGCTTCCGGTGAACGTGGACACCGCTGGCAACCTGGCCAGCCCCTACTGAGTACCGAAGCCATCGACCGCGACACCCTGCTTCGCGGACACCTGCGGGCAGTCGCTGAATTGCAGACGATGGCTGGAGTCGGGGCCGCGTTCTCCCGACAGGGAACTCTGCCGCGCGAGGGATTCGCCGCGTTCCGGCGGGTGATGGGTCTGAACTGGCAACGCGTCGGCGCCGTCGGCCACGCCCTGGGCCTGACCACCGTTGAACAACAACGTGCGTGGCAACCGACCACCAACCCCTGGACCGACCACGTCACCCAGACCATGGCAACGCTGGACCGGACAGCGCTGATGGCGCGGTGGCGGGCCGTCGTCGAGACCAACTTCGCCACGGTGTCGATGCCGGTAATGGTGCTCCAAGCCGCCGGAATCACCCCCGACGATATCAACCGCCAACTCCCCGTCCTGCCCGACCGGATGGTCGAGCTTGCCGCAGCCGCCCTCGAACCTCTTGTAGTGCGTGAGATGGGTGGTGCTGGCATCGACGCCGCGATCGAGGCCACCGGCGCCGACTCCCAGACCGAATTCGAGCCCACCGATCACCGGCCTGCTTCGCACCCGGATCGATACCGCGGGCCCGACATAGGCCCGGGACCGTGACCCTTCCGATGTCACAGCCATCGCCCGTCACAGCCCGCCATCACAGAAAGCCCAGTGGTTCAACAGGATTGGAGAAACCCGGTGAGTCATCCGCTCTCAGGTGCCGAGGATCTGCCGTCGTGGCAGCTTCGGCTGCTCGAACGAATTCAGAACTCGAGCTATGAGCACTACCGCACGCTGTTTCACGGTTACCCGCAATACTCGAGCGCCGCCAGTGGCCCGAGCATCCAGCTCGAAAATTGGCGGACCAACCTGCGGGCACTCGAAGCCGAGCGCGGCGAGATCGAGCTCCACGCCCACGGACTCGACATCCCACAACGAATGATCGACTACGCCAACGAGACCGGAGCCCGGGGAGCACGCTGGGGCGATACCCCCGAAACCGCGCTGTTGCCGATGTCCCCGCCCGGGGCGAGCACCACGCGCCTGCACCTGCTCGACCAGATCGCCGACGATGTGTGGCGCCTGGAACACACGGCCCTGGTCCGCGCGGAGTACCTGCATCGCGTCCACACCGGTGGGTTGGCCGACAACGAGCCAGGAGAACGCCAACTCCACGACAACATGGCCGCGCTGTGGCGCCATGCCGCCGGCACCGCGGCGCTGATCGACCTCGACCCGGGTGAGGCCCACCAGTTGTGGGGCCGTGGACCCGACTCATGGCAACAGTTAGCGGAGCTGACCGCAGCCTCCTACACCGATACCGAGCTGCAGCAACGGTTCGCCGAAATGTCGTGGAAAGGAATCGAAGCCGAAGCCTCGCGCAGCTTTGACAACCTGGCGGCCAGTGCCTCCACAGATCTCGCACCGCCGACCCCGTGGGAGGTCGCCGAGCGCGCCGAACAGGCGCTAGCCGCAGCCAGCTTCGCTGACGAACTGGCCCCACGCCTTGGTCATGGCATCGGCACGGCGGTAGAAGCGACCAGCGCCGGGCTCGGCACCGACTGGGAGCCCGACCCCGATCCACAACAACACCCGCCCGGACGCGGACAGGGAGTGGGCGTCGATCAGGGGGCGGGGTCATGACCAGCGGGCGCGATCTGCACCAGGAGCCCGCACAGTGGAGCGACTGGATGCACAGGATCCAGAACCTCGCCGCTGATGTGAGCCGATTTCACGAATCGGGAACGATGTTGATCGGCGAGGCCGACCCCGCGGATCCCCCACGGCAGGTGCGGCAGCAGGCTGACCGGCTCGACGCCGCCCTCGACGACGCCGAGCAGCAGGCACGGGCCGCAGGCTTGGATCTCACGTGGATCCATGACGCGCGCACGGTGGGCTCGCAGCAAGGCGCGAGCCCGCACCCCAGCGCGGTGCGGCGGGTTCCCCTGCGCGAGCTGGGAATCGAGCGGTTCTTCCTCGACCTGCTCGACCTGGATCTGTGGCAACTCGAGCGGATGGCAGCCCTCGACTCCGCAGTCCACCTTCGAGTCGCGGCCCGCCACGGCGGTATCGCGGTCGAGTCCGCGCGCACATCCGCCCTGCTCGAGCACATGCACGTGCGGTTTTCGCGGGCCTCATCCCTAGTGGTCGGCGCGCAGATCACCTCAGAGGAAGGCGAACGGATGTGGGGCGCCGGCGCTGATGCCATGCGGCGCATGCACGCCACCGCTACCGACCAGATGAGCGACGCGCAACTACTCGAACAGTGGCAGGAGTATGCCGATGCCGACGCGAGACTGCGGATGCCCCTCTACCGGCGCCAGGACCCTGACACCGGAAAGTTCGTGGAGGACAGTCTCACTGACCTGCCGAGCCCACAACGGATGATCTCGCGAGCCGTCCTGATACGCGAAACCCGTCCACCCGAGGGCACCGAACACCCTGCCACGGAACAGGCACTCGGTGCGGCGATCGGTCAACGGCCCCAAGACGCGGATGCGATCGATGCCGGAGTGGAAGCTGCCAGCACCGACACCCACGCCGACTGGGCGCCGGATCCACGAACCGACCCTGATCCGACCATCCCCGGCTACCAGCCGGGCCACGAACTGGGGGAATGGCGATGACCAGCGCACACGAACCCTCCATGAGTCAGCGCCACGGCGAGCTCCTGCGTCGGGTCCAGAACACGGCTGCCCAGCTGCGCGAGGTGACCGACGCCGGACCCGCCATGTTCGACGACGGCATCTCCGCAGACAGCCAACTGGTGTGGACCGAGCGACTCGAAACACTCCGCATCGAAAGCGAGCATGCCGAGTTCGAGGCGATGCTGGAAGGTGTCGATCCGGGCTGGGTCCTCGATGCCCGCGAACTCGGCAAGCGCGGCGCGAGCTCACCCTCGCCTCACGTGGTGCGCTCCCACCCCGCACGCGCTAACGAAGCGCAGGAGTTCTACCTCGACATGCTCGAGGTCGACCTGTGGAATCTGGAACGCATGGCCGGCCTGGAAGCAGCACGGGTGAACCGGATCGCTACTGGGCGATGGGGTTTCGACCACGACCCGATCGCGGTGGCCCAGTTCGCCGACAACATGGCTGCCCTGCACAACCGGGTGGCGGTGCTCGCGGCCGCGGCGCAACTGACACCGGCCGAAGGTGACAGTCTGTGGGGTTCGAGCGTGGAAGGGATCCGCCGCGTGCACGCGGTCACCTTTGCCGCCTACGACGAGCAAGCCCTGGCCCAGGAGTGGAACGGCTATGCCCGCGCGGATCCGGCGTTGGCGGTGCCACCGTATGTTCCGCGAGATCCCGAGACCGGCACGCCCACCGATCCCGCCACGGTGGGCCCGCCGACACCGCGTCAGATGCTCGCCGACGCGACGAGTGCGTTGCGGGTCCAGTTCGTCGACACCGCCATCCGCGGCTCCGAATCAACCGATCTCGCCGCCGAGAGCACTGCGATCACCGCCGTGGTCGACGCGGCCCTGGGCGAGGACCGGGAGTGGATCTGGGAGCCCGACCACGACCCGGCAGCTGGGCGCGGCCGAGAGATCAGCACCGACCGCGGACCAGAACTGTAGGGCCGCAACCGCAAATCTGTGCCTTGTCGGCGCATCGGCTAGGGGGATCTGGACCGAGGCGACCGAACCTGAACCGCTGGGACTTCACACACCCGACAAGGGTGTGACGTTTTCTCGATCCGAGGAAGCACGATGCCCATCCATACCCGTGAAAACCCACCTTCTGCCTCGAACCCCGCACCGCTGTACCGCAATTACTCCCACGGGAGCTTGCGATGAGCTGGGAGACCCGAGGAACGAGCTTCACCGACCCCGGCTACTACCGCGAAGCCGCAGACCACGTCGAAGCCGAACTACGCGCCGACTTCGCCACCTACCACCAACTACGCGAGATCGCCGCCTACGGAGAAACCCCGGCCCAGGTCGTTGAACTCAATGCGCGCGCCTACGCCATCGCTCGCCCATGGCAACAGGGTGGCACGCCCGAGCATCAGCAGCTGTGGCAACAACTCGACATCGCAGTGCGCGCCTGGACTGCCGACCCTGAAGCGGCCCGCGTCGAATTCGGCCGACTTCAGCAATCGTTCATCGAGGGCGGCTCGGGTATCGACCCGAACACCGTCCGCACCCAACGACAAGCCGCGGAACTGACCGGGCACCTCGAGCCGGTCAACGACCACTCGGCCCAAGACGGAGCCCGGTGGCGGCCCCGCCATTTGAGCGTGGTTCCCGACCTCGGTGGTGAGGGGGCGCGCTCGGGTAGTGCGGTTGATCGCGCGCTGGGTGGACGATCCGGCGAGGAACTAAGCCTGGCCGAGATCGAGGCGATCATCAACAGCGCTGACGAGCTGCTGTCCGCCGAGGAAGCTCTCGGTGATCTCGACACCGGCGAGGAAGAGATCACCGCGCTGTTGCCCGCCGAGCAACGCAACGCACCCCTCGCGGACAACGTCGCCGCGACCCTCGACCAGGTCCCGGCCCAGATCGCTGCGGTGCGCCGACTCCAAGACCTGACCGCTCAACACATCCGGCTGGCCGCCGAATTCGATGGAACACCCGAGGGTGGGCAGGTCCTGATCGGTCAGATGGAGCGGCTGATGGACGGTGCGCGCGAGGCCAACCGCGCCGCTCTATCCGCAGGCGCTGACCCCGACGAGATCACCGGCGCCTACCAAGCGGGGCTGTCGGGGCAGTTCTGGTCACAACAGCCCGGGGCGCCTCGGCTGGCTCAGCTCGACCACGTTCTGTCCGAACGCGGCAGCGCGCTGGCCGAAATGGATGGGTTGCGTGCCCAGCTCGGCCTTGCACCCGACCAGCCTCCGGCGCTCGCGCTGGCCGCAGGTGCAGAGACCACTTACCGCCTGAGCTCGACGGCCAGCTCCGCCTCGCCGGAGCCGGGTGGGGCGGTGATCTCCGGCGCGGTCGAGGCTGCCCTGCCCCATGCCGACTTCGCCGCCGAGTGGACGACCCCTGAACTCACCGGCGTCATCGACGCACCCCCGCGCGAACACGTCGTCGACCCCCAACTTTGAAAGGTCCAGGTAATCATGTTCTCTCCCCGTGAAACCCGCCGTCGCACCAAATCCGGGATGGGTGAGGAAGCCAGCATGCTCCTCATTCTGTTGGCGCTGCTCGCTGTCGTGTTCGTGCTCTGGGCGGCGTTGAAACTGGGCAGCTGGTGGGCCGGGCAGCCGATGTCGTGGAACCCGTTCATCGCCTTGCTGTCGGTCGTTGCCGCAGACAAGCGGTGGCCGTGGCAGTCGACGCCGGTCGCCGTGGTGCTGCTGTGCGCGATCGTCGCCCTGGCGGTGCGCGGGGTTCAGATGTTCAACACCGGCCGCGAGGTCGATGTTGCCGCGCGAACGATGCAACGGCCAGGCAAGATCCGCATCGCGCGCGTCGCCGACAACCTCGCCGACAACCAACGATTGCTCGCCGACGCGCCACCAGCAGTCCAAGCGAATCCGGGACCGCTATTGGGGCGCACGGTCATCGGCGACATCGCCCTGCACGTACCCGCCGAACTCGGTGTCACAGTGACGGCCGGTCAGCGCACCGGCAAGACCGTCGCGTGGGCGATCCCGGCAGTGCTCTCAGCATGGGGGCCGTGCCTGGCCACCTCGAACAAACCGGACCTATACCGGCACACCGTGTACGGGCGCGAGCAAGTCGGCCGAGTGTGGGTGTGTGACCTGCAAGCAGTGACCGGGCAAATCGTGTGCGGGTTCTGGGTGAATCTGTTCAACCAAGTTACCGGGTTACCCGCGGCACGAAAGCTGGCCGGGTTCTTCGTGTCCGGTTCGGCCGGTTCGGCCAATGAGATCACTAACGCGAAAACCGATGCCTATTTCGACGGCGGCGCGCAAGAGTTGTTCGCGCTGTGTGTCTTCGCCGCCGCGTGCGCGGGCGGGGACCTCCACCATGTCGCGGAATGGCTCGGCCGCGATCAGGATCCGACCCCGGCATTGATTTTGCGCCACTACGGCCATGATCGGCCCGCCGCCCGAATCCTGGAATGCCAAGGCCTCTACGCCAGACAACGTGACGGCCTCTACGACATGGCGCGAAGGTTTCTTAACGTGCTCTCCGATTCCGGGTACGCCCAGATGGTCACGCCCCCGGTTCGGAAACTGTTCCAGGTCAGCGAAACCACCGCCAAGCCCACGACCACGGCACCGAGCAGGGGCGGGAAAGTGTCCTCGATTCGCAACGGCGTGGTGATCGAGTCCACCGAACAGGCGCGGACCCACCTGTTGCCGGAATTCGATCCCGTCTCGTTCGTCACCTCCAACGACACCCTGTACCCGCTGTCGATGACCGGACCTGATGGTGCCACGCCCTTGACCGCCGCACTGGTCGGCCAAGTCCTCGAAGCCGCTCTCACCGCGGCCCGAGCCCGCCCGGACGGGCGACTGGCGACACCACTGCTGTGTGTGCTCGACGAAGCCGCCAACTGCGCCCGAATCAGCGAACTGCCCTCCTACTACACCTATTCGGCAGGCTGCGGGATCATCCTGATGACCATCCTCCAGGTCCTCGAACAAGGCGAAAACCTTTGGGGTGCCAATGGTTTGAAGACCATGATGGCCCAGTCGATCGAGGTCTACGGCGGCTCCATCGCCTCCCGGGACTATTTGGAGCATTGGTCGGCGATGGCCGGGCAACACGACGTCTCCGACCGCTCCCGCACCTACACACCCGGCGGGATCCAACGCAGCCTGTCCTGGCGCGCGGAACCCATTCTCGATGTCGCAATGCTCGCCGCCCTGCCGAAAGACCGTGCCCTGGTCCGGCTTCCCGGCCACGGCCCGGTCGTGGTCCGCAAAATTCCCTGGTTCGACAGCGAGTACGCGCCGCTGGTGCGCAAGTCGATGCAACGGTTGGAAGGTGGGCGGGTCTCACTGGTCAAGTCGAGCCCTTCGACAGCAGGGGGCCAGTCGTGACGGGCCCCAACGCTGCACCGACTGCCACTGCGCAGACACCGATGCCGCCGCAATTCGGTCATTTCACCGATTTCGCGCAGGCGTGGATGTTGCCCACGATCAGCGTCCGGTTGGCGGAAGCGAACCGAGAGAACACCTTCACCTGGTGCACGCGGTGGTGGTCGCATCGCCCGGTCGCGGTGCGGGTCGCCCATCTGCACACCGCGTTTGAGGCGATGCGCCGCTCCAAGGCCGGATCGAGCCTGAGCACCTTCCTGCTGAGCCACTTCGACCCCCACGTCAACCTCATCCTCGACGCCGCGAACGGCCCCCTGCACCGGTGCACTCGCACCCACCACCAGGCCACACCATCGTTGCCCTTCGACCCAGTCCCGGCGGGTTGGTTCGGCACCAAGCCCCCCGTTGCCGACGACGACAAACCACCGAAGAAGTTCGACCATTACAGCGCGTTCGCCGAACGATGGCTGTTGCCGGTGACGTCAGTCAAGATCGCCGCCAACAACCGCGAGGGCCAGTACACGTGGTGTCGGCAGTGGTGGCGCCACCAAAGCGTCGCCATCCGCTTCGCCGGCCTACACGCGTGCTTCGAGGCCGCGGTCAACGCCGACGACAAAATGGCGATGTCAGCCTTGTTCGTCCGCCACATCGACCCACAGTTGCGCTACATCCTCGACGCCGCCAACGGCCCCCTGCACCGGTGCACACCCGACCAACACATCGATAGCCCTGGGCTCACAAGCGAGCGGGTTCCGGCGAATTGGTTCGGCGCCCCCGGATCGGCCATCCCGATCGAAGTTCTCGGCTTCGCTCCGGACTTCCGGGCCTTGGCTGAGGGCGGTGAGCCGCAGTGAGCATGGCGAACGCGACCGCAGTCCAGAAACGGGTCCTCAAAGCACTGCAGAATCAAGCCGCTGACTCACAGAAGCTGCTGACCACCCAGCGCGCCAGCGGTATTGAGCCAACCCAAGACGGGACGCGGAATTTCCACGCGCGGGCGACGGTGCACACCGAACTCGCCGCAGCGGCCCTCGCGGGTGGGGTGCCGGCCGAGTGGGTCGATCAGGCGCGCGAACGGGGCACCAAGGCAATCCGCTGGAACACCAACCTGTTCCTACGCCGTGCCGCCCCGATCGACCGCGACGCGTTGGTCGACAACCTCCGCGCCGATATCGACCGACTAGCCCGGTTCACCGGCATCCACGCCGCCTACACCCACGGCACCGGGCGACACGACGACACCACCGCGACCGTGGAGCAGACCCTCACCACGCTCTGGCGCCGATCCGCTCAGATCGGTGTCCTACTCGGCGTCGACACCGACCAAGCCCGACAGCACTGGCCCCACCAGCAATGGATGAAGCAAGCCTCGACATCGGCGGCCGGGCAGACCCAAGCCCAACTCACCCAACACTGGCACGCGATCGCGAACACCGACATGACCAGCTACACCGCCCAATCGATCGCCTTGACCGGAGCGGGGATCACACCGAACCCGACGACCGCCCCACCCGAGCCGATCGCCATACTCCACGCCCTTACCGAACGCGATGTCGGTGCGGGTGGCCTGTTCTCCGACGCGCCAGGCGCACACATCGGTGTCGCTGTCGAGGCCACACGATCGCCGTCGGCTCACACCGACTATGACGCCGACATCACCCCGCCGGTGTTCAGCGACCCGGAAATCAACTATCCCGGGATCGATCCATGAGCAGCCCCTCGGCTGGTCCGCGTCTGGTCTCCGACCTGCCCG
Source organism: Nocardia sp. PE-7 (assembly GCF_030486425.1). Lineage (NCBI taxonomy): Bacteria > Bacillati > Actinomycetota > Actinomycetes > Mycobacteriales > Nocardiaceae > Nocardia > Nocardia sp. PE-7. The sequence goes on along the minus strand of NZ_CP129614.1, from coordinate 5,987,871 downwards.
CCGCACAGGCCGAGTCGCTCACGCTGATCCATGACCTGGCTCGCCGCGCCGGTGTCGTCCGTGGACGCCAGCAGCATGCCCCCGAACTCGTTCGCCTCGACCATGACCGCAGCATCGCCGAGATCACCGCCGCCAGCAGGGGAGTGCCCGCGGTGTGGATCAACCAGGCTCGCGAATACGGCACCGCGAACAGGGTGTGGCGACCGACGACGGTGTTGCGCGATCCACCCAAAAATAACGTGATCCGTCGTGGGTTCGGCCGAGTCGTCGCCGACACGAACCGGCTCGTCGACATGGCCACGGTCTCGGTCCTGCGCCACCAACATCTGCAACGCGCCTGGATCGAGTCAGAACCAGAACCTGCGGTGGCGCACCAGCTTCGACGGAATATGGACGCGATCCGCACGCGCATCATCCACACCGCCGCCGCGATCGGAATGAGCCCCGCCCAACGCAGCCGCGCTGTGACAGTGACCGATGCCCACCTCGCTGATCGTCTCGCCACCCACAGCCGTCTCGCCGTCGATGATATGAGCGCGCTCTGGCGTGACCTCGCCACCCCGGCGGTCGCGGCGAGTGTTCGTTCGTCGCTGGCCAGCCTGCGCCGGACCACCACCCCGCCGACCGCTGCGGAACCGGGGCTGGTGATGCCGCCGACGACACAAGAACTGCTCACCCGCGCTCACCAGCAACTCATCGACCCCACCACAGCAGATGATCCCTCGACCACCGGGCACCGGATCGAAAACGCCGTCCACCTCGCGCTACCGGCCACGGCAACAGAACCCGACAACGAAGCCGCCGAGCACCACCGACCGACCAGCCAACCAACAGAGCGCTCCCTCACGCCGGGCACTGAACTGTGACGACACCCCGGCTCGGGCCCAGCATCCGAAGTAGGCCATCGCTGATCCCCACGTGGCCGGTACCGCGCCCCACGCCTGGCCGCCGGACCCCGTCGAAGACGCCGCGTGGACCGCCGACAAGGGACACAGAGCAATGCAGTCGATAAGGACCACTCTGCTCCCGCACAAGAGCTGGGTCGCACCTTTTCCGCAGGCGCGCACTTTCCCAGATATCGGATCGGTTGTCTCCGCACCAGCATGCGGAGCCACCCAAACCAGACCTCAGTGCCGCGGTCGCCACCGCCCACAGAGCAGATACCCACAGAGCAGATACAGACACTTGGAGAACCTTGCGATGACCACCATTGATGGACTGCCAATTCTCGCCCACCCCCACGGGCCCCGCCCACCGATCCCCTCCGACCCGACCGTCGAAGCGTTGCGAACAGCGATTCTCGGTACCGAAATCTCCCTGCATCACCAAGTGCGCGCCGTGATCGCCGGACTTGGTGACCGACCCAGCACAGGTCTGACCTACCCGACCGAAGCCAACCTGGCCCCGGAGCTGCTCCGCGCAACGATCGCAGCACTAGGCGGGTCGGCCGTCGCGATCGCCAACGATCCCCGGCTGCACGGGATCGTGTGTGAATGGGCGGCGGTCTACGCTCCACATTTGCTGCCGGTCTTGACCGGCCATTTCGACTTGTCGATCGGGGCGATCACCGCGCTAGGCAACGGCTCTGCCTACCAGCGTGAACTGCTCACCGAACTCGATACGGGCGAGTCGGTGGGAGTGCTGTTGTTGACCGAGCTCGGTGGGACCAACGGTGCCGACCAGCAGACCACCGCCACTTGGGACAGCGCCCGGGGTGGGTTCTGGCTCGACTCGCCTGACCCGGCGAGCTGGAAGTTCATGCCCAACATCGCCGACACCACCACCCCCAAGATCGGTGTGATCACCGCACGCGTCATCGTCGACGGTCGAGACGAAGGTGTTCTGCCGCTCCTGACCAGGGTGCGCACCCAACACGGTCTCGAGGCAGGGCTGAGTGTGCTTGCGTTGCCTGACAAGGGTTGGGCGCCAATGGATCACGCGCTCATCCTGTTCGACCAGTTGTTCGTACCCGCTGATGGGTTGCTCGGTGGGACATGGGCTCAGATAGGCGCTGACGGGTTCGAGTCGACGGTGCCGGTGCCGGTGCGCGCACGGTTCCACCGGGCGATCGCGACATTGGGGCAGGGTCGACTGGATTTGGCAGGCGCGGCCGCCGCCGGTGCGCGAGCTGGGTTGGCCGTGACGGTCAACTACGCGCTACAGCGCCGCCCTGGTGGACGAACGCTGATGGCTGATCGGGGCACGGTCCGCCGCGACTTGGTCTCCGCGCTCGCGGCGACCTACGCCACCAGCGTGCTCGGGCGCCGCGTGCAAGACATCGCAGCGACCGCACCGACCGGAGATCCGGTCGTGGGTGTGTGGTCGATGCTGGTCAAACCGCTGCTGGCCTACACCGCGCACGAGGTGCTCTTGACCTGTCGGCAACGTAGCGGTGCGCAAGGGTCGTTGCGTACCAACTGGATTCAGGACTGGATCGGCAACACCGAGGGAACAATCACCGCCGAGGGTGAGTCGCAGCTGCTGTGGAAACAAGCCGGACAACTCACCTTCCGTGATTTCGCTGCCTTGGCGCTGCCTCGCACGCCCCGGATTTTGCCTTGGTACGTGCGGATGCTGGGCGATCGGGAAAAGGGCATAGCAGCCGGGTGGCGCCGTGATGACATCGCCGTCGCGGGGATCACGATCGATCGCGACGCCGCCGCCGTCGAACTCGCCGCGGCGACCAGTGAACGACTCGCGGCGACCGCGTTGTGGCAGGCATCGACGACGGCCGAAGACGATATAGCCCGTGGCCTACTCGAATCCGCTACCGCTGTTTACGCGCTGGAACGAATCCTGTGCCGTGGTACCTGGTTCGCCGCGAATGGTCGGATGCCACCCCGAGTAGCACAACGCGTTCACCGCGATCTGCACCACCACCGTGAGCACCTGGGAGCACACCTGAGCGAGTTGGCCGCCGGGTTCGACATCGCCCTGGACGTCTTCGACGCGCCGATGGCCGCCCCCGACTACCTACGGTGGTGGCAAGAATGGGCAGGTTGGCCGAGCGCACCATCCAGCGCCGACATCCGCTCGGGCAGTGACCAGGCACGCCCATGACCGAACCCATGATCAAGCACAGTGTGGTCGTGGTCGGAGCGGGATTCGGTGGGCTCACCATGGCTGCGCAACTGAAACAGGCTGGCGTGGAGAACTTTCTGATACTGGAGTCCGGGCCTGATGTCGGCGGCGTGTGGCGGGAGAACACCTATCCGGGCTGCTCCTGCGACGTGCCCGCGCACCTGTACAGCTTCGCCTTCGACCCCTACCGAGACGCCCATGTGCGGTATCCGGACCAGCAGGCGATCTTGACCTACATGCGGGAGGTCACCGACCGCAACGGTTTGCGTGCGCATCTGCGCTGCGATACCGCCGTGACGGCCGCCGACTACAGCGACACCGACCGCACCTGGACCCTGACCACGACCACCGGGGAGCGGATCCGCACCGACGCGGTCGTGTGGGCGCTCGGCCAACTGCATCGACCCGCGATTCCTCGGCTACGGGGAGCGCGGACCTTCGGTGGCCGTGCGTTCCACTCCGCACGGTGGGATCACACCGCGGATCTGAGCGGGCAGATCGCCGTCGTCGGCACCGGTTCCTCGGCGGCGCAGATGATTCCCGAGCTGGCCCGCGTCGCGGCCGGTGTCACCGTGTATCAGCGGTCCCCGTCCTGGGTGCTGCCCAAGCCCGCCGCGTCGTTCGGTCCGCTGTCGCGGTGGGCGCTGACGCATGTGCCCGGTCTGCACGACCTGTATCGGGCCGGGATCTACTACGCCGCTGATCTGGTTCTCGCGCCGATCATGCGCGCGGGGTGGTCGGCAGGACCGGCCGAACTCGTTGCGCGGGCCCACCTTCGGTGGCAGGTGCGCGATCGTGAACTGCGCGCGAAGCTCACACCGAACTACCGGATCGGGGAGAAACGGATCCTGCTCGACAGCGGATATTATCCGGCGCTGACCCAGCCACACGTCGAACTGGTCACCGATCGTATCGACCGGCTCGGCCCGGACAGGATACGCACTGTCGACGGCACCGAGCGCCGCGCCGATGTCATCGTGTGGGCTACCGGATTCCGTGCGCCGGAGTTCCTGGCCGGGGTGCGAATCCGTGGCCGTGGCGGAGTGGACCTGCACGACCGGTGGCGGCGCCGAGGACGACCGACCGCGTTCTACGGACTCGCGGTGCCCGGCTTTCCGAATCTCTACATGATCGCTGGGCCGCACTCGTTCACTCCGTCGAACAGCAACCCCTCGGTCAAGCAACACCAGGCCCGCTACATCACGCGCTGTCTGGCCCTCAGCGCGGACCGGGGTGCACCGGTGGAGGTGACCGAGCGGGCAATGGCGCGCTACCTCGACCGCCTGGATCATGCTCTCGCCCGGACGATCTGGTGTGATGGTGCGGCGACGGCATGGTGGAAGCGCGCGGACGGCACGATCACCAATGCCTGGCCAGGAACCGTCAGCGAGTTTGAGCACGAGATCGTCGGCAGCGATCCAGCCGAGTCGTTCGCGAAGGTAGCCGCGATCACCGGAGCTCGCGTCGGGTGACAACCAAATGCCCGTGGTAGCCACCGCGAAGACAGCTCCGAGGTCGCGTGGGCGGTGAGCACCGCGCCCAGATCGGCGTGACAGCGCTCATCGTGTCGGAGGCCCATGGTTTGCTGGTGGCCGCCCCGGACTGGCCTGAGAGGAACCGGAAACAATTATGACGCGCGTGGAGTGGACCCTGCTGTCTGGCGAACAGGTCGAAACGGTTGCCTCGATGCTGCTCTGCAGCGAGGTCCCCACGGCGCAGAGACTTCGCCCTGGGCAAGGCGACGGCGGCATCGACGTGTTCGTTCCAGGCCCCGCAGGAGTCCTGCGGTCTCGCACCGTCTACCAGGTGAAGAACTTCGCGACGAACCTGACGAACGGCCAGAAACGGCAGATCAAGCGATCGTTCGCCCGAGTTCTGCGGACCAGCGAAGCCGAGGGCTGGTCGATCGACGAGTGGCACCTGGTATGCCCACTCCTGCCCACCCCAGCCAACCTGGCATGGTTCGCCGAGCTCACCGCCGATGCCGGATTCCCGTGCTACTGGATGGATCTGGACCGGCTGAACCTACTTGCCAGCTCATATCCGAACGTTGTCGACTGGTATCTGCACGACGGTCGGCAACGGCTGTCGGACGCGGTCGATTCGCTCGCGGCGATCTTGGCTGGTCGGCAGAATCGTCAGTCCGGTGCGCCGCTGACGCCATTCGACGTGCGATCGGATCTGGTGGGGATCTACCAAGCGATCAACGCGCACGATCCGCACTACCGGTACGCCGTCGAAATCAGCCACCGGGCGCCATCGCACGAGTCTGCTGGCGATCCCGGGCTGACGGCCGTGTCGGCGGTGATGGTCGACGGGGAGGTCTGGGTGATCACCAAGATCTACGCGCGAACGTTGGCCGCTCTCGAAGAGCGCCCGATCCCGATCAACCTTCGGCTGACAGCTCCAGCGGACCAGCCCGGGTTGCGCGAGGACCTGCAAAGGTTCATCGACTACGGGGCACCGTTGACGATGCCGCGCGGAGCTGCGAGCGGAACATTCGATCTCCCCGCCGGGCTCGGCGGAGAGTTTCGAAATGGTGCCGTCCGCATCTTGCCGATCACGATCGATGAGGCTGCTGTCACGACCGACCGAGGTCTCATGCTCTCGGTGCTGGATGCCGACACCGACAGCGTGCTGGCCGAACTGAAGGTTCAGCGCACCGAACGCTCAGAAGGAGTCGTTGGCGTCCGCACAGTGTGGCGCGACTCCTCTGGGCTCGTTTCGGTGGAGACCGTGGGGCGGCGTGCCGACGACGGTCTCAGCGTCGGAGTCGACATCTCGATGGCCATCGAGATAGCCGGCCGAGCACCCGAAGACATCGTCGATGCACTGCGATTCATCTCCTGCCTTCACCACCCCAATCGCGTCGCCCTCTCGAATGTCTATGGGCCGCGCGCCTTCGACACCACAACGACGATGACCGGCGATCCTGATCCCGAACTGCAAGCGATGGCCCGATCCGCGGCGGCCCTTGTCACCGTCCAAGAGCATGTCCATCAACGCCTACTGATGCCAGCGCAGCTCACCCACGAGCAAGCGATAGCCCTCGTCCAGGCTGCCAATCTGTTGAGCGGGCAACTCGTTCATTGCACATGGGACCAACTCCCGATCGCCCTCGACGAGCCGTCCACCTTCGCTGTCGACGACGAGTTCGACTTCTGCCTGATCCGCGATATGGAGATCGAACTCGACACCGAGACCATCACCGTCGGCCGATCCGCATGCTTCATGCGCGGCCGGATCGTCGAAGCCGACGACGACCACATCAAGGTCACACCGACCAGTCCACGCGCGGTTCTCGCACGGTACGTGGGTGAAGATTCCGACGGACACGTCCGCTACCGGAGCATCCAGACCGACCAGCCGCTCGGGCAGCCGCTCTCGGGCAGCCTGCCATAACCCGCTACTTCAGCTCGCGCATCGACTGCGGCCTCGCCGATTTCGGACCGAAGCCGGGAACCAGACACACGACAATCGGAAGGATCTTTCATGGCGTGGAATTCCGCAGGAGACACCGTGTTCGGGCCGATCGCTGAGATTCTGCTCGAAAGTGAACCATCCCCCGAGTTCATCACCCCTATCCTGACCGTCGTCATTCGCGAGCTCTTCCGAAACGACTGGGGCTATGACGGTGCGCTCAGCTCTCTCGCCGAGTTCGCGAAGTACCCCGCGGTCGTCGCGGCTTTCAGAGCCAATGACGTCCCCGACCCCGAAGACCCCGAGTACGCGGTCATCGTTGCCGACCTCGAGCGTGCTGCAACTCCGACAGGGGCAGCGGGCTGAGCTCCAGGGGTCTACCGGTCTGCGAGCTGTTGGACGATCCACGCCCGCATCCGTTCCCGGCCCCCGGCGAGCTCGTCGTCGGTGAGGTGGCGGCGCGCGAGGTCCGCCGATCGTTGCCAAGACAGCACGTACTTGGACGAGCGGTCGCGGCGAGGCGAGCCGCTGCTGCCCCGACGATGCCTAGCGGCGGCTATGTACGCGCAGCCGGAGACCTGCAGGCTTGAGGGTAAGCGTTTCGCGGACATCGAGGTCATAGCCGGGGTCGGATTCCAGGTCGAACTGGTGCAGAAGCGCCGCGAGGGTGACCGCTATTTCGTGGTACGCGAACTGGCGCCCGATGCAGGCACGGGGGCCGGTACCGAAAGGTTTGTAGACACGGGGCGGTAGGCCGCGAAGGTTGTCCGGCAGGAACCGGTCGGGGTTGAACTGATCGGCATCGGGGCCCCAGGCAGGGTCTCGGTGGGCGGCGAGCAGTAGCACCAGTACCCAGTCCTTCTTGGCGAATCGGTAGCGGCCGCCTAGCGTGGTGTCCTGCTTGGCCCGGCGGAAGTATCCGGGCCCGGTCGGCCACAGCCGCAGGGTTTCGTCGATGACGCGGCGCAGACTACGCAGCTTGGCCACGTCGTCGAAGCGGATGTCCGGGAATTCCGCTGTGGGCCAACGCTCATCGAGCTCGGCGCGGACGCTCGCGGCGATGTCGGGACGGGTCGAGAGGTAGTGCAGAGCGAAAGCGATGGTGTTGGCGGAGGTCTCACTGCCCGCGATGAGGAAGGTGAGGATCTGGTTTCGGATGTTGACCGTGTCGAGACGCTCCCCGGTTTCTGGATCGACACTGTCGAGCATGAGATCGAGGATGTCGCGGTACTCGCGATGCGGATCGCTTTTGCGGGCTTCGATGATGTCGTCGACGACAGCGTGCGCATGCGTCAGGTCAGCCTTGTGTCGATCACGGTCGCCGCGGCGGAAGATCTTGTCGAACAAGGGAAGTACATCGGTGCGGCGGTTGGCGTAGGCGAGCTCACGCACCATCGCTTCGACGAAAGAACCGCTGTTCGAATCGGCCAGCGAACCGAACGAGTGCGAGAACCCTGCGCGCGCGATGATTTCGAACGTCAGCTTGTTCGTCGTCGCCGGCACGTCGATCCATTCCGGTGTCGTCGACCAGAGGTCGGTCAATTCGCGGACGGTGCCGGTGATCGCGCCGTGATAGTTGGCCATCGCCGGTTTGGTGAAGGCGGGGGCGAGAATGGTGTGTGCCTTGGCCCAATTCGGCTCCGAGTTGTACGCGGTGAACAACCCGTCGCCCGCCAGCGGTCGCAGTTTGATCAGCGCGTGCCCGACATGCTTTTCCCACCGCGACTCGTCGTTGACTTCCTCCACGGCCTCGACTCCGGTGACGATGATCGCGGGGTAACCGAACAGCTTCTGTTCGAAGACCGGCCCCAACTCCCGTGCCTGGTCGGCCAGCCGTTGGCACGGCTTCGCGAAATCGGTGGTAAGAACGTCGCCGAGCAGCGGCAGCCGATATCGGGAATGCGGTAGCTTCGCGGATAGACCCGTAGCGGTGGTCGTCTCGATCATGTTGTGTCCCTAAGTCTTCTGGGTCGGTGATTCGGCTGGTCGGTGCGAAGCGGACCGGTCGGCGGCGACGAACCGATGGGCAGGCGACCACCACTTGGCCAGTCGCAACAACTCCGAGACTTCGTCTGCGAGGTTCGCTGAGGTCGAGGTAGGTAGTGGCGTTGCCGTCTCGGCGCGCGGTGCGATCCCCTCGCGGCGGTCGTGGGCGGCCCTCGCCAACTGCAGTGCGAGGGTGGCTGTGTCCCATTCGGATCTGGGAATGTGCTCTCGCGCAGTGAAGGTCGCGAACACGTCGGGTTCTACGTCGTGAGCGAAGGAACGCAGCCCGAGCATGGCGTCTCGTATTTCGACTGTCGCACGGTGTAGCTGCAAGGTAGTGATCCGTCGCTCCGATGGGCCCGGCCCAAGCGGAAGTCGACTGTCGGGGAACAGTGACACCATCGCTTGCCATAGTGGGCGTAGCTGGCGCCATTGCCTGCTTGTCGTGTCGTAGCCGAGCCATCGCGTCGCTGACCGTAGCGGCGGTGCGGCTGACACGGCCACTATGGCGGCGGCGATCCAGAAGAAGTTCCGCGGATGGGTTTGCATCCGGTACTCGACGGAATCGAGAAGGTGTAGTTCCTGTAGGACCGCGAGCACCAGCGCGATAGCGGTGGTGACTCCGATGGTTGCTCCGGCTGCCGCGATGCCCGCAAGAACAAGCTTCTCGCTGCGAATAACGCCGGGCTGCCGGTATTCGGTGCGGCACCGGCTGACCATCACATAGGCCAGGTAGGTCGGCAGCACCGAGAAACCCACCCACACCAGTACCCCGTCCCAACCGCCGGTTATTTCGACGGGCATGTGGGCGCGTCGTGCTCGTGTACCGGCGATGAGCATGAGGGCCGACAACGCGACAGCGACGAACGCATACCGAAGACATTGTCGCCGTGCATGTTCGACATTCCAGCCCGACAGCATGCCGACGACGCAGAGGAACGGTGCGATGGAGCAGACGATCGTGCACAGCGTCAATTGCTGAATCGCGGTCACACTCAGGGGGGTGTGCTCGGCGATCGCGTGCTGTATTGCGCGTTCACGCAGCAGTTGGGTCGCGAGAATGATGGTGAGGGTCGTGTTCAGATACCGTTCGGACGTGCTGCTGGCGAACCAGCGCCAACGCGCGCCCACCACCAACGTCATCGCGACGATGATCGGCCACGCGATCGTTGCCGATACCGCCGAAGTCATTGCTGCCTGAAAAGAACATTGCGCAGACCCTGGCTAGGGCGGTCGGCTGTTGCCGCGACCATGACCAAGGTGGCGAAGGTCTCCGCTTCGCGCTCGAGGCGGTCACCGTAGTCCGAGCGCCCCAGTACGGCCCGCACTGTCGCCGGGTCGAGGTCTGGAAAAGCCGAGTGGAGCAACGGATCAGGGGCTCGTGCGCCCTCGCTAGTGTCGGCCGCGCGGTCGTGATCGAGCAGCATGTGACCGAGCTCGTGGCAGACGATCTGATCGATGTGATACTCCGAGGTCCCGGCCTCGTAGATGATCACATCTTCGCTGTCGCGCATCAGCCAGATGCCGCACGCGCTGTCGGGCGTCACCGGAAGCTCTAGGTCGGCAGTCGAGATCAGGGTGATGGGTCGACCGCGCAGCGCGGCGACGTTGTCGACAAACTTCGTTCGGTTCCACGGCCGGGGAATCGGGAGCTGAGTAACCAGCTTGTCGATCCGCTTCGTCGAATTCTTCATGACCCCGTAGTCCCCACCGATACGTCCACCCCAGATCAGCGATCCTGCGACTCGATCGGAGGCAGATTCTCGATCTCGCGCGCACGATCAACGATAGCGGCGATGCTGTCCAACGTGCGAGGCGTGAGACCCGATGCCCGCAACGCCAGGCCGCGGACGCCGGAGTCCTTCATCGCTTGCAGCAAATTCAGCTGAGCCTCGGTCGACTCGTCGGACTCGGCATCGAGCAGATACGACGCCGACACTCCGAAGAACTGCGCGATCGCGCGCAGATGCTGCACCGTCGGATTGGACTTCATTCCCGACCGAAGTTGCCACAGATATGCGGGGCTGATCGACACCCCGGTCGCCTCTGTGATCGCGGCCGCGGCAGCGGCATTGGACAGCGGCGGCACCGAGGGTTTGCGCATCACCTCGAACAACCGATTGATCTTTGCGGCCAAATCGGTTGGGCTCTCGGGGTTTTCGTGCTGTTGCTCGTCCACTGTTCCCCCTCCTGCGAAATACGGCCGTTTACACCACAGTACAATAGACGGCCATTGACATGTACCAGTGTGCATGACACAGTCGGTTCGTGTACATCAGTACACGCCAATTGGTCCTAGTGTGTACTGGCGTGGAGGGGGGTCAGTACACGCTGGACTAGGTCGGCGAATGTCGACGGCAACACTCCGGTCGATGAAGCCCGGAGTGTTGCGGTCTAGAAGGGTCGGCCATGGCATGGCGGGCGTCGCACGTCGGCGCCGATGCGATGATCGCGGTTGGCGGACGCGAAAGCATTTTCAGCAACCCGAAGTAGGGCGCGTAGCCTTCTGCGGCTCGGCTTCGGATTGGAGTGAGCCCATCGGTGACGTTATCGCACGCTGAATGACGATGCCGCCGGGCGAAGGGGGGAGTGAGCCCGACGGCATCGATATCAACGGCGCCGACCGACCCTTGAGGGCGCGGCATGCCGCCGAATCGGGTGACAATCCTTGGGGGGGAATAAGGTTGCCGACCCGCACTTCATCCTAACCAGCAAGTTCCCACACCGTCCATCGTGGTGATTCCGCGATGCTGTTGAAAATGGCGCCAAAGGGCAGTGCAGCGCAACGGACCTGTCCGCGACGGCGAACCGGCATAGACCGCCCAAGAGTGTGAGACCCCAGTGCTCGTGTGGAATCGCTGATGGGCCGCACTGTGGAGAGGCTGGCCGTACACCGGATTAACTAGTCCCCGCGCCGCGCAGACGGCGGCGTGGCCCACAGATCAGGGATGGCTGAGCCCGTAGTTTCCAGGTCGCGAGCGCACAACGGTATCGCGCGGACCCCCGCAGCGTGGTCACCCCGGCCACAAGCCTTCTACGGTGCCCTGTTCACCGACCAGATGCGGAATTGCCGTCGTGAAGGTAGGCGGTGTGTCCAGTGGTGCGGGCGTGCAGTGCAGCCTGGAGCCGCTGCCAAATGTAGGCGCGAAGACGTTGGCGGGCTTGGTCTGGTGTGAAGAAGCCGAAGTCCTCGAGTTCGTCGTCGGCGATGTGAAGCGTCGAAATCGTTGCGGGAGTCAGGGTCCCGGCGTCGAAGATGAGCATGAGGGAGTCGTCCCAGGGGCCGTGGGGTGCTACCCAGTCGATGCAAAGCAACGACAGTGGTGTGGCGGGAAGATCCAGGCCGAGTTCTTCGGCGAGTTCGCGCCGCACGGTGGCATCGGGTGGTTCGTTGGCGTCCGACATCCCGCCAGGAAGGTCCCAGTCCGGCTTGTAGTTGGGGTTGACCAGCAGGATTCGACCGTCGGAGTCGTGGATGAGGGCATCGGCGCCGACTCGCTTGCGTGGTTGTTTGGCATTGCCTTCGGCGAGGTGAGCGCGCCAGGCATCGGGATCGCGCTGGTAGAGCGGGTCGGCGCGGTTCATGTGATCGCCGCCGTTCGATGCATCGAGGCCCTTTCGTGGATCACCGCGGTGAGTCGGTCTACGAATTGTCCCACCATGCGGTTGGTGAGGTAGGGCCGCAGTTGGTGGTCAAGGCCGTGAAGTTGGAGTGTGAGCTGGTGGGAGTTCATGGTGGAGATGCTGTCGAGGACTTTCGTCGCGACGACGCACGCGTGGTTGCACGGCGCGCTCGACTCGACTGTGGCCGGTAGCGAACTCGGTTGGCGTGCCACTATTTCCATCCCTGACGGCATCGGGCAGACGTACACCGAACTGACCAAATCAACATCGCCCCTCGCCGGGTGATTCACGCATGTGGCGGCACCGTCTCCGCCGAGACTGACGACGGCATCTGCTCCTACTGGATCTGACCCGGACGCCATACTGGCTGCCCCATCGCTCACGTTGGTGTGCTCGTCCTGTCGATCCGCAACCCGGCGGCGCGGCGTCTGACCGATCGGACACCACCCTCGCTGGCACCGTATGACGCGTTGAGCACCCGCATGTTCGCCACCGAGGAGTCGTCGGACGTCGGCTCAACCACCCGGATGCGGACATGAAAGAACCCCCAACCCGGAGGTTGGGGGTTCGGGCGGCGAAGGACTCAGTAACAGATGAACAGAACTCGGGCGACGCGGCGCGCACTCGCACGGACCCGTCGCCGCAGCCGGATGTAGCCGCGTCGTGCGCGCCGGACACCGGCGCGGACACCGGCGGCGGTAGCGGCGTGAGCGCGGTGAACGGCGGCCGCGCCCCGGTGCAGGAGTCGGCGTAGCCAGCCGACGGCCGCGGTGACCGCGGCGCGAACCCGCGGGTTGTTCGCCAGGTCCCAGGCCAGTTCGAGCAGTTCGGTGATCAGCGAGACGCTGTCGAGGTCGATGCCGAAGACGATCGCGAGCACCTCGACGGCGGCGCCGAGGACCTCGACGACGGTTTCGATGATGTCGCGGTGTTTGTCCACGAATTCGTAGGCGCGGCGGAAACTGCTGACGATGCGGGCCCGCACGGAGTCGGTGAATTCGATGGGGGAGTCGGAACTGGGGATTTGTTTTTTCTGCATGAGCACCACGCTCCACAGAATTGGCCGACCGTGTTTTCGCTATTCATGACCGAGCAGTGGCCCTTCATGGATTCAACATGGACGAGCGGGAATAAACCTGCTCAACCATGTTCAATGCATGTATTCGGCCGCTGATTAATGTTTACGATCCAGCTCGCGTTGGTCAAAGAATGGTTTTGCCTGAAATTCGTAACATGGATAACGGTCGTCATTCATGGACGGCGACCGGCTCTTTGTCCGGGTCTGCCAGCACGTCGGTGAAGACGCCACCGGCGTCCAGTTCCGGCCCCAGCAGATCTGTGATCTGATTCATCGTCGCGACCAGCTGCGCCAGAGCCCGGCACTGCCCCTTCTTGCCGTGCATCCGGACTCCGTTCTTCCGTGGCCGCTCGATCCCGAACGTCTTGAGGAGGTCATCGAGGACTAAGCGCGCGGCCCGCTGGGTACCGTCGTTCCAGGAATTTCGGAAGCTCTCGTCTTCGAGCGCAGCGGCGAGTTCGGGTGTGGGCGAGTTGGTGTCGGGGTCGGAGATCACCCACTCCAGAACGTTGCGCGTGGATCCGGGCACATCGTTGTAGCGCTTTCCGTTGTAGCGGTCGGTCCACTCCTTGATTCGGGCGCGGACGGCGGCGATATTGTCCGCGGTCACCACCAGCCCCCAGCTCCGCAGGCGATCCAGTTCCGTCTGCAGCTTCATCGCGGTTCGAGATGACCTGCGCCGCAACGTCGAATCATCGGGTTCGTAGATCGCGAAAAGATCGAGCCCGGTTACCGGTTTGCCGCTCCGTAGCACGTGGTGACCGCAAATTGTGTCGGAATTGATCGCCGAACGAACAACGTTGTCCGCGAAAGCGGTTGCGTCGGCGATGAATTGGACCATGCCGACCTCGTGCCAGGCGGCGTGACCGCTGCCGAGTCCGACCAGCGCCGAGACTCCCCATAGATACGACTTGCGGAACTCCCTGATCAGCTCGAGCGCGGAGTCGAGGACTGCGGGGTCGACGTCGGCGGGCGGGATCACCGGTGCGAGCAACACGATCATGCCCTTGTACCGGAACAGCGTGAGCGGTTTGACGTCCGCGAGCTCGACGACGTCGATGTAGACCCCGTGCTCTTTGCACTGACGATCGATTTCGGCCAGGAGTAGCTTCGAATCCGTCTCGCGTTCGACGACCACGATCCAGGGGCCGCTTTCGTAGTGCCGCGAGAGGTCCACCGCTGTCATACCCGGAATTGTAGGTCATCACGAGAAGTCAAGCGATTGCCGTCAGTGGCTCCGGCTGCGAGCCGAACGTCCAGTCCGTTTCGGCCCGGAGCCATTCATGAATAATGCCGCTGATCCATGAATCCCGCCCGTCCATGTTTCGGATCCCTTATCCATGAATTGCTATTTTGCTGGGCGAGGAAATAGCTCTACGATCAATGGCGTGACCACGATGATCCGCACTCGCTACGGCTACCTGAGCCCTGTGCTCCTGGTGGCCGTCGAACTGTGCGTTACGGGAACCGTAATGGAATCCGTGGCAACACTCGACGGGGCGTATCGAACGCTGGACACGCACCTGCGAGATCCGCGGTCGGACGGGGGATCGGTCATGTGGGAATCCTCGCCATCACGACCGGGATTCGTTCAGTCCGTGGTCGGCGCGGGAAAATCCTACGCTGACAAGCCCTATCCCGAGACCGTTGCCGACAGATGGGATGCGGTTCGGAGCGAACTGTTCGAAATCTCCGAGGTCGAGATCACTCCGGTGCCTGATCCCGCGGTGGTGGCGATGATGGTCGAAGACGCCGATGCTCGTCGGGTCACCGACGCGATCTTCGCCGCGGTCGGGATGTTCCTGATCTCGGAGGCCAACGCACTGGAAGAGCGCATCCCGTTCGACGATGACGAGACGTTCGAGGATGTGGAGGCCGCAGTCGCGCGGGTTCTGTGGCGAGCCACAACGCTGCGCCGGCACGTCATGGACCGCACCTGGCCGCAGTTGTACTCGGCTGATCCTCACGCCGCGCTGCCAACTTCACCGATAACGGAAACCGAAGCCGATTCACCTCACGAACTGGAAGAATCGGACACCGAGCCCGGTGCCTCACCATCAACGGTGAGGCACCACCCGCCGATCGTCGACCGACCGGTCGACGATGCCCACCGCCGCGCAGAGCCCGACCCTTTCGGGCGCCTTCACCGCGATCAGGTTCTGCGGGTTTTCCGCAGAGCGTCGTGCAATGTTCCTGCCTACCGAGACTTTCTGTCCCTGCACGGCCTGACCACCGATCGGGTCCGCACGCTCGACGACTTCACCAAGGTGCCACCGACAACGCACGAGGACCTGGTGTCGTGGGGCTGCGTCGGCAGAACCTTGTGGTCGGCCTCTGCCGGTTCCCATGGTCCGCCGTTATATTGGCCGCGCGAAGAGACGGCGGTGGCCGCCGACATCGACTACCACGATCGCGTCCTCGGTCTCTGGCACTCGCAGTCACAGCGTCGCCGGAGCTTGGTCCTCGCCGACTTCGCGATCGGTGGATGGTTGGGCTCGACATGCACCACGCAGACGTTGCGAGGGCTGGAAAGGCGCGGACACAAACTGTCGGTCGTGGCACCCGGATGCGACCCCGGGGCGGTCGCACGTGAGATCAGCGCACGCGGCCGCGATTTCGACCAGATTGTCCTGACAGGCTATCCGCCGTTTGTACAGGAGGTGCTTGAGCGCGCTGGTCGGGCGACATTCGACCTGGACCTGCAAATCCTACTCGCGGGCGAGAACATCACCGAAACATGGCGCGATCGCATCACCGCGCTGGTCGAATCCCGCGGCGGTCGAGCGAATCCGATCCTGCTCTACGGCACCGAAGACACCGGAATCCTTGGCCACGAAACGCCCTCGACTATCGCAATCCGCCGCCTGGCCCGCGACAATCTGGTGCTGGCCGAAGCACTATTCGGCGGACACCCCACCGCATTGCCGACCCTGGTCGAATACGACCCGCAACGGATCTACGCAGAGCTCGACACCGACCGCCTGCTGATCACCACCGACAGCCCAGTCCCGTTGATCCGATATCGGATCAACGATCCTGCGAGAATCCTCAACGCCGACCAACTCACCGCGACTCTGCACGACCACGGCTACGAAGTTCCTGTTCGCACCACCACCCCCGGCGCGGGATTCCTCGTCATCGACAGCAAGAACGCGACCGAGAATGTCGTTGCACCAGCCGGACCGAAGACCGCGCGAATACGACTGGTCGGCAAGGACGCTGACGCGGAGCTGAACGACCTGATGTCGTGGCTGCGTCACGAGGACGGACTGCGTGGTCGGGTCCAGATCGAGAAGCGAACTGATCGGATGAGCACGGCCTCGCAAGTAGTAGCCGTTGTCCTCGCGACCAGTCTTACTGGCGTAGCCGGTACTACCGCAGCGGTACTGGCGACCGCGCTGAGTTTGTGGCTCGATAGCCGTCGACCACGGGTGACTGTCGAGATCACCCGCACCGACGGCCGTTCGGCCACGATTTCCGAAGGCGAAATCCCCGCCGTCGAGGAGACCCGGCAACTATTACTCGAGCCAGCGAGCAGCTGAGATATCTCGTCAACATGGTGCCGGATCGCTGCACGCGGAGACCCTGAGAATTGAACACCGAACCCTCACCAGCGCCCTACCGATCATCGCGGCGCTCACTCTCGACGCGGGGCTCACCGCCGCGCCCGCCGCAGGGTTCCGACGGCAGGACTGTTCGCTGTTTGACAGTTCTCGGGTAGCTGCCTGTTGCATTGGCAGGCCGCGAGCTATCCGTGGGGTTGAGAGGCCGTGCGACCCCGCAAAAGTGGATGCTTGGTAGCGAAACCGCTTGTGGCGGTTCGCGCGTACGGTTAGGTTCCGAATTCGATCGCCTGAGGAGCATTGCGATGAGCCAGCCTGGCGTGCCCGCAATCATTGAGCTGGAAGACGTTCTGATCCCCGAGACGAGCGATTTCTATGTCAACGACCGCCGACACATCGTGGTCGCACTTGCACTGTTCACAGAGACAGTCACGCTGTATACGGTCATGGTGGTAGGCGAAATCCCCTCTGGTCCGATGTCCGACCACGTCAAGTTCAGCCTTCGCGATGAACGGGGCGTCGAGTACCCGATGGTGGGTGGGGGCCAGTCCGGCGGTGGCGGGGGTGAATCTCACGACGCGCGCAGCAAGTTTCGGCGACCGGATGACCACCGGCCCACGGCTCTGACCGTGTCCTGGACGCTTCTCAAGCCAGGGTTACCAAGCAACCGGCGACCTCTTTACGGTGGACGTGCCCTCACGCGGCTGATGCGTCGGAACATCATTGGCAGAAGCGGCAACAGAACTGCACCACGTGGATCGATTGTGGGGCACGAGATCTGTGGTGCCAGCCCTGCCATCTTCGCTATCCATCACGTCGGCGGACGGTCTTTCCTCTGTTGCACCATGTCACCGGTCACCGAGCACCCCTCGGGTGGAGCTGGCCGATAGCGGCGTAGGCGCTCAGGTCCCATGCCGCGCGATGGCGTGGTGCGGCGGGCGACAGTCTCCGTATTCCGTCGCCATTTTCGCCCTCGCCGTTCCCATTCCCGTTGTCGTCGTCGCGGCTGAGGGCTGGTACCCACCGGTGCGGGGCGATCAGACCGGGCGCGAGGAGCTGGTACTCGGCGAGCATGGCCGTGACCTCGTCTCGTCCGCGTGGGCGATACGGGATGCCCGCGCGGCGCAGGGTTTCGGCGGCGGCCTGGACGTGCTGGGGGTAGAACTCGTCGGTGACGTGGGTGAACACGAGCCAAGTCCCGACCGGGAACCGGGCGGTCAACGCCGCGAGCACGGCAGGGGCGTCACTAATCCATTCTGCGGTGCCCGACACGCACACCGCCAACGGTGCCGTCATGTCCATCACGGCGGCGACATCGCCCACGATCGCGTCGGTGTCGGTGATGTCGGTATCGCTGAAGAACCGGGTAGGTGGTTCGTGCAGCAGCGCACGCCCATGCGCGGCCACGACGGTGTCGGAGTCGACATACAACGTCTTCGCGCTGCTGTTCGCTCGTTCGGCGATGTCGTGGATATTCGGGAAGTGGGGAATGCCGCACCCGAGTTCGACGAACTGAGACACCTCGTGATGGTCGGACAGGTACTCGACCGCGCGTCGGGTGAATCGACGGGATTCGGCGACCGCGGGCCGGATCGTGCTGCTCGCCAAGGCGTCGGCTAGCACCTTGTCAGGGTCGTAGTGGTCCTTCCCGCCGAGGAACGCGCTGTGCAGGCGTGCGGGGGTCGGCTGGTCGGGGTCGATCAGATTTCGTGGACGGGTGGTCACGGTGGGGGCTCCTGCCGCGTTCGGTGCTCGTTCATCTCGGTGTCTGTTGGTGTCGGAGGAGTGGGGTGGTGGTTGTTGGGTCGGTCATGGTGCCGCGTTGATCGCGGTGATCGTGGCTGTGCCGTCGGGTTCGGTCGCGGTGGTGATGATCAAGGCCGCCAACAGCTCTGGGGTTTTGTTCGGCCATTGCTCACGGATCTGGACCTGCCACCGGCCCGGTGCGGTCGGCACGACTGTGGCGCAGTAGCGGGTTCCGACGGGCACAGAGTCGATGCCGTCCTGAATGTGCTGCGCGGGTGGGACGTTCGCATCGGCGGTGACGTATTCGCGTGCTTTGGTGGCTGATCGTTGGACGTAGTAGGCGTATTGGAAGGCGAAGATCACGCTGACCGCGCTGGTGGTGTCGCCGGGGTCGGCGCCCGAAGACAGAGCGGTGCTGCGTTTGTGGGGGCAGTCGGCGATCGCGTGTGGAGCGGTGGTCGTTGTCGGGACCGCGTGGACCATCCCGGTCAACGGTGCGGGCAAAGGCGTGTTCGGAGCTGTGTTGGATTGGTCGTCGGTGTCGGGCAGCGACTCGAGCACGACCAGCACAACGATGATCACGACCGCGAAGACCGCGCCGAGGGTGGCGATGACTCGTCCTGCGCCGCCCTGGTCGGGGCGTGCGGGTGCGTAGTTTCGTCCGACCTGCCGAAACCCGGGCGGCGCCTTCGGTTCGTCGGGGTCGGCGTCGGTGGGGTCCATCCAGTCCGACCAGGCGCTGGAGCGGTCGTAGTCGTCGTCGAAGTCGTCGTCCTCGTCGAACCCGTGGTCGGTGTCGCTACGGAGATCGTCAGGTCCGGTCGGAGGGTCGGGTCGGCGCAGATCGAGTGGGCTGTCGGTCATGTCCCGACAGCTCCGATGACGGGAACCACCACCGCGACAACGTCACCGGCGATTGCTGATGGTGAGGTCGTGCCGGCTTGTGGACGCGGTTTGTGCTCACCGTCAGTCCCGGCGGCTTGACCGGCAGTAGGCGGCACCACAGCGCCGGTGCTCGAATTCTGGCCAGGGGACACAGCGGTGCCAGGTGCGGGGGAGGGCTGGGGTTTCTGGTCGCCGTCACTGGTGGGCGCGTCGGGTTTCGGCGTGATCGGCGCGGCGCCGGTGTTCGATCCTGTACCGGTACTGGCACCGTTCGCGCCGGTGGCGGGCTTGTCGGAACCACCGAAGTTGAACAGCGGCGCCCCGCCCCCGGTGCCGCCGTTACTGGGCACGTTCGAACCGGCCCCGGCTCCGTTCGCCGTGGGCGCGGTGCCTGTGCTGTCACCGGTATTGCCGGTGAGTGTGGCGGTGATCGTTTCACCGGCTTCGTCGCCGAGGACATCGATGGCGTGGGTCGCGACCCCGGCGGCTTCGGTGATCAGCGTGGTCAGCACTTCGGCCCCGGAGGTGATCAATTGGGTGCCGAGGGTCGTCGCGGCGTCGATGCCCGCGGTGGCTAGGGTTTGCTGCATCGCGATGACCGGATCGCTCGATGTCGAGCTACTGCCGGTGTCGTCGATGACGGTGTCGGTGTCGTCGTCGCTGGTCAGGGATGGGTCGCCGGTAGCGGGTCCGCCACCGGTCCCGAGGCTGGATTTCGGTGTCGTGTAGTCGGTTTCGCGCAGCTTGCTGGTGTAGGTGTCGTAGTCGGCTTGCGCGCTGTCGACAGCGGAGAGGGAGTTGCTGTACATCTGTCGGGCCAGCTCGATGACGGTGGTGACGCCTTGCTCGTTCGGTGAAGCTTTCAGAATCCGGCGGGCTCGGGTTTCGAAGTCGTCGAGTTCGGCATCGATCGCCGCGGCGGCGGTGGTGTTGGTGCCGACCGCGGCGTCGATCAGCGTGGCGAACTCCCCAGTTTGGTCGCTACCCTCGACCAGTCTGGTGCGAGAGGCGCGGATCGCGGGGATCGCGGAGTTAGCAGCTGTGGAGCTCCAGCTCGATTCGAGATCGGTTGCCTGCAGGCGGTAGGGCGCCTCGGTCGAGTCGAGTTGGCTGATCGCGTTGTTGAGCAGGCCCAGTGCCTCAGCCGGGTCACCGGTGCCGTCCACACTGGTACGCAGCTCGCGGATCGGTGCCGACAGGTAGGCGATGATCGCA
Organism: Nocardia sp. PE-7; assembly: GCF_030486425.1. Classification (NCBI taxonomy): domain Bacteria; kingdom Bacillati; phylum Actinomycetota; class Actinomycetes; order Mycobacteriales; family Nocardiaceae; genus Nocardia; species Nocardia sp. PE-7. Next base: position 5,967,273 of record NZ_CP129614.1, on the reverse strand, counting down.
TCGGGATCTGGCGCCACCTGGCTGCTGGTCGAGGTTTTCACACGCCCGGCCATCACAGTTGCCCGATATTGTCGAGGCCATCGCCGATGCGCTGATCGAGCCCGCTGATCTGGGCGCGGTAAGTCGCGACGTGGTCGGCTTGATCGGTCACCGTGTGCGCGCAGCCGCCGAGATGGTTGGCGTGGTTGGTCATCGCGGTGATCAGCAAAGCCCGAAAGTCTTCGCCGATCAGCCCCAACCCGGGCACCGCGTCGACCGCTGCGGTGGTGGTGTTCGTGGCGTGGGATACCTCGGCGGCGATGTATGTGCCGGTGGTGGCGAATTGGTGTGCGGTGGCGGGATCGAAGTCCAGTGTCATGTGGTGGCCCCCTGGCAGTGGTACGGGTGTAGTAGGTAGGACGGGTGACGGTGTGTGAAGGTCAGCGTGCGGTCAGCTCGACACGGCGCGGCCGAGCCTGATGGAGCGGCTGAGCTTGATGAGAGATGAGGGCTGTCGACGACCGTGCGGGCGGTTCGATCTGGTCGAGCAGGGCCACGATGTCGAGGTCGGTCGGCTCGATGAGTTTCAGGTGGCGTGCACCCTGGGCGGCGGCGGCGAACGCTTCGACGAGGACCGTGCGTTCGGCCAGCTGTTCGGGTGGGGTGCCGGGTGCGAACCCGTGTGCGATCACCGCGTTCAACAGCTCTGTGCCGGCCTCGGGGATGTCGTAGGCGAGATCGATCATCGTCATGATTTCCGACTCGAACCCCGTCCGGAACTTCCAGAGCCCGGCCAGATCGGAGAGCACTTGCGATCCGTAATAGCAGCGCAGATCCGGCACCGGATTGTGCGCTGCCAGCGCGCGGGCGTGGCGCCAGCATTGATCGATGCGGGCAGAGAGAAGTCGGCGTGCTTGCTGGTGGAGTCCGTGGTGGATGACGATGTCGCATCCGAGTTCCACCCCGACCGCGCGCGAACCCCTGGTCACGGTGCGGACGCGGGGATGCACGGTGAGGTAGACCAGGGCGAGGCAGGTGGGGTTGAACGCGAGCCCGACAACGGTGTCGGGGCCGTGTCGGACCATCGCTGCGGTGGGGGCGCTGATGTTGCTGTAGTGCAGCAGCGGGCGAGTAGTCGTCATGGTTGGCTGCTTCGGGGGACGGCGCCCAGCTCGATGCGCTGCGGGCGGGGGACCGGCGGCAAACCGTCGCAACGGCGCCGAGGCTGGCGACGACCTTTGGCCAGGCCCCGCATCAGCTTGTCGAACTGTCGGCCGGATTCGAGGAACGCCGGACCGAGCGGGCACTGGCCCAGGTGCGGCGGCCATTTGTCGAAGAGCACGGTGAACATGGCGATGCGACCGACCAGTTCCCCTGCGGTGACGAGCTCGGGGGAGTCGTCGTCGATCAGGACCGCCGTGTCGTGTCGGTTCCCGATATGCCAGCTGATCTCGTCATCGATCACCCGGGCGATGGTGCGACTGAGATCGGTGGCGGCTTTGGGGATCTCGTAGTGCTGCCATTCACTGATGGTCGTGGGGTCCACGTCTGTGAGGTAGATCGTCCACATCGTGACGAAGACGTGGGTGGCGTGCTCGAGCGAGGTCGTCGACTTCTGCGCGCCGTTCCACACCGCGAGCAACCGGTTGGTGTCGGGCAACGGTGCGATTGTTCTGTTCATCGGTCTCCGATCGATCGGTGAGGACTGCTGGTTACGGGCAGTGCGCGGCCAGACAGCGGAGGGGTTGGGGGAGTTAGCGAGTGGGGTCGGTGATGCCGGGCTGGCGAGCAACGACCGAGCTGGTCGGGGGTCGGGTCGCGTCGGCGCTGACGCCGGGCTGGCTTGGCCCGACCACGGTCACCGGAACCGTCGCGGTTGGTCGCGGCAGCTCGGTGGGCGGTGCCGCGATGTGTTGGGGTGCTCCCACCACCTCGACCGGCAAGGGGCTCGGTCCTGATGAGGTGGTGGGAGCAGGAAGGTCCACGCTGAACGGCGCGGACGAGGTCGAGACGAGCACCGAGCGTGTGAGGGTAGTCGGCGATGGTGGTGAACCTTCACCGGTGCGCGCCGGTAACAGGGGTGCGGCGGCGGCGTCGTGGGCGGCGGCGGCAAGCCACGCTCCCGCCCACGCGGCAGGGGAGGGCCCGCCACCGACGGCATGGGAGTAGGCGTCGTGCCGCATTCCGGTTTCCCAGATCCGCACCCACGTGGTCAGGTCGAGCAGGTCGCGGTTGTCGGCAACCTCGCGCCGCACGACATCGAATGCCGTCGAGACCAGTCGATCTCCGGTCGTCGGCGCCACCAGGTCGCCGACCGCACTGGTGAACTTCTCGCCCACCATGACGACAGCGGCGGCCGGATTGGACAGTGCGACAGCCGCCAGCTGGGTGAGGGCTGCGGGGTTGAGCACCGACGCGACAACAGCGTTGACCGCGTCGAACCCGATAGTTCCGACACGTCTCACGGCGGCGAGGGCGGCGTTGACATCCAACCCGGCCCGCGGGTCCGAGGCATCCGCGAGGCGCTGCGATATCGACTTCTGTGGTGAAATGCCCAGCGCGGATGAGTCACCAGAGATGGACTCGTCTATGACGGTGACCGCTGCGTTGAGCGAGGTGTAGGCGAGGGCTTGCCCGATCGAGATCAGCGAGCCGATCGGGTCTCCGGTCGAGATCAGCGACTGCGAAGCCACCCCCGCGGCGGCACGCAAGATCGCCGACCCCTCGGGGGTGTCGCAGGCCAGATCACCGGAAACGCAGACACTGGCCACTCGGCCGGTCAGTGCACCGAAATCTTCGGCGATGTCACGCTGCGGGCCGATCCCACCACCCGCAACCCCTGATCGGACCGGCGCTGCGGGCAGTGCTGCCAGGTGTTTTCCACTGGTTCCCGGTGCCGGAGCCGGTGCGGAGGAATCGGTGCCAGGGAACAATCCCGTGCCGGGGCTTCGGGTCGGGTCGGCTATCAAGATCACCGCCGCGACCAGACTGGGATCGACGACCCCGTGGCCCGCACCGATCTGCTGGGCCACGATCGAGGCGACATGCGAGCCCTGCGAATAGCTCACCAACCCCACCCTGGTTCGCGGACACACCGAATGAAGCTGCGCCATCATCGATTCCGTGCGCAGCACGCCGGTGGTGACCGATTCGGCGTACGGAACGATCGAGGTACCGACCGCGCCACCGAAGCCCGCCGGATAGGGCACATAGGCGCGATCGACCAGACCAGGGTCGGGTGCGGCGGCCATCATCGGCCGCATCACCAGCGACAACATCCCGGTGTCGGTGCTCGGCGCGGCATCCGGTGAGGACTCACCGGTGCCCTGAACGCCGAACACATACAGCGCTGGACATTTCGTGAGCGACAGCGACGTCGAAGGGGCCGGTGTCGTTGTCGGTGACGCCGAGGCCACGCACACCTCAGGTGCGCCCGAGACGAAGACCGCGACGCAAGCGACGATCGCCGCGGTCCTTCGGGTGAGTGTCATCGCTTCTCCTGCAAGGGAATCAAGTCGGGGCGGGTGTTCCACCAGATGCTCAACGGGACCCGCCGACGTCCGGCGAGGAGATCGTCGGTGAGCGCGTCGAGCCCGCGCACCAGTTCGTCGAGCGGGCCCCACACCGCAGACAACCGGTCGATGTCGACGGGGCGGCCCGGCGACGCGGCGTGGTCGGCCATCCTGACCAGCACCATCGAGACCGTTTCGGTGTGCAGCACCGCCGACTCGACCGGGATCGGCAGGACCTGATCGACGTAGGTGTCGATGCGCCGCATCTGCCCGATCTGCGCCTTGCTGGCTTCGTCGTCGGCGGCGCGGGTGGCCAGACGGACCAGCTCGGCCGCGGCGGCGAGGAGAGGATGGGTCAGCTGGTGGCTGCTGGCCCGTCCGAACATCGCTTGCAGCACGACCCGCCCTGCTGGCAGCGACAGTGACGGATCGTTTGCGCTGGTCATCGACGGGGCTCCTTGCGAACAGCGCACACTCGCGACCTTGCGGCGTCGGTGTGGTGGTGAATCAGATCGGGGGCAGGACAACTCGCGACCACGCCTCGAGCCGGTTGGCTCGGCGGTGGACGACGGTGACGGCTAGTCGGTGTGGGTGGCTAGTGCTCGGGTGAGCAGGACACGCGCGTCGTCGCCGTAGACGGCTTGGTTCTGGAGCAGGGCGAAGGTGCGCTCAGCGAGTGCGATGTCGTCGGGGCGGGTGGCGATGACTTCACCGGTGACGGTTTCGATCTCGACCGCAGAGCTGTCGTGGATGACGAAAGCCGGGGTGGCGGCTACGAATTCGGCGTTGAGCGGAACGATCCCGATGCGAAGGTTGGGGCGGGAGTCGAGATCATCGATCAACGCCTTGATCTGCGCGCGCATCACCGCACCGCTACCGACCGTGCGATGCAAGGCCCACTCGCCGATGAGGAACTCGAACGTGTGGGGTTCGCGGTCGAGGATCAGTTGGCGTTGCATCCGGGCCGCGACGACCTCGTCGAGATCGTTCGGAACGACCAGGACTCCGATGCAGGCTGCCAGGACCGCCCGTGCGTAGTCCTCGGTCTGGGCGAGCCCGATGACCAGCTCCGGGTTCCATGCGCGCTGGCGGGCGACACCGCTCTCGATGTCGATCAGGCTGCGCTGCAGCGGAGCCAGCCCGGTCTCGGTCCGGGCGTACCAACTCACATAGGTCATGTCAGTTCCGTATCTGTGTGGTGGTGGGGACGCCTGTCGGCGTCGGCGAATCAGGAAGTCGGTTCGGCGGGGCGTGGTGGTGGGTCACGCGGCGTGCAGCGAAGCGCGCGCGGCTTCGAGGGTGAAGCTGATCAGCAACTCGAAATCGGCGAGACAGTCCGGGCGGGGTTCATCGAGCCACACACGGGTCTCGTCTCCCGGGGTGGGCAGTGGGATCGGGGAACCGGGAGCGGTCCGGATGGCCTGCACCGTCGAGGTAGGCGGAAACAAGCTGATCGCACGGGTATCGCCAGCCTTGGGCGCGGTGGTCAAGAAGGTGCGGGTGCGGGTGGCGACGTTGTCCACGATCGGCGTGACCACCCTGCTGTGACGCAGCGTGTCCAGGACCAGGTCCGCCAACCCCGAACACACCTGGATCCCGTGAACGGTTCTGGCGGGCAGGATGATCTGGTCGTGTCCGTCGAGTTCGACGCGCCAACCAAGGCTCCGGTAGGCGGTGCAGCGATCGGCAGGGGTCTCGGTCAGGGGTGTAGCCACAATTCCTCGCAGGGCATTCGGTTGATCGGGAGAAATCCATCCCTGATCTCGGCGGCGGTGATGGACGGGTGGGGATGGGAAAGCCAGTCACGCAGAAAGTTCCGCACCGCGCTGCGGCAGCCACGGAAGTCGACCACCAGCCCGGCACTGATCACCCGCAGGTGGGTGTCGGGTTCGTCAGGGCGAGGCGATCGCGGCAGCGGCATCGCAACCTCCGGCGTCCTACCGGCACGCCAAGATCGCCGTGACGACGACCTCGGCGGTAGGCCGATACGGATCCAGTGGTTCGAACGGCAGCCAGCGTCGCCCGGGATCACGTGGTGAGGGCAGTAGCACCTCGTCACCGTCGGGCATCAGCACGGCCTCGACGGCCGATAGTGCCGCAAAGGTACTCGAGCTACGCAGGTATGACGGTGGCGGCCCGGTCATCATTGTCGCCATGGGACGGCGGGAGCTGGTGTCGAGGATGACTGGTCCCGGCCACGCCATCTCCGCAACTACTCGCTGACACAGCGCAGACGGCAACACGATCGCGCCGATGGTGCCGGTCCGCACGACGATCTGCCCGGTGGCTTCCCGGGCGAACGCATCGAATCCACATACCTGCCGGTAGACGGTCGCCTGACGAATAACCTTGTCGGTCAATAGGACTCGGCCGTGGGTCATCGTGATTCGCCCCGTTCTACACAGGCGCGCACCGCACGCAGAACCGTTGTGGTCCCCGGGCGCTGCGGGCTATGTGGTGGCAGCTCCCATAGACGGACCGGGTCGGCGTTTCTCGCGGTTGGCGTCGGAAGTCCGATCTGCACGCCGGAAGCCATGACCACCACGTTGTGGTCCCACAACGAGGCGGCCTCGGCGGCGGGGATATCGAGTCGGAATTCGGATCTGGTGAGGAAGGTCCACGACCCTGATTTGGGGTGGGACACGATCGGTCCACATTCTTCGTCTCGTCTGTCCAACTCCGCGCGTATTCGTCGTCCGAGCGGGGCAGGGACCATGACCGCCTGTACATGACCCGCGACGACGACGATCTGGTCGGTAAGGGGATCGAGGACGGCCGGAATCTGGCAGACCTCTCGGTAGTAGGTGCAACGCGATGCCGCGGTGACGCCCACGAAATCCAACACAGTGTCGCCGGAAGTCGTTGTGCACGGAGGGTGGTCCATGGGAGCTGTGGATGGTGTCCGCGCCGGAAACGCGTTCATTCGTTGCCTCCACGGACGTAGCCGGTTCTCACTGTCGAGCGCGCAATGATGGCCAGGAGTCGATGTCGGGTGGCCGGTCCGGTGGTGATGGCTGTCAAAGCCTTGTCTACTGCCGCGGAACGGCGGGTCCTCGCTCGCCACCGAAGCCGACCTGTGGGTTCGGATTTGAGTTCGGTGACGCAGGCTTCCAGCTCATCCGGACGATGGCGGGCCGCCCATCGCAGGATGGCTTGTAGCTCATGGCTTCTTCTGTTCCACACCGCCTCGACCCCCAACTGGTATGCGCGTGTTTGGTTTCGTTCAGACAACCAGCGGCAGGTGGTGCCGACTAGAGATTTGGTGTCCACAGCGCATCCACATCCGCGGCTGGTGTTGTGGTGGCCGTCGGGAATTCAGTGCCCGTTGCTGGATCCGGTTGCTGATCGGAGGGGCCGGTGTCGATCAGCCGCACGTCGGCTGCCTGGGGACCACGGTTGCCTTTGGTGATCTCGAACTGCACGGGCGCACCGTCGGCGAGGCTTCGGTAGCCTTGGCCGATGATGCCGGAGTAGTGGACGAAGACATCAGGGCCGTCTGCGCGGGAAATGAACCCGAACCCCTTTTCGGCGCTGAACCACTTCACAATTCCGTTGGTGGACATCTGATACGGCCTCCTTGATCCTGTTCGGTCTCCCCGTCGCCGGTCTTCCGATGTGAGGAGCTACGCAAATTCCGGGTTGCTGGCGGCGAATTGACCTGCCGTCAGGCTTTAGCGCTGGTAGTCATCGTGGGCGTTGGTCGGCTCCGGCTGTAGTGCTCGGGTGAATAGGTTTGATTCACTGCGAGATCGGTCGAGGATTAGGGTGGACAGATGGCGTCATCGCCTGGGTTCCGAGGCTGCGTCGGTGCCGACGGCCCGCCGTCGGCACCGACGCGCATTCGCTGTGCGTCGACTGCGCGCACGCGTCATACGCCTCACGGTTGCCCGCCGCGCAGTGGTGGACCGGTGAGTTGCGAGATGCTCTGCGCAGCAGGGATATCGGATCGATCCTCGCGGCGTACCGACATCACCCCGCGCACGGGCACCGCCCGCTACCGCAATCGGAGTTGGCGCGCTGGCTGGGCATCTCGCAGCCGCGACTGTGCCGGCTCGAAAACCACCGTGCCCAACTCGATGACACGGTCTTGGCGACGATCGCCCACATCCTCGGAATCCCAGAAGAGCTTCTCTGGTTCGACCTCCAGTCGAAAACGCCTCCGGCACAGGGCATCGCGCCGGTGCGGCTCCCTAGTGGCCAAACGGTCCCAGCATCGAACGCAGTGACGGAGGACCCGCTCGCCGAAACGCACCTCGCGACGCTGACCCACTACGCTAATCTCGACATGCTCGCAGGTCCGCACGATCTGCTCGATGTCGTCGAAAGCCAGTTCACAACAATAGATTCCGCGATGCGAACTAGTCTGGGGCGACGTCACGGGAAGCTGCTCTACACTTCCGCCCGGTTCGCCGAATTCCTGGGCTGGCTGCACCAAGACGCCGGAAACCTCAACACCGCGATGAGATGGTCGAACGAAGCCCAGAACCGTGCGGAGCAGAGCGGCGACGTCCAACTGCGGGCTTACGTCCTGATGCGCAAATCCAACATCGCAGCTGACTCCGACAACACCAGCTTGGCAGTCGATCTGGTGGACGAAGCGCTCACCAGAACCGTCGGGCTGACCGTGCGGCAACGCTCGGTCCTGTTGCGGCAAAAAGGTCACGCCTACGCACAACGAACCGCGATCACGGGCGACCGACGAGACCGCCGAACATGTGTCGATGCACTGGCGGAGGCCGCCGCGCTCGCTTCCGACGACAACACGGAGCCCAACGACTTGGCGCAATACTGTTCATCGGGCTATATCGCGATGGAAGCCGCACACTGCTGGGTCCAACTCGGCCGCCCCGAGAAGGCCCTGGCCACCCTCGAATCAGGCCTCGCGGATTGGACACCCGGCAACCACCGCGACCTCGGGATGGGCTTTGCCCGGCTCGCGACCGCCTACGCTGGCGTCAGCCAACCCGACCAAGCCCTCGACGTCGCCAGGCATGCGCTGACAATCCATTCCGACACCGGCTCGCACCGGACGATCCAGCAGTTGAAGCAAGTAGGCGTCGCGCTCGCGGCCCGAGGACATCGCAGCCACATCCTCGACTTCGCCGCTATGCTGCGCGCACACATGGCGACAGCCCAGGTCGCCTCAGTAACTCACGATGAGGAGTTCGAGTGGAGCTGATCACGACTGCCACTTCGACCGACGTCGCACGTCTCGACAGTACGGTCGCGGTCCTGCCCGTCGGCAGCTTCGAACAACACGGCGATCACCTCCCGTTGATCACCGACACAGCCATTGCCTGCCTGATCGCCGAACGAATCGCCGCCACATATCAACTCGTGCTGCTGCCGCCGATCACCTTTTCCTGCAGCCACGAACACGAGACCTTCCCCGGCACTGTCAGCATCAGCGCATCCACCCTGACGGTGATGATCGACGACATCAGAACTTCCCTAAAGAGAAGCGAAATCACCACCCTGGTCATCGTCAACGGCCACGGCGGCAATTATGTCCTGTCCAACATCGCCGCCGAAGCCAACGTCAGCGGCCGTAACGTCGCGCTCTACCCCGGTCGCGTGGACTGGGAAGCTGCTCGAACGCAAGCGGCGATGGTGAGCGACATTCACGACGACATGCATGGCGGCGAGCTCGAAACATCAATCTTGTTGCACGCCCGCCCGGAACTGGTGCGTGACTCCTATCGCGACGCCGATCACCTCGCAACAGATCGACGGCACTTCCTCCTGACTGGAATGGCCGAATACACCCCCACAGGCATCATTGGTCTCCCCTCGGCCGCCACCGCCGCCAAAGGCGAAGCCGCGCTCGCGAGCCTCACCGATTCGTTTGCGAGCTACCTTGAAGCGACCAAACGATAGCTACTTGATCTCGTGAAGCTGCCGGGTTCTCGCCGAAAACTGAGCTGCGGACATCTTGAAAAACTGTGCTGTACAACTGATTCCTAGCGGTCGAGAGCACCAGTGTGTCGCTAGGACGCAGGTTCACTGCACGGAGCGTTATCCACAACGTGTCCACAGAATGGCATGATTCGACAGCATGGACAGTCACGCCGCTATCGTCGGTGCGCAGCTCCGAGCCGCCCGCGAGGCCGCAGGCGTTTCGTTGGCTGCGTTGGCGGCCGAAATTCACCGGGGGAAGTCCGCGCTGGCCTACTACGAGACCGGTGAGCGCACACCGCCGCCGGATGTCATAGCGTGTTACGAGAAGCGATTCGGTGGCCTTCAAGATCCAGTCGCTACCCTCGCCGACCTTGGAAAGGCTGACGTGGAAAGACGCGCGTTCCTGCGTGGCGGGTACTCGACAGCACTGGGCGCCTCGGTATTGCTGCCTGGATGGCTGGACACCTCCGCACCAGTATCAAGAGCGCAGAGCGCGATCCGGCACGTCGGATCTTCCGATGTCACCGACGTCCGCAACGTCATGACGCTGTTCTCCCAGATCGAACAGCGCATGGGGGGTGGCCACGGGCGACGCGCTGTTGTCCAGTACCTCAGCAGTGAGGTCGTTGACTACCTCAACGGCACCTACACCGACGAAGTCGTGCGCCGAGATATGTTCTCGGCAGCGGCCGAGATGGCGTACTTGGCAGGTTGGATGGCCTTCGACAACGACGAGCATTCCGCGGCTCAGCGCTATTTCGCGACGGCGACCAAACTCGCCGCCGAGGCGGAGGATGCGCCGTTGACCGGCCACATCTTGCGTGCGATGGCGCACCAGGCGATCGACCTCGGACACGCCGCAGAGGGGCTCGAATTGGCCGAGGCTTCCGTCGCTGGCTCCCGGTACAGCACTGCTACCCCCCGCGAGCGAGCATTGCTCAAGATTGTTCACGCGAAAGCCCTCAGCGCTGTCGGCCGACGTTCAGAGGCCGCGAAGGCTGTGATCGTCGCCGAACAGGACCTTGCCTCGGCATCGAGCTCAATCGCTGAACCCTCGCGGGTGTTCTTCTTCACCGAGGCCAGCCTGGCCCACGAAACTGCGTGTGTTCTCCGTGACTCCGGCGACCTGCACGGCGCTGCTGAACAATTCGACCGCAGTGTGCGCAAACGGAAAGCACAGGCATTTGCACGAACTCATGCGGTCACCCTCGGCTACCTAGGGGCGGTGCAAGCGAGACAGGGCGACCTCGAAGTAGCTTGCGCAACATGGAAGTCCGCGCTGGTGTCGATGGGTCAGGTTCAATCTGGTCGCACACGCGCCGTGGCACACGGTATCCGGGCGGCCGTCGCGCCGCATCGTGGTTCGGCGGTGGAGGGGCTGGCCGAGATCGATAACCGAGCCTCTGAATACCTGCAAGCACAAGGGAAATAGGAACGCAGCAATGACGGATGAGAAGTTCGAAGTGGTGCCGATCGCGCACGTGGTCGGTGGGCGCCGTGAACCCACGGACGATCAGTGGGGTGACACAGAGACGATCATCAGGATCGATGACCCTCGTTTCAGTGAAGATTCCGTCAAGGGGCTCGACCAATTTTCCCATGTTGAGGTCGTGTTCCGGTTCCATCTGACCGATCAATCCGATCTCCACTTAGGTGCCCGCAGCGCGCGCGACAACCCTGAGTGGCCCGAGGTCGGGATCTTCGGGCACCGCAACATGCGTCGCGTCAACTGGCTCGGAGTCTCCCGCGCCCGACTGCTTCGCATCGACGGTCTCGACCTCCACGTCGCTGAACTAGACGCCGTCGACGGCACTCCCGTGTTCGATATCAAGCCGTGGTTCGCCGAGTTCGGGCCTCGCGGCGACGTCGAGCAGGCGCCCTGGTCGACCGAGATGCTTAAGAACTACTTCTAACCGTGCGATCTGCCCCCGACACGGCCAGCCACGCTGAGGAGCCTCTGCTAGAGGACAATTGCCAGAAAGGCGCAGCCACATGGGTGATCAGGACGGCATCGACTTCAGTGGTGCAAGCACCGGAGACGACTATTGCGTTCTCCCTGACGGTCGGGTGCCGTTATGGGTGATGCTGACCGTGGGCGATGACGCTCACTGCGTGACGCCATGGCACACGCACCAGGCCCCGCTGATCCTGTCAGCCGCGGTGATCGGCCGCGACTGCACCATCCCGGCCAGCGAAGCCATCGGCCGCGAGTTCACCGCCGCCGGCGGCCGGGGCGAACCATTGCACGACTTCCGGCTCGTGCACGATCCACGACTGTAGGGTCCGAACGCGCGGGGCTCCCCGGTAGGCGATGTTCCATCTGGCGGGCTACCTGAGCGAGCTGCGGCTACACGACCACGACGCACCACAGCCGCTGATTCGACTCGATGACGTTGCTGCATGCGTTGGGGATGGCGATCCATCTCGAAGGGTCAGCAGAAGGAGTATGAAGCGATTGCGAGATGGCTCGTACCCAGGTGAATGCGTACTACGGCGCGACTGACGTGAATTCATAGGTCTTCCATTATTGCCAGCCCCGGCGGGGTGGCTCCGCAGGTAAAGGTAGGTTTTCCTGGTGACTATTCGTGTTCGCTTCGCCCCGAGTCCGACGGGGATGTTCCATGTCGGTGGTGCTCGTTCCGCCCTGTTCAACTGGGCGGTCGCTCGCCAGGGCGCTGGGCAGTTCGTGCTGCGTATCGAGGACACCGACACGGCGCGGAACAAGCCTGAGTGGGTGCAGGGCATTCTCAGCGCGCTGTCAGCGATCGGGATCAACAGCTCTGATCCGGCTTTCGAGGGACCGTACTTCCAGTCGGCGAACGCGGGCCTGCATCGCGACGCAGCCGCGCAGCTGTTCGAGGCTGGACGTGCTTACTACTGTGACTGCACCCGTGAACAGGTGACCGAGCGGACCGGCAAGCCTGACGCTGGCTACGACGGCTACTGCCGCGAGCGGGGTCTGAGTTACGCGCCAGGCCGGGCGCTGCGGTTCCGCACTCCCGATGACGGCGAGACTGTGGTCGCTGACCGGATCCGGGGCGCGACCGCGTTCCCCAACCGTGCCATCGAGGACTTCGTGATCGCCCGCGGGGACGGCACTCCGCTATTCCTGCTGGCAAACGTCGTCGACGATGTCGATGAGAGGATCACTGAGGTCATCCGCGGCGAGGAGCATCTGTCCAACACGCCCAAACAGCAACTGCTGTGGGAGGCGTTGGGGCACACGCCGCCGGTGTGGGCGCACCTGCCGGTGATCGTCAACGAGCAGCGCAAGAAGCTGTCCAAGCGCCGCGACAAGGTCGCGTTGGAGGACTATCTGTCCGAGGGCTATCTGCCTGCGGCGATGGTCAACTATCTGATGTTGTTGGGCTGGGGACCGCGCGACGATGGCCCAGAGATTCGTGCCTTCGGCGAGCTCATGGCGCAGTTCTCGATCGACGATGTCACGAAGGCGAGCGCGTTCTTCGATGTTGCAAAGCTGAAAGCCTTCAATGGTGAGTACATTCGCGCGCTGAGCATTGCGGAGTTCATCGAGGTGTGTGGCCCGTGGCTGCGTGCCCCGCATGCGGTGTGGGCCGAGGATGCATTCGACGCGAAGGTTTTCGCTGCGGTGGCACCGTTGGCTCAGTCGCGGATCGCTGTGCTGAGCGAGATCACGAGCTATGTGGATTTCCTGTTTCTCGACGAGCCGGTGCTCGACGAGGCGGCATGGTCCAAGGCGATGAAGCCCGGCGCAGCAGCGATGTTGCGCTCCGCCGTAACGCAGTTGACCGAGGCGGAGTGGAACGCCGAGTCGATTCGAGCGGCGATCGAGGCCGCGGCGGCCGAGCAGGGCCTCAAGCTGGGCAAGGCGCAGGCACCGGTGCGAGTCGCGGTCACCGGACGAACTATCGGTCTGCCGCTGTTCGAGTCGCTCGAGGTGCTGGGCCGAGACCGAACCCTGGCACGGATCGAGGCGGCTACCGCCAAGCTGGGGTGACCATCGCGCCGAACTCGGCGCCGGAAATGGTGGGCATCGATCACAGCGAAGACTGCGGCCGGTGCCCACCGTCATGTCAGGGGTCAGCGGGCGCTGTCGGTGAGCATCGGTGGGGTGGTGGCGAACCATTCCGGTCGAGTGCGTTCGAGCTGGGCGGCTAGCTGTAGCACCAGCCCATCGCTGTGAGGTCGCCCGTAGAACAGGATGCCCGTCGGCATGCCGTCGAGAAGACCTGTGGGGACAGAGATCGATGGGAGCCCGGACTCGTTGCCCAGCACGGTATATCGCATGCCGTGCAGCAGAGTGTCGAGCCAGGTCGCGAACGGCGCGGTGGACAGCAGCGAGTACGGGCCACCCGCGTCGGGCGCCGGGTCGGGGAAGACCGGGCAGGCCAGGACGTCGAAGCGGTCGAAGAAACGCGCCAGCGATGCCATCAGCCGGGGGTTGGCCGCCAGCGCGGTCCCGAGATCGGCGATGGTCAGGTGCTCACCGGCGTCGAGGAGGTTGGCGTTCTGCGGGGTGAGCAGGCTTCGTATCTGCTCCACCGGCCAGCCGCGCTGCGCCGCGACAGCTCGCCAGAACCAGCTGGTGGCAAGCCAGTTCGTCTCGACGGCGTCCCAGAATGGTTCCCACTCGCAGATCTGGTCATCGCCCACCATCTCGACCTGGTGGCCCAGTGCGTCGGCCAGCACCGAAGCCACCCCGACGATCTGGCGGGCGACCGGTTCGCAGCATCGGCCGGGGCGTCCCCATTGACCGGTGGACACAGCGATTCTGAGCTGTCGGGGCGGACGGCGGATCTGTTGGGCGAACGAGGTCGGCGGTGTCGGGGCGGCGATGAAGTGCGACATCGGGTAACCGCTGATCATGATGTCGAGGGCGGCGGCCTGGTCGCGCACGGTGCGGGTGAGCACGCCTTCCTGGATGCGATGGTTGGTCAGCTCGCTGGTCCCGAGCGGGGGTGGCAGGAGACCTCTGCTGGGTTTGTGTCCCACCAAGCCGGTGAACGCGGCGGGCACCCTAGTGGAACCTGCCGCGTCACCGGCCCGCGCGATGGGCACGGCACCGGCGGCGACCATCGCGGCGCTGCCGCCCGAGGATCCGCCGGGGGTTTTCGCCAGGTCCCAGGGATTTCGCGTCGCGATGACCGATCCGCAGTAGTCGGTGGTGGTGTCGAAGGTCTTGCCGCTCTCCGGCAATCTCGTGCGCCCCAAGAGAACGAACCCGCCCTGGCGCAGGTTCGCGGTCACCGGGCAGTCCGCAGTCGGGCGCTGCCCCACCGATACGCGGGAACCCCACTCGCGCAGTCGGTCCCGCATACCGGACCCGGAGTCCTTGATCAGCATCGGCACCCCAGCGAACTGCCCGGGTGAGGGTGGCAGTTCCCGTGTCGGGTCTTCGACTACGTCGTCGAAGACCTCGAGGACAGCATGCAGTCGTGGATCGGCCCGTTCGATCGCGGTGGCTGCTTGCGTGGCCACCTCGGCGGCCGTGGTCTGGCCGGTCCTGATGTGCTCGGCCAGCGCGGTCGCGTCGAGGCGTTGCCATTCCGGCCAGCTGAAAGGCAAGACCATGGTGGGGAATCCGTTCGCGAGGTGGTTGTTGTCAGCGTAGGTCGATCAGGCGGTGTTCGGTTTCGGGTGCGGCGGGCATCGACCACAGCGGGCACACCGGCACGGTCTTGCGGTCGCAGTCGCTGCTGGTCAGCGTCTTGCCGAGGTGGTCGTAGGCCGCGCACCCGCCGCCACACAGTGATCCCTGTGGGCAGCCGCGGCAGTTGCTCGACACCCGGTTGACCAAGGTCAACTCGGTGCCGCTGGCAGCGCGGGGCACGACCTGACCGTCGATGATCGTGCCGTAGTGCAGGTCGGTGTCGAAAAACATGCTGCAGATGTAGACGCGGCCGTCGGGGAAGATCGCGAGCCGCTCCAAGTTGCGGGCGGTGCATCCGCCGTAGCCGGCCTGGCGCAGGGCAGGCAGTTGCTCGGCGGGGGAGAACGACGGCGGGTAGAACACCCGCACCTGCTTGCCTGCGGCCTTGTCACGGATCTGGCCGCACAGCGCCATCCAATCGGCCGGGGCGAGCTGGAAGTGCGGTTTGTCCCGGCCGAGCCCGGTCGGGGTGAAGTAGTGAAAGGACAGCATCTCGAGCCCGATGTCGTCGGCGAAGTCGATCGCGTCGAAGACATCGTGCTGGTTGGCGGTGGTGACGGTGAAGATCGCGCGGGTCTGGAACCCGGCGGCGACCGCGCGTTTCATCGAGGCGACCAGCGGCCGCCAGGTGTTGGGGCCGCGCATCGCTTCGTGGGTCGCCAAGGTGGCGCCGTCCATGGAGAAGCTGAACGCGTCGATCCGGTCGTCGAGCACGGGCCAGGTGCGGTTGGGGATCAGACCGTTGGTGGTGAGCACGGCTTTGAAGCCTTGCCGTTTGCAGACGTCGAGGATCTCGTCGAACTGGGGGTGGGTCGTCGGCTCGCCGCCCAACAGGTACACCTTGTACTGGCCGCCGGTGATGCGCACCGCCTCGAGCACCTGCTCGACGTAGGCGGGGGTCATCTTCCGTTCGAGGTCTAGGCGATCGCCCATGTAGCAGTGCTTGCACCGCAGCGGGCACTTCTCGGTGATGTAGAGGAACAAAAACGGCTCGCGCATCGCGGTCGCCGCGGTCGCGAATGGTGCTGAGTGGGCAAGGATGTCGGTCACGGTAGGTCCGTCCTATCGCAGGGCGTGCAGGGAGTCGTCGTCGCGCGGGCCCCACGCCGAGACCGTCCACAAGATGCACAGTGGAGTGGTGTCGCGGTCGCAGGAGTACCAGTCGCGGTAGGCGGGGATCTGGGAGTAGGCCGGGCATCCACCGCCGCAGGTGTCGACCTTGTCGCAGCCCGAGCACACCGGATCCGCTGTCAGATAGGCGTTGAATTCGTTGTTGGGATCCGGGTTGAGCACCAGCTTCCCGGCCTCGAACCGGGCGAAGTGGCGGCCGTCGTCCATGAAGACGGGGCAGGCGAACACGGTCCCGTCGGGGTAGACGTGCGGGCGGTCCAGGGTCCGCGCCGGGCAGCCGGGATAGCCGCGTTCGAACCAGTTCGCCTGCTGGTCGGCGGGCACGAAGGTGGGCGGGTAGTACACCGCCAGACGGGGTTCGGGCTGGTGCGCTTCGAGTTCATCGCAGAACTCCATCCACTCGGGCGGGGTGAGCGGGGTCAGCATCCGCCCGCCGTTGCCCGTTTTGCCCAAGTTGTGATAGCTCAGCGTGTGGGCGCCGAGCTCGGCCACGAACGGGATCAGGTCGAAGGCGTTGTCGCGGTTGGCTTTCGAGATCGTCGTCATCACCCGCACCTGATATCCGCGTTCGCGTGCGGCCGTGATGTTGGCGGTGACCTTGGCGAAGTTGTGGGGGTTGCCGCGGATCTTGCGGTGCACCACCGGATCCGCCGACTCCAGCGAGAAGTTGAAGCTGTCGAGGGTGCCGGGTGGGATGGCGTCGAACACTTCGTCGCTGAATTCGCCGTTGGAGCTGATGGTGACCTTGTAGCCGCGCTCGCGGGCGGCGCGCACGATGTCACCGAGTTGTGGGTGCATGGTCGGTTCGCCGCCGAGCAGGTAGAGCTTGTCGTGGCCGCCGGTGAGCTTGAAGTAGTCCATGACCTCGATCGCGTGCTCGACGCTCATGGTGTTGGCGGCGTTGAGTCGGTCGTTGCCCACATAGCAGTGTCGGCACCGAAGCTGACATGCGGTTGTGGGGTACAGAAAGACGAATCGTTCGCGCGGCTGGGCGTAGATCGGGCGGCGAAGAGTGGGCAGCCCCAACGGCATCGAGGTCATCGCGCACCTCCCGCGACGACGGCGGTCGGGACCGACAGGCACTGCGCGGAGAGCAGCTCGGCCAGGTCGCCGTCGGCGACCGGGCGCGGGCACGCGTGCGGCTGCCCGACGGCGACCGTCACCGGTGGCTGCCGGTTGAACGCACCGGCGCGCACGGCGAGGTCGGGCCCGAACCAGCGGTGCAGACTCACCCCGACCGGGGTGTCGACCCAGTCGTCTGTGTCAGCGCGCCGCGACCATGCCTCGGCGAGCGCGGCCGCGCGCGACCCCGCGGGCAGGCTCAGCTCGTTCTTGTGTGGCTGGATCCTCGGCATCGGCCAACGCTGGAAGTAATCCACGGCGCGGGCGGTGAGTTCGTCGACGACCATCCCCGGGTCGTGGACGAAGATCTTGGGCTCTTCGAGCATTTTGAACACCACATCTCCCTTGCGGAATACCGACATCGGGCAGTCGGCGAGGTAGCAGGCCGACTGCTGAATCGCCGGCACAGCGGCCACACAGCTCTCGGTGAAGTCCAGTAGGCCTCGGAGGGCGGTCAGGTCGAAGACCTCGCCGACGTGGTCGAACTTGAGTCCGGCCGCGCGGTGCAGGTCCCGGAATTGCTCCGCGAAGCGGCATTCGGCGTCGTGATCCGGTTCGGCCAGGATCACCACGGTGTCGACGTCGCTGGTGGGCTTGGCGGTGCCGCGGGCGTAGGAGCCGCCAACCCAGGCGGCGAGCAGGTTGTCCCCGAAGCTCATCTGCGCGAGCCTCACGGTTTGCTTGGGCGTCTGGTTCATCCGGCGAGTCCTTTCACGAGGTCGTATTGGTGGAGGATGTGCTCGGCTGCGGCCAGCCCACCGACGGCGGCCTGGACGATGCCTTGGGCCAGTCCGGAGCAGTCGCCCACCGCGTACAGCCGTGGCGCGGTGGTCTCCAGGTCAGGGGTGAGAACCATTTCGTCCCAGGTGTTTTCCAGTTCGAGGCCGATCACGCCGATGCGGTGCCCGTACTCGGCGATCTGGGCGCCGGTGAAGAAGTCGGCCAGCTCGGTGAAGGTTGCGACCAACGCGGCGTGGACGTCGACAGGCAGGATCGCGGCGAGGTTAGCCATCTCGTAGTCGGCCACCGACGGCGCCACCCCGGACCGGCGGGTGAACTCGGCCAGGCTGTCGCAGGCGACCCGGCGGGCCACGAAGTCCGGAAACCATTGCAGGACAGGCTTTCCCGGGCGATCGGTGCGCAGCTTCCGGTACGGCGTCATCAGCTCCGTGTCGACGCGGTCGAGATCCCACGGCTGGCCGGTCTCGTCGCGGAGCTGGGCCAGCAGCGCGAAGTTCGCTACCGTCTGGTCGTCGTGGCCGGTTTCGGCGATGACGTGCCCGTCGAGCAAGGTGTAGCCGTCGGCGGGGTAGTCGGTGAACTTGATCCGCCCGCCCCCGCCGTCGCGGCCCGCGCAGTAGCAGAACGTCTTGATCTTCACCCCGGCGTGGGTCAGGGTCGTCTTGTAGTCCTCGTGGACCAGCGCGCCGCCGCGCAGCAGCTCCGCGGGGCCTTCGAACCGCACGCCGACCGAGGGTGTCGGGGGCGTGAATCCCAGCCCGAGGTCCCGGATCTGGCGGTGCCACCACGATCGACCACGGCGCCCGACCGCGACGACCACCGAGTCCGCGTGTACGAGTTCCTTGTGGCGTCGCCCGCGCAGGGTCGCCTGCCAGCCCCCGCCGACTGCCGGGCGCAGGGCGCTCACCTCGGTCCGCAGCGCGACCTGCACTCCTGCGGCGGTCAGTCGCTGCTCTGCGCGGTCGATGACGCCGCGCACCTGCTCGGAGGTCAGCGAGACGACGGGGTAGTCCTTGACCGGGAACGGCGAACCGGTTGCGGCGACTCCGCTGAATGTGGGCAGCGGCGAACCGCACAGGGCATCGAGTGCTTCCGATTCCAACCGCGGCGCGCGGAGGGGACCGAGCAGTTCGGCCAGCCGTCGTCCAGACGGGAACCGCGAGAGTTTCACCCCGTCGCCGTAATGGATGCACCCACCGAACCCGGAGATCACATTGCACGACGCGCGACAGCCGGTGCAGGCCATCATCAGATCGACCGGGCAGGTCCGCACGGTGTGCCCGCGACCGGCGTCGACGGCCAGCACCCGTGCGCCGCCGGTGGCGAGCCGGTCTGCGGCGCTGATTCCGGCCGGTCCGCAACCGATAACCAGGACATCGACGTCGATGCTCATCTAGTCCTCCCCGTAGATTTCGGCGATATCCCGTCGCACCAGCTCGACACGGTCGGCGACCTCTGCGTTCTGCTGGTCGATCAACGAGGCGAATCGTGGCCCGTACATGTGCTGGTAGCCCTCGGTGCAGCTCCTGCGCAGCGGGACCGAGGACAGATCCACCGCCCCAACACAGCTACGGTCATCGACCAGCGCGCCGATCTTGAGTCGGTAGGTCTCGTCGAGGTTGGTCGTGGCGATCACCGCGTCCCACCGTGTGGATCCGAGCAGCGCGTAGGCGCCCGCCGGGGTGCACACCGAGGTAGACGCTGCCATCTCGCCGAGCCGTCGACGGGCCCGCTTGGGCGAGCGCGTGACCACCATGACGTTGCGGTAGAGCTCGCGGCCGTGGGCGGCGATCGCGCGGGCCAGCATGCCGCCGCCGATGACCACCAGTGAATCCGGGCGGGCGGGTTGGCGGTCGGTCAGGATCCGGAGCGCGGCCTCCGGGTAGTCCAGGGCCGCGTCGAGGTTGTGGCGGCGACGCAGTTCGGTCGCCACCATCACCGCGTCGCCGACAACCCTGGTGAACGGGGTCTCCTCGGCGGTCGCGCCGGCGAGCGCGACCTGCTGCAGGACGAACCGTTCGCCGAGCACTTGGGACCTGACACCGGCGGCGATCTCGGTCAGGCGTCGCGCCACGGAGTTTCGCCCGATCACCTCGCCGGAGGGGTCGGGCAGCACCGCTGGCCGGTCGAGGGTGTATGCCTCTACCCGCTGGCAGGTGTGCAGAATGAATCCCGTTGTGTTGGTGGCGAGTTCGTCGGCGAGGTGTTCGTGGGCGGCGCCGATCGCCTGCGCTGGCCACACCGTGGTATCCACAAACGCGCACCGCATCTGTTGGGCTGTGTCCATCACGTCAGAGCCGCCGGGATGTGCTGTGGTATCCAGTATCTGGCCCATGGCGTTCCTCCTGGTCACAGGCGATGTCGTCGTCTGTCGAGAGTCCGACGAGCGCAACGATGTTCGATGCGATGTACGAGAAGTGTTCGCGCTCAACCAGTCCAGTCGCAGCGCCGCCGCGGTCCGATCTCGTCCACTCTGGTCTTATCTCGTCCACTGGACTCGCGTTGTCGATAGGATCGTTCGCTAGCTCGACAGCGCTGCGTACCTGCAAATGGGGGGAAGTCATGGGGACCGTGCTCAAGATGTTGCTCGCCGAGCGGCATCTGTCGAGTCATACGGACTTCTGCGGCGAGTACAGGCGTTGCGCCGGAGCCGATGCCAGTACACGCGGGAATCCGCCGTCGAAAGCCCAGTTCTACAACTGGCTTTCAGGGGAAGTGAAAAGCCTCCCGTACAACCATCACCGCCGGGTTCTGGCCCGAATGTTCCCTGGCTGGTCGATTCACGCTCTGTTCTCGATGGCCGACGGACCGGCCACCGGCTCGCAGGCAGCCGACCGTACAGTCGATCACGATCTAGAAGCGTTCCTTGGCGCCGAAATGGTTCATCGCGGTGCAACGTTGGCTGTTCCGACGTTCGAGTTGGCCACTCGTTCGGTCGAGGCCCTCGAGGCCGCAGGGATTGCGCGCCAACACATTTTCAGCAAACGAGCGAGTGTGTTCAACGCCGCCCACCGCATCGACGTGTCGACCGCGCTCGCGGAAAACGATGTTCGCGGGATGTTGTACGTGATGTCGATGATTGAGGCGCACAACGGGATCGCCGCCGAAATTCAAAGCGATCGCGAGGTTGTGCTGGCCTGCGACCGGCCGTACCTGAGCTTCGGCCTGTCCAGCAACGACTGCACGCACATGTATCTTGAGAGCAGTGAGGACCCGATCTTCACCATCCGAGACAGCGTCGCCCGAGACGGTCCGTACCTGGAACACCTCGAACTCGTCGACGGTCAGAGCTATAGCTCCTCCGACAGCCGCAACATCGGCATCATCGCGCGTGTGCGTCCGTCACCGGACCTACACCCGGATCGGTTCTGGTTCTTCTGCGCTGGGCTGGGCTCGCGGGGCACGACCGGCGCCAGCTGGTACCTGGCGAAACATTGGAACACCCTGCAACAGCGCGCCGCCGAGCACGAGTTCGTGGCCGTCGTCAGCGTCCGCGCCTACTCCGATCAGACCGCCAACCTTGAACACCTCCTTATCCGCTGACCCGAAGGAGTCCCGGTGACCTCGGCCTTGTTCGTCGGCCTGTCCACCCTCGACATCGCCTATGCCGTGGACCGCTATCCCGGCGAGGACACCAAAACTCAAGCCACCGATCAATTCATCGGCGCAGGTGGGCCCGCCGCGAACGCCGCGGTCGCGTACGCGATCGTGACGGGCGGCCATCGGCCGACGTTGATCACCGCACTCGGCGGGCACCCTCTCGCCGATCTTGTCCGTCATGATTTATGCGCCCATCACGTCGAGGTCGTCGACGCGACACCCGGTCACCTCGCCCAGCCGCCGGTGTCGTCGATCGTGGTTGCCCTCGATGCCCAGTCCCGAACAATCGTCGGTCTCGACGCTGCGCGAATCCATGCACTGTTCACCGCGGAGCTCGCCCAACATATCGACCACGCCTCGGTGGTCCTCGTCGACGGCCATCACCCTGATCTGGCCTTGGGAATCACTCGGTGCGCCAACGAGGCCGGGGTGCCGGTAGTACTCGATGCGGGCCGGTGGAAGCCGATCCACGACGATCTTCTCCCGCTCGTCGATACCGTCATCTGCTCGTCGGCGTTCGCCCCTCCGGGCTTCGACGGAGATACCAACACCCTGTTGGAGTACCTGCGCTCGGTCGGCCCGAAGCGGGTAGCTGTGACCCGTGGTCGAGAGCCGATCCTCTATGCAACCGACGGACAGCACGGCGCGATCGACATCGCGGCGGTCAGCTACGCCGACACCCTCGGTGCCGGTGACATTCTGCACGGTGCGTTCTGTGCCTACTACGAACCCGGCCGCGACTTCGTCGATGCGCTCACCCGCGCCTCCGCCGTGGCGACGCTGTCGTGCCGTACCTTCGGCACCCGCAGCTGGGCAGGCAGTCTCAGCGAACTTCGCTGACGAAATAGTTGCCGGAGGTTTCGCTTAGCACCACGTCGGCGCGGCCGCGAGTACCCACGATCAAATGGGCATTGGGCATGTCGCTGTCGGCGATCTTGGCCTTGGCCTGCTCAGCGGTCTTCCCGCCTAGAAGATGTCGGTCGGTGAGCCTTTGCTCGATGATCGAGCCGTCGGCATCGAGGAACCACACCTCATCGAGCTGGCTGCGGACCTCTGCCCATCCGGGCTGGTCGAGCAGGAGATAGTTGCCCTCGACGACCGCGAGCCGCTGGGCAATGAAGGCGATCTTGTCCGGCACCGGATCGTGCAACTCACGGTCATAGATCGGCCAGGGCACCGGCTCTCCCAGTGGTGCTTCGCGCAGTAGTTTCAGGCGCGCGACGAACCCTGAGACGTCGAAGGTGTCCGGTTGGCCCTTGCGGTGACGTGCGCCCACCGCGTCGAGCTCGGCTGAGGTCTTGTGAAACCCGTCCATCGGCGCGATTTCGGCCGCGATCGCGTGCTCGCGGGTGATGGCGGCCGCCAGGTGCTGCGACAGCGTCGACTTCCCGGCAGCCGGAGGTCCGGCGATGCCCAGCACGTATCGGTGGGTGGTCGGAACGCGGGAAGAAACCCACGCTGCGAGCTCAGTGACGGAAACTTCGCTACCTGGCCGCATCCCGGAATCCTTTGCACGTGAGTTGGTTCGGTGTCCCCAACCGTACCAACGTCGCACAGTGAATCACAGGTTCGCGTGCGGCTGCAGATGACACCGCGGTGGTGCGTTGTGATCGGCGGCCTTCAGCGCACCGGCACCGGCACCGACCTGGCACGCGTGTTTGCGCACGCACAGCGTGGGACCGGCCAGCAAGTCGCCACCGAGCGGTTTCTGGGTGGTTCAGACGCCCGATTCTTCGGCCCCGCAGGTACTCCGGCCGTCGTATTCGGACCCGGAAGCCTGCGCCACGCCCACTCACCGAACGAGTTCGTTCCGATCTCGGAACTCGACCTCGCTACCCGGCAAGTGGGCGTGGTGCTAGAGCAGATTTTTCAGATCAGTTCCCTGCCACCCATGTAGGGCTGAAGGACCGTCGGCACCGCAATTTTGCCGTCGGCGGTCTGGAAGTTCTCCAACAGTGCCGCGAGCAGTCGCGGCGTGGCCACGGCCGTGTTGTTGAGCGTGGCGGCGAACTGCACCTTGCCCTCGGCGTCGCGGTAGCGCAGATTCGCGCGGCGACCCTGCCAGGTCCCCAGAGTCGAGCACGAGTGCGTTTCGCGGTATTGGCCAAGGCTCGGCAACCAGGTGTTGATGTCGTTCATCCTGACCTTGCCCAAACCCATGTCGCCGGTCGCGCACTCGACGACCTCATAAGCAAGCCCCAGTTCCTGGAGAACAGTCTCGGCACTCGCCAGCAGCGCTGCGTGCCAGCGCGCCGATTCCTCGGGGTCAGCCTCGCAGATCACGAACTGCTCGACCTTCTCGAACTGGTGCACCCGCAGCAGGCCTCGCACGTCGCGGCCCGCGGAACCCGCTTCCCGGCGGAAGCACGGCGACATCCCCGCATACTTCAACGGCAGGTCACCCACGTCGAGGATCTCGTCGGAATGAAGGCCCACCAAGGCCACCTCCGCAGTCCCAGCCAGGAACGTGTCATCGGCTGGCAGCTCATAGGTTTCGGCGCGATGGCCTGGGAACATCCCCGTCCCGACAAGTGCCTGCTCACGAACAAGCGCCGGAACACTGATCGGGACGAAGTCCTGCCGCACAAGCAGATCCAGGGCATAGGAGTGCACCGCGCGCTCGAGCAGCATCAGATCACCACGCAGCGCATAGGCGCGCTCACCAGCGACCTTGCGCGCCCGCGCGAACTCTACCCAGCCCCGGGACTCGGCCAGATCGACATGATCACGCGGCTCGAAATCGAATTCAGGTGGCGTGCCCCAAGTCCGGACGACCGTGTTGGCTGATTCGTCGGCACCGATCGGAGCACCCGACCACGGGATCTGTGGCAGACGCAGGAGGATCTCGCTCTGATCGGCCAGATTCACCTCGAGGTCGGCCTTCAGCTTCGAGATCTCGTCGCCGAGTTTGGTGCTCTCCGCTCGCAGTTGGTCTTTGCCTGCGGCGTCGGCCTTGCCGAACTCTTTGGAGATCGCGTTGCGCCGGGCCTGAGCGTTGTCTAGATCATGTTGGAGGGAACGCCCGGACTCATCGAGAGAGAGGAGTGCGTCGACATCGACAGCGACTCCCTTCGAACTGGCGGCTTCCTTCACCGCGTCGGGGTTCTCGCGGACAAATCGCTTATCCAACATGCCGGGAATCCATCCTCGGGTCGACAGTGTGACAGCGCATAATATGCCTTGCCGGAGGGCCGTTGGTCGACAGAGGATGCCCTGTTGCGCGGTCACCTCAACACTCAAAACGAGGGAAACTGGGTCGAACCGAGTAGGTCGCGGCAGGTGCTGACAGACCCCGGATTGGTGTCGGAGGCCGCGACTATCCTCGCGCGCCATGGACCCATCTACCGCTGCCGTCGCCGAGTTGATCGCCGCGATGGCCCCGTTCGACGATCTCGAGCAGCGACACATCGAACAGACCCTGGACTGGCTCGCCGGAACCGCTGATGTTTACCGTCGTATTCCGCCTGCGACGCCCTCGCCGCACCTGGTGGCCTATGTGGTCCTGGTCGACCCCGCCGAGCGTGGCCTTTACCTCGGTCGGCACCGCAAGTCCGGTCTTCACCTCCCGATGGGCGGGCATCTGGATCCCTTCGAGCATCCGTTTGCCGCAGCGCGCCGAGAAGCCCGTGAGGAACTGGGCATCGACGCGAGCTTCGATGTCGTCGGCCAACGGCCACTTTTTCTGACCGTGACTTCGACCATCGGCCCTACCACCGGGCACGTGGACGTTTCGCTGTGGTTCGTCGCCCGTGGCGATCGGGCCGGTCGTCTGGATCTCGACCCGGGCGAGTTCGACGGTGGTCGGTGGTGGGATCTCGACCCCCACGGCCTACCCGATACGGACCCGCACCTCGGCCGGTTCATCCGCAAGCTCGACACCGTCCTGCAGCCGACGACCGTCCGATGAAGCCACTGGTCGTGATCCGTGGAAACTCGGCCTCGGGCAAATCGACCACCGCGATCGCTGTCCAGCGCCGATTCGAACAAGGGCAATGCGCTGTGATATCCCAGGATCTGGTGCGGCGGAACATGCTCCGGGAACCGGACGAGGCGGGCGCGTTCAACATCGAGCTGATCGAGGAGATCGCCCGTTCATGTTTGGGGCGGGGGATGGTGGTGATCATCGAGGGAATCCTTCACACCCAGCGGTACGGGAGCATGCTCGAACGGCTAACACATTCGGTGGAAAGGTCGTTGTTCTACAGTTTCGATCTCACCTTCGCTCAGACCCTGACCCGTCACGCGGGACGCCCACAGGCGGCGACGATTCCACCGGAGCAGATGGCTTCGTGGTATCACGGCTGGCAGCCGCTGCCGTTCGTTGAAGAAGTCCGCATCGGTGCGAGCTGGACTCTCGATGTCGCGACAGATCGGATCTATCGCGACATTGAACACAGCCGTGGCCAAGCGTGACGAACGGTGTGTTAGCGGCGCGGCAATAAGTGGGAGATGTCGGTGCGATCCAGTGAGGGCTCTCTGGCCCGGTCTCGTCAGTTTCGGTCCGTTTCGTCGGTGCCTCAGTTTCAAGTGGCCCTCAAAACGGCTCGAAAATTACAACGCTAGCGATGCCTGTCGGGTGGCGAAGTAGGAATCCGGTGTATTGCCCGTCACATTGGATTTCAGGTGAAACTGTCCGGTCTCGCGCCGTAGCGTTGTGGAATGACAAACAATACGAACAGGCACGAGGCATGGCCCTGCGACGCTTGCAATTTCGAGACCACCATCGAGTGGGATGAAGAACTTGAGCAAGATGTCGGTCTGCCTGCGTTCACAGCACCCGTAGACGGCCGAGCGATCAACATCTGCGACGAGTGTGCAGATGGTCGGGGACCTCATGAGTTGACCGAGTTGGCCCAGGTCATCGCCGAAAGCCCGGGCAAGTGAAGAGGCATGGGACGCAAGGTCGCTGAACCCATGTGATCGGGCGGTGTCTCTACTCCGGCTCAGCGCGCCATGGTGCTAGCTTTGCGCAGTTAAGCTTCCCCGCCGATTTCAGGTGGCGACTGGGTTGGCCAGTTGCTCGTTCTTCTTTGGCATGCGCTCGAATATCTCGCGTGTCGCGGTGGCGAGCATGGTCGGGTCGTGGCCGCCGAACTGCAATACCCGGACGGTTCCGCGCATCAATGTCTCTGATGCCGCCTCGAACGTCTCGGTGATGAACGTTGGATCAGGTGTCGACATGGTGCGGTAGAAGCCCGGCTCGTACTCGGCTTTGGCGAGCAGATCGAATCCTTCGATGCCGAACCAGTTCTGGCCATGCGTCGCGCCGCTAGCTGCATTCCACAGGTAGGTCCAACGGCCGACATCGGCTCCGGTGATCGTTGCGGCATTGCGGATCATTTCCTTGTAGCCCGGCGGGTTGGGCTTGCGCGGTGCATCGAACGGCAGGCGGTCGGCGCTGTCAGCGAGGTTCGCAATCCGCAGGTCGACCACCTCGGTGTCGGCTCCGTCAGCCACAAGCGCATCCCGGTGATAGTTGAAGTCGCGGTGCATCAGCCGGACGAATCGCTGCACGCATTCCTCGAAGGTCCCGGTTGGCACGTCGAGCAGCCACACCGCGTGGGCAGCGGCTTCCCAGCCTGACCGGCCGAGCATCAGGTATTGCCGGAACCGGACTTTGTTCACCGTGTCGGCGTCGAATTCGTACGGTGCAACCAGATCTGCCCAGAATCCGAGGTGCTCGGCCGCGGCGAGCAAGTAGGACCTGGCCCACGCGGAGACCTTCTCGCGAGGGTAGATCGCGTCGGCTTGGTGCAGGGCGCTTCCCGCTACGGGATCGACAGTGCGAGCGAGAACTAGTTCGCAGGCGCGGATCTGATAAGTGAATGCGGCCCACCGCCGCAGCTGGTCCTCCGGAAGGAGAATTGAATTTTCGCTGTCGGTTTGCGACCCCATGCTCACGGCCGCAATCCTAGTGCGAGCAGAAGCGCGCCCGTTCGAGATCGTGAGCAGGACTTGCAAGTCGGCGACCACGCGACCGGGGAACTCACAGTGGGGCATCCGCGGGCTTTGCTTGCTCGCGGCGTTGAGCTGGGTGCATCGGACGCGATCACAGCTGTCCTGTTGCTGCGGCTTGGGGGCACGCCCGTACCCGAGACCAGTGCTGGGTCGCGATTCGACCTACGGCGGGTCGGTGTCCTGCTGTTGGTCGGTGTTGGCGGGGAGGGCGGAAGGGCTTTTGATTGCCGCGATCAGGTCGCGGACGGCGTCCACGATCGGCAGGCAGGCACGCAACAGGTCGGTCAGGGCACCGGGGATCTGAGCGGCGTTCTGCAGCATGAGCACGATCAGGGCGATGAGGGCGATAATTTCGACGGCGGTCATGCTGGTAAGCGTTGTTCGGGAGGGGAATTCGGTGCATCCGGTGCGACGAAGTCCCGACCGGCCACAAGTCGGTGGCTCTTGGCCAGCACGGTCTGCCGAACGGCACTGAACGTCGACCGGGCATATGGAAGGGAACGTTGTGGCCGATCCGGACGACATCCACACTCGCGAGGACCTGCAGCGGGCGCTGGGTGAGCTCTACGCCCGCGCACACATCAGCTATGTGAAGCTGACCGAGCAATCGGGAGTCACCGCCTCCGGCAACACGATCCACGGCTGGGTTCACGGCACGACCTTCCCTCAGTGGGCGAATCTGTCCCCGGTCCTACGGGCCTGGGACATCGCCGACGACGAGTTGGGCGCGTGGAAGGACGCGCACAAGCGCGCCGACGCCGATGCCCGGAACCGGCCGGGGCTACCGCTGGACGAGGTACGAGACCCGTTCGCGCTGGAAGTCCACGAACCGATAACCGCCACCGATTTCGGCGTAGGTGCCGCCGTGGAGGTGCTGCCGCCCTACGTGCGCCGCGCTCACGACGACCGGCTCGCCGAAGTGGTCGATGACGCCCTGGCGGGAAACAGCGGGATCGCGGCGTTGCTCGGCGATTCCTCCACCGGCAAGACCCGCGCACTGTGGCAGGCGCTGGAACCGCTGCGCGCCAGCCGCGGGTGGCGGTTGTGGCACCCTTCGCCGTATCATCCGGAGAATCTGAGAGAGCAGTTGGACAAGGTCGGGCCGCACACGGTGGTGTGGCTGAACGAAACCCAGCGCTACTTCCTGCCCGCGAGCGAGCTGGACCGCGGGCGCCTCGCCGAGCAGCTGCGCACGATGCTGACCAACAAACGGCGAGCGCCGATCCTGATCCTGGGCAGCTTGTGGCACGAGCACTACAAGACCCTGTGCACTGATGCGGGATCGGCGACCCATAAACTGCTTGAGTTGGCCACGATTCCCGTGCCCGAGAAATTCACCGGCGCGGACTTGGCTGCCATGCGCGCCATTGCCGGTGAGGATCTGCGTCTGGCGATGGCGCTCGCGCGGGCCGAGAACGGCAAGATCACCCAGTATCTGGCAGGCGGCCCGGCGCTGATTCACTTCTACCGCAAGCACGCGAGTGTGCCGGGGCAAGCGGTGATCGAGGCGGCGATGGACGCGGTGCGCCTGGGCCATCCCAATGTTTTGCCGTTCACTCTGCTGCGCGACATCGGGGCCGAATACACCGACGACATCACCTGGGATTCTCTGGACGAAGACACCTGGTTCCAAGCTGCTCTCGACGAGATCCGCCAGCAGTCCAAAGGGGCGCGCGGACCCGTCACCCCCATCAAGGAACGACCGTCAGCTGCTCATACCGCTCGCCGACGTGCACGGCGCGCCAGCGGCGATTCGGGGCCGCCGGTGTACCAGTTGGCTGACTACCTCGACCAGCACGGCCGGCGTACCCGTGCCCAGCTGACCCCACCGCTTGGATTCTGGGATGCCGTTGCTGCCCACGCTGACCCCGATCACCAGAACACACTCGGCGATGCGGCATGGGACCGAGGGCTCTATCGTGAAGCCGCTCAACTATGGAAGAACGCTATTGGCCACGGCCACGCTGCTCTCAAACTTGTCACCCGGCTGTCCACCCTGTTCCCTGATGATTACGACCACGTCGACTGGGTCGCTGCCCACGTCCCTCTCGACGATCTGCACAAAATGGGCTGGCTGATCGGACAGTTGTGGGAGGTCGGCGCACGCACCCAGGTGCAGGCACTGGTAGACCGTGTTGTCGCCCACGCCCCCCTTGACCGCATATCCGGAGTGGCTGCGCTGATCGGACCGTTGTGGCAGGTCGGTGCACACACCCAAATGCAGGAACTGGTAGATCGCGCCGCCCCCAAAGTCGGCCTCGACAACATATTCGGAGTGGCTGCGCTGATCGGGCAGTTGCGGAGTGTCGGCGCACACACCCAGATGCAGGCATTGGTAGATCGCGCTGTCGCTTACGCCCCTCTCGACAATATATCCGGAGTGGCTGCGCTGATCGGACAGTTGCAGGAGGTCGGCGCACACACCCAGATACAGGCACTGGTAGATCGCGCCGCCGCCGATGTCCACCTCGACGATCTACCCGAGGTGGCCTGGCTGATCGGACAGTTGCGAAGGGTCGGCGCACACACCCAGATACAGGCGCTCATGGAACGCGTCGTCGCGCACTCCCCCCTCCACAGCATATCCGGAGTGGCTGCGCTGATCAGAGAGTTGCAGGAGGTCGGCGCACACACCCAAATGCAGGCACTGGTAGATCGCGCCGCCGCCGATGTCCACCTCGACGATCTACCCGAGGTGGCCTGGCTGATCGAACAGTTGCGGAGGGTCGGCGCACACACCCAGATGCAGGCACTGGTTGATCGCGCTGTCGCTTACGCCCCTCTCGACAACATATCCGGAGTGGCTGCGCTGATCGGACAGTTGCAGGAGGTCGGCGCACACAGCCAGATGCAGGAACTCATGGACCGTGCCGCCGCCGACGCCCCCCTTGACGATCTACCCGCAGTAGTCGGGCTGATCGAACAGTTGCGGAGGGTCGGCGCACACACCCAGATACAGGCACTGGTAGATCGCGCTGTCGCCTGCACCCCTCTCGACAACATATCCGGAGTGGCTGCGCTGATCGGACAGTTGCAGGAGGTCGGCGCACACAGCCAGATGCAGGAACTCATGGACCGTGCCGCCGCCGACGCCCCCCTCGACGATCTACCCGCAGTAGCCGGGCTGATCGATCAGTTGCGGAGGGTCGGCGCACACACCCAGATACAGGCACTGGTAGATCGCGCTGTCGCCCACGCCCCCCTCGACAACATATCCGCAGTGGGCTGGCTGATCGCGCGATTCCAGGAGGTCGGCGCACACATACAGATACGGGCACTGGTAGATCGCGCTGTCGCCAATACCCCCCTCGACAACCCCTCCACAGTGGCCTGGCTGATCGGCCAGTTGTGGGAGGTCGGCGCACACACCCAGGGGCAGGCACTGGTAGATCGCGCTGTCGCCTGCACCCCTCTCGACAACATATCCGGAGTGGCTGCGCTGATCGGACAGTTGCAGGAGGTCGGCGCACATACCCAAATGCAGGCACTGGTGGAACGCGTTGTCGCCCACGCCCCCCTCGACGGCCCCTCCGGGGTGGCCTGGCTGATCGGACCGTTGCAGGAGGTCGGCGCACTTACCCAAATGCAGGCACTGGTAGACCGCGCCGCCGCCCACACCCCCCTCGACATATCCGTAGTAGCTCGGGTGATCGGCCGATTGCGGGAGGTCGGCGCACACACCCAAATACACGCTCTGAGCGAGTGCCTACCGGCGGCGGGCGGGATGGAGGTGTTTCTTGACGTTCGACCCGATCAGAAGAAGAGGTTCCGTTTCGGTCGGGAGCCGACCGACGATCTCATTCCGGCCGAACCATGGTTGTGGACCGACCTCAAGTAGCAGGTCCGGCCTCCGGCCCACCAGTGGTCGGCAGGCCGGAGGACATCATTGCGCGTCGTTTCGCTCGACATCTGCTCGCCCGACACTGATCCCATTGTCCCCCAACCCCCGACCCCCAACCTGCGGGTTGGGGGTTCTTTCATGTCCGCATCCCGACGTCGGTGCCGACGCGCGGCGAGCCCTCGACCGCGAGTTGTCGGCCTTGGCCGGGAATTCGGTAGGGCGTTTTGCCGCCGCAGTCAGGTCTCGGACGGCGTCTACGACCGGTAGGCAGGCGCGCAGCAGGTCGGCCAGGGCGCCGGGGATGCGGGTGGCGGTCTGCAGGATCAGCAGGATCAGGGCGATGAGGGCGATGATCTCGGTGGTGTTCATGGTGGTAATCGTTGTTCCGGAAGGGAATTCGGTGCATCCAGCGCGGCGAAATCCCTACCGGCCCCAGGACGGAGGCCCTGGATGGGCACAGTCCGCCGAACGTCACCGAACACCGACCGAGGAAATGGAAGGGAACCGCGGTGGCTGACCCAAACGATATCCATACGCGTGAGGACCTGCGGCGGGCGCTGGGAGAGCTCTATACCAGCGCCGATATCAGCTACAACGACCTAGCTGGACGCTCAGGAGTCTCAGCCACTCAGAGCACGATCCATGCCTGGGTGAACGGCGACAGTTTCCCACAGTGGGCGAACCTGTTCCCGGTCCTGCGTGTCTGGGGCATCACCGACGACGAGCTGGATGCGTGGAAGGACGCGCACAAGCGCGCCGACGCCGATGCCCGAATCCGGCCGGGGCTACCGCTGGACGAGGTGCGCGATGCATTCGTGCTGGAGGTGCACGAACCGATCACCGTGACCGATGCCACCATGAAGTCGTTGCCGCCGTATGTGCGCCGAACTCACGATGATCGGCTCGCAGAGGTGGTGGAGCGCGCCCTAGCAGGCAGCAGCGGAATCGCGGTGCTGCTCGGCGATTCTTCCACCGGCAAGACCCGAGCACTGTGGGAGGCACTGGAACCGCTGCGCGCCCGACGCGGGTGGCGATTGTGGCACCCCTCGCCGTATCACCCGGAGACCTTGAGAGAGCAGCTGGACAAAGTCGGGCCGCGCACGGTGTTGTGGCTCAACGAAACCCAGCGCTACTTCCTGCCCGCAGGCGAGCTGGACCGCGGGCGCCTCGCCGAACAGCTGCAGACGATGCTGGCCAGCCGCCGGGCACCGATTCTGGTCTTAGGGAGCTTGTGGCACGAGCACTACGACACCCTATGCACTGACCCGGGATCCGCGACCCGCAAACTGCTTGAGCCGGCAGCGATTACAGTGCCCGAGGAGTTCACTGGCGCCGATCTGGTCGCCATGCGCGCCTTTGCTGGTGAGGACCCTCGACTGGGGATGGCGGTCGAGCGGGCCGAGAGCGGCAAGGTCACTCAGTACCTGGCAGGCGGCCCGGAGCTGGTCCACTTCTACGATAAGCACGCGAGTGTGCCGGGGCGGGCGGTGATCGAGGCGGCGATGGACGCGGTGCGCTTGGGTCACCCCAACGTCTTGCCGTTCACCCTGTTGCGCGACGCAGCGGCCAGCTATATCGACGACATCACCTGGGATTCGCTGGACGACAACTGGTTCGAAGCCGCGTTGTACGAGGTCAGTCGGAAATGCAAAGGGGCACGCGGCCCCGTCACCCCCATCAAAGAACGGCCGTCGGCGGCTCACACCCGTCGTCGGCGCGCAGGGCGTGCGAGCGTCGATTCGGGGCAGCCGGTGTACCAGTTGGCCGACTACCTTGAACAGTACGGCCGCCGTGTCCGCGCCCGATCAACTCCGCCCCTCGGGTTCTGGGAAACCGCCACCGAACACGCTGCCCCCGACCACCAGGACATACTCGCGAATGCCGCATGGGACCGGGGGCTCTATCGCGAAGCCGCGCAACTGTGGAAAAACGCGACCCGCCGCGGGCATGTCAAAGCGGCTGTCGCCCTGATTACCGAGCTGACCGACGTGTTCCCCGATGATGCCCACGATGCCGTCTCTGTAATCGCTCACATCCTCCTCGACGACCCGCGCGCAGTGGCCTGGCTGATCGAGCAGTTGCGGAAACTCGGCGCCCACACTCAGGTCGATGCGCTTGTGGGTCGAGATCCCGCTGCACATGTCGACCTCGATGACCTAGGCGGGGTCTCCATGCTGATCAAGCAGTTGCGCGAGGTCGGCGCGCACGCCCAGGTACGGGTGCTCGCAGACCGCGCCGCCGCTCAATGCCCCCTCGATGACCCGGGGTTCATGACAATGCTGTTGGGCTGGTTGTGGGAGGTGGGGGCACACACCCAGATGCAGACGCTTGTGGATCGAGGTCCCGCTGCACATGTCGACCTCGATGACCTAGGCGGGGTCTCCATGCTGATCAAGCAGTTGCGCGAGGTCGGCGCGCACGCTCAGGTACGGGTGCTCGCGGACCGCGCCGCCGCTCACGTCCCCCTCGATGACCCGGGGGAAGTGGCAGTGCTGTTGGGCTCGTTGTGGGAGGTCGGGGCACACACCCAGATGCAGACGCTTGTGGATCGAGGTCCCGCCGCACACGTCGACCTCTATGACCCAGATGAAGTCGCTTTGCTGATTGAGCAGTTGCGCGAGGTCGGCGCGCACGCTCAGGTACAGGCGCTGGTGGATCGAGATCCGGCCGCACACATCGACCGCGGCAGCCCGGCGGAAGTTTCCCTGTTGGTCGAGCAGTTGAGGGAGGTCGGCGCGCACGCTCAGGTGCAGGCGCTGGCAGACCGTGCCGCCGCTCTCGTCCTCCTCGGCGACCCGAGGTCCGTGGCAGTAGAGATCGACAACCTATTGGAGGTCGGCGAGCATGCTTTGATACAGGCGCTGGTGGATCGAAATCCCGCCGCATGTGTCGACCTCGACGACCTGTTCGGAGTGGGCTGGCTCATCGAGCAGTTCCAGGAGATCGGCGCGCCCGCTCAGGTGCAGGTGCTCGCAGACCGCGCCGCCGCTCACGTCCTCCTCGATGACCCGCTCGGGGTGGCGTGGCTGATCGGGCGCTTGTGGGAGGTCGGCGCGCACACCCAGGTACAGGCACTCGTTGAGCGAGATCCCGCCGCGCAGGTCGACATTGGCGGCCGTATACCGACCGGGGTGGCCGAGCTAATCGGCGAACTGTGCGGGGTCGGCGCGCACGCTCAGGTACAGGCATTAGCAGACCGCGCTGCCCAGCACGTCCTCCTAAACGACCCGTCCAGGGTGGCCCGGCTAATCGGCCAACTGCGGGAGGTCGGCGCGCACGCTCAGGTACAGGCACTCGTGGAGCGAGATCCCGCCGCACAGGTCGACCTCGATCAGCCGCTGCCAGGGATTCTCCTGCTGATCGGACAGCTGCGGGAGCTCGGCGCACACACCCAGATCCAAGTGCTGGCCGAGCGTCTGCCAGCAGCGGGCGGGTTTGCTTTGTTCCTGAAAACTCGTCCCGATCTGGAGCAGAAGTTCCGCTTTGGTCGGGCACCAGCCGACGAACTCACTCCGGCCGAGCCGTGGTCGTGGATCGATCTCGAGTAGCAGATCCCGGTACCCGTCCCACCTGTGGTGTCCGGGCGGTGCTCGATGGCGTTGTTGATCGGCGATCACCGCGAGCCACTGCGGCGTGGCCTCGTGACCTTGCGCGTTGGGAACCGAGCATGGCGAGCCGCCGATCGGCAGCTGTCTCGCTTCCCTGTACCGATCGTGGCACTACACGGATTCGGGAATCGGCTTGCGACTACCACAAGCGGCGCCCTCACGTGCTTCGACTCCACCACCGGACGAAAGGTGCCTAACGCAGGCGCTGGAGGTGATCCCTCCCTGTTTTGGTATTACAGACCGAGGTCGGTTCGATGACTTGGTCTGCTGCTGTCTGGTTCGGGGTACTCGGTGAAGGTGAAATCCTCAGCTGCTGAGGCGATTTCGATTCGCGCGTGCTCCTCGATCCGCCGTCTCGCGGGCGTCAAAGTTTGTCGCCGCAGGTGTTCTGCGCGGTGATTGGCTAGCTCGGATCCGAGCGCTTCCCGTAATACGGTTGCGGTTTCTTCGCGGACTGTGCTGGCCTCATCAGCGGCACGTGCCTGATCGGCCTGACGTCGGCTTTCGTCCTCGGCGGCGGTGCGCGCTGCTCGGGTGAGTAGTTCGTTGGCGTGACGGTTCGCCGCCCGCGCGGTGTTTCGGATCTGCTGGTGCTCTCCGCTGCGTTCGCGGTGTTCGTGGACCAGCGTGTTGATGCGCTCCTGCAAAGCCTTTCGCTGACGTCGCTGCGTCACTGGGAGGGCGTTGAGTTCTTCGCGCGCGGTCTCGAGTGCGTCGGAGGTGGTGTGGAGGTGGCGGATGGCAGTGTCGAGTTCGTGGGCGTGTTGTCGTGCGGTCATTTGTGCGTCATCGGCGGCGTGCCTGTGTTCGGCTACGGTCGGGTCGGGCTCGGTGTCGAAGTCGTCGTGTCGGGTGGGGGCGAAGAATTCGGCCTCGGTGGCGATGTTGCTGAGCCGTTGGGCGAGTCCGCCGATCGCGTCGGCGAGGTCACGATCGGACAAACACTGCAAGGGCGTGAGGACCGGGAGTGGTTGTTCGGTGAGCGGATTGCCGGTCAACCACTGTTGGATGACAGCGCGCCCGGCCTGGTCGAGTATCCGCCAGTCGCGGCGCAGCATCGCCAACACCGCTGGCGCAGGGTGTGTTTCGGCGATGTGGGCGCATCGCGCGGCGAGGTGCTCGGCTGGGTTGTGGTCGGGGATACCTGGCCGTTCGTTGTCTCGGCAGTCGTGGCACAGACCGTCGTCGGAGCGTCGTGGAGGTACGGGGGAGCTGGCGTTGCGAGGACGTTCGGTGCTGCAGTCGACGCACGGTAGGCCAACGATGGCGGGCATCGCGGCCAAGTCGTAGTCGATCGGGTAACCAGTACCTGCCGGTCGGAGCCGCTCCGCCGTAGGCGTCATATCGTGGCTGTCGGGAGCTCCCGCGTCGTCGAGGTAGGTGTCGAAGGCGTCGTTGCCGGCGGCCTGAACCGGGTCGAAAATTGCCCGGGTGACCGTGGAGTCGACGTGCTCGCGGTGCTCGTAGACGGGTCGGGATCGGTCATGGTCGGGTTTGGTGTCGCGGCGGAAAATATTCGGATCGGTCGAGGGTGTGCACGCGTGGATCAACCCACGGTGTTGCGGGAATTGTTGCTCGGCCCAGCGCAGTCGAGCCAGGGCGACGGGGAAGCTGTACTGGTAGAGGGTTTCCGAGACTGCGGTGAGCACCGCGTGTTCGTCGTCGGACAGCTCGGTGCTGAAGGTTCGGTATGCGGTGACAGCGTCAGCGACTCGCCCTGTCTCGAACAGTCGGGCGATGCCTTCGATACCGGTGAGGAGGTCTTCCTCGAGGGGGTCTCTGATATCGGTGACGACAGGAGCGTCGTCGGGTTCATTTGTGGCCGGCGCGGCTGTAGCAGAGCTGGCCGAGGGCTCCCTCTCGGCGTCTGGGGCGGTCGGTCCAGGCGCTGACGGTTCTGTGTCCTGGGTGGGTGGTTGCGGTGTCGGGGTGTGGTGGTGCAGCGCGTCGATGCGCCAGGCCAGTGCGGCGGCGAGTTGGTCGGCGCGCAGCGGTGTAGCGTCGTCGGGTTGCGCGCCTTGGAGAAGTTCGTAGGCAGTGACGAGTAGATCGCGAGGCAACCAGGTACTGGTGGCCCGTTCGACGGCGGCGACGACACGAGGCCAGGCCGGTTCGGTAGTGACTTGTTCGGTCATGTCGGTGCCCAGAACGGCTTCGAGGTCGGGTAGCCAGTCGGGTCGGAGTAGGTCGGTGCCGGTGGTGTCGAGGGCGGAAGGTTCCAGTTCCAGGCGCGCCCACAATGCTGCGGCGGGCATCTCGTCGGGCAACGGCCGCTGTGCGGCCGCGTCGGTCAGCAGGACGGTGATGTCGAGTCCGGAACGTGCGGCGAGGTCGATCTTGTCAGCCACGACCGGCCACAACGCATCGGTGCTGATACGAGAATCGAGGTCATCGACAACGTCGGCCCACCGATTGCGCGGCAGAGCCGGGTCACCGTAGGCGTCGATGACGCGTTGTTGCAGACGTTTCTGGTGCAGGCGTTCGAGGTCGGTGTAGCGGGCAGGGCCGGTGGGCCGGGTATCGGTGTCGGGGACGTGGAGTCCGGTCCGCCACACCGAGAGCTCGCCCAGCAATGAGGGATCGGTGCCCAGCAGTGGGCGTGCCCACGCGGGTGCGGTGGCCGGTGTCCACCCTGCCGTGGCATCACGGATCTGTTCGGCAAGGGCAGACACGATCCGTTCGCGTGCCCGAACAGGTTCAGCGAGAGCTTCATCGGCGACACCGGTGGGGAGTCCTGGCGTCCAGGGCAGAGGTCCGCTGCCGGTGGAATGCGCTCCAGAGGGATCCAGGCGCCAGTCCAGCACCGCGGCCGGATCGTCGGCGGTGTCGAGCTCGCGGGCAGTAGCCGCAGCGCGAAGTGCGGCTACTGGATCGGCGCCGGTGAGTGCGATCAGGGCCAGGTGTTGACGGAGCACCGGGTAAGCGGGACTCTCGGTCAAGTCGGGATGGATGGTGTCGGCGGCACGGTCGAGGTCTACGAGGCGGTCGGTGCCGAGGGCGTGTTCAGCGGCCAGGCCGAGGGTGTCGAGGTAGATATCGACCGCCCGCCCGATCCGCAAAGCCGGGTCGAGGGCCTCACGAAGCTCGGAGTGCGCTGACTTCTGTGCCCCGTCGCGAGCCAACACTCGCTGCAGAACTTCGACTGCGGTGCGCGGGTAGACGGCAGGTTCGGTGTAGATCGAGCCTTCGGCGCCGTCGAGCGCGGTCGCGATGTAGGCGTGGTTGGCGTGGATTCCGCGGGTCATCGCGACGTAGAACTGTTGGCGGGATTCGCGCCCGGACAGCGCGACATGGCAGGCGTCGGCGGTGATTCCTTGCGCGGAATCGATCGTCGCGGCGTATCCGAGGTGCACGTGGACGCGCACATACTCGACCGGAAGTCGTACGGTTTTGGCGCTGTCGGTGCCGCCGCGTCGATGCGAAACGGTCAGTGAACCGTCCTCGTGGACGTCGGTGATGGTCCACGAGTAGCCGTTGCGAACCCAGTCCGTCTGGCCGAAACGCAGCTTCGGGTTGTTGCGTCGGGTGCGCACGGTGTCACCGACGGAGCCGGAAAGACCGTCCACGAGGGCCACTTCGGTATCGGGTTTCGTGCCGGTTCGGGTGAGTCTGTCGGCGCGGGCGCGTGCGTTGAGCGCGCTCACGACCTTGTGTGTGGGCGCCAACATGACCGCGTCGCGACCGGCGACGTTGTCAGCGGCCCATGCTGTGTAGGTGTCGTCGTAGACCGATCCGGTGTGCCCGGCGTGGATGCGGTCGTTGTCCAGATACCAGGCCAGCGCGGCCGGGTCGCCCTCGCGCAGCCCGATCGACGCCGATGCTTCGCCGGTGGATGCGAACCGGACGACGTGCGACAGCGTCAACGTCTGTTCGGGGGAGGCGGCGTTCATGTCGGCGTCGGCGCCACCGGCGTCGATCGCGGGCAGTTGCCGGTCGTCGCCGATGCAGCGCACTGTCGCGCCGCGTCGGGAGAGGAACTGCAGCAGTTGGAGCCGTTTGGTGTTGCCGAGTTTGACGTGCTCGTCGACGATCACCAGCGTTCGGTCGTCGATGTCGAGGACCCATTGCGGCAACGACGGCGGATGATCCCGCACGATCGTGGGCGAATCCGTGCGGGGGGAGTGGCGGTCGATGACGTCGAGCAGCTTGTCGACGGTCTCGGCGCGGGTGCTGATCGACTCCCCGAGCACAGCGGCCGCCGCAGCGGTGGGCGCCATGCCGAGGACGGTGCCGCCGCTGGAATGCCATGCGCTGGTGAGGACTTGCATGGCAGTGGTCTTGCCGGTTCCGGCAGGTGCGTTGGCGGTATGCACGCGCAACCCGGAGGTGGCGAAGGAGGAGATGACACCGATCTGGCCGGCATTGAGCGGCCGATCAGGATGCGCTGTGTTGTAGTCCGTGACCGCGCTGGTCAGTA
Organism: Nocardia sp. PE-7; assembly: GCF_030486425.1. Lineage (NCBI taxonomy): Bacteria > Bacillati > Actinomycetota > Actinomycetes > Mycobacteriales > Nocardiaceae > Nocardia > Nocardia sp. PE-7. Next base: position 5,927,834 of record NZ_CP129614.1, on the reverse strand, counting down.
GTGCGGAGTCCAGGGTGCGGGCGCCGGGCTCGATCGACAGCTCGATGAGTGCGGCTTCGACGTCGAGAGTGGCTTCGGTGGTGTAGATCTGGGAGTTCGGTCGAACGTGAACGGGGCTGCCGTCGCGGTGGCGCAACCAGGCGGGCACCGCCCGCAGCCCGGGCTCTTCGGTGAGGTCGGGATCACCGCGCGCGACCGCAGACCGTGGCGAGAGCGCGGCGACGACGACTTTGTCGGGAACCCAGTCCCAGTCGGCCGGGCTGATCTGGCCGCGCAGTTGGCGTTCGATCTCGGCCCGCAGATTGAACGGCCGCCATGTCGAGCGTCGCTGCGACGCTGCGGCCAGCGCGCGCTCGGCGGTCGCGGCGATGAAGACGGCGTCCGGGTCCGGGCGAGGTATCCGCGGCACCGCCACCACGCGTATCGCTACCGCTTCAACCGGCTCACGGCCACCGAGCAACGTGGTGGCCTGGGCCGACCAGGTCTCACTTTGCTGGGTGTGCGATTCCGGAAGGTGTTTGGCCGGACGGGTATCCAACGTCGCCCGGTCGGCGAGACCGTAGACCTCCTCCGGGGTCGGTTCGCGGCCGAAGGTTGTCTGGAAATCGGCGGTGAGTTGGTCCAGGCGCGCGTTGATCGCGGTGCCTCGCTGCGACCAGGCGTGGATCAGTTCCAGCGGGACGCCGATGACCTCACGGACGGGGACTTGGTGGATGTTGCGGTCGGGGCGGGTTTCGAACTGCAGGTTGAGAGCGAGTTCGAGATGGTGCTCGAGGCGGGAGTCGTAGATCTCCGAGACCGTGACAGCGGCTTCGTGGAACAGCCGGGAGTCGATCGTGCGCCATTTCCCGTCCAGGGTGCGGACCTTGTTGGCGATCAGGACGTGGGTGTGTAGGTCGGGATCGCCTGCGCGGCTGTCGCGATGGGTGAAACAGGCCGCGACGATCCCCTCGACTTCGACGTGGCGGACCCCGTTACGGCCGAGCCGGGTGAACAAGCCGTTGCGCTCCAACCACGTCAACGCATCACCGATCGCGCGTTGGTGGGCGGCCTCGATTCGGGCTGCCATGTCCGGTGGGGCCAACGCCCACAGCACCGACACACTCTTCACCGGGGAGAAGGCGATCTCGAGACCTGCCAGCGCGGCCTGGTTCGCGCGCGAGTTTTTGGCGACCCATCCCGACAACTCTCGTGCGTTCAGGGGTGGGCGACCGTACTCGTCAGTGAACATTCCGGTCGCGAGTCGTGTACGAATGCGCGCACGTTCATCATCGGGAATTGCGGCAGTGGGCTCGAGATTTCGTTCTGAATTGTGCGCACGGTAGGCCTCGGAACAGCGCTTCCGATACTCCGAACGGACCTTGTAGATGGCGAATTTGTTGCCTAATTTGGTTGCCTTCTCAGCCGTGCGGGTGGCGTCGCGGTCGTTGGCGCCGAGCGCAATCTGGCGTTGGAAGACCTCGGTCTTGATCTGCTCGGCGTTCGGGTGAAGGCCCTGCCCGAACAGCGACTTCATCTGTTCCTCGGTCACTTCCGTACCAGCGGCGATGCCGAGCGAGGTTAGTCCGGTGCCATGCCAACGTCCGGGTGCTTCGCCGTGGTCGGAGTAGTACTGCGACAGCGATGACCGCCCGCGAGCTGTCCTGTCGTTGGCGGCGGTTTTGCGCAGATAATATTGGTAGCCGTTTCCTGCGGCGACTCGATGAATGGTCGCGACCATGCCTCCATGAAGCATCGCGAATTCCCTTGCCGCAAGGGGCAATTTATTCGCTTGGTCTACGCTGGACGACGATGGACAACTATCGACACGGGCGTTATCGGATCGGTATCCGAGATGCCAGATGTCTGCATGTTAAAAGGGGCGGAGAGAAGCGAGGAGAGGTGTGTGGGAGCGTGAAAGAGGGTGCGGGAGTAGTGGCGAGAGGCGCGGCGTAGGGCAGGCATGGGCTGGATGCAGCGGTGGTGAGTATGGCGGGCTACTGCGGGGTGCTTCGGGTGGGGATCAACGGGTGGAACGCGGTTGATCCCCACCCGTCGGCGGGCTCAGTCCGGCGCTGCGATCGGTTCCCAGCCGATCGGCGCGCAGGCGTAGTGGCGTCCGCTGAGCGCGACGACGTCGCCGACCGAGAGCGAGCGGCGTCCGCCGCTGTACCAGCGGGTGGTGAGGTGTTCGTCGCCGGGTTCGGGGTGGTCGTTGAGTGCATCGAAGATCCGGCCGAGCACGACGTCGTCGGGACCGCTGGTGTCTCGGGCGAAGACTCGCTCGAGCAAGGCGGTGTCGGCGAGGCGGGGTGTGAGGTCGAGATCGAACCGGTCGGCGAGGGTGAGTGCGGTGCCGGGGGTGTAGCCGGTGATGAGCGCGAGTGGGTCGTTGGCGAGATAGACGGTGACGAGGACCGATCGGCGTCGGCGCAGGGCGCGGGCAGCGACGACGCCCAGTCGTGTGAGGTAGCGGCGGGCTCGGTGGAACACGAATACCTCCGGTGAGAGTGGAATGGGTTGGGACACCAACTCGCTGTCCGGTGACGGTGCGGCCGGGTGGCGGCGCTGGGTCAGACGAACCAGGCGCGGAACTGGATTTCGGTGTATCCGGTGGGCGCGGTGTCAGCGACGCTGATGCGTTGGCGCGCCCAGGATCCGATCAGGCCGTGTTCGTCTTCGAGGTAGCCCTCACCGCCTTCGACGGTGAGCGCGGCCAAGGGATGGGCCTCGTCCTCGGTCGTGGAGTCGTCGAGGAGGTACACGCGGCGGTCGTGGTTGATCAGGTACGGGCCGCTCGCGCGATCGGGGACCGGCGTCTGAGGGAGCGCGTGGGAGAGCTGACGGAGGTTAGCCGGTGGCTGGGTGCCAGGTTCTGGGTCGGCGGACGCGCCGACCCAGACGATGCGCGTCGGTGTCGTGAGGATTCGTGCGACGTCGGAGACGAACCAGTCGTCTTGTCGGGTGGCGTGCTCGGCGAGTTTGTAGAAGATCTCTGGATCGAGGTGGCCGGTGACTGTGTCGGAGTCCTCGGCGAGGAAGACAGGTTTGAAGGGTTGGCCCATCGCGGTTCACCTTTCGGATCGGGTGTAGGTGCAGTGGTGAGAGCTGGGGGTCAGCCGGGTGGTGGGACGTGCAGCCACCCGAGCGCGGTACAGGCGTAGTGACGTGAGCCCAGCGCGATGACGTCTCCGACCATCAGGCGTCGGCGCGCGGGGCTGTAGCCACGGCGGGTTCTGTGGTCGTAGGTGTCGGGGAGTCCGTCTCGTGCAGCGTTGGCGTGCTCGGTCACCGCTCGGTCGTCGAAGCTGGGTTCGAAGGCGTCGTGGAGGATCTCGACGTCGGTGTTGCGCGCTGAGACGTTGACGAGGAAACGGTCGGTGAGGACCAGGGTCATGCCGGGCGGGTACCCGCGCAGCATGGCGTGCGGTTCGGTGGCCAGATGCACGGTTACGCAGAGCTGCCGCAGCACGGAACCACTGGGTTGTTGCTGGAACCGGCGGCGGGCGCGTGGGAGATGGGCGCGGCCGAACACGAGAAGCCTCCATCGGGTGAGCGGTTGGGGCACCCGGTCGCGCGGTGCCCCAACCGACTACGGAGAAAACGGGTCGGGCGAGGACGAGATCAGGCGGCGGTGTTGTCCTGCGCCGCCGGCACGTACAGGCCGAGGTAGACCCGGCACTGGGTGCAGAATCCGTCGTCGTGGACGGGCAGGTACTGGGTGCAGCCCTCGCACCGCCCCGCACGTTGGCCGGGGGGAAGTTCCCGCGCTTGCCTGCGCGGCGCGGGCCGCACCGGCGCGGACTCGTCTTCGAGGTCGGCGAGGGTGGGCGCGCCGGGAAGTTCCGGATGCGTGGCGAGGAATCCGTCGACGACACGGATCAGCCACTCGGGTGCCCGTCGACGTACCTCGTCGAGGAGCGCGCATGCCGCGTCGGGGTAGTGCTCGGCGAGGTAGGTGCAGTACGCGGTGGCGAGTTCGGACAGTTCGAACCCGGACTTGAGTGCGGGCAGACCGGTGCGGTTGTCGCTGCGGCAGTAGTCACACAGCCCGTCGTCGGAGCGCAGCACTCCGTCACGGGTGTGGATGGGGCGTTGGTCGGTGGCGGCGCGTTCGACAAAGCACGACACGCACCGCCATCCCGCGACGGGGTTCATGGCGGTGCGGAAGTCATCGAGCCCGTTGCCCTGAAACAGGTAGGAGTCACGACGGTCCGAGCGCGAGCCCAGTCCGGTGCGTCGTTCGGCCCACAGCAACGAGTGCTCGTGCGACTTCACGGGAGCACCGGCCACGGCGCGGTCGAGGTCGTGTTGGTCGGCGACGAAGGCACAGTACTGGTGATCCCAGATCGCGTCGGAGACCTCGGTGGGCAGGGGTGCACGCTCGCCAGGGCGGCGAGGCGTCCAGCCCGGGGTGGTCCCGGTGAATCGGACACCACGAGCGAGCAGTTCGGCCATGCGTTGGCGCAACCTGGCTTGGGTGTCGACTTCGGTGTCGACGAACAACGACTCGGCGACGTAGTCGGCGACTTCGAACGGCTCCGCCTCGGCGGGCCGTCGTTTGCCCCGCGCGCCGACACGGGCACGGATCTGCTCGGGCCGCAACCTGGAGGCATCGACGGCCCGGGAAGCGGGCAACGTCAGTCGGGGCAACGGGTTGCGCCACAGGCGGATCGATTGGCGTGGCATTTCGGCGGCGAGGAGTTGGACGTGGAGCTTGGCGAACTCGTCGGCCGCGGTGGTCTCGGGATCAGGGTTGGCTTTGGCCCGGGCTTCCAGGATTTGGGCGAGGTCGTGGTCGGCGTGGGAGTGCAGGACCGGGTCGGTGTCGGGGACCAACCGCACCAACCGTGCCCGCTCGAGGTCATCACCGGCAGCCCACCGCGCGCGCAAGCGCCGCAACGCTGCCTCACGCGGGTAGAGGGTGAAGACTTCGACCATGTAGTCGAGCACGTCCCAGTCGGCGTCGGTCGCCAGGTCAAGCGCGCCGCGGAACGCACGCTTGGCGGCGCGACGGTCACGCTCGAAGGTGAGCCCGATCGCGGAGATCGCATCGAGGAACGCCGCGGTGCCCGGCTCCGGCACCGGCTCGACAGCGGGATCGGGAGTGACGGTGGCGAACTCGGCCGGTGTGACGAGTGTCGGACCGATGAAGGTGCTCGGGTCGAACTCGGGCTCGACGACGCTAGTGCCGATGGCGCCTATAGACACAGGGGTGTGAGGGGCTACGAGGGTGGACACAGCAGATCTCCTGACTAGGACGAGAGATTCGACGGCACCCGGGCGCGCTGGAACTGCCACGCTTTTCGCACAAAAGAGGGTGCCGGGCTGGGGTGGGCCCAGCCGAGGGCTACCGACCAGGACCGTGGGCGACACGACGGCGGGAACGCGCCTGGGCGTGCGGAAACGAATTCCCCGCGCTGACAGCAAGACCAGTGGGTGGGGCTGGTGGTGGCGCGGGGAATTCGTTTGTGCCGGGCGCGGGCCCGACGGCGTGGCGCACGCGGTCCTGGTAGCCCTCGATCGGCTGGGCCCACCCCAGACCGTCACCCGGACACACCACCTCCCGACAACCTCACGACCGTCGGCCGCCGACCTATCCGGATGCGGTCAGGAGACCGGCGCGCTCAGAACGGTGGTTCGCCGAAACCTGCACCGGCACCAGCGAGTACAGGCGTTTCCCACGACTCACGCCCGTCACCACGATCGGTGGCGTCACCGGCCCATGGAGCCGAGGGCCCGCTCGCCGTGGGGGTCTCGCTGCTCGTATGGGTGGTGGGTACCGTGGCGTCGCGCTGGCCGAACCCACCGCCGCCAGTCCGGCCGGTGGTGCGGGTAACTTGGGCGCGGGCGAAACGCAAGCTGGGCCCGAGCTCGTCGACCTCGAGCTCATAGATGGTGCGCTTGTCGCCGTCGCGGGTTTCGTAGCTGCGCTGCTTGAGCCGTCCCATCACCAGGACTCGCGCGCCCCTGGACAGCGACTCCGCGGCATTCTCGGCGGCCTCGCGCCAGATGTTGCAACGCAGGAACAACGGGTCACCGTCGCGCCATTGGCCGGTGTTGCGGTCGAAGACCCGTGGCGTGGAAGCGACGGTGAAGTGGGCCACCGCCACACCCGAGGGCGTGAAAGTGAGCTCGATCTCGGAGGACAAGTTGCTTATCTGCACTATTGAGCGCGGAGAGCGGTGTTGCCCTGCTTCCTGGATCAGAGTGGTGTCACGCGGAGCGAGTTCCAGGTGCCGTCGAGGATGGTGTCGTCAGGCCAGTAAGCGCGGTCTGGCCGACCATCCCGACTCTGGCCCGGCTCTCGATCGAGGATTGTGATGTGGAACGCGGGGCGACGAGTGGTCACGTGCTCGCGGAAGGGGTTGGGGGAGCGGTGGCTTCCTTGGGTTTGGGGCCGGGGCGGCGGCCTCGCGCGGCGCGGGCGCGGATCTCTTCGGCGGCTGCCCGGTATGCAGGGGTTGCGTGTGCGAAGTAGTCGAAGAGGACCTCGCGTTGCTCGGCTGTGTAGCGGTCCAAAACCTCGGCGATCAGTCGGCGAGCGGGACCGACCACGTCCTCGATGTCGGGGAAGGTCTCGGCTGAGGCTTCGACGATGACCCGCCGGCGGTCGGCTGGATCCGCGGTACGGCGTAGGTAGCCCGCTTTCTCGAGGCGGTCGATGAGCCGGGTCGTCGCACCGGTGGTCAGGCCTACGCGGGCGGCCAGGTCGCCCGAGCTCATCTGCCCGGCCAAGGTGATCAGGCTCACCGCGTACCACTCGATGGGTGCGAGTCCGGCGGCTTCCGCGCCGGCCATGCCGTGCAGGCCCACTGCGTCGAGGTACTCACGGAAGATCTGGTGCTGATCTCGAGGTGCCTTGGTTGCCATCGGTGCAGATGCCCCCTATCGTGATAGTTGCAATAATGCAGATATTGTTGAAGCGCAGATTCTGCTTCATCTTAACGATAAGGAGGACGGCATGACCACTCAGGACGACAAGGCGGCCATCACCGCGGTGATGGCGGAGATGAACACCGCGTGGGCCCGCAACGATGCCGACGCCTACGGGGCACTGTTCACCCAAGACGCCACGTACGTCACGTTTGTCGGGACCTGCTACAGGGGCAGGGCCGACATCGTGGAGTGCCACCGCACTTTGTTCGGGAAGTTCTTGAAGAACACCAACCTCGCCGGGGAGATCATCGACATCCGGTTCTACGGCCCGGACACCGCGATCGTCACCGGCCGCGGCGACACCTACAAGGGAGCGACCGCGCCCAAGTCCTCGAAGCTGTCGAAAGTGCAGACGTGCACGTTCGTGCGCGAGGCGGACGGGCAGTGGCGGGTGGCGGCGTTCCACAACACCCAGCGCAAGCCGCTGATGGAAGCCATCTCCTTCAAGGCCGCCCCCGGCACCATCCCCGCCGCCCAGAAGTGACCCATCCATCCCCGCACAGCACACCGCTCTCCACACACCGAAGGACTCGAGCATGACCACCGACCAGAAACCCGCACCCCAGCAAGAAGCGAAAGACCCGGACTCCAGGAAATCTCCCGCAAGCCCCCGCCGACGATGGGTGCGCACGCTCGGCATCGGCCTGCTCGCGATCGCGGTCGCGGGCAGCGGCGGATATCTGTGGCTCGACGCCTCCTCCGACGTGCACAACGCCGGTCAGAACGAGTGTGTGAATGTCACCCCGACCGGCCAGGCTTCCCCCGGCGACCGCGACGCGGTGTGCGGTGTACTGGAGTCGTTGATCGACGCCTGGGACCGCAACGACGCCGTCGCCTACGGCTCGCAGTTCACCGAGGACGCCACCTACGCCACCTACGTCGGCAGCTACTACGAGGGCCGCGCCGACATCGTCAACTCCCACAAGGCCCTCTTCGGGGGATTCCTCGAGGGCAGCAAACTGGCCAACTCCTACCTCGGCATCCGCTTCCTGTCACCCGACACCGCCGTCGTCACCGGCCGCGGCGACGACTACACCGGAGACGCACCGGACGAGCTGTCCAAGGTTCAGACGTACACGCTCATACGCGAGGCAGACGACCGGTGGCGGGTCGCGGCTTTCCAGAACACCCAGCGAAAGTCCGTCATGGAGCGCATTTCGTTCATCCTCTCTCCGGACACCCGGCCGGAGGCCGAGAAGTGACTGCGCCGCCGACCCGTCGCACGGCCCTGGTGACCGGCGCGAGCGAGGGGATCGGCCGCGCGCTGGCCCACGCGCTCGCCGCAACCGGGTATGCAGTCACCGGCGTCGCGCGCAACGAGGACCGCTTGCACGCGGTCATCGAGAGTCTGGGCCACGGCCATTCGGCGCTCGTCGCGGACCTGGAGACAGAGGACGGCCTGGGGCGCGTGGTCCGCGCCGTGCAGCAGAACTCGTTCGACGTCCTGGTCAACAATGCGGGCACCGCGACCGCTGGGCCGTTCACCGAGGTCCCGATGGAGCGCGCGGCGGCCATGTTGGACCTCAATTGCCACGCGTTGGTCGCCCTCGCTCACACCTTCCTGACCGGGGCGCGTCCAGGTGACGCACTGATCAACGTCTCGTCCACCCTCGCGTTCGCCCCCATGGCGAACCTGAGCGTGTACTGCGCCACCAAGGCCTTTGTCACCTCGCTCTCGGAATCCTTGTGGCAGGAGCACAAAGCCCGCGGCGTCTACGTCATGGGCTTGTGCCCTGGGATGACTGCCACACAATCGCAGCCGCACGACGGTGCCGATGTACCCGCTAGCCTCGTGCAGACTCCCGGACAAGTCGCCGTCAGAGCCTTGTCGGCACTACACCGGCGTAGACAGCCCACTGTCATCTCCGGCAGGGTGAACACTCTGTTTGCCACGGCTGCCAGGGCCTTACCGCGCCGGACGGCCCTGGGCCTGCTCGGAACCGGACGAGAGTCTCCCGCCCCTCGAGGCATACGCCCATGAGCAATGCGTTACGACCGGGCCCGCATCAACCTCGACCGCCACCCCAACTACATCCTCGCCGCCTACATGGCCGCGGGCACAGGCGGACACAACACACGCACCTGCCGCACAGCGCGCGGTTCGAAACGGCCACAGTGGATTGTAAGTCCGATCGTGACGTCGATTATCGGGTTTCGCGGCGAAACAAGCCTTGGGGAACTGAGACGCTTCGATCAGCTGACCCACGCCCAGAAACCATGACATGAGTGATTGTGGGGAGGATCAGAACTGCGCTTGGTCCTCGGGAGTCTCAGGGCCCCCGTCAGCGAGGACCGTTTCGCGGAGCGGCGCCGCGGTTCGCGGATCTCCGCCGCCGAAGCTAGCCCGTCCGTTCTGGGCATCGGCGTTGGCCCTGGTGATTTTCGCGGTGGCGAACATCAGTGATGCACCGATGTCGTCGATGTCGAGCTCGACGACGGAACGCTTTTCGCCCTCACGGGTTTCGTAGTTCCGCTGTTTGAGGCGACCGGTGACTAGCACCCGCGCGCCTCGGGCAAGGCTCTCTGCGGCGTGTTCGCCGAGCTTGCGCCAGGCGTTGCAGCGCACGAACAAGGCGTCGCCGTCTTTCCATTCGTTGGTGTTGCGGTCGAAGACCCGTGGGGTCGAGGCGATGGTGAAGTTTGCGACCGCGACGCCGGCTGGGGTGAACCGGAGTTCCGGCGCCGCGATCAAGTTGCCCGAGATTGCGAGGGTGGGATCTGTAGCCATAGGGGTTCGTCTCCTGAGGGTGGATGTAAGTTGCAGGTCGGGCTTTGGCAAGTGGTCGGCTTCAGGGCTGGGTCGTTGGGATGACGAGAGCTGGGCTCGCGTGGGCGAGCAAGTCGAGAAGACTGTCGCGTTTGGCTTCGACGTGGGTCAGCGTGGTTTGAAGCTGGTCGATGTCGCCGAGCCATTGTTGAGTGCGTGCGGTTTCGATGCGATGAGAGATGTCGGCTTTGATCTCGTCCAGGCGTGGCAGTTGTGCGGGGTCGATCTGTTGGAACGGGCAACGCAGGCAGGCGTGCTCATGGACGCACGGTGTTCCGTAGGGGCGGACGCAGCTGCCCAGCTCGATACGTCGTTTGCCGAAATGTCCCGCGAAATCAGCGAGTTCGGCGGCCGTGGGGGCCCGGTACTCCTCGCCGGGGCGGTGGGCTCGTCGGTTCTGGATGAATTGTTGGTAGCGGGCGAACACCTCCTGCGGATAGATCGCGGTGTAGCCCATCGTGGTGTTGAGGTCCTGGTGGCCGAGCAGTTGTGCGGCGATGTGGACGGGCAGCCCGTTGTTGACTGCGTCGGTGGTAAACAGGCGTCGGAAGTCGTGCGGAGTGATGTTTGCCGAGAGCCCGGCGCGTTCGACGGCGCGTGTGAGGTATTCACGTAGCGTGCCCGAGTTGAATGTTCGGGGTCGTCCTGCCAGTCGATATTGGAGAAGGTAGGGCATCGGCTGACTCCAGCAGCGTTCGTGTTCGTCGTGGCGGCTGACCAACGCGATCGCGCCGTCATCGCCGCTGACGCGGGCGATGATCTTGGCCAGGACGGAGGCAAGCTCGGGTCCGGCCGGGATGACTCGTTCGGTGTCGGTTTTAGACGGTGCGATCTGCAGCAGCGGCACGATGGTGCCGTTGGGTTGGCGGTAGGGCTGGATCGAGTGGTGCGTCAGTTCGAGCAGCTCTTCGATGCGGATGCCGCTGTGGCGCAGCACCTCGACCATCGCCCATGACCAGAATGATTCGTGTTCAACGGTTTCGGGGTGAATGACCGAACCGCCCTCGGTCTGCAGTCGGGGACGAGCACTGGTGCCGGCTGCGGTGCTCGGTCGTCGATAGGTGGCGCCGTTGAACTCGAATTGCCCACCCGGCGCGGTCGCGCGGGCTCGGGCCAGCAACTGGGATGCGGTGTCGTGGTGGAGGCGGACGCTGCGAACCAGCGTGGGCAGCAGCGGGGCGAGTTCCCGAATGCGGGCATGGACCCGGGCCATTTCCGTGCGACGTTCCCGCGGAAGCACTCGTGCGTCTTGGCGAGTTACAGGCGAGGGTTCGGCCCACCGCGCCCACCGCTGCGGCTCGTCGTTCGCCCAGTGATTGATGTCGAGGTAGAAGCAACGCACTGCCAACAACACCTCGCCCGGTCTCCTGCGGGGAGTGCCGTTGGGCAGCGTCATCAACCTCTGCTTCCAAGCCTCGATCTGGGCTCGGCTCAGGCGATGGGTGTCGATGCCGGGATGGTGGGCTTCGATATCTCTCCAAAACAATCGGCAAAGCCGCTGCGCGAGTAGATAGAACGAGACGTAGTCCATGTCCGGCCGTCGCTCGCTGAGGTATTCGGCCAGCAACGTGCGCATCGAAGGGCTGGCGATCTCGTAGTGCGCGACGGTCTCGGCCGCTGTGAGCTGCTTGCCCGTGAGCAACGCCCGGAATTCAACGGGCCCGTCACTGAACAGCCCGACCGCTCGACCACAGTGGTAAGCCGTGGCACACGAGACTCCGCTGCTCTGGCCCCGTGCTTTGGTTGCCGCGGCGCGGTAGTCCAGCAGATCATCACAGGTCAGTTCGTGCAGCGGTTTGCCGGTGCGGATCGACATGCGGCAGAAGTCGATCAACGTGGCGCCGGTCTTGGTGGGGGTGCGGCCCAATGCCTTGGACGCGGCCGCGATTCGGGAGAACAGTGCGGTGTCGTGTTCTTCGCGCCATGTCGACCAGAGCCGTTTACTCGAAACAGCCAATAGGAACGGATAGCTCGGGCGAATGGCACCGCAACACACCATCGCGGTGAGGGCGAGGCCGTATCGGGCGCGCTGGTGATGATTCGAGGTGAGCACATCGAGCCAGCCGGCACCGTCAGCATCCGCGCCGGTCGCTACCCACCGGGCCTGGTAGGTGTCGCCGGAGAAATGGTCGAGCCAGTCGAACCAGGCGTTCAAGGCCGGTGTGTAGTGCGTGACCGGATCCAGGCGCGCCAAGCTCGGCGGCAGCCTGACGGCAAGGATCCCCATGACACGATCGAACATGCGGTTGCGGTGAGCCGCTGTGATCCGACGTTCGTAGAAGGGATGCGACGCGGGAACTCGTGCGGGTTGGCCATCTACTGCTCTTGCAGCGGGGACGAGGGCAGCTTCGGCTGCGCAGGTGTCGGTGGTGGTGGGGTCGGTCACATCAACCCTGGGAACAGCACTGCCATCGCGGCCGGATCGTAGGAAGGATCACGACTCGGCTCAGTCGGTGCGGGGCGGGTGTAGTGCTCGCGCATTTTACGAACCAGATCATCGATGCGTGCCCGCGCGTAGATCTGAGTGCTGGCCAGCGAGCGGTGTCGCATCAATCGCTGGACGTCGGTGATGAGCAGATTTGGGTCGTCCATCAGCCGCATCGCGTAGGTGTGACGGAGGTCGTGAAACGTCACGTTCGCGCCCAGTTGCTCGTTGGCGCGGTTGAGCACCTGACGCAACGCTGAATAGGTCAGTGGCCGTGTCGGGCGCCGATTCGTCCACCACAGCCCCGTCTGACCGGCGGGGCGTCGAAGCTCTGTCTCGGACAGGTAGGCAGCCAACCACAAGAAGGCATCTGGCGGTGCGGGGATCCATTCCAGCTCCCGGTGGCCTTTGCCTTCGAGTGCGATCAGCTGTCGGCCGATATCGAGATCTTCCAACCGCATTCGCAACAACTCACTCGCGCGCGGACCAGATCCCACCGCGATCGAGACGATGGCGCGATCTCGATTGCTCGGAAGCGCGGTGAAGAAGTCGTCGAACACCGAATCCGGCAACGCGCGCGGTGGCTTAGATCGGGCGCGCTGACGGTAAGGCGCCCGCCCACGGGATGGGGCTGGTTCGATCGGGCTGCGATGTGATCCATATCGATCGATGCTGCTCGCTCGCTGCTGCGGAACAGGATTGACTACCGGACCGAGCCCGGTCAGCAGGTGGTAGTCGTAGAACATCTTCACAGCCGACAGTGAGTGATTGATCGTCGTCGCCGAATAGCCTTCCGGCAGAGAACATTTCCCGGTCACTGGGTTCACCGAACCGGCTACGCTGCCGTCGTGGCGGCGCGGGCGCCGTTGTGGATTCTTCGCGACTCGCAGCCACAGGACGAAGTCGCGAACATCATGTCGTGCGGCCTGATTCCATGGCACCTGGACCGCTGCAAGGAATCGTAACCAGCGCAGCAAGCTCAGTAGGTAGGACCGGCAGGTAGCGGGCGAGTAGTCACACGCGCTGAGGTGCCGTACGAACTGGCGTGCGTGCTCATCCACTCGGCCGTCGACATCGACCAGGCAAGCGGGCTCGATTGGATCGTCGGTGGTGATCACTGTACCGATCTGTGGCACCACCAGCGAGCCGACATCACGGGTCTCGTCCCAAGTCCAGCGTTCAGCAGACATGACCGAAGAACCTGCCACATCGATCGGGTCGGCCAATAACCCGACCCCCCAACATGTTTCAGCAGGTCAGCCATAGTTGGTGCGGTCAACAGTACCTACCAAGGGCAGTGTCGGCTCGCTGGGCATAGTCGGACCTTTCTGATCGTGAGGACACATCGAGGACGTCAGGCAGTCGGCCAGGCGTCGGAGACCGACAGGTGATGAGTGAAGGCGGACCCACAGGTGGATACCGGCACAGGGCGTTGCTATTTGACGAGGTCGTTGTAGAGGTTGTTGATTGTGTCGGGGGCATGGGGCAGGTGCGCGCGGACACCGGCGGGTATCGGGGCCCTACGTTTGTTGCTCCCGGCGAAGTAGTGGGGTGCGAGCACGAGCTGGCTGCTCGGTCGGTGACACCAGACCGGGACGAGGCTGCCGGTGAACCTGCTGCTCGAGGCATCAGGTGGCCGCCGCATTTCCTCAGGGCTGGCCAACACCACCGACTGATCCCAATACGACAAGACCAACGCGACAGGCTCGTGGAAGGTGCGGGTCCACTGGTGGAAATCGATTTCGGGGAACGGGGTGACCACCGCGCCTTGCGGTGCGTCGCAGTCGTGAGTGAGCACGTGACCGACGATCACCAGGTCACGTTGAGTCCCGGTGATGCGGGTCGTGAAGTCCTCAGGGTTGTTCGGCATCGGGCTCCTGTGGGTGTACGGGCGCGATGGTCGGGCCGTGGTGGTCGGTCAGGTCGTAGGCGTCGGGCAGGTGTCGCAGGAGTTCACCGAGGGTGAGTGAGATCAGGTGGGGCTCGTGGCACACACGGTGACCAGCGACCGAGGTGGCACCGTCGAGTTCGATCGTTTGCGCTGCGAGCCAGTCGATGTCGCCGGTCTCGGTACGCGGCACACTGACCGGTAACCACGTCTCGACGTGGCTGGCGATGGACTGCCATGCGCGGTGGGTGAGGATCCGTGTGTACTTCGCGCAGGCGAAGGTGCCGCGGGGGCCTGCGACGTGCAGGCAGTAGTCGTACACGGCCAGGTTGGAGGGGCCGTCGATCCAACGAATCGACACCGACCTGTCGCCGATCGGCATGACGGTGAACGCGGCGTCGGGCCAGCGGCGATGCAGTGCCGCGGCGAGCAGTTGGGTGTTGGCGTCGGCGTCATCGGGTTGGACCGGCAGGATCCGATACCAGGTATAGAAACTCGGCCCCTGGACTCGGGCCCGCTCCCAGAATCGGCATATCCCCACAGTCGGATCGGTGTCGCTGTGATCGGTGAGGATCTGCTCCAGCGTCGCGTGGACCTCCTCGACCGACAAGCCGTCGGCGACGATGGTGCGCGCGGACTCGTCCAGGACGCGGAATCGGTCATTGATGTGTAGTCGTGGCATCAGCTGGTCCTGTTCGATACCGCCGGTGTCCGGCATCGGCTCGGATGTGGCGAAGGTTGTGACGAACGCGCGGATCTGAGAGCCGCCAATCAGGTGATGTCGAGGCAGAGGTCGGCCGCGACCACCACTCCGGCCTCGGCCAGGCTCCGGATCTCTTCGGGGGGCAGGTGCTCGTCGAGCGCGATCGCCAGCAGTTCCGCCATGGCGTGGGTCGGCTCAGCGTCGAGTGCGGTCGCGATCGCGATCCCAGCGAGCACGGTGTTCGCGCGGTGGTAGGCGCTGTAGGCGAACATGGTGGCGGCCTCGGCGCGGTCGAGACCGTCGGTCGCCGACGCGATCTGGCGCCACAGTGCCTCTGCCGCGCTGTGGTACTGGCTGCGGGCGAGGCCGTACATGATGTCGCGGATGGTCCGGTCGCGCAGCAGCGCGACAACCATGGCGAGATCCTGCGCGCTGGGCCGCTCTTCTTCCGCTGTGCTGATCTGAGACAGGACCCACAGAATGCGGTCACGTCGGAGCTCGCGCACGCGATCGGGGGTGCGCGCGGCGGCGAGGTCGTCGCGGTAGCGGGCAACGGCACCACCGCGATAGGGCAAAACCTGCTGGGCGAGGACCGGGTCTGAGTCGAGCAGGTCGGCGAGTTCGTGACGTGCGGCGTAGATCTGGTGGCCGCAGACGACCCGAGCGAACGCGACGGTGGAGGCGCGAGGATCACCCACGCTGCCATCGCGGCCGTGTCTCAACAGGTCCCGGTACTCGACACCCGTCGCGATCTGCGCGACCCACCAAGCGTGACTGGACTCGATCCCTGCTCGAGCGAGGTGGCCCAGCAGATGTTCTGCGTTGGTCGACCAGGTCGGGCGATCGTCGATGACGACGACCATCGTGGAACTAGTTTTCTGGCACTGACGTACCGATTCCAACATGCGCGCCAGACCACGGGCTTCGGCAGGGCCGGCGGCGGAGTCGATGTCGAACCGGGTCACGGCACCGATCACCTGGACGCCTTCGTTCTCAGGGTGGGAACCGAGCAACGCCACCACCAGTGACCGGGTGGGACAGAATCCGAGCATCGCCGGAATCGAGGAGATCAACTCCCCAGGATCGGCGACCCGGCCCAAAGCGATGTCGCCCTCCGCCGGATCGGGATCGCGGACGGGCTCATCGAACTCGGGGGCGTGGACTTCATCGTTGGCTTCCATGACAGGTCCCTTTCGGACTCGCGCACGATATTGCGGACGAATCCGCGTGAAGTTCTCGCCCGGCCTACGTGGTCAGCGCCGACAGGACTGACCTTGCTGTGAAACGGGCGTGTCTGCGCCGGGCTACGAAGCCACGCAGAGTTATTGGTCTGGACCGGCTAGAGCCGCGCCGACAGGGTGATCGCTCATCGGATCTACACATCCACCGCGCGATCGGCCCGAGGCACCGCCACAGTGGCGACAATGGCAGCATGCTGCCCGATGACGACTACGCGAGCTTGGTACCGAATCCGCCGACCAGTTTCGGGTTGACCGAGCTCCGAGATGCCTACGTCGATGCGGTCGCCGACGAAGAGAATCCGCGCCCGATGGCCGAGGAGCGTCGTGCCTACTTCGACGGTCTGAGTGGACTGTTCGACTTCGATCTGCCGACCTCGCGCAAGGCCGCCGGTTGGAATCGGGAACGGTATGTGCACGGCCTGGTCCTCAATGCCGCGAAGTCGTTGCTACGCACCGGGAGCCCGTGGGACGGCTACCTCGAAGCCGGGGCACTGCTCGAGGCGCTCGATGATCTCGGTATCGGTCAAGCACACCGGACGATGGCGGTGGAACTGCGCACGACGGTGGAAGCGTCGCGGTCCAAGCATCGGGCGCTGCTGGACCTGTTGCTGACCGGGTTGCTGGGCGAGCGCGCGCAGCTGGTGTTCACGCAGGCCCATCTCGACGCCGCCGGTATCGAGCGTGCGGTGCCTATCCGCTATCTGCCTGACTGACCACGATCGGATCGGATCGGGCATACCGGGTTTCAGAACGCCTCGGCCACCGATTGCCGGGTCGACGTGGCACGAAGCGGCTCCGCTTCGCTGGGGCCACGTCGACCGGCCATCACTCGATCGCTGCGCAGCCAACGACCGAGCAGCAGTGATTCGCAGTCGGTGTCACGTTGGATCGGCGCGGTCGGACACTCGTCGTCAGTGGTGCCTGCGGAATGAAAGTTGCTAAGCCTCAACATCTTCCGCTACCAGCTGACAAAGGAATTGGCGGCAGGCGCGGGCACAACAATGTCGCTACGGTCAATGATGCCCCGGTCCAATCCCCTCCGGACCGGGGCACAACACGCCCACCGTCTGCTGCAAGCCACCCAAATCAGGCGGCGAGGGCTTCGACCATTTCGTCCCCGACCGGCGCGGCGGCCGGGTTGTCGAGATCGATGTCGTTGTAGTCGATCTCGCCGGTGATAGCGCGTTCGACATCGACAAGCGCGAAGCCTTTCCTCGCGCCGAGGTCGGCGAGAAAGTTCAGATACCGGCCTGCCCCGGACGGGGGCCTGCGCCAGGAGTCCTTGTCGATCTGCGACTCGAGGGCACCGAGGACCAGTGCGAGCACGATTACCCACGCGCGCCCAGTCGCCGCTGCGGCGATCTTCTCGGTGAGTTCGCCGGTGCTGGTGACGCCCAACAGTTTGTGTGTCGTGGTGGAGGCGCCCCAGCTCGAGAGCAACCCGGGTTCCCGGTTCAGCGACGTAGCGACGAACATTGCGGTCCCGGGTGGGGCTGTCCGCGCGGTGAGCAGTTCGGTCAGGAACTCGATGCGGCGGATCTTGGCGGCCGAGCCCTGCTTGTTCAACTCGATCACCCGCCGGCGCGCCGCCCGCGCTGTCTCCCGGTCAGCCTGCTCGGTTTCGGTCGCGTCGACGGGATCGTCGGCACGGTCGACAACGGGCTCGGGGACAGGGACCTGGAGTCCGCTGGCAGGCAGGTGTTCGGCGAGCAGGTAGTAGGCGGGAACCCATCGCTGTCGGGTCACCAGCCCGTGAGCGCTGCGCAACCCCTCGCCCGGTTCTATACCGGGTTCGGTGGCGTCCCAGTCGACGGTGTCGGGATCGACGAGCTCCCCGGTGTCCTCGGCAATGAGATCAGCGTCGCTGTCGTCGACAACAACATAGACCGCCCACCGATAGGCATCGGCGTAGATCTCGGTCTCGGTCACCGTCTCACCCTCACCGGTGACAAGGTCGGTGGCAGGGATCAGGTTGGTGGGTTCGGTGGCGAGGTCGGGGTCCTCGGTCAGGACGCCGAACCCGATCTCGGCGTAGGGAAGTGCCGCGGCCAGCCGGGCATGGGTCATGGCTCGATCTTGCTCGATCAAGGTGGCGCGATATCTGAAGTTGATGCGGGGGAAACTGAGCTGGGCCACGGCGTCGGTGTCGCCGAGCGCCTCGTAGTGCGCGATCGTCTCGAGCTGAGCCAGCGAGTACTGGGAATCGTCGAGCAGCCCGCGTGCGGTGGCGGATCGACCGATCACCCCTGCGGTGCGGATCTTGGCGTGCTCGGTCTGCAATCCCTCGGCGATGCGGGTCACGCTGGCACCGAGGTCGAGCATCAACGCGACGCCGCCGGCGCGGTCGGCATCGGTGATCGGGATGCGCCGGTCGTTGAGATTGAGCTGACGCAGCGCCCGGGTGATCCGGCGTTCATTGATCTCGATGCTGGTGTCGACGTCGGTGATCCACACCGGCACCGTGCCCACACCTTCTGTGATGGCGATCAGGGTGCGGACCTGACCGTCGAGGACATGCAAGCTGCCGTCGGTCTCGCGTTCGACGAGTACCGGTGCCTGCACCCCGAACGCCTGGATCGAGGCGGCCTGCTTCGGGTGTTCGGCGGGGTCGAACTCCTGGCGGATGTTCTCCCCGATCACCAGCTCACGAGGATCACGGAAACCGGCCTCGGCATTGAGCGGCGGCACCACCTCCAGCGCGGCGTTCGGCGAAGTAGTGGCGTCGGCGTCGGGGTTGTCCTCAGCGTCGCGTGGGTTGGGTTCGATCTGCTCGGTCTCGGTGAGCTCGTGGGTGCCGGGTTCGGCCAGGGTGGCGGGCATAGGAATTCCTTTCCGGAATACGAAACCAGCACGCCCACGGAGCGGGTGGGCGCACTGGTCAGGTGGGTGTGGGACAGAGTCAGGCGGTGCGGCGACGGGTGGCACGAGCGACGTTGACCGGCCGTAGACGCAGAACACCGTCGTTGTCGGCGGTGTAGGTCCAGTGCCGTCCCCTCCACCGGGGATAGTCCGCGCGCCATCCAGCGATCGCCGTCTCGTCGGTCAGCGCGCTGATCGGGCCAGCGGTACCCAAATGCTCGCGTTTGACGAACTCCGCGCGCTCGATCGAGTCGACGACACCCGGCACACAGGTGGTGGTTGCTGGGTCGGTCGGGGATGCGATTTCGGTGGTGGCTGTGGACATGACGGACCTCCTGAGCCTTGAGGAAATTTTGGTTTCGAACCGGTGGGGTTGTCCTGCGGCGTCGCGACATCCGAGTGCGATAAACGGGGCTTATGCTGAATGTTTGCTGACGGTGTTAATGGGACTGATCAGGTGATGGCGAGGGCTGGATGACCCGATTGCCGCACTACGCCGCGATGCTGGCCACGGCGGGCCAATTGCCCGCCGACGATGACCGCTGGCGTGTTAACTGAACTAGCGTCGTAGTTATTGCAGGTCAACGCCGTTCGCTGATAGCTTCTGCCGCCATGCGCGATGACGAGCGGCCCAGAGACCTCGACGTGTTGGTGCTGCCTATGGTCGGCCGGTTGGAGCGGACGGATTCGGCGTGGGAGCCGTATCGCCTATTGGGTGCGGATGGTGAAGTGGTGTCTTCTGCCACACGATTCTTCGCGGAGTTGCAGGCATCGGATCGCTCGGTGTCGACAATCCGCTCCTATGGGCTGGATCTGTTGCGATGGTGGCGTTTCCTGACTGTGCTGGGGGTGGAATGGGACCGCGCGATGCCAGCGGATGGCCGCGATTTTGCGCGGTGGATGAAGATCGCCGACAAGCCCGTACGTCCACATTGGCGGCATCGCGGTGACGAAGCGGGGGCGGCCGGTCGGGGTGAGAAGGGCACGGAGACAACAGAGTTAGCGGTCCTGAATCCGGTCACCGGTAAACCTGGCCAGGGTGTGAAATTCTCGGCGGCCACGCGTGCTCACGCGGAGACGGTGTTGCGTTCGTTCTACGAGTTTCAGTTGGGCATCGGGTGCGGGCCGCTGGTCAATCCATTCCCGCTGGATCGGGTGCGCCGTGCTGGGCGCGTGCACGCGCACCACGATCCGTCCGATAGGTTCGGGAACGAACGCGTGGGCCGTTACCGTCCCACGGTGCCCAAGCGGATTCCGCGGAGGATTCCGGACGAGCAATTCAACGGCGTGTTCGCGGGGTTGCGGTCGACCCGGGATCGTGCGTTGTTGGCGTTCTGGGTGTCTACGGGTGTGCGTGCAGAGGAACTGTTGTCGTCCGGGCAAGACAGCCCGGATGTTGGTCAGCAGGTGATCGCGGTGACGCGCAAAGGTTCTGGTGCGGTCCAGCGAGTTCCGGCCTCGCCGGATGCGTTCGTGTGGTTGCGGATCTATCAGGAAGAGCTGTGGCGTCGCGGCGCGCCGCGGGGGCGGGGGTTTCCGCTGTGGTTCACATTGCGGCAACCGTGGCGGCGGCTGTCGTACCCGGCGGCGCGAGCAATGTTCACGCGGGCACAGGCGTTGCTCGGGTCGAATTGGACCCTGCACGATCTGCGTCACACAGCGGCGTACCGGATGGCCAGCGACCCGGAGCTGCCGTTGTTCGACGTGCAGGCGATCCTCGGCCACGTCTCCTTGACCACGACCCAGCTGTACCTCACGCCGAGCGAGGATGAGGTGATCGAGCACGCCCTGGCCCACTACGCCCGCCGCGCCAACACGCGTGCGGCAGCAGTGCCCGCGACTCCGGCGCCCGGCTACAACCCTGCCGCGCTCGATGTGCTGTTCGGGCGGCCGTGATGACTACCGTCAGGGGTCGCGGGGTCTCGAAGCTGCCCGCCAGCGCCGACCCGCACAGAGCCGTGGCGCCTCGCCATACCGGGCCGGTCGCTGAGCGCCTACTCACACGCTTCCCAGCCCGTCGAACCGCACCGCCGCGAAATACACACAGTGCAGGACAGGTGCTGGCGACGCTGAGCGGTCCGAGCTTTCTGCTGGCCGGCCAGGAATCGACGCAAGCGCTCGGTGTGCAGGGCGCGAGATGGCTGTTGGACTGGCTGGTCACGTTTTCGGGGACCACGTGGCAGCAGCGCTGGGATGCTAGCGGCGCGGCGCGCTGGGGATCGGAGTGGAGCACCCCGGTCCGGCGTTGGCTGCTCGCGCGGGGCATTGAGTGCGAACCAGTGATGATGTTGGATTGCGGGTTGGCGGGATTGTTCAGTGCCGACGTGGTGCGCCCGGGTTTGGAGTTCTTGTTGTCCCAGCGCCGTACGGCGTTTTGGCGGGAGTGGGCGGGCCCGTGTCGTGACCGTCGCGGGTTCGCGCGGTTGCAGGCAGGTACCGATGCGGCGATGTGGGATTCGATGCAGGGCCGCACTGCACGTTGGTATATCACCGCGCTGATACTGGTCAAAGGCGGTGGTATCTCGAAGATCACGGTCGGCGATTGCGTCCAGCTACGTATCGCCGAAAGGATCGTGTGCACACCAGGCAACAGCCGCCATGGCTTCTACATGGTGCTACGTGACATCGGTTGCTTTCCTGCCGATTCGCCACCGAGCCTGCATTGGGTAACTCGCCGCAAGGGCCAAGTCAGTGTGGAGGACATGGTCGACCGTTACCGCGTCGCCAACCCGGCTGTACGGGCGGTGTTCATCGACTATCTCTCCGAACGCCAACCCGCACTAGACTATTCGACGATCGAAGATCTCGCGCGCACGCTGGTGGGGCACTTCTGGGCGGACCTCGAAAAACATCATCCCGGCATCGACTCGTTCCGCCTCGACCGCGAGATGGCGACGGCATGGAAACGGCGTCTCCAGACCAGGCCCGTGCGCCGTCGACAACCCGATGGCTCGTTCGCCGAAATCCAGGTCCCTCGGGTCCAGTACATCAACCTGCTCACCGCGGTGCGCGCGTTCTATCTCGACCTGGCGTCGTGGTCGGCCGCGGATCCCGCGCGGTGGGCGTACTGGGTGGCTCCGTGTCCGATCACCCCGGCTGAAACCAGTAGCAAAAAGCTGGAACGCCGCCGAAAAGCGCGTATGGATCAACGCACACGCGAACGGCTTCCGATGCTGCCGACCCTGGTCCGTATCGCCGAGCAGCGTGCCTCCGACGCGAAGACTTTCGTCGCGGCGGCCTTGGCGGCGGCGCCGGGCGGCCGGTTCAGTGCAGGCGGACAGGTGTATGTCCGGTCCAAGCCGTGGACGCGTGCAGGGGCCAACGACATCCCAATCGTCTACGACGAAGCCGGTCGCAGAATCAAGCTCCGCGAGTTGGAGAACCGAGCGTTCTGGGCGTGGGCCAGTGTGGAAGTTTTGCGTCACACCGGTGTCCGGATAGAAGAACTGCTCGAGATCAGCCACCACAGCATCACGCAGTACACGCTGCCTAGTACCGGTGAGATCATCCCGTTGTTGCAGATCGCGCCATCGAAATCCGACGAGGAACGGGTTTTGGTCGTCGGCCCGGAACTGGCCGATGTGCTTTCGGCGATCGTGTGCAGAGTGCGAGGAACGGATGGACGGGTGCCGCTGGTGCCGTTCTACGACATCGCCGAGCGCGTCTGGAGCGAGCCCGCGCCACTGTTGTTCCAGTGGAACAACGGAGCGCAAGTCCGTCCCGTATCGGCCGGGATGATCCGCACGGCGCTGACCGAGCTACTGGAAGCGACCGGTGTCAAAGACGCTGCGGGGGCGCCGTTGTACTTCCAACCGCACGACCTGCGCCGGATCTTCACGACCGAAGCGATCATGAACGGAATGCCCCCGCACATCGCGCAACTGCTGTTGGGGCACAAGGACATCAACACCACCATGGGCTACAAGGCGATCTATCCGCAGGAAGCGATCGAAGGACATCGTGGCTTCATCGCCCGTCGCCGCGCGCTGCGCCCCGGTGAGGAGTACCGCACTCCGACCGATGCCGAGTGGGACGAATTTCTCGGCCACTTCGAGCGCCGCAAACTCGCCTTGGGCGATTGCGGGCGCGCTTACGGCACAAGTTGCCAGCACGAGCACAGCTGTGTCCGGTGCCCGGTACTGCGGGTCGACCCCGCCCAGCGCCACCGGCTCGCCGAAATCCGCGACAACCTCACCGTTCGTATCGCCGAAGCGCAGCAGGCGGGTTGGGTCGGCGAAGCCGATGGGTTGGCTGTGAGTTTGGCCGCCGCCGAGGACAAGCTCTCCCAGATCGACGCGCGCATCGCGCGCGCCGGTACCGTGTGTCTGAGCCTGCCGAGCTTCCCCGACATCGCCGCTCGGTCAGCCGTGATACCCGTCCGCCCGGATTGAACGGCCGGCCAGCCACCGCCCGGTTTGTGGTAGCGACCTCTGCGGTCGACGCCCGCGCTTTCCGAAGCTCAGTTATTCGGGGTTCCGGTAGAGCCTGTCCATCTGCGGGCGTTGTTTGGTCTTCGTGTGCGTGCATGGCCGCAGCCTGGGGTGCTATCTGCGTGTGGGGTTGGTGTGTCGTGGGGTCAGGAAGTGGTCGATGTCGACGATGAGGAACAGGGCGGTGGCGGTGGTGACCACCTGGGCGTGGTCGTTTTCGATGGTGGCGCGCAGGTGGAGTTTGCGGCCGTCGCGGGCGTGGATGTGGGCGCGCAGGGTGTAGGCGGTGTCGAGCAGGACCGGGGCGAGGTAGTCGATGGCGAGGTGGCGGGTGACGGCGAGTTCTTCCACGCTGTAGAGCAGAAAGCCGAACAAATCGTCGAGGACGGTGGCGACCGCGCCGCCGTGCGCGATTGCCGGGGCACCCACATGGCGAGAGTCGAAGCGGTGGTGGGCGTGGACACCGTGGGCGTCACCTCGCACGCGCAGCTGGTGACCGTGCGGGTTGGCCGGACCGCAACCGAGGCAGTGGTCGTGGTGAGGCGGCAGGTCGGCGGCTTCGGACGGGGCCACGGGGAATGCGGGGAACCAGTTCTCCGACCCGGGGGGAAGGGGTCCGGTGGTATCGGGTGTGCGGCTCATAGGTGCTTTCTGTGGGGTGTGTCACCGGGTGGTGGCGAACAGGATGTCGCAGTGGGCTTTACGAGCGAGTGCGATCGGTGGGGTGGTCAGCAGCCGGGCCAGCAGCGGTGATCGGTGCGCATCGGCGGTGACGATGAGGTCAGCGCCGGTGGCAGCGGCCAGGTGCAGCAGGGCGTGCGGGGTGGGCGCGGGCAGGATGTGGGTTTCGATGTCGGTGGCGCCGTGGTTGATCGCGTGCTGGTGGGCGGTACGCAGGATGGTGTCGGTGGGGGTGGTGCCGCGTAGCTGGTAGGCGTCGGGTCCGAGCCGGTCGAGGTCGGCCCCGAGATCATGTTCGTCGATGTCGTGACGGACGCAGATGATCAGGAGCCGGGCGTGGGTGGCGTGGGCGAGTTCGGCGGCGTGGTCGACCACGCGGTAGGAGCGGTCGGATCCGTCGGTGTCGACGATGATCGTGCGATAGGCCGTCATGACGGGCGTCTTTCATGGGATGGACGGGTGTGGGCGTGGTGTTCGGAATCGGCGGGTGGTGGGGCCGGGGGCGAGGAATGCCAGCACGATCGCCCCGATCGTGGTGAGAGCGGCCAGGGTGAGCGCGGCTTGGCCGCTGCCGTGCACGAACGCGGCCTTGGCGAACTCGGCCAGTGGCGCGGCTGCGGGTCCGGCCTGGTCGGCGACCTGCAGGGCGGCGGCCAGGGAATCGGCGACCGGGCCACGGGCGGGCTCGGGTAGGCGGGGCAGGGCGGGCGCGATGTGGTGGGAGTAGCCGGCGGCGAGCACACTGCCGGCCACGGCGATCCCGATCGCGGCGCCGATCTCGCGGGCGGCGTCGTTGACCGCGGCGGCGACCCCGTGTTTGGCCTCGGGGGTGTCGGCGACGATGGCGTAGGTCGCTGGGGCGGTGCACAATCCCAGGCCCGCGCTCATGATCAGCAGCGGCCACAGTAGATCGAGGTAGTGCGCGGCGAGGGTCAACCGGCTCACCAGCACCAGCGCGGCGGCGATGGTGAGCAGGCCGGTGACGGTCATCGCCCGCAACCCGACCTGGCCCGACAGCCACGGCGCGATCACCGAGATCACGACCAGCGGCACCACCATCGGCGCCAGCGCCAGTGCCGAGGCCAGCGGCCCGTAGCCGAGGATCAGCTGCAAATACTGCACCAGTAGCAGGAACACTCCGAAGGTGACCAGGAACTGGATGGTCACCGACAGCGATCCGGCACCGAAACCACGGCGGGCGAACAACCGCACGTCCAGCAGCGGTGCCGCCGAGCGCAGCTCGACGACCACGAACGCCACCGCCGCCGCGACACCGAGCCCGGCGGTGGCGGCGACGAGCGGGTCGGTCCAGCCGCGCGCGGGGACCTCGACCGCGGCGAACACGATCGCCGCGATCGCGACGGCCACCGCGCCCGCGCCGACCCAGTCCACCGGCGGATGCTCGCGTTGGCGGGACTCGGCGATGGTGCAGGCCAACCCCGCCAGCACTGCCCCGGCCACGGTCAACCCGACGAACACCGACAGCCACGACCACTGCTCGAGCAGTAGCCCGGCGCCGAGGATGCCCAGTACCGCCCCGGACCCGGCGACTCCGGCCCACACCCCTACCGCCCGGCCACGATGGGTAGGAGGGAAGCCCGCGGTCAGGATCGACAGTGTCGAGGGCATCACCAGCGCCGCGCCCGCCCCGGCCAGCGCGCGTGCCGCGATCAACCACGCCGGGTCGGACAGCAGCAGCGGCAACGCCGAGGCGGCGGCGAATACCGCCAGTCCCGCGACCAGTACCCCGCGACGCCCGTAACGGTCACCGATGGCTCCGGCGGGTAGCACCAGACATGCCAGCACCAGGGTGTAGCCGTCGACGATCCAGGTCAGCTGGGCTTGGGTGGCCCCGGTCGCGACCGCGATCTGCGGCAACGCCGAATACAACGCCGCCATCGCCGCGACCACCAGCGCCACCGCCAGGCACGACACCGTCAGCATCCACCACTGGGCCCTGGTCCAGCGGGCGATCTCGACCGTGTCCGTTCCGGGTGCGGTCACCGGCACCTCCCGACGTTGTAGACCAGCAGTCTCTGTGCGAGACCGTCAGTATCATAATGGTCGGGGTGTGGGATGATGTCTACACATTCGCAGGGTTGAACGACACGAATCGCAAGGAGCGCGCGGCCATGACCGACCCGGACCCCGCAGCGGCCGACCCGCTCACCACGGCCCCGGAGCAGGCCGATCCGCGGCTGGCACGCTCACGCAACCGGTTGCTCGACGCGGCCAGCCATCTGTTGTCCACCGGTGGTGTCGAAGCGGTCACAGTCGAGGCGGTCACCCGCGTGTCGAAGGTCGCGCGCGCCACCCTCTACCGGCACTTCGGTAGTACCACCCAACTGCTCGCGGCGACTTTCGAACGGCTGCTTCCGCAGGTCGACACACCGACCAGCACCGGGCCCGTGCGCGAGCGGCTCGTCGCGCTGCTCACCACCCAAGCCGACCTGATCCAACAGGCCCCGGTGCAGATGACCACCCTGTCCTGGCTGGCGATGGGTTCCATCGGCGAGGACCACCCAGACCCGGCCGCGGTCACCTCGCTGCGCGCGCGCGTCATCGAGCAGTACCGCCACCCGTTCGACCAGATCCTCACCAGCCCACAGGCCCGCGCGATGCTCGGCGAGCTCGACACCACCTTCGCCATCATCGAACTCATCGGCCCGATCGTGTTCGCCCGTCTCACCGGACTACGCACCATCGACCACGACGACTGCACCCGGCTCGTCGACAACTTCCTCACCGCCCACCGAACAAACACCCCGACACACACCCCTATCGACATCGCCACCCCGTAACCACAGATCCCGGGTCGCGCGGGTCAGAACAACGTGTCGCGCACCCGCAGCGGCCGGTACCCGGTCTGGCCCAGCTGGGCCAACTCGGCGTCGATGTCGACCTCGATCGCGCCGAAGAAGGTGATATTGGCGCTGTGGGCAGGGCTGATGTGGGTCAGGACTTCGTCATCGATACGCTGCCCGGCCCGGCGCATCTGCTCGATAGCGAGCCCGTAATGCTCCGTGGTCCAGGCGATGTTGTAGTTCAGAGAAGGGCCTATGAAATGAAATACGACGGCCTAAGGGCTATCGCCTATGTCGAGGACGGGCTACGGCTCGAGTCGCGCAACGGCAACGACATCACCGTCGCCTGGCCCGAACTCACCGGGCTGGCACCGGCCGAACCAGGTTTCGTGGTCGATGGGGAGATCGTGATCGAACGCGCGGGCCGGTCCTCGTTTCAGGCGTTGGCACCGCGGATGCATCAACGCAACCCGGCCGCGATCCGGGCGCTGGCGGTAACGACTCCGGCGACCTACATGATCTTCGATCTGCTCCACATCGGTGACCGTTCACTGATCGAGTTGCCCTACGCCCAACGCCGCGAACTCCTCGAACAGATCGGATTGGCTGGACCGCATTGGCGGATCCCGCACCTGTTACCGGGCCCTGCCGCTGACGCGCTTGCGGTATCGAAAGAGCTGGGGGCCGAGGGCGTCATCTGTAAGCGGCGCGACAGCTGGTATCTGCCCGGGCAACGCAGCCCGGCCTGGATCAAGATCAAGAACGTCAGCCATCAAGAGGTCGTGGTGATCGGGTGGAAGAGCGGGGCGGGTCGACGCGCGGGACAGATCGGGTCACTGCTGGTCGCGGTGCCCGATGACCGGGGCAGCCTCGAATACGCCGGTAGCGTCGGCACCGGGTTCACCGCCGCGATGCTCACCGATCTACGCGAACGCCTGGCACCGCTGCAACAGCCAGACCCGCCGATCCCCGGCATCGGGCGCACCCCGGATCGAGTGGTCTGGGTCCGCCCGGCACTGATCGGGGAGGTGGCGTTCACCGAATGGACCGGCGACGGCCGGTTACGGCATCCCAGCTGGCGAGGACTGCGACTGGACAAGGATCTCGACGAGATCGAGACCCCGGTCGATCGCCCATGACGGGGTCGCTGCGACATCCACATCTCGGCTAGGCGATGACAAGCCCGTCACCCGGCGGCAATTCCTGTCGGGCACGGCTACGTCTAGGACGGGTGACGGCGACGGCCTGGTCGTCTTTGGCACGAGTGCGGTAGTCATCCGCGGTGAAGTCGGCGGGTGGCGCATCGGTGGTCGGATGGGCGGTTAACGGACCGGCGCAGCAGCCAGTGACGATGCCGACGGTCAGTAGGGCTCGTTGCTCCGGAAGTCGAGCGGTGGGGGAGGGCTCTCTGCGACTTCGAGCATGTGGCGCATCCGCTTCAGCACGGCTGCCGATGATTCGCCGGGAGTGAATCCGACGTGCGGCATCGCGAGGATGTCGAGCACGGTACGCACTTCCCGAAGGCTAGGCGGGTTGGTCGATTCGGCGGCCAAGGCACGGTGCAGGTTTTCGGCGGTGATGTCGGTATCGGGCTCGATCTGACCGATCACCAATGCCACGATCGCTGCCTGCTCAGCGGGGATCGGATCGCCATCTTCGTGGACCACGGTGATCAGCGTAGTCGGATACACGGTTCGTCCGATATGGCCGCTGCGGTGGTTCGACGAAGTCGACAGCCTCCAGATCAGGTCGACTTGGCTGCGGAGGTGACAGGCTTCCGTGAAGATGGGATCTGGGACCTCACCGAACTCGACCGGGCCTAAATGACGATCTGCCCATAGGTCGTCCGCACATCGGCATGAGCGGACATTCGCTCATCGCCGTTCAGCGTCGACGCTAGCCAGGCGCTGGCCGCGCTGCAGCGATGCCCTGGAGGATCAGGTCGAGCGTGGTGTGGAATGCCGAGGTCTGGATGCTCGCAAGGTGCGCACCGGTAGCAGCGACATTGGGATACCGAAGCGCATCAGCTGAGCGGTAAATCGTGCGCCACGTTGCCGTTTCGGCTTCGACTTGCGCAGGCTCAAGCGCCGCCCATGATGCGGCCATCAACGAATGGCTGATCACGGTGTCGGACAGGGCGTGGTAGTAGCGCACCGCGTCCGCATCGTCGAACCCGGCGCCGCGCAAGATGCCGAGAATCGTCTCGACCGCTTCGATCTCGTGAACCCCACCGGTGACTCGAAAGAGAGTAAGGATTGCGGCCTCCGGGTGGGCGAGACTCGTCTGGTAGAAGCTGTCGGCGAGCTGTCGCAAGTCGGCGAGCCAGTCCCCACTGGGTTCGAAGTTTTCGAACCCCCGTCCAGTGAGCGTGTCCGTAATCGCCAGCAGCAAATCGTGCTTGTTTCGGAAGTACCGGTAGACCGCAGTGGCATCGGCACCGAGCGCCGCACCCAGCCGCCGCATCGACAGCGCCTCGGCACCGTGCAGCTCTACCAGTCGCAAACACGTCTCGACGATCAGTTCCTCGGACAACACCTGGCCGCCTCGGGTCGGCCGTCGCCGTTGCCGCTGTGCCCTCACCCTGCTGTCCGACATTTCCACGCCCTTCTGACGGATTGTCCCACTCAAGTAACGGCTATCTCACGGCCTTATGTCAACACCATTGATCTAGTGTGCGCTGCCCGGTTCTATGACAGCTGTATCTCGATGAACTTGCCTCGAGCCGACAGAGTGGAAGGACCAGCTCATGGGAACTACGACCGTCAGTTATCGACAGAGGGGAAGGCTCGGTGCCACCCGAGCAGTCGTCGCGTTGGTCGCCACCGGAATGCTGATCAGCGCGTGCAGTGGCGAAGACACCCAGAGTTCGACGCCCGTATCGGCTACAACCCAGATGGGCACTGCCGTCGCGGAGGCCAAGGCAGCGGAAGCTGCTGCTGCGCTCCCACTCGACGACATCTACTTCACCAAGCCCACAGACGGGCCCGCAGGATCATTGATCAAAGCCGAATCCTTCGACGGTTGGACGCTGGGCACCGGACAGACCGGAACCCGGATCGTGTACAACTCTCGCTCCGCACAGGGCAAGCCGAATGTCGCGTCGGCAGCCGTCATCACGCCCGCAGGCACTCCCCCGCCGAACGGCTGGCCGGTGATCGCCTGGGCCCACGGCACCACAGGTGTCGCCCGTCAGTGCGCACCGAGTCTGTCCAAGGACTTCGCCGCCTACGGCCCCTACCTCACCCAGATCGCCGAGCAGGGCTATGCCATCGTCGCGACCGACTATTCCGGACTGGGAGCGGGTGAAGACCACGAATACGTCACCACCAAGGCCAACGCGAACGACGTCAGTTTCTCGGTCGCGGCAGCTCGCGAGGCCGTCCCGCAGTTGAGCAAACAGTGGATCGCGGCCGGACATTCACAAGGCGGCCAAGCCGCTTGGGGTGTTGGCAAACAGCAGTCCGAGACACCGATCGGAGGCTTCCTCGGCACAGTCGCGCTGGCGCCCGGGCTCCCCCTCGACCAACTCCTCGCCGCCGGGTTCGACACCCCGGGTGCCGGCCTGTACGTACCCTTCTTGGTGAACTCGATAACGTCGCAGTACCCCAGCATCAGCCCCGCCGACCTCCTCACAGAGGAAGGAAACCGTGTCTATGCCGCCGCGACGAAAGACGGGTGCTTCGCCTTCTCGGCAGCGGTGACCGACAACGCGGCCCCTGCTGCGCTCATGCAGGCGGATTGGGCGGATCATCCTGAGGTCCGCACTTTCATCGAACGCAATGGATACACAGATCGCCGACTCGCAGGACCGGCGTTCGTGGCAGCGGGTACCGAAGACCAGACAATCCATCCCGAAGATGTCGAACGCACGGCGAGGACGCAGTGCGACCACGCGACTCCAGTTCTCTACCGGAGCTTCCCTGGCGGCCATGACGAGATGCTCGCGAGCTCGGCGCCGGAAGTCTTGCATTGGGTGCAAGACCGTTTCGCGGGAGTTCAGCCGGCACCGTCCACGTGCCGATAGGACACCCGTGCAGCAACCCCGCACAGCGCGGTAGCCCGAAGTACTGGAGGTGTTTCACCGCCTGCAGGTCGGGTGAAAGCGCTGGCCGCCTATCGAACCAATAAGAGCGGCTAGTTGGAACGGGTCAACTCCGCATCGGACAGTGACACCGATGCAGCACCAGAACTCGGAACGCTGTCGCCTGCGCCTGCCGGGCATCCCCGCTCGCGCGGGGAGTCGAAGACATGTTCCGCGGCCGCTCTTCGGTCAGCGCTCCTGACCGCTGGGAGCCGATCGTGAAGTACAGATCAGATGCTGAGCCAGGTTCGCACAGGATCAGCCCTAGCCGCCGAGATGCGGTGCAAGGCACAGGAAACCGAACAGAACAGGTAGAAGGAGGAGCCGGTCCGGTGCGTCAGCCAGATGACGCACCGGACCGATACGCAGCGCTTGACACGGGTGATCGCCGTGAATAGCGAGGGTGTACCCCGCCGGACACAAGTACTGCTCATCAGATGTCGGGTGACAGCCGTGTGGATGTCTTCGACGACCCTGACGATGTCGACACCGCGATGATTGGTCTGCATGTCGAGGGCGTCAGAGCAGGCCGGGATCGATTTGCTCGACCCGAGTGCCTACGCCCACCGGTCGACACCACACCGGCCTGGCACATGAGGTACCGCCACAGCAGACAACTGCAATCGCTCGAGGCCCACCGGGTCGACTCGCCGACGTTCTATACCAACATCGCCCACCGCGAAGAAGGCGTCGAGGCGTTGCTCGGCAGGAGGCGACGACAGTTCACCAGTCGAACCAACCATCAATTGCCGCGGGTATTCGGCTGACTAACCGCACCACACCGCACCGAGGACGACGAGATGCGATCAATAGCTAGAGGAGACACCGTACCGATGTTGAGCACCATGCAGGACGAGCAGCTTTCGCTCGCGACGCTACTGAAGTACGCGTCGACATTCCAAGGCGACAGCACAGTGTCGACTTGGACCGGTAGCGGCGTGCGGACCATGACCTACCGCGAAATGGGTTCTGAGGCAGCAAGGCTGGCGAACGCGCTGCGCGGGTTCGGAATCGGAATCGGCGACCGGGTCGCGACTTTCATGTGGAACAACAACGAGCACATGGTCACTTACATTGCCGTACCAGCGATGGGCGCGGTGCTCCACGCGCTCAATATCCGGTTGTTTCCTGAGCAGTTGGTGTACGTGGCCAATCATGCACAAGATCAGGTCGTCATCGTTGACGGCTCGCTGGTGCCGATGTTCGCCCAGTACCTGCCGAACCTGAAGACGGTTCGCCACGTCATCGTCGCCAACGGCGACGCCGAGGCATTGCAGGCACCCGCAGGCGTGCACGTGCACTCCTACACCGAACTGCTCGCTACCCAGCCCGACACCTTCGACTATCCGCTGATCGATGAGCGGTCGGCCGCCGCAATGTGTTACACCTCCGGCACTACTGGCGACCCGAAGGGTGTGGTGTATTCGCACCGCTCCAACTGGCTGCACGCGATGCAGGTCACCTCCCCGATGGGTATGGGCTGCACTGAGTCAGACAACATGCTGGCGATCGTGCCCCTGTTCCACGCGAATGCCTGGGGTCTGCCCTACGCCGCGCTGATGGCGGGCGCGAACCTGCTCATGCCCGACCGCTTCTTGCAGCCAGTACCGCTGCTGGAGATGATGGCAGACCAGAAGCCGACCTTCGCTGCGGCCGTGCCAACCATCTGGGGCGGGGTCCTCACCGGACTGGCTGCCAGGCCACAGGACATCTCGCACCTGCGCGCCGCGGTGGTGGGCGGGTCGGCGGTACCGCCGTCGATGATGCGCGCCTTCCAGAAACAGCACGGCTTGCGAATAGTGCAGGCTTGGGGCATGACCGAAACCTCACCGCTGGGCAGCGTCGCGCACCCGCCTGCGGGTGTCACCGGTGAGCAGGAGTGGGAATTTCGCTATACACAAGGCCGTTTCCCCGCCGGTGTGCAGGCGCGGCTGGTCAGTGACGACGGCAACGTCGTGCCCAACGACGGTGATTCGCTAGGCGAGCTGGAAGTTCGCGGACCATGGATCACCGCCTCTTACTATTCCCCCGACGGCGCCGCGATCGACTCCGACAAGTTCGACGACGGCTGGCTACGCACCGGCGACATCGGCAAGATCAGCCCCAACGGCTACCTCACCCTGGTCGACCGCTCCAAAGACGTCATCAAGTCCGGCGGCGAGTGGATCTCCTCGGTGGACCTGGAGAACACCATCATGGGCCACCCCGCCGTCGCCGAGGCCGCAGTCATCGGAGTGCCGGACGAGAAGTGGGACGAGCGGCCACTGGTCGCCGTCGTGCTGACCGAGACCGGCGCCGCCGAGGCTGCCGAGCTGCGCGACTTCCTGGCCGACAAAGTCGCCAAATGGCAACTGCCTGAAC
Source organism: Nocardia sp. PE-7 (assembly GCF_030486425.1). Classification (NCBI taxonomy): domain Bacteria; kingdom Bacillati; phylum Actinomycetota; class Actinomycetes; order Mycobacteriales; family Nocardiaceae; genus Nocardia; species Nocardia sp. PE-7. Next base: position 5,894,676 of record NZ_CP129614.1, on the reverse strand, counting down.
GCTGGACCTTCATCACCGAGGTGCCCAAGACCAGCGTCGGCAAGTTCGACAAGAAGCGACTGCGCGCCCAGTACGCCGACGGCGACCTGACCGTCACCTCGCTGCCCTGACACAGATCTCCAACCAGCCCCGACATCCTCAGGAGCCGACCTCAGCTCCCGAGGATACGCTTTCTGGCCGGCGTTGGACGTCCCGATGCTGACTCGACTGGGACCACCGCAGCCCCATATCGAACGAACCGTATACCCGACCACGCTGATTACCGTGGTCCCCGATGATGGCGATCCGATCCCCGCTGAGCAGGCTGCGATCGTGGCGTTGGTGATCGATCGGATCGAGCCCGATACCGCCGAAAACGTGCATCGTGGCAGGCCTCGATACGACAGCTGCCTTGGTCACGATCTGCTCAGGAGTCGGCGGAGGGTCGAGCTGTTTCCCGATTCGCACCCGGGCCGACGGCTTAGCAGGGGCGCCGGTCGGCAGATGTAGTGCTTCGTCCCCGCAATGCCGTCCCCGCTCGACCAGGTTGGTCTGGAGAAGCTAGCCGAACTGGGGTCTGCCCTGAACGCCGAGAGGGCCCAGAGCTCCCACCTGCGATCGCGTTGGCAAGTCTGGTGGTCATGTAGCTCGTGGACTCGGCGTGGTCGATCAGGTCATCGGACAGGAACTGGCGATCTGGGTTTCGGACCAGTCGTCGAGTTCGGTGCCGCGGCGGGTAGCGAGCGGGTTCGGGAAGGCGACCGGTCGCCGCGAGCCGGGTTCAGTCGTCGGCGGTCACCATCAACGCTGTCGATGCTGGCCACGGGTATGTGCCCGGGGTGTCGTCGACGGCTTCGACGAGTACCCGTTCCGGATCGCTCTGATAGTCGACTTCGAGCACCTTGAACACCGTTGCCCCATTGGGGTGTAATCGCACCCGCGCACCAACCTCGAACCTCATGGGTACAAGCTAACCGGATCGGCGGGGGAGCAAATCCGCGACATACTCCTCGGTCCGTTTCGGTGACTCGACATGACGGCTACTTGTTGAACGGTGAGGCGGCCGAGCTGAAACTGATGTAGTAGGTACCGCCGGGAAACACGTTCAGGAGCAGGAATCCCCCGTGAGCGGCATGGTGGCGGATCAGCTCGATGAAGGTGACGCCGTCTTGCTCGTCGGTGAGGGAGATGTATTCGACGAAGTCGTCGCCGCCGACTGCGGTGTCGGTGAAGTTGAAGTAGCTGTCGTAGCCGAGCGCGTACACCACCTGTGAGGAGCCCTCGGGTTTGGCGGGGTCGGCCAGTAGCCGTGGTACTCCGTTCGAGAGTAGGTAGGTGCCCTGGTCTTTGGCCCATGCCAAAGCGGGTGGGATCGGGTTGGGTTTGTTGTCGTCCCAGGTGGGCCAGGAATGTTCGGTCGCGGCCATCGCGTGTTCGGCGATCGTGCTGACCTGGCTGAGTGGGAATCGCAGCTCGAATTCGCCTGTGTGCATGTCCATGGTCGTCCTTTCTGTCGGTGGATGATTGAAGTGCGTAGTGGCGGGTTGGGGTACGCCCGCCGGAGCCGCCATTGCGGCGGCGAACTCTGTTGGTGCCCCACGGCATGCTGGAGTTCGACGGATCGGCAGCAAGGGGGAAGTTCGATGGGCGGCAATGCTGGTAGCGGGGACAGCGCGGACCATCTCGACAAGCACTACGTCCATCGGGACTGCGTGAGGCCAGGTCAGTCGCAAACCTCGCCGATCTGGAACGCCTACCTCAAACTCCTCGTCGACCCGTTCGTCGACGAGGACATCGATTTTCGGTATTGCGATGAGGACGAACTCCACGAACTGATCTGGCAGCGGTGGGCCGACGCCGGCGTCGACAACGACGTCAGCATCGACCACGAGCTGGATCTCTCGGAGGGAACCTCGGCCGCGAAAGGCTGTCGGATCGACTTCGTCGCCACCTACGACGAGGGGCATCGGGTCGGTATCGAGATCAAAGGCGCGGGATGGTGGGCTTTGGATGTGGTGCAGGACCAGCTCGTCCGATACGCCGAGACCGGGCAGATCGACTCGCTGTTGCTGCTGACCGCCGATCCTGAGATGACCGAGATCGACTGGCCCAGTGATCTCACGGTGCCGTTGTTCATCGTCCTGATCACAGGGCGGCGGTCCCGGTTGTAGAAGGGGCGAGTATTGCCTGCTGGGCCGGGACCTTGGTGTTCGGAAATCGGGCCGCGGTGCCATCGAGATCACGACAGAGGGCTACCTCGGATCAGCGAACTCGCTGAGACGCTTCTTGTTTGACGCCGCGGCTGGTCATCGAGTGCCCGGCGCCCTGCGTGCGGGGTCCGATCAGCGTCGCGAAGAAGTCGACGGGTTCTGTGGAGACAGCGCGTGCTCGGGGCACCACTGTTCGACTGGGAGACGCCCCTGACCGTTCCCGGTGGGCACGGTGAAAGCCACGAGCCCCAGCCATGTCCCGTCCGCGACCCTGGCCCAAGCTCGGAGGAGGCCAGGTGTGGTATCTGTCAGGCGTAGGCCGCCTTTGCGGATGCCGAGGCGGACCTTGTTGACACCGAAGTGCGCCGGTCGGGTCACGATCGCGGTTCCGAGTTCGACGGTGACCGGCAGCGGGGGCTCGACGATCCGCCACATCGGCGCTGTCGGGTCGTGCGGCCAGGTCTCGAACAACGACGACGAGCTGTTCACCGTGGGGCCTGTCGGTAGCTCTGGCAACCCATCGGCGATGGCGGTTTCAAGGGCCGGTTCGCCGCATTGAGCCCGTCGACGCGGAACTGTCGTTGCATGTGCGCGTCGATGCGGGCGAGGACGTCATTGATCTGGTCGGCGGACGCGACCGCACCGAACGTTGTCACGTCGCGGCGTTGCCGACCGACCGTGGCCAGGGTGGCTGCGGTCCATTCCGGTGGCGGCGTCGGGGTCATGTTCGGCACGTTACTCGTATTCGAACAAACTTTCGATAATGAGGTTCAGGGTCGAAGGTGTTGTGGTTGTCCACAGAGTTATCCACAACATGTGGATGCAGGTGAGCGTGGCTCACCATCTGTCGGTCGGATCGCCGACGGATCCAGTTGGTGATCGGGTCAGTGGCGTGGGCCGGCGTGGATGTGGAGGTATGCGCAGTCGATCACCTCCTACAGCGACGCGTCGCGAAGTCCGTGCTGGTCGGCGAGCTCCATCGCTGTGACGGCGATCGCGATGACATCCCAGGGCCGTATCGCCGGTGATCGCCCGTCTGATGGGTCCGGGTGCAGCCGCAACCGTTCGAGGGTGTCGAGTTGTCCGGTGCTGAGGATGTCGTCGGGGTCGCCGTAGGTGTCATAGAGGTCGGTCGCGATCGAGATCAATCGTGCTGTGGTGACCGGGCCGATCGCCGCCGCGACCTCTGCGTTGTCCGCCATCGCGGTGGCGATGTCGGCCAGGGCTTGGGCCTGGTTCCATCCGTCGAGGAAGGTTCGCATGATTTCGGCAGCGCCGCCACCGACCGCCATCCCCGCGATCGCCTCGCGCACAAAGGAGTTCAGTGCGGGGGCTGCTGGCTCACCGCGGGCGTGGGCGTCCTGACCGACCTGGGCCCAGTCGATCGGCGCGGCCCGCGGAATCAGGTCCGGGGCGGGATGGTCTGTGCAGGTGCACTTGAAGACGCCACACCGGCCGGGTCGCCCGGTGGATTGCTCGGCGGTGTGGCCGCACGAGCACAGAGGCGAGGGCGAGTGTTCGTGGTCGACCGGGTCGAACTGGTGGACGTTGTTGTTCTGATCGACCCACTGCCGGGGCGGGGTAACCCCGACTGCTTTGTCGGCTTGCAATGGCGCGATCGGTGCCCGGCATGTTGCGCACCGTTGATCGTAGGAACGGTGTGCTGGCGAGGCCCGCTGGTCACGAGCGCGGTGTTCGTCGGTCACGGCTTTCTCCATCCATTCGGTCACCAACACGGCGCGACCGCACCGGTCACGGCCAAGCCGTACGGTGACGGGCGCAACGCCAGACCGGTCGGGAATCAGGAATTGATGTCAGGGTGTTCGTCGACGACCAGGGTGTTCCACAGCCTTCGAGCCGCGACGATCTTGGCGAGCATGTCCATCCACTCGGTGTTGGCGCCGTCGGGTGCGGGATCGCGGACCTTACGCAGCCGCAGCAACGGCACCCCGCGAAGCGCGATGCCGGTGGCGGCGGGCCCGGATTCGTCGGCGGGCACGGTGAAAATGCGGTAGTCCTCGAGCTTGATCCAGGCCTCGTACCAGCCTTCGGCGGGTTTGCCCTCACGGCCCGGCGTGGCATCGTTGTCTTCGACAGAGGCCCAGAATCGGCAGCGACACAGCGGGTCACCGCACCGGTTGAGCGGGCTGCCGCCGGAGGGGTTGTAGCGGTCGACGTGCCCGGCCAGCATCACGCACGCACGCCGACTGTATAAAGCACATTCAGGATGCAAGCCGGGCTCTACGGCCACGCCGCGCACGTAGTCCGAAGGGCGGATCATCAGCACCAGGGTCGCGTCGAGCGGTTCGCCGCAGACCTGGCACCGCTTGTTGTCCAGCACCTCACCGAGGCGCTGCGCGTCGATCCGACCCCATATCGGACGGGTCCGATCCCGGTGGGCCAGAGTGATATACGGGACTACCAGTCCCGCCGAGACCGGAGAATGCGCCAAGCGCGCGGGGATCGGAACACGCTCGGCCGCAGCCGAGCGTGAGGCGGGGCAGCGGGGATTGTTGGGCAAGTGGTCCTCGAATCTGTCGATCCGGCATGCGGTTCGGTGTCGTCGGCGGGAGCGGGGTGGGCGACCAGGACCACCGTGGTGGCCCGATCGGGCGTGAACGGGGCTTCGACGCGGACGTGGATCAGCGTGACCAGCGACGCGGCGGTCGGTGTGCCGCTGTTCCAGGGCAGGTGCCGGTCTTCGTCGAGGGCGGGCATCTGGGCGCGCATCCACGCGGTGAGTTCACCGATGTGGGTGATCACGATGTCCAGCGTTTGCCGGTGTGGGGGTCGTGGTCATAGACCGGCACGACAGTGGGTGCGCCGAGCGCGCGCTCGGTGACCGAGTTCGACAGAACTGCTTCCTCGCCGTTGGCGGCCCACCACCCTGGTGCGATCACCCACCGGCCATCCCCGTCACGGTGGGCGGGGACCAGCCGCCAGCTGATGCCGGTCTTGGCGATCCCGAACGGGTCTGGACCCCATTGGGTTTCGTGGGTGCCGTCGTCGGTGATGGTGTCGAGCGCGGTGGCGTGTTCGATGCGCACCAACGCCATCACCGTCAGATGATCGGGGCCGGGTTCGACGTCGGGAAACACCGCAACCCGTGTGCCTGCGGCGGGCGTGGTGGCGAATGCTGCGTGCCAGCCGATGACCAACACTTCCCGTGCGAGCTGGGGGATGGGGTGCAGGCGTGCGGTCCAGCGGGAGGGCTCTGCCGCGCCGAGGGCAGTGGTGCTCACAACAGCCCCCGCTCGCCGTCGGTGGTGGGGCGTAGTTGCTGCACGGATTCGATGAACCGCAACGGCACGATCACTGCTTCGCGGGAGTCGGTACTCAGGCTGGCGTGGCGGTTGTGGACGTTGTCCACGCTCAACCGCGGCATCAGGTGTCCACCGCGGGTGCGGAGCGTGACCGGGCGGTTGTGGTGGCGTGCCTCGTGCAGTGCGGCTACCACCAGCGTCGACTCGCGCGAACCGGTGGCGGGATCGGCGGCCGACCCTGCTCCGCGCAATTGGGTGAGGGCGGCGCGCAGCCGATACCGCAGGGGAGGAATGGTCAGGGGATGTGTCATCGAGGGTTTCCTTCCCGCAGAGCTCCACACGGAGCGATAGATGTTGGGGGTCAAGCGGTTTCGAGTTCGATGTCGATGAAGTCGGCGTAGCGCTCGGACTCGTCGGGGCAGGCGCACGTGCAGCGCGGGTAGGTCCGCTGGCACTGCACGCAGTAACCGCAATAGAGGCAGTGCGGGCCGTCCGGGTCGTCGATCTCGGCGCCGCAGTTGTCGCAGAAGCCGTCGTCGAACCCGTAGTCAAAGACCACGCCCTGGGGGAAGCGGCCCAGGTCGTAGGAGTGGTTGGAATACCAGGACCCGTCTCGCCAGTGCCCGGCCTGTTCGTTGAAGATGTAGGCGGGGTGTTTGTAGGCGGGATCGACAGTGAGGATCACGGCCTTGTCGGTCCCGAGCCAGCGTTCGAACCGTGTGCGTCCGGTCCAGGAATCCAGCGACCCGAACGGCAACCGGGGCAGGAAGTCCTCGGCCGCGATCCGGGTATCGGAGCGATCGTCACCCGGGAGCGGGTGGACATGCTCGGGCAGGATCCCGTTGTGGGCCAGCACGCTGCGCTTGTCTCCGCCGATAGCGAAGGGGTGACAGTTCGCGGTGGTGTGTTTGCCGTGGGTGGCGTAGCGGGAGTGAAACAACGCGGGCCCGTCCGGGAACAGCATTCGGGTTTGGGCGAATTCGGTGATCGTGGTCTTTGGATTCAGCCCGTGGCCGACGACGAGCCGGTTCCCGGCGTGGACCGCCCAGCCGTGCCCGTGCGGATTGGCCAGAGCCCCGGCAGCGAGGGCGTCGTAGTCAGCGACGATGCCGGGTTTGATGAAGGTCAGGATGCACATGCGAGGTCCTCGTGGTATTCGGTGGACACACCCGATCCGGTCGCGGTCAGCTCCGCGGTGAGCGCGGCGTACTCCGGTCGTGTGGCGACCCACGCGGTGAACGTGGCCCAGTCCCAGCCCTGGTTTCGGGCGACGTCGTAGGCGCGCAGGGTGCGGGTGTACTCCACGGAGGCGTGGGCGAAACCGAGGGCCGCCTGGACCTGCTGGCGCTGCAGTGAGCTGGCGAAGATCCGCAGCTCGAAGGTGTGCGGAGGGCGGGTGTTGATGGCGTGATAGCGGCCCCATCCACGGCCACCATGCGCGAGTTCCTTGGCTTTGGCGCGGATGTCGGGATGAAAGCCCGCCCATTGCGAATCGTGTCGGCGCGCGAGCATGGTGACCTCGTCCTCGTTCCGGTAAACGAGTTTGAGCCAGCGGTAGATGTGGGCAGGGGAGTCGAACCCGGCCCGGGACAGATGGACGTGGATTCCGACCTCGTCGTCGGTGTAGCAGCCCAGCAACCGCAACCGCGACAGCACCGACCACGGAAACTCGGTGATCGCGTAGTCGAAACTCATCGGGTGGGTGACCAGCTCGAATCCGCAGCTGATCGAGCCGTCGTGCTTGAGGTAGGCCAAACGCCCGAGCTGGTCGTTCGCGGTCTCGACCGAGTCGTCGAAACCGTGCGCCGTGGTGCGGAGTTCGAGCTCGAGGCCCAGGAACAGCGGGCCGCTGCCGTGGAAGATGGGGCGCGGGGTGTACTCGGAGTCGTGGACCAGTGCATGGTCGGGTCGGTAGCAGTCCTCGCAATAGTCCTCGCGGCCGCGGATGAGGGTCTCGCACCGGTCGCACTCGCGGTAGTCCTGGCGGCAGTCCGCGCAGACGTCGCGTTCGTCGTTGATCGAGACGGGTTCGGCAACAGCGAAGTTGCAGTCGTCGCAGGTGGAGTACTCCAGCGCGCAGGACTCGCACACATCACCACCGGAGATGACCGCGATGTTGTAGCGGGTGTAGCGGTCGCAGTCGTCGCAGACACTGAAAGCCGATCGGCAACCGGCACACCGGTAGTCGTCATTTGTGGTCAACGCGGTGTCCTGGGCGGGCAGGTCGCAGCCCGCGCACAGCTCGAGATCGGCGACGCAACCCGAGCAGAGCCGGTCGTCCTCAGCGGTCTCGACCAACTCCGAGAGCGGGTGTGGAGCGGAACAGGCCTCGCATTCGGCGAGGTCGACCATGACAGCGGTGGGCATCGAATTCCTTCCCTGAAAACGACGAAAGCCCGCACCGACGGGTGCAGGCAGAGGTGAAACCAGCTGTGGGGCAGGTGTGTTAGGTGCTCGGTGTGGTCGGCGGGCGCGCCGCGGGCAAAGCGAGCGGCCGGTTGAGGGCGCGGTGGCGGGTGCTGCGGGCGCGGGGTTGGCGGCATTCGCAGTGCGGGAACCGGTTCTCGCAGGCGAAGCACCACCCGCACTTGGTGCAGTAGCGACTCACCCGGTAGAGGTCGATGTCGTCACAGTTCTCGCAGACATACCGCTTGGGGTAGCGCTGGCTCAATGGCAGGTAGCTGGTGTTGGAGTACCAGATTCCGTTGTCCCACTGGCCTTTCGGCTCTCCGAACAGATACACCTGCTGATCGAAGGCCGGGTCGACGGTGAAGATCAGCATCTTCGACGACCCCAACCAAGACTCCAGCCCCCGGAACCCGCGGTAGGTGTCGATCGACCCGAACGGCTCAGACGGCAGGTAGTCCTCGGCCGCGATGCGCGTATCCGATCGCCAGTCATACGGGCCGGGGTGGACGCGTTTGGGCAGGACTCCGTTGTGCGCGAGAACCGTTCGCTTGTCTCCAGCGAGGCGGAAAGGGTGGCAGTTGTCTACGGTCCGGATGCCATGGGTGGCATAGCGGGAATGAAACAGCGCCGGACCTCTCGGGTGCTGGGATCGGACACGGGCGAACAAGTCGATCACCTCATCGGCGTTCATGCCGTGGCCGGTCACGATCGTCGGCCCGGCGATGACCGCGAACCCGTGCCCGTGCGGGTTGGACTCGGCACCATGGCGCAACGCGGTTGGGTCGGGGGCCACGGAGGCCGGGATGAAAGTTAAGAGGCACACAGCACGACCTCCTGTTCGTCAGCAAGGTTGGTCAAGTCGGCGAGTTCGGCGACCAAGGGCGCGTATTCGAGCCGGCGGGTCAGCCAGTCGGTGAACCGGTCCCAGTTCCACCCGCCGGCGTGGATCTGGGGGATGGTGAGGTCGGCGGTGTAGCGGATCGAGGCCTCGGTGAACGCCAATGCCGCCTGCACCGCGCGGGTTTCGAGAGAGCTGGCGAAAACCCGCAGTTCGAGGGTGTCGCGGGGGTGGGGGTTGATCGCCTGATACCGCGGCAACCCGACCGCGTTGCGGCAGCCTTTCGCGAGGTATTTCGCCCGAGCGCGGGTGTTGGGTTCAAAGGGGGCGTAGCGGCTGACGCGTCGGGCCAACATCGAGACCTGGTCCTGGTTGCGATAGACCAATTTCATCCACCGGTAGATGTGGGCGGGCCCGGTGAACCCGGTCCGGGAAGCGTGGACATGGAGACCGACACTGTCGTCGGTTTCGCACCCCATCCGGGCGAGCTTGTCGAGGAGCTGCCAGGGGAACTCGGTCAGGGCGTATTGGTAGGTCATCGGGTGGCACACGATCTCGAAACCCGAGGGCCGGATCGAGGAATCACGCTTCAAATACCCGAGCGAACCGAGCGCGTCGGTCGCGGTAGCGATCGCGTCGTCGAAGCGATCGTCGGGCACGATGACTTCCAGTTCCAGCCCGAGGAACAGCGGCCCGGTGCCGTGGAAGATCGGATCGGGACGGTAGGAGTAGTTCCACAGCGCGTGCGGATCAGCGCAACGATCGCAGCCGCGGCGCCCGGCGATCAGCGTGCCGCAGTCCCGGCACGACCGCTGCAACTGTGCGCAGGCGGGGCAGGCGCGTTGGTTGCCGACGACGTAGCGGCTGTGCAGGGTGTACCGCTCGCATTGGAAGCACTGGTCGTAGAGCTGGTGTGCGCAGATCCCGCACACGAACCCACCGGTGTCGACGGGCAACCGGGTGAACGTGGCTTCCGAGCAGGACGCGCACGGGTGCAACCTGGACACGCAGATCGAACACAGCTGTCCTGCTTCGGCGGTGTCGGTGAGGGCGATCGAGCGGGTACCGCAGCGGTAGCACTGCGCGCAGGTCAGCACGCAGCGTTGGCAGACGCGTCCGCCGTCGACGTCGACGTGGATGTCGGGCTCACGGGATCGACAGATCCCACACGGGTCGAGCAGATCGAGATCGGGCACAGCAAACAACCCCTTCCGGAAAACGACGAACGCCGCACCCGAAACCCGGGATGCGGCGCGAAAATTCAGGACGAAAAGGCGGAGGCGCAGGTCAGGCGGCTCGCGCGGACGCAAAGCGGCAGTCGGCCGGTTCGCCGAGGTGGCGGCCCTCGCAGGCGACAAGCGTCAGCACCCGCGAGGGCTTCGCGAGCTTGCGACGGGCGATGGCTTCGAAGTCATCGATCCCGCTGGTATTGATGGCTTCGTAGTGCCCGTCCAGGTCCTCGATCGGCCCGCCTAGGTCGGGCAGTCCTGCTTGGCGCCACATCCGCAAGTACAGGCCGAACGCGGTGGTGTTCAACGGTGTCACGAGGCTGACTCGCATCAGCAACAGCACGACCTCAACCGAGGTTCCGGGCTTGGTCGAGAATCCGGTCGCGACTCGCTCGATGAGCTCCCGGGCGTGGGCTCGGTAGACGAACTCGGTGGCCATTCGTTCGTGAGTCGCGGTCAACAACGAAAAGCTGTGGTGCAACACGTCAGCCACGTCGGGATGTCGTTGTTGTGCTCGACTGATCTCGTCTTCGGCCCAGTCTTGCTGCGTGAGAGTCGTTGTGAGGGTCCTGATGAACTCTGGTCCGGCAATCTCGCGGAGTGCCAGCTCGATCCTGTTGAGTGCATCGGTCATTGGTGTCCGTTCTGTGCAATCGGTGCCACGGGTGAACGCTCATGTGGGGGTGCGGCGCGAAGACCGCTGGGTCCGACCCGCCGCAACGTGCGACATTCAGCGGATCACCGTTTCGACTGAGAGATGGTGTGGCAGATGTGGTTCCCTTCACAGCACTGGCAAGCCCCGCTGGCGGAGGCGTAGTCTGAAAGTGGAAGAGCCGCTGGTCGGGCCATTCTCAGGAGATTGAGATGCCTACTGGCAAACAACGACGGTCCAAGCGCGATCCCGAATTGAGTCGGCGTTTGGACGAGGTCCATAACGTGATGAAGGTTCGGCGTGACGAAGCCGAACGTCGCGAGGCCGCCATGATGGACGCGGTCCAGGTCTACCTGCGCGCTGCTGGATCGATCCGCCGGTGCACCGGGGTACATGATCAGCGCGTTAGTGAGCTACGCAAACGGATCGAACAGCTGGAAAGCGAGCACGAGGCAGAAGTTGCTCGATGGCTCGGTCAGCAAGCAGGCGCTGTGGCGGCGATACGCGACTTGGGGGAGTCCGATGACAGCATCGGTGAACTGCTCGAATTGACCAACAAACAAGTGCGACAACTGATGGCCTCGGCCCGAGCCTCCGACAGGGCAGCGAACAATCCTGAGCTGCGTGATCGCGGTCGACTCCCCGGATTGGCCCAGGAACCTGGACGGCCAGAGGCTCAGAGGGAACCGCAGGTCATGCCAAACGCTGAGGATTCGGACGGTCAGAGTTTGGCGTAGCCGCCGGTGTTCCAGACATGCCAACGGAATTGGCTTGGTGCGAGGGCGACCCGGTAGGGGATGCCGGGTTCTGTTGGGTAGGGCCAGTAGGCGACACCGCATCGGTGGCAGTAGTAGGCGTGGCTCCAGACACCGCGCGCGCGGTTGTGCCCGGCATCGACCTTGCCGTTGCGGCGGGCACGCTTGAACGCGACGGTCAAGATCGCTACAACCGGGATAGACAGCACGATTGGAAACAGATAGAGGCCCAGCAGCGAGGCCATCATCCGGATCGGATTGGATGGCAACGGATCCATGGTCAACCCGATACTGCAGAAGCCGAACATGATCAGGACGAAGAACATCAGGACCGTGCCTAGGGCGGACAGCGGGCCCGCCGATGGCAGAACTGGTCGCCACGCCAAGCTTCTGGCTAGGGCGGAGCTGTGGCTGAACTCGTGGGTAGAGGTACCGATGATGGGGACAATTCCTCCCGGGGCGACGCCGAACCCGGCATGCATGCCGGTGCTGTAGCCGCTGTGCGTTCCCTCCGACATGGCGGCGGGCACGCTCTGGACCAAGTCGATACTTTGGCATTGCGGGCAGCTGATATCGAAGTTCACTGGTCCCCCAAGGACGTGGGTTTCGCTGGAGTTAGTACACGAGAAGTGGTGCCAGGCAACGAACCGTGCATCGATCCAACACCGGATGGCCTCAAACTGTCGATGTGTCCTGGCCCACATCGGCATAGTTTCGGGCGGGGTGTGCGCATGTTGAAACATTGTCTGGCCCAACCCGTCATAGGTGTTCTCCGTGCGCACGATCGCTGTCAGGGTGCGCACGCACAGTCGGCGGCCCAACCTCGGCGTGTGCACGGTCGGTGGCTGCGTGCGCACGCAACCGCTCGGCGTCGCGCAGGATACGGCTGACCGCCGAGCGGCTACATTCGAGCTCGCGAGAGATACGACTGGCATTCCACTCGTCGACATAGCGGTGTGTGAGAACTGTGGTGACAGTGCCGCGATCGCGCCGCCCGCCGGGATCTTGTTCGCAGATCAATGCTGCCAACACGTCGAGGTCGGGGCGTTTGTCCGCAGGTTGTTCGGCGGCGGCGTCCTCGATGGGCTCGGTGGCGGCTGGCTGTGGAGCCGGTAGTGTGACGGCGCTGCGAGATTCGGGTAGTTCGGGTGTGGGCTGTGGTGCTGGGGCTGGAGTTACCGACTCGGTGTCGGTGTCAGGCTGCTGAGTGTGAGCCAACGTCAACAGGGCCAGAGAACTTTGCGTCATGCTCCCCTCCACTATGAGCGGCCAAAGCCATGCTTCGGCGGCGGGCACACCTGCGGTGATCGCCAAAGCGCGCAGCGCGGTGAACGACAGCCAGAACGCGCCACCGGCGATGACCACGGTCAGCGCGGTCGCAGCGCGTCGCGCAGTAGGGGAGGCGGTGTGCGCACGGGTGAGCAGGGCGACGCCGTGCACCGCGGCCAGCAAGGCCAGGGGCGGGATGACAGCGACGGTGGCCGCGACTGCTGGCAAGACGGTCGTATGGAGGACGGCTTGGGTTGCGTTGCCGACCACGCTGACTCCGGCGGCGATGCAGAGCTCGGTCCAGAAGAAGACGTGCGCACGGTCCATGCGCACGTCTTCGCTCGTAGTCGGCTGAGTTCGGGTAGATCGTGGTGATGCAGGCTGCATGGCTGGTCCCATCGTTCGGGGTGTTGATGGTCAGGACATTGCGGCGATCGGATGTGCCACGCGGTGGCTGACGGGACGGGTCAACACGGCGCGCGGCATCCAGCCACAATGCAACCGCTGAATGGTTGCCAACCGATTTGTGGTTGCATACCGTTGTGTGGTTGCCCCGGTTGCCCGTGATCTCTGGGTCGGTTCTGCCTCTACCGTCAAGGAGTGTTCTCGATGACCGATAGCAATACCGCCGCCGTCGCCGACCAGCTGGCAGGTGCCCTGGACAACTACATCGTCGGAGCGCTCGAAGCGATCGGAGCTCTCGACCTCGCCGCTATGACGCGAGAACGCATCGCCGAGATCGCCCCCACCCTGGCGGCGTCGCTGTGTAGCGACGATGATGAGGTCGCCGCGCAGACCGTGATCGACCTCGCTGGCGTCGCCTGGCCTGAAGAGCCTGAGCCGGTGTGGTGGCGAACACCGGTCGGGCGCATGGTGGGCCGCTCGGTCGGCAGGGACGACACCGAGTCGGTGTCGTACTCGGTGGCCGCGGCGATGCTGGGAGTCGCCACCGGCACAGTGAAATCGATGATGGCGCGTGAGCGCACTGACCTGGATCGCCACCCCGACGGCGGCTTGACCCGAGCGTCGGTGCTGGCGCGTATCGCCCGCCTCGACCGGCCGTGACCAGCTTCCGATTCAGGCCGCGCGGGCGCTCGGCGTTTCCCGAAACTTGGTGCGGGCGAGGCTTGCTGAGCTCGGCGGAATCAGGCATCCCAATGCGTCACGTGATGCTCGGCGTCGGGAGTGGGACCGCAAGGCGCTCCCCACTATGTCACCACTAATTCAGCTGGGCGGCCCGTTGCTGACCGTTGTCCATCGTTGTCGAAAGTTGTCGTAGCCAGTGCGTTTCACCAGGTAAGAGCGCAAATCAGTTGTCCGATTTGTTGTTTGGAGTTGTCTATGGTAGCCCGTCTCGCCTGTACCGAGAAGGTCAGGGGTTCGATTCCCCTTAGCTCCACATATGCGCAGTTCAGGCCATGTTTTTGGTCTGATTTGCGGGCTATGTGGTCACCAGTAAGTCCCCACTAATTCAAGTGGCGAGTGTCCGGCGGGGTTCGAGTTGGGCAGCGTATTTCGAACGGATTCGCGAGCGGTCTGAATCCGTTATCCGGTCACCGCTCGGTTGAGGACATCGGCGGCGGCCTTGTGTGGGCGTCCACGTGCCATGTAGTGGCGTTGGGTCATGGCAGGGTCGACGTGGCCGAGGACATCGGCAGTGACACGGGCCGACAGGCCGGCGTCGTCGAGGATGGTGGCCACGGCGTGGCGGAAACTGTGTGGGGTGATGTCCTCGGCGAATCCGAGGGCTTCACGGACTCGCTGCCAGCCGTGTCCGACGTTTTGCGGGTCACGCAATGTCCCCACGGCTGAGGGGAATACCAGGTCCAGCACTTCGATTCCGGGGTCCGGCGGAGAAGCCGGTCGGCGGTTCGCCACCGCGGCTTTGCGGCGTTTGAGCATTTCCACCGCGAACTCGGGTACTGCGATGGTGCCGGTCCGGTTCTTCGGGTCGTCTTTCCTGGTGACCCGGACCAGTCCTTTGCCTGCGACGCGGACGAGTTTTCCGGTGGGGCGCAGGGTCGCGGCGTCGAGGTCGATGTCGGTCCACAGCAAGGCGAGCATCTGGGAGCGGCGCAGGCCGGTGGCGGCGTAGAGGGTGATGACGTCGGCGAGGTCGGCGCTCTCGCAGTACGCAGCGACGGTCGGTGGGGTGTAGGCCTTGACGGGTGTGCCGCGTTCTCGTTCGGCTTTGGCGAGCTGTCGCGGGCACGGGATCTGGGAGGTCCGGACGGCGGAGAGGATGAACCGCAGTTCGTCGGTGGTGAGGTCGCCGGCCCCGCCGGTGCGGCCTTTGGCTTCGATATTTTTCGGCATCTGGACCTCGCGGACCGGGTTGACTTCGAGGGGGCTGGTGCGGACGGCGTAGCGGAACATCCCGGAGAGCACGATGCGCCCGGTGCGCATGTTCGAAGGGCCCCTGGCCTTTCCGACTTCGGTGAGGAAGGTTTCGATGGCTGAGGTGGTGACTTCGAACAGGCGCCGGTCACCGAAGGCGGTGTTGAACATTTTGGCGACTTCGTCGTAGCGGGCGATGGTGTTTGTGGTGCGGTCTTGTGCGATGAGGCTCGCGCGGTAGCGGACCCAGAGGTCGCGCACGGTCATGGATGTGGACAGTTCCCCGCCGAGGCCGACGGTGATGACGGCTGCGGCTGCCATGACGGCGTCGAGGGCTCGTTGGCCGGTGCGGTCGGGGATCGGGCGGTGGCGGGAGTCGAGTTTGGTCGGGGAGACACGCATGAGCTCTCGGCGTTTTCCGGAGGAGTCGCGGACCCGGACGCGGGCTTTCCAGTGCCCGGGAGCGAGTTCGGTGAGCATCGGTTTGCCGGGGACCCCGAGGGGCCGGGGTGGTCTACCGCGGGTCATGGGTACACCGATTGAGTCGGTTGTTGTGGGTGGCGGCTGTCTTGGTGTGGTGTGGCAACGAAATCCCTTTCCGTTCGGTGAGTTGGGGAGTCGGCGTCGTCTGCGGGTGGAGTTCGGGGTTCGACCTCGCGCAGTGCGCGTCGAGCACGCGGCGTCGGTCCACGTGACCTGTGTCTGGGGAGGCGACTTTTCTGAATGCGCAGCTCTAGCGGCTGCTGCGACCATTACGGTGGCGGCGGCGGTCGACCGTGTGGAGGATTGCTATGTCGCGCGAGAGGCGCCATGACCGTCTACCTGGCCCTGAACTAGCGCACCGGGCCCTGATTCGGCGTCGTCGAGTAAGTCCATCTCGGCGACGGCGACTGCCAGACTTGTCACCCCGCCTACGAACTGTTCGGTGTGCGCGTCGACGGCCACCCCTCGCGAGCGAGGATGAAGCCTCCCGATCGAGCTGCGGCACCTTTGCGTATGCGTGCTCCCCGGGCGCGCGGAATGAAGCCAGGGTGGGGGAGGTGCAGCTGTCCGGCCTACAGTGCTCCCCGCCCGAGCGGGGATGAAGCCACCGCCGGCCCCATTACAGGCAAGTCATGAGACTGCATGGTTCTGAGCGCCAAAGTGAACACCACGCGAGCGCGAATCCCGACACCACCTGCCGACGGCTCGATGTCCGTCAGCGCGAATTTCAACACCGCCGCCCGAGCTCGGCTCGTCCGGCGCGCTCGCCGTCCGGCGGCGCCAAGCCGCCGATCGCTGCTGATCTGGGCGACCTCCGCGTGCCGAGGGCGATTCGGCGGCACGACGACCCGCAACGCAACGGCCCTTCCTCTGGCTCGGGTGGTGTCGAAATTCGCGCTGACGATCGGCAGACCAAGATCGCGAAGTGGTGTTCGAGTTCGCGCTCGGGTGGTGTCAGTTTTCGCGCTCTTAGCCAACTGCATGCCGCTGCGGGAGATGCCGATGATGGATCATCTCCGTGTCGTGGGTATCGGCGAGTTCAGCCAGCATCTGTGCTGAGGGATCGCATCGACTGTCCGGTGACAGTGAAGATGAGCCACGCCAACCTCGCTGACCTGCGGTGGCCCATTTTGAGTGGCAGACTCCCCGACCCGATTTGCCATTCAAAGTGAGCCAACTCTCTCCATCGGCCACGGCGAACTGGCTGGTCGGGCTCTCGATGGTCCAGGTTCAGTGGCAAGGCTGCGTCGATGGCTCAGGTGGGTTGGCAATAGCCTATTTTCACTGGCAACGGACATCGGCTGAAGCGTTGCTCAGTGTCGGATCTCACCGATCCGATTGGTGAATTCTGACGTCGCCGGGTGTGGCAGGGCGGGATTGTCGACCAGTTGGCAGCACGCAACAGTGACAGCGGCGACCAGCAGAGTTCCGGGCGAAGATCCGTTGAGACAACGCTCAGCTAAGCCAGCGACGGGCCACTGGCCAGCGATAATCCCGGCGACGTCGATGGTCACCCCAGCCATAATCTCCGACGTGAAAGAAGTCGAGGTCGTCGTCCAGTACGAGCGCGCGACTCTGCACGTCGGCGGGGTGTTCCTGAAGATCGACGCTGAACAGTCGAACACCGACACCAAGGTCGAGGCGATGGCCGGCACCGTTCCCGACTCCGGATGTTCTGTGGCGTAAGCCACCAGTGCTCGCGCTCGCCGCTCTGCCAGGATTGGCACTCGGCGCCTCGGTGAGCCGTCGACCGCATCGCCAGCGGCGTGGGCCGCAGCGGGCGCCACCATACGGAAGCTGCACGACGCGCCGCTACCGCCATGGCCCGGCCGCAGCCTCGACGCGCACGCATCGGAGCTCAACCGCAAATGTGCAGCGCTTACCAGGAGCGGGGTGGCCCCACCAACGTAGTCGCACACAACCGCCGGATAGCCGAGATCGCGCTTCGGCCGTGAACGCCGGCATTCACCCACGGCGACCTCCAGATCTCCCATGTGTTCGTCGAAGGCGATGAGGTCACTGGCGTTAACCGGTGCAGCGAGGGAAGGCGTTTCTCGCGGGGTGGGCGGTCGTTGGCGATCAACACCGCCATCCACGACAACGGCAGTGTCACCCCCATGATCGCCGCGGCCACCCAGCCGGGACCACCAGCGGCGTACACGGCGGTGGCCAACAGCAACGACGGCACCCGACACGCCATCAGGACCACGTACTTGCGGACCCGACGGCGATGCTGTTCGGGGTAGGACAAGCCCACGGCGGTGATCAACGCCGCCTGCCGCTCGTCCCCGTCGGCGGCAGAGCCCGGCGCAGACCGTTTCATGCGCAGGCCTTACCCGCCTGTGCCGGACCGAATCACCGCGCGAATGTCGGATCCGCAGTGAGCGCATTGCTGACTGTATCGTCGGCCCGGATGCGATGTCGGTGACCGGCGCCTGGCCGAGCTGCTCCTGCGCGATCACGGCGGGCGAAGCAGATGCCGGTACGCATTGCCACCGATGTCGACGGGTGGGGCCCGGGAACTGTTTTAGGCGAGCAGGCGCGGGCATTTCGCAACAGGTCGTGTTGGGGCGATCGGATCGTGCAGTCCCGAGTGGCGAACTGACTTGTCACAGGGGGCGGAAAGGGGCTGTGATGGTGTCGAACACAGTGGTCTCGCTCCTGGTGGCGAGTGGGGAAGGACCGCCGGGCTTGTTGCCCGCTCGCCAGCAGATGGCGTTCTCGTTGGGCTGGCATATCGTGCTGGCCTGTTTCGGTGTCGCCTTTCCCGCCATGATCTATGTCGTGCACCGGCGTGGCCTGGTCCGGGAGGATTCCGTCGCGCTGGGGCTGGCCAAAAGGTGGGCGACGGTCTCGGCGATCCTGTTCGCGATCGGTGCTGTTTCCGGGACGGTGCTCAGTTTCGAAATGGGGCTGTTGTGGCCGGGGCTCATGGGCCGCTACGGCGATGTGCTCGGTCTGCCGTTCGCCTTGGAGGGCCTGGACACCAGTTATCGGGGCCCACCCGGGCGCGGACAGCCTCGATGTGGGCGCCGCAGCCCGACCAGGTGGTTTTACCGCAGGTGCGGCATCGCACCGGTGAGCACATCAGCGGGCCTCCTCGGTGGTGGCATCAATTGTGGGCGGGCCTTGATAGGGGCGATGCAGGGCAGCGAATCCCGGGGTGGTCGCGGCGGTGACCAAGGCGGCGAGCAGGCCCGGGCCGCGCTGCGCGGTCGGGGATTCGGTCAGGACGGGGCCGTGGAAGCCGTGTCCGTCGATGACGATGATCGGACTGCCACCGGCGCTGCCGAGCGCGTCCTGACTGGCTCGGTGGGTGTTCGCGAGTTCGGCGTCGAGGGCGGTGTCCTCGGTACGCTGGGCCAATGCCGGATCCAGGCCGGCCTCGGTGAGTGCGTCGGTGAGCGCGTCGTGATCGATCTCGTCGCCGCGAACGTGCAGTCGTGTCCCCAGCGTCTCATACAGTCGCGCGAAGGCCTCGCTTCCGGCGGTGTCGGTCGCCGCGGCGAAGACCCGGCCGAGGCGGCGTGATCGCTGGATCATCGGCTTGTGATCGGCGTCGACGTCGCTGCCTTCATTGAGCACCGCCAAGCTCATCTGTTGTAGCCGCACAGTGTGCGGACCGGATTCGGTGGCGGCGAGCAGCCACCGCGAGGTCACCCATGCGAACGGGCAGACGGGATCGAGATACAGGTCGATTTCGGCCATCGACGGCCTCCTGAGGGAAATGGTAGGAACGGCGGCTGGCGCCTTGGCATGAGCCGTGGGCCGCCGCGCAGGGTTTCGATGCGGTGCGAAAGTTGGGCCGATCAGTGGCTGCCGCGGGGTCGACCCTGCAGGTCGACTCCCAACACCGGACCGAGCAAGCAGAAGTTGAACACTCCCGCCGCGATGGGGACCAGCCCGATGATCGCCACCACGATCCCGGCGGTCCCGCCGACCAGGAGCAAACCCGCGGCGATCACCACGATTCCGGCGGCGATACGGGCCAGGCGCCCGGCGGTACTTCGCATGAATTCGACGATGCCCATAACGCTGCACTCCTTCGACACAGGAACAGGGGTTGCGCTCGACTATACCCCCTGGGGTATTGTCGAACTCGATATCAATATACCCCAGGGGGTATTAAAGGAGGGTCGGATGACCGAAACGAAGCTCGATACCGCCTCGGCGAAACCACCCCGCACGACCTCCGGGCCAGGAATGCTGGGCCGGTGGGGCGCGTTCATGGCCGGGCGCACCCGGGCAGTGATCGGGATATGGCTGCTGGTGCTGATCGCACTGGGCGCGGCCGCGCCGAGTGTGTTCACCTCCCTGGCCGGGGCAGGGTGGCAAGCCAACGGCTCGGAATCGGTCCGTGCCCGCGAGCTGGCTCAGCAGCATTTCGGCGGTAATTCCTCGGCCGCGGTGCAGGTGGTGATCCATTCCGACACCGCCACGATCGGTGGCCCGGCGATGGCACGGGTGGTCGAGCAGGCCACGGCGGTCTTCGCCGGGGACGAGCGGATCGGGCAGGTGATCGCCCCGCAGCCGGGGTTCACGATCAGCCCTGACGGACACACCGGCATCGTGATCGCGGGCGCCAATGCCTCCACCGATGACATGGTCAAAGCCGTCGACGAGCACAAAGCCGCGTTGACCGCGCTGTCGAAAGACGGGATCGAGGTGTATCCGACCGGGGCGTCGGCGTTGTGGAGCGATTTCAATGTCGCCAACCACGACGCGATGATCCAGGCCGAGATGTTGTCGTGGCCGGTCACGTTGGCGATCATGGTGCTGGCGTTCGGTTCGCTGGTCGCGGCCGGGCTGCCGCTGCTGCTGACCCTCGCGGGCTTGGTGGCCTCCGCGGGTGGGTTGGTGCTGCTGAATCAGATCACTCCGATCTCGGTGTGGGCGATGAACTTCGCCATGATGTTCGCCCTGGCCCTGGGGATCGACTACGCGCTGTTCCTGGTCGCGCGCTTCCGCGACGCGCTGGCCCGCACCGGCGATCCCCGCGCCGCGGTCACCGAAACCATGGACACTGCCGGCAAAGCCGTCCTGCTCTCAGGGCTGACGGTGCTGGTGAGCTTGTCGGCGGTGCTGATCGTGCCCGCTCCCGCCGTGCGGACCATGGCGGTCGGGATCATGCTCGCGGTGGTGTTCGTCCTCGCCGCGACCCTGACCCTGCTGCCCGCCGTCCTCGGCGCGCTCGGCACCAAGATCAACGCCGCCGCGCTGCCGTACGCGCGCCGCCAGCAGCACCGCTCGCCGGTGTTCGCGCGCTGGGCCCAGATCCTGCACAAGCATCCGTGGCCGTTCGCCGCGGTGGCACTGGCCATCCTGATCGGGCTGGCCGCACCGGTGTTCGGGCTCAAGACCGCGATGCCCTCGATCGCGGTCGTGCCCACCGACGCGCCGGTGCGCCAGGGCTATGAACTGATCGCCGAGCAGATGGGCCCCGGCGCCCCGGGCATGCTGTCGATCATCACCTCGACCGCCGACGCGGCGGCCACCGAGACCATCGCGCGCGCCGGCGACGGCATCGTCATGCTCACCCCGCCCCAGCTCGCCGTCGACGGTGCCGATCTGGTGATGATGCAGGCCATGCCCGCAGTCGATCCCTCCGCACCGCGGATGGCCGAAATCCTGGACCGGTTGCGTGCCGACCTGCCCGCCGACGCGGTGGTCGGTGGCGCGGCGGCGGAAAACCTCGACCTGCAACAAGCCCTCGACGACTATCTGCCGATCGTGGTGGTCATCATCTTGGTGCTCGGGTTCGTGTTGTTGCTGATCGCGTTGCAGGCCCCGCTCATCGCTGCCCTGGGAACCCTGGTCAGCCTGCTCTCGACCGCGGCCGCGTTCGGGGTGGCCAAGCTGATCTTCCAGGACGGGCACGGCGCCGAGCTGCTCGGCTTCACCCCGCAAGGGTTCCTCGACGGGTGGGGGCCGGTGTTCTTCTTCGCGATGATCTTCGCCATCGCCATGGACTACACGGTGTTCTTGCTGGCCACCGCCAAGGAACACTACGAGCGCACCGGCGACCCCCACGCCGCGCTCCTGGACGGGCTCGCGCATTCGGGGCGGGTCATCTTCGCCGCCGCGGCGGTGATGGTGGCGGTGTTCTTCACCTTCGCCCTGGCCGACCCGCTGCCCCCGAAGGAGATGGGCATCATCCTGGGTGTCGCGGTCCTGCTCGACGCACTGCTGGTGCGGTTGGTGCTGTTGCCGGTGATTCTGCGCCTGACCGGGCACGCTGCCTGGTGGAGCCCGGCGTGGCTGACCCGGGTGCTGCCCACCATCAGCTTCGCTCACCACTGACCCACCGGCCAACCCACTTCCTCGGAACCCCCTATACCCCATGGGGTATAGGGGGGAGGATCCGAGAAGGGAAACATCGATGATCGGCAACGACGACGCTATCGCGCAGGTACTCAACAGGCTGCGCCGCGCCCAGGGCCAACTCACCGGGGTGATCGCCATGATCGAGGACGGGCGCGACTGCAAGGACGTGGTCACCCAACTCGCCGCGGTCTCCAAAGCGCTCGACCGCGCCGGATTCAAGATCGTCGCCACCGGCCTGCGCGAATGCCTCACCGAGACCCCCGAGGGTGAGGCCGCGCCCATGAGCATCGACGAACTGGAAAAGCTCTTTCTCGCCCTGGCCTGACCCCGCACAGCGCGGGGTCGGGTACGCACACTGGAAGGACTCCCGCCGATGGCATTGCCACCGCGACCGCACGGATGGACCATCACCCGCCTCGTCCCGGCCCTGGCCGGGACCCTGGTCCTGCTCAGCGTATTGCTGAGTGTGACCCTGTCCCCGTGGTGGCTGATTCTGGCCGCCCTGGTCGGGGCGAACCTGCTGCTCTACAGCGCGGCGGGCTGGTGCCCGGCCACCCTGGTGATGCGCCGACTCGGTCTGACCGACACGACCTGCCCAACCCCCACCGCCTGACCACTCTCCTCGGATCGGAGCACACGAATGGACCTGGCCCTGTCGACCACGCTGCACACCACCTTCGACGACGCGCTCGAACGCACCCGAGACGCGTTGGCCGAGCAAGGATTCGGCATCCTCACCGAGATCGACATGCAAGCCACCCTCAAAGCCAAACTCGGCCACGACATGGAGGACTACCGCATCCTCGGCGCCTGCAACCCACCCCTGGCCCACCAAGCGGTCGAGATCAACCGCCAGATCGGGCTCCTGTTGCCCTGCAATGTCGTGGTCCGTCGCGACCGGACCGACACCGACACCATCATCGTCGAAGCGATGAACCCCCAGCTCATGGTCGCAGTCACCGGTCAGCCCGCACTCGATCCGGTCGCCGAGGATGCCACCACCCGCCTGCGCGCAGCCCTGGCTGCGCTGGGGGCCACGGGGATTTGACATGACGCCCACCGTCCCGGTCTATCCCGGTCACTGCGCCAGACTGCCGCGCCTTCCCAACGAGCCGATCGTCCCTACGGCCCTGAGCCGATTATCGACGACCCGAATAACCTTGGCACGCCGCTCGGTGAGACCACCCACCACATCTCACTCCGGCCTTCGCCAAGCCTAGGCTTTCCGACCGACCCGCCGAGCAAGCGCGCCGGTTCGAGACCTCGGACTCCGAGTGCACCGGTGGTGACTGGTTGCAGAGCGGGACCGATGGCGTCCTTGCCGGTGCCCGGCCGGGGGGATGCGTATCGCACTCACATGTAGCACCGGTGCATCAGCCACTGGCACTGAAGCAATTGAATATCAAGGAAATGATAGAATGATTGCCAACGCGAGGTGGTATGACGTGAGCAATGGGGCTGGATACATTGCAGCGCAGCTTCCTTCCAGAACCCTCATCAGCAATTACAGTAGCTATAGCCCGAAATCCTTTCTAATCTGCAGCAGACCCCGCACCCCAGCGCGGTCCTGAACCTGCTCGTCGGCCGTGCTGGGCCTGGCAAGCCACAGCAAAGCGACCGAGATGGTACGCCTGGAATGTAGGCCTTTGATCGGACTTCGTTGTCATGCGAAATCCGCCTAGAGCAGTCCAATATTCTCGGTGTGCAGCGTCGCAGTCGGATCGATTCGGATCCCCCGGGCTCGCGACGACGCATCGATAATTCCCCAAATGATAGCGCTGAGATGATCCCGGAAGGCCGAGCGGGACATCGCGGATGGGTCGGCTTGCGAGTTAATCCACCAATCGGTTGCGGAGAGGCTGGCCCCTATGATTGACTGCACGACCAAATCTATGCCGGTGCTGTCCGCGCCAACGTTCTCCAACACGGCGGCGAAATGGCCAGCAATGAAACCGGCGAGCTCGCGTGCATCCTCCAGGGCCTGATCGGATTCTGATGAGCTCTCGCTAAAATGACTCCGCACGAGATATTTGAAAACGTTGCGGTGCTCGTCGACCAATTGCGTATATTGCTCGACGAGCTGATTCATCACTTTACCGATCGGCTCGGATCCGAAGTCGACCGCATCGAGAATGTTGGTCCACATGAGGTCCTTCGCCCGCTCCACCACAGCGGCACGGAGGCCCTGTTTGTCGTTGAAGTGGCGATACAGCTTAGGTTTTGTTGCGCCTGCTTCCCGGGCGATATCGTCCATGCTGGCCTCGGGGCCATATTTAGCGAAGGCTTGGTACGCGGCATCGACCAGCTCCGCGCGCACTACGGCCCGATGCTCTTCCCAACGGCTTGATCGTGCGTCAACTCGCCGAACCACCGAGCTACCGACCTCCAACATTTTCCGTCGCGCGCCTGCCACGATGCCGATCTTACGCTACGGGCTACACGGATGGACAAGTACACGAGGTCGGCAGCCCGTTAACGCCTGGATTCTGGCGATGTCACCGCCGGACGGCCACTGCCGGTTGTGGACGGTTAGCCGAATGTCACAATGACAGTATCGGTGATCGGTAGAGACTGGCAAGCCAGGCGGTCGCCCTCCTCGATGTCGTCCTCGTCGAGTACGTCGTTCACTCTCATCTGTATGTCACCATCTATGACCTTGCATACGCACGCGCCGCATCCGCCTTCGCGGCACGAGTACGGCGGCGAAAAGCCCTCGTTCAGCAGGACTTCGACGAGCGTAAGATCCTTGGGCCATTGAAGCTCGGCACGGTCACCATCGAGGTAGACCACGAGACGTGCCTGCTCCGTGGTCATCGACTGCTTGACGCCAATTTCGGTGTCGAATGGATCGGAACGAAGAGATTGGAAAATTTCTCGATGGAGATTGCCATGCGGGATGCCGACATGATGCGCTACGTCGCCCACTAGGTCCATGAAAGCTGCTGGACCGCACACGAAGTACATTCGATTCTTATATGCGCTGCAGAGTTCTGAGAGAGTTTCTCGGTCCGGGAGTCCTCGCTCGCTCTCCAGCCATTCTATGAGAATGAGCCGTTCCGGAAACTGTTTCGCCATATAGCGAAGGTCTTCGCCAAAAATTACGCTCTCTGCGTCCTGGTTCGCGTAGAAAAGCACAAGATGGCCATCACCCTCGAGCAGGGCTGACTTGATAATTGAGATGATCGGCGTGATGCCACTGCCAGCTGCTAGCAGTACCATATCCGAATTCAAATCCTGCGGCGTGAAATGTCCGCTAGGCGGTAGCACGGACACGATAGTGCCAGTGGCGATATTGTCGCACAGCCAGTTGGATCCATACCCACCCGCTGTGCGTTTTACTGTGACAGCCAGCTCGTCCTCGGTGTGCGGAGAACTCGACAGCGAGTAGCAACGGGCTACAGGTTCCCTCTCGCCACTCCCAGGAATGCGCAACGTCAGGAACTGTCCCGGAGTGTACGAGAATGTTGCCCATTGATGCTCCGGGACTTCAAACCATATCGAGACCGCATCCTGCGTCTCCTGCACCACGCGTGACACAGTGAGCTCACATGGCATATTTTTCTTCGAGAACATTCCATCTCCCTCGATGCTGGACAGCCACTGTCGGAAGTCCCGTCTAGCCCGGCGGACCGGCATCAAATATTGTAATTCACCAGACCGTATCGGCGACCTATCGCGAATCCGAGGCGGGCCAGAGGCGCGTTGAGGTCCTGGTACCTAGGCCCTACCGCCCGCGTAATAACATCGAAGCCGAGGGCGTCAGGCCCGATGAGAACGCGTGGCTTATTGCGACGCACGCCTTTAATGATTGAATCCGCAGCGCCATCGGGTGTCGTGAGAGCAATCCGATCGAATCCGGCAACAATCTTCTTTTGATCGCCCATTGTGCCGACGCCCCGAGCATCCCGTACGATATTGGTCCGGACACCACCGGGATGAACGCAGGTTACACCTACGGGCAAGCGGTTAATTCGCATCTCTTGACGCAACGCTTCGGTGAAACCTCGGACAGCGAATTTGGACGCGTTGTACGCGCTCTGGCTGGGTATGGCCATCAGCCCGAAAACGCTCGAAACATTGACAACGTGGCCGTCACCTGAATCAATCAGATCCGGAAGAAATAGTTTTGTTCCGTTAACCACCCCCCAGAAATTGATGCCCATCAACCATTCGAAGTCGATCCATTCCATGTCCACTACATCGGCGCCTAGCGCAACGCCTGCGTTGTTGACGACCATGCTGATTGATCCGAAGTCCGCCAGGACGCGGTTCCGGTAATCCTGGAATGCGTGACGATTGGCTACATCGAGCTCATAGGGTCGGCATTCTGCACCAAGCGAATTGCAAACAGTGGCGGTCTCCTGTGCGCGTTCCGCGTCGATATCAGCGATCGCGAGCCGTGCGCCGTCGCCAGCCAGCCGAATTGCGACGGCGCGGCCGATGCCCGAACCGCCACCCGTTACCGAGACCACCCGGTCTCTGAAATCTTTCATTTCGGAAGGTTCCCCTTTTCGAGCGCATTCGGGAGGTCGGCGGTGTATTGTGCACCGGCCAACTCGCCGACAAATCCGAAATCCGCCGGCGCCAGTTTGCGAGTGCGCCGCCAGTATTGCCATGTGAAGCCCGGCCAAACAGTTCGGTTGACGCCCTGTGCGTCGAGGTACCAACTTGTACACCCGCCGCTACTCCAGACTCCCTTGACCAGCTTGGCCTGAATTTCGGAGTTGAATTTCCGCTGGACCGGCTCGCGTACTTCTAGCGCAGCTGCGCCACGTTTGTTGACAAGATCGATCGCCGAGATGATGTAACTGATCTGGCATTCAATCATAAAGACTACGGAGTTATGGCCTAGCCCTGTGTTGGGGCCGAGTAGGAAGAAAAGATTGGGGAACCCGGCGGTGGTGATGCCGAGGTGCGTCTGGATCCCTTCGTCCGACCAAACCGTTGCGAGTTCCCTGCCGGACAAGCCCTTGAGGCGAAGACTTTCAAACCCGTCGGTCACATGGAATCCGGTCGCGTAGATGATCACATCCGCTGGACGCTTCTCACCGTTCCGTGACACGATCGCATCCTCGGTTATCTCAGAGATACCTTCGGTGATGACGGTTGTGGTTGGTCGATTCAGTGCTGGATAGTAGTCACTCGAGCCGAGAATCCGCTTACATCCGATGCGATAGCTAGGCGTGAGTTTACCGCGCAATACGGGATCATCGATTCCCTGTGCGATGTTCCACTTGGCAATGCTCTCAAGTGGGCGCATGAGGTTGAGGTGACCATTGAGGCCCATTGACAACGATTCTGCTGACCAGTAGATAGCGGCCCGGACTGCCTTCGCAAGGATCGGCATCCTGGTGAATGCCGCACGGATAGATTCCGGGATCTTGACATTCTTCCTTGGCAGTACCCATGCTGGCGTCCGCTGGTATACGTGCAGTTCAGCGGCTTCCTTGGCAATCTCGGGAATGAACTGAATCGCACTGGCTCCGGTGCCGATCACGGCGACCTTCTTGCCCGCCAATGAGCAATCATGATCCCACTGCGCCGAATGAAAGACTGTGCCGTTGAAGTTCTTCTGCCCGTCAATTGTAGGGATGCTCGGTATGTGTAGCGCTCCGACTCCTGAGACTAGGAACTGGGCGATGTACTCGTGGCCGTCGGATGTGACCAGATGCCAGGCGGAATCATCGGGATCCCAATGTCCGGATTGCAGTGTCCGACCAAAATGAGTGAACCGATACAGATCGTACTTGCGTGCTAGCCCGGTGAGATAGTTCTGGATCTCGTCCTGCCCTGCCCAGAGCCGACTCCAGTCCGGTTTGGGTTCGAAGGAGTACGAGTACATATGCGAAGGAACGTCACATGCGCAGCCCGGATACGTGTTGTCGCGCCACGTTCCGCCGATCTCGGTCTCTTTCTCGATAATTAGGAAGTCATCTATTCCCGCTCTCAGCAACTGTATTGCCATCCCCATTCCCGAAAATCCGCTTCCGACGATGAGGACTTGCGCCCGGTGGACTGTGGCTCGCGCTCCGTCACCTCCCGAGCCATTGGCCTTTTGTGCATACTTGGCAGATCGACTTTTGCTCATCGGTTTCCTCTGGCCGGTGCGGCTCGCCCAGTGCTAGCCGCAAATTCATGTGTCGTGCGAAATTCCTGGCCACGTCCGTGCGCTTGTGTTTTCGCCGGACTGGGCTGCTCACCGCTGGGCGATATCCTCGGGGAGGCTCCTGGACAGACGCCACAGGAACATTGTGATGCGGCCTTCGATCATGCCGGCCTCGTCAAAGAACCGGATCATCGGCTCGGACATGAACTGCAAATTCTCCCGGTAGTGTGGACCGGACTGGCACGCCAAGAACCCACGTAGTGGATGCACGCCGACGACACGGTACAGCTTCGGGTTGATCAAGATGGGATAAGCCAAGTTCGCGACGACCGCGAGCACGCCGCGGTGCCATGCTCTCGAGGCTCGTCCCCGTACGCGCATACCATCGACAAGTTCGGTTCGCGCGAACGTGATGTGGCGTGCCTCTTCGAGTACATGGATCTTCATCAACTGCCGGACCTGTGGCTGTAGACGCTCGTCATTCATCGCCTCGCGCTGGGCCCTATCGAGGATCTCTTCGATCAACAGCGTCGCACCCTGAATGGACGGCCCCAGCGGGATGAAGTGCAGGATCTTCGCCATCGAAAGGAACCCGCGCGGGAGCTTGTAGGGCGGGATGCCCGTTTTGGCAATCAAGCGCGCGAACATCATGGAGTGGCGGCTCTCGTCGCCAACTTCGGCGAGTGCGTACAGCGACTT
Organism: Nocardia sp. PE-7; assembly: GCF_030486425.1. NCBI lineage: Bacteria > Bacillati > Actinomycetota > Actinomycetes > Mycobacteriales > Nocardiaceae > Nocardia > Nocardia sp. PE-7. The sequence goes on along the minus strand of NZ_CP129614.1, from coordinate 5,866,123 downwards.
GTTGTCGACGAGGTCCCCTGTGGTGTTCTGCCGTAGCAATGCCATGCTCAGCAAATTCTCAGCGTAGATGCCGAAGCTGAGAATGCTCACGAGTTCATGCTTGCCCAGCTCAACTTTCTGTGCGTCCGAGAGCCGGTCCCAGATCTCGGTGCCGAAGAGCGACACCCGGTGTTCGGGCAGCCATGCCTTATCCGGCCACCATGGACTATCCCAGTCGATGTCAACCTCGGCGTCATAGGACTTCTCGGCAGAGGTCTTGAGCAGTCGCCCGGCCGATCGTTGAAGATCGGTGCGTCGGCGTCCGCTCACGCGGGCCATGCCGTCAGTGGTAACGGCTATCGGCCCGGCGCTGCGGCTTCGAACTTCGCTTGATGTCATTGGTCCATCTTTCGACTCGGCCGATGGCACAGCATCGGCGTATCTGGCACGGTGTGCCACCCCGTCGGAATGCTTGGACTCCCGCCCAAAGTTACCCGAACGATGGGTAGCGGATACTCGGGGTATGGGGTAACTTTGACTGCGGCAGACCGGATTGTCAAGCGGTCAACGCCCTCGGATTCCGACGTCGGCCCACCACACCGGCAGTGCTGGTGTGGTGGATCCCGTTGCAGGCGTCGGCTGGCGATCACGCGAAGGAAGCCACAGTGAATTCTCATAGTCCGCACGATGACTCCGACTACATCGGGTCCGCGACAGTGATCATGGCAAGCACGGAAGTTGAGGTGCAGGTCGAGCTGCGTGGCTTCTTCCAACCCATCGATGGCCGCTTCTGCTGGTACGGGCGGGTTGGACAGAGTGACATTCTCGACGAGTTTCTGCAGGGTCGTCGACGTTCGGTAGTGGTCCGGACTTCTGCCGGCGAAGCTGCCGGAACCATCGGTGATCGAGACTTCTGGGGTCGCTATCGGATTCAAGGCCGCGGTCGCCCGCCATACCCCACGCCGTCATCACTAGACGAAGTCGAGGCGACGCCGAGTTGAACTACAGACCGCGAAGACGGACGGCGACAACCAGCCGCTTGCGAATGGAACCGGAACCGACATGATCCGCTTTGGACACCTGCTCGACGCCCGAAGATCCGCAGCCTGGACCATGATTGTCACCTGCGGCGCAGTGGCTCTCGTTGTCGCGGCTATGGCAGCGCTCTATACCGCGCTCCCCGCTATAGCCTTGGACACGGGCGCGGATCAAAACGCGCTTACCTGGATAGTCGACGGCTATACGCTGGTGCTTGCTTGCCTCGTGTTGCCAGGGGGCGCGATCGGCGATAGATATGGACGTCGACGTGTTCTGACGGCAGGCTTGGCCGTATTCGCGGTCGCTTCTGTGGTGCCCGTGCTGGTCGATGCCCCGATATGGCTCATGCTCTCCAGGGCTGTGGCGGGAGCCGGAGCCGCCTTTGTCATGCCTGCGACTCTCTCGCTTCTGACCGCAAACTTACCGGTGGACAAACGGGAGTACGCGGTCGGGGTGTGGGCAGGTGTCGCCGGTTCCGGCGGAGTAATCGGTATGGTCGGATCCGGTCTGCTCCTCACACGTTGGTCATGGCACTCGATTTTCGTCGGCCTGACCGTCGTCGCACTGCTGCTGTTGGTGCTTGGTCTCACCGTCCCTGATTCACAAGACACCGAATGCCCGCGGCTGGAGGTTCGCGGCATGTTCTTGGTGGTACTGGCGATCGGGACGACGGTATTCGCGGTCATGGAGGCTCCGACGCGTGGTTGGACCGATGGCTGGGTCTTCGCCATGGGAGCGACCGGCGCAATGAGTGTCGTGGCCTTCATCGTCACTGAACTCCGTGTCGAGCACCCCTTGCTTGATGTACGGCTGTTCCGCCGCCGAGGTTTCTCGAGCGGTGCGTTGTCGATAACCATTCAATTCCTCGTGACTTTCGGTGTGATGTTCCTGCTGGTGCAGCATTTCCAGCTCATCTTGGGGTTCACGCCCCTGCACTCGGCCTTGGCGCTTGCCCCGATGGTTGCTCCCCTCATCGTGATGTCTCTCGTCTCACCGATGATCGCCGCGTGGCTGGGGCTCCGGGTGACGACCACGACCGGGCTACTTACCATCGCAGTCGGCTTGTTGGCCCTCCAGCGCCTCGACACCGGTTCGTCTTACCTCGATGTGCTCTGGCCGCTGCTGATCATGAGCGCTGGCCTGGGCATGTCGGCCGCTCCCGCCACCAACGCGATCATGCTCGACACGCCCTTGGAGAAACATGGGGTATCAGCTGCGGTCAACGACGCAACTCGAGAGATCGGCGCCGCAGTCGGTGTCGCCGTCGCCGGCAGCATCCTGTCGGCGAACTACACGTCGAAGATCGCGGAGGTGTTACCCCGCCTTCCTGAGCCTGCTCGCGACCCGGTGCGGAGTTCGCTGGCTGGTGCACTCGAAGTCGCTGAGCGCGCGGGGGCTGCGGGAGAGCCCCTCGCCGAGTATGCGAAAGCCGCCTTCTGGGATGGAGTGGAACACTCCGCGTTCGCGCTGGCCGTGATCAGCCTCGCAGGCGCGCTGATACTCATCCCGCTCTCTCCTGGACGCACAGTCGACGAAGGCCACAAAGTCAGTTGCGTTCGCCGGGGCCGTCGAAATCGTCTGCGACGCCTCCGGCTTACGCGTGGTGCGCGGAGGAAGCGGTTGGAGTCAATGCCTACCATTGAACCGGCGCAACGGTAAGCCGAACGCACTTTCCGGATCCGTTCACACTTGCGGACCGCTTCAGGGCGTCAGCAGAACAGCCAGTCGGGAGCGAACTCCGGTGATGAACTCTCGTCGCCGACGTGCTCTCGGGTGGTCGGCTAATGGCACATGCCCGATCTGAGTGACTGCCCGGTTGTCGTGGTGTCCGGCCCGAGAGTGGGCCCCGTTCCTGGTCGATAGTTGATTATGTGGCCAGTGTCTCTGATCTTGGAATGACGGGGTCCCGTTCCCGCACATGGACGGACTGTTGGTCGATGCGGTTCGTGGGGTCGGGTCCGTGCGAATCGACGCCGCAACTTTGCGATGCGGTGGCGCTCTGCCCGAGTGGCTCAGCGCCGTCCCGGTGGATTCACGGCCGTATCGGCGGCAACTGGCCGATATCTCGGTCACTGCCAGCGAAGCGGCGATCGTGTTGCTCGTCAGCAGATTGTTCTGCGACAACATCGACTTCGGAAAGACTTTCGCCGAGCAAGTACCTTGGCTCGCCGCACGCCGCGGGCGATGGACGTTGTTCTGCAGCGGGTGTTGGGAGCGGTGGCGTTAGTCCTGGGTGGCCGCCCGGGAGCGCCGTTGGACTGGACATCTCGCGGCGCGGACCGGATAACCCTGCTCCGCCATGTTCGTGCGATCCCTGACCTGCCGCAGCCCAACTATGCGCGGACGGCTCCGCGCTATGCCATGGACACCGCTACGCCACGATCCTGATCGCATGGAATCTCGCCGCCCGATCGACGTGCTCACAGATTGCAGCGCCAAGACTCTGAGAATATGGTTACAGACCCTTCTTGACATCGAGATCATGTGCCGCGACCGGGCCGACCCCTACTCCGGAGGTGTGGCCAGCGGGGAGCCAGTAGGATTCCAGGTCGCTGATCGGTGGCACATCTGGGAGAACCTCGGTGACGCCCTCGAACACGCTATCGCACCGCGCCGACACTGCCTGACCGCCGCGGCGGGCTGCCTCGATGACGCCCCCGCAACTACCCGATATCGCCGAGGTCTCCGCAGGCTTGCATCGTGGTCCGGTCGAGCCAGGTCTGCGCCAAGACAGGGTCGCGATCCGATGCCAGCAGCGTTTCGCCGAGGTCCAGGAATCATCTACGAGTTCAAGCCCTATCTCCTCAGCGGTGGAATAAGGGATGCACCCGACGCCGCCCTGCTGTTTGACGCGATCACCGCCTGCGGCTATCGAAGTCAGCCGAACCTCGTCCGCGCCCATCAGGCCTTCCTCGATGCCGCTCACATCACCGGGCCCCAATTATGACCGAACCTGCTCGCACAGACCCAAATGACCAGTGGCGCTTCGACATGACTCTACCGCCAGCCCGGATTCGACGCACCCGCTGGTCACGTTCGTTCGCCGCGATCATCAAGAGCCGTGTGAGAGGCGACGCCACCTTCGGCGAATCCTCCTGAGCGGCTGAGCAATTCACACAGTCGAATTGCGAAATAGTGCCAGATCCCTGATTCGGCCGGAATTGAACCTGGCACCGATGGAAGTGAGCGGCCCGCGGAAGTAGTCCGCGACTGCCCACGCGATCGCCAGTTTGCGGTACGCGGCAAAGAGTGGTTTACTCAGCGATTTCTCGTAAACCTTGCGGTGGAACTTGTTGTGGGCCTGTTCCATTTCGGCAGTCCGACACCGGGCGCCTGGCGGTGCGGGATGAAGAGGCCGTTCCCTGGTAGCCGCCGTCGGCGATGACCATAGCGGTGCGGCAGGCGTCGGCGCCGGATTCCGTCCAGGCCTGCGGTGCAACGGACGTCCGATCACGACGACGACTTCGTTATCGGGCGTCGATGACGACCAGATGGTGGGTCGAGTACCAGTGGTTCCTACTCGGTGCGGCAATGTACGGTCGCAGGTCGGACCAGGTGCTGACCACCGTAAGCACCACACCGTGCGGGATCGGACCGGGGTCGCAGCGCCAACGTAGTACCAGGTCGTCGATCACCGGGGTTGGCCGGCTTCCATTCCGAGTACCGCCGCGGGTTGACGCATCGTCAGATTCGTCCGCGGTACCTGGCCACCAGTAACACCTGGCCCTCGAAACACAACTCTCGATGTCGGCCCCGCAACGACCGGTCGGTGCCCTCGTGCGGAAGCCGTGTGGTCGGGCGAGCGAACATGCGTGGCCACAGCCCGGAGATCAACTCCATCATCGAATAAGCCGCCGAGTGGCTACCCCCAGAACAATACTCACTGCTAGTCGAACGAATTATGGACAGCCGTCAGGAGGAGCTCATCGGCAAAGCCGCCAGGGGCTTGTTGTTTGCCGGATCAACTCTGTCCGATGAACTATCAGAAGTCCAACGGCTTATGCGGTGACCACCTTCAAGGTCGAAAGTCCGCGAAAAGACAGCCCGGTGCGCCAGCGGGGCTGCTCGACCAGCCGAAGATCGGGAAATCGGGACGCCAGGAGCGGGAACAATATTGCCCCTTCGAGCCGTGCAAGCGGTGCGCCGAGGCAGAAATGGATGCCGGCCCCGAACGACAACGGCGGGACCCCGGTTCGGGTGATGTCGAGACTGTCGGGGTCGTCGAACCGATCCGGGTCTCTGTTGGCTGCCCCAAGCAGGATCAGTACGACCTGACCGGGATGTAAATCAACTCCCGCCAGTCGCGTCGGCTGGAGCACCGTACGCCCGTTGGTCTGGACGGGGGACTCATAGCGCAATAATTCTTCGACTGCGTTGCTCGCCAACTCTGGCCTGGCACGAAGTTCGCGCATTTGGTCAGGGTGGGCGAGCAGCGCGGCGACGCCGTTGCCGATCAGGTTCGTGGTGGTCTCGAACCCTGCCGCAAACAAAAGAATCGCGGTACCGACGCATTCGTCGTCGTCTAGGATGTCGTCGCCATTCGCGACGGCGAGCCGGCTCAGTAGGTCATCGGTAGGGCGGGCGCGTTTGACCGCCAACAGGTCAGCGAAATATGCGGCAAGTTGGTCTTCGGCGTCGCAGGCTGCTGTCAAGGCCGCGATATCGGCACCGGGTTCGAGCGAGGCCAGCAGGGCCCGCACCAGTGGGGCTGCTACTGCTCTATCAGTAAAGGGCACCCCGAGTAGATCTCCAATCACATTCACGGGCAGCGGGAGCGCCAGATCGTTGATGATGTCGACGGAGACCCGTGCTTCCATGACATTGAGCAAGTGGTTGACCTGTGTGACGATACGGCCGCGCAACGCGTCGATGTGCCTCGGGGTGAACACGTCGGCGACCAACCGACGCAGCCGGTGGTGGTCAGGAGGGTTGCGGAACAGCATGGTGCGTCGGAACCGGTGCATGGCCTGATGTTGCAGCTCTTCAGGAATGTCGGACAAGCCGAAGCCCAGCGACTCGTCGGCCTTGCCGAGGCTGCGGTCGCGGAGCGCCGCCGCGCAATCGTCGTAGCGGCTCAATACCAGCACCCCCGATCGTGTAACCAACACTGGTTGCGTCTGGCGCAGCCGCCGGAACGCCTCATAAGGTCCGGCCGAGCCGTGATCGGTTAGCAAGGCGTCCAGGAGCAGTGCTCGCTCGCTCGGTACAGTCATGCCTGTCTCCTTGCACTCACCGGCGACTGCAAGAAATGTTTGACATCGACCACAATGAACAGTGCTGTGGCCGTGACAACCAAATGTCCCCCTGCATCCTCGATTCTGGCCCCGAGATGTAATTTCCGGCCATCTCGAGACCGTAGTTCGGCGTGCAGGGCGTAGGGAGTGTCGAGCTGAACCGGAGCAAGATAGTCGAGGTCGAGATGGCGCGTCACGGCGAGTTCGCCGACGGTGTATAGCAGGAAACCGAATAGGTCGTCGACTACTGTCGCCACAGCGCCCCCGTGCACTATTCCGGGCGCTCCTACATGACGTCGATCGAATCGGTGGTGAGCGACCACGCCGCCTGCGCAGCGCTGGGCCGTCAGAAAATGCCCATGCGGGTTGGCCGGTCCACAACCGAGACAGTTGGGATGGTGGGGAGGCAACTCAGTCGATCGAGGTTCCAAAAGTCGGAACGAACGCACCCATTCCTCCAAGTCGGGATCGGACGACCTGCCGCCCGTGTCCGATAGATTGCTCATGGTCAGCCTTCCTGTCGATGAAGCCGCACCCAACATCGATCTCGAGCGTGACCACTATGCAAATACATATCGCGCACGCCAGAGGTGGTGCGCAGCCGGTGGCCCCATTCCACCACCACCGGCGCGAAACGTGCCGTGCACTGGGAGGTGACTCCCATCTTCGTTTGCAGCCTTTCGCCGATGTCGACGTGCACGGTAATGTCGCCGGTGTCGCGAAAGCTTCGCATTATGGGTATCAATGTCCTGTTCCGTCCTACTCAGGACCAGGCATGGAGACAATTCCTAAATCTCGACGACGGTCAGCTCGCCGTTCGCATGCAGGGTGCGCAACCGCTTCTTATCGAACTTGCCGACCGAGGTCTTGGGCACCTCTGCGGTGAAGCTCCAGCGCTCAGGCAGCCACCACGTGGCGACCTTGCCGTCGAGGAAGTCACGCAGTTGGGCAGGTGTTACTTGCCGCCCGTCGCGTACGACGATCACAGCGAGGGGGCGTTCCTGCCACTTCTCATCCGGGACCCCGATTACTGATGCCTCGAGCACGTCGGGGTGACCGGCGAGCAGAAGTTCGAGCTCGACCGAGGAGATCCACTCCCCGCCGGACTTGATCACGTCCTTGGTGCGGTCGGTCAGCGTGACAAAGCTGCGTTCGTCGATCCGGCCGACATCGCCGGTGCGCAACCAGCCGTCCTGGAACTTATCCCCGCCATCCTCTTCGCCGATGTACGAGCCGGTAATCCAAGGTCCGCGCACTTGCAACTCACCGACGGCTTCGCCGTCGTGCGGGAGCTCATTGCCTCCGTCGTCGACGATCCTAAGCTCGACTCCTGCAACCGGACGACCTTGGGTCGCTCGCAGACGCCACCGCTCCTGGGCGTCGAGCGACGCCGGTGGACGCGCGACAGCCGCTAGTGGCGAGGTCTCGGTCATTCCCCACGCCTGTACAACCTGTACGTTGTACCTCTCTTCGAAGGCCTTCATCAGATGAACGGGTACAGCTGAGCCACCGCAAGCGACCAGGCCTAGAGACGAGATGTCGTAGCTGGGGTTGGAATCCAGGAAGTCCAAGACGTCGTTCCAGATGGTCGGGACTGCCCCGGCGATGGTTGCCTTGTGGACGTCGATCAGCCGCACGAGCGGCTCGGCCTGTAGGAACCGGTCAGGCATGAGCAAGCCGGCACCCGCCATGAGTGCGGCGTAGACCAGCCCCCAGGCGTTCGCGTGGAACATCGGGACGATGGGGAGGATTCGGTCATCGCTGCTCACGCTCAGTCCGTCGGCGGCGCAGGCCGCCATCGAGTGGAGGTAAGTCGACCGGTGGCTATAGGCGACACCTTTGGGGTCGCCGGTGGTGCCAGAGGTGTAACAGGCCGCGGCCGCAGACTGCTCGTCGAGGTCTGGCCAGTCGAACGTCTCGGGCTGGGCGGAGATGAACTCCTCGTAATCAACGACTGTCAGTCCCTCACGGTGCAGCGGGGTAAGGTCCACCTCTCCGGTGACAACGATGGTATGCACGCTAGTGAGCTGCAGCAACACTGAGGCCATCATGGGTACTAGGCTTCCATCGACAATCACGACTTGGTCCTGAGCGTGGTTACCGATGTAAACAAGCTGATCGGAGGCGAGCCGTAGATTCAGGGTATGCAGCACCGCTCCCATCGAGGGCACTGCGCAGTAGGCCTCCACGTGCTCCTGGTTGTTCCACATGAGGGTCGCGACGCGCTCATCGCCTGTGATCCCGCAAGCCCGCAATGCGTTGGCCAACTGAGCGGACCTCCGTCCGATTTCGGAGAACGTAGCAACCTTCACGCTTCCGTCAAGTTGCAAAGTCCGCACGGTCGCCGAGCCGTGCACACTCGAGCCGTGGCGCAGAATCGCCGCGGTCGTCAACGGGACGTTCATCATCGTGCTCTGCATAGCATTTCCTCATTCAAGAGTGTCTTCGAACGTAGGCGATCTGGGGGTTGATTCGCCGCTGGCCGGCGACATGGGGCTGCTGTCAGCGATCCACAGCCGTCAGCGAACTGGAAGCAGCCTCCAGGGACGCGACCAGGTCCAACTCCAGCTCTGGCAGTTGGCTAGCGGCCGAGGCCACCCCGGCCAGGCGAACTCGTATATCAACGTCGCGGCGGATACCGGCACGCGCAGTGGCGGTCCACGCCTGCGCACAACGGCTGGCCGCTACGGCGAGTTGAGCGGTGGCGGAGTCCCCGGTCAGACGAGCGACATCTGCGCAGCCATCGGCTAGCAATCGGCGGAACAGCCCGCCGCCAGTACCTGCCTTCTCAATGAAAGCGCTCAGGCTGAACAGGAGAGTCTCGAGGTCGTCCACCGGAAGATCGGCCCAGGTCTGAATGTCGGCCGCCAGCTGCACCGCCGCGGCCAAGCCCTCCGCACCGGATGCCGCTGTCCTGAGATCGACGATCCCGGGTTGCGATGGGCGGCGCATTCCGGCTGCGGACTGTCGAAATGCCTCCGCCGCTACTTCCGCCACGTCCGGCAGCGCACTCGGCCAGCTGATGCGGTATGTACAGTGGCGCGTCGGTTGCGGGAAAGACTTCGAGGACCGCGCCCGAGCCAGTGCATCGAGCGGGACTTTCTGCACCTCGGCGCGGTCATTGTCTACGACAAAGGCGATCCCCTCGGCCTCGTCGTGACCGATCACGACGATGTCGTGGCGACTCATCTGGAACTGGACGCGGAGGTACGGCAACTCACCGATATCTCCCCATACCAGGCTGGGTCTGCCTGCTTCGAGCTCGTCGAGAACCCATGACCACCCCTCTCGGGGATCATCGGTCGTGAGAACCTGGACTTGCGCGCCGAGTCGGCGGGGCAGATCAATTTCGAAGTCGGCGCCTCGTCCTACCAGGTACAGCGGTGGAACGAGGTCGCTTGACCGGAGGTACGATAACCCCAGTGCGCCGCCGAGAGCGAACACCAGACCTTCGTCGGGCGGCCCATCCCACCCCAGTCCATGCCAATGCAGAAGATCCCGCATAGCGCCAGAACCGCAGTGTCCCCCCATCTTGTGCGGGTAGTCATCGACCAGGGTCCTGCGGGGCATGTGAATCCTTCCGGGTGAATGAGGGGGCCAACGGGGATCGAAGACCGGGTCAGTGGGTCCGGATTCTGTCCAGGTAGGCCTGGCGGGCCGCTGTGTCGACGCCGTCGAGAAATACCGAGTCCGTGCCCAGCGCGGATCCGAGCCTGGCGGTCAGCCAGCCAGGGACGAACTTCATCGCCGCGACCAATACGCCGGCCAGGCGAGTGACGCGTACGAATGGACGCGGGCGCTCGATAAGATCGGCTGTCGCACGCGCGATCTCCTCGGGCTCGGCATTGCGCAGTCCCTTGGCACCAGCGGTTCCCGCGACGAGCTCGGTGTTGGTGAATGTGGGCCTAACGGTGGACAGCTCGACGCCTGACGTGCGGTACTCGTGCCGTGCCGCCTCGGTGAATCCGATGACCGCGAATTTGGTACCGCAATACGTCGCCAGTCCAGGCACAGCGAGCTCGCCGGCCAGCGACGCGGTGTTGATGATGTGCCCAGCGCGCCGCGGCAGCATTCGCTGAAGGGCTAGTTTGGTCCCAAAGACGACTCCCAGGACGTTGATCTCGACCTGCCTCCGGGTCACCGTGTCGTCTTCCTCGTGTACGTGACCAGTGGGCATGATGCCCGCATTGTTGATCAGCACGTCGAGGGGGCCGAGCTCTTCCTCGACCAGCTCGAGAAATTGCCGAAACGAAGTGGGGTCGGTTACGTCGAGGTGGGTAACGATCTTCACGCCGAGTTCGGTGGCGGCCTCCTGAGCGCGCTTCTCATCGACATCGCCGATGGCGACGCGGTGGCCTCGTCGAATCAGCTCCTTCGCGGTCTGGTAGCCGATGCCGCGGGCCCCGCCGGTGATAGCTACGGTCTTTGCGGCGGTGCGGGCACGGTGTGTCGTCACTTGCTGTTCTCCTTGTTGAGGCCGAGGCGCTGCCATAGGCCGCGACCGGCCGCCGCGCGCAACACTCTTCCGGCCATGGCCGCGCGCCGCGGGGTGTACGGGTACCAGGTGAGTTCTCGCGACAGGACAGGGATCCGTGGCTCTGTCACTGCCTGTACCCGGCAGTACTTGCGTAGCCCGTGAGCTCCGCCGAGCCGAGCACCGATGCCCGAGGCCTTCCATCCACTGTGCGGCAGTGTGGTGGCGAACAGGTTGCTGAAGACATCATTTATGTTGACAGCTCCCGCGTTTAGCTGTAATGCGATGCGCTGAGCACGAGCATGGTCTCGGGTCCACACCGTCGCAGACAAGCCGTACGCCGAGTCGTTGGCCAGGCGGATGGCCTCGTTCTCATCCGCGACCTGCATCACCGGAATCGTGGGACCGAAGGTCTCCTCGGTCATGCAGGCCATCGTGTGGTCGACACCGACCAGGACCGTCGGAGCGTAGTAGTTTCCGACCGCACTCCGAGTTCCGCCAGCCAGAACCCGCGCACCTGCCACCACTGCCTCGCTGACGTGGCGATCGGCAATGTCGACCTGCCTCGCGGTGACCATTGCGCCCACGTCGCGACCGGCCGCACCATGGGCGAGGGACCGCACACGTTGGGTCAGCCGCGCCACGAACTCGTCGTAAACCTCAGATACCACATACACCCGCTCGACAGAGATGCATACCTGTCCCGCGTTGAACAGAGCGCCCCACGCGATTCCCTCCACCGCACGAGCAAGGTCGGCGTCCTCCAGCACGATCGCCGGATCTTTGCCGCCAAGCTCCAGACTCATCGGCTTCAAATGCTCGGCACAGCGGATCGCGACCGCACGCCCGGTGGCGGTCGAGCCGGTGAACTGTACAAAGTCAGCGGCATCGACCACGGCTGCGCCCGAATCGCCATCACCTACAACGTGCGCCAGAACCGCGGGGGCGCCGATCTCGTGCCAGCCCTCGATGATCCGCGCGCACGTCAGCGGCGTCTCCTCCGAGGACTTCGCCAGGACCGCGCAGCCTGCTGCCAGCGCGGGCGCTGCGTCCATGAGGAAGAGGGTGATCGGGAAGTTCCACGGCATGATCATGCCGACGACCGGGAAGGGGTGATAGGTCGTAGTGAGTCGTTTCGACAAGGTCAGCAGGCTCGAGGACCTGACCTGCTCGCCGGCGAGAAACTTCGCGGCATGGTCGGCGTAGTAGCTGATGAACTCGCACGATGCTGTCGTCTCCACCAGGGCGTCGGGACGCACCTTGCCTGTCTCGGCTTGCAACAAGTTGGTGAGCTCGTCGGTGTGATCAAGGATCCAGTCCCGCCAGCGATGCAGCCATTTGGCGCGTTGGCGTGGGCCGGCTTCGGCCCACCCGACCTGAGCGTCTCGAAGATCAGCAGCGACGAGACTTACTGTCTCGCGGTCGTCGACAGCGACGGTTGCGATGAGCCGACCGTCGGCGGGGTTGCGCACGTCCAAGACGCCCGCTGGGATCGTCGCGCTCATCGGACCTCCGTAGGTGAATGGGGATCGCGGGCGATCCCGTCGGGATGGGTGCGGTGGGCGGGTGTATCGGTGAAAGCGTCAGCGATCACCTGGGGCCGCTTGAAGATAAGAGGCCCATAGGTGCGGCGAAGTTCGGCCAGGATCGCGTTCAACGGCAAGTCGTCGTAGACGCCCCGCTCGCGGACGTACTCCATATGCTCGGCTCCGTCGGCAGAAAAGGCGTGCAGTAGTGCATCGCGATCGCCGTCGAAATCCACCGGCGGCACACCGAAACGCGCACACAACTCGGTGTTGAACGCGGGCGTCGCCTTCAACCACCGGCCGTCGATATTGAGGAGGCTGTAACCGTGATAGACGAACAGGTCTGTGCCACCCATGAGCGCTCGCAACGCGTCTGTCTGCAAGTGATTGCGGACGTCAGCGAAGCCAAGCACCGCAGGGATCCCCGCCGCACGGCACACCGCGGTCAAGAGCACCGCCTTCGGGACGCAATAGGCGCGCCCGGACTCGAGGACGAAGCTCGCGCGATAGTGGGCAGGGTCGTCAGACACCGTGTAGGGGTCATACCAGACCCGGTCGCGAACGGCGGCGAAGAGACGCTTCGCCTTCTCTCGGCCGGTGCTCGCGTCGCCGATCACAGTGGCGGTGAACTCCCGGACTAACTCGTGCTCGATGTCGAGGAAGTCGGTCGCTGCCAAGAATGTCATCCGGTCCGTTTTCATCTGTGCTCCAGGTCTATCGGCAATCCGTCGACGGGAATTGGGAGCGAGGTGTTGTCCCACCTGGCTTCATACTGGTCAGGGACCGTCCAAGTGTAGGTTCGCAGCATGTGATGCAGGATCGCCTTCACCTCGAGAGTGCCGAAATGCAGGCCGATGCACTTGTGCACGCCTCCTCCGAAGGGGATCCAACCGAGGCGATGATTCCGGTCCTCATGCCGCGGCTCGGTGAAGCGGTCAGGGTCAAAAGTGTCGGGATCGGTCCAGTACGACTCATCGAAGTGGTTCACCGCCGGAGCCACGGCTACCAGTGTGTTTTCGGGGATTTGGTGTCCGGCGATTTCGACATCCTCGATGGTCTTACGCATCATGATCGGCACGGGCGCCACCAGCCGCAGCGTCTCCTTGATCACCAGGTCGAGAGTCTTCAGCGCGTCCAGGTCGTCGATAGTTGGGCGACGTCCGCCCAGTTGGTCGGACTCGGCCCGAGCCCGTTCCTGCCAAGCTGGATGCTTGGCGAGGAAGTAGACGGCAGCGGTGCTGGTGATGGTCGAGGTGTCGTGTGCCGCCATCATCAAGAAGATCATGTGGTTGACGACGTCCTCATCGGTGAAAGCTTGACCGTCGGCCGTGCGGGCATGGCACAGCGCCGCAAAAAGGTCCTCTCCCTGGGCGCTCCGCGCCGCCGGCAGGTGGAAGGTGAAGTAGTCCTCCAGGAGCGCACGCCCACGGACTCCGGCCCGCCACCGAGTCCCCGGCAGCGGGAAACGGATGATCGAGCTGGCCGCACGCACGGCCGCCACGAAGGCATCGTTGATGGCGTCAGTGTCCTCACTGCCACCCCGATCCGCCATGAAGACCTTCGTTGCTACGTCAAGGGTCAGGCCCTTCAGCAGTGGATAGATGCGTGTGGACTGGCCCGCTGGCCACGCGGGAATACCGGTCTCGAGCGGCGGCCCGAGCTGGTCCACATAGGCGGTCAGGCGGTCGCGGGTGAACGCCTCCTGCATGATTCGTCGATGCATCCTGTGCTCGTCGAAGCTCATCAGCATCAGACCCCGGTGAAAAAAGGCGTCGATGAGATACGCCCACCCGTCCTGTGAGAACGATTTCGCCTTGACGGTCAGCGCCTCCTGCATGGCATCTGGACCGGCCACCATCACAATCTTCGTGCCGAAGGCGCCCATCCATGAGACGGGCCCGAATCGCTGGTACCTGGCCCGGGTGAAGCTGGATCCGAAACGGATGTAGTCCAGGGTGTGACCGAGCACAGGCAGACCAGCGGTCCCTCGGATCGGCTTGAGGCCCGACCCTGCGGGGGGCATTGCCAGCTCACGGACAGGCCACTGATCACTGGCCCGCAGGAGGGCCACATCGACCCGGCTCGGCAGTGGCGCCAGGAGGACTGACGAGAGTCGCTCCCGACTCTTCGCCAGCGGCAGATGGATGGCGTACGTCACTGACATTCCTTTCTGAATGCTGTTCGCACGCAGTCGTCGTGCGAGTCGCCTGAGAGTCGGTCACTCAGGGCGAGCCAGCGAGCACCAGTTCTGCCCGGCTTATGCGAAGCTGCTGGGTGATGGCCCGCTTGCTGAAGATGAAGTCACGGGGGCGATTGATGCAGTCGGCGGCAATCAGCTCGCCAGCACGGAGGTAGAAGCATGTGAATTCGCGGCCCCGGGTAGGATCCCCGCTGAGTACGACTTCGTCGTAGCCGGTGTTTAGACCGGCGATCTGGAGCTTGAGATCGTATTGATCCGACCAGAACCATGGAAGCGCAGCTATGTTCTTTGACTTCCCGCAGATGGTCGCGGCAGCGACCTTGGCCTGCTCGCCCGCGCTGGGTACAGATTCCAGGCGTATGCGACGGCCGTAACGGGCCATGTCGTGACTGGCGCAGTCCCCAGCGGCCATGATGTTGCGGTCGCTGGTCCGACTCTGGCCGTCGATCACGACCCCGTTGTCGACCAGCAGACCCGCGTCGGCGGCGAGTTCGGTATTCGGCTCCACGCCGATGCCGACAATGACGAGGTCGGCAGGAATTGATTCGCCGCTGGACAGGAATACCTCTCGGATCCTGACGTCTCCGGATAGGGCCTCGACTAGCGCGCCTGTTCGGATGTTCACGCCCTCCTGTCGGTGAATTCGGTCGAAGAACGCGGATACCTCGGGGGCTGTGACCCGTTCGAGGACGCGTTCGGTAGCCTCGAGCACAGTGACCTGCAGACCCAGCGCACGCAACGAGGCGGCCGTCTCCAGTCCGATATATCCGCCGCCGATGATCACGACCCGGCGCCCCGGGCTGCTTTCCTCTCGGATCATCTCGACGTCCGCCGCGGAGCGTAGGTAATAGACCCCGGCCAGGTCGACACCGGGCACGGGGAGTCGACGGGGGCGAGCGCCCGTGCACAGTGCGAGCTTGTCGTAGGGCACTTCGTCGCCGGTGCTCAGTGAGAGCAGGCCAGCCGAACGGTCGATCGCCTCCACCGTTGCATCCACGAGTTGGATTTCCTGCTTGTTATAGAACTCGGCGCTGCGAATCGCGAGCTCGTCGAGGGTTTGCTTCCCTGCCAGGTATGCCTTCGACAGCGGAGGGCGGTGGTATGGTAATACCGCCTCTTCTCCAATGATGGTGATCTCGTCGGTCCATCCTTCTTGGCGCAGACTGCCGGCGAGTTGGACCCCGGCGTGGCTGCCCCCGACGATGACGGCCCGCCGCGTGGTCATATGCTAGTTTTCGGGGTGAGACGGACCATCATCTTGCTGATGCCCCGCACAAAGTTGGACTGCACGTACTCGGGCTCCTCGACAACCTCGATACTTTCGAAGCGAGGAAGTAGCTCCTCCCAGAGGATCCGCAGCTGCAGCTCGGCGAGCCGGTTGCCCATACAGCGGTGAACACCGAAGCCGAAGGCTATGTGGTTGCGGGCGTTTGACCGGTCGATGATGAAATCGTCGGGGCGTTCGAATACTCGCTCGTCGCGGTTTCCCGAGGCGTACCACATCACTACCTTGTCGCCCTTGCGGATGAACTGCCCGTTAAGAACGGTGTCAGCTCTGGCGACACGGCGCATGTAGGCAAGCGGAGTTTGCCATCGGATGATCTCCGAGCACATGTTGGGGATCAGGTCGGGGTTCGCTTTCAGCTTCGCGAACTGTTCAGGGAAGCGGTTGAGCGCAAGAACGCCGCCGCTCATCGAGTTCCGGGTCGTGTCGTTCCCTCCGACGATCAGCAATACGAGGTTGCCCAAGAACTCCATCGGGCGGTCGATCAGGTCCTTGGTATTTTCATTGCTTTGCAACATCGTGATCAGATCGAATCCGGGCTGCTCCCCAGCGGCTGTCCGGGCCGCTTTGTCGTGCCAGAGAGCGCTGAGACCTCTCGCCATGTCGCGCATGCCGGGGAACACCTCGTCGTTGTCCGATGGCCCACCGTTGGCCTGCTCCAGCGAGGTTGCGAGATCCGACCAGTAGACGAGCTTGTGACGTTGCTCGTACGGGAAATCCAGCAGGGTCGCAAGCATCCGCGCGGTCAGTTCGATCGAGACGTTCTGCACCCAGTCGAACGGCTTATCTACGGGTAGATCGTCGAGCACCTCTTGGACGCGCGATCGAATCAGGCCCTCCATCTCGCGCAGGTTCTTCGGCGCGACCACGCCTTGAACAGCGGCCCGCTGTGCGTCGTGTCGTGGCGGGTCCATCGCGATGAACATCTCGATATCGAGGAAACGGGGCGGAGCCCCGATAACGATGAACGGCTCAGCGGAGAAGAGTTCGTGGTTCTTGTCGACGGCCACGATGTCAGCATGCCGCGTCACGGACCAGAACGGACCGAACGGACTGTCTGGCTGATAGTGGACCGGGGCCTCGTTTCGCAGGCGCGCGAAGTAGGACTGCCAGCGTCCCTGGCGGTACAGGAAAGGGTTGCTGAGGTCGATGTCAGCGAGCGCGACTTCTTCGACTGGCGGGATGGGCCTCTCGACGAAGAGCTTCTCCCCGTTCGTTCCGGTCATCCATCGGCGAGTCTTGTCATATAGGTGTGCACCCTGGATCTGTAGATCCATCGGGATGGTCGACTGAACCTTGGCGGTGATTGCTCCGGGAATCTTCATCGCGTCGTATCCGTTTCTCGCCGTTACATCTGGAACTCGGGTAGGTGGACGATCAAGCCGTCCCAGGCCGTCGATGCCATCATCTGGCACGACAGCCGGGAGGTCGGCTGGCGCTCGGGGTTCATCGCGAGCATCTCCTCCTCATCGGCGCCGGAACGTCCGACCTGCTCGATCCACTGCGGATCGACAACCACATGGCAGGTGCCGCAGGCAGCTTCGCCTCCGCAGTCCCCGTCGACGCCGGGCACAGCGTTGTTGGTCGCGACCTGCATCAGCGACTGGTCTTCCTCGATCGGCGCCTCGTGCTTCTCGCCGTCGTGGGAGACAAAAGTGACAACTGCCATAGCCAACTCCTCGATGCGTTGTCCTCAATGTGACTTGGTCCAAGTGTTGTCGAACACGGGTTCGGAGGCTATGTTCGGCAGAGTCAGAAATTTGTGAATTCGGCTCAGAGAGACCATGGTGAACCTCAACGACGAGGGCGTGCCTCCGCTCATGTTCGTGCAACTGCTCGAGAGCCAAGCGCTCGACCCGGACGCCGCCGCTCGGCTTCGCGACATCATGGCTCGCGAAGGAATTGACGAGACGACGTTGATCCAACGCAATATCCAGGCCCCGATACGGTGGTTTCGCGAGGTCTACCCTGCACTCGATGTCGACCAGGCAACTTCGCTCGGCTTCGCGTTCGCCGAACAAGCTCAGTTGACATCCTTCGGCCCATTGAGTTTTCCGCTGGTCAGCGCAGGCTCGGTAGCTGAGATCGTGGAGCTGCTCACCTATCTGCCTTTGATCTCGACGGCTCTCAGTCCGCAGTTCCACCCAAGTGACGAGGGACTCACCGTCGGGCTCGCCGCGCACACAGGCGATTCGGCGCTGAACTGCCTGGTCGTCGCGTATGGCGGGTCGGCACTCCTGCGCCTGCTCGACATGCTGGCCGGCGATATGCCGACCGTGACACTCCATCTGAGCTGGTCAGCGCCGAACTTTCTAGCCGATAATGAGGACGCCCTAGCTGGGCGGTTGTTCTTCGACGCTCCGACGTCATTCCTTAGTGTCCCGGCGGACACTCTCAACGAGGTATGCAGGTTCTCCGATCCGGTCGCCTATCGACTTGCCATCGTGGATCTGCAACGAACCCTCGACCAGCGAAGTAAAACCATGTCTTTCTCGGAGAAGGTACGACGGCTGCTGGAGGAAGATCCTGGAAAGCGGAGTAAAGACTGGGTCGCGCACGAGCTGTCGATATCGACGAGCACACTCAAGCGGCGTCTATCCGGGGAGGGGACCACCTTTCGCGAGTTGCGCGAATCATTTCTGCGTGACCGTGCGATGCTGCGGCTACTCGACCGATCGATGTCGGTGAGTGAGATAGCTGCCGATCTCGGATATAGCGACCTCGCGAACTTCTCGCACGCCTTCAAGCGATGGACCGGTCGCTCTCCCAGCGAATTTCGACACGAATAGGACCACCCGTCCCGTCGTTGGTGGATGGAGTCTGCGCGAACTGGTGCAGATCGGTTGGGGCTGGCCCCAGGCAGGAACCCGCTGCGGCATACGACAAAAACTCGCGACTTTGCCGAAACCGTGCAGAACTTTGCCGAACTCGTTGCTGCAGCCAACGGCTATCAGCGGCGTAGCCAACACCTAACACGGCGAGTAGTGAGTCGGCACCGGTCTGAATGATCTCAGCGCGTTGCCACCAGGATCCTGTCGGTGACGGCTGCGCATGAGATGGACGGAGTCGAGTCTCTCAATCGTGAAGCACATCGACTCGGTTAGCCAGCCCTAACTGGTCCAGTTGCGATGCGATGCAGGACTGCAGCACGAATCGATCGTGCCCCGCATCCAGGGCCGGTGTTGACGAGAAGGCGACGATCGGTGCCGAACCGACAGTCTTACCCGCTAGGTGGAGGGGATCGCCGGTGAGCTGGGTACTTGATCTTGTCGGCCTGCTTCGAAGCGGCTCACCCGTTATCCACGGGCGGGTATTCGGTCACTGGCACTGATCGGCGGTCGGTCCGTTTCCGACCGCGACCCTTGGGTGGGTAGCGAGAAAGTTGTCGACCAGTTGGGTGCAGTCGTCATGATCGATGGTGCGTAGTCCGGTGAGGCGCGCGAACACGATCGGGCCGAGGAGTTCGATGATGGCGAACGTGGTGTCGAACTCGCCGAGCATCGCCCGCGCGTCGGGGCCGGTGAGGATCCGGTCGAACGGCTGGCGATATTGCTCGATGACGCGGGCACGCAGCGAGGTTACCGCTGCCGGGTCGGTGTGGTCGTCGCCGATCGATCCCATCGCCAGCCAGGCCAGCGTGGTCATCTGCACTGGGGCTTGTTCTACGAGGTCCGCCTGAGTAGTGAGTAGCGCGATGAGTTGATCGCGCACGGGCCCGTCGCCGGTCGGTGTGTCGACATGGGGAAGCAACCGTTCGAAAGTTGCCGCGAGCAGTTGGGTGGTGCTGCCGAAGTGTCGATAGAGAGTGGCGCGCGCGACCTTCGACACGCGGGTGACGGCATCGACTGTGACCGCTTCGACCCCGCCGGTGGACAGCAGATGACTGGCCGCGTCGAGCAACCGGTTGCGGGACCGCGCCAGCCGAGGATCGGCCTGCTCGTCGGCTACGGTGCGCGGATCGGCCGCGGCAGAGTCCGGCTCTGTCATGGCCGCCCCTTCCTCGATTCGTATCGCTCAATTTGATCGTGCGTGGACGTCATCTCGCTCGCCGACCCACTATGATACTAATAGTCTCACACAGAGACTATCGATCTACAACGGCGGGAGGTGCACCGGTGAACACTTCCCGGACGGGCGCTGTCGAGATCGCCCGGTGGACCAGGGCCCAATACTGGGTGCTGGCAGTATCGTGCCTGGGGGTGGCGCTGGTCGTCGCGGCCATGGCGGCGTTGTACTCGGCGTTGCCTCAGATTGCAGTCGCGACCGGGGCGACCCAAGCCCAGCTCACCTGGATCGTTGACGGCTACACACTGGTGCTGGCGTGTCTGGTGTTGCCCGCCGGAGCCATCGGTGACCGCTATGGGCGCCGCGCGGTGCTGGTGGCGGGACTGGCGGTGTTCGCGGCCGCCTCGGCGTTGCCGCTGGTGCTGACCGACCCGGTGTGGCTCATCGCGGCACGCGCACTCGCCGGTGCTGGCGCAGCGTTAGTGATGCCATCGACCCTGTCGATTCTGACCGCAGGCTTCGCACTAGCTCATCGCGGCCGAGCGGTGGGGGTATGGGCGGGCGTCGCCGGATCCGGAGCTGTTCTGGGGATTCTCGGTGCCGGGATGCTGCTTGAGCGGTGGTCGTGGCAATCGGTATTTGTCGGGCTGACCGTGGCGGGGATTGTGCTGGCCGGGTTGGCTTGCACGATCGCGGAGTCTCGCCAACCCGAGCATCCGCCGGTGGACGGAATTGGCGCGGCGACGGTGGCTGTCGCGATCGCGGCGATCGTGTTCGCCGCGGTCGAGGTTCCCGCACGCGGCTGGGCCGACCCGCTCGTCGCTGTCACCGCCGGTGTCGGAGTCGTGGCGGCGGTGGCGTTCGTGGCCGTGGAGCTACGGATCTCGGCACCACTGTTAGACGTGCGGTTGTTCGGACGCCGAGGCTTCGGTGCTGGCTCCCTGTCCGTGACCATTCAGTTCCTGGTCACCTTTGGGGTGTTCCTACTGCTGGTCCAGTACCTACAGCTGATTCTCGGATACGGGCCGCTGGCGTCGGCCCTGGCGCTGGCGCCGATGGTGGCGCCGCTGGCCATGATTTCCGTGATCGCGCCTTGGCTCTCGAGCATGGTGGGATTGCGGGTGATGACCGTGACTGGCCTTCTCACCATCGCTGCCGGGCTGGTGCTGGTGAGCCGGTTGGACCTCGCCGCGAACTACCTCGACCTACTGTGGCCGCTGCTGATCATGAGCGCGGGCCTGGGATTGTGTACCGCCCCGGCGACTTACGCCATCGTCGCCGACACCCCCGAGGCCAAACACGGGGTCGCCGCGGCGGTGAATGATGCCGCCCGCGAGATCGGCGCCGCGATCGGGATCGCCGTGGCCGGCAGCGTGCTGGCCGCCGGCTATACTCAGCGTATCCAGCCCGCCCTACCCCGCCTGCCCGAGTCCGCTCGCGAACCCGTTGCCGATTCCCTGGCCGCCGCCCTGCAGGTCGCCGAGAAGGGCGGACCAGCGGCCCAGCCGCTAGCCGAGTACGCCAAGGCCGCGTTCGTGCACGGCAGCGGCGAGGCCGCGCTGGTGTTGGCTGCTATTACCGCCGCAGGCGCGATCGTGCTGGCTGTGCTTGCACCCGGGCCCACCACTCGCCGATGCCGCGCACAACCCTCGTGCACGATGGCTCCTGCCTCTCGCACGTCCCCTACCCGCGAAGGACGCCCGGCATGACGGCCTATCGCACGATCCTTGTGGATACCGATGGATCCGATCGCTCCTACCGCGTGGTCGACCGCGCCGCCGAATTGGCCCACGCCACCCACGCCCGACTGGTTATCGTCGGCGTCCGCCACCACATCGACGAACGCACACTCGGAGTTGACCTCGACCGGCTGGGACCCGAGGCCTACCGGCTGCGCGGCACCAACCCGGTCGAAGCGATATTGCGCACGGCCTGCCAGCACGCCCTAGCGCACGGCGCCATCGACATCGACACCCGCATCTTGTCCGAACCCACTTTGCGTGCCCTATTGCGCCTTGCCGCCACTGCGGCGCCGGACCTCATCATCACCGCCGACTTGTGCCGGTCGAGTCCGCTGGCCCGGCTGCTGTCCAATACACCGACCGAGCTCGCACGCAGAGCTCACTGCGACATCCTTATCGCCACCACCCAATGACACACATATGCAGAAAGCACCCATGAGCCGCACATCCGATACCATAAGATCCGTATCGTCCGAGGCCGAGGAGAGTACGCCCCTCTTCCCTGTGGTTCCGCCGGAATGCCAAGACTTGCCGCCCCATCATGATCATTGCCTCGGTTGTGGGCCAGCCAATCCGCACGGCCACCAGTTGAGCGTCCGACGTGACGCGGAAGGTGTCTACGCCCGTCACACGTTTGACTCCCGCCACGTTGGCGCCCCAGCGATCGCCCATGGCGGCGCAGTCGCCACCGTCCTCGACGACCTGTTCGGGTTCCTCCTCTACACCGTGGGAGAACCCGCCGTCACCCGCCACCTCTCCATCGACTACCTCTCCCCGGTTCTACTCGACACCCCGTATATCGCCCGCGCCCATCTTCATTCCCGCCAGGGTCGCAAACTGAACCTTCGGGCCACCATCGAAGACGACCATGGCCACATGGTTACAACCGCTACTGCCCTCTTTCTCGTCGTCAACATCGACCACTTCTTCCTGGCCTCACAGCGTGCCACCTCTTCAGACGTGCCACCAACGGCCTAAGCGGCGATCACGTACTGTGGCCGGCGCGATCAGGCGATGAGGACGACTTGGGTCGGGACCGCTATGCCGCCAGCGCACTCTGGGGTGCAGGCTGCTGTGGGACGGTGACCTACGGGCTTCGCTCACGAGTATGCGCTGTCTGACACGATCCGCCAAAACACTACGCACAGGATGCGGCTGTTATGACTCTAATGGGCACGCACGGTCCGGAAATCCCGGAAACGCCAAGCTTCGGTGGCCTCGTGACCACCGATGACATGGTCGCTGCTCGGAAACGATTAATGGAATTCACCGATGAAGACGAGGCATTGCTGCGGCAGTTTAGCGGAGTCGCGACACCCGGTATGGCTGAGATCGTCGACGAACTCCGCGCCTACCTAAACGAACACCGGGACACTGCCGCACTTCTTTCTGGGCGCGACACTGAGGAACAGGTCGAACATCTTCGAAGCGATCACCTTTCCGGTTTGACGGCGGGAACCGTCGATGCTGACTATCTCATCGAGCGTATGCGTATGGCCGCGCGTCACGAGCGACTCGGCGTGAAGCCGACATGGCTTCTCGGCGCGTACAATCGGTTTCTTTGCTCTGCTGCGAGCCGGATCTGTGAATCCAGCTCATCTTCCGATCCCGAGCGTGCGTTGGCGACGCTGCTGGCGCTACAAAGGCTGGTGTTCCTCGATATCGGCCTCGCCGCCGACATCTACCTCGCCAAACGCGAGCACTCGAATCGCGAGCAGCAGAGGGCGGTGAGCGAACTCCCGACTCCGGTACTGCAGTTGATCCCAGGGCTTCTGGTGGTCCCGATCGTAGGAGAATTGGACGATCGCCGGGCTCTCAATTTGACCAATCAGCTGATGGCGCATATCCGCAATTCGAGGGCGCAGGCCGCCGTCGTCGATATCACCGGACTGCCGTCGATCGATCTCGACGTTGCTGCCCATCTGATCACAGCAGTAAAAGCATGTGCGCTTTTGGGTGCGGAGGTTATTTTCACTGGGCTTTCCGCCGAAGTCGCCCGGACGCTTGTCGACATCAGTCCACAGAAAACTACGCTCATTACATTTGTCGACTTGCAGAGTGGGGTCGAGCATGCCACACAGACACTTGGGTACGAGATGGTGATGACGTGGCCATTACGCAATACCTGATTTGGCGAAGTGCTTGGCCAGTTGCGCAGTCCCGGCTGCGGTGGGCGATCCGGCTCACCAGCCTGTGTACGTGCCGACGCGGTGCTGATTGCGAAGTAA
This sequence comes from Nocardia sp. PE-7, assembly GCF_030486425.1. Classification (NCBI taxonomy): domain Bacteria; kingdom Bacillati; phylum Actinomycetota; class Actinomycetes; order Mycobacteriales; family Nocardiaceae; genus Nocardia; species Nocardia sp. PE-7. The sequence continues at coordinate 5,842,412 of NZ_CP129614.1, read as the reverse complement.
GTCCGCCGTCGGTGAAGATGCTCAACAGCAACGTTCGCGCGCACCGCCAAACATGCCGCGCGCAGTATCTGCGGTGGGCCACCGCTGGTATCGTACGGAGCTTCGGCGGCATTCGAGTTCGGGTACCGGTCCTCATAGCTCCTAGCGTGAATCTGCATGTGTCACCGAGACACGTTGCGATGCAGGAAGTTTCGCAGCGGACCTATGTGACGGATGATTGTGGTGGTTAGCGAACCGCAACTCCCAGTGAAGCCGCCGGGAATAGCCAGCCCTCACCACACAGCCCGAGGTTGGTGTTCAAGGGGGAGTGGGGGAGGGCTGTACGTGCTGTCGGGGGCCGCTCATTCTCGGGTTCGTGTCCGGATGACCTTCTGGCGCAGGCTAATAGCTTCTGTCGGTGCGGTTGCTGTGCCGTCGCCATCAGATCAGTGCGGCATCGAGATTCAGGAATCCGTAATGGATGTCGATGCGGCGTGCCCACCGGATGGCCAGGCGCCGGTACCGGGGGAGCGGGCGCAAGTCTGCTCCACGATCCACCGGCCGCAGTGACTTTGTCCCGGGTTCCGCGGCGGGATGTAATTCGACGCAGTAAATCCCCTTGCCTGGACGGCCGAGGCCACTGGGACGGCGGATCGATAAAACTATCACCGACACGGGTTGCGAGCATGTAGTCTGTACGCCGACCTGCGACAGCGCCGGGATCGACGGCCCATTCCCATCGCGGAACCCGAGACAAAGGTCACCGCCAGTCGGCTAGTCGTGGAACAAACCATGGCCCGACCCCACCAATATCGGCGAACGGTGATCGATGGAACGCCGCATCGACATCCACTATCGATTCCTGAATGTCGGTGCCGCAGTATCAGACCGCGACGACTCAGCAACTGAACCTGACAGGAGCTCCTAGGGCACAGCGTGGTAGTCGGATAGGGCGAACTGAGTCATTTGGCTACGGAATTGTCGAGCCAAGCCCGGGAAAGCCGCGGGATTAAAACCATCTTCCCCGACAGGCCAAGTAACGCATCCAGAGTTCCAAGTCGTGCGAGCCAAGTGCCGTTGAACAACCGCGTTGAATCGGTCCTGCGCTGACTTTCGTACATCAATATATCGGAGCCCCCATCGCTCCAGCGTCCGCACCGACTCTACGATGTAATCTATCTGCGCCTCCAGATAGGCTAGGGCTGTGTAGAAATACGGACCGGAGTTCGGTCCGAAAGTGAAATGTAGGTTGGGATACCCAGAAACATGTATGCTCTTGTACGCGTAAACTCCTTCGACCCATTCTTCCTGGAGGAGTCGTGCGCCACAACCACGAACCGGGAATGGTACTCCAGCCTCGCCGGGTGCATCGAAAACGATCGTATCGAAGCGGCGCTCGACGCCATCAACCGTGAGGATTCCGTGCTCCGTAAGCCGAATGATCGGGAAGGTGAGGAGTCTGCAGTTGTCCCGATCTAGAGCCGGTAAGAAATCATTTGAGATGAGCAATCGCGGACGGCACGCCCGGTTGTCCGGTGCGAGCTGCCGTCGCGCCCATCTATCTTTGACCTGAAGCCTCAACTGGATTTTAGATACCTGTTCCAGCGCGGTGGTGAGACCTGTTGTTCGAACCAAACCGTATCCGATAGACTCGTACGCCCAGAAGTGGGCACTCCGGGCTAGATCCTCGGCCAGCGGTAGTTTCTCGAATAGCGAACGTCTCCACCCTGCCGTCCCGTACTGCGGGTGGGGAAGAACCCATCGCGGTGCACTCTGAAATACGGTGACGTGGCGGGCTCGGTCCACCAACTCCGGGATCATCTGGACTGCATTGGTGCCGGTACCGACGACTGCCACCGTCAGTCCGGTGACATCGATACCGGCGTCCCATCGGGTACCGTCTATCTTGTGGCCACGAAAGTCGTCGGCGCCCACGATCTCGCGCCTGCTTGCGTTCGAGAACGGCACAGTCGCCACCACGACCGAGCGGGCAGTGATGCTCTCCTCCTCGCCACTGCTGGTCGAGACACGCACATGCCAGGTCCCTCGAGCCTCGTCGAAGTCGAGTCCGTTTACGTTGTACCCGTAGCGAATCCGTCCATCGAGACCATGCCGGGTGATCACGCCGCGCATGTAGGCGCGGACGTCTACGCCCGGCGTATACCTATGGCTCCAGGCGGGATCCCGCGTGAACCAGAACGACCGCAGTACTGACGGACGACCGCAGGATGCGTCCGGATGAACGCTGTCGCGCCACTCACCGCCGGGCTCAGGTGCGCGCTCGAGAACCACGACGTCCTCGATCCCCGCGCACCGTAATCGGATCGCGGTGCCGATTCCCGAGAACCCGGCACCTATGATCACGACTCGTGTGGGACCGGGAATTGTTTGCCCGGGGTCATCGTCTGTCGGCCGCCCCTCGTCGATCATGCTGCGGCCACCGGTTGGTAAGTGAGCTCGTTGATCCAGGAAGGAGTCGAACCGAGCCATTGTTTAGGGTAGTGCTCAGTGATCGTCAACAGGGCATTGCCGAGTAGTCGATGATAAGGGTGCGACTGGTCCATGACCATTTCACCGTAGTACTTGACGAGTTGGTAGATCGGATTGCGGCGGGTGGCGACGCTCCGGTCACCGATAATGCCGAACTTCCGAATCGCGTCGAAGAGCTTCTGTTCGTCGAGTCCCATCGCGATGATGCTGTCGTGCATACGGGTCAGCAGGGGCAACCCGGTGAGGATGCCGATGAGTAGGGATGGGCGCAGCGCGGCGCCGGCGGCTTCGATCAGCAGTCGGTGTATCGGCCCCGCTCCAATCATGTCCAGCACATGGAAATCCACAGCTAGGTGACGGGACTCATCGGCATTGATCCGCTGAAAGACCTTGTGGCACAGGGGATCCTGGATCTCCTCAAGTAGGAACTTCAACAGTGCTCCGTCGAGTGCCACCTCGAGCATCGGAATCGCTGAGCCTAGTACGGACAGCGGCAGATCATCTGCGTAGCTGTCCAGCCATTCTATGGCTAGTCGGATATTGATATTCGGTTCTGGGATCTCGTCGTCATCGAGCATTCCCCAACGGCGCATGAGGGCCAGCTCGGCGTTTGCGTGCTTTTGTTCCTCGGCCTGGAAGTAGCGGTAGATCTCAGCTAGCGTACTGTCCTTGGTTTGACGGCCGAGCGCGACGAAGGCGCGCGAGCCGACCTGCTCGATCCAGACCAGATCGGACATGAATTGCTTGACCTGCGGGAGCTGCTCGGCCGTTATCGTGTCCGCGCCGGGCTCCGCCCAGTCGAAGTCGCCGAGTGCCCATTGGCGTTGTTTTATGATTTCCAAGGTGTGCGGCAAATCGATTGACATCGCTCTACTCCTTCGCGAATATGGACACAAAATCTTGGCCTGGTGTCCGGAGGCCGTGCATTTCGCAGCGGTAGCCGCTCACGTGTGGCATTGTCGGACAAAACTCTTGGAACTCGTTCCAGTAGACGAAAACGCTCGTCGCTGGCGCATGCTGGCCGTGAGTAATCCGGCGCCGGGCGAAGGCCGCGGCGCAGCGGGGTCTCCTGAAATCGCGGGCCCGTGCGCGCCATTTGCGTCCGTTAGCGAGGTCGAGGCCGGCGAGGGGGGAGGTGTCAGGCGATCGCAGCTGCGATTAGGCGTACGTCCTGGCCATGAATCGACGGGCAGAGGCCCCGCCTCGGGTACTCCGCGATGGCGATTTGAAAGCCGTCTAATCGCGTGGCCGACCACCGACAGGCACGCCATCCATGGTCGTGCGCACCAGGAGAGCGACACCGTCGGGGCGTTCGGCGCACGACCGAGGGCACCGGGAAACGCAGATCGTGCGGAGAGCTCAGACGTCAGTCTGCTGTGGGCGGGCAGTGAACAAGCCGCGAGCGTAGCGGCGTGAACGCAGGGGAGTGTAGGTCCGCAATGCTTGACACCGGGAGCGTGAACTGCGCCACCAAGTGAGCAAGCAGCCCCGAAACACGTGCGCACAAGCGAGACCGCCGACGCCCACACCGCACTTCGGACACCGCTTCCAATGATGACTGTTGCAAGGCCAGAGCACTCCCTCTCCGATAGGGCCAGTCCCGAGGCGACGACATCCGACGATGAGGACCCGCGCGTGTTGGTCCTCATCCATTCGTTCGTCGTCAGCCCGGACTTGCACCGGGGCGCCCCGTTGCGTACCACAGGAACGATGGTACTCACCTAGTATGATCGTTTCAATGCCCACGTCAGGGGTTTGAAAGTATGGCGTACGGAGGTTCATTGGGTGCATACTCAACGGTCGACCAACGACCCCTGCCCACATGACACCCGGCGACGTTGCCCGGCTCGAAGGATCCGATCACGACGATGAACTACACCAGGTTGCTTCTGAAGGCCATCGCGGTGATCCGGACGCCGTCGCCGTCTGGGACCTCGGAACGTATCCTCGACGCCGGGCTAAGGCAATTCGAGGTTGTCGGGATCAGCCGCACACGTATCGAAGACATCGCTCGTCGCGCACGGCTGGCACGTGTGACGCTGTACCGACACTTCCCGAGCAAGGGGCGCATTGTCGAGGCGGTGATTCTGCGAGAACTCGCCAGGTTCCTCGTTGAGTTGGAAGCAGAGGTGTCAAATCATCAGGATCTCGAGGAGAAGATCGTCGAAGGATTCGTTTTCACGCTGAAGGCAGTACGGGGGCACGCCCTGCTCAACAGGCTGTTGGAGACCGAGCCGGAGTCACTACTGCCGTTTCTCACGATCGAGGCAGGGGGTCTTGTCGCGACCGCGTCGAACTTTCTGGCCGACCAACTCGCGCAAGAAGTTGATGCTGCCCGCACGGATGTCGAACTTCACGTGGTTTCCGAGCTGACTGTCCGCGTGATCCTGTCGTTCGTGCTGACCCCATCGACCCGCATATCCCTCGATACCCCTGAGGGTGCGCGCCGATTCGCGCGCCGCCACCTCCTGCCTCAGCTGCGTGACGACTCAGTTGGCGGTAGCGCGACATAATGTCAGATCTGTATCGCTGCCCGGCCGCAGAGATGCGCACCGGTAGAGGACAGAGGGGGATGCGCTCCTCGACGAAGTAGCGGCATACTCGTTGTGGTGACGACGAAATCTGCACGTCGCGGCGCGCGATTCTCGGCCCTGGGTAGCACCCGGGATGCCCTACTTGATGCCGCAGAGTTCTGCTTCGAAGAGGTCGGATTCTCGGCGACGACGATGGAGGACATCGCTCGGCAGGCCGGCGTCTCTCGGGCCACCGTGTACCGGCACTTCGCGAACCGTGAATCGGTGGTCTCGGGCGTCGTCCTGCGGACGGCCGGCCGCTACCTCGACGGGATTGGCGGGCCACTCGCCGGACAGCCTGATCTCGCATCTGCCGTGCTGGTCTTCGTAGAGACCACTGTTCACGCCGCCAGCCGAGAGAAGTCGATTTCCGCTCTGTTCGTCAGCGATGATCGCCTCGCTGGAATCGGTCTGACAGAGTCCACATCGGTCGCCCTCTTCGAACTCGTCACCGAGTTCCTGCGACCGGTATTCACCCGTCACCGCGATGACCTGCAGCCGGGGATCTCAGTGGACGACGCCGCGGAGTGGATCCTGCGGACGATCCTCAGCCTGCTCACCGTGCGCGGCCCGAGACGGCGCAGCCCTGAGGGCCTACGCGCGTACCTTTGCCGCTGCCTCCTTCCTGCCATCGTCGTACCAGGGTCTACCGAATTGGATCGGCACCGCGGTCATGACGAGCGTGCAGATCGCAATCCAGGTGACACAAATCTGCAGTAGTGTCACCTTGGGGCAGGTCAACGCAGAGACGGAGGAGGCTCCGATGGAATTCCCGCAGTTCGACCCCCAAGTTGCTGGGCAGGTGCTCGGCGCGGCAACGGATGTGGGCGGCATCTCGGCATATCTCGGATTTCGTCATGCTGAACTGAGCGCCGGTCGGTTGATCGCCGAGATGGAGGTGCGAGACGAGCTCCTTACCCCCTTCCGTACATTGCACGGTGGCTGCCTGTCAGCCATGGTCGACCATTGCCTGGGTGTTGTCTTTTATCCGGTGATCCCGACCGGCTGCTGGGTCGCGACAACCGAGTTCAAGATCAATCTTCTGCGGCCGGTCACGGCTGGGGTATGCATCGCCACGGCAGATATCATTGCCCTGACCAGGCGATCGGGCGTCGCACGCATCGACATCACCAACGACGGCAGGCCAGTGTGTGCCGCTCAGGGGACCGTTACGATCGTCAGCGACGGGGGCGGCAGCTCGTGACGGAGGGCATGATCGAGATGCAGGTGCTGGCTCGTGACGGAATCACGCTGGCAGCCGACTACTATCCCCATGGTTCCAACCATCAGGTTGTGATCCTGTTGCATGGAGGTGGGCAGAGTCGTCACGCCTGGACCACCTCAGCGCTCCGCCTGCGCGATCGCGGCTACACAGTAGTTGCATACGATGCACGTGGGCACGGCGACAGTGACTGGGCCCCCGACGGACGATACGACGTCGAGCACCTTGTCGATGACCTGCTCATGGTGCGAGAACGATTCTGCACCGAGGACGCGCCCGCGGTCGTCGGAGCATCGTTGGGCGGGATGACCGTTCTTGCCGCGCACCTGCTTGCGCCACCCGAGTTGTGGGGAGCGGTGGTGCTGGTCGACGTGACCCCACGGATGGAATTCGATGGCGCTCGACGCATCGTCTCGTTTATGTCTGCGCATCCTGACGGATTCGCGAACCTCGAAAACGCTGCCGACGTCATCGCGGCATACAACCCGCACCGCGAACGACCGGTGCGGCTTGAAGGCCTTCACAAGGTACTGCGGCAACGAGCCGACGGTCGATGGGTGTGGCGATGGGATCCCGCCTTCATCACCAGTCGTTTCCAGGCGTTGCAACAGGACGCGTCCGCCGGTGCCGAGCAATTCGAGACGCTTGTAGAATTGCTCGTCGCGGGTGCGGGTCGAGTCGTCGCGCCGACTCTGCTCGTGCGCGGTGCCCTGTCCGATCTGGTATCGCATGAGACCGTTGCAGAATTCCTGGAAATTGTGCCGCACGCGGAGACGACCGATGTCTCCGGAACTGGCCACATGGTGGCAGGAGATGACAATGACGCATTCACGCAGGTTGTCACCGACTTCCTCGGACGCACCCTATAGGCCCGATCGCCTCCGGGAGTTGGGTGCTGGTCATGGCGTCTTTGCGCGACACCATTGCCAAGGGATCGACTGCTGACGGGCTGTTCTCTGATTGCAAGAAGGCACACCGCGACTTGCAAGGCCAGGCGGCTGAAGGGTGAGAGGCCCATCGGCCGCATATGACACCGGCCAGAGATAACGGGAGAGGCGCGGACTCCAGGTCGCTAGCGATGGCCAACTGGCGATACCGCGCGGCCTGGGCAGCATTGAATGTGCTCTCCGTTCGTGCTACTTGTGCTGGCACTAGCCTTGCCCGTTTAAGCCCAGTTCGGACAGTTTATAGACCAATCTCAACTGTGTCACAGAATGATGCAGGGCCGGCGGCGAACCGCCCCGGGTTGAGTACCGCTTTGGGCTGTCTCGGAATTCTGTCCGCTGAGTTGTGAGATTCCAACCGTTCGATGGAAGGATCTCCGCTCGTGCCGATGATGTACTCACCGCAGTTCCGTGAAAGCGCTGTCGCTCTGGTCGTCGATGAAGGAAGCAGGGTCGCCGACGTCGCCCATGATCTGGGAGTCACCGAGGCCACGCTGTAGCGGTGGAAACATCAGGCCCGCGGTGAGGCCCACGGGACGTCCACGGTCGAATCGGCGCAACTGAGGGATGCGCTGAACAGGATCAAGCAACTCGAGGAGGAGCTGCGAGCGACTCGGCTGGCCGCGAAGGTTTTCGACGACACCACGCTCGGCTCAAAAGGCGGTTCCCGGCTGTCACGACCTTGACCGGGCAAGGAATCAGCATCCGCACCGCCTGCCGTGTGCTCGGCGTGTCCGAGCGCGGCTACCGCCATCACGGCAACCGATTACCCAGCCAACGCCGACTGCGCCACGAGATGCTCGCCGAAACGATCCGGTCTATCCATGCGGCCTCGCGCGGCTGCTACGGCGTGCGCCGCATGCACCCCGAGCTCACCATCGGCATGGGTATCGAGGTTGGCTCTGGACGGGTGCGCTCGATCAAAGCAGCCAAACGTTGGGCTGGTGTGTCGCAGTCGAGAATTTTTGTGGACGGCCGGTGAGCTCCTCAGCGACCTCGCAGTGCGCATTTGGATTGTAGATGCGTAAGTCTATTCGTCGCGGCAGGTTCTGCCGCAGAGTACCATTAGTGTCTTCGTTGCTGTCGCGCTGTCGCGCTGTCGCGCTGTCGCGCTGTCGCGCTGTCGCGCTGCCGTGCTGCGCCGGGATCGGCGAAGTAGACGCGAATGTCGGTGGCCATGGGAAAGGATCGGTGCTCGGCTATCTCGGCATCCTGGTCCCGAGTCGCGGTGCGGTGGAGGGTCGCGGGTAGTTCGGTGCCGGCGGCGATGAGGCTGTCGCGGACGACTTCGGCGGTCCGTTCGGCGCCGAGGTGTCCGAGGACGAGATAGCGCTTCAAAGTTTCTGGATCGAGGAGCCACGAACCGGGCCCTGCCGCGGCCGCGGGAGTTTCGCCTGATGTCGGCTATCGGTGGGTTCACCGGGCTGGAGGCTCGACGCCGCGCCCGACGCCACGGGTGTGTATGCGGAGCAAGACGCGATGTTCGATACCTCGAGCTCTTCCGCAACCCTGTCAGCGGCGTCACAGCGGCATCGGAATGCTGACCTCGATGGAGTACGAGAACGCAACCATCGTGGCGTGAGGTCCACGACTCCGTGAAACCAGGGTAAGACCAGACCTAGAAGACCGGCCGAGCCAGATTCCAACATGGCTGGCGGAAGCACTCGCGTCAGCCATGCAGTTAACTGTGGTGTTGCTGCCACTATCTCGGTCACCTTGTGCGAGTGGTGATGGGCCAGGTCTTCCCCGGACCGCTCTCCCGGCAGATTCTGTTGTGTATGCATGGAGACGGCCCGAAAATGGAGTTACGGGAAGGCTTCGAGACGGTCGGGCGGCGACGAAGGGGCATATCGCGGTCGGTCAGACCGCGCTGATGGGTCTGGCGTGTCGGCGAGCTTGCATCCGGTGGAGGTCGCGAGCGACTCGAAATCCATCGCCAAGCGGCGATCGTCGGATCGAATCGCGAGTTTGCGGATCAATTGCTGTCACGCATCCGTTGGAGTCTGATGGTCTATTGACAGGGTGTGACCCAGGACGCATACTCGTACCTCAAGTATCTAGTACTTGCCGTAGCACACATGGAGGTGTCGTGGTCGTGATGGCGCACTTGGTCACAACTCAGCAAGGCACAGCTTTCCGGCCAGCACCAGCCGAGCACGTCGAGTGCAAGATCAGCCGAACCGATGCGTTCTTTGCGCCCGCCGCGACGTCGGGCAACGATGCGAGAGACGAGATGGGAATCTGCCGTGGTGCCTGCGCGTAGTGAGTTGTCGGCGTCGGCCCGAGTAATTCGCGAGAATTTATCCGGAACAGTGGTCTCTGGCCTCCGAACGTTTGGTCGGACTACGCGGATGGCGTATTCAGCCGTGCTGGGTGCCGCGAGTGACATTGCCGGATCTAAGTTTCAATGGCGTGAGGCGCTGTATCAATCCTGGTACTTGATTACTGTTACCGCAATTCCGGCAATCCTAATGGCCGTGCCATTCGGGGTTATCGTCTCGGTTCAGGTCGGGAATCTGATCCATCAAATCGGCGCAGATTCACTGCTCGGTGCAGCTGGCGGTTTGGGGGTAATTAAACAGGGTGCCCCCATGGCGACAGGATTGTTGCTGGGCGCGGCTGGCGCGGCCGCGATCGCGGCCGACTTGGGCGCCCGCAACATCCGTGAAGAGATCGACGCCATGCGAACAATGGGCATAAGTCCTATGCATCGCCTCGTAATTCCTCGGATGGTGGCGATGATTCTCGTTGCACCGATGCTCAATGTCTTGATCATCTTCGTAGGGGTCGTGGCGGGATATGCAGTCGCGGTCGGTCCTCAGGGGGTGACGCCCGGAAGCTATTGGGGAACCTTCGGATCCTTCACCGTAATGGCGGATATCGGCGTGTCGATTGTCAAGTCTGTCCTGTTCGGCTTCATCGTCGTGATGATCGCGTGCCAGCGGGGTCTTGAGGCCAAAGGTGGTCCACGTGGAGTAGCGGATGGCGTGAACGCGGCGGTTGTTCTCTCCGTCGTCTCTGTCGCTGTCGTGAATCTATTGGTCACTCAGTTGGTCTCAATGTTCCTTCCAACAAGGCTGGCATAGATGTCGGAGATGAAGTACACCCCCCCGCGGCTAGTGAAGGCCCGGCGAACTGCGACGTCACTCGGGCACCGTGTCGTTCCGGTGGAGCTCCTAGGTTTCGTCCTCAATTTCATCTGGCAGGCATTGTCGGCGATACCGTTCACGCTCAAACGATATCGAGCGGAGACAATGCGCGCGATCACGGATATGACGTGGGGGCAAGGCTCGATCATCGTGGGCGGTGGAACGGTCCCGATGCTGGTGGTGCTGGGACTGGTCATCGGCGGCTCGGTCGGCGTCGAGTCATTCGCGACTCTGGATCTCATCAGTATGGGGCCAGTGTCAGGCATTGTCTCAGCCTTCGCCAACACCCGAGAGCTGGCGCCGATCGCGGCAGGAGTCGGATTCGCCGCACAAGCTGGGTGTCGTATAACAGCGCAAATTGGATCGATGCGGATCTCAGAGGAGATCGACGCCATCGAATCGCTTGGATTGCGATCGATACCTTTCGTGGTAACGACCAGGATTATTGCCGGCGCGGTCGCCATCGTTCCGACTTTTCTTATTGCTCTAATCCTCAGCTATGCGGCGTGCCGGACTGTGATCGTCCAGCTGCACGGCCAGGCCGCAGGTGTCTACGATCACTACTTCTATCAATTCATCAGCGGGTGGGATATCACTGCTGCGGTGATCAAGGTTCTTGTATTCGGAACGGCTGTAATTTTGATTCACAGTTATCAAGGGTTCTTCGCGACAGGCGGTCCGGAAGGCGTCGGAATTGCGTCCGGCCGCGCCGTCCGGGCAAGTTTTGTGGCGATCATCAGTCTGGACATGGTATTGACCATGCTCTTGTGGGGTGTCAACTCCGCGATCGAATTCACAGGGTGAGCGCCGATGTCTCGATATGAAATGCCGGGAGTATCGGCAACAAAGCGATCGTCGATTATTGTCGGTATGGTCGCCGTGCTGACGGCACTGTCAGTAGCGGCCGCTTGGACAGTTGGCAACGCGGCCCGCGGCGACAACCGAATGCTTGTGGTGTTGCGCACCGAGAAAATCGGAGACGGCGTCGGGGTGGGTACGCCGGTGCAGTTCGACGGTGTCGGCATCGGTGCCGTCACTGCCATCGGTTCAGGTGATGGGGCGAAACAGGTGACTTTGATGCTTGATCGAGCAAACTCGAGCGGGCTCACCGACAGCCTTCTCGTAGACTACTCGCCGTCTAATCTTTTCGGTATCAGCGAGGTTGCGCTGAAACCGGGCGTTGGGGGCGCGCCCCTGCGAGACGGCGTTGTTATCGACCTGACGGGTCCTCGATCTGACAGGCAGCGAGATGCGACCATGGGTGTACTGATTCGGACAGTCGCCGAGACCACGGGAAGCCTTCTTACCCCGGAACTCACCGACGTGCTGGTGCGGGTTGCTACAGCGGCCCGCCAATTCACGCCACTCATGGAGGCGATTGTGGTATCCGGCCGGAACGTTGCTGAGACACGCTCTGTGCCGGTATCGGAGTTGCTGGAACAGTATGGCTCGATGCTTGTCGGCAGCGCATCGATGATCGACGGCACGGTAGGCCTGATATATCGGCTCACCACCATCGAGATTCTGAATAGCCAACGCGAGCTATTCGACGCCACAGTCAGTGTTGTAGGCCAACGCTTCTTCCCCGCCCTCGCAGGAACGCTATTCACGGCGCAGGCTCATCTGTCAGAGTACGCGGTAATGCTCACGCCGGTTCTTGCAAGTGGCAGCCGAATGGTTTCGACGCCTGGTGTTTCGAGCATGCAACTCTCCGAGATACTGTCGCGTCTGGATCGGTCGTTCACGTCGACACCTAGTGGCCCGGCACTGAGTATCAAACTGATTCTCGATCTAGTGCCCGCGATTGCGGCGTCCTCGCCGGGAACGTTCGTTCCGTCACCGTATTCCGGAGGTGGTCGATGAACAGGCATGGCAGCCTATTGGTGGTAGTCGCGAAGCTCGCGGTTTCTGTAGTCGTGATCGCAGTGCTGCTCGCAGCAATCGCGCAGACTGTGCAACGCCCCGTCTCAGGAGGGACTAAGCAGTTCTCATCGGAATTCGTCGATGCGAACGGTCTCAAGTCCGGAGACGATGTTCGGATGAACGGTGTCCGCATAGGCAAAGTGCTTTCGATCTCACTTGAGGATGGTCGCGCAATCGTTACGTTCATGGTCGAACGCGATCGGAATTTATACGAGAACACCGTCCTGGCGATACGATATCAGAGTCTGGTGGGCCAGCGTTACGTCGATGTTCAACAATCATCGCCAGTCACGGCGGAGTTGGCGGCAGGCAGTAGGATCGGGGCTTCCAGAACCATCCCGTCATTCGACATCACAGCCCTATTCAACGGGCTGAAACCGGTTCTGAGCGAGTTGTCGCCAGCAGCAGTAAATAAGTTCGCTACTAACATGATCGCCGCTATAGAAGGAGACGGCTCGGGTATCGGTTCGGTTCTCGACTCTATCCAGACGTTGTCCAGCTATACGATGGACCGACAGGCAGTGATTACCGCATTGGTGGCTAATCTGAAAAAGATATCTGACCATCTCGGCGGTCGATCCTCACATCTGGTGCAGCTTGTTTCGGAGCTGTCGGTGGTTGTCTCAACGCTACGTAGCAAGGTGGATGGAATCGTCGAATTCGCTCTTATGGCTCCAGACGTGATCGCGCCGCTGAACAGCCTCCTCGACGCGATTGGGTTGACTCCTGGTAGCAATCCGGACGCCGATACGCTGCTGCGGGCGATATTTCCAGATCCTCAACAGGCAGTCGAAGTACTCCGAAAACTGCCAGCGATGCTCCAGACCCTGAATAGTTGGATTCCGTCCGATAGTCCTGTCGTGAACCGAAACTGTTCGAACGGGAACGTAGACAGTCCGGATCCTTTCCAGGTGATGATCACGGGACAAAGGATATCGATATGCAAAGGATGATAGCCAAACTAGTAAGGATAGCCGGGAGATTCGCTGGCTGGGCGCCAACGGCCGCCTCATCACGTGATTTGCGGGAATTGCGATGGGGCTTCGTCGGAGCGTTCCTGATGGGTGTCGCGTTGCTAGCGAGCGTTTTGGTGTACGTGGTGCCATTCGGCCAGTCGACGTACTGGGCCGAGATGTCGGAACTCGGGTCCATAAAGGTCGGCGATGACGTCCGTATCGCCGGTGTTCCGGTCGGTGCCGTGAAATCGATTGAGCTGCGTCGGAAGGACGTCCGCGTGAGCTTTACGATTGACGATGATATTTTCATAGGCGATCAGACAAGTCTCGACGTCCGAATGTTGACTCTGATCGGTGGGCACTATCTCGCCGTGACATCAGCAGGGACTTCATCGCTTCGCGCCCCGATACCTTCTGACAGAGTGCATCTCCCATACAGCCTCGGTCGGACCTTTCAAGATGCAGCACAGCCGATCGCGGATATCGAGGGCGACACCTTACGGCAGAACTTGACTAACATGAATCGCGCGATCGCCTCCGGGCCGGCAGGGATCCAGCGAGCAGTCGATGCGTTCACATCGCTCGTCGAAATTCTCGACCGTCAGAGTCGGGACGTGTCGGAAACGCTTGCGATGGCCGACGAGTACATCAGTGCGATCAATAACTCGAAGGCGATCCTCGGGGAACTAATCGCAAGTGTCAACCTTATGGAGACGGTGGGGCTCGGCAAAAGGGCTGAGATTTTCGAGGCAGTCCGGTTGATGGAACAGCTTCTGTCTCGGATCGCGGCACTCGAGCCGGTGTACCGGTCAAGGCTGGATTCCATCGCCCGAAGTCTGGCCGAGGTCATACCCGAACTGAACCGTCTGGGCGAAGGTATGGGGCAGATCATCACAAGCACTCGGGACTTGATGTCGAGACTGCAGCCGATCGCTTCCTCAGAAGATGGCGTCGTTGTTGACCAGTCTGCATCAGTTGTCGTTGCGCAATCGGTTTGTATTCCCGTCCCTGGAAAGGACTGCTAAGGATGAATAGGATTCTGGCCTCCCGCGGTCTCATATCCGTCCTGGGCGTCGGGGCTATGTGCACGATATTGGTTGCTGGGTACTTCGCGGTACTCAATCCGCCCAAGACGATGCGGCACTACTGTGCAACGATGCCGGACGCAATTGGGCTGTACACCGGAAACCACGTCACCATTCGTGGCGTCAGAGTTGGCACGGTGACGCACATCGAACCCCGTGGTGATGCGGTGCAGGTTGGTTTCGAGGTGGACGCCAACTATTCGCCGCGTGGTGAGGTATCGGCCACTACCCTGTCAGACACCATCGTTGCTGATCGCTCCCTTGCTATTCTCGACAACAGCGAATCCGATGCTGAATGGGATCCCCGGAAGTGCATTTCCCGTACATTGACTCCGAAGAGCATGACACAGACACTCGATGCGTTGGGTGCCCTCGCAGCAGAAATCGACAATGGGAGTGATCCGGCACAGCGAGGGCAGCTATCCGAGGAAATCGCCGCACTCGACAGCTCGTTGTCCGGCACCGGTCCGAGAATGAACGAAATAATCCGCACACTCGATCGAGCGCTCGGCTCTTCCAGCGCTGCCGCCGGACACCTCGGGGCACTCATAGATTCGCTGCACATCTTGATGAATAGTGTCGCGCGTGGATGGGGAGATATCGAATCCATGATCACCCGTTTGGCGCCGGGGCTGGCGGTGATCGACCACGGAATCTTCGCGCGAACAGTCTCGATCATCGACTCATTGCGAATTATCGTGCCATGGCTGAACGAAATCACCACCATGTTCGGTGACCAAATCCTCCAAGGTCTCGATGCGACAGTTCCCCTCGCTCGCCTCGCTAGCGCGAATATCGGTACAATGAGGGACATTGTCGACATGGCGCCGCCGCTGCTGCAAGCCTTCGTGGACGTAACCGACGCGCACAGCGGTCGACCCGTTCTGACGTATGCAGCACCTAGGGTGGCCATGCCCCAAGCTGATGCTGACCGAATATGTGCTGCGATCGGCCTTGTCGCACAGGGCCGTTGCGATACTGCCGAGGACGGGTTGACGAATGTGTCTCTGATTCCCTTGGTGCTCGGAGTGGCAGGTGCGCGATGATTAATCTGAGAGTACATGCGGTGGCCATTCCTTCCCGGACCTGCCTGACGCAATTCGTGACCGCGGCCGCTGTGGCACTTGTATGCCTTGTCCCCGGCTGCGGATTCGATCCAGCTGCGATTCCTGTCCCTGGGACTGGGATATCGGGGGACCGCTATGGTATCCGAATCGAGTTCGCCAATACGCTAAACCTGCCGTCACAAGCACGAGTGACGGTCGACGGTCTACGTGCCGGAATTGTCCGCGATGTTGCGGTGATCGATGCCGGGAAAGATAACGACGGATACGTCGTGGTCGACGTGGAAATCATCGAATCGGTGCGGTTGCCTGTTGGAACTACGGCTGAGCTCCGCCAGCCGACCATATTGGGTGACGTCTCCATAGCGTTGATCACGCCGGAGGCCGACGGAGGTGGCCTCATCGCGCCGGGCTCCACAATCGATCGAGGACAAACTAAGCCGTTGCTTCAGGTTGAGGACACCATGAACGTCTTGGCGACCTTTGTCCAAGGGGGTGGAATACAGCAGGCTCAGGAGATCATCAACCGCGTGAACTCGGTGCTTCCGGCGGATACACGGGAGACTGCCTCGATCTCGGAGGTGCTGGGTGCCGATATCGAAGACTTGGCACAGCACCTGGATGCTGTCGACGCCTTGCTGGGTGGACTGCGGGCCAGTACCGATGCTGTGCTGAGCCGAACACCCGAGTTGGAGTATCTGCTTACAGATTCTGGAGTGGATCAGGCGGCTGCGTCGATGACGTCCATGATCGGTTTGATCTCACTGTACGATGGATTCACGCTACTGGCAGATTCCCTCCGATGGATCGGTCCACTGGCGCAGTCAGGCGACGCGGCTGCCCGTGCCTTTATACCACTCCTTTTCACGTCCCGGCCGTTGGACCTCTCAGCCCCGTCGAACTTGAACAAGATCATTGCGTTGTTGCGCGAAAAGGTCATTCCATTCGTGGAGCACGGACCGAAGGTTAATGTTATCGGCCTTGAGACTGCCGAAGGCTCTCCCGGATCCGAAGCCGACCGGATCGCTGGGATTTTATCGGCATTGCGTATGATCGGAGCAGTGCGATGAAACTGAGTTCGGCACTATCCCTCGTTGCGATCATGTCGGTTTTGACTCTGGGCGTCGGTTATCTCGCATTCGGTGTATTGCGAATAGATGTCTTCAGCGACTCGATCAACGTGACGTTGCGTGTTCCCCAGGCGGGAAGTCTGCTGGTGGGTTCACCGATACTTCTACGTGGTGTGAAGGTGGGAGAGATCGCGTCGATAGAGAAAGTCGAACGTGGTGTCGAAATGCAACTAGCCCTCGAGTCGAGATACCGAATTCCGGCAACGGGGACCGCGACAGTCGAAGACCTATCAGGTCTCGGTGAGCCGTATATCGAGTTCGTGCCCAAGAACGGCGCCGGTCCCTACCTAACCGATGGCCAGCGCCTCGACGCGGTACAAGTAGTACTGCCCCGTTCGATTCCAGACGTGGCGCAGACTGTTACGGGGCTGCTTGAACAACTGAATCCACAGGCGATCAGCAACATCGTCAAGACGTTGGATCAAGCGCTGACGGGAACAGACACCGTTATGCCGAGGCTGGCAGCCTCGACGACACTGTTGTCGGAGACGATTCTGAGTAGGTCGCCCGCCATCCGCAGCATCCTCGTCGATCTACAGACGATGGGCGCGGACATGGCTTGGGCCGGGCCCGGGATGGAAGCCGCTGGTCCCTTGTGGGACGAGGCAGGAATGTGGGGTGCTCTCATCGCCGATTCCATCGCCCGGCTGGCCCGTATCGGCACCATGCCGGACGACTACTTGCAAGGCAACGGCGTCGTACCTTTCCTCGGCGAGGTCACGGAATATCTCAGCCGCATTGGACCCGACTTGCAAGAATTGGCACCAGCCGTTCAGCCGCTGGCGGACAGCGCGGCGATGTCCATACCACAGATAGACATAAGCGATTTGATATCACGTGCTCTCAGCGCGACTGGAGACAGTGCATTAAATGTGCGTATCGGCATCAAATAGGACTGAAACACGCTATCCGAGGAGATATTCATGCCCATAGAAACCGCTGACAACATCGACGGCCGAACGGAGAGCGTATCCAGTAAGTTGGATATGCCGCCAGAGTCGGTCGTAGAGATCAGGAACCGGTTTGGTCCGGGAAGAACGCTGTCGGTGGACTTGCGCTCGATCATTGTCGGGGTGATAGTGGTAACACTTGTCGTTGGGATGTCTGTTAGCTTTTTGTTGTGGCTCTCGACGAGGAATGAGCTGCGAGAAACTGACTCCATTGCGTCCGCGGAAGAAAGGGCTGAAGAAGTAGCCTCCGAGTACGCTGTTGGCGCGTCCAATATTGATTATCAGAACTTCGATGGATGGGTACGTAATCTGAAATCGAATACTTCCCCCGCCCTAACGAACAAGTTCGACCTCACTGCCCCTCAACTCAAAGACATAGTACTTCCGCTTAAGTGGAGTTCGAACGCGACCCCCATCGCCGCGAAAGTGAAATCGGAAGACGCTGGTGTTTATGTTGTGAACGTCTTCTTGAGTGTGACATCGACCAGTGTGCAGACCCCGGAGGGTGCGCAAACAACCGTCACCTACACGGTGACGCTAGACAAGAACGCGGATTGGAAGATCACGGATGTCGGCGGTGTTGACATGGCCCTTCCGATCAAGTAGCCGGCGACACTGTCAGTAGCAGGGAACTGAAATAATGACCTCGAAATCTACGATCTTTGTTGCTCCCCGAAACTACACGCTGGAGCGGGACTCTGGGCCTGCTTTACATATCGCCGAGTGGGGATCGACGAGCCCGAGAGTGACAATCATCCTGGCACACGGGTTGGCTCTTTCTCATGGGAGTTGGGAAGACGTCGCACAACTGGTCGTCACGGCGGATCCCACCGTACGTGTACTCGCCTACGACCATCGAGGACACGGGCAGTCGCAATCTGCTCCAGCGAGCCTGGAGCTTCTCGCCGACGATCTCGCTGCAGTCATCTCCGCATATGCACCCGTCGGCCCGATCGTGCTCGGCGGTCATTCCATGGGCGGAATGACATTGATGGCGTTGGCCGAACGCGACAGCATGGTGCTCGAAGCGCGAGTCGTCGGCGTCGCGTTCGTGGCGACTGGAGCCGGAGATATCCTCGGACGACTGATGCGCCGCGGGTTCTGGTCATGGTTGGTATCGCTGGCGTTGACTGTGGCACCGCTTCTCGTGATCCCTTCCCGGCCGCTGCTCATCGTGCGACAGCTGACACGCGCCGTCTTGTTCGGGTACCGACCATTCCGCCACGACCTGAACCGAGCGGTAGGGCAGCTGGCGAGCAGCAATCCTCGCAGCGTCGCACAGCTGACTCGTTCGATCCTGTCCCATGATCGGTACTCGGCACTGGATCGATTCGACTGCCGTGTCGTCGTATTCGCAGGTTCGCGAGATCTGTTGACTCCCGTTTATCACGCTCGTGCGATACACCGTCGCGTACCAAGGAGCGGCCTGGTCATCTTCCCGAACTCCGGACACTTCCTACCCTATGAACGTTGCGGTGAGATTGCGGCCCACCTACTGGGATTGACAATGCCAATGGCGTACTCGGACAGCGACGTTGCATAGCGGCATGGAGGCTCGAGTTCGTCGTAGGCCCAGCCGGTGTCGCCGGACAGCTCTTAGGTCTTGCCCTGATGCTCCTCGGTGGTGACCACAACGGCGATGATTTCAGCCAGATTCCGGCGCGACGCCGAAGCGACCACACCGTCGCCGGTGCTCGACAGCGGCACCGGTCTCGCGAACGGTGGGGATGATGTCGCGGCCGTAGTTCTCGCTGTACCAGCCGCTGCGCAGGATCGTGAACGACACCCCGCTGGCACGCACGCGTCTTCTGTGGGCAGGTGCATGGCCGCGGTCGACAGCGCGGTGTCGTCGGCTTTGAGGCCGCTGGTGTAGATGATCCGCGCGGCACCGGCTTTGGCGACGGCAGCGATCTCCTCGGTGTGCTGGCGGTCGCGGTTGGCCAGGGCGGTGCCCGAGATCAGCACGAACATATACACCGGCGTAATGGTGGTGGGGTCGTCGTAGTCGATGACCGCGGTGTGCACCCCTCGGGCGGCGTGGTCAATGATCTTGGCCAGGTCGCGGGCACCGGCGATTACCTCGGCGGGGTCGGTGCTGCGGTCGAGGACGGCTTCGACGGCTGCTCGGCCGAGGTGACCGCAGGTAACGGTGATGACGATGGACACAGGTCTCCGTTCAGGTTTCGACGGTGGTCAGTTGCTGATGGCGGCTGCGCGATGCAGGTAGCGACTCTCGCCGATCTGATCGGCGGTGAAGGCGGCGATGCCGGCGCGGGTGATCGCGAAGCCGAGCTTGTCGGTGCCGAAGAACCTGACCGGATATGGCCCTTCGGTGCACAGTCCTTGGGGGGCGATGAACCGCACGATCGTCCTATCCAGCCCCGAGGGCATGATCTTGTTCGACATGCCGGTGATCTCCTCGTAGGCGCGGGGCATGAACGTGCGCGGCATGAACTCGATCAACCCGGTGATCAAGGTCGGGGACCCCCGCGGGTCCAGTACCGCAGGAGTGGCGTGGCCGATGAAGCGGCCCACACCGTGACGCTTCATCGCCGCCAGGATGTGGCTGGTGCCCTCGATCAGCGGGGTCCCGGTTGGCTTTGCGGTCCATGCTCGGGCCCAACGCGCTGATCACTGCATCGGAAACCTCGCCGACCACGACTTTCACCTGCTCACCCCAGCGAGAAGGGATCTTGGCGGGTTGTGGGCGTAGGCGGTCACGGTCTGCCCGGCCGCGAGCAGCCGTTCCACCATCAGCGAACCGGTGGCCCGAAAACAGTGACATTCATACGAGTCCTCCTTCGGGAATCGGGGTGGTCAGGAGGCGTAGGGGCCGAAACGTCCCCAAGCGACGAACACCGCGGCTTCCAGCAGGGCAAGGTTGAACACGATCGCGGCGGGCTCCTTCCAGCGCGCGTGGGCCACCATTGCCAGCGCCATGATCACCGCGAGGCCGACCGCGGCGCTGAGACGTCGATGCCTTCAGCTTCTACCGCCGCAATACTCCGTTCGTTTTCCTCGACACCACCGCCGAGCGGCTACGGTTCGATGCACCTCACGACCTCGGGCACCTGTGTATTCACGGCATTCATGCTGTGCCGCACGGGTGCGAGGCAGAAGCTGCGGCGATCAGTTCGCTAACGCGTTGCTCAAGTCGCCATGATGTTCTATCGGTGGGACTGCGAAACCCTAGCGTGGCGCAGGTCATCCGTGCCAAGGCTCGATGGAACGTGTCCGCGACAGCGCTGGCGAACCGGCTGCATGCGCTGGGTTTGATAGCTGACTGGACGTATCGCGCAGCGTTGGTGGAATTGAGCAAGCGCGGAGTCCGCTCCGCGCGCCCAGGCTCGGCGCTTGTCCACGAATCGTCACAGGTGCTGGGTAAAGTGCTCGCCGGCCTGCATGGGCAAGGGATGACGGTGCGCGACATTGCCAAGGAGTTCGGTCTCACTCCCCAAGGGGTGACCGAGTACCTGTTCGGACTGACGACGACCCAGCACGAAGGTAACGGGTCCGGACGGTCGCGGATGGATCGCTTCGCCCGTGCCTCCCTGTCGTGCGAGATTACGTATCTGCTGGGTGCAGCGCCGAGAACATTGCGTTGCAGGGTGTGCGCACGGCAGAATTTCTCGGACTTCTCGGCGTGCGCACCGGTCGAGTGCGGGTGCACACGGTCAGTTGCACTGTGCGCACGGCTGAACGAGCGTGCGCACAGTGTCGATCTTGGGGGTTAACGTGCGTATGCACCCTGATCGGGGGAGCACAGGATCAGCTGTGGTGGGGCGGGTGAATCCAATCGCGCGAGAAATGGCTGTTGTCCCAGCTCTCGATGTCGTCGGGCGGGCGTCGGCCACCTCACGTTGCGTGCTCTGAAGGCGCCTGCCGCGCAGGCGTGGCCTGGCGGGGATCGTGGGGGTCGGCGCCACGGCATTAGCGTCAATCGGTCTGCGATCGTGGCTCACGTGATCTTGGCCCCGCTCGCCGGAGTAAGAGCTTTCGTCCCTCGATCTGCTCCCCGTACAGAGGACGATCGTCGAGAGCCGTTGATGCCGTGTAGACGGCTCCTGCATGTGAGCCATTCGGGAACTCAGCTCGACTTCTCTGCTTGTCCGCACGGCGTCTTTCGAGAAGGTCGTGAGTGCGATGCTCGGGTGTGTGACGCGCGATCGCTGGGTGCTAGTGGCTGTCGGCGATGCGGCGTTGCGGCGAGATACACGGCTCGGCCAGAAGGTGGTGTGTTGATCATCACGTGTGGATCGGGTCGGGCGGGGCCGTGCCGATCGCTCGTATGGCTTGGCACACTCTCAGGCGGCCTCGATCTGGGGTGCGCGATCGTCGATCTCGACGCAGGGCGAGTGGCTCTCCAACGCGGTGGCAGCGGGCGGGGACCCCACTATGTCACCACTAATTTGGCTGGACACGCCGTTGTCGAGCGTTGTCCAGCGTTGTCGATAGTTGTCGTATCGGAGCGTATTTCCCCAGGTAGGCATGCTGATTTGGTAGACGATGGTTGCCCAGAGTGGGCCACGGTTGTCTATGCCGCGCGCTCCGAGAAGGTCAGGGGTTCGATTCCCCTTAGCTCCACCCCAGAAGGGCCCGGTCACCGACCGGGCCCTTTCTCTGTTCCTGGCCGACATCGGCCCGCTCCTTCGCTGCGGCGCGCACTCTAGGCGTGGCACGGATGGATCGCATGCCCCTAATTTCTATGGCACTATCCATTGATGATTATTTACTGGTGAGTAATAGTCTTCTTCATTTCCGGTTGCGTAGCTGTCGAATTGCATTGTGAAAGATTCATTTTGCTGTACAGCGGTGAATTCAACTTATTCACAAATCGGATAAACCGTAATACTGGTCACATCGGTAACGCTGACCACGTGGTAGCCGATACACCAAAAATGGCTGTTACCGTGCAGGTCGATGCATTTGCGGACCCTGCTGAATGGCAGTAACGTTCCGATAAATCACATGATCCGCGCAGGACCGCGAGCGCTCGCTCACCAAGTTCGCTGCCGGGGAGGAATCGTTTCACCAGCGAACAGATGTGACGCCACCATCGGGAGGGGCGTCGAACGCGTCTGTTGGAAAGCGTCAGAGGCAGTTCATGACAGCGGTCATCGAGGCTCGTACCGAGCCCGAAGAAATACCGAATACCCATCCGTCGTTCGCCTATCGTGGCGTCGCGCTGATCGCTTCGATCGCCGCGATAGCGCTGACGGCAACGGCGGGCCGTTACGACTACTTCGGTGACGAACTCTACTTTCTCTCCGCCGGACGGCGACTCGACTACACCTACGCCGATCAGGGCGTGGTGGTGCCCATGTTCGCGTGGATCGCCGACCAGCTCGCACCGGGATCGGTGATAGCCCTGCGCTTCCCGGCTGTCCTGATGTGCGTGGGCGCGGTAGTCGTGGCGGCACTGATCGCCTACGAACTCCGGGGCAGCCACCGCGTTCAGATGCTCGCCGCGGCGGCGTACGCGTTGTCGGGACTAGCGGCCAATCAGGTCGTGCTGAGCACGTTCTCCTTCGATGCCACCTTCACGGCCGTGATCACCTGGCTGTTCATTCGCTGGGTTCGTACCCGCCAGGACTGGCTGATCGTCGTCGCCGGACTTGTTGCCGCCCTGGATATGCAGGTGAAGTGGATGATCCCCATCGTCTGGGCGTGCCTCGGCATGGCGGTCATCCTGTGCGGCCCCCGCGACATCCTGCGCCGCCCCGCGCTGTGGGTGGCCACCGGCATTCTCGCCTCGTCCCTGATCCCGATTCTTTACTGGCAGTCACAACACAATTGGCCGCAGCTGGCAATGGGCGCGGTCATCGGAGCCGAGCAGGACGCCACCGGTTACGGCCCGGTGGGATTTCTTCCGCAGTTTCCGATCTTGGCCGGCATCCTGGGCACATTGCTGCTCGGTATCGGACTCTGGGCGGCTTTCAAACAGG
Source organism: Nocardia sp. PE-7 (assembly GCF_030486425.1). Taxonomy (NCBI): domain Bacteria; kingdom Bacillati; phylum Actinomycetota; class Actinomycetes; order Mycobacteriales; family Nocardiaceae; genus Nocardia; species Nocardia sp. PE-7. The sequence goes on along the minus strand of NZ_CP129614.1, from coordinate 5,819,002 downwards.
AGTCACTGCGCCCGTATCGATTCATCGCGGTGGCACTTGTGATCATGACCGCATTTGTCATGATCACGCATGGGCGGCCTTATTACCCGGGTGGTCTGTTTCCCGCCATGTTCGCCTTCGGCGCCGTCGGCCTCTGGCAATACGACCGGAAACGGTGGATGAATGTGGCGCTGGTTCCGATCGCCGGAATCTCGGTGCTGACGACCATCGTGACACTCACGGTGATACCCCTCGCGCCCAGTTGGCGCACACAGGCCGAGGATGCGATCGACCTCGGACTCCGGACGGCATTCTTCGGAAACACCAATTGGTCGTTGATGGTCTCCGCGGTCAACGACGGCTATCGCACGCTGACGCCTGCGGAAAAGGCAGACGCCGTCATCGTCGCGCAGGGCTATCCGCAAGCGGGTGCCGTCGAACAGTTCGGCAGGCAGTACGGCTTGCCCGCCACGTATAGCCCGAGCCGTGGCTTCGGCTTCTTCGGCCCCCCACCGGACTCGGCGACGTCGGTGGTCTACGTCGGACTCGACACCGCCGAACACGAACTGCGCACCCGTTTCACCGAGGTGGAGCGCGTAGTCCACCTCGACGATCCCATGGGCATCCCCGGTATCGACCGTATGACCGCGGTCTGGGTCTGCAAGGGCCCGAAGCAGCAGTGGTCGACCATGTGGGATTCCATGACCACGCTGTATTTCGATCTCGGCCTCTGGCGAGACGGCCGGACCACAACCCGACCCACGCACTGAGCGAGGACGACACAAACGAACCCCCGGCCGCGCAGGCAGCCGGGGGTTCGTCGTTCGATCCGGGAGGTCAGTTCTTGACCAGCTCCGGCTCGTCCGCCTCGTCCTGCACGGGTGTGGCGTGCGGGTCGGTCGCCGCGCGGTTCGGCAGCAGGACCGCCATGGCGATCACGATCAGGGCCAGGGCGGCCGAGATCAGGAAGGCCAGGCGCATGCCGTCGAGGGTGGCGTCGGCCACCGGGGTGCCCTCGTCGATGAGCGAGGTGCTGCGGGCCGACATGACGGTGACCACCAGCGCGGTACCGAAGGCGGCCGCCACCTGCTGGATGGTGCCCAGCATCGAGCTGCCGTGCGAGTACAGGTGCATCGGCAGGGCGCCGAGGCCAAGGGTGAACACCGGAGTGAACGCCGCCGCCAGCGACACCATCAGCAGGATGTGCAGGCCCAGCAGCTGCCAGTACGGCATGTCCATCGAGATCTGGGTGAAGCCGGCCAGCGAGGCCGCGATACCGATCGAGCCGGGGATCACCAGCAGCCGTCCACCGAACTTGTCGAACAGCTTGCCGACGGTCGGGCCGAGCAGACCCATCGCCAGACCACCCGGCATCACCAGCAGACCGGTCTCCAGCGGGCTCAGACCGCGCAGGTTCTGCAGATACAGCGGCAACAGGATCATCGAGCCCATCATCGCCAGGAACGCGATCGACATCAGGACCAGTGCCTTGGTGTAGGTGCCCTGCAGCAGGACGCGCAGATCCAGCAGCGGGGTTCCGTTGCGCTGCAGGCTGATCTGACGCAGCGCGAACGCCGCGATCAGCGCGACGCCACCGGCGGTGATCAGCGCGGCGGTGGTGTAGCTGTCACCGTGGAACTTGCTCAACCCGAACACCAGTCCACCGAAGCCGAGAGCCGCCAGCGCCACACTGGGGAGGTCGAGCGTGCCGGGCTGCGGCTCGCCGACGTTCTCCAGCTGACGCAGACCCAGCCAGGTGACCAGACCGGCGATCGGCAGCATCACCACGAACAGCAGCCGCCACGAATCGATGCCGGGGATGTCGATCTGCAGGATCAGGCCGGAGATGACCGGGCCCATCGCGGGCGCCACCGAGATGGCCAGGGTGACGTTGCCCATCACGCGACCACGGTCCTGCTCCGCCACGACGGTCATCAGCGTGGTCATCAGCAGCGGCATCATCACTGCGGTGCCGCCCGCCTGGATGACGCGGCCGACCAGCAACACCGCGAACGTCGGCGCGAGCGCCGAGATCACGGTGCCCGCGATGAACACGCCCATCGCGGCCGCATAGGCCTGCCGGGTCGTGACCCGCTGGAGGAACCAGCCGGTGGTGGGAATGATCGCGGCCATCGTGAGCATGAACGCGGTGGAGACCCACTGCGCGGCGACCTCGGTGACATGAAGATCGCTCATCAACCGCGGAATCGCGTTGATCATGATGGTTTCGTTGAGGATGACGACGAAGGTCGCGAGCACCAGCACGCGGATGACGGTCGGTGTCTTGCCCTTCGTCGTCGGCGTGGATAGATCGGCTGGCATCGGGGTGACCTCCGGAGGACATGGGTTCGGCGGGGTGTGAGCTGTGGCCCGATGCCGAGTCGACGACGTCCCGGCACCACAAGAGAGAAGACGGATTCCGTCGGTCCAACTCATCGGGCGCCGGTCAGTATTCCGGGCGGGTACGACACAAATCACCTGGTTTTTCGGATTCGCGTCAGCGGGAACGCAATGAAAGCCGCAGGTCCCGGGGATATCGAAGCGAATCTCGCGCTCGATGGTGAGCCTGGTCACTGCCTGATTCCGACCTGCGGCGCGCCGGTGTGTTCCCGGAGTGGCGCCCGAAAGGCGGGGTATACCGGTTAGGTGACTGCATCGAGAACCTGGCTTGCTGTGGTGTGCGCGATCGTCGCCGCTCTCGGGGGTGCGAAGGCAACGGCCGATCCGGGGGCCTACGTGGCGGGCGAGGCGCCGCTGGGCGGCAGGTCCGCGCAGATCGATGTGTACTCGCCCGCGATGGGGCGGGTCATCCAGAACAAGGTGATCAAGGCGGCGGGGGCCGGGGCGCCCACGTTGTATCTGCTCACCGGGGCCGGTGGCGGGGCGGACGGGATCTCGTGGTGGGACAACACCGACGTACGCACCTTCTTCGCCGACAAGTTCGTGAATGTGGTGATGCCGGTCGGCGGTGCGTACACGCTGTACACCGATTGGATCTCCGATGACCCCGGCGTGGGCCGGGTGCGGTGGGAGACCTATCTGACGCAGGAGTTACCCGGGGTGATCGACGGCGCGCTCGAGACGAGTGGGCGCAATGCCATCGCCGGTGTGTCGATGAGCGCGTCCTCGGCCCTGGATCTGGCGATCCAGAGTGGTTCACGGTTTTCCGCGGTGGCGGCGCTGAGTGGTTGCCCGTGGGCGTCGGATCCGATGGGGATCGCGATGGCCAGCGCGCAGGCGGTGCGTGGCGGTGGGAATCCGGGGAACATGTGGGGGCTGCCCGGTGGGCCGGGGTGGCAGGAGCACGACGTCTTCGCCAATGCGGGGCGGCTCGCGGGGAAGGCTGTTTTCCTGTCCGCGGCGACGGGGGTTCCCGGTGCGCAGGATCGGGGTCTGCCGATGCCGCCGATCGAGGCTCTCGCGGGGGCGTGCACGGCTGCTTTCGCGGGGCGGTTGGGGCAGTTGGGGATTCCGGCTGTGCATGTGCATCGGCCGAGTGGGTCGCATACGTGGGGGCAGTTCCAGGCTGACTTGCATGAGGCTTGGCCGCATCTGGCGGCCGCTATCGGGTGAGAAGTAGTCCCGGGTGGTTTGCTGTGTTTGTTGGCGCGCTGGCGCGCGCGTGTCCGCGGCCCTGAGGGGCCGCCGGTCAGGCGCCGTTGCTTGCTCCTTCGTCGCCTACGCAACGGCGCCTGACCGGCGACCCGGCCGCGGACCGGCCACTTCGTGGCCGTCCCTCCCTAGGGGTCGGGAGTGCGGTGGGTGGGTTGTGGACGGCAGGGGTCGGCTGGGGTGGTCGGGAGTGCGGTGACCAGTTGGGGGGCGGGGGGATTGGTCTCGGGTTGGTGTTCGGGGGTTTCGGGTGGGTTGATCTGGCGGGTGCGGCGGAACAACCACTGCAGCAACGCGATGCCGATCAGGGCCAGTAGGGCGGTGGTGAGGCTGATGGACAGGCCGGGTGGGCGCCAGGTGACGGTGAGCGTCGCGTTGCGGGTGCCGGGTGGAATGTCCACCGCGACGAAGGTTCCCGCGACGGCTCGGATGGGGATTTCGCTGTTGCCGAGCGTGGCTGTGTAGCCGGGCCAGGCCAGGCGGGACAACACGATTCGGCCGCCGGTCCCGGACGAGACGGTGGCGCGGTTGGTGAGACCGGCTTCGGGCATGACGCTGGCGTGGACGCCGGATTCATGGGCGATCAGGTCGCCGGGGGAGGGCAGGGGGTTCACTCGTTCCAGTACCCAGATCTGGTGTTCGTGACCGGGGTAGTGGACGAACTTCCAGCCCGCGGGGGCCGGGTCGTTGCCCGCGTTCGGATACTGACTGCGCTGCAGGACGATGCGATCCAGGCGCATCAAATCGACGATCGGTGTGTCGGTCGACGGTTCGACGGTGAAGACCCTCCTGTACGCGTCGGGGCAGGTGCCGCCGTCCCACGCCATGCACAGCAAGCCTGCGAAGGCCGCGTGTCCCACGGGCGTGTACCCGTTCACGTACTGCAGCCCCAGGTTCTTGGCGTAGCTGCCCAGCGCGATGGAGCCGTAAGTGCCTGCGAGCGTTCGCTCTTCGTCGCGCACCAGGATCCGGTCCGCCAATTGCAGTGTGCGCCCGCCGAAATCGGGGAACGCGGCGGTCATGTCCGAGCGCTGCTCGGCGAAGCCGTACGACATCGGGGTCCGCGGCGCCGACGCCACCTGGACGAAGGCGATCGGGAAGGTCGCGACGATCGTCAACGCCGCCGCCGCGGCGATCCCGCGCGTGCGGGCCAGCCACACCACCGCGGCCCCGAGGCCGAGCACCACGAACACCGCGAGGGCATGCCGTTCGACGAGTTTCGGTGCGGCGGAGAACGATCGAATGAACAGCAACGCGATCAGCGCGCCCGCCGCCGCGTACCGCCGCCGTGACGACGCGAAATCCCCGTAGCGACTGATCAGCACACACACCAGCACCAGCAGTGCGATCGCGAGCATCGGCAACACTCGCGCCGGCCACCGCAGGGGACCGATCGCGCCAGGCCCGGCCGTCCACATCAGGGTCGCCACCGCGAACAGCGCGATCCCGCTCCAGGAAGCGGCGGCGCGCGCGGCGGCTTTCCAGTCGATGAACGCGAGCGCGGGAATCACGAACCACGCGATATAGACCATCGGCAGCGGCTGCACATGCCCCCACCACGCGGTGAACGCGGGCACGGTGCTCGGCAGGCTGGCATTGAGCGATTCCGACCACGGCACGGTCAGGAACGGGTCGTTGTGGATGGTGGAGACGTCACCGCGCCAGGTGGCCTGCGACGACAGCAGGATCGGCAGATTCGCGATCATCGACGCGAGCACCGCGAGCCCGGACGCCGTGAGCAGGCGCAACACCGGCGCCCACCGGCGCTGGTGCAGGTACTCGCCCGCGGCGACCGTCGCGATCATCAACCCGGATTCGACTGCGGGAAAGGCGTATTGGATGGTCAGCGCGAGGTACAGGAACACGAACAGTGGAATCGGTCCGGTCCGCCCTCGGGCGTAGAGCACCGCGGAGGCCCACGCGTGCACCAGCCACGCGGTGCCGGTCTGCGAGGTGAACCAGCTGGCCTCGTCGAAGAACAGGAACCAGCCGCTGAACGGAAACGCCACGCCGGCGACCGCGGCCCACGGCGCGCGGGCGCCGTAGGCCAGGCAGATGCGAAAGACGCCGAGCGCGGCGATCGCCGAGAACACGAATTTCACGGCGGTCGCGTACAGCGCGAGATTGTCGAACGAGGGCGCCAGCAGGTAAACCAGCAACTGCGCGGGGTTGTAGAGCCCGGCCTCTTCGAGGCTGTAATTGCCCGCCATCCATTCCCACGGCACCATCGCCGGGAATCTGCCCGCCCGCAATTCGTTACCGAGCAACTGCCACATCGGCACGTATTGCGCCTCGGTGTCGTCGGTGTAGAAGTGCCGCGAATCTCCCAGCAGCACAGCGAGATATCCGACCAGCACGGCCGCGATGACGACACCGGCCCAACGCACGACTTGTTTTCGCGGTTCCAGCGCCGCGCGTACCCACACGAGCGCGGGAGCTTAGGGCATGGAGGTGAATCGAACAATAGCGCCAGGCATCCATCCGGTGGTGGTGGACATTTGTCCAGCTCAGATATGGTTAGGGTGGGGTTTGATAGCATTGCGCAACCCGAGCAGGACCCTTCGAGAGAGTCGTCAATTGCAGTTCGAAATCGTCGAGCGGGACGAGACCTGGGTGGCCGGTCTTCCGGTTCGCAGTCCCAAACGCGCACTCGGTGAGCTCCGCGACCGTGACCTCGAAGCGGCATGGTCGGCGGTCTTGCATCAGGATCTGGGCGGGCCACTGGCCAGCGCCTACACCGACTACACCGGCGAGCTGAGCACCTACAACACCCAGATCGTGGGTTATCAGTGCGCATCGCTCGATCAGGTGACTCGTGGGCATCTGGCGGCTCGGCTGCCGCGCGGCGCCTACGCGCGATTCTCCTCGGTCGGCAACTTCCCGCAGGTGATGACGGATCTGTGGACCCAGATCGCCTACGCCGAGGAGCACAACCAGATCAAGCGCACCTTCACCGGCGATTTCGAGTGCTATCCGCACGCCTACAAGATCGACCTGTACCTGGCGGTCGACCCGCGATGACCTATTCGATCGTGGTCCGCGGCGCGGCGCTGTACGGCGGCTTGGCCGTGCCCCGGGTGCATCCGAGCTTCAAAGTGAGCAACAGCGATCTGATCGAGTTCCTCAAGGACCGACTGCGCGACCGGCCCGGCGCCGGCGAACCGCTGCACACCGTCTACGTCCCCGATCCGGCGGGCAACTGGAACGCGCTGGTCGCGCGCGAATACGCGACTCCGGCCGACGTGCCGGTGGGCGATCTCATGCTGCGCGTCCCCAAGGGCATCTACGCCCGTTTCGCGCCCAACGGTGACTATCACGACCCGGTGGAAGACGTATGGGCCCAAGTCGACGACGCGACGGCGTCGGCCGAGATCTCCCGCGCCTACCGCGAGGAGATCGAAGTGTGGCACGGCCCCGACACGGTGGAATTGTTCGTGTCGATCACTGTCGATAGCTGAAAGTTAGCCGAATTCGAACCGATCGGTTTGGACTCGTTCACCTTACGTGCGTTCACCCGTTCTGACCTGGGATTATTTCAACTGGCTCAGAAGGTTACCGGAAAATTAGCCACTCGTATGGTGCATTCCTTCGGAATGACGGATACTGCACGAGTTGGCATCGGAAGGACGCCGACCGCGCGCAGGCGTTGAGCACGGAGTAGGAACACGATGGCTGACAAAGCTATGCGGGCTGGAGCGAGGTTGCGGAGCATTCACCGTCGCACCGAATCGGTCGAGGTGCTCCGGGTGCGGGGCCGGCTCGCTCCATGACCGACCCTGAATATCCGGCGATGGATCATCGCCCCCTCGTCCTCGATCCGACCGACCCCACCGACGCGGCAACCCTGCGGCAGCTGGCAGGCCGAGCCGGTGTGCGCACCGAAGACCTGCGCACGGGGCTGCGTGCCGAACTGGATCGGCTGACCGGGTTGCCGGCCGGGATCGACCCCGCCGAGGAACGCTGGATCTACTACCCGTGGCGGCGCGCTCTGGTCGCGATCCTCGGACCTGCCGCGTTCCGGGCGATCCGCTCGGACCGTAACCGCAACAAACTCACCATCGGCGAACAACAGCGCCTCGCCCAGTTGGTCGTCGGCGTCGTCGGGCAGAGCGTCGGCCATTCGATCGCCTACACCCTCGCGCTCGAGGGCGGCTGCGGGCTGCTTCGCCTCGCCGACTTCGACACGATCGAACTGTCTAATCTGAATCGGGTACCGGGCGGACTGTTCGATGTCGGCGTGAACAAGTCCGTCGTCACCGCGCGCCGGATCGCCGAACTCGACCCCTTCCTGCCGGTCGAGATCTGGCCCGCGGGCGTGCTGGCCGACACCGTCGACGAGTTCCTCGACGGGCTCTCGGTGGTGGTGGAGGAATGCGATTCCCTCGACATCAAATTCGCGGTCCGCGAGGCCGCGCGCAGGCACCGGATCCCGCTGCTGATGGAAACCAGTGACCGTGGGCTGTTCGACGTAGAGCGATACGACCTCGAACCCGATCGCGAACCGTTCCACGGACTGCTCGGCGCGACCACCGGCGAACAGTTGGCCGGCCTCGACACCAAGGCCAAGGCGCCGCACGTGCTGCGGATTCTCGACCCGGGACAACTGTCGTCGCGAATGGCGGCCAGTCTTGCCGAGATCGGTGAAACGATCACCACCTGGCCACAACTCGGCAGTGACGTGCAGCTGGGCGCCGCGATCGTGACCGCGGCCGTCCGCCGGATCGGGCTCGGCGCCAAGTTGTCCTCCGGCCGGACCCGGGTCGATCTCGAGGCGACCCTGGACTCCCTCGCTGAACCCGGCTATCTCGACGACGGCGTCGGCGCCGTCGTCGACGAGCCCGTCGAACCGCCGCCTGCCGACCCGGTCGAGGCGATTCTCGCCTGCGCCCAGCGCGCACCATCGGGGGGCAATGTCCAGCCGTGGCGGTTGCGCGGCGACACCTCCACGATCGAGCTCGTCCTCGACCCCGCTGCGACCACCGCCATGGACGTGCGCCTGCGTGGCAGCGCCGTCGCGGTGGGCGCCGCACTGCACAACGCCCGCGCGGCCGCCGCCGCACACGGCTTGCTCGCCGACCAGGAACTGATCGTCGACGACCCGGCGGCCCCCTTGATCGCCCGATTGCGGCTGCGCGCGGGCGCCGACCCCGACCTCGCCGCCGACTATCCGCTCGCGCTCGCCAGACACACCAACCGCCGCCTCGGCGTCACGACGCCGCTGCAGGGATCGGTCCTGCCCGCGCTGACCGTGGCCGCGGCGGCCGAGCGAGCGAGCGTGCGCGCGATCACCGACACCGATGCGCTCGCCGAGGCGGCACTGCTGCTCGGCGCCAGCGATCGCGTCCGCTACCTCACCCCCCAGCTCCACGAAGAGCTCTATGCCGAATTGCGGTGGCCGGGCGAGGACTCGACCACCGGGATCGATGTGCGCACGCTCGAACCCGCCCCGGACGAACTGGCGAAGATGCAGGTCGGGCGCCGCACCGATGTCATGGATCGGTTACGCGAGTGGTCGGCGGGTTCGGCGCTGGGCGAGTTCACCGTCGATCGCGTGCGGGCCAGCTCCGCACTGGTCGCGATCACCTTCGCTGTCGGCGACGGCGGACCGGATCTGGCCGATTACGCACGGGCCGGCGCCGCGGTGGAGAGGGTGTGGTTACGTGCGCACCTGCTGGGTCTGGCGGTGCAGCCGGTGTCGCCGGTGTTCCTCTATGCCGACCGGCGGGATGATTTGCGCAGCGTTTCTCCCGAGTTCACAGATACACTTGCCAGCATTCAGAGACGTTTCCTGGACCTGCTGGGAATCCCTGAGGATGAGAACGTGGCATTGGTTCTTCGTCTGAGCTACGCCGCGGCTGCGAGCGTTCGCAGTCGACGGTTGCCGGTGCCCGGCAGTAGGACTGTGCCGGTGCCCGGCAGTAGCAACGACGGATAGCGCGGATCGGAGACAACGTGCCTCGGCAAACGCTCGACTCACTGGTGACACAGGTCGCCTCCGAGTTGATGGGTGTCGACGCCACGACCATGGTGGCGGTGAGCGAGCGTGTGCTCGCCGCCCTGGTCGAGCACTTCGATGTCGATGTGAGCTACTTACGCCACACCGACCGTGCGCGGCGTGCGACCGTCCTCATCGCGGAATGGTCACCTCGCGCCGATATCCCAGATCCCGATCCGCTGCGCGTCGTCGAATTCGAGCACGCCGATTCGGTCTTCCGGGTGCTCGAATACGCCGTCGAACCGCTGGTCGTGCGGCCCGGCACGGACAGCGCCGACTATCAGGAGACGATCCGCAAGTCCTCGGGCATCCCGGAGGTCGCCATGGCCTGCGTGCCGCTGGTCTCGCGCGGCGAGTCGACCGGCGTGCTCGGCTTCGTGAAGATGGGTGACCGCGCGTGGAGCAACCGGGAGCTCAACGTACTCAAGGCGATCGCCGCTCTGTTCGCCCAGTTACAGGCGCGTGTGGTGGCGGAGGAACAGCTGCGCTACATCGCCCTGCACGATGACCTGACCGGGCTGGCCAATCGCCGCGCCCTGCTCGAATACATGGAACAGCGGCTGCAGCCGGGCAACGAGGGCCCGATCGCTACCTTCTTCCTCGACCTGGACCGGCTCAAAGCGCTCAACGATTTCCTCGGCCACAGTGCGGGCGACAACTTCATCCGCACCCTGGCGCACAGACTGCGCCAGAATCTGGAGCCCACCGACATGATCGCCCGGCTCGGGGGCGACGAGTTCGTGATCGTGCCCGCGACGCCGATGGACGCCGTCGCCGCCGAGCTGGAGGCGACCCGTATCCAGGAGCTCATCGGCCGCCGCGTCTCGGTGGGGCAGGAATCGGTGAGTCGGGGTGTGAGTGTCGGTGTAGCGCTGGGCATTCCCGGGGAGACCTCGGTGTCGGATGTGCTGCGCCGCGCCGATCACGCGCTGTTGTCGGCGAAGTCCGGCGGCGGCAACGGGGTAGCGGTGTTCACCGATGCCATGCGCGCGCAGTTCGAACTGCAGGACGACGTGGAGCTCAACCTGCGCACCGCGGTGTCGGACGGGTCGCTGGTGCTGCACTACCAACCCGAGGTCGACCTGCGCACCGGCCGGATCGTCGCGCTGGAGGCGCTGGTGCGCTGGCAGCATCCCACCCGAGGGCTGTTGCCGCCCGGTGCGTTCGTCTCGGTCGCCGAGGCCACCAACCTGGCCGGCGAACTCGGCCGGTGGGTGATCCGCTCCGCCTGTGCGCAGTTCGCTGATTGGCGCAGGCGCGGCCTGGCCTCGAATGTCGTGATCCGGATCAATGTCTCTCCGGTGCAGCTGGTTTCGGCGGATTTCGTCGAACGAATCGAGGATGTCCTGCACATGTTCGGCATCGACGGCAGTTCGGTCTGCCTCGAGATCACCGAACACGTTGTGGTGCAAGACCTGGTCCGCACCCGGCTCACGTTGCGCGGACTCAAGCGAATGGGCGTGCAAATCGCCATCGATGATTTCGGCACCGGCTACAGCTCACTGTCGCATCTCAAGGCGCTGCCGGTGGACGCGGTGAAGATCGACCGCGGGTTCGTACAGCGCCTCGGCGACAGCAACGACGACCTGGCGATCGTGAAATCGATTATCGGACTTGCCGGTTCGTTCGGCCTCGGCGTGGTCGGCGAGGGCGTCGAGACGGCGATGGCGGCCCGCACGCTCGTCGGCCTCGGCTGCTATCGCGCGCAGGGCTTCCTGATCGCACGGCCCATGCCCGCCGAAGAAGTCGAGACGCAGCTACGGGAGGGCCGCATCCCGCTCGATCTCGACCTGCCACGCGCGGGCCGCGGCGTAGGACCGAACTGATCACGGACGTGTCACTCGGTAGATGGCTGCTGCTGGAGACCCTCGCCGGAGATCTCGAACCCACTCTCGTTGCCGAAGACGCCCAGGCCAAACCGTGGACCGTGGCTGCGCGCCTGCACCGTAGCGTAGGTCCGGCGCGTGCCCGTCTCGTTGTCGAAGCTGGTCGGCGATGCGCGGCTTCGGGGGACCCGCAACGCACGGTCGTGGGTGACAGCGTGGTGCTGGCCGAGCCGATCCGGTGCGCGTTCGGCGGGGTCCACGGCGTCCAGATCTGGATCGGTCCGGTGGATACGCCGGTGCGGCCGAAACGACGGGTCGCTGCCTGGGATTGGGACGCGGTCACCGAACTCGCTCACCACGGCCCCGGTTTGGAAGAACTCGTCTTCGCCAGGGAATCGGAGCAGGTGCAGGTGGTGCGCACGCCGCCCGACGCGTTCGGGCGGATGGTTCGCTTCGACGGCAGGGTCGACTATTTCGACATGGCCACCGAGCTGGAACCGGGCGGGCACTGGCAGGGCGAGGTCGATGTGCTCGGTGACGACGACGTCGTTCGCCGATTCCAGATGGTGGCAAGAGCGCGACCCGACCAGGGCAGAGTGAGTGGGCTGATGCACGCGCTCCCCGAACTCGGCGATGACGCTGCGACCGTCGGCCCCGACACGGCGATGCTGCGCGCGGTGTCGCAGCACAGTGGTGTCGGCGTCGGCATCATCCTGTTGTCCAGTGGGATCATCTACGAATGGGCAGCAGATCCGCTCCCTCCACTGGACCGGTGGGCGGTGGAGCGACCGATCATCGACCCCACCGATTTCGCCGCGCTGCGTGCGGTCTGCGCCGACGCTGCCCGGCAGCCGGGCGCCGCACGGCGACTCTCGGTGCGGGTGCGCTTCGCGGAAGGGGATTGGATCCGCGCGGACGCCGAACTGGTGACAATCACCACTGCTGCCACCGGTCACGGGTTGTTGCGGGTCTGGCCGGCCGGTAGTGATCGCCCAGGCGAGGCCTGATCGCTGCGTATGGTTCGGAGCACGGGTTCTCGCCGGCTGCCTGATCCTCCTGGTATGGATACCCGACCATGGGTTGTCGCATCTTTCGACGCTGTTCACCTCCCGTTCCTCGGGCGGGAGCCGTAGGTAACCCGCACGGCGCGACGATCGGCGGGTGCGCATCGTGCAGCTAGCCAATTTCTACGGCCCGCGATCGGGTGGGTTGCGCACTGCCCTGCACCACCTGGGTGAGGGGTATGTGGCGGCGGGGCACGAGGTGGTGCTGATCGTGCCGGGGTCGCGTCGTTCGGAAGAGGTGCTGCCCACGGGTGCGCTGCGAATTACCCTGCCCGCAGTGGGGATTCCGTGGACCGGTGGTTATCGGGCGGCTGATCCGCGCCGGGTGGCCGATGTGCTGTCCGGGTTGTCGCCGGATGTGCTCGAGGTGTCGGACCGGCTCACGCTGCGCGGTTTCGGCCGGTGGGCCCGACGTCGTGGGATCGCGAGCGTGATGATCTCGCACGAGCGCCTCGACCGGCTGCTCGGCCAGTTCCTGCCAGGGCCCGCCGCGCGCCGCTGCGCCGATGTGGCCAATCGGCGCACGGCCGCCGACTACGACATGGTCGTGTGCACCACCGATTTCGCGCGCGAGGAGTTCCTGCGGATCGGTGCGCCGAACGTGGAACTGGTGCCGCTCGGCGTCGACCTCGACCTGTTCAGTCCTCGCCGCCGTGACCTCGGCCTGCGCGCCGATCTCGGGGTCGCCGGACATCCGATGCTGGTGCACTGCGGACGACTGTCGGTGGAGAAACGTGTGGACCGCAGCATCGAAGCGGTCGGCGCCCTGCACCGCGCCGGGGTACCTGCCCGACTGGTCGTCGCGGGTGACGGCCCCCGCCGCGAATCACTCGAACGCCGCGCCCGCACCCTGCCCGCCCTCCCGGGTGGTGAACCGGCGGTCCACTTCACCGGCTTCATCAACGAACGCGCGATGGTGGCGAAACTCCTTGCCACCGCAGATGTTTCACTGGCACCCGGCCCGCACGAAACCTTCGGCCTCGCGGCCCTGGAGGCATTGGCCGCGGGCACCCCGGTAGTGGCCAGCCGTTCCTCCGCGCTCGCCGACATCGTCACCGCCGAATGCGGAGCCATTGCCGCCGACCGACCCCGTGCCTTCGCCCGAGCCGTCACCGATGTCCTGGCCATGCCGACCTCCGGCCGCCGCCTCGCCGCCCGCTCCCGAGCCGAACAGTTCGGCTGGCCGCGCGCTGTCGCGGGGATGCTCGCGGTGCTGGGCCGCTGAGGCCCGGTCAGGCTTCGGCGGACCGGGCCGCCAGCACGGCGTCGTAGAGCTCGCGACGGGAGGCGCCTCGGCCGGCCGAGACTTCGGCGCACGCGTCCTTGAGCCGCATTCCACCGGCCACCAATGTCTCGACCTCGTCGACCAACTCGGCGGGCTCGGCCGAAACCGGTTGGGAGCCTTCGAGAACCACGGTGATCTCGCCGCGGGCCCCGTCGGCGGCCCAGGCGGCCAGTTCGCCGAGGGTGCCGCGCACGACTTCCTCATAGGTTTTGGTGAGTTCGCGACAGATGGCGGCACGGCGGTCGGGGCCGAGGACGGTGACCGCGTCGGTCATGCACTCGGCGAGGCGGTGTGGGGCCTCGAAGAAGACGATGGCCCGTTGTTCGGAGGCCAGGGTGCGCAGCCACTCTCGGCGCTGGCCGCCCTTACGCGGGGCGAAGCCGTCGAAACAGAAACGTTCCACCGGCAGGCCGGACAGGGCCAACGCGGTGGTGACCGCGGAGGGGCCGGGCAGGCAGGTGACCGGCAGATCGCGTTCGACGGCGGCGGCGACCAGCCGGTAGCCGGGGTCGCTCACCGACGGCATGCCCGCGTCGGTCACCAGCAGGACTGTCAGGCCGCTCGCGATATCGTCGAGCAGGGCGGGGATGCGGGCGGTTTCCACGTGGTCGTAGAAGCTCACGACGCGGCCGGTGATCTCGACGCCGAGCGACTTCGCGAGTGATTTCGTGCGGCGGGTGTCCTCGGCGGCGACCACGTCGGCCGAACCGAGCGCGTCGCGCAGTCGCTGCGACGCGTCGCCGATATCGCCCATGGGGGTTGCCGCTAAGACCAACACAGTGTTGTCCCGCCTCTCCGGTATTTTGGGGCCGCAGGCGATGAGTACGGCGAGCGGTGCGTGCGATGAGCAGATGGCGCCCGATCCATTCTGTCAGGCGAGCGCGCGGGCGCTGTGCGCGCGTAGGTGGGGAAACGAGGGGGCACAGTGTCGGGTCGGACTTCGGTGGGCGCACCGCCTACGATCGGGGCGTGATCCCGGTGACCGATGAGCGCGCGATGCCCCCGTCGCGTCCGGTGTCGGCGTCGGTGAGCCCCGCGCCGCTGCGCCCGGCCGCCGATTTCGGCCCGCTCGACACCGCACGTGGCTGGCTGGTCACCGCGGTGCTCACCTGCATCGCCGCGCTGACCAGGTTCGTCAATCTGAACTATCCGACCGATGCGCGCACCCCCGTCTTCGACGAAAAGCACTACGCCCCACAGGCCTGGCAGATGGTCACCGGCGGCGGTGTGGAGGACAACCCCGCCTACGGCCTGGTGGTACACCCACCCGTCGGCAAACAGTTCATCGCCATCAGCGAGGCGATCTTCGGCTACAACGCGTGGGGCTGGCGCGGCACCGCGGCGCTGGCGGGCACGATCCTGGTGCTGCTCGTGGTGCGGATCGTGCGTCGGATGGCACGGTCGACGCTGATCGGCGCGTTCGCCGGAGTGCTGCTCATCGCCGAGGGGCTGACCTTCGTCTCCTCGCGGATCGGCATGCTCGACATCTTCATGTCGCTGCTGGTGACCGCCGCTTTCGGCTGTCTGATAGTCGACCGCGACGAAGTCCGCGAGCGCATGGCTCGCGCGGACCTGGCAGGCCGGGTCGGCGTCTCGGACTGGGGCCCGCGACTCGGCGTGCGCTGGTGGCGGTTCGGCGCGGGAGTGCTGCTCGGGCTGGCGTGCGGCACCAAATGGTCGGGCATCTACTACATCATGTTCTTCGGCCTGCTGAGCGTGGCCTTCGACGTGAGCGCGCGCCGCGCGTACGGGGTGCGCAAGCCGTGGCTCGGCACGATGATCCGCGACGTGGGGCCCGCGCTGTACGCGCTGGTGGTGATTCCGCTGGTGGTGTATCTGTCCTCGTACTGGGCGTGGTTCGCCAGCGAGAACGGAGTGTTCCGGTACGCGGTGGGCAATCAGGTGGGCAGCGGCGGCACGTTCGCGTTCCTGCCCGCCGCGCTGCGTTCGCTCTGGTACTACCAGGGCGAGACCCTCGACTTCCATTCCAGCCTCACCAATTCGGCCGGCAACCACCATCCGTGGGAATCCAAGCCGTGGACCTGGCCGATGGGCCTGCGTCCGATGCTCTACTACTACGCCGACGGCACGGTCACCGGTTGCGGCGAAGCGCAGTGCGTGAAGGCCGTGATGGCCGTCGGCACGCCCGCGCTGTGGTGGCCGGCGCTGCCCCTGATCGGCTGGATGGTGTGGCGGTCGATCGTGCGGCGCGACTGGCGCTACGCGGCGGTGCTGGTGGGCTACGGCGCCGGGCTGCTGCCGTGGTTCCTCACGCTGGACCGGCAGATGTACTTCTTCTACGCGGTGGTGCTCGCACCGTTCCTGGTGATGGGGATGGCGCTGGCGCTCGGTGACATCCTCGGCTCGGCGAGACCAGCGGGGATACCGCGCAGTCCCACGGGCACCTATCTGCCCGCCCCGGTGAACGAGCGGTACGCGCTCGGCTTGCTGATCGTGAGCATCTATCTGGGCTTGGTGATCGCCAACTTCGTCTGGCTGTGGCCGATCCTCACGGGTCAGGCCATCACGCCGCAGAACTGGCAGGACCACCTCTGGCTGCCGAGTTGGCGGTAGGGGAGGCAGTCAGTCCATGGCGCGGTGGACGAATTCGATCGCGTCGGCGTCGTCGAGTCCGAGTCGCCGGATCGTGGTCACGTAGTCGACGGCGGCGCGGCTGGCTATGTCGCGGGTCGGGTCGCCGGAGGAGGCGATGAAAGAGCCTTGGCGGCCGCGGGTTTCGAGGACGCCGTCGGCTTCCAGCTCACGGTAGGCGCGGGCGACGGTGTTGGGGGCGATGCCGAGCTCGGCGGCCAGCGCGCGGACCGTGGGAATCTTGGTGCCCGCGGTGAGCGTGCCCGCGCGGACCTGGTCGATCACGGCCGTGCGCAACTGCTCGTAGGGCGGCTGGGTGGAATCAGCGGACAGCTCGACGTGGAACACGGCGCTCACACCTCGTCTCGGGACAGCGGGCAGGACATGCAGCGGGGGCCGCCGCGGCCGGAGCCCAGCTCCGAGCCGCTGATGGTGACGACCTCGATACCCGCCTCGGTCAGGCGCGAGTTGGTCATCTCGTTGCGTTCGTAGGCCACGACCACCCCCGGCTCCAGGGCGAGGGTGTTGTTGCCGTCGTCCCACTGTTCGCGTTCGGCGTCGGGTCCGTCGCGGCCGGTGTCGATCACCCGCAGCTTCGGGATGCCCATCGCCGCGGCGGCGGCGGGCAGGAAGGGCTCGGGTCCGCTGATGCTGATGCGTTCGAGGTCACCACGTCCGGAGAAGCCGTCCTCACGGCGGATCGTGAACGCCTCCAAGGATTTCCGCACGCCCGGGTACATCACCACCGCATCGGTGTCGACCATGGTGCAGACGGTATCCAGATGCATGGTCGCCCGATTCTGCGCGATCGGCACCACCAGCACGGTGTGCGCGAGATCGTCGTCGAACAGGCTGCGCGCCAACGCTTCCGCGCCCGCGGGCGTGGTCCGCTCGCCGACGCCGACGGCGACGACGCCTTTGGCGAGCAGCAGCACATCGCCGCCTTCGATCGGCGCGGTATGCGATTCGTAGGCCCGTCGCACGCCGAGGAAGCGCGGATGGAACGCGTAGACGAGATCGGTGATGGAGGTCTCGCGGCTGCGGGCGGGCAGCGCCAGCGAGGTGATCGCGACCTTCGGACCGACCCAGAACGAGGAATCGCGGGTGAACAGCAGATTCGGCAGCGGATCGATGACGAAGTCGCCGCCGTGGTGCATGCGCCGCACCAGCGAGGCGGCGTCGGGGCCGAACGGCAGTTCGTCGAAGGTCATCCCGGCCATCAGGATGTCGGCGAGTGCGGGGGCGTCGATTTTGCGCAGTTCGGCGGCGAGCTGATCGGCCAGGCCGTGGCCGAGCCTGCGGGCGTCGACCGCCGCCGAGATGCCCTGGATCCTGGCTGCGCCACTGGCACTGAGGGTTTCGGTCAGCAGATCTGCCAACAACAGCACTTCCACGCCGCGGTCGCGCAGTACGGTGGCGAAGGCGTCGTGTTCGGCTTGTGCGCGTTCGACCCAGGGGATTCCGTCGAAAAGCAGCTGGTCGTTGTTGCTGGGGGTGAGGCGGCGTAGTTCTGCGCCGGGGCGGTGCAGCAGCACCGTCCGTAGCTGGCCGACCTCGGAGGTGACGGTCAGACGCGAGTCGGGGGCGGTTCCCATTGGCAAACCGTAATGCGAGGACGGCGTGTCTGCGAGCCGCAACGCGCTGGGTTCGGCCACGGTGTGCGCACCCCTGACATGTGTTCCGCCCATTTTTCGTACACGACACGAATACCTGAAGTATTGTTTAGGTGGTAGTGGGAGGAGCTATAGATGACGATGGCCGATTGGCAAACGAAGGAGCTGACCCCCGGGCAGCTTTCCGATCGTAGTGGAGTTGCAGTGTCCGCGTTGCACTTCTACGAACGCGAAGGTCTCATATCGAGCCGTCGAACCAGTGGTAATCAACGTCGATATTCTCGCGAGACATTGCGCCGGGTCGCCTTCATTCGCATCTCGCAGCGGGTGGGGATCCCGCTCAGCGAGATCCGTTCGGCACTGGATCGTCTTCCCGAGGGGCGCACGCCCACCCGCCGCGACTGGGAGACACTGTCGACCACGTGGCGCGAAGATCTCGACGATCGCATCACCCAGTTGGTGCGCCTGCGCGACAACCTGACCGGCTGCATCGGCTGCGGCTGCCTCTCGCTCGGCTCGTGCAAGCTCGTCAACGAGCACGACCGCCTCGGCGCGGAGGGGCCCGGCGCGCGCGTGCTCGATGTGCAGCTGAACTGCCCGCCCAAATCCGGCTGCGTCTAGCTCTTGTCGGATGCCTGGGGCATCATCGCGGGTATGACTTCTCTGGATGCCAAGGCGAAGGCTCTGCTCGAACTGCACCGTCCGGGAAATCCGGTGGTGCTGCCGACGGTGTGGGACGCGTGGTCGGCGAATGTCGCTGTGGCCGCTGGTTTTTCGGGATTGACCATGGGCAGCCATCCGGTCGCCGACTCGATCGGACGCGCCGACGGCGAGGGCATGAGCTTCGATGAGCTCCTCGCCCGCGTCACCCAGGTCACCGGATCCGTCGAGCTCCCGGTCTCGGTCGACATCGAATCCGGCTACGGCCTCGAACCGCTGCAGCTCATCGACGGCCTGCTCGCCGCGGGCGCCGTCGGCCTCAATATCGAGGACACGGTCCACAGCGAGGGCAAGCGGCTGCGATCACCGGCCGAACACGCCGACCTGGTCCGCGGTCTGCGCGAAGCCGCCGACGCGGCGGGCGTGCATGTCGTGGTCAACGCCCGCACCGACCTGTTCTTGCGTCAAGACGGCGACGAGGCCGACCGCGTCGACCGTGCGATCTCCCGGCTGACCCTGGCCGCCGAAGCGGGCGCCGACGTTCTCTACCCCGTGGGCAAGCACGCCGACGCCGATCTGCGCCGGCTCACCACCGAGCTGCCGTTGCCGGTCAACGCGATCGGTCAGCCGGGCGCCCCGGCCAAGGACTACTTCGCCGACCTCGGCGTAGCCCGCATCAGCTTCGGCCCGTTCCTGCAGGCCGCGCTGGGCGCCGAAGCGACCAACCTGCTGGCCGCCTGGAAATGACCCGAACCCGGACATAGCTGTGGCGCACGGCGAAAGGCCGTGCGCCACAGCTCGTTCGACTATTCCTTGGGCTCGATGTAGCGCGGGAAGATCGGTTCCGGCGCGGGCAGGTCGAGGCCGGGGGCCAGGGGTGTCGCGATATCGGCGAAGGTGCGGCCGTCCTGGGCGAGCAGGTCCAGGATCTTGGCCGCGGAGCCGGGCATCACCGGCTGGACCAGGATCGCGACGATGCGCACCACCTCGAGGGTGACGTAGAGGACCGTCGCCATGCGGGCCAGGTCCTCTTCGGTGCCCGACTTGCGCAGTGCCCAAGGGGCGTTGGCGGAGAAGTAGCGGTTGGTTTCGCCGAGGGTGAGCCAGATGGCTTCCAGGGCGAGGTGCATCTGCTGGACGTCGAACTCGGCGCGGCACTTGGCGAGCAGCCCGTTCGCGCGGTCGAGCAGCGCACGGTCTTCGTCGGTGAACTCGCCGGGCGTGGGGGACTTGGCGTCGCAGTTCTTGTTGACCATGGTCAGGCTGCGCTGGATCAGGTTGCCGAACTCGTTGGCCAGGTCGCTGTTGATCCGGCCCGCGATGGCGTCGTTGCTGTAGCTGCCGTCCTGGCCGTAGGAGATCTCGCGCAGCAGGAAGAAACGCACCTGGTCGAGGCCGTAGGTGGACACCAGCGAGAGCGGGTCGACGACATTGCCCGTCGACTTCGACATCTTCTCGCCCTTGTTGTACAAGAACCCGTGCACGAACACCCGGTCCGGCAGCGCGATCCCGGCCGACATCAGGAACGCGGGCCAGTACACCGTGTGGAACTTGGTGATGTCCTTGCCGATGATGTGCAGGTTGGCAGGCCAGTGCTTCTGGAACGCGGCGGAGTCGGTGTTCGGAAAGCCCACGCCGGTCAAGTAATTGGTGAGCGCGTCGACCCACACGTACATCACGTGGTCGGGCGCGCCGGGGACCGGAACACCCCAGTCGAAGGTGGTGCGCGAGATCGACAGGTCCTTCAGCCCGGACTTGACGTAGCTGACGATCTCGTTGCGCCGCGTCGAGGGTGCGATGAATTCGGGCCGCTCCTCGTAGAGGGCGAGGAGCTTGTCCTGATACTCCGAGAGCTTGAAGAAGTAGTTCGACTCCTCGGACCAGGTGACCGGGGTCTTGGTCTCGGTGGACTCGCGGGTGCCGTCGGCGAGGAGGGTGGTCTCGTCCTCGTTGTAGAAAGCCTCGTCGCGCACCGAGTACCAACCCGAGTAGTTGTCGAGGTAGATGTCGCCGTTGGCGAGCATCCGTTCCCAGATGGCGACGCTCGCGGCCATGTGGTCGTCATCGGTGGTGCGGATGAAGCGGTCGAACGAGATGTCGAGCGCCTTGTCCATCGCCTCGAAGACGTCGGAGTTGCGGGCCGCGAGTTCCTGCACCGGGATGCCTTCGGTGGCGGCGGTCTGCTGCATCTTTTGACCGTGCTCGTCGGTGCCGGTCATGAAGAACACGTCGTAACCGTCGAGTCGCTTGAAGCGGGCGATCGCGTCGGTGGAGATGTACTCGTACGCGTGGCCCATATGCGGCACACCGTTGGGGTATGCGATGGCCGTCGTGACGTAGAAGGCGGGCGCCTCGGCGCCTTCGGCTGCACTCATGATGCCCATTACTGTAATCCGGGTGGCAAATACGAATCGTCCGGCTCCGCCTGTTCCGACGCCGCTAGCGCCCCTGATCGACGCGCATACCCACCTCGATGCCTGTGGCGCAACCGATGCCGCGTCGACCACGGCCATCGTGGACCGCGCCGCCTCGGCCGGTGTCGGGCACGTGGTGACCGTGGCCGACGATCTCGCGGCCGCGCAGTGGGCGGTGCGGGCGGCGCAGTGGGATCCGCGGGTGTACGCCGCCGTCGCGTTGCATCCCACCCGGGCCGATGCCCTCGACGACAAGGCCAAGGCCGAGCTCGAGCACCTCGCCACCGATCCGCGCGTGGTCGCGGTCGGTGAGACCGGCCTGGACTACTACTGGCCGGGCAAGCTCGACGGTTGCGCCGACGTCGAGACCCAGATCGAGGGTTTCCGCTGGCACATCGACCTCGCCAAACGCGTGCGCAAACCGCTGATGATCCACAACCGCGAAGCCGACCACGACCTGCTCACAGTGCTGCTCGACGAGGGCGCGCCGGACACGGTGATCTTCCACTGCTTCTCCTCCGACGCCACGATGGCCGAGGCATGTGTGGCGGAGGGGTACGTGCTGAGCTTCTCCGGCACCGTGAGTTTCAAGAACGCGCACGAACTTCGAGAGGCCGCCAAGCTGGTGCCCGACGACCAGATCCTGGTGGAGACCGACGCGCCGTATCTGACCCCGCACCCGTATCGCGGTGCGCCGAACGAGTCGTACTGCCTGCCGTACACGGTGCGCGCGCTGGCCGAGGCGCGTGAACAGGATCCGCAGGCGCTGGCGGAGATCACCACCGCCAACGCGCGCAGGCTGTATCGGATTCGATAGTCCGTTTCGTCTGTTCGGCAGGGGGCTGGACATTAAACGTGAGTCGGCTCACATTCGTACGCCCACGTTGTTATCTACCAGCGCTGTCTATATCGAATTGTGATCTACGATCCCGCTGTTCGGGCGGCCTGGTGTTGTCTACCGCGCACCTCGTCGTTATCGTCCTGTAATCATGTCAGCTTTTGCGCGGATCAACTCGTCACGCTCGCCGCTGCTGTTCGCAGCGGTGGCGGCCATGCTGCTGATTCTTCTCGTCGGCGCCTCGCTGGCGATCGTGAACCACAAGACGGTGGCGCTGGTCATCGACGGCGAACAGACCGAGCTCTCGACGATGTCGCGCGATGTGCGCGCCATTCTGGCCGATGCGGGCTACGAGATCGGCGAACACGACGAGGTGATCCCCGCCGCGAGCGCCAAGGTCGGCGACGGCGCCACGATCACCTTCAACCGCGGCCGCGAGATCACGGTCACCGTCGACGGTGTCGAGCGCACGGTGTGGACCACCGGCACCACCGCGGGCGACGCGCTCGCGTCGATGCAGATCCCGTCCGACACCCACGTATTGCCGTCTCGCACCGAGAAGCTGCCCCTCGCCGGTGCGGCGCTGAGCGTGTACACCCCGCGCAATATCTCGCTGGTCGACGGCGGCGCCGCCCCGATCGATCTGCGCCTCGCGGCCGCGACCATCGGTGAATTCCTCACTGCCGCGGGCGTTCCGCTCAAGGACGAGGACTTCACCGAGCCCGCCGCGACGACGCCGCTCGCCGAGGGCATGCGGGTCGTCGTCACGCGTCAGCACACCGAACAGCGCACCGAAACCCTTCCCCTCGATCCCGTCGAAACGGTGATCGAGGACGTGACCATGAACATGAGCCGCACCGTGGTCGAGAACCCGGGCATGCCCGGTCTGCACGAGGCGACGTTCGCGGTGCGGATGGTCAACGGCGTAGAAGCCTCACGCGTGCAGGTGAATTCGAATGTGATCACGCCCGCGCAGCCCAAGACGATTCGTAAGGGCGCCAAGCCGGGCACCGAGGTGCCGCCGGTGCGCGACGGCGCTGTGTGGGACGCGTTGGCCAAGTGCGAGTCGACGGGGAACTGGGCGATCAACACCGGCAACGGTTATTACGGCGGCATCCAGTTCGATCAGAGCACCTGGGAACGACAGGGCGGGTTGAAGTACGCGCCGCGCGCCGATCTGGCGAGTCGGGAAGAACAGATCGCGATCGCCGAGGTGACCAGGGCGCGGCAGGGCTGGGGTGCGTGGCCTGCGTGCACCGGACGGTTGGGCATCGGCTGATTTCGCAAGAACAGGGCTGACTCCCCAGCCACCTCCCATCCGGTGCGCACCTGACGCAAGGCCGAGAACCAACTATCGAGCTCCCGGACGGCACGCTGAACACCCGGAGAGGCGAAACTGCCGTACAGTGCTCTCGTTTCGCCGAGTCTGCTGTGCTCGTGCGGTGGAGTCGGGTCGTTGAACGAGTCGACGGGTGGTTGGGATGTCTACGGTTTCGGCCTGGTGGCGTGCGATTGCCACGGTGGTGCTGTCGGCGGGGGTCGGGGTGTGCGCGCCGGTGACGGTGGCGCACGCGGACGCGCCGGGAACGGTGATCGCGGTTGTTCCACAGGGCGACGGGTTCCATGGGATGTCGGGGGCTCAGGTCATCGACTACTGGACGCGGGGCGTGGGGGGCGTGCCGCAGCCCGCGAGTGGCGCGCTGTACCTGCCGACCGGGGTCGCGCCCGCGGGTGGTTGGCCCGTCGCCACCTACGACCACGGCACCACGGGACTCGGCGCGGGCTGTGGCGGCCAGTCGGACCCGGCGGGTGCGCCGTGGCCGCAAGCGCAAGCGGGCCAGGACGTGTTCCTGCGGCATCTGGTGTCGAAGGGGTTCGCTGTCGTGGCGCCGGATTATCTGGGTCTCGGCAGATTCGACACCGGTCCGCATCCGTACCTCGGGATCGACACCGAGGCCACCGCCACGATCGATATGCTCCGGGCCGCGCATGCTGTGCGTGATGATCTGTCGCCGGTCTGGGTGGCGACGGGAATGTCGCAGGGTGGGCAGGCCGCGCTCGGCACCGCGCATCGGCAGGTGAGCTACGCGCCGGAGCTGGACTTCCGCGGCACCATCGCGATCGACCCGGAGTCGGACGTGGAGAAGGTGGCCACGCTGCTCGGGCCGGGCAACCCCGATCGCCTCAGCGGCGGAATCCTGGGGTTCTCGGCCAGCATTCTGGCCGGACTGCGAGCCGCTCGCCCCGACGCACAGGTCGACAGTTACCTGAGCCCGCTCGGCCGGCAGGTGATCGACGAGATCGGCGCCCTGTGCTCCGACGCCATCGACGACCGGGTCGCCGATCTCACGCTGGGTGAGATGCTCAGCCGCTCGCTCGGCGACGAGCCGTTGCGCTCGGTGATGGCCGACTACATGACCGTCCCGACCAGCGGGTACGACGCGCCGATCCTGCTGCTGGTCAACGCCACCGACCGCACGGTGCCCTCGCCGCTGCACGCGGCGCTGGCCGCGCAGTTCACCGCGGGCGGCGTGAACTACACGCCGGTGGTCGGCACGGGCAGCCACTGCGAGCTGAATCCGGCGATGTGGGCCGCGATCGACGAGTTCTTGGGTCGAGTCGTCGCAGGTTAAGGGTTCTCTGTCATGCGGGGTCCCGACGGCCGTTGATCTGTACACTCGTCCAAAATCTTGATTGCCTGGTAGAGAGACCGAACTGTGCTGAAGAATCCGATTCGGGCGGCCGTTGTCGCCGCGCTGGCCGCGAGCGCGTTCACGGCCGCCGGCTTCACCCCGGCGACGGCCGAGACCCCCGGTTCACTCATCTCGGTGCAGGCCGAGCCCGCGGGCTGGCACGGGCTCGACAGGGGCTCCTCGGTCGAATACTGGATGACCGACTCGGCTGGCGTCCAGCGCCCGGCCAGCGGCGCGATGTTCCTCCCCGAAGGTGACGCACCGGTCGGCGGCTGGCCGATTCTGGCCTACGACCACGGCACCTCGGGCTCCGGCCCGGGTTGCGGTGGTCAGGCCGATCCGGAGAGCGCGCCCTTCCCACAGCAGCGCGGGAGCGAGGACCGGCTGCTGAAGCGGTTCGTCGACCAGGGCTTCGCCGTCGTCGCGCCCGATTACCTCGGCCTCGGCCGATTCGACACCGGCCCGCACCCGTACCTCGAGGTGCGCAGCGAGGCGACTGCGACGATCGATCTGGTCCGTGCTGCCCGCGCCGCCAACCCCGACCTCTCGCGCACCTGGAGCGTGCTCGGCGTTTCACAGGGTGGTCACGCGGCGCTGAGCGCGGCGCACGTGCAGGCTGAGTACTCCCCTGAGCTCGACTTCCGTGGTGTCGCCGCGATCGACCCAGCCTCGGACGTGGAGAAGATCCTGCCGTTCGTCAGCCCGACGACGCCGATGGTGCCGGGGCTGTCCAGCGCCACCACCTCGTTCATCGTCAGCATCCTGGCCGGTCTGCGCGCCACCGACCCCGCGCTCGACATCGACTCCTACGTGACTCCGCGCGGCAAGGAAATCGTCGACGCCGCGGGCAGTCAGTGCCTGGACGAGATCTTCGCGTCGACCAAGGGCGTCACCTCCGCCGACCTGCTGGCCCGCCCGCTCGCTCCGCTGCGCGATCCGCTCGCGGCCTACATGATGCTGCCGACCAGTGGTTACGATGCCCCGATCCTGTTGTCCATGAACGTCGCCGACACGGTCGTGCCGTCCCCGCTGCACGCGGCGCTGGTTGCCCAGCTCGCGGCCAACGGCGTCGATCAGCAGGTGGTCCTCGGCAACGGACAGCACGGCTCGGTCTCGCCCGAGCAGCTCGCCGCCATCGACGGTTTCCTCGCGCGCGTCAACGTCGTCCCGACACAGCGCTGAGCTGCCGCAGCGGCGAGGTTGGTAGGTTCTAGCGGTGTCCGAACCAGAGAAATCCGCTCGAGGTAGCCGTGCCGCATTGCTCGGTCCCGTCGAGGTCCGGACGCTGGCCGAACGTTTCGGCGTCCGACCGACCAAGCAACTCGGACAGAACTTCGTGCACGACGGCAATACCGTGCGTCGCATCGTGTCCGCGGCCGGTGTCGGTGCGGACGACACCGTGCTCGAGGTCGGGCCCGGTCTCGGCTCGCTGACGCTGGCGCTGCTCGACGTGGTCGATCAGGTGGTCGCCGTCGAAATCGACCCCGTACTGGCCAACTACCTGCCCGAGACCGTCGCCGACCGGGCGCCCGGCCTGGTCGATCGTCTGCGGGTGGTCGAGGCCGACGCGCTGCGGGTGCGCCCGGAGCAGTTGCCCGCCGTGCCGACCGCGCTGGTGGCGAACCTGCCGTACAACGTGGCCGTGCCCGTGCTGTTGCACCTGCTCGCGACGTTGCCGAGCATCATGGTGTCGCTGGTGATGGTCCAGGCCGAGGTGGCCGACCGGCTGGCAGCCGAGCCCGGTAATCGGGTGTACGGGGTGCCGAGCGTCAAGGCGGGTTTCTTCGGCAAAGTCCGTCGTGCGGGCCATGTGGGGACGCAGGTCTTCTGGCCGGTGCCGCGGGTCGAATCGGGACTGGTGCGCATCGACCGCTATGTCGAACCGCCGTGGCCGATGGACGAGGCGCATCGCCGCCGGGTGTTCGAGGTGATCGACGCGGCGTTCGCGCAGCGGCGAAAGACGTTGCGGGCGGCGCTGTCCGGATGGGCGGGCTCGCCCGTCGAGGCGGAGCGCAGGCTCGTCGCCGCGGGTATCGATCCGACGGCACGGGGGGAGACCCTCGAAACCGCGGCGTTCGTCCGGTTGGCGGCGACGACTTAGGTCCGCGAATCGTGGCTTCTCGCAGGGGAACCCGCAGTACACCGGCCGTTCATCGACGCGGGTCGGGTGGTTCCTGTGAAAGCGCTTGTGGATAACAGGTTTTCGCTGGGTCCGGAGTTGATCATGGTCGGCGGGTGGCGTTGCCGGTCGCACCCCGGAATTCGTGTCTCACCACGTCCGGGGACGGATGTGGATGACATTGTGGATGATTCCCCGGGTCGCGCGACGGGGGTGAACCGCCGGTGAACGGCTGGTCGGCCGTGCACCGGCGGCGCGGAAATCAGGCGCTGAGCGCGTAGCCCGCTTCGTCGACCGCGGCGGCCACCTCGGTCTCGGTCAGTTCGCCCGCGCTGTCCACGCGAACGAGACCGCTGGCGAGGTCGACATCCACACTGGTGACGCCGTCGATCTTGCCGATCTCCTGCTTGACCGAGCTCGCGCAATGCCCGCAGGTCATCCCCGTGACGGTGTAAGTGGTGGTGGCCATGGCCGACTCCTTCGCTTCGAACATACGGTCCAGGGGTATGTCCCCGACACGATCGAACATACCCCCCATGGGTACCTAGCGCAACCCTTTGCATGAGCGGCGGGTGTTCGACGTGCGTACTAGTCGGCCGAACCTATTACGCTTGGTGATCGTGCTGTCAGTTGTGCCCAGCCCGGTCGTCGTGCGAGCTCCGTCGAAGGTGAACCTGCATCTCGGAGTCGCTGATCTGCGTCCGGATGGATACCACGACCTGACCACCGTCTTCCAGGCATTGTCCCTCGCCGACGACCTCCGCTTGGCCCCGTCGGCCTCGCTCTCCGTGCGGGTCACCGGCGAAGGCGCCACCGAGGTGCCCACCGACCGCACCAACCTGGTCTGGAAGGCCGCGGTCCGCCTGGCGCACCTGGCAGGCCGTGCCCCGCTGGTCGAGATCTCCATCACCAAGGGCATCCCGGTGGCAGGCGGTATGGCGGGCGGGAGTGCCGACGCGGCCGCGACCCTGGTCGGGCTGAACGAGCTGTGGGACCTCGGCCTGGCCCGCGACGAACTGTCCACGATCGCCGCCGAACTCGGCAGCGACGTCCCGTTCGCGCTGCACGGCGGCACCGCGCTGGGTACCGGTCGCGGCGAACGCCTGCTTCCGGTGCTGTCGCGCAACACCTTTCACTGGGTCCTCGCGTTGGCCAAGGAGGGCCTGTCCACCCCGTCGGTCTTCCGTGAACTCGACCGCCTCCGCGCCGAAGGTGAGCCTCCGCGTCTCGGCGACCCCCAAAAACTCATGCAGGCACTGGCCGCGGGCGACCCGCACACCCTCGCGCCGCTGCTCGGCAACGACCTGCAGGCCGCGGCCCTCTCACTGAAGCCGGAACTGCGCCGCACCCTGCGGGCGGGCGTCGGCGCGGGCGCGTTGGCCGGGCTGGTCTCCGGCTCGGGCCCCACCTGCGCCTTCCTCTGCGAATCCGAGGAAGTCGCGATCGGTGTCGCCGCCGAACTGGCGGGCGCGGGCGTGTGCCGCAGCGTGCGCACCGCGAGCGGGCCGGTTTCGGGAGCGCGGGTGCTCGATACCGAGGCGTCGTCCAAGGGCTGATGGGCCCGGCCGCGGTGGCGGGCCAGAGCGGCCGACGGCCGGTCCTCTATGATCGCAAGCAACAGATCTCGTATGGACATGGGTAACTCGCCGGGGACGGGCCCACTGATCCAGCAATCCAACGTAGGCCGCCGACGCACCGCCTCCCCGCGCCTGAGTCTGGCCAGAAGTCGCGGGGAGGCGGAACAGGCTACACCTATGTCCAACCTGATCAACCTGGAACAGGTCTCCAAGAGCTTCGGCGTCAAGCCGTTGCTGGATGACGTCTCCCTCGGAATTCACGCGGGGGAACGGATCGGGGTGGTGGGTCTCAACGGTGGCGGTAAGACCACGCTGCTCGAGGTTCTGACCGGACTGGAACCGCCCGACAAGGGCCGGGTGAGCCGGGTGGGTGGGCTGCGGATGGCCGTGGTCACCCAGCGCGGCGTGCTCCCGGAGGGCGCGAGCATCGGTTCGATCGTGTTCGCCGGGCTCTCCGATGATCTGTCCACCGTCGACATCGCCGACCATCAGTGGGCCGCCGATTCGCGCGTGCGCTCGATCCTCGAGGGCATCGGCATCGCCGACCTCGGGCTCGACACCCTGGTCACCAACCTCTCCGGTGGCGAACGCCGCCGCGTAGCCCTGGCCGCGGCGCTGGTGCGCGACCTGGACCTGCTCGTCCTCGACGAGCCGACCAACCACCTCGACATCGAGGGTGTGCAGTGGCTGGCCGAACACCTGGTCGCTCGTCGCACCGCGCTCGTCGTCGTCACCCACGATCGCTGGTTCCTCGACACCGTCGCCAACCGCACCTGGGAGGTCGTCGGCGGCAAGGTGGAGGTCTACGAGGGCGGCTACGGCGACTGGATCTTCGCCCGCGCCGAACGCGCACGTCAGGCTGACGCCTCGGAATCGCGTCGACAGAACCTGGCCCGCAAGGAACTGGCCTGGCTGCGCCGCGGCGCCAAGGCCCGCACCTCCAAGCCGCGCTACCGCGTCGAAGCCGCCGAGGCGCTGATCGCCGATGTGCCCGCGCCGCGCGACTCGGTCTCGCTGGCCGCGTTCGCGCGCAAGCGCCTCGGCCGCGTGGTGATCGAACTCGAAGACGCCGCGCTCGCGACCCCCGACGGCCGTGTGCTGGTCGACGACCTCACCTGGCGACTCGCGCCGGGCGAGCGGGTCGGCCTGGTCGGCGTCAACGGGTCGGGCAAGACCACGCTGTTGCGCGCGCTGGCCGGGGAGACCGAACCCGCCAAGGGCAAGCGGATCCAGGGCCAGACCGTGCAGATCGGCTGGTTGCGTCAGGAACTCGACGACCTGCCCACCGATATGCGGGTGCTCGAGGCCGTGCAGCAGGTCGCGCAGCGCATCATGCTCGGCGACAAGGAGATCTCGGCCGGCCAGCTCGCCGAACGGCTCGGGTTCACCCCGGCCCGCCAGCGCACCCCGGTCGGCGACCTCTCCGGTGGTGAACGCCGTCGCCTGCAACTGACCCGCATTCTGATGGCCGAACCGAACGTCCTGCTGCTCGACGAGCCGACCAACGACCTCGACATCGACACCCTGCAGCAGCTCGAGGACCTGCTCGACAACTGGGCGGGCACACTGGTGGTCATCAGCCACGATCGCTACCTGGTCGAGCGGATCTGCGACTCCACCTGGGCCCTGTTCGGCGACGGCAAACTCACCAACCTGCCCGGTGGCATCGACTCCTACCTGGCCAAGCGCGCCGCCATGGCGGGTAACACCAAGCCGCTCACCGCGAAGACCGGTGGCACCTCGACGGATTCGTCCGATAGGCGCGCCGCCCGCAAGGAATTGTCGAAGGTCGAACGCAGCATCGCCAAGCTCGACGAGCGCGAACAGAAACTCCACAGGGCGCTGGCCGACGCCGCGACGGATCCGGACAAGCTGATCAAGCTCGGCGCCGAGCTGAAAGAAGTCGTCGCGGAAAAGGAAGCGGCGGAAGAACGCTGGATGGAACTCGCGGAGCTCGGCGAGAACTAGGTCGCGGTTTCCCTGCCGTCGCTGATCACGACCGGTAGACACGTCTGGACGAAGTCGGCGCCGAATTCGGTGAGCAGGATGCTGCGGTAGGTCACCTTCGTACCGAAACCGGGGCGCCGCAACGCTTCCCGCACCTGCTCCTGGGCCTCGATGACCTGGTAGCGGTGCGGGTTGCCGACGGGGTCGCGGGTGTACTCGATGAGCCCGAGCCTGCGCAGGTTGGGCAGGTACTGCGGCACCCGGTTCGGAAACCGCAGGCCCGCATGCTCACCCAGCATGGTGAGTCCGCTGATCAACCGCTCGCCACCGAACGCCCGCTGACGCCCGGTGCGCACATCGATGGCCGGTTGCGGCCCGTCGACGTGCAGGAATCGCAGAATCCGCGCCTCGTCCGGCGTGATCTCGGCGAGGATGCCGGGATAGGCCGGATGGGTGTCGGGCTGCGCGGCATGCGTGCTGGCGGACAGGCGAAGCAGTTCGGCGCCCTGCTCGCGCAGGGTCGGCGTGCCGTCGTTGCCGCGGCGGTCGGCGCTCGTCGGCAGGCCGAGCGCGTGCCGAAGCCGGTCGCGTACTGCGGTTTCCGCTTCGGCGAGCACCTCGTTGGGTGGGGTGCCCGCCATGCTGCCGCGCACCACCGTGACGGTCACCCCGAGCGCGGTATCCAGGGTCCACAGCGTCATCCCCGAGGCGGCGGTCAGCGCGACCCGCGCCACACCGGTCGCCGCCCTGACCGTGCGCACCGGTGAGACAGGCAGCAGGCCACGCTTGTCGCCTGATGCCTCGAGCGGCGGTACCGACCGTCGCACCATGTCGGTGGACGGGGTCCCGTCGTCTACATCCATGTCGTCGCTACTCCTGTTCCGAAGACCAGGATGTGAGCGTATCCGGCGAGCAGTCCCAGCACACCGCCATGGACGAAAAGTAACCATTCGTCCTGTTTGATCGCCGAGCGCAGCATGTCCACGAAGTCATGGGGCGAAAGTGCGGACATTTGCCGGGCGATGTAGTCGTTGACCTGCCTGCTCTGCTGAGCGTTGAACGCCGGGTCGGCGAATGCCATGGGCGCGATCGTCATGGCCTGCGTGGTGAGAGTTGTTTGCAGCGTGTCGTATTCGCGGCTGCCGAGCATGAATTTCACCGCGGGCCGCGCGGGCCCGAGCGCACGGTCGGCGGCCGGGCGCAGGGTGTCCTCCAGCATCTGCAGGGTGCGGTCCGAGCGCGGGCCGTTGAGCAGTTCGTCGCCGATATTGGCCACGGTGACGACCTCGGTGGACACCAATGCCGCGTACCCCGCGGTGATTTCGGGCTGACGCTTGATCAGCAGACCCTGCCGCCATGGGCACCACCACTTCGGCGTGGCGGGCGCGAAGATCATATTGATGCCGATCCAGTTCACCACCCAGCCGATGATGATCCCGCCGATCGGCAGCACGACCAGCGCCGAGAGCCCGGTCGTGTGCAACGCCAGCACCAGCAGCAGCCCGCAGGGCGCACCGAAGTAGAAGCCGAAATTCTGCATGAACCGCAGCTCTTTGGCGCCGAGCACCTGGAACAGTTGGTTGAGCAATTGCGGTCGGGCCTGGAAGTAGCGGATCACCATCTGCTTCACGTCGAGCAGCTGGTCGATATTGGCGCCGAGCTCCATGGTGAGGTCGCGCAGGATCTCGGGCAGTTGCGAGCGCACCCGCTGGTGGATCATCTCCCTGACCTGAACGGGCAGGTTGTACCAGAGCTGCGGGTGTTCGCGGCGCAGGATCACCTCGACGATGTCGCGGATCTGCGCGTCGGCCACCTCGGCCAGATGTTCGGCCAGCTTCTCCGGGTCGAGCTCGCGATAGAAGTCGGCGACGCTGCCCAGCTTGGACAGCCCCTTGTCGACCGCGATGCTGGCCATCTTGTCGGCGCGCGAGGGCACGATGCCCTGCCAGCCGATCCGGCCGTCATAGCTGAGCAGCGGCAATACCTGGATCCGCTTGGGCAGAAAGGGGAAGACCGCCCGCAAACCGGGCAGTCGGACTCCATGGAATTGAATCGGCTGGAACAGCATGAGAATGCCGGTCCAGTTGGTTATGTAGCCGATAATTCCTGTGAAAAGAGGAATTGTCACAATTTCTAGCAGGAGTGTCGGGTGTAACCCGAACACACTCTCCAACACGACACGCCCTCCTGCCGATACCCGGTGACCACCGCCTCACCGAGAACCAAAATTTATCACCCCCGCGGCGAGGTGACCCTACTGTGAGTTGAGGAACTGGGTCCATTCGTCGTGCGTCAGACCACAGGGTAGTGTCTGAGACATCAGTCACAGAACCTGTCCCGAATGCCGTACTCACCCTTGCAAGTCGGAACAATGACCACCACCACATTTGGTGACAGCCCACAAACTTGCGCACAGGGGGCGCGGTGGCAGGACTGTTCACATGGCGAGACTTCGGAGTAGGACGTGACAGACGACAGGACCGGACAGGACCTGGCCCGTGCCGGTACCCGCGCCGTCGAGCGCAGCTCGGATGTAGAGCAGCGACAGATCAGCAATGAAGCACGGTTGATCCGTGGCGTTTTCCGCGCCGCCGGATTGGCCGCCGGTACCGCGGTGCGCGGCAGTCAGTGGGCTGTCGGCACCACCTACGAGGTCACGAAGGAACTGGCGCAGGCGGCGCTGGACGGCGAATCCTCCGCCGATATCGCCGAGCGCACCGGCAATGCCCTGCGTTCCATCGCGCGCAGCGCACTCGGCGTCACCGAGGGGTCGGTGCGCGAGATCGTCAGCTATGTGCCGACGCCCAACGGGGCATCGCAGCAGGCCATCACGGTCGGCCCGTACCTGCAATCAGCCACCACCGATGACCTGCGGCGACGCGGCGACGCGCTGTTGGCCCGCTCGGCGGACGTGTACTTCACCGAGGACGTGCACCCCGCCTACGACCGCATCCTCGACGAGGTCGCGCCCGACGAGGCCCGCATCCTGCGGTTCATGGCTCTCAACGGTCCGCAACCCTCGGTCGACGTGCGGACCAACCGACCGCTCGGCATCGGCTCCGAGCTGGTGCAGGGCGATCTGACCTCGGTCCCCGAGCAGGCGGGCGTGCGCTACCCGGACCGCTCACGGTCCTACCTGATCAACCTCAACCGACTCGGTCTCACGCTCACCTCCGACGATCCGGTCGTGCTGAGCCGGTACATGGTGCTGGAAGTGCAGCCCGTCGTGGAGCAGGCGCTCAAGAAGGCGGGCCGTGCGCCCAAGATCGTGCGCAAGAGCCTTCGCCTCTCGGAATTCGGTGAGGATTTCTGCCGGACCTGCTTCACCATCGGGTAGCCCAGACAGCCGGGACGGCAGGCGCCGGAGGTCACACTCCGGTGTCAGCAGTGATAGCGATCTGATACAGAACGCGCGGCGAGCCGCTTCCGGTGGGATCGTGGAGAGATGGAGCAGGGTCCGGAATCTCCGAACGTGCACGTCGACGAACCTGTCGCGTCCGCGTGGACAGGCCCTACGCCGTTACTGCCCGGAGATGACACTCCGTTGGTCGCCGGGTCGGACTCGGGGGAGGCATGGATGGCGCCAGAACTGCCGGACGACGAGGAACAGCCCGTACCGATCGAGCGCCCGCCGGATCACCCCGACGACCTCATCGCGATCAGCAGGCTGAAATACCGCTACCTGCGCAGCCTCGATACCAAGTCGTGGGACGAGTTCGCCGACACGCTGATCCCCGAGGCCACCGCCACCTACAGCGAATATCTGCAGTTCGAGTCACGCGAAGCCTTCCTGGCCTTCCTGCGCAACACCCTGGGGCCGCACGTGATCACCGAGCACCGCTGCGACCACCCCGAGATAGACGTCGACGGTGACACCGCCAGCGGTACCTGGTACCTGGCCGACACGGTGATCATCCCCGAACACAACATGTGCCTGCGCGGCGCCGCGTTCTACACCGACAGCTACGTGCGCTGCGACGACGGACACTGGCGTATCTCGCACACCGGGTACGAGCGCACCTACGAGGTGGTGCTCTCGCTCAGCGACCTGCCCAGTCTGCGTCTCACCGCGAGCCGCTGGGGAATGATCGCGCAGGAGAACCACATCTCCTCGGTGGAACGCAATCCCGGACCGGCCGCGTAGCAGCCGACCCAGACAGCCCTAGTCCGCGGTCGCGACCAGCGGTTCCAGCGTGAGCTTCGGGTGTTCCTTCTCGATGTACTGCAGCCGCCACTTGTCGCTGAACAGCGCCAGGACCACGCCGTCGGTGCGGGTGAACACCTCGACGCCGCGCTGGCGATCCAGCTCGGGCGCCGACTCCGCGTCGGTTCGCCGGGCCAGGGTGAAGGGAAGGAAGTCCAGCTGGGTCTCGACATTGAACTCGCCCTGCATCCGGGCGGTGACGACCTCGAACTGCATCGGACCCACGGCGGCCAGCACCGGGGTGGCGTCACCGCGCGCGTCGTTGCGCAGCACCTGCACCACGCCCTCGGAATCGAGCTGGTCGATGGCCTTGCGGAACTGCTTGTACTTGCCCGCGCTCTGCGCGCGCAGCGTCGCGAAATGCTCGGGGGCGAAGCTCGGGATCGGCGGGTACTCCACCTTCTTGTCGACGAACAGCGTGTGGCCCGGTGCGAGCGCGGTGGCGTTGACCAGGCCGACCACATCGCCGGGATAGGCGGTGTCGACCGTGGTGCGCTCGCGGCCGAAGACCGTCAGCGCGTACTTGGTGGCGAACGGGCGACCGGTCTGCGCGTGGGTCACCACCATGCCGCGTTCGAACTCGCCGGACACGATCCGCATGAACGCCAGCCGGTCGCGGTGGGCGGTATCCATCCCCGCCTGCACCTTGAACACCACCGCGCTGAACGGGTCACCGGTCGTGCGTTCCTTGCCCGTCACATCGGCACGCGAGCCGGGCGCGGGCGCCAGTTCCACCAGCGTCTCCAGCAGTTGGCGCACACCGAAATTCAGCATGGCCGAGGCGTAGATCACCGGCGAGGTCTGGCCTGCCAGGAACATCTCCTGATCGTGGTCCTGTCCGGTCGCCGAGAGCAGTTCGCTCTCCTCGGCCGCGGTCGTCCACGCCTCGCCCTCGCGCGCTTGCGCTTCGGTGGAATTCAGGTATTCCTCGGGTGCGATGGTCGCGCCGCCCGCGGTGCGGGTGAAATGGATGTACTCGCTCGCCTCGCCCTCCGGCCCACGGCGCAGCAGGCCACGGAAATCGCCCGCGATGCCGACCGGCAGGAACAGGGGAGTGGGCGTGAGGCCGATCCGCTCGCTGATCTCGTCGAGCAATTCCAGCGGGGCCTGACCCGGCCGGTCCCATTTGTTGATGACGGTGATCACCGGGATGCCACGGTGGCGACACACCTGGAACAGCTTGAGCGTCTGCGGTTCCAGGCCCTTGGCGGCGTCGATCAGCATCACCGCGGCGTCGACGGCCGTGAGCACCCGGTAGGTGTCCTCGGAGAAATCGGAGTGACCGGGGGTGTCGACCAGGTTGATCACATTGTCGACATCGGACCCGGCGACCCGGTAGTTGAACTGCAGCGCGGTCGAACTCACGGAGATACCGCGCGCCTTCTCCATCTCCATCCAGTCCGACACCGTCGACTTGCGGCCGGCCTTACCGTGGATCGCGCCCGCCTCGGAAATCATCCGCGCGTGCAGCGCCAGTGCTTCGGTGAGCGTCGACTTACCCGCGTCGGGGTGCGAGATCACGGCGAACGTGCGCCGGCGGGCCACCTCGGCGGGCAACCCGCGTGGGGTGGGGGCGACGTTCTCTCCGGACTCGGACAAGGGGGAGCCTTTCGGTGGGGGCAGCCTTTCCAGGGTACGAGGGGCTGAAGGGGTGGTCACAGGGGGGATCAATTGTTCTGTGTTTTTGGAGCGCTGGCGCGCTCGAGTCGCGGCCCCTGGGGGCCGCCGGTCAGCCACCGGGGCTTGCTCCTTCGTCGCGTACGCCCCGGCGGCTAACCGGCGACCCGGCCGCGACCGGCCACTTTGTGGCCGCTGCTCCCTAGGGGTCGCAGGTGCGGGGTTCGGAGTGCGGTCATGGCGGTTTCAGATCGCGGATTGCTATGCGGTATGGTTGGCGGGTTGTCTCGGCGAGGGTGAGTGCCCGTTTGGTGCGCACACCGTGATCGACGCGGCTCGGCTGAGTTTGTTTGGGCCGTCCTCGTTCGTTCTTTCGTCCGACGAGTAGACCTTGACCCCGGAGTTGGGTCACCCATGAACCAGCCGTAGGAGCGCATTCAGTATGTCCGACGCCAATCTGATCGAAGCCGCCGTCCGCACCGAATTCGGTAAGGGCGCCGCTCGCCGTACCCGTCGCGACGGCAACGTGCCCGCCGTGCTGTACGGCCACCACGCCGAGCCGCAGCACCTGTCGCTGAACGCCAAGGCGTTCGCCGCGATCCTGCGTCTGCACGGCACCAACGCCATCCTGAACCTGCAGATCGACGGCCAGCCGCAGCTGGCGATGACCAAGTCGGTCGTCGTCCACCCGATCCGTCGCTACATCGAGCACGCCGACCTGCTGATCGTCAAGCGTGGCGAGCGCGTCACCACCGACGTCAACGTCGTGGTCGTCGGCGATGCCGTCTCCGGCGCCCTGATCACCCAGGAGCTCAACACCCTGTCGATCGAGGCCGACGCGATGAACCTGCCCGAGACCATCGAGGTCTCGGTCGACGGCATCGCGCCCGGCACCCAGATCCTGGCCGGCACCATCGCGCTGCCCGAGGGCGTCACCCTGGCCGGTGACCCGGAAGCGCTGATCGTCAACGTCATCGAGGCGCCGTCCGCCTCGCAGATGGACGACGAGGGTGAAGCCGCCGCCGAGACCGAGACCGCGGAGACCGCTCCCGAGTCCGAGTAAGACCGCGCACTACGATTCGGGCAATGACCGAATCCTCCGGGCCCGCGCTCGTAGTCGGACTGGGTAACCCCGGCCCCGAATACGAGCGCACCCGCCACAATGTGGGCTTCCTGGTCGCCGATGTGCTCGCCGAGCGCATCGGCGGCCGTTTTGCCGTGCACAAGAAGTCCGGCGCCGACCTGCTCCAGGCCCGACTGGACGGACGCCAGATCCTCCTCGCGAAGCCGCGCACCTACATGAACCTGTCCGGGCGGCCGGTCGCCGCGCTGGCGAAGTTCTTCTCGGTGCCGGTGGATCAGGTGATCGTGGTCCACGACGAGCTGGATCTGCCGTTCGGGACGCTCAAGCTCAAGCAGGGCGGCGGCGAAGGTGGACACAACGGATTGCGGTCGATCTCGCAGGCGTTGACCACCAGGGAGTACCTGCGGACCAGGATCGGGATCGGGCGTCCGCCCGGTCGGCAGGATCCGGCCGATTACGTGCTCAAGCCCTTTGCCGCGCCGGAGCGCAAAGAGGTTCCGGTGATCGTGGAGCAGGCGGCCGATGCGGTGGAGCTGTTATTGAAGGTCGGGCTGGAAGCAGCCCAGAACAACCTGCATTAGGGGTTCGGTAGTCCCGGGACGGGTTGTACGGCAGCGCACGGGGTTCGAGTAGTCCCGGACGGTTTGACGCTGTGTTTGTTGGAGCGCTGGCGCGCTCGAGTCGCGGCCCCGAGGGGCCGCCGGTTAGCCACCGGGGCTTGCTCCTTCGTCGCGTACGCCCCGGCGGCTAACCGGCGACCCGGCCGCGACCGGCCACTTCGTGGCCGCCGCTCCCTATGGGTCGCGGGTGGGGGTCGGGAGTGCGGTCATGGCGGATCCAGGGTTGGGCTAACGCAGGTGCACCGCCGTCGCGGTGCGGCGGAGTTTGCCCGAGGAGGTCTTCGGGAGGGCTCCCGGGCCGAGGATGGCGACGGTGCGGGGGCGCGCGCCCACCTCGGCGAAGACCTCGTGGACGATCTCGCGCTCGATGCGCTTCACCTCGTCGGGGTCCTGGTAGTCGTTGGATTCGACCACTACCGCGAAGCTTTCGCGTTTCTCACCGGCGTCCAGACGCACCGCTACCGCGTTGCCGGGGCGGACTCCCGGTACCCGCAGGGCGGCTCGTTCGATGTCGGTGGGGTAGATATTGCGGCCGCCCATGATGATGACGTCCTTCATGCGCCCGCACACCACCATCAGGCCGTCTTCGGTGAAGTAGCCGATGTCACCGGTGTCGAGCCAGCCGTCGGCGTCCTGGGCGGGGCGGAAGCCGTCGACGGTGACGTAGCCCGAAGTGACCGCGGGGCCGCGCAATTCGATGACGCCAACCGAGCGGACCGGCAGCGGCTGCCGTTCGGCGTCGACGACGCGGCCCTCCAGATCGTCGACCAGGTGTCCCAGCGTCGGCAGCTTGCGCGGGGTGCCGTGGTGGCCGTCCTCGGCGACCGGCACCGCCTTGCCGACGGCCTCGAGCAGGTCGGCGTCGATCACGTCGAGGACCTGCCCGTAGCCGGGGTCGGGGATCGACACGGCCAGGGTGGTCTCGGCCATGCCGTAGACCGGCGTGAGCGCCATCGGGTTGAGCCCGAACTGTTGTCCGGCCGCCGCGAGAGCGGTCATGGTGTCGGGGTCGACCGGTTCGGCGCCGTT
Source organism: Nocardia sp. PE-7 (assembly GCF_030486425.1). Classification (NCBI taxonomy): domain Bacteria; kingdom Bacillati; phylum Actinomycetota; class Actinomycetes; order Mycobacteriales; family Nocardiaceae; genus Nocardia; species Nocardia sp. PE-7. The sequence continues at coordinate 5,780,234 of NZ_CP129614.1, read as the reverse complement.
CCACATGTACCGCACGCTCGACAGATCCATCGTGCCCGGCTCGGCCTGCCGCAGCCGCCGCGCCAGCAGGGAGTACGCGAAATTCGGTGCGGCGGTGACAGTGCCGCGATACTTGTCGATCAGCTCGGCCCACAGCAGCGGCCTGGCCAGGAAGTCCAGCGGTGTCACACACACCACCTCGGCGCCGAATTGCATGGGCACGCTGAGGAAGCCAACCATGCCCATGTCGTGGAACAGCGGCAGCCAGCTGACCATCACGTCGTCGTCGGTCTGGAACTTGACCCGGTTGAACATCGCGTACGCGTTGACGTAGAAGTTGCCGTGGGTAATTCGCACGGCTTTGGGTGATCCGGTCGATCCAGAGGTCAACTGTTGCAGGGCGATATCGCTCTCCGTGGTGGGCACCGGATCGGCGTCCGGGCCACTGTGCAGGTCTTCGATCCGCACCACAGCGATCCCGCGTTCCCGCAGCACCGGTTCGGCGGCGGCGAACGGGGCGCCGAGAACCACGGCCTTCGCGTCGATCATGCGCAGCACCGTTTCGGTGTCGCGCACCCAGACCTCCAGGTCGGTGCGCGGCGTCGGCTGATGCAACATCGTGATCGATGCGCCGCGCATCCAGATGGCCTGGCAGGCGGGCGCGATATCGACGGGCAGACCGGCCAGCACGCCGACAGCGTCGCCGTGCCCGATCCCGGCGGCCGCGAGACCACCCGCCATTCGCCGTGCCTGCCTATGGATTTCCCCCCAGGTCTGCCGCAGTGGTGCCTCCGGCTCTCCGGTGACCAGTCCCTTCGGGCTGGTCAGCGCTGTGCCAAACATTTCGTCGGTGAACCTGCTCAACGTCGGTCTCCCTTTACGCCAACGATCGGTTACGGCCGTGCTGTGCACTCCCAACAAGAAATCCCGCCCCGCCCCGCGCGTGTTAACCCGGGCTGACGCCCCAGCACCCCTGCTGGTGCGCACTAGCCGACGAAGGTGGCTGCGTAGCGGTTTACATATGGTCTACCCGATAACGTGGCAATTTCCCGCATCAGCAGGTCTGTTGCCGCTCTGACCTGGGCGTGATGAACTGCTGCGGGATAGTGCCTCGCGGGGTGAACGGTGATGCGTACCTTGGTGAAACGCAACAGTTTCCGACCGCGAGGATTCATGCGATCGGTACCGTCCAGGACCACGGGCACCACCGGTGCCCCGGTGGCCATGGCAACGCGCAGCGCCCCGGTGCGACCACGATAGACCCTGCCATCCCGTGACCGTGTGCCCTCTGGGTGAATTGCCCAGGCGCCGCCGCCGTCGAGGATCGCGGTGGCCGCCGCGAGCGCGCCTGCGGCCGCGTCGCCGCCGGTGCGGTCCACCGGTACCTGGCCCGCGGCGGAGAAGAACCAGCGCTTGCATCGCCCCCGCAGCCCCGTGCCGGTGAAGTACTCCTGCTTCGCGAGGAAGGTGAGTGGCCGGGGGATCACCAGGGCCAGGTAGAGCGAGTCGATGAAGGCCAGATGATTGGCCGCGATGATCACCGGCCCGGTGCGCGGAATGTGTTCGAGCCCTTCGACGTGCGGGCGCCCGAGCAGGCGAAGCACCGGGCCGATGAGGACGTATTTGCACAACAGGTACCACATGGGCAGCCCTTCGGTAGACAGTGTCTACCGAAGACTAGTAGACACTGTCTACGTATGCGACGGCGAACACCGCCGAGCTGGTGTGCAGAATTGCCGGTATGCCTGAATCGTTGCGCGAGCGCCTGATCGACGTCGGCGTCGATCTGCTCGAAACCGACGGCGTCGGCGCACTCGGGCTGCGCGCGATCGCGCGGGCCGCCGGCGTCTCGCACGGCGCACCCCGGCGATGGTTTCCCACCCACGCGGCCCTGCTCGCGGCGATCGCGGCGCGCGGATTCGGGGAGCTGATCGAGCGGTTCGCGGTCCTCGCCACGATCGATGACCCGCGCGAACGATTGCGTCGGATGGCGGTCGACTACGTGGATTTCGCGGTGTCGCGGCCCGAGATGTTCACCCTGATGTTTCGCCACGATCTGCTGGTGGGTTCCGGCGAGAACCTGCGGGCGACGACGCAGCCGCTGTACGGGCAGGTGGTCGACTTGGTCGCGGCGGTGGCGCCGGAGTCGGCGCCGCAGCGCGCGCTGGCCCTGTGGACCAATGTGCACGGTCTGGCGACGATCGCCGTCAACCGGACGCTGGAAATCGTTGCCCCTGATCAGGACCCGCGGGTGCTCGCGGACCGGATCGTCCGCGAGCACCTCGCGAGGCTCAGCGGCCGAGGTCGGCCAACGTCGTGACGAAGCGGTCGAGATCCTCCGGGCTCACGAAGCAGTGCGGGGAGGCCCGCAGGACGGCGGGCAGGGTGCGCTCCGACATGTCGAGCAGGGTGGAGCCCGCGCGGCTGACGGTGACAGTGATCGCGCGCTCGGCCAGGCGGTCGCGCAGCTGGTCGGGGTCGTGGCCGTCGACGGTGAACGACACGATGCCGCTGTGTTCGGTACCCAGGTCGCGCACGGTCACGCCGGGCAGCTCGGGCAGCGTCTTGCGCAGGTACTCGGCGCGGGTCGCGACGGCCGCGTAAACGTCGTCGGGGCCTTGTTCGAGCAGGTAGTCGACGGCGGCGCCGAGGCCGAGACGGGCGGCCACGCCGCATTCCCAGAACTCGAAACGGGACGCGTCGTCAGCGAGACGATATTCGCCGGGGCTCACCCACTCGGCACTGTGCAGGTCGAGGCGGGCCGGTTCCATCGTCCGCGCCAACTCGGCTCGGACGTAGAGGAATCCGGTGCCGCGGGGGCCGCGCAACCATTTGCGGCCGGTGCTCGACATCGCGTCGACCCCGAGTTCGGTGACGTCGATGGGCAGCTGGCCGGTCGACTGGCAGGCGTCGAGCAGCACCAGCGCACCGGCTTCGTGAGTGATTCTGGTCGCTTCGGCGACCGGGTTCACCAGGCCGCCGTTGGTCGGTGCGTGCTGGAGCGACACCAGTCGCACGCGTTCGTCGAGCATGTCGGCGAGCGCGTCGGTGTCGAGGCGTCCGGTGTCGTCGCTGGGAATACGCTCGACCACGGCCCCGGTGCGTTTCGCGCGCTGGAGCGCGGCGATCGCGTTGCTGGCGTAGTCGGCGCCGGAGATCAGGATGCGGTCGCCGGGACGCAGGGGCACCGAGTAGGCGAAATCGGCCCATGACCGGGACGCGCTGTCGCTGAGGGCGATGGTGTCGGGGGTGGCGCCGATGAGGGTGGCGATCGAGGTCTTCACCCTGGCCAGATCGTCGAGGCGCTCATTAGCCGCGCGGTAGCCACCGATCTCGGCTTCGCGGTGCAAGTGGGCGATCATCGTGTCGATGACGACCTTCGGCGGCAGTGACGATCCGGCGCTGTCGAGGAAGACCTGACCGGTGGAAAGTCCTGAGGTGGCGGCTCTGATCGCGGCGAGGTCAAGCATGGTGACGACGATAGCGCCCCGAGGCGTTGGCCTTTTCGACACTTTCTCTGTCGGTGGCGCTCGCTACTCTGGAATGAGCGAAACGCAGGTTCCCCGGCAGCACGCAGCACGTGGAGGTTGGCATGGCGGTCACTCTGGAACGCTCATCGTGGCCCGATTACGCCCCCGACCAGGGCGAAATGTCGTCCAGGGTGGCTGCGGAGGCCTATGTCGGCGGCGTGTGTTTCAAGCTCGGACCACCCGCGCTGATCGGCGCCGAACTGGAGTGGCTCACCGCGGGGCCCACCGGTTCACGCCCCTCGCTCGACCAGTTGGCAGCGGCCCTCGGGCCGCACGCACCGACCTCCATCGCCCCGGCCTCGGGGGCGGTTCCCCTGCCGGGAGGGAGCATCGTCACCCTCGAACCCGGTGGTCAGATCGAACTTTCCAGCGCACCGTTCGCCGATCCGGCAGCGCTGACACAGCATCTGCGCGCTGACGCGGCCCGTTTGCGGGACCTGCTCGCCGCCCGAGAGATCAGCATCTACGCCGCCGCCGCCGATGCGGGCCGTCCCGCCGAGCGCCTGCTCCGACTACCCCGCTACGCGGCGATGGAACGTCATTTCGACGGCGTCGGCCCCTTCGGCACGCTGATGATGTGCAATACCGCCGCCACCCAGGTCAGTGTGGACGCGGGCGCCGATCTCGCCGAGGTACGGGCCCGCTGGACCGCCCTCTACGCGCTCGGCCCCACCCTGATCGCCGCCTTCGCCTGCTCACCCCGCCTGCACGGTGTCCCGCCGGGCGACTGGGCCTCCCAGCGCATGCGTACCTGGTTGCGCCTCGATCCCTCCCGTGCCAGACCGCCGGTGGCCGACTGGGCCGACCCGATCACCTCTTACGCGCACTGGGCCCTCGACGTACCACTGCTGTGCGTGCGCTGTGGCGATGAGGACGCCGACTGGTCCCCACCGCCCGGCGCCACCTTCGCCGACTGGCTGTCCGGGGCCCTCGACGACGAAGTCGGCCGCCGCCCCACCCGCGCCGACCTGGACTACCACCTGACCACGCTGTTCCCCCCGGTCCGGGCATCCGGTCATCTCGAGGTTCGCTACCTCGACACCCAACCCGGCGAAGCGTGGACCACTCCGATCCACCTGTTCGATGCCCTGCTGTCGACCCCGGCCGTCGTCGCCGAGGCGACCGCTCTGGCCGCGCCCACCGCGGGGGAGTGGTTGACCTCCGCCCGCTCCGGATTGCTCGACCCGCAATTACGCCGTGCGGCCGTAGATGTGTTCGACCTGGCCGCCGCCCATGCGCGAACACCGGCTGCCGCCGCGGAATTGGCGGCATCGGCCCGCCGATGTAGGTCCGGTCGCAGTCCGCTCGCCGAGGTCGACTCCTCGCGCAACGGCTCGTCGCGGTGACCTCACGGCTGCTCGTCCGCCGCGGGCACGCCGCTGTCCTTCTGTCCGAAGTCGTTGTCGACCAGTCTGTTTCGGAGATCTCGTGAGTCTTTCCGTCCCCGCCGACCACAGTGACCGCGACCGTACGCGCGCCCGGATCGCCGAAGTTCTCTCGCGTGCCCGCCGCCGCACCGCCACGCTCACCGACAGCGTGGACGAGGCCGATCTCATCGCGCAGCATTCGCCGCTGATGTCGCCGCTGGTCTGGGATCTGGCGCATATCGGGAATCAGGAAGAGCTGTGGCTGGTGCGCGACGTCGGTGGGCGCGAGGCGGTGCGCGCCGATATCGATGAGATCTACGACGCGTTCAAGCACGCCAGGGTCAATCGTCCGGCGCTGCCGCTGTTGGATCCCGAACAGGCGCGCGGTTACGTCGGCTCGGTGCGCGAAAAGGTCCTCGATGTCCTCGATTCCAGTGAGCTGGCCGGTACCGCGCTGGTGGACAACGGTTTCGTCTTCGGCATGATCGCCCAGCACGAACAGCAGCACGACGAGACCATGCTGGCCACCCACCAATTGCGGATCGGCGCGCCGGTGCTCTCGGCCCCGCCCGCGCCGGTCGCGAAGGTTCGGGTCGGCGGCGAAATCGTCATTCCCGCAGGCGAATTCCTGATGGGCACATCGGCCGATCCGTGGGCGCTGGACAACGAACGTCCCGCTCATCCGGTGCAGGTCGACGGGTTCGCGATCGATGTCGCACCGGTGACCAACGGGCAGTTCCTCGCCTTCATCGACGACGGCGGCTACGAACGAGCCGAACTGTGGTCGGAGCGCGGCTGGGCGCACCGCAGGGAGGCAGGCTTGGTCGCGCCGCAGTTCTGGGAGCGCGACGGTGACGGATGGACGCGCACAGCGTTCGGCGTCCGCGCTCCGCTGCGGCTCGATCAGCCGGTCGTGCACGTGTGCTGGTTCGAAGCCGAGGCTTTCGCTCGCTGGGCCGGAAAGCGGCTGCCCACCGAGGCCGAGTGGGAGAAGGCGGCGCGCTTCGATCCGGAAACCGGAGCGTCGCGGCGCTATCCGTGGGGTGAGGAGCAACCGGACGCCGCCCTGGCCAACCTCGGTCAGCAACACCTCGAACCCGCCGAGGTCGGCGCCTACCCGGCCGGCGCGTCGGCCACCGGGGTGCACCAGCTCATCGGCGATGTCTGGGAATGGTGCTCTTCGGGTTTCGAGGCATACCCCGGCTTCCGCGCGTTCCCCTATCGCGAGTACTCCGAGGTCTTCTTCGGCGGCGACTACCGCATCCTGCGCGGTGGCTCCTTCGGCACCGACGAGGTCGCCTGCCGCGCCACCTTCCGCAACTGGGACCACCCGATCCGTCGACAGATCTTCGCCGGCTTCCGCCTCGCCAGAGACCTGCGCGAGGACGAACACTGATGTGTAGACATCTCGGTTACGTCGGCCCACCGGTGGGCGTGGGCGAGCTGGTGATGCGCGGCCCGCACTCGCTGTTCGCCCAGTCCTGGGCCCCTGCCGACATGCGCGCGGGCGGCACCATCAACGCCGACGGCTTCGGCGTCGCGTGGTGGCGCCGAGCCGATATCGGCGTCGAAGCCGCCCGCGACGCCGTCACCCGCTACCGCAACCAGGCCCCGATCTGGACCGATCCCGCTGTCGCCGAGGTCCTCGGCCAACTCGAGTCCCGCTCGGTGATCGCCGCTGTCCGCTCGGCCACCGTCGGCATGCCGGTGGAGCGTTCCGCCTGCGCCCCCTTCACCGACGAACACTGGGCCTTCAGTCACAACGGCGTCATCCCCGACTGGCGAACAACCCTCGTGGCCGTACTCGCCGACATCGACGACGTATTCGCCACCGCGGTTGCGGATGAACCCGCCTCCCCCGCAACGCTATTCGGCTCGCCTGCGCTGCTGCTGCAAGCTGAGGCGTTCACCGACTCCGCCGCGCTGTGGGTGCTGCTGCGAGGACTGCTCCGGGCGATCACCCCCGAGGGGCCGATCAGCTCTCCGGCCGAGGCCGTGCAACTGCTGGTCGCACTCGTCCTGCGTCGGCAGCCGACGGCTCGGCTGAACCTGTTGCTCGGCAACGGCGCTGCGCTGTGGGCCACCACCTGCTGGCATTCGCTGTCGGTGCTCGTCGCCGACGACCACACCGTGCTGTCCTCCGAACCCTACGACGCCGACCCACGCTGGCAATCCGTCACCGATCGCCAGTTGGTCGTCGCCACGCCCGGCCACTGCACCATCACCGCTCTCGAACTCCCCGCCACCGAAAGGGTCCGTTCATGACCGCGCCGCTGCTGGACATCCACCTCACCGACGACGATCTCACCGCGGCCTTGCGCACCGACGCCCGCACCGGTCTGACCGCCGATCCGAAGTCCCTGCCGCCCAAGTGGTTCTACGACGCGCGCGGCAGCGAACTCTTCGAGCAGATCACCGGACTGCCCGAGTACTACCCGACCCGCACCGAGCGGGCCCTCCTCGAGCGGGTCGTCGGCGAGATCGCCGCGGCGGCCAATGCCGAGGTACTGGTGGAGCTCGGCTCCGGCTCGGCCGCCAAGACCCGTCTGCTGCTGGACGCCCTCACCGCCGAAGGCTCGCTGAAAACCTATGTTCCACAGGATGTCTCGGCCTCGGCACTGCGCGGTGCGGCCGCCGAGATCGCGACCGAGTATCCGAACCTGTCCGTGCACGGAGTGGTCAGCGACTTCACCGACACCCTGCACAACCTGCCCCGGGGCGGTCGCCGCATGATCGCCTTCCTCGGCGGCACCATCGGCAACCTGGTCCCCGCCGAGCGCGCCGAATTCCTGGCAGGCATCAACGAGGTCCTCGAACCCGGCGAACTGCTCCTGCTCGGCGCGGGCCTGGTCATCGACCCCGCGATCCTGGTCCCCGCTTACGACGACGCCGCGGGCGTCACCGCGGAATTCAATCGCAATGTCCTGCACGTGCTCAACAACCGGCTCGACGCCGACTTCGTCCCCGAGAAATTCGAACACGTCGCCATCTGGGACGCCGAGAACGAATGGATCGAAATGCGCCTGCGGGCCACGGAAGCGATGAAAGCCACCGTCGCCGGACTCGACCTGACCGTCGATTTCGCGGCAGGCGAGGAAATGCGCACCGAGATCTCCGCCAAATTCCGCCCCGAATCCCTCGCCGCCGAACTCGACAAAGCCGGCTTCACTCCGGCCCACACCTGGACCGATCCCGACAATCGCTTCATCCTGGCCCTGGCCGAACGCCGCTGATCAGGGGGTCGGCGGCTCTTCCGGCCCACAGGATCCGCGCAGTAAGATCAACATGTGACCCAGGTCTCACTCGTGTAGTGGGCCCACGTCGCCGAGCAAAGGAGCTCACATGTCGGATCGACCTGGTCAGCAGCCTCCTGGATCGTCGCCGGACCCGCACAATCAGCAGCCTTCCGGTGAACAGCCATCGGCTCCTCCGCCGTCGGGCAACCAGCCGCCCGGGCATGAGCCGTACGGGCAGCAGCCCTACGGACAACAACCGCCGTACGGGCAACAGCCCTATGGGCAGCAGCCCTACGGACAACAGCCTTACGGACAACAGCCCTACGGTCAGCCACAAGGTTGGCAGCAGCAGGGTGGTCCGCCGTACCAGCAGGGCGGCTATCCGCAAGGTGGCTACCCACCACCCCAGAAGCGCAAGGTCTGGCCATGGGTTCTCGGTGGCGTCCTGCTGGTGTTCCTGGTCGGACTCGGCTCGTGCATCGCCATCGTCGCGACCACGGTGAACGAGGTCGACAACGAGATCAATCGCGCCGTGACCGTGACCTATCAGGTCGACGGAACCGGCCAGGCCAGTTCGATCACCTACTCCGGTCGCAATATGGACATCGCGCAGGACACCGACGCGGCTCTGCCCTGGACGAAGGAGGTCAGCATCGACGGGATCTTCAAAACCGTCACGCTCACCGCCTCGGCCGACGCCGACGGTGGCGATGTCACCTGCAGAATCCTCGTCGGCGACGAGGTGCTCGCCGAGCAAACGGCCAGCGGGCCGTATGCCAGCGTGTCGTGCACCGGCGACGCGGGGAGTTAGAGGTCGAGTTCGTCGGCGAGGTATTCGCCGCTGGTGAGGTTCTCGTCGCCCTCGAGGTCTTTGTCGACGCCTTCCTCGCCGTTGACGGCGTCGTCGTCGAAGAGGTCGCCGTCGACCTTGTCGTCGCCGCGCACTCCCATCGCGACTTCCTCGGCGGGGCGTTCGTCCTGTGCCAACGCCTCGCGGCGGGACCCGCTCTCGGTGTACTCCTCGGCCATTTCCTCGGTGATGCCGAGGAAGCCGTCGGCTTCGGCTTCGTGGTTGCGGATCACGTGGTCCGCGGGTGGGTCCTCCACATAGCGCTCGTATTCGACGATGTCGTCGGCTTGATCGTCATCGCCCATGTCCATGTCCAACGGTTCACGGCTCATGGTTTCCAGTATCGGCCTCCGCGAGCCGTGGCGTCACGAGGCACGCTCGGGCCGATCGGTCACCGCTGCTACGGACGCCTGCCGCTCGTGTCCTCCGGGACGCCCTCCAGGACGGCGGCGAACCATTCGACCAGCGGCCGGAGGTCGTTCCACGCGCGGCGGATCTCGGTGGCCGCGGCCGGGGTGGTGAGCCAGTCCGGCGCGCCGAACTCGCGGTGCAGGGTGAGCGATTTGTGGCGCAGCAGGTCGATGCGTGGATGGTCGACGGCATAGCCTCTCGGCTTGGTTTTGAGCTTGTCGCCGCCGACGGTGAAACCGGCTGCCGTCGTCGCGGCCAGGATCTTCTCGAGTTCCGCGCCGCGCACCTCGTCGTCGATCGTGGCCCGCAAGACCGCCAAGGCCGTGGGCGAGGGCCGGAAGCAGCCGCCCGCGACGAACAACCCCGCCGCCCCGATCTGCACGTACCAACCGACGCCGGGCGACACCGCCGCCACCGCGCCCTGGTGTGTCTTGTAGGGCAGCTTGTCGGCGGAGAACCGGACATCACGGTAGGGCCGAAAGATCTTGGCCTGTCCGAATTCCGCCGCGAGCTCGGCGGCGAGCGCGGTCATCGGGGCTCGTACCGCGTCGTCGTAGATGTGCTTGTGCGCGTTCCAGAAAGCCTTCGAATTGTCGGCCTCGAGGTCTTCGTAGAAGTCGAGTCCGGTGAGCGGGAATCCGGTGAAAGCGTCCATCGGTGCGGCGTTTCTCAGTTCTGTTCGGAGGAGCAGGCCTGATCGGTCAGGTTACCGCTACCAGTATCGCGCGCCGCGGCTCAGATACCGCCGATCATCGCCACGAACACGACGACGGCCAGCGCGGCCAGCGCCGCGATCGCACCGTTGACGATGGCGGCCCACTTGCCCATGTCCTCGCCCTTGGCATGCCCGACCAGCCCGAGGGCGATGCCCGTCGGCGCGGTGATCAGCACCGGCAGCCCACACAACGCCAACCCGCCGAACACCGACGCGGCGGCACAGCAAAAACTGAAGATCGACCAGAGCGGTGTGTTGTCCCTGTACCCATAACCCGGCTGCGGCGGATACGGCTGATACGGCGCAACGCCATACGGTCCCCGGACCGGTGCGGGATAACCCGGCGCCGGATTACCGGAAACGGGATAACCAGCGACGGGATAACCAGGAGCGGGAAAAACCGGTGGAGGCGGCGGATACGGCGGCATCTCGACAGCCGGACCCGGATTCGCGAGTCCACCCCATGGCTGTGCGGCGGGCGGCGGTGGGTACGGCGCCGCATCGCGAGGTGCTACCGGATCGGCGATCCCACCCCACGGCTCCCCGGCCGACGAATCAGACACCTCCGGCGCGTCCTGCACCCGCGGCACACCCTGATCCTTACCGAGCTCGACCCGCCGCTCCGGCTCAGTCCCCATGCCGCCCCCTGTCCCGTCCCGAATTACAGGACCACCATGCACCAAGGATCGGTCGGTGCGCCAATGTCCGAGGACAAGCGCACCGACCGATTCAGCAAGAACATGGGTAACTCACCGGGTACGAGCTAACCCTCCACCCCAGGAAAGCTTGCCGCGTCCCCAACTCACCCGCGCCTCGGTCTGGCCAAAAGACGCGGAGAGGCGGAACAGCCTAAGCGTTGCCGTTGAACAGGCCGGTGACCGAGCCGTTCTCGAAGACCTCGCGAATGGTGCGGGCCAGCAGCGGCGCGATCGACAGCACGGTCAGCGTCGGGAACTTCTTGTCCTCGCTGATCGGCAGCGTGTTGGTGATGACGACTTCCCTGGCGCCACAGTTGGCGAGGCGCTCGGCGGCCGGATCGCTGAGCACACCATGGGTGGCCGCGATGATCACGTCGCCCGCGCCCGCTTCCTTGAGCACCTTCACCGCACCGGCGATGGTGCCGCCGGTGTCGATCATGTCGTCGATCAGCACACAGGTGCGGCCTTCGACTTCACCGACGACGCGGTTGGACTTCACCTGGTTGGGCACCAGCGGGTCGCGGGTCTTGTGGATGAACGCCAGCGGGGTGCCACCGAGCGCGTCGGCCCACTTCTCGGCGACCTTCACGCGGCCCGCGTCGGGGGAGACCACCGCGAGGTTGTCCGACGGGTAGTTGGTGCGGATGTAGTCCGAGAGCTGCACCAGTGCGTGCATGTGATCGACGGGGCCGTCGAAGAAGCCCTGGATCTGGTCGGTGTGTAGGTCGACGCTGATGATGCGATCGGCGCCCGCGGTCTTGAGCAGGTCGGCGACCAGGCGGGCCGAGATCGGCTCGCGGCCGCGGTGCTTCTTGTCCTGGCGCGCGTACGGGTAGAACGGCAGCACCGCGGTGATCCGCTTGGCCGAACCGCGCTTGAGCGCGTCGATCATGATGAGCTGTTCCATCAGCCACTGGTTGAGCGGCGCGGGGAAGCTCTGCAGCACGAAGGCGTCGGAACCGCGGACCGACTCCTCGAACCGGACGAAGATCTCGCCGTTGGCGAAGTCACGCGCGGTCTGCGGAGTGATGTCGACGTCGAGTTCCTTGGCGACCTGTTCGGCAAGCTCAGGATGTGACCGGCCTGCGAAGAGCATCAAGTTCTTCTGATTGTCGATCGAGAACGCGGTCACTGCTGGTTGCCATCCTTTTGCTCGATTGTCTTCGAAGACGTCTCGTCTGCCGCGATGGCTTCCGCCGCCGCGCGTGCCGCAGCGGTTCCTGGACGGTAGCGCTGCACCCAGTTTTCGATAGTGCGCTGAGGCCCACCCGACACAGCAAGTGCACCCGGTGGAACGCTTCTGCGCAGTACAGTACCCGCACCCGTATAGGCGCCGTCACCCACGGTGACCGGCGCGATGAACATGGTGTCGCTACCGGTCCGCACATGGGAACCGACCACAGTGTGGTGTTTGTTCACCCCGTCGTAGTTCACAAAAACGCTGGAAGCGCCGATGTTGCTGTACTCGCCGATGGTCGCGTCGCCGACGTAGGTCAGGTGCGGCACCTTCGAGTGCGCGCCGATCGAGGCGTTCTTGGTCTCGACGAACGCGCCGAGCTTGCCTTCCTCGCCGACGACCGTGCCCGGGCGCAGATAACTGAACGGTCCGATGGTGGCGCCCTCGCCGATCTCGGCGCGCTCACCATGGGTGCGGATCACACTCGCGCCCTCGCCGACGGACACATCGGTGAGCGTGGTGTCCGGCCCGATCTCGGCGTCCTCGCCGATGCGGGTCTCGCCGAAGAGCTGGGTACCCGGCCGCAGCACGGCGTCGCGTCCGATCCGCACGCTCGCGTCGACCCAGGTCGTCGCGGGGTCGATGATGGTGACGCCCGCCCGCATGTGGCGCTCGAGAATGTAGCGATTGAGGGTGGCGCCCGCCTGGGACAGCTGCACCCGGTCGTTCACGCCGGTGACCTTGTTCGAGTCGACCAGTCGCGCGCCGTGCACGGGTCGACCGGCCTCGCGGGCCAGTCGAAGCACGTCGGTGAGGTAGAGCTCGTGCTGGGCGTTGGCGGTGGACAGCCGCCCGATCATGGTGCGCAGCACCGACGCGTCGAACGCGTAGACGCCGGAGTTGACCTCTTTGATCTTGGCCTGTTCGGGGGTGGCGTCGGCGTGCTCGACGATCTCGGCGAGCTGGCCGTCGTCGTCGCGCACGATCCGGCCGTACCCGTTGGCGTCCTCGGGCACGAAGGTCAGCACTGTCACGGCGGGCCGCTCGGCATAGCTGCGGTGCTCGTCGAGCAAAGCGGAGAGAGTGTGCCCGTCGAGCAGTGGCACATCGGCCGAGGTGACGAGGAGGTCGCCGTCGAAGTCCGCCGGGATCGAACCCAGTGCGCACTGCACCGCGTGGCCGGTTCCGAGCTGCTGCTCCTGCACCGCGCACACGATCTCGCGGCCGAGCTCCTTACCCACGTCCGCCACGGCAGCGCCGACCTTCTCGCGGTCGTGCCCGACAACGGTGATCAGGTGGGTCGGATCGATCTCGGCGGCGGCGTGCAGCGCGTGCGAGAGCATCGACCGGCCTGCTAACGGGTGCAGCACTTTCGGAGTCTTCGACCGCATTCGCGTCCCAGCACCTGCTGCGAGAACGACGACGGCGGTCTGCGGTGGCATGGATCTCCCTCGGCTGCCTGTCAGCGAGTGTGCTGTGGCGGGTTCGGTCGGTAGATGGTGCGGGCCGACGATACGTCACTGTGTCCGTGTGTGCTCCGCCGCCAGGACTCGAACCTGAACTATCTGAACCAAAATCAGAGGTGCTGCCATTACACTACGGCGGATCGCCACACCAGTGGGCCGTCGAGGCCCACCACTGTGCTACGGCACGCCAGTGATCCTCGCACATGATCCTGCCCTCGGGCGAATCTTGTGTACGCCTGTCGCGCACCGCCTCGCGGCGCGTTGTTAGCCTTCTGGAACGTTCGTACAGATTTCGCGAGTACATGGGTATCTCCCCGGAGACGCCCAAAACTTCGACCGCGCACGTCCGTCGGTCCGGTGCGGTAGTGGAGGAGCACGTGAAGACCGGCAAAGGGCACGGAGAGGCGGGGGAGCATGTCTTCCAGTGAGCCGGGTCGGACCACCAGGCCGAGGATGACGGGGACGCAGCGCAGGCAGCAGTTGATCGAGATCGGTCGCGCGTTGTTCGCGGAGCGGGGGTATGACGCGACATCGATCGAGGAGATCGCGCAGCGCGCGCAGGTGTCCAAGCCGGTGGTCTACGAGCATTTCGGCGGCAAGGAAGGCCTCTACGCGGTGGTCGTCGATCGCGAGATGTCGATGCTGCTGGAAATGATCACCTCCTCGCTCACCCAGAATCGCTCGCGGGTGCGCTTGGAGCAGGTCGCGCTGGCTCTGCTCACCTACATCGAGGAACGGACCGACGGCTTTCGGATTCTGGTCCGCGATCAGCCGGCGGCCAGCTCCGACGGCCGCTACTCGAGCCTGCTCAACGAGGCGGTCAATCAGGTCGCGCATCTGCTCGCCAGCGATTTCGGCCGTCGTGATCTCGATACCAGCCTCGCCCCGCTCTACGCCCAGGCCCTGGTCGGCATGGTGTCGACCACCGCCACCTGGTGGCTCGACGAGCGCACCCCGCCCAAAGAGGTGGTCGCGGCGCACCTGGTCAACCTTTGTTGGAACGGTTTGAGTCATTTGGAAGCCGAACCGGGGCTCAGCTCCGAATGGAATACGGGGACTACACCAACCATCGGTGGGGTAACCGGACGTTAGCGCACGCTGTGTGGACCGAATCCATGATTCGGCTGCCACTTTGGCGCCTGGTGGTACGGTTCACCCATCCTTTTGGGTGCTGCCGGGCGGTATGTCGAGCAAATTTCGGGATGTCGGTCTACTTCAGGATGGCTGGATTATTGGATGACAGGCGGATCTGATGGCTAGGCAAGCACGCGCGGAGATCACCCGCGACTCCGTCCTTGCTGGCGCTGCCGATGTCTTTCTCCGTTTGGGCTACGCCAACGCGAGCCTCAGCGAAATCATCGCGCAGTCCAATGTGACCAAGGGCGCCTTGTACTTTCACTTCGGCTCCAAGGAGGAGCTGGCCAGGGCGGTGGTCGATCAGGGCAACGAGCGCCTGATCGGATCGTGTCAGGGCTTCTTCGATTCCCGGGTGCCTGCGCTGGAAGCCGGTATCGGGATCACCTATGTGGTGGCCGATCTATCGATGAACGATCCGATGGTGGGGGCGATGCTCAAGCTCACCCATCAGATCGGTGACTATCGCGGCGCGCAGGGCGACAACATCGCCAAGACCTGGGGTGAGACCTACCGGCTGCTGTCGGAACGAGCCATCGCCCAGGGCGATCTGATCGCCGACCTCGATCCCGATGTGGTCGGCGTGCTGCTGCAGGAACTGACCGCGGGCGTGCACATCGTCGCGGTCGGCACCGAGACGATGGATCAGATGGCGGCGCGGATGGAGCGGGCCTGGTACTTCCTGCTGCCCTCGCTGGTGCCGCCGGAGAAGCTGTCGTACTTCCGGGAATTCGCCGCGCGCAGGCTGCGCCGCTACGTCGTCTAGTTCAGATGCTGCGGTCGGTGGCGAGCACCGCCCGCACGTCGGCGTCGGCCCCGGTCGGCGTGATCCGGACTTCGTCGCGGCCGAACGCGTGCAGCAGCAATTCCGAGGGCGGGCCGGTGAGCACCACTTCGGCGCCGTCGCCACGATGTGCCGTGATCCTGGCGCCCTGCGGCGTCGCGAGCACGACCGGGACCGGCGACTTGCGGTAGGCCGCACGGGCGATGGGGCGAAGGGTCTTCCAGAGGCGATCTTCGTCGCTCTCCGCCAATTGCCTTGGCTCCCAGCCCGGTTCGGACCTGCGCACGTCTTCGTGGTGGACGAACATCTCGCTGAGGTTGGCCACGGCGTCGACCGGGCGCAGCGGCGACCACCACGGTGGGCCCGTGCGGACCAGTTCGAGCAGTTCGGCGAACGGGCGCTGGGCGATCTGCGCCTGCTTCGCCTCCAGGTACCCGGCCATCGGCCGGAACATGATCCCGATCGAAGCGTCGGGCCTGCGTTCCCGGACCACCAGGTGGGCGGCGAGGTCGTGCACCGTCCAGGTGCCGCACAGGGTCGGCGCGGCAGGGCCGGCCTCGGTCATCGTTTCCACGAGGGCGTGGCGTTCACGTCGAGCCAGACTCACGCCTCGACCATACGCGCGTATCGGCGTTCACCCCTGAGCGATCCCACCCAGCGGTGTGTTTCAGCGGCCGTTCATCCACTGCTGCTTGAGGTTCCAGTGGTTTGCCCACCACGCCTGTTCCGCCGCCGGGTCCGAGCCCGCCGCCGGGGGCGGTGATTCTCCGGGGAACAGCCCTTGCGGACCCGGAGCGCCGACCTTTGTCGGCGTCGGAGAGTTGCTCGGCGCGGCCGCTTCCGGTGAGCTCGGTGGCGCGGGGGAGTCGGTAGGGCCTTTCTCCGGTGCTGGAACCCGAGTGGGCGGTTTCGGACCACGAGGCGCGGTCGAGGTCGTCACAGCCGGCGGCGGCGCGGGTGCAGCGGCCGAGGGGATACCGGGGTCGGGCGCAGGTGCCGGTGGTGGAGCGGGCTGCGTCGGTGGTTGCGGCGAGGTCGGAAGCGGGGCCTCGACGGTTGTCGGTGCGGACGTTGGCGAAGGGCTGGTCGTGTCCAGGGAACCCGCGTTCGTCGTCGGGGTGCTGTCGTGCAGTACCTGTGCAACCGCGAATCCGGAAACTCCGAGGAAAGCCGCGAGCGCCGCCGCGGTCAGCAGGAGCCGCTTGGGGCGCCGGGGCGCGCGCGGAGTTCCGGCGGATTGCTGTCGCACCTGGTCGGCGGCGATCAGCGCGGCTCCGCGCGCCGTTGCCTCGGCGAAGTCGGGCACCAGGACTACGCGCGCGGTGAGTTCGTAGCGCAGAGCGCCCGCGATCTCGGGATCGGCCGCCGACGAACCACAGAGGGCTACCGCGCCGGGATGCGCCGGGATCGACTCCAGCATCGACCGCACGTGTGCGATCGTCTCGGTCATCGCGTCGGCATCGAACGCTTCCACCGGACCGTCGAGCGAGGCGTCGTCGGCGAATCCGGTGGTCCAGGTGTCCGACGCCAGGATCTGCCGACGGTCCGGTCCGACCACCACCGCGGTGGCGATGCGATCGGCGAGGTTCAGCAGCACCACTGTCTCGAACTCGGTGAGTTCGGGCAGGTCACCTACCAGCGCGAACAGTGCCGATCGAGTCGAAACCAGCGACGATGCCCGCCACTGCCCGTCCGCCAGCTGCGACACGATGCGCTGCCGGTCCTCCACCGTGGGATAGGCCACGGCAACGTCGGCGACGACCGGCGACGACTCGGTGAGTGCCTCGAGTACGCCGACGATCGAGCCCCCGTCCGCCACACGCTGCTCGACTGCCTGCAGGACCTCGGGCCGTTTCCCCGGCGCGCTGGACAGGAGCACCCCCCGGACGACAGTGCGTTCCGCTGATATTCCGACCGTGGTCGTCATGAATCACCTACTCGATAGACGTATAGCTTTCGGAGGTTCGTGGTGAGTGCGTTCTCCGACTGGTCGAAATTGCATATGTGATGTCTCTCACAGGTCGCCTACCACCCCCGAGGCAGCGTGCACTCCGGGGTCAGCCGCAGGCCAACCCCCTGGAATCACTCATCTAGACTTCGAGACGGCTGCCTCGCCGATCCCGTCTGCGTATTCAGGAGCGAACAATGTCCTCCCTTCGTCCTCCGCTCGCCGGTCTGGCCGAAGTGGTCGCGGGTGACGCCGCGCTGCGGACCGTCACCGACCTGGTCGGCAAGTCCGGGGTGGAATTGGTCGCACCATCGGCCGTACGGCCGTTCGTCGCCGCGACGATCGCCGACCAGCGCCCGCTGGTGGTGGTGACCGCGACCGGTCGTGAGGCCGACGATCTGACCGTGGAACTCACCGAGATGATCGGCCCCTCGGTAGCCATGTTCCCGTCCTGGGAGACCCTGCCGCACGAACGACTCTCGCCCGGCCCCGACACGGTGGGCCGCAGGCTGGAGGTACTGCGCAGGCTGGCCCATCCCGAAGACCCCGTCTACCCCGATCCGCTGCGGGTCGTGGTCACCACGGTGCGTTCGCTGATGCAGCCGATGACCGCGGGGCTCGGCGATATCGAACCGATCGTCCTGCGGGTCGGCGGCGAATACGCTTTCGACGAATTGCTCGCTCGCCTGGTCGAATTCGCGTACACCCGGGTCGACATGGTCGGCAAGCGCGGTGAGTTCGCGGTGCGCGGCGGGATCCTCGATCTGTTCGCGCCGACCGCGGATCATCCGGTGCGCGTGGAGTTCTGGGGCGACGAGGTGAGCGAGATCCGTCCGTTCTCGGTCGCTGATCAGCGCTCGCTCACCGAGAGCACTGTCGAGTTGGTGGTCGCGCCGCCGTGTCGCGAGTTGCTGCTCACCACGCCGGTGCGCGAACGCGCCGCCGCGGTCGCCGCCGACAACGAGGCCGACGCCTCCCTGGTCGAGATGCTGGACAAGATCGCCGACGGCATCCCCGTCGACGGCATGGAAGCCCTGCTGCCGGTCCTGGCGCCGGGCAAGCTCAGCCTGCTCACCGAGGCGCTGCCCTCGGGCACCCAATTGCTGCTGTGCGACCCGGAGAAGATCCGCACCCGCGCAGCCGATCTCGTGCGCACCGGCGAGGAATTCCTCGAAGCGTCCTGGACCGCGGCCTCGTTCGGTAGCGACGCGCCGCTGGGCGCCAACGGCCTCGACCTGGCCGCCTCCGGCTACCGCAGCCTGCCCGAATTGCACACCAGCGCAGACGAACTCGGCCTGCCCTGGTGGACGCTGAGTCCGCTCAGCTCCGGTGACCCGGTCGAGGTGAACCTGCCGGTATCCGCCGGGCCGACCGCCCGCGGTTCCGAGGAACTGGTCGCCACCATCTTCGCGTCGCTGCGCGCGCACGTCGCCACCGGCGGCCGCGCGGTGGTCGTGGTCACCGGCCACGGCACCGCGCAACGCGTGCTGGAGCGGCTCGGCGAGGCCGAAGTGCCCGCCGCCCTGCTGCCCGCCGGTGCGGCGCCGGAGTCGGGCGTGGTCGGCGTGCTGTGCGGTTCGCTGCACGACGGCCTGATCTTCGACGACGCCGGCTTGGTGGTCGTCGCCGAGTCCGACCTCACCGGCAACCGGGTCACCGCGCCCACCGAGGGCAAGCGGTTGCCCGCCAAGCGCCGCAACCAGGTCGACCCGCTCGCCCTCACCTCGGGCGACATGGTGGTGCACGACCAGCACGGCATCGGCCGGTTCGTCGAGATGATCGAGCGCACCATCGGCGGCGCGCGGCGCGAGTACCTGGTCATCGAGTACGCGCCGAGCAAGCGCGGCCAGCCCGGTGATCGGTTGTTCGTGCCGATGGAATCGCTGGACCAGCTCTCCCGCTACGTCGGTGGCGAACTGCCGAGCCTGTCCAAGCTCGGCGGCTCCGACTGGGCGAACACGAAACGCAAGGCCCGCAAGGCTGTTCGCGAGATCGCCGGTGAGCTGGTGCAGCTCTACGCCGCGCGCCAGGCCGCGCCCGGTCACGCCTTCGGTCCCGATACGCCGTGGCAGCAGGAGATGGAGGACGCGTTCGCGTTCACCGAGACCGTCGACCAGATGACCGCCATCACCGACGTGAAGTCGGACATGGAGAAGGCCGTGCCGATGGACCGCGTGGTCTGCGGCGACGTCGGCTACGGCAAGACCGAGATCGCCGTGCGCGCCGCGTTCAAGGCGGTGCAGGACGGCAAACAGGTCACCGTGCTCGTGCCGACCACCCTGCTCGCGCAGCAGCATCTGCAGACCTTCACCGAACGTGTCGCGGGCTTCCCGGTGACGGTGCGTGGTCTGTCGCGCTTCACCGATGCCGCCGATTCCAAGGAGATCCTGGCCGGGATGGCCGACGGCTCGGTCGACATCGTGGTCGGCACGCACCGGTTGCTGCAGACCGGTGTGCGCTGGAAAGACCTCGGCCTGGTGGTGGTCGACGAGGAGCAGCGCTTCGGTGTGGAGCACAAGGAGCACATCAAGGCGCTGCGCACCCACGTCGACGTGCTCACCATGTCGGCCACCCCGATCCCGCGCACCCTGGAGATGAGCCTGGCGGGCATTCGCGAGATGTCGACCATCCTCACCCCGCCCGAGGAACGGCACCCGGTGCTCACCTACGTGGGCGCCTACAACGACAAGCAGGTCACCGCCGCCATCCGCCGTGAGCTGATGCGTGACGGCCAGGTCTTCTACGTGCACAACCGGGTGTCCTCGATCGACAAGGCCGCCAAGAAGATTCGTGATCTGGTGCCGGAGGCGCGCGTCGTCGTGGCGCACGGTCAGATGAACGAGGACCAGCTCGAGAAGACCGTGCAGGGATTCTGGGAGCGCGAATACGACGTGCTGGTCTGCACCACCATCATCGAGACCGGCCTCGACATCTCCAACGCGAACACGTTGATCGTGGAACGTGCCGACTCCCTGGGTCTTTCGCAGCTGCACCAGTTGCGTGGTCGCGTCGGTCGTTCCCGTGAGCGCGGCTACGCGTACTTCCTCTATCCGCCGGAGAAGCCGCTCACCGAGACCGCCTACGACCGCTTGGCCACCATCGCGCAGAACTCCGATCTCGGTGCCGGTATGGCCGTGGCGATGAAGGACCTCGAGATCCGTGGCGCGGGCAATGTACTGGGCGCCGAACAGTCCGGTCACGTCGCCGGCGTGGGCTTCGATCTGTATGTGCGACTGGTCGGTGAGGCGGTGGAGGCCTACCGCGCGGCCGCCGACGGCAAGCCGATCGTCACCGAGGAGACCAAGGAGGTGCGCATCGATCTGCCTGTCGACGCGCACATCCCGCCCGACTACATCGCCAGCGACCGCCTGCGGCTGGAGGGTTACCGCAAACTCGCCTCCGCCCAGGACGATACGGCTCT
Source organism: Nocardia sp. PE-7 (assembly GCF_030486425.1). Taxonomy (NCBI): domain Bacteria; kingdom Bacillati; phylum Actinomycetota; class Actinomycetes; order Mycobacteriales; family Nocardiaceae; genus Nocardia; species Nocardia sp. PE-7. The sequence continues at coordinate 5,759,518 of NZ_CP129614.1, read as the reverse complement.
GGCGGCGGTGATCGAAGAGCTCGTCGACCGTTACGGCCCACTGCCTGTGGAGGTCGGGCGACTGGTGGCGGTGGCCAAACTGCGCCTGCTCGCGCGCGAGTACGACGTGTCCGAGATCGTGGTCACCGGTTCTTCGCTCAAGATCGCCCCGCTGAATCTGCCCGACTCCAAACAACTTCGGCTCAAGCGGATCTACCCCGCCGCCAATTATCGGCCGGCGAGCGGTCTGATCACCCTGCCGCTGCCGCGGATCACCGACAGCGTCGGCGCCGACCGGGTGCGTGACGTGGCAGTGCTGCAGTTCGTCGCCGATCTGCTGCTGGTCCTCGACGGCAAACCCCAAGGAATGGTGGATCTCTCGGTTCCGACGGAAGCCGCGGCGGCCCGATGAGCCCGGAGATCTCCCAGGAGCAGGCCGACACCGCGGTGGTCGCCGCGGGACTGTCCGATGCCGTCGAGGTGATGGACCGCCTCTGGAATTTCGGTGGCTGGGAACGCACCCAGACCCACGATTCGCTGCGGCCCTACCTCCTCGAGGAGACCTACGAACTCCTCGACGCCATTCAGGCCGGCGATGCCGAGACCATCAAGGAGGAACTCGGCGACCTCCTGCTGCAGGTGCTGTTCCACTCCCGAATCGCCGAACACGCGGGCGAATTCACCGTCGACGATGTCGCGGCGACCCTGGTCGACAAGCTCGTCCACCGCAGCCCCTATCTCACCGACGCCGGGTTCTCCTCGGGGACCTCGGTGGACGACAAGATCGCGGCGCAGGAAAAGGCTTGGGAGGAGCGCAAATCCGCGGAGAAATCCCGTCGCTCCTGCCTCGACGGCATTGCCATGGCCCAACCCGCCCTCGCCCTCGCCGAGAAGATCCGCACCCGCAGTGCCGCCGCCGGCCTGCCCGCCGACCTCGTCCCGGACTCCCTGCGCGTGGTCGAGCTCGGCGGACCCGACTCGGCCGAGGAACGCCTGCGCACAGCGTCCATCGACTTCGCCACCGCGATCCGGGCCGCCGAGGACGCCGCCGAAGTCGAACGAGGCACCCGATCGCCACTCACCAGCCAGGATTGGCACACTTTCTGGCCGCGCTGAGCACCACCCGCTGCCCGTCAGTTACCGATCGGCTACTGGTCGATCGTGGGTTCGGGAAACGGCATCAGCGTCTGAGACGTTGCTGAGATCTTGTGGACAATCATGTGCGCGCCAGCGAGCAAGGGCCGCACCGCTTTAGAATCGAGGCAGCTCGTCGTTCGCGGCGGGGCAGGGGTCCGGCGATCGTCGAGGTGAGGCTGATGGGTACAGAGGTAGATTCGGCAAGGCAGGACGTGGCGTCCGACCATCCCGAGCTGGACGTGTTGCCGGTATGGCCGCAGGAAACCATCGCGGTGCTGGTGACCACCGATCCGGGCCCGCACGCGATCCCGGTCTCCTGGCCGGTGCGCGCCGGTGACCGGCGGATTCTCCTCAGTCTGAAGTCCGATCGTGGGTCGCTGGCGCGTTTGCGAGCGCGGCCGGAGGTCGCGTTGCTGATCCTCGGTGGCGGCAATGTGGCGTTGTGCGCGCGCGGACGGGCGACGGTCCTCGCCGAGCAGATGCCGTCGGCGCAGGACTACACCGCGGTGCAGCTGGACGTTGACGTGATCGACGACCATCGGCAGTCCGCGTTCGCCGTCGACCGCGGCATCCAGCGCACCGTCCTCGACGACACCGAACTGCGAGCGCTCGAGGGTCGGGTCGAGACCCTGCGATCCTGGATCGACAGCGGACCCGCAGCGTAAGTTCCTCTACGGCAAACCATCTGGACAGAAGGGTTTTCATGAGCGTCACACTCGCCAAAGGCGGCAATGTCTCGCTGTCGAAGCAGACCGACAACCTCACCAAGGTGGCGGTCGGTCTCGGCTGGGACGTGCGCACCACCACCGGTGCCGACCACGACCTCGACGCCAGCGCGCTGGCGACCGGCACGAACTTGAAGGTGCTCTCGGATCAGCACTTCATCTTCTACAACAACCTGCGCTCGCCGGAAGGCACCATCGAGCACACCGGTGACAACCTGACCGGCGAGGGCGACGGCGACGACGAGATCATCAACGTCGACCTGGCCGCCACCCCGCCGACGATCACCAACATCTTCTTCCCCGTCTCGATCCACGACGCCCAGGCCCGCGGCCAGTCGTTCGGCCAGATCCGCAACGCCTACATCCGCGTCACCGACGCGAACACCGGTGTGGAGCTGGCGCGCTACGACCTGTCCGAGGACGCGTCCACCGAGACCGCGATGGTCTTCGGCGAGCTCTACCGCCACAACAACGAGTGGAAGTTCCGCGCGGTCGGCCAGGGTTACGCCTCTGGCCTTGCGGGCATCGCTCGCGACTACGGCGTGAATCTCTGACGCACCGCGACCTCAGGCGGGCGACGCGAGGTCGCCCGCCTTTGTCGTGTCATCGTGACTGGGTGACGGGCACGCGCCGCGGTGGCGTCATGCTGACCTGATCGAGCAGCGCGAAGTACTTGCGCAGCATCAGCACGGCGGTGGTGGCCAAGCCCGCCGTGAGCCCCCACCACACGCCCGCCGCGCCCAGATGCAGCGGGAACGCGAGCAGCAGCGCCGCGGGCAGGCCGACGCCCCAGTAGCCGACCAGCGACAGCCGGAAGCCCGCGGAGGTCTCCTTCAGCCCGCGCAGCAGCCCGGTGCCGATGTTCTGGGCGGCGTCGAAGAACTGCAGCACGATGCCGATGAGCAGCAGGGTGTGCGCGATGGCGATCGTGTCGGTGTCGGTGGCATCGAGGAACGGCGCCAGCACGATGTCCGGGGCCAGCACATAGACGACACCGGTGACGATCGCGATCACCGCGGCCATCCGCAACGCCAACCAGGCCACCGCCCTCGCACGGCCGAACTCCTCGCGCGAGACAGCATCGCTGACCAGGATCGACGCACCGTGCGACAGCCCGATCGCCATCTGGAACACGATGTAGATGATCTGGTAGACGACATTGTGCGCGGCCAGCGCGGCGGGCCCGAAACTACCCATCACCAACGCGAGCACCGAGAACATGCCCGCTTCCGAACCGTAGGTGAGCGCGATCGGGGTGCCCAGACGCAGTTCCTCGCGCACCGTCGCCCAGCACACCGGCCACGGCGTCGACGGCAGCGTGCGGCCGAGTTGTTCGTCGTGGCGCACCATCGCCCAGAACACCCCGAAGGTGATCAGGAAGACCAGCGAGGTCGCGATGCCCACACCTGTCAGACCCATCGCCGGGATACCCGCCCAGCCGTGGATGAAGGCCAGCGCGAGCACCAGGTTCAACGCCACCGAGCCGAGCGTGACCAGCAGCAGCGCCTGTGGGCGCTGCATGCCGACGGTGTACTGCCGCAACACCTGGAACCACAGACACGGCAGCAATCCGGGCGCGAGCGCGATCATCATCGGCCGGGCCAGTTCGAGCACCGCCGCGTCCTGACCGAGCCAGGGCAGCACCCAGCCGAGCCCGATCAGCAGCGCCCCACCGAGCAGGCCGGCGAGCGTAGCGATGACGAACGCGGCCCGCACCACCGCACGCACTTCGGCGTCGGCCGAACCGCCACGCTTGCCTGCCGCGCCGAGCGCGCCCGCGATCTGATTCCCGGTGCCGGTGATCAGCCCGACGCACATGGTGCGGATCTGGTTGAACAGCACCAGCGCGAGCCCGCCCGCGGCGACCTCGCGCACACCGAGCGTGCCCATCAGCGCGAGGTTGGTCGTCGAGACCGCGATCTGCGCCAGTTGGGTGAGCGCGATCGGCGTCGCCAGCCTGGCCAGCGCGCCGCTATCGGTCGCCGCGCCGTTCACCCACCCGCTCCGTGGTTCGTCCCGCGCGCGTTCGCGCTCACCTGACCTCCATCAATTCGTCCTGATGCCGCAGCGGCGAATAGCGGCGCAGCAGCGTGGTCACTTCGGCTTCGGCGGCGGAGTCGAGCAGGTCGCGCGCGCGCATCCAGTCGTCGTCGAACACGGTGTCAAGATATTTCTCGCCACCATCACACACGATGGTCACCACGGTGGACCCGGCCGGGAACTCCTCCAGCCGCGCCAAGGCATTGTGCACCGAACCGCCCGCCGAACCGCCGATCAACAGACCGTGTGTCCTGGCGACGGCGCGGGTGGTGGCGAAGGCGTCGACATCGCTGACCTTCACGCCCTCGTCGAGCAGCGCGTAGTCGACGGCGGTGCCGATGGTCGCCCCGGGCGGGGTGCCGGTGCCCGACTGCCAATACGGCCCGCCCTCGCCGCCGAAGGCGATGGACCCCACCGGCTCGATCCCGATCACCCTGGCGGGCTTGCCGAGGTCGCGCAGGCGGGTGGCGGTGCCGAACAGCGAGCCGCCGGTGCCGACCGCCGAGAGCAGGATGTCGACCCGCTCGACGTCTTCCAGCAACTCCTCGGCGACGGCGTAGTAGCCGACGGCGTTGGCGTCGTTGTTGTGCTGTTCGGTGAAGTACGCGTCGTCGCGGGCGGCCGCCATGGCCTCGGCGAGGTCTTCTCGCGCCGAGGTGGCGAGCTCGTCGTCACCGTCGTCGGCGACGAACACCAGGTCGGTGCCCATTGCTTGCATCGCGCGCAATTTGTCCTTACAGGCGTGGTTGTCGACCACAGCGGTGAACCGATAGCCGCGTTCGGCCGCGACCACCGCCAAGCCGAGTCCGGTGTTACCGGACGTCGACTCGATGATATGCCCGCCATCGCGCAGCAAACCTCGCCGCTCCGCGTCGAGCACCATCGATCGGGCCATTCTGATCTTGGCGGCGCCGGTCGGATTGAACTGTTCGAGCTTGAGTAGTAACCGGGTACCGGCGTCGGTGAGGGCGAGTTCGAACAGGGGGGTGCGGCCGATCAGGTCCGTCACGCGCGTGACGAGAGCCATGGGGTATTCCTCCATCGGATTGGGAGCTCGGGTGGATCAGCGGGCTGTGCTGTCCAGACTCCAGCGCGGTCGGTCGGCGCCTACGCGCAGCACCACCTTGGGCGGGAGCGGGAGTTCGTGGAAGGGGGATTCGTTGGAGTCCATCTGATACCCGGCGGTGTTCGGGTAGACGAGCAGGTCGCCGGTGCGGGCGCGGCGGGGGAGCGGGATGCGCCGTCTGCTCAACAGGTCGGACTCCAGACAGGTGGTGGCGCCGACGCAGGCGGGGGTGAGGTTTCCGGGGCCCTGCGGCCACAGCACGGGATCGGGGAGGTACTCGCTGTCGAACCACTGCTCGGACAGGCTGAGGCTGGTGCCGTCGACGGTGAGGATGTCGTACGGGTTTCCCTGCGCGGTACGGGTTTTCACGCCCTGGACCCGGAAGACGGAACTGCCCGCGCGGTCGAGGAGCGCCCGGCCGGGCTCGATCGCCAGTCGTATTCCGTTGTCGCGCAACAGCCCGGCGAGATCGTTGTGGGCGAGCACGGCTTCGAGCATGGCCGCGCCGGGAACCGGGAAGTGATAGGGGTAGAAGTCGCCGGGTGGGCTCGCGTGGAACCAGTCGTCGCTGACGTTGTTCCGGAACTCGGACCACGTCGACGCATCGAGATAGTCGACGCCGAAGCCGCCGCCGATCGAGATCGTCTCCGCGAGATGACCGTTCGCCCGTGCGCGCCTGCAGTGCCCGACCAGCGCGGCCGCCTGCTCGGAGCGGGCGACCGCGTCGTAGCCCGAGAGATGGAAACTGAAGCCCGACAGCGTGATCGGGCCCGCCACGGCGATGGCCTGGATCGCCTGCTCGAGTTCCATGGGATCGAGCCCGAACCGGCTGGTCGAACCTTCGGGCAGCACCCGCAGCAGTACCCGCACCGGCAGATCCAGCGCGGTGAGGCGGTCGAGTTCGTCGAGCGCGTCGACAGCGATGAGCGCTCGATGCCGAGCGGCCAACCACAGCAACTCGTCGGACTTCGCGGGCCCGGTGACCATCAGGTCCTCGCCACGCACCCCTTGCCCCAACGCCGCGATCAGCTCGCCGGTGCTGGCGACGTCGATCCCCGCGCCGTTCTCCGCGCACGCACGAGCCACGCACGCTGCCTTGTTCGCCTTCTTCCCGTAGTAGACGAACCCGTCGACCTTGCCGAACGCCGACTGAAAAGCCTTGATATTCACCGAGACCCGCTCGGGGAACAGCACATGGAACGGCCCACCGACCGCATCGGCGATATCGGTGAGCAGGCGGGGATCGGCGAGCAGCCGCTGTTCCAGCGCGTCGGTGTAGGCGGGCATCGGTGGTGCGCAGTGCGACGGCCGCCCGTCGGTTGCCGTATGCGCCGAGTCGACGACACGGTCGGTGACGTGCGGCGGGCTCGGCGGCACCCGCGCGTCGGTTCGGGGCGCGGCGAGCGGGGTGCTGTCCCCGGTGACCCCGGGCTGCGCACCCGTCAGTCCCACAACGGCACCTCCGTGCCACGTCCCTCGCTGATCGCCCTGGCGGCCAGCGCGTGCGCGACCGCGATATCGGTGAGTACCAGCCCGCTGTTGTAGACGAAGATCTTCTCGTCCTCGTTGCGACGAGCCACGGCGCTGCGGGTGAGTACCTGCGGCAGTTCGGCATCCACCGACCGCAGGGTCCCGTCGGGTCCGACCATGTCGGTGCCCGTCAGTGCCATCTGCGCCGCGCTGGTGGCCACCACCCGATCGGCCTCGACCAGCGTCGACGGCGCCAGGCCGTAGCCGACCAGTACTGCCACCGAACCCGGTGCCAGATGCGAGGATTCGAGCGCCACCTCGGTGCCGGGTCCGGCCGTGGCCAGTACCACGTCGGCGGACGCCGCCGCGGCGTACGGGTCGTCGACCACGTCGAGTAGCGCGTGGGGCGCCGCGTCGGCCAGATGCGCGTGCACGGCGGCCAGTCCCTCGGGATGCGTGCCGTACACCATCAGCTTGCGCAGCTGCGGGTTCGCGGCGAGCAAGTGCGGCAACGCGTTACGGCCCTGGGTCCCGGTGCCGATGAGCAGCACGCTCTCCGCCCCGCGCCGGACCGTCTCGCGCACCAGCAGCGCCGACACGGCCGGCGTGCGTAACGCGCCGACCCGCGCGCAGTCCATCATCGCGATGGGGGCGCCCGTGGTGTCGTCGTAGAGGGTGATGGTCGTGTAGTACCGCTTGGTGCTGCGGTCGTGACCGGGGTCGAATTTGTAGGAGGTCTTCATGGCCACCACGCGCCGCCGCCCGTCGCGGCCGAGCATGGCATAGGACACCGAGGAGCCGCCGGGGTCGGCGACGCTCAGCTTGCGCGGATTGTCGGATTCGCCCGCCGCGAAGGCGAGATAGGCCTCCTCCACGGCGCGCACCACCTCGGCGGGGCTGATCGGCACGTCGGCCAGGTCGCTGCGGGAGAGCACCCGCAGGCCGATGCCGCGGTCACGGTTGTTCAACGGATCCTCGTTCATCTGCAATGCCCCGCTCTGCTGTCCGATCAGCGGCCGCCCGGAACGGGGCGACCACACGTTGGCCATACCCATTCTCGGACGACTCCTGCGCGCGCCGACGGCGTTCGGGCAGCCGGATGTTGACACGCTTGAGCCAGCGGTCGGTGCCGTCGTAGCGCGCGCGGAACGGAACGCGCCCGTGTACGGCGACATCGTTGTCCACCAGCAGGATCTCGCCGGGGGCCAGTGCGGGGGCGTGACTGACCCTGGCGAGTTCGGTGGTGAGCCTGGCGTAGGCGGCGCGGAAAACCGCGTCCGCATCGTCGATCGGGGTGTAGGCGGGATCGTAACGTGCTGTGACAGCATCGTTTTCGTCGAGCCACAGGGTGGGCAACGGTGCGAGCTGATCGAACCCGGTGCCGTAGGAGACATCGGGCAGGATCGGCAGCGTCGGGGTGGTGAGGGTGCGCAGATCGTCGTCGGACAGGCGTACCTCGCGCACCGAGGCGACCGTGGTGGCCACCCGGTCGGGGTTGCGCAGGCAGGCCAGCATGAGCATGTTCGCGCGCTGAGCGTGGAAAGCGTCCTCGGTGTGCGGGCTGAGCAGGGTGGAACTGCTCGCACCCGACTGCTCGTCCTCGTGACCCTCGGCGGGCACGATGTTGTTGACCAGCCTGCCGTTCTGCTGGCCTTGCCAGCCGAAAGGCTCACCGGCACAACACCCGAGCAGCAACATCGCGATATCCAGCTCGAGGGAGCCGCAGTGCGTGTGCTCGGCCGCGGCCTGCCAATTCGCCGGAGTCGCACCGAATTCGGCGTCGTCGACGGGCAACCCGCGCACCACGGTCGCGCCCGCGGCGGTGGCGGGTGGTCGAACGGCGTGGCGCAGGCTGTCGGGCAGTTCGCCGACGCGCTCGGTGATCTGGGCGATCAGAGCCGTGTCGTGCAGCGACGTGATGTGTGATGCGTCACCTAATCGGTGACGGATGTCGGTCGCGAGCGATCGCAGCGCCGTGGCGGCGCGCGGATCCAGCTCGCGATATTCGATGTCGTGCTGGTGAATCGTCAGACGTTCGGAGAGAACGCTTTTCACCGGCTTCCCTTCTTCGCATCGGTCGAACATGGGTGATCTTCAGGCTCGATGTGCGAAGGTAGTACCTACCATCTGATTAGGCAAGACTTACCTAACGTGTCGGCAAGGGAAATAGCCGATCCATATAACCTAGCGTTCTACCCGGGCGGTGGAAGTGAACGCTGACCGGGGTGTCGTCAGGTCGCTGCGGTTCGGTGACGGTCGATGTGAAGCTCCCCACTCGACACGGCTTTTAGGCTAGCCTCGCCTGGTTTGCGGCGCCGGGAAAGGGGTTTCGGCGCACGCGGTTCGAGGAGGCAACACGATGGGTTTCACTCGCAGGCAGCTCTTCCAGTCCGGCATCGGCGTCACCGCGTTACTGCTGGCCGCCGGATGCGCCGGTGATGATCGATCCACCACCGCGCAACGCGGTGGCACTCTGCGCGTCGGGGCGCTCGGCACCGCGGCCCGCAGCGAACGCGATCCGCACGCGAATCTCAGCAACGACAGCGACTTTCTCATCGCCTCGCTCGTCTACGACGCGCTCACCGTGCCCGGCGCGGACCCGACGGTCGCCCCGCGCCTGGCCGCGCGCTGGGAGCCGAGCCAGGACAACCGCCGCTGGACCTTCACCATCGCCGAGGGCGCGACCTTCCACAACGGTGCGCCGGTGACCGCCGACGACGTGGTGTGGTCGATGCGGCGCCTGCGCTCGGTCGGTGGCGCCTCGAAGATGCCGGTGGCCGAGAACGACATCGTCGCCGACGGCCCGAATCGCGTCGTGTTCACGCTGCCCGCACCCAATACCCAACTGCCACTGCTGCTTCGGCTGATGACTTTCACTGTGCCGAAGGACACCACCGACTTCGCCGCCGCGATCGGCACCGGGCCGTTCCGGCTCGAGTCCTATCAGGGCGGCAACGCCAGGCTGGTGCGCAACGAGCGCTGGCACGGCACGCCGCCCCTGCTCGACGCCATCGAGGTGACGATGTTCGACAGCGTCACCGCGCTGGGCAATGCCGCACTGGGCGGCCAGATCGACCTCGCCTCCAACGTGGGCGCGATCGCCGGGCGTACCGCCGCGGGGCGCGGTGACCTCCAAGTGATCCGGCGTGCCGACGACACCATGCTCGGTGTGGCGATGCGGGTCGCCGACGGCCCGTTCGCCGATGCCAGGGTGCGCACCGCGCTGCGTCTCGGCGTCGACCGGACAGCGCTGGTCAACCAGGTGCACTCCGGCTACGGCACCGTCGCCGCCGATGTTCTCGGTACCGCCGACCCGCTCTACGACAGCGCGCTGCGTCGTGACCGCGATGTCGAGCGCGCGAAAGCTCTGCTGCGCGAGGCGAATTTCGACACCGGGCGCAGCTACCCGTTCGTGACGAAGGCCGAGGTGCCCGGCGAGGTCGAATCGGCGAAGGTGATCGCCACCCAGCTCGCCGAGATCGGTGTCCGGCTCGACGTGCAGGTGGTGGAATCGGCGGCGTTCTACGACCGGACCTGGCTCAACGCGCTGCTGTACACGGTGTCGTGGGGGACCAACGACTCGGTGGTGTTCCTGGCCGACAAGCTGATGACGTCCGGCTCCAACCGCAACGAAACCGCTTTCCGTGACCCGGAATTCGACGCCGCCGACGCGAAGGCTCTCGCCGCGTCCGGTGACGAGTACACCCGTGCGGTGCGCGAACTGCAGCGCATCGAGTTCGAGCGCGGCGGCTATCTGGTGTGGGGCATGGCCGACGGTGTCGACATCGCCGCGGCGACGGTGCGTGATCTGCCGACGCTCGGCGGGTTCGCGCGCGTTCAGCTGGAACGTGCCTGGTTGGCGTGAGTGTCATGAAAACCTTCGCCCTGCCGATGTTCCGGCGGATCGCGCTCCTGGTGACCTTGCTGGCCGTCGTGTTCGTCGCGGTGGATCTGCTGCCGGGCAACGCGGCACGCGCGGCGCTCGGCAGGGACGCGGATCCGGCCGCGCTCGCGGCGAAAGAGCACGAGCTCGGCCTGGATCGTGCGTTACCGGTGCAGTTCCTGGACTGGATCGGTGGGGTGCTCACCGGAGATTTCGGGCAGACCGCGCGCGGGAACTCGATCGGTGCCCTGCTGGCCGACAAGTTCCCGCAGACGCTGCTGCTGGGTGGGCTCGCCTTGCTGCTGACCATCGCCTTGTCGTTGGGGCTCGGCTGCTGGTGGGCGATGCGTCCGACCGCGCTCGGCTCCCGAATTCTGCAGCCTGTCAGCACGATTGCCGTGGCCGTGCCGGAATTCGTCGGCGGCACCTTGTTGATCCTGATGTTCTCCCTGGCCACCGGGTGGCTTCCGGCCGTGACCATCACGGGCCGCTCCGGTTTCCCCATCGGTCCCGAGATGCTGGTGCTCCCGGTACTGGCGTTGGCGATTCCGCAGATCGGCTGGAACGCTCGGGTCGTGCGCTCGGCCCTGCTCGATGTGGGTGCCGCGCCCCATGTGGAAAGCGCGGTGCTGGACGGACTCCCCACCCGCACGATCCTGTTCCGGCACATGCTGCCGTTCGCCGCGCCGACCATCGTCGCCGGATACGCGACCTCGGTCGGCATGCTCTTCGGCGGCGCCCTGGTGGTCGAGACGCTCTTCAACTACCCCGGTATCGGCGCTGTTCTCGCCGGGTCCGTCGCCGACCGTGACGCCACCATGGTCGCCGCGGTGGTCGCCCTGACGGCGATCGTCATCATGGTGCTGCTAGCCGTCGCCGACCTGGCCAGAGCATGGGCGACGGGCCGCACCCAGTGACCACCCGAAAGGCCTACTAGTGCAGCAGGATTCGCGCACCGCAGATCAAGATCATCAGGCCGTGGTGGATTTTCCTTCTCGGCCGATGTCTCCGTCAGGGCCTGGTGAACATGCGTCCAAGTCCGGTATCGCGTGGGGGTCGTGGTTCGCGGGGGTCGGTGTGGGGGTTGTTGGGTTGCTCGCGGTGGTGGGGCCGTTGTTCGCGCCTTATTCGGCGGATGCGGCGGTAGGGATGCCGTTTGCGCGGCCGGGTGGGGCAGCGCTGCTCGGGACCGATCGGCTGGGCCGGGATGTGCTCAGCCATCTGCTCACCGGCGGCACCCAGCTGCTGGCCGTCTCCGCGGTGATCGCGGTGGCGGTGACCGTGCTGTCGGCCGTCCTCGGCGCGATTGCCGCCGTTCGGCCGCGCGCGGGCCGGGTCATCGAACTCTGCGGCGACCTGGTGATCCTGTTGCCCGCGGTCCTCGGCATCCTGCTGGTTCTCACCGCCTGGCCCCAGGGTGGCATCACCGCGCTGATCGCGGTTTCGCTGCTCTTCGGAGTTCCCTACTGCGCCAGAATCTTCGCGGCCGCCGCGTCGACCATCGCCGCGTCGGGCTACGTCGAAGCGGCCGTCTCCAGTGGAGAATCTCTGTCCCATCTGGTCTTCCGTGAGATCCTGCCCAACCTCCGCGCAGTTTTCACCACACAACTCGGCCTCCGCTTCGTCGTCGCGATCTATCTCGTCAGCACCATCGCCTTCCTCGGCGTGTCGGCGCTCGGGGCCGACAACTGGGCGATCATGGTCCGGGACAACGCCTCTGGGCTGCTCTTGAATCCCTGGGCCGTCCTGGCGCCGAGCGCTGCCATCGCGATCGTGGCGGTCGGCGTGAATCTGGTGGTGACCGGTAGGCCGAGGACCCGCCGGACGGCCGCGCCGGATGTGATCGAGGCGGCGGGTTTTGCTAAGGGTGGGCGGAACGCCCTCGGCGTCAGGGGATCGAGCGAGCGGGAAGTGCGCGGGGGCGCGAGTGCTGCGGACGCCGGGCACTCTGGGGATCGGAGGCCTGGCGAGTCCGAGCGGTCGGCGGGATGTGGTATCTCGGTGGTGGATTCGACGGACGCGGTGGTGGTGGACGGGCTCAGCGTTGTCGCCGACAGCGGGGCGGTTTTGCTGACACCGGTGTCGTTTCGGTTGAGAACCGGGACTGTCACCGCGCTGACGGGGGCGTCGGGGTCGGGGAAGTCGACGGCGATGCGTGCGCTGCTCGGGCATCTGCCCGCCGGTGCCAGTAGGCAGGGCGGGGTACTCGTCGCGGGACATGATGTGTTCGCGCTCGACGCGGGCGCGCTGCGCGCATTCCGCCGTGGACAGATCGCCTATGTGGGCCAGGATCCCGGCTCCGAACTCAACCCGTTGCTCCGCGTCCGGGCAGTCCTGGCAGAGGCGGCGCCCGACGCCTCCGCCGCCGACCGCCTGGCCGTCCTCGAACAAGTAGGCCTCGACCCCACCCATCTCCGCCGCCGCTGCGCTCGGCTCTCCGGCGGCCAGCAACGCCGGGTCGCGCTGGCCCGCGCCATCCTGCGCCGCCCCCGCATCCTCGTACTCGACGAACCACTCGCGGGCCTGCACGGCACTCTTCGCACCGAAATAGCCCAGCTGATCTCGACCCTCGCCACCGAGCACCACACCACCGTGCTCCTCTCCGGCCACGACACCGAGGCGATCAACGCCATCGCCGATACCGTGATCGAACTCCACCCGCCCGGCGATCGATCGATGAATGTCGGGGCCGCCGTAGCTGGTTCGGTAGGCAACAGCCTTCCGCCGTCCGTGCGCGCGGTCACCGGCGCCGACAGCATCGCCGAGCCCGAGGCGGTCAGTGGGGGGACGGACGAAGTAGTGGCTGATTCCGCCGACCGCGAGCACCCGACCGATGGGCGTTCGAGAACCGGCCGCCGACGGGCCGACCCACCGTCCCGGGTTGCGGCACGCGGCATTGCTGACTCGGGACGGGCGCTGAATCCTGACCTCACCGAGGTAATCGCTCTGCACGCGAGGGGGATCAACGCGGACGCGGGCGGCCACACGGTGCTCGAGAGCATCGGTTTCCGCGTGCCCGCAGGTGCCGCCCTCGCTGTGGTGGGACCCTCAGGGGCGGGAAAGACCACGCTCGCGCGGGTGATCGCGGGTTTGCACGCTGATGCCGTCGGATCGCTGGAGTTGGGTGGTGTGCGGGTTCCGGTAGGGAGGCGGCGGCGAATCCGTCTCGGTGCCAACGGTATTCAGTTCGTCCCACAGAACCCTCGGGCCGCGTTGAATCCGCGACGCACCGTCGAGCAGACCCTGGCACGTCCGCTGCGCCGCATCGCGCGGGTCGCCGGACCCGACATCCGCCCCCGCGTCACCGCCCTGCTCGCCGCCGTCGATCTCCCCGCCGACCTCGCCGACCGCCACCCCCACCAACTCTCGGGCGGCCAGCGCCAACGAGTCGCCCTGGCCCGCGCACTCGCGGCCGACCCCGCGGTCCTGATCTGCGACGAGATCACCACCGCCCTCGACACCGACACCGCCGCCGCCATCATGGCCCTGCTCGACCGACTCCGCGCCGACCACGGCACCGCGGTCATCCTGATCAGCCACGACATGACCCTGGTCCGCGGCCACTGCACCGACCTCCTCGTCCTCGACCACGGCCGAATCGTCGAATCAGGCACCCCGGAAACAGTTCTCACCACCCCGACCCACCGAGCCACCGCCGCGCTACTCGGCTGATACCGCCTCGGTCCGGCCGGAATCGCGGCGACACGGAGCTGAGAACTCCCTGTGAGATGTGCAGAAACACTGCTGGATCTGGATGATTGAACAGATGTCAGTGCAGAAGGTCGGCGTACTCGCCGCCGTGGCGATCAGCGCCCTTCTATCGGGGTGCAGTTCGCTCGCGTCGATCCCCGACGACATGCCGCCGGGGCCGGGAGTCGCGCTGCCCGTGATCGATGTCGACGCGCCCGGCCGCGCGGCCGAGCAGTTGCGCGGCTGGGCCGACGAGCAGTCCGGGGCGATCGGCATCGAGCCGGTCGCCCTGGAGGCCTATGGCTACGCCGCCGCCGTGCTGGCGAAGTCGAAGCCCGAATGCGGGATCGCCTGGACCACCATCGCCGGCATCGCCAGCGTGGAGAGTGGGCACGGCACCCATCGCGGCGCGGGCGTCGACGCCGACGGGACGGTGCGCCCGGCGATCATCGGCGTCGCCCTCGACGGCACCAAGGGCAACGCCGACATCCGCGACACCGACGGCGGCAGACTCGACGGCGACACCACCTACGACCGCGCGGTGGGCCCGCTGCAGTTCATCCCCGAAACGTGGAAGCGCTGGGGCGTCGACGCCAACGGCGACGGCGTGGCCGACCCGCAGAACATCGACGACGCCGCCCTCACCGCCGCCCGCTACCTCTGCACTCGCGGCGGCGACCTGACCTCGGCCGACGGCTGGCAGCGCGCCCTGTTCGCCTACAACCAGTCGAACAAATACATGCATGTGGTGCGCGATCGCGCCGCCATATACAGCATCGGCCGCCGCGTGTAGTTGCGCACGGCCCGGAGTGCCGGTTACTCCACACTCCGCCGAGACGATAGGCTCGGCACCGCACGGCCCTTTCCCGTGATACCTACCGTGCCTTCCGTCGTAAGGAGCAGTTTTCGTGGCCATTATCGAACAGGTCGGAGCTCGCGAGATTCTGGATTCGCGCGGCAATCCCACTGTCGAGGTCGAGATCGCCCTCGACGACGGCACCCTGACCAGGGCAGACGTACCTTCCGGTGCGTCCACCGGCGAGCACGAGGCCGTCGAGCTGCGTGACGGCGGCGACCGCTACGGCGGCAAGGGTGTGACCAAGGCCGTCGAGGGCGTCCTCGACGAGATCGCGCCCGCCATCATCGGCCTCGACGCCGTGGAGCAGCGCACCGTCGATCAGGTCCTGCTGGATCTGGACGGCACCCCCGACAAGTCCCGCCTCGGCGCCAACGCCCTGCTCGGTGTATCGCTGGCCGTGGCACGCGGTGCCGCCGAGTCCTCGGGTCTCGAGCTGTTCCGCTACCTGGGCGGCCCGAACGCCCACGTGCTGCCGGTCCCGATGATGAACATCCTCAACGGTGGCGCGCACGCCGACACCGGCGTGGACGTGCAGGAATTCATGGTCGCCCCGATCGGCGCGCCCACCTTCCGCGAGGCGCTGCGCTGGGGCACCGAGGTGTACCACTCGCTCAAGGCCGTGCTGAAGGAGAAGGGCCTGTCCACCGGCCTCGGTGACGAGGGCGGCTTCGCCCCCGACGTCGCGGGCACCGTGGAGGCTCTCGACCTGATCAGCGTCGCCATCGAGCGCGCGGGCTACAAGCTCGGCACCGATGTGGCGCTGGCGCTCGACGTGGCCGCCACCGAGTTCTACACCGAGGGCGAGGGTTACAAGTTCGAGGGCAAGGTCCGCACCGCCGCCGAGATGGGCGAGTTCTACGCGGATCTGCTCACCCGGTACCCGCTGGTCTCCATCGAGGACCCGCTGTCGGAAGACGACTGGGACGGCTGGGTCGCGCTGACCGATTCCATCGGCGACAAGGTGCAGCTGGTTGGTGACGACCTGTTCGTCACCAACCCCGAGCGCCTCGAAGAGGGCATCGCCAAGGGCGCGGCCAACGCGCTGCTGGTGAAGGTCAACCAGATCGGCACGCTGACCGAGACCCTCGACGCCGTCGAGCTGGCGCACCGCAATGGTTACAAGACCATGATGTCGCACCGTTCGGGCGAGACCGAGGACACCACCATCGCCGACCTCGCGGTCGCCGTGGGTTCGGGCCAGATCAAGACCGGTGCCCCCGCGCGCTCCGAGCGGGTCGCCAAGTACAACCAGCTGCTGCGCATCGAGGACGCCCTCGGTGATTCGGCACGCTACGCGGGTGACGTGGCCTTCCCGCGTTTCACCGGCGAATTCTGAAGGCAGTGCAGGGGCGGTAGCGAATGACCGAGCGACGTGCGCGTGGGACCAGTCCAGGTGGACGAGGTGACCGGCGCACGTCGCGGGCCGCGCGCTCCCGCCCCAGCCTCGACACGCCCGGCCGCCCCACCGCGGCCAAGCGCCCGACGCGGCGGCACCCGCAACCCACGGGTGCTCCCCGTAAGTCCAGCGGCAAGCTGGAACGCAGCGAGCACACCATCCTCGGTCTCTCGACCGGTAAGGCGGTGATCCTGGCGGCGGTGCTGTGCGGTCTCGCACTGACCCTGGCCGTGCCGACGCGCACCTACTTCAGCCAGCGCGCCGAAGCCGTGGCACTGGCCAAGCAGCGGACCGAACTCGAAGCCGACCTGGCCGACCTGCGTAATCGTCGTGCGCAACAACAGGATCCGGCCTACATCCGCTCCGAAGCGCGCGACCGCCTGCGCCTGGTGATGCCCGGCGAAACCCCCTACATCGTGCAGATTCCCGGCATCGAGGCACCAGCGCCGCCGCCGATGAGCACCCGAACAGCGGCGCCTGACCCCTGGTACACCGACCTGTGGCGCAGCATCTCCGAACCAGCCCCGGAAGGACCACGGTGACGACACCGAACGCCGACGACCTCGAGATCATCGCGAAGCAGTTGGGTCGCGAGCCTCGCGGCGTGCTCGAAGTCGCCTACCGCACCCCCGACGGCCTGCCCGCCGTGGTGAAGACCGCGCCGCGCCTGCCCGACGGCACCCCGTTCCCGACGCTCTACTACCTGACCGACCCCCGGCTCACCGCCGAGGCGAGCAGGCAGGAATCGGCCGGGGTGATGCGCGAGATGACCGAACGCCTCGCCACCGATCCCGAATTGGCCGCCGCCTACCGGCGCGCGCACGAGAGCTACCTGGCCGAACGTAATGAAATCGAGTCGCTCGGCACCGATTTCACCGGTGGCGGGATGCCCGACCGGGTCAAGTGCCTGCACGTGCTGATCGCGCATTCGCTCGCCAAGGGACCCGGTCTGAACCCCTTCGGGGACGAGGCCGTCGCCCTCGCCGCCGACGCCGGTTTCCGCGGTACCGCGATCCCCGCCGACTGGCCTGCCACGAGCACACCCGACGAACAGGCATAATCGCGGTCAGTGCCCGTGCGCGGGTCGAGACCTCTGGAGGACACCATGAGTGAGCGCATCGCCGCAGTCGACTGCGGCACCAACTCGATCCGCCTGCTGATCGCCGAGGTGGGGGCCGACGGCGGGCTCACCGACGTGCACCGGGAGATGCGCATCGTGCGCCTCGGCCAGGGGGTGGACGCCACCGGCCGTCTCGCGCCCGAAGCCATCGAACGCACGCGCCTCGCGTTGTCCGATTACGTCGATGTGATGGTGGCGCAGGGTGTTTCGCGCGTGCGTATGGTCGCCACCTCCGCCACCCGTGATGCCGCCAACCGTGACGACTTCTTCTCGATGACCCGCACCGAACTCGGCCGCGTAGTGCCCGACGCGGTCGCCGAAGTGATCACCGGCGACGAAGAGGCGCGGCTGTCCTTCGCCGGCGCCGTCGGCGAATTGGCCGCTGACGCCGGACCTTTCGTCGTGGTAGATCTCGGCGGCGGCTCGACCGAGCTGGTCGTCGGTGATGAGAACGGCGTCCAGGCAGCCTATTCCGCGGATATCGGCTGTGTCCGCATCACCGAACGTTGTCTGGCGGGCAACCCACCCACCGCCGACCAGGTCTCTGCCGCAAGGGAATTCGCCCAGCAGAAGCTCGACGAGGCTTTCGCGAAGGTCCCCGTCGACAAGGTGCACACCTGGGTCGGCGTGGCAGGCACGATGACCACGATCACCGCCGTCGCCCTCGACCTCCCCGAATACGATTCCGCGCGAGTGCATCTCACCCGCCTGAGTCTGGCCGAGGTCCACCAGGTCTGTGACCGCTTGATCGGCATGAACCACGACGAACGCGCCGCCCTCGGCCCGATGCATCCGGGTCGGGTCGACGTGATCGGCGGCGGCGCGGTGATCACCGAGGTTCTCGCCGACGAACTGTCCGAGCGCGCGGGAGTTTCCGAACTCATCGTCAGCGAACACGACATCCTCGACGGCATCGCCATGTCGATCGTGAACGCCGCGGCCTGACGTTCGCCGCGATCACCTGGGCCCGCGCGTAACCGCTAAGGGGCCGACTCCGACTGCGGCCCACCCGCCTCGTCGCCGATGTGCTCGGCTCCCGGGTAAGCCCGCGCCAGTCGACCGTCCGTTGTGACGAGCGGCATCTCGAACTGCTCCGCGAGTTCTACATAGAGTGCGTCGGCGAGCCTGATCGCAGCTCGGCGATTCCAGGCGCCCGTCGTCAGGTTCACGACATGGTGTCGGGTCAACGGAGCTCTCGCAAGACGACCGAGCGCGGTCTCGACCTCGGCAGCGGACACCAGATCAGCCCGATTCAGTCTGCCGAGCGCGGAGAGTACCTCCACGTCGAAGTGTGCAGGCACGTGCAGGACGGCTGCCGAGATCCGCTTGCTGACCGCGTCGGTCCGGTCGTTGCGAACGAGTAGATCGACCATGGCGCTGGCATCGAGGACGATCTGCTCGGCCTCGCTCACTGGTCGAACTCGTCTCTGGCCGCGTCGACCGCCGCCAGTACGCGGTCATGTGGAATTTCGGGGCGATCGGTGAGATCGGCCAACCATGCCGACGTCGCATTCGTTTCGAGTGCGGCCACAATCGCTGCCTGAGTCAGCGCCGAAACATTGACCCCGGCTGCTCTGGCGCGTTCGGCCAGCTCATCCGGTACGTACACATTGAGTCTCGCCATAGATCAAACTATACACACCAATGTGTGTATACCGGTCGTGCGGTGCTAGCTGCCGGTGCGTTCGCGATGCTTGCAGCCCGGCCAGCAGCACGGCCGCCGTTGCCCTTCTTCCAGCTCCTCCTGGGTGCGTCGAATCCGTCGTTCACGAGTCGCGTTCTGCTTGGCGTCCTCGACCCAGCAGATGAACTCGTTGCGGGCCAGCGGCGTGATGTCCTGCCAGGCGTCGAGCGCTACGGAGTTGGCGAGCAGTGCCGCACGCAGATCGGCGGGCAACTCGTGCACCACGCCCCCGGAGACTCGTCGACTACTCATCAGTCCACGGTAGCGCGCAAGAGTTCGACCTGCGGTTACCCGGACGGGGAGCCAGCGCTACTAGACAAAGCAGTTCATATGTCTCACCATAGAGTCATGAGCACAGCGACGTCTCATTCGGTGCGATTCGAACTCCGCTCCGGAGACACTTGGCGCGATCCCTGGTCCATGTATTCCGCACTGCGTGATCACGACCCTGTTCACCGAGCGATCCCCGCCGGGCAGGAGGACAACGACTTCTACGTGCTGTCCCGGCATGCGGACGTGTGGATGGCGGCGCGCGACCCCGCGACCTTCTCCTCCGCGTCGGGACTGACCGTCGACTACGTCGACCTGGTCGCCGCCGGATTCGGCGCCGTCAAGCCGTTCGTCTTCATGGACCCGCCGGAGCACACCGATTTCCGGCGTCGGGTTTCACCGGGATTCACTCCGCGCCAGGTGAATTCGGTCGAGCCCGCAGTGCGCAGATTCATCGTCGAACGCATCGAGCGGCTGCGCGCGGCGGGGGAGGGTGACATCGTCAAGGACTTGTTCAAGCCGCTGCCCACCATGGTGGTCGCCCACTATCTCGGTGTGCCGGAACAGGATCACGAGAAGTTCGACGCGTGGACCGAGAACATCGTCGGTGGCGCGGTCGCGGGGGCCGGGCTTGCCGCGGGCGACCAGAACGCCTTCACCGCGGTGGGCGAAATGGTCGGCTATTTCAGTGAATTGATCGCCCGTCGTCGAGTCGAACCGGGCGACGACACCATCTCGCACCTGCTGGCCTCCGGTCTCGGCGCCGACGGCGACAACGAAGGTCTGGTCGCGATCCTCGGCTTCGCGTTCACGATGATCACCGGCGGCAACGACACCACAACCGGCAATCTCGGCGGAGCGGTCCAGCTGCTCACCGCCGCCCCCGACCAGCGACGGCTGCTCATCGACGATCCCTCGCTCATTCCGGACTCCATCGAGGAGTTCCTCCGGATGACCTCACCGGTGCAGGGCCTGGCGCGCACCACCACCCGCGACGTCGAACTGCACGACACCGTCATCCCGGAGGGCCGCCGCGTGCTGCTGCTCTACGGTTCGGGCAACCGCGACGAACGCGAATTCGGCCCCACTGCAGCCGAACTCGATATCCGGCGCAACCCCAAGCGTATTCTCAGCTTCAGCCACGGCCACCACCACTGCCTCGGCGCCGCCGCCGCCCGCATGCAGGCGCGCGTCGCACTCGAGGAACTGCTCACTCGCTGCCCCGACTTCACCGTCGACCTAGACGCGGTGCAGTGGTCGCAGGGCAACTACGTGCGCTGGCCGGTCTCGGTGCCGTTCCGCGCGGAGGGCTCGGCATGAGCGGTCAGTGCCCGGAGTCGGTAGCCCGCGCAACCACGCAGGGCGTCCGAGGATGCCGCGGGGAAACAGCATGAGCGGTGACTGGCTGGGCGCCGATCGGGCGGACCTGGCCGCCGAGCGCATCATCGACGCTGCCGCCGAACTGTTCGCCGAGCACGGGGTGGCCGCGGTCGGCATGGCCGACATCGCCAAGGCCGCGGGCTGCTCCCGCGCCACGCTGTACCGCTATTTCGACAACCGGCACGCGGTGCGTCTGGCGTTCGTGCACCGCGAGACCCGCCGCATCGTCGCCCAGCTCGACGAGCGGTTCCGCGACATCGCCGACCCCGGAGAACGCATCATCGCCGCGATGCTCGGCGCGGTCGCGGAGGTCCGCGCCAACCCCCTGCTCATCGCCTGGTTCCGCCCCGCCGACTCCGGTACGGCAGGGCGCATCAGCCAGGACTCCGACGTCATCGAATCCCTGGCCGCGACCATCTTCGGCCCCGCGGACCTGACCGACCCGGAACGCAGCCGGCTGGCCCGCTGGCTCACCCGCGTCATCGTCTCGCTGCTGTCGGCTCCCGGCCGCGATGCCGCCGACGAACGGGCCATGCTCGAGGAGTTCGTCGCCCCGGTGATCACCCGCACCTTCGCCTCGCCGAACTAGAACGTGTTCTATATTCGAGGGAAAGTTCCGGCGATCCCTCGGGAGTCCAGATATGTACCAGTGGTCAGACGAAGACCTGATGTTCCGCGACGCTGTGCGCGGCTTCATCGCCAAGGAGGTCACCCCGCACGTCGACCAGCTGGAGAGTGGCGCGCTGCCGCCGTTCGACATCATCCGCAAGCTGTACGCCACCTTCGGGCTGGACGAGATGGCGCGCGACGGGCTCGCGAAGGCGCTCACCCGCGAAGAGGCCGGCACCACCGGCTCCGGTAAGTCGGGCGGCGGTTTCAGCGGTGCGGGCAGCATGGGGGTGGTCCTCAACAGTGAGCTCGCCGCCGTCAGCCTCGGGCTGGTGGCCTCCATGGGGGTGAGCCTCGGTCTCACCGTGGGCACCATCCGCAGTCGCGGCACCCTCGCGCAGAAGAAGCGCTGGCTGCCCGAACTGGTCACCATGGCGAAGGTCGGCGCCTGGGCCATCACCGAACCCGATTCGGGCTCCGACGCGTTCGGCGGCATGAAGTCCTATGTGCGCCGTGACGGCGAGGACTACATCCTCAACGGTCGCAAGACGTTCATCACCAACGGGCCGTACGCCGACGTCACCGTCGTCTACGCCAAGCTGGACGAAGAGGACGGCACCGACCGCCGCGACCGCAAGGTGCTGCCGTTCGTGCTGGACAAGGGCATGCCCGGTTTCGTGCAGAGCCCGCCGTTCAAGAAGATGGGCATGAACTCCTCGCCCACCGGCGAGCTGTTCTTCGAGAACGTCCGCATCACCCCCGACCGGCTGCTGGGCGAAACCGAGAACCCGGCCAAGGGCGACGGAAAAGACAGTGCCAAGGAGTCTTTCGCGGCCGAACGCATCGGCATCGCCTCCCTCGCACTGGGCATCATCAACGAATGTCACCGCCTGTGCGTCGATTACGCCAAGTCCCGCACGCTGTGGGGCAAGGAGATCGCGCAGTTCCAGCTCATCCAGCTCAAGCTCGCCGAGATGGAGATCGCGCGAATCAATGTGCAGAACATGGTGTTCAACGCCATCGAGCGCACCGCGGCCGGCGACAAGGTGACCCTCGCCGAGGCCTCGGCGATGAAGCTCTACTCCTCTCGCGCCGCCACCGAGGTCGCGATGGAGGCCGTGCAGCTGTTCGGCGGCAACGGGTACATGGCCGAGTACAAGGTCGAACAGTTGGCCCGCGACGCCAAGTCGCTGATGATCTACGCGGGCAGCAACGAAATCCAGGTCACCCACATCGCCAAGGGTCTGACCGCCGGGTAGCCGGCAGTTCGCTCGTATACTGCGAAGATGCGCATCCACCGGAATGCTTTCGCCGGCGCCGTGGTGGTCGTCGCCGCGGTCGTCGCCCTCGCGCCGTCGACTGCGGCCACCCCGGCCTCCGGTGTGACCGTCGAACCGCTGACTCAGGTCGACGTCAGCGCGTTCAGCCCCTTCGCCTCCTTGCCGAGCAAGTTCACCTTCCGGCGGATCACCATCGCGCCCGGGGGCACCCTCGGCTGGCACTACCACGACGGCAACGTTCTCGCGGTGATCACGGCGGGCCAGGTGACCCGATACGAGACGGACTGCGTGCCGACCACGTACTCCGCGGGCCAGGGACTGTCCGAGACCGTGGGCCCTGACCATGTCCATGTGGGCCGCAACCTCGGCAACGAGCCCGCCGAGCTGTACGTCGCGTATGTCAACCTCGCGAACGAACCCCTCTTCGTGGACGCCCCTGCCCCGAACTGCGCGTAGCCACCTCAGGCGCCGAGGCAGGCTTCGGCGCCGCCTGTCGTGAACGTCTCGGTGCTGCAATAGGCGGTTCTCGGGTAGTAGGGGCCCATCGTGGTAGCCGGGTCGTCGCCGGAGTCCTGGGACGCCTGGATCGAATTCGGATAGAACGCCGCGCTCGGGGTCATGTTCCGCAGGAACAGCACCTTGTCCACGTCGGTGCTGCCCCAGGGAATCACCGTCACACTCGAGTCGAGATTCGCGGGCACGTCCGCGGGTGCGGCGACAATGTAGGTGTAGTAGCCGGACCCGTCGATCGCGGTCTGGAAGTCGGCCGCGCAGGCGACAACGGGGTAGGGCGAGCGCAGGTCGTTCTGGCACATCGACCAGTACCGCACCTGCTGGCTCGGATCGGTAGGTGACTGTCCCGCACGGGTATTCGGGCAGATCGGCGCCTTGCCACGCACCACCAGCAAGCGTCCCGGCTGATAGCTGATCCGCGTTCCGATGTATTTGTTGTCGCCGTTCGGGAAGAGCCCGGAGGTGCTCGCCGGGTTGCTGAACGTCGCCTCCGGTGTATTGCCGGGGAACGCGCCCGAGGCCGCTCCGGCGATCGCCCGGTCGAAGGCGGATTTTGCCGCGTCGGCGACGGGACCGGTGTACGCAGCCGGGTCGAAGGGCTGCGCGCACGGCTGGGTGGGCACGTCGGCGCCCGCGATCGACAGCGTCACATCGGGCAGCGCGACGCCGCCACTGAGCGAAGCCGGGTCGGTCGGAACATAGACACGGACGATGACGAAGCCGATCGGCGAGCTCTGACCGTTCGCGACAGCCTGAATCTCGTTGCGACTGTGGTCGGCCGGACCGTTGACCAACGTGGCATGCCAGCGTCGCTGCGAGGCGGGCAGCGATGCGGCGTCGGCATCGACGAACGGATTGGCACTGCCCGGGTCGGCGGCGATCTGGTCGTCGCGCAATGTGTCCACGGTGTCGAGGTCGGTCCCGTAGGTGTTCAACGAGAAATACCGTGCGGCCGGATAGGTACCCGACAACTCGATCGAATCACCCGGCCCCAGTGCATAGGGCATCAGCCAATACGTCGAATTCGCATCGGGGAAAGCCACATTCAGCACGGTGCTGTTGGACATGAACCGCCACGCGCACAGGGCCGAGTCCGGTGGATCCGCGGACGCGGGCGCGGCGAACCCCACCGTTGCCACCACGCAACAGACACGAACGATCAATGCGCCGACCGAATGCATGACGATCCCCTCGCTGAGCTCGAACTGGCGAACTATCGAAGAATCCCGCGCGCCCACGTCACCGTGGCCGGCTCGCGATCAACATAGTGCACCCCATGGCAGCGTCACACGCCACGTAGAGGTGGACCGTCACTGGTGTGTCCGGTCGTCGCCGTTCTACAGGGCTCGTCGTGGTTCCGGCATCGCACATGCCAGCCCATCGGCCATCCCCGTCGGCTGCACACCGAGACCCTGGTTCAGCCTGGCCCGCTGGTTCTCCCACGCGATGCTCGCCGCCAACTCGGCCAGTTGTGCCTTCGACAGATGGGTGAGCAGCGTTTCCCGCAATTCGTCGATATCGACCGCCGGAGTAACCGTCATCGCCTCCGCGAACGCGATCACCAGCTTCTCCAACTCGGAATAGGCGTCACTGGTCCGATACCGAGGCAGATCGACGAGCTGCTGCTCGGTCAGCCCCGCCGTATGCGCCAGCGCCGACCCGATGTCGAGACAGAACTGACAAGCCACCAGCCCCGCCGTTTTGAGCTCGGCCAACTCCTTGAGTCGAGGATCGAGCTTGTTGCTGAACAACAACGCCGTCTCATAGGTCAGCGTCGCCGCCGCGATCTGCGGCCGCCGCCCGAGCCACCCCACCAGATCCCCCCGATTACGCCGAGCCTGCCCGATGACCACGGCGTATCCCCGAACCCGCTTGACCACCCGCATCGATAACACCCCTTCGTGCCGACGATTCACCTACCGATGAACCTACGCCGAGTGCCCACCGAACCCCAGAGTGATCCGCCTCGCTTCCAGCCGGCGGAGAGGCCGACGCCAAAGCGGCTGCCGTGTAAGCCGTTGGAGCACAAAGCAATACCCATTGCGCTGCGATTGGCACCTTAAGGATTTCGCATGTCGAACGTATGCGGCGCTCTCTAATTTCATGGGTGTCAAGGCCCCGAGGGGCATATTTCATCCACACCAGCAAGGTCGACGAGCGTATTTCGCAGGGCGACATCAATGTCCCCAACTACACCTGCAAGCGTGACGGAAACGGCTGGCGGGTAGCCGTCGGCTAGCCCTCGCCGAAGTGGTTGGGGGTCAGTCCGGCGGACCGACCCCTGCCATCCGGTTGCCGTCGCAGACGCTCTTGAACCGGCGGCGGCTATGGGCAGGACGCGCGAGCGCTTGCGGACTCACTGCGGACCGAGCAGGCCAGTTGACCAGGGGAGAAGCGCAGATAGCGCCCACGACCTGCGATGAAGAGTGCCCCCACAGGGACTCGAACCCTGACTGTGCGGATTTTAAGTCCGCTGCCTCTGCCAATTGGGCTATAGGGGCGTCCCGGATAGCGTAGCGAATCGTACGGGTGTACCGGAATCCTGTTGGTCGACAAGGTCGGCCCGGCGTGTCGGAACAGACCACGCCGGGACCGATCATGTCATCGAAGGTGCTGGTCAGTCTGCACTCGCGCTCTTTTTGCCGAGGACGGAGTGTCGACGGCCATAGGCGAAGTAGACGGCGAAGCCGATGGCCATCCAGATCACGAAGCGCATCCAGGTTTCCACCGAGAGGTTCACCATCAGCCACAGGCAGGCCGCGACGGCCAGGATGGGGATGAAGGGGACCAGCGGGACGCGGAAGCCGCGGGGCAGGTCGGGGCGGGTGCGGCGCAGGACGATGACGCCGACCGAGACCAGCACGAAGGCGAACAGCGTGCCGATGTTGACCATTTCCTCCAGCGTGCCGAAGTCGACGAAACCGGCCAGCACACAGCAGATCACGCCGACGATGGCGGTGAGCCGCACCGGCGTGCCGCGCTTGCCGGTGTGGGCGAGTCCGCGGGGCAGCAGGCCGTCGCGCGACATCGCGAACAGCACGCGGGTCTGCCCGAGGAACAGCACCATCACCACGGTGGTGAGACCGGCCAGGGCGCCGATGGAGATGACGTTCTTGGCCCAGTCCACGCCTACGATCTGGAATGCCGTTGCCAGCGTGGCATTCTCGCCGGACAGGTCGGTGTAGGGCACCATGCCGGTGAGCACCAGCGTCACCGCCACGTAGAGCACGGTGACGATCAGCAGCGAACCCAGGATGCCGCGCGGCACCGCCTTCTGCGGGTTCTTGGTCTCCTCGGCGGCGGTGGCCACCACGTCGAAACCGATGAACGCGAAGAACACGATGCTGGCCGCGGCGAGCAGGCCGTACCAGCCGAAGTTGGTGTCACCCGCGCCGGTGATGAATTGGAACAGCGTCTGGTGCAGACCACTGGCGCTTTCCTCGGCGGGCTGCGACGGCGGGATGTAGGGGCTCAGGTTGGACGCCTTGAAATAGGTGATGCCGAGAACGAGCACCAGCGCGATGACCGCGAGCTTGATCGCCACGGCGATCGCCGACACCCGCGAGGACACCTTGGTGCCGATGGCGAGCAGCACACCGAGCACGGCGAGCAGTAACACCGCGCCCCAGTCGAAGGTGATCGAACCCAATTGCACAGTGGCGGACTCGAATCCGAATACGGTGCCGAGATACTGCGACCAGCCTTTCGCGACCACCGACGCGGCGAGCGCGAATTCCAAGATCAGGTCCCAGCCGATGATCCACGCCACCAATTCGCCGAAGGTGGCATAGGAATAGGTATAGGCACTACCGGCAACGGGCACGGTCGAAGCGAATTCCGCGTAACAGACCGCGGTGAGACCACACGCGATCGCCGCGAAAACGAAGGCCAGCGAAACCGAAGGGCCTGCCACATTGCCCGCGGTCCGCGCGGTGAGGGTGAAGATGCCCGCGCCGACGACAACGGCGACACCGAAGACCGTGAGATCCCAGGCCGTCAGATCTTTACGGAGTTTGGAATCGGGATCATCGGTATCGAGAATCGACTGTTCGACGGATTTGGTGCGGAACAACCCGCCCCAGCGGCTGGGCGATCGGCCCACGCCTGGAGCGTCCTGCGGTGTCGGCACGGTATATCTCCTTCTGCTGCGAAAAACGTAATCGGGGATTACCCGGAAATCGGTCAGTGCACGCCCTGCATGCGGCGCTTGATCCAGGGCGAGCACGCGACGACCACGAGACCGGCCGCGATGGCCGCGGCGCCGCTGAACCCGAAGTAGGCGATCTCGCTGTCGGGGCTGTAGAACCGGGCGAGCGTGCCCGCCATCGACGTGCCGATACCGACGGAGAAGAAATACAGGGCCATCATCTGCGAGCGGAACGCGGCGGGCGCGAGATGGGTGGTCACCGCGAGACCGATCGGCGAGAGCAGCAATTCCGAGACCGCGAAGCCGCCGAGGATCAAGAAGACCGCGAGCACCGGCACTGTCTTGCCGTCGAAACCGCTGAGCAGCGCGAACAACCAGAACGCGATGCCCATCCCGATCACGCCGAGCGCGAACTTGATCGGCGTGCTCGGCGCGCGATTGCCGAGTTTGGTCCACATCAGCGCGAACAGCGGCGAGAGCGCGATGATCCACACCGGCTCGACCGAACCGATCCAGCTCGCCGGCGCCTCCCAGCCGAAGATCCGCCAGTCCACGCGCTCGTCGGAATAGACCGCGAGCATGGTGAACATCTGCTGGAACAGCGACCAGAACACGGCGTTGGCGATGAACAGCGGGATGAAGGCGACCACTCTCGTCCGCTCGACCTGCGTCACCTTGGCGCTGCGCAGCATCACCGCGAAATACACGACGGAGGCGACCACGATGACGCCGGTGGTGACGTCGGAGAGATTCTCGAGGGTGATCAGCTTCGTCAGCACGGCCACCAGCACCACGACGGCCGCGACGGCGACGCCGATCAGGATCGGGGTGAGCTCGCGCCGGGTGATGGGATTGGGCACCTCGCGCCCGTGGGTGCCCAGGTTGCGACGGAAGATCACGTACTGGGCCAGACCGAGCGCCATGCCGATCGCCGCGGCACCGAAGGCTACGTGGAATCCCCACTCGCGCTGCAGCAGGCCGGTCAGCAGCGGGCCGCAGAAGGCGCCGATATTGATGCCGAGATAGAACAGCGTGAAGCCGCCGTCGACCCGCGCGTCGGTGGGCGCGTAGAGCGTGCCGAGCAACGACGACGCGTTCGCCTTCAACCCGCCGCTGCCGAGCGCGACGAGCACCAGGCCGACGCCGACGCCAGCCAAGCCGGGCAACACCGCCAGCGCGAGGTGTCCGGCCACGACCACGACGCCGCCGTAGAAGACCGTCCGCTCCATCCCCAGCACCCGGTCGGCAATCCAGCCGCCGAGCACGGTGGACAGGTATACCAGGCCGCCGTACGCGCCGACGATGCCGAGCGCGGTGCTCTGGGCGATGCCGAGGCCGCCCTCGGTGGTGGAGTAGTAGAGGTAGTAGCCCAGGATGGTGAGCATGCCGTAGAAGGAGAAACGCTCCCACAGCTCGACGCCGAACAAGTTGGTCAACCCGATGGGGTGACCGAACACGGTCCGTTCGGCCGCCTTGTCGGCAGGGTTCGGCGGGTCGCCGAGCCGGGTTTCTTCGGTGGACATAAGGGAACGATCCCACGTCGAAACGGTGGACAGCAATTTTCCCGCATCGTCGCGGGTTCGGCGTGCCGCACCCGCCGGGCCGCCGCGAGCACCTCCGGCGGCGGGCGTCGGCACGACGGGGCGCGCCGCCGTGATCGCCGCGGCGGTACGCGGGGCGAGCAGCGCCGCGCCAATTAGGCTGTGGTGACCGGACTCCCGCGACGGACGAGGAAACCAGACGTGTTGACAGCCCAAGTGACCGTCCCCGTGCGGCCGGAGAGGGCGTTCGCGACCCTGGCCGACGGCTGGCTCTACGCGAGCTGGGTGGTCGGCGCCTCGCATATCCGCGAGGTCGACCCCGGCTGGCCTGCCATCGGCAGCCGCATCCACTACCGATTCGGGCTGTGGCCGGTGCTGATCAGCGACGCGACGGTGGTGCGCGCGATCGACCCGCCGCATCGACTCGAGTTGGAGGCGCGGCTGTGGTCGGTCGGTTCGGCGTGGATCACGCTCACCCTCGTCGAGCGATCCCCGGGGCACACCACGATCCGGATGGTCGAACGCGCCGGGAGCGGACCCGCTCAGCTGATTCCGGGAGTCGCGCAGGATCTGCTCTTCTCGGCGCGCAACCAGGAATCCCTCGATCGGCTGGCCGCTTTGATTCGTGCGCGTTCGCAGAATGAATGACTCATAGGAATTCCGACCGGTCCGTATTTCTCGAGAGCGAGTATTCGCGCTGAAATAGTGGCGTGGAATTCTCTGTCGCGGTGTTCTGTCTGCGCAATTGGTTTAGTCTCTAGCGATTATCTGAATGCGTAGATCAGGGGAAAAGCGCGTGCTTCATATCGAGCACTTCAATAATGGCTGGATGAATCCGGTGCTGGCCTTCGGCCTGTCGTTCATCGGCTCGGTATTGGGGCTACGGTGCGCGGTGCACGCCAAGGCGTCGGCCGCGCCGCTCGGTTGGCTCGTCGCCGCGGCCGTGGGGCTGGGCGGAGCGGCCATCTGGGTCACGCACTTCACGGCCATGCTCGGGTTCAGCATCGGCGGTGCGCCCATCCGCTACGACGTGCCGTTGACGCTGGTCAGTGCGGTTATCGCGATCGTGGTGGTGCTGATCGGGCTCACCATCGTCACCGGTGGGGGCAACGAGTGGGTGACACTGCCCTTCGGCGGCGCGATCACCGGACTGGGGGTGGCCGCCATGCATTACCTGGGGATGTGGGCGATACGCGCCCGAGCCGTCATCGAATACGAGCCCGCGCTGATGGCGCTGTCGATCGTGATCGCCGTGGTCGTGGCCACGGTGGCGCTGTGGTTCATGCTGCACGTGCGCGGCCTGCTGATGACAACAGGCGCCGCGCTGGTCATGGGAATCGCGGTGTGCGGCATGCACTACACGGCGATGGCGGCCATGCGTGTGCACCACGGCGACCCGATGACCGTGGTGGACGGCGTCACTCCGGTGCAATTGCTGCTGCCGTTGATCGCGACGGTGTCCTTGGTGGTCACCGGATTGGTGATCGTGGTCGGGTTGGCCGAGTTGGAGGTCGGCGAGAGTCGACCGGACTGACGGATTGGCCGCCGTGGCCGATATCGGCCACGGCGGAATCCATCAGCTCGGCTGGGGTAGCTCGCAGTCGTCGACCTTCGGATTGGCGCCCACATAGTTCAGTGGGCCCGCGATCAGGGTCACCGCGATGGTGCCGAGAGTCGCACAGTTCTGATCGCGTTCGGTGTAGTAACCGCGTTGACCCGCGGCCAGTACTCCGATCAGCAACCACACCAGCACGACGATCGTAATGATGCGAGAACTACTGCCTGTCATGACCGGTCCTCTACTACTACTTCGACGGATTCTGCGCATGGTCAGTAGTAGTGCCGACGGCCGCCGACTGCACGACCTGTGCTGCCGATCAATGCCAGCGCTACGCCGACCACCAGGAGGATGACTCCCACGGTGTTGAGAAGGGGGATGCCGAAAACGAGTCCGGCTATGAGAAGTACTGCGCCGAGAAGAATCATCAGAGCTCACCTTGTTCGGTGTCGGGACTGTGGAATACCGGTGGGCACCCACATAAGCCGTTTGCCCGGTTTTTCCGATCCGAAACAGGCTGTGCCACAAGAGACCGGCCGCCGTGACCGAACTGTTGGGCCACGGCGGCTCGGGTGGATCAGCGGGCGAAGAACGGCAGCGCGGCCGAGCCCGTCGAGACCGGGCGGGGGGCGCTCGAACCGAGATCGGCGTCGAACGAGCCGGTGCCGCTGCCGACGTCGACCGAGCCCATCGAACTACCGGTGGGCGGGCCGAGCTCGACCGAACCGGAGGGGAGCAGGTCCCAATCGGCGCTGCCGACCGCGTTGGCGGTGCCGCCGGCGCCGAGCAGGGTTCCCGCGGCGAGCACGGCCAGTAAGCCCGCTCTGGCGGCGGTGGATTGACGGATGGACATGGGTGATACCTCCGAGCGCTTCGCTGTGATAGCAACCCAGACGGTAACTGAAATACGGTGATTTCACACCGGATCGGCGTGGTCCGCTACGACTGCGGCCGCTGGCCCACTTCCATCTGCACGCGATAGCGGTCGGCGCGGTACCAGCTCTGGGTGTGCTCGATCGGCACCTCCGCGCTGAACGACACGCGGTCGAAATGCAGTACGGGAGCGCCCTTCTTGATGCCGAGCAGGGCCGCGACACCGGCCTCCGCGGCTTGGGCGTCGACCGTCTGCACGGCTCGTTCGATCGGCCTGCCGTAGCGATCGGCCGTGGTCCGGTAGATCGATGAGGTGAGGTCGTGCGAGATCAGGCCGGGGACCAATTCGGGGTTGAACCAGGCATCGTCGACGCTGACCGGATCTTCGTCGGCCAGGCGCAACCGCCGCACGTGGTAGGCGAGCGCGCCCTGGGGCAGGCGCAGCCCGCGGGCGGTGGCCTCGGGTGCGATCGCCTCCTCGGCGACGAGCACCAGGGTGGTCGGATGGTGGCCGAGCGCGCGCATCTCCTCGGTGAAAGAGGCCAGGTGCAGCCGCGATTGCACCGGCCGGTGCGCGACGAAGGTGCCCTTGCCGCGAACCCGGACCAGATACCCTTCGTTGACCAGCTGACCGACCGCCTCGCGCACGGTGATCCGGCTGACGCCGTAGTCCTGCATCAGATTGCGCTCGCTGGTGAGCAGATCGCCCGGCTGCAGCTCGCGCGTGCACTTCTGGAGCAGAATCGCGCGCAGCTGTTCGTGTTTGGGCACTGCGCTGTCACGCAGCGGTGCGGGCATCGCCAGTGGCTCCTTTTTCCTGGTAGGCCGACCGGTCCCTACTGGTCCTATCCGGTTGATTCGAGAATACGCGACCGGCGCCCGGGAACCCAGAGATCTATGCCCGGCTCAGCGGATGCCCGGCGTGCGTGGGTCGGTGCCGACGCATCCCAGGATGACGCATCCCGGTGGCGAATCCGCGAACGGGGCCTTCGGAGTCTCGCCGAGGCAGTCGAGGAAGTTGCAGCCGGGGTAGGCGTACGGGCCGACGCCGAGGGTGCCGAAGAAGGCGTCGGGCCGCGCGATCATCGGGTCGGTCACGCTCACGTCGGGACGCTCCCGATACGGACCGGGATCGGGAACCTGCTGGTCGCGGAACGCGGAGACGAGGGTGCGCAGCACGTCGTGGGTGTAGGTGGTCGAACTGCCGACCGTCGCGACGCCGGTCCAATTCAGCACCAGGCCGAGGCTGGGCACGATGAAGCTGTCGTTGCGCAGCATGCCCGACATCTTCACCGCGTCGTCGGGCAGTCCGGGGAACTCGAGGCGGCACGGTGCGCCGTTGATCACGAACAGGAAGCCGTAGCAGGGCATGCTCGGCGACGGTGACACCGCCGCACGCATGTAGTCCTCGGAGATCACCTGCTGGGAGTTCCAGCGGCCCCGATTGCCCACGAGCAGGCCGAGTTTCGCGAAATCGTCCGGCGGCAGGATCAAATGCGCGTGGCCGTAGGTGTTTCCGGCGCGGTCGCGGGCCCAGTAGTAGTCGCTGCGGGCAATGCCCAACGGGTCGAACAACTTCCGCTGGGCGAAGGACTGGAAGTCCTCGCCCACCGACTGCTGGATCACGTAGACCAGCAGGTCGACAGCGCGCTGGCTGTAGCGGAACATCGTGCCCTGCGGGCGTTCGATCGGCATCGCGAGGGCTTGGGCGACGACATTGGGATCGAGTTGGGCCAGCCCCGTCGCACCCTCGGCGGCGACAGCCACTTCCATGCCGGAGGACTCGGTGAGCAGATTGCGCACGGTGATCGCACGGTGCCCGGCATCGCCGAGTCCAGGGGGCAGGTACCGGCCGATCGGTTCGTCGATCCGCAGCAGTCCCTCGTCGACGGCCGCACCGGCGACGAGCGCGACGACGCTCTTGGTCCCGCTCCACAGATTCCACGCCACCCCACCGGATTCGGCGTTGCGCGGACCGGTCGCGATCAGGCAGTTGTTGCGGAACAGCTGGATGTTGAAGCGGGTGACGTCGGTCGCTCGCGCCATGGCGGTGGCCAGCACGGCGGGGTCGAGCGCGGCCTCGGCCGGTGTCGCGGACTGCGGTGTGCGGCCGGTGGTGACCTCACACTGCTTCGCGGTGACCGGGTCTGCGGTCGCCGGGCTGGGGAGCCATGCCCCCGAAACCAGGGTCAGCGCGGTAATCGATGCTGCCACAACATGTTTCAAATAGCCCTGCACGTACCCCTCCAGATGGTGTGTCGGGAGGGGAATCGTGAACGATCACGTTCTTGTTACGAGGCGATCAGCTGCCGTACGGCGTGCACACCCCGATCGCGATGTCCTTGGACGTGTTGAAAGTGTCGATCACACCGTTGAGTTCGTCGGTGGGCGCCCTGCGCTCGAGGGTGTCGGCGAGGGTGTTCGTCTTCTGGATGTAGTCGCGCAGCGGCACGGACAGATCGGCGATCACGTCCCCGGTGATCTTGCGGTCGAGGTCCTTGGCGCTGTTGCGCAGGGTGGTGACCGCGTCGGTGGCCTTGGCATCGGCATCGGGCGCCTGATCGTTGGAGGCCGCGATGTAGGCGTTGAACGAGGTGACCGAGGTCTTGTTGGCCGAGCGCAGGCCGTCGCACGCCGTATCGTTGGCCGCCTCGATCTTCGCCGCCTTCGACGACGAGGCCGCCGCCGACGACGCCGCCACCTCGGAGGTGTACGAGGCGAGCTCGCTCTGGTTGACCTCGGCGGTACCCGGCACCTGCTTGGAGCAAGCGCCGATGAAGATCACTCCGGTCGCGGTGGCCGCGAGCGCGGTTCCGAGCCCCAGCCGTTCCAGTACTCGCATTTCTCTCTCCTGCCTCGAGACTGCAGGCACCGGTTGGGCCGGAGCCGAACATATCGACCGTACTGGCTACTTCCGGGTGACGTCAGGTCGCGGTGGTGATTTCGATGACGAACCGAGATGCGGCGCCGGAGTGTTGTCTCCGGCGCCGCCCCTGCTCAATTCTGCGCGAGCATGCCGCGCATGGTGGCGATCTCGGCCTCCTGATCGGCGATGATCTTCGTCGCGAGCTGCCGCGACGGCGGATTCACGCCGCCGTTCAGCTCGGTCTGGGCCATCCCGACCGCGCCCTCGTGATGGGCGATCATCATCTCCAGCCACTGCCGGTCGAAATCGGCGCCGTTCGCGGCTTGCAGAGCGCTCATCTGCGCGTCGGTCATCATGCCGGGCATATCGTGGTCGCCGTGTCCTTCGGTCGCGCTCGGAGCGGGTTCGCCGAAGCCGGCGAGCAGGTCGGTGATCTGCTGCATCTCCGGCGCCTGCGCCTTCTCCACCTGGGCGGCCAGCGCGATGAGCTGCTGGTTGCCGGTGTGACTCGGCACCATCTTCGCCATCTCGACGGCCTGCGCGTGATGGGGGTACATCATCTGCAGGAAGCTGACGTCGACATCGTTGAAGCCGGTACTCGCGGCAGCGCTGGTCGTCGTGGTGGTGGTGGAGTGCTCGGTGGGGTGGGTGGCGGTGCTGTCGTCGCTACAACCCGCCGCGAGCAAGACGGTGGCGGCCGCGGCGACGAGGATGTGGGTACGGCTGATGGACATGGTGATCCTCCTGGGGATTCGGGTGAGGTGTCGAAACTGGCGAGGCACGAGAAGTGCCGCGCCTGTCAGATCCGCAGAATCGCCAGTTGGGAAAGGGTGAGGACGGTCCACGGTGGTGGGCGCGTCCGTCGGCCGCGCCAAGCCTTCGACGGGTGCCGGGTGGCCTCGGAGGTATCGCCGAGGCGGTAGAGCAGGACCAGGGTCAGTGCGATGGCGAGTGCGGCAAGGACGAAAACACAGGCGTGGACGGCAGCGTGCTCGTCGCAGCCCTCGGCGCCGCAGCCTGTGTGCGGGTCGGACGGAGCGGCGACGGGCAGTGTCGGCGATGCTTCGGGCAGGGCGGCGGCGTGCTCGGTCGCGAGGATCGTGGCGTGTTCGTCGATCGGCGCCGCGGAGGGTTGGTGATCGGGCTGAGCCACGGTGAGGACTGGAGCCGGGCCGTGCGCACTGTCGCTCGCGTGGGCGGTGCCGAAGACTGCGGAGTGCATGGCCACGATTCCGACCAGCAGCATCAGCACGGCGAGCGCCCTGGCGATGCCGGGTGCGCGCGCGGGCGGATGCTGGTCCATCACGGCGGCCAGTCTAGCGATCGTCATCGCGATACCCGGTAGGGGTAAGGGTTACTGCGTGGCGATGTCGATGACCAGGCGCGGGGGATCGGCCAGAGTGGTCACGGCGAACGGCGGCTGATCGGCGTCGAGGCCGATGAACGACTGTGTGACGCCCTCGTAGACCAGCCGTTTATAGACCCCGGTGATGGCCGGTGTGCTCGGATCGGTCACCGGGTCCGGCCCGGCGAACGGGGGGACGACCGAGTCGAACGGATACGCCGAGCCGAGGATGCGGACCTCGAGTATCGCGCGGCCCGCCACGTCGACGGTTCTGCCGCTGCCGTCCTGCACCGCTTGATCGGTGTAGGACACCTGCCATCCGGGAGCTCCGGTGCCGCCGAGGGCGAAGACCACGCGGTCGAAGCCGGGCTGTCGGCCGAGCCTGATATCGGTGACGGTGAGTGCCGCATCGGCGGAGGCCGAACCGGACTTCGGGCTCGCGTCGGTGGGCACCTCGCCGGTGGCTTCCGCGAACCTGCTGGTGTTGCTCGTCGTTGTCGGTGGTGTCGCGGCCGGTGCGTTGTCGGTGTCGCAGCCGGACACCGAAACCGCGGCCGCGGCGATCAGCACGAACACGAGGGCGTTGCGCATGGGGCCGATGCTACGCAGGGTCAGGGGCATGGTGGGCGAAAGAGCATGGGGTGTGTTCGGCTACGGAAAGTTTGCTGATGGTCACGTAATAGCAGCTGTTCCGGTCGGCGCCCGCAGGTCGTAGCCGGGATTTTCGCTGAACGCGTGCCAGTTCGGCAGTTAGCGCCATCTGCGGTGATCGGCTGCGGCGCGAAGTCGGTCGGTGATCGCGCCCGAACCATTGGGGAACAATGCAATTCGTGAGATCCGCGAATTCGGAGCTGTCTGCAAGGGTGTCGCAAATCGATGGAACTCGTTATGGCTCAAGGAAATACATCCGACCAAGACCCGTCGCGCGCCGTCGCGACAGCGGATACCGGGCCCGGATGTGACGGTGGGGCAACGATCTAGCACACTTGTCGGGTGGACAGTGTTGACGACGTATTCGACCGACTACGCCGGTACCCGGATGTGGAGGCGCCGAACCTCTATGCCGTCGATGCCGCCGACCGGCTGATCCTCGACACGGCCGCCGACGCCCTCGCGGCCGCGGGTAGCGGTGATGTTGCGGTGATCGGCGACGCCTACGGCGCGCTCACGCTCGGCCTCGCCGCGCAGCACGGACTCACCGGTATTCGCGTCCATCAGGACCTGATCACCGGCGAATCGGCGCTGGCGGCCAACGCCAAGACCCTCGGTCTCACCGATCGCTACACCACCCACGCCCTCGACGCCGACCTGCTCGCCGGCGCGCGCGTGATCCTGATGCGGTTGCCCCGGATGCTGTCGGGCGTCGCCGAGATCGCCGAGGCCATCGCCCGCTACGCCGCCGACGATGTGGTGGTGTTCGCGGGTGGTCGCGACAAATACCTCACTCCCGCGATGAACGAGGTTCTCGCCGAATCCTTCGCGCTGGTCCGGGCGGGCCGGGGCAGGCAGAAGTCGCGTGTGCTCGTGGTGGGCGAGCCGCTGCCGACGGGCGAATCCCGGTTCCCCGTCCGTGAGCACGTCATCGAGATCGACGGCGATGTCGTCGCGTTCGGCGCGGCGTTCTCCGGTTCGCGCCTCGACATCGGCACCCGCTTCCTGCTCGAACACATGGACCGGATGAAGCCCGACGCGCGCGATGCCGTCGACCTCGGTTGCGGCACCGGCATTCTCGCGGTCGCGCTGGCCAAGTCGCGGCCGCACATCCGGGTGGTCGGCACCGACCAGTCCGCCGCCGCCGTCGCCTCGGCCAGGGCGACCGCCGAAGCCAACGGTGTCGCCGACCGGGTGACGGTGGTGCGCGACGACGCCATGTCCTCGGCCGCCGACAACAGCGCCGACCTGGTGCTGTGCAATCCGCCGTTCCATGTCGGAGCGGCCGTGCACACCGGTTCGGCGATCAAGATGTTCGTCGAGACCGGGCGGGTGCTGCGGCCCGGCGGTGAGTTGTGGACGGTGTACAACTCGCACCTGAACTATCGCGGCGTGGTGGAGCGGATGGTGGGTCGCACCGATGTGATCGGCCGGAACCAGAAGTTCACGGTCACGCGGTCTGTTCGTGGTCTGCGCGACGTACAACGATAGGACGACCCGAAAGCGGTAGAGTCCGATTTGTCCGAACGGACAGCGATGTGGTCATCGACCGGGTCGCTGGGAACTTTGTCCGATCGTGATGCGTTGAACAGGGCAGTTGGAGCTTCTGTAGCGACTAGTAACTCCAGGAAAGGCGCACGGTGCGTACCTCATCGAATCCGGTGTTCAAGAACCTTCCCCGCCAGGAAGGTGTCGGCGGTTACGCGAACTTCGGTTCGGGCGTAGCCGGCGCGGGCCAGCTCGGTAACCAGCAATACGGCGAATACGGGCAGCAGTACGGCCAGCAATTCCAGCAGGCCCCTGCCACCCGCGCGATGACCATCGACGACGTGGTCACCAAGACCGGCATCACCCTCGCGGTGCTGACCGTCACGGCGATCATCTCCTTCGCGCTGTCGAGCGCGAACCCGTCGCTGGCGCCGCTGTTCGTGATCGGCGGCGCGATCGTCGGCCTGGTGCTCGTCCTGATCGCGACCTTCGGTCGCAAGATGGACAACCCGGCCATCGTGCTGTCCTACGCGGCCTTCGAGGGTCTGTTCCTCGGCGCGCTGTCACTGATGTTCACCGACGTCACCTTCGGCGGTGTGGGCGGTAGCGCCCTGATCGGCCAGGCGGTGCTCGGCACGTTCGGCGTGTTCTTCGGCATGCTCGTCGTCTACAAGACCGGCGCGATCCGCGTGACCCCGCGCTTCACCCGCATGCTGATCGGCGCGATGGTCGGCGTGCTGGTGCTGATGGTCGGCAACCTGATCGCGAGCTTCTTCACCGACGGCGGCTTCGGCCTGCGCGACGGCGGCGCGCTGGCGATCGTGTTCAGCCTGGTCTGCATCGCCATCGCCGCGTTCAGCTTCCTGCTGGACTTCGACGCCGCCGACCAGCTGATCCGCGCCCAGGCCCCCGAGAAGGCCGCGTGGGGCGTGGCCCTCGGCCTCACCATCACCCTGGTCTGGCTCTACGTCGAGATCCTTCGCCTGCTGAGCTACTTCCAGCGCGACTGATCCGAGTACGAAAAAGCGGCCCACCTCATCGAGGTGGGCCGCTTTTTTCGGTCTATCTCAGCTGAGGCGCTCGAGGACCAGCGCCATGCCCTGGCCGCCGCCGACGCACATGGTCTCCACGCCGAACTGCTTGTCGTAGGTCTGCAGGTTGTTCAGCAGGGTGGTGGTGATACGGGCACCGGTCATGCCGAACGGGTGGCCGAGCGCGATCGCGCCGCCGGAGACGTTGAGCTTGTCCTCGTCGATCTTCAGCTCACGCGCCGAGCCGAGCACCTGCACGGCGAAGGCCTCGTTGATCTCGAACAGGTCGATGTCGGAGACCGACTTGCCCGCGATCGCCAGCGCGCGCTTGACGGCCTCGACCGGGCCCAGGCCCATGATCTCGGGCGACAGGCCGGACACACCGGTGGAGACGATGCGGGCCAGCGGGGTCAGGCCCAGTTCCTTGGCCTTGGTGTCGCTCATGATGACCAGCGCCGCGGCGCCGTCGTTGAGCGCGCAGCAGTTACCGGCGGTGACGGTGCCGTCGGGCCGGAACACCGGCTTGAGCTGGCTGACCGCCTCGTAGGTGACGCCGGCGCGCGGGCCGTCGTCCTTGCTCACGATCGTGCCGTCGGGCAGGGTCACCGGGGTGATCTCGCGCTCGAAGAACCCGGCCTTGATGGCCTCTTCGGCACGGTTCTGCGAGCGCACGCCCCAGCGGTCCTGGTCTTCGCGCGAGATGCCGGTCAGCGACGCCACGTTCTCGGCGGTCTGGCCCATCGCGATGTAGGCGTCGGGGAGCAGGCCGTCCTGACGCGGGTCGTGCCAGACACCGGCGCCACCTTCGGCGGCCTTGGCGGTGCGGGCAACGGCTTCGTCGAAAATGGGGTTCCTGGTGTCGGGCGAGCTGTCGGCCGAGCCACGGGCGTAGCGCGAGACGGTCTCCACGCCCGCGGAGATGAACACATCACCCTCGCCTGCCTTGATCGCGTGGAAGGCCATCCGGGTGGTCTGCACCGACGACGCACAATAACGCTGCACGGTGGTGCCGGGAACGACATCGAGGCCGAGCTCGATGGCGATCATGCGGCCCATACCGAAGCCGCCCTCGCCGGCTGGGGAGCCGGTGCCCAGGATGATGTCGTCGATCTGCGTCGGATCCAGCGAAGGCACCTTGGCCAGCGCGGCACGAACCATCTGCGTGGTCAGGTCGTCCGGGCGCATTCCCGCCAGGGACCCCTTGACGGCACGGCCGATGGGGGAACGGGCGGTGCTGACGATGACGGCCTCGGGCATGAGGACTCCTTTTCGCTGGTTCGACGTGAACGGCTGTTTACATGCCGGTCATTCTCGAATCTACGTCTCGAGGTGCGCCACGGGAAGAGCAGGGCGGTCGCGCACCTGCGCGATCAACACGGGCAGCAGCTGCGCGGCGGCCAGTTCGTAGCCCGCCGCGGACGGGTGGAATCCGTCGGTGGCGAAGAGGATTTCGGGCGCGGCGCGGAACTCCGACGCGACCAGCGGTGAGCCCATCGGCACCGCGATACCGCCCGCGATCGTGGTCGCCACGGTCTGCGCCTTGGCCAGCCGCACACTCCAGTTCGCGACGATCGTGCGCAGCGGCTGCTGGATCGCGGTGACGGTGCCGAGGTTCGGGCAGGTGCCGACCACCACCAGCGCGTCGGCCCGACGCAGCCGCGACACCGCCGCCGCGAGTCTGCGCGCCGAGGCCCGGATGGAGTGCTTCTTGGTGATGTCGTTGGCGCCGACCAGGATCACCGCCGCGTCCGGCGGTGGGCCCGCGACGAACATCGCGTCGACCTGTCCGGCCAGGCCCTTCGAGGTGGCGCCGGAGATCGCTTTGGTACTCAGCCGGATTCGCATGCCGGTGGCCTCGGCCAGCCCGCGGGCCAACCGCACTCCCGGCACATCGGCGGCACCGAGACAACCGAGCCCCGCCGCGGTGGAGTCGCCGAAGATCATTAGGTGCAGGTCGACCGGCGTGTTCTTGCGCCACGGCTCGGGACGGGTGGCACCCGGCGCGTACACGCCGTCGGCCTCGGGCGGCTTGGAGGTGTCGCGGCCGATCACCGCGCGCGCCGCACCCGCCTGCGTCATCAGCAGACGATAGGTCGCCCAGGAGACCGTCCCTGCGCTCGATCCGGCGAGCACCGTCGTCGCTGCGGTCACGACCGCGGTCCGCCAGCTGATTCGAGGTGCGCTCACATCCGAAAATTCTACGACGCGGGTCCGCCAGTACCCGACGAGTTACCCATGTACTCGCGAAATCGGAGGTTCTGCAACGATGGAGGAATGCGCATCGCGGATCATGTGGTCGACCTCATCGGTAACACCCCCCTGGTTCGGCTGAACTCGGTGGTCGGCCCCAACGCGGGTCTGGTGGCCGCGAAGGTCGAATACCTGAACCCGGGCGGCAGCTCCAAGGACCGGATCGCGGTCAAGATGATCGACGCCGCCGAACAGGACGGACTGCTGAAGCCGGGTGGCACGATCGTCGAGCCGACCTCCGGTAACACCGGTGTCGGCCTGGCGCTGGTCGCCCAGCAGCGCGGATACAAGTGCGTGTTCGTCTGCCCGGACAAGGTCAGCGAGGACAAGCGCAACGTGTTGCGTGCCTACGGCGCCGAGGTCGTGGTCTGCCCGACCGCCGTGCCGCCGGAGCACCCCGACAGCTACTACAACGTCTCCGATCGCCTGGTCCGGGAGATCGAGGGCGCCTGGAAGCCCAACCAGTACTCGAACCCGGGCGGCCCCGACAGCCACTACGAGACCACCGGTCCCGAGATCTGGGCCGACACCGAGGGCAAGGTCACCCACTTCGTCGCGGGCGTCGGCACCGGCGGCACCATCTCCGGCACCGGCCGCTACCTCAAGGAAGTCTCCGGCGGCAAGGTCAAGATCATCGGCGCCGATCCGGAAGGCTCGGTGTACTCCGGCGGCACCGGCCGCCCGTATCTGGTCGAGGGCGTCGGCGAGGACTTCTGGCCCTCGGCGTACGACGCGTCGATCCCCGACGAGATCATCGCGGTCTCCGACGCGGATTCCTTCGAGATGACCCGGCGCCTGGCTCGCGAGGAAGGGCTGTTGGTCGGCGGTTCCTGCGGTATGGCCGTGGTCGCCGCGATCGAGGTCGCCCGCCGCGATCCCGACGCCGTGGTGGTCGTGTTGCTGCCCGACGGCGGCCGCGGTTACCTGTCGAAGATCTTCAACGACAAGTGGATGAGCTCCTACGGTTTCCTCCAGACTCCCCTCGAGGCGGGCCCGGAACCGCTGGTCGGCGACGTGCTGCGCGGCAAGTC
This sequence comes from Nocardia sp. PE-7, assembly GCF_030486425.1. Taxonomy (NCBI): domain Bacteria; kingdom Bacillati; phylum Actinomycetota; class Actinomycetes; order Mycobacteriales; family Nocardiaceae; genus Nocardia; species Nocardia sp. PE-7. The sequence continues at coordinate 5,717,636 of NZ_CP129614.1, read as the reverse complement.
CGGCGCCCTGCCCGATCTGGTGCACACCCACCCGTCGGAAACCCTGCGCGACGCCATCGAGATCCTGCGCGAATACGGCGTGTCACAGATGCCCGTCGTCGGCGCCGAGCCGCCGGTCATGGCGGGCGAGGTCGCGGGCAGCGTCACCGAACGCGACCTGCTCTCGGCCGTCTTCGAGGGCCGCGCCAACCTCACCGACTCGGTGGCCCAGCACATGAGCCCGTCGTTCCCGCTGATCGGCTCCGGCGAACCCCTCTCCACCGCCACCAAGGCCCTGTCGGACTCCGACGCCCTGATGGTCGTCGAAGACGGCAAGCCCGTCGGCGTGATCACCCGCCACGATCTACTCGGATTCCTGAGCACCGGCAGTATCTGAGGCCCGCCGTACCGTGGGCGCGGTGCGGATCTCGGCGGCGAGTCCCTTCTTGGCCGCGGCGGTCCGGATGGCGTCCACCACCAGGAGCAGCGCGGCTCGGCCCGCCGAGTTGGTGCGGTAGGCCAGCGACACCGTCCGGGTGAGGGAGTCGCCGAGCGCGACGATATCCACCCCGGGCGGGCGCAACGCCAAACCCAGATCCGATACCAGGGTGACGCCGAGTCCGGCCGCGACCATCGACATCGCGGTCGCCTGCTCCTCCAATTCGTGGTCGATGCGCGGCCGTAGCCCGGCGGACTGGAACGCCAGCCGCGCCGCGTGCCCGAAGTGCGACCGGGCGGGCGCGATGATCCACGGATGCTCGGACAGCTCGGCCAGCGTCACGCTGGCCGAGGGCACCGCACCGGCGGGGACGGCCGCGTGGATCCGTTCGACACCGATGACCGCTCGCTCCAGGCCACGGTCCCAGGTCATCGGATAGTTCGAGTAGTCGAGAACGAACGACAGATCGAGCGTGCCATCACGGACGGCCGCCGCCGTCGACTCCGGGGCGAGTTCGGTGGTGCGCACCAGAATGCCCGGATGCGAGGCGGCGAGGGCGGTGAGCGCGCTGGGGAGCAGGCCCGAGGCCACCGACGCCCACACCCCGGCGGTGATCTTCGCGGTCACCGATCCGCCTGCTTCCTCCAGTGCCTGGGTCGCGCGCTCGACCGCCGCCAGGATCTCCTCGGCATGCTCGGCGAGCACGATTCCGAGGTCGGTGAGCTGGACTCGGCGCCCGCGTCGTTCGAACAGTCGGGTGCCCGCGTCGCGTTCGAGCTGTGCGAGCTGTTGGGAAACCGCCGACGCGGTGTAGTGCAGAGCAGCCGCCGCGGCCGTGATCGTGCCGCGTTGGTGTAGCTCGTGCAACATTCGCAGCCGGGCCAGAGACAGGTCCATAGCACCGAGGGTAGGCACTGTGCAGGAACCGTGAACGGTGCCGTGAACGATCCGTAAATAGACGCGCCGCCGTGGGGTGACGCAGGCTTGGTGCTACCGGGACGACGAGGTCCGCCACAGGCGATCACGACGAATGAGGAGGTGGGGCGCCATGACGATGCTGAACCCGAATGGGGGAACGCCGCAGGTGACTTCACAGACCGTTGCTGCCACACACACGGACCCGGCCGTCGCTCCCGCTGTCCGCCGCGGGCAGCCGTACATGCGTCTGCAGTGGACCGATTCGCTCACCGACGCGGTCGGCTACCTCGTCGTCCACACCCTGCGCGGCGGCTTGGCCACCGGCGGCACCCGGATGCGGGCCGGTTGCACCCTGGGTGAGGTCGAGGATCTGGCGCGCGGCATGGCCAACAAGACCGCCACGTTCGACCTGCCGATCGGCGGCGCCAAGGGCGGGATCGACTTCGATCCCAAGGACCCGCGCGCCGTGGAGGTTTTGCAGCGATTCTGCGAGGCGATGCGCCCATGGCTCGACGCGCACTGGGTGACCGCGGAGGACCTGGGGGTTCCGCAGCACCTGATCGACGAGGTGTTCGAAAAGCTCGACCTGGGCCAGAGCTTCCACGCCGCGATCCGGCGCGCCGCCGACCCGGTGGCGACCCTGGCGCGGGTCCGTGACGGGCTCAACGCCGCGGTGGACGGCGGCTTCCTGCTCGGTGACGTCATCGGCGGTTACGGCGTCGCGCACGCCTGCCTCGCCACGGCGGTGCAGTGGGGGCAGGCACCGGCTCAGACGACCGTCGCGATCCAAGGCGTCGGCACCATGGGCGGGGCGGCGGCCTACTACCTGCACGAGGCCGGGATGAAGATCACCGCCGTGGCGGACGCCGCGGGCACATTGTCCTGCGCCGACGGGCTCGACATTCCGGCACTGCTGGATCTGCGCGACGGCTACGGCGAGATCGACCGGTCCCGCCTGCCCGAGGGCATCGAGCAGCTGCCGCGCAACGCCATCATCGCCGCGGATGTCGATATCCTTGTGCCCGCGGCTATCTCGTACGCGATCACGCCCGACAACTCCTACGACATCCGGGCCCACGTCATCGTCGAAGCCGCGAACGCCGCCACCACACCGGAGGCCGAGGCCATGCTCGCCGCCCGCGGCATCCCGGTCCTGCCCGACTTCGTCGCCAACGCGGGCGCGGTGGCCTGGGCGTGGTGGTTGCTGCTCGGCGAGGTGGACGACACCCCGGACACCTCCTTCGACCGGCTCCGGACCACCATGCACGACAAGGTGGCGCAGCTGCTGACCGCGTGGACCGACGAGGGCGTCACTCCTCGCGAGGTCGGCCACCGCTGGGCCGACGACCCGTCACCACTCACCGGACCGGTCGTCATTCCCTGATGCCGACGTCGGTGCTGCCTTCAGCGGGAAGGCAGCACCGATCGCCCTTCAGCAGATGAGCATCGAATGCAACTCCACCCACTGATCCGGGTGGACATAGGCGACCACGGTGTCGTGGGCGATGCCCGCGGCCGCCATGGCCTCGTCCACGCCGTGGTAGCGGGCGTGCAGGGATGCCCGGACCGTGCCGCCTGATCCCGAGAAGGCGGTGCGCACCAGCTCGGTGTAGGAATCACGGTGGGGGACAAGGGGTTGCGCGCGTCGGACGATCCGCAGGATCGCGGAGTCGACCGACGGGATCGGGCGGAAGCTGTCGCGGGGTATCCGCCCGCGAAGTTCCCAGGTGAACCACGGCCAGGTCGTCGCGGTGAGCAGGCTCCAGCGGCCGTAGTCGCCGGTGCGTTTGCGGGCGTATTCGCGTTGGGTGAGCAGCGTCGCCGAGGTCAGGGCGGGTGCGGTCAGGCACCAGTCGACGATGTCGGCGGTCACGGAGAACGGGATGTTGCCCACCACGGCGAACGGCTCGCGGGGAGCCTTCGCCTTGGTGAAATCGCCACGGACCACGCGGATTCCGTCCTCGGACCGCGTTCGCGCCGAGAGCTTGGCCGCGAGTAGCGGGTCGATCTCGTACGCGGTGACCCGCGCTCCGCGACGAGCCAGGGCACGCGTGAGAATGCCTTCGCCCGCACCCGGCTCGAGAACGGTCCCCGCCGGGTCGGCCGCCGTCACGATCGAGTCGACGGCGCCACGATCCACCAGAAAGTTCTGGGACAGCGTCCTTCTCGCGTGGTCACGGGCGGTCCGACCGCCACTGTTCCCGGTGACCTTGCGCTGGGTGTGTGAATAGTTTCGGTGTGAATAGTCCTGCGCCACGGCAGTTGCCCCTTCGGGTCTTCGAGTTGATGGAAGCTCGAAGGGCCCTTGGCGCGCCGGTGGACGCCGATGCAGTTATCCGCGTCCGCTAGCGGGCCAGAGCCCGGTTGTGGCGGAGGCGAATGAAGAAGTGGCACGACATGCGACCAACTCTAGGAATCGGCGAAACGGTGGGCAACCGATTTTCGGCCGGGAGGGCGTGGACCCGATCGGCGACCCGAGCGCATGGCCGGCGCGAGCCGCCGGGGCGATCGACAGCCGATTATGGGGTTGACCGGCCGTCGGCAAATTTATCGCTATCGTGACGATTCGGCGAAGATTACCTGGGTAAGTACCTCGAACAGGTGCTTCGGCAATTCAGCCGCACCGGTCGGAAAGCGAAAGGACAGGCCGTGGACAACTCCGTCATTGCGATAGATTTCCAGCAGGGCTTGACCGATGCGTGGAGTTCGGTCGCGCAGTTCGTCCCCAAAGCGGTGGCATTCATCGCCATTCTTCTCGTCGGCTGGATCATCGCGAAGGTCGTCGCCAAGATCGTGAACGCGGTACTGGAGCGCGTCGGATTCGATAAGCTCGTCGAACGCGGTGAACTGCGAAATATGATGTCCCGCAGTAAATATGACGCTTCCGACATCATCGCCAAGATCGCCTACTACGCGATTCTGTTGATCGCGCTGCAGATCGGTTTCGCGGTATTCGGGCCGAACCCGGTCAGCGCCCTGCTCACCAGCATCGTGGCCTGGCTGCCCAGGGCCGTGGTCGCGATCGTGATCGTGGTGATCGCCGCGGCCATCGCCCACGCGGTGAGCGACCTGATCTCCAACGTGCTCGGCGGGCTGTCCTACGGGAAGATGCTCGGCCGGATCGCGGCGGTGTTCATCTGGGGTATCGGCATCATCGCCGCGCTGAACCAGATCGGCGTGGCGACCTCGGTGACCACGCCGATCCTGATCGCCGTGCTGGCCACCATCGGTGGCATCCTGGTGGTCGGTGTCGGCGGCGGCCTGGTCAGGCCCATGGAGCAGCGTTGGAGCAATTGGCTGGGCAACCTGGAATCGGAGATGCCCGCGATGAAGGGGCATGCCCAGGCGTACCAGCGTGGACGCGAGGACGCGGCGCGTCAGGGCGAGCAGGTGGCGCCGAGCACGGCCGCCGAGCAGGGGCGGCAGGCGCGGGTGATGCCCGGCACGGGCTACCCGGAAGGCGAACCGGGCTGGGGTGGCGAAACGGCTCGATAGCCAACCGACACCGGCGCACCGTTACCTTCGGGTGGCGGGGCGCCGCTGTCTGTCCGAGGTCGGCGTCAGTCGGCGGCGTACGCGCACACCGCGGCCAGACGCAACTGCAGCCAGTCGGCGTCGTGCCAGTCGGCAGGCGCGCCTGCGAAGAATCCGTCGGGTCGCTCGGCGAAATGGTCGAGGAGCCCGCGGACATAACCGGCGAGCAGAATGGTCATCGGCACGCGAGCGGAATCATCGACACCGAGTACGAGGATGTCGCGCACGGCGGCGGCGTGCTGATCCAACTGGGCGGACAGGGCGGGCGCCACTGCGGCGGCGGCTGCCGCCGGTGCCCCGAAATCGGTGTTCAACTGTTGTAATTGTCGTTGCGCCGAGGGTTCGAGCAACGCGGGACCGGGCGCAAACATTGCAATATGGTAGCAATCTCTCCCGCATTGATAAAATTGGATCTCTTCAAGATCAATAGCGTGACCTGGCGAATGTTCCGCAATCTCCTCGCGGTCGATCGAATTCGGGTGAGCGCAACCATGGTCGCCCCCGTGGCGTCCTGCTGGACTGTCGACCATGGGCAGTGAACGTCGGAAGTTGAAGACCGTCACCGGGGTCAGCGGATCGCGCGATGTGTACGCCGCGGCCCTCGATCCGACCCGCTCGACGCTCGACGAAGCGGTGCGGGTGGCGCGGATCGCGCAGGAGAACAAGTTCGGCGCGATCTTCGCCGCGGACCTGCTCAGCTTCGGCGCCCAGGGGGCGATCGGCGCGCAGGAACCACTGATCCAGCTCGCCGCCCTCGGCGCGGTGACCACCGATCTCGGCCTGATCGCCACCGTCTCCACGACCTTCCATCACCCCTACAACCTGGCCCGGCTCTTCGGCACGCTCGACCACATCAGCAACGGCCGCGCGGCCTGGAACGTGGTGACCTCCTCGCTGGGTGAGGAGAACTACGGCGACGCTGACCTGCCGAGCCCCGAGCAGCGCTACGCGCGCGCCACGGAATCCCTCGAGGTGGTCAACGCGCTGTTCGACAGCTGGCAGCCCGGTGCGCTGCGGCCGGACGGCAAAGGCGGTGCGGCACTGGACGAATCGCTCGTACGGCCGATCGACTATGCCGGAGAGCATTTCTCGGTGCGTGGTCCGCTGAACATTCCGCCGTTGCCGCAGGGCAGGCCGGTGCAGTTCCAGGCGGGCCAGTCCGCCGGTGGCGTGGAACTCGGCGCGCGATTCGCGGAGGTGGTGTTCACCTCGCTGGCGACGCTCGAGGACGCGGTCACCTATACGAAGAAGATCCGCGCCCGCGCCGCCGAATTGGGCAGGCCGGACGGACTGCCGCTCATCTTCAGTTCCTTCCACGCCACCTACGGTGCGACGGAGGAGGAAGCCCGCAGGTTGGTCCGCGAGGCCGCCGAAGCCACCGATTTCGAGGCGGGTCGCCGTCAACTGGCCGACATGCTGGGTGGCGCCATCGACCTGTCCGGCCTGCCGTTGGACAAGCCCATCCCGGAAAGCCTGCTGCCGCGATTGGATTCGGTGCATCGGCGCCGCGGACGGGTCGAGATCTTCGGCAAGCTCGCCGCCTCCGGCGCGACCCTGCGCGAACTCGTCATCGCCGCCAAGGACACCGGGCACTGGGCCGCGGCGGGCACGCCCGAACAGTTGGCCGACGCGATCGAGGAGCGCTATCGGGCGAATGTGCTCGACGTGATCTCCCTCGGTGGGCTCACCGACGAACGCACCCACGATTTCGTCGTCAACGGCTTGCTGCCCGAGCTGCGTCGCCGAGGTCTGCTCGATACCGACTATCTGGGCGGCACCTACCGCGCGAACCTGGAACTGCCCGCGCCGACCGGAGCGACGAGGGCGTAGCCGACGGGATCCGATCGATACCGCGGAGTTGCGCGAACCGGGCGTCGGATGGACTCTGAATGGGTATAACCGTTGAGAGGCAACTTTCGGCAAACCAGCTCGGCGAGTGAAGGGATCCGCAGTGCAGGTCACCGACCCGGCCGTTCACCTGTTCGGCATGAGCACGGTAATCGCTGCTAGCGCAGGGTATTCGGCTCAGACGAGAATCGCGGGCGCTTGGCGGCGCTTGCCCTACGCGCCGTTGTTCGGTCGGCTGGCCGCCGCGATCTTCTGGGGTTGCGGCAGTGTGGCCGGTCTGACGCTGCTCGGCATCCCCACAGCGATCACCGTGCCCATCGCGCTGACCGTGTTCACGGTGGTGATCGTGATGCTCGCCGTGGCCTTCGCCGGTGGCATGATCAGGCCCGCGCCGAGGCCGGGCCTGACCGCCGGTACCTGACCTACCGGAACGCGTTGGCGTCGGTGAGCGCCTTGCCGATGACCAGTTGGTGCACCTCGGCGGTGCCCTCGTAGGTCAGCACCGATTCCAGGTTGTTGGCGTGCCGCAACACGGGGTAGTCGAGGGTGATTCCGTTGGCGCCCATGATGGTCCGGCATTCGCGAGCGATCTCGAGGGCTTCGCGGGTGCTGTTCAGTTTGCCCACGCTGATCTGCTCGCCGGTGATCTCGTGACGATCCTTCAACCGGCCCAGGTGTAGCGCGAGCAACTGTCCCTTGCCGAGCTCGAGCGCCATATCGGCCAGTTTGGCCTGGGTGAGCTGGTAGCCGGCCAGCGGCTTGTCGAACACGTCGCGGGTGCGGGCGTACTCGATCGCCGCGCTCAGGCAGTCGCGTGCGGCGCCGAGCGCGCCGAAGATGATGCCGAACCGCGCCTCGCTCAAACAGGCCAGCGGGGAACTGAGCCCGCGCGATTCGGGCAGCACCGCGTCGGCGGGCAAGCGCACGTCGTCGAAATCCAGTGCGGCGGTGATCGATGCGCGCAGCGACAGCTTGCGGTGGATCTCGCGAGTGGTGAAACCCGGTGTGCCCGCGGGCACCAGGAAGCCGCGCACTCGCGGCTTGTCCGTGCCCGGCTCGTCCGCGTAGGCCCAGACGATCGCGATATCGGCCACCGACCCGTTGGTGATCCACATCTTGGACCCGTTCAGAACCCAGTCGTCACCGTCGCGACGCGCCCGCGTGCGCATTCCGCCGGGGTTGGACCCGAAGTCGGGCTCGGTGAGTCCGAAGCACCCGATCACCTCGCCGGCCGCCATCGCGGGCAGGTACTGCTGCTTCTGCTCCTCCGACCCGAAGAAGTGAATGGCCGCCATCGCCAGCGAGCCCTGCACCGACACCATGCTGCGTACACCGGAGTCGATGGCTTCGAGCTCCTGGCAGGCGAGCCCGTACGCGGTGGCCGACGCGCCCGCGCAGCCGTAGCCCTCGAGATGCATGCCGAGCAGTCCGAGCTTGCCCAGCTCCGGCGCGATCTCGCGGGCCGGGAACGTCCCCTCCTCGAACCAGTCCGCGAGGTGTGGCCGCAGTCTGCGTTCCCCGAATCGCGCCACCGTGTCGCGGATCTCGCGCTCCTCCGGCGACAGCAACGGATCAATGGCGAACAACTCTTCGACGGTGACCATGGCGTGAGCTTAACCGCAGTACCGATACCGAATCCGGCACATCGACCATGTCGAGAACCCCTGCGAAAGCGACCCGAACCGGCCAACTAGTCTGAGGGATATGAGTGAGCTGGGATTCTCCACCAGGGCCGTGCACGCCGGATACGAACCCGATCCTCAGACCGGTGCGGTGAACGTACCCATCTACGCGAGCTCGACCTTCGCCCAGGACGGCGTCGGCGGCATGCGCGGTGGCTACGAGTACGCGCGCACCGGCAACCCCACCCGCACGGCCTTGGAAGCCAACCTCGCCGCCCTCGAGTCGGGCAGTTACGGGCGCGCCTTCGCCTCGGGTATGGCGGCCACCGACTGTGCGCTGCGCGCCATGCTGCGCCCCGGCGACCACATCGTCATCCCCGACGACGCCTACGGCGGCACCTTCCGGCTCATCGACAAGGTCTTCAGCCAGTGGGGCATCGAGCACTCGCCCGCCCACATCGCCGACGTCGACGCGGTGCGCGCGGCCATCCGCCCCAACACCAAGCTGGTGTGGATCGAGACCCCGACCAATCCGTTGCTGAGCATCGGTGACATCCCCGCGCTGGCCGATATCGCCCACGAGGCCGACGCGAAGCTGGTCGTCGACAACACCTTCGCCACCCCGTACCTGCAGCAGCCGCTGCTGCTCGGCGCCGATGTCGTCCTGCACTCCACTACCAAGTACATCGGCGGGCACTCCGATGTCATCGGCGGCGCGCTGATCACCAACAGCGCCGAGCTCGACAAGGATTTCGCGTTCCTGCAGAACGGCGCGGGCGCGGTGCCCGGCCCGTTCGACGCCTTCCTCACCATGCGCGGCATCAAGACGCTGGCCGTGCGGATGGAAAAGCACTGCGACAACGCCGAGGTCATCGCGGAGTTCCTGACCAACCATCCGGCCATCTCGCAGGTCATCTACCCAGGTCTGCCCACGCACCCCGGCTACGAGATCGCGCAGAAGCAGATGCGTCGCAGCGGCGGCATGATCTCGGTGCGCCTGGCAGGCGGCCGGGAAGCGGCGCTGAAGTTCTGCTCGCGGACCGAGATCTTCACCCTCGCCGAATCGCTGGGCGGGGTCGAATCGCTGATCGAGCACCCGGGCGCGATGACCCACGCCAGCACCGAGGGCTCGGCCCTCGAAGTCCCCGCCGACCTGGTTCGCCTCTCGGTCGGCATCGAGGACATCAGCGATCTCCTGGCTGACGTCGAGCAGGCCCTGAGCTGAGCGGGAGCCCCACACATGACGAAGCGGCCGCATCCGGATTCCGGATGCGGCCGCTTGCGTTCGGGTTCTCGACGTACGGGTTCAGCCGGCTCAGCTGTGGTACGGCTCCGCGCTGACCAGCGTGACCTTCATGGTGTTGCCGTTGGGGAGTGTGTACTCGCGGGTCTCGCCCACCTTGGCGTCGATCAGCGCGCCGCCCAGCGGCGAGTTCGGCGAGTAGGCCTCGAGGCCGGTGGCGCCGAGTCCCTCTTCGCGGGTGGCGATGAGGAAGGTCTCGGTATCGCCTTCGTCGCCGTCGTAGTAGACGGTGACGACCGAGCCCGGCAGCGCCACGCCGGATTTGGTGGGGGCGACGCCGACCTTGGCGTTGTTCAGCAGTTCCTGCAGCTGGCGGATACGCGCCTCCTGCTGACCCTGCTCTTCACGCGCGGCGTGGTAGCCACCGTTCTCCTTGAGGTCGCCCTCTTCGCGGCGCTCGTTGATCTCGGCGGCAATGACCGGACGATTGGCAATGAGCGAGTCCAACTCGCCCTTGAGCCTGTCGTGCGACTCCTGGGTAAGCCAGGTCACATTCTCGGTCATCTCGATCACTCCCTAGTAGTTGTTCCCGGCGCACCGGGATTCCTGAGAAACCAGCGCGATTCCTCCCGGAGGAGGGCATGCACCAGCCCGACGGCTGGAGCGATCCTGGGGGTGAACCCGATACCCGCAAACAGCACCGCTGGCCGCCAATGCAGCAAACACGGCTCCGAACCCCGGAACCGTGTATCAGCCCATTTTAGCATGTCTCACAAAAATGCAGGTCAGCCTAGTCAGCCGGGCAATTCAGCGCGCCGGATCACCTAGCGCTGGTGCGCCGGACCGCCTAGCGCTGGTGTTCGGTCACGGAGCGCTGGTGCGCAGATACCCAGGTATCTGGTCGCTGCAACCATAAATATCGCCCGCCGAAGCGCGTGCCGACGACTTGACCGTAGTGGTCACCTGCACGCTGGTCGAGTCCGAGCCGGGGACGAGCACCTCGCGCCGTCCCACCTCGGCGCCGTCGCGATCCATCGCCCGGACGAAGCAGACCACGGCCTGCCGCGGATCGTCGCGGGTGACCTTGATGCGCACTTCCAAGGTGGAGTCGTCGACGACCACATAGCCGAGCTGCTCGGTCTCGATCGCCTTCGGACCATATTTCTGGAAGCCGAGATAGGCCACCGCGAAGCCGACGGCAACGACCCCGACACCGAGCAAAACCATCAGCCACAGGCGACGCGCAGGTGGTTTTGTGCCGTAACGGTCGGCGTGTCGCGCTGCTGCGGCGGCCGAGGTCGCGGCGGAGTCCGGTGCGGGCTCGGTCATCGGTTCGCGCTCCCGGGGGTGGTCGGAACAAACAGGGGGTCGGATGGAACTATAGGTAACGACATCTGACACCCGCGAGCGAGAGCGACGGTGAACGAGAAGTGAGTGGCCTTCGCCTCATGGCAGTGCACGCCCACCCCGACGACGAATCGAGCAAGGGCGCCGCGACGACCGCCAGGTACGCCGCCGAGGGCGTGGAGGTGCTCGTCGTGACGTTGACCGGCGGCGAGCGCGGCAGCATCCTGAACCCGGCCATGGACACACCTGGTGTGCTCGACCGGATCAACGAAGTGCGACGCGAGGAGATGGCCGCGGCCGCCCACGCGCTCGGCGTGCGTCAGCACTGGCTGGGATTCGTCGATTCGGGCCTACCCGAGGGCGACCCACTGCCGCCGCTGCCCGAGGGCTGCTTCGCACTGGTGCCCCTCGAGGAGTCCACCGAAGCGCTGGTGCGCGTGATCCGCGAGTTCAAGCCGCACGTGATCACCACCTACGACGAGAACGGTGGCTACCCGCACCCCGACCACATCCGCTGCCACGAGGTGTCGATGGCCGCCTACGAGGCGGCGGGCGATCCCAGCGCGTTCCCCGAGGCGGGCGAGCCGTGGACGCCGCTCAAGCTCTACTACGACCACGGTTTCAGCATGAAGCGGCTGGAAGCCTTCGCCGCGGAGTACGAGCGCATCGGTGAACCGTTCCCGCTGCAGGAGTGGCTGGACCGGATGAAGCAGTACACGCGTGCGCGCAGCGACATCATGGGCCGGGTCACCACCCAGATCGAATGCTCGAAATACTTCCCCCAGCGTGACGACGCTCTGCGCGCCCACGCGACCCAGATCGATCCCAACGGCGCGTTCTTCGCGATCCCGTTGGAGATGCAGCAGCGGCTCTGGCCGACCGAGGAGTTCGAATTGGCCAAGACGCGCGTATCCACCGCCATCCCGGAGACCGACCTGTTCGCCGGCATCGAGGACAACGACCGGTGATGTTGGTCTACCTCGCACAGCAACCGACGGGCCCCGAATTCGGCAAGGCCTCGCCCCTGGGCCTGCTGGTCATCCTGATTCTGCTGGCAGGCACGGTGCTGCTGGTCCGCTCGATGAACAAGCACCTCAAGGGCCTGCCCGAAACGTTCGAACCCGAGCACCCGGAACCGGATCAGAAGGCCGACGAGGGCACCGAGCCCGGTGTGATCACCGTCGAGGATTCCGAACCGAAGCAGGGTTCCCAGTAGGCCCGGACGCCTAGCGCGCCGCGGCCAGGTCGGCGACGAGTTCGCCGACCAGGTCGCGGGCGGTGACGGCGTGCTCGGCCACCGACCGCGGCGCCCCACTGGCGTTCAACTCGATCATCGTGTTCATCAGGCCGAACAGCGCGACGAGTCGGCGTAGGGCTGCGCGGCGCTCGGAGACAGTCATCGGCGCGGTGGATATCGGCATGTTCACAGCTATGGGATCGCTGCCGTTCGTGGGTTCGTTTCGGCCGATATCCAATCGAAGCCGTCCGCGGATCACCAGTCGATGAGGTCGAGTTCGTGCAGGCGTCGGAACACCATCATCGAACCGGGGGCGACGTGCTCCATCGCGGCGTATTCACTCACGGTGAAGTAGCGGAATTCGGCGATTTCGCCGGTGGCGAAGGGTTCTCCGGTGAGTTCGGCGCGGAAACAGGTCATGTGCAGGCCGGTGTTGCGGCGGTGTCCGAAGGCTTCGGCCTCGAAGATGCCGAACTCGGCGACACCGGCGAGGCCGACGCCGAGTTCTTCTTCGATCTCGCGATGTAACGCCTGTAAAGGGGTCTCGCCGGGGTCGATCTTGCCGCCCGCCATGTAGAAGACATCCTTACCTTCGGGACGCGTCTGAATCAGCCTGCGGTCGCGGACATGGGCGAGGGCGGCGGTGCGGATCATGGGGATCACTCTATGGACCGAACGGCTTCGGTTCATATCGAACGGCTCTGGTGTCTGGGTCAGCTCATGGTGACGGCGTGATCGTGCGGGGATCGGCGCCGGTCAGGGCGCGGGAGGTGTCCTTGAGCTCGACGCCGGAGCGGCCGAGCGCGCGGGCGCCCGCGACGAGGCCCCCCACCACCCGGGCCGCGTCGGCGTAGGTGAGGCCGTCGGGCGGGTGGATGTTGGAGATGCAGTTGCGTTCGGCGTCGGCACGGCCGGGCCGGGGCAGATGGGTGAGGTAGATGCCGAGGCTGTCGGCGACCGAGAGGCCGGGCCGCTCGCCGATCAGGACAAGAACGGTGCGCACGCCCATGGCTTCGGCGATGTGATCGCCCAGCGCCACTCTGGCCTGGGTGGCGACGACCGGCGGGGCGAGGGTGTAGCGATCACCGAGTTCTGTTGCGAGAGCGGCGAGTAGGCCGGGGGCGTGCTCGGTGAGGGCCACGGGGGACAGTCCGTCGGCGAGGACGAATCCGATATCGGCGCCGGTGGCGGGGACGGCGGTGAGGTCGTCGGGAAGTCGGCCGAGGTCTGGTCGGCGCAGGTATTCCGCGCGGTCCGCCGCTCGGCTGGCGACGGTCACCGGAGTGCCGAGCCCGACGGCCGCGATCTGCTCGGTGAAGGACTCGACGTCGAGCGGCAGGTGTACGGCGTCGCGGGCCGCGGCGTGGGCGGCGCGCAGTGCGAGGACATCGGTCGTCGGTAGCGCGTCGCCGGTGCGGCCGAGTCCGATCCTGGCTTGCGTGCTGCCACGGAGAGCGCGCCAGAAGTCTTCGGCGACAGTCGAATCCGGGTCGGGAGCGGTAACCGGCGAGGCCGCGACGGGCTGGTTCGCAGGTGCTGCGCCGGTGGGTTCGCCCGGCTGTCGTGGCGCGCTCATCGGGTGGCCGTCAGCGCGCGCAGAGGCGAGGACAACGGTTCCACTTGTCGCACACGGCCGTTCGCGTCCAACATGCCGAGGCCCGACAGCCAGGCTTCGAATTCCGGTGCGGGGCGCAGGTTCAGGACCTGGCGGGCGTAGAGGGCGTCGTGGAAGCTGAGGCTCTGATAGCCGAGCATCACGTCGTCGGCGCCGGGGACCGCGATGACGAAGGCGCAACCCGCCGCGCCGAGCAGGGTGAGCAGCGTGTCCATGTCATCCTGGTCGGCCTCGGCGTGATTGGTGTAGCAGACATCCACGCCCATCGGCAGGCCGAGCAGCTTGCCGCAGAAGTGGTCTTCGAGCCCGGCCCGGATGATCTGCTTGCCGTCGTAGAGATACTCGGGTCCGATGAAGCCGACGACCGTATTCACCAGGAGCGGTTGAAGATCGCGTGCCACGGCGTAGGCGCGCGCCTCCAGGGTCTGCTGGTCTACGGGCCGATCACCAACGCCCAGATGGGCATTCGCGCTCAGCGCCGACCCCTGCCCGGTCTCGAGGTACATCACGTTGTCGCCGACGGTGCCGCGCCCGAGCGAGCGCCCCGCCTCGTTGCCCTCGCGCAACAGCGAGATATTCACTCCGAAGCCGGTATTGGCGCCCTCGGTCCCCGCCACGGACTGGAACACCAGGTCCACCGGCGCCCCCGACTCGATCAGCCCGATGGTCGTGGTGACGTGGGAGAGCACGCACGACTGCGTCGGGATGTCGAAGCGCGATCGCACCTCGTCGAGCAAATGCAGCAGATCCGAGGTGGCCTGCGGTGAATCGGTGGCCGGGTTGATCCCGATCACCGCATCGCCGCAGCCGAGCAGCAGTCCGTCCAGGGTGGCGGCGGCGATCCCGCGCGGATCGTCGGTCGGATGATTGGGCTGCAACCGCGTGCTCAACCGGCCGGGCAGGCCGATGGTGGTGCGGAATCCCGCGGTCACCTCGGCCGCCTTGGCCACCGCGATCAGGTCCTGATTGCGCATGATCTTGCTGACCGCGGCCACCATCTCCGGCGTCAACCCCGGCGACACCGCCGACAGGGTCGCCGCCGAATCCGCGGTGACGGCGACCGCGAGCAACCAGTCCCGCAGTCCGCCGACCGTCAGGTGCGCGATCGGCGCGAAGGCCACCCGGTCGTGACTGTCGATGATCAGCCGGGTGACCTCGTCGGTCTCGTAGGGCACGAGCACGTCATCGAGGAATGTGGTCAGCGGGACCTCCGCCAACGCCCATTGCGCCGCGGCGCGTTCGGCATCCGTGGCGGCCGCGCAGCCGGCGAGTTCGTCGCCGCTGCGCAGGGGGGTGGCCTTGGCCATCAGGTCGATCAAACCGTCGAAGGTGTAGGTCGTGACGCCGATTGTGCTGCGGTACACGGTCATCGGGTCCCTTTCGAAAAGATCTGTCGGCCACCGGGGTATCTGCGCGTTACTCCAGCTCGGATTCCGCCTCGGCGATCGCCGCGAACTCCTCGTCCGGCGACTTGGCGACCAGGTGTTTGCGACTGTAGAGCCCGAAGTACGCCATGAAGGCGATGAACACACCGAGGGTCCACAGCGCCGCGGTCGGGTCGACCAGGAAGGTCGCCGCCACCGACGCGGCCGCGATGACCAGCGCGAACCCCGTGGTGACGATGCCGCCGGGGGTGCGATACGGGCGCGGCATGTTCGGTTCGCGCTTGCGGAGCACGATGTGGCTCACCATCATCAGCACGTAGCTCAGGGCCGCGCCGAATACCGCCATGTTCAGCAGCATCGCGCCCTTGCCGGTGAGCGAGAGGGCGAAGCCGATGATGCCGGGCACGATCAGCGCCAGCATCGGGGCCTTGCGGGAGTTGGTCACCGACAGGGCCGTCGGCAGGTAGCCGGCGCGGGAGAGCGCGAAGGTCTGGCGGGAATAGGCGTAGATGATCGAGAAGAAGCTGGCGACCAGCCCGGCCAGGCCGATGTAGTTGACCACCTTGGCCGCCGAGCTGTCGCCCAGTGCTTCCACCAGGGGGTTGCCCGAGGCGGACGCGCTCTGGGCGCCGAGCGCGCCGGTCACCAGGAACAGCACCGCCGCGCCGGTGACGCACAGCAGCAGCATCGCGACGATGATGCCCTTGGGCACGTTCTTCTCCGGCTCGCTGGCTTCCTCCGCGGCCAGCGGCACCCCTTCCACCGCGAGGAAGAACCAGATCGCGAATGGAATGGCGGCCCAGATGCCCAGGTAGCCGAAGGGCAGGAACGACGACGATCCGGTCGCCGTGGGATCGGCCGCGATATCGGTCAGGTTGGCCACGTCGAACCTGCCGACGGCCGCGAAGGCGAAGATCGCCAGACCGACCAGCGCGATCGCGGTGATCACGAACATCGCCTTGAGCGCCTCGCCCGCACCGGCCAGGTGAATACCGATGAACAGCGCGTAGACCGCCAGATACACCCACCAGCCGTCGGTGATCCCGAACAGGTTCAGCGATTCCACATACGCGCCGATGAAGGTGGCGATGGCGGCGGGCGCGATCGCGTATTCGATGAGAATCGCTGTGCCGGTGGCGAATCCGCCCCACGGTCCGAGTGCGCGCCGGGCGAAGGTGTAGCCGCCGCCCGCCGCGGGCAGCGCCGAGGACAATTCGGCCATGCCGAGCACCATCGCCAGATACATCGCGGCGATGATGATCGTGGCGATCAGCAGACCACCGAAACCGCCCTCGGCGAGACCGAAGTTCCAGCCCGAGAAGTCGCCGGAGATCACGTAACTCACGCCGAGGCCCGCGAGCAGCACCCAGCCCGCTGATCCCTTGCGCAGGGTGCGTTTGGCGAGATAGTCGTCGACCGGTGCGCCCTCGTCGGTGGCGGGACTGGTTTCTGTACTCACGGGGAGCTCCTCATCAACAAGCGATACGCGTTCGGCGGCAACGGTGATCGTCGAGAGTTGCAGAATGGTCGACGACTGTTACGGCCGTGGATCCGTCAGGTCAGCGGTGCGTATCGAGCACCGCTGACCTGCGAAAACGATCTGATTACGCGTGTTTCAGATCACCCGGTGGGCGGCGGCGTGGATTCGAGCGCGGCCGCTTCCTCGTCGGTGAACAGACGTGAGCGGATCAGGAACCGCACACCCTCGGGAGCTTCGAGGGAGAATCCACCGCCGCGACCGGGCACCACATCGACGGTGAGGTGGGTGTGTTTCCAGTATTCGAACTGGTCGGCGCTCATCCAGAACGGAGTGTCGCCGGGCAGGTACCCGAGCAGCACGTCCGAACCGCCCACCCGGAATTCCCCACGCGGATAACACATCGGTGAGCTGCCGTCGCAGCAACCGCCGGACTGGTGGAACATGACCGGGCCGTGCTGCCCGGTCAAGTCCCGCAGCAGCGCCGCCGCCTTGTCGGTGAGGTCGACGCGCTGCACCATCAGAAGAAGCCGAGCTTCGTCGCCGAGTAGCTGACCAGGATGTTCTTGGTCTGCTGGTAGTGATCGAGCATCATCTTGTGGTTCTCGCGCCCGATGCCGGACTTCTTGTAGCCGCCGAACGCCGCGTGCGCGGGGTAGGCGTGGTAGCAGTTGGTCCACACCCGACCGGCCTTGATGCCGCGGCCGAGGCGGTAGGCGGTGTTCATATCGCGCGTCCACACGCCCGCGCCGAGGCCGTAGAGGGTGTCGTTGGCGATCGACAGTGCCTCCTCGGTGGAGTCGAAAGTGGTGACCGCGACGACGGGGCCGAAGATCTCCTCCTGGAACACGCGCATGTCGTTGCTGCCCTTGAAGATCGTCGGCTCGATGTAGAAGCCGTCGGCCAGCCCGTCGACGCTGCGGACCGCGCCGCCGGTGAGCACCTCGGCGCCTTCCTTCTTGCCGATGTCGATGTAGGACAGGATCTTCTCGAACTGATCATTGCTGGCCTGGGCGCCGATCATGGTCGCCTCGTCGAGGGGGTTGCCGCTGATGATGGCCTTGGTGCGCTCGACGCAGCGGGCCATGAACTCGTCGTAGATCGACGAGGCGATCAGCGCGCGCGACGGACAGGTGCACACCTCGCCCTGATTGAGGGCGAACATGACGAATCCTTCGATCGCCTTGTCCAGGTAGTCGTCGTCGGCGGCCATCACATCGGGCAGGAAGATGTTGGGGCTCTTGCCGCCCAACTCCAGGGTGACCGGAATGATGTTCTCGCTGGCGTACTGCATGATCAGTCGGCCGGTGGTGGTCTCGCCGGTGAACGCGACCTTCGCCACGCGCGGGCTCGAGGCCAGCGGCTTACCCGCTTCGACGCCGAAACCGTTGACCACGTTGAGAACTCCCGGCGGCAGCAGATCCGCGACGAGCTCGACGACCTTCATGATCGAGGCCGGGGTCTGCTCGGCGGGCTTGAGCACCACCGCGTTACCCGCGGCGAGGGCGGGAGCGAGCTTCCAGGTGGCCATCAGGATCGGGAAATTCCACGGAATGATCTGTGCGACAACGCCGAGCGGCTCGTGGAAGTGGTAGGCGATGGTGTCTTTATCGACCTCGCTGATGCCGCCTTCCTGTGCGCGCAGCACTCCGGCGAAGTAGCGGAAGTGGTCGACCGCGAGGGGGAGGTCGGCGGCGAGGGTCTCGCGGACCGGCTTGCCGTTGTCCCAGGTTTCGGCGACGGCGAGGGGTTCGAGGTTGGCCTCGATCCGGTCGGCGATCTTGTTGAGGATGTTGGCGCGCTCGGCGGCCGACGTCTCACCCCAGGCGGGGGCCGCGCGGTGGGCGGCGTCGAGAGCCAGTTCCACATCGGCGGCGCTCGAGCGGGCGATCTCGCAGAACGGCTGCCCGTCCACCGGGGAGGTGTTCTCGAAGTAGCGGCCCTCGACCGGCGGAACCCACTTGCCGTCGATGAAATTGTCGTATCGCGGCGCGTAGCTGACAATGCTGCCCTCGGTGCCCGGCTTGGCGTAGATCATATGCGGTGGCTCCTCGCTGATTTCCGGTGAAGCGTGACGCCCATCACTATCCGGTACGAGGGTTGATGAAACGTTGAAGACAGGATTCTTGGCGGCTGGTGCCGCGGTTCTCGGCGCTTGACTCCGCCTCTTCCCTCCCTCCGGGCACTCCTTCGTCGCACCCTCCACTCAGTCCAGAGGCGCCAGGCGCGCCGAGAACGAGGGCCTATGTACGCAGTGCGCTGTGCAGGCGTGCGATGGCGACCGCGCGGCGTGCGTCGCGGGCGGGGAGCAGGGCGAGCGCGTGTTCGTGGACGGCGACGTCGCCGGGTGCGCAATCGCCGTAGGTCAGTGCGTGATTCGCGTCCGGGCTGTTGAGGACCGCGTTGCGCATGGCGACTTCGAGGTAGTCGCGCCATTCGCTGATGCCCGGCGTCTCCGAATCGGGAAGCAGCGGACCGTGATACAGGCGCACGGCGGTGTCGAGATCGCCTCGCTCGATGGCGCGCAGCACGTCGACGGCATCGCAGGACAGGGCGGTGGTGAAGCGGTAGACGCGACTGGTGATGTCGCCGCCGGTGGCGCGGCGCAGGTACGACATCTCCGATTTGAGCGTGCTCGCGCCGACCGCGCGGTCGCCGTAGACGGCGTAGTGCAGGCGTTCGTGGCTGTAGCCGTCGTCGTCGAGGGCCAGCAGGGTCAGGATCTCGAGGTGGCGTGGCCGCAACCGGATCTGCTGACCGTCGCGCATCAACCGCCCGGTTCCGAGGCAGGTCAGCCGCATGCCCGCGGGTGCGGGCGCGGCGGCGTGCAGTTTCGACTCGATGGCACTGGTCATGGTGCGCACGGTGGCCATGGCCAGCGGGTGCGAGCGCTTCCAGGTGGTCGACAGGTCGAGCACGCCGAGCAATGTTCCGTCGGCGGCGCGGATCGGCGCGCAATAACAGACCCAACCGTGCAGCGCCGCGACGAGATGTTCGGCCGAGAACACGGTGTGCGGTTGGTCGGTGCGCAGAGCCAGAGACAGCGCGTTGGTCCCCATGTGCGCCTCGTCCCACCGGCCACCGGGCGCGAAGTTCACCTGCTCGGCCCGCCTGCGCATGACGGGCCCGCCGTACGTCCACAGAATCGTCCCCGAAGCATCGGTGACCGCCGCGACGTACCCCGCGTCGTCGGCGACACTGTGCAACTGCTCTTTCAACTCGGTGATCGGCCCCCGCAACGGCGACTCCGCCCACCGAGGTCCGATATCGGTCTCACTGACCGGCGCGTGATCGCGCCCCGGATCCACCGTCCGCAACGACCGCGACCACGACTGCGCCACCTCGGTCCGAACCCCTGAACTCGGTCCCACCCCCGAAACCCCACCCGGCACCCACATCGCCCACTCCCGCTCCAGTGCAGCGCGCTGTGCGGAAAGCGTGAGCTGCACCATCTCGGGTCTTCCTGCTAGACGAACTGGGTGAGGATTCCACATTTCATCATGCCCCAGTGCCAGTCACTGAGCAGCGGTTTCGCCAGGCCGTTCGGATCGCTGCGCCGGGATGGATGATCCCGGTGCCGAGGTCGAAGTGGATGCCCGCGTGGAGCCTTTTCGTGGCGGCGTCTCGACGCGTCGCGCACCGGCACTCTTGTCGGTGGTCCTTGCTATCAACTGTGCATGAGCACATTCATGCTGATCCCGGGTGCGGGCTGCGATGCGGGTTACTGGGGTCAGGTGGCCGACCGACTGCGCGGCCTCGGCCATGACGCGGTACCCGTGCCGCTGCCGAGCGAGGACGACAGTGCCGGGTTGGCGGAATACGCCGACGCGGTGGTCGAGGCGATCGGCGAGCGAGGCGATGTGGTCGTGGTGGCGCACTCGTTCGGTGGCTTCACCGCACCGCTCGTGTGTGCGCGGGTACCGGTGCGGCGAATGGTGTTGGTATCGGCGATGATTCCGGCGCCCGGCGAGGCGCCGGGCGACTGGTGGGCCAACACCGGACACGCGACCTCGGGTGACGACGACGTGTTCTACAACCAGCTCACCCCCGAGCAGCGGGCCGAGGCGCAGACATACGAGTGTGGCCAGTCCGGCACTCCGATGGCGTCCCCGTGGCCGCTGGCATCGTGGCCCGAGGTGCCGACCCGGTTCATCCTGCTGCGCGACGACCGCTTCTTCCCCGCCGACTTCATGCGCGGACTCGTAGCTTCCCGACTGGGGATCGAGCCGGTCGAAATGGACGGTGGGCACATGGTCATGATGTCGAGCCCCGCCGAGCTGGCTCGCCTGCTGCTCTGATCGAATTCACCCAGGGCTGAACGTGGGGGGCGGCACACACCGGGTCGCGGCCTGTGATCGTCGCGTGTGGCAGGGTGGAACCGTGAACCGATTGGCCGGTGCGACCTCGCCCTATCTGCGTCAACACGCCGACAACCCCGTCCATTGGCGAGAGTGGGACGCCGATGCCCTAGCCGAGGCCGCCGAGCGGAATGTGCCGATCCTGCTGTCGATCGGCTACGCGAGCTGCCACTGGTGCCATGTGATGGCACACGAGTCCTTCGAGGACGCCGCGACAGCCGAGCAGATGAACGCCGATTTCGTCTGCGTGAAGGTGGATCGGGAGGAGCGCCCCGACCTGGACGCGGTGTACATGAATGCCACCGTGGCCATGACCGGGCAGGGCGGCTGGCCCATGACCTGCTTCCTCACTCCCGACGGCGCGCCGTTCTACTGCGGCACCTACTACCCCAAGCAGCCGCGCGGGGGGATGCCGTCGTTCACGCAGTTGCTCAGCGCGGTGTCGGAGACCTGGCTCCATCGGCGCGACGACGTGGACAAGGCCGCGCGTCAGGTGACCGATGCGCTCCAGTCGCAGGCAGCGGGCCTGCCCGACGCCGAATTCACCATCGGCGGTGAACTTCTCGACAAGGCGGTGCTGGAGATCGCCGCCGACGAGGACGCGACGCACGGCGGATTCGGTGGGGCGCCGAAGTTTCCGCCGTCGGCGCTGCTGGAAGGACTGCTGCGGCACTGGGAGCGCACCGGCGACCAGGCCGTGTTCGATCTGGTCGAGCGCACCGCCGAGGCGATGGCGCGCGGCGGGATCTACGACCAGTTGCGCGGTGGTTTCGCGCGCTACTCGGTCGATGCCGGATGGCTGGTGCCGCACTTCGAGAAGATGCTCTACGACAACGCCCTGCTGCTGCGCGCCTACGCCCACCTCTCGCGTCGCACACCCCCGACCCCGTTGGAGTCGTTGCCGCACAGAGTGACTCGGGAGACGGTCGAATTCCTGCTGGGAGATCTCGGGACCGCCGACGGCGGTTTCGCGTCGGCGCTCGATGCCGACACCCACCTCGAACCGGACGGTCCCGGCGTGGAGGGCGCCACCTACGTGTGGACGCCCGCCGAACTGGTCGGCGAACTCGGTCCGCTCGAAGGGATGTGGGCGGCCGACGCTCTCGGCGTCACCACCGCGGGCAATTTCGAACAGGGCACCTCGGTGCTCACCCGGCGCAGCGACCCGGTCGACGCCGAGCAGTCGTCGCGGTTCGACCGACTGCGCGCCCAACTGTTCGAGGTCCGCACCCAACGCCCGCAGCCTGCCCGCGACGACAAAGTGGTCACCGCCTGGAACGGTATGGCCATCACCGCGCTCGCGGAATCCGGTGCGGCGCTGGAGGAACCGTCGTGGATCGCCGCCGCCGTGCGGTGCGCCCGCTATCTGCTCGACGTCCATCTCGTCGGCGGCAGACTGCGCCGGGCCTCCCTCGACGGCGTCGCGGGCACCCCGCCCGGTGTCCTCGAGGACTACGCCTGGTTCACCACCGGCCTGCTCGCCCTCTACCAGGCCACCGGCGAACCGGACTGGCTCGCCGCCGCGCAACTGTTGCTGGACAACACGATCGACCACTTCGCCGATCCCGAACGCCCCGGCAGCTGGTTCGACACCGCCGATGATGCCGAAACCCTGGTGGCGCGCCCGCGCGACCCCGTCGACGGCGCCACGCCCTCCGGCGCGTCGGCCCTGGCCGAGGCCCTGCTCACCGCATCGGCGGTCGCCGACACCGAGCGTGCCGTCCGCTACCGCGAACTCGCCGACCAGACCCTCGCCCGTGGCGCGATCCTGCTGGCGCGCGCACCTCGCACCGCGGGCAACTGGCTGTCGGTCGCCGAAGCGGCGGTTCGCGGGCCGTATCAGGTGGCCATCGCCGCGACCGAACAATCATCCGCCGCAATGGAACTCCTCGCCGCGGCCCGCGCTTCGGCCCCCGGCGGCACGATCATCCTCGCGGCTCCGCCGAACACCGCCCCGCTCCTCACCGACCGGCCGCTGGTCGACGGGACCCCCGCCGCCTATGTCTGCCGAGGCTCGGTCTGCGACCTCCCGGTCACCGACCCCGCCGACCTGACAGCATCACTGCGGCGGTGAGCGGCTCCTGCGGTAGGGCGCTATCGGTGGCTCGGACTCACTTGCCCGGCGAGATGTCCGTCCAGGTCCGGGTTCGCCCGGGGATTCCGCGCAGGCGTAAGTCCTTGTAGCGCTTCCACTTGGACCGCTCGGCAGGCGTGGCGGCCTGCCACACCGAATCGCTCACCAGTACCCGGCGCGGCGCTTCCTTCGCGACGGCGGTGAGGCGGGCCGCCTCGTTGACCGCGTCGCCGATGACCGTGAACTCGAGGCGGGTGTCGGCGCCGACGTCGCCGGCGAACACCTGCCCACGGGCCACCCCGATGCCCACGTCGAGTTCGCCGGTGGCGACTACTTCGTCGCGGATGCGGCGGGCCGCGCGGAGGGCGGGGGTGGCGTTGTCCTGCAGGGCGGAGGGGGCGCCGAAGATGCACAGGGCGGCGTCGCCGGCGAATTTGTTCACCAGGCCGCCGTTGTCCTCGGTGGCCGCGACGACCGTGGCGAGCAGCCGGTTGAGCTTGTGGACGAAATCCTCCGGCGCCATTTCCGCGGACAGCTGGACCGAGCCGGTGACGTCGACGAACAGCGCCGAGACGATGCGCACGTCGCCGGTGAGGTCGGTGCTGCCCGACAGTGCGCGTTCGGCCACGGTGGAGCCGACGTGCCTGCCGAAGACGTCCTCGGTGTGCATCTGCTCGCGCAGGGTGGCGGCGAGTTCGTTGACGGAGTGTTCGAGTCGGCCGATCTCACTCGCGCTGCCGACCGGCACCCGCACATCGAGTTCGCCGCGGGTGATCCGGTCCAGTGCCCGGTACATCGCGCGCATCGGCGTCGCCACCGAGCGCGCGAGCAAGGCGGTGGCGAGGGTGCCGACACCGAGGGCGACGATCGAGAACAGCAAGGCGGCGCGCACCCGGTCCTCGGCGGACGTGGTGGTATCGCTGAGGACCACGATGATGATCAGTCCCGGCAGCGCACTGGATACCGCCCAGGTGACGAGCACCCGCACCAGCACGGTCGAGCTGGGATGCACGGTCGGCCCGAGCACCGCGGCGATGATGGGCACCGCCGGTCGGATCAGGCGGTCCAGGATCAGATAGATCGCGCCCGCCGCTTCCAGCCCGCCGAGGGCGAATCCGGCCAGCAGCACGGTGATGTTGTGATAGTCGGTGAACCGGTCGACCAGCCAGACGGTCAACACGACGCCCGGCGCCCACAGGATGATCGCGCGCAGGGTGATCGCGGCGGGCAGCCGGATCAGGATTCGCGCTTCCTCCGGTGTCGGTTTGCGGTTGTCGTCGAGCCAGCGCATATATCGGCGCCGGTCGTAGAGGGCGATCCCGATCCCGACGGAGAAGGCGATGATCGGATAGATCAGGATCAGTGCCGCCGCGTCGCGCCAATCGTTGCCGAGGCGGCTGAAAACCCCGCCCGCCCAGCTGACGAGGAAGATGGCCGTGACGCCGACCATGTTGGCGGTAATCACCACCAGCGCCAGCCCCCAGTAGGACTGCAGCGCCCAGCGGACCAGCCGGTTCACCGCACACGCCCTGACCCGGCGCCCGAGGACGCCCGGGCATCACGAGCTGCGCTGACGGGTGACACAACTACCGAGCATAGAAGGCGCGCCGATAGAGGCGATGCGCACGCGCCGTTCAGCCGAGCACGACCAGCCAGATCGCGATGTAGTGACACAGCGCCGCGACCACCGTCGCCGCATGGAAGAACTCGTGATGTCCGAAGTCGGGCCAGGGATTGGGCCACTTGGTCGCGTACAGAATCGCGCCCACGCTGTAGATCACGCCGCCGACCGCGAGCAGTACCAGCGGCGCGACCCCGACGTTGCGCAGCAGTTCGGGAATCACGGGCACGATCGCCCACCCCAGCAACAGATACAGCGGCACCCCGACCCAGGCGGGCGCGGTGGGCCACAACAACTTCAGCGCGATCCCGGCGATGGCCCCCGCCCACACCACGACCAGCAGGATCTGCCCGGTCCGCCCGGGCAATCCGAGCAGCGCGAACGGCGTGTAGCTGCCCGCGATGAACAGGAAGATCATCGAATGATCGGCCCGCTTCATCCGCACCCGGGTCCGCACGCTCGCCCAGGTGACCCGGTGATACACCGCGCTCACCCCGAACAGCGCGCACACCGAGATCCCGTAGAGCAAGGTCGACCATCCCGCCGTCAACGACGTCAGGAACCCGAACACCACGAGCACCGTCACCGCCACAGCGGCAACGCCTACCGCCCAGGTGTGAATCCACCCCCGGAACCGCGGCTTGCTCACCGTGCCGATCTCCGTCAGAACTGCCTCCACGAAACCTCCAAGGCCAAAACCTACGGTACCGTAAGTTACGGTTCCAACCGTACGTCAAACCCCCACCTCGACACCACAAAACGTGCCCCCGACCACACAAAAGACGAACCCGCTGATCTCGCGAGAACATGGGTGACTCCTCAAACACCCCAAAAGCCGACCCCGGGCTCACCACAGGCCCGGCACGAATCCCACCCCCCGCCCACGACCGGCAAAATTCCCGGAGAAGCGGGGGAGCGTAGGGTGCGGGCGTGGAGTTTCTTGGTCGGGTGCGTGGATTGCCGTACCGCATCTACGAAGCCAGGCTGTCACAGCAGCTGGCAGACAAGCAGCACCCTCGCCATGTCGCCGTGATGTGCGACGGCAACCGTCGCTGGGCGCGCGAGAACGGGTTCACCGACGTCAGCCACGGCCATCGAGTCGGTGCGCTGAAAATCGCCGAGCTCGTCGGCTGGTGTTCCGACCAGGGCATCGAGATGGTCACCGTCTATCTGCTCTCGACCGAGAACCTGCGCCGCGACGCCGACGAGCTCGAGACCCTGTTCGAAGTGATCACCGATGTCGTCGAGGAACTGTCCGCCCCCGAGCAGAACTGGAGCGTGCGGATCGTCGGGTCGCTCGAGGGTTTCCCCGAGCTGATCGCCAAGCGCCTGCGGGTGGCCGCCGAGCGGACGAGCGGGCGCGACGGCGTGCACGTGAACGTCGCGGTGGGGTACGGCGGACGCCAGGAGATCACCGACGCCGTGCGGTCGCTGGTGCGGCAGGAGATCGCGTCAGGGGAGTCGGGAGAGGATCTGGTGCAGTCGATTACGGTCGACGCGATCGGTCAGCACCTCTACACCTCCGGTCAGCCCGACCCCGATCTGGTGATCAGAACATCGGGTGAGCAGCGACTTTCGGGTTTCTTGCTGTGGCAGAGCGCCTATTCGGAGATCTGGTTCACCGAGGCGTATTGGCCGGAGTTCCGGCGCGTCGACTTTTTGCGCGCACTAAGGGATTACGCCGCGCGGCACCGTCGTTTCGGCGTGTGATGTCGTAACCGTCGCGTACTCTGCGGTCAGTGGAACCCGAACAGCCTTCTTACATCAGCTATGAGGAATTCGGCAGGCGTTTCCTGGAATACGCCGTCTCCGAGCAACGCATCGCCGACGCGTTCGGCCAACTCACCGGGGCCGCTTTCGATTTCGGGCCGATCGGGGTGGGGCCGGGTCGGCTGGCGAAGGTCACCGCGCAGGTGGAGCTCGGGCAGCCACGAATCCTGCGTTTCGTCGACGCGTTCATCTCCTTCGAGCTGACCATCCCGCTGCACGTGGATCTGGTTCTCGATCTGGCGGTGGACCGGTCCCGGTTCCGGGTCGACGGCACCGTGCATCTGCATCTCACCGCGCGCACCGCCGACCCGCTGCGGGTGGTCATCGATATCGCCGAGCCACGGCCCGGTGATGTGCGGGTCAATGTCGCCAGTAGCTCCAAGCGCGGTGAGCTGCTGCGGGTGCTCGCCAGTGTCGACCACGAGATCCGCCGTTTCGTCGCCCGGTATGTCGCGCAGGAGATCCGCAAGCCCGAGATCGCGGCCGTCCGCAATATCGACGTGGCGACCAGGCTCGACGCGGCGTGGAAGTTGTAGCGGAGTGAGCCGATCCGCGACCGCCCCCGACTAGGCGTACCTCCGCCTTCGCTCCGGCCGTGCGCACGTCTTTGGGCGGCTGCGCCGACTGTGTCGATTAGGCTGCTGCGCGAGACCGGCCCGACGACACATTGCAGGGGTGTGAGCTGTGGGAATTGCGACGAAGGCGAGCGGATGGCGTGCGTTGATCGCGGTGCTCGGCGCCGTGATGGTCGTCGCGGGCTGCGGTGAGGTCGAACAGCCCGCGCCGCCCCGACTGACACCCGCCGAGGAGGAGGCCGCCAAGGGCCCCGTGTTCGCCTATCGCACCGACGCCGAGCTGGCGGTGGTGCACGGCGCCGAAACCGTGCGGGCGCCGGGCAGTTTCGGCCATTCGTCGGCCGCGGTGACCTTCACCAGGGACGGGCAGTACGCGTTCGCGGTGGAGACGAGCAGCAAGACGCTGGTGGCGCTGGGTGTGCGGGACCGGTCGGTGACGCGCATCCCGTGCGACTGCACCGACGCGGTGGGGTTGCGTGGTTCGGTGATCGGCTGGTGGCGGGAGCCCGGTGAGATCATGAGCATGGATCTGGCCGGTTCCGAGCCCGCCGCACCCGAACGTGAGATCGTCCTGCCGGATTCGCCGAGTCCCATGACCGGTGGCAGCTGGAACGGCGCCGAGTTGGTGGCGGCCACCGACGAATTCGTCCTGCTGGCCAGGGTCGAATCGCGCGGACTGTGGTGGGAGAAGAGCCACCTCTACGCCATCGGCGCCGACGTCATCCTGCCGCTGGGTCGCGTACCCGGCATCGACGCCGGACTCTCCGCCGCCGCCGGACCCGACGGGCACACCTTCGTCCTGGCCGGGGCGACGGCGCGCAGCGCGACCTGCGGCAGCGGCAACGTGGCCACCCTCGACGTCGCGACCAACGGCGTCCGGTCGCTGCCCACGCTGCCGGGCGAGTGCTCGGCGGTGTACAGCCCGCGCTGGAGCGAAGACGGATCGATCACGATCGCCACCCGCAAATGGGCCGATCTCGTCGGCGCGCCGAGCACGGTGGAC
Organism: Nocardia sp. PE-7; assembly: GCF_030486425.1. NCBI lineage: Bacteria > Bacillati > Actinomycetota > Actinomycetes > Mycobacteriales > Nocardiaceae > Nocardia > Nocardia sp. PE-7. The sequence goes on along the minus strand of NZ_CP129614.1, from coordinate 5,689,591 downwards.
CGGATGCAGTCGGCGGCCCAGGGATGGGCGCCGGTGGGGGAGTACCCGGTGGTCGACATGCTCCGGCGGGTGCCGGGCTCGGTGATCGAGGTGGTCGCCGGTGAACCCACCGATGCGCGCGGCACTCCGCACGGGGTGTTGGTCGTGCACAAAGGCGGTGTCCGTGAGGAATTGGCGAAGCAGGTCATCTCGCTCGGTGCGCCGCCGACCGTGAACGGCTGATCCGGCGCAAGACGATCAGAGCTTGCGCAGGCGCAACCTGTTGATCGTGTGATCGGAGTCCTTGCGCAGCACCAGGGTGGCGCGCGGACGGGTGGGCAGGATGTTCTCCACCAGGTTGGGTCGGTTGGTGGAGTTCCAGATATCGCGCGCGGCCGCGGTGGCCTGCTCGTCGCTGAACGCCGCGTAGTGGTGGAAGTGCGCGTCGGGGTCGGCGAAGCCGGTCTTGCGTAGGGCGAGAAAGCGCTGCACGTACCAGTTCTCGATGTCCTCGATGCGGGCGTCGACATAGATGGAGAAGTCGAACAGGTCCGACACCATCAGTCGCGGACCGGTCTGCAGCACGTTCAGGCCCTCGACGATGAGGATGTCGGGCTGACGCACACAGTGCTTCTCGTCCGGCACGATGTCGTAGGACTTGTGCGAATACACCGGCGCGCACACCTCTTCGGCGCCCGACTTCACCTCGGTGACGAACCGCAGCAGCTTGCGCCGGTCGTAACTGTCCGGGAAACCCTTGCGGTGCATGATGCCGCGGCGGGTGAGTTCGGCGGTGGGATAAAGGAATCCGTCGGTGGTCACCAGGTCGACCCGCGGGTGGTGATCCCAGCGCGCCAGCAGCGCCTGCAGCACGCGCGCGGTGGTCGACTTGCCGACCGCGACGCTGCCCGCGACACCGATCACGAACGGCACCTGCTTGTCGGGGTGTTTCTCCCCGAGGAAGGTGGCGGTGGCGGCGAACAACCGCTGCCGCGCCGCGACCTGGAGGTGGATCAACCTGGCCAGCGGCAGGTAGACCTCGGCGACTTCCTCGAGGTCGATCTGCTCGCCCAGGCCGCGTAGGCCGGTCAGTTCGTCCTCGGTCAGGACGAGGGGAGTCGATTTGCGCAGGGTGCGCCACTGGCTTCGATCGAACTCCACATAGGGGCTCGGTTCACTCATCCGTGCCACCTACCCGACCCTCCGTCCAGGCGCATCCGCACAGCTTGGCTGCCCGTCTGGTGAGTTCCGGGATAACTCTGACCGCATAGCGAGATTGTGCTCCGTGCTCGCCGCCCGCGCGCAACAGGGGGTTTGGCTACCGGTCGGTAACTAGCGACAATGCCGAGGTAAGGCGCCATTTTCCGGGGGACCACGTAATGTCGGACGGATGGGGTCACATCCACTTGTCACTGAATACCTGCGCCTCGGTTTGGCTTTCGATCGCCTCGAAGAGGGCTTCGTCGACGCCTATACCGGCGATCCGCAGCTGCGTCGCGATGTCGAGAACGCCGCCGTCCCCGAACCCGCCGAGCTGGCCCGGCGCGCCGTCGATCTGCGGGCCGCCCTGCCCGATGCCGGGCTCTCGGCCCAGCGCACCGAATTCCTCGATGCCCACCTGGTGGCGATGGAGTGCTCGGCGCGCAAGTTCGCCGGTGAGCAGATCGGTTTCGTCGACGAGGTCCGCGCCTATTTCGACGTCGACATCGCACCGGGTGACCCCGACGACTATCGCGAAGCGCACCGGCAGATGGACGAGGTGCTCGGCGGCGACGGTCCGCTCGCCGAACGGGCCGCCGCCTACCGTCGCGGCGACGAGATCCCGCCGGAAAAGCTCGCTACCTGCGTCGAAGCGTTCTCCAGTGCGTTGCGCGAGCGGGTGCGCGACCGGTATCCGCTGCCCGACCACGAGCACGTCACCTACGAGGTCGTCGGCGACAAGCCCTGGTCCGGCTTCAACTACTACCTGGGTAATTTCGCCTCGACGGTGGCGATCAACTCCGACCTCAAACAGCACATGGGCAACCTCCCCGCGCTGATCGCGCACGAGGCCTACCCCGGTCATCACACCGAGCACTGCCGCAAGGAAGCCGGACTGGTCGCGGCGGGTGAGGACGAGCAGACGCTGTTCCTGGTCAACACCCCGCAGTGCCTGATGGCCGAGGGCCTTGCCGACCTCGCTCTGCAGTCGATCGTCGGACCGGGCTGGGGCGTGTGGGCCCAGGAGATCTACGCCGACCTCGGCCTTCGTTTCGACGGTGAACGGGCCGAACGTTTCTCGACCGCGTCGGCGAAATTGCTGAACGTGCGTCAGGACGCCGCGCTGCTGCTGCACGATCAGCATCGCGGCGAAGACGAGGTGGCCCTGTTCCTGCAGCGGTGGATCCTGGCGACGCCGGAGCGGGCGCGGCAGTCGTTGCGGTTTCTCTCCTCGCCGCTGTGGCGGGCCTACATCAGCACCTATGTCGAGGGCTACCGGTTGCTCGGTGGCTGGCTCGACGGTGCGGTCGGCGCGCAGGACCGGGTCGAGCGGTTCGGGCGTCTGCTCGACGAGCCGCTGACACCGGGGGCGATCCGGCGGATGAGCGTCGCTACCGGGTGACGGTGCGGCCGCCGGGGTCACGGGTCGGGCGGCTATCTCTGTGTCATCGGTCACCGTCCGACGGGTCCTCACAGCGCGTCTATCGTGTTCGACGGCTATCGAACCTGGTCAGACGTGGTGTGACCCTGGTCTCTCGGGTGGCGGCTCGGACGGTGTTGCGGTATCCCCGTGCTCGGCGCGTACACGGTCGGCAATAGACTCGCAGGCGTGACGCAGACGACCGCTTCGGTGAATACCCAGTCTCTCGGTGAGCTCGATCCCGAGTTGGCCGCCGCGATGGCGGGCGAGCTCGCCCGCGAACGCGACACCCTCGAGATGATCGCTTCGGAGAACTTCGTGCCGCGCGCGGTCCTGCAGGCGCAGGGCTCCGTCCTCACGAACAAGTACGCCGAGGGTTACCCGGGCCGCCGCTACTACGGTGGCTGCGAGGCTGTCGACGTGGTGGAGACCCTGGCTCGTGACCGCGCCAAGGAACTGTTCGGCGCCGAGTTCGCCAATGTGCAGCCCCACTCGGGCGCGCAGGCCAACGCCGCGGTGCTGATGGCGCTGATGAACCCGGGCGAGACCCTGCTCGGCCTCGATCTCGCACACGGCGGGCACCTCACCCACGGTATGCGCCTGAACTTCTCGGGCAAGCTCTACGACGTCCACTCCTACGGCGTGAGCAAGGAAGACCACCGCATCGACATGGACGAGGTGCGTGACATCGCACTCAAGGCCAAGCCGAAGGTGATCGTCGCCGGGTGGTCGGCCTACCCGCGTCACCAGGACTTCGCGCGCTTCCGCGAGATCGCCGACGAGGTCGGCGCCTACCTGTGGGTCGACATGGCCCACTTCGCCGGCCTGGTCGCCGCCGGTCTGCACCCCTCTCCGGTGCCCTACGCCGACGTCGTGTCCTCCACCGTGCACAAGACGCTCGGCGGCCCCCGCTCCGGCCTGATCCTGGCCAAGCAGGAGTTCGCCAAGAAGCTCAACTCCGCGGTGTTCCCCGGCCAGCAGGGCGGCCCGCTCATGCACGTGATCGCCGCCAAGGCCGCCGCGTTCAAGATCGCCGCCACCGAGGAGTTCGCCGACCGCCAGGTCCGCACCCTGTCCGGTGCCCGGATCCTCGCCGAGCGGCTGACCGGCGCCGACGTCAAGGACAAGGGCGTCTCCGTCCTCACCGGCGGCACGGACGTACACCTGGTCCTGGTCGACCTGCGCAACTCCGAGCTCGACGGTCAGCAGGCCGAGGACCTCCTCCACGAGGTCGGCATCACCGTCAACCGCAACGCGGTTCCCTTCGACCCGCGCCCCCCGATGGTCACCTCGGGCCTGCGCATCGGCACGGCCGCGCTGGCGACCCGTGGTTTCGGCGACACCGAGTTCACCGAGGTGGCCGACATCATCGCCGCCACCCTCGCGGGCTCCTCCGACACCGACACGCTGCGTGGTCGGGTCTCCAAGCTGGCCCAGAGCGTCCCGCTCTACCAGGGCCTCGAAGATTGGCGTCTGCTCGGCTGAGACCGGCTCACACTCGCGAATCGCCCCGGTCGACCGAAACCTCGGTCGACCGGGGCGATTCGCCGTTTCGAGGTAGGAGCGTGTCGTGGTGACAGGGGTTGTGACGTGTGATTGTCGGAACGCACAAATTTCTGAGGAAGTGCCTACGGGGGTAATGAAATACGGCATGGTCAGTCCGCATGGGATATCGACGTGAGCTTGCGCGTGAGGTCGGCGGGGAGGTGCATGCGTTCGAGTTGCTCACCGAGGCCGAGGCCAGGGAGATGATCGAACTGTTCCGAGCCGCGCGGGCCAACGAGGTGCGGGCACTGCGCCGGGCCATCGACGCCGCGCTCGTCGCGATGCCCGCTCCGCTGCGCAAGATGACTCGCAAGATCATTTTCGGCCGCTGAACCGATGATCGAGACCGAACTGGAAGCCCAGACCCAACTCGTCGTACTCGCGCGCACACTGCAGGTGCCGCCGCAACACCTCGCGCCGCTGGCGCGTCTCGGCGCCGTGCACCTTTCGGCGATGCAGCAGCAGATTCTGCGGGCACTGCACGCCGAGCACGCGGACACGTTCCGGCGGATCAGCTTGCTCGTGCCGATCTTTCCGGGCGCGCTCGGCCTCGCGCTGTTCGAGCGGGTGGTGCCGCCGGTGCTGGCGGCCAGATTCCTCGGGGCGGTCGGTCCCAAACACCCCGTGAAGTGCGCGCAGGCGTTGTGCTCGGTCGACGCCGTCTACGCCGCGGACGGCGCGCCGTACCTCGACCCGAACGTCTTCGAACAACTGATGCGATACGGCAGGCCGGAGCCGATCACCCGCATCATCAACGAGCTACTGCGCCGTCGCGACTACGTGACGGCGGCGCGGTTCCTCGCGGTGGTGGACGAACCGCTGATCGCGGCACTGGAGCAGACCGTCCTCGATGACGCAGGGCTGATCTTCACCGCCGCCTACGCCTACCCCGCGCACACGCTGAGCCGGATCGTGCGGCAATTGCTCGCGGGCCCACGACAGCGGATTCCGGGAATGCTCCAGACGGTGCTGGCCGGTCCGCCCACCCTGCATCACGCCATGCTCGCGTTGTTCTGCAAGGTCGCCCCCGATATCGCGGGCAGCCTCGGCGATATCTTCTTCGGCCGCGGCACCACCCACGAGGTCGGTCGATTCCTGCTCACCGCCGTCAACCGGAACGCGTCCACCGCCCTGCTCACCGTGATCGGCCGACTCAACCCGGTGGCGCTGTGGGCACTGTCGACGAACCCCCAGTTCGCCGACACCGACGTGCTCAGCGCGCTGGTCCGCTCGCTGGACGGCAAGAACGAAGCCGACCCGTGGCGCGGCCTGTTCGCACTGTCGGCCCGGCTGAGCGAACCGGCCCGCCGCCACATCGCCGCGACCCTCGCCGAACTGGACCACGCGTCGGTAGCCGCCCTGCCCGCCCACGCGACCGACGCCACCTATTGGCCCGCCCTCCTGCAACTCCTCGCCGAATCCGAACCGGCCGCCCAGTCCAGGGTCGCGGCGATCTGGTCGCGCCTTTCCCCCGAATGGCAAGCCGGCATCGAACGTCACATCCACGAGAACCGCTACGACACCCGGCTGAGCCGCATCACCGATGCCCTGACCACAGTCACCCCCGAAGAGGTCTTCTTCCGCCGCCGCCAGCGAATCCGTCAACGGGGAGAAGACCACTTCGCTTCGTGGTGAGCTCAGTTCACCAGGGGGCGCAGGGCGCGGCCGACCTGCTCGATGACGCCGGGTTCGTGGCCGTTGACGATCAGGTTGACGATGAGACCGTCGACGCCGTGGTCGAGCACTCGGGTCTGGATCTGCTCGGCTACTTCGTCCGGTGTGCCGACGAACTGGCGGTCGGCGACGGTGGCGCGGCGTTCGGCGTCGGTCATGGTCGAGAGGTCTATGCCCATGCGGGACAGGATGTCGGTCTGCGTCTTTCGGGCGCGGTCGCCGTCTTCGTCGACGATGGCGAAGGCGAGGAAGCTGGTTTCGAGGGTGGCGGGGGCGCGGCCCGCTTCGTCGCACCGCTGGTGCAGGGCGTCGAGTTTGCGTGGCAGCTCGGAGGCGTTGCAGATGATGTTGAGGTGGTCGGCGAAGCGAGCGGCCATGGCGAAGGTCTTCTTCTCGCCACCGCCGCCGAGCAGGATCGGCAGGTCGTCGCGGATGCGGGGCTCGTTCATCGCGTTCTCGGTGCGATACCACTTGCCGTCGAGGGTGGAACGCTGTCCGCGCAGCATCGGCGTGATGATCTGCAACGCCTCGTCGAGCCGCTCGAATCGCTCGGTGAACGTGCCGAACTCGAACCCGTACTGCTGATGCTCGAGCTCGAACCACCCCGCCCCGATCCCGAGTACCGCCCGCCCGCCGCTCACCACGTCGAGCGTGGTGACAGTCTTGGCCAGCAGCGCCGGGTTCCGGTAGGTATTACCGGTCACCAAGGCGGACAACTGAATTCGCTCGGTCGCGGTAGCCAACCCCGACAGCGCGGAGTAGGCCTCCAGCATCGGCTCCTGCGGCTCGCCGATCAACGGCAACTGGTAGAAGTGATCCATCACGAACGCGGCGTCGAACCCCGCCGCCTCCGCCTCCCTGGCCTGCGCGATCACCGCGGGAAACAGCTCACGCACCGAAGCGGTGTTGCTGAAGTTGGGCATCTGGTAACCGAGTCGAATGCTCATGTCCTCGACGATATGACTTGGAGTGTACTCCAAGTCAAGGGCTACACCCCGACCAGTTGCGGGTAGTCGATCAGGTCGATGTCGTTGGCGGCTTTGTCGCCGTATTTCATCATCAGGGTGAAGAAGCGGGAGCCGAGGAACCAGTTGCGGGCCTTGATGCCGAGGGCGGTCTTCGGCGCGAGGAAGGGGCCGGCGTTGGTGTTGCCCGCGATTTTGGCGTAGCGCTTCATGATGCGGTCGTAGTTGGCGAAAGCGGCGACGTGATCGCCTGCGGCGGAAGCTAGTTCGCCTGCCAGCACGTACGCGCCGACTACGGCGAGGCCGGTTCCGAAGCCCGCCAGGGTGTTTCCATAGGCGGCGTCGCCGACGAGGGCGACGCGGCCTCGGGTGTAGGCGCCGTCGAGGCGGACCTGGCTGATCGAATCGAGGTAGATGTCGTCGAAGTCGGCCAGGTCGGTGAGCATGCGGGGGGCGTGCCAGCTCATGTCGGCGAAGGTTTCTTCGATGATGCGGCGTTGGGCGGCGGCGTCGTTGCGGGGGTAGTGGAGTTCGGGAGCGGCGAACATGTACATCTGCTGCGCCTTCGGGCCGCCGTCGATGGCGAGTTTGCCCGGGGTGTTGTGGGCGTAGCCCGACGCTTTGTCGCGGGGAGTGGCCGCGTCGCTCCAGCGACTCGCGCCTGCCACGCAGTAGTAGTAGCCCAGGTGGGTGACGTAGTCGGATTCGGGGCCGAACGCCAATTTTCTTACCCGGGAATGGATTCCGTCGGCACCGAGGACGAGGTCGAAGGTGCGCGGCTGGTTGTGCTCGAACCGCACCGCCACCCCGTCGCCGGTATCGCGGAGGTCGGTGATGGTGTCGCCGAAGAGGTATTCGACGGAGTCGGCGGTCGCGTCGTACATGATCTCGGCCAGGTCGCCGCGCAGGATCTCGAGGTCGCCGCCGGTGAACTCGCCGGACATCACCGCGAGCTCGTGCCCGTCGGCGTCGACGAGAACCAGGTCGGTGGTGCCGGTACGTCTGGCCCGAACCTCCTCGAGGATGCCCATTCGCTCCAGCACGGTGAGGTGGGTCCTGCCCTTGAAGTCCACCGCCTGTCCGCCCGCCCGGAGTGCGGGGGCGCGCTCGACGACGGTGACGGAAAAGCCGTATCGGTGCAGCCAGTAAGCGAGGGCGGGGCCGGCGATGCTGGCGCCGGAGATGAGAACGGTACGCATGGGAGCTCCTAGAAGTTCTGTGTCCGGTGGAATCTGTATCCGGTGGATGCAGATTAGAGTATGGTAGACACAGTTTCGCGTCAAGATGATTTTCGAGAGGATGGACAGATGCCGCCGCCGACCACAGTCGAGCTGCTGTGGGGGACCACGCAGCGCCCCAAGCGCGGGCCCAAACCCGCACTCACCCTCGACGGGATCGTCGCCGAGGCCATCGCGCTCGTCGATGCCGAAGGGCTGTCGGCGTTGTCGATGCAGCGCCTGGCCGAACGCCTCGGCTTCACCAAGATGTCGCTGTACCGGTACGTGCCGGGCAAAGAGCAGCTCACCGCGCTGATGCTCGACACGGCGATGGGCGAGCCGCCGAATACCGCGAATGCGCAACAGAATTGGCGCACCGGCCTGCGGGATTGGGGTGAGGCGATCTTCGCCCGCTACCTCGCGCACCCGTGGACGATCGAGCTCACCCTCGGCGTGCGCCCGTTCGGTCCGAACGAGATGGGATGGACCGAAGCCGCGCTCACCGCGTTGGCGGGGACCGGCCTCACCGGCTCGGAGAAGCTGGACACGATCGTCTTGCTCAACGGTCACGCCCGCAATCTGGCCCAGCAGGTCGCGTCGATCAGCGGCGACGGCGAAGTGCAGTTCACCGAGCAGTTCACCGCGATGATGACCGCCGCCGCGGGCCGCTATCCCGAGGTACGCGCGGCCTTCGCCGAGGAGGCCGCCGCCCCGGTGGGCAGAGGCGGCCCGAACGACGCCCTGCGGTTCGGCGTCGACCGGATCATCGCCGGACTCGCCGTCCTGATCGACCAGCGAAACTGAGCAGACCCCTGGTCCCGCGGCGATCGGAGCCCTAGGCTCATCCCATGACCGACGAGCCGGAACTGCCGGAGCCCGCTGTCACCATCGTGCGCGAATTCTTCAACGCGCTCGAGCTCAGTGCGGTCGACGAGGCCCTGGATCTGCTCGATCCCGAGATCGTCTGGAAGAACGCCTCGCTGCCCAGCGTGCGCGGCAAGAAGCGAGTCGCCGCGGTGTTGCGCGGCCTGGATCGTCCCAAGCTCGGGTTCTCCGCGGAGATCCACCACATCGCCGCCGACGGCGACATCGTGCTCACCGACCGCACCGACTACCTGCACTTCGGCCCGGTGCGGATCGGCTTCTGGGTGAGTGGCACCTTCGAGCTGCGCGACGGCCGAATCGTGCTGTGGGACGACCACTTCAGCAAGGGCAATGTCCTGCGCGGCACCATCGTGGGCGTGGTGAAGGCGATCCGCGGACGCTGACTACTGGTGCTTGCGCAGATACGCCAGGTAGGTCGGTCGCAGCACATCGGCCAGTTTGCCGTCGCCCGCGTGGAAGTAGTCGTCGATCATCGGCAGCACGTATTTGATGTCGGCCGAGCTCTCGCCCAGGTCGCCCGCCTCGGCCTGAGCCGCCGGGATCGACTTCAGCAGTTCCCACAGGAACTTCACATCACCGTGGTGCACGGCGGTCTTCACCGCGCGATCGTGCAGTTCTTTCGACGTCAGCTTGTCCAGATCCTGCTCATCGGCCATGCCATCGACTCTAGCGCTCGACGACGCGGACGCGCCGGATCCGGCGCGACAGTGCCGGTTAACGACAAATTCACGGACACGTGTGCCGGTCCAGCAGCGCGGCCGCGAATTCGGCGGTAGCGTCGGTGATGCGAGTCGCGTCGGTGTGATTCGTACGGGAGGTCCTGACCGTGACTGAGCTACTCAGTGCGAGAGGGCCGGCACCTGGCCCTCGGGGCGGTTGACTCAGCGTCAAGCGCCCACAAGGACGGACCGGTCCAGCGAGATCGTTCGCGCGGGTGCCGTGCGAACACATAAGGAGCCCACCGTGACTGCTGCACGCTCCGTTTCCAATTCCGCGAAGCACACGGCCTCGGCCTCGGCCTCGAGCAATTCGGCCTCGAAGAAAGGGGCTCGCCCCTCACGTTCCGGTCGCAAGACTTTTGTCGTCGACACCTCCGTACTCCTGTCGGATCCCTGGGCTGTCACCCGGTTCGGGGAACACAGTGTGGTCCTACCCCTGGTCGTGATCAGTGAGCTGGAGGCGAAACGGCACCACCACGAGCTCGGCTGGTTCGCCCGCGAAGCTCTGCGCATGCTCGATGACCTGCGTGTGCAGCACGGCAGGCTCGACCAGGCGCTGCCCATCGGCACCGACGGCGGCACCCTGCAGGTGGAGCTCAACCACACCGACTCGTCGGTGCTGCCCGCCGGGTTCCGTTCCGACACCAACGATTCCCGCATCCTGGCCTGCGCGCTGAATTTCTCGGCCGAGGGCGAAGACGTGGTGCTGGTGTCGAAGGACATCCCGCTGCGCGTCAAGGCCAGCGCGGTCGGCTTGTCGGCCGACGAGTACCACGCCCAGGACGTGGTGACCTCCGGCTGGAGCGGCATGGTGGAACTCGACGTCGCGGGCGCCCAGATCGATCAGCTCTACACCGATTCGGTGATCGACCTCGACGACGCGCGAGAACTGCCGTGCCACACCGGTGTTCGGTTGCTGGGTACCAGCTCCAGCGCGCTGGGCCGGGTCACCGCCGACAAGCGGATCCAACTGGTCAGGGAGCGGGAGGCATTCGGCCTGCACGGGCGTTCGGCCGAACAGCGCATCGCACTCGATCTGCTGCTCGACGAGAGCATCGGGATCGTGTCGATGGGTGGACGCGCCGGTACCGGTAAGTCGGCGCTGGCGTTGACCGCCGGGCTCGAGGCGGTACTGGAGCGCCGGACCCAGCGCAAGGTGGTCGTGTTCCGGCCGCTGTACGCGGTGGGCGGGCAGGAACTGGGCTATCTGCCGGGTTCGGAGAGCGAGAAGATGGGCCCGTGGGCACAGGCCGTCTTCGACACGCTCGACGGGCTGGCCAGCCGTGAGGTGCTCGAGGAGGTGCTCAGTCGCGACATGCTCGAAGTGCTGCCGCTGACCCACATTCGTGGTCGGTCGCTGCACGATTCGTTCGTGATCGTCGACGAGGCGCAGTCGCTCGAGCGCAATGTGCTGCTGACGGTGTTGAGCCGCCTCGGCACGGGTTCTCGGGTGGTGCTCACCCACGACGTCGCCCAGCGCGACAATCTGCGGGTGGGCAGGCACGACGGCGTGGCGGCGGTGATCGAAAAGCTCAAGGGTCATCCGCTTTTCGCGCACATCACGCTCACTCGCAGCGAGCGCTCGCCGATCGCGGCGCTGGTGACCGAGATGCTCGAGGAGTACGGGCCCAACGCGTAATCACCGGCTATCGGGCCGCGTCACGGTCCGAATCCGTTTGATTACCGCGAACGGTGGGTAATATCCGCTTCGACACCAATCCAGCAACGGCTCGGCGAACACTGTTCCGCCGGGCCGTTGCGGATGTCGGCCAGGCTCCGTTCCGGGGTGCAGCCCCGGGGGGCCACTCGCGAGAGGATGGATATGAACCACTTCGCTCGACGTACTGTTGCCGGGAGCGCCGCGGTCCTGGCCGCGGCGGGTCTGCTGCTCGCCGCCGGCTGCAGCGACGACGACAAGGACAAGGCCAACGACGCCGTCGCCTCGGTGACCTCCGCCATCGGCGCCCCCGGGGGCAGCGCGACCACCACGCCGGGCATGGGCGGCATGACCACCACCCCGGGTTCGGAAACCACCTCCGGCACCGAGACCACCTCCGGTGCGGCCACCACCAGTGGAGCGGCAGGCGAATCGACCACCATCTCCACCCCGAACGGTGACATCACCATTTCCGGTGAGGTCTACAAGAAGTACGTGGCGGTCGGCGGCGCGGCCAGCCCGCTCGGCGCACCGGAAGAAGCCCAGGAAGCCGGCCCCGACGGCGGCGAGTACCAGGACTTCACCGGCGGCACCATCTACTGGAGCAAGGATTCCGGCGCCCATATCGTCTGGGGCGAGATTCGTGAGGCGTGGGAGGAGAACGGCGGCGCCAACGGCACGCTGGGCTACCCGACCAGCGACGAGAAGGACATCGCCGGCGGCAAGCAGAGCGACTTCACCGGTGGCACCATCACCTGGGTCAACGGTGAGATCACGGTGACGCCCAAGTAAGAGCGTTGTGCTCGGCCCCAGCGCGGGGGCCTGGTTCACCCCGTAGGTCCCCGCGCTTGCGCACGAAGTACTAGGTTGTCGGGGTGCAGAAAACTTTGACCGACCGCGAGCTGCTGGATTCGCTCGCGGACGAGGTGGAAATCAACCTGCGTCGCCACATCGAGGTGGCCGACGGCTGGCAGCCGCACGAGCAGGTGCCGTGGTCGGACGGGCGCAACTTCGCCTTCCTCGGTGGCACCGATTGGAGCCCGGAACAGTCCGAGCTCAGCGAGACCGCCAGGCTCGCGCTGACCGTGAGCGTCCTGGTCGCCGACAATCTGCCGTCCTACCACCGTGAGCTCGGCAAGCACCTGCGCATCGGCCCCTGGTGGCGCTGGGTCGGCCGGTGGACGGCGGAGGAGAACCGCCACGAGATCATGATCCGCAACTACCTCATGCTCACGCGTGCGGTGGACCCGGTCGCGCTCGAGCGGGCCCGCATGCAGCACATGACCGATGGTTTCAACCGGCCTGCCATGCACCTGATCGACGTGCTGGCCACCTGCGCGTTCGAAGAGGCCGCTGCCGCGATCCGGCATCGCAACACCGCCGCGCTCGGCGAGAACCCGATCGTCACCGCGATGGCCGAGAAGCTGGCCGCCGACGACGAACTGCAGGCCGAGTTCTTCGCCGCGCTCGTCGCCGCCGCCCTCGACCTGGTTCCCGACCAGGGTGTGCGCGCGATCGCCGATCGAGTCGCCGACTTCCGGGTGCCGCACGTGGATCTGCCCGGTGGCGGATCGAGCGACGAGGCGCTGGCCGAGGCCGGCATCTACGACCGTGCCAACGAAGACGAACTGGTGTTCAAGCCGTTGCTGCAGCGCTGGAACATCTTCTCCCGCACCGATTTCAGCGAAGCGGGGGAGAAGGCTCGCGCGGAACTCGCGCACCTGGCCTGAGCCGCTGCGCGAACGGCCGTCACCTGCTTCGAGGTGGCGGCCGTTCGTCTTCTCAGCGGTCGACGTCGGCCATGGCCAGCACGTCGAGCTTGCGATCGAGTTCTTCGAGCGAGAGCTTGTCCGGGACCAGCCCGCGATCGATGACGGTCTGACGGATCGTCTTCTTCTCGCGCAACGCCTCTTTGGCGACGGCGGCCGCTTCCTCGTAACCGATGGCCGAGTTGAGCGGGGTGACGATCGACGGCGACGATTCGGCGAGTGTGCGCAGGTGCTCCTCGTTGGCGACCAGGCCGCTCACGCACCTGTCGGCGAACAGTCGAGAAACGTTGGCCAGCAGGCGAATCGACTCCAGCAGGTTGCGGGCCATCACCGGGATGTAGACATTGAGCTCGAACGCCCCGCTCGCCCCGCCGAACGCGATCGCCGCGTCGTTGCCGACCACCTGCACCGCCACCTGCGTCACCGCCTCGGGCAGTACGGGATTCACCTTGCCCGGCATGATCGAGCTGCCCGGCTGCAGGTCAGGAAGCTGCAATTCGCCGAGCCCGGTGAGCGGGCCCGAACCCATCCAGCGGATATCGTTGGCGATCTTGGTCAGGCTCACCGCGATGGTTCGCAGCGCGCCGGAGGCCTCGACGAGTCCGTCGCGCGCGGCCTGCGCCTCGAAGTGATCATGGGCTTCGCGCAGCGCGTCGATTCCCGTGGTGCGCACCAGTTCCGCGACGACCTTCGTGCCGAATCCGGCGGGCGCGTTGAGTCCGGTGCCCACCGCGGTGCCGCCGATCGGCAACTCGCCGAGGCGCGGCAGGGTGGCCATCGCGCGCTCGATGCCCGCGGCGATCTGACGGGTGTAGCCGCCGAATTCCTGGCCGAGCGTCACCGGCACCGCGTCCATCAGGTGGGTGCGGCCCGACTTCACGACGGTGCGCCACTGCTGCGACTTGTCGAGCAGGGCGAGGCGCAGATGGTCCAGCGCGGGAACGAGTTCGGTGATCACGGCCTCGGTGGCGGCCAGGTGTGTCGCGGTGGGGAAGGTGTCGTTGGAGGACTGCGACATGTTCACGTCGTCGTTGGGGTGCACGGTCACACCGTTACGCGCGGCGATCGAGGCGATCACCTCGTTGGCGTTCATGTTCGAGCTGGTGCCCGAACCGGTCTGGAACACGTCGATCGGGAACTGGTCGTCGTGCGCACCGTTGGCGATCTCGCCCGCCGCCGCGATGATCGCGTCGGCCTTGACCGGATCGAGCAGCCCGAGGTCCTTGTTGACCTGCGCGCAGGCGGCTTTCAGCAGACCGAGTGCCCGGATCTGGGCTCGTTCGAGCCCACGTCCGCTGATCGGGAAGTTCTCGACGGCCCGCTGCGTCTGCGCCCGCCACAGGGCGTCGACAGGGACGCGAACCTCCCCCATGGTGTCGTGCTCGATCCGGTACTGCCCGTCGTCGTCAGCCATAGTTCGACCCTAGGACGAGAACACCGCGAATGGTGGCCCCACACCAGCGGTGATTCCCACACAGTCGGCGGGAATACATCCAGAGACGACCGACACAGGCGAGTCTTACGAGCCCGTTCGCGGCCGGCTCGCGTTCGCGGGTCGAGACGGAACGCCGCAGGCGCAGTATCGACCCGCGAACGCGAGCCCTCGGGGCCGCGAACCCCGCGGCCCCGGCCGCCTATGTCAGGGCAGCGGCGGGTTCGCGCTGTCGTCGCCGTCGAAGTCGACCGAGGAGTACTCGCGCAGCTTCGTCAGGCGGTGGTAGGCGTCGATCATGCGGACGGTGCCCGACTTCGACCGCATCACGATCGACTGGGTGGACGCGCCACCTGCGTAGTAGCGCACGCCGCGCAGCAGGTCGCCGTCGGTGACGCCGGTGGCGCAGAAGAAGACGTTGTCGCCGGAGACCAGGTCGGTGGTCGAGAGCACGCGGTCCAGATCGTGGCCCGCGTCGATCGCCTTCTGCCGCTCTTCGTCGTCCTTCGGGGCGAGCATGCCCTGCAGCTCACCGCCGAGGCAGCGCAGCGCGGCGGCGGCGATGATGCCCTCGGGGGTGCCGCCGATGCCGACCAGGATGTCGACGCCGGACTCGGGACGCGCGGCGGCGATGGCGCCCGCGACGTCACCGTCGGAGATGAGGCGGATGCGAGCGCCCGCGTCGCGCGCCTGCTGGATGGTGTCCTCGTGGCGGGGACGGTCCAGGATGCAGACGGTCAGATCGGACACCGAGAGGCGCTTGGCCTTGGCCACGCGGCGGATGTTCTCGCCGATCGGGGCGGTGATGTCGATCGAGCCCGCGGCGTCGGGGCCCACCGCGATCTTGTGCATGTAGAACACCGCGGACGGGTCGAACATGGCGCCGCGCTCGGCGACCGCGAGCACGGAGATGGCGCCGGGGGAGCCCTTCGACATCAGGGTGGTGCCGTCGACCGGGTCGACCGCGAAGTCGACCTCGGGGCCGGTGCCGTCGCCGACGAGCTCACCGTTGTAGAGCATCGGCGCTTCGTCCTTCTCGCCTTCGCCGATGACGACGATGCCCTTCATGGACACCGAGCTGACGAGCTGACGCATGGCGTCGACGGCAGCGCCGTCGCCACCTTCCTTGTCGCCACGGCCGACCCAACGGCCACTCGCCATCGCGCCTGCCTCGGTGACGCGGACCAGCTCCAGTGCGAGGTTGCGATCGGGTGCCTCGCGGCGGCTGGGGACGGGCGAGGTGGGCGTCATTGCGGAGTGCCTCCTTGGCGTTGGTGATACGGGTGCATTGTCGCATTTCGAAACGGCACGCTCGTGCACGACCTCCTGCGATGACCCCTGGGCGGCCTGGTCATAGCTCGAGTGGATACTGGTAGCCGTGGCACAGACCAAGCACCGCATTTTCAACGACTACCGCGATCTGTTCTGGTCGTTGATCCCGTTGGTGCTGGCCGCGGTGGTGCTGGCGGGCGTGGCGAGCCAGTGCACGGTGGCGACGAACGGCCCGACGCAGGGTCAGATCCCGCATTTCGACGCCGACGCCGCCCTGAAATCCGACGCGAAGACGCTGTCGTTCCCGATCCGCAACCCGACGTTGCCGCAGGGCTGGACGTCGAACTCCGGCAGCCGCGACACCATCGCCGCCGCCGGCGGCGGTGCGGTGAGCACGGTCGGCTACATCACGCCGCAGGGGACCTATATGCGGTATTCGCAGACCGGTGCCTCCGAGGAGGCGTTGTCGCGGCAGGTACTCGGCTCGCGCTACCCGACCGGGACACAAGAGGTGGCCGGGCAGCGGTGGGTCGTCTATTCCGAGCCGACCGAGGAAACCGGCTGGATCGCCGACCTCGGTGGGGTGCGCATTCTGATCACCGGCGCGGGCAACGAAGCCGCGTTCACGACGCTGGCCACGGCGATCACCACCGCCCAACCGCTGTCGAAGTAGCGGCCGCACCCGGCTTCGAGTCCGGTGGGTTCAGCGCACGATCAGGCTGGGTAGAAAAGTTTGGTTCGGTGCTCTTTCGCCGCTGGCGAGGGCTGTGACCAGCATGCGAACCGCCGCCGCTGCCTGCTCTTCGCGATGGGTATTGATCGCGGTCAGTGGCGGATCGTTGTCACGGGCGATGCTGCCCTCGGAGGTGATCAGGCCCAGGTCGGCGCCGATGGTGCGGCCGAGTTCGCGGGCCGCGGTGACGCAACCGGCGGCGACCGAGTCCAGCGGGGCGTACACGGCGTCGACGTCGGGGCGTTCGGTCAGCAGTCGCACGCACGCGCGATGGGCGAGTCTGGTGCGGCCGCCGCCCCCGGCGAAATCGACGGCCGCCACGATCGGCGTCATGCCGGCGGTGCGACTCCAGCGTTCGTAGGCGGCCCTGCTGGCGGCGGCGTTCTGGCGGCCGCTGTTGTCGACCAGAAGGGCGGGTCGGCGAGCGCCGGTACTCAGGAAATGCGTCATCGCCAGGTCGACCGCCGCGTCGCGGTCGAGCGATACCGAGCTCGCCGGAGCGGGCGCGTGACCGCCGATCGTCACCACCGCCAGGCCGCGGGCGGTCGCCGTTTCGACGATGCCTTCGGCCGGGTCGGGGTCGATGAGCAGGACGCCGTCGGCGGCGAGATCGTGTAACTGGTCGCGCTCGCCCAGCGGTGGGACGAGGACCAGCGCGTAGCCGTGCCGGAAGGACTCGTCGGCGGCGGCCAGGGCGGTGCGGGTGTACCAGTCCAGGCGTGATTCGTGGTCGTCGACCTGATCGGCGACCATCGAGGTGACCAGCCCGATCACCATCGTGCGCCCGGTGCGCAATGCCCTGGCCTCGCGGTTGATGCGGTAGCCGAGTTCGGTGGCGGTGGCCAGGATGCGGGCGCGGGTGCTGTCCTCCATCCGGCCCTTGCCCGCGAGCGCGAGCGACACCGCCGACGGAGAGACGCCCGCGGCGGCCGCGATATCGCGCATGGTCGGCCTCGGTGGCACGCGCACCTCCTTCGTGGTCATGAGATTACCGAGGGATCGGCGAAGCGCAGCGCGACGACACGTTCGACGGCGCCGATCCGCTTGCTGGGCAATGAGTTCCGGGGTAATGCGAGAGAGGACCACCCATCCCTCGAGGTCTGGCCGATTCGCGGTCCGATCCGGAGGAACGCGGTGAGTAGACCGAACCACGCGGCGGGCACGACCACGGTGGCCGACGCCGCCGAGGCGAGGAAAGCCGAGACACTCTTCACGATTCGCACTCCGGTTGGGTGATGGGGCCCGGGCCGTACCGCCGGGACGGAATAATCTTGCCACCAATGAGGCGAAATGCTTTGTGCCCGAGAGTGATCCGGGAAGCGAGCACTCGGGAGATCACGAAGACCTGAGCGCGCGTGCGTAGTCCGACATCGCTGTACGGAAACGAAAAATGGGCGGCCTTCTCAGTTGCTCAGTCGGTAGGACCAGCCGCTGTTGGGCAGCGCCGTCGAGGTGGAAATGATGTCGGTGCCGACGACGTCGTCGGCCTTGCCCTGTGCCAGCAGGCCGTAGGGATCGAAATCCCGTTTGAGCGCAGCTTCTTTCGGCCCCCACGGCTTCATGCCGCCGGCGCCGAGGACGGGCGTGTGGGGGTTGGCGATGAACAGCCCGGCCTGCTCCAACCGCGCGGTGATCGTCGCCAGCTGGTGTTGACTCTCGAACTCGAAGACCGGCGAGCCCTGGCACGACAGGCCGCCGTCGATCCGCTTCATCTCCAGATGCAGCGGGCCGAGGTCGGCGAAGTCGCGGTGGATCCGCAGGATCGACTCGAACAGGTTCTCCTGCGGGTACAGCGCGAGCAGTCCGATCAGCTGCTTGTTGCGGCGCTGGTAGCGCATCATCGAATGCCCCCAGGTGAATTCGTACAGCGGTGCGCCGTAGACGCCTTTGCCCTCGAGGCAGCGGTAGCGGATCCGGCCGCCGTTGGCGTGCACGAGATCCTCCACGTTCGGGACCGACTGCACGGCCGCCATCACCAGCACCATCGCTTCGCCGTCGGGCACGAGCCCCGCCAGCTCCGGGAAGTACTGGGGGAGCGGATGCGCGTGGGGCGAGACGACCTTCTTCAGCACACCGTCGCTGTTGCAGATGTCGACCGAAAAGCGTGCCGCCTGTGCGAAGTCCGGGAACGAGATCACCAGCTCGTGCCATTCCCAGGCCGGTGCGACCGGGAGTTCGACCTCGGTGATGATGCCGTTGGCGCCGTAGGCGTGGTGCACGGTGTTCACATCGCGCCCGCGCAGTTCGATCAACCGCGGATGTTCTTCCACCGTCATCACTTCCAGCGCGGTGATATTGCCGGTGTCACGCAGAATTCCCCACTGGCAGCTGCCGATTCCGGCGTGTCCGCCCGCGATGTAACCGCCGACGGTGGCCTGCTGCGAGGTGGACGGATGCATGCGCAGCTCCCAGCCCGACGGGCGGATCGCCGCATCGATATCGGCCATCACCGTGCCGGTGAGCGCCCTGACGGTGCGCGGGATCTGCCTGCCGCGATCACCGTGCCAGCCGAGCACCCCGGCCAGGGCGGTCACGTCGATCACCGCGCCGCCGCGCAGCGGCACGCACTGCCCGAACTGCCCGGAACCCGCGCCGCGCACGGTGATCGGGATGCGATGGCGCGCGCACGCGGCGACCGCGGCGCGCAGTTCCTCCTTGTCGCGCGGGGCGATGTAGATCTCGGCGTTGCGCCCGCGCAACAGGTCGCGTAGCACCGGGCTCTGCGCGAAGCGGTCGCGGCTCTTGCTGCGCAACTTGCGGGTGTCGGTGGAGTGGTGGATGGGGCCGAGTTCGGTGCGCAGCTGGGTCAAGGCTTCGACAGGGGACATCGGTAGTACTTGCCGGGCGGAATTCACCGGCACGAACACTCTGTCGACGGAACTCTCCACGGTGTAGGCCTCCCAGCGAACCAGCTGATCAATCGATTTATCAACAAGGATCAGCGTGCCGGGACAGTGTTTCGTGGCCGTGAAGCGCGAATTGCGTTCGGTGCACCGGCGCAGAAACCGGTGCCGGATCAGTCGGTGGAGTCGAGATCCGCGCGGGAGAGCGCGTCCTCCACGCGGCGCCGAGCACCGGCGAGATGCTGTTCGCAGCGCGTAGCGAGGGCTTCGCCGCGTTCCCACAGCACCAGCGAGTCGTCGAGGTCGAGGCCGCCCTGTTCCAGCATCTTCACCACATTGATGAGCTCGTCGCGGGCGCGTTCGTAGCCGAAGGTCGCGATCTCGGCCAGGGTGTCGGCAGCGGTGTTCTCGGAACCGGCGTCGGCCACGGTCACTTCCTCTTCTCGTCGGTGGTCTCTGGCGTCAGTCGCTGGGTGCCGAGGGCCGCGGCGGTGACCGCGCCGTCGGCGACCCTGATGCGGAGCTGGCTACCCGCGGGGGAGTCGTCGATCGAACGCACGACATGGCGTTCGGGACCGGCGACGCGCTGCACGACAGCGTAACCACGGGCCAGCGTGGCGGCCGGACCCACGGCGGTCAGCTTCTCGCGCAGGTGCAGGGTGGTCGTCGACTCGCCGCGCAGGAGCTGTTCGACACTGCGTCGCGCGGCGGTGCGCAAGCGCTCCAGCTCGTCGTGCCGGTGATTCAGCTCGCGCAGCGGATCGGCGAGGACAGGACGCGATCGCAATTGCGTGATGGTGTGCTCCTCACGCTGCACCCAGCCGCGCAACGCCGCCGCCGAGCGTGCGCGCATGTCCCGGACTCCGGCCAGTTCGGCGGCGGCGTCGGGGACGATGCGTTTGGCGGCGTCGGTGGGGGTGGCCGCGCGCAGGTCGGCGACCAGGTCGAGCAGCGGGTTGTCGGGTTCGTGGCCGATGGCGCTGACGATCGGGGTGCGGGCGGCGGCGACCGCTCGGCACAGTGCTTCGTCGGAGAAGGCCAGCAGGTCTTCGACGCTGCCACCGCCGCGAGCCAGCACGATCACCTCGACGTCGGGATCGCGATCGAGTTCGGCCAAGGCTTCGAGCATCTGCGGGACCGCGGTCGGACCCTGCACCGCGGTGTTCCGGATGACGAAACGGACTGCGGGCCAGCGATTCTGGGCCACGGACAACACGTCACGTTCGGCCGCGCTCGCCCGTCCGGTGATCAGCCCGATGGTCGCGGGCAGAAACGGCAACGGTCGCTTGAGCCGGGCGTCGAACAACCCCTCGGCTGTCAACAGGGCTTTCAACCGTTCGATCCGCGCCAGCAGCTCACCGATGCCGACCGCGCGAATCTCGGTGACCCGCAACGAGACCGTGCCGCGGCCGGTGAAGAAGTGCAGCTTGCCGTAGACGACCACGCGGCTGCCCTCGGTCAACGGCACCGACAGCCTGCGCAACAGATCCGGATCGCAGGTCAGTGACAGCGACATGTCCACCGAGGCGTCGCGCAGCACCAGAAAGGCGGTACGGGTGCCGGGGCGCAGATTGATCTGGGTGACCTGCCCCTCCACCCAGATGCTGCCGAGCCGCTCGATCCACTGGGCGACCTTCACCGCGACCGAACGCACCGGATACGGCTGCTCCGCCGAATTGGCCGGAGCGCCGGTCTGCGCGACGCCGTCCTGAGTCATAGGTCAGTTCTACGCGGAGCCACCGACACAACCAAAAAGCGGCCGCATCCGTTGTGTCGGATTGCGGCCGCCTCGACGGAAGGTCGGTTACTGCGCCTGGACGGTGGCGATGCGGTTGGTGAGCATCGTGACGAAGGGGGCGCGGGCGCGGGTCCGCTGTTCGAAGTCGAGCAGCTGGGCCAGCTCCTCGACGGTCAGCATCCGCAGCCGGGCGCGCAGCTGGGCCAGCGTCATCGCGGGGTAGTCGTAGCGGATAGCGACCTCGGGGGCCACGACCTCCTCCTCGGCGGGCTCTTCGGCGGGCTCGATGACCTCTTCCTCGGTCTCGAGCAGCAGCAGCGGTGTGGGCACGACTTTGCCGTTGGTCCGCGGGGCATCGGCCTCTTCGAACAGATCGAAGCGGCTGGTGTGGCCGTTGGCGGCGGGCGCGGGCTCGACGTCCTCGTCGAAGGTGGCCCACTCGGGCTGCTCGGCCGGAGCCGAACCCAGCCGCTCGAACACACCGTCACCCTTGAGCGCGAGGCTGGTGACGAACTGCTGCATATGCATCGTGGTCTGCAGCACGCGACTGAGCGCGGTGATCGGGAAATTGACCGCGGCGACAGGAAGTCGCCGGGTCTCTTCTAAGGCATAGACGGCGGCGCCGGCGGCCACCCTGGCCAGGAACGGAGGTCGAAACATGACCCCAGCCTGCCGCAAGTCGGGTGTGATGCAAAGGTCCAGCCCCCTGTTATGTGACTTTCGCCCCTTGATCCGACCTGATCCGGCCCGTCGCACGCACGTAAGCTGTGCAATATGACCTCGGCAATCCCCTTGAACGTCGGTATCACGCGCTCCGCGGGCGCGAATGCTGCCGGTGGCAAGCGCGTGCTGCTGGCCGAGCCGCGCGGCTACTGCGCAGGCGTCGACCGCGCCGTCGAGACCGTGGAGAAGGCTCTCGAGAAACACGGCGCCCCGATCTATGTGCGCAAGGAGATCGTGCACAACCGCCACGTCGTGGAAACGCTACGTGAGCAGGGCGTGATCTTCGTCGACGAGACCGACGAGGTGCCGGAGGGCGCGCTGGTCGTGTTCTCCGCGCACGGTGTCGCGCCGATCGTGCACGAAACCGCCGCGCAGCGGAACCTGCGCACCATCGACGCCACCTGCCCGCTGGTCACCAAGGT
Source organism: Nocardia sp. PE-7 (assembly GCF_030486425.1). NCBI lineage: Bacteria > Bacillati > Actinomycetota > Actinomycetes > Mycobacteriales > Nocardiaceae > Nocardia > Nocardia sp. PE-7. Next base: position 5,667,398 of record NZ_CP129614.1, on the reverse strand, counting down.
GCACCAGGAAGCCAAGCGCTTCGCCCGCGACGACTTCGACATCCTGCTGATCGGCCACGAGGGCCACGAGGAAGTCGAAGGCACCGCCGGTGAGGCGCCCGAGCACGTGCAGCTGGTCGACGGGCCCGACTCGGTGGACAAGGTGACCGTGCGCGACCCGTCGAAGGTGATCTGGCTGTCGCAGACCACGCTCTCGGTCGACGAGACCATGGAAACCGTCGAGCGGCTGCGCGAACGCTTCCCGACGCTGCAGGACCCGCCCAGCGACGACATCTGCTACGCCACCTCCAACCGCCAGACCGCGGTCAAGGCGATGGCGCCCGAATGCGATCTGGTGATCGTGGTCGGTTCGCGCAACTCGTCGAACTCGGTGCGACTGGTCGAGGTGGCGCTCGGCGCCGGTGCGAAGGCGGCCTACCTGGTCGACTACGCGCGCGAGGTCGATCTGACCTGGCTCGAGGGCGTGCAGACCATCGGCATCACCTCGGGTGCTTCGGTGCCGGAGATCCTGGTGACCGGGGTACTCGACCTGCTGGCCGAGCACGGCTTCGGTGAGGTGCAGCCGGTGACCACAGCCAACGAAACCCTGGTCTTCTCCCTCCCCCGCGAACTCCGGCCTGCGCGCCTCTCCGCGACTTGAGGCCGGACTTGGGTGCGGGGAGAGTTGTGCTGGCGGCCAGACCATCAGCGTGGCTGGGTTAGCCCGTACCCGGTGAGTTACCCATGTTCTTGCTGGATCAGTGGGCTCTCGAAAGAAAATCCCCGCCGTTTGTACGGCGGGGATTTCTTTGTTTTCAGACGTTGTCCGGGCGGCGGCGTTCTGTGCGGGCGGAGTCGGCTCGGTCGCGGTAGCGCACGTTCGGTTGGGGGTGGGGTGGTGCTTCGCCGCGGCGGCGCGGGACGCGGGAGGGTTCGGGTTCGCGCGGGGGGGCGGCGGCGCGGGCGGCGCGGGGTTCACCGCGTGCGGCGCGGGGCTCGCGAGGTTCGCGGGGCCGGGCGGCGGCGGGGGCGGGGGCGCGTTTGGGTTCGGTGGGTCTGGCGGGGCGGCGAGCCGGGCTCGCCATGTCGACCTCGGTGTCGGGCTCGTCCAGGACCGCGGTGCCGCGGCGTGGTCGCTTGCGGGCGGCGGTGGCGAGGTCGGGGGTCGGCTCGGGGCGACGGCGCTTGACCGGCTTGCGTTCGGTTTTGCGCTCCGGCGTGGGGCGAGCCGTCTGGGGCGCGCGCTTGGCGATCGCGATCCTGGCGCCGCCGATCGCGAGTACCAGCACGGTCGCCAGCGCCATCGTGGGGAAGCGCTCCACCAGCGGGATGATCAGGTTCATCAGAACGTCTTTGATCGAGGTGGTGGCACGCCCACCCAGCATCTGGCAGGCCACCGGCACCGCGACGAACAGCAGCAGCGGCGGCATCACCATGGTGGAGAACAGACCGCGGAAGCGCACCGCGCAGACGGCGAGCACGCAGCCGAGTACATACAGCGCCGAGAACGTGCCTGTGGGATACGTCTCTCCGCCGAATCCGTCGATCAAGAACCCGAGACCCGTCGCACTCACGGCGAGCAGAATCGCGGCCCAGGCGGGGAAGCCGGGTACCGAGGGCACGATCGAACGTTGCGGCGCGGGCACCCGGGGTCGCGCACGTTGGGAAGCAGCCACACTATGACACTAACTGCACATCGCCCCCGTAGGCGCCACGGCACGAGGATCTCAGATGCGATCCTCTGCGTCGGCGAACGCGACGACCCGTGGTCGGGTCTCGGTGAGTCGGATTGCCGGGAGCTCCTGATCGGCGATACCGAGATCGTGCATCCGGCGCGCGGTGACCATGACCCGCGACTCCACCGAGCCTACTGTCGCGTTGAAAGCCGCTACGGCCTTACCGAGATTCACGCCCAGATTGTCCAGATGTTCGGCGACTTTACCCAGCCGGGTGTAGAGCTCCTTACCCAGTTGCTGCACCGTTGCCATATCGCGCGAGAGCGCTTCCTGCCGCCAACTGAACGCCACTGTTCGTAGCAGCGCAATCAAGGTAGTGGGGGTTGCCAGAATCACGTTCCGGCCGAACGCGTACTCCAGAAGGTCGGCATCGGTGGTGAGCGCGGCGTCGAGGAACGGGTCGCCGGGCACGAACAACACGACGAACTCCGGCGCCGGATCGAAGGCCGCCCAGTACGCCTTGTCGGCCAGCTGGTCGACGTGGGCGCGCAGGTGCTTGGCGTGGCGGGCCAGCAATTGCGTGCGTTGGCTGGGATCGTCGGTGGTCGCCGCGTCGAGATACGCCGAGAACGGCACCTTCGCGTCGACGACGATGTGCCTGCCGCCGGCCAGCCGCACCACCAGGTCGGGACGCACCACGCCGCGATCGTCGCCGCCGGGCCGACTCACCTGGGTGTCGAAATCGCAGTGCCGGGTCATCCCGGCCAGTTCGACGACCCGTTCCAGCTGGATCTCGCCCCACCGGCCGCGCACCTGCGGCGCGCGCAGCGCCGCGACCAGCTGACCGGTCTGATCGGAGAGTCGATGCGAGGTGCGTTGCATGCCCGCGACCTGCTCGCGCAGTCCCGAATACGCGTCGATCCGATGGTGCTCGACCTGTCGGATCTGCTGCTCCAATGCGCCGACCGCGTCGCGCAGCGGATCGACCATCGCACCGATCGCGGCCGAATGCCTGCGCGCCGCATCCTCATTGGCCGAGTGCAGCGACTGCTGCAGCAACCGTTGATTGTCCCCGGCCGCGGCGAGCCGGGCCTCCGCGGTGGCGGCGCGTTGCCCACCACGGGCGGAATGCCCCAACCAGCCGAGACCGAAGCCTGCGGCGAAGACGAAGACGAGCGCGACGAGCATCGAAGCGGTCATGTCGGCGATACTGCCCGAGGCCACCGACAAATTCGCAATTCCCCGGCAAACCGGGGACGGTCGTGGCGAACTCGCCGGGCCGTCACGGCGGCGGGAGCGCCGCGCTGTGCGGCACGCCGGTGAATTACACGCGTGTGGTGCGTCGATTGAATTCTGTCGGGGGTGTGCCCTACGGTTCGCGACATGCGGATCCTGCACACCTCCGACTGGCACATCGGGCGCACCTTCCACGGTGTCGACCTGCTGGCCGATCAGGCACGCGTGCTGACTGCCGTCGCGGAGCTGGTCGCGGCCGAATCGGTCGACGTGGTGGTGGTGCCCGGCGACATCTACGACCGCTCCATCCCCAACGCCGACGCGATCGGCGTCTGCAATCGCGGATTCGAGGCGATCCGAGCGGCGGGCGCGACGATCGTCGCCACCTCGGGCAATCACGATTCGCCCGCCCGACTCGGCGCGGGCGCCAGCTTCGCCGCGGCCGGTGGCCTGCATCTGTGCACGCGGGTCGCCGACGCGGACCGGCCGATCGTGCTCTCCGACGGCGACGGCGACGTGGCGTTCTACGGCATCCCGTATCTGGAACCGGAGATCACCCGCGCCGAACTGGGTGTGCCGCAGGCGCATTCACACGCGGAGATCCTCGACGCCGCGATGGCGCGGATTCGCGCCGATATCGCCGCCAGATCCGGCACCCGCACGGTGGTGCTGGCGCACGCCTTCGTGGTCGGCGGGGAAGCGACGGGTTCGGAACGGTCCATCTCGGTGGGCGGTGTGGAGACGGTCTCGATGTCGGCCTTCGACGGCATCGACTATGTGGCGCTGGGACACCTGCACTCGCCGCAGACGTTGTCGGAGTCGGTGCGCTACAGCGGATCTCCGCTGCCGTATTCGTTCGGCGAGAGTTCGCACCGTAAGGCGGTGTGGATCGTCGACCTCGACGCCGAGGGGCTCGCCGCGGTGCATCGCCACGATCTGCCGCTGGTACGCGGGCTGAGCAGGCTCACCGGCACTCTCGAATCCCTGCTCACCGATACCGAATACGCCGCGGCCGAGGACCACTACGTGTCGGCCACGCTCACCGACACCAGCCGCCCGGTGGACCCGATGCGTAAACTGCGCGGGCGGTTCCCGCACGCGGTGCACGTGGAATGGGCGCGCCCGGAAGGCAATCCGGAGTTGCACTACCGCGAGCGGGTGCACGGTCGTCGCGACGCGGAGGTCGCGGCGAGCTTCCTGACCGACGTGCGTGGCACACCGAGCAAGGGGGAGATGGCATGGGTGGAGCGCGCGCTGGCCGCCGCGGTGAGCGAAAACGACTCGGTCCGTGCCGAATCCGGCCCGTCGCCGGTCGCGTCGGAGCTGACTGCGTGAGCCGACGCGTGGCGTTCCCCGTGGCGACTCTCGTCGGCGGTGGCATCGCGTGAGGCTGCACCGGCTCGAACTCACCGCGTTCGGCCCGTTCGCCGAGACCACCGTCGTCGATTTCGACGCGCTCGGCGCCGACGGGCTGTTCCTGCTGCACGGGCATACGGGCGCGGGCAAGACGACGATCCTCGACGCCATCGCCTTCGCCCTCTACGGCAAGGTGCCCGGTGCGCGCGGCGAGAGCAAGCGCCTGCATTCCGATCACGCCGATCCGCAGACGCCGCCGAGCGTGGTGCTGGAAGCCACGCTCGGCGGCCGTCTCCTTCGCCTGACCCGCTCGCCGGAATTCGAGCGCCCGAAGAAGACCGGCACCGGAACCCGGCTCCTGCAGCCCCAGGCCACCCTCACCTGGCTCGACGGCAGCGGCGAGAACCTCTCGCGCATCACCGATATCGGCGACGAGGTCCTGCGGCTGCTCGGTATGAGCGCCGACCAGTTCTTCCAAGTGGTGCTGCTCCCGCAGGGCGACTTCGCGAAATTCCTGCGAGCCGAGAACGAGGACCGCGAGAAACTGCTCGAAAAGCTTTTCGACACCCAACGTTTCGGAACGGCCGAACAGTGGCTGTCCGATCGCCGCCGCGCCGCCGCGGGCGAGCTGGATTCCCGCAAACAGGGCATCGACCGGCTGATCACCAAGGTCGGTATGGCCGGGGGCTACGGCGGCGCGGAGTCGGTCGGCGTGCTCGACGCGGTGACCTGGTCGCAGGAGCTACTCGCCACCGCGCGCACCGCACTCGCCGAGGCGACCACGAATGCCGAACTGCGCCAGAAGGAATCGTCGCAGGCCCGCGCCGAAGCCGAAGAACAACGTCGCGTCGCCGGGCTGCACGCCCGCATGGCAGCAGCCCGCACCGAACTGGCCACCTACACCGCGGCCTCTCCCCGCCGCACCGAACTCGAACACGAATTGGTGCAGGCCCGTCGCGCCGAACCCGTCGTGCACGCCATCGACGAGGCTCGCTCCGCGGTTCGCACCCTGCGCCGTTCGGAGACCGCGACCCGTGGTGCCACCGGTGAACTGGCCGACCAACTGAGGGCACCCGCCGCCGCCGACATCGCGGGAGTGGACCGGCTGACCGTGGTGACGGATGAGCCGGTCGATGGGCGTGCCTCCGCACCGGACGGTGGGCGGCCCGACCACGGCGCGTCAGCGGACCTGCTGTCGAGCGGTTCAATCGGCGCGGGCCATCAGGGGCGAGGCTCGGTTCGTAGTGGGGATGCGGGCGTCGATGATGTCCAGGGCGATCTCGATGCCGCGATCAGTCAGTGGAACGCGCTGCTCGGTGTGCTCGGTGAGGTTCGGGCCGATGTGGTGACCGCGCGTCAGCTCACCGCTGATCTCGCCGCGCACGAGGGCGAAGCCGGTCGTCTCACGCAGCGTTCGGAGGAGTTGGCGCAGCGGCGGCTCGAACTGCCTGCGGCGATCGGCTCGGTCCAAGAGCAATTGCGTGAGGCCACCGATGCGGCCGCCGCGTTGCCCGGGCTTCGCAACGAGTTGAGCAAGTGGCAGGACTCGGCAGCCGCGGCTGTCGACATCGCGCGTCGCCGACCAGCTTTGGACGCAGCGCGGACCGAACACGATTCCGCCTGGCGCGCTCACCTCGAAGCCAAGGAACGGGTTCTCGATCTGCGGGCCCGCCGCCTCGCTGGCATGGCCGCCGAGCTCGCGGGCGCGCTCACCGACGGTGCGCCGTGCACGGTCTGCGGTTCTGCCGAACATCCTGAACCGGCGCGGCCCACCGACGACGCGGTGTCCAAGGATGCCGAGGACGCCGCGCACACCGCCGAACAGTCCGCCGAGGCCGCGCGTGATCGCATCGCCGATCGCATCAGCGTCATCGAACGCGAGATCGAGGCGCTGACCGCCCGCGGTGGCGACGCGGATCCCGTCACCCTCGCCGACGCGGTCCGCACCGCCACTCACCGCTTCGACGACACCGCCGAAGCCGCCGAGCGCGTCCCCGCCCTGACCAGCCGCCTCGAGGCCCTGCGCACCGAGGAAACCGCCCTCCACGACCGGTCTCGCGACCTCGACGCCCGCCTCGGCACCGTCACCGCCAACATCACCACCACCCGCGAGCGCCTCGACGAACTCACGGCGCGGCTGCGCACCGCCGCGGGCGCCGACACCACCGTCGACGCCCGCACCGCCCGCCTCGAATCGCTCATCACCGCGGCCACCGCGCTCCGCGCTGCCCGCACCGAGGAATCCACCGCTCGCGACGCCGTCCGCACCATTGCCGCCCGCGTGGAAAACCTCGCCCGCACAGCCGGTCTCGTGCCGGAAGGGTACGAGGAGCAGGTGGCGTCGGAGGTACTCGATTCACCAGCTACCACCAGCCGAACCGCGGCTGACGATGTCGACGCCGAGCTCGACCCCGACGAGCAGGAGACCGGGAGCCCCGCGCGAGCGATCCGTGCCGAGCCCGAAATGCCCAGCCTGTTCGATCTGTTCGACGAAGGTCCCCTCGATGAGGAACCCGCCGACGAAGCCTCAGCAGTCGAGCCGGCGGCGCCGCGCGACGACATCGCTCTCCTGACTGCCTACGCTCAGGTCGTCACCGCCGTCGCGCGGACCGCGCGGCAGCAGGCCGCGATCGAAGCCGAACTCACCGCAGCGGACCGGGCCCGCGCGCATGCCGAGGCGGTGCTCGCCGAACCACAGATCCAGGCCGTCGCCGAACAGACCCCGGGCGACCTGAACACCCTCGAGCAGCGCTTCGCCGAAGCTCAGAACGCGCTCACCGCGGCGGTGGCAACCCAGTCGGCGGCCACCGAACGGGTGGCCCAGCTCGAGCAGCTGGGGACGCAGCTGTGGGGAGAGGTCGAGCGGATCGCGCCCAAGCAGCGTGAGTTCGACGAACTGGCTGCCCTGGCGGAAGTGGTGGCGGGTCGCGGCGAGAACAACCGGCGAATGTCGTTGCGCTCCTACGTCCTCGCGGCTCGGCTCGAAGAGGTCGCGGTGGCGGGGTCGCTGCGGCTACGCCGAATGTCGGGCGGCCGTTACGAATTCGTCCACTCGGACAAGGCTGGCCCTCGGGGCAGACGAGGCGGCCTCGGCCTCGACGTCCGCGACGACTACACCGGCGTCGTACGGTCCGCGAAGACCCTGTCCGGCGGTGAAACCTTCATGGCCTCACTGGCTTTGGCTCTCGGCCTCGCCGACGTGGTCGCCGCCGAGTCCGGCGGCCTGGTCTTGGACACCCTGTTCATCGACGAAGGCTTCGGCAGCCTCGACGCCGATACCCTCGACGCCGTCATGGGCGTTCTCGACGAACTCCGCGCGAATGGTCGCGTGGTCGGCGTCGTCAGCCACGTGGACGAAATGCGTCAGCGCATCCCCACGCGCCTGCATGTCCTGCGCGGTCGCACGGGTTCGCACCTCGAGGCCACGGTCGCCTAATCAGCCGAACGAGCCCGACGAAGCGATCAGGAGGGCGCGGCTGGGGCTTGCGGACGGTCCACAGACAGTTCCGCTTCCTGGCGAATAATCGGTGCGAACCCGGGAAGTCGGCCGTCGACGAGCGGGATCATCAGCTGGACCAGCGGCCCGATCCCGAAGGCGTAGACCAGCGTGCCGATCCCGACGCTGCCGCCGAGGAACCAGCCGGTGGTCAGCACCGAGACCTCGATACCGGTCCGAACAGACCAGACCGGCCAGCCGGTCCGGCCGACCAGTCCAGTCATCAGTCCATCGCGCGGTCCCGGACCCATGCCCGCACCGATATAGAGCACCGTCGCCGCGGCGTTCACCACCACCGCGACGACCATGGCCAGAATCCGCAACCACAGGGCGTCCACGGACGGGATCAACCACAATCCGACGTCGACCGCGACCGCGATCACCACCACATTGCTGACGGTCCCGAGCCCCGGCCGCTGCCGGAGCGGAATCCAGGCGAGCAGCACGGCGATCCCGGTCAGCGCGGTCACCACCCCGAAACTCAACGGCACGTGCGCGGCGACCCCCTGATGGAACACATCCCACGGATCGAGCCCGAGTCCCGCCCGGATCATCACTGCCATCGACGTGCCGTACAACCACAAACCGACGTAGAGCGCGACCAGGCGACGAGTGAGCATAGGTAACAGAATCCCGCCGACTGGACCTAGAAAAAAGAGCCAATCAGGGATAGCTGGACTGATCTGTCGCCTCTCACCCCTCGTGTGCGAGCAACCAGGCCTTTGCTTCCAGCCCCCACCGGAACCCGCCGAGCGCGCCGCCGATCCGCAACACGCGATGACACGGCACGAACAGCGCGGCGGAGTTGCGCGCGCAGGCATTGGCCGCTGCCCGCGTGGCCGCCGGACGCCCGGAGAGTCCGGCGAACTCGGTATAGGTCACCGGCTCGCCCGCAGGCACCTTGCGCAGGACTTCCCAGGCGTGGACCAGGAACTCGCCCGACTGTTGACGCACGGGAATCGCGTCGATCGCCGTGAGGTCGCCCGCGTGATAGTCGACGACGGCCTGGGTGACCGCGCCCAGTGAATCCCGCTGCCGCAGTTCGGCCGGACGCAAGGTGGCATGGATGAGCCCGGTCAGGGTGGCCGGGTCCCCGGTCCAGCCCGAGGCGAGTACGGCGCCGTCGGTGTCGACGACGGTGGTGAACGGGCCGATCGGCGTGGTGACCGTCGCGACATCGGCACGACGAAGAGCAGTGTCAGTCATGGTGTTTCGCTTCCTGGAGAGAAGGTTCACGGACAAGCGCGCCACGATGTTCGAGCGCGGTCTTCCACAGGTGCATGGACAGATAGGAGCGCCACGGCGCCCAGTGGGTGGTGTCGTCGAGGTCGATTCCCGCTCGCGCCGCACCCTGGCGAACCACCAGGTCGGTGTCGAGCAGGATGTCGGGATCGGCCAGCGAGCGCATGGTGACGTAGTCGGCCGTCCACGGCCCCACCCCGTCGAGCGCGAGCAGGTCGTGCCGCAGGTCGACGGCAGTGCGACCGGAATGCAGGACGAGTTCACCGTCCGCGATCGCGCCGGCCGCGGCAACGATGGCGTTCACCCTGCGCGCGGGCCCGGTCAACACCTCGGCGCCGTGCTCGGCGACCGCTTCGGCCGTCGGGAACAGTCGGGGCACCGACCCGTCGATCCGCTCGCCGAGCGCGTCCACCAGCCGCGCGGTATGCGTCCCCGCCGCCCGCACCGAGATCTGTTGCCCGATCATGGTGCGCAACAACAACTCCGAGCCGTCGAGGGACCCGGGCACACGGATTCCCGGTGTGAACCCGTGTCCCGAGACGGCATCACCCGATTCACTGGCGCCGATCCCGAGCGCACCGTCGATCCCCAACGGATCGGCATCCAGATCGAGCAGATGCCGCACCCGGGCCACGGTCGGCGCCAGATCGCGCATATCCCGCAGCGCCAACTCTGCCCGCACATGACCCGGCTGGAACGACAGCCGAATGGTCGCGTGGCCGTGTGGAGTACGCAGGCTGCGCGTGTACACGCCGTCCTCCCACAGCTCCATCCCCGGTACCGCGTGCGACGAGAGGAACCAGGCCAGCCAGCCGGTATCGAGCGGCTCGCGATACGGCAGTCGCAAAGTCAGCAGACCGGGCGTGCCCGGTGCGACCACATCGGCGCGCGGGGATCGCCGCAACTCGGTCCGCATCGTCGTCGGGCTCACCGCGAACACCTCGCGCACGGTGTCGTTGAACTGCCGGATGCTGGCGAACCCGGCCGCGAACGCGATATCCGACATCGGCATCTCGGTGGTCTGGATGAGCAGCCGCGCGGTGTGCGCGCGATGTGCCCTGGCCAGCGCGAGCGGACCGGCTCCGAGTTCGGTGGTGAGCACCCGCGTGAGCTGACGCTGCGAATAGCCGAGGGTGGCGGCCAGCCCGGGCACCCCACCCCGATCGATCATCCCGTCACCGATCAACCGCATGGCCCGCGCGGCCAGGTCGGCGCGCACATTCCACAGCGGTGAGCCGGGCGCGGCATCGGGCAGGCACCGACGGCACGCGCGATAACCAGCCTGCTGCGCCGCCGCCGCGGTGGGCAGGAACGACACATTGGCCCGCTTGGGCGTGATGGCCGGGCACGAGGGCCTGCAGTAGATGCCGGTCGTGCGCACCGCGGTGAAGAACTGCCCGTCGAAGCGGGAGTCGCGGGTGGAGACCGCCCGGTAGCAGCCCTCGAAGTCCAAAGCGGTGATGGTCACGAGTTCCACAATGGCACCCGTCCCGGCGAGGTGCTAGCGGAAATCGGCCACCGATCCCTCAGGGGCGTCGACCCGGATCAGCAGCAGCGATTGGTCGGATTCCGCTCGGCTTCGGCATAGCGTTCGCGCCAGTAGTCGCGCACCGACGGCACCGGGGCCGCCGGATGATTACGGCGCAGGTGCTCGACGTAGCGCTCGTAATCCTGGCCGCCGTTGATGGCGCTGTACCAGCGGGCGATGCCACGCAAGGCCGCCCAGACGCGCCGGAGAATCGCCCAAGGCCCACGGGGATCGCCGGCGACAACCGCAGGGGCGCGGACGGCCGATTCACTGAACCGGCCGTCCGCGTCCCTGACCACACTCACGAGACGTGCGCCGATCCGGGCGCGCTCACCTTGCCCTCGGCGATCAACGCGTCCCACTCCTTCTGCACGTTCTTCTCCGTGGCCGTGGCGACGAAACCGCTGGGGGCGAAGATCTTCGACGGCTGCTCCTCGGACTCGGTGCTGGTCACCGTGCCCGTGCGGATCGCCTTCGCGCACACCAGCACGCCGACGGCGGTGACGATCAGCACCAGCACCGCGAACACGATCGACAGCGTGCCCTGGATGAAGGTATTGCGGATCGCGATGTCGACCTGCTCGGGCGTCTTGGCCGTCAGGCAGGCTTTGCCCGCCTCCTTGGCCGCCTCGCACAGGCTGTGCTGCTTCCAGTAACCGAGCTTGGGGTCGTCGGAGAAGATCTTCTGCCAGGAGGCGGTCATCGTGACCACGAGATCCCACACCAGCGGAACACCCGGAATCCACGCCCACTTCCACTGCCCGCGCTTGACGATGATCGTGAGCACCACGATCAGCGCGATCGCGGCGAGCAGCTGGTTGGCGATGCCGAACAGCGGATACAGCGCGTTGATGCCGCCGAACGGATCATTGACGCCCATCAGCAGCACCCCGCCCCAGCCCGCGACCACGATCAGCGAGCACAGCCAGGCGCCGATCCGCCACGACGGATCACGGAACTTCTTGAACCCGCCGCCGAAATTGCCCAGCGCGTCCGAGACCAGGAAGCGCGCTACCCGAGTGCCCGCGTCGATGGTGGTGAGGATGAACAGCGCTTCGAACATGATCGCGAAGTGGTACCAGAAGGCCTTCATCGTCGAGCCGCCGAGGAACGCGGAGAAGACATCGGAGATGCCGATCGCCAGGGTCGGGGCGCCACCGGTGCGCGAGACGATCGACTTCTCGCCCACATCGGCGGCCGCGTCGGTGAACAGTTCCGGCGTCGCGGGCGGGCCGGACAGACCGAGCGAATTCGTGAACTTGGCAGCGCCTTCGGCCGTGCCGCCGGTGAGTCCGGCCGAGGCGTTCATGCCGAAGTACAGGTGCTGGTCGATGATCGAGGCGGTGATGATCGCCATGACCGCGACGAACGACTCCATCAGCATGCCGCCGTAGCCGATCATCCTGGCGTTGGATTCCTTGGCCATCAGCTTCGGCGTCGTGCCGGAGGAGACCAGCGCGTGGAAACCCGAGAGCGCACCGCAGGCGATGGTGATGAACAGGAACGGGAACAGACTGCCCGCGAACGCGGGACCGGCGCCGGTGTGTGCGAATTCGGAGACGGCGGGCGCCTTCAGCACCGGCATCGTGATCAGGATGCCGACCGCGAGCAGCACGATCGTGCCGACCTTCATGAACGTCGACAGATAGTCGCGCGGGGCGAGCAGCAGCCACACCGGCAGCACCGAGGCGATGAAGCCGTAGGCGATCAGGCACCACGCGATGGTGGTGCGCGAGAGGGTGAACCAGTCCGCGCCCCACTCGGTTTCGGATACCCAGCCGCCGCCGATGATCGCGGCCAGCAGCAACACGATGCCGATCGCGGAGATCTCGCCGACCGCACCCGGTCGCAGATACCGCAGATAGACGCCCATGAACAGGGCGATCGGGACGGTCATCGCGATGGAGAACACACCCCACGGGCTCTCGCCGAGCGCGTTCACCACGACCAGTGCCAGCACCGCCAGCAGGATCGTCATGATCACCAGAATCGCCACGATCGCCGCGGCACCACCGACGACGCCGAGCTCGTCACGCGCCATCTGCCCGAGGCTGCGCCCACGTCGACGGGTCGAGGCCCACAGCACCAGGTAGTCCTGCACCGCACCGGCGAACACCACACCGACGACGATCCAGATGGTGCCGGGCAGATAACCCATCTGCGCGGCCAGCACCGGACCGACCAGCGGACCGGCGCCCGCGATGGCGGCGAAGTGGTGTCCGTAGAGCACCCGCCGGTCCATCGGCATGAAATCTTTGCCGTTGTCATAGATTTCGGCGGGCGTGGCCACGTCGTCGCGCGGCTTGGTGATCTTCCACTCGATGAACCGCGCGTAGAAGCGGTAGGCGATGATGTAGGTGCAGACCGCCGCGATCACGATCCACACCGCGTTCACGGACTCGCCGCGCACGAACGCGATGATCGCCCACGCGACGGCGCCGAGTACGGCGATCCCCGCGAACACGGCCTTCTTGGCGGGCGTGATCGGCGTGCGATCGACGACACCGACCGGAGGCAAATCCGGGTCGGTCCGCAGATGTTCGATGGTCGCCATTGACTCAACTCTCCTGTACAACGCGCAGAGCCTCGGGTGAAGCAATCGACAACGTAGCTGATCGCGGAACTGCGACGGAGAGGTTCGCACACGATCGTGCGCAGAATGAAATTTTGTTCAGCTGGTCATTCGCCCCGGTAGGTTCCGAAGCTCCAGAGGTTGCCTTCCGGGTCCGCGGCGCTGAAGCCGCGGGAGCCGTAGTCCTCGTCGCGCAGGTCGCGGATGATCCTCGCGCCCGCGGCCTTCGCTCGGTCGTAGAGCGCGTCGGGTCGGTCGGTGACCAGGTAGAGATTGGCGACGCCCGGCGGGCGCGTGCCGAAGGGGCTGTCGTCGCGGCCGGTGGACCCGAACATGATGCCGCCGCCGCCCGGCCAGCGCAGTTCGCCGTGTTCGACGACGGCGTCGTCGTTCTCTCTGGCGTAGACCGCGGTTGCTTCGAAACCGAAAGCGGTGGTGAGGAATTCGACCATCGCGCGGGCGTCGTCGAAGGCGAGGCAGGGCCAGATGGTGTTCGTTGAGGTTTCCATGTGCTCAGCCTCTCGCTGGTCCGGCCTCCGGGTCTTGGACGGATGGAATCTCCTCGGCGAGCCAGGTGGTAGGGGCCACGCCCGCCAGTTCGGCGAAGTCGCGGTTCAGGTGGGCTTGGTCGTAGTAGCCGCAGGCGTTCGCGACCTGGGCGATGGAGATATAGGACGGAGTGCTCGCCAGCATGCGCTTGGCGCGCTCGAACCGGATGATCCGCGCGGCCAGTTTCGGGCTCGCGCCGAATTCGGCGGTGAACTTGCGGGTCAGGTGTTGGCGGGTCCAGCCGATCCGATCGGCGAGCGGGTTGATCGCGTAGGTGCCGCCGGTCTCGACGAGAGCGCGCCAGGCCCAGGTCAATTCGGGACCGGCGAGAGTGTCGGTTCGAGCCGCCGCGGTCAGGGCTCGGTCGCATGCGGCGAACCGACTCGGCCAATCTCGTTGCGACTGCACGGCATCGGCGAGTTGATCACCGAGAGTGCTTTGTGCTTGGGAACATTCGATCGAGGTGTCCCACAGTTCGCTCGCGGGCATGCCGAACAGCACCCGGCAGCCCAGCGGGGTCAGTTCGATCGCCACGCCTTCTTGGAAACCGGTGTGCGCGATCATCGCCGGGCTCGCCTGTAGGCCGCTCAGTACGCAGCGATAGCTGCCGGGGGACTGGCGCGGGTCGGTTTGCTCGACGACATCGATGGTGGGGCCGATGGCGACGATGAACGTCATGTGCCGTGATGGCAGGCCGCGGTGCAGGCCGGGCTCGAAACCCGCGAGCCGATAGCCCACGTACCGGTCGATGAACGCTGCCATCACCGGCGCGGGGGCCGCGGTCACCACCTCCGTGGTCGCCTCCATAGGGCAACGCTACGCCTGGGTGTGGGATTACCCACGCGTCTCGGGCATCGCTGCGGGGTAACCGGACCGTGAAGGTGCTCTCCGTCATGCGGCGGAGGCGGTGAGATTTAGCACTCGTAGGCCGATGGCCTGTGGAAACGCGAGGTCAGCCGGTTAATGTTGCGCCTTCGCTCAATTCTGTAGGAGGTGTCATGCGGCGGGTTCAGTACGAGCGCAGCAGTGGTTCGGAGATGCTCGAGGTCGTCGCGGCCGAGATGCCGGTACCCGGCGTCGGTGAGCTGCTGGTCCGGGTCGAGGCCATCGGCGTCACGCTGTCGGCGATCCGGCGGATCAGTGCCGCGCCGGTCACACAGATGCGTGCCGAAGTCGCCGGTGAGGTGGTCGGGGTCGGTGACGGGGTCGACGGATTCGGCGTCGGATATCGCGTGGTCGGGCTGTGTACGTCCGACGCCTATGCCGAGTACGTCGTGCTCGCGGTCGACCAGGCTTCCGCCATCCCGGACGGCGCTTCCGCGGTCGATGCCGTCGCGTTGATGCGCAGCGGACTCGTCGCGCTCGGCGCGCTCGACACCGCCGCCCCGCGTGAGGGCGAGACCGCGCTGGTCACCGCCGCTGCCGGTGGTGTCGGCCACCTCGCGGTGCAGTTGGCGCGGGTGCGTGGAGCGAGCTGGGTGGTCGGCGCGGTATCCGACGAGTCGAAGATCGATTTCGTGCGCGAACTCGGCGCCGACGAGGTCTTCACCTACGGCGAGCTGCACTGCGGCAAGCAGGCGGATTACGCCCTCGACGGCGTCGGCGGCACCGGTCTCGGTGGCACCCTCGCCGGTCTCGCCGAAGGTGGCCGCGCGGTCACCTACGGCACCGGCGGCGGCCTCATCGACACCGAGGATCTCCTCGCCGGTGGCAAGACCCTGACCGGTTTCCGGATCGGTCGTCTCGCCCAGCGCGACCCGGCCCGCTACGAGGACCTGCGCCAGGAGGTCTGGCAGTACTACGCCTCCGGTCTGCTGCACCCGGTCGTGCACGCGGAGTTCGCACTCGACGACGCCGCTGCCGCGCACGCGGTCATCGAGCAGCGCGCCAACCTGGGCAAAGTCGTCCTCGTACCCTGATCGACTCCGAACCTCGACCCCTAGGGAGGGGCCGTTCGCGGCCCGGCCCGCTGGTCAGGTGCCGCGGCGTAGGCGACGAAGGAGCAAGCCGCGGTGCCTGACCAGCGGGCCACAGGGGGGCCGCGAACCCGCCGCGCCGTAGGTGCGGCAAAATCAACACAGTGAGCCTCACCCTCGGAATCGTCGGCCTGCCCAACGTCGGAAAGTCGACGCTGTTCAACGCGCTGACCAAGAACGACGTGCTGGCCGCGAACTACCCGTTCGCGACCATCGAGCCCAACGTCGGCGTGGTCCCGCTGCCCGACCCGCGCCTGAACCAGCTCGCCGAGATCTTCGGTTCCGAGAAGATCGTGCCCGCCGTGGTGTCGTTCGTCGACATCGCGGGCATCGTGAAGGGCGCCTCCGAAGGCGCGGGTCTGGGCAACAAGTTCCTCGCCAACATCCGTGAGGCCGACGCGATCTGCCAGGTCGTGCGCGTGTTCGCCGACGACGACGTCATCCACGTCGACGGCCGGGTCGACGCCGCCGCCGACATCGAGGTCATCGAAACCGAGCTCATCCTCGCCGACCTGCAGACCCTCGAGAAGGCCATCCCGCGCCTCGAGAAGGAAGCCAGGGTCAAGAAGGACCGCAAGCCCCTGCTCGACGCGGCCAAGACCGCCGAAGCCTTCCTCAACGAGGGCACCACCCTTTTTGCCGCGGGCAAGAAGATCGACGCCGACCTGCTGCGTGAGCTCTCCCTGCTCACCATCAAGCCGTTCCTCTACGTCTTCAACGCCGACGAATCCGTCCTCACCGACGAGGCCAAACTCGCCGAGCTGCGCGCCACCGTCGCCCCCGCCGACGCGGTCTTCCTCGACGCCAAGGTGGAAGCCGAACTCCTCGAACTCGACGACGAATCCGCCCTGGAACTGTTGGAGTCCATCGGCCAGACCGAGCCCGGCCTGCACGGCCTCGCCCGCGCCGGTTTCCACACCCTCGGCCTGCAGACCTACCTCACCGCAGGCCCCAAGGAATCCCGAGCCTGGACCATCCACCAGGGCGACACCGCCCCCAAGGCCGCCGGCGTCATCCACACCGACTTCGAACGCGGCTTCATCAAGGCCGAGATCGTCGCCTTCGACGACCTGGTCGACGCGGGTTCCATGGCAGCCGCCAAGGCCGCGGGCAAGGTCCGCATGGAAGGCAAGGACTACATCATGGTCGACGGCGACGTAGTCGAGTTCCGCTTCAACGTGTAGCCCCGAAGGCTTCGAGCCCGCATCATCGACTTTGTTGGGCCCCGTCCGGAGAACTGGATGGGGCTCTGGTCGTTTCCCGTGATCGGGTTGAAGTGGTGGGGTAGGTGACGATGCGCTGGGCGACTCGCGCGGCCATGAGAGTGGAAACGCCGCTGGGCAGCAGGGGGTCGTAGCCGCTCAGTTCGGTGATGCGGGAGAGCCGGTAGGTGACGGTGTTGCGGTGGATGAACAGTGCCTGGGCGGCGGCGTTGTGGTTGAACTCGCTGGCTATGAACGCATCGAGGGTCTCCAGCAGCGCAGGATGATCGGCGAGCGGATCGAGCAGCGCGGCCAGGGCTGTGAGCGTGGATCCGCCCGCGGCCACGGAGTATTCGAACATCATGTGCCTTCGGGTACAGATTGTTTCCGGCCGGGCAAGGGCGCGGGCTGTCTCGGCGACGGTGTGCGCTTCGGTATAGGCCCCGGGGATGTCCGCCCGGGTGCGGGCGGTCGCGACGCCGATCCAGCATTCGGGCCGAGCAGCCTTGCTGGACAATCCGATACGGCCGGCCAGCGCTGCCGCCGGGTCGTCTTCGTCGACCGGGCGCAGGGGGACGAGCGCGATCCAGCCGCCGTTGTCGCGGTAGAGGAAGGTACCCGGGAGCTGCCCGAGCCGGTTGCGTAGGGCGGTGAGCGTGCCAGGCGCGGGGTCGCCGAGCCGTACCGCCGCCACGAGAAACGATTCCGCGATGGGGATCTCGGGTGCGCCTGTCCAGCCGCTGATCTCGCGTCCGGCCAGCAGGTCGGCAGCGATCTCGCCTTGGCGTTCCAGGATGTCCCAGCGTGGCTGGCGGCTGTCCTCGATCAGGGCGGTGGCGATGTGTGTGACCACCAGGTTGAGGTAGTTGGTCAGACGCAGCCCGAGTTCCGGCAGCAGCGGGTACTCGTCCGGTTCGAGGATCGAGATGGACTGACTCCACAGGAACGCGGTGCCGACCCGGTAATTGGTCAGGATCTCCTCGAGGGACATACCGTCACGGACCAGCCGCATCGCCCGCTCGACGATCGGGCGGGTGTCTTCCCTGGACAGTTCGGAGTCCAGGGTGAGCGACCGGAAGAACAGTGCGATATTGAGTTGAACGCTCGGCTTGAAGTCCGCGTCCAGCATGGAGTGGGGCAGCAGATCGTCAGTCTTGAGGGTGGCGGCCAAGCCTGCCGCTTTGGCGTGCGTCCGCTCGACTACCTGCTGCCACCGCTTATCGTGCGCGAGCCCGGGCTCGGGGGAATACATCTGGGTCATGTGCCCTCCTGAGACGCCGGTACCCGCGCGACCGATTGGCTCAAGAGCCGGGGAAGCCTTCGGGCAGCGGTGCGGGGTACCCGAGATTGAACGTCGGGCCCGGAGGCAAGCCGCGCAGGACCGCGCTGGTCCAGGCTACCGACGGAATCCAGCCGGTGACAGCGTTCACCCCGTGCTCGGGAAGGGGAACGGTGATGAACCGCAGGTCCGCACCGCTGTCCCAGTACTTGTTCACGGTCGGCAGCACGGTCGACGGTGGCACGACCTCGTCCCAGATACCGTGCCACCACAGGATCGGGGTGTCCGGAATGTGTTTGCCGAGGCTGTTGTCTTCCAGCACTCGCTGGATAGCGGGCTCGGTTTCCAGCGATTTGCCCGGTTTGAAATACGCACTCAGTGGGCGGTATATCCCCGACGGCGCGAGGGTGATGACACAGCGAGACTGAAAATCGCGCAGTAGCCGCTGGCCTTCCTCGGTCAGCAACTCCTCGGGCCGGAATACCTCCGGGTATTCCCGCGCGAAGGCTACGAGCCCGAGCCACATGGTGAAGTTGCCGATCCCCGCGAGTCCGGTCTGCGGCTGCACCGCGTATCGGGCGATTCCCGTGAGGCTGCCGGGGGTGGCGCCCACGGCTGTGCCGAGCAGCCGCACATCAGGCGCGTAGGTGGCGCGCAGTTCGGCTGCGCGAATCGATCCCGAGCCGCCGCCGGAGTACCCGTACAGCGCGATGCCGGCATCAGCCAGGCCCAGTCCCGCATCGTTCTTTACCGCGCGCAAGCTGTCCAGCACCATCTTGCCCTCGGCGTAGGTATTGAACGTGTTGAACTTGCCGTCGAAGTCGGGGACGTTGAGGGCGAAGCCTTGCATCAGCCAATAGATCGCGAGCGCGGACTCCTTCATCGTGCCGACCTGCAACGTGTACGACGGATTGCAGGAGGAGTTCGTGGAGTCGATGGCCTCCTGGAACGACAGCACCGGCCGTGTACTGCCCTGCCACGGAATGCCCGGGACGATGACGGTCGTAGCTGTCACGATGGGATTGTCGTGGACATCGTTCGACCGAAACAGCAGTTGCTTGGTGTAAACCGGGAACGGGATGCCGGCCAGGCGAGTCTGGACCTCCCGCGTGCGCACGATCTGACCGGGCGCGTAGGAGGCAAGGTCGTCCGGATCGTTGTACCAGGGGTCTTCCGAGGGCGTCGGAATCGGCAGCAGATCGTAGATCTGCGGTTCGGACGGCAGTTGCGGTAGCTGGTTCTGGTCTGGAGGGAATGCGATATCAGTGGGATCACCCGCCGCGGTACCGGCGCTGAACAGTACAGTTGCCGCGGATAGCGTCGCGACAGTCCAGTGTCGCAACCATGTCTTACCCATTGAACCTCCAGCGTCATTGCCATGAAGTGTCGAAAGCCTCCCGGCACCTCGAACAAGAACATCGCATGACACAGGGCGGAGTCTTCGGCACGATCCCAGCAGTGAATGCCAACATTAGTGCGTGTGCACAACCGATCCGAGGGTGCTTCACCAGGCTCGATCAGTTTTGCTGACCCATTGCTTCGGGTCGACCGCGCCGGTCTGTCGTTAACTCCACCCGGTGGATGGCAGTCGGTAGGTCTCGAGATCTCGTTTTCAGGTCCGCGTGGCCTGTGATTGTCGTTAGAATCGTGTGTTTTCGTAGCACCCAGGGGATTCGCCGGTTCGACGATCGGAGGGGCTCGATGAAACCGCATTACATGTATCGGTGGGTCAACAACCACGGGTTGGTCCTGCTGTTCAAGAAGATCCTGCTTCGTCGTGGCAATCCGTTCGCTCGGCTGATCGGCGGTGCGGAGGGTATCGAGAATCCGTACGCGCTGATCGAGGAGATGCGCGGGGAGGGCGGGTTGATCCGTGCCCTTCCGGTGTGGATCACCTTCGATCACGACATGGTCCGGGAAATCCTGCGCGACAACCGTTTCGGCGTCGGGATACCGACTGTGTTCGGGGTGCCGGGGCCGGTGTTGCGCGCGCTGGAGCGGCAGCCTCTGCCGCCGAATCTGATGGATCCCCCGTCGATGCTGATGATCGACGAGCCCGAGCACACCCGGATGCGCAAACCGGTCTCTGCGGCGTTCACCCCGCGGGCCATCGCCCGGCTGCGCGACAGGATCGAGACGGTGACCAGCGAACTGCTCGCGGCGCTGCCCGACGACGGGCCCACCGACCTGGTGACGCGGTACGCGGCGCAGGTGCCCATCGCCATCATCTCCGAGATGCTCGGCTTCCCGGACGCCGACCGAGAGATGTTCCTGCACTGGGGCGATGAGATCAGTCCGTTGCTCGACCTCGGGATCTCCTGGCAGACGCACCAGCGGGCGATGGAA
This sequence comes from Nocardia sp. PE-7, assembly GCF_030486425.1. Lineage (NCBI taxonomy): Bacteria > Bacillati > Actinomycetota > Actinomycetes > Mycobacteriales > Nocardiaceae > Nocardia > Nocardia sp. PE-7. The sequence continues at coordinate 5,646,961 of NZ_CP129614.1, read as the reverse complement.
TCCTCGGAGCGGCTGCACGGGTACCTCGTCGAGCACCTCGAGCGACTGCGCGCCGAGCCCGGCGACGACATCCTCAGCAGCCTGGTCACCTCGGGCGATCTGTCCACCTACGAACTGTGCGCGTCGGCGACGCTGCTGATGGCCGCCGGTTTCGAGACGACGGTCAACCTGATCGGCAAGGGCATCGTCTGGCTGCTCCAGCACCCCGAGCAGTTGGCCCGGTTGCGCGCCGAGCCGGAACTGTGGCCCAACGCGGTGGAGGAGATCCTCCGGATCGATCCGCCGGTGCAGTCCACCGCTCGCACCACCAGGACGGCGCTGGAGATCGGTGGTTGGCGGTTGCGCGAGGGGTCGACCCTGGTGCTGTCGCTGGCAGGCGCGAACCGCGACCCCGCCGTGTTCACCGATCCGGCCCGGTTCGACATAACCAGGGAAAACGCCAAGAACCATGTGTCCTTCAGCAGCGGTAGCCATGTGTGTCTCGGCGCCGGTCTGGCCCGGATGGAAGCGGCGCATGCCCTGCGCGCGCTGTTCGAGACGTTCCCGGATCTGCGATTGACCCATCCGCCCACCCGTCGGCCGCTGTTCACCCTGCATGGCTATCAGCACCTTCCCGCGCACACCGGTCCGCGCGTCCGCAGCCACTCGTCCATCAGCTGACCCGCTCACCACACCCGCCGTCGCGCGGGGCTCGCCTCGCCGAGGTCTGTCGATAGTTCGAATCCGCGTCTTCCGTCGAGACTTCATCGAAAAGTTTTGTCGGAAGGCGATTTTCGTGTGCGAGCGCACCGGTGCGCGGCACCCGATCGGATCGGGCAGGAAGTATCGGGCGCGCGGGTCTTCGGCTGACGAGAATCGTTCGGGAAGGGGGTAGCTGTGATCGAGTTACTGAACCGTCTCGTCACTGAGGTGGAAGAGCACCTCGGTGCGGAGGTCGACGTCGAGGCGTTCGCCTCACGATCGGGAACTACCGAATACCACCTGCGACGCATGTTCTCGTCGTTGGCGGCGATGCCGCTGTCCGACTACATCCGTCGGCGACGGATGACGGTCGCCGCGGCCGATGTGATCGGAGGCGAGGATCTGCTGACGATCGCCGTCCGGTACGGGTACGGATCGACCGAGGCATTCGGGCGAGCATTTCGCGCTGTGCACGGCGTACGGCCCGCTGATGTGCGACGCGACGGCGGCCCCCTTCGCAGTCAATCGCAACTCAGGTTCCGCCTGACCGTCGAAGGGAGCACCGCTATGAATGCCCGAATCATCGAACAGCCCTCGTTCCGACTCATCGGCCACGCCGCTCGCGTGCCGTTGATCCACGAGGGCGTGAACCCACATATCCAAGCGCACATCGCGTCGCTGCCCGCGACCGAGCACGCGCGCCTCGCACAGCTCAGCAACACCGAGCCCGCAGGCCTGTTGCAGGTGAGTGCGGAGGTCGACCCGGATTACGCGCAGGACAGCGAGCTGACCTACCTGCACGGCGTCGCTGTCACCGCTGGAACCGCCGTCGAAGACGGCCTCGACGCGATCGACGTTCCTGCCGGACTGTGGGCGGTGTTTCACACGACGGGTGAACATCCGAAACAGCTTCAGGACGCGTGGGCGGCGACCGCGACGGAGTGGTTCCCCTCGAACCCATGGCGACTGCGTCCTGGTCCCTCCATCGTCTCGGTGCTCGATCGGGCCGACGACTTCAGCACCGCGACGTGCGAGTTGTGGCTCCCCGTCGAACGGAGCTGACGCGGCCGCGACACCAAGGTGGTGTTCTGTGCACCCTCGGGGGAGCGCGCTCAGTACTCGGGGCCCTGATGAGGGGCCCCGAGTCGGCGCAGAGTGGATGTTGTCACCACACGCGAACCGGAGGCTCCGATGTCGAACATCAGCACAATTACCCGCTCAGCCGAGCGTCGTGTTTCGGTGTCGACCGGTGACGGCGTGGAGCTCGCGGTTCGTGAGTACGGGGCGCGGGATGCGCACATGACGGTGGTCCTCATCCACGGACATTGCCTGCGGACCGAGTCGTGGACGGATGTTCGGGACGCGCTGCTGCGCGAGCACGCCGGCGCCAAGGTCGTGTGCTACGACCATCGTGGGCACGGCGACTCCGCTACCGCGTCGAGGAAGACCTACAACATCGAACAGCTCGGTCATGATCTGCACGACGTGCTCGACGTCGTCGCCCCGACCGGGCCGGTCGTGCTGGTCGGGCATTCGATGGGCGGCATGACCGTGCTGACCTACGTCGACCAGTATCGGCACGAGGTCGGGACCCGCATCGTCGGCGTCGGGCTCGTCGCCACCGCCGCGAGCGGGCTCGCCGACGCCGGCTTCGGCCGACTGCTGCACAACCCGATCGTCCCTGTCTTCCAGGCCGCGGTGCGGCGCGCACCGCGGCTGATGCAGCACGCGAAGGTGCTGGCCTGCAAGGTGTTCGCGCCCGTCGTGCGCACCGCCGAGTTCGGCGATCGCAAGGTCAGTCAGCGTGTGCTGGCGCTGGCCGAAGCGATGCACAACGCCACGTCGATCGTGACCATGGCGACCTTTCTGAGCGCCTTCAAGACCTTCGACCGCACCGCCGCCCTGGCCACGCTCTCCACCATCCCCACCATGATCCTGTGCGGCTCCGCCGACCTGATGACGCCCCCGTCCCATTCTGTCGCCATGGCCGCCGCCGTCGATTACGCCGACTTCGTGCAGATCGACGGCGCGGGCCACTCGGTGATCCTCGAACAGCCCGCCCAGGTCGCCCATGCCATCGCCCGCCTGGTCGGCCGAGCGGCCCACGTCGACCGCCCCGAGCGCGCTCAGCTGGCCCTCGCCGCCTGAGTCACCAGTGGCACGCTGGTGATGCCGATCCGACCAGGACACCCTTCGAGGGCGACACCGTTCTCGGCCCCTCGTTCTTTCGACTCCGGTACCTCGAGCCCTACGCGGAGGCCGCGCGGACCTGGTTGCACAGTGAGGCCGAGGTTGTCGATACCTTCGAGATCACGCCCGCCGAGGTCGCTCGGCGGATCGCTGACGCCGTCGACAACTGACGCGGTTTCGACCCAAAAACTATGCGGGATAGTAAATTGGGTGGCCGGATATGGATGCTCGGGCGAGGGGGAGTGATGAAGGGCCTGGGTGCGCTCGAGAGCCAGGTGATGGCGGTGCTGTGGGACAGTGCCGACGCGCTGTCGGTGCATGATCTGGTCGAGCGGCTGGACAGCGATGATCGGACTCCCGCCTACACCACGGTGTTGACGGTGGTGACGCATCTGTGGGAGAAGCGCTGGGTTCAGCGGGAGAAGATCGGTCGGTCCTATCGTTACCGGCCCACCCGGACTCGGGCCGAGGCGACCACGGATCTGCTGCGCGAAATCCTCGATGCCAGTCCCGATTCCTCCGCGGTGCTGTTGCATCTGGTGAGCACCGCGAGTGAGCGTGAGGTCGAGGCACTGCGCCGTGGCCTCGCCGAGGAACCATGATCCTCATTACGGCGCTCCTGGCCGCGGGCATCGCGTTGGCGGTGCTCGTTCCCGCGGCGCTCGCGCGCATCGATTTCACGGCTGCCCCGGCCGTCGGGATGGCGGCGTGGTTGGGTGCGGTCGCCGCCACGATCGGGTGCGGCGTGCTGGCCTTGGTGGCGTTGGCGTGGCCGGGTGATCCGCCGGGGAATCTGTCGGCGGGCAGGTTGGTGGCGAGCTTGGCCGCCGTCGAGCCCGCGGTCGTCACCATGACGGCGGGGCTGATCATGCCGGTCGCGGTGATCGGCATGATCGTGCCGACCGGGCAGCTGGCGCGAACCGTGGTCGGGCACCGGGGGCGCACGGCGGCGCTGCGTCGCAGGCACCGGGAGTTGGTGCAGATCGTGGGTCGCGTCGATGCCGCAGGCGGGAAGGTGGTGCGGCTCGAGCATTCGGTTCCGCTGGCCTACAGCGTCGCGGGGCGCGGCGGCTTCGTCGTGGTCACCGACGGTCTGGAGCGCTGTCTCACCGACACGCAGTGGCGTGCCGTGCTCGCGCACGAACACGCGCATCTGCGCGGGTTCCACCACCACATCGTCGGTGCCTGTCAGGTGCTCGCCCAAGCTTTTTCGTGGATTCCGCTGTTCGCCGCCGCCCCGGCCGCGATGACCACCCTCGTCGAGTTCGCCGCCGACCGCGCGGCCGCGACCTCGACCGACCCCCGGGCGCTCTCGGCCGCGCTACACACGGTTGCCGCGCACGGCGCGACCGCGCCGACATCACCGCTGCGATTGGTCGACGAATCGCTGGCGATGCGGCTGCAATGCTTGGGGGCCGCGCCGGAATCCCGTTCGGCGGCACGCCGCACGGCGACCGCGATGCTGTTCGTGACGATGTTGCTCGCGCCCGTCGCGTCGGTTGTCGTGGTCGGGCTCAGCGCGGCGATGGTGTGCTTGCTCGTGGTCTGAGAACCGACACGAAAAACTATGTTCCATAGTATTTTGACCGAAAGGGCGCGCACCCCGCGTGTGCGTCAAATGTGAAACAGTTCTAGGTCAGAAATGGGAACCCTTGTATCCGAACATCTTTCGCTTGACAGCGGCGGCCATCCTGGCGGTCGCGGGGCTCACCGTGCCCGGCTGCTCGGGGTGGGCGACCGCGGCCCCGGACCAGACCCGCTATTCGCTGGTCGACGGCTGCTACCGGATCACCACTCCGGCCGGACCGCTGGTTCCGGCGTCGGGGCCCTATCGGATGCGCGCGACAGGACTCGGCGAATACCTCCTCTACGGGCGCGATCGTGAGGTGCTGGAAGCATCGGCGGGTTCGATCGCCCCCGCGAAGAATCCGTCACCCGCGGCAGTGTGGAAGGTAGACGGTTCGGGCGCAGGCGGTTTCACTCTCACCAATGCCGCGTCGGCGACCAGCACGCCCGCCGAGTTCGTCGCGGATACCGGTTGCGCGGATTTCCCCGAGGCCCGAACCGGTGCGGTGGGAACGCCGGGCCCCAGCGCCGGCGCGGACGGCGCGATCGTGGGCGCCATCGACGCGCACGCGCACGTGACCGCCTATGAGTTCATGGGCGGAAACTTCCACTGCGGGCGCCCATGGCATCCCTATGGGGTGACCTACGCCCTGCCCGATTGCGCGCAATATCGCACCGGCACCAACGGTCTGGTCGCCGACTTCCTCGATTACGGAGAACCGTTCCACGGCGCCGACACCCGTGGCTGGCCGACCTTCCGTGACTGGCCCGAGCCCTCCGTGCTCACCGCGGAAGGCACCTACTGGACCAGCATCGAGCGCTCGTGGAAGGCGGGGCTGCGCGTGATGACGGTCGACCTGGTCGACAACGAGTCGCTGTGCACCATGCTGACCGACCGCCGAAACCCCTGCGACGACATGGCTTCCGTCCGTCTGCAGGCGAACAGTCTGCGCGGGCTGCAGGACTACATCGACGCTCAGGCAGGTGGGCCCGGACAAGGCTTCTTCCGGATCGTCACCGAACCGGGCGAAGCGCGCCGGGTCGCCGCGTCAGGCAAACTCGCCGTCGTTCTCGGGATGGAGCTGTCCGACCCGATGGGCTGCGGAGTCTTTCTCGGACAACCCGAGTGCGGCCGCGCCGATGTCGACCGCTGGCTGACCGAACTGAGGAGCATCGGAGTCAGCAGCTTCTTCCCCGTGCACAAGTTCGACAACGCCTTCGGCGGCACGAAAATGGACCGCGACATCACCGGCCTGCTGGTGAACGCGGGCAACTTCATGCAGACCGGCACGTTCTGGAACGTGCAGCCGTGCTCCGGCGCCGAACAGGACAGCACGCAGATCTCGGTGCCCATCGCCGGCCATATCAATCAGTTCCTCGCGAATCTCACCGGGCCACTGCTCGGTGGCGCACCGTTGCCGCTGTACCCGGCGGGGTCGCATTGCAATGCCCGTGGTCTGACCGAGTTGGGCGCGTACCTGATCAACCGGATGATCGACCACGGCTTCCTCATCGAAGTCGATCATCTGAGCGAAGCCACCGCCGACGAAGTGATGGTCATCATCGAAAAGCGTGACTACGCCGGCGTGCTGTCCTCGCACGGCTGGGACTCGCCCCGCACCACCGAACGCGTCTATGCCGCAGGCGGTTTCGTGACTCCCTACGCCGGTGGGCCGGCCGGCTTCGTGAACGCGTGGCGCGAAGCCAAGGACGCGCCACGCCCGAACGGCGATTTCGGCTTCGGCTTCGGCTCGGATATGAACGGCATCGCCGGCCAGGGCGCGGCGCTGGGAGCCGATGTCGTGCGATATCCGTTCGTCTCGCACGACGGCCAGGTGACCTTCGATCGGGAGCAGTGGGGCGAGCGAACGTTCGACATCAATACCGACGGCACCGCGACCTACGGAACCTACGCCGACTGGCTCGAAGCGGTCCGTATCCTCGGCGGCCCGGAGATCATGACCGACGTCTTCCACGGCGCCGAGGTGTACCTGCGGCTGTGGGATCAGGTCAGGCGGTAGTCGTCGCGAACTTGCCGACTGCCAGGGCTGCGTGCGGTCGGACGTTTCCCGATGCGGGGTGGTAAAGGCGGCCGAGTTCGGTGAATCCGGCTGCGCGCAGGGTCGCCGACAGATGGTCGGTCGGCCAGCGGTAGGCCGTGGTCACCTTGTGCGGGAAGGGTTCGACCACTTCGGTGGATTCGAAGAAGCCGATCACCAGTCGTCCGCCGGGAGTGAGCACCCGGTGGAATTCCGCGAGCACGGCGGGAAGTTCGGTGGGCTCCATGTGGATGAGGGAGAACCACGCCAGGATGCCGGGGACCGACTCGGTGGGGGCGTCGAGCTCTCGGAGCGAGCCGAGTTCGAACGCGATGTTCGGGTAGGCCGATCTGGCGTAGGCGATGAATTCCGGGACGAGGTCCACGCCGGTGGCGGGGATGCCCGCGTCGGTGAGGAATTTGGTGAAGTGACCGGGTCCGCAGCCCAGGTCGAGGACCGGGCCGGGGGAAAGGTGGGTGGTGGCGAACGCGGTGTCTTCGGGGTCGAGGTCGGTGGGCGAGCCGAAGGACTCGATGTAGAGGTTGTGGATGGCGGTGTAGGCGGCTTGGACCGTGTTGTCGGGCACCCGGTCGACGGTAGTCACTGGACAGGGCATGCCCTGTCTCGTCCACCGTTTGTGATGGGAAGACCCGGGTAGTCGAATGTAGGGAGCCGTTTTCCCAGTCGTAGACACGAAGGGATCGACGATGCCGATCAAGCCTGTTCGACGCATTGCTCGCGCGCTGCTGGGGACCACATTCGTGGCCGCCGGAGTGAACGGGTTGATGAATCAGAAGCCCCGCGCCGCCGCCGCGAACGCGCTGGCCGACAAGGGCCGGACCGGTCTGCCGGACGCACTGGCCGCGCGGGTGCCCGATGATCCGAGTCAATTCGTGCGGATCAACTCCGCGGCGCAGGTAGTCGGTGGCTTGTTGCTGGCCAGTGGACGGGCGCCCCGACCCGCGGCCCTGCTGCTCGCCGCGACCGTGGTGCCGGGGACGGTCACCGAGCAGGACTTCTGGGCCGAGAACGATCCGGACCGCAAGGCCGCGAAGCGGGTGGGGTTCTTGAAGGATCTCGGGTTGCTCGGCGGGCTGATGATCGCCGCCGCCGACACCGAGGGCAAGCCGTCGCTCGGCTGGCGGGCGCGTCGGGCCTTCTCGCGTGAGGAGCCCCGCATCGCGGCGGAAGGCGCTGCCATCGCCGCAGCGGCCAAGGTTCGTGGCGCGCACCTCGCCGATGTGGCCCACGAGCAGGGCGCGCATCTGGCGGAGGTCGCGAACGAGCGTGGCGCCGCGCTGGCCGAGATCGCCCGGGAACGGGGGCCGCAGCTGGCCGACGCGGTGCGCAACCGCAGTGCCCACCTGGTGGAGGTCGCCAAGGACCGTGGCCCCGAGGTGGCCGAGGCTGTGCGAACCCGCGGTGCGCACCTGGTCGATGTGGCCAAGGACCGCGGTCCCGAGGTGGCCGAAGCGGCGCGAACCCGCGGCGCCCAGATCGCCGAGGTCGCCAAGGAAAAGGGGCCGGAGCTGGCCGAAGCCGCGCGCGAACGAGGCACGTTACTGGTCGATACGGCCCGCGAACGCGGCTCGGAACTGGCCGCCGCGGCACGGGAGCGCGAGGAGATCGCAGCGCCCGTACGCCGGTGGTCCAGGCGATAGAACTCCCGCGCCGGGGCTCTGCCACTGAGAACGTGGCGGACCCCGGCGTCGTCGTGTTCCGCCGCGGCATAGTGGCCACCTGATCGGATCCGAGCAGACGGCTATTGCGTACCGGCCGGTCTGTACGCGAATGCCCCGATAATCGTGGTCTGGCGCTGTCACCTGCTGTGGCGCACCATAAAGCCGGGGTCGGGCGTACCGACGAACTCACCGTGCGAACCGAACATCGGGGCAATCCCGGCGATTCAGGTTTGGCGGTGAGTTCTGGTGTGAATACTGGGCATTCGCAATGCTTTTCGACAGAGTGGGATTCATCTGATGTTGTCCGGTCGTGAAACGTCCAAGCTGTACGCCGTTCGAGCCGCGGCGGTGGGGGCGGCGGTGACCATCGGCCTGCTCGGTTCCGCGGGAACCGCTGCCGCACTTCCGGGTTCGGGCTCGGCGTCGGGATCGGCCAGCGGATCCGCGAACCTGGCGACAGGGTCGGCGGCCGCGTCGGCGTCGATCGATCCGGCGGTCGCTTCCTATTACTCCTGGCAGTCGGCGCAGTTCATCCAGAACACCCTGCGCGTCCTGCTGTCGATCCCGATGCGCAACATCTAGATCCAGGCCTTTTCCCAGCGCTCGGCCGCCCAGTCGCGCACCTCGGCGCTCAGCAGAATCGCGGGTAGCAGTAGCGCGAAGCCGATCAGCAGGATCGCCAGCCGCACCCACACCCTGAGTTCGCCGAGGGCGCGCAGCAGCATGGGCAGGATGCAGATCACGGCGAGCGCGACGAGGGCGATCGCCGCGAGATCGTGTCCTGGCCCGGCGATCAGCGCGGCGCAGGTGCCGAAGCACAGGCCGAGGACCAGGCCGCCGACGCCGACGAAGTAGTTGTCCCAGGAAAGCCAGCTCGGGCGGGTAGACCGGTGAGTGACCACGCCGCGCAGCTTAGCGCGATCAGCTATCGCTGCGCGGCGGTCTGGGCCACGGGTTTTCCTCCAGCTGCTCGACGGACCGATTGAACTTGCGCATCAGTCTGCTGAGGTCTTCGACATCGTCGGCGTCCCAGTCGGCGACGACTTTGCCGATGTCGCTGCTGCGGTGGCGTCGATCGGCTTCGAGCGCGGCCTTGCCGTCGGCCGTGGTCTTGATCTTGCGGGCGACGCCGCCGTCGGGATCGGGGACCCGTTGTACCAGTTCCTGTTTCAGCATCGCGCCGACCTGGCGATTGATGGTGGAGATGTCGAGCTGGAACGACTCCGACAGCTCGCGCAGGCTCAGTGGTTCACCGAGATCGAGCCTGGTCAGGATCAGAAACGCCGAACGGTCGAGGAGGAAACCGGGACGCCTGCGGGTGGTCGTGGGGAAGTGCCGAGAGATCAGGTTCAACTCGAACACCAGGCGGGTGAACGGGGTGTCGTCGGCGGCGCCGGAATCGGACATGTGCCAACTATGTCGCGTGGGTGACCTCGGACACAAATTGTGTACCATGCACACGCTGTGTAGCGTGCATATTTGTGTCTGTAACTGCCGCCGACGTCTCGCCGGCCCTCCCCGAAGCCCGTCGCCCGGCCCCGGCCGTGCTGATCGCGGTGCTCAGCACGGTCGGCATCGTCGTCTCGCTCATGCAGACGCTGGTCATCCCGATCATTCCGACGCTGCCGACCCTGCTGAACACCTCGGCCTCCAACGCCTCCTGGGTGGTCACCGCCACCCTGCTGGCGGGTGCGGTCTCGACGCCGATCGCCGGACGGCTCGGCGACATGTTCGGCAAGCGGCGAATTCTCGTCATCAATCTCGGCTTCATGATCGTCGGCTCGGTGATCTGCGCGGTGGGGAGTTCGTTGCTGCCCGAGGTGATCGGCCGCTCGCTGCAGGGCATCGCGGTGGGTGCGATCCCGTTGGGGATCAGCATCATGCGCGACGAGCTCGCGCCCGAGAAGGTCGGCGGCGCGATGGCGGTGATGAGCGCGACCCTCGGCGTCGGCGGTGCGGTCGGTCTGCCGTTCTCCGCGCTGATCGCGCAGAACACGGACTGGCACATGCTGTTCTGGACCGCGGCCGGGCTCGGTGTGCTGTGCGCGGTGCTGGTTTTCGTGTTCGTGCCGGAGTCGCCGGTGCGCACGCCCGCGCGTTTCGATTTCGGTGGCGCGATCGGGCTGTCGATCGCCCTGCTCACGCTGCTGATCGGCATCACCAAGGGCGCCGACTGGGGCTGGGCGAGCGGTTCGATCCTCGCGCTGTTCGGTCTGTCGCTGGTGAGCTTCCTCGGTTGGGGCGCCTATGAACTGCGCCGGTCCGCACCGTTGGTCGATCTGCGCGTGTCGGCTCGTCCGCGCGTGCTGTTCACCAATATGGCCTCGATCGCGGTCGGCTTCTCGCTCTACGGCATGTCGCTGACGTTCCCGCAGTTGCTCATGGCCCCGGAGCGGACCGGCTACGGGTTCGGGTTGTCGATGGTGGTCGCCGGCCTGGCGATGGCGCCGACCGGTCTGGTGATGATGCTGCTCTCGCCGGTGTCGGCGCGGCTGTCGGCGAAGAAGGGCCCGAAGTTCACGCTGGCGCTCGGCTCGGCCGTCATCGCGCTCGGCTACCTGTGCGCGGTCGTCATGATGGACACCGTGTGGCAGATCGTCCTGTCGGCGGTGATCGTGGCGGGCGGCGTCGGCCTGGCGTACGCGGCCATGCCCGCGCTGATCATGGGTGCGGTGCCGCTGAGCGAGACCGGCGCCGCCAACGGCCTCAACTCGCTGATGCGTTCCATCGGCACCTCGACCTCGGCGGCGGTGATGGGCGTGGTGCTCGCGCACATGACCATGCAACTCGGCCCGCATATGGTGCCGACCCGTTCGGCCTTCCACACCGCGTTCTTCATCGCGATGGCCGGTGCGGTCGCCGCCATCGCCTTGACCCTGTGCATTCCCATGGGGAAGAAGAAGGCCGGCTGAGTCAGTCCGCGGCGGGCGAGTACACCACCAGCGACCAGTCCCGGCGCGGTACCAGGGAGGCGCCGAGGGAGTGCACCGCCATCGGGATCGGCGCGCCGGTGTGCGGATCGCGCAGTTGCACCACCGGTCCGTCGGGTCCGGGCACGGCCGCCGGTTCGGTGGTCCAGAATTTCTCCCATTCGGGAGCCTGCGCACAGGTTTCGACGATTTCGGCGATCCGGGCCTGCGGCGCCAATCCCGGGCCCATCACGCGAAACGCGTAGACGCACAGGTGAACCTGCTGCTCCCAGTCGACCAGCGCGGTCCTGGCGCGCGGGTCGAGCATCATCCACTCGAGCATCGACTCGCCCGTGACCAGGCCGGGAAAGAGCAGTCGCCACGCGGCGTTGGTGGCCAGGATCTCGTAGACCGGATGCAGTTGCAGGCTGGCCGGATGGGTGATCCCGTCGATCAGGACCTGGTCGGCCGGGCGGACGAGCGAGGGCGTCGAGTCGTAGCGGTGGGCGATCGAGAGCGAGATCAGATGGTCGCGAAACACCTCCGGCACGTCGAGCGCGTCGAACAGCGCGGTCAGCGCCTCCAGTGTCGGTGTGCGCGTGCCCTGTTCGATCTTCTGGATGAGAGCGGGCGAGATCCCCGCCGTCTCGCCGAGCGCCGCCCTGGTCAGGCCCGATGATTCGCGGCGTTCGCGGAGGTATCGCGAGATCGACGCGTTCGGGTCTTCCACAATGCACTCCTGTTTCGGTCATAGGTACAAATTGGGACAGTCGTCTAGCTTGACCGAGGGTAAAGGTTTCGCAAAACTCATGTCAGCCGAGCGGGACAGCGCGTGGCTACCCGACCGTGGCGCACAGGCTGATCACCGGCTTTTGCGCTGGTCGGGCCAGTGTGTTCCGGAGCGGAAAGTGTTCGACACCACCCCTGCGCGGACTCGAGGTCGCCGGAGGGGACGGCGCGCACCCGAGAGTGCGCGCCGAGAGCGATCGCCGGGCTGATACCCGGGTGGCGCAGGGGTCCACCCGGTGGTCGCCCGTCCGCTTCGGAAAACACCCGTGATGGGGAACCGAACGCCCTCGCGATTCGTCCAATAGGTCAGAAGGACGAATGAGAGTGGGGGGCGATGACGCAGATTCACGCCGAACGATCCGGTCGACGCACGTCCTGGATCGTCGGAATCTCCGGCCTGTTGGCCGCGGCGACCATGCTGGTCGTCGGACTGGTGTGGTGGCAGCACGATTGGGGCGATCGGTTCCCCGCGCTCGACAGCGAACGTCTCGACGAGCAGCAGGTCGTGCTCGTCGACGTGTTGCGCCGCGAGTACGAGCAGCCCGGCGACGGCCCGAAGTACGCCGAGGGCGTCAAGGAGGCGTGGTGCGCCGACTTCGTCAGCTGGACGATGCGCGAGGCGGGCAGGCCGCTGGCCAACCCGAACTCCGGTTCCTGGCGCATCCCCGGCGTGTACACGCTGCAGGAGTACTACCAGCAGGTCGGCCGATTCACCCGCGCCGACGTGGGCTATCGCCCGCGCACCGGTGACGTGGTCCTCTACGGGCCCGACAGTCCGCTCGGTCAGCACACCAACATCGTGTTGAAGGCCGAGGGCGACACGATCACCACCATCGGCGGCAACGAGATGGGCGGGATTCGGGTCCGAACCATCACACCCGCCGAAACCGCCGATCTGGTCGGTTATGGGCGATTCTGAAATCGATTGGCGCTCAAGACAACTGCGATGATCCTGGACGGCGGTACCACGCCGTTACCCGTACCATGGAACTCGCGGCGCCCGGCAGCGCCGTCGCCGGCTCCTCCGTCCTGCTTCCCCCTCATCGGCAGGACGGGGGAGTTGTGCCACCAACAGCGGGTTCGTCGACGTCACGTACCGTGTTCGATGTGCGTGTGAAGGTGGACGAGCAGCCACGTCATGACCCGATGTGGATCGAGTACGCCGATTTCGGCGAACGATTCGTCACCTACGCGGTGACCGAGGAGCGCATCACCGCCGCGGTATCGGGGATGACCGGGCGCGGCGTGCAGATCGGTCCGTTCTCCCTCGGCCCCGCCGGTCTGGCCGGTTTCGTCGCCGAGGGCACGCTGGGAACCCCCGTGGTGACCCGTACTCCCGGTGACGCGCTGAGCTTCGGCGTGAAGGTCCCGCTGACCCTGGCCGTGAAACTGGTTCTCGGTGGACGCAAACTGCGACTGGCCGCCGTGGTCGAGATCGGCCTGACGCTGCACGCCCGCACCGCCGCCCCGCTGCTGGTCGTGATCGATGTCGCCCCCGTGACGGCCAAGGACGTCAGCTTCACATTGCGCGCCGAGGCCGTCGACGGAGCGTGGGAGATGCTGCTCGACCCGATCGCGGGCCTGGTGCAGCGCGAAGTCGCCAGTCGGGTCAACGCCATCGTCGGCGATCCGAAGGTGCGCTCGGAGCGGGTCTTCGATATCGAGGCGATCCTGGACGGCTACCGCTCACCGCATCGCAACGACACCGTCTTCGAATGGATCGACTACCGCGAATTCGGTCTGCGCTTCTTCACCACCATCGTCACCAGGGACCGCGTGCACGGTGTGGTCGCGCAGTTGGCGGGCAACGAGATCGAAGTGGGACCGCTGGCCGAGGGCCCACGCGGCGCGGCCACGGTGACCGTGCGCGGTGCGATCGAGCAGCCGCGCGTGATCGATCGTGGCCTCGGCGAGCCGGGGGAGCTGCGGATCTTCGATATGACGCTGCCGGTCGGGCTCGACATCACCGTCGACGTCCTCAAAGCCAATCACTACCGCGCCGACCTCGAGATTCCGCTGGTCCTCACGGCCAGGGCCGCCGAGCCGTTGCAGATCGTGATCGAGGTGCCGCCGCCCGCGCTGGAGGACATCTCGATGGAGTTCACCGCGAAGGGCCTGCGCGCGGCGACCCTGGCCCGGCTGGCCGGGATCAAGAAGCAGGTCGTGGCGCAGGTCGTCGCGGTGGTGAGCACCGAACTGGCCGATCCGAGCGGCCGCACCATCGATGTGGGCGCGGCGATCGACGGCGCGACCTGAGTCGTGTGACTCGTGGGGCGAATGTTGCCGTTGGTTCTGGTGGTTCCCCTGGGGTTGTGGTGCAATGAATCGCACGTTCCAGACTCCCGGCGCGCGATTTTCACCGAAAGCGCGCCGGGTTCGCTTGCCGGTTGAAGGTCGGGTTTGCGCGAAGGAGTCCTGCGATGCGTTCTGTTCCGGTGAATCGGCGGAAGTTCTTCGGCTTGGCCGCCGCCGCGGCCACGATCGGCGCCGGCCTCGCCGCCGCCCCTGCCCGCGCCCAATCCTTCGGCACCATGGTCGACTACGCCGCGGGGGTTCCCTCCGCCGCATCGATCGCCGCCGAAGGCCACATCGGCGTTATCCGCTACGTCTCCGAGCGCAGGCCGGGCGCGGAGTGGATGGAAGGTAAACCGCTGCTCGCCGCGGAGGTCGAAGACCTCTGGGCCAACGGCCTGTCGATCGTGTCGAACTATCAGTTCGGCAAGGGTCCGACGGCCGACTGGCGCGGCGGCCTCGAAGCGGGCAAGGAACACGCCGAGCGCGGCTGGGCCATCCACGTCGCCGCGGGCGGACCCGACTCCGCGCCGATCTACGCCTCCATCGACGACAACCCGTCGCAAGAAGAGTTCGACGAGATGATCGCGCCCTATATCGAGGGCTGGCAGTCGGTGCTCGGACCCGAACTCGTCGGCATCTACGCCAACGCGCCGACCATCGACCGCGCACTCGACGCGGGCCTCGCTTCCTGGTTCTGGCAACACAATTGGGGCACCGAGCGAGGTTTCGTGCACGACTCCGCGCACCTGCACCAATTCGAGATCGATAAGCGCTCGATCGACGGCGTCGGCGTCGATCTGAACCGGGTGCTGGCCGAGGACTACGGCCAGTGGTGAATCAGGTCTGACAGTGGCACGTCGACCCGTGACGCAGGTCGGGCTCGTCGTCGGGCATCACGCACAGCGGTGTCGTGGTGTCGGGTGCGGAATGGTTCCCGAGCCAGGACAGCAGCGACCAGCGTGACAGCCCCGACAGCGCCGAACCCAGGCTGACGAACGAGCCCGACGAGATCGCCGACCCGAACGATCCGATCGAGCCGATGGACAGCACCGACCCGACGCTGCCGATGGACAGCACCGAATAGGCCGATCCGATCGACAGGATGGATCCCTCGGATCGGTAGGAGAGAATCGAGCGGCTGCTGCGAGTCGACCGAATGTTGCGAGATCCCTGCGTGGTCGCCATCGTCTCGGTTTACCACATCGCGGTGCCCGCGGGAACAGCCGAAAACAACAACTGAGCCCGGTCCGCTCTCGAGGAGCGAACCGGGCTCAGTGAATGCTTTACCTAGACGGTGAAGAAGCCGAGGGTCGGCATGAACGTGCAGGTGCGCGGTGCGGCGCCCTCGGCGGCGGTGGTGAGCGAACCCGAGATCACCGCGACGACGCGGCCGTGGCCGGTGTTCGCGACGGCCGACAGGGTGGCCGGACCGCCGGGGTTGATCTTGGCCTCGTCGGTCAGCGTCTGGATCGCGGACTGACGGGTGTCGAGGTTGAGCCACTGCACCGTCATCGGCGGGTTCTGCTCACCGGTCGGCGCCTTGGTGCCCAGCGCGGTGAACACGAAACCGGCCTGCCCGGCGGCAGGGCCGGGCGGGGGCAGCTGCGCCGGACCGGCGACCGCGAGCGCGGTGCCGACCGAATCGGCGCCGTCGCCGATGCAGCCCTTACCGATGGTCGGGTACAGGAACTGCGCGATGACCGGGCCGTCCTGCGGGAGTTCGGGACCGCCGCCGCCGCTGCCGTCGAGGAAGGTGATGATCCGCTCGAGGGTGGCCTTGATGGCGGGCGGCAGGTTCAGTGTCGCCAGCAGGGTGCGCGCCTGATCGAGCAGGGCGGTCTGTGGGCTGGCCACGTCGGCCGGGCCCGCTACCAGGCCGGCCACGGCGGGGGCGAAGGCGGCTAGCGCGTCGACCGGAACACCCTCCGGCACCATCGGGACGCTGATCGGCGCCGCCTGTGGGGCGGGCGCGGGCGCGGCGATGGTCGATGCGGGCGCGGCCAGCATGGCACCGGCAGCGATGGCGAGAGCGGTCGTTGCGATCCGCGATCCTCGGCTACGAAGCACTTGTCTAGCCGTCCTTACCTCGGTTTGCGATGGGCGAGGGTTGTCGACCCCAACATGTCGGGGGTCACTCTAAGGACAACGCTGCCGTGTTGTACAGCCGCCGGGCCCTGAGCGGATCACCGGCCGAAACCTTGTCCATCGACGCTAGCCCTGACCGGCGTTACACCTGGGGATGTTGATGCAAATGTTACCCATGGTGTCGTCGCGGCCGGTGCGCGCGGGGGTCGATCGACGCCCGGTTAAAGTAGCGGAGCACCGTGAAACGGCGCCCGGCGCCACCCATCCGACCGAAAGCCTGGCTTTGAACAGACACCTCCGATGGGCTCTCGCGCTGCTCGGACTGTCCGTGCTCGCCCGGTTGGCCTGGATGCTCTTCGCCCCGAACGGGCTCAATGTCGTCGATCTGCACGTCTACGTGGACGGGTCGGCGTCGCTGCTCACCGATCGGCTCTACGACTTCACCTACTCGGAGGTGACGCCGGACTTCCCGCTGCCGTTCACCTATCCGCCGTTCGCCGCGCTGGTGTTCTTCCCGCTGCACTATCTGCCGTTCACCCTGGTGGCGGTCGGCTGGATGCTGGCCACGGTCGCCGCGCTCTACGGGGTGATCCGGATCAGCTTCGAGCTGCTCCTGGGCGCGCAGGAGGCGAAGCGGACGCCGTGGATCACCGCGGCCGTCGGCTGGACGGCGCTCGGGGTGTGGCTCGAGCCGGTGCGAACCACGATCGACTACGGCCAGGTGAATGTGTTCCTGGTGCTCGGCGCGATGCTGGCCGTGCGCAGTGCGCGGTGGTGGATCTCGGGCACTCTCGTCGGCGTGATCGCGGGCATCAAGCTGACCCCGGCCATCACCGGCCTGTATTTCGTGGCGCGGCGGCGCTGGGCGACGGTGCTGTGGTCGGCGGCGGCCTTCGGGCTGACGGTCGCTGTGAGCTTTCTCATCAATGCCCACGAGGCGAAACGCTATTTCGGCACCCTGCTCGGCGACGCCGACCGGATCGGCCCGGTGGGCTCGGTGTGGAACCAGTCGCTGCGCGGTGCGCTGAGCCGCATCCTCGGCTACGACGTGCAGTCCGGGCCGTGGTGGCTGGCCGCGGTCGTGGTCACGACGGTGCTGGCGTTCTGCGCGTGGCGCACCCTCGGCTCCGACGACCGGCTCGGCACCCTGGTGCTGGTGCAGCTGTTCGGGCTGATGATCTCGCCGATCTCCTGGTCCCACCACTGGGTGTGGCTGATCCCGACGGTGCTGTGGCTGCTCTACGGACCGCTGCGGGCCGAGCGGGTCGCGCGCGTCATCGCCGGGTTCTGGGTGCTCACGATGCTGGTCGGCGTGCCGTGGGTGCTCTCGTTCGCGCAGCCGACGATCTGGACCATCCCGCGCCCGTGGCCGTTGGCCTGGCTCGGCGCGGTGGATGTGATCGGCGTGTTCGTCCTGCTCGGCTGGCTGATCTGGCGTGGCCGCGACACCCTGCGCGCGCAACTCCCCGGCCGTCGCACGGCCGAGGTGCCCGCGAGCTGAGGTGTCAGCCGACGAGGTCGTCGATGGTGTGCGCCATCGCCGTGTCGAGCGCGGTGAGTCCACCCGCCGAATGCGTACTCAGCGTGAAACGCAGTGTGCGCCAACGGATATCGATATCGGGATGATGATCGGCCGCTTCGGCCGCGGTGGCGACCTTGCGGACCGTCTCGATGCCGGCGAGGAAACTCGGTGCCTGCACCGTGCGGGTGATCGCGTCACCCTCGCGTGACCACTCCGGAAGAGTGGCCAGCGCGATGGTGAGTTCGGGGGCGGAGAGCAACGGAGTACTCATACTTCGGTTGTACCCCTCCGCCTACTTGGCGCGCGCCAACTTCAAGGCCTTTTTGAGATCTTTACCGCTTGTTCCGGCGGCCTCGGCCTTCTTCATTCGCATGATGACGACGGGGCATTTGAAGCAGCGCGTCTTCTTCCTGCAGCACTTTTTCTTCGGCTTCAGGCTCGAGACCTTCTTCGCCTTCACCTTGCCCATGGGAGTTAGCGTAGCCTAAGTACAAAGCCTGACACGAGACTGCCACCGGGGTACCGGTAGGC
Organism: Nocardia sp. PE-7; assembly: GCF_030486425.1. Lineage (NCBI taxonomy): Bacteria > Bacillati > Actinomycetota > Actinomycetes > Mycobacteriales > Nocardiaceae > Nocardia > Nocardia sp. PE-7. The sequence goes on along the minus strand of NZ_CP129614.1, from coordinate 5,628,672 downwards.
TGTAACAGGCCGCGATGCCAGATGAGTGCGCGCCAAATACCCCAACAGCAGGAGGATCCAGGCGTGTCGTCTTCACGCGATTTTCGCAACGTCGCCATCGTGGCCCACGTCGACCACGGCAAGACGACGCTGGTTGACGCCATGCTTCGTCAGTCGGGCGCGTTCGCTGAGCGAGCCGAACTGGTCGACCGCGTCATGGACTCCGGTGATCTCGAGCGCGAGAAGGGCATCACCATTCTCGCGAAGAACACCGCCGTCCATCGCCATAACCCCGACGGTTCTCTCACCGTCATCAACGTGATCGACACCCCCGGCCACGCCGACTTCGGTGGCGAGGTCGAACGCGGCCTCTCCATGGTCGACGGTGTCGTGCTGCTCGTCGACGCGTCCGAGGGCCCGCTGCCCCAGACCCGTTTCGTACTGCGCAAGGCCCTCGCGGCCAAGCTGCCGGTCATCCTGGTCGTCAACAAGACCGACCGTCCCGACGCCCGCATCGCCGAGGTCGTCTCCGAGTCGCACGACTTGCTGCTCGACCTGGCTTCCGACCTCGACGACGAGGCCGCCGAAGCCGCCGAGCTGGCGCTGGACCTGCCGGTCCTCTACGCCTCGGGCCGTGAGGGCAAGGCCTCGAAGGTGGAGCCGGAGAACGGTTCCGCGCCCGACGCCGAGAACCTCGACGCCCTGTTCGAGGTGCTGATGGACTACATCCCGGCGCCGAAGAGCAACAAGGACGCGCCGCTGCAGGCCCACGTCACCAACCTCGACGCGTCGGCGTTCCTCGGTCGTCTGGCCCTGGTCCGCATCTACGCCGGTGAGCTGCGCAAGGGTCAGAACGTCACCTGGATCAACGCCGACGGCGCCAAGACGGTCAAGATCACCGAGCTGCTGCAGACGATCGGTGTGGAGCGTCAGCCCGGCGAGGTCGCCGAGGCGGGCGACATCGTCGCCATCGCCGGTATCCCCGACATCATGATCGGCGACACCCTCGCCGATCCGGAGAACCCGGTCGCGCTGCCGCGCATCACCGTCGACGAGCCCGCCATCTCGGTGGTCATCGGCACCAACACCTCGCCGCTGGTCGGTCGGGTGCAGGGCCACAAGCTCACCGCCCGCATGCTCAAGTCGCGCCTGGATTCCGAGCTCATCGGCAACGTGTCGCTGCGCGTGCTCGACATCGGCCGTCCCGACGCCTGGGAGGTGCAGGGTCGTGGTGAGCTGGCGCTGGCCATCCTGGTCGAGCAGATGCGTCGTGAGGGCTTCGAGCTGACCGTCGGCAAGCCGCAGGTGGTCACCAAGCAGGTCGACGGCAAGACCCACGAGCCGTTCGAAGAGCTGACTATCGACTGCCCCGACGAGTACCTGGGCGCGATCACCCAGCTGCTGGCCGCCCGCAAGGGCAAGATGGTCCAGATGAGCAACCACGCCGCCGGTTGGGTGCGCATGGAGTTCATCGTCCCCTCGCGTGGCCTGATCGGCTTCCGCACCGTGTTCCTCACCGAGACCCGCGGCACCGGCATCGCCAACGCCGTCGCCCACGGGTACGCGCCGTGGGCCGGTGAGATCCGCGCCCGCCACACCGGTTCGCTGGTCTCCGACCGCGCGGGCACCGTCACCCCGTTCGCGATGATCCAGCTGGCCGACCGTGGTCAGTTCTTCGTCGAGCCGGGCGCCGACACCTACGAGGGCATGGTCGTGGGTATCAACCCGCGTGCCGAGGATCTCGATATCAACGTGACCCGCGAGAAGAAGCTGACCAATATGCGCAGCGCCAACGCGGACACCTTCGAGACCATGGCCAAGCCGTTGCAGCTCGACCTCGAGCTGGCGATGGAGTTCTGCACCGAAGACGAGTGCGTGGAGGTCACCCCCGAGGTGGTTCGCGTGCGCAAGCTCGTTCTCGGCGCCAATGAGCGGGCCCGCGACCTGTCGCGTCGCAAGGCTCGCGACAAGGCCGCCGCGAACTAGTCGGCAGTAGTTTCGAACGGCGTCGGCCGGGTACCGGAAACGGACCCGGCCGACGCCTTTTCGTAGGCCTGTACTGGCCGAACGGCAGTCGATCGAGGGGTTGGGTAGAGTGCGCAGGGTGAGTTCGGGGCGGCGCGCAGGGTGGCGTGCGATAGTGCTGGCGATGATTGCCTCGACGGCGGTCGTGGCCGGTTGCACGGCGAATCCACCACCACCGATCGAGTCTTCCGACTCTCCCAAGACCACCCAGGCCAAGCCGGGTAAGAACACCGTGGTCGTCGCGATCGACGACATCGGGATCGGGTTCAATCCGCACCTGCGCTCGGATCAGTCGCCGGTGACCAGCGCGGTGAGTTCGATGGTGCTGCCGAGCCCGTTCCGCGCCGCGCCGAGTCCTGTGCATTCCGGTCTGGTCGAGTGGGTGCCCGATACCTCGCTGATCGTGTCGGCCGATGTGACGGCCCAGGAGCCGTTCACCATCACCTACACCCTGCGCAATCAGGCCAATTGGTCCGACGGCGCGCCGATCGCGGCCGAGGACTTCCGGTTCCTCTGGCAGCAGATGATCAGCCAGCCCGGCGTGGTCGATCCGGCCGGCTATCGGCTCATCTCGGATGTGGCGTCCTCGGGCGGCGGAAAAACGGTCACGGTGACCATGGCGCAGCCCTATCCCGCCTGGCGTGAACTGTTCTCGAACCTGCTGCCCTCGCACCTGGTCAAGGATTCCCCGGGTGGGTTCACCAGCGGCCTCGTCGACAAGATTCCGGTCTCGGGCGGCAATTTCACCATCAAGTCCGTCGATCGCGGGCGCGACGAGATCTTGCTCGAACGCAACGACCGTTTCTGGGGCACGCCCGCCTCACCGGATCAGATCCAGTTCCGTCGCGGCGGCACGCCCTCGCAGCTGGCCGAATCGCTGCGTACCGGTGACGCGCAGATGGCGCTGGTACACGGCGGCGTGGCGACCCAGGCGCAACTGGCCGCGATCCCGTCGGTGCGCACCACGATCATGCCGCAGGCCCGTGAGATGCAACTCGCGCTCAACGGCCGCTCCGGCGACCTCGCCGACGTCCGGGTCCGCAAAGCGGTGCTCGCGCTGCTCGACCCCGCCCTGTTGGCGACCGTCGGCGCGCAGACCGGCGGTTGGGTGGAACCCGCACGCGCACAAGTCCTTTCGCCGTCGAGCCCCGGTTACGTGCCCACCGCGCCGCCGCGGATGACCGCCGAGGAAGCGTTCGCGCTGCTGGCCGAGGCCGGTTACGGCCGTGCGCCGGAGACGCCGCAGACCGGTTCGCCCACCTCGCCCGCGCCGCGCCCGCGTTCGGTGGCGCGCAACGGCAAGGGGCTGTCGGTGCGGATCGGCGCCGTCACCGAGGACGCGTCGGCGCTGGCGGTGGCCAATACCGCCGCCGACCAATTGCGCAGTGCCGGAATCGATGCCACCGTGCGTGGCCTGCCCGCCGACGAGCTGTACGGCAAGGACCTCACCGAATCCTCGATCGACGCCATCGTCGGCTGGGAGCTGGCAGGCGGCGACCCGGCCACCGCGCTGGCCTCGCGCTACGGTTGCCCGCCGGTCGCACCGGCGGGCGCCGAAGGTCCTGTGCTGGCCGCGGCCGAGGCCTATCGCCAGGCGCCGAGCAATATCGGCGGGGTGTGCGACCCGACCCTGCAGCCCTCGATCGACGAAGCCCTGCGCGGGTTCGATGTGCCGCGGATCCTGGCCGAATCCGAGCCTCGGCTCTGGGAACTGTCGACCGTGCTGCCGATCGTGCAGGACAACGTGGTCGCGGCGGCCGGTCCGCGCGTCGACGGTGTGTCGCTGTCGGGCGCCATCCAGGTCGGCATCTTCGGTGATACGGCACAGTGGCGGAGGATCCCATGACCGATACCGGCGGATTGCTGCTGGTCCACGCACATCCTGACGACGAAACCCTCACTACGGGTGGCACGATCGCGCACTACCGCAGGCGCGGCGTCCCGGTGACCGTGGTGACCTGCACGCTCGGCGAGGAGGGTGAGGTCATCGGCGAACAGTGGTCTCGCCTGGTTTCCGCCGAAGCCGACCAGCTCGGCGGTTACCGCATCGGCGAACTCACCGCCGCGCTGTCGGCCCTCGGCGTGACCGAGCCGCGGTTCCTCGGCGGCCCCGGTCGCTGGCGCGATTCCGGTATGGCCGGTACGCCGTCGGCCGCGAACCCACGGGCCTTCGTGCATTCCGGCGACGCGGCTGTCGACGAACTCGTCGCGGTGATCCTCGAACTGCGGCCCCGAGTGGTGGTCACCTACGATCCGCGCGGCGGCTACGGGCATCCCGACCACATCCGCGCGCACGAGATCACCACCGCGGCCGTCGCGGCGGCGGCCGAGCAGGGCTGGGATGTCCCCAAGTTCTACTGGACCGTTACCGACACCGATCTGCTGCGCCAGCACACCGCCGCGCTGGCCCGTCGCACCGTCGACGAACTGCCGGGCGCGCTGCCCGCGGGCTGGCGTCTGCCGGTCGAGGCCGAGCTGGCCGCCATGTCGACGAGCGGGGTGAGCACCGTGGTCGACGTCTCCGATGTGGTCTCGGCCAAGCGCGCCGCCATGCGCGCACACGCCACCCAGGTCACCGTCGCGCCGAGTGGCCGGGAATTCGCTCTGTCGAACAATATCGCGTTGCCGGTACTGCCCGAGGAGCACTTCGTTCTGGTTCGCGGCACTCGCGGCCAGGTGGGCGCCGACGGGTTCGAACACGATCTGTTCGCCGGCCTCGATTGAGTCGCCGGCCACGGGATCGTCGGCGCTGGTCGCGGTTGTCCGCTGAGCGGTCGGCGATTCTCCCGGGCGCGCGCGACACGGCGGGCCGGTGCGGCCGAATAGACTCGGGCTCATGGTGACCGATCACGATCAGCCCACCGCCGTGCTGCGGTCCTCGCGCCTTCCCGGCGTGGCGGATCCGCTGATCGCGGGACTCATCGTCGTGCTGCTGTTGCTCGACGCGCTGATCACCCTGGCCGTCGAAGTGCTGTTCCTGCCCACCTATCTCGGCTCGTTCGCCTTTCCGGTGGTGGCGCTGCTCGCCGCACCGATCAACATCGCCCTGGTCTACGGCATGGAATCGGTGACCGACCGGGTCGGCTTCACCTTCGCCCCGATCGTGGTGTGGGTCTTCGGGTTCCTGGTCTGCGCCTCGCGCGGGCCCGGCGGCGACATCATGCTGGGCAGCGACTGGCGCACCCTGCTGTTGTTCGCCTGCGGTGTGCTCGCCCCCGCGGGCTACCTGTACTACCGCTCGAACGTCATCCGGTAGATTTCGGCTGCTGCCAGGGCCACTTGCCGGTCAATTCGAGTTCGAGCGAGTAGCTGAGGAACGTCCGCACCAGCACGATCAACGCGAGCACGCCGACGCTGGTGAACGTCGGCGAGATGGCGACCGTGCGGATGATGTCGGCCGCCACCAGGAATTCCAGTCCGAGCAGGATCGCCCGGCCGAGCCCGCGCCGATAGGTGGTGTAGGCGAGCTCGAACTCCTGGTGCTGCGCCAGCTGCCGCAGGAACCGGACGGTGCCGATGAACCCGCCGATGACGATGGCGGCGACCCCGGCCCCGTCGAGCACCTGGCCCGCGGTCTCGATAACCTCGGTGAACTGCACGAATCACCCCTAGCGTCAGCGGCACGGCGATCGAATCGAACGCTACGCCGTGTCGGCGCCGCCTGCGCCGCTATCGGGCGTGGCGGGTCTGGGCGCCGTCCAAGATCAGGTCGATGGCCTGGGTGAATCGGCTGAGCACCCCGTTGGCGGCCTCCTCGACGACCTGCGGGCGCTGCTCGACATAGCGCCGGTGCAGGCGCGGATACTGCTGCGACGCGGCCTCGCTCGCCACCATCACCCGGTCCACCCACTGCTGGGTGGACAGGCCGCTGCGCGCGATCGTCATCATCATCGCGGCCTCGTTGCCGCACGAGCCGACAACGAACTGGAAGATCGCGTTGGTCGCGATATCGACCACCTCGTCGTCGAAGCCCCCGGCTTCCACGATGGCGACCATCGAGTCGGTCAGCCGCATCATGTTGGGCCCGAGATAGGTCAGCGCCGCGCTGCTCAACACCACGGTGATCCACGGATGGGCCAGGATCGTCGCGCGCAATCCGTCGGCCTGCTCGTGCATCACCGCCCGCCAGCGCTCGGGGTCGGGCGTCGGTGTCGGCGCCTCACCGATGACCTGGTCGACGACGAGTTCGAGCAACTCGTCCTTGTTCGCCACGTGGGTGTACAGCGAGGTCGCGCCCGCGCCGAGGCGGGCGCCGAGCTTGCGCATGCTCAACGCGTCGAAGCCTTCGGCGTCGAGCAGGGCGATGGCCTCGGCGACGATCTGGTCGCGGGTCAGCGTGGGTTGGTCGCGCCGTTCGCGCGCCGGCTTGGTCCACACCGAGGTGATCTCCGTCGAGCCGGTGCTCGCCATCCGCTGCCTCCTCGCGTTCTACGACTTCGCCGATCAGCACAGCGTAGCCCCTGTTCGAACACTGTTCGGAGGACGAACACCGCAGTAATGGCGAACAGTGTGCGGTGTTCCGTACGGCATTCGGCGTAGCGAGATGCTCGCAGCGACTCCGGTGGATCCGCCGGTCCGCAAACCACACCGGCCGATTCTGCTCGTGCTGGAGTTCGCTGGTTGCCCGCGGTGGACAACATGGTTCTCACCGTGGCCATCCCGCAGATCGCCACCGATCGGCCGCGGGCTGGTGATGGTGATCGGGCTCGCCGCGGTGTCGGCGGTGGTGTTGATGCGCGACGCGAAAACGCCTGTGGGCGAATCCGAATTGGCGAAGGCGTCGGTGAGCGCCTAGGCTGTCGAGGCGGAATGGCCGGGAGTCCAAGGGCGCCCGGCCATTTCAGCGTCTACCGAGTCGGCCCGGGGTCACTGCCTCGATCAGGTCGGCGGCCTGATCGATCGGGATGTCGACCACCAGGTAGGACTTCTTGCCCGCCGCGGTGGCCGCGACAACAGTGGCGAGACCGGCGCGGCGCTGCCAGAAGGTCTGTCGCACAGTCCATCCGATGATGCCGGGCGCTTCGAGACAGTCCCGATTGCGATCGAGGCTGCCGCTGCGGGTGATCAGCCAGGTCGGACCGGTGGTGCCGGGGAGCACGCGGTGGCCCAAGCCGCGGTAGCGGTCCTCGGCGAGCAGGGCCATGACAACGGCGAGCAACACCGGGAAGGGCCAGGTCCACGCCGGTGGATGCCCACCCGCGAGCGCGATGGCGAGCAGAGCGACGACAGCGATACCGACGGGCCACGCGGCGCGGGTGTAGCGACGACGATGTGCGGCGGGTCCGTGACGCCGTAGCTCGACGGTGCCGAGCGCGGAACCGGTGATCGGTTGCGGTGCGGGCGAATCCGTGAGGGCGGCTGTGGAGGCGACTTTGTCGAGGGAGGTCGCGACCGTGCGTTCGGTGTCGTCGCGGGGTGCCCAGGCCGAGTCCGGTTCCGGGGCGGTCGATGCCTCGGCGTGTGGGCGTCGGCGGGTGCGGAGTAGTTCGTCGAGGGTGCGTTCGACGGCGGCGCGTGGAGCCTGGGGGAGGATCTTCTGCCGGGGGTTCTCGCCGGTCATGATCATCTCGAGCTGAGCGGCGTTGGCGGCGCGCAGCAGCAGCGGTTCGTTGAGTGTGGCGCCGCGGAAGCGGGCCAGGTCCAGGGTGATCTGGCGGGTGGTGAACAGGCCGTGGCGCAGGTGCAGGGTGGTGCCGTTGTCGAGCACGCGCAGGCCGAACCAGGTGGCGAGGTAGTGGGCGCACCCGGCCAGACTCACCAGCAGCACCGTCAGCAGGGTCAGCCCGGTGATGACGATCACGACGATCATCGCGGTGTCGTCGTCGAGATGTTGCACGACAGCACTTTTCGACAGCACGTCGATGAGTCCGTACTGCGCGCCGATTCCCGCGATCGGCGCGACGACGGCCAGCCCGGTCAGCGACAACGGCGCGTACCGCACCCACGCCGCCCGCCAGTGCCCGATCTCCACCCCGGACTCGGTGAGGGCATCGTGCTGCGAAACATGCGGCGCCCCGGTGCTCTCGCTGTGCCCGGATGTCCGTTGCCCGGTGTGCGCGAGTAATTCGGCCCGCAAGGCCGGGATCTGACTGGTGTCGAGCGCGTCGAGCTTGAATTCCTCGCCCTTGTCGGTCTGCTTGCCGGTTCCGATGGCCAGCACCGCCAGCCCGAGCACCCGGTGCAGCAGATCGGCTTCCACATCCACCGACCGAATTCGCGAGCGCGGCACCGACAACGTCCGGCGCTGCACGATTCCGCTGCGCAACTGCACATGATCGGCATCGATCCGATACGAGGTGGTGAACCACCGCGCGATACCGAACGTCGCGACGAGCGTGACCGGAATCAAGCTCCACAGCGGATTGCCGCTGGTGGTGCCGACGATGATCGAACCGAGCAGCACCGGAATGTATTTCATGACCTCGTTGACCGGATATACCAGCAGCATGCGCGGATCCAGGCGCTGCCAGTCGGTCTCGGCCTGCGCGGGTGCGGTCATGTCGCGTCGCCGCGGTGCTGTGCGGCGATGGCGGTCAGCCGCAGCACCGCCTCCTCGGCGACCGGCAGGTCGAGCGCGCCGATCTTCACCGCGCCCGCCGACGACGCCGTGGTGACGGTGACGGTCGCCAGCCCGAGGATCCGTTCCAGCGGCCCACGCTCGGTATCGACGGTCTGTACCCGCGAGATCGGCGCGACCCGCGATTCCTGATCCAGCCACCCCACCCGCGTGTACACGGCATCATCGGTGACCTCCCAGCGATGCACCGCGTATCGCCACACCGGGATCACCACGACGGCCAGTACCGCGAGCACCACGATCGCCAGCCCGGCCAGCACCTGCCAGCCACGATGGTCCTCGTCCACCACCGCCCACAACACGAGTACCACGAAGAGCACCACCACCCCGATCGCGTTCTCCAGCGCCCACAGCAGCTTGGCCTTGGAACTCGGACGCCAGGCCGGTTCGGCCAGGATGGTGGAGCGTGGCAGCGACATGCTGCCCATGGTTCCATGCGCGTGCGACGAGTTCACCCCGTCGGGAATACGCGCGGTCACGGGGGAGGTTGTCGTCGGACAAGGACGACCACAACGCGCCCGCCACGGGCCCGTGACCTCACCGACCACACGTCCGGGGAAGAAGTAGCGCATGATCGACGGGGTGACCGACCTTCCGAAGCCGAGCGTTCCGATGTCGCCGCCGAGTCCCACCGCGATGCGCCGAGCCCTGCGCCGAGCCCGCGACGGCGTCACCTTGAACGCCGACGAGGCCACCGTCCTGCTGCATGCCACCGGCGACGACCTCGTCGACCTGTGCGCGAGCGCCGCCAGAGTCCGCGATGCCGGGCTCGAATCGGCGGGCCGCCCACGCACGATCAGCTATTCGCGCAACGTGTTCATCCCGCTCACCAAGCTGTGCCGGGACAAGTGTCACTACTGCACGTTCGTCACCGTGCCCGGCAAGCTGCGCGCCGAGGGCAAGGGCATGTTCCTCGAACCCGACGAGGTCCTCGAGATCGCCCGCCAGGGCGCCGCGCTGGGCTGCAAGGAAGCGCTGTTCACCCTGGGCGACCGGCCGGAGGACCGCTGGCCGGAGGCGGCGCAGTGGCTCGACGAACGCGGCTACGACTCCACCCTCGACTACCTGCGCGCCGTCTCCATCCTCGTGCTCGAGGAGACCGGCCTGCTGCCGCACCTGAACCCCGGCGTGATGAGCTGGAACGAGATCTCCCGCCTCAAGCCCGTCGCCCAGTCCATGGGCATGATGCTCGAGACCACCGCCACCAGGCTGTTCACCGACAAGGGTGAGTGCCATTACGGCAGCCCCGACAAGGATCCCGCGGTCCGGCTGCGCTCGATCACCGACGCGGGCAGGCTCTCGGTGCCCTACACCACCGGCATCCTGGTCGGCATCGGCGAGAACCTCACCGAGCGCGCCGAGTCGATCATGGCGATTCGCAAGCAGCACAGGGAGTTCGGGCACATCCAGGAAGTGATCGTGCAGAACTTCCGGGCCAAGGACGACACCGCCATGCGCGATGTTCCCGACGCGGGCGTGGCGGAGTTCCTGGCCACCGTGGCGGTGACAAGGTTGCTTCTCGGGCCGGATGTTCCGGTGCAGGCGCCGCCGAACCTGGTGTCGCACAGCGATTGCCTGGCTTTGATCGACGCGGGCATCGACGACTGGGGTGGGGTGTCGCCGGTGACGGTCGATCACGTGAACCCCGAACGGCCGTGGCCGAACCTGGATACCCTGCGCGAGATCACCGAGGCGGCCGGGTTCACCCTCGTCGAACGCACCTCCGCGCACCCGAAATACGTGCGCGCGGGCCACCCGTGGATCGACCCGCGGATCGGTGCGCACGTCGACGCGCTCACCGACCCCGCGACCGGGCTGGCCAGGCCCGATGTGCTGCCGGTCGGCCTGCCGTGGCAGGAGCCCGACGAGTCGTGGGATTCGGTCGGCCGCGTCGACCTGAACACCGCCATCGACACCGAAGGCCGCAATACCGACAGTCGCAGCGATTCCGGGCTCGGCCAGGAAGTCGTCGGCGCGTTCGGCGACTGGGAGACGATCCGCGAACACGCTCGCGACCTGGCCGTCGTGGCGCCCGAGCGCCTCGATTCCGAGGTCCTCGATGCCCTGCGCGCGGCGGAGAAGGACCCGGCGGGGCTCACCGACGACCAGTACCTCGCACTCGCGACGGCCGACGGCGCCAATATGGAAGCCGTTGCGGCACTGGCTGATTCGCTGCGCCGTGAGGTCTCCGGCGACGAGGTCACCTATGTCGTCAACCGCAATATCAACTTCACCAATATCTGCTACACCGGTTGCCGCTTCTGCGCCTTCGCCCAGCGCAAGGGCGATGCCGACGCGTTCACCCTCAGCACCGACGAGGTCGCCGATCGCGCGTGGGAAGCCCACGTCGACGGCGCCACCGAGATCTGCATGCAGGGCGGCATCGACCCCGAGCTCCCCGTCACCGGCTACGCCGATCTGGTCCGCGCCATCAAGGCCCGCGTCCCGTCGATGCACGTCCACGCGTTCAGCCCGATGGAGATCGTCAACGGCGCCTCGCGTGGCGGCCAGAGCATCCACGACTGGCTGTCGGCGCTGAAGGACGCCGGATTGGGCTCGATCCCCGGAACGGCCGCCGAAATCCTCGACGACGAGGTCCGCTGGGTGCTCACCAAGGGCAAACTCCCCACCTCCGCCTGGATCGAGGTCGTCACCACCGCCCACGAACTGGGCATCCCCTCCAGCTCGACGATGATGTACGGCCATGTGGACAACCCGAAGCACTGGGTCGGCCACCTGCGGGTGCTGCGCGGCATCCAGGACGAGACCGGCGGCTTCACCGAGTTCGTCCCGCTGCCGTTCGTCCACCAGAGCGCGCCGCTGTACCTGGCGGGCGCGGCCAGGCCGGGGCCGACCAACCGGGACAATCGCGCGGTCCACGCCCTGGCCCGGATCATGTTGCACGGCCGCATCCACAACATCCAGACCAGCTGGGTGAAACTGGGTACCCTCGGTACTCAGGCCATGCTCACCGGCGGCGCCAACGATCTGGGTGGCACCTTGATGGAGGAGACCATCTCCCGGATGGCCGGCTCTCAGCACGGCTCGGCGAAAACCGTCGCCGAGCTCACCGAGATCGCGGCGGGCATCGACCGTCCGGTCCGCGAACGCACCACCACCTACGGACAGGTGGAAGCCAAACCGACACCACTGCCTTTGGCTATCGGATGATTGTCAGAGTGAGTTAGGGCAGGCTGACCTGGGAGTAATGTGGGCGGTCGGGATAGGGTTTCGTGGGCGGAGTAACCCCGCAGGTGAGGACAGACTAGGAGAACGGCAGTGCCGTACATCATCGCTGAACCGTGCGTTGACGTGAAGGACAAGGCGTGCATCGAGGAATGCCCCGTGGATTGCATCTACGAGGGCGGTCGCATGCTCTACATCCAACCCGACGAGTGCGTGGACTGTGGTGCGTGTGAGCCGGTCTGCCCCGTGGAAGCGATCTTCTACGAGGACGACACTCCGGACCAGTGGAGCGGTTACATCAACGCCAACGTCGACTTCTTCAACGAGCTGGGATCCCCCGGTGGCGCGACCAAGGTCGGTGTGGTCGACTTCGACCCCGCCTTCATCAAGGCGCTGCCCCCGATGGCCGAGGAGTGAGCACAGGGGCGCCCACGCGTGGGCGTGTGAGCAGCCTGCTGCCTGATTTCCCATGGGACACCATCGCCGCGGTCAAACAGAAGGCGTCCACCCATCCGGGTGGACTCGTCGACCTGTCCGTGGGGACGCCGGTGGACCCGGTCGATCCGCTGATCCGGGCGGCATTGGGTTCGGTGGCGGCTGTTCCCGGCTATCCGACCACGCACGGCACCCCTGAGCTTCGCTCGGCCGTCGTCGCGGCGTTCGCGCGCAGGTTCGGCGTCACCGGCGTCGACCCTGCGGCGGTGCTGCCGGTACTCGGCACGAAGGAGCTCATCGCCGGGCTGCCTCGGCTGCTCGGCGTCGGCCCCGCCGATCTGGTGGTGATCCCCGAGATCGCCTACCCGACCTACGAGGTCGGCGTGCTGCTGGCGGGCGCGAAGCCTTGGCGCGCGGACGGTCTCACCCAGATCGGCCCGCAGAACCCGGCGCTGATCTTCGTGAACTCACCCTCGAATCCCACCGGCAAGGTGCTGCCCGTCGAGCACCTGCGCAAGGTGGTGGCGTTCGCTCGCGAGCGTGGCGCGATCGTCGCCTCCGACGAGTGCTACCTGGGCCTGACCTGGGAGGGCGAGGCCGTATCGATCCTCGACCCGCGCGTCTGCGACGGCGACCACACCGGCCTGCTGGCCATCCATTCCCTGTCGAAGACCTCGAACCTGGCCAGCTACCGCGCCGGTTTCGTCGCCGGTGACCCGGAACTGGTGGCCGAACTGCTCGAGGTGCGCAAGCACTCCGGCATGATCATGCCGTTCCCGATCCAGGCCGCGATGACCGCCGCGCTCAGCGACGACGTGCACGAGGCCGAGCAGCGCGAGCGTTACCGCGCGCGCCGCGAAATCCTGCGAAACGCCTTGCTGCAGGCGGGTTTCCGCATCGACTTCTCCGAAGCCGGGCTGTACCTGTGGGCCACTCGCGGCGAACCCTGCCGCGTCACCCTCGACTGGCTCGCCGAACGCGGAATCCTCGCCGCCCCCGGCGATTTCTACGGTCCGCGGTCGCCCGAACACGTGCGCATCGCGCTGACCGCCACCGACGAGCGCATCGCCGAAGCGGCAGCCCGCCTGTCCTGATCGCGATCTCGGCGCGAACCCCTGCGGCTGCCCGCCCAGGGGTTCGCGCCGTCTTGCTTGCCGATATCGTGTGGAGCACAAGGGGACAGGATCGAGGGGACAACGGATGCGCGGGGTGGAGTTCGGCGCCGGCACGGTCTTCGCGGGGTATCGGATCGACCGGCTGCTCGGCCGGGGCGGGATGGGCACCGTGTATCTCGCGGCGCATCCGCGCCTGCCGCGGCGGGTAGCGCTGAAACTGCTCGATCGCGAACTGTCTTCCGACGACGAGGTCCGCGGCCGGTTCGAGCGCGAGGCCGATGTGTCCGCCCATCTCGATCATCCCGGCATCGTGTCGGTGCTCGACCGCGGTATCGAAGACGGTCTGATGTGGATCTCCATGCAGTACGTCGACGGCCGCGACGCCTCGGCGTTCCGCGGGGAGCCGTTGGCTCCGGCACGGGCGGTCGGCATCATCGCCCAGACCGCCGAAGCCCTCGACTACGCCCATGATCGCGGCGTGCTGCACCGAGATGTGAAGCCCGCCAATATCTTGCTCGGCCCCAGCCGTTCCGGCGACCGCGTGCTGCTCACCGACTTCGGCATCGCCCGACTCCGCGGCGATGCCCGCCAACTCACCCGCACCGGCGCTTTCCTCGCGACCCTGGCCTACGCGTCCCCCGAACAACTCTCGGGTGAACCGGTCGATCACCGCTGCGACCAGTACTCGCTCGGCTGTACGTTGTTCACTCTGCTCACCGGCGAAAGTCCCTTTCCCGCCGACAATCCCGGCGCGGTGGTCGCCGCCCACCTGACCAAGCCAGTACCTCGCGCGTCCGCGGTGGTCGGCGACCTGCCGCCCGGAATCGATGCGGTCATCGCCAGGGCGATGGCGAAGGCGCCGGACGAAAGATTCGACAGCTGTGAGGAATTCGCGCGCGCGGCGGCAGCGGCTTTGGTCGGTGTGGGTTCCACGTCGCAGGGTCGAGGCGGCCCGCCACCCGCTGCTGGGGAAGCGACCCGTGTGGCGACCAGGTCGGCCGTTCCGGCTGGGGCGTCATTCGGCCGTGCACGCCTACCGGCGAATACCGGCGAGAGTTCGATGAACCCGACCCTGGTGAGTTCGCCGTCGTCCTCCGTTCCGCGGGCCACAGTCCACGGTGGTGGAAGGGAAGCGGCGGGCGCTGTGGCGATTCCGCGTTCCGGGTATGCGCCAGCGGGTGCCCCTGGGGTCGGGCAGCACGCCGAATCGTCCGGACGACGACCACAGCGGGCGGTTTCGTCGCGGTGGCGGGCACTCGCGGTGAGTCTGATCGTGCTCGCGCTGGTCGCCGGGATCGGCGTCGTCGGCGTCGGTGCGATCTACTGGAAGTTCGTGCGGCCCAACCGAATTCCACCGCCGCCTACCTGGGGCGCCCATGGTTCGGTGGCATCGGGTTTCACCGACTTGATCCCGTCGGGGCCCACCGGGCGCGGCTGGCGCGAGGCGAATTGTTCGGCGACCCCGTCGCTGGTCGTGCTGCCGGGCGACCCGGCGCCGCTGCGGCAGATCAGCTGCGTCGATTCCGAAGGACTCATCGCCTGGTACACCGAGTACCCCGATGCCGCCGATGTCGACGCCTATCTCCTGCGGCACACCACCGAGGAGCTCACGCGCGAACTGCACCACACCAGCCTCGCCGCCTACCGCCCACGCGACCCCGCCGCGCCGTTCACGCTCGCGGCCAGGGAACGCGGCAATGTGTTCAGCGCGAACTCGGTGGTGGAGGTGTCGTGGCCGGGTCACTCCTTCGAGGAGACCCGCGACAACTGGTGGCAGCAAGCACCCTTCTGATCAGTACGCCCCCGCCAGGCGAAGGATCAGCGCGGGCAGGGCGTCGAGCACATCGGCGGACTGGTCGGCCGGTGCGCCGTAGGTGTGCGCGGCGACCGAGAAGCCGGGCCCGAAGGATGCGGAAGCCACCTCGGGAGCGCCCATATCCGACCATCCCCACTTGCTGCCCTGCACGCCGGGGAGTTGGGCGGTGCCCCAGTTCTGGGGAGTGCCGTCGGCGGCGGTATTGCTCGCGCCCGCCATCCACTCGAAGATCGGCGAACCGGCGTCGGTGCGCTGCTTGGCGGCCAGGAATTCGGTGATGTCGGCGGTGCTGGTGCTCGACCGGCCCCAGTCGGCGGTGCCGTGCGTCGCGCGCAATCCGTATTCGCCCGCGGTCGCATCGATCGCCTGCGGATATTTGTCGGCGAGTCGGGTGGCGGCGCCGTCGTCGGAGTCGCGGATCATCCGTTCCGACAGCGCGCGGTCCTCCGGCGAGCCGTCGCCGTGGCGCAGCGCGTAATCGGCGATGTAGAGCTTGGACATCGACAGCGCCGCCCGCGATTCGTGCTCGTTGGCGGTGCCCCAGGCGAATCCGCCCGGCATCCGCAGCGACATGGCGGTGCGCGGCGGCACTGTCGACGGGTCCTCGTCGGCGCGGGCGGCGGGCGCGGCCGCCATGAGGCCGACGGCGACCGCCGCCGCGCACCATGTCACTGTTCGAATGCTCACGAACGTCCTCCGATTCCGCGCGACGGCGTTGCGATCGTGGGGAATGAAACCCGAACGTCGCAGGTCGGCGTGGGAGGCGCGCGGTGATGCCGATCAGATCAGGGGCTTGCCGCGCCGGTGGCGGCGGCGCATGTCGGCGAGGGTGACATTGAAGGGGAAGTTGCGCAGGGGGCGCGGCAGGCGGCCCGTCACGTTGCCGGTGGTGCGCATCAGGCGGTTGAGTTTGCGCTCGTCGGCGGGGCTCCACGATAGGCCGAGTTCGTCTCGGAGGTGCTGGGGGAGCAGGCCGGTGGTGAACCAGCGGTGGAAGCGGGCGAAGGGCGGGCGCAGCAGCGGGTGGACCATCTTCAGGTCGAGCAGGTCGTCGAAGTAGGCCTTGACCGTGGCGTCGACGCTGGTGAGCTGCAGATGCTCGGACCAGTAGGCATCGAAGGCGGCGCGGTCGGCGGGCCACATCTCGCGGGGCACCTGGAGGGTGGTGCCGAGGTAGTGGGCGTAGTCGTAGAAGGTGTCGGCGACGGCGTCGTCGACGGGGCCGTAGAGGCGATTCATCACGTCGACCGAGCCCCAGTACAGACACGCGGCCACCCATAGCTGCAGGTTCTTGTCGAAGGCGTTGTACTTCACGGGGCTGTCGGCGGTGGAGTGGACCTGGCGGTGCGCGCCGTTGACGGCGGTGCGGTAGGCCGCGCGGTCGGCGTCGGTGCCCATCAGCGCGACCGACAGGTAGGTGAGCGTGGTTCGGGTGCGTTTGATCGGGTGCAGCATGATGCTGCCGCTGTGGACCTGCGATTCCGCGACGCCGTGGCCCACGGGAGCCAGGCTGAGCTGCATGATCACATTGGCGGTCGCGCCGTAGAAGGCAGCGGAGCCGTCGACGTAGTCGCGGATGTCGAATTGTGCCGGTTCGGATTGCTGCGAACGCGAGCGCGACTGGATGGTCATCGTTGACCCCGTTTTCGTCGAAGAGAGCGTGAGAGAATTATATGTTGAATCTCGCATCATGTCACCGGGGTGTCAACGACAGCGGCGGCGGCACACACGGAACCTCGTCGCGTTAGCGTTGACGGATGCCCTATGGTCCGCCGCTGCTGCTCGCTTCGTTGAATCCGGCCGCCGTCGCCGCCGGGGATGACATTCCCGACGCCGTCACCATCGATGATGCCACCGTGTCGCGCAGTGATCTGCTGGGTTCGGCGACATCGGTGGCGGAACGGATCGCTCGCGCCGACCGCGTCGCCGTGCTGGCCGAACCGACCCTGCGCACCGTGATCGCGGTGGTCGGTTGCCTGATCGCCGGTGTCACCGTGGTCCCGGTGCCGCCGGACTCCGGCGTCGCCGAGCGCGAGCACATTCTGCGCGATTCGGGTGCGCAAGCCTGGCTGGGCCCGGCGCCGGAGGGCGCCGACCTGCCGGTAGTGCCGGTGCGGCTGCACGCGCGGTCGTGGCACACCTATCCCGAACCCGATCCGGCGGCGATCGCCTTCATCCTCTACACCTCGGGAACCACCGGGGCGCCCAAGGGTGTGATGCTCAGCCGCGGCGCGATCGCCGCCGGGCTCGACGCGTTGGCCGAGGCGTGGGCATGGACGTGGAAAGACACACTGGTGCACGGGCTTCCGCTGTTCCACGTGCACGGGCTGATCCTCGGGCTACTCGGGCCGCTGCGCATCGGCAGTCCCGTGATCCACACCGGCAAGCCGACGCCCGAGGCGTACGCGGCGGCGGGCGGCAGTCTGTACTTCGGCGTGCCGACGGTGTGGTCGCGCGTGGTCGAGAAGCCCGAACTGGCCGAGGAACTGGGTAAGGCGCGGCTGCTCGTCTCGGGTAGCGCGCCGCTGCCGGTGCCGGTGTTCGAGAAGCTGGCCGAGCTCACCGGGCAGGCGCCGGTGGAGCGATACGGGATGAGCGAAACCATGATCACGCTGTCCACCCGGGCCGATGGCGAGCGGCGGCCCGGCTGGGTCGGCACGCCGGTGCGCGGGGTGGAAACGAGGCTGCGGGACGAAGCGGGCGAGCCCGTGCCCCATGACGGTGTGAGCATCGGTGGCCTGCAGGTTCGTGGGCCGATGCTGTTCGACGGGTACCTGAATCGGCCGGAGGCCACCGCGCGGGACTGGACCGAGGACGGCTGGTTCCGCACCGGTGACGTGGCTGTCATCGATGCCGACGGGTTCCATCGAATCGTCGGGCGCGAGTCGATCGACCTCATCAAATCCGGCGGCTACCGGATCGGCGCGGGGGAGATCGAGACCGCGCTGCTCGGGCATCCGGCGGTCGGCGAGGTCGCCGTGGTCGGGCTGCCCGATGACGACCTCGGGCAGCGGATCGTGGCCTTCGTCGTCGCGCGCGACGGGAGTTCCGACGCGCTCGGTGTCGAGCTGACCGCCTATGTGGGCGAACAGCTTTCGGCTCACAAGCGCCCGCGTGAGGTTCGTTTCGTCGACACGCTCCCGCGCAACGCGATGGGCAAGGTGCAGAAGAAGCTGCTGGACTGAGATTCAGTCGGTCCGTTCGGTGCTCCCGCGAGCGCTCATTCGCCGGATCGGTCCGATCAACGCGTGGTAGATCGGCCGAACAATGCGTCCCGGCAGGTAGCGATGCCGCTCCTCCTGCCAGACGCGCGCCCTGCGGTGCGCCGCGAGCGGTGACCACCTGTCCGGGTCGATGGGCTGAGACGTGTGGAATTCGATGCGGCACAGGTGTTTCGTGTTGACGAAGCCGTACTGACCGGGACTCACCAGCCGAATCGGGGCGCCGTGGTCGCTGGTGAGGGGCTGCCCGTCGAGCCGGTCGGCGATGAGCACATCATCGGCCAGCGTGTCCTCGAGCAACGCGATCGACTGAAACCCGTCGAGACCCTCGAAAACGACGTGGCTGATCGAATCGCCCGGCGTGAGAACGGGTTCGACGCGCGCGCGATAGAACGTGGCGAACCCGATGCCCTCCCAGCGCAGGTCGGTAGCGGACCACCCGGCCACACAGTGGAAGTCGGCCTTCACCTCCACTCGCGGTAGCTGGGCGAGGTCGCTGATGGTGAGCGTGAACGGTCGCGTGAGCGCCCCACCGACCTCGATCACCGGGTTCGCGGGAATCGGCGGCGGTGGGTGATGCAGGTGGGTGCCGAAGCGGGGGAAGCCGTCGATCGCGCGTTGGCCGGGGGGAAGCGTCATGTCGAACCTCCAGTTATACGGTTCCGTATAGCTGGCAGCGTAGCGCGCGGACGGTGCCAGGTCGAGAGGCGGTGCGTGGCGATCCCTTGACCTCGACAGCACTCGAGGTTTTAGCGTCGAGGCATGAGCGCAACGCTGACACCGGAACACCTCGCCTACCTGTCGACCCAGCAGCTCGGGCGGCTGGCGACGGTCCGCCCCGACGGCACCCCGCAGAACAATCCGGTCGGCTTCCGCTACAACGCCGAACTCGGGACCATCGACATCGCGGGCTGGAACCTGGCCGCCTCCAAGAAGTTCCGCAATCTCGCCGACAACGCGCAGGTGGCCTTCGTCGTCGACGACATCGCCTCGGTGCGACCGTGGCGGGTGCGCTGCCTCGAGATCCGCGGCACCGCCGAGGCGCTGACCGGGGTGGAGTCCTACATCGGTGATCGGTCCGACGCGCTCATCCGGATCCACCCCGGCCGGGTGATCGCCTTCGGCCTCAGCCCGGAATCCTTACCGCACTGAGCTTTTCGGGGTTGCGCATGGAGTACACCGCGGTGACCCGGCCATCGGTGACCTCGATGGACGTCACCTGGTCGAGCACGCCGTCGACGGTCGCCAGGATCGTGGGCATCGCGTTGTAGATGCCGAGGTGCGCGCCCAGGACGCCGAGCCGCTGACCCTTGGCGAGCAAGCCGATGACGAGCCTGGCCACCTTGTCCTGGCCGTGTACCGGCCTGCGTACCGTGTTCACCACGCCGCCGCCGTCCCCGAGGAACACCACCTCGGGAGCGAGCACGTCCATCAGCGCCTGCACATTGCCGGTGGCGGCCGCGATCGAGAACTTCTCGACCACCGACTGGGCCTCGGCGGGAGTGGCGACGGCGGTGTGGCGTGCGGCGTGCACCCGGTTGCGAGCGCGCTGGTTCAGTTGCCGCACAGCGGCTTCGGATCTGTCCACCGCCGCCGCGATCTCCGGATAATCGAACGCGAACACCTCGCGCAGCACGAACACCGCCCGCTGCACCGGCGTGAGCGTTTCCAGCACGAGCAGCATCGCGGTGGTCACCGCCTCGCCGGTGAGCACGTGCTCGACCCCACCGTCCGCCTCGGTGGCCAGTGGTTCCGGCAGCCACTGGCCGATGTAGTCCTCACGCCTGCGGGCGGCGGAGCGCAGCACCCCGAGCGCCTGCCGGGTGACGATCTGCGCGAGGTAGGCGCGCGAATTCTCGACCAGCGCGAGGTCGACCTCGCGCCAGCGCAGGTAGCTGTCGTGGAGGACGTCCTCGGCGTCGACGACCGAGCCGAGGATCTCGTAGGCGATCGAGAACAGCAGCCGCCGGTTCTCGGTGAAGGTGTCGACGTGTGCCTGGATCACCGTTTCGGACCGCTGAGCCACACGCTGTTGCCGGTGCGCGAGGCGTAGGCGGCGTAGCGGCTCACGCATTCCTTGGCGAACGACGCGAGGGGCCCGCCGAGATACAGCCGCTGGGCGATGTCGTTGCGATCGGTCGCCTGCACCAGCCCGTCATGCCTGCCCAGGCTGATTCCCTGGCCCGCGTAGCCCAGCGAAAACGGCCGCGGCTCCCGTCCTTTGCTCATCCTGGCCAGCGTATCGGCCGCGTGTGCGCCCTGAGGAGCCGCAGTGGCGCAGGCCATGCGCATGCCGGGTACCACCGCGCAGTCGCCGACGACGAAGACGCGAGGATCGGTGACGCTGCGCAGCGTGGCGTCGACCAGGGCACGGCCGTCGACGTCCACCGCGAGCCCGCTACGAGCGGCCAGTTCGGGTACCGCGGCGATGATCGCCCAGAGGGTGAGATCGGAATCGAGTTCGGTGCCCGAACGCAGGCGCAGGGTCGTCGCATCGATCTCGGCGACCCGCTCGGCCACGATCTCCACGTGCAATCGGGCCAGCGTAGTGCGGATGTGCCGTTGCGCGCCGGCGGAGAGCCCGTCGGCGACCGACTCGCTCACCAGTCGTACGCGCAGGTCGGGACGGGCTTCGGCGACCTCGGCCGTGGTCTCGATCCCGGTCAGCCCACCGCCGATCACCGTGACGGTCGCGCCGGCAGGCAAGCCCGCGAGCGCGATGCGCGCCTGTTCGGCCCCTTCCCACGTATCGACCGCGATCGCGCCGGGCAGCGGGTTCGCGATGCTGCCCGCCGCGAGGATCGCGTGGTCGAAGTTCAGGCTCCGACCGTCGTCGAGGCTGACGGTGCCGTCGCCGATCTTGTCCACGCTCGCGGTCTCGATCGTGATCGCTTCCCTGAGCATCTCGGTGAGCGGTCGGGCCGCGGCGCCGCTGCCCGCGATCTGCTCGTGCAACCGCACCCGTTCGATGAAGTCGCCCCGCGGATTGACCACAGTGATCCGTGCGTCGGGGACCTTCTTGTTCAGCCGATTCGCCGCGACAGTCCCTGCGTAGCCCGCTCCGATAACCACGATGTCCATCTGTGCCTCCTGCCATGGGAACTGATGTGTCGACCATGGGATGCGGGCAGGCGTCTGTTTGTGACGGTGATCCCCGCCACAGCGGAAAGGCCCCGCACTCCGCAGAAGTACGAGGCCTTTCCCTATCGTGCTGTCAGATCAGGGCTGACCGGTCACGAAGGCGATCACGGCGTCCAGGAATTCCTGGCCGCCCGTCACGTAGCCGCCGACGACCATGCCGGCCGGGATGGTGAACAGCCACAGGAACGGGAAGAACGCGCCGATGACGCCGCCGATGACGACGCCGGGCAGGTTCTTGTTGACCTGCTCGACGAGCCGGTCGTAGGAGCTGATGTCCTTCAGTTCCGCGATGTCGCTCAGCTTCGCGGAATCCTCGGGCGCCATGGTGGAGGTCAGCTTGACGGTGCGGCCGTCCTCGCTGATCTGCGGGTTCACGGCGATCGGCAGGCCGACGACCTCGGAGCGCAGCGGCGCCTGGTCGACGGTCACGCCGTCGGCCGTCTTGAGCAGCACCGAGGCGCCGTCGGCGGCGACCTCGAACTTGCCGTTGTCGACAGCCCAGGTGACGGTCTTGTCAGCCGGGGACACCGTGGTCTGGTAGTTGATTCCGTGCGTCACGCCAGAAGTCACGCCCCCCGAAGCCACTACAGCGGGCTGTTCGGTGGCCACCGCGGGCGCACCGTTGGCAGTGGCAGCGGTAATCCCCACCGCGGCGACCGCCATGAAATCCCTCCGCTTTTTCGCTGTCCTGATCGGAGCAGCGAAACGAAGGTTAGCGCGCTAATTCGCTTGTCGCACATTCTGGTTCATCTTCATGAAACCGCAATATTTGCTGAATTGTGACTGGTGAGAAGAATTGCCGGGCCGTTCGGCCCGGCAATTCGACCGGTCAATCGTTGGCGTGCAATGCGGCGTTCAGTTCCACGCCGGTGCCCTTGCGCCCGACGACCTCGACGGCGCCGGTGGTGGAATTGCGGCGGAACAGCAGGTTGTCCTGACCGGACAGGCTCGCGGCCTTGACGACGGTGCCGTCGGGTCCGGTGACCTTGGTGCCCGCGGTGACGTAGAGGCCGGCCTCGATCACGCAGTCGTTGCCGAGGGAGATGCCCACGCCCGCGTTGGCGCCGAGCAGCGAACGCTCGCCGACCGAGATGACCTGGGTGCCGCCGCCGGACAGGGTGCCCATGATGGAAGCGCCGCCGCCCACGTCGGAACCGTCACCGACCACGACGCCCGCCGAGATACGACCCTCGACCATCGAGTTGCCGAGGGTGCCCGCGTTGAAGTTGACGAAGCCCTCGTGCATGACGGTGGTGCCCGCGGCGAGGTGCGCGCCGAGGCGGACCCGGTCGGCGTCACCGATGCGCACGCCGGAGGGAACCACGTAGTCGACCAGTCGGGGGAACTTGTCGACGCTGAGCACCGTCACCGGACCGCGGGCGCGCAGCTTCAGGCGGGTCTGCTCGAAACCCTCGACCGCGCACGGGCCGTGGTTGGTCCACACGACATTGCTGAGCAGGCCGAACTGGCCGTCGAGGTTCAGGCCGTGCGGCTGGACCAGGCGGTGCGAGAGCAGGTGCAGGCGCAGGTAGACCTCGTGCGCGTCGACCGGGGCGGCCGACAGATCCGCGATGGTGGTGCGCACCGCGATCACCTCGACCCCACGGGCCGCGTCCACGCCCAGCAACTCGGCGAACTCGGGCACATCGGCGGCGTCGAGGCGCTGGGAACCGGTCTCGGTGAACTCGCCCAGCGCGGGGCTGGGGTACCAGGTATCGAGGACGGTCCCGTCCGAGGTCACATTGGCGATACCGACTGCAGTTGCTCCCTGAATACTCACGGAGGCTATTTTGCCCGTTCCGGCCGGTGCGGTGTGCCGGGGGGCCCTGTGCGTTGGACCACGCGGTCGGCTTCGCCCGGATCCGCGGATCGAGGGCCCGGCCGTACTACTGTCGAGATGTGACTCTCGATTTGCGTGCCGATCCCATCCAGTTGACCGCCGCCCTCGTCGACGTGCCGAGTGTGTCGCGCGACGAGGCCAAGATCGCGGACCTGGTCGAGGAGGCCATCCGGGAGCAGACCACCGGATTCGAAGTGCTGCGGCACGGCAATGTGGTGCTGGCGCGCACGCAGCGTGGATTGCCGACGCGAGTAATTCTGGCGGGCCATCTCGATACGGTGCCGATCGCGAACAATGTGCCGAGCCGACCGGATCGAGTCGACGGCGAAGCCGTGCTGTTCGGTTGTGGCACAGTCGATATGAAATCCGGCGACGCGGTATTCCTGCACCTGGCCGCCACGATCGCCGACCCCGCCCATGATTTGACGCTGATTTTCTACGACGGCGAGGAGATCGCCGCGGAGTTCAACGGACTCGGACATATCGAGCGTGAATTGCCGGAATGGCTCGAAGGCGACTTGGCGATTCTCGGTGAACCGTCGGCAGGTTGGATCGAGGCGGGGTGCCAGGGCACCTTGCGGGTGCGATTGACCACCTCGGGTGTGCGGGCGCATTCCGCACGGGCATGGCTGGGGGAGAACGCGATTCACGGCCTCGCTCCGGTGCTGGCGCGGCTGTCGGCCTACGAGGCGCGCGAGGTCGATATCGACGGCTGTGTGTACCGCGAGGGTCTGTCGGCCGTGCGGGTCTCGGGTGGGGTCGCGGGCAATGTGGTGCCCGATGTCGCCGAGGTGGATGTGAACTTCCGTTTCGCCCCCGACCGCACCGTCGAGCAGGCCGTGGCGCATGTCCGCGAGGTCTTCGACGGACTCGACGTCGCCTTCGAGGTCACCGACTCCTCACCGGGCGCCCTGCCCGGCCTGACCGCCCCCGCCGCCCGCACCCTCATCGACTCCGTCAACGCCCACGGTGGCGGCGGCGTGCGCGCCAAGTACGGCTGGACCGACGTCTCCCGCTTCGCCGCCCGCGGCATCCCCGCCGTGAACTTCGGCCCCGGCGACCCCAACCTCGCTCACAAGCGCGACGAGCACGTCCCGCTCAGCCAGATCACCGCGGTCACCGCGATGCTGCGGACCTACCTGTCCAAGCCGTAGGCCGAGACACCCGTTTCGTGCTCACCAACCATCGGTGAACAGGGCGGCCAGGCCGGGGACCGGGTTCGACGCGTTGGTGGTGTTCGCTACCGCGACGACGACCATGACCAACGCGAACAGTGCCGAGAGGGCGCCGAACCAGGCGAGGACGCGGCGGGAGCGCCGGTCGCGAGACCCCACGGACGCGCGCCACAGCAGGGCGCACGCCCCGAGCAGGAGAACGGCCGTAACGGCGGCGAGCGCGGCCATCACCTCGTGGTAGCGCGCGAATTCGTCGATCATCACCTCCAGCGGGGGCACCCTGGTGCCGTCGGCCAACCGCCGGTCGACCTGGGCGATGACCTCGACCGGGGCGGAGTCCTCGCCCAGCACCATCGGCAACAGTGACGCGAACGGCGTCACCGCGCCCTGCGCATTGGCCAGCACCAGCACCAGCGAGCACAGGGCGAGCACGGTGGCCAGACCACCGGACACCGCGAAGCCCACCCGTGAGCTCAGCGAAGCCTGGCCCGCCGCCACGAACGCCCGCCAGAGCCGCACGGCGAGCGCGACGAGCACGGCCAGCAGCATCGCGGCGAGTACCGCTTTGACGAGGTGGTAGCGGTACCAGTAGTCGACGACCTGCGTCAGGTCGGCGGTGAATTCCCGGTTCCCAGCGTGCCAATACTCGACGAAGGCCGTGCGGAACGCTCGTCGGAGATCGTTCTCGTCGCGCAAGCTCACCTCGGCGCTGTTCGCCAGCAGGCGCGGAGCGACGACGAACGCGGTGATCAGGGCGCCGGCCATGGCGACGAGCGCGACGAGCACGCGACCGGAACGTGCCGCGGTGGCAGGGGACACGGGAAATCCTTCGGCTGGATCGAGGACGCGGATGGCCGTGGGTCGGCCGATCTCGAAGTGCGCGCCCGTGACCGGAATCCAACACAGTAGGTTGGGGTCATGTCTACCGATTCCGCTGATGAACAGGTTGGGAAGGTCAAACCGAAGTTCCGTGGTCCGGTGATGTTCCGCCGGGAGCGCAAGCCCGGTGTGCGGACCGCCGACCGGAACCTGCTCGATACGCGGCAGGACAGCGACTGGGTGCACACCGATCCGTGGCGGGTGCTGCGGATCCAGGCCGAGTTCGTCGAGGGTTTCGGCGCGCTCGCCGAGATCCCGCCCGCGGTGACGGTATTCGGCTCGGCGCGCACGGGTCCCGACCACCCCGAGTACCTGGCGGGCCGGGAGATCGGCGCGGCGCTCAGTCGGGCGGGCTTCGCGGTGATCACCGGCGGTGGGCCCGGGGCGATGGAAGCGGCCAACCGCGGTTGCTCGGAAGGGGGCGGCTACTCGATCGGGCTCGGGATCGAGCTGCCGTTCGAGCAGGGGCTCAACGACTGGGTGGATCTGGGGATCAACTTCCGGTACTTCTTCGTCCGCAAGACGATGTTCGTGAAGTACTCCCAGGCCTTCGTCTGCCTGCCCGGTGGTTTCGGGACCCTGGACGAGCTGTTCGAGGCGCTCACCCTGGTGCAGACCCGCAAGATCACCCGCTTCCCGATCATCCTGTTCGGTACCGCCTACTGGTCCGGGCTCGTCGACTGGCTGCGCAGCTCCCTGGCCGGCTCGGGCAAGATCTCGCCGGAGGATCTCGACCTGATCCAGCTCACCGACAGCGTCGACGAGGTCGTGCGGATCATCCAGGGCGAAACCGGCGACCACGCCGATATCGAGCGCCTCGGCACCGAGGACAAATGGTGAGCTATTCCGTGTGTGTCTACTGTTCGGCGAGCACCACCGATCCCGACCTGATCAGCCTCGCCGCGCGCGTCGGCACCGAGATCGCCCGTCGCGGTTGGCAATTGGTCTCCGGTGGTGGTCACGTGTCGATGATGGGCGCGGTCGCCACCGCGGCCAGGGCCGGTGGCGCGCACACCATCGGCGTGATCCCGAAACATCTGGTGCACAAGGAAGTCGCCGATGTCGACGCCGACGAACTGCTCGTCACCGACACGATGCGCCAGCGCAAGCAGCTGATGGAAGCGCGCGCCGACGCGTTCCTCACCCTGCCGGGCGGCATCGGGACCCTCGAGGAACTGTTCGAGACCTGGACCGGCGGCTACCTAGGTGAACACGCCAAACCCGTTGTCCTGCTGAACGCGAATGGCTTCTACGACGGCCTGTTCCACTGGATCGACGGACTGTCCGAGCGCGCCATAGTGCCGCGGGCAGCACGTGACCGACTCATCGTGGCCGCCGACCTGCCCACCGCGTTCGCCGCGCTGGAACCGGCCGCGCCCGCACAGTAGGAGAGATCGACGTGAGCAATGACGCACGCGACACGGTAAGCGTGTTCGACCTGGCCAAAGCCCTGCCCGGCATGGCGCTCGACGCCCCCGGCATGCTGCGCAACGCGCGCGGAATGCTGGTGGGGCCCAAGGACAAAGCCTCGATCGGGCTGTATTTCCAGCGGGTCGCCCACCGCAGGCCCGACCGGGTGTTCCTGCGTTTCGAAGGTCGTTCCTACACCTACCGCGCCGCCAATAGTGAGGTGAACCGTTACGCCGCGGTGCTTTCCGCGCGCGGAGTGACGCGCGGCGACGTGGTCGGCGTGCTGATGACCAACCGGCCCGAGACGCTGTTCACGGTGCTGGCCGTGCTCAAGCTCGGCGCCACGGTGGGGCTGCTCAACTACAACCAGCGAGATCAGGTGCTGGCGCACAGCATCGGGCTGCTGGGCAGCGTGCTCAATGTCGTCGGCGCGGAGTGCGCCGAGGCGCTGGATTCGCTGCCAGAGCCGGCGCGGAACGTGCTCCCCGCCGAGGAGTTGGACGAGTCGGCCCGCACCGCAACCGATTCCGACCCCGCCACGTGTGCGCGGGTCCGGGCCGGGGAACGGGCGTTCCTCATCTTCACCTCCGGCACCACCGGTCTGCCCAAGGCCAGCGTGATGACCCATCAGCGCTGGACCAAGAGCATGTCCGGCCTCGGCGGGCTCGGCGTCCGGTTGCGTGCCGACGACGCCCTGTACTGCTGCCTGCCGCTCTATCACAACAACGCGCTCACGGTCGCGCTGTCGGCCGTGCTCGCGGGCGAATCGACCTATGTGCTCAGCCGCAAGTTCTCGGCGTCGGGGTTCTGGGACGAGATCGCGCGCGAGCGGGCCACCGCGTTCATCTACATCGGCGAGCTGTGCCGCTACCTGATCAACCAGCCGGTGCGGTCCGGCGAGCAGGGCAACCGGGTCCGGCTGGCCGTCGGCAACGGGTTGCGGCCGGAACTGTGGGACGAGTTCCGGCGCCGGTTCGGGATCGGCCGGGTGGTCGAGTTCTACGGGTCCAGCGAGGCGCCGCTGGCGTTCGTCAACGCGTTCGGCGTCGACCGGACCGCCGGACTGTGCCCGCTGCCGTACGCGGTCGTCGAGTACGACGACGAGACCGGCCACGCGCGGCGCGGTCGCGACGGGAAGCTGCGCCGGGTGCGGTCCGGCGGGGTGGGCCTGCTGCTGGCGAAGGTGAACAACCGGCAGCCGTTCGACGGCTACACCGACAAGAAGGCGTCGGAATCCAAGCTGGTGCGCGACGGCTTCAAGAAGGGCGACTGCTGGTTCGACACCGGCGACCTCGTCCGCGATCAGCACTTCTGGCACATCGCGTTCGTCGACCGGCTCGGCGACACCTTCCGGTGGAAGGGCGAGAACGTGGCGACCACGGAGGTCGAGGGCGCGCTCGGGCACGACGAACGCGTCGATCAGGCCGTTGTCTACGGCGTCGACATTCCCGGTACCGACGGAAAAGCGGGCATGGCGGCGATCACCCTGGCCGACGACGCCTCGTTCGACGGGAAGGCACTGGCCGCGACCGCCTACCAGCGACTGCCGCTGTACGCGGTCCCGTTGTACGTGCGCGTGGTCGCCGAACTGGAGCAGACCTCGACGTTCAAGAGCCGAAAGGTGGAATTGCGCAAGCAGGGCTACGCACCCGACTCGGACGGTGAGCTGTATGTGCTGTCCGGTCCGACAGATGGCTACATCCCGGCTTACGACGGATACGCCGATGACGTCGCCGCCGGTCGAGCCCCGCGCTAGCAAGGTAACGTCTGATTTCGCATGAACATCGGTAACTCGTCGGGTACGCCCGGACCTCGACCAGAGAACGAACCGCCTGCCCGGAGCACAAGCAGTCGCGGTTCCGAGTTGTCGGCGGAAACCCAGGGCAGGCGCGACGAGCGCACTTTCTGTGGGCGCGAGGTGGCGACGGATCGCGCGTTGGTGATGGCGATCGTGAATCGCACGCCGGACTCGTTCTACGACCGTGGCGCCACGTTCAGCGACGAGGCCGCGATGGAACGTGTCTCGCGCGCGGTCGACGAGGGCGCTGATCTGGTCGACATCGGCGGAGTGAAGGCGGGGCCCGGAGTCACCGTCGACGCGGCCGAGGAAGCGCAGCGGGTGGTGCCGTTCGTCGCGGCGATCCGGGCGAAGTATCCGGACCTGTTGATCAGTGTGGATACCTGGCGAGGTGACGTCGCGCGGGCCGCGGTCGCCGTGGGCGCCGACTTGATCAACGACACCTGGGCCGGTGCCGACCCCGATCTCGTGCATGTCGCCGCCGACACGGGCGCGGGCATCGTCTGTAGCCACACCGGTGGCGCCGTGCCGCGCACCCGCCCGCATCGTGTCCGCTACGCCGATGTGGTGGCCGAGGTGACCGCCACCGTCGTCGCCGCGGCCGAGAATGCGGCGGCCGCGGGGGTGCGAGCCGATGGCATCGTGATCGATCCCACTCATGATTTCGGCAAAAACACCTATCACGGGCTCGAGTTGTTGCGCGGAATCGACGGTCTTGTAAAAACCGGATGGCCAGTGCTGATGGCACTGAGCAACAAGGATTTTATCGGGGAGACTCTAGGGGTAGGTCTTACCGAAAGGGTCGAGGGCAC
The DNA here is from genome assembly GCF_030486425.1 of Nocardia sp. PE-7. Classification (NCBI taxonomy): domain Bacteria; kingdom Bacillati; phylum Actinomycetota; class Actinomycetes; order Mycobacteriales; family Nocardiaceae; genus Nocardia; species Nocardia sp. PE-7. The sequence continues at coordinate 5,599,263 of NZ_CP129614.1, read as the reverse complement.
ACTGGCGGCAACCGCATGGTCGGCCGCCGCGGGCGCTCGGATCTTCCGGGTTCACGAAGTCGCCGAAACCCGTCGGGTCGTGGACATGATCGCCGCGATCCAGGGCATCCGGCCCCCCGCACGAACTCTGCGAGGTCTGGCATGAAAATCCAACACCGCGAGCCCGCCTGGGCCACTACCCACACATGGGACACCCCTGAATGGACGGTCGGCGAGCTCGTCGCCGCCAAGGAGGGCCGCACCGTCTCGGTGGTGCTGCCCGCGCTGAACGAACAGGACACCGTCGCCGCGGTCGTGGCCAGTATCCGGCCGCTGCTCGGCACGCTCGTCGACGAACTGATCGTGCTGGACTCCGGGTCCACCGACGCCACCGCCGCACGCGCACGCGCGGCGGGCGCCGAGGTGATCTCACGCGAGGAAGCCGTTCCCGAACTCGAACCGGTCCCCGGCAAGGGCGAGGTGCTGTGGCGGTCGCTGGCGGTCACCACGGGCGATCTGATCGCCTTCGTCGACTCCGACCTGATCGACCCCGACCCCGACTTCGTGCCCAAGCTGCTCGGCCCGCTGCTGATGATGCAGGGCACGCACCTGTCCAAGGCCTACTACCGCCGCCCGCTGCGCCAGGGCGAGTCCGTCGACGCGAACGGCGGCGGGCGAGTCACCGAGCTCGTCGCCCGTCCGCTGCTGGCCGCCCTCCGTCCCGAACTGGCGCAGGTGCTCCAGCCGCTCGGCGGCGAATACGCGGGCACCCGCGAACTCCTCACCGCGGTCCCCTTCGCTCCCGGCTACGGCGTGGAAATCGGCCTGCTCCTCGACACCTACGACCACATGGGCATGGACGCCATCACCCAGGTGAACCTGGGCGTGCGCACCCACCGCAACCGCCCGCTGTCCGACCTGGGCGTGATGAGCCGCCAGATCCTCGGCACCGCTCTGCGTCGCAGCGGAGTCCCCGACTCGGGCGCACCGCTGACCCAGTTCCCGTTGATCGAGGGCGAATTCATCGCCCATTCCACCGCGGTCTCGCTCGAAGACCGACCGCCGATGAAAACCCTTCGGCCCGAACAAGTCGCGGCATAGTCGTCCACATCGGGCGTCGCCTCGGTCGGTGGACCGGAGCGGCGCCCGCTGTGTCAGTTCCGGCGGCAGGCGCTGAGCGCGGCGGCAGTGGCCAGCACTGCCAGCAGGATGACCGCCAGCAGCACCTGCGGGTGCAGGCCGATGATCGTGGTGTCGGCGAACTCGGGATCGTGAACAGCGGTGCCGGGGAACAGCATCGCCGCCAGCAGGCCGAGCCACGGCGTAGCCAGGATCGCGCAGGCCGTCCACACGCGTGAGCGGTCGCCGCCATCGCGCCGGAGCAGCAAGGTCAGCGCCAGCACGCCCAGCAGGATCGACATGACGATGTACTGGGCATCGTGGAATTTCGCGTGCGGCGGCCAGGCGTCGTTGCGCAGGTGCTGAGCAGCGCCCGCGGGGATGACGAAATCGGCCAGCAGAGCACCGAATACGGTGATGATCGCGACGAGGACGGCGAGAACGCGCGGGGCGGACAGGGTTTTGGTCATGTCACGGGGTTCCTTGCTGGGGTGCGTGTTTCGAGGCGTGGCCGCGCAGGAAGTCGTCGAGGACCGCGCGCACGTAGTCGAGGTCGAAGGTTCGATTGGCGACGAGTCGCCGGAAGAACAAGGGACCGTGCAGCTGATCGACCGCGAGGTCGACATCGAGTTCGGCGGGTAGTTCCCCGCGGGCGACGGCCTCGGTCAGCGTCGTGCGCACCGCCCGGGTGCCCGACCGGTACAGCGCTTGCTTCACCTCCGCGAATTTCGCGTCGACGGCGGCCCTTTCGATCATCACCCGCATGCCCTGCTCGGTCGCCGGTTCGTGCAGCATCGCGCGGGTGGCGGTCAGCGCGGTCAGCAGATCGGCTCGCAGATGCCCGGTCGGCTGAGGCTGCGCGAGAGTGATGTGGCGGGTGACGGCGGCGCGGACGAGATCGGTGGGCTCCGGCCAGAGTCGGTACAGCGTGGCTCGGCTGATCCCGCTGCGCGCCGCGACGGCCCCGTGCGTCAGCCCGGCCAATCCCTGCTCTATCAACAGCTCTCGCGCCGATACGAGCGCGGCATCACGACTGCGCACCGTCCGCGGGTCGGGAGGTCGCACGAACACTCCCTTCGGACAATCTGTTTCATAACTTCGATACAAACTGTATCGAAGTTATGTGCCGGTGAACAGATGCTCCAAGGGGAGGAAGTGGCGAGCGGGACCTAGTCCGGGCGGCGGTGGATCGGGCCGTCCAGATCTGCCAGGGGTCGGGCTGTGGCGCTTCCTCGGGTGGCGAGGATGTGGGCGAGGATGGAGATGGCGGTTTCTTCGGGGGTGTGGGCGGCGAGGTCGAGGCCGAGAGGGCTTCGGACGCGGGCGATATCGGAGTCGAGGAGTCCGGTGTCGCGGAGGCGGGCGGTGCGGTCCGCGTGCGCTCTGCGGGAACCGAGAGCGCCGATGAAAGCCAGGGCGGGCAGGCCGAGTGCGGTGGCCAGGAGGGGAACGTCGAATTTGGGGTCGTGGGTGAGGACGCAGAGGACGGTGCGCTCGTCGATGCGGCCCGCGCGCTGTTCGGCCTCCAGGTAGCGGTGCGGCCAGTCGATCACCACCTCGTCGGCGGCCGGGAAACGGGCTGGGGTGGTGAAGGTTTCGCGGGCGTCTACGACGGTGACGTGGTAGCCGAGGTTCGCCGCGGCGACGGTCACGGCGCGGGTGTAGTCGTTGGCGCCTGCCAGGATCATCCGGGCGGGGGAGCGGAAGACCTGGACGAAGGTGCGGGGGCGTGCGGCCTGGGCGGGGGTGCCGTCCTGGGCGCCGATGAGTCCGTTGTGGCCCGCGGTGAGGAGGGCGGCGGCGTCGTGGTCGAGGCCGCGCCATGGGGCGGTATCGTCGGGCCGCAGGAGTTTTCGGTCGGGGATGGACTCGAGGGTGGTGGCGTAGGCGACCGGGCGGTGTGCGTCGAGTGCGGTGTGGAGGGCGTGCAGGACGGGGAGGTCGTCGTGGTCGAGGCGTTCGACGAAGACTTCGATCTCGCCACCGCACGGCAGGCCGACCGTGAGTTCATCGGCGGCCGCGAACCGCTCGAGGCTCGCCCGGCCGTCGAGCAGGACCTGGCCGGCGGCAGCGAGCACCGCCGACTCGACGCAGCCGCCCGACAGCGAACCGAGCACGCGCCCGTCGCCCGTCATCGCCATCGCGGCTCCGGTTTCGCGCGGACCCGCACCGGTCCGGTCGACGATCCTGGCCAGTGCCACGGCCTGATCGGGGAGCAGTTCGAGAATCTGCCCGAGGAGATCACGCATCACGCATCGGCCTCTCCACGGTCATCATCGAGGCGTTGTGACCGTTGGACCAGCCTAGCTATCGTCGAGCATTTCGCGCGCGGCGAGAAGCTCTCAGTCGAGGATCTCGCGCTGCTGCAGGCCGGCGGGAATCGTGCCGGCGTGGAAGAAGTCGCGGAAGATCTCCACCGCGTTGTCGGCGGTGAACACCTCTTCCGGGTAGACGTAGGTGTCCTCGTCGCCGTGCGGGAGGTACACCGTCGGGAGACCGAGTCGACCGCCGGGTAGTCCGAGGGTGAAGCGCCGGGTGACGTGATCGATGGTCGTGCGCAGTTGCAGAGTCATCGCGTCCGCGGAACCGGCGCAGCCGAGCGAGAGATCGCCGCGCGCCGAACTCACCGTCGTGGTGACCTCGGTGGCGGGCACCGGCTCGGGTAGCACGGTCAGATCGAGCGCGTAGCGCTGATGGCCGTCCATCCGCCGCAACGGGCGTAGAAAGCTGTCCACGTCCTCGTGCGGGCCGATGAAGACCTTCAGGCGATCGCTGTAGGTCACACGATGGGTGGTGACGATGACGTCGCCGGTGGTCGATTCCGCGTCGAAGGGCGGAACGGGCCCTGGATGGCCTGCCGCGTGCACGGGCAGAACCCGGCATGCGCTGGCCTCGGGAGACGAGAACATGTGATGCTCACCTACTCACACTCGGTTACTCGCTAGCAATCTAACCATCGCGGGCGACTTGTGATCCATAACAGTACAGTGATGCAGATCACTGAGCGCGGCGAGTTTAGTTCAGTCTATGGACGAACCCGGGTCGTAGCCAACTTTGGGTCTGTTTCATGGCGGTATACCGGGGTGAGTAAATCCGCATCGACGGGTTCGCCGGTGGCGCGGTCGTACCGGACCGCGATGAGGACCGAGAACAAATGACTGCTCGCACGTTCGTGCAGCGTCGCCAAGCGGGTCGCCAGCAATCGGATCGCACCCAGTGAGCCGGGCGGATGCAGGCCGTCGATCAGCATGATGCTGCCGCGCCGGTCGGGCCGGGGGAGCCGAGCCAGGTAGGCGATGTCGTGCGGTTCGGTGCCGCCGGGCCGATAGACGCGGCGAGCGGCCCTGTCCTCGATGCCGCGCCGGGTATCGCCCGCTCTGGTGACGGTCCGGCGCAGGCGCGGATCCGCCACCACCAGTTGGCGCAGGCTGGGGGAGAGTTCGGGGCCGCCGAGAATCACCAGCCCGTCGCGATTGAGGTCGATCGGTCGGCCGGGCATGAACGTCTCGACGTTCGCCGCGAAGCCGAGTTGTCGCAGCAGTTCGGCCAGGCGCTGCGCGGCCTGGGGGTCCGGTGCGCCGAGGAGTCGGCCGGAGCGGACTTCCGGGGCGAGCACGGTCAGCGTGCCGTGCCCGAAGAACAGTCCTTCGGGCACGGGGCCCTGCGTGCTCACCTGGTGGATGCGCGCACGCGAGAGTCCGGCGGCGGCGCCGATCCGGGCGAACGTCCAGCCGTCGGCATGGAGTTCTCGGATCACGGCTCGCCGGATCCTGGTTAGTTCGTTGATGGTCTGCTGGGCAGCCGCCACCCCGTCGGTGGCTGCTTTGAGTCGCTCGACCTTGTCCTCGATCGCGAAAACTCGTGCCACGTCATCGGCCGACATGTGCGAAGTCTAGACAGCTCGACAGCGTTGTGTGTCTATAACGATTGACATCGAACTGTCTTGCGACACAACAGTCTCGGATGCGATTTGTCGGCAAATCGCACAGAAGCGAGGTCGCCGCCGCAGAGTTCGTTCAGCGCGATCTCGTAGCAAATGCCGACCGTGCGGTGTGTTCGGCGATCTACGTCGCGTCGTAGTCGACCGGGGGACGCTCGTTGTTATCCAGCGGCTTCGGCAGCGGGGGAGCCGACGGTGTGGCGGGCATGCCGCTGCTGGTGCCGAACAGTTGCTTCTTGTCGGGCACCGCGCTCTCCAGATCGCGCAGCACCGAATCGTCACCGCCGAGCAGGTGCTTGGTGACCACGGCCCTCGGGCTCATGCCACGCAGCTCGTTCAGTTCGGCGAGCGGCTTGCGCAGATCGTCGAACTCCGGTCCGAGTTCCTGCTTCAGCTGAGAGGTGGCGCCGCTGGCGTAGTCGCGCGCCTGGCGCAGCGCGCCTGTGGTCCAGCGGACGGCGCCGGGCAGTCGCTCCGGGCCGAGGATCACGAGGGCGGCGACGAGCAGGATCATCATCTCGCTCCACCCGATGTTACTGAACACGAATCCAGGTTACCCGGCGCGCGCGTCCCCAGGTCAGTCGGATTCGAGGGTGACCGGCACGTCCACCTGCCTGCCATCACGGATCAATTGCACGTTCACCGTTTCGCCGATCTTGCGCGACTGCACGGCGACGACCAACTCGTCGGGCCCGGTGACCTCGCGGTCGCCGATCTTCACGACCACGTCGCCCTCGACGATGCCTGCCTTGTCGGCGGGGCTGCCCGGCGTCACATCGGCGACGGCGGCGCCGCTCATCACCTCGTTGGCGACGGTCTTGGTGCGCGCGCTCAGGCCGATCACCGGGTGGTGCATCTGGCCGTCGCGGATCAGGGTCTGGGTGACGGCGGTCATCACGTCGACCGGGATGGCGAAGCCGAGGCCCACCGAACCGCCGGTCTCACTGCGGATCGCGGTGTTGATGCCGATGACGCGGCCCTGCATGTCGACCAGCGCGCCACCGGAGTTACCCGGGTTGATCGCGGCGTCGGTCTGTACGGCGTCGATCACCGCGTTGGTGTCGCTGCCCTCGCCCGCGAGCTTCACGGGGCGGTGCAGGGCGCTGACGATGCCGGAGGTGACGGTCTTGCTCAGTCCCAGTGGCGAACCGACCGCCAGCACGTCGTCGCCGACCTGCACATCCGCGGACTTGCCGAGATTGGCCACCGTGAGGTTCTTTGCCTCGACCTTGAGCACCGCGAGGTCGGTCTTGGGATCGCGCCCGACGATCTGCGCGGGCACCCGGGTGCCGTCGGAGAACTGCACCTGGATGGCGGCCCGGTTGGACTTGTCGGTCGCGGCCATCGAGATCACGTGGTTGTTGGTGACGACGTAACCGCCGCCGTCGATCACCACGCCGGAACCGGTCGCGCCGTTGTCGCCGACCGTGGCTCGGATCGAGACCACCGAGGGCAGTACGGCATTGGCGACCGCGGCGATCTGGCTGTGTGGGGTCTCGACACCCGCGCTCTGATCCAGGGTCACCTTGCGCGAGGTGAGCGTGGACGCGGTCTCGGCGGTGACCCGCCCGACCAGTCCGCCCACCACGGCGATGCCGAGGGCCAGCACGGCCAGGATCGCCAGTGCCTTCGGCGCCACCCGCGAACCGAACAGCACCTCGCGAGCGCTCAACTTGTCCGCGACGGGCAACCGGGCAGGCGGGGGAGTGTCGACAGCGGGCGCACCGAGCCGGGCAGCCGCGTCGGGATCGCGCCACGGGTCGACCGGACCCGCGACGACCGTCTTCGGCTCGTCGGCGCCGGGCTCGCGCTGCAACAGCTCCGAGGAGCCCTCCGGCCGGGCGAACGCCTCGGCGAGCACGCCGTCGGGCGGGCGGGCGACGATGCCTTCGTCGGCGCCCTTTCCGGCCACGCGCTGCGGGTCGTGTGGTGCGAACGAACCGGCTTGGCCGTTCGGGCGGCGGAACGCGCGCGCGGTGTGGCTGTCGATGTGCGGCCGGTAGACCGGGCGCGGCCCGAGGCTCGGTGCGTCCGAAGGGCGCAGCGTGCCCCGCTTGTCCCCCGAATCCGAGTGGTCGGCCGATCCGGAATTCGTCGATTCGCCTGTCACGTCGCAGACTCTACTTGCGCCGCCACGTTGTCCACCGGGTCGCGGTGAAGGAATCTGTGATGAATCCGAGAAATGCCTCGTTACGGCGCTGCGGTTCGGGCGCGTTGCCGGGGAGGTCGGCCAGCGGAATGCGCGAGAGGCTGTCGTGCAGACTGCGTGGAATCGCCACCTCGGCGGCCCGGCGCAGCGCGATGCGCGCCTGCTGCTGGGCATCGACCTCGGCCGCGCATTCGGGGCAGACCGAAAGATGCTGGGCGGCACGCAGATAGGCGTTCATCCGCAGTTCGCCGTCGACGAAAGCCGCGACAGCCTCACTGGCCAGGTGCTCGGTGGGCTGAAAGCGCGGTGGGCGACCTGCGGCACTAGGTTCCACGCTCATGCCTGCACCTCGCTGGCGCTCGGCTCCGGCATGACCGTGGTCACGGCTGTGTTGGTCTGCCGCTCGCTTCGCTCGCTCACCCGGGATTCTTCCTTCCGACCGACATCAACCGAGAGCCCCCGGTGACGTCGAACTCCCGTCACAACGATGGGGCTTCAGCGGAGTACCGCTGCTCACTTCCATTATGCGCAAGGTACTCGCGCAATGCCTGACGCCCGCGATGGATCCGGCTTCGCACGGTGCCCAGTTTCACACCGAGCGTCGCGCCGATCTCCTCGTAGGACAGACCCTCGATGTCGCACAGCACGACCGCGGCGCGAAACTCCGGCGCCAGCGAGTCGAGTGCTTTCTGCAGGTCGGGGTCCAGGCGGGAGTCGTGGTAGGCGTCCTCCGGGGTCGGGCCTTCGGCGGGTACCCGGTCGTAGTCCTCCGGCAGCGCTTCCATGCGGATGCGGTTGCGACGGCGGACCATGTCGAGGAACAGGTTGGTGGTGATGCGGTGCAGCCAGCCCTCGAACGTGCCGGGCTGGTAGTTCTGCAGCGAGCGGAAAACCCGGATGAAGGTGTCCTGGGTGAGGTCATCGGCGTCCTGGGCGTCGCCGGAGAGGCGGTAGGCCAGGCGATAGACCCGGTCGGCGTGCTCACGGACCAGTTCGTCCCAGGAAGGCATGGCAGCGCGATCGCCGGTCGCGTCGAAAGCGGCGGTGCCGGTGAGTTCGGCCTCGAGTTCGTCGGCTTCCGCCGTGAGGAGATCGGCGGGCAGAGTCTGGTCGGTGGCGTCTTGACGCGCCGTGTCTACCATCGTGATGGGACACCTCCTACTCGGGACCGCTGGCACGAAACCTGGCTGGTCCGGATCAGCGAACCTTGCTTACCGACAATCAACCAGCAACTGTGTGTGGTTGTTCCCGAGTCTCATGCCCGCCGCGATCGGCTGGCCTTGCGTAGGGCAACTATTTCCTGCCCTGATATGGGTCAGGTGTGGAGATCCTGAGTGTGACCTGAGAATTCTGGTCGAACTCGACCCTAGTCGTGTCGCCAACGGAGAACCAGCAGTTCGGGGGCTGTTGTGACCGATCCGCAAACTTCCGGCAATTGTTCGGGATCTGTGCGACACAGTGTCGGATCCGTCCCTTTGCTGAATACACATACCCCCTCCGTGGCCTAGCCTCATAGCTGTGGCATCGAACGTGGAGCGGAACCTGGCCTATGTGGAGGAGTCCGTCGTCGAGGACGAGGTTCTTCTCGAAGCGCGCGAGCGGGCCACCGAATTGGGTGCCGCGCCGGTGCCCCCGGCGGTCGGTGCGCTGCTGAGCATGTACGCGCAGATGCTCGGCGCGCGCTCGGTCGTCGAGGTGGGCACCGGAGCGGGCGTCAGCGGGCTGTGGCTGCTCGACGGGATGCGTGAGGACGGGACGCTGACGACGATCGACTCCGAACCCGAGCATCAGCGCGCGGCCAAGGAGGCGTTCCGGACCGCCGAGATCACGCCGTCGCGCACGCGACTGATCAACGGACGCGCGCTGGACGTACTACCCCGCCTGGCCGACGGCTCCTACGACCTGGTCTTCATCGACGCGGCACCGATGGAACACCCCAATTACGTCGAACAGGGTGTGCGGCTGCTGCGCGAGGGCGGCGCGTTCATCCTCAACAACGCGCTGCTCGGCGGGCGCGTTCCGGATCCGGAACAGCGTGACCCGGCCACACAGGCCGTGCGTGCGGCGACTCGTGCGATCGCGGAAAACCCCGAGCTCACCAGCATTCTGATCCCGATCGGTGACGGGTTGCTCTGCGCGTCGAGGGGCTAACCGACCCAGATGCCCTTGCCGACGGTGACCACACCGCCGTTGCTGACAGCGAAACGCTCGCGGTCGCGATCGAGATCGAGGCCGATGATCTCACCCTCGCCGACCACCACGTTCTTGTCCAGGATCGCGTGGCGCACCACCGCGCCACGCCCGATCCGCACACCGGGCATCAACACGCTGCCCTCCACCGTGGCGCCGTCCTCGATCACCACGTTCGAGCTGAGTACCGAATTGCGGACCGTGGCCGCCGACAGGATCGAGCCCGCCCCGACGATCGACTCCTGGGCGAGCCCGCCCTGGGCGAACTTCGCGGGCGGCAGGTTCTCGGCGGCGCCGCGGATCGGCCAGTGCTTGTTGTAGAGGTTGAACACGGGGTGTACCGAGACCAGGTCCATGTGCGCCTCGTAGAAGGCGTCGATGGTGCCCACGTCGCGCCAGTAGCCGCGGTCGCGTTGGGTGGCACCGGGGACGTCGTTGTCGGCGAAGTCGTAGACGGCGGCCTGGCCGGCGGCGACCAGCGTCGGGATGATGTCACCGCCCATATCGTGGTCGGAATCGGAGTTCTCGGCGTCGGCGCGGATGGCGTCGACCAGTACGCGGGTGGTGAACACGTAGTTGCCCATCGACGCGAACGTCACGTTCGGGTCGTCGGGGGTGCCCGGCGGATGCGCGGGCTTCTCCAGGAACTGGGTGATCTTGCCGGACTCGTCGGTGTCGATGCAGCCGAACGCGCTCGCCTCGGCCCTCGGTACCCGGATGCCGGCGACGGTGACGCCCGCGCCGGACGCGATGTGGCTGGCCACCATCTGTTCCGGGTCCATCCGGTACACGTGGTCGGCGCCGAACACCACGATGTAGTCGGGGTCCTCGTCGTAGATCAGGTTGAGCGACTGCATGATCGCGTCGGCGCTGCCGGTGTACCAGCGCGGCCCGAGACGCTGCTGTGCGGGTACCGGGGTGATGTACTCACCGGTGAATCCGGACAGCCGCCAGGTCTGCGAGATATGGCGATCGAGCGAATGCGATTTGTACTGGGTGAGCACGCACAGACGCAGGTATCCCGCGTTCACGAGGTTGCTCAACACGAAATCGATCAGCCGGTACGCGCCGCCGAAAGGAACCGCGGGCTTGGCACGGTCGGCGGTGAGCGGAAACAGTCGTTTGCCCTCGCCACCGGCGAGCACGATCCCGAGTACGTGCGGCTGGCTCCTCACCCTGCTCAAAGTACAGGGCCAGCGGGGTTACGGTGGCCCATGTCGACCCGAGGGTCTAATTTGGACCCAGTGAGTGACGGCACCGACAGCGAGCAGATTCCAGCGCAACCGCTGCGAGTCGCCATGCTGACCCGGGAGTATCCCCCCGAGGTGTATGGCGGTGCGGGCGTTCATGTCACCGAACTCACAGTCCGATTGCGGGATCTCTGTGATGTCGCCGTGCACTGCATGGGCGCGCCGCGCGCCGGTGCCGTGGTGCACCGTCCCGATCCCGAGCTGTACGCCGCCAATGCCGCGTTGCAGATGATGTCGGCGCAGTTGCGCATGGCCGACGCGGCGGGCGGGGTGGACGTGGTGCATTCGCACACCTGGTACGCGGGGTTGGCCGGTCACCTCGCCGCCATGCTGCACGGGATTCCGCACGTGCTCACGGCGCATTCGCTGGAACCGCGCAGGCCGTGGAAGGCCGAACAGCTCGGCGGGGGATACCGCCTCTCGTCGTGGTCGGAACGCAATGCGATGGAGCACGCCGACGCGGTGATCGCGGTGAGCGAAGGCATGCGCCACGACGTGCTCGACGCCTACCCCGCGATCGATCCCGATCGAGTTCACGTGGTGCACAACGGCATCGACGCGAGTGTGTGGCATCCCGGCCCGCCCGCCGGTGCCGAGAAGCCGGTGCTGGAGCGGCTCGGGGTGCGTGCCGACCTGCCGATCGTGTCGTTCGTCGGACGGATCACCCGACAGAAGGGTGTCGGGCATCTGCTCGCCGCGGCCGCCTCGTTCGACCCCGATATCCAGTTGGTGCTGTGCGCGGGCGCGGCCGATACCAAGGAGCTCGAGGTAGAGGTCGCCGCCGCGGTCGACGGATTGCAGCGGCGGCGCGGCAACGTCTTCTGGGTGAAGGAGATGCTCCCCGCCGAGCAGGTCCGCCAGATCCTGTCCGCCTCCTCGGTATTCGTGTGCCCGTCGGTCTACGAACCGCTCGGCATCGTGAACCTGGAGGCGATGGCGTGCGCGACCGCCGTCGTGGCCTCCGATGTGGGTGGGATTCCGGAGGTGGTCGTCGACGGGGGCACCGGCCGCTTGGTGCACTACGACCCGGAGGCGACGGAGGAGTACGAGCAGGGGCTCGCGGCCGCCGTGAACGACGTCGCGGGGGATCGGGCGCTCGCTGTGCGCTACGGCGAGGCCGGGCGGGCGCGGGCGATCGCGGAGTTCGACTGGGCGCGGATCGCTGAGCGCACGCTCGAGGTGTACCGGAGCGTGCTGCGCTAGGGCCCGGTTGGGCCGCAGAGCGCTCGGTGGGGGCGCGCGGCCTCAGCGTGACGAGTGCGGTCAGCTGCGAGGTAGGTAGGTCGACACGGTTACCGAGGCCGTCACCTCGGTGATGTCGGGTAGGGCGGCGATGTGGGGATCGTCGGCGGGGGTGCCGTGGAAGGCCGACGGGCCCATCGCGACGACGTTGGTGACGTCGGGGCGCGACAGCTTCATCGGGAACTCGACGAGGGTGTGTTCGGCGCGGGTGAAGGCGCCGGACAGGGAGTCGGCCAGGCGGCGGTCCTTGTCGGGGTCGACACCGACCATGCCGAGGGGGCCGATCAGCTCGCCCAGATGACGAGCCGTGGGCGTGACGACGACGAAGCGTCCGCCCGGGGTGAGCACGCGAGCGACTTCGGCGGGGTTGCGCGGGGCGAACACCGAGAGCACGCCGGAGACGGCGTCGTCGCGCACCGGCAGGCCGCGCCAGGCGTCAGCCAGCACGGAGCCCATGTGGGGGTGCGCGCGGGCGGCTCGGCGGGCGGCGGGCTTGGCCACGTCCAAGGCGATGCCCAGGCCGCCTCGGTGCGCGTCGAGCACCTCGGCGAGGTAGTAGCCGGTACCCGCGCCGATCTCGAGCACCGTGTCGGCGGTGTCTACGGCGTGAGCGATCGCCGCGGCGATCGGGGCGAAATGGCCCGCACCTTGAAAGGCGGCGCGGGCGTCGAGCATGTCGGCGGTATCGCCGGTCATCTTCGTCGATGCGCCGGTCAACAGCCCGACATAGCCCTGACGGGCGATGTCGAAGCTGTGGCCGGTACCGCATCGCAGCGCACGATCGTGCGGTTGCAGTGCATCGCCGCACTCCGGACAGGCCAGAAGTGCGGCGACCTCGGTCAGCGCATTCAGCTGGTGACGCTCTTCAATTCGTCACCGAGCGCCGCAGCCTCGTCCGGTGTGAGTTCGACGACCAGACGCCCGCCACCCTCGAGTGGAACCCGCATGACGATTCCACGACCTTCCTTGGTTGCTTCGAGGGGACCGTCCCCGGTACGGGGCTTCATGGCCGCCATCCTCTGCTCCCTCCAGATCTGCGCGGTGGTTCTGCGCACTGTTTTCTCGTCTGCCGGTTGTCGCCAACCAGCGGGCTCGCCGGGTGTTCGGCGGGCCACACCGGTCCTATTCTTCCCTATTGCCGTCGCGGGCGGACACCTGAGTACGAAATGTGACTGCTGAGTCGGTTCCGTTCGGTACCGCGCCCACCCAGCAAACGTCCAGGTGATCGTCCACCATGCCGGTTGCCTGCATGAGGGCATACGCCGTCGTAGGGCCGACGAAAGCGAACCCGCGACGCTTCAATTCCTTTGCCAGAGCAATGGATTCAGATGTGGTCGCGGGCACATTCGCGATCGAGGTCGGCCGTGGGCGTGGCGCGGGTGCGAACGACCACACCAGCTCGTCGAGACTCATCGGCAGGTCGCGAGCAACCCGGGCGTTGTTGATCACCGCGTCGATCTTGGCGCGGTTGCGCACGATGCCGGCGTCGGCGAGCAGCCGCGCGCGGTCGTGATCATCGAATTCGGCGACCTTCGCGATCTCGAAACCGGCGAACGCGGTGCGGAACGCGGGACGCTTTCGCAGGACGGTGATCCATGCCAGCCCCGACTGGAAGGCCTCGAGGCAGAGTCGTTCGAACATCGCGTCGTCGCCGTGCAGGGGCTGACCCCACTCGGTGTCGTGATAGTCGCGGTACAGCTGCGAGCCGGTCGACCAGTCGCAGCGAACGAGGCCGTCGTCGGCGAGCTCGCTCACGTGCGATCCTGGCCCGCCGCCACCTGCGCCTGCCACTGCCGAGCCTGCGCCAACTCGAGCTCGAGTTCGTCGATCCGGTCGGCCAGCCTGCCCAGCGCCCAGTCGACCTCACCGGCCTTGTACCCGCGTACCACCTGCTGGAACCGCAACGCCCGCACATCGGCCCCCGTGACCCCGTCAGCGGGCAGCACCGTAGCCGTGGTCCCCTCGGGCAGCGGCCCGAGCTCCTCGGACCGCCCGAACACCGCACTGGCGACGAGGAACAACATCGCCGCGACCAACCCGACGATGAGCACGTACAGAAGCAGCGTCAGCATGGAAACAGCCTAGGCAACGCCACTGACAAGTCCCGAATCAGAGATGACGGGTGGTGTCGATTCCGAGGGACATGCCTGCCAATCCGCGCTTGCGCACGGCGAGTTTGTCGGCGATGCCGAGCAGCGCGACAGCGGCCGGGTTCTCCGGGTCGGAGAGCACGATCGGGTTGCCGTCGTCGCCGCCTTCGCGCAGGGCCTGCTCGATCGGGATCTGGCCGAGCAGCGGCACATTCGAGCCGACCGCGCGGGTGAGGCGATCGGCTACGACCTGGCCGCCGCCGGAGCCGTAGAGCTCCATGCGCGAACCATCCGGCAGGTCGAGCCAGGACATGTTCTCCACGACCCCGGCGATGCGCTGGCGGGTCTGCAGGGCGATCGCACCCGCACGCTCGGCCACCTCGGCGGCGGCGATCTGCGGGGTGGTGACGACCAGGATCTCGGCGCTCGGGATGAGCTGGGCGAGGGAGATCGCGACGTCGCCGGTGCCGGGCGGCAGGTCGAGCAGCAGTACGTCCAGATCGCCCCAGAACACGTCGGCGAGGAACTGCTGCAGCGCGCGGTGCAGCATCGGGCCGCGCCACACCACGGGAGTATTGCCCTGGGTGAACTGCGCGATCGAGATCATCTTCACGTCGTGGGCGACGGGCGGCATGATCATCCGCTCGACCTGGGTCGGGCGGGCGTCGGTGCCGAGCATGCGCGGGATGGAGTGGCCGTAGATATCGGCATCGAGCACACCGACCGACAGCCCACGCTGCGCCAGCGCCACGGCGAGGTTGGCGGTGACGCTGGACTTGCCGACGCCACCCTTGCCGGAGGCCACCGCGTACACCCGGGTCAGGGAACCGGGCTGGGCGAACGGGATCACCGGCTCGGCCGAATCGCCACGCAGGGACTTGCGCAGCTCGGTGCGCTGCTCATCGCTCATCACGTCGAGGTCGACCGTCACCGCGCCTGCCCCGTTGACGTCGGCGACGGCCTTGGTGACCCGCTGAATGATCTCGGTCCGCAACGGGCACCCGGAGGTGGTCAGATAGATCTCGATGTGCACATCGCCGCTGTCGGCGATGGCGATGGACTTGACCATGCCCAACTCGGTGATCGGTTTGCGGATCTCCGGATCGTCGACCTTCGCGAGCGCCGCCCGCACATCCGCTTCCGTAATCACTGCCATACGCCCGATGTTATCCCCCCAGCGTCAGCGCGCCTTCCGGGGATTCCCAGACGGTCCCGAGGCATCAGCGGGTATCGGCCCGGTTCCGCTCGACCGCCGCCACGAAATCCGGGTGCGCGGAAACGATCAACCGGTCGGCCGTCGCGTTCATCCACACATCCGCGAAGTACCCCGATCGGCTCCAAGCCGGCACCGCCGCCAGCAACGCGATCCACCGGAACCGCCGGACCTCGGACAGACAGTATTCGCAGGCCGGACACGGGAACCTGACGCACGCCTCGGCAGCACGCCGGCGGGTCATCCCCGACCTCGGTGTGACGATTCCTAGTGGATCCTGGGGAGGTCCTGGGGCTTGGGGGCCAGGCCGCTGGAGTAGGAACCCGACCAGGCCATCACGTTGGCGACGTAGGCCATCGAGTTGTTGTAGCGCAGGATCGCCTTGGACTGCTGGGAGAGGTCGCGCATGTTCAGGCCGCCGTCGCAGAGATAGCGGCCCGCGGTGAGGGCGGCGTCGAAGAGGTTCTGGGGGTCGGCGATGCCGTCGGCGTTGCCGTCGGCGGCGTAGCGGTGCCAGGTTTCGGGCAGGAACTGCATCGGGCCGATGGCGCGGTCGTAACCGCCGAGGCCGTCGAGCTCGCCGCCGTCGCTGTCGTGGATGACATTGTTGCCGGAGAGGCTGCCGTCCAGGACCGGTCCGTAGACCGCCTTGATCGGATTGCCCTGTGCGTCGGCCTTGCCGTAGGCATGGGTGGACTCGACGCGGCCGATGCCCGCCAGCAGCGACCAGGACATTCCGCAGTGCGGATCCTCCACGGCCAGTTGCTGTTCGGCGGTCTGATAGGCGGCGACGGCGATGCCGGGAATGCCGAGCGGACCCGCGGGCATATCCGAGGAGACGCGATCGCCCGACAACGCAACGGTTTTCACGACCGGCGTGGCCGAGGCAGACTGGCGAGCCTCCGCATGGGTGACCTCGGCGACATCGGCCAGCGGCGACGCGACCAGATCGGCCCTCGTCTCCGGCTCGGCGCCGGGAAGCAGGTCGTGCTCGACAGCTGCGTTGGTTGCCGGGGTCGCCTCGGTGGCGGCCGCGGTAACGGCCACCAGTCCAGCGGGGACCAATCCGGTCAGTGCGATGAGCGAGCTACGCCGAACTGTCGTAGCTGGCTGTTTCCGATGACGACCCACTGTGTGGTGCCCTCCTCAACCGTGTTGGATGAGAAGAGATTACCGCACCCGAGACCTTTTTGTTACTCCCTTGTGATCTGAGTTTCGGTTTGATTTCTACGGGGCCGGTGCAGGGGCGGGCGGCAGCGGGATGACGATGCCGAACGGCAGCGTGATGCCTGGTTGCTGGGTCGGGGCCACCGGCGCGGGCTCGGCGGGTGCCGGTTCCTCGGCGGGCGCGACACCTGGTTCCGGTGTCTTCTCCGGCGTGGCGGGGACGGGGGCGGGCTTCTCGGTGGGCTCGGCGGCCGGGTTGCACGCGGCGGGCTCGACCACCGGCTGTTCCGGCGCGGCCGGGTCCTTCGGCGCCGCGGCGCCGTAGGTCTGCTCGGCGGGCTTGTCGGCGGGCTTCTGCTCGGGTTCGAGCGGGTTGGGCATCTGCGCGGGCAGCGGCTCGCTCACACAGGTTTCGGGCGGCGCGACCGGCACCGGGCAGAAGATGCCACACGGGATCGGCGGCAGGCCGGGCAGTGTGATCATCACCTGGGTCGGTGTGGTGACCTTCGGCGTGGTCGGCTGCGGCGTGGTCGTGGGGGTGGGTGTGTTGGTCGTCGCGGCCAGCACATTGGGGGCCACCAGCGGGGCACTGCCCGGCGGGATGATCTCCGGCGAGATGGCCACCTGGCTCGGCGCGCCGCCCGTCCGATACGCCGCCGACCAGCTCAGCACGTTGGCCGCGTAGGACATGGAGTTGTTGTAGCGCAGTACCGCTCGCAGTTCCTGGGCGGCCTCGCGCAGATTCATGCCACCCGAGCAGAGGTATTTGCCCGCGGCCAGCGCGGCGTCGAAGACATTGTGCGGGTCCGCGGCACCGTCGCCGTTGCCGTCGGCGGCGTAGTGCACCCAGGTGCTCGGCAGGAACTGCATGGGCCCGAGGGCGCGCACGAAACCGCCGTCGGCTTCCTTGATGATCTCGTTGCCCGGCAGCGTGCCGTCGAGCGCGGGCCCGAAGATCGGCGTCGTCGTCGTACCGGCGGGGTCGGTGCGGCCGCTGCTGGCGTGCCCGGATTCGATCCGGCCGATGCCGGCGAGCAGGTTCCAGGTGAGCCCGCACCCCGGCTGCGCGGTTTCCATGGCCAACTCGGCATTGCGGTAGGCGGCGAGCACGATCTCCGGGATGCCGAGCGCGCCGCTGCCGATGGGTAGCGAGATGCTTTGCAGCGGGACGGTTCCCGCGAAGGGTGCGGCGCTGTTGGCGCTCGGCGAGAGGGCGCGCAGCCTGCGCGGCGCCTCCTGCGCGATCGGCAAGAGACCGACGATTTCGGACGGATCGGTTTCGGGCGTGTCCTCGGCGGTGCTCGCGCTGGCGGCCAACAGGGCCTCCGGCGCGGTAGGCGCGGTACTCGGGTCGCTGGTGTGCACGCCCGATCCAGAGGCGACGAGACCTGCGACTACAAGGGCCGACATCGTTATCGGAGCAGAGATTCGCACGGCCACACCCTTTTCGTCGAAAAGCAGCGGCGCCGCAGAGTCCCCCTCCGGCCCGCCCGGAACAACGTGATCCAGGTTACCTACCAGTCAGGAAGTTGTTGAGCATTTCCGGTCATACGTCTGGAGCGCCTGGCGAAATCGGGGCGGAAGAGGGCGTTTGACCGGAGGTTTTCTTGCGGACCGCTTTCCGCTTTTTGTCCGTCTTCGGCGCGCCGTCGGGCGTGGTGACCGCATCGATGCGGTCGAGGATGTCTTTGATCTCCTCGAGTTCGCGACGCAGGTAGTCGCGGGTGGCGACCTCGCCGACCGCGAGGCGCAGGGAGGCGAGCTCACGGGCGAGGAACTCGGTATCGGCCTTGGTCTGCGCGGCCCTGGTCCGGTCCTCGTCGAGGGAGACCTTGTCCCTGTTGTCCTGGCGGTTCTGCGCCAGCAGGATCAGCGGCGCCGCATAGGCGGCCTGGGTGGAGAAGGCCAGATTGAGCAGGATGAACGGGTACGGATCCCAGCGCAGCGCCACCGCGAACACATTGAGCAGGATCCACACGATGACGATCACCGTCTGGATCGCCAGATAGCGCCCGGTGCCGAGGAACCGCGCCACCCGCTCGCTGGAGCGGGCGAACGCGTCGGAGTCCCAGTCGAAACTGAACCGCGACCCGACCGGGGTCTCCAGTCGTTGCCTGGCCGGATTCTTCTCACTCACGCCGTGCTCCTGTTCGCCGGACTCGTCTCGACCTGGCCGAGCACCGGTGGTTCCTCTTCCCGCCAATCCTCTGGCAGCAGATGATCGAGAACATCGTCGACCGTCACCGCGCCGAGTAGATGGTTCTCCGCGTCGACCACGGGCCCGCACACCAGGTTGTAGGTGGCGAAATAGCGGGTCACCGCCGAGAGCGGCAGATCGGGCGACAGCGGCGCCAGATCACTGTCGAGGATGCCGCCCACCAGGTGCGCGGGCGGTTCCCGCAGCAACCGCTGGATGTGCACGCAGCCCAGGTAGCGACCGGTGGGCGTAGCCGTCGGCGGTCGCACGACGAAGGCCATCGAGGCCAGCGCCGGGGTGAGGTCGGGGTCGCGGACCCGGGCCAGCGCTTCGGCGACGGTCGTCGCGGGACCGAGCACGATCGGCTTGGGCGTCATCAGACCGCCCGCGGTGTCGGGGGAGTGCGCGAGCAGTCGGCGCACCGGCTCGGATTCCTCGGGGTCCATCAGGGCCAGCAGCGATTCGGCTTCGCTCTCGGGCAGCTCGCCGAGCAGGTCGGCGGCATCGTCGGGGTCCATCGCCTCCAGTACGTCGGCGGCGCGGCGCACCTCGAGGTGGCCGAGCAGGTCCACCTGGTCGTCGTCGGGCAGTTCCTGGACCACGTCGGCGAGGCGTTCGTCGTCGAGGGCGAACGCCACCTCGAGGCGACGTTTCTCGGGCAGTTCACGCAACCGGTGCGCGACATCGGCCGCGCGCAGCCCCTCGAACTGGGTGAGCAGGGTCGTCACGTCCTGGCCTGGCCGGTCCACTTCGGCCGGGGTGAGTCCGTCGACCTGCGACCACTCGACAACATGCACCGAGCGCCTTCGCCCGATCCGCCGATGCCCGCGCACCGCGACCCGGCTCACGATCCAATCCCTGGTCCTGGTCTGCTCCATGCCCAGATCGGCGACGAGCACGTCGACGTCGGCCAGGTCCGGCAGATCCGGGTCGTGCACGCGTACCCGCGAATCCACGATCTGGGCCATGGCGAGCAGTTCGCCCGCGCGCTGGGCGAACCGGCGCAGGCTCACGGTCCCGGTATTGAGCGTGACCATGCCCGGCTCGACCGCGGTGACCCGCAGCATCGGCACGAAAATTCGTCGACGGGTGAGCAATTCGACGACGAGCCCGTGCACACGCGGCGGCTGGCGCCCGTGGCGGACGGCGACGACCACATCACGGACCCTGCCGATAGACTCCCCGTCCGGACCCAGCACCGTCAGGCCGGCGAGCCGGGCGACGTACACCCTGGTGGTTGCCATGACCATCAGGCTATCGGTCGGGTACGGCCGCTCGAACCAGGAGGCGCTCCTCATGAAGCCACGTCGGTCGGTACTCGCTGTGCCGGGAAGCAACCAGAAGATGATCGCCAAGGCGAAGACGCTGCCGGTGGACGAGGTGTTCCTCGATCTGGAGGACGCGGTCGCCCCCGGCGCCAAGGCCGCCGCACGGGCCAACATCGTCGCCGCGCTGAACGAACCCGGCTGGGGTTCGCAGTTGCGCGTGGTGCGGGTCAACGACTGGTCGACCGAATGGACCTTCACCGATGTGATCAGCGTGGTCGAGGGCGCGGGCAGTTGGATCGACGCGATCCTGCTGCCCAAGGTCACCGACGCGGGTCAGGTGCAGGCACTCGATCTGCTGCTGACCCAGGTGGAGAAGGCCAGCGGCCTCGAGGTCGGGCGGATCGGCATCGAACCGCAGATCGAGAACGCGCTCGGCCTGCGCAATATCGATGCGATCGCCACCGCGAGCCCGCGCGTGCAGACACTGGTGTTCGGGCCCGCCGATTTCATGGCCAGCATCAATATGCGCACGCTGGTGGTCGGCGAGCAGCCGGAGGGCTACGACGTCGGCGACGCCTATCACCACATCCTGATGACGATCCTGCTTGCCGCCCGAGCCCACGGCCTACAGGCGATCGACGGCCCCTACCTGCAGGTTCGCGATGTCGAGGGGTTCCGTCGAGCCGCGGGCCGCACGGCCGCACTGGGTTTCGACGGCAAGTGGGTGCTGCACCCCGGCCAGGTGGACGCGGCCAACGAGATCTTCAGCCCACGTCAGGCCGACTACGACCGCGCCGAGTTGATCTTGGAGACCTACGCCTTCCACACCTCCGAGGCGGGCGGCGCGCGTGGCGCTGTCATGTTGGGAGATGAGATGATCGACGAGGCCAGCGCCAAAATGGCTCAGGTCATCGCCGACAAGGGCCGGGCTGCGGGAATGTCGCGTTTCACTGCGGCACAGCCGGTCCAGGAATAGCAGAATAGGACTATGACGAATCCCTTGGGCAACTCGAATCGCGGGCGGCAGGCGTTGCCGACGCCGCCGTCGGGCTGGCCGGTCGGCTCCTATCCCACCTACGCCGAGGCGCAGCGTGCGGTCGACTACCTGGCCGACGGGCAGTTCCCGGTGCAGGACGTGACCATCGTCGGTGTCGATCTGATGCAGGTGGAGCGGGTGCTCTACCGGCTCACATGGGGCAAGGTCATCGGCGGCGGCGTGGTGTCGGGCGCATGGCTCGGCCTGTTCCTCGGTCTGCTGCTGAGCCTGTTCACCACCACCGGCGGCGCGCTCGGACCGCTCGTGGTCGGTCTGCTCGGCGGCATCGTCTTCGGCGTCATCACCACCTCGATCCCGTACGCGGCCACCAAGGGTCAGCGCGATTTCGCCTCGACCATGCAGTTGGTCGCGGGGCGTTACGACGTGCTATGTGATCCGAAGTCCGCCGAACAAGCCCGCGACATGCTGGCCCGATTGGCCCTGTAGCGCAATGGATGTGGAGAACACGGTCCGCGCCGCGGTGCTGGACCACTTCGATGTCGAACGCGCGCAGGTCGATTCGGCGTCGGTCACCTTCCTCGGGCTCGAACCCGTGGAGATCCTGCGTATCCCGGGCGACGGCGCCGTCCACTACGCGACAGTGGGCGGTTCGCGTCATCCGATGGGTGATCCGACCGATCTGCTGGCCGACCCGGTGCGCGGCCCGCGCGCCGAACTGGTCCTGACCCTGTTGATGAGCGCGGAGTCGCAGGTCGGGGTGGCCAAATCCCTCGGTGTGCTGGTCGCCTCGCCGTCGGTGGAAGGCGTGGTGCTGCAAGCGGACGCGCTCCTCGATCTCGGAGAACCGCTGTGGCGCAACGCGAAGTTCACCGCGGTCGTGCTCGGCGAGAGCGACATCCCCGCGGTCGGGCTGCCCGATCCCGCCGACCCGGTGCGCTACCTCAGCGTCACCCCGGTGACCGCGACCGAGGCCGCCTGGGTGCGGGTGCGCGGCGCCCAGGCACTGCGTGAGGCCTGGGCCGAGGCGGGCATCGACGTGCGTGATCCCGAACGCGGCGCGGTGAACCTCTAGAGCCACCCGTTTCGGCGGAAGCTGCGGAACAACCACGCGCAGATCACGACCATGAGCACCAGGGTCGAGGGATACCCCCACCATTGATGCAGGAGCCACATGTGGTCGAAGTTCATGCCGTACACGCCCGCGATCAGCGTCGGCACGGCCGCCATCGCGGCATAGGCCGAGATCTTGCGCATGTCGGTGTTCTGCTGAACGCTGATCTTGGCCAGCGCGGCATTGACCAAGCCGCTGAGCGCTTCGTCGAAATAGCTGATGTGATCGGAGACGGTGACCTGGTGGTCGGCGACGTCACGCAGATAGCGGCGGATCTCCGTGGGCACCGGTAGTTCGGTGTTGTTCACCAGCCGCTCCAGCGGAACCGCCAGCGGCGCCACCGCCCTCCGCAATTCCACCACTTCGCGTTTGAGCTGGTAGATCGACCCGATTCCGATCTTCGAGGCGGGCGTGAAGACCGCCTCTTCCATCTCGTCGATATCGATCCCGACGGATTCGGTGACGTCGACGTAGGTGTCCACAATGTGGTCGGCGACGGCGTGCAGCACCGCGGTCGGTCCGTATTTCAGCTGTTCGTGCTGCTCTTCCAGCTCGTGGCGCACATTGGACAGGTGGGTGTGTTCACCGTGGCGCACCGTAACGGCGAAGCGTGGCCCGGTGAAGACCATGATGTCGCCGGTCTCCACGATCTCGCTGGTCGAGTCGATCTCGTGGTCGACATAGCTGACCGTGCTCATCACCAGGAACAGCGTGTCGGCGTAGCGCTCGAGCTTGGGGCGTTGACGGCCCTGCACCGCGTCTTCCACCGCCAGCGGATGCAGGTCGAAGATCGAGGCGATGTCGTTCATCTGCCGCTCGTCCGGGTCGTGCAGGCCGATCCAGACGAAGCCCGATTCGGTCTTCTCCGCCGCCGTCAGTGCCTGCTGTGGGGTGAAATGCCCCGGCTGCCGCTCGCCGTCGACGTAGACCCCGCAGTCGACGATCGCTCGCGCCGTCGGGACGGGGACCTGGGGTCGCGGCGTCTTCGTCGCGCGATTCGGCCCGTGGAACGACGGCATCGGCGGAAATGAGGGCACCGAGCCCATCCTACGGTCACCGACTGTGCGGACCCTCGGAACGCGCGGTACCCGAGACGGCACTGTAAGACTGAGGGTGTGCGCATCGATCTGCATACCCATTCCACCGCCTCCGACGGCACCGATTCCCCCGCCGAACTGGTGCGTCATGCCGCGGCGGCCGGTCTCGACGTCGTCGCGATCACCGACCACGACACCACGGGCGGCTGGGCCGAGGCCGAAGCCGCCCGCCCACCGGGACTCACCCTGGTGCGTGGCATGGAGATGTCGTGCACCGGCATGGGCGAGGACGGCTACCCGGTGCCGGTGCATCTGCTGGCGTATCTGTTCGACCCCACCGACCGCGGTTTCGCCGCCGAACGCGAGCGGTTGCGCGGCGAGCGGGTGGCCAGAGTGCGGGCGATGGCCGACAAGATGGCGGCCGACGGGCTGCCGATCGATCCCGACGCGGTGATGGCCGGCGCCGGTCCCGCCGTCGGCAGGCCGCATCTGGCGCAGGCGCTGGTGGCAGCCGGAGTCGTCGAGAGCGTGAACGCCGCGTTCACCGATCTGCTCGCCCCGCACGGGCCGTACTACGCCGAGAAGGCCGACACCCCGCTGACCAGGGCGGTGCAGTTGATCGCGGCCGCGGGTGGGGTCAGCGTGATCGCCCATGCCAGGGCGCGCACGCGGGGCAGACTGCTGGCGCTCGACGAGATCAGGGAGCTGGCGGGGCTCGGACTGGGCGGGCTCGAGATCGACCACCCGGATCACAACGACGCCGATCGTGTTGTGCTGACCGGACTTTCGCGGGAACTGGGCTTGGTTCGCACCGGCTCGTCGGACTATCACGGCACCAACAAGACCATCCGGATCGGCGCGTGTGCCACCGATCCCGATCAGTACGAAGCGCTCATCGACAAGGCGAGCGGGACGCCGGTGATCGCCCCGTGACGCTGGTGCGCGGCTTCAGCGGCGTCGTCGCCGGTGGGGTGGTAGTCCTGTTGTGTGTGGTCGTCGGCGCGGCGGTGATCGGCTCGCGCCGCGACTTCCCCGGACCGGGCGCCGAATCACTGGCTTGGCATGTCGTGGCCGCGGGAGTGGTGGTCGTGGCGCAGGTCTTCGCCGATCGGCGTAGCGGGATGTCGGCACTGTTCGGAGCCGTGACGGTCTTGGTCACGGCTGGTGTATTGCTTTGGACACAATGGTGGGGTTGACGGCCGCGTAATGGTTGCGGACGGGTGAACTGTGCCCGAATATTTCTCTTTGTGACCAGTATCGAAACGGATGTCTTGGTACTCGGCGGTGGCCCCGCCGGGCTCTGGGCCGCCGTCTCGGCCGCGGCGACGGGCGCGCGGGTGGTGCTGGTCGACAAGAGCCGCTGCGGTTCCAGCGGGCCCACCGTTTACGGCACCACCGTGCTCTGGGCGATCCCGCCCGGTCCCGGCCGCGCCGACGCGGTCGACAAGGCGTTCGCGGCGGGCGGTGGGCTCGGCGATCGGGCCTGGCTGCACCGCGTCGTCGACGAGACCCACCGTCGATTGCAGTCCTGGTCGGGCGCCCGCCATCGCGTCCCCGACCCGAACGGCGACCCGGCGCGCGTGCACTTCGACGGTGCGAGCTATCTGCGCAGACTTCGCCGCGGCGCGCTCGAGGCCGGCGTGCGCATCCTCGATCATCATCCGGCGCTGCAACTGCTGGTCGATCCGGCGGGCACCGTGGTCGGTGCCGCGGGGATCCAGCGCCACAACAAGTTTCGGCCGTGGACCATCAGGGCGGGCGCGGTCGTGGTCGCCACCGGCGGCTGCGCCTTCCTGTCCGGCGGTGCGGGCACCGACGTGAGCACCGGCGAGGGCTTGCTGATGGCGGCCGAGGCCGGCGCCGAACTGTGCGGGATGGAATTCTCCAGTGCCTACGGGCTGGCGCCGGTGCTGTCGCGCGTGCATCCGCATCCGGCGGTCGCGCCCGGTCTGTCGGTGCATTTCGCTGCTCTCTACGACGAGTCGGGCGCCGAACTGCCCGACCGTTATCCGGCGGCACTCACCGCCATCGCGGACGGCAGGCGGGTCTTCGCCGCTCTGAGCGAGGTGCCCGATACGGTTCGGCACTGGCTGAGCAGGCACGGCGCGATCGATGTCACGGGTCGGGTTCCCGTGCGCGCGGTGCTGGAGGGCACCATTCGCGGCGCGGCCGGACTCGCCCTCGCCGACACCGATTGCTCGACGACAGTTCGCGGACTGTTCGGTGCGGGCGATGTGACGGGCCGACAGGTGGTCACCGGAGCGGCGGGCGCCACCGGCGGCCTCAACGGTGCGTGGGCGCTGGCCTCCGGCACCTGGGCGGGTCAGGGTGCCGCCGCGTTCGCGTTCGCCAACGAGCGGGCGAGCAGCGCGCGCCCGGTGCCCGGCGCAGGCCTCGGCCCCCACTCCCATATCGATCCGCGTTCGGTGGTCGGCCTGGTGCAGGAACACACGCTGCCGCTGCGCCGTAGCTACCGGCGCAGCGCGGGCAGTCTCGCCGACAGCATCGCCGAACTGGACGCCATGTGGCCCGGCGCCCAGTTCGATCTCGGCGGTCTCGGCATCGGGCAGCTGCGGGCACGCCAGGCGGCTGCCCTGCTCGCCGTGGCCCGGTGGGCCGGCTACAGCGCGCTCGTGCGCACCGAGAGTCGCGGCATCCACCGGCGCATCGACCACCCCGACGCCCGCTCGGATTGGCTGGTCCGGCTGCGGTGTGGTGGGCTCGACGAGGTGTGGGTGCGCCGCGAGGAATGGCCGGAGCCGCTCGGCGGCGAGCTCACCGCGGCCACCCCCGCCGCGGTGTGAAAGTTCACCGGATGTTCCCGCTGCGCTGCGAGTTTTCGCTTACGCCACGGCAATTCGACACGGCTACGCTCGACACATGACGCGGTTTGGCAATCGACGCACCATGCTGGCAGAATGTTGCGGATTCCCTACCCTTGCCACCGCCGGGTTCGGGGACATCGGTGACCTTCCGCCGTGCGACGCACCGTCGCAGCGTTGGCCGACCCGTTTTGCTCGCCCGGACCCACCCGTCCGGTTCCGCTCGGCGGATCAGCGCCGCGCCATGCGTCCGGTTGCCACCGCGATACGCGTGCGGTCGCGCACTCGATGAGCGTTGTAGCGATCCAGCGTCCCAGTAATCCGTTTCCGATATACCCGGCGGTAACCGTCCCCCGGTTGAGCCCGACTCGAGCAGGAGTGAAATCGTGTCACCTGTGACTGACGCACCGAATGCCACCGCGGCGCCCAAGGCCGATGACGCAGCGAGCCTCGCTGCCATCACCAACGACGAGATCTTCGCGGGCCACCTCGGCGGCAAGCTGTCGGTCGAGCTGGCCGCGCCGCTCGAGACCCAGCGAGATCTGTCCATCGCCTACACCCCCGGTGTCGCCCAGGTCAGCCGGGCGATCGCCGAGGATCCCGCGCTCACCAAGCGCTACACCTGGACCGACCGCCTCGTGGTCGTGGTCAGCGACGGCACCGCCGTGCTCGGCCTCGGCGACATCGGCCCGCGCGCCTCGCTGCCCGTGATGGAGGGCAAGGCCGCGCTTTTCAAGAAGTTCGCCGGTCTGAACTCGATTCCGCTCGTGCTCGACACCACCGACCCCGACGAGATCGTCCAGACGCTGATCCACCTGCGTCCGAGCTTCGGCGCGGTGAACCTGGAAGACATCTCCGCCCCGCGCTGCTTCGAGATCGAGCGTCGCGTCATCGAGGCGCTCGACTGCCCGGTCATGCACGACGACCAGCACGGCACCGCCATCGTGGTGCTGGCCGCCCTCAAGGGCGCGGCCGCGGTGCAGGGCCGTGACATGTCGGGCCTGAAGGTCGTCGTCTCCGGTGCGGGCGCGGCCGGTGTGGCCTGCGCCAACATCCTGATCGCCGCGGGCGTTCCCGATGTGGTCGTCCTCGACTCGAAGGGCATCGTCAGCGCCGGTCGCGACGGTCTCAACGGCGTGAAGGCCGATCTGGCCGCCCGCTCCAACCCGCGCGGCCTGACCGGTGGCCCGGCCGACGCGCTGGCCGGTGCCGACGTGTTCCTCGGTCTGTCCGCGGGCACGATCCCCGAGGAGCTCATCGCCTCGATGGCGCCGGAGGCGATCGTGTTCGCCATGTCCAACCCGGACCCGGAGATCCACCCCGACGTGGCCGCCAAGTACGTGGCGATCGTCGCGACCGGCCGCAGCGACTTCCCGAACCAGATCAACAATGTGCTCGCCTTCCCCGGCGTGTTCAAGGGTGCGCTCGATGCCGGTGCCCGCCGCATCACCGAGGGCATGAAGGTCGCCGCCGCGAACGCCATCTTCGGTGTCGTGGCCGACGAACTCGCCGTCGACAAGATCATCCCCAGCCCGCTCGATCCACGCGTGGCTCCGGCTGTGGCCGAGGCCGTCGCGGAAGCCGCGCGCGCCGAGGGTGTCGCCTAGTTTCTGCTGATACAGCGCCCTCGTTCCCACCGGAACGGGGGCGCTGTCGCGTTATCTGGGATCATCCGAGAATGACCACTATCTCCGTGCAGCTTCCCGATGACGTCGCCGAGCAACTCGCCGCCGCCGCGACGGCCGCGGGCGTTTCGGTGAATGTGGCGATGGTGCAGGCGGCGCAGGAGTGGATTCACGCCAACGCCCAGCGGGCCAGGGAACGCGCCAGGATCCAGGCGGTGCTGGCCGACGACCCGCACCTGCGGGAACTACTCGGTGACGACTGAGATGCGGGTGAGGTCCGCCGAGGTGCGGGTGAGCCGACCGGTGCCCGGCACGCTCGCCCACACCGCCACCGCCAGCAACCCGTCGAGCACGAGCGCGAGCACGGCGACCAACAGCGCACCGACCAGCACCAGGTCGTAGCGATAGAGTCCGATCCCGTCGAAGATGTAGCGGCCGAGCCCGCCGAGGTTGACGTAGGCCGCGATGGTCGCCGTGGCGACGACCTGCAAGGTGGCGTTGCGCAAGCCGCCGAGCATCACCGGCATCGCATTGGGCACCTCGACCCGAAAGAGGATCTGGCTTTCGGTCATCCCCATCGCCCGCGAGGCGTCGACCACATCGGCGGGCACATTCGCGATCCCCGCGTACGCCCCCGCCAGCAGCGGCGGGATGCCGACGGTGATCAGCGCCAGCAGCGGCGGGATCAGCCCGAGCCCGAGGCCGAGCACCAGGAAGGTGAGCAGACCCAGCGTCGGCAGCGCCCGCATGGCATTGGCGAAGCCGACCATCACCGCACTGCCGCGGCGCGTATGCCCGATCACCAGCCCGAGCGGCACCGCGATCACCGCCGACAAGGCCACCGTCAGGAAGCTGTACCACACGTGTTGCAGCAGGCGATGTTCGACGCCGGTGGGCCCACCCCAGTTGGCGCTGTCGCTCAGATAGTTCCAGGCCTCGACGAACAGGTTCACGCGCGCGCGCCTTTCCGGGTGACGCACGCGTCGGCGCGAGTCCACGGGGTAGCGAGGACGCCGAGCAGGAACACCAGCCGATCGAAGATCAGTGCCAGCACCAGCGTGACGATGATGCCCGCGATGATCTGGTCGGGGTAGTCGCGCTGATAGCCCTGCGTGAACAGCTTCCCAAGCCCGCCGACGCCGATCAGCGCACCGACCGACACCATGGCGATATTGGTGACGACCACCACGCGCAACGAGGCGGTGAAAACCGGGAGCGCCAACGGCATATCGACGGTGAGGGTGCGTCGCAACCGGCCGAAGCCGACCGCGTCGGCGGCATCGACCACGCTGTCGGGCACCGTGTCCAGCGCCATCGGCACCGCGATCAGCAGCAGCGCGGTCGAGTACACGGTGAGCGCGATGATCACATTGAGCGGGTCGATCATCGAGATGCCGACCAGCGGCGGAATGATCACGAACAGCGCGAGCGAGGGAATGGTGTAGGCCAGGCTCGACATCGTGGTGCTGATCCGGCGGGCCCAGCGGTTCGCGCGCACCAGCGCGCCGACCGGCACCGCGATCACCAGGCCGAGCAACAGCGGGATCAGTGCCAGCACCAGGTGGGTGCGGGTGATCGCCATGACTTCGGCGAAGTTGTCGATCAGATATCTCACGACGTGCCCTGGGTGAAGAACTCCTGATTGCGTTCGGAGTCTTCGGCTTCCCGCTGTTCGGCGAGCTGGGCCAGCACATCGGCGGCGAGCAGTCCGCCGCGCACGGCGCCCGTCTCGTCGACGGCGACGCCGATGCCGGAGGGCGAGGAGATGGCCGCGTCCAGCGCCTGACGCAGGTCGCCGTCCGGGGCGAACAGCGAACCACCGGCGGAAACGCTGGAGTCCACGGGTCTTCCGGCGCGCACCCGCTCCACGCCGGTGACGTCGATCCAGCCGCCCGGTGTGCCATGGGCATCCACGACCAATGCCCATTCGCCTCGGGCGAGCCGCAATCCGGCGATGTCGTCCGGTTGGACCGTTCGAATCGGCGCCAGCGCGACAGCTTCGGCGCTACGGAACGACAGCCCCCGATAGCCGCGATCCCTTCCGACGAACCCCGCTACGAAATCCGTGGCGGGCTGCGCCAATACGCGCTCGGGAGTGTCGAATTGCTGTAGTACGCCGCCCCGTCCGAACACCGCGATCTTGTCGCCGAGGGTGATCGCCTCGTCGATATCGTGGGTGACGAACACGATCGTCTTGTGCAATTCGGACTGTAATCGCCGCATCTCCGACTGCAGTTCCGCCCGCACCACCGGGTCGACCGCGCTGAACGGCTCGTCCATCAACAGCACCGGGGGATCCGCGGCCAGCGCCCGCGCCACCCCGACTCGCTGCTGCTGACCACCCGAGAGTTGCGCCGGATACCGTTCGGCCAGATCGCGATCCAGCCCTACCCGGTCCATCACCTCCAGCGCGGCGGCACGGGCGGCCTTGCGTGACTGCCCGAGCAGGACCGGCACCGTCGCCACATTGTCGACCACTTTGCGGTTGGGCAGCAGCCCGCCGCTCTGGATCACGTAACCGATGCCGAGGCGCAATTTCACCGGATCGACCGTCGCGATATCGCGGCCGTCGATGGTGACGGCGCCCGCGGTGGGGTCGACCATCCGATTGATCATGCGCATCGAGGTGGTCTTGCCGCAGCCGGACGGCCCGACGAACACGGTGAACGATCCCGAGTCGATGTGCAGGTTCAGGTCGCGCACCGCGTGTGTGCCGTTCGGATAGGTCTTGTCGATACCGCGGAATTCGATGTCGGACAATGATTTTCTCCTCGAGGCGCCGGTCCGCCTAGCCGATGGGGGAGTTCAGCCCCTGCGCGGTGATCCAGGCGAGCGCGGCGGCCTTCGGTTCGATCTTGCTCTCGCCCGAGACGGCCGTGTTCAGCGAAATCAGTTCGGTGGTGGTCAGTTTGGCCGACACCGCGTCGAGCACGGCGACGGCCTTGTCGGTCTTCTTCGCGGAATTGAACAGCGGCACCACGTTCTGGGCGGCGAAATTGTGCTTCGGATCGGCGAGGACGACCAGATTGTTCTGCGCGATCGCCGGTGAGGTGGTGAAGATATCGGCCGCGGCCACCTGGCCGTCGACCAGCGCGCGCACCGTCGCGGGGCCGCCGCCGTCGGCGATCGGCACGAAATTGGCGTCGGTGATATCGAGGCCGTAGTTCTTCTCCAGACCCGGCAATCCACCCGGGCGCTGCGCGAATTCGGCCATTGCGCCGAACTTCACCTCGGCCGAGTGCGGCGCGAGGTCGGCGATGGACTTCAAGTTCCACTTGTCGGCCGTCGCGCGGGTGACCACCACCGCGTCGGAATCCTCGCCGGGGGCGGGTGTCGCGATGGCGAGATCGTCGCCGAGCGCCTTGGTGAGTGCGGCGTTCACCTCGGGGGCTGAGGTGGCCGTGGCGTCCTTGTCGAGGTATTGCAGCAGGTTGCCGGTGTATTCCGGGATCAGCGAGATCGCGCACTGGCGCAGTGCGGGGATGTAGGCCTCGCGCGAGCCGATGTCGAACTTGGTGTCGACCTTGAAACCGTTGATCCGCAGTACTTCGGTGTAGATGTTGGCGACGGTCTCGGACTCGGGGAAGTTGGCCGACCCGATGATCAACGCGTCGCTCGTGCAGTCGCCCTTGGCGGCGAGCGGATCGCTGCTGCCGCAGGCGGAGGCGATCATGGCGGCGGCGAGCGCCACCGCCGCAACCAGTACCCGGCCCGCCCGCATCGCGAGGCGGCGTGCCGGTCGACGTTGTCCTGGTGATGAGGAGGCGAAGTCGGCTTTCACTGGTGTCCTTCCGGCAAAGGCGGGCAGTGCGCTGTGCGTGCGACCCGGGGGCCACAGGTACATTCTGGTAGTTCATACTGCCCGCCGTCGGGCCGAATTGCGCGGGTTGACGGCAAATACGGAAAGTTGGTGTCGTCGGATGCACTCGGTCGCCGTGCGTGGCGCCGCCGCCGCGATCCTGGCCGCAGCCTGCGCTTTCACCACTGTTTCCTGCGCCTCCGACGAAGCCGGGCCGGTGGTCGTGGTGGGTGGGGATTCGACCACGGAATCAGTTCTGCTCGCCGAGATCTATTCCCAAGCACTGGATCGCGCGGGCACCGACTCCGCCGTCGTCACCGGATTGCCCACCCCGCTGGCCGATCTCGACGCCGGTCGCATCGCGGTCTTGCCCGCCCGCAACGGCGCCCTTCTCGACCGCTGGAACCCGGCCTCTCCCGCGCGCAAACCGGACGAAGTCGCCGCTGCGGTCAATGCGGCACTCCCACAGGGTCTTTCGGTAACCGACGCGGCGGACGGCACCGACCTGCGCCCTCCCGAGGCCCTCCCCGACCCCGACTACACCGTGCGCGCCCAGAACATCCTCGCCCTGTACCGCACCGGCATCTTCGATCGCCAACAGCTGAAGAAGCTCAACTACGTAGCGGGCGAACTGACCACCGAGGAACTGGTCGACCTGATCCATCAGGTCGACACCGGTTCCCGGCCCGCCGACGTGGCCCGATCCTGGCTCGACGCCCACAGCCTCTAGCGCCACCCCTCCCGACCCGCTGCCCTGCCATCGCGCACGGTTTCGATGTGTGCGCGAACTAGATCAAAGCCGGGTGCAGGCGTGGTCGCGATTGAACGAGCCGGCACTTCCGGTGCCTGTGGGGAGGTTGCGGGTGGCGTCTGTGTATGCCTCCCCTGGGCTCGCCCCTTTACCGAAGCCCACGATCGGGAACCCCGCGACGATCGCGAGCGGACTCGTCACGACGGCACCGCAGCCGTTCGCGAACGTCACCATCATCCGGCAGTCGATGATGCCCTGACCTTTGCACGCGTGGTCGGCGGCTCGAATGGCGTCGGCTTCCGTTGGATGGTCGACCGAGAACGCGTAGACATTGCCCCACACGCTGAGGGAAACGGCGCCCCAGCTGACCGGGTCGGCGGCGGCGGGCGGTGCCGCGAGGACGGCAGCGGCGCTCACCGAGAGCGCGGCGGCCGCAAAGGACTTTTCGAACATGTGGTCAGTGCTTCCTCTGCGCGCCGACCAGGGTGCGGCGATCGCATGGAAGATACCGCAGCGCGTGGACGCGAGGTTGCCCCAAAAGTCTTGGGGTCACGGCAAAGACCGTCACGAATTGCGCAAACGGGTTGCTCGGGACAGGACAGGTGGCTGGGTTACTCGGTTGCCAAGCTATGCCCCGCTCCGTATATTCCTACTGGAATATTTGGTAGGGAACATATAGCTGGTTGGAGGTGGCGGGGTGGGGCAGACCGGGCGGGCTACGTTGACGCCGTTGGCTATCGCGGTGCTCGCGCTGCTCGACGAGCGGCCGATGCATCCGTACGAGATGTATCAACTGCTGGTCGCTCGCCGGGAGGACCTGCTGGTCAAGGTGCGGCCGGGGTCGCTGTATCACGTGGTGGCCAGGCTCGCCGACGAGGAGATGGTGGCGGCGGAGGGCATCGGTCGGGCCGGGAACAGGCCCGAGCGGACCACCTATCGGATCACCGATTCCGGACGTAGCGCGCTGCGCGGGCGGATCGCCGAGCTGCTGCGGACGCCGGTGCAGGAATATCCGATCTTCCGGTTGGCATTGGCCGAGGCGCACACCCTCCCGCAGGAACAAGTTGTCGCGCTGCTCGACGAGCGCATGGAGTACTTGGGTCAGTCGCGGACCGATATGGACGTGCTGCTCGACTGGGCGCGCAGCCGTGCGATCCCGCGACGCTATTACGTCGTCCTGGAATACATTCGCGCCACCATCCACGCCGAACTCGGCTGGATCGAAGTCTTCGCCGCCGAACTCGGCAGCGGCGCCGTGCCGTGGGAGCAGTACGACCCCGACACCGGTGAACGGATCACCGCAGACCACACCCATGAATGGCCGAGTGGGGATCACCCCGACGCCGCGCCCCGGCCCCGATGGGCCGCCCGAAGCTGAATCCCTCTCCTCGATTGGAACGAATTCGATGACCACCCAACGTAATCCGTGGCTAGCGCTATTCGCGCTCGTGGTCGGCTTCTTCATGATCCTGCTGGATATGACGATCGTCGCGGTCGCCAATCCGGCCATCATGACCGATCTCAGCACCGATATCTCCAACGTCATCTGGGTCACCAGCGCCTACCTGCTCACCTACGCGGTGCCGCTGCTGGTCACCGGCCGTCTCGGTGACAAATTCGGGCCGAAGAACATCTACCTGATCGGCCTCGCGATCTTCACCGGCGCGTCGCTGTGGTGCGGCCTGTCCGGCAGCATCGGCATGCTGATCGGCGCCCGCGCCGCCCAGGGCATCGGCGCGGCGCTGATGACGCCGCAGACGATGGCCGTGATCACCCGCACCTTCGCGCCGGACAAGCGCGGTGCCGCGATGGGCCTGTGGGGCGGCGTCGCCGGCCTGGCGACGCTGGTCGGCCCCATCCTCGGCGGCGTACTGGTCGACAATCTCGGCTGGGAATGGATCTTCTTCGTCAACGTCCCGGTCGGCATCATCGCGTTCGGGCTGGCCGTGTGGCTGGTGCCCGCGCTGCCCACCAGCGACCACAAGTTCGACATCGTCGGTGTCGTCCTCAGCGGCATCGGCATGCTCGCACTGGTTTTCGGTATCCAGGAGGGCAATTCGCAGGACTGGTCGCTGCGGATCTGGTTGCTGATCGGCTTCGGTGTGCTGATGCTGATCGTGTTCGTGATCAACCAGGCGCGCAACAAGGGCGAACCGCTGGTGCCGCTGAGCCTGTTCCGCGACCGCAACTTCGCGCTGTCGAACCTGGCGATCGCCGCGATGGGCGCCGCGGTCACCTCGATGATGGTGCCGTCGTACTTCTACCTGCAGGCGGTGCGCGAGATGACGCCGACCATGTCGGCGCTGGTCTTCGCGCCGATGGCGATCATCACCGGTTTCACCGCGCCGTTCATCGGCAAGGTGTCGGACAAGCTGCCGCCCCGACTGCTGCCGACCATCGGCTTCGTGCTGTTCTCCGGTTCGGTGGCCTCCTTCGGCGCGCTCATGAGCCCGGATTCGTCGATCGGCTGGTTCCTGCTCGCGGCCGCTGTCGCGGGTCTGGCCAACGCCTGCATCTGGGCCCCGCTCGCCACGACCGCCACCCACAATCTGCCGGTCGCCCAGGCCGGAGCGGGCGCCGGTATCTACAACACCACCCGCCAGGTCGGCTCGGTCCTGGGTAGCGCCGCGATCAGCGCCCTGATCGCCGCCCGCCTGACCGCCAACGGACTCGGCGACAGCGGCCCGGTCGGCGAAGGCGCGGCCACCGGCCCGCTCCCGCCGCAGATCGTCGACGAATTCAGCACCGCGCTGGCCCAGTCGATGATCCTGCCCGCCTCGATCCTGCTGATCGGCGTCATCGCCTCGGCCCTGTTCGTCGGCCACGGAAGGTCGGCCGGAAAGGTTCCCACGCGGGAGAAGGCCGACGCTTCGGCCTGATCGCGCGCTCAGTTCACCTGAATGGTGAGGGTGGGGTAGCCGGTGGCGCCGTCGGGCACGACGTCTTGTTCCACGGCGGTCTGGGGCTGTCCGGTGGTGTCGGTGGCGCGGGCACGCAGGGTGTGTTGGCCAGGGGTGGCGTCCCAGTCGTA
The DNA here is from genome assembly GCF_030486425.1 of Nocardia sp. PE-7. Taxonomy (NCBI): domain Bacteria; kingdom Bacillati; phylum Actinomycetota; class Actinomycetes; order Mycobacteriales; family Nocardiaceae; genus Nocardia; species Nocardia sp. PE-7. The sequence continues at coordinate 5,564,286 of NZ_CP129614.1, read as the reverse complement.
GGTCCACTGGCGCCAGGTGTCGACGGTGACCTCGGTGGACAGGCGGGCGGGCCGCCAATCGCCGTTGTCGATCTGCACTTCGACGCCGGTGACGCCGCGATGTTGAGCCCAGGCGACACCGGCGATCACGGTGCGGCCCTGCGGGATTCGGCCACGACCGCGCGGAGTGTCGATGCGGGTGCCGGTTTTGATCGGGCCCTGCGCCGACCAGCCGCGGCGGGTCCAGTAGGCGGTGGCTCGGTCGAAGCGGGTGACCTCGAGTTCGGTGACCCACTTGGTGGCGGAGACGTAGCCGTAGAGGCCGGGGACCACGAGGCGGGCGGGGTAGCCGTGCTGGACGGGGAGGGGTTCGCCGTTCATGCCGATGGCGAGGAGGGCGTCGCGGCCATCGGTGAGCGCGGAAAGCGGGCTGCCCGCGGTCCAGCCGTCTTTGCTGTGGGACAGGACCATGTCGGCGTCCGGGAGCGGGCGGGCTTGCGCGAGGAGTTCGTCGAGGCGGTACCCGAGCCACCGGGCATTGCCGATGAGGTCGCCGTTGATCGGATTGGACACGCAGGCCAGGGTCACCAGGCGCTCGACCGGGGTGCGGCGCAGAAGATCGTCCCAGGTGAGAGTGATTTCCTGTTCGACCATGCCGTGGATGCGCAGCGACCAGGAGTCTGTGGATACCTGGGGAACGATCAGCGCGGTGTCGATGCGGTAGAAGTCGCGGTTGGGCGTGATGTACGAGGTGAGCCCAGGTACGCGCAGATCGGCGTCCGGCGGAAGGTCCGGCAGCGGCGCCGACGCTCCGGGGAGTTCGATGGTCTCGCGCTCGACTGTCACGTCGTGGCGGGCGCCGCCGAGTAGCCGACCCGCGAGCCCGGCGCCGATGGCGAGTACCCCGGTCGCCGCGATACCGCCGAGCACGCGCCGCCGCCCTGCTCCCGTGGTCGATGGGTCGCCGACCGCCGATGCGGCTTCGGCATCCTGTTGCGCCGCAGCGGGTTCCGTTGCCGGTCGCCGCGATTCTGAGGCGTCGTCGATCCGCCTGGTCAGCCCTCGCAACGCGAGAATCCCAGCTGCGGTGCCGATCAGCGCTGGCAGCGCACCGGCGAACCCGCCGACTCGGCCTGCCCCGATGATGGCGGCGACCACCCCGAAAACCGCGAACGCGACCGACCCGATCGGCCTGGCCGTCCGCTCCGCCACCCCGGCGATCCCCGCGACAACGATCGCGACGATGCCCATGCACACGAACAACACGGCTTTGTCGTTCGTCCCGAAGGTCGAGATCGCCCACTCTCTGACCCCGTCGGGCGTGTGGTCGACAACGGTCGCGCCCAGTGCGTACGCGGGCGCGCTACCGGCCCCGGTGAACACCGCGACCAACTCCGCCACACCGAGTACCAGTGCCGCGGCCACGATTCCGGCCATCGCCCGCATGAACGCCATGGTCCGAGCCTACGTCGCGGCCGAATCGACCCGGTGACCGATTTGTGACAGCCGAAGGCCTCCTGAGATCCGCACTTGAAAACTACACTGTGTAGTAGAAATGATCCCGCTCGGCAGGAGACCCGATGACCGAGACAGCTCCCGACACGACACTGCGCGCCGCGACGGCGGTCTTCGCGGTCGCACTCCTGGTCCACGGCGCCGACCACCTACGCCGCGGCATGGACGCCACCTCAGCCCTGGTGAACGCCCTCGGCACCCTGCAACTCCTCTTCGCCCTGTTCACGGTGTTCCTGGTGTTCCGGGGTCACGCGGCGGCCCCACGCGCCGCGGTGTTCATCGGCTTCGCGAGCGCGATCGGCTTCACGATCGTGCACGTGCTCCCGGACTGGTTCGGCCCACTCAGCGACAGCTTCATCAACGCCCCGCCGAGCTCCGGCGTCACCGGATTCTCCTGGTTCGCAGCACTGTTCGAGATCGCCGCGGATCTCGCGATCGCCTTCGCCGGCCTGAGCGTGCTGCGATCGAGGCAGGTGAGCGTGGCCTGAACGACCGGCCCGGCGCATCACCGCGGCGGCGCGTCGGGGCGACCGGGGGATCGGCGAACGCTCGCGGTCGGTAGTCTGCGCGGCATGACAGCACGTTCTCTCATACGATTCGTGTCTGCAGTCTTCTTGGCAGCCGCGATTCCCCTGGTATCGCCCACCCATTCCGCTACCGCCGCACCCTGTTCCGATATCGAGGTGGTGTTCGCTCGCGGGACCGCCGAGCCTGGCGGCGAACTCGGCCTGACCGGTATCTCCTTCGTCGAAGCGCTGCGCGCGAACGCGGGCGGACGCTCGGTCGGCTCGTATGGCGTCGACTACCCGGCCAGCAGCGACTTCGCCGACCGGCTGGCCTTCGCGCGCACCGTCGTGGAGGGGATCGGTGATGCCCAGCGGCGGGTCGAATACATCGCGGCGAACTGCCCGAACTCCCGCATCGTCCTCGGCGGATACTCCCAAGGCGCGGCGCTGGCCGGTTTCGCGACCGGTGTCGGCGTGCCGGAGGGTGTGCTGCCGGAGTACCAGATGTACCTGCCGGCGCCGATGGCGCCCGAGGTGGCCGAGCACGTCGCGGCGGTCGTGCTGTTCGGCAAACCGTCGGATCGATTCATGGCCGACGCGGACGCACCGGCGGTCTCGGTCGGCGCGCCCTACAAGGACAAGACCATCGAGCTCTGTGTCCCCTCGGACAACATCTGCGACGGATCCCCACTCGCCCAACCCAATGCCGCGCACAGCCTCTACGGCGTCAACGGAATGACCCTCACCGCGGCACAATTCGCGGCACAACGGTTCTGAACAGCCGAAAGGCCGGTTGCGCGAACGCAACCGGCCTTTCGTACCCGTGGGATCAGGAGTAGATCTTGTCTACTTCGCCCGCGTACTGCTTCATGACGACGGCGCGCTTGAGCGACATCTTCGGGGTGAGCTCGCCACCCTCCTGGGTCCAGTCGACCGGGAGGATGCGGATCTTCTTGATCGCCTCGGCCTTGGAAACCTTCTTGTTGGTCTCGTCGATCGCGGCCTGCACCTCGGCGACCAGCGCCGGGTTCTCGATCAGGGTCTCGATCGCGGTGTCGGCGGCGACGCCGTTGCGATCCTTCCAGCCCGGCAGGGCTTCCGGGTCGAGGGTGATCAGCGCGCCGATGAACGGCTGACCGTCGCCGACGACCATGACCTGGCTGATCAGCGGGTGCGCGCGCAGGGAGTCCTCGAGGGTCGCGGGGGAGACGTTCTTGCCGCCCGCGGTGACCAGGATTTCCTTCTTGCGACCGGTGATGGTGACGAAGCCGTCGGCGTCGATGGCGCCCAGGTCGCCGGTCTTGAACCAGCCGTCCTCGAACGCCTCCTCGGTGGCCTCGGCGTTGCCCCAGTAACCGTCGAACACGACCGAGCCCTTGAGCAGCAGCTCGCCGTCTTCGGCGATCTTGGCCGCGTGGCCCTGGATCGGACGACCGACCGAGCCGACCCGGATGAACGAGGGCGTGTTCACGGTGAACGCGGCGGTGGTCTCGGTCAGGCCGTAGCCCTCGTAGATCGTCACGCCGGCACCGCGGAAGAAGTGGCCCAGGCGCGCGCCCAGCGGGCCGCCGCCGGAGACAGCGGCCAGGCACTGACCGCCGAGGGCAGCACGCAGCTTGCTGTAGACCAGCTTGTCGAAGACGAAGTGCTTGAGCTTGAGCAGCAGGTCAGGGCCGCTCTTGGTCTCGAGCGCCGTGCTGTAGGCGATGGCGGTCTCCGCGGCGGCGTCGAAGATCTTGCCCTTGCCGCCGTCGTGCGCCTTCTGCTTGGCGGAGTTGAACACCTTCTCGAACACGCGCGGCACCGAGAGGATGAAGTCCGGCTTGAAGTCGCCGAACTGCTCGACCAGGGTGGTCCAGTCCGAGCTGTGGCGGATGGTCACCTTGGAATCGAAGGCGATCAGCGCGACGGCGCGGGCGAACACGTGCGCCAGCGGCAGGAACAGCAGCGTCTTCTGCCCCTCGGAGACGAACGCGCTGAGCTCGATGCCACCCGAACGCGACTCGGCCCACAGGTTCGCGTGGGTCAGCTGGACGCCCTTGGGGCGGCCGGTGGTGCCCGAGGTGTAGATCAGGGTCGCGGGGGAGGCCGCGCCGACCTGCTTGCGACGGGCGTGCACGACGGAGTCGTCCAGATCGGCGCCGCGCTCGGTGAGCGTGTCGACGGCGCCCTTGTCGATCTGGATGGTCTCGGCCAGCGCGGGCAGCGAACCGGCTTCGATCTCGTCGATCGTGGCACGGTGCTTGTCGTTCTCGACGACCAGCAGCTTGGTCTCGGAATCCTGCAGGATCCACTTGGCCTGCTCGGCGGCCGAGCTGTCGTAGATCGCGACGGTCACGCCACCGGCGGCCCAGATCGCGAAGTCCAGCAGCGTCCACTCGTACCGCGTGGCGGCCATGATCGCGACGCGGTCGCCCAGCTCGATGCCCGAGGCGATCAAGCCCTTGGCAACGCCGGTGACGGCCTTCGCGAACTGCGCTGCCGTGACGTCGTTCCAGCCGCCGCTGCCGTTCGGGACGTTGAACAAGACCGTGTTCGGCGTCTCTTCGCCGAAGCGGAAGACGTTGTCGGAATTGTTCGCGTCGTCCGGGATGGTGTAGGAAGCCGGAACTTCGAACTCTCGCATCTGTGCCCTTCCAGTGGGTTCTACTCGCCAGTAATCTACGACACGTTCGCGCGGGTCGCGATATCGCCGCCCGAATTGCCCGTCACCAGGCTTTATCGTAAATCGTTGATCGATACCGGCTGAATTGCCTCTCGCAGGAATTCCGCGAGTTCGCTGAGTGCCAGCGCTGCCTCGGTGACCAGCGCGGCTTGCAGTTGCGCGACATGCCAGAGTCCGCGGGTTTCGGTGAAGCGGACGTGCACGCCCGCTCCACGCAGGGCTGAGACGAGCCTGCGACACTGGACGTGCAGGAGTTCGCTCACATCGACCTGCACATAGGTGGGCGGCAGGCCGATCAGGTTGCCCGACAGCGGGGCGTAACCCGGTTCGGTCGCGGCGGCGTCACCGAGGTAGTGGGCGGCGCACGCCCGCGACCAGGTTCGGTTGATCACCAGGTCGCGATCCTTGCTCGGCACCTCGGTGGGGTCCACCCAGGGCGCGATGAGGCCGAGCGCGGCGGGGGTCATCTGATGCTTTTCGATCAGCCGCTGGGCAAGAGCCATCGCCAGGCCGCCGCCTGCCGAGTCGCCGGCCAGACAAATCTGTTCGGGCCGGTAGCCGACGTTGCCGACCAGGTCGAGGAACGCGGCCTCGGCGTCGTCGAGCCCGGCCGGGAACGGGTGCTCGGGTGCCAGCCGGTAGTCCAGCGAGTACACCGCGCACGCGGTCTCGCGCGCGAGACCGGCCACCAGCGAACGGTGCGTGGCGATGGAACCGACCACATAGCCGCCGCCGTGCAGGTACAAGATCGCGCCCGCGGCACGTTCGGGCGGGACCGCCCGGGTACGCGAACCCGGAATGGCGGTTTCGGCGATCACGCGTTCGGCGGGGCGTCCGCCCAGCTGCAGGTGCTGCACGACGGAACCGTCGGGCACCAACTGCAGCCGGGAGACCGCGTCGAGCAGAACGCGCTGCACCGGGACCGGTAGCCGCGCGTTGAGTGTCACCCGGAATACCGGGTCGAGCAACGCACGGGCGACCGGCAGCGGAATCTTGAACTCGCGCATGGAGTTTCCTCGGATCTAGCGGAGCGTCAGTGTGGCATGAAGCGGCCGTTGACTACGGCCGAGATCCGGCTGTAGCCGGAGGCGAGGAAGCGCACGCTCACGTCGAGCACCTTGGCCTCCCAGCCGATCAGCACGCGGGCCTGGCCCTTGCGCACACCCTCGGTGATGGTCTGCGCGGCCATCTCCGGGGTGTGAATCGCCAGGTACTTGTCGAACAGCGTGGCGGCGTTGGCGCCGTCCATGCCCTCGGCGTAGGTGGCGTTGCGGGCGACCGCGGTCTTGATGCCGCCGGGGTGCACACAGGTGACCTTGACGGGCGCCTTGGCGACCTTCATCTCCTGGAACAGCGCCTCGGTGAAGCCGCGCACCGCGAACTTGGCCGAGTTGTAGGCCGCCTGGCCGGGCACGGCGACCAGGCCGAAGAGGCTGGACACATTGACGACGTGGCCGTCGCCGGACTCGATCAGCATCGGCAGGAACGCCTTGGTGCCGTTGACGACGCCCCAGAAGTCCACATCCATGATGCGTTCGATGTCTTTGAACTCGGTCTTGATCACGTCACCGTGGTAGGCGATACCCGCGTTGTTGTAGATCTGGTGCACGACGCCGAAGTGCGCCTTCACCTGATCGGCGTAGAGCAGGAACGACTCGCGCTCGGCCACATTGAGCCGGTCGGACTTGACCTGCGCGCCCAGCTTCTCGCAGGAGGCGACGGTCTGGGCCAAGCCCTCGGCGTCGATATCGGACAGCGCCAGCTTGGCGCCGCGCGCGGCCAGGTTCTCGGCCAGCGCGCGGCCGATACCGGAGCCCGCTCCGGTGATCACGCATACCTTGTTCGTGAAGTAAGCATCTTTGCTCACTGTGCTGCCACCACTTTCCGATCGGCGTCTGCGGTTGTCGTAGTGTAGGCGGAGGCATCGAAATGCCGTGTGAGCCTACGGAATTCGAAGGTGAAGTCCGGCCACAACGTGGTGTTGTTGCCGTGCTTGTCCAGGTACCAGCTGGCGCAGCCGCCAGTGTTCCAGACGGTCTTGCCCAATTTTTCCTGCAGGTCGGCGTTGTAGGCCCGCTGCGCTTCTTCGCGCACCTCGACGGTCCGCAGACCGCGCTTGTCGATCGCCGCCAGCGCGTCGCTGACGTAGTTGATCTGCGATTCGATCATGTACACCATCGAGGTGTGGCCGAGCCCGACGTTCGGGCCGACCAGGAAGAACATGTTGGGGAAGTTCGCGATGGCCGAGCCCTTGTATGCCTGCTGGCCGATCTCGTCGAACACCTCGGCCAGCGTGCGCCCGTCGCGCCCGATCATCGAGTTGTAGGTCGGGGAGTCGGTGACGTGGAAGCCGGTGGCCACGATCAGCGCGTCGATCTCGCGCTCGGTGCCGTCCTTGGTGACGATCGAGCCCGGCTTCACCTCGGCGATGCCGTCGGTGATCACGTCGACATTGTCGCGATCCAGCGCGGGGTAGTACTCGTTGGAGATCAGCATGCGCTTGCAGCCGATCCGGTAGTTCGGGGTGACCTTCTTGCGCAGTGCGGGATCGCGGATCTCGATCTGCAGCTTGGCGCGCGAGAGAGCCTCGAAGGCCTTCATCAGCACGGGGAAGCGGGTCAGGCCGACGACCTGGGTCTCCCGCGCGGCGTAGATGGCCGCGCGCGAGAGGCGCTGCACGGCGGGGATGTGCTTGAACGCCAGCCGCTCGGGCAGCAGATACGGGCGGTCCATGCGCGGCAGCAGCCACGGCGCGGTGCGCTGGTAGACGTCGAGCGTGGCGACCTTGCTCGCGATGGCGGGCACGATCTGGATCGAGGAGGCGCCGGTACCGATCACCGCGACGCGCTTGCCGGTGAGGTCGGCGTCGTGGTTCCAGCGGGCGGAGTGGAAGATCTCGCCCTCGAAGTCGTTGATGCCCTTGATGTCGGGGAGCGACGGCTCGCACAGCGCGCCGACCGCGGAGACCACGGTGTCGGCGGTGAAGTTGCCCTTGGTGGAGCCGATCTCCCACCGCGCGTCCGCGTCGTTCCAGCGGATGCTCTGCACGTCGCAGTCGAAGATGTGCCGGTCGAGCACGTCGTGACGCTCGGCGACGCTCTTGATGTAGGCCTGGATCTCGCCCTGCTTGGAGAACGAGCGCGTCCAGTCCGGGTTCGGGGCGAAAGAGTACGAGTACAGGTGCGAGGGCACGTCGCAGGCGGCACCGGGGTAGGTGTTGTCGCGCCAGGTACCGCCGACTTCGCTGCCGCGCTCGAGCACGAGGAAGTCGGTGCGACCCTCCTGGGTCAGGCGGATGGCCAGGCCGAGCCCGGCGAACCCACTGCCGACGATGATCGTCTTCACGTGCCGGGTTTCGGCGACCGGGGGTTCGACAACATTGTCTGTGACCTTGCGACTCATGTAATGCAGAATACGGTCCTATTGAGTCTGAGTCAACAGCTATTGAGCAAGATTCAGTAGTGGCTAAGATGACCGGTGTGAGTACCAGGAGTGCGGGAGAGACCAAGCGTGTGCGGCTCAGCCCCGAGGAACGTCGGCTACAGCTGATCACCCTCGGTGCCGAGATGCTGGCCGACCGCACGCTCGAGGAAGTCTCGGTCGACGACATCGCCAAGCAGGCGGGGATCTCGCGCGGCCTGCTGTTCCACTACTTCGCTTCCAAGCAGGAATTCCACCAGGCGATCGCCCGGCATGTGAACACCGAGATCTTCGTCGCGATCATGCCCAACCGCGAGCTGTCGCTGTTCGACATGCTGCGCGACTCGATCGAACGGTTCGTCGACTACGCCACCGAGCATTCCGCGTCCTACCGTTCCGTGCTGCGTGGGCCCGCCAGCGTCACCCCCGACATGGTCGGCTATGTCAACGAAACCCGCGGCGCCATCACCGATCTCATCGTCAGCGAACTGCCGCTGCCGCCCGAGGATCCCGATCTTGCCCGGCTCACCCTGGCCATTCGCGGCTGGATCGCCTTCGTCGAGGAGACCATCCTCACCTGGCTGATCGACAAGCCGATCAGCCGTGAGTCGCTGGTGGATCTGCTGGTGGAGTCGCTGCCCGCGCTGGCCCTGAGTCCGGCGTTGATCGCCGCGCTGCGGGATTGAGATTTCTGTTAACGGACCGAACGGCGCGTCGCGAACTTGTCATGAGATGCCCTGTTCTCCGGGGCGTCCGCTGCTGCATGGGATGAAGTTCTTCATTCACCAAATCGGTTGTGCCAGTTGATCTTCAGATGCCGAATCGTGATCGTAACGGCGGCTAACGGAAGGCCGGTTCGGGACGACGAAGTGGGTATGACTCTCACGAACAGCACGTTTCGCAAACTCTCTGCCGTGGCTATTTCCGCCGGTGCCGTCCTCGTCGGGCTCGGTGCGCCCGCCGGTGCGCTGCCGTCGGATCCGGTCACGGTGTTCACGCCGACGCTCAGCCGGACTCCCGGCGCCAACTGCGCGGCGATCATCAACGCTCAGACCGTGCCGCAACCGCAATCGGGCACCTTCGGAGTACGGGTGGCGATCACCCAGACCGGGGACTTCTGCCAGCGCTACCAGGTGGCCGTGCGCTTCCGCAATCTGGATACCGGCGTCAGCAACGGCCAGTCGCACCCCGTGGAGAACGGCCAGATTCTGCACGCGCCGGACAATGTGATCGTCGGGTTCGGCACCGCGCCCGGCAAGGGTCGGGTGGAGGCCTGGATCGTGACCACCGACGAATCCCTGCCCCAGCATCAGGAATTGGAGCAGATCTCGGGACACGCGACCTTCACGCTCGGCTGATTTCGTAGTTTCGGCGTCGGGGCGAGTGCGCAGGTGAGCGCACTCGCCCCCTGTCATGCATGCCCTAGCCGGACTTCGGGCGGGCGCGCAGGTGTGCGCGTTCGCCCTGCTTGCCGAACAGGCTGATGAATTCGACGGACTGTTCGTCGGCGGCGCCGAACCAGTGCGGGATGTGGGTGTCGAACTCGGCGGCCTCGCCGGGGTTCAGGATGAGGTCGTTGTCGCCGAGGATCAGGCGAAGGCGGCCGTTGAGCACGTACAGCCATTCGTAGCCCTCGTGGACCTGGGGCGTGTCGGGACGATTGCGCGCACCGGGGGCGATGATCATCTTGAAGGCCTGGATGCCGCCCGCGCGCTTGGTGAGCGGGAGCATGGTCATGCCGTGACGGGTGACCGGGCGCAGGTGGATGCGCGGGTCGCCGGTGGGCGGGGCGTCGACGAGTTCGTCGAGGGTGACGCCGTGCGCCTTGGCCAGGGGGAGCAGTAGTTCGAGGGTGGGTTTGCGGTCGCCGGATTCCAGGCGGGACAGCGTGCTGACCGAGATCCCGGTTTCCTGGGAGAGGTCGGCGAGGGTGGTCTGGCGCTGTTTGCGCAGGGTGCGCAGCCGGGGGCCGACCGAGTCGAGGGTCTGATCGAGGTCGTCCATGCTGTTCATTTTGCCATGTCGGCAAAGAAGGTTGCCAGTATTTGTCGCTGGGATGCACTGTGGGTCCTCGAAGGAGGTCGAGATGACACAGCTGAACGATTCATACGACGTAGTGGTGCTCGGTGGTGGAGCCGCCGGGCTGAACGCGGCGCTGATGCTGGCGCGTTCGCGGCGCTCGGTGGCCGTGATCGATGCGGGGGCGCCGCGTAACGCGCCTGCTCAGGGGGTGCACGGACTGCTGGGGCGCGAGGGGATGTCGCCGTTGGAGCTGCTCGAGCTCGGGCGCGCGGAGGTGCGTGGGTACGGCGGACAGGTGGTGTCGGGTCGGGTGGTCGGGGTCGACCGTGCCGCTGATGCGCCGGACTCGACCGACATCGCCGAATTCGTGGTGACCCTCGACGACGGTCGCACCGTGCGAGCGCGACGAATTCTCGTCGCCACCGGACTCGCCGACGAACTTCCCGAGGTCTCCGGCCTGCGCGAACACTGGGGTCACGACGTACTGCACTGCCCGTACTGCCACGGGTGGGAGGTACGCGACCAGCGCATCGCCGTGCTGGCGAGCGGTCCGATGTCGGTGCACCAGGCGCTGCTGTTCAGTCAGCTCAGCGACGACATCGTCTTCCTGTCGCACACGGCTGCTCCGTTGAGTGACGAAGACATGGAAAAGCTGGTGGCCCGGGGCATTCGGATCCTCGACGGCAAGGTCGTCGAGGTGCTCGGCGCGGACCGGCTGACGGGCGTCCAGCTCGCCGACGGCACCGTCGTCGAACGCGACGCACTGGTCGTCGCTCCCCGCATGAACACTCGCGCCACCTTCCTCACCGATCTCGGCCTGGTCCCCGAACCGCATCCCTCCGGCATGGGCGACCACATTCCCGCCGATCCCGCCGGCCGCACCTCGGTGCCCGGCGTCTGGATCGCGGGCAACGCCACCGACCCGTCTGCCCAGGTCGGCGCGGCCGCGGCGGCCGGCGCCATGGCCGGCGCGCAGATCAACGCCGAATTGGTGGTGGTCGAAACCGCCGCCGCGGTAGCCGAACACCGAGCCCGGGCGGGCCGGGTCGAATCAGCGTCTGCGTGAACCGGATCGGCTCGACAGGACGATGGCCCCGACGTATGTCACGGCGGGGCCATCGTCGAGAACTCAGTTATCGGCCGGGCAGACCGTGCTGCTGAACGGGCACGGCTTGAACAGTTCCTGAATGAGCAGTGCCAACGTTCCACTCCCGCTGGTCGCGTCGGCACTGCCGGTGCCCGCCTCGGCGACCGTCACCGTCGGCGCGGCCGCCGCGGTAGCGGGCATCACAGCGCCGAGCGCCACCATCGTCGTCGCCACGCCCGACATCACGAATTTCCCGATTGACACGCTGTTCTCCCGATTCCGAAAAGTATTGCCACAGAGTGGATGACAAGCATGTTGCCTTCTGAACCGACCGACCGGTAGCCAAGGAAATCGGGGGTAGTCGATCGATGCGGCGCGCTGCGCCGGTGGAGGGGAGGTCACTCGCTCCGGATGTAGCCCTGCGCGTTGCCAATTGCTGAACTCAGTATTGCCCGAGCTTTTTCGGGGGACAGCTGGCCGACGGTGACGTGCAGGGCGAGGCCGTCGAGCAGGGCGAGGAGAGTGTCGGCCGCGGTCGACGGGTCGGGGTGGTGGGTGATCATGGTGGCGAGGTGGTCGCGGAAAGCCAAGCCGTTGGCGGCCAGGGCTTCGGCGATGTGGGGGCGGACCGTGGCGAAGGCCAGGTAGCCGATCAGGATGCGGGCGTCGGCGGCTGATTCGGCGTCGGTGGGCAGCAGTGCGGTGAGGATCTGATGGAGATCGGGGTCGGGGCCCGCCGCGGTGATCCTGGCCGCGATCCGGTCGGCGATGGTGGCGGTGGCGAACTCCATCATCGCGTCCTTGCTGGGGAAATAGTGCTGCACCTGACCGGCGGAAACCCCGGCCTCGGTGGCGACATGGCGCAGGCTGATCGACTCGAGGCCGTCACGGGCGAGTAGCCGCATCACCGCATCGCTGATCGTCGCGCGTCGAGAGTTGTGATCCACCAGCTTCGGCATCGGACCATCTTTTCACAATGCACTTGTATTGCCATGGCTCACCTCTTTACAATGCGAGTGTATTGAAAAGGAGGGTCGCATGCGCACGATCACCCGGCTCGCACGGTCGTTCGTTCGTCTCGAAGTCGATATCTGGGTGAGCCTCGCGCGGGCCGTCAGCCGCAGGCCGGATACCGAGGGCGGCACGCCGATTCGGTACGCGGGCGCGGTGTCGGCGGTCATCTGGGCGTTCATCGTGGTCAGCGCCGTGGAGATCCCGGCGGTCCACCTGATCATTCCGTGGCCTGCGGTGCGGATCGTGGCACTGGGGCTCGGAGTCTGGGGACTGGTGTGGATGGCTGGAATGCTGGCCGCGCACCACGTGTATCCACATGTGCTCACCGGTGAACTGCTGCGCGTGCGCTACCTGCGCCGCGTCGGCCTCGATATTCCGCTGGCCGACATCGAGGCGAGCCGGCACGAACTGCGGCCCTACGACGGCGCGAAATCGTTGCAGCTCACCGGAACAGGCGACGAGACGCTCGCCGTGATCGTCGGTAATTCGACGAACGTCCGCGTCGTCCTGACCGAACCCGCGACCTTTCGCACTCCGCACGGCGACTTCACGGTGAGCGCCATCGCGTTCTGGGCCGACGACCCGCGGGGCGCGCTAGCGCAGATCCGTGCGGCGATGGTGGACCGAGTCTGAAGGTTCACCCCTGATCGGGCAGGGGTGCGTCCGCCGGGAAACGGCGGACGACCTCGATCCCACCGACGATATTGCGATTGAATTCATCGAGATCCTCTGCGGGGATCCAGTATTCGAGGATGTCGCGGCCACCGGCTTGCTGGACGTCGTAGTTGTCGAGGTAAGCGGTTCGGACTTCGAAGCGGGTGACGTATCCCGCGCCGGACGCGGGCACATTCCAATCGCGGGCGATCAACACCGCGTAGGATTCGTTGAGGACCGGGTAGAAGATCGGCTGGTCGGGTAGGCGTGGTGGCCAGGTGCGCCAATCGGATTCGGCGACAAGCGCGAGCTCCTCAGGGCCGGTCGGCCGCCAGAGGGTCGTGGTGCGTGGCGCGGTTGTCATCGTTACTCCTTCGCGAGTAACGCACCGTAGCCGAGTAGGCCCAGTGGCGGCCATCTGTTATTCGGTGGTCGGTGTCGCGAAGGATTCGAGGCCGGTTACGCGGAGGAGGTCCAGGGCGGTGGCGGTGTGGGTATGGGGGGCGGCGGAGTAGATGATGACGGTTTGGTCGGTGTCGGGGACGTGCATGGCGTCGCAGTCGAGGGTGAGGGCGCCGAGTTCGGGATGGGCGATGGTCTTGGTGAGGCTGTGCATGGCGCTGGAGCGGCCTTCCTGCCAGAGCGCCTCGAATTCGGTGCTGCCGGTGCGTAATTCATTGAGCAGTCGGGACAGATCCGGGTCGTCTGGGTAGGTCGCCTTGACCGAGCGCAGGCAGCCGACACAGGCGGCGGCATTGCTCTCGGCCTCTTCTGGCGTCATGACGAGGCGACCGACACCGGAGCCGAGAAAGCGTTGCCACATGATGTTGCGCTCGGCCACCGGGATCGCGGAGAAATCACCGAGCAGGGCTGCCGACAAGGGATTCCAGGCGAGGACATCGGACTTGGCGGACAGGACGAGCACGGGCAGATCGGCCAGGCGATCCAGCAGTCGCAGCACGCTGGGCCGGATCGCCATCGGAATCCGGCCTGCCTGTGGTGGTTCGGACCCGGCGAGCCGGTAGACGAGATCGCGGTCGACGTCGGTGAGGCGCAGCGCTCTGGTCAGTGCGCCGAGCACCTGCTCGGACGGTTTGGGTCCGCGACCCTGTTCCAACCGCACGATGTAGTCGACGCTGACGCCTGCCAGATTGGCCACCTCTTCGCGCCGCAGTCCGGGCACCTGCCTGCGTGATCCGTTCGGCAGTCCCGCGTCGGCGGGGGTCAGCCGGGAACGCGCGGTGCGCAGTACCGTCGCCAATTCCGCTCTGTCCACCTCTCCCATGGTGCCGCAGGACGCGAGGGCGGGGGTGGTACCGCGAGTCCTATGCCGAGCCGGCACTGGAGACCGGGCCGCACCGGCGCGAATCTGGACCCGTGACGACAACGATCGCCCTGGTGACCGGGGCCAACAAGGGGCTGGGACAGGAAACGGTGCGCAGGCTGGCGAGTCAGGGGTGGCAGGTGTTTCTCGGAGCCCGCGACACCGCGCGCGGCGAGCGAGCGGCGGCGGAGTTCGCCGCGGCGGGGCTCGATGTTCGATTCGTCTCGCTCGATGTGACCTCCGACGACTCCGTCGCCGCGGCCGCGGCAACAGTACGGGCCACGGCGGGCCGCCTCGACGTGCTCATCAACAACGCGGCCATCGGCGGTCCGCGCACCGCACCCTCCGAGACCGGGCCCGATGACCTGCGAGAAGTGTTCGAGGCCAACGTCTTCGGCCCGATCCGGGTCACCAACGCGTTCGTGCCGCTGCTGCGGCTCTCGGCGCATCCCCGCATCGTGATGGTCTCCAGCAGCGTCGGCACGATCGCCATGATCACCGATCCGAAGTGGAGCGGACTGCTGCCACCGGCACTCGGCTACCCGAGCACCAAGGCGGCGCTGAACATGATCACCGTCATGTACGCGAGCGAACTCACCGAGATGAAGGTCAACGCGATCGATCCCGGCTACACCGCCACCGACCTCAACGGGCACAGTGGTTTCCAGACCGTCACCGAGGGCACCGATGCCGTCGTCGCCGTGGCGACGGCCGACCGGGACGGTCCGACCGGCGGATTCTTCGACCGAACGGGCGCCGCGTCGTGGTGAGAGCCGGCGCCCTGCTCATGGCGGCGCTCGCCGCCGTCGGCATCACCGCCTACCTGATGAGAACGGAGAACCCAGTGGCACAACAGAACACGAACACGGTGCTGTCGCTCGGCCTGCGCCCCAGCGCCGTCGACTACTCCCACTACCCGCAGCTCGACGAGGCCACCCTGACCGCCCGCATCGCCGCGGGTGAAAACGCCTTGCGCGAAGCCGGTTTCGACATCGTCACCTGCCAGGTCCCGGCCGACCCCGACGCGGCCGAAGCGGCACTGCGCGAATGCGCGGCGGGCGGCGAATTCCGGGTCGCGATGATCGGCGCGGGCGTACGGATGGCTCCCGAACACACCCTGTTGTTCGAGCGGCTGATCAATGTCGCCACCGATCTCGCGCCCGGAATCCGCTTCTGTTTCAACACGTCTCCGGAAACCACGATCGACGCCCTGCGGCGCTGGGTCCAGCCCGGCTGATCGGCGAGAACCTACTTGTGGCCGCCGTGGTCGTGGCTGCAGGTGTCGGTGCGGCGGCCGTCGGCGCCGGCTTGGCCCGCGCCGTGACCTTCGAGCGCCGCGAACGGACCGCACTGATGCGGGGCGATCCAGACGTGGACCATCGGATTGCCCGAGCCGGGATTGATGGAGTTGGGCGGGCAATTGCCCTGGGCGTCGAGGACACCGGCGACCACGGGGCCGTTGTCGCCCGCCTTCCAGCACAAGTTGTCGTGGACGTGCCACTGCATCAGGGAGCCGCCGAAGTCCACCAGGCTCGGGTCGTCGATCTTCTTGCCGTTGGCGATGTACATCGCCGAGACGAGGGTGCGGTTCGTTCCGTCGACCCGGTAGACCAGCGACTCCGGGTGGGTGGGGTCGAGGAAGTTGTTGTCGCGGATGTAGCTCATGTTGATGTAGTGCTCGTACCCGGTGGCCGAGTCGCCGATCGAGCGGAATCCCAGGGCGCCGACGGTATTCACGTCCGTGAAGGCGGGCAGGCCGTCGAGCGTGCTGCGCACCAGGTTGGTCGCGCGCGACTGCTGCTCCGACGTCACACCGGAGACGCCCGACAGGTCGATCGGCTTCGTCGGATCCCACGGGCGCGGCCAGTTCGCCTCGGCGCTGTGGTCGTCGCCCGCGCCGTGTGCGTGGTCGCCGCCCGCGGCGTGCGCGTGATCGCCGGTATCGCCGTGACTGTGGACGTGCCCGACACCGTTGAGCATCGCCGCCAGCGCGAGAACACCCACCGCCGCCGCCGCGATCCCCGACCGCAGGGGCGGCAGGGTCGCGGTGGGCCGGAGCAGGCCGATGCCCGCGGCGAGGGCGGCCAGCGCGCCCAGCGCCGCGCACACGGTGTCGGCCACCTGCGGTGACTCCGCGGTCAACCCGGCGATCCACCCCACATCGGCGAACCGGGTGAACGCCCACACCGCGGCCGCGAACGCGTTTACCGCGAGCATCGAACTCACGACGAGCTTGCGCTCGCTCAGCAACACCGCCAGTCCGGTCGCGCACTGGATCGCGGCGAGCACCACCATCAGCCGGGCCAGCGTGGCGTGCTCGGTGTGCATGCCCGCCGCCATGAAGTGCACGGCGCCCGCCCCCACCGACGCGATCCCACCTAGAAGTAGGTATCCGTTACGTCCGTTCGCCATGCCACGCTCCTGCTGTGTTCTCGGAGCGCCGGCGCGCTCGAGCGGGGCCCTTCGGGCCCCTGATCTTCCCTCCCTCCGGGCACTCCTTCGTCGCACCCTCCACTCAGTCCAGATCAGGGCGGGCCCCTTGGGGATTCCGTCGGACACTACCGGGGTTCACTGAGGCGCAGGTGCCGGCCGGATAAGAGAACTCTGTGACCCACATCTCGCCCGGAAACGGCGAACGCCGGGTGGATCGCGGTGATCCACCCGGCGTCGGTCGTTGTGCGAGAACTACGTGGTCGGCTCGAAAGCCTCGCTGATGATCTCGGCCTGTTCCACGGCGTGCACCTTCGACGAACCCGAGGACGGGGCCGACATGGCGCGACGCGAGATGCGACGCAGGCGGCCCAGACGCTCGGGCAGCACCTCGGGGAGGTTGAGGCCGAAGAAGGGCCAGGCGCCCTGGTTGGCGGGTTCTTCCTGGACCCAGGCGATGTCGGTCGCGTTGGGGTACTTGGCCAGTGCCTCGTTGAGGCGGTACGTCGGGATCGGGTAGAGCTGCTCGATCCGGACGATGGCCACGTCTTCGCGCTTGTGCTTGGCCTTCTCCGCGGCGAGCTCGTAGTAGAGCTTGCCCGAGGTCAGCAGGATGCGCTTGACCTTGGTGGTGTCGCCGATGCCCTGCTCGTAGGTGGGCTCGTCGAACACCGAACGGAACTTCGACTCGGTGAAGTCCTTGACGTCGGACACCACAGCCTTGTTGCGCAGCATCGACTTCGGGGTGAAGACGATCAGCGGACGACGGATCCCGTCGAGCGCGTGGCGACGCAGCAGGTGGAAGTAGTTCGCCGGCGTGGACGGCACCGCCACGGTCATCGAGCCCTCGGCGCACAGCTGCAGGAAACGCTCGATGCGACCGGAGGTGTGGTCGGGACCCTGACCCTCGTGGCCGTGCGGCAACAGCAGCACCACGTCGGAGAGCTGGCCCCACTTGGCCTCACCGGAGGAGATGAACTCGTCGATGATCGACTGCGCGCCGTTGACGAAGTCACCGAACTGCGCCTCCCACAACACCAGTGCGTTGGGGTTGCCCAGGGAGTAGCCGTACTCGAAGCCGACCGCGGCGTACTCGCTCAGCGCCGAGTCGTGCACCGCGAACCAGCCGGGGTTCTCCGAGCCGATGTTGTGCAGCGGGGTGTACTCGACCGCGTTGACCCGGTCGATGATGACCGAGTGACGCTGGGTGAACGTGCCGCGCCGCGAATCCTGACCGGTCAGGCGCACATCGTGGCCCTGGTCGATCAGCGAACCGAAGGCGAGCAGCTCGGCGAAGGCCCAGTCGACCTTGCCCTCGTAGGCCATCTCGCGACGCTTCTCCAGCACCGGCTTCACGCGCGGGTGCACGTTGAAACCGTCGGGAGTGTTCAGGAACGCGTCGCCGATGCGTTGCAGCACCGACTTGTCGACCGCGGTGATCACGGTGGCGGGCACCTTCTGATCGTCCTCGACCGACTCCGACGGCTCCGGAACGTACTTCTCCAGCTCGCGGACCTCGTTGAACACGCGCTCCAGCTGACCCTGGTAGTCGCGCAGCGCGTCCTCGGCCTCCTTCATGGAGATGTCGCCACGGCCGATCAGCGATTCGGTGTAGGCCTTACGGACCGAACGCTTGGTGTCGATGATGTCGTACATCTCCGGCTGGGTCATCGAGGGATCGTCACCCTCGTTGTGCCCGCGGCGGCGGTAGCAGACGAGGTCGATGACGACGTCCTTGCGGAACTTCTGCCGGAAGTCGACCGCGAGACGCGCGACCCAGTCGCAAGCCTCCGGGTCGTCACCGTTGACGTGGAAGATCGGCGCGCCGATGAACTTCGCGATGTCGGTGGAGTACTCGGTGGAGCGGCTGTTCTCCGGCGCCGTGGTGAAGCCGATCTGGTTGTTCACCACGATGTGGATGGTGCCGCCGACGCGGTAACCACGCAGACCCGACAGGTTCAGCGTCTCGGCGACCACGCCCTGACCGGCGAACGCGGCGTCACCGTGCAGCATCAGCGGCATCACCGAGAAGCCGTCGGGGCCGTCGCCCTTGTCGAGCAGGTCCTGCTTGGCGCGGACCAGACCCTCGAGCACGGGGTCGACCGCCTCGAGGTGCGAGGGGTTGGCGGTGAGCGAGACCTCGATCTCGTTGTCGCCGAACATCTGCAGGTACTGGCCGTGCGCACCGAGGTGGTACTTCACGTCGCCGGAGCCGTGGGTGGCCGCCGGGTTCATGTTGCCCTCGAACTCGGTGAAGATCTTCGAGTACGGCTTGCCGACGATGTTGGCGAGCACGTTGAGGCGACCGCGGTGCGGCATGCCGATGATGACCTCGTCCATCGCGTACTCGGCGCACTGGTCGATGGTGGCGTCCATCATCGGGATGACGGCTTCGGCGCCCTCGAGCGAGAACCGCTTCTGGCCGACGTACTTGGTCTGCAGGAAGGTCTCGAACGCCTCGGCCGCGTTGAGCCGGTTCAGGATGTACTTCTGCTGCGCGACAGTCGGTTTGACGTGCTTCTGCTCGACCCGCTCCTGCATCCACTTGAGCTGATCGGTCTCGAGGATGTGGGTGTACTCCACACCGACGTGGCGGCAGTACGCGTCACGCAGGATCGAGAGCACATCGCGCAGCTTCATCCGGTCCTGGCCGTGGAAACCGCCCACGTCGAAGGTGCGGTCCAGGTCCCACAGGGTGAGGCCGTGCTGGGTGACGTCGAGGTCGGGGTGGCTGCGGAACTTGTCCTTGACCAGGCGCAGCGGATCGGTGTCGGCCATAAGGTGACCGCGGTTGCGGTAGGCCGCGATCATCTCGAGCACGCGAGCGCTCTTGTCGACACCGCGCGCGCTGATGTCCTTGCGCCAGCGGATCGGCTCGTACGGCACGCCGAGGCCGTGGAAGATCTCGTCGTAGAACTCGTCGGAGATCAGCAGGTTGTGGATGGTGCGCAGGAAATCGCCCGACTCGCCGCCCTGGATGATGCGGTGGTCGTAGGTCGAGGTCAGCGTCATCAGCTTGCCGACGCCGATATCGGCGATCCGCTCGTCGCTCATGCCCTGGAACTCGGCGGGGTACTCCATCGCACCGGCGCCGATGATCGCGCCCTGGCCCGGCATGAGGCGCGGCACCGAGTGGACGGTGCCGATGGTGCCGGGGTTGGTCAGCGAGATGGTGACGCCGGAGAAGTCGTCGGCGCCGAGCTTGCCCTCGCGCGCCCGGCGGACCACGTCCTCGTAGGCCGCGTGGAACTGGCCGAAGCTCATGTCTTCGGTTTCCTTGATGGCGGCCACGACCAGCGATCGGTTGCCGTCCTTGCCCTGGAGGTCGATCGCCAGGCCCAGGTTGGTGTGGGCCGGGGTCACCGAGTTCGGCTTGCCTTCGATCTCGGCGAAGTGGCGGTTCATGTTCGGGAACGCCTTGATCGCCTGCACGATCGCGTAACCCAGCAGGTGGGTGAACGAGATCTTGCCGCCGCGGGTGCGCGCGAGGTGGTTGTTGATCACCAGGCGGTTGTCGATCATCAGCTTGGCCGGGATCGCGCGCACCGACGTAGCGGTGGGGATCGTCAGCGAAGCGGACATGTTCTTGGCGATGGCGGCGGCGGGGCCGCGCAGCACCTTGTTCTCCGGGCCGGTGGCAGCAGCCTTCGGCGCGGTAGTGGTGGCCGGTGCGTTGGACACCGGTGCAGGTGTGGTCTGCGGTGCGCGCACTGTCTTGGCGGCCGGAGCCGGAGCCGGAGCCGGAGCGGGGGCCGGAGCCGGAGCCGCGGCGGGCTTCGGCGGTGCAGGTGCTACCACGGCCTTGGGGGCCGGGGCCGGAGCTGCTGCCGCCTTGGGTGCTGCGGCTGCCGCGGGAGCGGAGGCGACCGGTGCCTCGCTGTTACCGGATTCGGTGGCTTCCGGCGTGTAATCCGCGAGGAACTCGTGCCAACTCGCGTCGACCGAGGACGGGTCCTGTTTGAACTTCTGATACATCTCGTCGACTAGCCACTGGTTCTGTCCGAACTGGGAAGTTGAGCTGCTCACAGCTGGTGTTCGCCTCATTTCGTTCTTCGCGCTGCGACGTTTGTGACGTGCCCGGCAGGGGTATCAGCGGATGGCTGCCGATGCGCCCGCACCGAGCATATGCCCAGCGGTTGACAGGCGTCGCTACCGGTCTTGGGTCGACACTATGCCCTCTGCCCCGGTGCCCGCCGCCCAGAGTCGGGAGTAATGACCGCTACTGGTGAGTAGGTCCGACGGTGCGCCGAATTCCACGATACGGCCCTGCTCGACCACGGCAACCAGGTCCGCGCGCGCCGCGGTCGCGAGCCGATGCGCGACCACGACGGTGGTCCGGCCACGCGCCAGCGATCGGCTCGCTACCAGCACCGATGCCTCGGTTTCCGGGTCGAGGGTGGAGGTGGCCTCGTCGAGTACGAGCAGGTCCGGATCGACCAGTTCGGCCCTGGCCAGCGCGATCAATTGGCGTTGGCCGGCGGAGAGCCCGCGTCCGCGTTCACCGACCGGATGGTGCATTTTCCTGGGTAAACCGTCGATCATCTCCGTCGCGCCGACAGCGTCGGCGGCGATCGCGATGTCCACTGATGTGGCAAAAATTTGCCCGAATGCAATGTTGCTCGCCACGTCGCCGGTGAACAAGTGAACTTCTTGCGGCACAATTCCCAACCGCTTGCGGTAGTCGGTGAGCACATAGTGACGAAGATCGACGCCGTCGACCCGGATCGTGCCCGCCGCCGCGTCGGGTGGAAGGTCGTAGAGGCGGGCCAACAGCTTCACGATCGTCGATTTGCCCGCGCCGGTCGGGCCGACGAGTGCCAGGGTCGCGCCGGCGGGGACGGCGAAGCTCACGCCGTCGAGGGCGGGCGCGCTCGCGCCCGGGTACTGGAAGCGCACGTCGTCGAAGACGATCTCGCCGCGCAGCCGGTCGACGGGCATCGCGTCGGGTGGGTCGGCGGCGATCGACGACGTGGTGCGCAGCAGCTCGCCGATGCGCCGCAGCCCGACTCTGGCCTGCTGATAACCGTCGAAGACCTGGGACAGATCCTGGATGGGACTGAACAGCAGGCCGAGGTAGAGCACGAAGGCCACGAGCGTTCCGGTGGTCGTGCGCCCCTCGGCGACGGCGTTGGCGCCCAGGTAGACCACGACGGCCAAGGCCAGGTCGGCCCAGGCGAGGCCGAAGGAGAAGTAGGCCGCGATCGCGCGCTGGGCGCGGATCCTGGCATCGCGGTAGCGGTGGGAGTATTCGGCGAAGCGCCGCGCGGCGGTCGGCTCGTTGCGCGCGGCCTGCACGGCGCGCAGGCCCGCGATGTTCTCCTGGAAGCCGGCGTTGACCACCGAGACCCGCTCGCGCGAGACGGTGTAGGCCACCGAGGACACCCGCCGGAAGGCCAGGGTGGCCAGCACCATCGGCGCCACGGCGACCAGCACGACCGCGGCCAGACCGGCATCGATGAAGAACAGCCCGATGGTGACGCCGATCAGGGTGATCAGCGCGACCAGCCCGGTGGCCACCCCGGTCTGCAGGAACGTCGAGAGCGCGTCGACGTCGGTGGTCATCCTGGTCATGATGCGGCCGGACAGTTCACGCTCGTAGAAGTCCAGCCCGAGCCGCTGCAACTGGGCGTAGCTGCGCACCCGCAGCCCGAACAGCACCCGCTCGCCCGTGCGCGCGGTGAGCACGGTGACCGCGGCGCCGACCACCAGGCCGGCCAGCACGAGACCGATCCCGACCACCGCCGAGACGACGAGCGCGGTGTCGTCGCCCGCGGTGACGCCGGTGTCGATGGCATAGCGGACCAGCGGCGGGAAGGCGATCGCGAGCAGGGCGTCGACGGTGAGCAGTCCCACGACCACACACACCAGCGCGCGGACCGGGCGCAGCAGCGCGCCGAGCCCGAAGTCGGGTTGGGGCGCGCGCAGGTCGCCGGGCAGCGCGGGGTCTTCGGTGGCCGGTGGCAGGGCGTCGACCGCGGCGCGCAGTTCCGGCGTCTCGCTGAGGTCGTTCGACGCCGACGACATCGACCGTGGTCGGCCCGCGTCGCCGAGGGACTTCGTCATCGTGACATCGGTCGGCACCACCGATCCGGTGGGCGCGGGCAGCCGGATGACGCGGTCGGCCTGGGCCAGGGTCGATTCGCGGTGCGCCAGGATCAGCGTGGTCCGGCCGCCCCGGTCGGGCAGTCGGCGGAAGATCTCGGCCTCGGTGACGGCGTCGACCGCGGAGGTGGCGTCGTCGAGCACCAGCACGCGGGGTCGGGTGAGCAGCACTCTGGCCAGAGCGATGCGCTGACGTTGTCCACCCGACAGCGTCAGCCCGCGTTCGCCGATCACGGTGTCGTAGCCCTCGGGCAGCGCGGCGATGAACTCGTCCGCGGCCGCGGCCGTCGCGGCGGCGGTGATCTCGGCATCGGTGGCGTCGGGCCTGCCCAGCGCGATATTGGCGGCGATGGTGTCGGAGAACAGGAACGGATCGTCGAAGACGACACCGACCGCGCCGCGCAGCTCGTCGGCGCGCAGGTCGGCCAGGTCGACCCGGGCGCCGTCGGTGCCGACGAGGTTGATCCGGCCCGCGTCGGGTGCGTAGAAACGGGGCAGCAGCAGCGAGAGCGTCGACTTGCCCGAGCCCGCCGGACCGATCACCGCGACCGTCTCGCCGGGTCGCACGGTGAGATCGAGTTCCCGCAGGACCGGTTGGTCGGCCTCGAAACCGAAACTTACAGCGTCGAATTCGATCCCGAGCGGTCCCGGCGGAAGGTCGGCGGGGTCGTCGGGATCGACGAGCACCGGCGCCGCGTCGATCACCCCGAAGACTCGGTCGACGGCGGCTCTGGTGAGTTGAGCCATGATCACCACCGAGGTGATCGTGCGCGCCGAGGACGTCATCGTGGCGAGATAGGCGGTGAACGCGAGGAAGGTGCCGATGCCGATCGCGCCGTGCGAGGCCAGCACCCCGCCGACGATGATCACCGCCACCAGCCCGGCCTGCGGCAGCGCCGACACCACCGGAGCGAACCTGGCGTTGATCCGCGCGGCGCGCATCCGCTCGGCGAACAGCAGACGGCCGTGGTCTTCGAGGATGTCGACCATCCGGGATTCCTGCCCGAACCCCTTCACCACCCTGACTCCGGTCACCGTCTGCTCGACGTGTTCGGCCAGGTCGGCCGCGCGCTGCTGCGCCGACCAGGTCGCCGCGTAGAGCCGGGGCCGCATCCGCAAGACGATCAGCGCCATCGCGGGCGCGACCAGCAGCGCGGCCAGCGCCAGCGGCGGACTCAACCACACCATCACCACCGCCGACAGCACGAACTGCAAGACCGCCAGCCCCGACCACGGCACCATCGCCAGTAGCCCCTGTACGAGCTGTAGGTCGGTGATCGACCGCGACACCACCTGCCCGGTGCGGATCGCGTCCTGCCCGGCGCCGTCGAGCCGCTGCAGGGCGGCGAGCAGCGAAATCCGAAGGCTGTGTTGCACTTCCAGTGACAGCTTGCCCGCCCAGAGCCTGCGCGCGAAGGTGACGACGAACCTGGTCGCCGCCAGCCCGGCGAGCAGGGCCGCGGCGCCGCCGATCACCGAGGTGTCGCCCACCTGGGCGGCGTCGACCGCGCGTTTGGTGGCCAGCGGCGCGGCGATCGAGACGGCGGCGCCGCCCAGCACCGACACCGCGATGCCCGCGAGTAGCCGAGGATGTTCCAGGCACAGGCGCCACAGCCTGCGGATCCACCCGTCCGAACCCGTGGTCGCGGGCACTACAGGTCTCGGTTGCGCAGGTCCCACCACCCGAGGGCCCCGACTGCCGCTGCCCACAGCACCAGCACCACCAGTGCCGCCGGTGTCGGCGCGAAGACCTCGGCCTCGGCGAACGAGCCGGCGCTCACTCCGGCCACGGTGGCCGAGACGGGCAGCATCGCGGCGAATCCGCCCGCGCCGAAACCCTTGGCCACCAACCAGATCAGCGGTTCGAGTACGAAGGCCCAACCGAGTACCAGCCACACGGCGCCGCTGAACGTCCGCAGCAGCAGCCCGACTCCGGCGCCGAGCACCGCCCAGCACATGGCGACGAGCAGCCCGGCGGCGAGCACCTCGAACAGCCGCACGCCCAGTTCGAATTTCCCGCGTGCGGCGACCAGCAGCACCAGCAAGCTCACCAGCTCGGCGACCAGCGCGAGCGCGAACGCGAACGCGGCGGTGGCGACATACTTCGCAGTGACCAGCCGGTCGCGATCGGGCGCGAACAGCACGGTCAGCGCCATGGTCTTGTGCCGGTACTCACCGCCGGTCGAGGCGATGCCGATCAGCGCGGCGACCACGAAGACCGCGATCATCCCGAGGTAGAGGCCGATCGTGGCGGCGCCGGTCGCGGGCTGACCCTTCGGATCGGCGGGTCCGGACATGATCGCGGTGATCAGCGTGCCGACCAGCGCCAGCACCACCGGCGCGGCCAGCAGCAGCCGGGTCTGGCGCAGCGCGACGACCTTGCGCGCCTCGGTGTCGATACCGGGAACGAGATCGGCGGGGATCACGGAGGTCATCGGGGCATCCCATACGAGGTCGGCGCCGGGGCGTACGCGGCGGGATTCGGCGTGGGCACGGTGTGGCGGTGGCGGCGCGGTTTGGTCAGCGAGGCGAGTACCCGATCGGGGTGGATGGGGTCGGCGACGATGCTGCCGAGCCGGACCTGCGCGAGCTCGGCGATCGAGCGGATGGTCGCCTCGCTCGCCTCGGCGACGGCCAGGCGTCCGTCGGGTCGCATGACCGCGTCGGTGAACCCGTGCCCCGCCAGCGCGGTCGCCAGCGCGATCGACGGGGACGCGGCGACGACGAGCCGGTCGGGATGGCCGCGGCGGAGCTTGGCCGGTGTGCCCTGCCAGACGACGGTGCCTTCACTGAGCACCACGAGCTGGTCGGCGCTCGACACCACATCACCCAGCGCGTCGGAACTCGCCAGCACGGTGCCGCCGCGGTTCGCGTGGCGGCGCAGCAGATCGTGCAGCCAACCGCGTTCGATGCCGTTCGCGCCCGCGAACAGATCGTCGAGCACCAGCAGCGGGGGATCGGCCAACAACGCCATCGCCAGGGCCAGACGCGTCTGCTGACCCGGATGGAGCTGGGCCACCACGGTTTCGGTGACGGCGGTGAGGCCTGTCTCGTCGAGCACCGCGGCGACCCGGCGCCGCGACGCTCCCGCGACCGGCGCGTAGCTCCACAGCTGATCGCGCACAGTGCGCGCGGGATGCAGTCCGCGCGGACTCAGCACCGCCCCGACCTCGGCGGGACCGCGGCCGGGGCCTTCGATAGTGCCCGTGGTCGGCTGCCCGAGCCCCAGCACCATCCGCAGCACGGTCGACTTGCCCGCGCCCGTGGGTCCGACGAGCGCGGTGACCGAACCGGTCGGCACCGCGAAGTCGATCTCGTGGACCGCGCTCACCGGACCGAACTGCTTGCCGACGCCACGCACCAGCACGGCGTCACCGCCGCGGCTCTTGCTCACTTCTTGGTCACCTTGCCGGTGCCGATCGCGGGCAGCGGATCGGCGTCGATCACGTTGTGCAGCGGGGTGGGCCACCTCGCGGGCGCGGGCCCGAAAGCCTTGTGCGCGTTCTCGATCGTGACCTTGCCCAGCGCCCGGTTGCCCGCGCCGCCGATGGCGGCGCCGATTCCGGCGGGCAGCACTTTGCCCGCCATCAGCGCGGCCCGCTTGGTGATGAACCGCTTCATGAACTGTTGCAGCAGTTTGCTGTTGATGCCGCCGAGGCCGGGGACGCTGCCCGCCAGCTTGCCCGCCCAATTCTTCGACTGGGTGCTGAGCCCCTTCTGCACGATCGCCATGCCGGCGTCACCGAGCACGACCGCGAGTACCAGCGCGCGCCGGGCTTCCTTGTCCGCGGGCTCGATGCCGTGCACCGCCGCCTGGGCCAGGGTGAACAGGGCCGAGGCCTCCATGAAGAACACGGTCTCCGCGCTGACGGCCCCGAGCGCGGCGATCGTGCCGATCCCGGGCACGGCCGCGGTGGCGCCGACCGCCGCGCCGCTGCCGGTGACGGCGAGCAGGTACTGCTTCTCCAACCGTGCCACGATCTGAGCCGGATTCTCCCCCGGATGACGCTCACGCAGGAACTCGACATAGCGGCGCACAGCAGGCGCCTGCAGCTTGGACCCGGTGTCGAGCACATCGACCACGGCTTTTTCGATCGCGTTCTTGAACACGGCGTCGTCCTCCTCTTCGCCCCAACGAGTCGAACTGTAGGGCACTTCCGTACCCCAGAGCTCATCATGTCAACGAGCACCGACAGCCCGCGGTTCCGTGACGTGCGCGACCTGTTCCTACCGGCCGGTCCGACTTGCGGCGTCGGTGCGGGAGCCGGGTTCTACGCTGACCTGATGAGTGCAACCCAGCCAACCCGACTGTCACGCGAGTTCACCGAATCCGGTGCCGAGTTCGCGACGATCACCATCGACCACCCGCCGCTGAACCTGTTCGATCGCGGACTCATGGCCGCGCTGACCGCCGATATCGCCGCGGTGAGCGCGTTGCCGCCGCGCGCGCTGCTGATCAGGGCAGAGGGCAAGGTCGTCTCGGGTGGTGTCGACGTGAACATCTTCGACGGCCGCACCGTCGAGGAAGGCGCGCAGCTGTGGCGTGAGCTGTTCGCGCAGATCATCCACCCGCTCGAGGCGCTGCCGTGCCCGGTGGTGTTCGCCGCGCACGGGCTCACCCTCACCGCCGCCTTCGAGGTGTCGCTCGCGTGCGACATCATCCTGGCCGCGCCGAAGGCGAAGTTCGGGCTGGTGGAGACCGTTGTCGGACTCACGCCGTCGATGGGCGGGCCGCAGCGGCTGGCCGAACGCGCGGGCTCGGGCCGTGCCCGCGAGTTCGTGATGACCGGCGACCTCTACACCGCGGCGACGATGGCCGAGTGGGGCGTGGTCAACGCGATCCACGACGACCTCGAAACCGCGGCCTCGGCGCTGGTCGCCCGGCTGGCCGAGGGCCCGACCCGCGCACACGCCGCCACCAAGCAGATCATCGAAGCGTGGCGTTCCGGTGGTGTGGCACACGCTGATTCGGTGACTCCGGAGGTCTCGGGCGCGCTGTTCGACACCGCGGACCTGCGTGGCGCGGTGCGCAGCTTCCTCGAGATCGGACCGGGCAAGGCGACCTATCGCGGCGAATGAGCTCGCCGAGTGCCTGACAGCGCTGTGATCCACGTCATATAGTCACAGGTGCGGCTGTATCGACGTACGGAGGTCCGGATGGGTCATGGCGAGCACGAACCGGGCGCGGCCGTCTTCGAGTTCCCCGCCACCAGTGCGGCAACGCAGCTGCGGCGGGGCTCCGACGGCGTGCTGCGCTACGGCGACCTCAGCCCGGCCCTCACCGAACTGCTCGATCTGCGGGTGCACTCGTTCGCGAATCGGGAGGCGGTCGTCGAGGTCGGCGGCCCGCGCCTGACCTACCGCGAGCTCTGGCACAGCGCCTCGCGGATCGCGGGCGGCTTGCAGGACCACGGCATCGGCTACGGCGACCGGGTGGCGGTGCACATGCCCACCGGCGCGCGCTGGGTGCAGGCGTTTCTCGGCGCGCTGCTCTCGGGCGCGGTGCCGGTGCTGGTGCCCGACGCCTTGCCCGCCGCGATAGCCGACCGGGTGATCGCCGACAGCAGAGCCGATTTCGTGCTCGGTCCCGACGGACCGCTGCCCGACAGCACCGCCTACATCGATGACGGTGCGGCACTGGCTGATCCGGCCCTGCTCTGCTACACCGGTATCGCCGCGCGCCGGTCCATGCCCGCGGGCGTCGAGCTGACCAACGAGAATCTGCTCTCGGCGGTGTCGTCGGTGGTCGGGGCGCTCGGACTGCCCGCCGACGGGTTGCGCAATCTGGTGTTGCTGCCGCTGGCCCACGCCAGCGGTTGCGTCGACCAGCTGCTGCCCACCTTCGCTGTCGGCGGCACGGTCGTCCTCGCACCGGGCGCCCGCCGACTCGCCGATGTGCTGGTGAGCGAGCGGATCGACACCGTCTCGGCCACGCCGCGAATCTTCGCCGGGCTGGTCCCCGAACTCGTCGCCCGCCGCGCCGGGGAGGGTGTGCGCAGGATCAGTAAGGCCTGTCACCGTTCCGAACGCGCCGCCGCCGCGGCTCCGGCCACGCTCACCACCGCGCTGCGGGGATTGTTCCCCTCGGCCAAGCAGTGGTCGGTGTGGGGCGCCACCGAGACCAGCGGAATCGGGCTGGTGGTCGACGACACCGAGCTCGCCGACTCCGATGCCACCCTCGGGTTCGCCTTCGGCGGAACGGAATTGGCGCTGGCCGGGCCGCGCGCCAGTTCAGGGCACGGCGAATTGCTGTGTCGCGGGCCCAATGTCAGCCATCGCTACTGGAACGACCCCGATGCCTCGGCAGCTCGCTTCAGCGGAAGCTGGTTCCACACGGGCGATTTCGTCAGCATCGACGCCGACGGACTGGTCCGGCTCGACACAGCCCGCCGAGTCAGCGGGCTGTGAGCGAGGTCGGGTCGCTTCCGGTTACACCAGTCGTGCCCGCAGGGCCTCGCGCAGATCGCCGGTGAGCCCGACCGTCGCGAGGTAGTTCTCGAGGTGGCCGTGGTTCTCGCGCACGCTGGCGTCGGCGGTGCGCAGGTACTCCTCGCGCACGCCGAGCAGGTCCGCCGACAGCGCGTCGCCGTTGCCGATCTTCGGTTCCAGCAGCCTGCGCAGCGGCTCGACGGCGGCGTTGCTGGCGAGGAAGTCGGCGTACACGTCTTCTTCGGTGACGCCGACCGCGCGCAGCACGGTGGCCACCGCCCAGCCGGTGCGGTCCTTGCCCGCCGCGCAGTGCACCAGCACCGCGCCGTCGCCGCGCACGATCGAGCCGGCCAGTTCGGCGATCGCGGTGTGTGCCTCGGGCAGCGTCGGGAAGGCTCGGTAGACCTCGATCATGTGCGTGAACGCGGAAATGGTCTTGGCCTCGTGCGGAGGCGCCTCCTCCATCCGCGAATCGAAGGGCGTCACGTGCAGGCGCACGTCATCGGGAAGGGTGTCGTGGCCGATGTGGTCGATCTCGACGATGCCGCGCAGATCGTGCACATCGGTGACGGACAATTCACGCAGGGTGTCGTGGCCCCTGTCGTCCAGACCGCTCAGCTGGGCGGATCGCAGCAGTACGCCGGGGCGAACAGCAGTGCCGTCGGCGGTACGAAGGCCGCCCACATCGCGGAAATTGAAGGTGCCGCTGAGAGCGAACTGGTCGGCGGGAGGCGAGAGAGTCACTCGACCAGGTTATCGGCGACTCCGGTGCCGCCGCGCCCGAGTTCGCGAATCGGTCATCTGCTGTGTTGTGTCTGTTACGACGGGTGCCACTGTGCCGTCGCCCACACCTCCGTGGCTGACCAGGGCCTACTTTGTACAATCGACCAGATGCGCAGATTCCGGCGCGGGGGTGTCGGATAACCGGGAATGCGACAAATTAAGGCCGTATGGTCGGTTTTACATAAGGTCGCATTCGGATAACAAAACAATCTTTCAGTCTGAAAAGGATGGCTGAACCAGTTCATGAATCCTGAAAATCTTCTAAGATCGAGCTCGGTGACCACCAAGCTCGCATCGCCGCGGGCAGCGATATTTGTTGCCGAGGAGTCGTCGTTGAGCGCCAGTCGTGAACTAACTGAAATTTCGCTTCGGCCAGCCGTATGCGATGCCGTCGAACAAGCCGCCGCCAGTTCGGATGCCACCGGTGTTCGGGCGCTGCGGGTGTTCCTACATGCCGGACTCAGCACCTATTGGCCGCTGGTGAAGGCCGCCCCCGCCCGGCGAATAGCCGCCTACGAAGCCGCGTTGCAGACCCTGCGTCTGCGGTGGGCGCCCCCGGGCGACACCATCGGCGATCCGACCGCCGTCGCGATGTTCCGTGAGATGGACGACGAGGCCGCCGACTTCCTCGGGTTGTGTGCGCGCCTGTCCGGCACGCAGTGGCTGGAGCCGGTCGATTCGGTCGCGGGCTATCTCGTCTCGGTGTTCCACGGCGCGGTCCTGCGCTGGCTCGCCGACGGCAACGACGAGACCATCCTCGTGGTGATCGACGACCTCGTCGGCTGCCTGACCTTGAAGGCCGTCGAAAGCTGAGCGGCAATGCTGGACGACTGACCAAATAGGTGGTTCAGTAGTCGAGTGACCCAGACGACATCGCTGCACCATCTGCACGCGGCGACCGCGGAGCTCGACCCGCCGCTGGCCGCCCTCGACCTGACCGCGCTCGATCGCAATGCCGCCGACCTGGTCGGGCGAGCCAACGGCACCGCGATCCGGGTGGCCAGTAAGTCGGTCCGCTGCCGCGCCGTGCTCGAGCGCGTGCTCGGCGACGAACTCACCGCCCACGGCGGCTTCGCGGGGATCATGGCGTACTCGCTGCGCGAGGCCATCTGGCTGGCCCGGCTCGGTGCCCGCGACGTCCTGCTCGGCTATCCGGTGCTCGACCGTGCCGGCCTGGCCGAACTCGCCGCCGCCCCGAATCTGCTCGCGGCGATCACGCTGATGATCGACGATGTCGCCCAGCTCGAACTCACCCGCGCCGCGCTGGGCACCGACCTGGTCCACCCTCGTGTCTGTCTCGATGTCGACGCCGCCCTGCGGATCGGCCCGCTGCATCTGGGCGCCCGGCGCTCACCGGTGCGCACCCCCGAGCAAGCCGCCGAGTTGGCCGCCGAAGCACTGCGGCGCGGGTTCGCTGTGGTCGGCGTGATGACCTACGAGTCGCAGATCGCCGGACTGCCCGACAGCAATCCGGCGGTGCGCGTGGTGAAACGCTTGTCCGCCATCGAAATCGGGCGAAGGCGCACCCGAGTGCTCGACGCGGTACGCGCGGTGACCGGCCCGCTGGAGATCGTCAACAGCGGCGGCACCGGTTCGATCGAAGTCTCGATCACCGATCCCGATGTCACCGAGGTGACCGCCGGTTCCGGCCTCTACGTGCCGACCCTGTTCGATCACTACCGCTCCTTCACCCCGCGCCCCGCGCTGTTCTTCGCCACCCCGGTCCTGCGCAAACCCGCCCCGAGCATCGCCACGGTCTTCGCGGGCGGCTACATCGCCTCCGGCCCCGCGGGTCCGAGCCGGGTGCCGGCGCCGGTCTGGCCCGCGGGGCTGAAACTGCTCGGCTCCGAAGGCGCGGGCGAGGTCCAGACACCGCTGGCCGGTGGCGCCGAACTCGAGATCGGTGACCGCGTCTGGTTCCGCCACGCCAAGGCGGGCGAGCTGTGTGAACGCTTCACCGAGATTCACCTGGTCGACGAATCCGGCGCACGCACAACAGTTCCCACCTACCGCGGCGAAGGTCAGTGCTTCGGCTGAGACCGACGTTTCCGCTCAGCGCAGCAGAGCGGTGACCTCGTCGTCCTCTAGTTGATGGAAGTCGCCGTAGGCCAGGCCGACGCCGCCCAGGTCGGTCGGCATCCACAGGCAGACGAGTTCGTCGCACTCACGCTCGACCCGTCGCGCCGCCTCGGGTGAGGACACCGGCATCGCCACCACCAGCCGATCGGGGCGCTGCGCGCGCGCCACCCGGCACGCGGCCACCACCGTCGCCCCCGTCGCCATCCCGTCGTCGACGATCACCACGGTGCGTCGTGCCAGGGGAACAGGGGGGCCGACGCGCAGGATGGCCTTGCGACGGCGGAGTTCGGCCCGTTCGGCCTGCTCCACCTCGTCGAATGCCTCGGCGCTCACCCCGCTGCGCTCGACCACGTCCCGATTGAGCACCACGAGCCCGCTCTCCCCGAGCGCCCCCATCGCCAGCTCCGGCTGCCATGGCAGGCCCAGCTTGCGCACCAGCAGCACATCGAGTTCCCCGCCGATCGCCGCGCTCACCGCCGCCGCCACCGGCACGCCCCCGCGTGGCAGCCCGAGCACCAGCGGGCGGGTGGCCCGCAGGTGCTCGAGAGCCGTGCCGAGGGCGCGGCCCGCCGCCGTGCGATCCGGGTACACCATCGCTTCGAACGCTACTCCGGTGCCGAACCCTCGGAAATGGTGAAACGGCGCAGCGACAGGCTGGGATTGGCGGCGCGCACCCTGGCCAGATGCGCCGGGTCCACCGTCGCGGTGAGAACGCCCGGTTCGTCGCCGAGTTCGGCGAGCACCGTCCCCGCCGGATCCACGATCATCGACGCACCCGCGCCGCGTGGCGCGCACTGATCGGCCGCCGCCACGTACACCGTGTTCTCGATGGCGCGCGCCCGCAGCAGCGTCGTCCACTGGTCGACCTTGGCGGGTCCCGGTATCCACTGCGCGGGCAGCAGCAACACGTGTGCGCCCGCCGCCGCGACACGCCGACATCCCTCCGGAAATCGCAGATCGAAACAGGTCTGCATGCCGAATATCACACCCTCGATAGCGAATGTGGCAGGTGCGACGAGCGGTCCGGCGGCCACCACATCCGATTCCAGATGCCCGAACGCGTCGTACAGATGCACCTTTCGATACACCGCCACCCGCGTGCCGTCCGGACCGTGCGCGACGAGCGTATTGCTGATCCTGGGGGCTCCCGGCGCGGGCAACTCCACCACACCGGCCACCAGGAACACTCCGAATTCGGCGGCGAGTGCGGCGAGTCCGGTGGTGAAAGGGCCGTCGAGCGGCTGCGCGATCGCGACGACACGCTCGTCGAGGCGAGTCACGGCAAACATCGAGTATTCGGGCGCCACCACCACGCGAGCGCCCGCGTCGGCCGCCGTCCGCACGTGTTCGCGCAGGGTGGTCAAATTGGTGTCGGGGTCGGTTTCGGGCGCGAATTGGACCACGGCAATCGGCACCGCCACCGGCTCGGGTTCCTGATGTGTTGACCCGTTCTGCAGTTGCATAGGTCTCACCGTATTCACCTGGTGGTTGGGGCAGCTACCTCCAGGCAGTAAACTCGTGGTCAATGAACACAAATGAGGTCGACAGCGTTCCTGCCGACAACGACAGGCACGACACCGGCCCGACCTTCGCCGATCTCGGCATCGATGACCGCGTACTCGCGGCCATCGCCGATGTGGGCTACGAGTCGCCGTCCCCGATTCAGGCGGCGACGATTCCCCCGCTCCTCTCCGGCGCCGATGTCGTGGGCCTCGCCCAAACGGGCACCGGCAAAACCGCGGCATTCGCGATCCCGATCCTGATGAATCTGGACACCGCGCAGAAGAAGCCGAGCGCCCTGGTGCTCGCGCCGACTCGTGAGCTCGCGATCCAGGTCGCCGAGGCCTTCGGTAAGTATTCCTCGCACATTCCGGGTCTGCACGTGCTGCCGATCTACGGCGGGCAGAGCTACGGCGTGCAGCTGTCGGGTCTGCGGCGCGGCGCGCACGTCGTCGTCGGTACGCCCGGCCGTGTGATCGATCACCTGGAGAAGGGCACGCTCGACCTTTCGCAGCTGCGCTACCTGGTGCTCGACGAGGCCGACGAGATGCTCAAGATGGGCTTCCAGGAAGACGTCGAGCGCATCCTGCGTGACACCCCCAAGGACAAGCAGGTCGCGCTGTTCTCGGCCACCATGCCGGGCGTGATCCGCAAGATCTCCAAGCAGTACCTCAACGATCCGGTCGAGATCACGGTCAAGTCCACGACGCAGACCAGCTCCAACATCACCCAGCGCTATGTGCAGGTGTCGCATCAGCGCAAGCTCGATGCTCTCACTCGCGTGCTCGAGGTCGAGACCTTCGAGGCGATGATCATCTTCGTGCGCACCAAGCAGGCCACCGAAGAGCTGGCCGAGAAGCTGCGCTCGCGTGGTTTCTCCGCCGCCGCGATCAACGGCGACATCGCGCAGAACCAGCGTGAACGCACCATCGGGCAGCTGAAGTCGGGCGGGATCGACATCCTGGTCGCCACCGATGTCGCCGCGCGTGGTCTGGACGTCGACCGCATCTCCCACGTCGTCAACTACGACATCCCGCACGACACCGAGTCCTACGTGCACCGCATCGGTCGCACCGGCCGCGCCGGCCGTTCGGGCGAGGCGCTGCTGTTCGTGGCCCCGCGTGAGCGTCATCTGCTCAAGTCGATCGAGCGGGCCACCAGGAGCGCGCTCACCGAGATGCAGTTGCCGAGCGTTGACGACGTGAACGCGACCCGTGCCTCCAAGTTCGGCGACTCGATCACCGAGAACCTGGCGTCGGACAACATCGCGCTGTTCCGCAAGCTGATCGAGGACTACGAGGCCGAGCACAACACCCCGCTCGCCGATATCGCCGCGGCACTGGCCGTGGGCGGCTACGACGGCGACAACTTCTTCATGTCGCCCGAGCCGGAGCCCGCCCCGCGTCGCGAGCGTGATTTCGATCGCGACCGTGAGCGCGCACCGCGCCGCTACGACGACGAGGACCGTGCCCCGCGGCCGCCGTCGTTCAACCGGGAGAACGGCGAAGAACTCGCCACCTACCGGATCAGCGTCGGCAAGCGTCATCGCGTGGTGCCCGGCGCGATCGTCGGCGCCATCGCCAACGAGGGCGGCCTGCGTCGCAGCGACTTCGGTCACATCAGCATCCGGCCCGACTACAGCCTCGTCGAGCTGCCTGCCAACCTGCCCAACGAAACGCTGGAAGCCTTGCGGCGCACCAGGATCAGCGGCGTGCTGATCCAGCTGACGCCCGACCAGGGCGCCCCGGCGCAACGGCTCAATGCTCGTGGCCCCCGCCGCGACCGCGAGGCGCGCCCGCGGACCGAACGGCGCAAGCCGCGCACCTGAGTCCCGCTCGCGTGCACCAGGGCCGCGGTCAGGCGCATTCGCCCTGCCCACGGGTCGTACCCTGGTCTCTCGCAACGCTGGTTAAGGTGTTGGGCGTCGGGTGTGCGTGAACACAGGAGGGCCGCGCTTGTTCGTGTCCGGTGATCGGGTGGTCGGTGCCGTCGGCGATCTCGCACGCGCGGCGAACTGTGAGTTCGCGGTGTTGCGCGGAATCGACGCCGCTCTCGGCAATCTGCCCGGGGTTCCCGACACGACCGCCCCGCTGCTGCGCACGGCCGAACCGTCCGCCGAGCTGCTCGCGCACTTCGGTGACAGGCTCGTCCGGATCCCGTCGCCCGAGGTGGTCGGCGGGGACGCGGCGGCCCGGATCGCGGCGCTGACCTCCGCGGCGGAGCGCACCGCGCGAGCGCTGAGCTCCGGCGCCGAGGCGATCTACGGCGCGGTGTTCTTCGACGGTCGATTCGCCTGCGGTGCAGACCTTCTGGTCCGTGACAACGCGGTCTCGCGATACACCGTGCACAGTGCTCTCGGCCAGGATTCGGTCGGCGTGCCGGGGGTGCTGCGTCGTAGTGATACCGCAACGCCACCGGTGGCGGGGTTGTCCGAAGTGTCGGCGGACGAGGAATTCCGCGGGTTCGTCGGGTCGACGGCTGTGCCCGCCGACAGTCGGGTGCTGCGCCGCGAATTGGCCGCGGGTCGGACACCTTTCGAGCGGATCGCGGCGTCGGTGCAGACGGTCAAGGTCGATCCGGCTCGTGAATTGCTGGGTGCTCGCCTCGAAGCCGCGGCCTGCGCGCAGGCGCTCGCCGACGCCGGGTTGGGGGTCGATCCGTCGGCCTGCCTCTGGACGGCCGATGGTGTGCGGCGTGAGGTGATCGATCAACTGGCGCCGGTGTATTCGGCGCGCCGGGCTCGGGTGGAGCAGATCATCGAGGACAAGCTCGCGGAATTGCTGCCGGTCCAGTGGGGCGACCCGCGGTATCTGGCGTGCGGGCAGTGTCCCAGTTGCCGTGCCGCCGCGGCGAACGCGCGAGACCTGTTGCTGGTCGCGGGAATCCGACCCACCCAGCGGGCCAGGCTGCGTGAGGCGGGCGTGCTCACGATCGACCGCCTCGCCACCACCAACACCCCCGTCCCCGGCCTCGCCCCCCGCACACTGGCGGCCCTGCGCAAACAAGCCGACATCCAACTCGTCCGCGAACGCACCGGCCACCCCGCCTTCACCCTGCGCGACGCCGCCGCACTCGGCGCCCTCCCGGCCCCACGCCCCGGCGACCTCGCCCTCGTCATCGACCTGGACCGACACGGCACGATCACCGGCCTCGAACTCGCCGATGCCGCCACCATCGTCTTCCGGCCGGTCGTCGCCGGTGTGGAACAGCCGAACAGCGTCAGCTACCGCCCCGGCCCGCCTGTCGGTCCGACGGACACGAACGCGGTGGTCTTCGGCCCGGCCGGGGTCGAACCCGCGAACGCGGCGGGCTATCCCAGCGCCGATCCGTCGGAGGCGGACACCGTCTCGTTCGGGCGCATAGTCCTCGGCGACGACGAGGCAGACGCGCCTGCCGCCGATCCACGTCCCACCGGTGTCGAGACGCTGCCGCGCAGTCCCCTCGGCCCTGCGAACGGCCCGTCGACGCAGGACGGAGGTGTGCTGGAGGAGTTGCTGGAGATCATCGCCGAGCATCGGGCGGCGGACCCGAACGTGCGTGTGTACCACTACGGTTCGGATATCCGGACGGCGCTGCTCGATTGGGCGGGTCAGCTCGGAACCGGCGCCGATCTCCTGGACGAGCTGTTGGCCGATCGAGCGCTGGTCGATCTGGCGCCGATCGTGCGCACCGCGCTGTTGATCGGTGAACGGTCCTACGACGCGGCGGGACTGGCGGCCTTGCTGCCTGATACGCCCGGTCGCGCGGCGACGGTGCTCGGTATCCGCGACTGGCTGCTCGATCGCGCGGCCGAAGCGGGAATCGCGGTGCCCGGCACTCGATTCGCCGTCACGGAATCCGATGTGCCGCCCTCGCTGCACCCGAGCTCATTGGAGGCCGCGCTCAGTGAGTTCGCCGCCGACGCGCAGGGCGACTCGGCGCGCGCCGCTTCCTTGACGGCCGCGGTACTCGGCTATCACCGGCGGGAACGGCAGCCCCGCTGGTGGGCCCACATCGATCGGCTCGGTCATCCGGTCGGCGATTGGGCCGACGCGCCGGGCGTGCTCGTCGTCGAATGGGGCACCGTCGACACCAAATGGCATCGCACGCCACAGCTTCCGACGATGCGCCGCTACCTCACGCTCACCGGCAGGCTCGGCACGGGCGCCACGCTCACCCCCGGCACGCAGATGGTCACCATCTACGACGGCGCCGCCGCGGCGGGCATGACCCAAACGCTCGGCCGCCGCGCCACCGCCACCGCCACCGTGCTCGGCTGTGCCGTCGATCCGAATTTCGACGACACCGTCCGGCTGGAAGAACTGCTCCCGGCAGGCTGCCCGCCTTACGACGACCTCCCCGCCGCCATCGCCCCCGGCCCGCCCGACGGGGAGGCCGAGATCGAGGCCGCGCTGGAGTCCACCGCTCAGAACCTGCTGATGAGCCTGCCGTGTGTGCCGGAGAACGCGGTCTACGATCTGCTGCTGCGTCGCGCGCCCCGGCTGCGCGACGGGATGGCGTTACCGCAGCCCCACGACGACCTCGGCGCCGTCCTGGCCCACGCGGTCGGTGCGCTGGACGCCTCGTACCTGGCCGTGCACGGCCCGCCCGGCACCGGCAAGACCGGGATCACCGGGCGGGCGCTCGAGCGGCTCGTCACCCGCCACAAGTGGCGGATCGGGGTGGTGGCCCAGTCGCACGCGGTGATCGAGCGGATCTTCGACGCGGTCGTCGAGGCGGGGCTGTTACCCGAGCTCGTGGCGAAGAAGGACGTCGCCTCGGTGGGCCTGGAATGGTCGGCGATCGATGCCACGCGGTATCCGCGGTTCCTCGACAACGCGGTCAACGGTTGCGTGATCGGCGGCACCACGGCGGATTTCGTCGATGACCGGCTGATCGCGCCCGGTGCCCTCGACCTGCTGGTGATCGCCGACGCCGGGGAATGCTCGCTGGCCGACACGGTCGCGGTGGCGGTGAGCGCGCGCAATCTGCTGCTGATCGGCGATCCGGTCCCGGCCAGGTCGCAGGCGAAGCATCCGGAGCCCGTACAGGTCTCGGCCTTGGAGTGGCTGTGTGACGGCGCGGCGACGCTGCCTGTCGAGCGTGGCTACTTTCTCGATCGCACCTGGCGGATGCATCCGGCGGTCTGCGAGCCCGTGTCGGCAAGCTGCTACGACGGGCGACTGCGCGCGGACGAGGCCGTCACGATGACGAGGGATCTGGTGGGGATCGCGCCCGGCGTGAGCACGGTGCTCGTCGAGCATCGCGGCAGCGCTACCGAATCCGATGCCGAGGCGCGTGAAGTGGTGCGGCGGGTTCGGATTCTGCTCGGTGAGACGTGGACCTCCGACGGGGGGACCCGCAAGCTCCACCCGCACGACATCTTCGTGGTGGCGCCCTATGCGGCGCAGGTGGCGCGGATTCGTACTCTGTTAGCTCGTGCCAAGATCGAAGATGTGCTGGTGGGTACGCCCGATCGGTTCCGGGGGCGGGAAGCTGCTGTGGTGTTGCTGTCGATGACTACGTCGACTCCGGCTGATGCGCCCTTCGGGATGCGGCCGCTGTTGTCGCGCACTGTTATTCATGCGACGTTGTGTCGGGCTATGTGGATGGCTGTTGTTATTCGGTCGCCGCTGCTTACCGAGTATTTGCCCGATACTGCTGAGGAACTCGCGGATCTGGCGGGGTTTCTTCGGCTCGGGTAGTGGGCGGGGTATTCGGTGTTTGCTGGGTGCGGGTGCGGGTGCGGGTGCGGGTGCGGGTGCGGGGTGCTCGGTGTTTACCGGGCCCGGGTGGTTTGACGGGCTGTGTTTTTGGAGCGCTGGCGCGCTCGAGCGGGGCCCTGGGGGCCCCGATCTTCCCTCCCTACGGGTACTCCTTCGTCGCACCCTTCGGTCAGTCCAGATCGGGGCGGGCCCCTTTGGGTAGAGACATATCGGGTTTACCGGGCCAGGTGAGTGGGGCGGGCGCATCGGGTTACCGGGCTAGGTGGGTGGGGCGGGCCTTATCGGGTTACCGGGCTAGGTGGGTGGGGCAGGGCTTATCGGGTTACCGGGCTAGGTGGGTGGGGCGGGCCTTATCGGGTTACCGGGTCAGGTGGGTGGGGGCCGACGCATCGGGTTTACCGAGCCGAGGGGGTGGGCGGAAGGGTTCAGACGCTTCGGAGTAGGCGGCGTAACCATTCGACGGCGGAATCGGGTGTGGCGGGGGTGATGTCGATGTGGCGGCTGGCGTGGACCAGGTAGCGGCCGTCGCCGGTGAGGTCGATCCAGGACAGCACGCCTGTGGGCTTGGGGTCGCTGCCCGCCGCGACGAGGATCTGGCCGATGCCGCTGCGGGGGCGCTGGAGGAGTCGGCGGATGCGGGCGGCGTCGGAGGGGCCCGCGACGGGGGCGGTGACCAGGTCGCGGCTGTCTTCTTCGACGCGAGTCGCCGGGGCTGTGATGCGCGGGACGAGGCCGGGAGGTTGGGCCGGAAGTCGGGAGAACACTTGGGCGGCAAGACGTTTCGTGCTGCCGACCTGGACGTGCACCGAGCCGCCGCGGTCGGGCGCGGTGCCGGGATCCTGCACCGCCAGCACCGCGACATCCGCGGTGACCGCGCCGAGCATCCGCACCGGCGCGGGGGCGTGGCCGC
This sequence comes from Nocardia sp. PE-7, assembly GCF_030486425.1. Lineage (NCBI taxonomy): Bacteria > Bacillati > Actinomycetota > Actinomycetes > Mycobacteriales > Nocardiaceae > Nocardia > Nocardia sp. PE-7. The sequence continues at coordinate 5,524,162 of NZ_CP129614.1, read as the reverse complement.
AGACCTCCACGCGGATCTCCGGTTTCGCCAGCACGCGCAGGGCGGCCGCGAGGTCGGCGTCGAGGGTGCGGGCGCACCAGGCTTCGAGCGCGGGTTGCTGGGCGGCGCGCTCGACGGTGTCGCGTGCCGACGCACGCACGGCGAGCGGATAGGGGATCCGGTCGCCGTCCGTGCGAGCCCAGGTCAGCGCGAACTGGTCCGGGGTGAAGTGCCAGTTCACTCCCGCTCGGTCCACTCGCCGAGTACGGCGGGACTGGTCGGGTCGAGCTTCCCGATCAGCGCGTTCACCTCGTCGGCGGGCTCGAGATAGGTCGGCTCCTCCTCGAGGAACCGCAGGAACTCGTCGTCCTCGTCCTCCGGCTCGTCCACGTGCTGGGCAGGCCGGGGCCCACCGGACGGCCGCGCCTGATCCGCGGCGGCGATCGCCCCACCCATCATGCCGCCGACGGCGCCCGCGCCCATGCCGGCCGCGGCCTCACCACCGGTCACCGTGGCGGGTTCCTGCCGCCCATCGCTCCCAGCCGAGGCCTCGGACACCTGACCGGTGGCCGAGGCGGTAGCGGTGTCCGCCGCGGGGCGGGGTCGGCTGCCTGCCGACACCTTGCCCGGCAAAACCGACGACGTTGCCGGGGTGATCGACGCTGGGGCAGTGTTCGCCGATTTAGCGGAATCGGTCACCGGCCGAGCCGGACCGGCGACAGCGGCCGGTGTCGTGGCGGCGGTGGTCGCCGGTGTGGTCCCGAGTGTCGACCCTGCCGGTGCTGTGGCATTGCCGTTGGTCGAGAGCACGTTGTTGCTCGTCGATGTCGTGCCCGCGCTGCTGACCACCGGCGCGGATCCGGCGGGTACCGTGGCGGCGATGGTCGCCGGGGCCGTCGTCGATGCGATGACACCGGGCGCGGCGGCCTGCGGGATTCCGGCCGACGGCAGCGCACCCGACGGCGCGACACCGGCAGCGGTAGTTCCTGTGTCCGTGGTGATTCCGGTGAACGCGGGCACACCCGACCCGGTGGGCAGGAACGCGCCGGCGTAGATCGTCTCCATCGCCCGCACCGCGTCGAGCCGGGCGTTCTCGGCCTCGCGGGTGATCGTGGCGTTGTTCGCGGCCTGCTCGGAGTCGAGGAGCGCGGCAGCCGGATCGGGCTGTGCCCCGGCGGGTTCGGCGATGGCGGTGCGAATCGACTCGGCCGCGTCACCGGCCTGGCTGAGCCGGACACCGACCGCCGTCAGCACATCGGCGATGCGCCGACCCGTCTGCTCGAAGTCGCGCACCGCGTCCGCGGCCTGCTGGGCCGCGGCGCCGCGCCAGCCGTCGGCGATGGCGGCCCGGATCTCACCGTGCGCGATCTCCACGCCGTCACCGAGACCGGTGGCGGCGGTGAGGAAGGTCTCGGCGGCGCCTGCCAGCGCGGCCGGGTCGAGTTGTCTTACCGCGCTGTGGATTTCGGTATGGGAAAGATGGTCGAAGACTTCGACGACCGACACGTAGTCCACGTCGGTGCGGCCCGAGATGCTACGCATCGCCACCACCACCCGGAACCTCGATCGCGGTCACCGCGCCCGCCAGCGCCTGGTCGGCGTCGTGGAAGCTCGCTCCGGCGGCGCGGAACACACCGGCCAGCTCGCGTGCGGCGCTCGCGTAGGCGCGCAATTCGTCGAGTGCCTGGTTCGTCTTGGACTCGAAGCCGGTGCGCAAGGCGCCACCCGAGGCGAGTCCGCCGAAACCCGGAATGACCGCTGCCCGGCTGAGAACCAGCACCTGGGCTTCGACTTCCTCGGCCAGTCGTTCGTAGCGCAGTGCACACCGCTCCGGCGCGCCGTCGGCGACGAGTACCCCGTCGATCCACAGCCCACCCTCGTCGACGGCTTGGCCGAGAGCCGCCGTATTCGGCAGCCCCGTTCGGTTCGGTTGCACCGGTTCCCCCTTCGTCGTTCATCGCACCGCGGTGAGTACCCACTCCGCGATATCGGCCGCCACGCGGTGCTGCACCGGTTCGTGCAACAGGTCATGTCCGGCGTCGGCGTACTCGCGCAAATCTACCGATCGGTGCTGTGCTGTCCATAGCCGGATTACATCGATGGGCGCGCGCCGATCGTCGACCCCGTGGACCGCCAGAATCGCGAGGCCGGGATCCGGGGCGAGGTCGGCGACCCGGCGCGGGGTGCCGCACAGAACGAGTCCGCCCAGCTCAGAAGGTCTTTCGCGCGCGAGGCTCAGCGCGGTCATCGCGCCGAGGGAGTGGCCCATCAACACCGGTGCGTCCCGATGATCGGCACGAACGAGCGCGAGAAACTCCCGCGCGTCGGCGGTCAGCTCGTCGATCGTGCCCGGCGCGTCGGGATCGCCTTCGCTCAGTCCCTGCCCCGAGGTGTCCAGTGCCCACAGCTCGATCCGGGCGGGACGTAAGGCCGCGGCGAAGCGGTGGTAGTGCCCGCTGTGCTGACCGGTGCCCGGCAACAGCGCCAGCCTCGCCGCGGGCTGGTCGATGGACCAACACCGGCAGTGAAGCCGTCCACGCTCGCTGTCGAAATAGGGCACTCGTCGATTATCGCCGCCGCGCCCACTCAATTGTTCTGGGGGACAGGATCAGAGGCGATACACGGTGATCGGAACGGCCTGTGACGGGGGCTGCCCAAGGTGGGCCCGCAGCCGTTAGACTTCGCGCGTCGAACTGGGTCAACAGAGTCGAGGGTTTGCAGATGTTGTCGTTCCGCCGTTGCGTCGTCCGTGTGGTGGTCGGCGCGGCTGTCGTGACCAGCGCCTCGCTCGGTACCGGCGCCGTCGCGGGCGCCGCGCCGCAGTCGTCGTGCGGACAGGCTCGCCAGGACATCGCGATCAAGTCGAGTGTGCCGCTGCTCGACTGGTCGGAGAACTTCGGCATCGACGCTCAGGGTGACCTGTGGGTATCGCGGGTCATGCGCGGCGAGATACAGCGCTACGACCGCGACGGGCGGCTGACCGCCACCGTCGCCGTGCCGTCGCCCGGCGCGGTCCGACTCGGTCCCGACGGCCTGCTGTACGTGGTCACCGGCAATTCGCCGCTGGCCGGTTCGGGCGGCATCGTCCGCTTCGACCCGGCGGCCGAGCGTCCGAACCCCGTCGCGTTCGCGATCGGGTTCCCGCAGCCGAACGGCGCCGCGTTCGACGCCGACGGCAATCTCTACGTGACAACCGGCAACGGTCTGCACCGCTTGCGCCCCGACGGCAGCGAGGACATGGACTGGTGGTCGGCCGTCAGCATCGACGGTCCCAATGGTGTTGCGGTGTCGGGTGACTCGGTCTATGTCACCGCGAACTTCGTCGGCAGCACGGGCCCGGTCGGTCGGGTGCTGCGACTCTCACGGAGCAACCCGGGTGAGGCGAGCACCGTCGCCGATCTGACCTCGTTCGGCACGCTGCCCGATTTCGTCGACGACCTGGTCGTGCGTGACGGCGTCCTCTATGTCACGACGCTGGCCGGTCACCTCGTCCGGGTGAACCCGGGCACCGGCACCGCCTGCACTGTCGTCTCCACCCAACCGCTGACCGCGGTCGTCGCCGACCCCGCGGACCCGTCCGCGCTGCTCGCCGGTTCCGAAGAGGGCACCGTGCTGCGGATCCGTCCGATCGGCTGATTCGACCGGTCGGCTCAGCCGCCGACGTTGGTCGCCGCAGGCGGGGCCGGGGGAGCGGGCGCCGGGGCGGGCTGGGGCGTTTCGGCCGGAGCCGGAGCCGGAGCGGGTGTCTCGGCGGCAGGGGCCTTCGATGTCGGGGCGCCCGAAGAGGATTCGCCCGAGCCGGGGCTGACGGCCTGGGGTTCGGGGGCGGGAGCCGCCGCGGGGGCCTCGGGGAGCGCCACCGGCAGATCGGGCACGACGAACGTGCCGACGGTCGGGGTCATCACGCAGCGAGCGCCCGCGTAGTCGATGGTCCCCCACATGGAGGCCACCACCGTGCCCGCGCCGCTGTGCACCGTCTTCGACAGCGACGGCAGCTTGAACTCGGTCTGGTCGTCGAGGCCGACGATGCCGCTCTGACCGGTGTTGACGTTGACCCAGGCGACGCTCAGACCCGATGCCAGGGGAACCCCGGTGTGGCGCGGGCTCGCGCTGAAGCGGATATCGCCCGGTGCCAGGCTGGTCTCGGTGCGCGGACCGGGACCTTCGAACGACGCCGCGGCGATGATCGTGGTGATCGGACCGTTGCTGCCGCAGCCGAAGGTGGGGGCCGCGTAGGTGAAGGGGGTGAACTGCGTCGAGATATCCCGCAGGGCGTCCTCGCCGACGATGCTGGTGAAGCTGGCGATGGCGCCGACACCGGCCTTCGTCGTGGCGTCCTCGCCCGCGAGGCGGGTGAGGTGGCCGATCGCGTCCTCGGTGGGCGTCGCGACCGCGTTCGGGGCCAGCAGTGCCAGTGCGCCGATGCTCGCCGCGGTGACCGCCGCTGCTCTGCCTGCGATGGATCTGCCGTTCACCCGTGACTCCTCGGTGGATGCTCGTCGCCGGATAGTCCGGTTCGTCTGGCAACGTACCAGGTCGGCGCGGGGGTCGCCGAGCCGCCGACGGTCTGGTGAGCGTCGGTAGGACCGTCATCGCGTGTGATGTAGTCGACACCGAGGATTACCGAAGGGTAGGTTTCTCTTCGACGGCTACGAGTGACTGGGAGACCCGTATGAAGTTAGCCCTGTCCCCTGAAGAGGTCGCCTTCCGCGACGAGCTCCGGCAGTTCTATACGACCGCGATCCCGGCCGACATCCGTGACCGGGTGAAGCACGGCGAGGATCTGTCCCGCGAAGACATCGTCACCGCGAACAAGATCCTCAACGACAACGGGTTGTGCGTGCCGAACTGGCCGGTGGCCTGGGGCGGCAAGGACTGGACGCCGATGCAGCGCCACATCTGGCTCGACGAGATGCAGCTGGCCTCGGTGCCGGAACCGCTCACGTTCAACGCCTCGATGGTCGGCCCGGTGATCGCGCAGTTCGGTTCCGAGGAACTCAAGCAGCGCTTCCTGCCACCCACCGCCGCGCTCGACATCTGGTGGTGCCAGGGCTTTTCCGAGCCCGACGCGGGCTCGGACCTCGCCTCGCTGCGCACCACCGCGGTGCGCGACGGCGACTCCTACATCGTGAACGGCCAGAAGATCTGGACCACGCTCGGCCAGTTCGCCGACTGGATCTTCTGCCTCGTGCGCACCGACCCGAACGCGCCGAAGAAGCAGGCGGGCATCTCCTTCCTGCTCTTCGATGTGAAGTCGCCCGGCGTCACTATGCGCCCGATCAAGCTGATCGACGGTAGCTACGAGGTCAACGAGGTGTTCTTCGAGAATGTCCGGGTGCCCGCCGATCAGCTCGTCGGCGAGGAGAACCAGGGCTGGACCTACGCCAAGTACCTGCTCGGCAACGAACGCACCTCCATCACCGGCGTCGGCAAGACCAAGGTCAAGCTCGGCCTCGCGAAGGACTATGCCCGCGCGACCAGGACCGGGCGCGGCACGCTGCTCGACGACCCGGTGTTCGCGGCGCGGGTGGCCGAGCTGGAGAACGAACTGCTCGCCCTGGAACTGACCCAGCTGCGGGTGGTCTCCAACTCGGTGGAGGGCAAGCCGAATCCCGCGTCCTCGGTGCTGAAGCTCAAGGGCACGGAATTGCAGCAGGCCGCCACGGAACTGCTCCTCGACATCGCCGGTGCCGACGCGCTGGCGGTCGACGCCGCCGACATCGCCTCGCCCGCGTGGGCCCAGCACACCGGCCCCGGCTACCTGAACTACCGCAAGGTGACCATCTACGGAGGCTCGAGCGAGGTCCAGCGCTCGATCATTTCCTCCACGATCCTCGGATTGTGAGGCACTGACATGGAACTCGCACTGACCGACGAACAGACGATGCTGCGCGACACCGTGCGCGAGCTGCTGCACCGCTTCTACGACGGCGAGGCGCTGGCCAAGGCCGGCGACACCGACCCCGGCTGGAACCGCACGGTCTGGAAGCAGCTGGCCGACCTCGGCGTGCTCGGGCTGACCATTCCCGAGGAAGACGGCGGCGTCGGCGCCGGCCCGGTCGAGGCGATGCTGGTGCAGGAGGAACTCGGTCGCGCGCTGGCTCCGGAGCCGGTGCTCGACGCGGTGGTGATCCCGGCCGAACTGCTGCGGCTGGCAGGCAGCCCCGAGCAGCGTCAACGCCTCCTGCCCGCGCTGGCCGAGGGAACCACCCTGCTCGCCTTCGCCCACACCGAGCCCGGCATCCGGTGGCCCTCGACCGAACTCACCACCGCCGCGGTGGCCGTGGGCGAGGGGTACACGCTGACCGGTGTGAAGAACCCGGTGCTGCGCGGTGATGTCGCCGACGAGTTGATCGTCAGCGCGGTCCTGCCGGACGGCGGGACCGGACTGTTCCTGGTCGACCCGAATCAGGACGGTGTGCGACGACGTTCGTACCGCACCTTCGACGGCCGCCGCGCCGCGCAGTTCGACCTCGCCGACGCGAAGGGCGAGCTGCTCGGTGGCAACGTCGACGCGGCCGAACAGATCGCGCTGACCCAGGGTTACGCGCAGGCGGCGCTGTGCGCGGAGTCGGTCGGGGCGATGGAGGTCGCGCTCACGCTGACCACCGAATACCTCAAGACCCGCAAGCAGTTCGGGGTCACGCTGTCGAAGTTCCAGGTGCTCACCCAGCGGGCGGCGGACTGCTACGTCTCGCTGGAACTGGCCCGCAGCATGAGCCTGTACGCCACGGCCGCGCTGGCCGACGGCGGCAACGATCCGTCGGTCGCGTCACGGGCGCGGTTGCAGGTGGGCAAGTCCGCCGAGCACATCGGCCAGGAGGCGATCCAGATGCACGGCGGCATCGGCGTCACCGCCGAGTATCCGGTGAGCCACTACGTCGCCCGGTTGACCGCGATCGGGCAGACGCTCGGTGGGGCACTGGAACATCGGCGGGAGCTGGCCGATCGGATCGGCGACTACGACCTGGTCGAGCTGTAGTTCTTTCGACGATGGTGCGTGCCCGAATCGGGTGCGCACCATCGTCATGTCAGCCCTCGGCGGTGGGGGCCGGGGTCTCGGTGGTGGTCGACGCCTCGGTGGTCGTCGCCTGGGTCGGAGTGGCGCCGGTGTCGGCCGGGACGACCGGGGTCGGGGTCGCGTGGTCGAAGGCGTGAGTCGGCGGATAGTCCTCGGCCGCTTCGTCATCGCCGACGCGGGGCGGGGTGACGGTGCGGGTCGGGTTCGGCCGGGTGGGGATCTGCGGCCGGGTCGTCGTCGGCTCGTCCTCGGTGGTCTCCGGCGGGCGTGTCGAGGGCTCGGCCTGCCGGGATTCGGTAGTCGCCTCGGCCGGGCGGGACTCGGGATCGGGTCCGCCCTCGGTCGGAGTCTCCGACGGTGAGGTCTCGGTGGAGCTGAGGCTGAACGGTTTACGCGGCGACATGTACGGCGCGATCCGCCAGGTGGGCGACGGTGGGATCGAGATGTGCACCGTCGTCGAGGTCGGCTCGTCGGCCACCCGTGCGGGCGCGGCGGCCAGGTCCGCGCTCAACGGCGGCGCGGGCACGTAGACATCCTGTTGTCCGACACCGCACGCACCGATGATGATCAGTCCGAGCGACACCGCGCCAACAGCGACTGCCGGACCTACGAGCTTGGCCCTGCTGTTATCCATCGCCTGTTACTCCTCGTCGGCTTCGAGATCGCCTCACAGTAGTGCAGGTCGGGCCGAAGAGCGCATTTTAAATGCTAGTGGTCCAGATATCGGATTGATCAATTCGGCGTGTCGCGGGGACGTGTCGCGCACATTCGACGTCGCCGGGTCGTAGCGTGTGTGAGCAAAGTTACGCATGAGACGCCCGGACCGAAACCCCTGACGCGCGAAGTTTGCGCGACGCAAGTATCTGATCGGCGTCATCGAGGAGAATCTCATGGGAGCACTCTCGACACCCCGGCTGGAAAACGCGGCGGCGAACACTGATTCGGCCACCGCCGGGCATCTGTCGGCGACACCGCCCGGTAACCGCACCCTGGCGGTTGTCGCGCGGATCATGGGCTGGTTGTTCTTCATCGGCGGTCTCGTCGGTGCCGGCCTCGGTATCGCGGGCCTGCACGTGGAGATCGCCGTCGCCGGGCTGATTCTGGCTTGCACGGCTGGACTCATCCTATTGAAGCTGCGCACCGATCGGGACGCGCGCGAAACAACCTGAGACACCTCATAATTCGAATGCGTTCTCGTGTGTGACGCCTTACCGTCGGTAGGGTGCGCATCGACATCACCGCTGACGCCGCCCGGTTCCTGGACGACGTGGAGCCGTTCCTGCAGGGCGATCCACTACGCCACACGGTCATAGCGACCGCCCTGGTGAACCGGATCAACGGCAGGTCCGGCGGGATGGTGACGCATTTCGTGAGCGTCCGCGACGACGCGGGCGCGGTGGTCGGCCTCGCGCAATGCACGAACGGCGCCGTCTACCTCGGTGAGGTGCCCGCACACAGCATTTCGGCCCTCGCCGATGCCTTCGGGACCCACGACATCGTGGTGCGCAGTGTCGAGGGCGCCGACGCCGACGCCGCTGCCTTCGCGGCGCACTGGTCGAAGACCGGCGGCGGTAGCTACGGCGAGAAGTTCTCGGTCCGGCTGTTCCGTCTCGGCGCCCTGCGTGTGCCCGAGACCGCCGGCGCGCCACGGCAGGCAACCGTCGACGACCTAGCCGTCTGCATCGCGATGACCGAGGAATTCGCGGTGGAAGCCGATGTGCCACACCGACTCGACGAGACGGCGATGCGCAAGCGCATCGAGGCCGGAACCTCGTGGCTGTGGGAGCACGACGGCGCGCCTGTCACACTGGTCGCCCGGCACGCGGCGGTCCTCGGCTGGGCCCGAATCGGCCCGGTCTACACCCCACCTCGTTACCGGGGCAACGGGTTCGCTAGCGCGCTGACAGCCACAGTCGCGGCCCGAATTCGCGCGGAGGGCGCCGATGCCTGCCTGTTCACCGATCTGGCCAACCCCACCTCGAACAAGATCTACCAGCGCATCGGCTTCGAGCCGGTGCGCGATTTCGTGCACTACGCGTTGACCGACTAGACCAGCGGGGCGGAGTGCCACCACTGGAGTACTTGCGCCTCGTCGGCGATGAAGCCACGGCTGTACATGAGCATGGTGTCGCGGCCGGAGTCGCCGTCGAAGCGGGTGACCATGCGCGGTGACTTCGGCTGGCTGTCGTCCAGCACGAAGTTCGTGTAGGTGTGGCCGGTGTGCGTCGTGGGACGCGCGTCGTTGGCGGGCAGGCCCGCGATCGCTTGCGCGGCCTCGCTCGCGGAGGGGTAGAGGAAGAACTCGTAGATGGCCTTGTTGCCGCCGCCGAAGCAATGCCACATGACCGACCAGTCACCCATATCCGCGTCGTCGGCATCGCGGCTGGCGGTCGCGCGGTCGTAGGCGAAGCAGCCCGCGTTGCCCAGACCCGAACCGGCATGGACGAGGTTGCTCGCCGAAGTGGAGGGCAGCATGCGGGGGAACTCGTCGCTGAGCTTCGCCGCGTTGGCGCCGACGACCTGTCGGTCGCTGGTCGGCGGCGGAGTCGACGTCAGGCGCTGGGGTGCGGACGTGGTCACATCCACCGAAGACGGTGCGACCGCCGAGGTTTCGAGACCGGGTGGGCCTGACGCGGCGGCGTCGCCGTCATCGCCCAATGCCTTCATGAGGATCCAGCCGAGGAAGACGACACCGGCGATGATCGCCAGCCAGCCGATCGGCGAGCCCTCCCAGCGTGACTTCCGTTTCTTGCCGAGATACTCCTCGGCGACAGATGAGCGCCCGCCCGTCTGCCGGGAACTTTCGGCGTCGCGGGGACGCTGAGCGAGGGCATTCGGCGCGCCCGCCGGGTACGGGGACGACCCGCCGGGCCACGAAGGGGGCTGTGCGGGCCACGGCTGACCGGTGCTCGGCGTCGCTCCCCACTGCGGGTAACCCGCGGGACGGCCGCTCGTGGCCCACGGCTGATCGGGGCCGGTCGTGCTCGGCCACGATGTCTGTCCACCAGGCGAATTCGGGTCGCTGTACCCGGCGATCGGGTAACCGGCGCCCGGGGTGAAGGGCGAGTTCGGCGGATAGGTCCTCGTCGCGGGCGAGCCGTGAACCTGCTGCGGGGCAGCGTGACCGGCCAAGGCCCGCTGTGCGGCAGCGGCGAATTCGGCGCAGGTGGCGAAGCGTTCCTCGGGCCGCTTGGCCATGCCCTGGGCGATGACCGCGTCCAGGGCGGGGGTGATGCCCGATCGAAGGGTGCTCGCTCGGGGCGGGGGCTGCTGGAGATGGCCCTGGATCACCGCGACGGGATTGGTGGCATCGAAGGGGGTGGTCCCGGTGAGGAGCCGGAAGAGCGTGCAGGCCAGGGAGTACTGGTCGGCGCGCCCGTCGAGGGCGATGCCGGAGAGCTGTTCGGGGGAGGCGAAAGCCAGGGTGGCCGTGAAGGTGCCGGTTTGGGTGAGCTTGGCGGCGCTGTCGTCGTGCAGGCGGGCGATGCCGAAATCGGTGAGGTAGACGCGTTCGGTGCCCTCGACCGGTTCGATCAGGATGTTGGCCGGCTTCACGTCGCGGTGCAGCACCCCTCGGCTGTGCGCGAAGTCCAGTGCCGCCGCGGTTTCGGCGACGATGCGGACCGCGCGGGCCGGGTCGACGGGCGAGGGCAGCGACGACGCGTCGGAACCGTCGATATAGCGCATCGAGATCCACAGCTGATCGTTCTCGACGCCACGGTCGTACACGGTGACGATATTCGGGTGCTCGAGCTGCGCCACGAGATCGGCCTCGCGTTCGAACCTGGCCCTGATCTCGTTGTCGAAGAACAGCTCTCGATTGAGCAGCTTCATCGCGGTGCGTCGTGGCAGCCGCGGGTGGCGCGCCAGATACACCGAGCCCATCCCGCCACGGCCCAGCAGTCGTTCGATCGTATAGCCGGCGAAAACGCCGCCCTCGTCGTGCGTCGACATCAGTTCAGCGGGGCCGAACGCCACCAACGCAGCACCTCGTCGGCCGTGCCGTAGCCGTCGGTGTACATCAGGAACTGGGCGCGGTCGGGCTCGCCGGTGAACTGCGTGATGATCTTGTTCCCGTTGTCGGTGTACTTGTAGTTGGTGTACTGCTTGCCGCCGTTGCTGTCGGTGGACTTGGTGTTGGTCGGCAGACCGTCGAGCACCGACTTGGCGTCGGCGGCCGAGTCGAAGGCGTAGATCCGGTAGAACGGGTCGTCGCTGTCGCCGCCGCCGAAGCAGCTCCACAGATGGACCCAGGCGCCGAAATCGGGTTCGCCTTCCGCGGGTGAGGGCGGGTTGCTGTTGTCGGTCTCCCAGCAGGTGGCGCCGTTGTACCCGGTGGAATCGTCGACCGTGGCGGGCACGATCCGGCCGAATTCGGCGCTGATGGCCTCGGCGCTCGGGGTGATGTGGTTGGCCGCCGATGTGGTCGTCGTGCGGTCGCTGCCCGCGTCGTCGCCGCTGGCCGCGATGCCGATGCCGATCAGCAGCGCGATCACCAGGATCACCGCGACGATGATGCCGATGACCAGCCCGGTGTTCGACTTCTGTGGCGGTCGCGAGCCCTGCGGATACTGGGTGAAACCACTGGCCTGCGGCCGCGGCGCGGACTGGTACTGCGGGCGCGATTGCTGGCTGTAGTGATTCTGCGGAGCACCGGTCGGCGATTGATTCATCGGCCGCTGGGTGCCCATCTGGCCGCCGGTCGTCGGACCGTGGGCGGTGCCCATCGGACCACCGGTCATCGGGCCTCGCGCCGTGCCCATCTGGCCGCCGGTCATGGGGCCCTGTGCGGTGCCCAGCTGTCCGCCGGTTATCGGACCCTGTGTGGCAACGGGATACGGCAGACCGGTCTGGGGAATGGCGCCCCCCGTCGTGGGTCGACCGGCGATCGGGTGTGCCCCACCGGTACCCGGACGTCCACCGACGATCGGTATCGCGGGCGCGCTCGGACTGTTCAGCGCCTCGATCGCGGCCTCGGCGAAGTCCGAACAGGAGTCGAACCGGTCGTCGGGCCGCTTGGCCATCGCCTTGGCGAGCACGCCGTCCAGCGCATAGGAGAGCCCGGGCCGCACAGTGCTCAACGTCGGCGGCGGTTGCTGGAGGTGACCCTGGATCACCGCGGCCGGGTTGGTCGCCGCGAACGGCCCCGAACCGGTGAACAGCCAGAACAGCGTGCAGGCAAGGGAATACTGGTCGGAACGGTGATCGAGCGAGGCGCCGGTGAGCTGCTCGGGCGAGGCGTAGGCGAGCGTCGCGGTGAAGGTACCCGTCTGGGTGAGATTGCCGGTGTCGTCGCGCAATCGGGCGATGCCGAAGTCGGTGAGGTAGACCCGTTCACCACGGCCCGCGCCCGAGCGGGCGAGCAGGATGTTGGCCGGCTTCACGTCGCGGTGCAGCACGCCCATGCCGTGCGCGTAGTCCAGCGCGTCGGCGGTTTCCTTCACGATCTGTAGCGCGCGGGCGGGCGGCAGCGTCTGCGGATCCACCGAGGCCGCGTCGACGCCGTCGATGAACTGCATGGAGATCCACAGCTGTTCGTCGTCGTGCCCGCGGTCGTAGACGGTGACGATGTTCGGATGATCCAGGCGCGACACGAGATCGGCCTCCCGCTCGAATCGCGCCCGCACCTCGGCGTCGAAGAACATCTCGCGGTTGAGCAGCTTCAGCGCCGTCATCCGTGGCAGGCGAGGGTGCTTGGCTAGGTAGACCGAACCCATACCACCGCGACCGAGCTGCCGTTCGATGACGTAGCCGGCGAAAACATCTCCGTTGGCCAGCATGTCTGCTCCACTTCCCGCCGCGCGCCGGGACCCACCAGCGCACGCGCGTACAGCATAAAAGCCGCGGCCGGGGTTGCCCGCCACGGGAAAATCAACGAAACCTTATCAGTCGGCGAGGGCGCCGAAGGCCGCCACGATCACGGCGGACGTCGCTGCTGCGGCGGCACGATATAGCCGGGATGGTTACGGCCACCAGGGAAATCGATGGTGCCGGGGCGCGCGGTTCCGCGTCGCGGCGGCAGCGCCTGGCCGCCCGTGGACGGCCGCGGCGCATGCGGATGCGGCTGCGCGGGCGTCGTCGGCGGGGTGGGCGCGTGCGGGTACGGCTGCGCGGGGGTGGTCGGCGGCGGCGCGTTGCGGTAGGGCTGGGCCGGGGTGTGGGGCCGGGGATATCCCGGTGCCTGCGGGTACGGGTCGCGGGCGCGCAGCACCACGCCCGCCGCGGTGTACTGCTGCTGGTGATGCCACGGCCCCGGCACCGCGAACAGCGCGGCCTTGGCCGCCTGGGCGAACTCGGCGCAGCTGGCGAAACGGGAATCGACGCGCTTGGCGGTGGCCCTGGCCAGCACCGCGTCCAGCGTCGCGGGCAGGTCGGGGCGCAGGCTGCGCAGCGGCGGAAGGGGTTTGCTCAGGTGCGCCTGGATCACCGCGCCCGGACTCGGTCCGGGGAACGGCACCGAGCCCGTCAGCATCCAGAACAGCGTGCAGGCCAGCGAATACTGATCGGCGCGATGATCCAGCGGCGCCCCGGACAGGTGCTCGGGCGCGGCATAGGCCAGGGTGGCGGTGATCGTGCCCGCCGAGGCAAGCGTGGTCTCGCTGTCGCGCACCGCCGCGATGCCGAAGTCGGTGAGCACCACGCGCTCCGGGCGTCCGATCGGTGGCTTGGCGAGCAGGATGTTGGCCGGTTTCACGTCGCGGTGCAGCACACCGCTCGCGTGCGCGAAGTCCAGTGCGGTGGCGGTCTCGGCGACGATCTGGACGGCCCGGCCCGGCGTCAGCACGTTCACATCGGCGGTCGCCACGTCGGTGCCCGCCACGAACTGCATGGAGATCCAGAGCTGATCGTCATCGGTGCCGCGGTCGTAGACATTGACGATATTGGGGTGCTCGAGCTGGGCGACCAGATCGGCTTCGCGTTCGAAGCGGTGGCGGATCTCCTCGTCGGCGGACAGCTCGGTGCTGAGCAGTTTCAGCGCGGTCAGCCGAGGCAGCCGCGGGTGCCGGGCCAGGTAGACCACGCCCATGCCGCCCTGGCCGAGCACGCGCCGGATCGTGTACCCGGCGAATACGTCGCCTTTGCGCAACACGCGAAGTCACCCCCTCCAGGGCAGAGCACCCGTTCGAAATTCTACCGATGTATCTCCCGAAGCCACCGCGGTGCAACATCGGCCGAAGTTGTCGGTGCCTGATATTAGGGTGGGATCTATGCGCATTGGAGCACACGTTCGCGACGAGAGCGATCCGATCGGCTTCGGGGAGAAGCTCGGCGCCGAGGTCGTCCAGCTGTTCGTGGTAGATCCGCAGAGCTGGGACAAGCCCCAGCCGCACCCGAAGGCCGCCGAGATCCTGGCCAGTCCGATCGATGTCGTGGTGCACTCGTCCTATCAGATCAATGTGGCGAGCCTGAACAACCGGCTGCGGATGCCCTCGCGCAACGCGGTGGCCCAGCAGGCGAAGGCCGCGGCAGAGCTCGGTGCGTTCGGGCTGGTCGTGCACGGCGGACATGTGCGCTCCGATGCCGAACTCGACACCGGAATCGACAACTGGCGCAAGCTGTTCGAACGTCAGCAGGACAAGGGCGGATTCGCCGTGCCGATCCTGATCGAGAACACCGCCGGTGGCAATCACGCGATGGCACGGCATTTCGATTCGATCGCGCGGCTGTGGGACGCGGTGGGCGACTACGGCGCGGGCTTCTGTCTCGACACCTGTCACGCCTGGGCCGGCGGTGAGGAATTGGTCGGCGTGGTCGAACGGATCAAGGCCATCACCGGACGGATCGATCTGGTGCACCTGAACTCCTCGCGCGACGAGTTCGATTCCGGCGCCGACCGGCACGCCAATTTCGCTGACGGCACCATCGACCCGCAGCTGCTGGCCGAGGTCTGCCGCACGGCCGGTGCGCCGGTCATCTTGGAAACCCCGGCCGACGGGGTCGCCGAGGACCTGGCCTATCTGCGCGAGAACCTGGGCTGAGCCCGTTCCGATCACTCCGAGATAAAACCTGTCTGCGGCGGCGTTTTCGCGGTGTGCTGAGTACACAGCAAACCGATCGAGAACGAATTGAAGGTGACCCCCATGACGGTCGACACTGCCACCGAAACCACCCTGACGGTGACCAAGCTCGGCGCCCACATCGGCGCGCAGATCGATGGTGTTCGTCTCGGCGGTGACCTGGACGCGGCGACCGTAGCGACGATCCGTCGTGCGCTCAACGAGCACAAGGTGATCTTCTTCCGCGGTCAGCAGCATCTCACCGAGGACGGCCAGTACGAATTCGCCGAGTTGCTCGGCAGCCCGACCACCCCGCACCCGACGGTGAAGTCCGCCGGTGTGAAGAGCCTGGCCATCGACTCCGAGCGGAGCCGCGCCAATTCCTGGCACACCGATGTGACGTTCGTCGACCGGGTGCCGAAGGCGTCGATCCTGCGCGCGGAGTACCTACCCACCTACGGCGGCTCGACCACCTGGGCGTCCACGGTCGCGGCCTACAACTCGCTGCCCGCGCCGCTGAAGGTGCTGGCCGAGAACCTGCGCGCGGTGCACACCAACCTCTACGACTACGCCGGGGCGGTCGACAAGGTACGGCCTTCGCAGGTCAAGTACTCGGCGGAGTTCCAGTCCGATGTGTACGAGACCGAACACCCGGTGGTGCGGGTGCACCCCGAGACCGGCGAGCGTTCGCTGCTGCTCGGCCACTTCGTGAAGCAGTTCGTCGGGATTCCGTCTCGGGAGTCGGACCAGCTGTTCCGGTTGCTCCAGGACCGGGTCATCCGCTTGGAGAACACCACCCGCTGGAACTGGTCCGAGGGCGACGTCGCGATCTGGGACAACCGCGCCACCCAGCACTACGCCATCGACGACTACGACGACCAGCCGCGTCGGCTCACCCGTATCACCCTCGCCGGTGATATCCCGGTCGGTGTCGACGGGCAGACCAGCACGGTGCTGAAGGGCAATGCCGAGGACTACTCCATCATCGAGGAAGTGGAACTCCTCGCGAGCTGAAATATGGTGCTGACCTGGGGTTTGGTAGTCCCGGTCGGTATACGCTGTGTTTGTTGGCGCGCTGGCGCGCGCGTGTCCGCGGCCCTGAGGGGCCGCCGGTCAGGCGCCGTTGCTTGCTCCTTCGTCGCGTACGCAACGGCGCCTGACCGGCGACCCGGCCGCGGACCGGCCACTTCGTGGCCGCCGCTCCCTAGGGGTCGCGGGTGGGGGCTGAAAGTGCGGTCATGGCGGTCTCGGGGTTGTCCGTGTGGCGGGGTTGTGAGGGGGTCGCGTGTCGCGCGGGGTTGGGCCGCCATACTGAGCACATGAGTATTCGGCCGTTGGACGGTGTTCGCGTCCTGGAACTCGGTAACTACGTTGCCGCTCCTACTGCCGGACGTATTCTGGGCGATTTCGGCGCCGAGGTGATCAAGGTGGAGCGCCCCGGTACGGGCGACGAATTGCGCAACTGGCGGTTGTACGGTGGCGATACCTCGATGCTGTATCGCACCGTCAATCGCAACAAGAAGTCGATCGTGCTCGATCTGCGTACTGAGGCGGGACGGGCTATCGTGCTCGACCTGGTGAAACAGTGCGATGTGCTGCTGGAGAACTTCCGGCCGGGGATGCTCGAGAAGTGGGGGCTCGGGCCCGACGTGCTCGAGGAAGCGAATCCGAAGCTGGTGATCACGCGGATCTCCGCGTACGGCCAGACCGGTCCGATGGCCGCGCGGCCGGGATTCGCCGCGGTCGCGGAGGCGGTCGGCGGCCTGCGTGAGCTGGTCGGCGATCCCGATCGGCCGCCGGTGCGTACCGGGGTATCGATCGGTGATTCGATCGCGGGCATCTACGCCGCGTTCGGCACGGTGATGGCGCTGTTCCAGCGCGAACGGGTCGCCGGTCCGGTGCCGCAGGTGGAGCGGATCATCGACGTCGCGCTCAACGAGTCGATCCTGTCGGTGATGGAATCGTTGATCCCCGACCACCTGGCCTACGGCATCAATCGGGAGCGCGTCGGCGGCCGGATGGAGGGCATCGCACCGTCGAACGCCTACCCGACCAGCGACGGTTACTCCATCATCATCGGGGGCAACGGCGACGCCATCTTCCAGCGATACATGCAGGTCATCGGCCGCCCCGACCTGGCCGCCGACCCGGAACTGGCCGACAACAACGGTCGCTGGCTGAACCGCGAACGCCTCGACGCCTCGATCGCGGAATGGTCGATCCAGCACACCCGCGCCGAAGCACTGAAAATGCTCGACGAGGCCGCCATCCCGTGCGGCCCGATCTACACCGCCGCCGACATCGTGGCCGACGAGCAGTACCGCGCACGCAATATGATCCAGATGTTCCCCGTCGACGTGGGCGAGGCCGAACCCAAACAGGTGGGTTTCGGCGGCATCGTCCCGGTGATCGGGGGCGCATCGCTGCCGATCCGCAATGTCGGCCCCGACCTCGGCGAGCACACCAGAGAAGTGCTCGGCGGACTGCTCGGGATGAGTGAAGATCAGATCGACGCGCTGGAGGCACTGTGACGAGGCGAGTACACGGCAGGCGCCGCCCGCCGGTGCGCAACAAGTGGGAGCCGCGCGGTCCGGGTCATGTGCGTCCGACGGTGCACCCCACCCCGGCCAGCGTGGGCGACAAACCGTGCGGTGGCGTGATGTGCGTGCCGACGCAGGAACCCGAGCAGCGACGATGACAGCACCACTGTTGCGGGACGTGACGCTGCGCGACGGCCTGCAGCTCACCGGCAAGGTGCTGCCCGTCGAGCAGAAGGTCGACGTGGTGCGCAGGCTGCTCGCCGCCGGCGTGCCCGCACTCGAGATCGGTTCGATGGCGCGGCCCGATCTCGTCGCCCCGATGGCCAACTCGCTCGACTTGATCGCGGCGCTGACCCCCGATGAACTGGCGAAATGCTGGGTATGGGTGGCCACGCCGCGCCACGTCGAGAAGGCGGCGGCGGCCGGTGCGCGCAATTTCCAGTACTGCTTCTCGGTGTCCGACGCGCACAACAAGGCCAATATCGGCCGCGATACCGAGACCTCGGTGGCGGCGATGCCCGATGCGATCCGCCTCGCCCACGAGGCGGGCGGCGAGATTCAGCTGTGCCTGGCCACCACGTTCACCTGCCCGTTCGACGGCCCCGTCGACCCGGCACGCGTCCTGGCCATCGCGAACGACCCGCGCACCGACGGTGCCGCCGACATCGTCCTCGCCGACACCCTCGGCCAAGCCCACCCCGGCGAGGTGAGCGCACTGGTCACCGCCGTCCGCGACACCACCCCGCCGCGCCGCATCGTCTTCCACGGCCACGACACCTGGGGCATGGGCGTGGCCAATACCCTCGCAGCGGTCGCCGCGGGCGCCACCATGGTCGACGGCGCGTTGGGCGGCCTCGGCGGCTGCCCCTTCGCCCCCGGCGCCAGCGGCAATACCGCGACCGAAGACATCCTCTTCGCCACCCGCCCGGACTGGTTCACCCCCGCGTCGCTGTCGAGCCTGGTCGGGCTCACCGAGGAGCTGCTCGCCGATCTCGGCGAACCCAACCGCTCTCGGACCCTGGAAGGCGCGCGTTCGGAGGCTGAGGCGTTCGAGTGGGTCGTTCACTGAGAGGTCGATAAGACCTGCGGTATCGGGGGGATCCCGGATGGCGCGGTGCACAGTCGACCGCCAGACTGGACAGCATGACATCGCACGCCATGGGGACCGAGGCCGTCGATGCGGCGGCCGCCACCGATATCGCGGCCGCCGCGCTCGATCTGGTCAAGCTGTACGGATCGGGAGATACACAGGTCAAGGCCCTGGACGGGGTGTCGGCTGACTTCGCGAAGGGCGAATTCACCGCGATCATGGGCCCATCGGGCTCGGGCAAGTCCACGCTGATGCACTGCCTGGCCGGACTCGACAGCGCCAGCACGGGCGAGGTACGCATCGGTGACACCGCGCTCACCGGCCTGTCCGACAAGCAGATGACGGCGTTGCGCCGCGACCGGATCGGGTTCGTCTTCCAGGCGTTCAACCTGGTTCCGACGCTCACCGCGCTGGAGAACATCACCCTGCCGCTCGATATCGCGGGTCGCAAGCCCGACCAGGAGTGGCTCGACACCGTGGTCAAGCGCCTAGGCCTCGGCGACCGCCTCGAACACCGGCCGTCCGAGCTGTCCGGTGGCCAGCAGCAGCGCGTGGCGTGTGCGCGGGCGCTGGTGGGCAAGCCGGAGATCATCTTCGGCGACGAGCCGACCGGCAACCTGGACTCGCACTCCTCGGGCGAGGTGCTCTCGATCCTGCGGGCCTCGGTCGACGAGTTCAACCAGACCGTCGTGATCGTCACCCACGATCCCCGGGCGGCCGCCTACTCCGACCGCGTCGTGTTCCTCGCCGACGGTCGCATCGTCGACGAACTGCGTGACCCGACCCAGGATTCGATCCTCGACCGGATGAAGGCGCTGGAAACCCGATGAGCTCACCGATGCGCAAGGTCGCCTTGCGTAACCTCGCCGCGCACAAGGTGCGGTTGGCGTTGACCCTGCTGTCGGTGGTGCTCGGCACCGCCTTCATCTCCGGATCGTTCGTTTTCACCGACACGTTGCAGCGCACCTTCGACGGCATCTTCGAGGGCCAGGCCCAGGGTGTGGACGTGCGCGTCGGCCCCGCCGACCGCCAATCACTGGGTCTGCCGACGAATATCGTCGACGCGCTGGCCAAGACCGAGGGCGTCGCCCGAGTCGCTCCCGCCGTGAACGGCCCGGTCGTGCTGCTCGAGCCCGACGGTAAGAAGGCCGTCCAGACCGGCGGCGCACCGAGTTTCGGTCTGTCCTACCTGCCGCCGGAGAAGGCGGTCGAGGAGCCCGACAAGTTCGTGGCGGGCGCCCCGCCCACCCAGCCGAACGAGATCGCGCTCAATGTCGGTGGCGCCGAGAAGGCCGGTCTGAAGGTCGGCGACAAGGCCAAGGTGCTGATTCCGTCCAGGGGAGATCCCTTCGAGGTGACGCTGTCGGGCATCTACGAGATGCCGGGCGCCGAGGGCGGCGGTGTGGTCGCGGTGATGTTCACCGAACCGCAGGGCCGCAAACTGTTCACCGACGGCTCACACGTCGCCTACGTCGATATCGCCGCGGCTCCCGGCGTCTCGGCCGACGACCTGCGCGACCAGCTCGCCGCCGGTCTCCCCAATTACAAGGTGCAGAACTCCGACGAGGTCCGTGAGGACATGAAGAAGGAGATCTCCGAGGCGCTCACCTTCATCAACTACTTCCTGCTCGCCTTCGGCGCGATCGCGCTGATCGTCGGCACGTTCATCATCTACAACACCTTCTCGATGATCGTGGCCCAGCGCCTGCGCGAACTCGCGTTGCTGCGCGCGATCGGGGCGAGCCGTCAGCAGGTCGGGCGGTCGGTGGTCGGTGAGGCCATCGTGATCGGGTTGATCGGCAGCGCGCTCGGGCTGGCCGCCGGTATCGGATTGGCGTACGGGTTGTCGGCGTTGCTCAACGCCTTCGATCTCGGACTGCCCACCGGTTCGCTGACGGTGCTGCCGCGTACCGCGATCGTCGCGCTGCTCGTCGGCCTGCTCGTCACCGTGGCCAGCGCCTACGCCCCCGCTCGACGGGCCGCGAAGGTGCCGCCGGTGGAGGCGATGCGTTCCGAATTCGCCAGTGCCGGTGAGTCGTTGCGACTGCGAACGATCATCGGCGCGGTCATGGCCGTTGTCGGCGGCGTGCTCGTCTATGTCGGCGCGCAGGGCACCGGCAAGGGCTCGGCGGTGACCGTCGGCGTCGGCGCGCTCGGGTTGATTCTGGCGGTGCTGTTGGCGGCGCCGGCGTTGTCGCGGCCGATGGTGCTCGTGCTCGGGGTGCTCACCAGGCCGTTCGGCGCGATCGGGCAGATGGCGCGCAACAACGCCACGCGCAACCCGCGTCGCACGGCGGCCACCGCGTTCGCGCTCACGCTCGGTCTGATGCTGGTCTCGGCGATCGGCATTCTCGGCGCTTCGGCGAAGACCAGTGTCGGCGTGCTCATCGACAAGGGCGTGCGGGCCGAATACGTGCTCGCCGGTCCGCAGATGATCGGTGTGCCGATCGGTGCGGTCGATGCCGTGCGCACCCAGGTACCCGGGGTCAGCGATGTCACCGGGATCCGGATCGTCGCGTTCGAGATCGACGGCGATCAGATCGGCGCCACCTCACTGGACGGTCCGATCGACCCCGTGATGGACATCGACGTGACCAGTGGCACGAGCACGATCCCCGCCGGTGGCGCGCTCATCGATGAGACAGAGGCGGGCGAACGCGGGTGGAAAGTCGGCGACAAGGTCGCCATCACCAGCCTCGACAAGAAGCAGATCGAGCTCACGATCGCGGGCGTCTACGCCGACTCGCCGCTGCTCGGCCCCATGGTGGTCGATCCGGGCATCTACGAGCAGTTGATGCCGCAGAGTCTGCGCACCAATGTCTTCGTGCTGGTCAAGACCGCGCCGGGCACCGACCTGACCGCGATGCGCACGAATCTGGAGAAGGCCACCGAACCGTTCGTGGTGGTGCAGGTGCAGGACCACGAACAGTTCAAGGGCGCACAGGGCCAGCAGATCAACACCCTGCTCGCCATTCTCTACGGGCTGCTCGCCCTGGCCGTGGTGATCGCGGTGCTCGGCATCATCAACACCCTGGCGCTGTCGGTGGTGGAGCGCCGGCGTGAGATCGGCATGCTGCGCGCCGTGGGCACCCAGCGTGCGCAGGTGCGGCGCACCATCTACCTGGAGTCCATGCTGATCGCCATCTTCGGCGCGATCGTAGGGCTGGTGCTCGGCATCGCACTGGGCGTCGGATTCCTGCGCACCCTGCGCGACCTGGGCATCGACCAGATCACCATTCCCTGGTCGCAGTTGGTGATCGTGCTGGTCGCGTCCGCGGTGGTCGGCGTGCTGGCCGCGGTGTGGCCGGGTGTGCGCGCCGCGCGGACGCCACCGTTGGCGGCTATCGCGGATCTGTAAGAGTCGCAGTCACTCTCGGCCCCCGGTGGACATTCCATCGGGGGCCGAGTGCGTTCCGAGGCGGAGGATCTCCCCTCGGGTCGAGATCGTGTGCGTAGACGGCGGTCGGCCACAGGCAGGCGCAGGTTGGGCGTCACCGCGTTCAGGCGATCGGGTAGCGGTCGATCCAGGCCTGTGTCGGATGCCCGTGGTCGTCTTGTGGTGGGGTGAGGCCGAATTCGGTGCAGTAGTCGGTGGCGAGCCGGTCGAGCACGGGGCGAGCATCGACTGTGTTCGACCAGCGATGGGGCAGGGCAGGGCGACCGTAGCGCGCGCCGAGCAGGCTGCCCGCGATCGAACCGGTGGCGTCGCTGTCACCGGAATGGTTGACCGACAACAGGAGTCCGTTGCGGACGATGATGTGGGCAGGACCGCCGACGGACTCCGCGGCCAGCACAGCGAAGACGGCGATGGCGAGGGCTTCAGGGGCGATCCAACCCCGGCCGAGAATTTCGAGGTCCTCGGGCTGGGGCTTACGTCCTGGCCGGGAGGTGCGGGCGGCGAGCGAGATCGCCGCTTCGAGTGCTGCCGAGGTCTCCTCGTGGTGGGGATAGCTCGCCAGTTCGGCGCGAGCCCGGTCGAGTGCGGTCATGGTGTCGACGCCGCGACTGGCCTGGTACACGAGTGCGGCGAGGGTGCCGGCGGGGAGCCAGCCGCTGGGGTGGCCGTGGGTGAGTGCGGCCGCGTCACATCCCAGTTCGAAGATGGCTGTGAGCGCGGAGCCGCCACGATCCGCGGCGTAGCCGAATCCGCACGGCGAGGCCCGCATCACCGCCCCACTGCCCTTGGAATTGTTGATCGGTCGGTCACGAGTGCCCAACGGGTTCGTCGGATCCCGGCGCTCGGCCGCCTCGCGCAGCGCGGTGTACACCGAGATCGCAACGCCGCGTTGTTCGGTCAGCTCGGCATGGTCGGCGAGTGAGCTGTGGAGGGCGATCGGCTGATCGGGTACATCGCGTACCTGCCCGCGCAACCACACCAGCATCCCCTGCTGCAGTAGACCCAATGTCGCCCCGCCGATTCCCTTCGCCCGTGCACGCACAGAGCCTCGGACCAAAGCCTCCACCGTGAATGCCGTCAACTGCGTCTCCTCCGAGATCCGCAGATGATCGGCGCCGTCGCCCACTCCGAGGTGGCCGTGCTCGTCGCGAATCTGTTGCAGGGTACTGGTTTCCACCGGCGCGCCGAGCGCATCACCGATCGCGCCGCCGAGGAGGCAACCGTGCACGGCGTTGAGCCAGATCGGTGCGGCTGTCGCGACGGCATCCCTGGTCCGCCGCGCAGGATCGGAGCTCGATGTCGGTGTCGATGAGAGGCCGTGTGGGATCGGTTCCTGGGTCGGCCGGGCTTCGCGGGCGGCGATGATGCCGCGGCTGTCGACGGCGATGAGACTTTCGGGCTCGGTCGCGCTGTGGCGGACAGCGGTCGGATCGTGCCGTCCGGTATTCGGCCGACTCGGGGATCCGTGCGACGCGGCGCCGGAGGTCGGGCGCCGACGGAGGGCTTCGGTGAGCGCGGTGGCGAACGCGATGCAGGTGGGGAAGCGATGGGCGGGGTCCTTGGCCATGGCCTTGGACAGGACCGCGTCCACCGCGGTGGGCAGGGTGGCGCGGCGGGCGCTGGCCGCGGGTGGTGGGGCGTTGAGGTGGCCGAGCATGACGGTGGCGGGGTTGGGCGCGTCGAAGGGGCCGGTGCCGGTGAGGAGGCGGAAGACCGTGCAGGCCAGCGAGTATTGGTCGCCGCGGCCGTCGAGGGGGGCGCTGCTGAGTTGTTCGGGGGAGGCGTAGGCGATGGTGGCGGTGAACTGGCCGGTGCGGGTGAGCCCGCCGGTGTCGTCGAGGAGTTTCGCGATGCCGAAGTCGGTCAACACGACTCGTTCGTCGAAGCCCGCGCCGACTCCCGCGGTGCGCGACAACAAGATGTTGGCGGGCTTCACGTCTCGGTGCAGAACGCCCTGGCGGTGGGCATAGTCGAGGGCGCTCGCGGTCTGGGTGACGATCTGGGCGATGCGCTCGTTGCCGAACTGCTGCACCGGAACCGCCGACGCGTCGACACCGTCCACGAACTGCATGGATATCCAGAGACGTTCCTCGTCGACGCCACGGTCGTAAACGGTGATGATGTTCGGGTGATCGAGCTGGGCCACGAGGTCGGCTTCGCGTTCGAACCTGGCTCGGATCTCGAAGTCGGCGAACAGATCACGGTGCATCAGTTTCAACGCGGTCAGCCGCGGCAGCCTGCGGTCCCTGGCCGCGTACACCGCGCCCATCCCGCCGCGTCCCAGCTCACGCTCGATGACGAAACCGGCGAACACCGCCCCGCGCCGCAACATCGCCTCACCCCGTTCACCGAACCCGATCGTTGGCAGCCTAGTTGGCCCGGCCGCGATGCGCTTCTGGTCTGTCGCGTTACACCGCCGGGGCGTTGGTGTCGGCCCAGCGGGTGATGTCGCCGCGGTCGAGGGCGGTGGCGAGCAGGTCGGGGAATTTGTCGGGGGTGCAGGCGAAAGCGGGGATGCCCAGGGCTGCCAGTGCTGCCGCGTTGTCGTGGTCGTAGGCGGGTGCGCCTTCGTCGGAGAGGGCGAGGAGCACGACCACCTGCACGCCCGCTTCCTTCATCGCGTTGCAGCGGCGCAGCATCTCGTTGCGCACGCCGCCCTCGTAGAGGTCAGAGATGAGCACGAACAGACTGTCGGTGGGGCGGGTGATCAGCGTCTGCGAGTAGGCGATGGCGCGGTTGATATCGGTGCCGCCGCCGAGCTGGGTGCCGAACAGGACGTCGACCGGGTCGCTGAGCTGGTCGGTGAGGTCGACGACCTCGGTGTCGAACACGACCAGCGAGGTCTTCAGCGACCGCATGGAGGCGAGGACCGCGCCGAAGACCGAGGCGTAGACGACACTGGCCGCCATCGAACCGGATTGGTCGATGGCCAGGACCACATCGCGCTGGATCGACTGCGACTTGCGGCCGTACCCGACGAGCCGTTCGGGCACGATGGTGCGGTGTTCGGGCAGGTAGTTGGCGAGATTCTTGCGGATGGTCCGATTGAAATCGATATCGCGCAGCTTCGGGCGATGGGTGCGGGCGGCCCGGTTGATCGCGCCCGAGACGGCGGCCACGGTCTTGGCGGCGATGCGCTGCTCGATCTCGCGCACCACCTTCTCCACGACCATCCGCGCGGTGGCCTTGGTGGTTTCGGGCATCACGCGGTTGAGGCCGAGCAGGGTGCCGACCAGGTGAACATCGGGCTCGACCGATTCCAGCAGCTCGGGTTCCAGCAGCAGCTGGGTGAGGTTGAGTCGGTCCACGGCATCGCGCTGCATCACCTCGACCACGGTCGCGGGGAAGTACGTGCGGATATCGCCGAGCCAGCGCGCGACTCGGGGCGCCGAACCGCCCAGTCCACCAGATCTTTTCGTCGACCCGCCGGCTTCACCGGTGTTGTAGAGAGCCGACAGTGCCTGGTCCATCGCCTGATCGGCACCGGAGCTCAAGCCACCGAGCTGTTCTTCGGCAGCGGTTCCCAGCACGAGACGCCAACGGCGCGAATGTGTTTCGTTGGGATCGGTCATCGGTGCTCCTCGTGATCGAGCGAGTGATCGGGTTGCTGTGTCGCGTGCGGGCCCGCCGGGCACGAGGCGGTCGCCCCACTGCCAGGGGCGGTCATCCGGCGGCGCCGAGGATCGCGGTGGCGGTGCGCAGCGCGAGTCGACCGCGGACCGGGTCGACCTCGGTGGTGCCCCGGGCGGTCGTCGGTGCGGATCCGGTGTCTCGCAGGGCCTGACTGATGGCCCGGCGTTCACCGGATTCGAAGGAGCCGAAGGTGCGGCGCAGCAGCGGCAGAGTGGCGACGAACTGGTCTTCGTTGAGCTCGCGCAGCCATTCATCGATGCGGCGCAACAGCTCTCGGTCGTGGACCAGGAGCAGGCCGCGCCCGCCCAGGAAGCCGTCGACCCAGGCGGCTTTGGCGGCAGGGGTGTTGCCGATGGACAACGCGGCGGCGAGTCGACGGGCGGAGTCGGCGTCATCGATGCGTTCGGCGTCGCACAGCAGGCGCACCGCGCGACCGCCGATCGCACCGTGCACGTCGTCGCGGTCGGCTATGCGTTGCAGGGTGGCCAGCCATTCGGTGGTGGCGTGCTCGTCGTCGCGGGTGCTGATGGCGGTGTGCGCGGCGTCGATCTGGGCGCGCAGGGCCTCGGCGGCATCGGTATCGAGGCCGGTGACGGCGCCGGGCAGACCCGCGCAGATCCGCACCAGCAGGCCGTCGGCGACGTGGGCGAGGGCCTTGGTATCGGTGCCGCGGACATCGCCGTAGCGCAGTGTGCGGGTCAGACCGGGGAGTGCGCCGAGCAGGTGGGTGACGTCGTGGTCGAGGGCGGCCGCCGCTTCGAGCCTGGTGATCAGCCCTTCGGTGGCGCCACCAAGGTCGGCGAGCAGGGCCGTCTCCAGTGCATGGGCGAGGGCGGTGACGGTGACGTCGTCGCGGCTCGCGGTATCGAGGATCTTGGTCTCGGCGGCGGTGCGCAGGGTCGTTCCCCACACGGCCGCTTCGACGATGCGGACTTCGAACTCCGGTTCCCAGCGCAGCGTCCACGTCTCACGGAAGGTGCCCGTGCTGCGAACCTCACCGGTGGTCGGAGTGCCCCAACCGATACCGAGCAGGCGCAGGCGGTGCAGCAGATGTGAACGCTCGACGTCGCGTTCCTTACGCAGATCGAGATCGACAGTCCGGGCGAGCGCTTCCTGCTTGAGCCGCAGTGTTTTACAGCGCGCCCGCAGATCGGCGGCCAAGGGGACCGTCGGGGTGTCCTCGGGGACACCGCCGAGCGTCTCGCCGACGACGAGTTCGTCGATGACAAGACGCAGCATGGTCTCGTCGCCACCGCACATCACCGACCGCACCGCCTCGGTGACCTCCGACAAACCCGGCAGCGGCCTGCCGCGCAACGCGGCGAGTGTGTCCGCCAGTCGCACCGCCTCGATGATGTGAGCGCTCGACACCGGCAGATCGTGCGAGCGCAGCACCCCGGCGACCTTGGTCAGCCAGCGTGCCACCGGCCGCTCGGTCTCGGTGAAGAGATGGTGGTACCAGCCCGGCGAGGTGACGCCCGCGCCGTAACCCGATCCTGCCGCCAGCCGCGAATGCGTCCACGGCACCCAGGTCAACGCGGCCTTCGTCTTCGGCAAACCCTTGAGCAGTCGCGTATCCGGTGCGGCGGGCCCGAGCGGTTCGACCAGCGCGGGCGCGTGCCAAGCGCCACACACCACCGCCAATCGTTTCGCGCCGCCCTTGAGTACCTGCCGCATCACCTGACGCATATGCGCCTCGCGGACCAGCGTGTGATGGTCGACGATCAGCGGCGCAAGCGCGGCGTCCTGCCGATCAGTGCCTGCCGGGGACACGAATCCGGGTGCCGCCGAGGGGTTCTCCGACCGCTCCGGAACGCCGGGTATCGACACCGGGTCGGCATCGCTCGGCGTAGGCACGCCGAGCTGCGGCGGAGCGTCCGCTACGGGCGGGGTGATCCCTGTCGCGGAGTGCGAGGCGTCCTCGCGCAGAGCGGCCATCGCTTCGGTGATGGCGTCGAAAGCCGCGCTGTCGGGCACGGATTCGACGACGGCGTCCCACCAGCGTTCGGCGTCGTCGTAGCCCGCGGCCGAGGCCAGGGCCGCCAGCGGGTCGGAGCCGCCGCCACGGGCGTCATCGTCGGCGGCGAGGACGTGCGTGGCGGGAAGGTCGCAGAAGCGGACCGGTACGGCGTGGTCGACGCCGTAGCGCATGGCCTGCCATTCGGGAGAGAACACGGCGAACGGCCAGAACGCGGCGCGGGCAGGGGAATCCGGGACGTAGGCAAGCAACGCGACCGGTGGGCTCATCGTGTCGGCGGCGACGAAACCCACGAGCGGATCCGCGTCGGCGGGACCTTCGATAAGAATGGCGTCGGGCCGGAACTCCTCTAGTGCGTGGCGCAACGAGCGCGCCGACCCCGGTCCGTGGTGACGGATGCCGAACACCCGCGTCACCGCTGCTGCGTCCACAACAGGATGGCTTTCCGAACCTGTGCTCGACTTCGC
The DNA here is from genome assembly GCF_030486425.1 of Nocardia sp. PE-7. Classification (NCBI taxonomy): domain Bacteria; kingdom Bacillati; phylum Actinomycetota; class Actinomycetes; order Mycobacteriales; family Nocardiaceae; genus Nocardia; species Nocardia sp. PE-7. Next base: position 5,496,060 of record NZ_CP129614.1, on the reverse strand, counting down.
GCTCGCGGTGCCCTCCTGCGTCTCGACGACATCACCCGCGGTCGTGCTCCTGCGGATATCGGCATCGCCGGGCGTGGCTTCACCGGTTGCCCGGCTGGTCGCCTTCTTGGCTTGACTCATCGAAAACCCCATGTGTGCGGTGTGTTCCGTCCTCCCCGGCAGCGGGTGTCAGCCGGCGATTTCGCGGCAGGCCCGGTAGAAGTCGGCCCAGTCGGGCCGTTCCCGCACGACGGCCTCGAGGTATTCGGTCCAGATCACGGTGTCGGCCACCGGGTCCTTGATCACCGATCCGAGCACGGCGCCCGCGATGTCGGAGGCGCGCAGGACGCCGTCGCCGAAGTGGGCGGACAGGGCGAGGCCGTTGGTGATCACCGAGATCGCCTCGGCGGTGGACAGGGTGCCCGAGGGGGATTTGAGTTTGGTGCGGCCGTCGGCGGTGATGCCGGAGCGCAGTTCGCGGAAGACCCGCACCACGCGGCGGACTTCCTCGGCGGCGGCGGGCACGGTCGGCAATTCCAGTGCGGCGCCGAGCTGTTCGACGCGACGGCTGACGATGGCGACCTCGGAATCCTCGTCGGCGGGCAGCGGCAACACCACGGTGTTGAAGCGGCGGCGCAGCGCGGACGACAGATCGTTCACACCACGGTCACGGTCGTTGGCGGTGGCGATGACGTTGAAACCCTTGGCCGCCTGCACTTCTCCGCCGAGCTCGGGAACGGGCAGGGTCTTCTCGGACAGGATGGTGATCAGCGCGTCCTGCACATCCGAGGGGATGCGGGTGAGTTCTTCGATGCGGGCGATGGCGCCGGTTCGCATCGCGGTCATCACCGGCGACGCGACCAGCGCGGCATCGCTCGGCCCCTCGGCGAGCAGGCGGGCGTAGTTCCAGCCGTAGCGGATCGCTTCTTCCGCGGTGCCGGAGGTGCCCTGCACGAGCAGCGTCGACTCCCCGCTGATCGCGGCCGCGAGGTGTTCCGACACCCAGGTTTTGGCGGTGCCGGGTACGCCGAGCAGCAGCAGCGCGCGGTCGGTGGCGAGGGTGGCGACCGCCACCTCCATCAGCCTGCGTGGGCCGACGTACTTGGGCGTGATCACGGTGCCGTCGTCCAGGGTGCCACCGAGGACATAGGTGACCACCGCCCACGGCGACAGTTTCCAGGACGGCGGACGCACGCGGTCGTCGACGCGGCTCAGGGCGGCCAACTCGTCGGCGAAGGCCTGTTCGGCGTGGGGACGCAGCAGGGTGGTCGACGGTTCGGTGGTGGTCATCGCAGCTCCTCGAGCATGGTGGCGCGATCGGTGAGATCGTGCGCGAGTCGGTGGAAAGCCTGTTGCCAGGCGGGGTCTTCGGTGGTGTCGGCGAGCGCGGTGACCCGCGCGGCGAGCTCGACGGGGAGGTGGACGCTCGCCGCGGTGAGCAGCGCCCGGTCGGTGTACACGCCCGCGCTGGCATGTGGCTGACGCGCGGTGGTGCGCGCGCGCTCGCCGAACAGGCGCAGCACGTGGGCGGCCACGGGTTGCGGCCATGGGTGATCGAGGCCGGGCAGGATCGCGTGCAGTTCGTTGAGTTGGTGCGCGTCGAGATCGAGCACGTGCTCGATCCGGTCGGCGGCATCGAGCAGAGTGAACAGTTCGCGACGCCGGAGGACCGCCTGTTCGGTGGGCGTCGCGTGGGCGAACAGCGCACGCGCCCACGCGGTATCGCGCTGGGCGAGCGTGGCGTCGACCCAGCCGTCCACGATCGCCTTGGCATAGCGCGGTGGCAGGTCCAGGGTCAGCGCCGTGGCGGCGGTGTTCTCGCCGGTGGAGTGCACGATCGGAGCCCACGCGGTGAGTGGAGTCGCGGCGATCGCCTGGTGCAGGGTCGTGATCGTCGAATCAGGGGTGTCCCAGCGCAATTTCGCCTGATCGGTCGCGTCGGTGATGCCGTCGCGCCGTGCCTGCGCGTCGAGTTCCGCGGGCACCGTCACCTCGACGGTGCCGTTGTTCTCCACCCGAATCCACGACGCCACCAGCGCTGCCATCCGTCGCCCGAAAGCGGCGTCCGGGAGCTTGTTCAGCAGCGTCGTCGCGGTGCGCCGGACATCGCCGCGCCGATCGTCGAGCGCTCGCTCGAGCAGTGCTTCGTCGGCCGAACTCAGCCCGTCCTCAAGCAACGCCAGCAGTTCCGCCTTGACCGGCCCCGACTCCTTGGGCCACGCCGTGGTCAGCGTGGTCAGCGCGGCGGTGCGATCTGCCCGGCGCGTACGCGCGAACCAGTCCTTTCGTTCGCCGGAGGTGCCGAACAACCAGACATCGTGGGCAGCGGGCGCTTCCGGCTCGGCAGTGGTGCTCGGATCGGTGTGGGTGGCGCCCGAAAGAGAGCTGGACGCGTCGACAGGGAATTCGTCGACCAGCTTCGCCCAGGCCGGGTTGCGGGCGGCGAGCCAGCGTCCGCGGCGACCGGCCAGTCGCAGCAGCGGTGCGCGCAGCGCGGGGTCGGAGGCAGCGGAGAGCGCCTGGACGCACAGCACATCGGGGAGCCGGAAGTCGAAGGGTGCAGCCGAGGCGAACCATTCGGCGAGGAACGGCGACTTGTCCGCGAGCAGGCGGCTGAGCCGGTCGGCGGCGGGCCGGGGGAGCAGCGGGCGTGGATCATCCACGGCGGGTTCGGGTTTCGCCGCGGTGCGGGGGAGCTGTCCACCGCGCAGGTACAGGTCTTGCAAGGCGGCGGTGTGGAGCAGCCGGGTGGCTGGTTCGCCCGCGTGCTGCGGTACCGCGGTGGCGACGGCGGAGTCGAGGTGGACGCCGTCGGCACTGCGGCGGGCGGTGCCGAGCAGAGCTACCGAGACGAGTTCGGCCAGTGCGGGGGTGGGGGTCGTCTGCGTGGGGAATTCGGTTTCCAGGTCGTGCACCTCGCCCGCACCGAGAACCGAGATCGGGTCGAAGCCGTCGGCTCGCCACTCGCCGCACACCGTCACCGGGTGACCACCCGCGACGGCGAGCAGCCGCCACGGGCGGACGCCGGCCTGCAGTGGCAGCGCGGTGCCGTCGGTAGCGACGAGCTGCCAACCGCTCTCGTCGAGCACCGGCACGACATCGGTGAGCAGCGCGGGCCAGGAGCGCAGCCACGGATCGTCGCTCAAGGCGCCGGCGTAGGCGTCCAACGTGTCGTCGATCGTGGTGCCGCCGACAGCGGGGACCGTGGTGAAGGGTTCGGGTACGCCGTGGCGGGTGCCCCACTGCGCGCGCAACGATGCCGCGCCGGGGTAATAGTGCAGTTCGGCGTCTACCTCGCTGCCGGGCGCGGGCACCTCGCCGGTGAAATTCGGTGTGGCGAAGGAATGTTCGATGAGCAGGGCCCAGCGTCCGCTACTGCGACCGCGCAGCCAGGTACGCCGGGTGTGCAGCCGTTCTTCCTCGCTGGTCCGCATGCCGAGTACCAGCCAGCGATCCCGGACGGCCGGCTCGGTCAGGACCGTCTCGGCCGACGTCGGGTAGCCGATGTGGGTGCGAATTCCCGCTTGTAGCGGCTCGGGTAGGGCATCGAGCCTGCGATGGGCCAGAACCAGCAGGTGTAGACGGGCGTACTCGCGCAACAGCAGCTCGGGCCAGTGCTCGGTGGTGACGACCGCGGTGGGCAACCTGCGCAGGGTCTCGGCGATACGCGGCGCCTGGGCATCGACCATTCGGGCCGCGATCGCCTCGTACGCGGCGTAGGAACGGTCGGTCTGAGCCAGTCCGGTCCGGATCTGGTCGGTCAGCCAGACCTCCAGTTCGGTGAGCCCGGCGGTGACGCGGGTCCGCCGCTGCTCGACGGAAGCCTGCGACGGCGTGCTCGCTGCTTTGGCTTTGGATGGGGCGGCCGCCTTCGCGGCCCGCCCCGCCAGCCACTCGGCCGCGAAATCGGCGGGGGCATCCCGCACGGGCGCCTGTCCGCTCGACCACGTGAGCAACAACGACAGCGTGTGCTTACAGGGGAACTTGCGGCTCGGGCACGAACACTTGTAGGCGGGCCCGTCCAGGTCGACGATCGCCTGATACGGCTTGGCTCCACTGCCCTGACACAGCCCCCACACCGCGTTCCCGGCGGTGCCGGTCTCGCGCCAGCGACCGGCCAGCTTGCGCGCGGCAGCCAGCGAGCTCGCGTCGGGCGCCAGCGCGCGGACCTGGTCCTCGGTCCACGGCGTGCGTTGCTCGGTCATCGGATTCCCCCGTTCTCTGTTCGCCGAATATCTACCGCAACCCACCGACAACTAACGGTGCAGGCGGCGAAGCCGGTGGAAAATGCTGGCGCTGCGGCAATTTCGTGCTTCAGCTCTTGCTATGAACCGAGATATCTCGTATTCTGACCTGTTCGGCACCGCCCGGACCGCCCGCGCTGCTCGACGCAGCGTAACGCGGGTGTGAACACCTCATCGAGCTGCCCGCCGGGGTGGGCGAGGGGTGGACATCGAGGGCCCGCCGTGGCGCCGCGATGGCCATTCCACTCCCGCGGGCAGATTCGCTGAGGGGCCTGCGCATCCCCTGGGCGAACTTCCGGCGATCGGGTAGCGTTTCCATCAGGATCGCGGCGTCGCGCGCCGACGCGAAGGGGGATGTCGCCAGTGTGCTCGGATCGGATCGCCGAGGTGGTCGCGCGCGAGCTCGCCGCCGACCCGGCAGTGGAGGAACGGGTCGCCGAATGCGTGCTTGCCGCGCTCGCAACTGTCGACGGTGATTCGGCCGCAACGGATTCCGGTGATACCGGGGTCTTTCTGCGGTCGATCACCGTGCAGGGCTTCCGTGGGATCGGGCCCGCGGCGACGCTGCGATTGAATCCGGGGCCGGGGCTGACGCTGGTGGTCGGTCGCAACGGCAGCGGGAAGTCGAGTTTCGCCGAGGCCGCCGAATTCGCGTTGACCGGTGGAAATCGGCGTTGGGACGGCAGATCGACCGCATGGCGGGAGGGCTGGCGCAACCTGCACGAACCCGATACCGCCCGCATCGATGTCGAACTGCTCACGGCGGGCGAGGAGCCGCAGGTCTCGGTCGCCACCGTCTGGGACGAGAGTGCGGAACTGGCCGACGCGCGGTGGACCGAGCGGCGCGGATCCGAACCGGTGACCTCGGTGGACCCCCAGGGCCGGCGGCAACGGCTCGATCTGTACCGGCCGTTCCTTTCCTACAGCGAACTCGGCGCGCTCGTCGACGGGAAGCCGAGCGACCTGTTCGACGCGCTGCATCGCCTGCTCGGCCTCGACGAATTGGCCGCGGCGGCAGAGCAGATCAGACTGCGCAAGCTGGAACTCGAACGCGCCGTGAAGGATTCGCGCCAGTCCCACGCCGACCTGCTGGTCGAGCTCGCCGAGGCCGATGACGAACGCGCACACGGTGTGGCCGACCTGCTGCGCACCCCGGACCCCGATCTCGACGCGGTGGCGGGCGCGGTGGCCGACTCGGTCCTCGGCATCGACGGGCCCGAGGGTTTGCGCGCGATCCTGCGGCTGACCCTGCCCGATACCGCGCAGGTCGCCGCCGCGGCGGATCGGCTCGCCGAAGCGGCCCGGAACGTGGCGCGCCACGCGACCGTCGACACCGATGCCGATCTGCGAGTTCTCGCCTTGCTCACCCGGGCACGCGAACACGTCACCGCGTCGGGTTCGTGCCCGTGTCCCGTCTGCGGTCGCGACGAACTCGACGCCGACTGGATCACCGCCGCAGATTCCGAAATCGCCTACCGGACTGAGGAACTCGCCGCCCTCCAAGCGGCCACGGCGGAGTTCGACGCCGCTCTCGTGGCGGCCCGCAACCTACCGGCAGCGCTGCCGATCGAGCTCGGCTCGGCGTCCGCGGGCCGTGTCGGCGCGGCAAGCCGCTCGCATCCGGCGCCGACCTCCGAACCGACAGCGCGCCGAGCCGATCACCCCGCGGGGCCCTCTGGTGCGTCCACTGCCGCGGACTCGTTGCCTGAGCGGCGCGAAATCGTAGGGCGGCTCTGGTCGGAGTGGGCCGAGGTCACCACCGCCGACGAGGATCAGCTCCCGGATCGGTTGCGCACGATCCATGCCGAGCTCACCGTGGAACTCGGTGCACTGCAACGAGATACGCGGACCGAGCTGGATCGCCTGGATACGGTGTGGTCGCCGCTGGTCCCGCGCATTCTCGCCTGGCTCGACCCCGCCCGCGCCGTCGCCGACCACGCGAGCGAACTGCGGGTCGTGAAGAAGGCGGCCGACTGGCTCAAGTCGGCGACGGCGACGATCCGCGAGGAGCGGATGCGGCCGCTGGAGACCACGGCGCGCTGGGTGTGGAGCACCCTGCGCCAGCAGAGCAATGTGGAGCTGGGCGCGATTCGGTTGCAGGGCAGCGCGGGGACGGCGCGGCGGGTGCTGCTCGATGTCACCGTCGACGAAGTGGACGGCGCGGCGCTCGGGGTGATGAGTCAGGGGGAGCTGCACGCGCTCGGGCTCTCACTGTTCCTGCCGCGGGCCACGGTGGCGCACAGCCCTTTCCGATTCGTGATGATCGACGACCCGGTGCAGGCGATGGATCCCGCGAAGGTCGACGGGCTGGCCAGGGTGCTCGCCGAGGTGGCGGCATCGCGGCAGGTAGTGGTGTTCACCCATGACGAGCGCCTGGCCGAGGCGGTGCGCCGCATGCAGCTCGACGCGACCGTGCTCGAAGTCCAGCGTCGCGAGCGTTCGATCGTCGAGGTCAGAGTGACCGGTGACCCGGTCCGCCGCTATCTCGACGACGCCCGATCCCTGCTCCGCACACCGCAACTGCCCGCCGCCATCGCCGACGAACTCGTCGCGACCTGTTGCCGTTCGGCGATCGAGGCGGCCGGGCTGGCGAAGGCCCGCCAGGAACTACTGGCGGGCGGCCTCGAACACGGCGAGGTGGAGCGGCGCGTGCGCAACGCGCACACCACCCGCGCCATGATCACCCTCGCGATCATGGGCGTCGGCGCCCGCGTGGACGACCTGAACAAGCACCTGAGCGCGGTCGGCGGACGCTGGCTCGTCGGCGTCCTACGCGACGCCACCGCGGGAGCGCACGTGCCGATCGATCGTCCGATGCGGGAATTGATCAGTGACACCGAACGATTCATCACCTGGCTGCGAGCCCACGAGCCGAACGCGGTGCGAACATGAGCGGCTCGGCCGGATCGCCGCGTGGTCTCGCCGGTGCGGTGAGGCCGTCGTGAATCGTCGTGCCAGGCCCGCTCGCGCGAAGTTCAGCCCGCGGCCGTCGGTGGCTCAGCGGCTGGAAGCGGCCGAGAATCTGCTGGACGGGTCGGTGTCGGATGCCGGCGGGGTGTGGTCGCGGGCGGTGGCGTGGATTCTGCGGTTGGCGCTCGAGCAGGCGGTGGATCAGCTGTGGGCGCAGGTGGCGCCGGAGCTGATGCGGTGTCCGATGCGGGCTCAGCTGCTCGCGCTGCGGGTGTACGCCGGGTCCGAGACCGCTGGTCAGGTCGGTGCGTTGTGGGCGGCGCTGTCGCGGGCGGCACATCATCTCGACTACGAGATGGCGCCGAGTGTCACCGATCTCCGGCGTTGGCGCGATCAGACCGCTGAGCTGGCGCGAGCGCTGGAGCTCGCGCCCCTGGCCCACCAACCGTTCGGGTGATCGGCGGCGGTCATGGTGGACCTGGGGTGCACGGGGTGGCCGCCGGGTCCGGCAGGATGGGCGGCATGGGTGAAGTGAAACCGTGTCCGTGCCGCCGTGGCGAGCCGTTCGATGCCTGCTGCGGCCCGATCCTGGCCGGGGACAAGCCCGCGCCGACCGCGGAAACGCTGATGCGCTCGCGCTACACCGCCTATGTCGTGGGCGATGTGGACTATCTGCTGCGCTCCTGGCATCCCAGCACCCGTCCCGCCGACCTCGAACTCGACGCGGACCAGCGCTGGCTGTTCCTCGAGATCGTCGGCACCCAGCGCGGCGGCCTGTTCGACGACAACGGCACCGTCGAATTCATCGCCCACTACAAGCTCGACGGCACGCGCGACGCGATGCACGAGCTGAGCACCTTCGTCCGGGTCGACGGCGCGTGGGTCTATCTCGACGGCACGTTCCAGGCCTGAACCAGGGATACTGCTGACGTGCCCCGCATCGCGATCGAGTACTGCACCCAATGCCGCTGGCTGCTCCGGGCGAGCTGGATGGCGCAGGAACTGCTCACCACGTTCGCCACCGAACTCGGCGAGGTGGCGCTGGTTCCGGGCCAGGGCGGCATCTTCCGCATCACCCTCGACGGCGAACAGCTCTGGGAACGCAAGGCCGACGGCGGCTTTCCCGACATCGCCGTCCTCAAACAGCGGGTCCGCGACCGGATCGCCCCCGAGCGCGACCTCGGCCACTCCGACCGCCGCGACTGACGTCCGACCGGCGGCCGTGGACTCCGGTCGACGAGGTCAGCAGCAGCCGCCGCCACCGCAGCAACCGCCGCCTGCCGGACGGGGTGCGGGTGCTGGGCTCGGCGCCGACCCGCGTCCCACCGCGGCGAAGGTGGTGAGCAGTTTGACGGTGTCGTCGTGGCCCGCGGGGCACGTGGCGGGGTCGGAGGACTGCGCCATCGGCCGGTTGACGTCGAACGTGTCGCCGCAGGAACGACACCGGAAGCTGTAGTTCGGCATCGGCCAAGTGTAAGGGCCGAGGCTTGTGATCACGGTGCGCCGAAGGCTTCGCCGTGGCCGCCGCGCTCCGTACCGTGAGCGAACGGCGGTGATGGCGAGGTGGCGCATGACGAACAGTAGCGCGGGGGCGGTATTGCGGGCGGTGCTCGACCTCGGGTCGGCACCGCGCAGCGTGGTGGCCAGGCACGCCGGGGTCTCACCGGCCACGGTCACCTGGCAGAGCCGGGCGCTGGTCGAGGCGGGACTGCTCGTCGAGCTGCCGGAGTCGCCAGGGCCGGGCGGCGTGGGCAGGCCGCACAGCCCGATCGCCTTGGACACCGCGGGCAATGTGGTGATCGCGGTGCATATCGCGGCGGTGCAGATCACCGTCGCGGTGGTCGACATCGCCGGTTCGGTGCTCCACAGCGAGCAGGTGCCCCATCGCACCCATGCCCCTTACGACATCCTCGACGCGGTGCTCGAGCGAGTGCGCGCGGTCGGGGCGAACCTGCCGGACCACGTGCGGATCCGCGGGCTCGGAGTGGCGATCGGCGGTCGCGTCGACACCGCCACCGGTTCGGTCGTCGAACACTCCTATCTGCGCTGGCGAGATGTGCCGGTGCGCGAATACCTCAGTGCCCGAACAGGTTTACCCGTCAGCGTGGACAGCCATACCCGCGCGACGGTGCACGCCGAACAGCTCTACGGACGGTTGCGCGGCTCGGCGAGTTCGATCGTGCTGTTCGTCGGCAATGTCATCGACGCCGCCATCGCCGTGCACGGCCGCGTCCACTGTGGGCCGCATTTCGGGGCGGGCTCGATCGCTCGATTACTCGGCACCACCGACAGATTCGCACTCGACGCACTCGGTGACCACGCGTTGCTGGCCCGCGCCGAGACCGTCCGCCGATTCGACAGCTTCCCCGAGTTGGTCGCGGCGGCCGCGGCGGGCGGCCCGGAACGCGAGTACTTCATCGAGCGTGCCACGGTGATGGGTGAGGTCGCCGCGGCGCTGATCGATCTGATCGACCCGGAAGCCTTGGTGCTGATCGACCGCGGGCTGATCACGGTGCCCGGCGTTCGGGAAGCCTACGACGAGGCGGTGCGCGCCCACTCTATGATCGGCGCCGACCCCGCCGAGGTGATCTTCGCGTCGACCTTCCCCGGGCAGGTGCTGGTGATGGCCGCTGCCGGGGTGGTGTTGCAGGAAGTGTTCAGTGATCCACTGAGCACGGTTGTCGCGCAAGCAGTTTGATTCGTGGTTATTTTAAGGCAGTCGAATATTGACCGGAAGCGGCGGCACACGCGACAGTTGACACTATGAACAAAATGCAGTCCGGCGTCGCCCGGGTTACGTCGGATGTGCTGTGTTGTCGCGGTTCGAATTCCGTCGCCGATAATTCTTCGATCAAATCCGGGAAATCACCTTGCGTAAAAGTATTCGACGAATAGCACTTCTCGCCGCAGCGACTTCGCTGCTCGCGGTCTCCTGCGCCACCGGCGACCAGGACGGCGCCGCGCTGACGAGCCCGCTGCCCACCGAGGTCCCCGCCGGGGTCTCGCTCGCGGTCGCGGCCAATACCGCCAAAGTGGCGCTGACCGCGTCGGGAGAACTGAGCAAACTGCCGTTCACGGTGTCGTCGTGGCCCGCCGTACAGGCCGGTCCCGATGTCATCCAGGCCTTCCGCGGCGGTTCGGTGGACCTCGCCACCAATGCGGGCATTCCGCCGATCCACGCGCACGCCAGCGGTCTCGACGCGAAGATCGTCGGGATCAAGGTGCGCTCGACCCCGCTGTACAAGCTGGCCACCGCCCCCGGATCGAACTTCACCGGCCTCGATGGGCTGCGCGGGAAGAAGATCGGCTTCTCGCCGGGTCAGGCGCAGGGGCTGGTGGTGTTGCGCACCCTGAAGGCGGCGGGCATCCGCACCGACGAGGTGCAGCTCGTGGAGCTGCCCAGCACGAAGTTCCTCACCGCCCTGCAGGCCAAGGAAATCGACGTCGCCCCGTTCGGCGAACCGACGCTGACCAAGTACCTCGACAAGTATCGCGTCGACGGCGCCACCGCGATCGACACTCCCGCCGTCGACGCGCTGACCGTGCTGTGGGCGCCGACCTCGGTGTTGCGTGACGACAGCAAAGCCGCCGCCGTGGCCGAATTCGTGAAATTCTGGGCACGCGGCGAAGTCTGGGCCTGGGAGCACCCCACGGAATGGATCGACGCGTACTACGTCAAGGATCAGACGGTGTCGGTCGAGGACGGCAAACGCATTATCGCCACGACGGAAAAGCCGTATTTCCCGGAGAATTGGAACGAGGCGATCATCTGGGAACAGGAGACGATCGATCTGGTGACCAAAGCAGGTTTCTTCGGTAATTCCTTCCCCGCTGAAGAACTGTTCGACCGCCGATTCGAGAAGATCGCGTTCGACGCGGTGTCGGCGACGTATCGCACCAAGGGGCAGCAGTGACGATCACACTGTCTCGCACCGCGATTCCGGTCTCCGCGCCGTCCGGTGACGGATTCGTCGAGCGGCGCGCCCTACGCCGACTCGGCCTGCGCAAGGCCGTCCCCGCCGCCCGCCTGTTCGGCGTGATCCTGGTGGTCGCGGCATGGGCCGCCGGCTCACTGCTCGAACTGATCGACCCGCGCAAACTGTCGGCGCCGTGGACCGTCCTGCAAACCGGGTGGGAACTACTGGTCGACGGTCCGCTGCTGGCCAACCTGGGGGTGTCGCTGCAACGGGTGTTGATCGGCATGGTCCTCGGTGTGCTCATCGGCACCACTCTCGCCGTGATCGCGGGCCTTTCCCGGTGGGGTGAATCGCTCATCGACGGTCCGGTCCAGATCAAACGGGCCATTCCCACCCTCGGCCTGATTCCGCTGATGATCCTGTGGCTCGGTATCGGCGAGGAATTCAAGCTCGTGCTCATCACCTTGGGCGTGGTCGTGCACATGTACATCCAGACCCACGCCTCACTCACCACGATCGACCAGAAGCTGGTGGAACTCTCCGAGGTGCAAGGGGTTTCGCGCGCGGAGTTCATTCGCAGCGTGGTACTGCCGGGATCGCTGCCCGGCTTCTTCCTCGGACTGCGGATGTCGGTCACCAGTGCTTGGCTGGTGCTGATCGTGGTCGAGACGGTCAACGCCATCGACGGTCTCGGCAAGATGATGTCGAACGCGCAGAACTACGGACAGGCCGATGTGATCCTGGTCGGCTTGGTCGTCTACGCGATCTTCGGCTTGGCCTCGGATTCGGCGATCCGTCTGGTGGAACGGAGGGTGCTGTCATGGCGACGCACTATCGCGGGGTGAACGAGACCGAGGTCACCGGGGTCGAGGTTCGTTCGCTGACTCGCAAATTCGGTGACCGCACGGTGCTCGATTCGATCGACTTGACCATCGCGCCCGGCCAGTTCGTCGCGCTGCTGGGACGCAGCGGCTCCGGCAAGAGCACGTTGCTGCGGGCACTGGCCGGACTCGACTACGACGTCGAGGGTGAGGGCACACTGCGGATACCGGCGAAAACCTCGGTGGTGTTCCAGGATTCGCGACTGCTGCCCTGGCAGCGGGTGCTGCCCAATGTGCTCTACGGACAGCCGAGAACACGCCGCGCCGCGGCCGAGCAGGTACTCGCCGAAGTAGGACTCGCGGGCCGCGAACGCGCCTGGCCGAGGGAACTCTCCGGTGGCGAGCAGCAACGGGTCTCGCTGGCCCGCTCGTTGGTCGGCGAACCCGATCTGCTCCTGGCCGACGAACCCTTCGGCGCGCTCGACGCGCTCACCCGGATCAAGATGCACGCCCTGTTGCGGGACCTGATCAGCAGGCACCGCCCGACCGTCTTGTTGGTCACCCACGATGTCGATGAGGCAGTCGCCCTGGCCGACCGGGTGATCGTGCTCGACGACGGACGCCTCTCGCTCGACATCCCGGTCGAGTTGAACGGCGTGCGCGATCCGAGCCTGCCCGCGTTCGGGCGCATTCGTCACACTCTGCTCACCGCACTCGGCGTCGCCGAACACGCGGCCTGAAAGGCGCTTCTCATGTCGAAACACCTGCACCTCAACGCTTTTCTGATGTCGGTCGGCCACCACGAAGCGGCCTGGCGGCTGCCCGAGAGCGATCCGCACGCCCACACCGATATCAACTACTACGTCCGCCTCGCCCAGACCGCCGAGCGCGGCAAGCTCGACTCGATCTTCTTCGCCGACAGCCCGGTACTGATGGGTGACCCCGGCCGCAGGCCCAGCGGAAAGCTCGAGCCGACCGTCATCCTGACCGCGGTCGCCGTGCAGACGAGCCGGATCGGTCTCATCGCCACGGCCTCCACCAGCTACAACGACCCCTTCAACCTCGCCCGCCGTTTCGCCTCCGTGGACTGGGCGAGCAACGGCAGGGCAGGCTGGAACATCGTCACCACCGCGGGCGCCGACGCGGCCCGCAACTTCGGCCTCGACGACACCCCCGACCACCGGCTGCGCTACGAGAAGGCCGCCGAATTCGTCGACGTGGCAACGAAACTGTGGGACAGCTGGGACGACGACGCGGTGCTGGCCGACAAGGAACTCGGCATCCACACCGACGCCTCGAAGGTGCGCAAGATCCTGCACCACGGCGAGCACTTCCGGGTGGACGGTCCGCTGAACCTGCCGCGTTCCCCGCAGGGATATCCGCTGCTGGTGCAGGCCGGATCCTCGGAGGACGGCAAGGAATTCGCCGCCCGCTACGCCGAGGCCGTGTTCACCGCGCAGCAGACCCTCGACGACGCCAAGGCCTTCTACACCGACCTCAAGGCGCGCACCGTCGCCGCTGGCCGCGACCCGGAGTCCATCAAGATCCTGCCCGGCATCGTCCCGATCATCGGCGACACCGAGGAGCAGGCCAGGGAGCTGGACGAGGAACTGGCCCGGCTGATCTCGCCCGAGTACGCGCGCAAGCAGCTCGCCGAGCGTTTCAAGCTGCCCGTCGACGAGCTCGATCTGGACAGCGAACTGCCCGAGGACCTGCCCACCGAGGACGACATCGAGGGCGCCAAGAGCCGCTTCACGCTGATCGTGAATCTGGCCCGGCGCGAACGACTCACCCTGCGTGAGCTGATCGCCCGACTGGGCGGCGGCCGTGGGCACCGCACCTTCGCCGGCACCGCGGTTCAGGTGGCCGACGCCATCGAAGACTGGTTCCGGCAGGGCGCCGCCGACGGCTTCAACATCATGCCCGCGGTGCTGCCGTCGGGTCTGGAGCGCTTCGTCGACGAGGTGGTCCCGATTCTGCAGGAGCGCGGCCTGTTCCGCACCGAGTACACCGAGACCACGCTGCGCGGCCACTACGGTCTCGCGCGCCCGGCCAACCAGTACGACGACGCGGACGCGCTCGTGGCCGCCCGATGAGATCGGATTGGATCCGCTACCTGACCCGCCGCTGTCTCGAGCACCGGCGGCTGGTGATCATCAGCTACACCGGTGCGTTGGCGGCGGCGCTGCTCACCGCGGCGCTGCCACTGGTGGTACGGCATGTGGTCGACACCCTCAGCGCCACGGCGGCCTCGGTGACGCCGTGGGTGGTGCTGTTGCTGGTGATCGGCGCGGCCAGGTTCGGGTCGTCGTACGCGCGCCGGGTGGCCTCCTCGGAACTGTCGCTCGGGGTGCAACACGACCTGCGCCGTGACCTGTTCGCCGCGCTGCTGCGGCTCAACGGGCGTGAGCAGGCGCAGTTGCGCACCGGGCAGGTGGTGAGCAGGGCGATCACCGATGTCACGTTGATCCAGATGTTCCTGCAGCTCATCCCGATGATCGCGGGCAATGTGGCGCTGCTGTTCGCGGTGCTGGTGCTGATGACGGTGATGTCGCCGACGCTGACCCTGATCGCGCTGGTCGTGCTGCCGGGGCTGTGGATCGTCACCCGGCGCAGCCAGCGGCAGCTGTTCCCCGCGAACTGGGACGCGCAGGCGCGGGCCGCCGAGGTGGCGATGCAGGTCGAGGCCGCGGTGGCCGGTGTGCGGGTGGTGAAGGGCTTCGGGCAGGAACAGTACGAACTGGAGCAGCTGAGTGCGCGTGCGCGCGTGCTCTACCGGTCGCGGTTGCGGGTCGCCCGGATCACCAGCCGGTTCACCCCGGTCGTGCAGGCGGTGCCCGCGGCGGGGCAGGCGCTGATCCTGGTCGTCGGCGGGTTGCTCGCGCTGCGTCAATCCATCACGCTCGGCACGTTTCTCGCGTTCATGACCTATCTGAGCGCGTTCGTCGGGCCGGTGCGGCAGTTCTCGATGTTGCTCACCGTGAGTCAGCAGGGCAAGGCGTCACTGGACCGGGTGCGCGAGGTGATCGAAGCGCCCGACGACGCGGGCGCGGTGCCTGGTGCGGCGGGGACACGAGGCGCCGACGCACCGCAGGTGGCCGAAGCCGCCGAGCCGCCGTCGATCGAATTCGACGGGGTCGGTTTCGGTTTCGACGACATCCCGATCCTGAACGGCCTCGATCTGCGGATCGGTTCCGGCGAGACCGTCGCCATCGCGGGTGGGGCGGGCAGCGGCAAGACGATTCTGGTGTCGCTGTTGCCCGCGCTGCTCGAACCCGATTCGGGCGCGGTGCTTTTCGACGGCGTCGATCTGCGCGAGCTGCCCGATCCACGCGCTCAGGTGGCGATGGTCTTCGAGGACACGCACCTGATGGCCGACTCGATCCGCGCCAATGTCGCCTACGGCAGGCCCGACGCGAGCGACGAACAGGTCTGGCACGCGCTGTATCTCGCCGCCGCCGACGAGTTCGTCACCGCGTTGCCGCAGGGCATCGACACCACCATCGGCGAACGTGGACAACGACTCTCGGGTGGGCAGCGTCAGCGCATCGCGCTGGCCCGCGCCCTGCTCACCGAGGCGCCGGTGCTGGTGCTCGACGACGCGACCTCGGCCATCGATGCCCAGGTGGAGGAGCAGATCTACCAGCGGATCGGCGCCGAGCTGCGCAAGCGCACGACCATCGTTGTCGCGCATCGGATCTCGACGCTCTCGCTCGCCGATCGGGTCGCTGTCCTCGACGGCGGGCGGGTCGCCGAACTGGGCACGCTGCGCGAATTGCAGCAGTCCGGTGAGCTGTTCCGTGCCCTGTTCACCCCGCCCGAGGTCGTCGGCATCGGCTCCGATCCGCACCGCGACACCACCCGCGTCGCCACCGAGGAACTCTGGGTGGCACCGGAAGTCGACTCCGACGACGACCGCACCATGGAGCACCTGGCCAAGGCATTCGCGCGTCGATCGGCGGGCGCGCCCGCGGGTCCGCCCGGTGCCGTGGGCGGGGGCATGATGGCGAGTGTGCCACCGAGCGGCGATATCGTCGCCCTGCTCGATCGGCTGCCGCCGGTGTCCGGGGAACCCGAGGTCGACCCGTCGTTCTCGCATACTCCCGACACCGCCTTCTCGCTGCCGCGACTGCTGCGCCCGTTCACCTGGCCGCTGCTCGCCGGGCTCGGCCTGGTCGGACTCGATGCCATCGCCCAGGTGCTGATCCCGTTCCTGGTGCGCTACGGCATCGACCACGGGGTGCTCGCCGGTGCGCGCGACGTGGTGATCGGCGCGGCCGCGCTGGCGATCGTGGTCGTGGTGGTGGACTGGGCGATCAGCGTGGCCCAGGTGCGGGTCACCGGGCGCGTCGGCGAACGGTTGCTCTACGGGCTGCGCGTGAAGACGTTCGCCCACCTGCAACGCCTCGGCCTGCAGTACTACGAGCGCGAGCTCGGCGGCCGGATCATGACCAGGATGACCACCGACGTGGACGGTCTGTCGGCGTTCCTGCAGACCGGCCTTGCCACCGCGCTCACCAGCACGGTCACCATCGCGGGCGTGGTCGCCGCGCTGCTGGTGATCGACGCGGGGCTCGCCGTGGTCGTCCTCGTGCTGCTGCCGGTGCTCGGCGTGGCGACCGTGGCCTTCCGGCGCGCGTCGGTGCCCGCCTACAACCTGGCCAGGGAGCGCGTGAGCGCGGTCAACGCCTACCTGCAGGAGAACGTCGACAACATCACCGTCACCCAGGCGTTCCGCCGGGAGGCGGTGAACCAGACCGAGTTCGAGAGCCGGTCGTGGGCCTACCGCGACGCGCGGCTGCGCTCGCAGGTGCTGATGGCGGTGTTCTTCCCGTGCATCGAACTGATGTCGGTGATCGCCACGGCCGCGGTGCTCGCCGTGGGTGTGCACCAGGTCCGCGACGATGTGCTCACCGCGGGCACGCTGATCGCGTTCCTGCTCTACATCGAATTGCTGTTCGCCCCGATCCAGCAGCTCTCGCAGGTATTCGACAGCTATCAACAGGCGGTGGTGGGTGTCGACCGCATCGGTGAACTGCTGCGCACGCCGGTCGACACGCCGGAAGCCGCCGATCCGCTCCCGGTGACCAGCCTCGACGGGGCGATCGAACTGCGCGCGGTGAGCTTCGGGTATTCGTCGCGGGCGCGCACCGTGCTCGACGGGCTCGACCTGCGGATCGAGCCGGGCCAGAAGGTCGCGCTGGTGGGCGAGACCGGCGCGGGCAAGTCGACCCTGGTCAAGCTGCTCGCCAGGTACTACGACCCGACCGAGGGCGCGGTGCTCGTCGACGGGGTCGACATCCGCCGGTTCCGGTTGCGTGACTTCCGCAAACGCCTCGGTGTCGTTCCGCAGGAGCCGTTCCTGTTCGGCGATACCGTGCGCGAGGCCATCGCCTACGGCAATCCCGAGGCCGAACCCGCCGAGATCGAGTGGGCCGCCCGTGCTGTCGGTGCGCACGAGATGATCGCGGCGCTCGAACACGGCTACTACCAGCCGATCGGGGCGCACGGGCGCAGTCTGTCGGCCGGACAGCGTCAGCTGCTCGCGCTGGCCAGGGCACAGCTGATCGATCCCGACATCCTCATCCTGGACGAGGCCACCGCCTCACTGGATCTGGCCACCGAGGCCCGCGTGCGCGCCGCGGTGGACGTGCTGACCGCGGGCCGCACCACGATCGTCGTCGCGCATCGGCTCGCCACCGCCGCCGACGCGGATCTGATCGCGGTGGTCGGCGCGGGCAAGCTGGTGCAGGTCGGTGCCCATGCCGAGCTGGTCGGCGTCGACGGCCCGTATCGGCGGCTGTGGGCCGCCTACGTCGGCGACGAGGCACAGCGCATTTCCAGCTAACCGACGCGAGGTCGGCTGTCATCCGGTGTGGCGAGATCCGGATGGCAGCCGACCCCGGTTTCCCCGGAGACCGGACTGGGTCGGCATTCGTCGCCGAATCCGCGCCGTGACCGCCGTGTGACGTCGCGAAACCGGGCTTTCTCCTGTACCGCGAAGTAACTGTTACCTGCGGAAATGGCGCGTAGGGCGCGCGTTCGGGCCGTACGCACGTACTCTCGTAGGAAGTCACCAGGTGCTTCGACCAGCGGGAGCAAATACACAGGTACCCGTGCGGTCATGCCGGCTAGGAGGTGTGCGATGAGCATTCAGCCCGATTTCGATCCGGACACGCGGGCCCACGATGCCGACCCACTGGCACAGACCGACTACGGATTGGTCAGTGGAACCTGGGATGGGCCGGTCGCCGTCTGGCGCAGCATTCCCTATGCGACCGCGCCCGCCGGGCCCGCTCGATTCGCGGTGCCCGAGCCCCCGAAGCCATGGGACGGGGTGCGTGAGTGCGTGGTCTTCGGCGATATCGCACCGCAGACGATGGGTGCGATGGTGCCGGTGGATTCGGACCTGCAGATGGGCGAGGACTGTCTGTGGGTGAATGTCTGGTCGCCGCGGCCCGAACCGAGCGACGACGCGCCGCGTCCGGTGATGGTCTGGTTGCACGGGGGCGCCTACTGCCTCGGCACCGCCGCCCAAACAATCTACGACGGGCGCAAGCTCGCCGAGGCGGGCGACGTGGTGGTCGTCTCGGTGAACTATCGGCACGGGGTGCTCGGCTTCCTCGATCTGTCCTCGTTCGGTGAGCAGTTCACCGCGAACCTCGGCCTGCACGATCAGCTAGCCGCGCTCGCGTGGGTGCGCGATAACATCGCCGCGTTCGGCGGCGACCCGGGCAATGTGACCCTCTTCGGGGAGTCCTCGGGCGCGGGATGCGTCACCGCGCTGCTCACCTCACCCGCCGCGGCCGGACTGTTCCACAAAGCGATCGCCCAGAGTCCACCCGCCACTACGGTGTTCGGCCAGGAACGGGCCGCGGTCGTCGGGCAGCGCTATCTGGAACTGCTCGAACTCGGGCCGGGCGAGGCGAATCGGCTGCTGGAGTTGCCGATCGAACGGCTGGTCGAGGTCGGGGCGGTGCTGCTGGACGAGGTGCCGATCAAGGAACCGGGCAGACTCGCCGCCGCGCCGGTGGTCGACGGAAATCTGTTGCCGGGCTACCCGATCGACCGATTCCAGCAGGGGCGTTCGCATCGCGTGCCGTTGCTGATCGGCACCAATCGCGATGAGGCGTCGCTGTTCCGGGTGCTGCGCTCGCCGATCATGCCGGTGACGCCCGACGCGGTGAACGCGATGCTGCGCGATGTCGCAGCCTCGCATCCGGAGATGGCGCCCGAGCGGATCGCCGAGATCACCTCGGCCTACCCTGATCTCACCAAAACCCGTGGGGCGCTGGCGATGTCGACCGATGCTGCGTTCCGGATGCCCGCGGCCTGGGTCGCTGAGGGGCATGCTCAACATTCGCCGACCTGGATGTATCGCTTCGACTACGCCACCCCGATGTTGAAGGCGGCCAGGGTCGGAGCGGGTCACGCCACCGAATTGCCTTATGTATTCGGCAATTTCGGCACTTTGAACCACGACCCCACCTTCTGGCTGGGCGGGCGCAAAGCCTCGCTCGCGGTCTCCGGCCGCATGCAGCGGCGCTGGCTGGCCTTCGCCGAACACAGCGTGCCCGCCGCGCTCGACGGCTCCAAACACTGGCCCCACTACCGCCCCACTGCCCGCACCACCCTGCTCATCGACACCATCGACCGCATCGTGGACAACCCGGACGCCGACCTGCACACCGCATGGGGCGACCAAGCCGTCGGCTTCAGCTAGCGGCGGCGCGGGCGCGCTCGATCTCGTTGATGTGGGTTTCGGTCCATTGCCGCAGCGCGGTGATCGGTTCGGCGAGGCTGCGACCCAGCGCGGTGAGTTCGTATTCGACCCTGGGCGGAATGGTGGGATACGCGGTGCGCGTGACGAATCCGTCGGCTTCGAGACCGCGCAGCGTCTGGGTGAGCATTTTCTGGGAAACGCCCTCGATGCGTCGGCTGAGGTCGGTGTAGCGCTGCGTGCCGTCGAGGAGCGCGTCCACCACCAGGATCGTCCATTTGCCTGCGATGTGATCGAGCACCTGGCGGGTCGGGCACTTCGCCGAGTAGGCGTCGGCGGGCAGGCCGGAGGACTCCACGAAGGTTGTCATCGGGGGATAGTAACGCACTATTTAGTGCCTACTTCCCAATGGAGAGTGACTCTCCGATAGTTGGTGCATGACATCCAAGATCTTGTCGGTCGCCGAAGCGATCCGCACCCGACGCACTGTCCGCCACTACCGTCCGGATCCGGTCTCGGCGACCGATCTCGAGGCACTGCTCGATCTCGCCATCGAGGCGCCGACCAGCTGGAACCTGCAGGACCGGGCCATTGTCGCGATCACGAGCGAGGCGGGCAGGGCCGGTCTGGTCCGGGCGACCGGTGGCCAACCCCAAGCGCGCGAGGCGCCGGTGATGCTGGTCTTCGTCGCCGAACCGGAGTCCTGGCGCGAGGACCACACCGACGTGTACGACCAGGCCCGCGGCAACGGCGCGTGGTCGGAGGAGTTCGTCGCGATGTTCGCCACGGCTTCGCGGGAGTTCCAGGACGATCTCGCCCGGCGGGGATTGCTGCGTGAATACGCGGTCAAGGACGCGATGATCGCGGCGACCTATGTGATGCTGGCGGCGACCGAGCTGGGCCTTGCCACCGCACCGATGAACGGCTGGGACGAAGCGAAGGTGAAGCAGACGATCGGGATCGGCGATCGGGACGATCTCGCGGTCGCCCTGCTGATGGCGGTCGGTCATCCGGCCGAGCGACGCCGTCATCCGGGTCGCCGGGCCAGGGAGCGCACTGTCTTCCGCGAGGCGTACGGGCGCGGGTGAACAGCACGACGCCGGGCCACCGACCGAGGGAATCGGCGGGGACCCGGCGTCGTACGGATCAGACGTCGGTGGAGAAGCGGATGCCGCCGTCGGGGATGACCACGCCGGGCCACACGCGGGCGCCACGCAGGAGTTCGCAGCGGGCGCCGACGTTGGCGCCGTCACCGATCACCCCGTCGCGCACCAGCGCGCGGGGACCGATGCGAGCGCCGAAGCCGATGATGGAGCGTTCGACCGTGGCGCCTGCCTCGACCACCGCGCCGTCGAAGATCACCGCGCCGTCCAGTCGCGCACCCGCGCCGATTTCCGCGCCGCGACCGACCACGGTCCCGCCGATGAGCAGCGCGCCCGGCGCCACGCCCGCGCCGGGATGCACGAGGGACTCACCGCGCTGGCCGGGGAGCGCGGGGGAGGGAGCGATCCCGCGGACCAGGTCCGCGGAGCCGCGCACGAAGTCCTCCGGGGTGCCCATGTCGCGCCAGTAGGAGGCGTCGACGTGGCCCTGCACGCGGGCGCCCTCGGCCAGCAGCGCGGGGAAGACCTCGCGCTCCACCGAGACCGGACGACCGGTGGGGATCTTCTCGATGTATTCGCGGCGGAACACATAGCAACCGGCGTTGATCTGGTCGGTCGGCGGATCCTGGGTCTTCTCCAGGAACGCGGTGACCCGGCCGCTGTCGTCGGTCGGCACGCAGCCGAAGGCGCGCGGGTCGCTGACGCGGACCAGGTGCAGGGTGACGTCGGCGTTGGTCGACTCGTGGGTGTCGAGGATCGCGCCCAGGTCGGTGCCGCCGAGAACGTCGCCGTTGAACACCATCACGTTGTCCGCGCGCAGCTTGGGCAGCACATTGCGGATACCGCCGCCGGTGCCCAGCGGTTCGGTCTCGGTCACGTACTCCAGGTCGAGGCCCAGTTCGGAGCCGTCACCGAAGTGCTCTTCGAAGACCTCGGCCTTGAAGGAGGTGCCGAGCACCACGTGGGTGATCCCGGCCTCGGCGATCCTGGCCAGCAGGTGGGTCAGGAACGGCAGCCCGGCTGTCGGCAGCATGGGCTTGGGCGCCGAGAGGGTGAGCGGACGCAGCCGCGTGCCCTGTCCGCCGACGAGGATGACCGCGTCGGTGCCTGCATTGCCTGCCATCGAGTTTCCCCTGTTCACAGTGGACCGGCGCCTACTCAGGCGCCGGTTCGCGCTTTCTCACGCAGCGCCGATCGAACCGCAATCCGGGAGCGAACCGCAAGTCCGGCCCGCAGCGCACCTCGCAACGGCGCCTGCCACCAGTGCGGATGCCGGTCCGCCTGGAAGCGGTACGCGCTGGCGTGGTGGGCGGGCAGCATCAATTCGGGATGCTTGCCCGCGGCGTGGCCCTTGGCGTGGGTCACCTCGGCGTCCGGGACGAAGACATTGTGCCAGCCCGCCTTGCCCATGCGGTCGCCGAAGTCCACGTCCTCCATGTACATGAAGTAGCGCGAGTCGAAACCGTCGATGGTGTCGAACGCGGCGCGGCGCACCAGCAGGCAGGAGCCGGACAGCCAGCCGACCACCCGCTCGGAGATCTGCTCGTTCTCCTGGCGGTAGCGCATCGACCAGGGGTTCTTCGGCCAGACCGAGCCGAGGATCGCGTGGCCCGCGCCGTCGGCGAGGCCGGGGACGCGGCGTGCGGACGGGTAGATACTGCCGTCGGGCTCCCGGACCATCGGCCCGAAGGCGCCCGCGCGCGGCCAGCGCTTCGCCGCCTCGAGCATCGTGTCGATGGAGTCGACGCCCCAGCGGATGTCCGGGTTGGCCAGGATCACGAACTCGATCGACGGATCGATCTCGGCGACGGCGCGGTTGATGGCGCCGCCGTAGCCGATATTGCCGCCGGTGTGCAGCAGCGTCACGTGCGAGTTGGCCTCGGCGACGAGTTCGGGAACGCCGTCGGTCGACCCGTTGTCGGCCAGGATCACCTGCGGCTTCTCGGTGGTCGCGTCGGCCAGGGTGGTGATGAAGTGCTCGAGGTGCTCACCCGGTGAATAGGTCACCGTGACCACGGCAATGCCGGCGGGGGCTGAAGAATCGGCTGAGTCTGCTGCGTTCACGACTGCGGAGCCTAGTCGGACAACCGGCTCAGTGTGTCGGTGAGTGCGATACGCCAGGGGCGAAGCGGGGTGAGTCCTGCCCCGTCCCAAGCTGCGGGAGACAGCACCGAATACGCCGGGCGCGGTGCGGGTCTGGGGAACTCGCTGGACGCGCACGGCAGTACCCGGGTCGGGTCGGCGCCGAGCTCGGTGAAAACCGCCGCGGCGAGGTCGAACCAGGTGGCGGTGCCGGAATTGGTGGCGTGCAGCACAGCGGGTGCGTCGGGTCGGGTACTCAGTTCCAGCAGCGCGGCGGCGAGGTCGGCGGCGCTGGTGGGGGAGCCGAGCTGGTCGTTCACCACGGTGACGGTGTCGCGTTCGGCCTCCAGCCTGCGCATGGTCGCGACGAAATCCCCCTCGACACCGCCGTACACCCACGCGGTGCGCACGACGTGGGCGCCCAGTTCGAGCACAGCCCGCTCACCGGCGAGCTTGGACTGCCCGTAGACCGAGGCCGGTCCGGTCGGGTCGCCGGGTTCATACGGTGTCGTGGCGGTGCCGGGGAAGACGTAGTCGGTGGACACGTGGATCAGCCGCGCGCCCGCCGCGGCGCAGGCGGCGGCGAGTACCGCCGGTCCGGTCGCGTTGGCGGCGAAGGCGGCCTCGACATCGGTTTCGGCGGCGTCCACCGCGGTGTAGGCCGCGCAGTTGATCACCACGGCGCGGGGCGTGAGGACAGCGTCGACGGCCGCGCGGTCGGTGATGTCGAGATCGGCCCGCCCGAAGCCACGCGCAGCGGGTGCCAGGCGCAGGATCTCTCGCCCCAGCAGGCCACGCGCGCCGGTTACGATCAGAGGAGCGGGGGCGCGGAAATCGGCATTCACGCGGCCAGTCTGGCACGCCGGGACACCTGCGGTTGGGCCCGAGTGTGGTAACTGTTGGTTAGCCTGTGAAGGCCGGTGTCCGTGGACGAGCCCGGGCTGATGACAAGGCGGTATTGCCGGGGGTGCAGCTGTCCGGGCGCGGAGTTCGTCGAGAGGATGCACGAGTGCGAGAGTCGACAAGGCCGGTCAGCGCGCCCACGGGCGCCTTCGGTCCGGCCAAACTGATGGTGGCGATCTCGGCGGTGTTGGTGCTGGCACTCACCGGATTCGCTTGGCGCAGTGTCGACAACCTGATCGCCAATATCGACCGGATCGGCGGCCTCGGCCTCGGTGGTGAGCGCGACGGCGCCGTCGACATCCTGCTCGTCGGTGTCGACAGCCGCACCGACGCGCACGGCAACCCCCTCACCAAAGCCGAACGCGCCATGCTGCACGCGGGCGACGAGGTGGGCACCAACACCGACACCATCGTGCTGATCCGCGTGCCCAACGACGGCCGCTCGGCTACCGCGATCTCCATTCCGCGCGACGCCTACGTCGATATCGGCGGCCAGGGCAAGGCCAAGATCAACTCCGCGTACGGCTCGACCAAGGAGACCGAACGCGCCGAACTGCTCGCCGACGGCAAGTCCGAGGCCGAGGCCGAACGCGCGTCGACCAAGGCGGGTCGACAGGCCCTCATCAAATCGGTGGCCACCCTGACCGGCATCACCGTCGACCACTACGCCGAGGTGAGTCTGCTCGGCTTCGTGCTGCTCACCGACTCGGTCGGCGGGGTCGAGGTGTGCCTGAATCAGGCGGTGGACGAACCCATGTCGGGCGCGGACTTCCCGGCCGGGCGTCAGCGCCTCGACGGTCAGGAGGCCCTGAGCTTCGTGCGTCAGCGCCATGATCTCGAGCGCGGTGATATCGACCGGATCGTGCGTCAGCAGGTGTTCATGGCGCAACTGGTCGGCCAATTGCTCAATGCCAAGATCCTCGCCAATCCGGGCAAGCTCAGCGAGATCAGCGAGGCGGTCGGGCGCACCGTCGTGCTCGACGAGGACTGGGACGTGCTGGCGTTTCTGCAGCAGCTCAAGGATCTGTCCGGCGGCAAGGTGGAATTCGAGACCATTCCCGTCTCCGACCTCAACAGCATGACCTCGGCGGGGGAGTCGGTGGTCAAGGTCGACCCGAAGACGGTGCAGAGTTTCGTCGCCGGGCTCGTGGGGGAAGAGGAGCAGGAAGAGTCCGCGCCGAAGATCGACACCTCGACGGTGACGGTGAGCGTGCTCAACGCGGGTGGCGCCACCGGTCTCGCGGGCAAGGTGTCGGCGGCCTTGACGAGCAAAGGATTCAGAGAAGGCACGGTCGGCAACTACACCGGCGGCACCGTGAGCTCGAGTCGCGTGCTGGCCGCCGATGCCGCCGATCCGAAGGCGGTGGCGGTCGCCGAGGCGCTCGGTGGCCTGACGGTGGTCGCCGATACGACAGTGTCGGCGGATACGGTGAGCGTGGTATTGGCGAGCGACTACTCTGGTCCCGGCTCGGCCGCGGCAGGCATGTTCGATCTCGACGCGACATCCTCGGCGACCGCGACACCGATACCGCCCGCCCCGCCGATCGACGCAGGCCAGAACGGACCGAAATGTGTGAATTGACCCATGCGTGAGCCGAACTCGACCCTGACCGACGCTCTCCTCGACCCGATCCTCGAACGCGATCCCGCCGGACCCCGCGTCACCTGGTACGACGACGCCACCGGCGCGCGGATCGAACTCTCCGGGCTGACGTTGGCCAACTGGGCCGCCAAGACCGCGAACCTGATCCGTGACGAATTCGCGCTCACCCCCGGCGCCAGGGTGGCGGTGCTGTTGCCCGCGCACTGGCAGACCGCCGCGGTGCTGCTCGGATGCTGGTGGGCGGGAACCGAAGTGGTGCTCACCCCCGACCCCGATGCCGACCTCGCGCTGGTCACCCCCGACCGGATCGACGACGCCGACGGTGTCGGCGAGGTGGCGGTGCTGTCGCTGGACGCGATGGGAACGCCGGTGCGTGATCTGCCGGTCGGCGTCACCGATTTCGCGACCGCGGTGCGGGTGCACGGTGATCAGTTCCTGCCCGGCGGCTTCCGGGCCGCGCTCGACGGCCTCTCGGTGAACGAAGTACTGACCGCGGCCCGCAAATCCGCCGCGCTGCAAGGGTTCTCCGCCGGCGACCGGGTGCTGTCGAGTACGCCGTGGGAGACGGTGCAGGAAGTGATCGACGGGTTCGTCTCGGTGTTGTTCGCCGGGGCTTCGCTGGTGCAGGTCGTCAATCCCGATCCGGCCGGTGTCGAACATCGGGTCGTCACCGAGAAGGTGACCGTCCGGCGCTGACTCCTACCCAGGTATAGGTTCGGGTCCGCCTCGGGGACGTGTCGCGTGTCACATCCCGTCCGTACTGTGGAAGCAAGACTTCGGCAGAGTGGCAGGGGTGGCGATGATTGCGAAATACTGGGTTCGATGGTCGGCCGAGCACGGCGCGCCGAGAGCGATTCTGCACTGGCAGGCCCGCCGCGGCGATCCGTTCGCGATCTTGCTCAGCGGTCGGCGGGGTCTGCACGACCCCTATCCGCTGATCGATGAGCTGCGCGGGTCCGGCGGAGTGCTCAGGACGCCGTTGTCTCTCGCCGCGTTCGACCACAAGCCGGTCCGAGCGATCCTGCGCGACCCCAGGTTCGGGGTGCGGCCCGCCCTCGGCAACGACCTGCCCACCCCGTGGCGCAAGCTCGCCGAACGGGTCACGGTGCCGCCCAATCCGGTCGAGCCGCCGTCGATGCTGGTCATCGATCCGCCCGAGCACACGCGCATGCGCAAGCCGGTGGCCTCGGCGTTCACCCCGCGCGCCGTCGCCAGGCTGCGCGATCGCGTGGAGGTGGTCACGGCCGAACTGCTCGACGCGATGCCGGCGAACGGCTCGGTCGACCTGATCACCGATTTCGCCGCCAAAGTGCCGATCGCGATCATCGCCGAGATGCTCGGCTTCCCACCCCCGGACCGGGACAGGTTCCTCGAATGGGGCGATAAGGTCACGCCGCTGCTCGACATCGGCACGTCGTGGCGGACCTACCGTGCCGCGGTGAGCGCGATCGAGGACATGGACGAATACCTCGCCGACCACATCGCCACGCTGCGCCGCGCGCCGGGTGAGGACATCCTGTCCACCCTGGTCCGTTCGGGCGATTTGAGTCTGGCCGAACTACAGGCGGGCGCGAGTCTGCTGATGGGCGCGGGTTTCGAGACGACGGTCAACCTGATCGGCAACGCGGTGGCCGCGCTGTCGGCCCATCCCGATCAGCTCGCGCTCGCGCAGGACGATCCCGATCGCTGGCCCGATGTGGTGGAGGAGACGCTGCGCTTCGATCCGCCGGTCCAGACCACCGCGCGCCAGGCGCTGGAGGACGTCGAGGTCGAGGGCGACCTGGTGCGGGCCGAGACGACGGTCATTTTGTCGCTGGCCGGGGCCAACCGCGACCCGGCGGTCTTCCCCGACCCGCACCGCTTCGACATCGACCGCCCCAATCTCCGGGAGCACGTGGCCTTCAGCAGCGGGATCCACGCCTGCCTCGGCGCGAGCCTGGCCAGGATGGAAGCGGTGCACGCCCTGCGCGCGCTCTACACCCGCTACCCGAACCTGCGACTACGCGGCGAGCCGGTGCGCCGAAACCTGTTCACGCTGCACGGTTTCGAACACATGCCGGTCGACCTCGGCCCGGTGGCGCGAACCTCGGCGCCGGATGACCTGGCGGGTGCGTCCCGTCCGGCCTGAGTCCGGTGCGTGCGAGTCGGTTACGTGCTCGTGCGCCAGCGGTAGCGGGTCTTCGGGCGACCGGCCCGGCCGTAATCGGCACGGCGTTCGGCCAATCCGTCGTCGGCGAGCTTCTCCAGGTACCGCCACGCCGTGATCCGCGAAACACCGACGGCCGCGGCGGCATCGGTGGCCGTGATGCCCGATTCGACCGAGCGCACCGCCCGCGACACCTCCTCCAGGGTGTGCTGCACAACGCCTTTCGGCGCACCGGCCTTCTGGTCGGCGGTGCGCAGCGCACCGAGCGCGCGGTCGATGTCGTACTGCGACAGCGCCGCCTCGCCCGCGGGCAGCGCGGTGTCGAAACCGCGGTAGCGTTCCAGCTTCTCCCGGAACGCGGCGAAGGTGAACGGCTTGAGCAGGTACAACACCACACCGTGCGCCACCGCGCTGCGCACCATGTTCAGCTCGCGCGCCGAGGTGATCGCGATGACATCGGGGCGCGGCTGCAGTCCGTTGAGCGCGGCGGCCACATCGAGCCCGCTGATATCGGGCAGCCCGATGTCCATCAGCACCAGGTGGAACGGATTGCCCTCGGCGATCGCGTCGGCCGCCACCCGCAGTGCGTCGCGTCCGGTGTGGACGACACCGCCGGTGACGAAACCGTCGAGCCGTTCGAGATAGGCCCGATGTGCCTGGGCGATCAACGGCTCGTCCTCGACGATCAGCACGCGGATCATGGTGTCTCCTTCAGCGGAATGCGAACGATGACCGCGCTGTGTGGTGCGGCCGTGGTGGTGATGGTGCCGCGATGTCGGTCGACGAGGCGGTGCACCAGAGCGAGGCCGAGGCCCGCGTGGTCGGATTTCGTGGTGTAGCCGCGTTCGGCGGCTCGGGAGAACATCTGTGCCGACATCCCCGGTCCGCTGTCGGACACCTGGACCCACAGCGCGCCGTCACGATGACACACCGACACCTCGACGCGCTTGTCGACGGTCCCCGCCGCCGCGTCGATCGCGTTGTCGATCAGGTTGCCGACCAGGGTGACGGTCTCGTGTGCCGACAGCGGATCGGTGGAATCCAGCGCGGTGTCCTCGCTGATGGCCAGGCCCACCCCGCGTTCGGCGGCCTGGTCGACCTTGCCGAGCAACAGCGCGGCCAGTGCCGCGTCGCCGACGGCGGCCAGCAGCCGGTCGATCAGCACCTGCGAGAGCTGCAATTCCGCGGTCGCGAAGGTCACCGCTTCGTCCGGGCGGCCCAGCTCGACCATAGTGACCACGGTGTGCAGCCGGTTGGCCGCCTCGTGCGCCTGGGCGCGCAGCGATTCGGCGAAGCCGCGCACCGAGTCGAGTTCGCCGAGCACCGCGCGCAATTCGGTCTGATCGCGGATGGTGAGCACGGTGCCGATCTCGCGGCCATCCCAACTGACCAGGTCCTGATTGACCAGCAGGATGCGGTCGGTGGTCACGTGCGTCTCGTCGCGCACCACGCCCCCGCTCATCTGTTGCAGCGAGACGGGCAGGTCGGTCCGGAACACCGGACCGTCGGGCAGGTCGAGCAGGGTGCGGGCCTGATCGTTGACCACCTCCGCGGCCTCGCCCGGGGCGCCGAACACCACCAGTCCCTCGTGCACGGAGTGCAGCACCGCGTCGTGGTGTTCGTAGAGCGCGCGCAGTTCGTCGGGAGCCAGACCGTGGGTCTGGCGGCGCAGCCTGCGGCTGATCAGGAACGACGACAGGGCGGCCAGCCCGAGCCCCACCGCGGCCACCCCGAGGATCAGGGGTAGCTGGGAGGCCACCTGGGTGCTGATCTTGGCCCGGGTGACCCCGGCCGAGACCAGCGCCACCACCCGGCCGTTGTCGTAGACCGGGGTGACCGCGCGGATCGAGGGGCCGAGGGTGCCGGTGAACGTCTCGGTCAGGGTCTGGCCCGCCAGCGCGCCATCGATGCTGCCGACGAACGGCTTGCCGATCAGGTCGGGGTTGGTGTGGGTGTAGCGGGTGCGGTCGGTCGCCATCACGACGATGAAGTCCATGCCGGTGGCCGCTCTGATCCGCTCGGTGGTCGGCTGCAGCAGCCCGCTCGGGTAGGGCGAGTTCACCGCGGCCAAGGTCGACGGCGACCGCGCCACCGTCACCGCCACGTCTCTGACCTGCATTTCCGCGGCCAGATCATGATCGCGCCTGGCATCGAGCACGGCCAGGATCGTGCCGACGGCGATCAGCAGCGCCAACACCACCAGCTGCCATACGAAGGCCTGTCCCGCGAGCGACAGTCGTCCTCGTCGCACCTCTTGCCTCCGACCTGAATTTCTCGAACGTTATGCATCGATATGAAACTTATGGACCAAAGTGACGGCCGTCACAATAGTTGCTCATGCTCGTCGACATGAGCTCAACCACCGGACAACGGAAACGCGACCATACCCATTGGCTCTACATCGCGGTGATCGTCGCCGTCGTGGCCGGCGTCATTGTCGGCCGGGTGGCCCCGGAATTCGGTCAGTCACTGGCGCCGCTCGGCACCGTGTTCGTGAACCTGATCAAGATGATGATCGCACCGGTCATCTTCTGCACGATCGTGCTGGGCATCGGTTCGGTGCGCGCGGCCGCCACCGTGGGCAAGGTCGGTGGCCTGGCCATCGGCTATTTTCTGGTGATGTCGACGGTCGCGCTCGGCATCGGGCTCGTCGTCGGAAACCTCATCGATCCGGGTGAGGGCCTCGATGTCGGCGCCTCGGGAGCGGGTGCGAAATACGCCGATCAGGCGCACAGCGCGGGCGGCACGTGGGACTTCATCCAGAACATCGTGCCGACCACGCTCGTGTCGTCGCTGACGGCGGGCAGCGTGCTGCAGGCCCTGTTCGTCGCGTTGCTGGTCGGGTTCGCCGTGCAGGCGATGGGCGATGCGGGCGCACCGATCCTGCGCGCGGTTGCGCTGGGTCAGAAGCTGGTGTTCCGCATCCTGTCGATGATCCTGTGGCTGGCTCCGATCGGCGCTTTCGGCGCGATCGCGAACGTGGTCGGGCGCACCGGCTGGTCGGCGGTGGTGCAGTTGGCGACGCTGATGATCGCGTTCTATCTGACGTGTCTGGTGTTCGTGTTCGGTGTGCTCGGCGTACTCCTGCGGATGGTCTCGGGCGTCTCGATCCTGAAGCTGTGCCGGTACCTGTCGCGTGAGTACCTGCTGATCTTGGCGACCTCGTCGTCGGAATCGGCGCTGCCGCGACTGATCGCGAAGCTGGAACACGCGGGTGTGGAGCGCACCACCGTGGGTGTCGTTGTGCCGACCGGGTATTCGTTCAACCTCGACGGCACCGCCATCTATCTCACGATGGCCTCGATCTTCATCGCCGACGCCATGGGCAAGCCGCTCGCGCTCGGTGAACAGATCGGCCTGCTGCTGTTCATGATCATCGCGTCCAAGGGCGCCGCGGGCGTCACCGGCGCTGGTCTGGCCACCCTCGCCGGCGGCCTGCAGAGCCATCGTCCCGACCTGCTCGACGGCGTCGGCCTGATCGTCGGCATCGACCGCTTCATGTCGGAAGCCCGTGCGCTGACCAATTTCTCGGGCAACGCGGTGGCCACGCTGCTCATCGGAACCTGGACCAAGACCGTCGACGCCGACCGGACCCGCCGCGTGCTCGACCGTGAACTGCCGTTCGACGAGGAGGCGATGGTCGACGACCACGAGGTGGATCAGCCCGTCGAACTCACGAAACCTGTTCCAGCGCAGCCGGTCGAGGTGTCCTGAGACGGTCGTAGGCCCCGCGACGAGGAATCGCGGGGCCTACGGGCGGAGCAGCTGGACCGTCTGCCGTTTCGGGGGTCAGATCCTGGACCACTTGCCGGGGTTGAGGTGGAACTGCACCAGGGCGTTGGCGTGGCCGTGGCCGAGACCGTGCTCGGACTTCAGCCAGGTGACCAGGGCCGTGTGCCCGGTCGGCTCGGCCGCGTCGAGCAGGGCGAACCACTCGTCGACGGTGCGCCCGTACTTGGTCTCGATGGTGGGGAAGTACGACGCGGGGCCGTGCGGCGCGTTCGCCATGGTGATTCCTCCTCGATGGGTGTTCGTTATCGGTGAAGACGGTGCGGTGGGGCGGAATTCATCGCTGGTGTGGTCAGGCCGCGACGAGTGGGCGCTCCGTCGCGCTCACGCGGCTTTCGCGGATCAGCAGCATGCCGGCGAGCGCGACGAGTACGGCAGTGAAGCCGTGGACGCCCAGCGCGGTGGCAGTGGAGCCGTGCCAGCTCAGAACCGTGGCCATGTCCCCGAACGGCGTGAGCGAGGTGGCCAGCATGGCGACGCCGAGCGCGAAGCGCTGCCTGGTGGCCAGCAGGCCGAGGATCACCAGACCGCTCACCACGTCGCGGACGCCCTTGAGGTTCAGGAAGGCCACCGCGTCGCCTTCGGGCACGGCGGGGAGACCGAAGCCCGCGGCCGTCGCCTCCGGGGCGATGAGGTAGTTGATGCCGACGTAGATGATGAAGATCCCGCCGAGCAGGGAGAGGGCGGTGGCGATGCGCGAGGTGGTCATGAGGTGCTCCTGAATCTTGTTGCTTGCTCTCAAATCTAGCGGCGCTAGGTGTTGGTAGAACTATAACCAGAGTCGCGCTACCTTGTCTAGCGCTGCTAGAATTTCGAGCATGAGCACCCAACAGCGCAAGGGACGCGAACGCGCCGAACGGCATCAGCGGATCATCGACACCGCGCGCGAGATGGCCGAAGCGGAAGGCTGGGACGCGGTCACCATCCGCAAACTGGCCGACCGCATCGAATACAGCCAGCCCGTGCTCTACAGCCACTTCGCGAACAAGGCGGCCATCGTCGGCGCCGTCGCCCTGCAGGGTTGCGTCGAGCTCGCCGAACAACTGAAGCTGGCCCGTGAGGCGGCGACCACCCATGCGGAGGTGATCGCCAACGTCGCGCGCGCCTACCTCGACTTCGCCACCGACAACCCGGCTCGCTACGACGCCATCTTCCAGCAGAAGACCGACCTGAACTTCGGTCTCGACGCCCCACAACCCCTGCGCGATGCCTTCGCCGGCCTGGAGGCGATGTTCGCCCCCTACTCCGAAGGCGACGACCTGGGCGCGCGCACCGAAGTCGCCTGGGCCTCCCTGCACGGCCTGGCCACCCTCGACCGCAACGGCCGATTGCGCCCCGAACTGCGCGAACGGCGCATCACCCTACTGGTCGACGGAACCAGCGAAGCGGCGGTCGAGCCGAGCTGAGCCGGACCGCGCTGTTCGAAACCGTCTCGCGCCACACCGGTCCGGCGATCCGGCGCGGTGGGTCCCGCTCGGTACGGTGCCGTCGCGGTATCGAACCGGCCGGGTGACCGAGCGCACTGCGACAGGCTCGCCGCTCCGCGTAGGTTGGAGGCAACGACGCAGGTCGGCAGAGCGGCCGAGGGCGAAGGGACGGCGGATGACGGAAGTCGTAGTAGTGGGGTCGGGGCCGAACGGTCTTGCCGCGGCCGTGATCGCCGCACGCGCCGGGTTGTCGGTGCGGGTTCTCGAGGCGCAGGAGCAGGCAGGCGGTGGATCGCGCACCGCCGAGCTCACCCTGCCCGGCTTCCATCACGACATCTGCGCCGGAGCGCATCCGATGGCGTTGGCGTCACCGTTCTTTCGCGCGTTCGATCTCGCCGCGCACGGCGTCGACCTGCTCACCCCGACCGTCTCCTACGCCCACCCGCTCGACGGTGGAGTCGCCGGATTGGCTTGGCGCAACCTCGAATCCACCGTCGCCGACCTCGGGCGCGACGGCCGAGCCTGGCGCGAGCTGTTCGCGCCGCTGGTCGAACACTGGCCCGAGGTGGTCGAGCTGGCCATGTCGGATCTGCGACATCCACCGCTGCGCGTCGGCACGGGCATCAAGTTCGCGACCCGCTTGCTCGAGCAGGCATCGCCGTTGTCCGACAACCGCTTCAGCGATGACGTGGCGCCCGCGATGTTCAGTGGTGTGGCCGCCCACGCCATCACCTCACCGCGCGCTTTCCCCGCGGTCGGCGCCGCATTGCTGCTCGGCACCCTCGCGCACGCGGGCGGCTGGGTGATCCCGCGCGGCGGCAGTCAGGCGATCCCGAATGCGATGATCGCCGAGATCGAAAGCCTCGGTGGAGAGGTGCTCACCGGGCACCGGGTCGACGATTTCGCCGAACTCGCCACCGCCCGCGCGGTGCTGTTCGACACCTCGCCCGCCGAACTCCTCCGCATCGCCGGTGACCGGCTGCCGTCGCGATACCGCAACAGCCTCGGGCGTTTCCGGTACGGCAACGCCGCCTGCAAGGTCGACTTCGCCCTGTCGGGACCGGTGCCGTGGGCCGCGCCGGGCGCCGACCTGGCGGGCACCCTGCACCTGGTCGGCACCAGGGCCGAGGCCATGCACGCCGAATATCAGGTCGCCACCGGCGCTTTCGCCGATCGGCCGTTCGTGCTGGCGATTCAGCCCGGCGTGGTCGATACCACCCGAGCACCCGAGGGACAGCACACCTTCTACACCTATGCCCACGTCCCCCACGGCACCGATCGCGATATCAGCGACCAGGTGATCGACCAGGTCGAACGCTTCGCGCCCGGTTTCCGCGATCTGATCCTCGCCAAACATGTGCGACCGGCGGCTTTCATGCCCGCGCACAACGCGAACTACATCGGCGGCGATATCTCGGCGGGTGCGATGTCCACGCGCCAGACCCTGTTCCGCCCGCTCGCTCGCTGGAACCCCTACTCCACCCCGATTCCGGGCACCTACCTGTGCTCGTCGTCGACCCCGCCGGGGCCCGGCGTGCACGGGATGTCGGGGCTGCACGCGGCACAACACCTGCTGCGCAACCGTTTCGGCATCGTCACCGACCCGCTCGACCTGTTGCGCGGCGCGGAGCCCGCCTACCGGTAACCGCTCAGCTCGGCTTCATCGGTCGGTCGTGGACCTTGTCGGGCTCGAACACATCAGGCTCGAGGTAGACCGTGCACGTGTTCGGCACGGCGGCGTGAATGCGGTCGTCCGCGGCGTCGATGACCTCGGACACCTGCGTGATGTCCAGGCCCGCGTGCAGCGCGATCTTGGCGTTGATCAACAGGTCCTGTGGACCGAGGTACTGGGTCTGCATCCGGATGACGCGCTCGATCCGCGGATCGGCGAGCAGCGCCGACCGAATCGCGGTGTCGTCCTTGGCCGTCGCGCCCTCACCGATCAGCAGGCTCTTGGTCTCCACGATCAGGATCACCGCGTTCACGCCGAGCAGGATGCCGATGAGCAAGGTGCCCACACCGTCCCACACGGTGTTGCCGGTGATCATCGACAGACTCACACCCGCCAGCGCGAACAGCAGGCCGGTAACGGCGCCCGCGTCTTCGAGCAGCACCACCGGCAGTTCGGGATTGCGGGTGGTGCGGATGAAGTGCCACCAGGTGTTCTTGCCCTTCAGCGGCGCCGACTGCTTGCGGGCGGTGAGGAAACTGGCGCTCTCCAGCACCATCGACACACCGAGGATGCCGATCGCGACCCAGGGCGACTCGATCTCCTCGGGGAACCGGATCTTGTGGATCGCTTCGTTGATCGCGAACAAGCAACCCATCGTGAACAGCACCAGCGCCACGACGAACGAATAGAAGTACCGATTGCGCGAATACCCGAACGGATGCAGCGTGTCCGGCGGCTGGTCGGCTCGGTTCTGCCCGACCAGCAGCAGCGCCTCGTTGCCGGTGTCGGCCACCGAGTGCACCGCCTCGGCCAGCATCGACGACGATCCGGTGATGAACGCGCCGATGAACTTCGCGACCATGATGCCGGCGTTCGCCCCGAGCGCCGCGAGGATCGCGACCTTGCTCTCTCCACCTTGCTCGGCCATAGACGAACGCTACAACGGTCGCCGACCCACACCTCGACCCCGCACCGTGTCGTCGGGCCAGGCGTTCTCGGCGCGCCTGGCGCCTCTGGACTGAGTGGAGGGCGCGACGAAGGAGTGCCCGGAGGGAGGGAAGAGGCGGAGTCAAGCGC
The DNA here is from genome assembly GCF_030486425.1 of Nocardia sp. PE-7. Lineage (NCBI taxonomy): Bacteria > Bacillati > Actinomycetota > Actinomycetes > Mycobacteriales > Nocardiaceae > Nocardia > Nocardia sp. PE-7. The sequence continues at coordinate 5,460,667 of NZ_CP129614.1, read as the reverse complement.
CGAGAACCGCGGCGCCAGCCGCTATTTCACCCGGTAGAGGTCGGGTTCCAGGTAGATCAGGCGGGCGGTAGGTACTGCCGCGCGCACGCGCGTTTCGGCCGCGTCGATCGCCTCGGCGACACCGGCGACGTCCAGGTTCGGGGCGAGCGCCACCTTGGCCGCGACCAGCATTTCCTCCGGGCCCAGGTACTGGGTCTTGAGGTGGATCACCGAGGTGATCTTGGCGCCGTCGACCAGGTTCTCGCGGATGGCCACACCCTGTTCGGGGGTGGCGCCTTCACCGATGAGCAGGCTCTTCATCTCGACGATCAGCACGATCGCGATGACGCCGAGCAGGACACCGATGGCCAGGGTGCCGATGCCGTCGTAGATCGGGTCGTCGGTGACCATGGTCAGGCCGACGCCGCCGAGCGCGAGTACCAGACCGATCAGTGCGCCGGTGTCCTCGAGCAACACCACCGGCAGCTCGGGGCTGCGCGAGTTGCGGATGAACCGCCACCAGCTCGCATCGCCCTTGAGCGGCCTGGATTCGCGCACCGCGGTGAGGAAGCTGAAAGTCTCGAGGCCGATCGCGATCACGAGGATGATCACCGCGACGATCGGCTGACTCAGCTCCTCGGGATGTTGGACCTTGTGGATACCTTCGTAGACCGCGTACACCGAGCCGAGGGTGAACAGCACCAGCGCCACGACGAACGAGTAGAAGTAGCGGTTACGGCCGTACCCGAACGGGTGCAGTTCGTCGGCGTCCTTGGCGGCGGCGCGCTGCCCGAACAGCAGCAGACCCTGATTCGAGGTGTCGGCGACCGAGTGCACACCCTCCGCCATCATCGACGCCGACCCCGTGATGAACGCGCCGACGAACTTCGCCACCGCGATCCCCGCGTTGGCTACCAACGCCGCGACGATCGCCTTCTTGCCACCACCAGCCGACATGCCGGCCCGCCCTTCTGTTCACTGAACACGACTCGCCACAGCCTAATGGGACACCGACGCGGAGCGGTCATTGTCCTGCGCGGGAGCCGAGGCGGGGGTTCGCCTACGGCACAGATCAGTTGCCGTCGCCGACGCAGGCGCTGAACAGCTGCGCGGGCCCGCGCAACGCGCGCGCCTTGATGTCGGTGTCGGCGGCGGAGATCCAGGCCGCGCTGCCACGTTCGACGATGAGGGTGCGTCCGTTCTCGGAGAGCTCGAGCGTGCCCGCGGTGCACAGCACGATGCCCGGCCCGACGTCGGCGAGCACCACCGGCTCGTCCTCGGCGCCGAGATCGAAGCGGCACAGGGCGAATTCCGGTGCGGGCGTGGGGTACCGGATGCCGCCGTCGTCGCCGGGTGCGGGTTCGATCACCGGCAGGTCGATCGGCTCGAAGTCGAGCACCCGCAGGAGTTCGGGCACGTCGACGTGCTTGGGGGTGAGCCCGCCGCGCAGCACGTTGTCGGAGTTGGCCATGATCTCCACCCCGACCCCACGCAGGTAGGCGTGCAGATTGCCGGCCGCGAGGAACAGCGCCTGGCCCGGTTCCAGGGTCAGCCGGTTGAGCAGCAGCGCGGCGAGGACACCCGCGTCGCCGGGGTAGACCTCGGCCAGTTCGAGCGCGGTGCGCACCTCGGCGGTGAACGCCCGCGCGCCCTTGCTGGACAGGTAGTGCACACAGCCCTCCAGCACCGTGGGCAGCAGCTTCGACAGCGCGGCGGGCGGCAGCGTGATCCAGGTGGTGAACAGGGTGCGCAGGCCGGCCGAATCGGGCTGGGCGGCAAGTAGTTCGGCATAGATATTGAGGCCGGGCACGTCGAGCGCTCGTAACAATTCGACGGTGCGGAGCGGGTCGCGGAACCCGGCCAGCGCCTCGAAACGCTCCAGCGCGACAACGAGTTCGGGCTTGTGGCTGTCGTCGCGGTAGTTGCGCAACGGCGAATCGAGCGCGACGCCGGTGCGGTTCTCCCGTTCGAATCCGGCTCGCGCCTGCGCCGAACTCGGGTGCGCCTGCAGCGACAGCGGTTCCTCGGCGGCGAGGATTTTCAGCAGGAACGGCAGGCGGGCGCCGAAAGTATCGGCCACCGCGCCCAATTCGCCCGCGGGGTCGGCGGTGAGTACCTCGACCAGCGAGCGTTTGCCCGATTCCGTCTGCACGTGGGCGGGATCGGCCGGGTGCGCGCCGAACCAGAGTTCGGCTTCGGGATGGGCCGAAGGCACCGGCCGTCCGCACAGCTGAGCGAGCGCGGTGCGCGACCCCCATGCGTAAGAACGCAGCGCACCAACGAGTTCCTGCACTAGTAGCGTCCCCCGTCGTATCGATCCGGTTCGGGCGCGGCGGCACCGCGTGCGAGGGTCAGCCGAAGATAGGCCGCGGCCATGTCCAGCCGCAGCGCCAGTACCGCGAGCTGCTCGAGTTCGCTGCCGTGTCCGCCCCCTGCGGCGGAGGCGGCAGCGGTGCGCTCGATCGCGGGCGCGGCGGCGGGATCGGCGAGCTGGGATTGCAGCACGTCGACATCGGCATGGATCAGCTCGGCGTCGACCAAGCCACCGCCCGCGCCCTCGAAGACCGCCAGCTTGCGCCGGGCGGCAGCCTGATCGGGATGCACGCTCAAGGCAAGTACTCGCACCCGCTCGACCGGGGCGGGTCCGTCGAGCTCCTCGTCGTGGAACAGCGGATCGAAGCCGGGTGCGGTGCCGCCGGTTGCCTGGGAGAGACGGCCGACCGAGGCGACCGCATCGGACAGATCAGCGGCGGAGACGAGCCTGCCCGCCGATTGCAGCAGCACCTCGGCGCCGTGGCCCGCCAGTTCGACGGCGGCGGGGGAGTCCCCCGCGAGGACTACGCCGACTCCGTGCATGCGGGCGGCGAGAGTTTTGGCCGGATTGCGGAACGCTTCCGTGTGCGGGCCGTCGCGCAGCGCCTCGGCGTCGAGCATGTCGGCCAGCGCGGTGAGATCGGGAGTGGACGGACCGCTGCGCTGGGCGTCGACACCGCGCAACACCGCGATCCCGACGGCGAGGAAACGCAGCAGCCGATTGTGGTCGAGGACAGGCACCCGAGGTTCGAGCACGATCGCGCGACCGGCGGCGACCGCGCGCAACGGACCCTCGTTGGGGGCGGCGATCACCACTTCCGCACTGCGGCGCAGGGCGCGGTCGACGGCGTCGATGAGTCGCGGATCGCCCGCGTCGTCACCGGCCACCAGGACCACATCCAGCGGACCCACCCACGGTGGCAGCGAGGTGACATGCACGATCGGCAGCCCGGCCCGGTCACCGAGCGTGGCGACCAGCAGCCCGGCCGCGCGCGAGGCCCGACCCGAGCCGGCGACCAGCACCAAGCTGCGCGGGCGCAGATCGGAGAGCCGATCGATGAGCGAGGTTTCGGCGACCGCCGCGGCCGTGGCACGCACCTGGGCGCCGCCCGAAGCGGCCGAGCGCAGGGCGCCGGCGGTGTCGGCCGCTGCCAGCGACTCGGCATCGTCGAGGTCGAATACCGGTGTTCCAGCGATCATCGCCGAATCCACCTCCCCTCATCGCGCTGTGTCGTCCGTGACTCCACTATTCCAGCCGGGCACCGGCAATGCTCGTAATCTGCCGTGCCCGAATACCGGGCATGTGATTCCACTGCTACTGGTTTCATCTTCCCAGTCAGGCGCGGACGATGCTCAGGATCTCGGTCACGAGTGCGTTTACATCGTCGCGCGATCCGGCCTCGACATTGAGTCGGAGTAGCGGTTCGGTGTTCGAGGCGCGCAGGTTGAACCAGGCATGGCCGCCCAGATCGACCGTGACACCGTCCATGCGGTCCACCGACTCGGTGCGGTCGGCGAACGCGTCGAGCACCGCGGCGGTGCGCTCGGCGGCGTCGGCGACGGTCGAGTTGATCTCGCCCGAGGCGGCGTACACGTCGTATTCGGCCATCAGGTCCGAGACCGGGCGCGTGCCCTCGCCGAGCGCGGCCAGCACGTGCAGCGCGGCCAGCATGCCCGAGTCGGCACCCCAGAAATCGCGGAAGTAGTAGTGCGCCGAGTGCTCGCCACCGAACACCGCGCCGGTCGAGGCCATCTCCTGCTTGATGAACGAGTGCCCGACCCTGGTGCGCACCGGCTTGCCGCCCAGCTCCTCCACCAGCTCGGGCACCGCGCGCGAGGTGATCAGGTTGTGGATCACGGTGGCGCCCGGCTCCTTGGCCAGCTCACGCTGGGCCACGATGGCCGTGATCGCCGAGGGGGACACCGGCTCGCCGCGTTCGTCGACGACGAAGCAACGGTCGGCGTCGCCGTCGAAGGCGAGGCCGATGTCGGCGCCGCTGGAACGCACCAGCGCCTGCAGATCGACGAGGTTCTTCGGATCGAGCGGGTTGGCCTCGTGGTTGGGGAACGAGCCGTCGAGTTCGAAGTACAGCGGCACGATCGTGATCGGTCCGAGGGTGCCGAGGACGGCGGGCACGGTGTGCCCGCCCATGCCGTTGCCCGCGTCGACCGCGACGGTGAGCGGACGGATCTCGTCGAGGTTCACCAGCTCGCGCAGGTAGTCCGCGTAGTCGGCGAGCAGATCGGTGCTGGTGGCGGTGCCGGGCGTGCCGTCGTAGGCGGGCACACCCTCGATCACCTCGGCGGCGATGGTCGCCAGCCCGGTGTCCTGGCCGACCGGCAGCGCGTTCGCGCGGCACAGCTTGATGCCGTTGTACTTCGCCGGATTGTGGCTGGCGGTGAACATGGCGCCCGGACAGCCGAGCTTGCCCGAGGCGAAGTAGAGCTGGTCGGTGGAGGCGAGACCGATGTGCACCACATCCAGCCCCTGGGCCCGCACGCCCTGCGCGAACGCCTCGGACAACGCGGGGGAGGACTCGCGCATGTCGTGGCCGATCACCACGCGCTGGGCGCCCTCGGCGCGCATGAGGCGGGCGAAGGAAGCGCCGACATCGCCGACGAACGCCTCGTCGATCTGTTCGCCCACCACCCCGCGGACGTCATAAGCCTTGATCACGGCATTCACGAGTTCGCCAGAGCGCGCGAGGGTCGTCATGTGGCTAACCCTAGCGGGCTGCGCCGACTCCTCGGGATCCTGGCCGGACTAGCTACGGATCCGGCAGAACGCGGAGATGGCCGCGGCGGCCGGTCCGCGCGGTGCGCGGGGCCGAGGGGGCGTTGTCGCGGTAGCCCGGCTGGTCGGCTTCGGCGGCGGGGCGGCGGCGTAGGCCGGCTTCGCGGACAGCTTCGGCCAGTGCGGTGAGGTCGTCGTCGTCCGGGTTGCTCGAGGAGAAGCCGCCTTCGTGGCGAACCAGTTCCCAGCCCTTGGGCGCGGTGATGCGGCAGGCGTGCGTTTCGCAGAGATCCCAGGAGTGTGGTTCGGCGACGGTGGCCAGGGGTCCGACGACGGCTGTCGAGTCGGAGTACACATAAGTCAGCGTCGCTACAGCCGGGTTCTTGCAGCCGGGTCGGCAGCAACGACGCATAGGGATCACGACGTCGAGATTAGCCCTCCGCGCACCGAAAGTGGATACGGACACGCCCTAAACGGGCGTAGTCGCGCATGCGTTCGACAGTTTTTCGCGCATGGCCGGAGCGAAGGCGGAGGTACGCCCAGTGGGCGCAGTCGCGTAGCGGTCGACCGGCTTTCGCGCATGGCCGGAGCGAAGGCGGAGGTACGCCCAGTGGGCGCAGTCGCGTAGCGGTCGACCGGCTTTCGCGCATGGCCGGAGCGAAGGCGGAGGTACGCCTACTCGGGTTCGGGATCGATGAGATCTGGGTCCACGCCGAGGTAGGTCGCGATCTGCTGGACGAGGACCTCGCGCAGCAACTCCACCAGATCGTCGGGATCGGCCGCGCGCAATTCCAGCGGCTTGCGGAACAACACCACCCTGGCGCGGGTGGCCGCGCCGTGGCGATCGACGCCGGCGGGGATGAGACGTGACAGCGGGACGGGCCCGTCGGCGACGACCTCGTCCGGCCAGGTGACCGAATCAGGATGCAGCGGACGGATTTTCGGTACATCGTCGACAGCGATATCGAGCTTGGTGAGGCGATCGTGCCAGCGGGTGTCCAGTGGGGCGAACGCCTCGAGCACGAGCCGATCGAATTTCTGGCCCCTGGTGCGCCACGCGGGCACCGTCGGCGGAAGCATGGGGCCTCGGACTCCGCGGCCGCGGCGGGTCACCGAACGAGCGGTGGGTGCCGGAGAATGACGCCGGGAACGTGCCATGGGTCTTTCACCTCTCTCGCCTGCACCGTGAAGATCAACAAGGGCGTTCGCCCGGAGACACCGACGTACTGCGCCTGCGTGGCTCCGGGCCAGGCCTGGAGAGAGTCTACTTTCGAACAGTCACTTAACCGATTCCGCGCTTCAGCCTGCGACGCTCTCGTTCCGAGAGGCCGCCCCAGATGCCGAAGCGTTCGTCATGTGCCAGTGCGTATTCCAGGCACTGGTCACGTACTTCACAGCCCAAGCAGATTCGCTTGGCCTCACGCGTCGAGCCGCCCTTCTCGGGGAAGAACGCCTCGGGGTCGGTCTGAGCGCAGAGGGCACGTTCCTGCCACTGCTCTTCGATCGACTCGAACATTTCGTCGAAGCCCGTGACGACCAGACTCAGCCGGGGAGCCGCGACTTCGCTTACCACGTCCGGTTCCTGCCAGCTCATATCAGCGCAGACAGCGTGAGCTGCGCCTGCTGTGGAATCGGTCGGCGAGACCAGATCTTCGGTCATCGTTCCGCCTCCTCACTATGTGTTAGCGCAGAATGATTCTTTCCGTCGGATCAGATGCAACCCCGACGGCCCAACACCGCGACGTAGTCTCGCGGGCTTCCCCGAGCCTGCCTTCCGGCGAGTCGGAACCTTCTCGCAAACGTGCCCTGCGCTAATTCCTAGCGCAGTAGCCTTTTCAGGCGAGTTGGAACCTTCTCGCAAACGCCCCCGCGCTATGTCTTCTCGCGGTGACCGGAATGACATGTCTGTGATTAGACACGCCGCACTTGCCGGTGGTCAACCCGCCGTCACCCTTCCGTTACACTCCGCACCCGCCTTTCGTGTTGATCTTGTTATGTGCCGTGGCAAATGACCAGCAACTTCGCTGTCATTCGGCGCGGAAGCAACGGGCAACCGCCACTCACTAGGCTGTGACCCTGTGACTGCACAACACGCGGTGCGCGAGCCCAAGATCGCCGTTCTCGTCGGCGGTGTCGGCGGTGCCCGGTTCCTCCAAGGCGTCCGGCAGCTGCTGCCCGAAGCCGACATCTCCGCCATCGTCAACGTCGGCGACGACGTCTGGATGCATGGCCTTCGCATCTGTCCCGACCTCGACACCTGCATGTACACCCTCGGCGGTGGCATCGATACCGAGCGTGGCTGGGGCCATGCCGACGAAACCTGGAACGCGAAAGAGGAGCTGGCGAAATACAACGCTCAGCCCGATTGGTTCGGCCTCGGCGATCGCGATATCGCCACCCATCTCATCCGTACCGAAATGCTGCGCGCCGGATATCCGCTGTCCGCGGTCACCGAAGCGCTGTGTAATCGGTGGCAGCCGGGTGTGAAGCTGATCCCGGCTACCGACGATCGTTGCGAAACTCACGTGGTGGTCAGCGATCCCGACAATGCTGGCGAACGTCGCGCGATCCACTTTCAGGAATGGTGGGTGCGGTACCGCGCGGCCCTTCCGACCCACGGATTTGCCTCGATCGGCGCCGAGCAAGCCACTCCGGCACCCAATGTGACAGAAATCATAGCCGCCGCTGACGCCGTGTTATTGGCCCCGTCGAACCCCGTGGTGAGCATCGGCGCGATCCTCGCCGTGCCCGGGATCAGAGGCGCGTTGCGCACCACCGAGGCCAAGGTGATCGGCCTGTCGCCGGTGATCGACGGAAAACCGTTGCGCGGCATGGCAGATGAGTGCCTCACGGCGATCGGCGTCGAGTCCACCGCCGAGGCGATCGCCCGCCACTACGGCGCCCGCTCGGCCACCGGCATTCTCGACGGATGGCTGGTGCACTCCACCGACTCCGCCGATGTCGCGGGCGTCGAGGTGCGCAGCGTGCCGCTGTTGATGAGCGACCCCGAGGCGACCGCTGAAATGGCGCGCGCCGCACTGGAATTGGCGGGAGTGAAGGCATGAGCGCACAGGAGGCGGCCGACTCGATCCGGCCGGAGAACGGCCCCGCCGAGGTGTTGCCCGACCATGCCGCCGACGAGCTGCGAATCCTTCCGGTGACCGGCCTGCCGGAGTTCCGGCCGGGTGACGACCTCGCCGAACACCTTGCGGCACAAGCGCCCTGGCTCGCCGACGGGGACATCCTCGTGGTCACCAGCAAGATCGTGTCGAAGGCCGAGGGGCGCATCGTCGCCGCACCCCTCGACCCCGAGGAGCGCGACACCGCCCGGCGCAAGCTCGTCGAGGACGAGGCCGTTCGGGTGCTCGCGCGCAAGGGGCGCACCCTCATCACCGAGAACCGGCTCGGCATCGTGCAGGCGGCCTCCGGCGTCGACGGCTCCAATGTGGCCGAGGGCGAATTGGTGCTGCTGCCCGTCGATCCCGACGGCAGCGCGAAAGCCCTGCGCACCGCGCTCGCCCAGCGGCTCGGCGTCGACGTGGCCGTTGTCGTCACCGACACGATGGGCCGGGCCTGGCGCAACGGGCAGATCGACGCGGCCATCGGTTCGGCCGGACTGCGGGTGCTGCACGATTACGACGGCGCTGTCGACAAACAGGGCAACGAACTGCACGTCACGCAGGTGGCCATCGCCGATGAGCTCGCCGCGGCCGCCGACCTGGTCAAAGGCAAGCTCGGCGGTGTTCCGGTGGCGGTGGTGCGCGGGCTGACCACCGACGACGACGGTTCGACCGCGGCGGCGCTGCTGCGCGGCGGCATCGACGACCTGTTCTGGCTCGGCACCGCCGAGGCGCTCGAGCAGGGCCGCAAAGAGGCTGTGCCGCTGCGTCGTTCGGTTCGCGCGTTCGCCGACGAACCCGTTGACCCGGAACGTATCCGCGCCGCCGTCGCGGTCGGACTCACCGCGCCCGCACCGCACCACACCCGCCCGGTGCGCTTCGTCTGGCTGCGCGAGGCGGCCCTGCGGGCGCGGTTGCTCGAGGCCATGACCGAGAAGTGGCGCGCCGACCTCACCGCCGACGGGCTCGCCCCCGAACGCGTGCAGCGTCGAATCGCGCGCGGGCGCATCCTTTTCGACGCGCCGGAGGTGATCATCCCGTTCTGTGTGCCCGATGGTGCCCATGACTATCCCGACGCTCGTCGCCAGGCCGCCGAGCAGACGATGTTCACGGTGGCCGTCGGCGCGGCCGTGCAGGGCCTGCTCGTCGCGTTGGCCGCCGACGGTCTCGGCAGCTGCTGGATCGGCTCGACCATCTTCGCGCCCGAGATCGTCCGCGAGGTCCTCGATCTGGACGAGGACTGGATGCCGTTGGGCGCCATCGCCATCGGGCATCCGCTGGAGGAGCCCGCACCGCGCGTCGTCGGCTCGGCCGGCGCGGGATTGGTGGAACTGTGAACCCGACAGCGATCGCGGAGTCGGCCCGATGAGCGCGGAATCGCTGCACGCCTCGGCGACCGAGTTGCTCACCCGGTGGGAGCCCGGCACCGGCGCGGATCACTCACTGCGCGAAGCGATTCTGGCCTTCCTCGGCTCGGTGCCGCGTGGTTGTCTGCGTGAACACGCCCCCGGCCACATCACCGCGTCTGCCATCGTGTTGTCCCACGATCGTCGCGACATCCTGCTCACCCTGCATCCACGCGTGGGCCGCTGGATTCAGCTCGGCGGTCACTGCGAACCCGATGACAAGACCGTGCAGGACGCCGCGCTGCGGGAGGCGGTGGAGGAATCCGGCATCGCCGACCTGATCCTCACCCCGGGGCTCTACGGCGCGCAGGCGCACCCGATCACCTGCTCGCTCGGAGTGCCGACGCGACATCTCGACCTGCTCTTCGAGCTCGTGGCGCCCCCGGGCGCGGTACCGGTCCGCAGCTCCGAATCGACCGATCTGCGGTGGTGGCCGGTCGACGGGCTACCTGCCGGCGCCGACGTTCTGCTTCGGTCAGAGGGGTGATGTAAAGGCCCCTGAAAAGGTCTCTGACCTGTAACGACGACGGCCGTGCCCAGCTGGGCACGGCCGTCTTTTTCGTGGTCCGACCGGGCCATCTTTACAAATCATGAAATTTGTCTAGACATCCGACATATCCGCACCTATCGTCTGTGACAGAGAGTTACGCACATCACAGATGTGAGATGTGCCTCGGAACTGGAGACGATGATGTCGACTGATGCCAATACGTCCGAGCAGCGGGTCGCGCCGCCGCAGTGGCGAGATTCCAAACGATATTTGTGGCTGTGGGGCCTGTTCGCCCCGACCGGCCTGTTCACGATCGCGATCCCGCTGATCTGGGGTCTCAACCAGCTCGGCTGGCACCGCATCGCCGAGATCCCGTTCTGGCTGGGCCCGGTGCTGGTCTACATCGTGATCCCGCTGGCCGACCTGTTCTTCGGGCCGGACGGCAACAATCCGCCCGACGAGGTGATGGAGTACCTGGAGAACGACAAGTACTACCGCTACCTCACGTATCTGTACCTGCCGTTCCAGTACGCCTCGCTGATCTTCGCGTGCTACATCATCACCGCGCCGAACCTGCACTGGCTCGGTTTCCCCGGTGGCGCCAATGTGGTCGACAAGATCGGTATCGCGATCAGCGTCGGGATGATCGGCGGCATCGGCATCAACACCGCGCACGAGCTCGGCCACAAGAAGGTCGAACTGGAGCGCTGGCTCGCGCGCATCGCACTGGCCCAGTCGTTCTACGGGCACTTCTACATCGAGCACAACCGGGGTCACCACGTGCGGGTCGCCACCCCGGAGGACCCCGCGAGTTCGCGGATCGGCGAGTCCTTCTGGGCCTTCTGGCCGCGCACGGTCTGGGGTAGCCTGCGCTCGGCCTGGCACCTCGAGAAGGAACGTCTCGGCCGACTCGACAAGAGCCCGTGGACGCTGCGCAACGATGTGCTCAACGCCTGGGCGATGTCGGTGGTGTTATGGCTTGGTTTGATCGCCGTATTCGGCATCGAGGTGCTGCCGTATCTGATCCTGCAGGCCGTGATCGGTTTCAGCCTGCTCGAGTCGGTGAACTACCTCGAGCACTACGGTCTGGTCCGGCAGAAGACCGCGAGCGGACGCTATGAACGACCGGCGCCCGAGCACAGCTGGAACAGCGACCACATCGTCACCAACATCTTCCTGTACCACCTGCAGCGCCACAGCGACCATCACGCCTATCCGACCCGGCGCTATCAGACGCTGCGCAGTTGGGACGGAGCGCCGAACCTGCCCAGCGGCTATGCCAGCATGATCCTGATCGGCTACTTCCCGCCGATCTGGCGCAAGGTGATGGACAAGCGCGTGCTCGCGCACTACGGCGGGGACGTCAGCCTCGCCAATATCGAACCCAAGCGCCGCGAGCAGGTGCTGGAAAAGTACGGAACCGAGGTCGAGTCGTGAGTGCCTACAAATGTCCGGTCTGTGATTTCGTCTTCGATGAAGCCAAAGGCGCGCCACGCGAAGGATTTCCGCCTGGCACACTGTGGACTGCCGTTCCCGACGACTGGTGCTGTCCGGACTGTGGGGTGCGCGAGAAGATCGACTTCGAAGCGGTAGGAGTATCGCAGTGACCGAGTACAAGCTCTACCAGTGTGTCCAGTGCGGTTTCGAATACGACGAGGCCGAGGGCTGGCCCGACGACGGCATCGCGCCCGGTACCCGCTGGGACGACATCGCCGACGACTGGACCTGCCCGGACTGTGGAGCCCGCAAGTCCGACTTCTTCATGGTCGAGATCGAACGTTCGTGAGCGTCGCGGGTACCCCGCGCACCGGTTCGCGCATCCCGTATCAGGAGGCCGCGCGCGAACTGCTGCGCACCTCGGTCCTCGACGGGATGCGCGAACTGCTCACCGAGCGTGACTGGTCCAAGGTCACGCTCGGTGACGTCGCGGCCAGGGCCGGGGTGAGCAGGCAGACGCTCTACAACGAGTTCGGTTCGCGCTCGGGGCTCTCGCAGGCCTACGCGCTGCGTCTGGCCGACGATCTCGTCGACCATGTGCGCGAGGCGCTCGACGCCAATGTCGGTGACGCGCGTGCGGCGATTCGGGTCGGGATGAGCGGGTTCTTCCTCTCGGCCGCGGGCGACCCGCTGGTCCGTTCGCTGTTGAGCGGGGAGATGAAGCCGGATCTGTTGCGGCTGATCACCCTCGACGCGGCCCCACTGCTCGCACACGCCACCACGCGGCTGACCGAGGTCTTCATGCACAGCTGGGTGGACGCGACGCACGCCGAGGCCGATGTGCTCGCGCATGCGCTGGTCCGGATCGCGCTGAGCTACATTCCGAATCCGCCCGTGCCGGAGCGCGACGCCCCCGCCGAGATGAGTGCCCTGCTCGGTCCGTATGTCGAGGCAATCGTGCAGGTACGAGGGATGCGCGTCCCGTCAGGTGAAGTAGAGCACTGAGACAAATCACGAGCCCGGATTCGCTCTTGTGTAACCATCACCACGTTTGGGGACGTGGCAGTGTGTAACGCGCCTATGGTCTGTCAGTATTCACATCGGTCAGCGATGGTCTTTTTGTAGCGGAGCGGGTGTGCAAACGGTTGGCAAACCGGGGGGTTTTCGTGATCCCAAACGGTATCTCTGGGCTTTAGGGCTGATCGCCCCGGCGTGCGCGCTGTTGCCCTCCCAGCTTGTGTTCCATACCAAAGCTGAAGTGTTCTGGTGGATCGGACCAGTAATCGTTCTGATCGCCATCCCCGTGCTGGACTGGATCGTCGGTGAAGACGGCAACAATCCCCGGGACGAGGACTACGCGGCGCTCTCCGCCGACCGGTACTACCGGTGGTGCACCTACCTGTTCCTGCCGATCCAGTTGGTCAGCCTCGGCGTGGCCTGTTTCATGTGGACGAGCCCCGAGTTGGCCCTCGTCGACAAGCTCGGATTGGCCGCCACGGTCGGCTTCGTCAGCGGCATCGGTATCAACGCCGCCCACGAATTGGGCCACCGGGTGGAGCGCGCTGAGAAATTGCTGTCGAAGGTCGCGCTGGCCCAGTCGGGGTACGGACACTTCTTCGTCGAGCACAATCGCGGACACCACGCACGCGTGGCGACCCCCGAGGATCCGGCCAGTGCCCGACTGGGTGAATCGCTGTGGGAGTTCTTGCCGCGCAGCGTGATCGGTGGTTTCCGGTCGGCCCTGCAGCTCGAGCGCGCGCGCCTGTACCGGAAGGGTCGCGGCTGGTGGAGCGTCGAGAACAACATCCTGCAGGCCTGGGCGATGACGGCGGTGCTGTTCGGTTCGCTGATGGCCGTGTTCGGCCTGTCGATTCTTCCGTGGCTGATCGTCCAGGCCGTAATCGGCTTCGGACTGCTCGAGACCGTCAACTACGTCGAGCACTACGGACTGCTGCGTGCGCGCAAGCCCAACGGGCGCTACGAGCGGTGCTCCCCGCGCGACAGCTGGAACTCCGATCGCCTGGTCACCAACATCTTCCTGTTCCACCTGCAGCGCCACAGCGACCACCACGCCAACCCCGGTCGCCGCTATCAGACCCTGCGCAGCACCGAAGAGGCGCCACAGCTGCCCGCCGGCTACGCCACCATGATCGTGCTGGCCGCCGTCCCGCCGCTGTGGCGTGCGGTGATGGACCACCGGGTCGCGGCCCATTACGGCGGCGACCTGCGCCTGGCCAACGTCGCACCCGAGAAGCCGCGACGGTTGCTGGCCCGATACCGCGCAGCGGCCTGAGACCCCAGCTCGACGGAGCGGGGAACGCGCGCGGCCCCAGACGGTAACCTAACCAACGTGACGACCTCAGAACTCCCCGCGCGCACCGAGCTCACTCCTGACGTCCGCAACGGCATCGACTACAAGGTGGCAGACCTCTCGCTGGCCGAATTCGGCCGCAAGGAGATCCGCCTCGCCGAGCACGAGATGCCGGGCCTGATGGCGCTGCGTCGTGAATATCACGACGTCCAGCCGCTGAAGGGCGCGCGAATCTCCGGATCGCTGCATATGACGGTCCAGACCGCCGTCCTGATCGAAACCCTCGTTGCTCTCGGCGCCGACGTGCGCTGGGCCTCGTGCAACATCTTCTCCACCCAGGACCATGCCGCCGCCGCCATCGTGGTCGGCCCGAACGGCACCGTCGACGAGCCCAAGGGCATTCCCGTGTTCGCCTGGAAGGGCGAGACGCTGGAGGAGTACTGGTGGGCCGCCGAGCAGATGCTCACCTGGCCCGGCGCCCCGGCCAACATGATCCTCGACGACGGCGGCGACGCGACCATGCTCGTGCTGCGCGGTGCGCAGTTCGAGAAGGCCGGTGTGGTTCCGCCCGCCGACGCCGACCACTCGGCCGAGTACACGGTGTTCCTCGACCTGCTGCGCGAGAGCCTCGAGGCCGACAAGACCAAGTGGTCGACCATCGCGGAGTCGGTCAAGGGCGTCACCGAGGAGACCACCACCGGCGTGCTGCGTCTGTACCAGTTCGCCGCCGCGGGTGAGCTGGTGTTCCCGGCGATCAACGTCAACGACTCGGTCACCAAGTCCAAGTTCGACAACAAGTACGGCACCCGCCACTCGCTGATCGACGGCATCAACCGCGGCACCGACGTGCTCATCGGCGGCAAGAAGGTGCTCATCTGCGGTTACGGCGATGTCGGCAAGGGCTGCGCGGAGTCGCTGGCAGGCCAGGGCGCGCGTGTGCAGGTCACCGAGATCGACCCGATCAACGCGCTGCAGGCGCTGATGGACGGCTACGACGTGGTCACCGTCGAGCAGGCGATCGGCGACGCCGACATCGTCATCACCTCGACCGGCAACAAGGACATCATCACCCTCGACCACATGAAGGCGATGAAGGATCACTCGATCCTTGGCAACATCGGCCACTTCGACAACGAGATCGATATCGCGGCGCTGGAGCGTTCGGGCGCGACCCGGATCAACATCAAGCCGCAGGTCGACGAGTGGACCTTCAAGGAGTCCGGCAAGGCGATCATCCTGCTGTCGGAGGGGCGTCTGCTCAACCTGGGCAACGCGACCGGCCACCCGTCGTTCGTGATGTCGAACAGCTTCTCCAACCAGGTCATCGCGCAGGTCGAGCTGTGGACCAAGCCGGAAGAGTACGACAACGAGGTCTACCGCCTGCCCAAGCACCTCGACGAGAAGGTCGCCAAGATCCACGTCGAGGCCCTCGGCGGCACCCTGACCAGGCTCACCAAGGATCAGGCCGAGTACATCAACGTGGACGTGGAAGGCCCGTACAAGCCCGACCACTACCGCTACTGAGTTCTGTACGCGACGGTGGCTCGTCGACCTTCGGTCGGCGGGCCACCGTCATCACCTCACCCGACCGGCCCCGTGGTGCAGATCGACGGGTGACCGTTGCTGCTCAGGCTGAGCAGTCCACAGATCAGGGCGCCGGCGAGGTCGCTGGAGCCGGTCGCGGCGGCGGTCTCGTTGCTCCCCGTCAGCAGGGCGGGGCCCGAGCCGGTCGTCACCACGCCGGTGACCAGCTCACTCAGTGAACCCATGACCTCGGAGGATCCGACCGCTTCTGGTGCCGCGGCGGTCGGGTCGGCGCCGCAGCGCGAGCCGCACTGGCCCGCTTGGAGGAGGCCGGCCAGAAAGCTCAACGGAGCCAGCAGCGCGCTGCCGGAGTCCGGCGCCACAGCAGGGTCGCCGGTCTGCGCGGCGGCGGTGCCGCAGGTCAGCGCGGCGGTGAGGGCAAGGGTGGCGGCAGTGGTGCGGACGATCATCTTCATTGGTGCTCCGATTCCGGGCGCCCGGCTACTTCCGGTGCGGTGGGGACCACTCTGTTCGGCGGTGTCGGCGGTGACCAGCCCGGAGTTCTGGGGGCTGTGCGGGTAATCTGCTGCGCATGGGCGTACTGATTGCGGTCGAGGGGCTCGACGGTGCCGGTAAACGGACGTTGATCGATGGGCTGATCGCCGAATTGTCCGCCAAGGGCTTGCGGGCGGACAGTCTGGCCTTTCCGCAGTACGGGCATTCGATCCATGCCGATCTCGCGGCGGAGGCGCTGCGTGGCGGCAACGGCGACCTGGCCGGGTCGATCAATGGCATGGCGATCATGTTCGCGCTCGATCGGTCCGGCGCGCAGGCGGAATTGGCGGACCTGCTGGGCGGCAACGACATCGTGATCCTGGACCGCTGGGTGGCCTCCAACGCGGCCTACTCAGCGGCGCGGGCGCACCAGGATGCCGATGGCGAAATCGTGTCGTGGGTGGGCGATCTGGAGTTCGGCAGGCTCGCGTTGCCCGCGCCGGATCTCACCGTCCTGCTCGACGTGCCCACCGAAGTGGCGGTCGAACGGGCCCGTCTGCGTGGCGAACTCGACGACGCGCGCGCCCTCGATGCCTACGAACGGGACGGCGGTCTGCAGCAGCGCACCGGCGAGGTCTATCGTGAACTCGCCGACCGCGACTGGTTCGGCCGGTGGTGGACATACCGATCCGAAGACGATAGGCCTGCGTTACTCACCCTCTGCTCGGAAATCTTTTCCGGATGAGGTTGGATACGCCACGGGTTCGCACCATTAATGGCGTGGCGGCCCGATCCTGGCCTGGGAGATGACAACATAGGACTATGAAGCCCAAGATTCTGGTCGTCGACGACGATATGGCACTCGCTGAGATGCTGACCATCGTCTTGCGCGGGGAAGGGTTCGACCCGCATGTGGTGGGCGACGGCACACAGGCCCTGTCAGCGGTGCGGGAGATCCGCCCCGATCTGGTTCTGCTCGACCTGATGCTGCCCGGCATGAACGGCATCGATGTATGCCGGGTGCTGCGGGCCGATTCCGGCGTTCCGATCGTCATGCTCACCGCCAAGACCGATACGGTCGATGTGGTCCTCGGCCTGGAGTCCGGCGCCGACGACTACATCGTCAAACCCTTCAAGCCGAAGGAACTCGTCGCCCGCGTACGAGCGCGCCTGCGCCGCACCGAGGACGAGCCCGCCGAGCTGCTCTCGATCGCCGATATCGTCATCGACGTGCCGGCGCACAAGGTGACTCGCGGCCCGGGACAGATCTCGCTCACCCCGCTGGAGTTCGACCTGCTGGTCGCGCTCGCGCGCAAGCCTCGTCAGGTGTTCACCCGCGAGGTACTGCTCGAGCAGGTGTGGGGGTACCGGCACGCCGCCGACACCCGTCTGGTGAACGTGCACGTCCAGCGGCTGCGCGCCAAGGTCGAGAAGGATCCGGAGAACCCGGAGATCGTGTTGACCGTGCGCGGTGTCGGTTACAAGGCCGGACCGCCGTGATCGGTCACTGCGGGGCGCCGCTGTGACCACTGGTCCAGTGGCGCAGCTGCGGCGGTGGGCGAGCCCGATCGTGGCCTGGTTCCAGGCCGTCGGGACCGCACTCGGCCACCTGTGGCGCCGGTCGTTGCAGCTGCGAGTCATCGTTTCGACGTTGACCCTCTCGCTCATCGTGATCACGATCCTCGGGGTCGTGCTGACCGGTCAGATCACCGACCGGCTCCTCGAAGCCAAGATCAACGCGGCTGTCGAGGAGATGGATCGTGCCCGCAGCACGATCGAGAACAAGATGTCGGGTGTGCAATCCGGCAACAGCCAGGAGCAGCAACTCGACGACGCGCGAGCCGCGCTGTCCAGCCGTGGCGGCACCGGTCAGTCCAGCGGCGCCGCGGGTAGTTTCGACTCGGCGTTGGCGATGGTCGGCGGGACACCGCCGCACGAGATCGCCACCAGCTCGATCTCGGAGGTCCCGCAGGAACTGCGCCGGTTCGTCCAGCGCAACCAGGTCTCCTACCAGTTCACCACCGTCGCCGATCCCGACGGCTATCGAGGGCGCGCGCTGGTCATCGGCAGCCCGAGTGCCGAGGTCGCGACGTTGGAGATCTACCTGATCTTCCCGCTGGCGAGCGAGGAATCGAGCCTGTCGCTGATGCGCGGCACGATGCTCATCGGTGGGGTGGTCCTGCTGGTGTTGCTCGCCGCGATCACCGCGCTGGTCACCCGGCAGGTGGTGCTGCCGATCCGGTCGGCGGCGCGGATCGCGGGCCGATTCGCCGACGGCAGACTCAAAGAACGCATGCTGGTGCGCGGCGAGGACGACATGGCGCGGCTGGCGCAGGCGTTCAACGAGATGGCCGAGAGCCTGTCGAACCAGATCACCCAGCTCGAGGAATTCGGCAATCTGCAGCGCCGCTTCACCTCCGACGTCAGCCACGAACTGCGCACCCCGCTCACCACGGTGCGGATGGCCGCCGACCTCATCCACGGCTCCAGCGACGATCTCGATCCCGCTCTCGCCCGCAGCTCCGAACTGCTCGTCAACGAGCTCGACCGGTTCGAGGGCCTGCTCAACGACCTGCTCGAGATCTCCCGCCACGACGCGGGTGTGGCCGAATTGCAGGTCGAATCGCTGGACGTGCGGATGTGCGCGCGGGCCGCGATCTCCACGGTGCGCCACCTGGCCCGCGACGCGGAGATCGAGGTGGTGATCGACCTGCCGGAGGACCCGGTGATCGCCGAGGTCGATCCGCGCCGCGTCGAGCGCGTGCTGCGCAACCTGCTCGCCAACGCGATCGACCACTCCGAGGGCAAGCCGGTGCTGATCCGCATGCGCGGCGACGCCGAAGCCAATGCCGTCGCCACGGTGGTTCGCGATCAGGGCGTGGGGCTGCGGCCGGGCGAGGAGAAGCTGGTGTTCAACCGATTCTGGCGCTCGGACCCGTCGCGGGTGCGTCGTTCGGGCGGCACCGGGCTCGGCTTGTCGATCAGTGTCGAGGACGCGAATCTGCACGAGGGCAGGCTGGAGGCGTGGGGCGATCCGGGTGTCGGCGCGAGCTTCCGGCTGCTGCTGCCGATGGTGCGCGGCCGCAAACTCGGTCAGAGCCCGCTCGCGCTGGAACCGATGCTGCGCAAGGTCCCCGCGCTGCCGGAAGTCGAACCCGAGCCGAAGGTCGTCGAAGCCGAACCCGCCGAGCCTGCCGGAGCCGAGCCGACCGCGGTCGCGCCGACGGAAGCCGGCTCGACTGTTGCCGAGCCGACGGGAACCGAGCCGACGGCTACCGATCCGACTGTCGACGACTCGACCGTCGCGGAGCCGGGCGCGGTCGAACCGCAAGACACCGACCCATCGGCGGAGGAGCCCGGCATCGACCGGCCCGCCACGGATGCGCACCCGACGACCAACGGTCGCGGCGCTACCCCAGCCGACCTGGACGAGCCGATGTCTACCGAGACCAGAGACGGGAAGTCATGACCAGCGCGCGTGGTGATCGTCGGGATCGGCACGGCGCCGCACTGGTCGCGGCGGTTCTGGCCGGGCTGATGGTGCTCACCGGCTGCGCGAGCCTGCCGGAGTCCTCCGCACCCCAGGCACTCGGCACGATCAACCGTGCCCCCACCTCGGAGGGACCGACTCCGCCGATCTCCGGCCGCGATCCCGACCTGCTGCTCGGCGACTTCCTCACCGCCAGTGCCGATCCCACCAACAGGCACGCCGCGGCCCGCCAGTACATGGCGCCGGAGACCGCGGGCAGCTGGAACGACGAGGCGAGTACCACCATCGTCGACGATCGCCCCGACACCCTGCGGGAGTCTCGTTCCGGCGACAAGGCGAGCTACGTGCTGCGCGCCCGCAAGGTCGGTGAGCTCGCCCGCGACGGCGGCTATCGCGCCACCGAGGGCACCCTCGAGAACAAGATCGAGATGAGCAAGATCGACGGCGAGTGGCGGATCACCGAGCTGCCGCCGGGCGTCGTGATGGACAACGACGCCTTCGTCAAGTCCTATCACCGCTACGTGCTGCACTACATCGACCCGGGCAATTCGCTGCTCGTCCCGGATCCGCGCTGGATCTCGGTACCGCGCGCCCAGCTCACCGAGCGATTGATCGGCATGCTCGCCGAAGGCCCGCAGTCCACGATCGCCCCGGTGGTGCGCAACCAGTTGGCGCAGCCGGTCGCGCTGCGCGGTCCGATCACCAAGGCCAACAACGAACCGGGTGATGTCGGCGTCGGTATCGGGGGAGTGCGGATCGACTTCGCCGGGATCAGCGGACTTGGACAGCGCGACCGCGAGCTCCTCGCCGCGCAGGTGGTGCTCACCCTGGCCGGCGCCGATATTCTCGGCCCCTACGTGCTGCTCGCCGACGGCAAGCCGCTCGACGACCGGTACGTGAACGGCTGGTCGGTCGCCGATGTCGACCAGTACAGCGCCTCGGCGCCCGGCCAGAACCGGATCGGCCTGCACGCGCTGCGCAACGGGACCCTGGTGCAGGTCACCCCGGACGGGATCGTCACGCCGAGCGGATCCTTCGGCGAGGCGACCAATCTGCAGTCGGTCGGCATCTCGGCCGACGGTCAGTTCGTCGCCGCCGTCGCCGACTCGGGCAAGCCATTGCCCGAGCTCGCGCACACCCTGCTCATCGGCAACTACGGCGCCAAGGCGTTCGCGGTTGCCGAGGGCACCAGCATCGCCCGCCCGTCCTGGACCAGCGACGGCGGCGCCGCGTGGACGGTGATCGACGGTGACCGGGTCATCCGGGCGGTCACCGACCGCGCCACCGGCAATGTGTCCACCGAGGACGTCGACATCACGGCCCTGTACGAAGGCACCGGTGCCCCACGGCCGCCGATCAGCGAGGTGGTCATCTCGCGCACCGGCGTGCGCGCGGCGTTGATCGCCGACGGCAAGGTCTACGTCGCGGTGGTCCAACGGCGTCCCGACGGCAAGTACGCGCTCACCTCCCCGCTGCCGCTGGCGCTGGGCCTGAGCTCGCGCGCGGTCTCCCTGAGCTGGGTCACCGGCGACACCGTCATGGTCGCCCGCGAAGGCAATGTCGACCCGGTCTTCACCGTTTCCATCGACGGCTCCCAATTCAGCCCGGTGACCGCGCAGAATCTCACCCCGCCGGTGCGGGTGGTAACAGCGGCCCCGGCCACGCAGTACGTGGCCGATTCCCGGGCCGTGCTGCAGCTGCAGACGGCCGATCCGACCCGCAATGACCGTTTCTGGCGCGAGGTACCCGGTTTGACCGGAGAACAGGTTGTACCGGTCCTGCCGAGCTGAGTATGTCGGTACCCGTCGCCATACTCGATCGCTATGAAGGCGCTGCTGGATCTGATCCTGCCCGACCGGTGCGGGGGCTGCGGATCGCTCGGCGAGAGTTGGTGCGCGGAGTGCGCCGCTGAACTCGGCCGCGGTCCCGTCCGGGTGCGGCCGCGCGCCGACCCCGGCATTCCGTGTTGGGCGCTCGGGCCCTACACCGGTGTGGGCAGGCGAGCGGTGCTGGCGGCGAAGGAGCAGGGTCGCCGCGACCTGGCCGCCCCACTCGGGCTGGCGTTGGCCCACGCGTTGGCCCGCTTACGCGCCCCCGACCGTCCATTGCTGCTCGTGCCCGCGCCGACCAGAACCACGGCAGCGCGTCGCCGTGGCGGTGACCCGGTGGCCCGCTCGGCCGTGGTCGCCGCCCAGTGGCTGGTCGATTGCCGAACCGCGCCGCTGCTGCGGATGGGTCGCGGCGTCCGGGATTCGGTGGGCTTGACGACGCATGAGCGTAGACACAATCTGCGCGGCAGGATCATGACCGTCGCCGATCCGGCCGAGTGGGTCGACATCGGCGTGAAAGCCCAGGTAGTGCTGGTCGACGATGTGCTGACCACCGGCGCCACCGCCTGCGAATCGACACGTGTTCTCAGCCGGATCGGCATAGTTCCGCGAGCGGTTTTGGTTACCTGCGCGGCTTGACGGAGGAAAGTTCGCGTGAACAGTGGCGGACTTGCCGATGGCGGACTAGCGTCGCGAGCACACACCGAACCACAAGTTTGGGAGGTGGTGCCGCGGATACAGGTGCCGGGCGATTCCCGATCGGCACAGCTCAATCCCGCCGCCCTACGTTCGTAGTTGTGCGGCCATATCCGGGAGGTACGCGTGACGACTTCTTCACGGGCATCAGTGCAAGATGCTGAACCCACGGCACTACAGAACGGTGCCACCGAGACAATCGATTCCGAGAGCCCGAACGCCGAAGTGGTGGTCTCCGGTCGAAATGTCGAAGTCCCTGACCACTATCGAATCTACGTGGCGGAGAAGCTGTCTCGGTTAGAGCGCTTCGACCCGTCGATCTTCCTCTTCGATGTGGAACTGTTCCACGAACGCAACCGTCGTCAACGCAAGGCGTGCCAGCGTGTGGAGATCACCGCGCGTGGCCGTGGACCGATCGTGCGCGCCGAAGCGTGCGCCGACAGTTTCTACGCCGCGCTCGAATCGGCCACCCAGAAGATCGAGAGCAGACTGCGCCGGACCAAGGACAAGCGGCGCGTCGTGCACTACGGCGACAAGACGCCGGTCTCGGTCGCGCAAGCCACCGCGACACTGGTCGACGACTCGCTGTTCGCCCCGCCGGACGGTTCCGCTGCCCACGACCACGACGAGACCGTCGACGAGGCAGGCCCCGGCCACATCGTGCGCACCAAGGTGCACACCGCGACACCGATGTCGGTAGATGACGCCCTCTATCAGATGGAATTGGTCGGCCACGACTTCTTCCTATTCCACGACAGCGAGACCGACCGCCCGTCGGTGGTCTACCGCAGACACGCCTTCGACTACGGCCTGATCAAGCTGGCCTAGAACCACGATCGATCCGGGCATCCGCGCTCCGCGGGTGTCCGGATCTTGTTCAATCGCCGAAGGTTTCGTGATGCACGGCCTCGGTCAGCGACCGTCCCGCCCGCCATCCGAAACGTTCCAGATCCGGCACCTGCTGGAATGCGCTGACCGGTCCCACGCACAGCCAGGCCACCGGCTTGATCTGCGCGGGCAGACCGACGAGTTCGCGCAGGAATTCCGGCTCGTAGAACGACACCCAGCCCACCCCCACCTGCTCGGCGGTCGCCGCGAGCCACAGGTTCTGGATGGCCAGCACGGTCGAGTACACGCCTGTTTCCGGCACGCTCGCCCGGCCGAGTACCTGCGGCCCGCCCCGCGAATCATTGTGCGTGACAACGATACCCGTGCCGCTCTCGACGATTCCGTCGATCTTGATCGGCGCGAATGTGGTCGCTCGGTCGGCGGGCAGCGACGCACCGAATTCCACGCGCTTGTCCGCCACGTGCTCGGCGAAACGGCGCAGCGTCTCGGCTCGACGGACCACGACGAAATCCCACGGCTGCGAGTTCCCGACGCTGGGCGCGCGATGCGCGGCGTCGAGAATTCGCAACAGGGTGTCGTCGTCGACGGGCTCGCCGGTGAATTCGGCGCGCACGTCACGACGCAGACGGATCGCGTCGTAGACGCCGAGTTGGTCGGTACTCACGCCGACCATACAACCGCAGCCGGTCAGCCCACCGTCCGGCGGGCCAGCTTGCGACCGGCGGCCAGCGCGGTGCGCAAGCCCTGACGACGCCCGGTCACCGGGTCGATCGACGGCGTGGTGTTGCCGGCGAACAGTCGCTCGGACTTGGTCTCGGGCGCGTCGTCGGCGGTGTGGCGCAGGTACTTGTTCGGCAGCGAGAGCTTGAGGATGGTGCGCCACGACTTGAAGTACTGCACCGGCAGCGAGCCGGTGGTGTAGGGCAGGTCGTACTTGTCGGCCAGCTCCCGCACCCGCACCGCGATGGCGGCGTAGCGGTTGCTCGGCAGGTCGGGGAACAGGTGGTGCTCGATCTGGTGGCTGAGGTTACCGCTCATGAAGTGCAGCAGCGGTCCACCGGTGATGTTGGCGCTGCCCAGCATCTGGCGCAGGTACCACTCGCCCTTGGTCTCGTTCTCGATGTCGGCCTTGGTGAACTTCTCGGCGCCGTCTGGGAAGTGCCCGCAGAAGATGATCGCGTTGGTCCAGACATTGCGCACCACGTTGGCGGCGATGTTGGCGGTGAGCGTGGTGAGGAACGACGGGCCGGTGAGCAGCGGGAAGACCACGTAATCCTTGGCGGCCTGCTTGCCGATCTTCTTCAGCACCAGCGTGCGGTCTGCCTCGAACTGCTTCCACTCGGGCGAGTCCTTGTCCCACTTCTTCTTGGCGACCTTGCCCAGCTCGAGGTGCTGGATCGCCACGCCGTACTCGAACAGCGCCTGCAGCAGGAAGTTGTAGATGGGGTTGCCGAGGTAGAACGGCATCCAGCGCTGGTCGCGGGTGACGCGGAGCAGGCCGTAGCCGATGTCGTCGTCCATGCCGAGCACGTTGGTGTACTTGTGGTGCAGGAAGTTGTGGGTGATCTTCCAGTGCGCCGACGGGCCCGCGTTGTCCCATTCCCACGAGGTGGAGTGGACTTCCGGATCGTTCATCCAGTCCCACTGCCCGTGCATGACGTTGTGCCCGATCTCCATGTTCTCGATGATCTTGGCGGAGCCGAGCAGGGCGACACCGGCCAACCAGGCCGGGGGCAGGAAGCTGGCGAACAGGACCGTGCGGCCGCTGATCTCGAGCGCGCGTTGTAGCCGGATGACATTACGGATATAGCGCGCGTCGGCCGCTCCGCGGGAGGATTCGATTTCCCGGCGGATCGCGTCGAACTCCGCGCCTAGAGCTTCGACATCCGCTGCGGTGAGGTGCGCGTATTCCTTGACATCCGAGATCGCCATGGCGGCTACAGTACCGTAAGTTACGAGAGCGTAGGTTGGCGATTTCGGCGACGAAATGTGTGATAAGTCCTATTGCGCCGTCGAGATGGAAATGTTATCAGGCGTGCCGGGCCATGCGGCGAGCTGCCTTGTCGCGCAACACACCCCGCTCGTGCACGGCGCGTTCGCCCAGCGCACGCTTCGCCTCACGCAAAGCCAGCTTCTCCTGCCGTGCTCGCGCCTTGAGCGCCACCTTTGCCTCGCGCAGCACTTCCTTCTCGTGCCGTGCCTTGATCTCGAGGGTGACCTTCGCGTCGTGCAGCGCCGAACGCAGACCGAAACGCTTACCGGTCTCCGGGTCGACCCGCAGGCTGTCGGGCAGCGAGATACCGGCGAACTTGCGCTCCGACGACGTCTCGGGCGCGTCGTCGGCGGTGCGCTTGAGGAAACGATCCGGCAGCGCCAGCTTGTGGATGGTGCGGAAGGCCAGCAGGTACTGCTTGCCCAGGGAGCCGGTGGTGTAGGGCAGGTCGTACTTGTCGCACAGCTCGCGCACGCGCACCGCGACCTCGGAATACCGGTTGCTCGGCAGATCGGGGAACAGGTGATGTTCGATCTGGTAGCAGAGGTTGCCGCTCATGAACGCCATCACCGGGCCGGCCTTGAAGTTGGCGCTGCCCAGCATCTGGCGCAGATACCACTCGCCCTGGGTTTCCCCGTCGAGCTGTTCGGCGGTGAACTTCTGTGCGCCGTCGGGGAAGTGGCCACAGAAGATGACGGCATAGGACCACAGGTTGCGCACCAGATTCGCGGTGGCGTTGGCCTTCAGCGTCGACTTCCACGCCGGTCCGGTCAGCGCCGGATACAGCACGAAATCCTTGGCGACCTGACGGCCCGCCTTGCGGTAGAACTCGATGTCGGGCGCCGAGGTGTGCGCGCTCATCGGAATCCCGGCCAGCTCTTTCTCGATGCCGAGATCGTGGAGCGCGATACCCCATTCGAAGGTCGCGGCCAGCAGCAGGTTGGCGGCGGGCTGAGCCAAATGCAGTGGGCGCCACTGCTCGTCGCGCGTCATCCGCAGGATGCCGAAACCGAGATCCTCGTCCTTGCCGAGGACGTTGGTGTAGGTGTGGTGCGAGTAGTTGTGCGCGCGTCGCCACTGCGACGAGGTGCCCGTCATGTCCCACTCCCAGCTGGTGGAGTGGATCTCGGGATCGTTCATCCAATCCCACTGGCCGTGGCTCACATTGTGGCCGATCTCCATGTTCTCGATGATCTTGGCCACCGAGAGCATCGCGGTACCGCCGAGCCAGGCCCAGCGGTTACGGCTGCCGAACAGCACCGCGCGCCCGGCTACCTCGAGGGCGCGCTGGGCCGCGATGGTGCGACGGATGTACTTGGCGTCGCGTTCGCCGCGGGAGGTCTCCACCGAGCGGCGGATCGAATCGAGTTCTTTCCCCAGGGTCTCGATGTCGGCCGCCGTCAGATGGGCGAAGGCCTGGATATCGGTGATGGCCACCGGGGGTCCTCCTGTGTTTATCAGCGGCAGGTGCCGCGGGTTCTCGGCCTGGGAACCTCGATCTTCCCTCGCCGAGGGCGCTTCGTCGTCGCACCCTGTCGGCGAGTCCAGATCGAGGCGGGCGAGAACCGGGCGCTGCGCGCCTCGGGTCCTAGCCCTCGATGCTGGTCGGCCTGTGAGTGATCCTAAGTCGCGCCCTCGGGCATGGATCGAAGTGAGGGGCCTAAGCGATGGGCGCCGGTCACGGTTTATGACCGGCGCATACCTCGAGGGTACCCGCTCGGCGGTCCGGCAACCGGCTAGATGTCCAGCGTGCAGTCGCCCGCGGCGGCGGAAATGCAGGTTTGCACCTTGTCGCCGGGCTGACGTTCGTCACCGTTGCGCAGGTCGCGGGCGTGTCCGGCAGACAGGGTGACCACGCAGGTCTGGCAGATGCCCATCCGGCAGCCGAAGGGCAACTGCACGCCGACGGATTCCCCGGCTTCGAGCAGGCTGGTCGCGCCGTCGACGGTGAGGGTGCGCCCGGTGGTGCCGAAGGTCACGGTGCCGCCCTCGCCGATCGCGGAGCGTTCCACCTCGAAGCGTTCGATGTGCAGCTGCTCGGCCACACCCGCGTTCTTCCAATGGGTTTCGATCGCGTCGAGCATCGGGGCCGGTCCACAGGCCCAGGTCTCGCGTTCGCGCCAGTCGGGGTAGAGCTCGTCGAGCCGGGCCAGGGAGAACAGGCCGTGCTCGTCGGTGAGCTGCAGGTGGGAGACGAAGCTGGGGTGCTTGTCGTGCAGGGCGCGCAGTTCGGCGCCGAACATGACGTCGGCGTCGGTGGGCGCGGAGTGGACGTGCACCACGTCGTTGACCCCGTCGCGGCGGTCCATCGTGCGCAACATCGACATCACCGGGGTGATACCGCTGCCCGCGGTGATGAACAGCACCTTCGCCGGCGGCGGCTCCGGCAGCACGAACCCGCCCTGCGGCGCGGCCAGCCGCACGATGGTGCCCGCGGCCACCCCGTTGACAAGGTGGCTGGACAACTTGCCCTCCGGCATCGCCTTCACCGCGATGGAGATGAGTCGTTTACCGCCCTCGCCGGTCCAGTCCGGGGGACAGGTCAGCGAGTAGGAACGCCAGTTCCACCGGCCGTCGATCAGGATGCCGATGCCGATGTACTGCCCGGGGCGGTACTTGAAATCGAAGCCCCAGCCCGGCTTGATCACCAGGGTCGCCGAGTCGGCGGTCTCCTTCTGCACCTCCACGATGCGGCCGCGCAGCTCGCGCGCCGACCACAGCGGGTTGGCCAGGTGTAGATAGTCGTCGGGCAGTAGGGGAGTGGTCACCCGGGCGACCGCGCCACGCAACACGTTCAGCTTGCCGCCCCGATCGGCGACCTGCGCCGCCGGTGCTTCGAGCCATTCCCGGAACTTGTTCAGGACCATCTGTGCCGTTACTCCCTGTCATACATCCGCGTCACCGTGGGGTGACTCGCTCGCAGCAAGGTTACGGCATCGTAGGTTGAGCGCTAGTTGTGAACATTGGGCAACCGGGCCGCCGACCGCCGAAAACTACAACAGTTCGAGCAGGAAAGGCAGCTCCTGGGGCGCGTACCAGGCAAGCTGATGGTCCTCGGCGTCGCCGAGCACGAATTCCGCATCGGTATCACCGAGGTCGGCGGCGTCGATGACGTCCACGGCCTTGGCGACCTGCGGCTCGGCCTCGGCCAGGTCGACATGCACCGCGGCGACCTGCTTGAAGCTGATCGGCCCCGACAGCTTCACCACAGCATCGTCGAGATCGGGCCGCAGCTTCGCCCCCGGCACATCCGCCGCGATCACCGCGCGTCGATACACCGGGCCACCCGGGGCGGGCGTCGTCGATTCGGCGCTCGCGTCGTCGTCCGGATCGTCGAGGCCGTCGCGCTCGGCGCCGATCAATCGCATGGAGGCCCGTGCGGCTTCCTGCATCGCCACTTCGGCGAGCTCCTCGTCGTCGCCCGCGGCGTAGGCCTCGCGCAGGGCGGGCGTCACGGCGAACGCGGTCGCGCCGAGCGGGAGCAACTGCTGCTCGTCGACGAGTTGGCGCAGGAGCGGAATCGTCGCCGGGATGTAGACGCGCATCGTGTCGTTCTCAGAGACAGGCACCGAGCAACTCCTCCATCGATTCGTGCACCGAGGCCGCGAGGACATCGATGTCGGCCATGGCGTCGCGGTCGGCGTTGAGTCCGTAGAAGACCTGACCGTCGTACGAGGTGAGTCCGAAGCTCAACGTCTGATTGCGCAGCAGCGGCGATACCGGATACATCTCCAGCATGCGTGCCCCGCCGATGTACATCGCGGTCTGTGGTCCCGGCGCGTTGGTGATCACCAGATTGAAACTGTTGTCGGCGAAGGTACTCGCCGCCCGCACACTCATCGCGTGCAGGCTCGCGGGCGCGAACCCGGCCAGGTGCACGAGCGTGCGCGCCCGCACCCCGCGACGTTGCCTGCCCGTGGCCTCGGTGGCATGGGAGATGTGCGACAGGCGCATCGTCGGATTCGGTTCGCCCACGGGCAGATCGATGAGGAACGAGGACACCTCGCTGGCCGGGGTCAGCTGATTGTCGCCGTCGACGTAGACCGACATCGGCACCACCGCGCGCAGATTGGTCGACTCGATCAGCGCCTCGTTGCGCGAGAGCAACCAGTTGCGCAGCGCCCCGGTGACCACCGCGAGCACCGCGTCGTTGATCGAGCAGTCGAAATGTCTGCGGATGGTGCGGTAGTCGTCGAGGTCGGTGCGCACCACATCGAAGCGGCGGCTGCGCGAGGTGCGGGCGTTGAGCGGGCTGTCCGGCGCCGCGCTCGCGGTCGCCGCGCGCACCACGTTGGCCGCGGCCTTCACCGCCATCCGGGTGCCGCGCACCACGCCGAACGCGTTCGATCCCGCGTCGCGCATCACGCTGTAGGCCTCGCGCGGCTGGGCGGCCAGCTGCGACAGCGCCCCGGCCAGCAATTCCACATCGGTGGGTTCGCGCGGCGCGCGCCACGCGTCGTCGGCCAGTTCGCGCGGCAGGGGGGAGTTGTCGAGGATCACGTGACCGATCTCGAGGGCGGTATCACCGTCGACGAGCGCCGAGTGCGACTTGGTGAACACCGCGGCGCGCCCGTCGGCGAGCCCCTCGATGAGATACATCTCCCACAGCGGTCGCCCCTGATCCAGCGGACGCGAGGCGAGCCGGGCGACGAGATCGTAGAGCTGGGAGTCGCTCCCCGGGCCGGGCAGCGCGGAGCGGCGGATGTGGTAGCTGATGTCGAAACGGCTGTCCTCGACCCAGACCGGCCGGCCCATGGCCAAGGGGATCTCGCGCACCTTGCGGCGGTAGCGCGGCACCATCGGCAGCCGGGATTCGACCAGGTCGACGAGGCGTTCGTAGTCGAGTACCTGGCCCTCGGTGTCCGGGTAGGAGTTGTTCAGGATCGCGAGAGAGCCGATATGGATCGGGTTACTACTCGACTCGAGCCGATAGAACGACGCGTCCTGCGGCGTCAATCTCGTGATCACGCGCTCCGAAGCTCCTTCCGGTGCCGTATGGCGCTGATCGGGCACGCGGTACATCCTACGTCACGGCAGGTGAATAACAGTGCCGGGCAACGAGGCTCGCCGGGCGTTGTGACCTGGGGTAATGACTGCACCGGTACATCGGGCACAGGTCCGCGCCGCCGGGTACGGTGGTCTGCGGACTACCATCGCCGTTGAACACAACTCCGACCAGAGGACTGACGAGACCCGTGCCTGCGCTGACACTGACGAGGTTGCTACGGATTGGTGAAGGTCGCATGGTCAAGCGGCTCTCGAACCTCGCCGATGAGGTCATCGCGTACGGCGACGAGATCGAAGCTCTGACCGACGACGAGCTGCGCGCCAAGACCGCCGAATTCCGCCAGCGCTACGCCGACGGGGAAACCCTCGACGACCTGCTGCTCGAGGCTTTCGCCGTGGCGCGTGAGGCGTCGTGGCGGGTGCTGAACCAGAAGCACTACAAGGTGCAGATCATGGGCGGCGCCTCGCTGCACCTGGGCAATATCTCGGAGATGAAGACCGGTGAGGGCAAGACCCTGACCTGTGTGCTCCCCGCGTACCTCAACGCGATCTCCGGCGACGGCGTGCACGTGGTCACCGTCAACGACTACCTCGCCAAGCGCGACGCCGAGTGGATGGGCCGCGTGCACCGTTTCCTCGGCTTCGAGGTCGGCGTGATCCTGGGCGGGATGACCCCCGCCGAGCGTCGGGTGGCCTACGCCGCCGACATCACCTACGGCACGAACAACGAGTTCGGCTTCGATTACCTGCGCGACAACATGACTCACTCCCTGGACGATCTCGTCCAGCGTGGTCACAACTTCGCCGTGGTCGACGAGGTCGACTCGATCCTCATCGACGAGGCCCGCACCCCGCTGATCATCTCGGGCCCGGCCGACGCGTCGTCGAAGTGGTACGCCGAATTCGCGCGCATCGCGCCGCTGCTGAAGAAAGATGTCCACTACGAAGTCGACATCAAGAAGCGCACCATCGGCGTGCACGAGCAGGGCGTGGAGTTCGTCGAGGATCAGCTCGGCATCGACAACCTCTACGAGGCCGCGAACTCGCCCCTGGTGAGCTACCTGAACAACGCCATCAAGGCCAAGGAGCTCTACCAGCGCGACAAGGACTACATCGTCCGCGACGGCGAAGTGATCATCGTCGACGAGTTCACCGGCCGCATCCTGGTCGGCCGCCGCTACAACGAGGGCATGCACCAGGCGATCGAGGCCAAGGAGAAGGTCGAGATCCAGCCGGAGAACCAGACCCTGGCCACGATCACCCTGCAGAACTACTTCCGCCTCTACAACAGGCTGTCGGGCATGACCGGTACCGCCGAGACCGAGGCCGCCGAGCTGCACTCGATCTACAACCTCGGCGTGGTCCCGATCCCGACGAACAAGCCGATGGTCCGCAAGGACCAGGCCGACCTGATCTACAAGTCGGAAGAGGCCAAGTTCGCCGCCGTCGTCGACGACGTGACCGAGCGGCACGAGAAGGGCCAGCCGGTCCTGATCGGCACCACCAGCGTGGAGCGCTCGGAGTACCTGTCCAAGCAGTTCACCAAGCGTGGTGTGGCGCACTCGGTGCTGAACGCGAAGTTCCACGAGCAGGAAGCCCAGATCATCGCCGAGGCCGGTCGCCCCGGCGCGGTCACCGTGGCCACCAACATGGCCGGTCGTGGTACCGACATCGTGCTCGGCGGCAACGCCGACATCATCGCCGACATCCTGCTGCGCAAGCAGGGCCTCGACCCGGTGAACACCCCCGACGAGTACGAGGCCGCCTGGCACTCCGCGCTCGAGCAGGTCAAGAAGCAGACCGAGGACGACGCCGAGACGGTCCGCGAGGCCGGCGGTCTCTACGTGCTCGGCACCGAGCGCCACGAGTCGCGTCGTATCGACAACCAGCTGCGTGGTCGCTCCGGCCGTCAGGGCGACCCGGGCGAGTCGCGCTTCTACCTCTCGCTGGGCGACGAGCTGATGCGCCGCTTCAACGGCGCCGCGCTCGAGTCGATCATGACCCGGCTGAATCTGCCCGACGATGTCCCGATCGAGGCGAAGATGGTCTCCAAGGCCATCAAGAGCGCACAGACCCAGGTCGAGCAGCAGAACTTCGAGATCCGCAAGAACGTTCTGAAGTACGACGAGGTCATGAACCAGCAGCGCACCGTGATCTACGGCGAGCGCAACCAGATCCTGCGTGGCGAGGACATGGAGGGTCAGGTTCAGAACATGATCACCGACGTGACCACCGCCTATGTCGACGGCGCCACCGCCGAGGGCTATGTCGAGGACTGGGATCTGGACAAGCTCTGGACCGCCCTCAAGACGCTGTACCCGGTGAGCCTGGACCACAAGGAACTCACCGGCGAGACCGCCACCGGCGACGCGGGCGAACTCACCCGCGACGAGCTTCGCGAGGTCCTCCTCGAAGACGCCCATAACGCCTACGAGAAGCGCGAGCAGGAGATCGACGGTCTCGCGGGCGAAGGCGCGATGCGCAACCTGGAACGTCAGGTCCTGCTCTCGGTGCTCGACCGTAAGTGGCGCGAGCACCTCTACGAGATGGACTACCTCAAGGAGGGCATCGGCCTGCGCGCCATGGCCCAGCGCGACCCGTTGGTCGAATACCAGCGTGAGGGCTTCGACATGTTCGCCGCCATGCTGGAAGGCCTGAAGGAGGAGTCCGTCGGCTTCCTCTTCAACCTCCAGGTCGAGGTCCAGCAGCCCCAGCCCGAAGGCGTCTCGATCGACAAGGGCCTGCGCTCCCCGGTCGGTGCCCGCCCCCAGGACGCCCCCGCGGAAACCCAAGCCCCGCCGGCTCTGCGTGCCAAGGGAATCACCGATCAGGCTCCCCGGGCCATGAACTACTCGGGCCCCGCCGAAGACGGCCACGCCGAATCCCATTCCGACGCCCAGGAATACGGCGGCCAGCAGCAGTCCGGCACCCGCCGCGAACGCCGCGTAGCGGCCCGCACCGATTCCAAGGGCAAGCGCCGCCGCTGAGTTCGATGCCGAATGACGAAGGCCCCCGAGTTTCCCTGGGGGCCTTCGTCATTCGTCCACCGATTGCTACGGGCTGTCCAGTGCGTCCAAGGTGATCGCCAGAATAACCGGGGTATCGAGGACGAGCGCGGTGCGATGCACCCGATGCGGCATAT
Organism: Nocardia sp. PE-7; assembly: GCF_030486425.1. NCBI lineage: Bacteria > Bacillati > Actinomycetota > Actinomycetes > Mycobacteriales > Nocardiaceae > Nocardia > Nocardia sp. PE-7. The sequence goes on along the minus strand of NZ_CP129614.1, from coordinate 5,427,853 downwards.
ACCGCATTCCTGACCAGTCGAGTCGATACTCTTCGACGCGGTCGATCCGGGTCCAGGTCTTGTCGAAATGAACAATCAGATAGACCGGAATCCCTGCACGCGCATAGAGCTGGTGTTTGATGCCTGTGTCGGCATCGACGGTCGTGCGAGAGGCGATTTCGGCGACCAAAGAAAGATGCTCACGCACAGTGTTGACGTCGTAGGGCTCGCAATCGCGAACGAAGATATCCGGGTAGCGAACGTTGAGTCGCTGGTCGTCGGGAACGTCCTCGGTATCGGCGAACCGAACCGCCACATCGGAGCCCACCCGCAGACATGGCCCTGCCGGGTCACGCGCGTTCTCGATCGCCGCGGCAAGACGGCGCACCACTCGACTGTGAGCCTCACTCTGCGCCATCGCCCGAACCACGAGTCCGTCGACGATCTCGAAATCGCCGAAGGTGGTGCCGAGCGTATCGGGCTCGGTATCGAGAAACTGTTCCGCGGTGATGCGTCGCGCCTCGTCTGGGTGCGCTGCGGTCACGGTTAGCTCCTCGTCCTCGTCGGCACCGACGAGCCTACCGCCGTGCGACTGGCCGCCGCCTCGAAGGTTGCGGATCCCCGAGCGATTTCCGGTGGCAGATCAGCTCGCGCGGTGGATCGGGTGGACTCGGGAGAGGGCGCGTTTGGCTTCGGCGAGGGAGATCATCTGGTCTTCGTCGTCGATGTCGGCGACGGCTGCTTCCGCCCATTCTCGGAGCAGGGTCGACACGCCTACGCGGCGTTCGTCGGCGAGGGATTTCAGGCGGCTGTGTAGGCCGAGGGGCAGGCGGATCGACGTGGTCACCATGATGTCTTCGTTGACGGGAAGACGTGGTGGGGCGTCGGTGGGGTCGTCGGAGAAACTCAGCCGATCCATGAAGTCGGCGAGTTCTTCTTTGCTGGACGGAAGTCCCTGCTCGCTCATGATCGGGTCTCACTTTCCCACTGCTCGAATTGCGCCAGTTCCTCGGCGCGCATCGTGCGTGCGCCGATGATCACCCACGTCCAGTCCTCCCGCTGTCGCATCACCACGATCAGCGGGCGGCCGGCTGTGGTGCGCCCCCACACCGTCAACACGGTCACCTGGCCGTCGAAGGCCGGGCGTGGCCACCGTCGTGACGCTGCGAGGACCTGCCGAACCTCGCTGGGTTCGATGCCGATCAGGTGAGCGATCGCCCAATCAGGCCACTCGAAACCCATAAGTCCATAATACGCATGTAGTAACGCCATGTGAAAGCGCTGAGCATCGGTTCGCTACGCTCACGCTGACCGGGTTCGTCGATGAAGGAGGCCGCGCGGGTGCGCAACGGTGAGGTGATTCGCCCGCTGTCGGCCTCGGAACGGTGGTTCTGGCTCGTCGATCAGTTGTCGCCGGCGAATTGCGTCGTCCGCTTGCGGGTGCGCGGCCCGATCGGCGCCTACCGCCTCGAAGAAGCCGCCGACGCACTGCTCGCGGAATTCCCCTTGCTGCGAACAACGGTTGTCGACGGTCCCTGTTTCGCCCCGTCCGTCGACCCGCACCTACCGGTGCTGCACCGCATGGTCGAAGATCCCGACGAGTGGCGCACGATCTTCGACGAACAACTGGCCGAGCCCATCGACCTCGCGACCTCGCCCGGCCGCCTCATCGATCTGGCTTGGCGCCCCGGCACTTCCGAGGAATACCACGACCTGATTCTCGTCCTGTCCCATGTCCTGCTCGACGGCCGCTCGATGACATCACTGGGCTGGCGAATTCTCGCCTACGCCTTCGGTTCCCCCGTCCCCACCCTCTCGCGCCCGCCGATTCCGGCCCCGGACGATCTCATCCCACCCGCGCACACCCGCCTCCTGCGCTGCCTGCGCACCAACCTCACCGGCCAACTCGCCGCTATGGCCCGCCGCCCGAGCAGCCTGCCCGGCATCGCGCCACCGCTACCGATTCGCCGCACCCGCACCGTGATTCGCACCATCGAGGGGCAAGCCCTCACCGACCTTCGCGCCCGCTGCCACCAGCACGACGTCACCGTCAATGCCGCCTTGACCGCTGCCCTGGCCGACGCGCTCGGCGAACTGGCGCCCCGACCGTCCGGTGTCGCCGGCATCGGTATCCCGGTCGACGTCCGTTCCCGCCTCGACCCACCCCCGGCCGACGACGAGCCGGGCATGTTCACCGCGGTAGTCCCCACCTTCGTCCCCTACGGCCCGACGTACTCACTCTGGGAAGCCGCCCGCGCGGCGAAATCCCGACTCACCCGACGACTCGCGAACAACAACGACCTCACCGCCCTGGCCGCCATCCGCTACGGCTGCCCCCGATCGCTCGAATCCGGCAGGCGCACCATCGAACTCATCGACCGCCGAGCCCCCTGGAACGTCACCCTCAGCAACCTGGGCAGACTGTATCCCCCCGAAACCCCTGAGCCGCTGCACATCACCGACCTGACAGTGGCGGGCACGAACTCCTGCGCCAGCGCACTGACGGTCGCGGTAGCCACCCTCGGCCCCACGATGTCGATCACCTTCTGCTACGTCGACACCATGCTTCCGCGCACCACCATCGAAGCCATGGCCGACCGCACCATCCGCTCGGTCACTCGCTGAGCAGTCCGCGCACCATCTCCCGCAGTGCCGCACGGTCCGGTTTGTTCGTCCGTCCGCTGACCGGAATTCTGTCCACCACCACGATGTCGTCGGGGACGGCTGTGGTGTCGATGACCTGGGGTAGTCGTTGGCGAAGGAGCGCCGCGATGTCCGCGGATTCCGGATCGGGGACGACGGCGAGCACGATGCGCTCGTCGCCGATCTCGTCCGGTAGGCCGACCATGATCGCTTCCCGCACACCGCTGATCGCGGTGATCACCGGCTCGTACAACCCCGGGTAGATGTTGGTCTTGCCCCGGATCATCATGTCCTTCTTGCGTCCGGTGAGGACCAGTTCCTTGTCGTCCCAGCGGGCGAGGTCGCCGGTCGCGATCTCGGTGAGGGGCTCGGCGCCCAGATATCCACGACACAGGTTCGGCCCGGACAACACCAGTTCGCCGTCGTCGGCGATCCGCGCCTCCACGCCGCGCACCGGCGCCCCGAGTAGATCTCCGTCGTGTGCGAGCTTGGCGGCTCCGGTCGCGACCGCCACCGGCAAGATCTCGGTCATTCCGTAGATCGCGAGAAACTCGGTGTCGGGCAACGACTTCTGTGCCCGGCGAAGAAGCGCGGAGGTGACCGGCGCGCCGCCGAGAGCCACCTGACGCAGATGTGGCGGCGCCACGAGGTCGCCGGCTTCCATCGCGTCGAGAGCGACAGCGAGGTCGGCCGGGGTATAGAACGCGTGCGTCGCACTGCGCAGATTCCGGGTGAACCGGACCGGGTCGATGTGCGTACCGAACCGCGCATACCGCGGCATCGCCCATCGTGCCCCTGCCATCAACGCGGGCAGCCCCATCATGAGCTGCTCGGTGTGCAGGAAGGCGCCGGGCGCGAGGCTGGTCTTGCCGCCCATCGCGGCGAGGCCGGCGCTCAGCGAAGCGCGAGTGTGCACCACGGCTTTGGGGTCATCGGTGGTTCCGGAGGTGAACACGATCAACGCCGCCGCCTCGGGATCGGCGGCGGGCACGGTGGTCCGGCGCGCGTCACCGGTGAAGCGCCGCAACGGAGTCGACCCGAACGGTGTCCCCGGCACCCACACCCCACTGTGGATATGTCGAACATCGAGCGCGCCGAACCGCGGCAGTTCCAAGCCCTTCTTACGCCCGAACCCGGCCAGCGGGCCGCTCACGGCGTACAGCAGCGATTCCGTTGCCGCCCAAGTGGGTTCGACCATGCCGACTCGTCGGGCGAACAGTTCCGGGCCCACACCGGGGTCGACGAACGCGATCGTCCCGCCCGCCGCGATCACCCCGAAGATCAACAGCACCGACGACACACTCGGCCGGATCGAGAACAGCATCCGATCACCGGCCGAGAACCCCGCCTCGCCGAGATTGTTCGACACCCGTCCGATGGTGTCCGCCAGTTCCCGGTAGGTGAACGCACGCTTGCCGACCGTCCCGAGCGCCGAGGCGTCCGGAATCCGTTCAGCTTGCGCGGCAAGCCGTTCGAGAAAGTCGGTCATCGGTGGTCCCCCTCGGTAGTGGTGCGCGGCGTGCGGGCATGGCGGGCGCGGCGCTCATCGAATATCGACCACGTCGGGCCGATACCGATGGTCGGCGTACCAGGCGAGCGTCTTGCGGATTCCCCAGGCACGCACCCGCCGATTCGAGCCGAACACCCGCACATCCCGACGCAACCCGTAGTCGGTGGTGATCGTGCGCACCGCATTGACCAGCGCCCGATCCTCGTGCAGGTCCTCGATCGCGGTCCGCGGGAACCCTCCTGCGGCAACATACAATTCGGCGGTTATCGCCATATTGCATCCCGGTGTCATCACGTAGGGTCCGAGATATTTCGGGTCCCGGTTACCCGAGCGCACCTTGCCGAAGGTCGACGCCACCTCCAGGGCCACCCGGATGATCGTGCGGTCGATCCAGGAAACGCCCTCATCGGTGCGCGGAATCAGCTGACCGCTGACCAGGCGCAGGCCCGAGTCGAACCCGGCTCTGATCCGCGCTGTCCAGTCGGGTGCGGGTAGGCAGTCGGCATCGGTGCGCGCGAGGTAGGTCGCGCCGTGCGCGATCGCGTGGCGCATCCCGGTGTCGGCGGCAGCCCCGGTCCCCTTCTGCTGCTCGTGGATCACCACGATGCGTGGTACCGGATGCGCCGCAGCGAACGCGCGGACCACCTCGACGGTGCCATCGGTCGAATTGTTGTCGACCACGACCACCGTGAAGTCCGTGTCCTGTTGCGCGGCAATGGCATCCAGGGTCTTGCGGATGCCGCGTTCCTCGTCGAAGGCGGGGATCACCACCCAGAGCGCGCCCGGTTCACCAGTACTCACAGGTCCTCCAACAGCCGATCGAGCCCGCCGACCTGGGCGACCCAGCGGTGGAAGTTGTCCAGTCCCGTCTCGAACGGTACGTCCGGCCGGTAGCCCAGTTCACGCTCGGCTCGCGAGAGGTCATAGGTCGCCGAACGGGTGACGAGCGCGACCGCGTACCGCGACAGCGGGGGAGTCCACCGCTGCGCGACCGCCGGTATCCGCCACAGCGTTTCGATCGCCGCCAGCGCTCCGCTCAGTACGAGTGCGGGCACCGTGCGACTCGGTCCGGTCAGAGCGAACCGTTCGGCCACGGCATCCAAAGTCGGCCACACCGACACCGGTTCCGCGTCGGCGACGAAATACGCTCGCCCGCCGACATTCTCGGCCTCGAGAGCGAGACCGACGGCGTCGACGAGATGGTCGATGTAGCACAGCGAGGCCCGAACATCGCGCCCGCCGGACAGATCCGGCAACCGGCCCGCGCGCAACTTCGCCAGAATCTGCACGATCGGTCCGCGCCGATCCCCGGGTCCCCACACCGCCCGAGGCCGCAGCGAACACGTCGTGAACCCCGGCGCGTCTGCCGCGAGCACCAATTGCTCGGCGACAGCCTTGGTTTCGCAATAGCTGTTCAGAAACCGCTCGGGGTAGGGCACCGTCTCATCGATTCCCACCTGATCCCCGCCGTCGGGCACCATCAACGCACTCGGACTCCCGATGAACACGAACCGCCGCACCCCGGCCGCCGCGGCTTCCTGCACCAGCCGATCGGTTCCCGCCACATTCACCGCGAAGTACTCCGCGGGTCGACCGAATTCACCGAGCAGGGCGGCCGCGTGCACCACAGCCCGCACCCCGGTCACCGCACGCGCCAGCGCGCCGGTGTCCCCGAGATCGGCAACCGCTACCTCGACACCCTCCGGCGCCGCCGCCGCATCCCGGACCATCGCCCGAACCGGCACCCCGCGCGCCACCAACCCACGCACGATCGCCCCACCGACGAACCCTGTCGCGCCGGTCACCAGCACAGTCATCGCGCCACGCTATACCGTCGACACGAGTCGCAGCGGGCCGGAGCCGCAGTGCCGTATCGCCGCCGCCCGATCGCATGCGGGCCCGGCGCATCGATCACCGCTCGCCCTCGCCCAACGTCTTCCACCAGGTAGCCCCGAACAGCATGGTCATCGCCGCGGCCCGGCCGGACGAGATCCCCCGTTCGGCAGCTACTTTTCGCGCCGCCGGAATCTGCGCGGCGTGCACCCCGACGCTCAGGACCACATCGATCCAGAAGGCGATGCGTAACAGCCGACTACGGAACGGCCGCACCAGCCCGACGATCAGAAATGCCCAACCGAGCACCGGAATCGACCGCAGCGCCAGCACCGCTTCCCGGCTCGGTCCCGATGCCGCGACCGTCGCCGCCCGGTGTCGACCGCCCGGCTCGCTCACCGGATCCGGAACAACATGCAACGAACGCGACCGCGTCACCGCACACCAACCCCTCGATAGGTCACCGCTGCCGCGGTGGGTCCGCCATCGGCGGCAACGAACAACAACGGCCGATCGGCCAACCCCGCGTCACGGGCCGCCACGAACGCGGCGGTCAGCGCGGAAGTGTGGACGTCCCCGCCGAATTCGTCGGTCACCACCGCGGCCACGCCGAGTTCGGCGGCCAGTCCCCCGGCGAAGTCGGGAGTCGGCTTGCCGCACAGCAGAACCACCTGTCCCGCGTCGATACCGTCGGCCGCCAATGCCTCTCGGGCCGCGACAGCGGCATGTTCGACGAGTTCGGCTGTCCCGGTAAGTAATTCCACCGTCAACGAGGACCGCCCCTCGGCCCCCATCGCCGAGAGCTTCACGTATCCCTGCGGGTCGGGCAACGACTCACCCGCGCTCACGTGAACTCCACCGAAACCGACAGCGTCGGGATCGTTCTCGAGCACGAACGCCGCACCCACCGGCTCGAACGCGAAATCGGCGTCGGCTCGCTGCGACGGATGCGCGTCCCCGGATACCACGACCACATGCCCGGCGGGCAGATCGGCCAGCAGCGAAGCGGCCACCCCGACCGCGTTCACCACCCCGCACGCCCCGTTCATCAGGTCGAACGACAAGCACGGCACGTCACCGCGCCGGTAGTCCAACCCGATTCCCGCCGCCTGCTGGATCAGCGCCGCGATCGCCGGTTCCACGAGGTTCGCATCGCGATAGACCCCCACGTTGATCAGCGCGTCGACCTCTTCGGGCTGACAACCGGCCCCCGTCAACGCCTCGCGCGCGGCCTCGGCCGCCTGACCCACCGAGCTGACGCCGCCACTGCGCGTCACTGCCGAAGAAATGATGATTCCCATACTGTCCTATACCCGCAGATCGCCGATTGTCACCGACAAGAATCCGGCGACCACCCCGGAAGCCGCCGGTACCAGTAGTACTTTCGATCCCGGCGCGATCAGTCCCTGCCGCAGCGCGTCGTGCAACACCACGAAATGCGAGGTCGACGCGGTGTTGCCGTACCGGTCGAGCACCGCGAGGCCCGGCGGCATCGCCGCGTCGAATTCGCGCTCGGCGATCTTGTTGATCAATTCCACGGCCGGGCCGCTGAATTGGTGATGGATCAGGTAGTCGTAACCCTCCTCGGCGAAGCTGGATCCGCGGGCGGCGAGGAACTCCAGCTGCCGCGAGGTCCACAGCAGGTACCGGGACTCGTTGTGCATCGAGCGATTGTCGGTGTAGAGCGCGACGCCCGGCCCCTGATCGCTCGGCATCCCCAGGCACAGCTTCGCGAACGCGGCGCTGGTGTTGAGCTCCACGTAGTCGAGCCCTGGCCCCTCGGTGCCGTCGAGCACCACGGCCGCTCCGGCGTCACCGACGGTGAGCGAGGCGAACTGCGGATCGTATTTCTGCGAGATCTCACGCACCGCGGTATCGGAGATCGGCGTGATGCATTCCCCCGAGACCACCATGCCGCGACGCACCGCGCCGGATCGAATCATCCTGTCCAGCAACAGAACTCCGGTCATCATCCCGGCGCACGCATTGGACACGTCGAAGTGGATCGCCCTGTTCGCCCCGAGCGCGGTCCGCAGCATCAGCGCGAACGACGGCTCGAGGCAGAAGTCCTCGCCGCGGGTCCGGGTGATCGAGCAGGAGATGATCACGTCCAGATCGGCGGCGGCGTAGCGGGAATTGTCCAGTGCGCTGCGGGCGGCGGCGAGGGCGATGGAGAAGGAGTCCTCGGATTCGCCGCGTACCCTCCGTGCCCTGACCCCGCTGACCTTCTCCAGATCCAGCGGCGCGTCGACGACCAGTTGCGCCAGCAACTCCGCCGTGGTCACTTCTCTGGTCGGCAGATACGCGCCGACGGCTTCGATTGTCGATCTCACCATGCTTGTTCACTTCCAGATATCGCGTGATGCACAGATCACCACCAGCGCATCTCGCCGATCCTAGCCACAGACCTTCACTAATCGGACCGGGTCGATTAGATTCTGCCGGGGTGTGGAGTTCCGCCCGACGCCATGAACTAACCCTACTCGCCGCAGGTCAACCCTGGCTGCCTGGATTATTGCTGTTGGGACGGTTCGCGCGGCCGATCCGCAAGGTTCCCGAACTCGGCTGGTTCGTCGCCGATCCGCTGGTAGCCCGCCAGATCTACAACGACAGCACCCATTTCAGCATCGTGTCCGAGGGTGCGGCCGGGCACTGGTGGGCGCAGGTCATCGGCGACTGGGTCGAGGATCTGTTCGAAGGGCCGGGGCACACCGACCTGCGGACCAAGGTGCGCGACCTGTTCACCCTCGCCCATACCGACGCCCTGGTCGAACGGGTGATCGGCCCCGACCTGCGTGACCTGCGCGAACGGCTCGCGGCGGGGGAGACCGTCGACATCGCCGCCAGGGCGCAGATCCTGGTCGGGCGCAGCGTCTCCGACCTGGTCGGCATGCGCCCCGAGGACATCGCCGCGGCCATCGGCGGCGATTACACCGACGACCAGGATGCCCTGTTCCTGCGCCTGTTCCATCACGTCGAAGAGCTGGTCAACCTGGGTTTCGGCACCATGGCGTCGACCACGCTCGATCCCGTGGCACTGGACCGCGCCCGTGAGCTGGCCACCCAGCTCGCCGTGAATGTCCCCGATGCCTACGCCCGCGCCGACCCCGACACCACCCTCGGCCGCTGCCGTGAACTGGGATTGGACGTGGAGCACGCGGGCGGCCTGGCGATCCTGATGGCCGTGGCCGGCACCGACACCCTCGCCAGCGCCATGACGAGAATGGTCGCGATCATGCACGACACCGGCGAGCATCGCGCCCTGCTCGCCGCACCCGACCGGCTCCCCGACGCGGTCCGCGAGACCTTGCGCGTCACCAGCCCGGCCTATCTCGTCGGCCGTTCGGTGACGGCGGACGTTCGCATCGCCGACCGCGACCTGCGCGCGGGCGAACACGTCAAAATCCTCACCTGGACCATCAACAACGCCGCGGGCGAGTTCCGCGTCGACCGCGGCTACAACCCCGAAACCCGTCAGCTCTGGTTCGGCGGCGGCCGCCACCTCTGCCTGGGCGCCCAACTCGTCCACTCCGAACTCACCGCGCTCCTCGAAGCGCTCACCGACGCCGGTCGCCCCTGGGAGATCGTCGAACGTCGCTATCGCAGAAAGGTTTTCATTCCCACCTACGAAAAACTGCGCATCCGCCTCGCGCGCTGAACAGCACAGAAGCCCCGTCGGGTGGACGGGGCTTCTGCGACGAGGACTACTGGTTTTCCGGCGCGTTGATCCGGTTGGCGAAGCCGATGCCGATGGCGATCGCGGCGGGAACGCCGGTCAGCACCAGGCCCGCGGCCGCACCCAGCGGGATGCCGACGGCGGCACCGGCGAGGCAGCCCGCGACGCCGGTGGCGCCACCGAGGGCGAGCACCGGGATGCCGAGGAGCATGCCGCCCGCGCCGCCGATGGCGCAGCCCGCGACGCCGCCGGTGAGGGTGCCGACGAGGGTGCCGATGGCGGTGATGATGCCGAACTGGGTGGCAGCGGCGCCGACGGCGTCATCGAAGGCGTCCTGACGAACGACGTCCTTCAGCAGGGTCGACGGGCGGGCCGAGGCCGCGTCGGTGCGCGGGGTCAGGGTGGCGCGGGTGCCGTCGACGACGGCGTCGATCGGGTACTCGAGGTCGTCGATCGTGTAGGCGAGCGGCAGGGCGGCGACGATGTTGCCCTGGTTGTCGCGCACCTGGAACTGATTGTTCGCGGTGGTGAGCGAGCCCGCGTCGGTCTCGACGACCACGGCGTCGCCCTCGATGCCGGTCTTCCAGTTGATGCCGGGCAGCACCTGGTTCACGCCCTGGTTCACGCCGTCGAGGAAGGCCGGGACGGGAGCAGGCGCCGGAGCGGCGTGCGACGTGCCGGTGGCGACGCCGAGCGCGGCGATGACGAGTGCGGAGGTTGCGGCAACCTTGCTGAAGTTCATGAATGCAGTCTTTCCCTCAATGGCGATGCTCCCTGGGGAGCGCAGGCCCTCGATCGAGCACCCATGATCAAGTGTCCAACTGTTTGTTGCTGAAATGTAACTTAAAAAGTCGTAAGAGTTCAAAACGGACAGTGATGTGCGTCATCCTCGGTGAATTCGATGTGCGGTTAACGACTTTCATTCACCATTCACCGGTCGTGATCTGGAGCACAATGATGACGAAGTCCTGTGACCAGCCGCAATCGTCGTGAGAGGTCGGAGGCGAATACCCGCTCCGGGTCGACTCGATTCCGGATCCGGCGCCATTCGTCGAGCCTCGGGTACATCGTCGCGATCATCTCGGGCGTGGTCCGTGATTCCTTCGCGAGGTACAGGCGTCCGCCCGCTGCCAGCACCCGTTCGTCGAGGTCGACGCAGAACCGGTCGAGCCCGCCGGTCAGCCCGAAGTCCAAGCTCAGCATGTATCCGGGATGGGGCCACGACAGCGGCGCCGGGTTGCCCGCCCCCATCCGTTTGAACACATTGAGGAACGAGTGGTGCCCCGATTCGGCGATGGCTCGCACCGTGTCGGCCAGTTGCCGCTCGGACCCGAACGGCATCGAGAACTGATACTGCAGGAACCCTCGCTTGCCATAGGCGCGATTCCATTCACCGAGCAGATCGAGGGGGTGATAGAACTGCGTCAGATTCTGGATTCGTCCGCGCGCCCGCCGGGGAAAAAGGCGATGAGCGGCCTCGGCCGCGATCCGGGTGGTCACCGAATTCACCATCCCGTTCGGAAAGATATCGGGCACGGTGAACAATTGTGGCGCATCGAAATTCAAGGGTTTGCTGCGCAACCTCACCGGCAACTGGTCGACAGGGGCCAGCGACCCCCTGCTGAATCCGGCCCGACCGAGTTTCGCCCCGGTGGAAATGGTGTCCGGCACCGCCATCGAGTAGTCGTACCCTTCATCGGAACCGCCGGTGAGCAATTCCATCGTCTCGTCGAGATCGCGTGTGCGGTCGTTGTCGACGAGGAAATACGCGGTCTCGGTGTGCTTCAACCGGACTCGCGCCCCGACGACGATGCCGGTGAGCCCCATCCCGCCCACCGTCGCCCAGAACAGCTCGGAGTCGGCCCCCTCCGGCCTCAACGTGCGCACCGAGCCGTCAGCGGTCAGCAGGTCCATCGACACCACATGATTGCCGAAGCTGCCCTGCGAATGATGGTTCTTCCCATGGATGTCGGCACCGATCGCCCCGCCGACCGTCACCTGCCTCGTCCCCGGCAGCACCGGAATCCACAGCCCGAACGGCAGTGCGGCCCGCATGAGCGCGTCCAGGCTGACGCCCGCCTCGACCTCGACGATCCCGCTGTCGGGATCGATGCTGTGGATGCGGTCCAGTGCGGTCATGTCGACGACCAGCCCACCCGCGTTCTGCGCCGGATCGCCGTAGCTACGCCCGAGTCCCCGCGCGATCACTCCGCGCGGGCCCGCGGTCCGCACCCGTTCGGCGATCACCGCGATATCGGGCGTGCGCAGCACTTCGGCGACGGTCGGTGCGGTGCGCGCCCAACCACTGAGACTGCGGCACGCGCTGACTGGTCTACCCTGCGTGAATGTCACAGGGGCTCACGCTAAAACGGGTTCCTGTGGGCAACCTGAGGTAATCGTGGGTTTATTGCGGAGATGCCCGTGCGGTGGTGAGTGCGCCCTCGTGCATCGTCGCGATGCGGGTGCAGGCGGCCTCGCGCAGGGCTTCGTCGTGGCTGATCAGCAGGACGCCGAGGTTGTCGCCGGCTCGGGTCATGACCAGGCGGATGATGGTGGCGGTAGTGGCCGCGTCGAGCATGGCGGTGGCTTCGTCGAGGATCAGGTAGCGGGGGTTCTGGGCGAGGGCACGGGCCAGGCAGGCGCGCTGGAGTTGGCCGTCGCTGAGCGCGTGCGGGCGACGGTCGAGCAGGTCGGGGGTGAGGCCGACGGCGGTGGCCGATGCCGTGAGATCGGGGACCGTGGCGCGGCGGATGCGGGCGGGCTCGGCGATGATCTGGGCGATGGTGAAGTGGGGATTGGTTGCGGCACGGGGGGATTGAAAGACCATGGCGATGGTGCCGCGCGCCTGTCGGGGTGTCCGGCCGTCGACGGTGACCGTGCCGGAGGTGGGTGTCAGCAGTCCGGCCATCGTCCGGGCGAGCGTGGTCTTCCCTGATCCCGAGTCGCCGGTGATCCCGACGATCTCTCCCGGGCTGATCTGCAGGTCGACCTCGCGGATGACGGGTCGGCCGTAACCCGCGGTGATGGAGTCGGCGATCAGCATCGGGACCTCGGTCGGCGAATCATGCGCTGCTGCTGGGGAATCAACTGTGTCGGGCCACCCGCGTAGGGGCAGATCTCGGACAGGTTCGTCAGCGCACGCGGGGGATGGGGCAGCGGGTGCAGGCCGCGTTCGGGCAGGGCGGCGAGCAGGTCGCGGGTGTAGTCGTGCCACGGATCGGCGAGTACGTGCGCGCCGGGGCCGACTTCCATCAGGCGTGAGGCGTACATCACCGCGACGGTGTCGGCGATGCCGGCGCGGATCAGGTGCCCGAGATCGTGGGTGATCAGCAGGACCGCCACGCCGCCATCGGCGCACTCGCGCAACAGTTTTCCGATCTGGTCGGTGCGTGCGCGATCGAGCCCGGAAGTGGGTTCGTCGGCGATGATCACCTCGGGGTCGCCTGCCAACGCCGCCGCCACGGCCGCCCGTTGGGCCATCCCGCCGGAGAGTTCGTGCGGGTACAGGTCGAGCGCCGTGCGGGCGAGCCCCGCGCGATCGACGAGGTCAGCCGGGGTGTGTGCGGTGCCGAGGGCGGCGATCGTCTCCTGGAGTTGGGAGCCGACGGTCCGCACGGGAGTGAAGGAGGTGCCCGGGGATTGGGGCACCAGCGCGATATGGCGGCCGCGATAGGAGTGCTCGCCGGCGAGGATGTCGACCGGTCCGGCGGTGGAGTTCGCCGGATCGTCCACCTGCAGGTGGATGGACCCGGTGGTGACGGCAGCGTGGGGCAGTACCCCCATCACCGCACCGCCGACAATCGACTTCCCGCACCCGGATTCGCCGACGAGCGCGGTGATGCTGCCCGATTCGACGTCGAGCGACAGCTCGGTCACCGCGTGGACCACATCGCCACGGCCGACCGGAATTCGTACGGTCAGCGCATCGATCGACAAGCTGGTGCCCCGACGTCCACGGTCGATGTCGATCAGCGCGCCCGCTGTCTCCTGGGGGAGGCAGGGTCCTGTCATCGCGGCATCCTCGACGGTTTCGGTGGGGCGAGAAGTCCGCGCAGTGACGACCCCGCGACAGCGACCGCCACCGTCGTCAGTACCAGGAATCCGGCGGGGAATGCCAGCGTCCACCACCCGCCCAGCAGCAGCGAAGTGCGCGCTTCCTCCAGCAGGGTGCCCAGGCTCGGTTCGTGCGGCGGCAGCCCGAACCCGAGGAACGACAGAGTCGACTCGTGCCAAATCGCATGGGGGAGAAGCAGAACCACCGCGATCAACGCCTGCGGGGCGACGGCGGGCAGCAGATGCCTGATCAGCAGGTGAGCGCGACTCGCACCCGCGAGCACCGCCGCGGACACGTACTCGCGCTCGCGCAGACTCAAGCTCTCCGCCCGCACGATCCGCGCCACCTGCACCCAGTGGGTGAGTCCGATCGACAACACCACCGCCAGCGCGTTCCCCCGGAACAGCGCCACGATCACGATCCCCAGCAGCAGATGCGGCAGCGCGTTGGCGGTATCGGCGATCCGCATCACCACCCGGTCCACCCACCCGCCCGCCAGCGCCGACACCGCACCGACGAGCACGCCGATCACCGTCGACACCGCCGCCGCGCAGGCCGCGACGATCAGCGAGGTTCGCAGCGCCGTCGCGATCCGCACGAACAGCGACCGCCCGGCCGAGTCGGTGCCGAACCACCACTGCCCCGTGGGCGCCTGCCGCGCACTGGCGAAATCGGTCAGCCGATCGTCGACGCCGCCCACCCATGGCACGACCACCGCGTACAGCACGACCGCGACCAGCACCGATAGCGCGACGGACAACCGTCGCTCAGCAGCCCCATGCGGGCGCCGACCCCACCTCTCACCCATCGGCGCGCACCCGCGGGTCGAGCAGCACCACCGCGACATCGGCGAGCAGCGACCCGAGCATAACCGCGCAGGTCGTGCCCACCGTGAGAACGGCCAACAGGGCCATGTCCAGGTCCTTCGCCGACTGGACGAACGCACCCGCGATCCCCGGCCACGAGAAGATCTCCTCCACCAGCACCGCGCCGACCACGACCTCGGGCAGTCGGGCGCCGAGGATCGTCACGAACGGGGCCAGCGAAGTCGGCAGGATGTGGCCGCGGGTGATCGTCGCGGTATCGATGCCGCGCGTGGCCGCCCCGACCACGAAATCCTCACCGCGATTGCCCGACACCGATTCCCGCACGGCCAGCAGTAGCCACGGCACCTGCGAGACAGCCAAGGCGGTGGCGGGCAGCACGAGATGTCGCGCCACCTGGCCGAATCCGACCTCGGCCCCGGCATCGGTGAGCCCCGCGGGCGGCAACCAGCCGAGTCCGACCGCGAACAAGGCGATCGCGGCCAGCGATACCACGAACGGCGGCAGCCCCTGCATCACCACGCACGACGCCGTGACCAACCGGTCGATCAACCCACCGCGATACATACCGGTCCAGACTCCCGCGCCGAGCGCCACGACGATCGCCACACTCATCGCGACGACGACCAGCAGCATCGTCCACGGAATCCGTTGGGCGAGAAGGGTACTGACCGGCTGCGCGAAACTGCGCGAATCGCCGAGATCGCCGCTGAGCAGGTCGCCGAGCCAGCGTCCGTACAGCTGGTACCACGACGCGTCGAGCCCGAGTCGATTCGTGAGCAGCTCCCGATCCGACGCGCTCGTCGTCTCGTAGCGTGCGCCGAGATACCCGACCAGCGGGTCGAACGGCGACACCGCCGCCGCGGCGAACAGCGCGGCCGACACGGCGGCGAGCACCGGGATCAACGTCACCGATCGCCACCCGACCATCGCCGGGAGGCCGCGTCCACGAACGCGACTGCGCCCCATCAGCGGGTCCAGGTCTGCAGCGACCACCACGGTCCCCAGGTGACGCCGTGCGCGTGCGGCTCGAGAATCGGCCCCGACATCTTCCAGGCCGAATCCTTCACCACATAGGTGTGGTCGAGGTGCACCAGGAACACGTGGCTCGGATCCTGGGCGTACCGGCTCTGCACCTCCCGATACGCGGCGGCGCGCACAGCGGGATCGGTGCTGCGCCTGGCGGTATCGAGTCGCGCGTCGATCGTCGGGTCCGAGTGACGGCTCGCGTTGTCGTACGGGCTGCCCGCGCTCGGGTCGAGTGGCGGCGAGTGCAGAGTGTTGTAGGCCTGGGTGTCGGGGTCGTAGGGTTCGCTTCCGCCGCCGAGCAGGATCGCGGCCTGCGCGATGCGTGGTTCGATCCGATCCCAGGAGAGCGCTTCGAGATCGACCTCGATGCCGACTCGGCGGGCGTCGGAGGCGAAAGCCATTGCGAGATCGCGCCGCAACGTGTCGGTGGAGTTGTACATCACGGTGAATCGCGCGCGCACACCCTCTTTCGCACGCACACCCTCAGCGCCTGTCCGCCAGCCCGCGCCATCGAGGATCTGCTCGGCGCGGGCGCGATCGAAGGCGAAAGAGACTGCCGGGTTATGGGATTCGCCGTAGACATCGGCGAAGGGTGTGTAGGCCGGACGGCCGTAGCCGCCGAGGATATTGTCGATCATCGCCTGGCGGTCCACCGCGAAGTTCAGTGCCAGGCGGACGGCCGCGTCCCCGGCGACCGGATCGCTCTCGGGCATCGACACACCACGCCAATCGGCGGAAGTATTGGCCTGCACCGACATCCGCTGCGCGAAGGTGGCGGCCAACAGTGGCGGCAGCGAGGTTCCGTCGAGCTCACCGGAGGCCATCCGTTGTGCGCGGGTGTTGTCGTCCGGCACGTGGAGCACGGTCAGCCGTTTGACCGAGGGTGCTCCACCCCAATAGCTTTCGTTCGCCTCGAAGAGCGCCCGGGTCGGTTCCAGCGTGGTGAGTCGATAGGGACCGGTGCCGATCGGGGCGGTATTGAGCGGCGATGCGGTCGCGGGTCCCGGCGTCGCGACGGCCTCCGACGGAACGATCCCGATCAGCAGCTTGGTCGGGAACGCGGCATAGGGATGACGCAGGGTGAACCGCACCGACAGCGGATCGACAGCGTCGACCCGCTCGATCATCGAAAACGACGACCGCACCTCCGAGACCGACGCCGGATCCAGAATCGCCCGATAGGTCGCCACCACATCGGCGGCATCGAACGCCGATCCGTCACTGAACCGCACCCCGGGCCGCAGCGGTGCCGTCCACACGGTCGCGTCGGCGTCGGGGATCGGCAGTCGAGTCGCCAGGGCCGGGGCGAAGTCGGGCACGCCGGTGCCGCCGGTCAGCCGCAGCAATCCGTCATAGACCTTGGCTTCGCCTGCCGCGCCGTAACCGGCGACGGGGTTGTATCCGCCCAGTTCATACGCATCGGCGAGGACGAGCGAGTCGGGGGAGCCGCTCTCGGGCGCACCGCAGGATGTCAGCGTGACCGCCAGCGCGGCCCCCACAGCGAACAGCGGCCGAGCGCGCATCGATCATCCCTACACTTCTCATGTTTATCTGAACAGATGAACAGATAATAGTCGCGGGCAGTGCCGTCCTGTCCACTCGGCGATTAAGCTGGGGATCGCCATGGGAGAGCCACGCACACTGCACGGGTCGCCGGTCGAACTCGGTCGGCGCGCGATCGGCGACGTCGAGATCCGGGAGTGGGCTCAGCGCTTCGATCTGCTGTCGGATCCGGGTCGTCTGGAAATTCTGCTGTGCCTGCACCGCTCACCCGGCATCAGCGTCGGCGAACTGGCCGCCGCGATCGGTCGCAACGAGAACGCGATCTCGCAGGCCCTGCGCGTCTTGCGCCACGAGGGATGTGTCACCTCGAGCCGTGAAGGTCGTTCGGTCACCAACCGGCTCACCGACCCGATCATCCACGAAATTCTGCACACCATCGGCGCCAAGCACTGACGTCGACAGTCCACTCCTCGGAGGCGATGATGGCGAAGATCCTGTTCGTGATGACCGGTGCCGATCAGTGGACGTTGTCGCGCAATGTCAAACGCCACACCGGGTACTGGGCCGACGAATTCGCTACGCCCTACCGGATATTCACCGAGGCCGGGCACGAAGTCGTCGTAGCCACGCCGGGCGGGGTGAAGCCGCCGGTGGATCTGGGGAGCCTGGCGCCGGTGCCCAACGGTGGCGAGGAGGGTGCGCGCGTGGTCGCCGAGACCATCGAAAATGCGGCGCCGCTGGATGATCCGGTGTCACTGGGAGATGTCCGTCTGAACGACTACGACGCGGTGTTCTATCCGGGCGGGCACGGGCCGATGGAAGACCTTGCCGTGAACAAGGATTCGGCGGCGCTGCTGGTCGAAGCCCTGCATTCCGGCAAGCCGCTGGCGCTGGTCTGTCACGGCCCCGCAGCCATCCTGGCAACCGCAGCCGATGGGCCATCGCCCTTCGCTGGGTATCGCCTCACCGCCTTCAGTGATGCGGAAGAACGTCTGGGCGGTCTCGCCGACCAGGCCGAGTGGCTACTCGAAGACCGGCTGATCGAACTCGGCGCGCAGTATCACAGCGGCGAGCCGTTCGCGCCGTTCCTGCAAGCCGACCGAAATCTGCACACGGGGCAGAACCCCGCCTCGGCCGGTCCGTTGGCCGAGGCGGTGCTCGACGTTCTGTGAAGACCTGTCGCTCAGGCGGCAGAGCCGGGACGGACGATCATGAGTACGACCACGGCCGTCCACAGCAGGTTGTAGATCCCCGCCAGCATCGACAGCACGCGCAGGCGCTTGCCGTCGTCGGGCTGGTCGAGGGCTTCGCGTTGCATCGGCACGATCTGCACGGCGAGCAGCCCACCCGCCACGGCGGTGGTCACCATCGCGGTGGTGATCCAGATTTCGTTCATCCGGCCCTGGATCGTGGCCAGCACGATGCCGATCACCGGCACGATGATCGCGAGTTTCGCGTAGTTGCCGGTGATCCGGTGCATGGCGACCGCGACCGACCTGCTGCGGACCGACTCGGGATCGGGCCCACCCGCTACCGGTGCGTACCGGGGGAAAAGACTGGTGGCGACGGCCGAGCCGCCGACGAAGACAATGCCCGCGAGCACATGCGCGGACAACAGGATGTGTTCCAACTACCGACTCCCTCCGACCTTCAATACGCTTGAAGCCTAGCTCGAGCTTTAGTCATATTGAAGGTCGGCTTCGTCACTGGGGTCGAGGTGGGAGCTCCCCGGCGAACGCGTCGACGATCGCCGCGCCGACCCGCCGCAGAATCGGATCCGCTTCGGCCCCGAACAGCGCGATGTCCACCCGTGCCACCGCCTCGCGCGCCTGCGCGAGCAGCTCCGCCCCCGCCTCCGTCAACTCGATCGCCGACGCCGACCCCGCCCGCGCCGTCCGATCCTGCACCAGCCCCGCCCCGACCAGCCCCTTCACCGCGGCGTGCACACTCTGCACACTCGTCCCCGACATCCGCGCCAACTCGCTGAACGAGGCCCCCGGCACCCCATTGATGTGCCCGAGCAACCCCAACCGAGCCACCGTCAGATCCAACACCCCCAACTCCACCCCCAACGCCGCCTCCACCCGCCGCGACATCGTGATCACCAAAATGCTCGGGCTCATGATCGGCGGTCCAGGACGTTCGCTCTCGGTGGTCACCACCCCATTTTCCCGCACGAGACCACGACCGTCGTGTACTGGGCGGTATCTCCGTCGTGTCCCGGTGAAATAGCTTCGGGCCCAGCGAGTTCGCGGGGAGCCGCGCCGGCCTAGGCGGGGAGGGCGGGGAGGGTTCTCGTGTGGGTGACCTCGGGGGAGACCGTGATGATGTCGCAGGCGGCGACGATGCGGTGGGGCAGGTCGGAGCCGAGGTGGGTGAGGCTGGGGGTGACGATCGCGACGGCTTCGGTGGTGGTGACCACGTCGAGCAGGCGGCCGATCGGGTCGGTGGTGCGGTCGCTGAAGACGACGGTCTTGGTGAAGCGGTAGCCCAGACGCTCGGCTAGGGAACGGATCTGCGTTTCGTCCCAGGACTGGGCGACACCTGAGATGTCGCGGCGCAGGTAACCGATCGCCGGTGGCTTCATGGGCATGACGGTACCGGCGGACGGTGTCCAGGTTGTGTACGCGAGCTGACGCGAGTCGAATTCGAAATCTGAACGAGATCTATTTCGGATTTGGATCCGCCGGGTACCGGAGCGTGATCTACTGCTCGCCACTCGGGCGAATCAGCGCCTCGACGACGTCGAGGGCGTCCGGCGTACTTGGAGACAGATGATGGTGGACAGAAGAGTGCAGCGCGTGGCCACGTTCGCGGCCGCGGCGGGACTGGCGATGACAGCGTTTCCGGGATCGGCGGCGGCCGCTCCGGCGAGCATCGCGTGGGATGACGGCAACAGTCACTTCACCCGGACGGTGTCGAACACCAACCCGGTGGTCGGCGACACCGTCACCGTGACGACGAAGTTCGAGCGCACCGGCATTCCGGTGGAATACATCTACTCGGTCAAGGACCTGCACCCGGCGTGCCTGACCCCGGTCGCGGGCTCGGCGAAGATGTCGGGTGACGCCGTGTCGATCGACACCTCGTCCTCGGACTGGGTCCGTGCCGAGTTCGGCATCACCAAATACCCGGTGTACCCGAATATCTCGCCGAAGTCGCAGACCTTCGAGATCCAGTACAAGGTCGGCGTGAACTGCGCCCGCGATACCCCGCTGCCGACGTCGATGCACTACGGCGGGTCGCTCGGCGACGGCATCTATCAGGGCAAGGGTCCGGCCATCACGGTGTCCGGCGACGCCGTGTCCAGCACGACGATCACCGAGGTGTCGGGTGCGCAGGTCGGCAAGGCCGTCACGCTGGAGGCGAGCGTGACCCCGGCGGCCGCGGGCGGCACGGTCCAGTTCAAGGCGGGCGACAACGTGCTCGGCGACATTCCGGTGGGCGCGAACGGCAAGGCGAGCATCGTCTGGACGCCGGGCGCCGCGGGCTCCTACAACATCGGCGCGGCCTTCTCCGGGCGCAGCGGTGTGGCGAGTTCGTCGACCACCAAGACGGTCACCGTGGCCGAGTTGCCGACCGACGGTGGCGGCGACGACGGCGGCGGCGTGAATACCGGGTCGTTCAGCTTCTGAGAGTCGGCCCGGCACGGAATCCGGTTGCTACCACGCGTCGTTGGCGATCAGGGCCGTCAGCAGCGTGCGAATCGCGGCAACCCGCCGTTCCGTGCCGGGCAGCTGATCGAGCGCGCATTCCGGATCGGCGGGCGGCCCGAGATGGGTGCAGCCGCGCGGGCAGTCCTCGATGGCGCCGGCGAGGTCGGTGAACGAGGCGATCACATCGTCGGGGGTGATGTGGGCGAGGCCGAACGAGCGCACGCCGGGGGTGTCGATCACCCAGCCGCCCTCTGGCAGCGGCAAGGCCACCGACTGGGTGGAGGTGTGCTTGCCCTTGCCGACACCCGATACCACGCCGACTGCCCGATAGGCATCGGGCACAAGACGATTCACCATCGTCGACTTGCCGACGCCGGAGTGTCCGATCAGCGCGGTGAGGCGATCGTTCGCGATCGCGAGCACCGGCTCCATCGGATCGTCGATGCCGGCGTAGAGGATCTTGAGATCGAGACCGTCGAAGGCGGAAGCGAATTCGGATTCCGCGACGAGGTCGCGCTTGGTGAGCACCAGAATCGGTTCCAGCCCACCGGCATACGCGGCCACCATCGCCCGCTCGACGAAACCGGTGCGCGGCGGCGGATCGGCCAGCGCGACAACGATGAACAGCTGCTGGGCATTGGCGACGACGATGCGTTCGAACGGATCGGTGTCGTCGGCGGTGCGGCGCAACACCGTGCTGCGCGCGCTCACCCGCACGATCCTGGCCAGGCTGTCGGGCCTGCCGGTGAGGTCACCCACGACGTCGACCTGATCGCCCACGACGATCGGGGTGCGGCCGAGCTCACGGGCACGCATGGCGACGATGCGCCGGTCGGCGTCACCGTCGAGCACGCACCCCCAGCGGCCGCGGTCGACGGCCACCACCATGGCGGCCTCGGCATCGGCATGCTGCGGACGGGTCTTGGTGCGGGGACGCGACGAGGCCTTACCCGGGCGCACCCGGACATCGGATTCGTCGTAGCTGGCTGAGGATCGCCCCTGGCGGCTCAGCGCGCCACCCCCTCGCCGGATAACGCGGGTGCCAGCATCTGTTCCCACAGTGCGACGAAGGTGGGGAGGGTCTTGGCGGTGGTGCCGATGTCCTCGATCTCCACGCCGGGCACCCGAAGGCCGAGAATCGCACCCGCGGTGGCCATTCGGTGATCGGCGTAGGAATGCCACTGACCGCCGTGCAGCGGGGTCGGCACGATCTCGAGGCCGTCCTCGGTCTCGGTGACATTGCCGCCGAGACGGTTGATCTCGGCGGAAAGTGCTGCGAGCCGATCGGTTTCGTGTCCGCGCAGGTGCGCGATGCCACGCAGCCGCGAGGGCGAGTCCGCGAGGGCGGCCAGTGCGGCGACGGTGGGAGTGAGTTCGCCGACGTCGTGCAGGTCGATGTCGATGCCTGCCAGGCGCTCCGGGCCGTGCACGGTGAGAACGCCGTCGAAGATGCGGGCCTCGGCGCCCATCCGGACGAGGATCTCGCGGATCACGTCACCGGGCTGGGTGGTGCCGCGCGGCCACATCGGGATGCTCACCTCGCCGCCGGTGACCGCGGCCGCCGCCAAGAACGGGGTGGCGTTGGACAGATCGGGCTCGATGTCCCAGTCGACCGCGCGGATCGGGCCGGGCGCCACGGTCCAGGTCTGGGCGTTGCCGGAATCGGCGGGGGTCTGCACGGCCACGTCGGCGCGACGCAGCATTTCCACGGTCATCTCGATGTGCGGCGTCGACGGGAGGGCCTTGCCGTCGTGGTGGACGGTGATGCCCTCGTCGAAGCGCGCGGCCGAGAGCAGCAGCCCCGAGACGAACTGCGACGAACCCGAGGCGTCGATGGTGACGGTGCCGCCGCGCAGCGCGCCGGTGCCGTGCACGACGAACGGCAGCGCGTCACCCTCGACATCGAGACCGAGCTTGCGCAAGGCGTCGAGGATGGTGGACAGCGGGCGCAGTTTCGCCTGCTCGTCGCCGAAGAACGCGACGTCGCCGGTGGCCAGTGCGGCGGCGGGCGGCAGGAACCGCATGATGGTGCCGGCGAGGCCGCAGTCGACCGCGGCGCTGCGCAGAGGAGCGGGGGTGACCTCGAGCGTCTCGGCGTCGCCGACGATCTCGGTGCCGAGACCGCGCAGGGCGCCGATCATCAGGTCGGTGTCGCGGCTGCGCAGCGCACCGGTGAGCGTAGAAGGCCCATCCGCCAGTGCGGCCAGGATGAGCGCGCGGTTGGTGATGGACTTCGAACCGGGCAGGGTCACGGTCGCGTGGACGGGGACCTCGATATGGGGCGCAGGCCAGAAACTCACGTCCCCATCTTCGCTTATGTGCGGTTCGGACGCACCGGTGGTGCGCTTTTCGGCGTGGGGTGGCGTCGTGCGCGGGGCCTGATGTCGGTCCCCGCGCGTATCTTGACCTTTATGTGTGGACGATATGCGACGACCACGAATCCGGGCCGGTTGGCGGCCGAACTGGACGCTGTCGACGAGACGGGGCTCGACGACCCGGATGCCGCCGTCAGCTACAACGTCGCGCCGACCACCCAGGTGCTCACCGTCGTGGAGCGCCACGAACACGGCGAACCCGACGACGATCCGCGCCTGCGGATCCGGCGGATGCGCTGGGGCCTGATCCCGCACTGGACCAAAGCGGCCGAGCCCGGCGTCCCGGCCAAGGGCAAACCGCTGTTCAACGCGCGGGCCGACAAAGCCGCCACCGCGCCCTCGTTCCGTGACGCGGTCAAATACAAGCGCTGTCTGGTGCCGATGGACGGCTGGTACGAGTGGCTGGTCGAGCCGGCGCCGACCGGCAAGGGCAAGGCGGTGAAGCGGCCCTTCTATATGTCGCACAGCGACGGTTCGCTGCTCTACATGGCCGGACTGTGGTCGGTGTGGCGTGATCGCAGCCTGCCCGATTCCGAACCGCTCATGTCGTGCACGATCCTCACCACCGACGCGAGCGGCGAATTGGCCGACATCCACGACCGGATGCCGTTGCCGATGCCGCGCGAGCACTGGGACGCGTGGTTGGACCCGGACCACCCGGCGCCCGCCGACCTGTTGCGCCCGCCCTCGCGGGCGGAGTTGGCGACGATCGTGACGCGTCCGGTCTCGACCCTGGTCAACAACGTGCGCAACAACGGGCCGGAACTACTGCTGCCCGACGGGACCAGCGACCTCACACAGTGAGCGCGGCGATCTCGCGCAAATTCGCGATCGATCCGACGCCGCTGCGGACCAGTCCCGCGTTCCGCACGCTCTTCCTCGCCCGCACGATCTCGGTGTTCGGCATCGGCTTCCTCGTGGTCGCCCTGCCGATCCAGGTCTATCAACTGACCGGCTCCACCGCACAGGTCGCCACGGTCGCGACCGTCATCGGGATCTCGGCCTTCGCGGGCACCCTGGTCGGCGGGACCGCGGCCGACCACTACGACCGGCGCACCGTCATCGTGGCCTCGCGCGCCGCCGCGACCGTCGGCTTCGCCCTGCTCGCGGTCAACGCCATGCTGCCGGAGCCACGGCTGTGGCTGATCTTCGTCTGCGCCGTCATCGACGGACTCACCGGCGGCATTTCCGAGACCGCGCTGGTCGCCGCGATGCCCAACCTGATCGCACCCGACAAACTGGCGGCGGGCGCGGCGCTGATGGCCTTGACGGCCGACCTGGGCTCGATGGCCGCGCCCGCGCTGGCCGGCCTGCTCATCGCCTGGCTCGGTGTCGCGGCCAACTTCTGGCTGGCCGCCGGGGCGAGCCTGGTGACGACCGTGCTCATCGCCCGGCTCGGTCCGATGATCGCCGAGCGCGGCCACACGGAGTCGCCGGTGCGGGCGGTGCTGTCGGGGTTCCGCTTCGTCGTGGGGCATCGGATCGTGGGTGCGACGCTGCTGGTCGGGTGCGTGACCATGCTGATGTCCGGGTGGACAGTGCTCGTCCCGGAATACGTGAGCGAGGTATTACACGGCGGCGAGACGACCGCGGGCCTGCTGTTCGCCGCGCCCGCGGTCGGAGCGGTCCTCGGCTCGCTCACCTCGGGCTGGACCGGGTCGATCCGGCGCGGCGGCCAGGTGATCTTCGCGGCCACGCTGGTGTGCGCGGCCGGGATCCTCGGCGCCGGACTCGTCGGCGTCACCGCGGTGGTCTTCGCCGGTCTGGCCGCACACGGTGCGGGCCGGGTGGTCAGCGATATCGCGCGATTCGCGGTGGTGCAGGCCGATACGCCCGATGAGTTCCGCGGTCGGGTGTCGGGCCTGTGGACGGCGCAGCTCACCATCGCGCTGTCCCTGGGCGCGGTGGTCGCCGGTGTGGTGTCGAGCGCGGTGCCCACCCGCGCGGTGTTCCTGGTCTACGGCGCGGGTGGGTGCGTGCTCACCGTGGTGGCGTGGTGCTCGCTCGGCACCCTGCGCAGGCTCGACACCGCCAGGCGGTGACTAACCCGCCGCGATCGTCGCGAGCTGTGGAGTGATCCGGTCCAGCGCGAAGCGCAGGGATTTCGGCGTGCCCGCCGACAGGGCCTGCACGGTCGGATCGTTCTCCGGCAGCCGTATCGCGTGCCCGTCACGGACCACGGCGAGTGAATTGATCAGGGTGTCGTTCTCCAGATCGGCGAACGGCAACCCGATGGTGGTGAACAGGGCGGTTCTGGCATCGAGATCGCCCACCCGTTCCACCGGGACCTGCGCGAAGAAACCGGAGCTCTGCAGCCGGGTGACCGGGGGATTCGGCACGAACCCGAGCTCGGCGAAGAAGTCGAAGCGCGCGTCGCCCGCCAGGTAGGCGCCGTAGGCCGTGCCGTACTTCGCGCCGTAGACGAAGGTCTTGTTCGCGAATTCCGGGTGCTCGCGCTTGACGGTCTGCTGCGCGGTGGTGGTCTCGGCGATGATCTTGTCCGCCTCGTCGCGCTTGCCGAGGGCCGCGCCGATGATCTGGGCCTGGGTCTGCCAGTTCACCGCGTAGTCGCCGGTGCCGTCGGGCGCGGTGACCACCGGTGCGATCTTGCGCAGATTGTCGATGACCGAACTGTCGGCCTGCGCGCGAACATCGAGGATCAGGTCGGGATCGAGCTCCTCGATCTGCTGCATATTGAACTCACCGGCGCTCTGTGCGGAGATCAATTCGGGAGTCGCGCTCCCGAACGCCGCCACATCCCACTCGCCGACGCCCTTGGTGGCCTCGCCGAAACCCATCCAGTCGTAGATGGCCACCGGCGGTACGCCCAGCTCCACCGCCACCGCACCGTCGGACCACCCCAGCGCCACCACGCGCGGCTGATCGGGCAGTGCGTAGCCGGGGGAGCCGTTGGGGTCGTTGAACACTTCGTGGGTGGCATTGTCGGATTTCACGCAGGCAGTCGTTGCCACGATCACGCTCGCCAGTACCGCGACGGCCACGCTGAGACGCCGTGTCGACATGGTTCTCCTTCTCGGTGGGGTACAGGTGGTCACACACTGTCGATGCGGACCGCGCCCGCGGCCAGCGGAACCACCAGCGGGGTTCCGGTCTGTGGATCGTCGATGACCTGCGCGTACACGCCGAAGACCTGTTCGACCAGTGCGGCGGTGATGATCTCGCCGGGCGGACCGGCGGCGACGATCTCGCCGCCGCGCATGGCGATGATGTGCGAGGCGTAGCGGGCGGCCTGATTGAGATCGTGCAGCACCGCGACGAGGGTGGTGCCGCGCCGATTGAGTTCGACGCACAGCTCGAGCACTTCTATCTGGTGACCGAGATCGAGATAGGTGGTCGGCTCGTCGAGCAGCAGGATCGGCGTCTGCTGGGCCAGTGCCATCGCGATCCACACCCGCTGCCGCTGACCGCCCGACAGCGCCTCGACCCGCCGGGTCGACAACTCGGTGAGCCGGGTGACCTGGAGTGCGACGTCGACCGCGTGCTGGTCCTCGTCGGTCCATTGCCGAAACATCTTCTGATAGGGGAAGCGACCGCGCGAGACCAGATCGATGATCGTGATTCCCTCGGGGGCGATCGACTGCTGCGGCAGCAGTCCCACCTCGCGGGCGAATTCCTTGCCGCCGTACCCGGCCACCTCGCGGCCGTCGAGCAGAACTGTGCCGCCCTGCGGTGGCAACAGACGCGACAGCGACCGCAGCAGCGTCGACTTACCGCAGGCATTGGGCCCCACGATGACGGTGAACGAACCGTCGGGGACGACCACGTCGAGGTCGGCGATCACGGTGCGCTCGCCGTAGCCGACCCGCAGTCCGGTGCCGGTGAGTCGCCCCGTGGCGTCGATGTTGCTTGTCACGGTCTGGCCTTTCGGGACTGGGCGAGCAGAAGGAACAGCAGATAGATACCGCCGAGCGAGGTGGTGACCACCCCGACCGGGAGCATGGTCTGTGGCGCGAGGATCGTGCGCGCGATCGCCTCGCTGGAGACCAACAGCGTGGCGCCGACCGCCGCCGAGGTGACGAGGGGGATGCCCGCGCTCGGCGTGATCCGTGCCGCGACCTGCGGCGCGACCAGCGCGACGAAAGCGATCGGCCCGACGATCGCGGTGGTCGCCGCCGCGAATCCGACGCCGATCACCAGCAGGATCACCTGGGTGCGCGCGGTGTCGACGCCCTTGCTCCGGGCCGAGTCGGTACCCAGCTCGAACATCCGCATTCGCGGCGCCACCACGATCAGCGCGGGTACGAGCAAGGCCAGCGTCACGAGCACCGGAATGGTGTCGGCCATTGTCAGATCGCGCAGATTGCCCATGCCCCACGCGGCCGCCACCCCCGCGTTCTGCACATCGGAGGTGGCGATCAGATAGCCGTTGAACGACAACAGCATCGCCGAGACGCCGATGCCGACGATGATGAACCGGAAGTCGGCGGTGCCCCCACGCATGCCGAGGAAATACACGACGATCGCGGTGAGCAGACAGCCGAGCAGCGCGCCGATCGTGGCGCCGCCCGACCCGAGCCCGAGCACCAGCATCGCCACCAGCGCACCGGTATTGGCGCCGGTGGTGAATCCGATGATGTCCGGGCTGCCCAGCGGATTTCGGGTGATCGTCTGAAAGATCGCACCGGAGAGCGCGAGCGAGGCTCCGCCGAGTACCGCGGTGAGCACGACCGGCAGCCAGGTCGCGACATGGTTGGCGGGCGCACCGCCGACACGGCCGGTGAGTACCTCGACGACCTGCACGAAACCGAGGCTCGGCGCGCGGGTGGTGCTCGCGCCGAGCGACCAGATGCCGACCACCGCGGTCACCACCAGCAGCGCCACGGTGATCGCCACGGAGACGACGTCGACGCGCAGACTCAGCCCGATCGCGGGTACCCGCACGAACCGCACCCGGCGGGGCCAGCGCGCCGACTCGACCGAAGCGGGGGTCACCATTGCGCGCCCTTGTCCCGGCTCGCCAGCCAGATCAGCACCGGTGCGCCGAGGAACGCGGTCACCATCCCGACCGGCAGTTCGCTGGGCGTGGCGACCCGGGCGATCAGGTCGGAGCCGACCAGCACGATCGGTCCCACCACCAGACACAGCGGAATCATCCAGCGATGATCGGGCCCCACGGCCATCCGCACCGCGTGCGGCACCATCAGGCCGACGAACGTGATCGGCCCGATCGCCGCGGTCGCCGCGCCACACAACACCGTCACCACCACGAAGCCGACCGCGCGCACCGCGGTGACCGGCACGCCGAGCGCGTTGGCCCGGTCGTCACCTAGGGCGAGCGCATTGAGATATCCCGACAGGGCGAGCGCGCCGACCGAGCCGAGAAGCACCAGCACCCAGATCGCCGACAGCTGTGGCCACCCGCGCCCGTCGAGGGTGCCGATCAGCAGTCCGCGGATGGCATCGAAGGTGCGGGGATGAATCATGGTGAGGCCGAACGCGAGTCCACTGAGCGTCGACGCGATCGCGACGCCGGTGAGGACGAGTTTGGCCGGGCTCGCTCCGCCGATGCCCCGCGAGCCGACGAAATAGACCAGCACCGACGCCACGAACGCGCCGCCCAGCGCCCACCAGACGTAGTCGGTACTCGCGGCGCCGACCAGGACAGAACCGAGCACCATCGCGAAGTACGCGCCGGAGTTCACGCCGAGGATGCCGGGGTCGGCCAGTGGGTTGCGGGTGAGTCCCTGCATCACCGCGCCCGCGACGCCGAGGGCCGCGCCCACCAGGGCGGCCAGCAGGGTGCGCGGGATTCGCTGCTCCCGGATGACGCCGAGAGTGGTCGGTCCGCCCTCGTTGAACAAGGCGAGCCAGGCGTCGTCGATCGTGAAGTCGCCGCTACCCACGAACAGCCCACCGGCCAGCAAGAAGACCAGGACTACGACCAGCATCAGCAGGACGACGGTGCGCGAGAACGGCGTTCGCTGTGCGGTCACGGTGGCTCGGGACACAGCGGCTATTCCTCGCTTCGCGACGCTCCGGGGTGGTGGCCGGGAACGTTGCTGCCACCGCTCGGAGTTAGTTTAGCCTCAGATTAGCTGCCGATGGTGGAGCCGCGCTGTGGGCGACGATCACGAACGACGACGCGGCCGAGCGGAGCGTGGTGTACGCCTCCGTCCGGCCGCGCGTGAGTCGTCAGAGCGAGCAGGGCACCGAATCGGTGGCGATGTTCAGCCCGCACTTGATGATTCCGGTGATCAGATCGATCACCTCGGTAGCGACCCCACCGCCGAGCTTCTCCGACTTCTCGGCTCGCTCGTCGGTTTCCGGTGTGGTCTTCGGCGAATTCTTCGGTGTGGCGCCCTGGCCGTTGAGTGGATAGTCGCCGGGTTCGGCGTGCGACGGCGGAACCACCTGCGGCGCCGCGATGGCGGGGGCCATCGCGGCGGCGCCGAAAGTGATTACCAGGGCACCGGATAGGGCGGCGATCGTCGAACGAGCGGACATCTTCGCATCACATCCTCGGGTCGAATCGGTCGTACCGGGCGCAGAATGCGTCGAAATGAATTCGGAACGAGGCGCCGACCGGATTGCCTCAGCTGGTGATCGGGGCGGTGACGGCGGCGCACGCGCGCACCAGATCGGCGGGCGCCAACTCGATTTCGAGCCCGCGTTTGCCCGCGCTGCACAGCACCCGATCCCAGTCGAGCGCCGAAGCGTCGACAACAGTGGGCAACTTCTTGCGCTGGCCCAGCGGTGAAACCCCGCCGAGCACATAGCCGGTGGTGCGCTCGGCCTTGG
Source organism: Nocardia sp. PE-7 (assembly GCF_030486425.1). NCBI lineage: Bacteria > Bacillati > Actinomycetota > Actinomycetes > Mycobacteriales > Nocardiaceae > Nocardia > Nocardia sp. PE-7. Next base: position 5,398,012 of record NZ_CP129614.1, on the reverse strand, counting down.
TCTTGTCGGCCATGCCTGCCTTCGACGCGCCGAGCGCGGCGGCCGCCGCCTTCAACGACAACCGCGCGGGCACCGGCACGACAGCGACCGCCAGCGAACCGGATGAGAGTTCGATCACCAGCGTCTTGAAGATCTGCGCGGCCTGCACTCCCAGCTCCGCCCCGAGTGCGTCGACCGCCTCGTCACCGTAGGACTCCGCCCGCGGATCGTGGGAATAGGAGTGCACCCGATGTGCGATACCGCCGAGGGCCTTGATCGCGGGAGTCGACATAGGCGCCCACCCTAATCGGCGCCGCACCCGGCTCGGCAACCACATTTCCCGCGGTATGGGAACACGAATGCCGGAGTGCATGTTGCACACAAGTGACAAGCCACCCAGCCGAGACGACGCGAAGGAGAGATAGTGACACTGCTGCTCGAGGAGCGTCCTCTCCTGCCACGGGGTGCGCGATTGCCAGTCGATTCCGTCGTGCCGGTAGATTCGGCTAGTACGGCGATCGAAGGGATTGGTGTGACGAGCGACGACGACGTGGTCTCCGACGGTGCGTCCGGCACAGAAGTCGACGAAGCCGAGCTGGCGGCCCGGTTCGAGCGCGATGCGCTCCCGATGATCGATCAGCTCTACGGCGCCGCCCTGCGCATGACCAGGAACCCGGCCGATGCCGAGGACCTGGTGCAGGAGACGTTCGTCAAGGCGTTCCAGGGGTTCAAGTCCTTCCGGGAGGGCACCAATCTGCGTGCCTGGCTGTACCGGATCCTGACCAACACCTACATCAACTCCTACCGCAAGAAGCAGCGTCAGCCCGCGCAGTACCCGACCGACGAGATCACCGACTGGCAGCTGGCGGCCACCGCCGAGCACTCTTCGGTGGGCCTGCGCTCGGCCGAGGTGGAGGCGCTGGACGCGCTGCCCGACGACCAGATCAAGTCCGCGCTACAGCAGCTACCGGAGGAATTCCGGATGGCGGTGTACTACGCCGATGTCGAGGGCTTCCCGTACAAGGAAATCGCCGACATCATGGGCACCCCCATCGGTACCGTGATGTCTCGGCTGCACCGTGGACGCAAGCAGCTCAAGGGCCTGCTCGCCGACGTGGCGCGCGAACGTGGATTCGACCGTGGGGAACGCCAGGAGGTAGTCAAGTGAGTGACGATCCCGATCTCGATATGGACTGCACCGCGGTCCTCGCGGATGTGTGGCTCATGCTCGACAACGAGTGCGACAACGCCACTCGCCAGCGCCTGCAGGAGCACATGGATCACTGCAGTCCCTGCATCGAGGCCTATGGCATCGAGGAGAAGATCAAGGGTCTGCTCAGTCGCAAATGCGGTGGTGAGCACGCTCCCGAAGGTCTGCGCGAGCGACTCAAGCTCGAGATCCACCGGACGATCACGGTCACCAGGATCGAGACCACCGAGGGTTGATCACCCCTCGAAACGACAACAGCACGCTCTCATCGAGAGCGTGCTGTTGTCGTCTGTGCGCAGCGGCACGACTCAAGCGTTAGGACGCTTGCCGTGGTTTGCGGCGTTGCCCTTGCGGCTGCGCTTCTTACGTCCACGCTTACCCATGGGAGCTCCCTTCTATGTCTGGTCGAGAGCCATTGTTTCATGTGTGATTGGCTGTAGCTTCGGCGGATACCGGCCACCGTCGCATCGCGGGGGCCACACGACTATTGAACGGGGTGCCATGCCTGAAGAAGTGCGCGCGGAGATGGTCTCGACCGTGCTCGCTGTCGAGGTCACCGTGGGCGAACACGTCCAGGTCGACCAGACACTGGTGCTGCTCGAATCGATGAAGATGGAGATCCCGGTCCTCACCGAGGTCGAGGGCGACATCACCTCGGTCGACGTCACACCGGGCCAGGTTCTACAGGCGGGCGACCTCATCGCCACCATCGCGTAGGTCCAACGAAAACGAAGCGGTAGATCCAGCGTGGCAACACTGAGCGAGCTCCTGGCCGAACACACCGACCTCCCCGGCATCGCCGTGGACCATCTGCAACGGGTGGTGGGCGATTGGCAGTTGCTCGCCGATCTCTCGTTCTCCGATCTGCTGCTGTGGGTGGGCGCGGGCCCGGTCGTCGACGGTTCCGATGTGGTGTGCGTGGCCCAGATCCGGCCGACGACCGCACCCACGGTGCATCTCGAGGACAAGGTCGACACCACCGCCTCGCGCACCGATTTCCCCCAGGTCTTCGACGCCCTGCTGAGCGGGAACACCGTGCGCACCGACGCCGAGGTCGAGGTGAGCGGGGTCTATCACCCGAGTCCGGTACACGCGGTGCGCGAAGCGATTCCGGTGCGCTGCGGCGACGACGTGATCGCCGTGCTCAGCCGTGATTCCGACCTGGCGCGTTCGCGGGTTCGCAGCACCCTCGAAACGGCCTATGTGTCCTGCGCCGACGATCTGTGCCAGATGATCGCCGACGGCAGCTTTCCGGTGCCGGAGGACCGGGCGGCCACGCACTCCAGCCCCCGCGCGGGCGACGGTTTCATCCGCCTCGACACCGAGGGCATCGTCGTCTACGCGAGCCCGAACGCGCTGTCGGCCTATCACCGCATGGGGATGCAGGCCGATCTCGTCGGTCAGGATCTCGCGGTGACCACGCGTTCGCTGATCACCGATCCGTTCGACGCGCAGGAGGTGGTGGCCGATATCCAGGCCGCGCTCGCCGGTCGCACCGGGCGTCGGATGGAGGTCGAGGCCCGCGGGGCGACGGTGTTGCTGCGCACGCTGGTTTTGCGTCCGGGAGGGCAACTGGCCGGGCCCGCGGTGCTGGTGCGCGATGTCACCGAGGTGAAGCGACGCGACCGCGCGTTGCTGAGCAAGGACGCCACGATCCGCGAGATCCACCACCGGGTGAAGAACAACCTGCAGACCGTGGCGGCGCTGCTGCGGTTGCAAGCCCGCCGCACCGAGAACCCGGAAGCCCAAGTGGCACTGACGGAGTCGGTGCGCCGGGTCACATCCATCGCCTCGGTGCACGAGATGCTGTCGATGTCGGTGGACGAGGAAGTCGACCTCGACGAGGTCATCGACCGGCTGCTGCCGATCATGGCGGATGTGGCGACGGTGCACACCGCACGGATCAAGGTGCGCCGGGCGGGCTCACTCGGGGTGTTCTCCGCGGAGCGGGCGACGCCGCTGGTGATGGTGTTGACCGAACTGGTGCAGAACGCGATCGAGCACGCCTTCGACGCGGGCGAGAACGGTACCGTGACAATTCGCTCGGAACGGTCGGCACGCTGGCTCGATGTGATCATCTCCGACGACGGCCGTGGCCTGCCGTCAGGGTTCAGTCTGGAAGGTTCCGACCGGTTGGGTCTGCAGATCGTGCGCACCCTGGTGACGTCGGAACTGGGCGGCTCGATCGGTTTGCATCCTGGCGCCGATGTGGGCACCGACGCGGTATTGCGGGTTCCGCTCGGACGTCGTTCCGGGCGCTGAGACTGCTGAAAACAGCTGGTGGGCAACAATAAACCCGGCACCGTAAGGTGCCGGGTTCTCACACATGCGTTACCGGGCCGGGGGGGCTGATGGCCCGGCAACGCCAGGTCCGTCGACTTAGACGGAGGTACGCGTACGGGTGCGTGCGTTGCGCCGCTTGAGCGCGCGCCGCTCGTCTTCGCTCATTCCACCCCACACGCCGGCATCCTGTCCGGACTTCAGGGCCCATGACAGGCAATCGGCAGTGACGGGGCAGCGGGCGCAGACCAGCTTGGCATCGGCAATCTGCGCGAGCGCAGGACCACTGTTACCCACCGGGAAGAACAGTTCGGGGTCCTCATCGCGACAGATGGCCTTGTGGCGCCAGTCCATTCCTCTGCTCCTTTGCGAGGGCGCCACAAAGGGCGCCTGTAGTTAGTGGATCGTTCACTTGTGCGACTCGAATGTTTCCGCACGGTTGCTTGTGAATGCTTTCACGATCACCGTAGATGTCAATAGGTCTCCGGCGCACCGTGGGGGAGATCACGCTCTGGGCCCCCACAAGGGGAACCTGCCCGGTCCTTTGTACTCGCGTCGCCAGCTTTTCGCAGCGCAACCAGGAGATTTTTCTTGACGGTCCAGTGTCAGGAGGGCTTGGGGGCCACCACGTCCAGCACGCTGGGGACAGATGTGAAATGCACCATCTTGCGTTTTCCGATGAAGTCGCCATCGATTTGCAGGCCGATCTCGGTGCCCGTCTCGATTCGCACGGACCCCACATCATCGGCGCGGAAAAGCATGGGCGACTTGGGGTTTCCATTCTCGGCCAGCAACTGCCGCGCAAGCAACAGGGTTCGGGTCACACTCATCGACTTGACCGCGAACACACCGAGACCCGATTCGAAGGTGGTGGTGGGATTCGTGCGAATCGGACGGTCCTCGAGATAGGTCCACGGGCTCGAATTCGTGACGAAGGCGTAATAGACCTCCTCGAGCGGATCCCTTCCTGTGACCTCGACGGTGACGGTCGGATCCTGACGCCGGGCCCGGAAGAACTGACGCACCGTGGTCAGCAGATATCGCGCGGGCGTCGCCTTGCGGCCCTTGGCGCGGGCGGCGTCGATCGCCTCGCACACATCGGCGTCGAGGCCGACGCCGGCGCTGAAGGTGAACCACCGGTCGTCGGCGAGGCCGAGCCCGATCCGGCGGTCGGCGTCGCGCGCCAGCAGATCGATGAGCTGGTTGGTAGCTGTCACGGGATCGGGGGAGATGCCGAGCGCGCGGGCGAAGACGTTCGCCGAGCCGCCGGGGATGATCCCGAGCCGCGGGCGCCACACCTGGTCGTCGCCGACCTGGGGCACCGGAAGGAAGCCGTTGATGGTCTCGTTGACCGTCCCATCGCCACCGTGCACGACGATCAGATCCATTTCCTGCGTCGATGCCCACTGGGCCAGTTCGGCCGCGTGGCCGCGATGCTGGGTGTGCGCAACGGTCAGCTGCGTTCGGCTCTCCAAGGCGTGAGCGAGCAGATCCCGGGTGGCCGGGGTCGTCGAGGTGGCATTGGGATTGACAATGAGCAGCGTCCGCACACTGCCGAGGGTAGTGCGCGCGGGCGAACAGCCGACGCGCGCCGGGCGCCACGACACGTCGTCGTAGGCTGGGGCACGTGGCAGAGCAGGACGTGACAGACGGTGACCAGCGCGAGGGCGGCGAACAGGTGTCGACCGGCATCCCGATGACGGTGCGGTTGGCCGGTGGGCTGGTGTCGCTGGAGGGACTGGCCGGGGTGGTGACCGCGATCGTGCTGATCGTGCGGGCGCTGACCGGGCACGATCAGTCGGGGGCGAGCGGGGTCGGCACCGCGATCTGGTTCGGGGTGCTGTTCGGTGGGGTGCTCGCGGCGGGCATCGGGCTGCTGCGCGGCAAACGCTGGGGACGGGCCATCGCGGTCATCGCGAACGTGTTGCTGGTGCCGGTGGCTTGGTCGTTGCTGACGGACTCGCATCAGCCGTTGTGGGGGAGTCTGCTCGGGCTCGTGGCGGTCGCCGGGTTGGTCACGCTGTTCGCCCCGGCCACCAGCCGCTTCATGGCTCAGGACTACGGCGAAATCCCCGACGACGATTCGTAGTCCGACCTTTGTCGCTGGTCAGGCCGTTGCCGCGCGCAGCGCCTCGCGGCACAGGTGGTCGGCTCGGCGGGTGGTCTCGGGTTGCCGGAACCCCTGGGTGAGGGCGAGCACCTGTCCGCACGCGGTATCGAGGTCGATGAGATGGCCGACCGAGACGAACAGCGGTTTCACCTCGTCGCGGGTGCGCAGTGCCCGGCCGACGACCTCACCGTCGATGGTCACATCACTGACATCGCCGCGACGCGGGCCGGGCTCGCGGTATTCGCCCCACACCGATTTGGCGACACCGATGGTCGGAATGCCGGTGAGCAACCCCACGTGGCACGCCAATCCGAACCGTCGCGGATGCGCCGATCCTTGTGCATCGCACACGAGTAGATCCGGTGTGATGGTGAGTTTTTCCAATGCGGCTACCGTCGCGGGCAGTTCCCGGAACGCGAGTAGTCCCGGCACATAAGGAAATTTCGAAACCCCCTGTGCGACTGCTGTTTCCACTGTTTGCATGGTGGCGATGTCGATAATTATCGCGGCCGTCGCGACGGTGCCGTCCTCGGCATAGGCCGAATCGATTCCGGCGGCCGTCGAAAATTGTGGCGGCGCGACATTTTCCGCTGACACCAGGGGACGGAGTTCGTCCTGGAGTGCGATCGCCTCCTCGGGTGTGCGCGGCCAATCATGGGGTAACGCGATGCGCATACGGCTCAGCTCGCGGTCGCGGCCAGCGCCGTCAGTTCGGCACCGGCGAGGCGGTAGCCGATCCATTCGTCCTGCGCTGCGGCGCCGAGGGATCGGTAGAACTCGATCGACGGTGCGTTCCAGGTGAGCACCGACCACGACACCCTGCTGTAGCCGTGTTCGACCGCCTCGGCGGCCAGCGCCGCCACCAGTGCGCGGCCGAGCCCCGTGCCGCGGGTCTCCGGGCGTACGTACAGGTCCTCGAGGTAGATACCGTGCACGCCGTCCCAGGTGGAGTAGTTCAGGAACCAGATCGCACAGCCGTGGACCTCGCCGTCGTTCTCGGCGACGTGGGCGAAGAGCGCGGGCGTCGGCCCGAACAGCGCGGCCCGCAACTGCTCCGGGGTGAGCGTGCACTCGGCGGGCGCCTTCTCGTACTCGGCCAGATCGTGGACGAGCCCGACCATCGCGGCCACATCGGCGGGGGTGGCCCGGCGGACCAGTGCGCTCATCGCGAGACTCCTTCGATCGGTTCGGTGCGGGTCGTCAGGTTGTGGCCCCAGATGGAGCGGGCGTCGTGGTCGAAGCCGAGTACGCTCACCGCCCCGGTGGACATCGCGAACCGGCGACCCTCGCGCACCGCGAACTCCGCCCAGCGCGCGATCAGCACCCGCGAGAAATGTCCGTGCCCGACCAGGACCACGTCGCGCCGCGGCAGCTCCGGCTCGACCCGGGCGAGCACCCGGTCGGCCCGCTCGCCCACTTGCTCGGCGGTCTCGCCGCCGGGGACCGGCGCGGTCCACACGGTCCAGCCGGGCACGGTTTCGCGGATCTTCGCGGTCGTGATGCCCTCGTACTCGCCGTAGTTCCACTCCACCAGGTCCTCGTCGACCTGGATCGGGGACAGTCCGGCCAGTTCGGCGGTCCGGCGCGCACGCAGGCGCGGGCTGGTGAAGCAGAGCGGATCGCGCAGGTCGAGCGATTTCACCACCAGTCCGGCCGCGACGGCCTGGGCTTCGCCCTGCTCGGTCAGCGGCAGGTCGGTGAAGCTGGTGTGCTTGCGTCGACTCGACCACTCGGTTTCGCCGTGGCGCAGCAGGACCAGGCGGGCATCGGGTGTGGACATGAGTCCATCATGGCAGTGCGGGTTCAGCCGAGCGCGTACAGCTGTCCGCCGCGGTGTTCGAACACCGTGTTGCCCAGGACGGCGGTGGCGACGGTGTCGCCGCGGTAGTCGGTGCGCTCGAACGGGATCAGGGCCACGGTCGCGCCGTTGCCGCTGTCCACCGCGAGCTGCCCGTCGGCGACCGGGACCAGCAGCCTGCCCGCCATCAGCGCGGGCGTGCCGAGCGCGTCGCGAACCGTCCAGACCGGCTGTAATGTGCTCGAGCTCAAGGCGATGAGGCTGTTGCCGGTGAAGACGTAGATGGCCGAGCCGAGGCGGGTCACCGTGGCGCGCGCGTCCCACGGGGCGGCGAGCTGATGGGTCGCGATCTCGTTGCCGGTGCCGTCGTGCACCACGATCCTGGCGGGCAGTCCGAGGCCGGTGGCGGTGGGTGCCGTCGGCGGGTAATAGACGGCGATCTTGTTGTCCGACACCGCGATTACCCGCATCTCGGGGGAGTCGGCACCCGGCGCGGTGAGTACCCGCGAGCCGTATTCCTCGGGGGCAGTCGATTCCTTCGGTGCCGGGTTGAGCACTGTCAGCCGGTCGGTCGTGTCACCCGGGCAGCGTTCGAGCACCGCGAGGCGCGAGGAACTCGACGCGGCCGAACGCAGCGTACATCCGTTGCGCGGCTGGGTATTCGGATTCACCGGCGCGTCGACGTAGCCGTACTCGAGGGTGCGCACCAGGTCCGAGCGCCACATCTCGAGCCGGTTCGCGCCGAGCGCCAGCAGATAGGTGCCGTCCCCGGTGACGCGAATCTCATCGTCCATGTAGCTGCTGCGCGCGACCCGGCGCTCCCCGGTATCGGCCTCCAGCATCACCGACTGACTGCACCCACGCTGATCGCGATAGGTGGCGATCACGGTGCCGAACTGCGACTCGACCCCGCACAGCGGCATATCCCGGCGATACCACCACAGCTGCGTGCCGGTGATCGGATCGCGTCCGCTCACGGTGCCGTGGTCGCCGGTCACCACCACATTGCCCGACGTGAGCGCCCGCCTGCTCGACTCGTCGGCGGCATGCCACTGCTCGCGCAGGGTGGTGGGCAGTTGGGTCGCCGCGGTGACGGTGGGAGCGGGGGACGCCGCGGTGACCGAATCGGTCCCGGTGGCATCGGCACGCGCCCAGACGACGAACGCCGCCACTACGAGAGTGACGGCGATCGCGATTGCTACGAAGATGTCGGCGCGCGTCCGCCGTTCGGGTGCGAGCACGAAGGCGACAGTAGCCGATCGGCAGCACTGGGCCGAGTTTGCCGTTGCGTGCACGGGAGACTCGGCGGTGACGGATTCCGGGGTGCGGGTGGCTGGGATTCGGGGTTCGGTAGTCCCAGGCTGAATACGCTGTGTTTTCGGCGCGCTGGCGCGCGCGTGTCCGCGGCCCCCACGGGCCGCCGGTTAGACGCCGTTGCTTGCTCCTTCGTCGCGTACGCAACGGCGTCTAACCGGCGACCCGGCCGCGGACCGGCCACTTCGTGGCCGCCGCTCCCTAGGGGTCGCGGGGGCGGGGTTGGGAGGGCGGTCATGGCGGGTTCGGGGTGGACGGTGGTGTGGCTGGGGAGGAGCTAATTGCCTTTCTCCCCAGCTGGCGGTCAGGCGTCTACGGTTTCCGTTGCGTCGGACGTGGTGGCTTCCGCGGGCTTGCGGCGGCGCCGGCGGCGGGCGGGCTTGGCGGCGTCGTCGCCCTCGGTGGAAGCCGATTCGGGCGGGTCGGTGGCTTCGCTGGTGCTCGACTCGGCGGTGCCCGCTTCGCCTGCTTCGGCGGGCTTGCGGCGGCGGCGCCTGCGGCGGGCGGGCTTGTCGCCGTCGGTGGTGTCGTCCGCGGAGTCGGTGCTCGACTCGGTGGTCGTGCTCGCTTCGCCGCCCTCGACGATGGGCGTGCCGCCGCGGGTGCGGCGACGGCTGCGCGAGGACTTGGGGCGCTCGGTGCGCTCCTCGACCACGGCGTCGTCGTCACGGGTGGGGGCCGCGGGCTTGCGGATCACGCCGGTGATGCCCTCGGGGATGCCGAGATCGCTGTAGAGGTGGGGCGAACGGGAGTAGGTCTCGGCGGGGTCGGCCATGTTCAGGCCGAGTGCCTTGTTGATCGACTCCCAGCGGTGCAGCTCGTCCCAGTCGATGAGGGTGATCGCGACACCGGTGCGGCCGGCGCGGCCGGTACGGCCGATCCGGTGCACGTAGGTCTTCTCGTCCTCGGGGCACTGGTAGTTGATGACGTGGGTGACGTCGTCGATGTCGATGCCGCGCGCGGCGACATCGGTGGCGACGAGCACGTCGATGGTGCCCTTGCGGAACTTGGTCAGCGCCTTCTCCCGGGCGATCTGACCTAGGTCACCGTGCACGGCGCCGACATTGAAGCCGCGCTCGGCGAGATCGTCGGCCACCTTCTGCGCGGTGCGCTTGGTGCGGGTGAAGATCATCGTCGCGCCGCGGGATTCCGCCTGCAGCACGCGCGCGACCAGTTCGGCCTTGTCCATCGCGTGGGCCCGGTAGACGAACTGCGCGGTGCGGTCGTGCACCGCCGAATCGTTGGCCAGCTCGGCGCGGATGTGCGTCGGCTTGGTCAGGAAGGTGCGGGCCAGGGTGATGATCGGGCCCGGCATGGTGGCCGAGAACAGCATCGTCTGCCGCTTGTCGGGCACCATCGACAGAATGCGCTCGATATCGGGCAGGAAGCCCAGGTCGAGCATCTCGTCGGCCTCGTCGAGCACCAGCACGCCGATCTTGCCGAGGATCAGGTGACCCTGGTTCGCCAGATCGAGCAGGCGGCCGGGGGTGCCGACGACCACGTCGACGCCCTTGCGGAGGTCGGCGATCTGGGTGTCGTACGGACGGCCACCGTAGATGGCGGCGACCTTGAGCGAACCCTGGTGGTTGGCCAGGTACTTGCCCGCGTTCTCCAGGTCCTTGGTGACCTGGATGCACAGCTCGCGCGTCGGCACGATGACCAGCGCGCGCGGGGTGCCGTCGAGCGGGGTGGTGCCGGTGTCGGCGGTGGCGATGCGGTGCAGCAGCGGCACGCCGAAACCGAAGGTCTTGCCCATGCCGGTGCGGGCCTGGCCGATGAGGTCATCGCCGGCCAGTGCCAGCGGCAGGGTCAGTTCCTGAATCGCGAAGGTGCGCTCGATCCCGATCTCACCGAGTGCGCGCACGATTTCTTCGCGCACGCCCAATTCGGCGAAACTCGGCGGGATGTGGGTGTTGTCCAGTTCGGCCGTCAGGAGTGTGTCGGCCAAACCGGGTTCCTGTTCGACGGTGATCTTGCTCAGTGTTCGTGCCTTCCTCGTCATTGCATCTCGCACGCACGAGGTGGGGCGGGCCGGTCGGCCCGCGACGACCACTTACCCGCCTGTGATACTCACCGGGCCGGCGCCGGATAACCATCGCCGACCAGGCGTTATGCGTGGCCGTCGAGACGGTGTCATCGGCGCGGCGCTGCGGTGATGCGGATTCGTTGCGCGCACATTTTCTCGACATTGCTGTCGGTGGACATCGCCGCTGTCCGCCCGCGCTGTGCGCCGGTGGAGTGCCAGGCCGCGGAGTATGTCCGGGCGCCGAAATTAGCGTTGTCCACGGAGATTGTAGCGTGATAATCTGCGCGATCCGAATTTCGACGTCGGTGAATGCCGCGCGAATACCGGCTCGCCACCGGATTTCCTCAGCGCGGATGGTGTGTCGCAGCGCAATTCGAGAGCGCTGGATTTCGCGCGTGTCCGCGGGTGTAATCGAGCTCACTGGTACCGGTGGTACCACTTGTGAGACATTTCTAGTCGTGAGTATCACCGACACCGTCACCACCGCCGCGCGCCACGCGTGGGCCCTGAGCTTCGGCGCGGGTATCGAGCCCGTCGACCCGGCGCCCTCGACCGTGCTGTGGGACGAGCCGCACCGCCTGCTGCGTCGCTACGATACCGAATTCCAGTCCGCGGCAAGCGATTCCGCGGTATTGCTGGTGCCGCCGCTCGCCGCACCCGCCACCTGCTTCGATCTGCGCCGCGATCAGAGCCTGGCGCGGTATCTGGTGGAGACCGGCCGCGCGCCCTACCTGGTCGACTACGGCCAGATCTCCTTCGCCGATCGCCGGATGGGCTTCGAGGACTGGGTCACCGACATCCTGCCCGAGGCGATCCTGCGCGTGAGTGCCGATCGCGGCGGTGCGCCGGTCGATCTCATCGGCTGGTCCGTCGGCGGCATGTTCTCGCTGCTCACCGCCGCCGCGAACCCGGAGCTGCCGATCCGCTCGGTCACCGGCGTCGGCCCGCCGCTCGACTACGACAAGATGCTCGGGATTCCGCAGTTGCGCGCCGTGGCGAACCTCACCGGCGGCTGGGGCGCCACCGCGCTGGTCCGGGCCGCGGGCGGCATTCCGGCGCCGCTCACCAAGCTCGCCTACCGCCTCGCCGCGTACGACCGTGAACTGGCGCGCCCGCGGTTCATCGCCCGGAATATCACCGATGCCGCGACGCTGGCCAAAATGGAATCGATCGACCGTTTCCAGGCCGCCATGCCCGGCTACCCCGGCCGTTTCTACAACCAGCTGTGGGGTCGGATGATGCTGGCCAACGACATCGGCAACGGCAAGCTCGAACTGGCCGACCGGACCATCGAACTCGCCGATGTGCGCGTGCCCGTGCTGCTGATCGGCGGCGAGTCCGACGTGATCACGCCCAAGGCCGCTGTCGAGGCCGGTTTGCGCACGCTGTCGGGCTCGTCATCGGTCACCTACGAAGTCGTGCCGGGCAGCCACCTCGGCATTCTCACCGGACCCGAAGCCCGCGAAACCACCTGGGCGCACCTGGACAAATTCCTGGCCGAACGCGACTGACCATCGATCGGGACTATTGTTGACGGTCATGGGAGCCCAGACCTCTGCCGCGCCGGAATTCTTCTCGACCGAGCCGCTCGCCGCGGACCACGCGGGGGTGACGGAGCTGTTCGCGGTCCTCGCCTACGGCGAACTGTCCGCGTTCTATCGCCTCGCCGAGGAGGCGAAGCAGGCGCCGTCGCTACGGGGCCGGATCGGTGTCGCCAAGATGGCCGCCGCCGAGCTCGCGCACTTCGAGACGCTGGAAGCGGCGCTCACCGATCGCGGTGCCGACGCCGAGGCCGCGATGGCGCAGTATGAGGGCGCGCTGGACTCCTACCACGCCTCCACCGACCCGTCGACCTGGCTCGAATCGATGGTGAAGTTCTATGTCGCCGACGGCCTGGCCGCCGACTTCTACACCGAGATCGCGGGCGCGCTGCCCGCCGAGGTCTCCGATGTGGTGCGCGACGTGCTCGCCGAGACCGGGCATTCGCAGTTCGTGGTCGACGAGGTCCGCAGCGCGGTAGCGGCCAGCCGCTCCGAGCGCGACCGTCTCACGCTGTGGGGTCGCAGGCTGCTCGGCGAGGCGATCACGCAGGCGCAGTTCGTGATGGCCCAGCGCGACGAACTGGCCGAACTGGTCCTCGCCGCCACCGGCGACCTCAACGGCATCGCCACCCTGTTCGACCGGATGCAGGAGCGGCACGCGGCCCGCATGGCCGAACTGGGCCTGTAGTCGGCGAGCACGGGCTACCGGTCATCCACCGATCGCGCGGTGCTGCACCAGCCGCAATTCCGGTGTGCGGGAAGCGGTTTCGCGCGGTAGCCAGATCACGACCTGTTGATCGTTGTCTGCGGCCAGCGTCTGCACCGTGTAGGTGATGGTGCCTCGGACGGGGTGTTCGAAGCCGAGGAGGGTGGGTTGGTCCTCCGCGAGGCGGTGGGGTTGCCAGCGGCGGGCGAACTCGGGTTCCTTGCACAGGTCGGCGATGAGTTCGGCGACGCGTTCGTCATCGGGTCGACGTAGCCGTGTTCTGGCGAGTTGGTCGGCCAATTGGTCGGCGAACTGGGACCAGTCGGTCACCGTGGTGCGGGCGAGCGGATGACGGAATGTCCACAGCGCCAGGTTGACCAGGTCGGGATTGTCGAGCAGGCCGAGCGGGGCGGCCAGTTCCGACCACGCGTTGTTCCAGGCGAGCACGGTGGCACGGGGGCCGAGTGCGAACGCCGGGGTGGGGTCGAGCGAGTCGAGCACGCCGCGCAGCGTGGGGGAGACCTGGTCGAGGGCGGGATCGAAAGCGGTACTCGGGCAACGGGCGTCGCTGCTGGTGGTCAGGGCCAACCAGGCGAAATGGCCGCGCTCGGTATCGTTGAACCGCAGGGCGGTGGCGAGCGCGTCGACGACCGCCATCGAGGGATTGGTGTCGCGGCCCTGTTCGAGCCGGGCCAGATAGTCGGCGCTGACGCCGGCCAACACCGCGACCTCTTCCCGACGAAGTCCGGGGGTGCGACGCCTGCCGCCACCGGGCAGGCCGACGTCGGCCGGATTCAGCTCGGCCCGACGGGCGACGAGAAGTTCCGCGAATGCCGAACGAGCGCCCGGATGATCTGCCATATCTGCGCCTACCATGTCTCGATGGTGCCCGGTCATGGGGTTTTCAGCCACGCCCTGCCAGGACCAGGATAACCGCGGTCTGGTTAACGGACCGCGGTCCGGTCAGGGTGGAGACATGACTTCCTCGACACAGACCCAGCAGTTGAAGGCCGGATCCTGGACCCTCGACGCCGCCCACTCCTCGGTCGCGTTCACCATCCGCCACCTCGGGATCGCCAAGGTGCGCGGTGGCTTCACCCGCTTCCGGACCGAGTTCGTCGTCGACGAAACGGGCGTGGCCACCCTCGGCGCCACCATCGATCTCGACTCCTTCGACACCAGCAACGCCGACCGTGACGCCCACATCCGCCAGGCCGACTTCCTCGACGTCGCCAACCGCCCGACCCTGAGCTTCCGTTCCACCCAGCCGGTTCGGGTCGCCGAGTCCTTCACCGTCACCGGCGAGGCCACCCTCGGCGCGATCACCCAGCCGCTGACCCTCGACGTCGAATGGGGCGGCATCGCCGACTTCCCCGACGGCACCCGCCACGCGGGCTTCTCCGCCACCGGCGCCATCAAGCGCACCGATTTCGGCGTCGGCGTCGCCCTGCCGGGCATGCTGTCGGACACCGTGAAGATCGAACTCGAAATTCAACTGATCGAGCCTGCGTGACCCGTTCGCTCAGAGCGCAGGCGGCTGTGACACCGCTGTCGGCCGCCTGCACTAGCCTGGGAGTCGACAACACAGGACTCTTACGTTCGGAGGTTGGCCGTGGAGGTCAAGATCGGTATTTCGGATAGCCCGCGAGAGCTCGTCATCAACAGTGCGCAGAGCCCTGACGAGATCGAGGCGCTGGTGTCCGATGCGCTGAGCGGCTCCGCCGGCGTCGTGTCGCTCACCGACGAGAAGGGCCGCAAGTTCCTGATCCAGGCCGCGAAGGTCGCCTACGTGGAAATCGGTTCCCCGGCCACCGGTCGCGTGGGATTCGCCACCGTCTGAGCCGCGAACACGACAATGCCCCGTCATCTTCGAGATGACGGGGCATTTCTCGTAGGTCAGAGGTCCTGCGAATACGCACGCTGAGCGGCGGTCAGCGGCACATGCTTGAGGCCGCCCCACGCCAGCGAGACCGTGGTGTCGACCGCTTCGTCCTTGGGGACCGGGCGATCGGCTTCGAGCCAGTAGCGAGCCGAGAACTGGCTCGCGCCGACGAGGCCGACGGCCAGGATGCGGGCGCGGTAGGGATCGAGACCAGAGTCGTGGGCGACCAGATCGAACACCGCGTCGACACACGCCTCGGTGGCCTGCTCGACCCGGCGCTGCACCTGCGGTTCGCTGGTGAGGTCGGATTCGAAGACCAGGCGGAAGCCCTGCATCTCGTTGTCGACGAAATCGAAGTACGCGGCGACCGCGGCCCGCACACGCTGCTTGTTGTCGGTGGTGGAGCGCAGCGCCTGGCGCACGCTCGACACCAGGATGTCGACGTAGTTCTGCAGCACCGCCAGGTACAGCTCGAGCTTGCTGGCGAAGTGCTGGTACAGCACCGGCTTGCTGACCCCGGCCACCTGGGAGATCTCGTCCATGCCCGCCGCGTGGTAGCCACGTTGGACGAAGACCTCGCTGGCGGCGAGCAGCAACTGCTGGCGGCGCTCGTCACGAGGCAGGCGGGTACCGCGCTTGGCCGGGACCGTCTCCGGCACCGATCGGCGCGAGGGCATGCGGTCCACGAGGTCAGTCATCTCGGCTCTCTATAGATAGTCGATTCCCCCGGCCGGAGGTATGCGGTCCGGGTATCCCAAAGACGATACTCGCACGGTGTTCACCCTGCGGCTCGCCCTGGAAATGTAGTACCAGTCCGCGGAGTTCGCCGGGCCGTAACCGGGCGATCTCCTCCGGCCGCCCGCACGGCGGATTTGCCTACTGTGAGAATCTGATGGGGTGACCGACCGGACGGATGACCATGCCGACGGCGGGCGCGATATCGCTCGCTCCACGCACCCCTCCGAGTCCGGTGCTGTCACGTCGGCGTCGGAGGGGCGGGAACTGCAGGTCTACGACCCGCTCGGGCTCTATCAGCCCGCCGACCGATCCCGCCAGCCCCTACGCGCCCGCTGGGATCCCACCGACAACGACAACGGCCGCCCGCGCAGCCCGCAGCGTGATGCGAAGAAGCAGAGCGCCCTCGGCCGATTCGTGTCCGCGTACGGCTGGCGGGCCTACGCGTTGCCGGTGCTGCTCGCCATCACCGTGCTGGTCGTCGTCGACGCCGTGCGCACCGGCCCGATACCGCTGCCGAGCGATCCGGGCTTCGGCGCGCTCAGTCCCAAGGTGGCGCAGTCCGGCATCATCGGCGCACCTCCCGGCGACGGCAAGTTCCCCGCCGATCTGCCCCTCGGCGCGCTGCCCGAGGGTGGCGAATACGTCGAACGCGCGGCAGGCACCTGGCACATCGTGCCGGGCACCAGCGCCCAGGTCGGCGCGGGCACCGAGCGCGTGTTCCGCTACACCGTCGAAGTCGAGGACGGCATCGATACCTCGCCGTTCGGTGGCGACGGCGCCGTGGCGAAGATGGTGGAGACCACCCTGGCCAACCCGAAGAGTTGGACCAACGACCCCAAGTTCGGCTTCCAGCGCATCGACGCGGGCCCGGCCGACTTCCGCCTCTCGCTCACCTCTCGCGAGAGCACTCGCGCCGCTTGTGGATTCGAGATCCCGATCGACTCGTCGTGCTACAACGCCGACCTCGACCGCGTCGTGCTCTCCGAGGTCCGCTGGGTTCGCGGCGCGCTGGCCTTCGACGGCGACATCGGCTCCTACCGCCAGTACCAGATCAACCACGAGGTCGGCCACGCCATCGGCTATCACGGTCATCAGCCGTGCGAGACCGACGGCGGCCTCGCCCCGATCATGATGCAGCAGACCTTCGGCACCAGAAACAACGACATCGCGCTGCTCGACCCCCACGGCGTGGTCCCCGCCGACGGCAAGACCTGCCGCTTCAACCCCTGGCCGTACCCGCGCGGATAGTCGCCTCGCCCATGCGGGAACATGTTCGGGGAAGAACAGCGCGGCAGGTTTGGTTGTAGTCAACAGAGCGACCACCGGTAAGCGGTCGCGCCGACGCCACAGATACAGGAGTTCTCACGTGTCTCTCAATGGGACGTTGCCGCCGCTCGTCGAGCCGGCCGCGGAACTGACCAAGGATGAAATCGCCCGCTACAGCAGGCACCTGATCATCCCCGATCTCGGTGTCGACGGTCAGAAGCGATTGAAGAACGCCAAGGTCCTCGTGATCGGCGCGGGCGGCCTCGGCTCGCCTGCCCTGCTCTATCTGGCCGCCGCCGGTGTCGGCACGCTCGGCATCGTCGAGTTCGACGAGGTCGACGCCTCCAACCTGCAGCGCCAGATCATCCACGGCGAATCCGACATCGGCCGTCCCAAGGCCGACAGCGCCCGCGATTCCATTCTGGAGATCAACTCCGGGATCGACGTGCGGCTGCACAAGATCCGGCTGGAACCGGAGAACGCGGTCGAGCTGTTCGCCGAGTACGACCTGATCGTCGACGGCACCGACAACTTCGCCACCCGCTACCTCGTCAACGACGCCGCCGTCCTCGCGGGCAAGCCCTACGTGTGGGGCTCGATCTACCGCTTCGAGGGCCAGGTCTCGGTGTTCTGGGAAGACGCACCGGACGGTCGCGGCATCAACTACCGCGACCTGTACCCGGAGGCCCCGCCGCCGGGAATGGTCCCCTCCTGCGCCGAGGGCGGCGTGCTCGGCGTGCTGTGCGCGTCGATCGGATCGGTGATGGTGACCGAGGCGATCAAGCTGATCACCGGCATCGGCGAGACGCTGCTCGGGCGCCTGATGGTCTACGACGCACTGGACATGAACTACCGCACCATCAAGCTGCGCCGCGATCCGCAGCGTGAGCCGATCACCGAACTGATCGACTACGACGCGTTCTGCGGTGTGGTGTCGGAGGAAGGCACCGCCGCCGCGGCCGGGTCGACCATCACCGCCGCCGAGCTCAAGGACCTCCTCGACGCCGACAAGATCGAGCTGATCGACGTGCGCGAGCCGGTGGAGTGGGACATCGTCCACATCGCGGGCGCGACCCTGATCCCCAAGGACCGCATCCTGTCCGGCGAGGCGCTGTCGGAACTGCCGCAGCACAAGCCGATCGTGCTGCACTGCAAGACCGGCATCCGTTCCGCGGAGGCGCTGGCCGCGTTGAAGCGCGCCGGTTTCGCCGACGCCACACATCTACAGGGTGGCGTGGTGGCCTGGGCCAAGCAGGTCGATCCGTCGCTTCCGGTCTACTGACCCCGATAGCTGCCGGTTTGCGACCTCATCGCATATTGCGGTGAGGTCGCAAAGTGGGGTATCACAGCGTGCCTTGGGACGCCTCCGGTGATTGCGGGGTTACGGTACGGCCCGTGACCTCAGTCGAACCTCCCGAGCATGTGCGAGCCACATTCGGGCTTCGCGAAGTGACGCCGGTTTCCCTAGGGGACTGGGACGGCGGCTGGCGGATGGGTGACGTGGTACTCAGCCCCGTCGCCGATCACGCGCGGGCCGCGTGGTCGGCGAAAGTACGCGAACACCTCGCGGTCGACGGGCTGCGCGTGGCCCGCCCCGTCCGCGCCACCGACGGTCGTTATGTTGTCTCCGGTTGGCGCGCCGACACCTTCGTCGACGGCGCCCCCGAGCCCCGCCACGACGAGGTCGTCTCCGTCTCGCTGCGCCTGCACAAGGCGACAGCGGAATTGGAGCGCCCCCGCTTCCTGGTCCAACCGCCCGTCGCGCCCTGGGTCGATGTGGACGTGTTCGTCGCCGCCGACCGCGCCGCCTGGGAAACGATCCCGCTGCGCACCCTGCGCGCGGGCGGTGTCCCCATCGCCGCCACCCCCGACGGCCAGCGCTCCCTCGAACTGATCGGCCAACTCTCCACCCTGCGCAAACCGGTTCGCAGCCCCGACCAACTCGTCCACGGCGACCTCTTCGGCACCGTCCTGTTCACCGGCGCCCACACCCCCGGCCTCACCGACATCACCCCCTACTGGCGCCCCGCCACCTGGGCCGCCGGGGTCGTCGTCGTCGACGCACTGGCCTGGGGCGGCGGCGACGACGGCCTACTCGACCGCTGGGCCACCCTGCCCGAATGGCCCCAGATGCTGTTACGCGCCTTGATGTTCCGCCTGGCGGTCCACGCCCTGCACCCCCGCTCCACCCCCGAAGCATTCCCCGGCTTGGCTCGCACCGCGGACATGGTCCGTTTGGCGCTGTAAGGGCGAATTGCGCGCATCGTGACCGATGGGTCTTATGTGATCTCAAATCCGTTGAGACCCAACGTTTCCTATGGCTGCCCATGCTATCTTCATCGAGCATCGCCGCCATGTGTCCTGCCCTGGACCCGGGGGACCCACCGCGGCCCGTCACGAGCGGTGAGGATTGCTACGGGTGAGAATCCAGCCCAGACAACAGATTCTGGACATTTGGAGCGCCATGCTCTCGGCCTGTTACCGGGACGAGAAATGGCATTGGGACGGCGTCCTCGGCGCCAATTCGATCAGCGATTCCGAACAGCTGCTGTGCCTGTTGTATCCGGCGACGGAAATCGAGAGTTTCTCGCTGGATAGGCCGGAACTGATGGCCGACGATGTGCAGGTCGCCCTCAGCGCGTTCGGTGGGCCGACCAGAATCGGGATCGCCATGATCGGCCTGATGGAGCAATACCTGCGGCGCAACACCGGTGCCGACGGGACGCCGCGCTTCGACGCGGGCAGTTATCTGCGCCCGAACGCGGGCGAGGAACCCACTCGGGAACAACTCGCGATCGAAGTGGTCGACAGCTACTCGATGTCGGTGACGTTGTGCCTGGCCGGTCTCGGGTTCGCTCGCGTCTTCGATCGATGGGCGAACGCGGAGAACCGCGAGGACATCCGGATCCGGATCGCCGATCTCAGAGCCGCGATGAGCGATCGGCTCACGATCGCGATGACCGGATTGATCCGTAGCTTCGTCGTCAATACCGTGTCGGTTCGCTCGCCGTCGGGCAAGGCGATGCTCGCGATGCTCAATCAGTCCGGCGCCCCGGAGAATTCGGTGGTCGAGGCGGTCCGCGACAATCTGGATCGCGTGCGAGCCCGCCTGCGCACCGATGTGAAGCTGGGCCGGACACCGCACACCGACTTCGAAGAAGACGATCAGCTGTTCGAATGCGGCTGGAGTTGGGGGGTTGTGCAGGAGGCGGATCCGGTCGAGTTCGACGATCGGGAGGTCGCGCAGACCGTCGGTATCGCCGATCCACGGCCCTATCTGTACTTCACCGTCGTCGCGCTCGACGGCATCAACGATATTCTCTCGCAGCGGACCAGAGAGCTCGACCTGCTCAACAAGGAACAGCAGCGACTGGCCGACGCGCTGCGTGTGCGCTGGGATCTGACGCAGCGGTACTGGTCGACGGTCGCCCGGTTCGGTGCCGGGCGTTGGCCGTTGGAGGACATTCCGTGGCGGACCTCCGACGGCGAGGAGTCCGACTACTTCAGTTTGATCGTGTCGGCGGTGCTGATCCAGGAACTGATCGCCCGCACCGCCTCCGACGATGATCTGACCCGCGCGGTCGCGATCTTCGACGAGCTGTCCCGACGCGGCCGCATCACCCGGCGACCGACCAAGACCGACTCGGCGGTTGCCCTGCACGACCCCGGTGTGCGCATGGTGCTGGCGGGCACGGAGAAGGTCGACGGCGGCGGTCCCCAGCTGACCTGGATCGTGTCCGATTTCGCGACCGTGCTGCTGAAGCGGGCACTGCAGGCGGCGCAGTTGTCGAGCAATATCGGCGCCCGCGATCAGCTGATGGAACTGGCCAAGAACGTGATGGACCATTTGGACCGCCGCGTGATCTCCGACGGCGCGGCGACCGGACTGTGGGACGATCCGGCCGGCGTCTTCGGCGGGAAACATCAGCAGCATCCCTCCTGGTACCTGACCGAGCGGATGGTCGAGTGCCTGGTCGCCGCCGACCGAACCTACCGGGAGACGCCGCTGCGTTCGACGGCGATGGTCAGCCGTGCCGTCGAAATCCTGAACGAGGCAGAACATCTGCTCAACCAGGCGATGCTCGAGGTGAGTATCTTCGACACCTCGGCCAACCGGGTGTCACTCGACGAGATCGAACGCAAACTCGGGCGGGCCCGCGCACTGATCAACACCCAGCCCGCCACGTCCTTCACGTTGGCCTCGACGGCGCTGAAGGAACTCGACGACCTTGCCTACGCGCGTTCCAATGCGATGAGGAGCACCTGATCCGATGATCGTGTTCGCCACCTCCGACAAGGGCGGGACCGGGAGGTCGGTCACCAGCTGCAACCTCGCCTATCGACTCGGGCTGCGTGGAACCAGCACCGCCTACGTGGATTTCGACTTCGGCTCGCCGACGGCGGGTGCGCTGTTCGAGATCAGCAAAGTCGACAAGGGCGCCGAGCCCGGCCACGGACTGCACTCCTATCTGCGCGGCGAGATCACCGATCCGCAGCGGCTCGATGTGCGAGCGGCGACCGACCGCGAGGCCTTGCGCAGCAGGCGTTCCCGCGGCGGCAAGTTGTTTTTGCTGCCCGGCGACGAGGGCGGCGGTGAGGCGATGGCGGCGGAGGACCCGCAGGTGGTGCGGCGTTGTATCGATCTTCTGCTCGAGCTCGACGCGTCGTTCAAGGTGGTCATCGTCGACCTCAGCGCGGGGCGGTCGGTGGCGATGCAGATCGCGCTGGAGGCCACGGCGCCGAAGAACATGCCCGACAAAGAGGTCTACTGGTTGCTGTTCCACCGGTGGACCCGCCAGCACATCATGGCTGCCCACGGCCTGGTGAACGGCCCGAAGGGCCTGATCCAGACCGGTACCGCCGAAATCGGCCGTCAGCCGCTCTACAGCGAGCGCGAGTTGCGGCGGCGTATTCGCTTCGTGCGCACCGCGGTGCCGCGCCCAGGCGAACAGCCCGAGATCGTGAGCGGTCCACAGGCCGCGTGGTTGCTGCGTCAGGATGCCGCGCTGCGCTCGCTGGCCGCCGAATATCGGCTCGGCGCCGGATCTCTGCTCGGGCGCACCCCGGTGGAGCCGGTACTGCAGTGGCGCGAACAGATCATCCTCGACGCCGATGTCGCCGCGGGTATCGCCAATCGAGAAACTGTCGACGCGTTCGAGGATCTCGCCAGGAAGCTGATCGCCGAGGACACCTGGGTGCCGATCTGAGGCCCGGTGTGGACCGCGACGGAAAACTCGTTAGGCTCCCTGTTTCGTGGACTCATTGTTCCAGGAAGCGACTGCGGCGACTCGCGTGGAATCCGTTGCGATGTCGCACGTATCCCTCGAGGTCGGCCATTTCTCGATGGACGAACTCGCCAATCGACCAGAGGCTGTGCGCGCCCAATTCGAGCGGGTCGCACCGTTGGTGCACGCTTTCACGGAGTTGGCGCGCGACGAGTTCGCCGAGCGAGCCGGTGGTCGTTCCCGGGTCAGGGTGAGCACGTGTTTCCTCATCGACGACTATTTCCGCGGTACCACCGACCCGCGGGCGATCCTGCCCGGATTCCTGCGATCAGCGGCAGAATCGGGGATCCGCGTCGACTATCTCGGCCGGGAGGCCGGTTGCGCTGTGGTGCCGAAGAAGGACAGCAGCGGAGCGCCGACCAAACTCGCCCAGATCGTAGCCGACATGGTGGTCGCCGAGCCCTTGGAGGGCTATTCGGGTCGCAGGCCACCGACCACCGAACTCGGGTGGTTGAGCAACGGACGACCGTCCAGCGACGACCAGCGCCGCGATGCTATGGACCTGCGCGACTACGAGCCGCCGCTGGAACTGAGCAGGCGCAATCATTCGATCTACCTCGATGTCGAGATGTGGCGTCGTGATCGCGAGCACGAGGACCCGTACTGGTCGTGCCCGTTTCTCGCTACCGTCTGGCAGTTGTTGCGGCTCGGCATGGTTCGTGCCGAGGGCAAGCGCGTCGCCGAGCCCGTCGACTGTCGCGACTGGGCCACTCAGGAGTGGGCGGAGAGCTGGGGCGTGTTGCCCTCGATCATGCAGTTGCACGACGCGGCGCCGTTCGCGGCGTTCCGCTCGGTCTCGATCCTGCCGAAACGCTACTTGGGGATCGAACATTCGGTGCAGCAGATCATGGACCACCTCGACATCGACGCGGGCGTCAACGAGGTGTATGCCCAACGCGCGCAAGAGAATCGGATCATCGCCACCGAGCACCTCAGCGATCGGCTCTCGCACATCTTTCTCGGCGCCGACTGAACCGCGGTGAGCGCGTACGCTGCAACGATGGATCTGCGCCCCCCGGTATCGGCGGTGCTCGGCGAAGTCCGCACCGGCTTGCTCCCCGCGGCAGCCGCGTTGTCGCGCGATTCCGCGGCCGAACTCATGGCACTCGTGCACGGTCATCCGGTGCCGTCGAGGGAACGGCCGGTCACGTGGGCGCAATCGCCGGTCGTGCTCGAAGGTATCGACTGCAGGCTCGCCACTCCCGATCAGCGTCGTGTCAAGGCGGTCGGCACGGTCGCGGCCAGAGCCGCGGTGGTCGGTGGCCGGATCATGCAGAGTTCGGCACGCAGCGCGGTGGTGCCCGCGCAGTCGGATCGGCGACAGAAATGGGTGCACTATCTGCACCGGCCCGGTGTCGTAGAAGTGCTCACGCGCGCGCAGGCCAACCTCGGCGCCGATCTCGCCTCGGGTTTCCTCGCGGTGCGTGATGGCGCCACCGACACCTTCGACCCCGGTGCCGTCGCGGCCCGGTTGGCTGTTCGTGTTCGACGCAACCCGATGCTCGATCAGCGTCCGCCACTGCACACTCCGACAACACAGCTGCGGTGGGCCGCACGTGTCGTCGAGGGCGCCGCGGCCACGATGACGTTGACGATGTACCCCGACGAACTGCGCACCGCCGAATTCGTCGTCGGCGATATCGCGCAATTGACCGCGGTACAGGCACTGTGCGACGACATCGCGCTGCACGACTGGCTGCTGACGGTACTCACCGAGGTGATCGACGAAGCCGAGATGTCGGAACTGTCGCGGACCCCGGTGGAGAAGGTGATCAGCCCACTGCTCGAGCACCTGGTCTACCTGTGGATGCCGGGGGCTGCGACCCCACCGGTGGTACGCGGACTGTGGGATGTCCTCGAAGCCGACCCCGGATTCAGTCGGCAGTGGAACGCGCGGGTGGGGCAGTTGCGCGACAGGCTCGCCGTTGCCACGTTGGCCGCGCTGAACCGCTCCACCACGGCGTGGTGATCACAAGCGGAACAGCTGGCGAACCAGCAACGCGAAGAACACCGAGATCGAGACGATGCCGGCATAGGACTCGACGATGAGAAGTACCTGAGCGGTTGTCCCGGCGTACTCGACATCCTGGTAGCCCAGTGGGTTGAGGAAGCTGACGAAGCCGAGGTATACGGAGCGGCCGACACTGGTGGTCGAGGTCAGGGCTACGGCCAGGGTGAACAGCGCGATCTGACCAGCGATCCACGCCAGCAGCCGGAACGGCCGGTACCCGTAGCCACACAGCAGATCCGAGCTCCGGCCGAGGAAGCGTCCCAGCCGGGTGCGGTTGGCGACAGTCCGCGCGCGTGCCTGGTTCAGGCCACAGCGATCCTGACCGCGGGAGTCCTCTGTCACCGTGTACAGCCGGATGCCCTGGCGGTAGGCCAGGGCGGCGTGCGCGGGCAGCCGAGCGCGGCGCAGGTGCTCGCCGAGATCTTCGTAGACCTCGGCCAAGAGTCTGTCCTGGGTGCGGCTCAGTCGCAGCGGTCCACGCATTTCCACCTCCGCCGCGAACAGCGCGCTGAGCGCGGTGATCAACACCAGGTCGTCGCCTGCCGTTCGGAGCCGGGCAGGGTCGGCGTCGCGGTACAGGTGCGCGAACACCAGGCTGTCGCCCGATCGACGAGTCGTCGGCGGGGTGTAGCTCAGCAGAACCCGCTCGACTCGGTGATTGAAGTCGTCGAGCAGAACGTATTCGTCGGCCGCGCCGTCGCCGCGCCGGAAGTCGCCGATCTCCGCCGCGAAGGCATCCGCGTGGCGTTCGATCAAATCCGTCTTCGCCGCGACGAAGTCACTGAGATTTCGCTGTTCGGTGTGTTCCATGAGTCCCCCCGAATCGGTCGCGCCCGTCATCTACCCGGTGGCGCGTGACCGCCTTTGCGCCATCGTGGATCCGTGCGGTCCAGGGGCGGCCAACGGCTCCCCGCGGGCTCGATCCAGCGCACCAGCAGCTCGCGGGGTTCACCTGCCCCGAAGTACTGGTCCTCGTATCCGGCCCACGTGAAGCCGGATTCCTTGTACAGGTTCGCCGCGGGCACATTCGACGGGCGAACGGTGATGAAGACCGCGCCGATGCCGTCGGCGCGACAACGGTCGACCGCGCGCTCCAGCAGTGATCTGCCCAGACCTCGGCCCTGATGTGGTGGGGCGACAGCCAATCCGACGAGCCACGCGGTGCCTTCCGGCCCGACGGCGACCATGGCGTAGCCGCAGATCGAGTCGGCGAGTTCGGCTACCACCCAATGCGATCCGTGCACGTCGAACAGTTGGCGCAGCGCGAAATACGGGTAGGCCAGCTGCATGAACTCGCTGGACTCCAGCTCCGCGATCGCGGGGAGGTCCTCGACGACGGCCGACCGGAACACTGGATCGGTCAACCCGCTCGAGATGTCCAACTACCGCCCCACCTCCGTTGCGCAGCCGCAAGGTTCGCTTTCCAGAGTAAAGGCAGGGTCGGTAACCGGGCTACAAACATTGATGAAAGCCGTTGGCTCACAGTCGAAAGCCACACCCGGGGAGGAATTTCCGGGTGTGGCTTCCGGTTGTCGGCTATCGCGTCGCGCGGGGGCTACACCGGGGTCGGCGGGCGTCCGTCTCGTAGTCGGGCAACCTCCGAGCGCGCGAAGTTCACCCGTGGTGTCTGCGCGCCGTGGTCGGCGGCGAGAGCATCGGCCAGATCCGAGATCGCGTCCAGTACGAACCCGTGCCGGGTCCGCGCTTTACGGTCCGCGCCGGTACGCCGGAATGCCCGGCGCTGCTTGGCATTCCCGCAGGCGGCAGCGGATTCGGCGGCGGTCACTGTGCCGGCGGCCACCTCCGGTGCGAGGATCACGGCCAGGAATTCGCGCTCCCGCGCGACGGTGAGCCGGAACACCAGCACCGCGACGACCAGCACGACCAGCATGAGAAGTGCGATGAGGCCGATCGCGGCGAGATTGTTGCCGTTGTTGAAGTTGCCCTGCCCATCCCATAATCCGTGCAGCAGCATCGCCGTCGCCATCAGCAGCAATCCGCGCCCGGCGCGACGCGGCTCGGCGGGCCTGCCCAGCAGATACACCAACCCCGCACAGAAGATCGCCGTGTAGACCATGTGGCCGGTGGCGCCGGTCACCACCCGCATGACCACTGTCCCGAGGGAGGCATCGACCTGATTGGCGCCGAACTGGGAGGCACCGGAATTCAGGCCGTAGGAGATGTCTTCGAGGATCTCGAATCCGAGGCCGAGGAACGCGCCGAGGACGAATCCGTCGAATGCGGTGCGCACCAGTCGCGGCGCCAACGCGATCAGCAGCAGCAGCCCGAAACCCTTGGCCGTCTCCTCGGTGAACGGCGCGGCCAGCGCCGGACCCCAGTCCTGTGCCCAGGCGTAACCGAACAGCTTGCCGTAGATGCCGATCAGGGCGGTGTTGGCGTAGGACGCCATCGCCCAGGTGGCGGCGAAACCGCCCCAGGCGAAGGCGACCACGAGCAGTTTCACCGGATGGCGGGAATAGCGGTCGAAATGCCGGGCGAACCACCAGAAGATCGCACCGTAGATCCCGAAGACCAACGCGCTGACCAGGATCGCCCGACTGTAGGCGCCGTAGGTGCGCCCGATCATGGCGGCGAACAGCAGCGCACCGGACCCGACGAGAACCAGATAGACCCAGAACGCGAGGTTGCGCGGCTGGTAGAAGGTGAACGAACGGCCCCAGCCGGAATTCTCGATGGCCAGGAACCGGGCGTCGGCGAGTTCGGTGGAGGTGGTCATGACGACTCCTTTCCGGTGTGGGTGAGGCTGGCGATCATCGCGCCGACGTCGGTGAGGATGTCCTGACCCGGTTGTTCCGGGCCGAGTGCGATGATTTCGACGCCGGTGCCCTCGATGACGAACGCGGCGAGCACGCCGTCCACCTGTGGCGCCGCGTATCTGGTCATCACGCCGGACTCGCCGCTGAGGGTGGTCACCGCCACCCGATCCCCGGTCGCGGTGAGCGCGCTTCCCAATTTCTGCTGGGTCTGTTCGATCTGATCCAGCAGAGCCGCCGAGTCACCGGTGAAGGTGCCGGTCCGGACGGTGAATTGCGTGCCGCCGCGGGTCAGTACGGCGGCGTCGGGGTATCCCTGCCCGGACGGTTCGTCGCCGACGAGTTCGCCCTCCACCAGCGACCAGCCACCGTCCGCGGTGAAGGTGAACCCGCCTTTCAGGGCGAGCACGTCACCAGCGGTGGTGACGTCCGCGACCGGAATGGCATCGTCGATCCGCGGCAGGACGACACCCTGCAGGAAAGCCAGTGCGAGCACTACCAGCGCGGGCAGCAGGGTGCGCCGATCCAGGCCCCACCAGCGGCGATCCACCGGTACCCACCGATCGCCTGGATCGAAAACCTCTGCCGAGGACACAGATTCGGCTTGTGCGTGTGTTCCCATTCGGGCCTCCGTTCCGGATTCGCCACACGATAGCTGGAAATCTGTCGACGGGCTCGGCGGAAGTCGGACACACAGCGGAAAGCCACGTTCGGGAGGGGACCGAACGTGGCTTTCCGGGATGGGTGATGGCTCAGACGCTGGCGTAGGCCAGTGAGGGAACCTTGTCGGTGGCGAAGGAACTGCGCAGGTAGCACCACCAGGTGACGGCGGCCATGACGAGGAAGACGGCGGCGTAGGCCCAGAAGGCGGGGGCCATGGTCTTCAGGTGGACGTTGGACAGGCGAAGGGCCTGCTGGACCACGAAGCCGCCCGCGGCGCCGACCGCGCCGATCACACCGATCGCGGCACCGGCCTGACGCTTGGCGGAGGTGGCCGCCTCGGTCAGGTCCATGCCGTGCTCGGAGGCGTACTTCTTGGCGGTGGCGTTGAAGATCGACGGGATCATCCGGTAGGTGGAGCCGTTACCGATACCGGCCAGGATGAACAGCACGAGGAAGGCGGTCAGGTAGAGCGGGAAGCTCTTCATGTCGACAGCGGCCACGATGCCCGCCACCGCGATCGACATACCACCGAAGACGAGCACCGTGATCTTGGCGCCGCCGCCGATCTTGTCGGAGACCCAACCACCGAACGGGCGGCTGAACGAACCGACCAGGGCGCCGAGGAAGGCCAGGTTGCCCAGGGTGGTGATCCAGCCGATCTTGGCCAGGTCGGGGAAAGTGGCCTTGATCAGCGTCGGGAAGGCGAACGAGAAGCCGATGAACGAACCGAACGTGCCGATGTAGAGGAACGACATGATCCAGGTGTGCCGGTTGGTCAGCGCCAGCTTGTAGGACTTGCCGTCGGACTTGGCCTCCGACAGCGAGTCCATGAAGTACAGCGCGCCGACGGTCGCGACCGCGATGAACGGCAGCCAGAACAGCACGGCGAGGGTGATGCCGAAGCGGTAGCCGCCCGCGTCCTTGGCCATGATGTGGGTGCCGAAGGTGATCAGCAGCGGCACGATGAGCTGGGTCTGCGCGACACCGAGGTTGCCGCCCGCGGCGTTGAGGCCGAGCGCGGCGCCCTTCTTGCCCTCGGGGAAGAAGAACGAGATGTTCGACATCGACGAGGAGAAGTTGCCGCCACCGACACCGGCGAGGGAGGCCAGCACCAGGAACACCCACATGGGTGTGCTCGGCTGGTTCACGAAGTAGATGATGCCGAGCGCGGGCAGGAACAGCATCGCGGCGCTGAACGCGGTGAACGCGCGCCCACCGAACCGCGGTACCGCGAAGGTGTACGGAACTCGCAGGGCCGCGCCGACCAGGGTCGGGATCGAGGTGAGCAGCAGCGCGTTGCTCACGGCGACCGCGTTGCCCTTGCCGAGGCCCTCCAGGAAGCTGAAGCCGGCCGGGCCCATCGCGGTGACGATGGAGCCCCAGATGACCCACATGCTGAAGCCGAGATTCTCGGCGAAAACGGAGAAGTACAGATTCTTCTTGGCGGTCTTCGCGCCGCCGGACTCCCAGAACCTCGTGTTGTCGGGGTCCCAGTGGGAAATCCAGCGGCCCTTCTTCTGGTATTCGAACGACGGGGATTCCGTCGCCTGGCCGGTGGCGGCGATTGCGGTCATCGGCTTCCTCTCGATCGAGCGCGTATGCGGTGTCGAGATAAAGGTAGGAGCCGGTTGTTGCGGGACCATGGCCTCAGGTGACGTTCCCGGCAACTCGGGCTCACCGCGCGAATTCGCTGCTGGTGACAGCTCGTTTACCTGGATTCAGTAACCGAACCTGTTGTGGGCTCAGCGATCCGGGTATTCGGCGATGAGCGAGCCGAGGAAGCAGTTGGCGGCCTGCACGGCTCGCTCCGCGTCACCGTCGATGACGGCCTGCACGAGCTCGGCGTGCTCGGTGTCGTACGCGTCATCGGATTTCGCGGTCCGCGCGTGGATCACCTGCTCGATGATCGGCAGCAGCGAATCGTAGAACTCCAGATATACCGCGTTGTGGCTGGCGACGACGATCGCGCGGTGCAATTCGACGTCGGCGGCGATGGCCACCGGATCGGCTTCGGCCCAACTCCGGTTGCTGCGTTCGGCGAGCAAGCGCTGGAGGGTGGCGATATCGGCGTCGTCGCGGCGGCGCGCGGCCAGGCCCGCCGCGGTGGTGTCGAGGGCCTGGCGCAGTTCGAGGATGTCGCGTTCGTGCGCGTCGGCGAAGTACTTGCCCAGGGTGCCGCCGACCTCGGAGGTGGCGATCACGTAGGTGCCGGAGCCCTGGCGGCGTTCGAGCATGCCGGCGTGCACGAGTGCCTGGACGGCCTCGCGGACGGTATTGCGGCCGGTCCCGGTGAGCTCGGTGAGTTCGGGTTCGGTGGGGATCCGCTGACCTACCGGCCAACGGCCGGAACGGATCTCGGCCCGAAGTTGTTCGGTGACCTGGGCGATGAGGCTGGTACGCCGGACGGGTTGCACGTGAGCAAGGGTACTGGGCTGTTCGGTGAGTTACCCGTGTCCTCGTGTTCGGGAGATCGCTCACAGTCGCTTGGCAGCAGTCATCGGGTCATCCTATGATTTCCGGGTGCCGCCACTCCGCGATTTCCAGCCGGCTTCTGGCGCCGAGTCGACCCTCGTGGACGACCGGCGTAGTCGAGTCGACCCGTCTCCCGCGATCACCGAGCGGTCGCTGATCGAAGGTCGGCTGCTCGTACTGGCGGCCATCATCATGTCGGCGCTGACCTTGCGCGCCGCTGTCACCGCGTTCAGTCCCCTCGCCGAGACGATCGGGGCCGAGGTCGGGTACGGGACGGGGATCGTCGGGGTGTTCGGCATGTTGCCGACCGCGATGTTCGGTCTCGCCGGGCTCGTCGCGCCGCTGTTCGTGCGCCGGTTCGGGCTCGAACGGACCGTGTTCGTGGCGATGCTGCTGGCCGGTGCGGGGTCGCTGGTGCGGGTGTTCGCCACGGGGACCGGCGCGCTGCTGGCGTTCTCCGGGGTGGCGCTGCTCGGCATGGGCATCGGCAATGTGGTGATTCCGCCGCTGGTGAAGCGGTATTTCGGCGATCACCTGGCCGTGATCAGCTCGCTCTATATCGTGATGGTGCAGCTCAGTACTGTCATCCCGGCGTTCATCGCGGTGCCGGTGGCCGAGGCGCACGGCTGGCGGATCTCGATGGGCGTGTGGGCGCTGGTCGGTTTCGCGGCCGCGATTCCGTGGTTCGTGGTGCTGCGCGAGCGGCGTGGTCGCGACACGGTCGACACCACCGGGCTGCCCGCCGAAGCGCCCGAAGCCGGCAAGGTCTGGCGTTCACCGGTGGCCTGGGGGATGGCGGGCATGTTCGGCATGACCTCGCTGACCACCTACGCGATGTTCGCCTGGCTGCCCAAGATCCTGTCCGACGCGGGCGCGAGCGCCGGCTTCGGCGGCAGCATGGTCGGGCTGTTCGCGCTGATGGGGCTGATCCCGGCACTGGGCGCGCCGACCGTGGTCTCGCGGATGCGCAATCCGTTCCCCGTCGTCGTCGGCTGCATGGTGCTGTTCGCGACCGCTTTCGTCGGCCTGCTGGTAGCGCCGATGCACGCCACCCTGCTGTGGGTGGTGTTGCTGGGTCTGGGCCCGTCCACCTTCCCGATGGCACTCACGCTGATCAATCTGCGCACCCGCACGCCCCAGGGCTCCGCGGCGCTGTCGGGCTTCACCCAGGGCGTCGGTTACGCGGTCGCCTGCCTCGGCCCGCTGCTGTTCGGCATGCTGCACACGTGGACCGGCGGCTGGCTCGTTCCGTTCGCCATGCTGTTCGTCGCTCTCGGCGTGCTCCTCGCGGGTGCGTGGCAAGCCTGCAAACCGCGCATGCTCGAAGATTCTTGGTAACCGGTAATCGAACTTCTCACCGTCGGTCGCTTGCCGAAGTGCGGTGCGCGTGACTCTGACCTAAAATTGTCGAGACGAGTCGTAGCTCACACCCTCACGGGGGTTACCTCCGATTTCTTGCCGCTTCCTTACCTGCGGAAATCGTTGCGACACATGCCCGAAACAAAAGGGCTGATCTCACCTCCCTGACCGGGTGAAGGTGAGAAACCGTTGATTCGCGCGACATTTCCCGCAGCATTTCGGCAATACCCATTTCCTACCGTTGGGCCATCGCACTTTTGGGAGGCCCAATCTTGAGCACGCTGAAGCGGAACCACGACATCGCGCACTGGGATGCCGAAGATGTCGCGGCCTGGGAGGCCGGCGGCAAGGACGTCGCCAAGCGCAACCTGATCTGGTCTGTGATCGCCGAGCACATCGGATTCTCGGTGTGGTCGATCTGGTCGGTGATGGTGCTGTTCATGCCCACCGACAAGTACGGCATCGACGCGGCGGGCAAGTTCTTCCTCGTCGCCATGCCCACGCTGGTGGGCGCGTTCCTTCGCATTCCCTACACCGTCGCCACCGCCCGCTTCGGCGGCCGCAACTGGACGATCTTCTCGGCGTTCCTGCTGCTGATCCCGCTGATGCTGACGCTGTACTTCGTCAACCAGCCCGGCACTTCCTACACAACGTTCCTGGTCGTGGCCGCGTTCGCCGGCTTCGGTGGCGGCAACTTCGCCTCGTCGATGACCAACATCAACGCCTTCTACCCGCAGCGCCTCAAGGGCTGGGCCCTCGGGATGAACGCCGGCGGCGGCAACATCGGCGTCCCGGTGATCCAGCTGCTCGGCCTGCTGGTGCTGGTCACCCTCGGCGGCGACTACGCCTCGGTGATCTGCGCGGTCTACCTGGTCCTGGTCGGTATCACCGCCGTCGGCGCCGCCCTCTACATGGACAACCTGACCAACCAGCAGGCCGACCTGTCCTACATGGTCAAGGCCCTGCGGGTGCCGCAGTCCTGGGCGATCGCCTTCCTCTACATCGGCACTTTCGGTTCGTTCATCGGCTACAGCTTCGCCTTCGCCCAGATCCTGCAGATCAGCTTCAAGGCCGGTGGCGACACCGCCGCCCAGGCCGCCATCCACGCCGCCTCGATCGCCTTCATCGGCCCGCTGCTCGGTTCGCTGGCCCGCCCCTACGGCGGCAAGATGGCCGACCGGATCGGTGGCAGCAAGGTCGCCATCGCCACCTTCGGCGCCATGATGGTCGCCGCGCTGCTGGTGATCACCGCCTCGACGGTCGCCGACGGCAACAAGGGTGTCGCCACCGGAGCCACGATGACCCTGCTGGTCGCCGGCTTCATCGCCCTGTTCGTCCTGTCCGGTTTCGGCAACGGTGCCGTCACCAAGATCATCCCGTCGGTGTTCGAGGCCAAGTCCAAGAGCCTGCCGCTGTCGCGGACCGAGCAGGCGGCCTGGTCGCAGAACACCGCGGGCGCGCTGATCGGCTTCGTCGGTGCCATCGGTGCCCTCGGCGGGGTGGGCATCAACATGGTGCTGCGCAGCTCCTACTCCAGCACCGCCTCGGCTACCAGCGCGTTCTGGGTCTTCCTGGCCTTCTACGTGGTCTGCGCCGCCGTTACCTGGACGGTGTTCCTGCGCCGTCCGCGCCTTACCTCCGACGCCGCTGTCGTGGTCGAGGCCGAGTCCCTGGTCCTCGAGGCCGAAACCAACGCTTCGTCGGCCAATTCGTCGGCTCGCTGACAACCGACCACTACCAAGGAGGTCACTCTCATGAACAGCACTCGCAAAACAGTGGTCGTGGTCGGCCACGGCATGGTCGGACACCGTTTCGTCGAAGCCCTTCGCTCGCGCGACGAGGCAGGCCAGTGGCAGGTCATCATCCTGTCGGAGGAGAAGCTGCCCGCCTACGACCGCGTCGGCCTGTCCTACTACGTCGGCAACTGGAACGCCGATGACCTGGCCCTGCCCGGCAACATGTACGACGGCGACGAACTGGTCGACCTGCGACTGGGCCAGCGGGGCGAGTCCATCGACCTCGAAGCCAAGACCGTCACCAGCACCAGTGGCGACGTGATCGCTTACGACGCGCTGGTCATGGCGACCGGCTCCTACCCGTTCGTGCCGCCGGTCCCCGGCCACGACCTGCCCGAGTGCTTCGTCTACCGCACCATCGACGACCTCGACGGCATCCGCGCCGCCGCCGAAGCGGCCGGTCCCGGCGCGCACGGCGTCGTCGTCGGTGGCGGTCTGCTCGGTCTGGAGGCGGCCAACGCGCTGCGTCTGCTCGGGATGACCCCGCACGTCATCGAGTACAACGGTCGCCTGATGCCCGCCCAGGTCGACGCCGGCGGCGGCGCGATCCTGGAGAAGCTCGTCACCGATATCGGCCTCAATGTGCACACCGGGGTCGGCACCGCCAAGATCGTCTCGATCGAGGAGGAAGGTGCCGACAAGGTCACCGTGCACCTGTCCGACGAGGCCGAGATCAAGGCGTCGCTGGTGGTGTTCTCCGCCGGTGTCCGCCCGCAGGACGCGCTGGCCAAGGCCTCGGGCCTCGAGACCGGCGCCCGCGGCGGCATCCTCACCGACCTCACCCTGCAGACCTCCGACCCGAGCGTCTTCGCGATCGGTGAATGCGCCGCGATCGAGGGCGTCTGCTACGGCCTGGTCGCCCCCGGATACACCACCGCCGAGATCGTCGCCGACCGCCTGCTCGGCGGCGCGGGCGAGTTCCCCGGTGCCGATATGTCCACCAAGCTGAAGCTGATGGGCGTCGACGTGGCCTCCTTCGGTGACGCGCACGGCACCACCGAAGGCGCCCTCGAGGTCGTGCTGCACGACGCGGCCAAGGGCACCTACGCCAAGCTGGTCGTCTCCGACGACGCGCAGACCCTGCTCGGCGGCATCCTGGTCGGCGACGCCAGCCAGTACGCGGCCCTTCGCCCGCTGGTCGGACGCCCGCTGCCCGCCGACGCCGCCGCGCTGATCTCCCCGGCCGGCGCCGAACTCGGTGCCGACGCGCTGCCCGACGACGCCCAGATCTGCTCGTGCAACAACGTCAGCAAGGGCGCCATCTGCGGCGCGATCGCCGAGGGCGCCTGCGATATCCCCGCCGTCAAGAGCTGCACCAACGCGGGTACCTCCTGCGGTGGCTGTGTGCCGATGATCAAGAAGCTGCTCGAGCAGTCCGGCGTGGCGCTGTCGAAGTCGCTGTGTGAGCACTTCACCCAGTCGCGTGCCGAGCTCTACGACGTGGTCGCCGTCACCGGCATCCGCACCTTCTCCGAACTGATCGCCAAGCACGGCAAGGGCTCGGGCTGCGATATCTGCAAGCCGACCGTCGCCTCGATCCTGGCGTCGACCTCGAGCGAGCACATCCTCGAGGGCGAGCAGGCCGCGCTGCAGGACACCAACGACCACTTCCTGGCCAACCTGCAGAAGAACGGCACCTACTCGGTCGTCCCGCGGATGCCCGGTGGCGAGGTCACCGCCGACCAGCTGATCGTGATCGGCGAGGTGGCCAAGGAGTTCGGCCTCTACGTCAAGGTCACCGGTGGTCAGCGCATCGACCTGTTCGGCGCTCGGGTGGAGCAGCTGCCGTTGATCTGGAAGCGTCTGGTCGACGTCGGCATGGAGTCCGGCCACGCCTACGGCAAGTCGCTGCGCACCGTGAAGAGCTGCGTCGGGTCCACCTGGTGCCGCTACGGCCAGCAGGACTCGGTCGGCATGGCCGTGTTGCTGGAGAAGCGCTACCGCGGCCTGCGTTCGCCGCACAAGATCAAGCTGGCCGTGTCGGGTTGCGCGCGCGAGTGCGCCGAAGCCCGCGGCAAGGACGTCGGCGTGATCGCCACCGAGCACGGCTGGAACCTCTACGTCGGCGGCAACGGCGGCCTGACCCCCAAGCACGCGGTGCTGCTGGCCGGTGACCTCGACGACGAGACCCTGATCAGCTACATCGACCGCTACCTGATGTTCTACATCCGCACCGCCGACCGTCTGCAGCGCACCGCGCCCTGGCAGGAGGCCCTCGAAGGCGGCTTCGACTACCTCAAGGCCGTCGTCTGTGACGACAGCCTCGGCATCGCCGCCGACCTCGAGGCCGCCATGGCCAAGCACGTCGAGGGCTACAAGGACGAGTGGGCCGCCGTGCTCGAGGACGAGAACAAGCTCTCGCGCTTCGTCTCCTTCGTCAATGCCCCTGACCAGGCCGACCCGACGATTTCGTTCGACGACAGCGGAGAACGCAAGGTACCAGTGCTCCTCGGTCTTCCCGGCATGCCCGTCGGTGTTGCTTCGGACACAGCACCGGCCGGGAAATAAGTACTTAACGCTGCGGAAACAGGGCGCCTGTACCAATAGGTAAGGCGTTCGGAGGAGGAACCGATGACCGTTATCGACACACCCACCATCACCACTGAGACCGCGACCTGGACCCAGGCGTGCAGGCTCGATTTCCTGATCCCGGGGCGCGGCGTTGCTGTCCTGCTGAAGGGCGGCCGTCAGGCGGCACTGTTCCTACTCACCGACGGCACGCTCGCCGCCGTCGGCAATATCGACCCGTTCGGCCGTGCCGCGGTGATGTCGCGCGGCATCATCGGTGATCGCGGCGGCGTTCCCGTCGTCGCCTCGCCGCTGCTCAAGCAAGCTTTCTCGTTGATCGACGGCCGTTGTCTCGACGACGAGTCCCAGTCCCTGCCGGTGTACGCGGTCCAACTCGACGGCGGCGTCGTCGCGGTCTCGAACGAACCGGTGCAGACCCCATGACCTCTCCCACCGACAGTGGCCCGTGCCTTGCCGGCTTCACCATCGGCGTCACCGCGGCTCGCCGCGCCGAGGAATTCAGCACCCTGCTCACCCGCCGGGGCGCGACCGTCACGTCCGCCCCTGCCATTCGGATCATCCCGCTGGCCGATGACACCGAGCTCGAACGCGTCACCGAACTGCTGATCACCGATCCGCCGCAGATCACCGTCGCCACCACCGGCATCGGTTTCCGCGGCTGGATGGAAGCGGCCGAGGGCTGGGGTCTGGCCGAGGTCCTGCGCGACACTCTCGCCTCGACCCGGATGCTGGCCCGCGGCCCGAAGGCCAAGGGCGCGATCCGCGCGGCCGAGCTGCGCGAGGAGTGGTCGCCTGCCTCGGAGTCCTCGGCCGAGGTCCTCGATCATCTGCTCGCCGAGGGCGTCGAGGGCGTCCGCATCGCGGTGCAGCTGCACGGCGCGACCACCGAATGGGAGCCGGTTCCCGACTTCTGCGAGGTGCTGCGTTGCGCGGGCGCCGACGTGGTTCCGGTCCCGGTGTATCGGTGGGAACCGCCTGCCGATCGTGGGCCGATGGACACGATGATCGATGCGATCATCTCCGGCAGCCTGGACTGCGTCACCTTCACCAGCGCGCCCGCCGTGGCGTCGATGTTGATGCGCGCCAAGGAAACCGGGCTCCTGGAGTCGGTGCTGCACGCGTTCCGTGGCCGGGTGCTCGCTGCCTGCGTGGGACCGATCACCGCCGCTCCGCTCGAAGAGCTCGGCGTGCCGACCACGATGCCGGGCCGGGCCCGGTTGGGTGCGCTGGCTCGCCATGTGGCAGAGGAACTTCCGCGCCGCGCCAGCCGGATCTACGCGGCCGGTCATCTGATCAGCGTGCGCGGTGGATGCGTTGTCGTCGACGGTGAGGTGCGTCAGCTGGCGCCGGCCCCGATGGCGTTGATGCGGTCGCTGGCTCGTCAGCCGGGTCGGGTCGTCTCGCGCGAAGACCTGCTGGCCGCGCTGCCGGGCGGTGGCGACGACACCCATGCGGTGGAGACGGCGATCGCGCGACTGCGGGCCGGTCTGGGGACCCCCAAGGCGATTCAGACTGTGGTGAAGCGTGGGTATCGGCTGGCGTTGGACGCGGCCGACTGCTCCGACACTCCTCCCGCGCGAGCGGCTGTCCAGGCACCGCACGCCGCGGGGATCGGAACGCCCGCCCGCTCGCCCCGGCCCGCGCAAGCGATCGGGGTGTGGTGAGCGCCGGGCTGCCGGGTGATCCGGCACTGGTGTTGGTCGCGCACGGAACTCGCAGTGCGCGCGGGGTGGAAATGATCGCCGCGCTCGCCGAGGCCGTGGCCGCCGAACTCGGCGTCGCGGTGTCCTCGGCGCCGAATGCCTCGCTGCGGACCGCTTTCGTCGACGTGCTCGGGCCCTCGCCGTCGGAGGTTCTGCGTGATCTCGACGGCCCCGCTGTGGTGGTTCCGGCGTTTCTCGCCTCGGGGTATCACGTGTATCAGGACGTTCCGCGT
The DNA here is from genome assembly GCF_030486425.1 of Nocardia sp. PE-7. Lineage (NCBI taxonomy): Bacteria > Bacillati > Actinomycetota > Actinomycetes > Mycobacteriales > Nocardiaceae > Nocardia > Nocardia sp. PE-7. The sequence goes on along the minus strand of NZ_CP129614.1, from coordinate 5,360,337 downwards.
GAGGTTGCCGAGAGTGGGCACGGCGCGGTCGCCGTGACGGCGGCGATGGGACCGGATCCGGCGTTGACGCGGATCATGGCGGTGCGCTTGCGTGCTGCCGGGTGGAAGCCGGGCGACGCGGTCGTCTTCGCGGCTGCCGGTTCTTCGGATTCGCGTGCGCGCCAGGATGTTCGGCGTGCCGCGGGGATGCTGGCCGAGCAACTGGATGCGCCGGTGAAGATCGCCTATGTGGCGACCGGGACGCCTCGGGTGCCCGAAGTTGTTGCCTCGCTTCGTGAGTCGGGTGCCGAGCGGGTGTTCATCGCGTCCTATCTGTTGGCGCACGGTCTCTTTCACCAGCGGTTGCACGATGCGGGCGCCGATGGGGTGGCCGATCCGATCGGCGTGCATCCCGGGGTTGTTCGGTTGATCGTCGATCGGTATCGGAGCGCGGCTCGCGAGCTGGTCGGCGTTCGCTGAAGCCGATCGCGCGCAGTCGGCCGGTGTCGGCGGCTGCGACTAGAGTTGGCCCCGACTTCACAACAAGGGGGCACAGCTCGATGTCAGATTCGTCCGCGGGTCAGGGTTATCCATCGCAGGATGACGGGCTGACGGCGTATCCGGACGAGTCGGCAGTGCGTGGCCCCGCGAACCCGGTGGTTCCCGGGGCCTATCCGCAGCCGCCGAGCCAGGCGATACCGCAGCCGCCGTATGGACCGGTGCCGGGATCGCCGCCACCCTACGGGCCTGTGCCTCAGTCCTACGGGCCGAGCGCTCCGTATCCCGTGCCGGCCGGCCCTTATCCGCCGGTGGACGCCGCGCCGCGGGTGGCGCCGCAGAGTGTGCAGATCGCGTTCTACGTGATGCTGACCGGAGCGGTGGTCACGCTGCTCGCCATGGCCTACTCGCTCACCATGCTCGACGAGGTGCGAAGCAATGCGCTCGACGCGTCGGGTGGCGTACTGCGGGGTGACGACCTCGACCTGCTCGTGTACGCGAGCATCGGTGGGGGCGTAGTGAGTTCACTGGTCACGGCGGGGCTGTGGGTGTGGATGGCCTTCGTCTGCCGAGCGGGCAAGAACTGGGGGCGGATCACGGGCACGGTGTTCTTCGGGCTCAACGCGCTGTTCTATGTCTTCGGCACGGTGATGGCGATGGTCACCGCGACGGCCGGTATCGCGCTGGTGTTCAGCACCGTCACGCTGGCTGTCGGGCTGGCCGCGGTGATTCTGTTGTGGAACGGCATGTCCGGTCCCTACTTCGCGCCACGGACGCCACAGGGTTATCAGCCCTACCCCGGCTATCCGCCCGTCGCGCCGTAGGTGAAGTTCGCCCGGTAGACACTCGGGGGAACGCCGAGCAGGCGAACCATGTGCTGGCGCAACGACTCCGCCGACCCGATCCCGCTGTGCCGGGCGACCTGCTCGATCGGCAACGAGGTCGATTCCAGCAGTTCCCTGGCTCGGTGGATGCGCTGACTCAGTAACCACTTCTGCGGGCTCAGGCCGGTTTCCTCGTGGAATCGGCGGGTGAGGGTGCGCACGCTGGTTCGCGCGTGTTCGGCCAGTTCGCGCAGCGACAGGGGAGTGTCGAGGCGCTGCAGCGCCCAGGCCCGGGTGGCGGAGAGCGAGAGATCGTCGTCGGCGGGTAGCGGGGTGTCGACGAATTGGGCTTGGCCGCCGGCCCGCACCGGAGTGACCACCGCCGCCCGCGCGGCGGCGTTCGCCACGGTGGCGCCGTAGTCGGCTCGAATCAGATGCAGGCACAGGTCGATTCCGGCCGCCGCGCCTGCCGCGGTGGTCACCGGCCCGTCCTCGATGAACAGTGCGTCGGAGCGCACCCGGACGAGGGGATGGTCGCGGGCCAGTTCGTCGGCAAGGCCCCAGTGCGTGGTCGCGGCGCGGCCACCACGGCAATCGTCTTCATGGCCTGAACCTTGGGATAGCTGGCATTCCGGCCACTAGTCTAGTGCTCGCGAGAGCGGCATCGTTGAGGGTGCGGGTGGAACCCCGCTGTCCCAACGAAAGCTGTTGTCGTGAAAGGGAATTCAAATGTCCACTCAGGTAGTGATCGGCCGAGGTGGTACCGCGACCGCCACCGCGTTGTTGCTCGCCGAGGCCGGAGATCGCGTGCGGATGGTGAGCCGCAGCGGGCTCGGCCCCGACCATCCCGGCGTGGAACCGATCGCGCTCGACGCGCTCGACACCACCGCCCTGACCGAGGTCGCGACCGGTGCGGCCACCGTCTTCAATCTGGCGATGCCCGCCTATCACACCTGGCCGGACACGGTTCCGCCCCTGTTCGGTTCGATCCTGTCGGCGACGGAAAGCGTCGGCGCCGACCTGGTCATGTTGGGAAATCTGTACGGCTACGGCCCGGTCGACGGTGTCGTCAGCGAACACACCCCGCTCGCCGCGACGGGGAGCAAAGGCGTAGTGCGAGCCAGGATGTGGACCGATGCGCTCGCCGCGCACGAGACAGGCCGGTTGCGTGTCACCGAACTGCGCGCGGGTCAATTCCTCGGCGCGGGTGCTGTCTCGGTCTTCTCCCTGCTCGTTCAGTCCGCGGTCCTGGCGAACACCCCGGCCCGGGTACCGCAGGAACTCGACCTCGCGCACTCGTTCACCGCGATCGGCGACGCTGCGGCCGCGCTGGTCACTCTCGCGCGCGATGACCGGTCGTGGGGGAGGGCCTGGCACGCCCCGGTGATCACCACGACCGTGCGTGCGGTCGCGACCAGGCTCGCCGCGCTGGCCGGCGCCGCGACACCGGAACTGGCGGTACTCACCGACGCGGAGATCACCGAACTCGCCGAGCAGGACCCGTTCTGGGCCGAGTTGTTCGAGACGAAACACATGTCCCATCGTGAGTTCGTCGTCGACGATTCGGCGATGCGGACCACCTTCGGCCGCACCGCGTCGACGCTGGACGAGGTGCTCGCCGAGGTGGTCACCGCCGACGCGGCCGCGCGGGTAACCGTGCCCGACGCGGGGTAGATGCCGTAGGTTTGCCGGAGAACCAGTCAACGGTTGCTCCGAATCCCGGGAGGCCCGGTGCGGCAAGATGAGGGTGGTATCGGCGCGGTAGCTGCCGTGGTGGCGGCCGAGGCCGCGCCGATTCCCTTGTCCACCGGGCAATTACGCTGGTGGGTAGCTCATCAGCTGGCACCCGACGTGCCCGCCACCATCGCCCTGTATCTGGATCTGCGTGGGCCACTGGATATCGCGCGCCTGAGCACGGCGATGCGCTCGGCGGCGGCGCGACTGCAATCACCCCACGTACGCCTACGTCTCATCGACGGCCGACCCCACCAGTACCTCGACCCGACCGTGTTCGGCGAACTCACCGACATCGACCTCACCGGTGATACGAAGGAACCGCGTCAGGACTCGGCGTGCCCCGCGGTGGCCGAAGCGCACTCGCGCATGGAAGCCGATCGCCGAGCTCGGCTGGATCTGTGCGCGGACGCGATCACCGTCGCAGTCCTGTACCGCGTGGGTCCCGAGCGGTGCTTTCTCTACCTACGCAGTCACCACCTGGTACTCGATGGAGTCGGTGCGGCGGCGGTGTTGCGACTGGCCGCCGAGAACTACTCCAAGGCAACAGATCTCGACCAGAAGGGTGTGCTGTCGATCGCGGATCTGGTCGACGCGGATCGACGCTATCGCGACTCCGCCCGGGCCGTCGCGGATCGGGCCTTCTGGGCCGAAGAGGTTGCCGGACTGCCTGATCCGGCAGGACTCGCCGGTATCGCGGCGCCCGCGTCGGCAGACCCGCATCGGGTATCGGCCCGTCTAGACGAGCGGACCGCGCACCTGCTGGCCATCGCGAGGCAGCGTTACGCGGCGAGCTTTCCGGAGTTGACCGCCGCCGCTTTCGCCGCTTTCCTGGCGAGAATGTCGAGCGCCGACCAGGTCGTCTTGTCGCTGCCGGTAGCCGCTCGGCCCACCGCGGCTCTTCGTCGCTCGGCGGGTTCGGTCTCCAATGTCGTACCCCTGCGCCTGCGTGACCTCGCCACGACATCAGTCGAAGACCTGATCGGCCAGGTGCGGCTGCGGGTGATCGGCGCCCTGCGCCACCAGTGCTACCGCTACGAGGACATCCAACGCGACCGTGGCGAAACCCAGATCGCCCGAGGCGGATTCGGCCCGGTGATCAACCTCCTCGGCTTCACCGCGCCGTTGACCCTCGGCCCCGTGACCGGCCACGCCCATCTTTTGAGCCTTGGCCCCGTCGAAGACCTCCTCGTCAACGGCTACCAACTCGGTCCCGACAACACCACCGCGACCATCGACTTCCAGGCCAACCCGGCCTGCTACGACGCCGCCACCCTGGCCTGGTACCACCGCCTGTTCCTCGATTGGTTCGCCACTTTCCTCGCCGCCGACCCGACCCGGTCGATCCGCGACCTGACCCCCGCGCACGACGTGCGGTCGTCCGCCGCCGAGAGTGCGGAACAGGCTGACGCACCGGTCGGCAGTTGTCGCCGCGACGGGATCGAGGTGGTACACGACTGCGCGGCAACAGCTTCGACGTTGAGCGACTTGCTCAGCGGGTTCGACGAGGCGGACAGCGTCGCCGTGGTGGACGGCTCCAGGTCGATGACCTACCGGGAGCTCGGTGAGTCGGCGGCGCGGTGGGCCAGGGTGCTCATCGCGCACGGCGCCACACCGGGAAGTCCGGTGCTCACCGCGATTCCGAGGTCGCTCGAGTCCGTGCTGGCGGTGCGCGCCATCGCCGCCGCCGGTGCCTGCCTGACGCCGATCGATGTGGGCGATCCGAGCGAGCGGGTCGCCAGGATCGTCGCCGGATCCGGTGCGGTGCTCGGGCTGACGACACGAGCCGCGAACCCTGGGGAATCCGGCCATTCCTCCGGGGTCACGTGGCTGCTGCTCGATGACGCGCGAACCCTGGCGCACGTCGCCGATCAGGCGTCGGAGCCCGTCACCGACGCGGACCGCGACGGACGGCTGACACCCGCGCACCCGGCCTACCTGATCCACACCTCGGGAACCACCGGGACGCCCAAAGGCGTCGCGGTCACGCACCGCGGCCTGGCTCCCTTGACCAGCCACCTGCTCGACCGCTATCGAACGACACCCGATTCGGTAGTGCTACACGCGCATTCACCAGCGTTCGACGCGCACCTGCTCGAACTCCTCGCCGCGTTCGCGGCGGGTGCACGCCTGGTAGTCGAACCGCCCACGGTCGTCGCAGGCGCGGAACTGACCGGGCTGATCACCGAGCATCGAGTCACCCATCTGCTCACCACTCCCGTCGTGTTGGCGACCCTGCGCCCTGCGGAGGTACCGACTCTGGCGGTGGTGGTCGTCGGTGGCGAGGCCTGCCCGCCGGAACTGGTCGTCACCTGGGCATCCCGAGTCCGCTTGCACAACGGCTACGGCCCGACCGAGGCCACGGTGATGGCCACCCAGTCGCCGCCGCTGGCGTCGGGGGAGCCGGTGACCATAGGCTCGCCGCTGCCGGAAGTGTCCGCGCTGCTCCTGGACGCACACCTCCGGGCTGTTCCCGCCGGAGCCCGCGCCGAGCTGTACCTCGGCGGACCCTGTGTGGCACAGGGGTATATCGGCGACCCCGCGAGCACGGCGGCGCGTTTCGTGGCAGATCCCCGAGGTACCGGCGAGCGTGTCTACCGCACCGGCGATCTCGTCGGCCCGCGCGCCGACGGCGGCTACGAGTTCCTCGGCCGCATCGATACTCAACTGGCTGTGCGCGGCCGCCGCATCGAACCGGCCGAAGTCGAAACTGCCCTGCTCGCCGACCCCACCATCACCCGCGCGGCTGTCGATATCGCCGACGCGGGCACTCCCGCAGCGCGTCTCATCGGTTACGTCGTCCCTACCCGAGCTCCCGGTCCGCAACCCTCCACAACGGACACCACCTTCGACAGTGGTTCGGCTCTTGGCCGCCCCGGATCGGAGGATCTGTCCGCATCGGACACCAGCTTCGATGCCGCCGCATCCCTCGCCCGCCTCCGTACTGTCCTGCCCACAGCTTTGGTCCCCGCCGCCCTGATCACCCTCGACCGCCTCCCGCTGACAGCCAACGGAAAACTCGACCGCGCGGCACTTCCCACACCGCCCGCCACCCCCTATCGGCCGCCACGGACACCGCTACAACTCGTGGTCGCCACCACCTTCGCCCTCGCCTGCCACCTCGACGCGGTCGGCGCCGACGACGACTTCTTCGCCATCGGTGGCAATTCACTGACCGGCGTGCGTGTTTCCGCGGAACTGGCCGAGGCGACGAACACCCCGATCACGGTCCGCTGGCTCTACACCGCACCCACGGTCGCCGCGCTCGCCCACCGTATCGAGACCTACCGTGCCGACGCCGACCCCGGCGCCGACGCCCTCGCCACCGTGCTGCCCTTGCGCACCGGCGGGACCCACCCACCGTTGTTCTGTGTCCACTCCGCCGTCCCGCTCGCCTGGTGCTACACCGGCCTGGCGCGCCACCTCACCGACCGTCCTGTCTACGGATTGCAAGCACCGACCTTGTCGGCGGCAGATCCTGGCCGGACCGCGGCAGGCGAGCACGCGACTGCGCGACCCGACGACCTGACCGTCGACTTCCTCGCCGCCACCTACGGCACCGAGATCACCCGCCTACAACCCGAGGGTCCTATCCACCTGCTCGGCTGGTCCCTCGGCGGCCAACTCGCCCACGCCACCGCCGTCCGCCTGCGCGCCGCAGGTCGCGACGTCGCCACCCTGGCCATGCTCGACAGCGTCGTCGTCCCCGATCACGCGGACCCGCCCCCGCGCCCCCGCATGCGCGATCTCCTCACCCACCTGCTCGGCGACGAACCCGACGACGCCGACGCGCTTCCCGATGTCTCCGCCGAGGAAGCCGCAGCCGAATTAGCCGGAGCCGGGGCGAGTTTCGGGTCCGGTCTCACCGTCGAACAACTCACCAGGCTGCACGAGGCCTACGCCGACGGCGTACGCCTCTCCCACGGTTACCGCCCCGACCTGTTCGACGGCGACCTCCTCTACTTCTGCGCCACCCAGGGCATGACCGCCTTCCTCGACGCTCAGATTTGGCGCCCCTTCGTCACCGGCCGTCTCATCGAACACCCCGTCGACACCACCCATGCCCAACTCACCAACGCCGACGTCGTCACCCGCATCGGCCCGATCCTCGATCGTCATCTGCGCGAAGTCGAGATCGCGACGGCCGCGACATGACCACCCTGCGCTCGACGAGAGGTCGACGGACCGACGCCACCTGGTGGTGCGTCTACGACGACCCCGCCCGCTGGTCCGCCGAACACCCACGAACAGCACCCCTGATCGACTGGTTCACCGACACCCTGATGCGCCCCGACCCCGCCCAGGGCAGACCCGGCCCCGTATGCCCGTTCGTCAAACCCGCTGTGGCACATCGCACCCTGTGGATCGCCGAACTGACGAACACCGGCGAGATCGCCGCCGCCGTCGACGACGCCTTCGAGCTCTACCGCACTCTCGACCACACCTCGGCGGTCCTCACCGTCTTCCCCGAGCTCGCCGACACCGCCCGCATCGACGCCGCACACGCCGCCCGCAAGAGCGACATCGTCCGCGCGGGCGCGATGCTCGGCCAGTTCTACCCAGGCTGTCCGGTCGCGGGCCTGTGGAACCGCGACTACCGCCCGCTGCACGCCCCGCTGCCGATGCTGGTGATCCGCCCGATGATGAACACCGATTTTCCGTTCCTCGTCGGCGAAACGGAGTGGCTCTCGGCCTATCTCGCCCGGCACGCGCCCGGGCTCCCGCGCAAGCTGCGCACGACGATTGCGGACCGGATGCACGTGCCCGACGTGGGACCCGCCTCGATCACCGAACTGCGCGCACATTTTCCGGATGAACACGCACAATAGGGACACGAACCGCACAATGCCGGACATTAGCGGGGTCATGCGGCACACTACGTCGCATGCGTCGGCTTGTGTGCTGTCTGCTCGTGCTGCTCGGCTGTGGTTTCGTCGTCTCGCCCATGGCGTCGGCGGAATCCGGGATCCTCGATGTCCGCCCGCTCGGTGGCAGGCAATTCGAGGTGGTCGTGTATTCCGCGGCGATGAATCGCCCGATCACCCTCTGGATGTCGCATCCCGGGTCCGGCGCGCCCGCGCTGTATCTGCTGAACGCGGTCGACGGTGGCGAGGGCGGCGGGCCGTGGATGCGGCGCACCGATGTGGTCGACTTCTTCGCCGACAAGCCGGTGAATGTGATCGTCCCGATCGGCGGCCGCGCCAGCATGTACACCGACTGGCAGCGCGACGACGGCGCGTTGGGCCGCAACAAGTGGTCCACCTTCCTGACGAACGAACTTCCCCCGCTGCTCAACGAGCGTTTCGGCATGACCGGCGCCAATGGCATTGCGGGCCTTTCGATGTCGGCCACCTCGGCGTTGAACCTGGCGATCGCCGCACCCGGCCTGTACCGCGCGGTCGGCGCCTTCAGCGGGTGCACCCAGACCGGCAATCCGCTCGCGGAGACGCTGGTGCGGGCGCAACTGGCCACCTTCGGCGCCGACGCCACCAATATGTGGGGAGCTCCCGGCGACCCGGCCTGGGCGGCCAACGACCCGACAGTGCACGCCGACCGTCTGCGCGGCACCGCCATCTATCTGTCCTCGGGTAACGGCGCTCCCGGCCCGTACGAGGCGTTCAACGACCCGAGCATCGCGGGCAATGTCGGCGTGCTGGTCGATCGCCTGCTGGTCGGCGGCACCATGGAAGCCGTCGTCGGCAGCTGTTCGAGTCCGCTCGCGGGCCGCCTCGCCCAACTCGGCATCCCCGCCGACATCCGCTTCCGCCCCGCGGGCACCCACGCCTGGCCCTACTGGCAGGACGACGTCCACGATTCCTGGCCCATGTTCGCCGCGGCACTCGGCATCTGAGTCTGTGTCGGTGGCTCGGCGCACACTGAGCTGATGGCATACGACGAGGAGCTCGCCGAGCGGATCCGGGAGATCGTCTACCCGCGCCGCGACCTCACCGAGCGGAAGATGTTCGGCGGTCTCGCCTTCCTGATCGGCGGCAATATGGCCGTGGCCGCCAGTGGCAAGGGCGGGCTGCTGGTGCGGGTCGCCCCGGCCGAAGGCGACGGTCTGCTCGACGGGTCGGCGATCACGCCGATGGTGATGGGTGGGCGCGAGCTGCACGGCTGGCTGCGAGTAGCCCCGGAAACGATCGCCGACGACACGGTCCTGCGGGAATGGGTCGAACGCGGAGTGCGGTTCGCCGCGACCTTGCCGCGAGAATAAAAGTTCGGCGGATGTGTCGAAGCGCGATGATCGGCTCCGACCAGGGGGTGAAGAGAGCCACTCACCCCAAGGAGCACATCATGTCCGTCAACACTTTCCTCTGGTTCGACGCCGACGCCGAAGCGGCGGCCGAACTCTACGCCGCGTCCGTCCCGAACTCGCGCATCGTCGAGGTCACCCGTCAGGGGGACGGCTCGGCCTTCATCGTCACCCTCGACCTCGACGGTCAGGCCGTCACCCTGATGAACGGCGGCCCGGGTCACCCGCACAGCGATGCCGCGTCGCTGCAGGTGGTCGTGGATACCCAGGACGAGATCGACAGCCTCTGGGACGCGCTGTCGCAAGACGGCGGAGCCCCCGGCCCGTGCGGCTGGCTCACCGACCGGTTCGGGGTGTCCTGGCAGGTTGTGCCGACTGTGCTGGCCAAGCTCATGGGTGGCGAGGTCGACCGGGTCATCGCCGTCGGCACGGCGCTGCGCTCGATGTCCAAGCTCGACATCGCCGCCCTGCAACAGGCCTACGACCAGGTCTGAACGCAGTACGGCCGCCGCGGGGAGAGGTTCGCGGCGGCCGTACTGGTTCGAGCGGGCTAGCCGGCCGAGCCCGACAGCAGCCCACCCAGGTCGGCGGAACCGGTACTCGCCCCACCACCGGGTGGGGTGGGCTTCGGCGCGACGGTGATGGTGACGGTCTTGGAGCTGATGAGTTCCTGCACCGCCTTGATCTCGTGCGCGCCGGTGGTCTTCGGCGTCCAGGTGATGGTCGCCTTGCCGTCCGACACCGAGACCGGCTCACCGATCTGGGTGCCGTTGTCGGTGAAGGTCACCTTGAACAGGAACGAGGTCGACGTGACATCGGCGGTGACGGTGTAGGCGGTATCGACATAGTGGGTGCTACCGCTCACCGCGATCCCCTGCACGAGTGCCGATGCCTGCGGTGCTGCCAGCACGGCGGCCGCGGCCACCGCGGTGAAAGCCGTAAGTCCGAAACCGGCACGCCGCGCCTGGTAGATCTTCATGATGTTCTCCTGTTCGCGCTGTTGATGAGCGCGACATTAGCCAGCGGATCCGGCCCGCGTCCCGAAAACTGAAATAACGATGTTTAAAAGTGTCGAGCCGGTTGCACCGCAGGTGGCGAGCGAATTCACCCGGAGCGGATGAGGCAGCCGCGGCGACCGGCCACGACACTGGGGCCATGTCGAAGCCCGGACCGCTCCGCTACCAGTTCGTCGTCGAGGGCGAGCTGTCCGAGCGTGTCCTCGCGGCTTTTCCCGAGCTGCGTCCCAGCTCGCATTCGCCCACCGGGACGACCACCCTGTTCGGCCTCGTCGCCGACAGCACGGCCATGCGCGGGGTGATGGCCCGCATCGACACCCTCGGCCTCACGCTGCTGAGTATGTCCCAGTTGCCCGACTGAGCGTCGGCCGACGAGTCGACGTCGATCTGATAACGAGCGGCCCCACTTCACCTCGCCAGCAACCGCGCAGCCTCCGATTGGCCTACCGTCGATCTCGGCGGAGGTCGGCCGCCACGCGATGAAAAGCGTGTTCAGGAGGGTGAAGATGGCTTCGTCGTCGGGTTCTCTGGAAGTTCATAGCGGCGGCTCGGTGATAGCTGTGGCCGGTCCGTGTGCCGGTCTCCCGGAGCTGTCGTTCGCTCCGGTTCGCTGCAACGAGGCCTTCGCCCGCTTGGATCGGGCACAGGCGGCCACCGGGCACACCGTGCTGCTGTGCGGACCGGCGGGCAGTGGGAAGACCGTCGTGCTGGTCGACTGGGTACGCCGTAGGTGCTCGGCGCGCGTCGCGTGGTTGACCGTTGCCGATCATCGGGGCCCCGACCTGCTGGCCGAGATCGCCCGAACCCTCGATCCCACACCGGATTTCGTGCCGACCGGCGTGTTGCAGACGCCGATGGACCGGGCTGTGGATCTGCTCGCCGCCCTGGTCGATGTCGAGCCGACGGTGCTGGTGATCGACAACGCCCACCTGCTCGCCGACCCGCTGCAACTCGCCGGTCTCGAATACCTGCTCACGCACCTGCCCGCCCAGGTCACCGTGTTGATCGCAAGCCGCTTCGATCCGCCGTTGCGCTGGCACGCCCTCGACCTGGCGGGCAGGCTCACCCGGATCGGCGTGCCCGAACTCGCGCTCTCCCCGGACCGGGTCGCCCAACTGCTCGCCCAGCACGGGTGCCGACTCGACGACGCCGAGCTCGCCGTGGTCCAGAACCTGACCCGTGGCTGGGCCGCCCTGGTTCGCATCGCGGCGATCTGTCTGTCGGCCACCGGGACCGACCGCGATACGGCCCTCGCCGCGCTGGCCCGCCCCGCGCACGCGGTCGCCGACTTCCTGGTCGCCGAACTGCTCGCCTCGCTCCCGGCGCCGACTCTCGAATTCTTGCTCGCCACAGCGGTTCCCGCGCAATTCTGCCTGCCGATGGCCGAAGATCTGGTCGGTGACGACGCCGCCCGCATCCTCGACGAACTGCTGCGCGCCAACTTCCCCTTGCACACCGTCGCGCACGGGGGCGAACTGTGGCACACCTACCACCCGCTGCTGCGGGCCTACCTGCTCGCCGAGGCCGCGTACACCAGGCCGGATCGCCTGCCCGATTGCCATCGCCGGGTGGCGGCCTGGTTCACCGCGGCCGCGATGCCGGGGCCCGCGCTCGAGCACATCGCGGCTGAGCCCGGCGCGCCAGGGCTGGTGCCCTTCCTGCGCGACTGGGGGCTGCGCATGGTGCTGGAAGGAACCGGCCATACGCTGCTCGCCGCCCTCGACAACCTTTCCGAGCACGACACTTTCGTTCGCCTGCTGCGCGCGGCCGTCGCGGTGGAGGCGGGCGATATCGCCGCCGCCGAGGTATACCTCGAAGCCGCCCACGTAGGCCCGGATTCGGCCGCGCCGATGGTGCCCGCCGAGTGGGTGGCCGCCCTCGATCATGCCGTGAGCGCGGGAGTGGCTGTCCTGGTAGGTGATTCGGCCTCGATGTCATGGCCGCTGCCGCCGGTGACCGGACAGCCCGACCTCGACTGCTACGCCGCGTTGTACTGCGGAATCGCCGAGATCCACGGCGGTGAGCTCGACAGCGGCGCCACGTCCGTGCGCCACGCGATCGTGCACTCCGAGCGGGTCGGGCTGGGTCGCGTCGCGGTCCGCGCCAGGACCGCGACGGCCGTGGCGGCCGGAATGGCGGGCCGGGTCGGCGAGCTCCGCGCGCTGGCGGCCCGGGCGATCGAGTGCGCCGAGCGCTACGACCTCGCCGGTTCGGGTGAGGCCGCGGCGGCGAGGGCGCTCGCGGCCTACGGCGCGTACGAACAGGGCGTGGATTTCGAGCGGCCGTTGCCGAGTCTGCCCTCGGCCGCCGCCGACGAGACGGTGGTCCCCGCGCCGGTGCGCCTGGCCGCGATCATGACCGGCGTGCTGATGTTCGACGACGCCCCGGATCGCTCGGCCGCGGCGGTCGCGCTGAGTAAGCGACTGCATCGCCTGCTCGATGAATCGCCCACCCTGCACGGCACCGGAGGTCTGGTCACCGACGTGCTGTGGCTGCTGCTGCGCGTACAGGCCAAGGCGGACGCGCAGCAACTGATCGACCACGCGACGCGGGTGCTCGGCCGGACCCCGGACATGGTGGTCGCCGAGGCGGGACTGGCCCTCTACGCCCATCGACCCGCCGTCGTGCTGACGTCGCTGGAACCGCTGCTCGCCACCGCGCGGTTGTCCTCGCGATCACAGGTCACGGCGTGGCTGCTGGTCGCGGTCGCCGCCGACCGCCTCGATCGCCCCCGCAAGGTCGACGACGCCTGCGAGCAGGCCCTCGCCCACGCGGCCACCGAACAATTGGCTCGCCCGTTCCTCGATGTCCCCGCGGCCGACGAGCTGCTCGCCCGCATCGGCGCCCGCTTCGGTCAGTACGCGGCTCTGGTCGACCGTATCCGCGCCTACCGGGGCGCCACGGCGGGCGCGCCACAGCTCACCGACACCGAATTGGTGGTGCTTCGCCAACTTCCCTCCGGCATGACGGCCGGCAATATCGCCGCCGACCTCGGCGTCTCGGTGAACACTGTCAAGACGCATCTGCGCGGGATCTACCAGAAACTCGCCGTCAATGCCCGGGCCGAGGCGATCGCCCAGGCCAGGGTGCTCGGCCTGCTCTGAGCTCAGTCCGGCGCCTGGAGGGCCGGGAACCAGACGTCGGTGAGAACCGCCGCGGCCTGTGCGGCCGAGACGTCGATGGTGCCCTGCATCGCCCAGCGGGTGAAGAACCGCTCGAGCTGGGCGACGAGCAGCTCGATCCGCAGCCGGGCCTCGTCGCGGCGGTGTTCGGGCCAGCGGCCGAGGTAGGCGGGCATGGTGTCGGCCAGGGCCATGATGCCCTCGCGCGCCACCGCGCGGAACTCCGGTTCGAGCGCGGTGGCCTCGTCCCAGGCCGGGAGCATGTCCTTGTTCGTGAAGAACCAGTCGATCGCGCGAGTCATCCAGTCCGCGAACGACTCCCGGGACCCGGTGGTGAGCACCCGGTCGAGGTCGGCGTAGAAATCCCGGACGCTGGCGAGGGTGCCTTCCTGCGCGATGGCCCGCAGCACCTCGCCCTTGCTGGTGAAGTGCAGGTAGAAGGTCGCCCGGCTGCAGCCGACAGCCGCGGCGATGTCGTCGACGCGGACATCGGAGTAGCCCTGCGTCTCGAACAGGGTGCGCGCGGTCTCGACGATCCTGGCCTTCGTCAGACGCTTCTGTTCCTCGCGCAACGATCCACGGCGGGCGGGTTCGGTCGTCATCGCACCATCTTAGACGATCCGCTCATTCACTAGACATGATGTCCAGCGAGAAGTTATCCTGTGGTCCACGTCACCCGGCATGGTCGACGACGACCGAAGCCGCTGGAGGAGTTCTGCATGGATACAGGTCAATTACCCAAGGTGTGCGTCATCGGCGCCGGACCTTCGGGTATCACCGCCGCCAAAAGGCTTGCCGAGCACGGGATTCCGTTCGACTGCTACGAGGCGTCCGACGAGGTCGGCGGCAACTGGTACTTCAAGAACCCCAACGGCATGTCGGCGTGCTATCAGAGTCTGCACATCGACACCTCGAAGTACCGCCTGCAATTCGAGGACTTTCCGGCGCCGGCGGATTGGCCGCACTTCCCGCACCATTCCCAATTGCTGCAGTACTTCAAGGACTATGTCGACCACTTCGGCCTGCGGGATCGGATCCGGTTCAACAGCCTGGTCACCGCCGCCGAGCGCGACGACGCGGGTCTGTGGCGGGTGACGACGGCGGCAGGCGAGACCGGGGTCTACGACGCGCTGATCGTCTGCAACGGACACCACTGGAATCCTCGATTCCCGGACTACCCGGGCGAGTTCGACGGTGTGCTCATGCACAGTCACGCCTACAACGACCCGTTCGACCCGATCGACATGCGCGGCAAGCGGATCGTGGTGGTCGGCATGGGCAACTCGGGCCTCGACATCGCCTCGGAACTGTCCCAGCGCTTCCTCGCCTCGAAGCTGTTCGTTTCCGCCCGTCGGGGCGTGTGGGTGCTGCCCAAGTACGTCAACGGGCAAGTGGGCGACCGCGCGTCGATGCCCGCGTGGATTCCCGCCAAGATCGCGCTCAAGCTCAAGCAGCGCTTCGTCCGCAAGAACCGCGGCGAGATGTCGACCTACGGTCTGCCGACGCCCGATCACGAGCCCTTCGAGGCGCATCCGTCGGCGAGTGAGGAATTCCTGCACCGGGCAGGCTGCGGTGACGTGGAGTGCAAGCCCGCGATCACCCGATTGGCCGGCGACACGGTGCATTTCGCCGACGGCAGCAGTGAACAGATCGACGTGATCGTCTGTGCCACCGGCTACCACATCAGCTTTCCGTTCTTCACCGACACCGAGTTGGCGCCCGACGCCGACAACCGGTTCCCGCTGTTCCAGATGATGATGAAGCCCGGTGTGGACAATCTGTTCTATCTCGGTCTGGCCCAACCGATGCCGACGCTGGTGAACTTCGCCGAGCAGCAGAGCAAGCTCGTAGTGGCCTACCTGACCGGTCGATACCACCTGCCGCCGCGCGCGGAGATCGACGAGGTGCTCGGGGCGCAAGAAGCCAAACGCTCCGGTCGCTATTACGATTCGCCGCGACACACCATCCAGACCGAATTCGAGCCGTACGTGCGCTCGATGACCAAGGAGATGGAGCGCGGTGCGAAACGTGCCACCGCCGCGGGCAATGCCCTGCCGGTGCCCGCTCGGGTGACGGTCGAGGTGGCCCGGTGAGCGCCTCTTCCGGCTTCTGTCGCGACGAATTCGCCGGTGTGCGTGCGGCATTCGATGAACACCTGCGCTCCGGCGCAGAGCTCGGCGCCGCGCTGTGCGTCACTGTCGACGGCGATCCGGTCCTCGACCTGTGGGGCGGTTACGCCGATCCCGAGCGGCAGACCGCCTGGGCCGCCGACACCCTGGTCAACGTCTTCTCGGTCACCAAGACGATGACAGCGCTGTGCGCCCTGCTGCTGGTCGACCGTGGCGAACTCGACGTCGATCAGCGTGTCGCCCACTACTGGCCCGAATTCGCGGCCAACGGCAAGGCAAACATCGAAGTCCGCCACCTGCTCTCGCATACCTCGGGCGTCTCGGGCTGGGACAAGCCGATCGCGCTGTCCGATATCTACGACACCGATGCCGCCGCGGCCCGGCTGGCGACGCAGGCGCCCTGGTGGGAGCCGGGCACCGCCTCGGGCTATCACGCCATCAACTACGGCCATCTCATCGGCGAACTGGTGCGCCGCATCACCGGCCGCTCGCTGGGCAGATTCTTCGCCGACGAACTGGCCGGGCCCTTGGGCGCCGATTTCCACATCGGCACCGGTCCCGAGCACGCCGACCGGATCGCCACCCTGGTCCCGCCGGAGATGCCCGACTTCGACCTGTCGACCCTGGACCAGAACAGCGTGCTGATCAAGACGCTCACCAGCCCCTGGCTGGAGGTCTCCGAAACCGCGACGCCGGCCTGGCGCGCGGCCGAGATCGGCGGTACCAACGGGCACGGCAACGCGCGCTCGGTAGCCCGCGTCCAGTCGCTGATCGCCAACGGCGGCGAGCTGAGCGGCAGACGGTTCCTCTCGCCCGCGACGATCGAACTGATCTTCCGCGAGCAGGCCGACGGCATCGACCTGGCACTGCTCGCCCCGCTGCGCTTCGGCATCGGCTACGGGTTGCCCCGACCGGAGACCTTCCCGCACATTCCGGATGGCCGGGTCTGCTGGTGGGCCGGGTACGGCGGTTCGATGGTGGTCAACGACCTGGATCGTCGAATCACCTTCGCCTACACCATGAATCGCATGGCGACGGGATTGATCGGTTCCGATCGGTGCGACAGCTACCTGAAAGCCACCTTCGACGCGGTAGGAGACGCCCGATGAGCATGCGTGCGATGCAGTTGACGGCCCCGGGCACTCTCGAATTGCGCACGGTGCCCGTACCGGAACTCGGACCCGATGATCTGTTGCTGCGGGTCGGCGCGGCCGGCATCTGCCATTCGGATTCGTTCGTGCTGAGCCTGCCGTTCCCGATGAGCGAGAAGCCCCTGACATTGGGTCACGAGATCGCGGGCACGATCGAGGCCGTCGGCTCGGCGGTGGAGGGTCGTAGCGTCGGCGAACGCGGGATCGTGTACCTGTGCTGGTCGTGCGGTGAATGCCGGGAGTGCCTGCGCGGCAACGAGAATGTGTGCCTGGCCGCCGGTCGCACCGCGATGCCGCCGTGCCCCGGTCTCGGTCCAGACGGCGGCATGGCCGAGTACGTCCGCATCCCGGTTCGCTCGTTCGTGCCGATCGCCGACGAACTCGACTTCGCGCACGCCGCACCACTGGCCGACGCGGCACTGACGCCCATGCACGCCATCCGCGGCGCCATGGACCAACTGTGGCCCGGCGCCACCGCGGTCGCCATCGGGATCGGCGGACTGGGCCACGTGGCGGTGCAGTTGTTGAAGGCGCTCACCGAGACCACCGTGATCGCCGTCGACGTGGACGCCGACAAGCTCGCCCTGGCCACCGAATGCGGTGCCGACCTCGTGCTCAAAGGCGACGAGAACACCGCTGCCACGATCTTGGAACTCACCGGCGGACGCGGTGCGGAGGCGGTGTTCGACTTCGTCGGTACCGATCCCACCGTCAAGCTCGCCGTTGAATCCGTAGCCCCCAACGGCGCTGTCCGACTGGTGGGTCTGGGCGGCGGCGCTACCGGCATCGACTCGGGACCAGCAGGCGGACCAGGGCTGCCGTGGGGCGCCACGGTACGAAAGTCCTACGGCGGCAGGAGATCCGACCTCATCGACGCCGTGGCCCTGGCCGCTACGGGCAAGCTCCGCGCCGAGATCGAGCGGTTCGACCTCGCCGACGCCCGCACCGCCTTCGACCGACTCGACTCCGGCGCTATCCGCGGCCGTGCCGTCCTCATTCCCTGATGGAGAAGAACATGACCGATGCTGTAGACCCACAGGAATTCGTGGCCAAGGTGGCGGCGGGCCTGACCGCGCCGGGCGCGCCGTTCGAGATGACCGTCGAACCCGTTCTGGGCGTGCCGATTCCGGTCTTCGCCCAGCGCCGTGCCAACCTGCGCGAACTGCTGGAGCATTCGCTGAAGTGGGGTGAGCGCGACTACCTCGTCACCGAGGACCGCCGGATCTCCTTCGCCGAGCACGCCGCGGCGGCGGGCGCGCTGGCCACCGCGCTGGCGGCCCGCTACGGCGTGGGCAAGGGTGATCGCGTCGGCATCCTGGCCGCCAACGGCCCGGACTGGGTGATCGCGTTCTGGGCCGCACAGTGTCTCGGCGCGATCCCGGTCGGCTACAACGCCTGGTGGGCGCCGCCGGAGATCGCCTACGGACTGGGCCACACCACGCCGACCGTCGTCATCGCCGATGCGAAGAGAGCCGCGCACTTGGCCGAGACCGGCACCGACCTGCCCGTGTTGACCATGGCGGAGGATCTGCCCGCACTGATCGCCGAGTTCGGCGGTGGCGAGATCCCCAGCACGCCGGTCGCCGAAGACGATCCGGCCGTGATCCTCTACACCAGCGGGACCAGCGGCAGGCCGAAGGGCGTTGTCCATTCGCAGCGAAACATGGTGGCGATCAGCGACTACCACCGTTTCACCGACGCCATGATGGGCGCGTTCATGGGTCAGGAGCCCAGTGATGCCCCCAGTGATCGCCGCTACCTGGTCACCGCGCCGCTGTTCCACATCGCCAGCCTGCACAACCTGGTCATTCCGCGCCTGCTGACCGGCGCGGCGGCGGTGTTCCCGCACGGCGCCTTCGAGATCGGCCGGGTCCTGAGCCTGGTCGAACGCGAGAAGGTCACCAACTGGGCGGCAGTGCCGACCATGGCGTCGCGACTGTTGGAACACGATGTGGCCCAACATGATCTGTCCTCACTGAGCGCACTCTCGCTGAACTCGGCGCCGTCCTCGCCGGCGCTGCTGGCCGGTCTGCGCGAGAAGACCTCGGCCCTGCAGTTCTCGCTGACCACCAGCTACGGCCTCACCGAGAGCGGCACCGCGGCGACGGTCGCCACCCCGCTCGACCTGGCCGCCGACGATGCCTCGGTCGGCAGACCGATCATCGGCGTCGCGGTGGAGATCCGCGACACCGAGGGCAAACCGGTCGGCGAGGGTGACGAGGGCGAGATCTGCATCCGCAGCCCCTACGTGATGCTCGGCTACTGGAACGACGACGCGGCGACCGCTGCCGCGATCGACGACCGACGCTGGTTGCGCTCCGGCGATTTCGGCACGATGCACCACGGCAGGCTCACCGTGTCGGGCAGGCGCACCGACCTGATCCTGCGCGGCGGCGAGAACGTGTATCCCACCGAGATCGAGAACGTGCTCGTCGAACACCCGGCCGTCAGTGAGTGCGCGGTCTTCGGCGTTGCCCATCCCGATCTCGGCCAGGAAGTGGCGGCCGTCGTCGTCGCCGAACCGGGGGCGGTGGACCCGGAGGAGTTGCGCGCCTTCGTGGCCGAGCGCCTCGCTTATTTCAAGGTGCCCGCCCGATGGCGGATCACTTCGGACACGTTGCCGCGCAACGCAACCGGTAAAGTCACCAGGCGCGAGCTCGCGATTTAACAGGGGGTCACAATGTTCGACAGCATCATCAAGGGTGCCCGTTGGTTCGACGGCACCGGCGCCCCGTCCGCGGTTCGTCACCTCGGCATCGCCGACGGCAAGATCGCCGAGATCTCGCAGACCCCGCTCGACGAGACCGGCTGTTCCCGCGTCGTGGACGCGACCGGCAAATGGGTGATCCCCGGCATCATCGACATCCACACCCACTACGACATCGAAGTCCTGCTCGACCCGTCGCTGTCGGAATCGGTGCGCCACGGCGTCACCACCGTGCTGCTCGGTTCGTGTTCGCTCTCGACCGTGCACGTCGACGGCGAGGTCGCGGGCGACCTGTTCGGCAGGGTCGAGGCCATCCCGCGTCAGTACGTGGTCGGCGCGATGAACGACGTCCGGACCTGGAGCACCGCAGGCGAATACGTCGACGCGCTCGAACAGCTGCCGCTCGGACCCAACCTGGCCGGCTTCATCGGCCACTCCGATATCCGGGCCGCGGTGATGGGGCTGGACCGCTCCACCCGCAAGGACGTGAAACCGTCCGATCAGGAGCTGGCCGAGATCGAGCGCCTGCTCACCGACGCGCTCGACGTCGGCTTGGTCGGAATGTCTTCGCAACAGCTGCTTTTCGACAAGCTCGACGGCGAGACCTGCCGTTCGCGGACGCTGCCGTCCACGTATGCCGAGAGCAAGGAACGGCACCGGCTCAACACGATCCTGCGCAAGCGCGGTCGCGCGTTGCAGGGTGGCCCCGATATCGCCAACCCCAAGAGCCTGGTGTCGATGGCGGTGTCGAGCATCGGTCTGTGGCGTAAAGCGCTCAAGGTGAGCCTGCTGTCGGCGGCCGATGTGAAGGCGCTGCCGGGCGCGTCGAAGATGTTCCCCGCCGTCGGCAAGATCATCAACGGGCTCGACGGCAACTTCCGCTGGCAGCACCTGCCGGTGCCGTTCGAGGTGTACTCCGACGGCATCTCGCTGCCGGTGTTCGAGGAGTTCGGTTCCGGCGCGGCGGCTTTGCACCTGTCCGATCACATCGACGAGCAGCGTCACCTCATGCAGGACGAGGAGTACCGCCGCGCGTTCCGCAAGGACTACGACAACAAGTACGGTCCGCGCGCCTGGCACCGCGATTTCTTCGACGCCGACATCGTCGAATGTCCCGACGAGACCGTCATCGGCAAGACCTTCGGTGAAGTCGGCGTCGACCGTGGCGGTCTGCACCCGGTCGACGCGTTCCTCGACCTCGTCGTCGAACACGGCGACAAACTGCGCTGGCGCACCACCATCTCCAACCACCGACCCGAGGTGGCCGACATCCTGGCCGCCGACCCGTCGATCCAGCTCGGTTTCTCCGACGCGGGCGCGCACCTGCGCAATATGGCCTTCTACAACTTCGGTCTGCGCCTGCTTCGTCGCGTCAACGACGCGGCGACCAGCGAGCGGCCGTTCATGACGGTCGAGCACGCGGTGCACCGCCTCACCGGCGAACTGGCCGACTGGTACGGCCTGGACACCGGCCACCTGCGCGTGGGTGATCGCGCCGACGCCGTCGTGATCGACCCCGCCCACCTCGACGAAACCCTGGACGCCTACGCGGAGAGCCCCCTCGCCATCTTCGGCAACCTCTCGCGCATGGTCAACCGCAACGACGACACGGTCACCGCGGTCTTCGTCAACGGCCGCTACGTCTTCGGCGAGGGCGAAGCGGATCCCGTGCTCGGCACCGAACGCGTGGGAGCCTTCCTGCGCGCCGAGTAGGCGGGCCCGGTGCGCACCGGGCCCGCACCGATCTGCGACCCTCAGCTGATGACCGGGCGACGCTCGACCGCGACCGGGTCGAGCGCCGCCCGAATACCCGGACATCAGCGAGAGGACTCGATATGTCGGACGCGAAACGGATCACCTGGGGTAAACCACGTCATCCCACCGACGCCGACCGCGATGCCCTCCGCGAGGACCTGCTCGCCAAAGCTCGCGCCGTGCGCGGCGACGGCTGGGCGAACCACCGCACCGAATGGCCCGCCGGTCAGGTGGCTGTCGTCGCCTATGTGCTGGACGACGCCGAAATCCTCGCCGAACTCGAGGAGAACGAGAGCACCGTCCTGAGCCGCTATGCCGCCGACCTGTTCGGCTTCGTCGGCGGCCGCAAGGACAACGAGAAAGGTCTCGTCGACACCCAGGCCTGGTTCGACAAGGTCCGCAAAGCCCTTGGCCCCGCGTCGTGACGCAGGGCTGTTCCGGTGGGAACTACCAGCGGTCGGGGGTGACCGGTGCGTCCCACGCCTTGGCGAAGCGGGTCTTGTCCTTGGTGTCCACTTCCTTGCGGCGGTAGACGATGTAGGGGCGGGTGAGGTAGCCGATGGGGGCGCTGAACATGTGGACGAGGCGGGTGTAGGGCCAGGCCGCGACCAGGACGAGAACGACGAGGCCGTGCAGCTGGAAGGTCCACGGAACGCCGACCATCAGGCCGGGTTCGGGGTTGATCGAGAACAGGCTGCGGAACCACGGCGACACCGTGGTGCGGTAGTTGTAGGTACCCCACAGCAGGTTGGAACCCCAGGTGTTGAGCAGGCCGGTGACCAGGGCCAGGGTCAGCAGCGTGTACATCATGACGTCGTTGCGGCTGGTGTTCTTGCGCACGGCGGGAATGGCGATGCGGCGGTAGCACAGGATGGCCACGCCCAGCACGACCATGAGCCCGGCGATCGAACCCGCACCGACCGCGATGATGTGATAGGCGTGCTCGGAGATGCCGATCGCCGAGGTCCAGGATTCGGGGATCAGCAGACCCATCACGTGACCGCCGAACACCCCGAGCATGCCGAAGTGGAACAGCGGGCTGCCCAGTTGCAGCAGCTTGGACTCGTAGATCTGCGAGGAGCGGGTGGTCCAGCCGAACTGGTCGAAGCGGTAGCGCCAGACATGGCCCAGCACAAAGGAAGTCGCTGCGATATAGGGCAGGATCAGCCACAGGCCTTCGGGCAGGGGGATGGTTGCGTTCATCGGCGGCCTTCTGTTGCTTCGAAGAGGGCGGGGTCCATGGCGTACGGTTCGAGGCCGACCTCTTCCTCGGGCGGCCCCTGGGCGGCGAGTTCGGCGATGCGCCTGCGGTCGGCGGTGGTCACCGCGGGCAAGGTGGTGAGGACCGCGCCGAGGACACCGCTGTAGGGAGAGTCGTTGTCGGCCAGCGACAGTCGCAACAGCTCCATCACCGGCACGTGCTCGCCGAGCAGACGCTCGCCGCCGATCGGGTCGATGGTGGCGGCGAATTCCAGCAGTACCGGCAGGTGGTCGGGCAGTTCCTCGTCACCGAGTTCGACCCCCGCCTGGCGGTAGGCGTGCTTGAACCGCAGCAGCGCCATGCCTCGTTTGCGGGTGTCGCCGAAGGCGTAGAACGTCAGGTGCAGGCTGGCGCGTCGGCGCATGTCGAAGGTCTCGACGTAGCTCTGGGCCACTTCGATCGCCGGGCTGTCGCGCAGGTAGGCGAAGATCCCGGCGAAGCGTGCCTGCACCTCGGCGGGCAATTGCGCTGCGGCGTCGGACAATTGGTCGAGCATGGCCAGGGTCTGCTCGCCGGGGTAGTCGAGCAGCAACGCCGCCAGCCGCCACACGACCAGGCGGTCGTGCTCGGCCATCTCGGTAACCGGTTGGGGCCGTTTACGAATCGACAGCAGACTCATGGCGCGACGCCGCTCACGGGGGAGTCGGCCACGGCAGCGCCGTTGCTGCCGTTGCCGTTACCGGCGCCGTTGCCGGTCTTCTCTTTGCCGTTCGCGCTCGGCAGGAGTCCGCTGGTGCTGCGCCCGTCCCAATTGAGCAGGTTGATCCGGCCCGACTTCTCCTCGGGCGCGGCCTGGTTGACGTCGGAGAGCGAGAACTTCTCGACGACCTGATCGAACGCGGTCATACCCGGTCCGCCGTCGGTATCGAGACTGCACCCGGTGGCCAGCGAATCCAGTTCGTGCGCCTTGGACGTCGCGCCCATCGGGATCACGTACCGGTGCTCGTACTTGGCGATCGCCAGCAGCCGGTACATCGCTTCGATCTCTTCGGGCTCGAGCCCGATCGACGGCGCGATATGGGCCTCGGGCTCCTCGCCCAGGTTGACCGAACGCATGAACGCCCGCATCCCGGCCAGGCGCTGCAACGAGGACCGCACCGGCCCGATCTCCCCGGCGGTGAACAACTCGGCGAGGTATTCGAGCGGGATGCGCAGTGCGTCGATGGCGCCGAACAGGTTGCGCACGTCCTCGCCGTCGTGACCGGTCTCGGCGAGTACATCCACCACCGGCGACAGCGGCGGCACGTACCAGACCATCGGCATCGTGCGGTATTCCGGGTGCAGCGGCAGCGCCAACTGGTAGTCGACGATCAGCTTGTAGACCGGTGAATCCTGGGCGGCCTGAATCCATTCCGGCGAGATGCCGGCCTTCTCGGCCTCGGCGATCACGCGCTCATCGTGCGGGTTGAGGAACACGCCGAGCTGCGAGGTGTAGAGATCCTGCGGATCGGTGACCTGGGCCGCTTCGAGCACCGCGTCGGCGTCGTAGAGCATCACGCCGATGTAGCGCAGCCGCCCGACGCAGGTCTCCGAGCACACGGTCGGAATGCCGACCTCGACGCGCGGGTAGCAGAAGGTGCACTTCTCCGCCTTGCCCGTCTTGTGGTTGAAGTAGATCTTCTTGTACGGGCAGCCGGTGATGCACTGGCGCCAACCACGGCATTTGTCCTGGTCGACGAGCACGATGCCGTCTTCCTCGCGCTTGTAGATCGCGCCGGAGGGGCACGACGCGGCGCACGAGGGGTTCAGGCAGTGCTCGCAGATGCGCGGCAGGTAGAACATGAAGGTCTCTTCGAACTCCAGTTTCACCTTGGTCTCGAGCTTGCCGAGGATGGGGTCCTTGCCGACCTGCTCGGGACCCGAACCCAGGTCGTCGTCCCAGTTCGCACCCCAGGTGACCTTGGTGTCCTCACCGGTGATCAGCGACTTGGGCCGCGCCACCGGGGTGGTGTCCATGGGCGGCGACGACAGCAGGTTGTCGTAGTCGTAGCTCCACGGCTCGTAGTAGTCGTCGACCGTGGGCAGGTCAGGGTTGGCGAAGATGTTCATCAGACGCTTGAACCGCGAGCCGGACTTGAGGGTCAGCTTGCCGCGCTTGTTGAGCGTCCAGCCACCCTTCCACTTCTCCTGGTCCTCGTACTGGCGCGGATAACCCTGTCCCGGCCGGGTTTCCACGTTGTTGAACCAGACGTACTCGGTGCCGCCACGGTTGGTCCACGCCTGCTTGCAGGTGACCGAGCAGGTGTGGCAGCCGATGCACTTGTCCAGGTTCATGACCATGGCGAGCTGTGCCATTACGCGCATGTCAGTTCCGCCTCTCCGGGTATTCTGCGCACGGCTGCGAGCCGGCGACCGTCGTGTATGCGGGCATGCGGTCGAGTGCCGAGCCTGTTCTGGGCGTGCCCGGTGAGTTACCCGGACGGTTCGAAATCAGTTGTCGGATGTGCGGACGAACAGCCTGGTGCATGTCAGTACTCGACTTCCTGGCTGCGGCGGCGAATCGTGGTTACTTCGTCACGCTGGTTACCGGTCGGGCCGTGGTAGTTCAGGGCGAAGGACTGCTGGGCGTAGCCGCCGATCAGATGCGAGGGCTTGATCAGCACCCGGGTGAGCGCGTTGTGGATACCGCCGCGCTTGCCCTTGGCCTCGGAGGTGGTGTCCTCGGCGCCTTCGATGCGCGGCACGTCGACCGCGCGGTCCTGGGCGTGGTACATGAAGACCGTGCCTTCGGGCATGCGGTGCGAGACGATCGCGCGGGCCACGACGACACCGTTGCGGTTGATCGCCTCGATCCAGTCGTTGTCGGCCACCCCGATCTTCTTGGCGTCGACGTCCGACATCCAGATCGTCTGACCGCCGCGCGAGAGCGTGAGCATGTGCAGGTTGTCCTGGTAGGCGGAGTGGATCGACCACTTGGAGTGCGGGGTCAGATAGCGCACCGTCAGCCCGTTGCCGCTCACATTGCCGATGCTCGGCTCCGCGAACAACGCCGACATATCGAGCGGTGGTCGGAAGATCGGCAATTGCTCGCCGAGTTCGATCATCCAGTCGTGGTCGAGGTAGAAGTGCTGGCGACCGGTGAGGGTGTGCCACGGCTTGAGCCGCTCGACATTGATGGTGAACGGCGAGTACCGGCGACCACCGGATTCCGAGCCCGACCATTCCGCCGAGGTGATCACCGGCACCGGGCGAGCCTGGGTGTCGGCGAAGGTGATCCGTTTGCCCTCGGCCTCTTTCGCGAGGTCTACGAGTTCGGTCCCGGTCCGCCGCTCCAGCGCTTCGAACCCTTCGACCGCCAGGCGGCCGTTGGTGGTGCCCGACAGCGACAGGATGGCCTCGGCGGCGTGGGTGTCCTTGGCCAGCGACGGCCGACCCGCGGCGACGCCGGAGACGATGGTGCCGTTCTGTCCGGCCAGGTACGCCACTTCTTCCTCGGGGAAGGTGGTGACGCCCTTGGTCGTCAGACCGAGCGTTTCCACCAGCGGCCCGAGCGCGGCCAGCTTCTCCGCGATCTTGGTGTAGTCGCGTTCGATCTCCACGATCTTGGGCATGGTCTTGCCCGGAATCGGTTCGCACTCACCGGCTTTCCAGTCCAGCACCTTGCCGCCGGCCTGCGCGAGCGCATCGGGGGAGTCGTGCTGCAACGGCACCGCGACGATGTCCTTGCGCGTGCCGAGGTGCTTCTCGGCCAGCCAGGAGAAACCACGCGCGATCCGGTGGAATGCCTCGAAGTCGGTCTTGGCCTCCCACGGCGGGGAGATGGCGGGGGAGAAGGCGTGCACGAAGGGGTGCATGTCGGTGGAGGACAGGTCGTGCTTCTCGTACCAGGTGGCGGCGGGGAGCACGATGTCGGCGAACAGCGTGGTGCTGGTCATGCGGAAGTCCAGTGCGAGCAGCAGATCGAGCTTGCCCTCGGCGCCTTCCTCACGCCATTCCAGTTCCTGCGGTCGCACGCCGGTCGCGTCGGTGGTCTGCAGGTTGGAGCCGCAGCCGAGCAGGTGCTTCTGGAAGTACTCGTTGCCCTTGCCCGAGGAACCGAGCAGGTTCGCGCGCCACACGGTGAGCACGCGCGGGAAGTTCTCCGGCGCGTCGGGGTCTTCACAGGCGAAGCGCAGGTCGCCGGATTTCAACCCGTCGACGACGTGCTCGGCGGGGGTCTTGCCCGCTTCGGCGGCCTCGTCGGCGAGGTCGAGTGGGTTGCGGTTGAACGTCGGGTAGCTGGGCATCCAGCCGAGACGACTCGCCAGCGCGATGTTGTCGGCGGCGGTACGACCGGCGAACTTGCCCTTGCCCAGCGGCGACGCGAACGAGTCCGAGGTGAAGGGGTCGTAGCGCCACTGGTCGTTGGTGAGGTACCAGAACACGGTGCCCTGCATCTGGCGCGGCGGGCGCTGCCAGTCCGATGCCGAAGCCAGTGTGGCCCAACCGGTGACCGGACGGCACTTCTCCTGGCCGACGTAATGGGCCCAGCCGCCGCCGTTCTTGCCCTGACAGCCGGTGAGCAGCGTCAGCGTGAAGAAGGCGCGGTAGATCTGATCGGAGTGGAACCAGTGGTTGGTGCCCGCGCCCATCAGGATCATCGAGCGGCCGCCGGAACGTTCGGCGTTGTCGGCGAATTCGCGTCCGATGCGAGCGGCCTGGACGGCCGGAACGCCGGTGATGTTCTCCTGCCAGGCCGGGGTGTACGGCGACTCGGCGTCGTCGTAGCCCTTGGCCCACTCGCCGGGCAGGCCGTCGCGGCCGACGCCGTACTGCGCGAGCAACAGATCGAAGACGGTGGTGACCCGTTTACCCGCGACGATCTTCGTCGGCACACCACGGATGATCGACCCGGCGACATCGGTGTCGAAACGCGGCAGCGCGATGGTGGCGGGCGCGTCGTCGGAATGGCCGAGCAGGGTGAGCAGCGGGTCGACACCCTCGAGGTCGAGGTTCCACTTGCCCGCGTCGCCCTCGCCGAATCGATGGCCCAGCGAACCGTTGGGCACGATGGGGTTGCCCGCCTGGTCGAGCAGCACCGGCTTGTGCTCGACGCCCTCGCCGGTGTGGCCGAGATCGGCTGCGGTGAGGAACTTGCCGGGCAGAGCGCCGTCCTGATCCGCCGCCTCGTCGAGGCAGATCAGGTACGGCAGATCGGTGAAGGACTTGATGTAGTCGGTGAACATCGGAGTCTGCTTCTCGATGAAGAACTCCTTGAGCACCACATGGCCCATCGACATCGCCAGTGCGGCATCGGTACCGGGGCGCGCGGCCACCCATTCGTCGGCGAACTTGGTGTTGTCGGCGTAGTCGGGGGAGACCACCACGACCTTCTGGCCGCGATAGCGCGCCTCGGTCATGTAGTGCGCGTCCGGGGTTCGGGTCACCGGGACGTTGGAGCCCCACATGATGAGGTAGCCCGCGTCGAACCAGTCGGCGGACTCCGGCACGTCGGTCTGGTCGCCGAACACCTGCGGCGAGGCCACCGGCAGGTCGGCGTACCAGTCGTAGAACGACAGCATGTAGCCGCCGATCAGCGACACGAAGCGCGCGCCGGTGGCATGGCTGACCATCGACATCGCCGGGATCGGCGAGAAGCCTGCCACGCGGTCGGGGCCGTACTGCTTGATCGTGTACACGTGCGCGGCAGCGGCGATCTCGGCGGCTTCCCACCACTCGGCGCGGACGAAACCGCCCTTACCGCGCGCGGTCTTGTAGGCCTTGGCCTTGACCGGGTCCTCGACGATGGACTCCCAGGCCAGCACCGGGTCCTTGAGTTCGGCCTTGGCCTTGCGGTAGAGATCGAGCAGCGTGCCACGCACATACGGGTAGCGCACGCGGGCCGGGGAGTAGGTGTACCAGGAGAAGGAGGCGCCGCGTGGGCAGCCGCGCGGTTCGTACTCGGGCTTGTCCGAGCCCACCGACGGGTAGTCGGTCTGCTGGGACTCCCAGGTGATCACGCCGTCCTTGACGTAGATCTTCCAGGAGCACGAGCCGGTGCAGTTCACGCCGTGGGTGGAGCGCACCACCTTGTCGTGCGACCAGCGGTCGCGGTAGAACTCGTCGGCATCGCGGCCGCCGACCTTGTAGACGGACCGGTTGTCGGGCGAGACCTCGCCCCGCTGGAAATACTTACCGAGGTTCAGCAATGTGTCGCCGAAATCGGCGGGCGACGGACCTTGCGTGCGCGAATTAACCACGACGCCCCCTTCGAGCTGTGAAATCGGGCTGTTGAGGGCAACTGTAAGGAGACGGACTCTTTCGGCAAAACGAACTTTTCACATCCGTATTCGGCCCTCGGTGAGCTGTGAGGTCGTCGAAATGCTGTGGTCACGGGGGAGGGGCTCGTCGGCATCCGCGATCAGGGACTCACCTGGGGCGAATGAGTCGCGAGCTGGCAGAACGCGGTGATCGGCGGGTCCGTCGGCGGGCCGACGGTGATGCTTCGGAAACGACTGGTTCTCCCGCGGTTTACATTTGTTTACACGCCCGGCGTGCCCGCTGAACAGCGCTGATGTGACGCCACACACAGCTATGGTCGCGTCGAGACGGCCTGTGGGGCAGCCGGGACGGTCGTGCGGACCTGACGGCCCCGGGCGATCGTCGCGCCCGGCGGCAGTGGGTGGAGGCCGCCGCGGCGGGGTGACCGGGTCGCGCGGTCCGGAATCTTATAGCAGTGCTGAACGGAACGATTTCGAATCCTTTTAATTCGGTTCGGTACGCCGTATTTCGTGACCGCGAACACAGTTGCCGCAGGTTAACTACCCAAACGAACCGGCGCTAATATAAAGAAACGGCATCTTTTCCGGTTGGTGGTTGGTTCGAGGTTGAAAAGTCATCCAGGATTGGCCCGTGCAGACAGGAAGGGTAGTCGTGATACCGAAGCCATCGTTCGACGGACCAGACGGGCCGCCGAAACCGCCGACGCTCGGCGGGTTGCTGCGGCGACTTCGCGACGATCGGCGGATTTCGAGAGAGAAACTCGCCTTCGCGGCGGGTGTCAGTTCGAGTTACATCACGCATTTGGAGAGCGGGGATCGAGACCGGCCTACGCGCGCGGTGATCGAGGCGCTCGTGCGCTACCTCGACCGGATCGCGCCGGTAACCGATATCGAGCGCAGACATCTCTTCGATCTGGCCGGCATCGCGCCGGTCGACAATCCGACGGTCGAGGATCTGCGAGCCGAGATCAGCGCCGAGATGCGCCGGACGCTGTCGCTGCGGGAACCCGATCTGGCGGCCTATGTCGACACCCGATGGAACGTGCTCGCGGGCAACCATTCCTATGACCGCGCGTTCCCGGGTCTGGTCGAGGATGTCAATATTCTGCGCTGGTTCTTCGGTAACCCGCTCTCGCGCAAAGTAATGGTGGAATGGGAGAAGGAGTCCACCCTCACCGTGCACTGGTTACGCGGTCTGATCGGCCAGCAGGTCGGCGGCGACTGGGCCTCCGACCTGCTCGACGAATTGGCGCAGTACCGCGATTTCCGCCGCATCTGGGACGACGGCGACACCGTCTACGGTCGCGAGCAGGCCGCCATGCGGCTGTGTGATCTGCACACCGGCGAGATCTACACCGTCGACGTCCAGCTGTTCCGGCTCGATTCGGTCGCCTATCCCGGCCGCATCCAGTACTACCAGGGCGTTCGCGGGCCCGACCGCTAGATGCCGGCGACCGCCACCGGCTCCACGGCATACGGGCTGCAGGCCGTCACCAGCGCGGCCAGCGCCGCGGCGACCTGTTCGGGATGGGTCAGCGCGCAGCCGTGGCCCGCGCCCGCCACCGTGCGTACCCCGTTCGCGCCCGGCAGTCCTTCCGCCAATCGCGCGCACTTGGCCGCGGTACTGCTGTGGTCGTGTTCGCCGCGGAGAACAAGAGCGGGCACCGCTATTTCGCCGAGTCGCTCACGGATCGAATCGCGCCCGATCAGGCACTCGGCCGCCGGGCGGATCGCGGTGCGATCGGCCTCGAGCCAGCGGGTGATCCAGGTCTGCCAGATCCGCGGATCGGTGCCGCCGATCAATAGCGGGGCGAGATCTTCGGCCAGTGGCCGCAAATCGCCGTCGCCGCACCATTCGTCGAAGAAGTTCTCGTAATAGGTTTCGTCGCTTCTGGTGCAGGCGTCGGCTTCGGTATCGAGCAGTGCCAATCCGGTGACGCGTTCGGGGGCGAGCAACGCCATCCGTAGTGCCGCGTAACCGCCCTGGCTCACGCCGCCGACAATCGCGCTCTCGAGGCCGAGTGCGTCGAGCACCCGCAGACCGTCGGTGGCCAGATCCCAGTAATCGAAGCGCGGGTCGTTGCCGTATCCGGTGCGGCCGTGACCGCGTGCGTCCCAGGCGACGACATTGATATCGGTGTGCGCCAAGACCTTCCGGATCGGGTCGAACATGGATTCGTCCATGAGGAATCCGTGGGCGAGCAGCAGCGTCGGACCGTTGACCGCGTCGGTCCGGAAATGGACGTTGACAGAATCGGACTGTACGAAGGGCATGGTCGAAACATACAAGCGGCGCGGTCGATTTCGCCCGGTTGCGGACCGAATGCGGCACCGCCTGATGGGTGCACGGCCGGTCCTGTGAATTCACTGGCGAGTGTATATACCTAACTGGGGCCGTCTATTTGTGCGCGCCCTGTGGACATGTCTGTTTGTGGCCGATTGGATAGAGGATGTCGGTGACAGTCGGCACGAATCGGAAAACGGGGATTTTGATGAGGGTGACGGAACAGGGGCAGGATGCCCACATAAGTTTGGCCGCCGCGGGCGACAGTGTCTCGGCGACCTTCGCGGTCTGCGACGCGGAGGGCCGGGCGATCTGGTACGGCCCGTTCATCGACGCCGACGCCGACCATCCCCGCGGTGACCAGCTCGCTGCCGCGATGGGCGCTGCGGGCCGCGCGATCTGGCTCGCGGGCCGAGCGCGCGAGGACACCGGGGTCGAGAAGGTGACGCTGCACCTGACCGTCAGCGAGGAAGGACTCGACGCCGTCACCCTGGCCTGCACCGCGTCGATGGCCGGGCTGGCCCTCGATCTGGTCGTCTCCGAAGACAATCCGGCACTGGACTGGTGCCAGGCGTTCGGCAGGCTCGACTGGACCTCGGGTCCGTTGACCGGTCTCGTCGATCCGGAAGTACCACAGACGATCCCGACGCTGCGGGCGATCACCGGCGGTCTCGATCAGCAGTCCGAACCACAGGAAAGGCTCGACATGCACGAACTGGCACTCGACCCCTCGATGGAATTGCGCTCGGCACTGGAAAGCCTGCTGCTGCACGACGCCATCGGCATGGACGCCAAGATGCGTCATGCCATCGCCGCCGTCGTCCACCTCGCCGTCGACACCCCCCACGGCCCGCCCGAGGACACCGAGGAATTCCTCGGCCGTCTCGATGCCTCCTGGCTGGTAGCGGCCTGGCTCGGCCACGACACCGAACTCTCCCTCATCGCCACTCTCGCCGCGGGCGAGATCCCCGCCCTGTCCTGGTGCGAACTGATGTTCACCACCACGCTGGCGCCGTGGTCGACGAGCCCGGTCGCCGTCCACGCCCGACGGGTGTTCGGGACAGCCCAGCGAGGACCGCTCGGCGCGGTCAGGGCGCACGTCGGCTGAGAGCCGCCACCTCAGTTTTCGGCGACCTCGACCTCGGCGAACGAATTCACCCAACGATGCGGTGGCCGTGGTGGGTTCGGCTCGCCGTGGCGGTGCACTCCGACGGCCTGCCAACCCGCGGCCACCGCGGCGTCGAGTTCGTCGGGGTGGTCGGACAGGAACAGGATGTCTCGCGCCGGGATGCCGATCCGGTCGGCGATGAGTTCGTAGGAACCCGCCTCGCGTTTGGCGCCCGCGCTGACCAGGTCGAAGTGATCGGTGATCAACGCGGACAGGTCGCCCGCCTCGGCGAAGGTGAACCAATCCCGTTGGTTGCGTTCGGAACCCGAGGAATAGACGAAGAGTCGGTAGCCCTCGGCATGCCACGTCTTCAGCGCGGGTACCACATCGTCGAAGAAGCGTCCGTGTAGTGCGCCGGCGCGGAAGCCCTCGGCACAGATGGCGCCCTGGGCGGCTTTGAGGGGCTCGGCTTTCACGTCCGAATGCAGCCAGGCGGTGAGGATCGCGGCGACGCGGTCGGTGTCCGCGGTGGGTTCCTCGGCGAGTTCGCGGGTCCGCGCGATCACCGTTTCGGCGGGGCCGGAAGCGTTGTCGGCCAGCCAGGCGGGCAGGTGCTGTTCGGTGTAGCCGTAGAGGCCGGTGCGGACCGAGTCGGTGGGGCTGGTGGTGCCCTCGATGTCGAGGACGATCGCGCGGGTCACGCGAGCAGTTCGTCGAGGGTCGGGAAGCCCGCGCTGATCTTGTCACCGGTGAAGTCGCCGACCCAGCCGTCGGCCTCTTCGAAGAAGCGGATGGCGATGAAGTCGGGGGTGGTGCCCATGTCGAACCAGTGCAGGGTGCCCGCGGGGACCGACAGCAGGTCGCCCGCTTCGCAGACCGTCGCCAGCACGGCGTCGCCCACGTGCAGGTAGAAGCACCCGCGGCCGGCGGCGAAGAAGCGCACCTCGTCCTCGGCGTGGCGGTGCTCGTCGAGGAACTTCGCGCGCGCACCGGCGGCGGTGGCAGGCCACTCCGGGTTGTCGGCGTCGGGGTGGATGCGGGCGACGTCGATGTGTTCGTAGCGGCCCGAGGCGTTGAGTTCGGCGATCTGCGGGCCGTAGTGGGCGAGCAGGGTGTCGGAGTCGGTCGCGGCGGCGTCGGCGAGCACGGCCCAGTGCGAGTAGGCGATACCGTGCTGTGCCAGCTCGGCGCCGATCTCGGTGGGGTCGGTGGTGCGCACCCGGACATCGGCGGCGTTGTCGGCGGCCATCACTTGCAACAGGGTCATGTCGGTCCGATCTCGAGAGGCGTGGCGTCGGTACGTCCCGTACGGGCGATCAACTCGCACAGGGCTTCCAGGCATTCGGCGCGATCGCGCGCCTGGGCAAGAGTGTCACCCCAGGTGGTGATCCCGTGCCCGGTGATGAACAGAATCGGTGGGGCGTCAGGGTTTTCGCGAAGGTAGGTGTCGATGTCGGCGCCGATGCGCGCCACCTCCGGCCAGTTCGGGAACACCGGGATCACGACCGTCGACGGGTCGGCGAGGCCGAATCCCTTGAGCAGTTCGAAACCGCTGATCCGCAGCGGGGTCACCGCGTCGCCGGGCCGCGCGGAAGTAGTCGCCAACGCGGTGGCGAACGGGGAGTGTACGTGCACGACCGCGCCGGCGGGACGGGTGCGGTAGACGGCGGTGTGAATGCTGGTCTCCGCGGAAGGCTTGCGGTTCTGACCTGGGAATGCCGTGGTGTCGGCGATCGCGACGAGCACCGTGTCGCCTTCGCCGAGTTCGCCTTTGGACAGGCCGCTGGCGGTGATGAGGGCGTCGGCGGGCTCGATGCGCACCGAGATATTGCCCGCGGTGCCCGGCATCCAGCCCCGCTCGTAGAGCTGGCGTGCGGTGGCGGCGATCGCTCGTCCC
Organism: Nocardia sp. PE-7; assembly: GCF_030486425.1. Classification (NCBI taxonomy): domain Bacteria; kingdom Bacillati; phylum Actinomycetota; class Actinomycetes; order Mycobacteriales; family Nocardiaceae; genus Nocardia; species Nocardia sp. PE-7. Next base: position 5,326,416 of record NZ_CP129614.1, on the reverse strand, counting down.
TGCCCGGCCAGGGGCCTGTCGGTGTTCTCGACGGTGGCCGCGTTCGCACGGCCGTGCTCGTCATAGGTCTCCGAATTCCGGTAGACCACACCGTTTTCGGTGACCACGGCGGTGACCAGATCGGTCGGGGTCACATCGAAGGCCGGGTTGAACACCGCGGTGCCCGCCGGTGCGGTGTCGACGCCGCCGAAGCCGGTCACCTCGGCGGCGGCCCGCTGTTCCACCACGATCTGCGCGCCGGTGGCCATCGCGGTATCGCGGGTGGATTCCGGGGCCACCACGATGAACGGGATGCCGTGGTGGCGGGCGGCCAGGGCCAGGGTGAAGGTGCCGATCTTGTTGGCGACGTCGCCGTTGGCGGTGATCCGGTCGGCGCCGACCAGCACGGCGTCGACCTGTCCGGTCGCCATCGCCCAGGCGGCGGCGGAGTCGATGGTCAGGCGGTGCGGGATGCCCGCCTCGGCCAGCTCCCACGCGGTGAGCCGCGCGCCCTGCAACAGCGGGCGAGTCTCGTCGACGATCACGTCCTCGACGACACCGCGTTCGTGCAGCACCCGCAGCGCGCCGATCGCGGTGCCGACCGCGCTGGTGGCGAGGCGCCCGGTATTGCAGTGGGTCAGCAGCCGGAGCGGGCGCTCGCCGCACAGACGTTGCACCAGGTCGGCGGCATGAGTGGCGGCGGAGAGGTTGACCCGACCGTCCTCGGCGAGCAGGTCGAATGTCTCGGCCAGCACCGCGTCGGCGCCGTCGGCGACCCGGCCACGGACCCGGTCGACTGCCCATGCCAGATTGACCGCCGTCGGTCGAGCCGCGGCGATACGGTCGGCCTCGGCCTGCACGGCGGCCACATCGACCACCCTGTGGCCGCTGCCGCCACCGCCATCGAGTACGCCGTCGCGAGTGTGTGCCCTGGTCGCGATGACCACGCCGAACGCGCCCGCGATCCCGATCGCCGGAGCGCCGCGAATGGCGAGGGTGGTGATCGCCTCGATGACCTCGTCGACGGTGCGCAGGCGAAGTTCTCGCACTTCGTGCGGCAGTCCGCGCTGGTCGATGGTGACGAGCGCACCGTCGTCCCAGATCAGGGAACTGTCGTCCATTCCGGCGTCCTGTCTGCGTGGCATTTCTGGCTGGTAAACGGTATCCGACCTGGTCGCGCCGCGATCCCCGGGGCCGGTCGATCACTCCGCGGCGTACTCGGCCTCCCGCTCCACCGCGTCGATCGTGCGCTGCGGGACCTGCACGGGACCGGGCGTGTAGGTGATCGCGCGCAGGCCGCCGGAATAGCGGAACGGTCCGCGGCGCTCGCGCAGCTCCCACGAGACCGGGCCGCGCGCGTCGACGCCGACGGAGATCCCGGTCCACGGCGCCATGCCGACCAGTTGCACCTGGTCGGTGAGCTCCGCGAGCGGCGTGCCGTCGACCTGGATGGTGAAGTCCCAGCGCAGACGCGGCTCGACGGTGGCCCGCACGGTGATCTCGCGCGTCCCGATGGGCAGCGGCACGCCGACGGACGCATACCGCCCGTAGCTGTTCACGCCGAGCACCACTTCGCCGTCCTCGATGTAGAGCAGGTACCCGCCGAGCGGGTCGCCGTGTGCGACCAGGACTCCTTCGTCGCCGGGCCGATAGCCGTCGACCACCCGCTCGGCGGATACCGCCGTGCCGGTCAGATCGGCGGTGATGGTGAAGTCGCGGTAAGCGATGAGGCGTTGGGAGCGGTAGCGCTCCAGGGTGGGGGTGCCGGGCAGGAGCCGCACCGGAGCGGCGAAACGCGCTTCCTCCGGTCGACGGCGGAACAGGTCGGCGCGGGTCAGCAGCGGGAACACCGTGTTGGCCCACGCTGATTCGTCCCAGGCGGCGGCCAGTTCGGCGGCCTTGTCCGGGTGCCGCGCCGAAAGATCGTGCAGCTCGGTGGGATCGGCGCGCACGTCGAACAGTTGCCAGTTCGGCGCGTCGATGTCGGCGTCGGCACCGTGCAGCGACAGCAGTTTCCAGCCGTCGCGGTAGAAGCCGCGATGGCCGGTCATCTCCGAGTACTGCTCGGTGTGCCGCGTCGGGGCTGCCTGATCACGCAACAGCTCGGCCGCGGAGACACCGTCGAAGTCCTTGGCGGGCAGACCGTTACGCACCGAAGGACGGTCCAGACCCGCCAACTCGAGCAGCGTCGGCGCCAGATCGGTGACGTAGGCGTATTCATGGCGGATGCCGGAATCGGTATCGGTGCGGGGCAAACCCTTCGGCCACGACACGACCAGCGGCACCCGCACGCCACCGGCGAACGTCTGGCCCTTGTAGAACCGGAACGGCGTGTTGGACGCCTGACCCCAGCCGCGCGGGTAGTGCACGCCCAGCTTCGCGGTGCCGATCAGGTCTTCGTCGTGGGGGACATCGCCCACCCAGCCGGGGTCGTCGACGTGGGCGAATTCGGCGAAATAGGACCGGGTGCCCTCCGGTCCGCCCTCGGCGGTGCCGCCGTTGTCGGAGGTGAACACGATGATGGTGTTGTCGAGTTCACCGAGGTCTTCGAGCAGGTCGACGATGCGTCCCAGGCTCTGGTCGATGCTGTCGACCATGCCCGCGTACACCTCCATGTACTTGGCGTAGCGTCGCTGTTCGTCGGCCGACAGCGAATCCCACTCCGCCGCTTCGTAACCCGGCTCGGTATTGCGCGGCTTCTGCTCGGTGCCCGGCGGGAACAACCCCTGGGCCAGTTGCTCGGCGAAGCGGCGTCGGCGCAGTTCGTCCCAACCCTCGGCGTAGCGCCCGCGGTACTTGGCCTGGTCCTCGGCCTTGGCCTGCAGCGGTCCGTGCATAGCCACGTGCGCGAAGTACAGGAAGAAGGGCTTCTCGGCGTCGTGCGCGCGCAGGTCCTTGATGTAGGACAGTGCTTTGTCGGTGAGATCGTCGGTGAGGTAATAGCCCTCCGGGTATTCCTCGACATCGACCACCGAGCTGTCCGACACCAGCTGATTGGGGTAGTAGAAGGAATTCAGCCCCTCCAGCGATCCGTAGTAGCGATCGAATCCGCGCTGGGTCGGCCAGGAGCCCCGATGCGCCGACGGGTTCATCGTGGCATCGCGCACCAGATGCCACTTGCCCACCGCGTAGGTGGCGTAACCGTTGTCGCGCAATATCTCCGGCAGCGTGAGCACGTCGTCGGCCAGTTCCAGCCGCAGGCCCGGATAGCCGGGATCGGCGTTGGCGACGAAGCCGAAACCCGCACGGTGGGAATTGATTCCGGTCAGCAGTGCCGCGCGCGAGGGCGAGCACAGTGGCGTCGTGTGGTAGTTCGACAGCCGCACACCCTGTGCCGCGAGACGGTCCAGGGTCGGCGTCTCGATCTCCGAACCGAACGGGCCGATATCGCTGTAACCCATGTCGTCGACGAGTACGACCACGATGTTCGGCGAGCCCGCGGGCGCGGTGGGCGGGTAGGTCCAATCGGGGGTCGACTCCGCGGACGTGCGACCGGCCGAGCCGCCGAAGGATGCGTAACCGCGAGCATGGGGTGGAACAGGCATTCTGGCAGTAAAGGCGACGTATCCGCTGGTCACCAGGGTTATGTGCAGTGTGCGTGGAATCGGTGACCGGTCCGTCGCAACTTGTTAGCGTCACTGCCGTGCCCACGAATCAGCCACCCTGCTGCTGTTCGTGTCGCGTCCTGCGCGGCTGACGAACGCCCACGACGTTCGCGGTCGAGCCGATGTGTTTCCCTTTCCTGCGGTGTGCTGTGCGCACCCTCCTCGGCCCGCCGCGCGGGCCGATGCGTCTTCGAGGATCTTCACGATGAGTTCAACGGCGAGTGGCTTCGGCCGCCGAAATTTCCTGCGCACCAGCGGCATCGCCGCCGCGGCCATCTTCGGCGGCGCCGCACTGGCGGCCTGCACCTCGGCGGTCTCGGAGCAGAAGGCGGGCGGGGACGACGCCACGCCGGTGCGCGGCGGCACGCTGAAGGTCGGCATCCGTGAGGACCTGGTGCCCGCGAACCTGCTCACCAACACCGCGGCCACTCCGGTTGTGATCGGCCTGGTCTACGAATCGCTGATCCGCTACCCGAACGACACTCTGGAACCGCAGCCGCTGCTGGCCAAGGCGTGGCAGCTCGCCGCCGACGGTCGTTCGCTGAGCCTGGACCTGCGCGACGACGTGAAGTTCCACAGCGGGCGCCCCTTCACCGCCAAGGACGTGGAGTTCTCGCTGCGCACCTACGCCGACGCCAAATGGTCAGCGCAGCTGCGTAGCTCGGCAGCGGCCGTCACCGGTTTCGACATCGTCTCGCCGACGCGGATCGTGTTGCAGCTCGCCCACCCGCTGAGCAACATCTACGACCTGCTCGACACCGTGCCGATCCTGGACAGCGAAACCGCCGACAAGCTCGGCACCGGCGACACCTATATCGGCACCGGCCCCTTCAAATATGTGCAGCGCGTGCCGAACTCGCAGTTGATCTTCGAGAAGAACCCGAACTACTGGGTGCCCGAGCGCCCGTATCTCGACCGGGTCGAGGTCTCGATCATCCCCGACCCGAACGCGCTGCTCAACGCGTTGAAGTCCGGTCAGATCGCCGCGGCGCGCGAACTCGGCTATCGCGATGCCGAAAACCTCGGCAAGAGCGGCGGATTCACGGTGCACGATCTCGAAGGCGCCGAGCTGCAAGCCTATGTCGGCGTCAATGTGACCGAGCCGACGCTGGCCGATGTCCGGGTCCGCCAGGCCATCGCCTTCTCCCTCGACCGCGAACGCATCATCAACGAAGTGTTCCGGGGCGCGGGATATCCGCTGAACGTGCCGTGGCCCAAGAACTCGCCCGCCTTCGACGAATCCCGCAACACCAAGTACAAGCGTGACGTCGACAAGGCCAAGCAACTCCTCGGCCAGGCGGCCAAGCCGCCGAAGCTGCCGCTGACCTTCGCCCCCGGGTACGGCGAGGTCGCTCAGATCGTGCAGGCCAACCTCGCCGACGTGGGCATCGAGGTCGACCTCGACCCGGTCGACGCCGCCACCTTCGTCAAGCAGCTCACCGGCCAGCAATTCCGCGGCCTGTGGGTCACCGACCATTCGTGGGCGCAGTTCGTCCCGTCGACGCTCACGGTGAGCGCCTACCCGTTCAACGCCCGCCGCAATGCCTCGCGCTACGAATCGCCCGCCTACACCGCGGCCGCCGACACGGCATGGCAGCTGCCGAAGGGCACCGGGCCCGACGCGGTGCGCGCCTATCAGGCCGTCACCGACCAGCTGCTGGAAGGGCTGTTCCTGATCGAGATCGGCGTGCGTTTCCAGCAGTACTCCACCGTCAACAAGGTGCACGGTTTCGCCTGGACCAAGCGCCGCGAACCTGTTCTCACCGACACCTTCCTGTCATGACGCGCTACCTGCTGCACCGCCTCCCGTCGGCGCTGCTGGTGCTGTTCGGCGCCTCGGTGCTGATCTTCCTGCTGCTGCGGCTCGTCCCCGGCGACCCGGCCACCATCCTGGCAGGCAACGACGCGACACCACAGACCATCGAGGTGATCCGCCACCAGCTCGGCCTCGACCGGTCGATCCCGGTGCAGTACCTGCAGTGGCTGGGCGACCTGTTCACCCTCGACCTCGGTCGCTCCTACATCATCGGCGGTGAGATCACCGACCTGGTCGGCCGTGGGCTCACCAATACGCTGGTGCTCACCGTGACCGCGCTGCTGCTGGCCGTGCTGGTGAGTCTGATCGTGTCGGTGGCGTCGGTGCTGTGGCCGAGCCGCTGGCTGAATACGGTTGTCGCCGCCGCGAATACGGCCGCCGTCGCGCTGCCGACCTTCGTGGTGGGCCCGCTACTGGTGCTGGTGTTCGCCGTCGCGATTCCGGTGCTGCCCGCCGGCGGGGTGCCGCCGGACGGATTCATCGCGCGACCCGATATCGCGGTGCAGTATCTGCTGCTGCCCGCGATCTGCCTCGCGCTGCCGGTATCGGCGGCGCTGACCCGGTTCCTCACCGAAGCGCTGCGCACCGAACTCGCGAAACAGTATGTGTTGACGGCACGTTCACTCGGTGTCGGCTATCGCGAGATCGTCACCCGTGGCGCCCTGCGCAACGCGCTGCCCACCATGCTCACCGTGCTCGGCATCCAGACCGGGCAACTGCTCGGCGGCGCGGTGCTGGTCGAGGCGGCCTTCGTATGGCCGGGGATCGGTCAGCTCATCGAACAGGGCATCAGTCGTCGCGACTATCCGCTCGTGCAGGTGCTGTTGCTGCTGTCGGTGGCGGTGTTCGTGGTGATCCAGCTGATCACCGATGTCGCGCACGCGTGGCTCGACCCGCGAATTCGCATCGGAGGACGGTCATGACGACGACAATCGAGAAACCCGCTGTCACAGTCGATGATTCACCGCGCCGCGAAGGTCCGCTGCGGGCGCTGCGCCATGGACAGGGACTGGCCGGGGTGTTGCTGGTCGTCGTGGTGGCGCTGGCCGGGGTGTTCGCCGGATTGCTCAGCTCCTACGATCCGCTCACCCAGATCCCGGGCGCCAACCTGCTCGGACCGAGCGCGCAACACTGGCTCGGCACCGACCATCTCAACCGTGATGTGGCCGCCCGAGTGCTGGCCGGTATCCGGATCGACCTGCTGATCGCGCTGCTCGCGGTGCCGATCGGGGCGGTGATCGGTGCGCTGATCGGGCTGGCCGCCACCGTCCACCCCGTCGCGGACGTGACCGTCCAGCGGGTATTCGACCTGATTCTGGCCTTCCCCACACTGATCCTGGGCATCACGCTCGCCGCGATCACCGGGCCCGGCTGGCACGCGGTGGTCATCGTGATCGTCGCCGCCGAGATCCCGATCTTCGGTCGTCAGATCCGCACGGCGGTACTGGCCGTGCGCGAACAACCGTTCGTCGAAGCCTCGGAGGTGATCGGCGCCGACACCTGGTGGACCCTGCGAAAGCATGTGCTGCCCAATGTGATCGAGCCGCTCGGCGTGCAGTTCGCGCTGTCGCTGTCGGTGGCGGTGTTCATCGAAGGCGCGATGAGTTTCATCGGCATCGGCGTGCTGCCGCCGCAGCCCTCGCTGGGTTCGCTGATCGCGGCCTCGATCGCCAACCTGGACGCGAATCCGTGGATCGCGATCGGACCGTTGGTGGTGGTGGCCGCGTTGACCCTGGGATTCCTGTTGATAGCCCAAGCACTGGGCCGGGCAAGGAGATTGGCATGAGCGCACCATCTGATCCGCTCGACCCCGTGCTCGAGATCGACGAGTTGACGGTGGGATTCGGGGACAAGACCGTCGTCGACGGGGTGAGCCTGCGGGTGCGCCGGGGTGAAGTCGTCGCCCTGGTCGGCGAGTCCGGTTCGGGTAAATCGCTCACCGCGCGATCGGTGCTCGGGCTGCTGCCGGAGACCGCGCGGGCGGGCGGGTCGATCCGGCTCGGGGGCACGCAGGTCGTCGGCGCCGCCGAATCCGCGTTGCGGGACCTGCGCGGTACCAAGGCCGCCATGGTCTTCCAGGAGCCGCAGACCGCGCTGAATCCGGTGCAGAAGATCGGCACCCAGATCGCGCAGGCGCTGCGCGCGCACGGCGTCACGGACAAGGCTGTCGCTCGAACCCGCGCGATCGATCTGCTGACGGCGGTGGATATTCCGGAACCGGACAAGCGTCTCGACTGGTACCCCCATCAGCTCTCCGGCGGGCAGAAGCAGCGCGTGGTCATCGCGCTCGCCCTGTCCGGCGAGCCCGAACTGCTCATCGCCGACGAGCCGACCACCGCGCTCGATGTCACCGTGCAGGCCGAGATCCTCGACCTGCTGCGCTCCTTGCAACGGCAGCGCGGCACGGCGATCCTGTTCATCACCCACAACCTCGGCGTGGTCGCGGAGATCGCCGACCGGGTCGTGGTGATGCGCGAGGGGCGGGTGGTCGAGGAACAGGCGGTGTTCGGATTGTTCGCCGAGCCGGGTGAGGAGTACACCCGGACGTTGCTGGCCGCGGTGCCGCGCTTGCCCGCGGTGTCGTCGCGGGGCGAAGATCCAGCGCCTGTCGCCGAGGTGGATGCCGTGAGCCCGGGTGGTGCGGAGGCCGAGCTCGCCACAGAGACAACGGGTGACGATCAGGCGACGGTGGGGCAAGAGGACGAAGCCGGTGAGGTCGACGCGTCCGATGGCGACGACGAGTCGGCGGAGCTCACCGACGATTCGGATGACGACGTACCGGCGGAACCCTCGGACCGGAGTGTTCGCCGGATTCTGCGCCGGGTAGTCGTGCGTGGGCCCGCTGTCGTCGCCGAAAAGGGCGGGGGGCGAGGCGAATCCGAATACCGCGACGTGCTGCGGATCGACGACCTCTCGGTGGTCTACCCGGGCCGCCACGGCGGCGCGTCTTTCCCCGCGCTGCTGGATATTTCGCTCACCCTCGGTCCGCGTGAAGTTCTCGGGCTGGTCGGTGAATCCGGGTCGGGCAAGAGCACGCTGGGGCGCACCGCGCTCGGGCTCGTTCCCGCGACCTCGGGCCGCGTCGAGCTACAGGGCGTCACGCTGGCGGGATTGTCACGTCGCGAGTTGCGCGGACTGCGCAAGCACGTGGCGCTGGTGCACCAGGATGTGAGCGCCTCACTCGATCCGCGGCGTACCGTCGCCGACTCGATCGGCGAACCCTTGCAGGTGCATCGGGCAGCGTCGGGCGCGCTGCTGCAGGCCAAGGTCGCGAACTTGCTCGAATCGGTTCGGCTGCCGAGGGATTACGCGCAGCGTAGGCCGGGAGAACTGTCCGGCGGACAGCGTCAGCGAGTGGCGTTGGCTCGCGCGCTGGCTTTGGCGCCGCGACTGCTGGTCGCCGACGAGCCTACGAGTGCGCTCGACGTCTCGGTGCAGGCGCAGGTGCTCGACCTCTTCGCCGACCTGCGCGCCGAATACGGCTTCGCCAGCCTGTTCATCAGTCACGATCTGGCCGTGGTGCACCAGGTCGCCGACCGGGTAGTGGTGCTGCGGCAGGGCCGGATCGTCGAAACCGGCGAGGTGCGCGCGGTATTCGCCGCGCCGGCTCAGGAGTACACCCGCCGCCTGGTCGACGCGGTGCCCGTCCCCGATCCGGCCACGGCTCGGCGTGGGCAGGCCGGATCCGCGGCAGGCGCGCCAGTGCGCATCGGGGCATGACGTGGACGAGCCGCCGGTAGCGATACCGGCGGCTCGTCGACACACGTATATCAGTGATGGCCGGGGCGGCGCTGCTCACGCCGATCGTCCTGGCCTGCTCGCGTCGTGCCCTGCGAGTCCTGCCCCTGCTCCTGCCGCTGCTCCTGCTGCTGGCGCGGCATCTGCTTGGGCATCTTCTTCGGTGCTTTTTTAGACTTGTCAGCCATCTCCACACGGTCCTTTCCGAGGGATAAGTGATTAAGCCTTCAACGCACTGTCCGACGCAATCCACCTCGCGTGCGGGGCGTCCCACGCCTGACTCGACCAACAATAAGCACCATTACGGCGCGAGGGTAGACCTGCGCTGAAAATAGGTTTCTGACCTGGTGAAATTCGGCGTGTCAGTCCTCGATCCATTCCGCATTATCGAAACCGGACCCCTCGTCTCATTAATCAGGGCTTCGCCATTCTGTGACAATGCGAGAATTGCGGCGAGAACGGGGGATTCGATCTCGATCATTGTCGTGAACTCGGTCAGGAAGGGAGAGGGATGAATTCGACGGTCGATCCGTCGGTGGCGTTCGGGGGGACGATGACCAAGCCGTCGCGGTCGATCAGGCCGGCCAGGTGAGCGGTGCGGACCACCGGGTCGCCGAGCCAGCCGCCGTCGGGGGCGTAGCGGGCCGGGGTGATGCGTTGAACCGGTGCGGTGATCTCGGCGGCATTGTGGAGCGGGCCCAGGATCTTTCGGGGGAGGGGGGCGCCGGTGCGGGCGGCGACGATCGCGGGGGTGAGGGAGAGGAGGACGGCGATGGCGGCGAAAGGGTTGCCGGGGAGGCCGAGAACCGTGGGGCCCGTCGGTAGTTCGGCGACAACGGTGGAACCGCCTGGGCGCAGGGCGAGTCGGGGGACCAGGACGCGGGCCTCGGCGCGGGCGATGGCGGTACGGAGTTGATCGGCCGCGCCGCCGCCGGTGGCACCGACTACTACCAATAGGTCGAAATCGGTTGTTTCGGTGAGCATGTCGTCGAAGCCGTGTGCGGTGTCGCGCAAGTGGACCCGGTCGACGACGCGAACGCCGCAGCCCGCGAGGAGATCTGGCAGGACGGGGCCGATCGAGTCACGGGTCTGGCCGGTCTGCAGGGGGCCGGTGCTGCGAATTTCGTCGCCGGTCATGACAATTCGCGCACGGACCGGGCCACGGACCGTGCCCGTGGTGACCTCGACGGAGGCCGCGGCCGAACGGAGGGCGGCGGTGACCCGGGTGCCCGCCGGTGCGACGAGATCGCCGATCTTCCTGTCCTCGCCGCTCTTTCGGACATCGCCGCGGAACGGGGTGTCGGGGAGGCGGGCCAGCTCGTCGCCGGTGATGGTGGCGAATTCGTCGCGCACGACCGAGGTGGTGCCGTCCGGAACGTGGGCGCCGGTGGCGATGCGTACCGCTTCGCCCGAGCGCAGACCCTCCGGGCGCGCGCCGCCCGCGAAGCCGACGTCGCGCCGCAGCTGCCACGGGCCGTCGCCGCTTACGGCGTAACCATCCATGGCGGAGACGTCGAAGCGGGGGAGCGGGCCCGCCGCGGTGATCGCCGCCGCCAGTGCGGCACCGGGGACTTCGCTCAGCGCGGCCTCGTAGGCGACCAGGGGAGTCAGGCCGCTGCCGAGGCGTTCGCGCGCTTCGGTGAGGTCGAGGCGGGCCGACGCGCGGTCGGTGGCCAGGGATTCACGGGCGCGGCGGACCTCTTCCTCGGTATCGCAGTCGGCGATATCGGGGAGCTCGACCAGCACGGTCTCGGCGGGCACGATGGCCTTCATCGGCTGGTTCACCAGTGAACCCAGTCCCGCCACCGCTGCCATCAGCGCGCTGCGCCGCCAGACGCCGACGAGGTACTGCGGGCGACCGGAGGCGTCGATCGCGAACACGGCATCAGCGGTGGACTCGGTTGCCCTGCGGAGCAATTCGTGGACGGTGGCCTCGGTGAGGAACGGCATATCGGCGGCCAGTACGACAATCCACGAGGACGCGGTGTCGAGTGCGCTCAGACCGGTGCCGATCGCCGCGACGGGCCCGGAACCCGGCGGCACCTCACGAACCTGGCGGAACCGCGAATCCAGTGCGGGACGATGCGGGCCGACCACCACCACCTCGGCGCAGTCGCGCACCGAATCCAGCGCGGCGTCGAGCATCGATCGCCCACCGATCACGATCGCCGGTTTGTCGACCCCGCCCATCCGACTGGCTCGTCCACCCGCGAGCACGATGGCATCGACGGCGGTCATCGGCTGATCCTGAATCGGGTGAACGGCACGAAAGTCATGCTAGTAGGCGTGCTGCCGGTGCCCGAGCCGCCCGCGAGCCGGGCCGCTCAGAGTCGCGCGGTGCGCAGGACGACACGGCCGTCGACGACCGGAACGCCTTCTTCGGTGAGCAGCCGCAGCTGGCGGGTGGCCAGGTGCGCGGCGGGACGGCCGCTGGCGCCGATGACGCGGTGCCACGGCAGATCCGCGGTGTCGGTGCGCATGATCCAGCCGACGGTGCGCGCCGAGGACAGCCCGGCAGCGGCGGCGATATCGCCGTAGGTCGAGACGCGGCCCGGTGGGATCGCGGCGACGAGTTCACGGACCTTCTCCACCTGCTCCTCCGTCGTGACAGCCATCGGCCTACAGGACCCTGGCGATCAGCGCGGCCGTGTCGGCGGGGCGGGCCTGGGCGACCATGTGATCGCAGTCCCAGACCTCGGCGGTGAAATCGTCGAGGTGAGCGGTGAGGGCGGCCAGGAACTCCTCGGTGACATAGGGCGGCTGCACCTTGGCGGCGCGGACCAGCACCGTCGGTAGGTCGGCGGGCGGCAGCACGAACCCTCGCGCCAGTTGACCCCAGTACGAGGTGATCGCGGGCTGGAAGATGCGCCAGCCGACCCGGTCACCCTCGGTCGGCACGAGGTGCTCGGCCAACTCCCGTTCCAGGATCTCGGGATCGACTTCGTCGGGTCCCCACGCGCTGACCTGCTTGTCGGAGCGGGCTTCGGCGAGATCGGTGTAGTCCGGGGAGGCGAGATTGGCCAGGGCGATCTGCTCGATCAGTTTCGCGTCGATGCCGATGGCGGGATCGAGCAGCACGAGCGCGCGCACGAGGTCGGGGTGCTGCCGGGCCAGATGGACGCCGGTGGCGCCGCCGAACGAGTGGCCGACCACGACGACCGGTCCGTCGGTCTCGGTGCGCAGCAGCTGCGCGAGATCGGCGACGATCGTTTCGAAGTCCCACGGCGGCAGCGAGGTGGAGCGGCCGTGTCCGCGCAGGTCGGGGGCGATGATCCTGGCCTCGGGCAGGTGTTCGGTGGCCAAGGTTTCCCACCGGTTGCCGTGGCCGGTGAGACCGTGCAGGGCGAGGACGACGGGACCGTCGGCGGGGCCGAATCGGTGCACATGAAGCGACGACACGACACCCATTCTGGCCGGTCGCGCACAGTCTCGCAGCGTGTCCCTCCGGTAGGGGTGCGCCGGTGTGTCGGACTGGTCTGTTGCAATAGCCGATGTGGTGCGATCGGATAGCGCGGTGCGACTCGTGCGCCGGACAACGCGGGCGCCCCGGCCGCGGGCCTGGGGCGCGTCCGTTCGCGCGCTGTTCGCCGAGCAGGCCCAGCCCGCGCCGCCACGTCCGGGGTGGCGGCCGTGGCAGGTGATGGGCGGACCGGGAACGGGCAAGACTTCGCTGCTGGTCGACCTGGTGACCGCGCGGATCGTCGACGGCGCCGACCCGGCCTCGGTACTGGTCCTCACCCACACCAAGCACGCCGCGGCCGCGTTGCGCGACGCGATCACCCATCAGCTGGGGCCCGCCGCGGGCGGTATTCCGGGCGCGAGCCGGGAACCGATGGTGCGCACGCTGCACTCCTACGCGTTCTCGGTGCTGCGTCGGAATGCGGAGCTGCACGGCAATCCGCCGCCGCGACTGCTCACCGGTGCCGAACAGGACGCGGTGCTCCGGGAGATGCTGCGCGGCGACCTCGCCGACATCGAAGCCGGGGCCGGGGGCTTATGGCCGCCGCGCCTACAGCCCGCCCTGGCCTTGGGTGGGTTCGCCGAGCAACTGCGCGATCTGATGCTGCGCGCCACCGAGCGCGGACTCGGGCCGGAGGACCTGATGGCCCTCGGTCGTGCGCACGACAACGACGCGTGGGTGGCGGCCGGGCGGTTCTTCCAGCGCTACGAACAGGCGTCGATGCTGCGCTGGTCGGTCGGCGTCGCCGCGCCGGAGGCCACCGCGCCCGCCCTCGACGCCGCGGAACTGGTCGGTGCGGCGCTCGACGCCCTGGCCGGTGACCGGAATCTGCTTGCCGCCGAACGGGATCGGATTCGCTACCTGCTCGTCGACGATGCGCAGCACCTCGACCCGCAGGCCGCGACGCTCGTGCGCGCCATCGGCAGCGGCAGCGCGAGCACCGTCGTCACCGGCGACCCGGACCAGGCGGTCTTCACCTTCCGCGGTGCGGATTCGCACTTCCTCACCGACCTCGACACCACCGCGTCGCGTCGAATCGTCTTGCGGCACAACCATCGCAGTGGTGCGCCGATTCGATTGGCGAACGCTCGCATCGCGGCGAGGTTGCCGGGCAGTGCCCGACACCGGGTGCTGCCGGGACAGGAGAACGAACCACCCGAGCCCGTAGCAGGTCAGGAGCCTGGACCCGAGGGTGGCGCCGATCTGTTCTCGCATGCCGACCTACCCGAGGAGCCACGCCGTCAGCGGGCCGCGGACCGCGACGTCAGCGAGGAATTCGCGCGGCACGAATCGGTGGCATTCGACGAAATGCCCGACGAAGACATCTGGCCGGAGCAGCCGCCGCCCGATGACGAGTGGGCGGCCCCGGATGATCCGCATCCCGTCGACGAGTCGAGTGTGCGGGTGCGGGTGCTGTCGACGCCGGCCAAGGAAGCGGCGCTGATCGCTGATCACCTGCGCCGCGCGCACCTCACCGATGGGGTGCCGTGGTCGGCGATGGCGGTGATCGTGCGGTCGGTGCCGTTGTCGCTGGCGCCCTTGCGGCGGGCGTTGCTGGCGGCGGGGGTGCCGGTACGCAGGCCCGCGGTGGCCGAGCCGTTGGCGCGGCGGCGTGGAGCGGCCTGGATGGTGCTCGCGCTGCGGGTGCTGTTGGCGGGTGATCCGTCGCGGCCGGGCTCGCGACGGGCGATCGACGCGATGTTCTCGCCCGACGACGCGATGGATCTGCTGTCCGGGCCGCTCGGCGGGGCCGACCAGATCGCGCTGCGCCGGTTGCGCCGGGGTGTGCGACGCAGCGTGCTCGACCTGGAACGTACGGGTGCGCTCGCCGAGCCCTTCGTCGACGGCGCCGACCAGTTCCTGCTCTGGGACGAGGCCGCGCCCCTACCGGAAATGCCGGAGCCGGAGCCGGAGCCGGAACCGGTCGACGACGAATGGCTCCCGCCACCGGATCCCGACGACCCGCTGCGCCCGGAACCCGAACCGGACTGGGATATCGCCGAGCGGCTGCCCGACGACATCGACCTCCTCGATGTCGAGAACCCGCCTGCCGCGAACACCGTCGTGGAAGTCGTGCGCCCGGAGGCGCCCGCGGTGGCGCTGATCGACCAATCCTCCGCCGAGGTCCTACGCGACCTGATCGTCGGCATCGGCGAACAACGGTTGCTCGACGGGCTCACCGAAGTCGAAGCCGCGCCGCTGCGCCGGGTGTTGCGCGCGGTGGCGAAGGCGAAGGAGACCCAGGCCAGGGGGCAGGGTCTCGAAGACGTGCTGTGGACGCTGTGGACGAGTTCGCGGCTGGAGCGGCGCTGGTTCCGGCAGTCGCGGCGCGGCGGGGCCTCGGGCATGCAGGCCGACCGCGATCTCGACGCGGCCGTCGAATTGTTCGATGCCGCGGCCGCGTACGTCGACCGGCTGCCGAAGGCGAGCATCGACGGGTTCGTCGAATACCTTCTGCACCAGCAACTTCCGCAGCAGGGCAGGCCCCTGACCGCCGAAGGTGAGGCGGTGACCCTGCTCAGCGCGCACGCCGCCGCGGGCCGGGAATGGGATGTGGTGGCGGTGGCCGCCGTGCAGGAGGGCATCTGGCCGAACCCGCGCTCGCGGGGCACGTTGCTGCACACCGAGGATCTCGTCGACCTGGTCGGCGGGGTCGATCCGAGCGCGACCGTGAGCCGGGCCGCGCCCATCCTGGCCGAGGAACGCAGGCTGCTGCTCGTGGCGTGCAGTCGGGCTCGGCTGTCACTGCTGGTCACGGCTGTCGAATCCGCGGCGGGAGACCAGGATCTGGTGCCGTCGCGGTTTCTCACCGAACTCGTCGGCGACGACGACAGCGGCGAACCCGGCGCGCTGCCGGTCGCCGATCCCGGCCGCGCGCTGGTCATGCACGCGCTGGTCGCCGAATTGCGCGGGGTGGTGTGTGATCCGGGGGGCGATCCCGAGCGTCGCGACCGCGCCGCACGGCAACTGGCCCGGCTGGCCGACGCGGGAGTACCGGGCACCGATCCCGGCGACTGGTACGGCACCGCCGAACTCAGCTCGCAGCGCGAACTCTGGGACGACGACGATTCGCCGATCGGGCTGTCGCCGTCGACGGTCGAGCTGCTGCGCACCTGTCCGCTGCG
The DNA here is from genome assembly GCF_030486425.1 of Nocardia sp. PE-7. Lineage (NCBI taxonomy): Bacteria > Bacillati > Actinomycetota > Actinomycetes > Mycobacteriales > Nocardiaceae > Nocardia > Nocardia sp. PE-7. The sequence goes on along the minus strand of NZ_CP129614.1, from coordinate 5,310,693 downwards.
GTGGGCGCTGGAACGGCACGGCGGGACCGACGGCGACAATCCGCACGCCGTGAAGGGCAATCTCGTGCACACGCTCGTGCAGGCGCTGGCGGGCGATGTCCCCGAGGCGCAGGTGCGCGCGGCACTGGATCAGGCGTGGAAAACGGTCGATCCGGCCGACGGCTGGCATTCGCGACAGGAACTGCGCCGCACCGAGACGATGCTGGAGACCTTCCTCTCCTGGGTGCGCACCACGCGCGGTGAGCTCACCCAGGCCGGGGTGGAGGTGCCGGTGGACTGCGTGTTGCCCGCGCGCACGGAAGGCGCACGGGCCGTGCGGATTCGGGGTCGCATCGATCGGCTCGAACGGGATGCGCAGGGGCGCTTCGTCATCGTCGACGTGAAGACGGGCAAGACGCCGGTCAGCGAGAAGGCGGTGGCCGATCACGCCCAGCTGGCGACCTACCAGGTGGCGGCCGCGCACGGCGCTCTCGACGAGGAGGAGTCCGACGAGCCGACCCCGGTGATCGATCCCGGTGGTGCGCGGCTGGTCTATGTCGCCAAACCCAACCGCAAGACCGGCGCGGCCGAGCGGACGCAGGGCGCGCTCGACAGCGATGGACTCGACCAGTGGCGCACCACCATTCACGACGCGGCCGACGCGACGCGCGGCCCCGGATATCTGGCGGTGCGCAACGACGGGTGCAGGCACTGCCCGGTCGCGGGCAGTTGCCCGGTGCAGGACACCGGACGCCAGGTGACCGACGAGTGAGCGGCGTGCGCGTCACCCCGCAGCGGTTGGCCGACGCGCTCGGCCTGCCACCGCCGACCGACGAGCAGGCGGCGGTCATCGCCGCGCCGCCAGGGCCCACGTTGGTCGTCGCGGGCGCCGGCGCGGGCAAGACCGAGACGATGGCCGCGCGGGTGGTGTGGATGGTGGCCAACCAGCTGGTCGCCCCGGACGAGGTACTCGGGCTGACCTTCACCCGAAAAGCCGCCCAGCAGTTGACCTCTCGCATCCGTACGCGGCTGGCCCGGTTGGCGGGTGCGCCGCTGCTGCGCGAGATCGACCCCAGCGGCGCGCTGCGCACGATCGTCGCCGGGGCCGAGCCGGAGATCAGTACCTACCACTCGTACGCGGGCAGGCTGCTCACCGCGCACGGGCTGTTGCTGCCAGTGGAGCCCTCGGCGGCCCTGCTCACCCAGACCCAGCTGTGGCAGCTCGCGCACGAGGTGGTGCGGTCCTGGGACGGCGACCTCGATACCGACCGCACCCCGGTCTCGGTGACCGAGGCGGTGCTCGCCCTGTCCGGACAGCTCGCCGAGCACCTGGTGGAGCCGGAGCAATTGGCCGAGGCGCACGCGGAGCTGGAGAAACTCGTCTACACGCTGCCCGCCGGTCCCCGTCAACGCGGCGGGCCGAGCCAGGCACTGATCGGCGTCGTGACCGCGCAGCGTGAGCGCGTCGCCCTGTTACCGCTGGTCGGCCAGCTCGCCGAAGCCCTGAACCGGCGCGGCGCACTGGATTTCGGCTCCCAGATGTCGCTGGCCGCCCAGCTCGCCGTCGACCACCCGGAAGTCGCCGCCGCCGAACGCGCTCGATTCAAGCTGGTCCTGCTCGACGAATACCAGGACACCGGGCACGCCCAGCGCGTCCTGCTCTCGGCGTTGTTCGGCAACGCCGAGGCGGTGCGACAGGACCGGCCGAGGCAAGCGGTTCGGATCCGGGGTGAGGCGCAGCCGACTCGTGCGCACGTGGCCGACACCTTGTTCGCGGTGGACGATCAGGATCCGGCATCCCCGCAGGGGCGCGGCGGACCGGGGCACGTGGGCGATCAGTCGCCCCGCGGTGACGCTCTCGGCTCCTCGCAGGCCCTCGCGGTGACGGCGGTGGGCGACCCGATGCAATCCATCTACGGGTGGCGTGGCGCGTCGGCGGCCAATCTGCCGAGGTTCGCCACCGACTTCCCCACTGCGCCAGGGGTTCCCGCGCCGGTGCTGCCGCTGCTCACCAGTTGGCGGAATCCGCCCGAAGCGCTGGCGTTGGCGAATCTGGTGGCCGACCCGTTGCGGATGGTGGCACGGGCCGCGGGCGGGGCGACGGTGGACGCGTTGCGCGCCAAGCCGCAATCGCATGCGGGGGTAGTCGAGTTCGGCCTCACCGAAACCATTGCGCAGGAGCGGGACTGGATCGCCGAGCGGATCGCGCGAGAGTGGGCGAGCGCGCGGGAGAACGAGGCGCCGCCGCCCACCTCGGCGGTGCTGGTGCGACGCAATGCCGATGCCGCGCCGCTGGCCGAGGCGCTGCGTGAGCAGGGGCTGCCGGTGGAGATCGTCGGGCTCGGCGGGTTGCTGGCGACCCCGGAGGTCGCCGATATCGTCGCCACCCTGCGGTTGATCGCCGAACCTGGGACCGGGAGCGCGGCGGTTCGGATTCTCACCGGAGCCCGGTGGCGGATCGGGGTGGCCGACCTCGCCGCGCTGGCGCGACGCGCTCGGATGTTGTCCATCAGCAGTGTGTCCGGTGGCGACGCGAACGCGATCACCGATGCCGCCGGGCTGGCGACAGCGCTGCGTGAGGTGGCGCCCGAACCGACCGAACAGGCCGGGCTGGCCGATGCCCTCGCCGATCCCGGTGCGGCGGACCAGTATTCGGAGGCCGGGTTCGCGCGGATCACGGCCTTGAGTGAGGAGCTGGCCGCCCTGCGCGAGCGCAGCGGACAACCGCTGGTCGAGCTCGTGGCCGATGTCGAACGCACCATCGGGGTCGGCGTGGAGACCCAGGCCAGGCGCGCTATCGCCGGTGGCGGTGCGGGTCGCGAGCATCTCGACGCCTTCGCCGAGGTGGTCGCCGGATACGCGGCCGACTCCAGGGCATCGCTGAGCGGTCTGCTCGCCTTCTTCACCGCGGCCGAATCGGTCGAAAACGGTTTGGAGCCGGGCGAAGTCGAGGTCGCACGTGATCGCGTGCAGATCCTCACCGTGCACGCGGCCAAGGGCCTCGAGTGGGAAGTCGTCGCCGTGCCGCATGTGAGTGCCACGGTGTTCCCGTCGACGACCGCGTTGAGCACCTGGCTCGGCGCACTCACCGAACTCCCCACCACCCTGCGCGGCGACCGTGCCCAGCCGGACGCGTCCGAGGGCGTGCCCGTGCTCGACCTGAGTGCTGTGGGGGACCGCTCCGAACTCGAACACGCGATCGCCCACCACAAGGACGCGCTCAAGAGCCGCCGCCTCGACGAAGAACGTCGCCTGTTCTATGTCGCGCTCACCAGAACCGAACGGGTGCTGCTGGTTTCGGCCTACTACTGGCCCGAGACCGGCAGTTCGCAGAAGGGGCCGTCGGAGTTCCTGCTCGAGCTCAAGGAAGCCAACGAGAACCCGGACAGCGCGGCCTACGGCGTCGCCACTGTCGCCCGCTGGGACGACAAGCCCGCACCGGATGCCGTGAACCCCTTCGCCGACAACCCGCCGACCGCCCAGTGGCCGCGTGACCCACTCGGCAACCGTCGCGACCCGATCGAGCAGGGCGCCGCGCTGGTTCGCGAGGCGCTCGACACCTTGCGCAGCGGCACAACGGTTTCCAACAGTGCGTCGGGTGATCGATCCGAATCGGCGGAGCCCGTCGAGGACGATCCGGAAGGGTGGGTCAACGACGTCGACGCGCTCCTCGCCGAATTCACCGCCGCCGAGCTCGCTGAACAACAGGTGGAACTTCCGGGCCAACTGCCCGCCACCGCCCTGGTCGAACTGCGCGCCGACCCCACCCGCCTGGCCGCACGTCTGCGCCGCCCCCTTCCGTACCCGCCGAACCCGATGGCCCGGCGTGGCACGGCTTTTCACGCGTGGGTGCAGTCCTGGTTCGGCACCGAACAACTGCTCGGCCTCGACGAGCTACCCGGCGCCGCCGACAGCACCACCGAGCTGGGCCGCGCCGATCAGGAACTCGCCGCCATGCAGTCGGCCTTCCGCCGGTCACCGTGGGCGCACCGCAATCCTGTCGACGTGGAAGTGCCGTTCGAAACCAGCATCGCGGGCACGGTGATCCGCGGCCGCATGGACGCCGTGTTCGCCGAACCCGGCGGCCGCTGGATCGTGGTCGACTGGAAGACCGGCGCCGAGCCCGGCCCCGCCGACGAACCCGCCGTCGCCATGCAGCTGGCCGTCTACCGCCTCGCCTGGGCCCGCCTGATGGCCGCCCGCACCGGCGAGACCGAGGACCGGATGCTCCAACGCGTCGGCGCCGCATTCCATTACATCCGCTCCGGCCGCACCATCGCCCCCGAGCAACTGGCGGGCCCGGCCGAACTGGCGCGCCTCATCCACGACGCCGCACCGGAAAACGCCGACACCGATCCACACGAGGCCCACTGAGCCGATAGTGTTGCGCTCGCCGAGGAAAGCTCGAGGCGAACAACAGGCCGGTCAATCGGCGGCGAAGCCGTCGTTTTCGGCCGCCTTGATCTGGACTGACCAGAGGGTGCGACGAAGGAGTACCCGGCGGGAGGGAAGATCAAGGTACCCAGGCCGAAAACCCGCGGCGCCGGCCGCCAGAAATACAGGAGCAGGCATGTTCGGTGACACGCGCAACCCGGTCGGGTTGAGCAGCAGTCCCGACTACGCCCTGGTCGGTCTGTTGCGGATCCCGGCGGCGCAGTCGAGCCCGTGGGTTTCGCTCACCCGCCGCGTGCTGTTCGCGATCGCTTTGCTGTTCACCGCCGCGACGGTGGTCTACGTCGGCCGCGACGGCTACAGCGACAACACCGGCGACGAGTTGTCGTTCCTGGACGCGATGTACTACGCGACGGTGTCGCTGTCGACCACCGGTTACGGCGACATCGCTCCGGTGACCCCGACGGCACGGTTGGTGAACATCATCGTCATCACCCCCCTGCGCGTCCTGTTCCTCATCGTGTTGGTCGGTACCACTCTCGGCGTGCTGACCGAACGGTCGAGGCAGGCATTCAAGATTCAGCGATGGAGGCACACCGTGCGTAATCACACCGTCGTCGTCGGCTACGGCACCAAGGGCCGCACGGCGATCGATGCGATGGTCGGTGACGGGATACAGGTGTCCGACATCGTGGTGGTCGATACCGACCCCGTCGCGCTGGAGGCCGCCGCCGCCGCGGGTCTGGTGACCGTGCACGGTTCGGCGACCAAATCCGATGTCCTGCGACTGACCGGCGTGCAGCGCGCCGCCGCGGTCGTCGTCGCCACCAATCGCGACGACACCGCCGTGCTGGTGACGCTCACCGCCCGCGAACTGAACAAGACGGCCAAGATCTCGGTGGCCATCCGCGAAGCGGAGAACACCCACCTGGTCCGCCAGTCCGGCGCCGACTCGGTGGTGGTGTCCTCGGAGACCGCGGGTCGGCTGCTCGGTATCGCCACCACCACACCCACGGTCGTGGAGATGATGGAGGATCTGCTCACGCCCGAGCAGGGCTTCGCCGTCGCCGAACGCGAGGTGGAGGAGAGCGAAGTGGGCGGATCGCCGCGCCATCTCAGCGACATCGTGCTCGGCGTGGTGCGCAACGGTGCACTGATCCGGGTTGGCGAACCCGAGGTCGACGCCCTCGACGCGGGCGACAAACTGCTCTACATCCGTCGCACCGGAAAGTAGTCACCCGACCGACCAAGGCGTACCTACGCATTCGCCGCGGCCGTGCGCGGCCTATGCTCGGCAACGTGTCATTCCGGCTGAAAGACGTTCCGCTGCTGTCACGTTCCACTATCGACCGGGCCGAGCACGCCCGGCTCGATCCCGGCGCCCTGCGCGAAGGGTGGGGCAAAGCCAAGATCCTGCGTATCGACCCGCGCGGGAAAGTGCGGGTCGAGGGCGACAAGATCGTCCTCGACGCGGCCGTTTCGGTGGCCCCGGAGCCCGGTGACGGGACGGTGTTCCTCGGTGTCGTCGACGGCAGCCACCTGTGGGCGATCCGGTCGACCGACCTCGACGGCACGCTGCGGGATCTGCGCACCCTCGGGGCCGTCGACGATTTCACCGCTGAGCTGCTGTCCACCGCGTACGCGCTGCTCAACTGGCACGATCGGGCCGGCTACCACGGCGGCGACGGCTCGGCCACCACATCGGCGCGCGGCGGTTGGTCGCGGCTCACCGCCACGGGCGAGGAAGAATTCCCTCGGATCGACCCCGCGGTGATCTGCCTGGTCCACGACGGCGCCGATCGCGTGCTGCTCGCCCGCCAGCAGAGCTGGCCGGAGACGATGTTCTCGCTGCTGGCCGGCTTCGTCGAAGTGGGCGAATCGCTCGAGCACTGCGTGGAACGCGAGGTCCGCGAGGAGGTGGGCGTCGACCTGCGCGATATCCACTACCTGGGCAGCCAGCCGTGGCCGTTCCCGCGCTCGCTGATGCTCGGCTTCGCCGCGGTCGGCGACCCCGCCCAGGAACTCGTGTTCTCCGATGGCGAGATCGCCGAAGCGCATTGGTTCACCCGCGATGAGGTCCGCGCCGCCTTGCAGGTCGGCGACTGGTCGGCGCGCGAACCCGGCGCACGGCTGCTCGTCCCCGGATCCATCTCGATCGCGCGATCGATCATCGAGTCCTGGGCGGACTGACTCGGCGGATCAGGCCCGCTGGGCGGCCAACGCCTGCTTGACCGCGGCCAACGACGGGTTGGTCGCGGTGGAGCCGTCGCGGTACTTGATCGTCGGCACGACATGGTTGCCGTTGTTGACGCTGCCGACGAACTCGGCCGACGCGGGATCGTCTTCGATATCGATCACCGTGTAGGTGATGCCCGCCTCGTCGAGCTGGGTCCGCAGGCGTCGGCAATAGCCGCACCAGGTGGTCGAGTACATCGTCAGATCTGCCGTTGCTTCAGTCACGCGATGTGCAACGTCGCGACGAGGCTCGGTGTTCCTTGCCCGATCGGGGCCGACTGGTGACGGTGCGCGATCGTGGCCCGGGATCGGCGGGCGTCGCGGCAAGTTGTCGGGGGGCGCTGTCATGATGGTGCGCGTGCCAGCACTAGATCTCACCGCCCTCGACCCGGAACAGGCCGCCGCGGTGCGGGCACCTCGGGGGCCGGTCTGTGTGCTCGCCGGTGCGGGCACCGGCAAGACCAGGACGATCACGCATCGGATCGCGCACCTGATCGCGGGTGGGCATGTGAAGGCCGACCAGGTGCTTGCGGTGACCTTCACGGCGCGGGCGGCGGGGGAGATGCGCAGTCGGTTGCGCACGATGGGGCTCGGCGGCGACGCCGGACAGGTGCAGGCGCGCACCTTCCACGCCGCGGCGCTGCGGCAGCTGCGGTATTTCTGGCCGCAGGTGGTGGGGGACGTGCCGTGGCGACTGATCGACAGCAAGTTCCCCATCGTCTCGCAGGCCGCGCAACGGGCGGGGCTGCGCGCCTCCACCGAAATGGTGCGCGACCTGCTCAGCGAAATCGAATGGGCCAAGGCCTCGCTGATCGCGCCGGAGGACTATCCGGCCGCCGCCGCCCGGCATCATCGTGACGCGCCGGTCGACGTGGCCAAGGTCGCCGAGGTGTACCAGGGCTACGAATCCGCGAAAGCCTCCGCCGACGGCCTGCTGCTCGACTTCGACGATCTGCTCCTGCACACCGCCGCCGCGCTCGAGGACTACCCGGCCGTCGCCGACGAGTTCCGCGGTCGTTATCGCAGTTTCGTCGTCGACGAATACCAGGACGTCACGCCGCTGCAGCAGCGGGTGCTCGACGCGTGGCTCGGCGAACGCGACGACCTCACCGTCGTGGGTGACGCGAACCAGACCATCTACTCGTTCACCGGCGCCACCCCGTCCTACCTGCTCGATTTCTCCCGGCGCTTCCCCGACGCCACGGTGGTCCGGCTCGAACGCGACTACCGGTCGACTCCCCAGGTGGTGTCGCTGGCCAACCAGGTGATCGGCGCCGCGCGCGGACGCATCGCGGGCACCCGCCTCGCGCTGATCGGTCAGCGGCCTGCCGGTCCCGAACCGGAATTCGCCGAGTACGCCGATGCGCAGGCCGAGGCGGTTGCCGTCGCCGTGCAGATCCAGAAACTCATCGCCGCCGGGACGCCGGCTTCCGAGATCGCGGTGCTGTACCGGACCAACGCGCTGTCGGAACCGTTCGAACAGGTGCTCGGCGCCCGTGAGATTCCGTTCCAGGTGCGCGGTGGTGAGGGGTTCTTCCACCGTCAGGAGGTGCGTCAGGCGGTGTCGGCGTTGCGTCAGGTCGACGCGCGCGACGACCTGCCCGATGCGGCGCGCAGCGGATCGTCATTGATCACGCTGGTACGGGCCGCGCTGGCGCCGGTCGGTCTCACCGCGGAGGAACCTGCCGGTGCGCAGGCGAAGGAACGGTGGTCCTCGCTGCTGGCGCTGGTGCAGCTCACCGAGGAACTGGTCAGCCACGACGACGAGATGGATCTCACAGCGCTGCTGCGCGAGCTCGCGACCCGCGCCGAGGCCAAGCATCCGCCGATCGTCGACGGGGTCACCCTGGCCTCGCTGCACGCGGCGAAGGGCCTGGAATGGGACGCGGTGTTCCTGGCCGGGCTCACCGACGGCACGCTGCCGATCTTCCACGTGCTCGGCAAGAAGAACACGGCCGTCGACGAAGCGGGACTGGAAGAGGAACGACGGTTGCTCTACGTCGGTGTCACCCGGGCCCGCGAATATCTGAGCTTGTCGTGGACCCAGCGGCGGCTGCAAGCAGGCGGGGACTACCGGCCGGTGACCAGGTCGCGATTCCTCAACGGCCTGATTCCGGACAGTTCCTCGGCCTCGCGGATCGCTGTCGAGATCCCGACCGGGTCAGAGGCCCCACGTCCGCTGTGTCGGGTGTGCCTCAAGCCGTTGATCGGCACTCATGCCACCATGCTCGGCCGCTGCCGGCGCTGCCCGGGCGAAGTCGACCCCCAGCTACTCGAGGCATTGAAGGAATGGCGAGCCGAGAAGGCCGAGGCCCTGCAGCGGCGTGACTTCGTGGTCTTCACCGACACCACCCTCACCGCCATCGCCGAGCAACTGCCCGCCGACGATGCCGCGCTGGCGGCCATCGCGGGTATCGGCGCGAAGAAGATCGAACAGTACGGCGCCGACGTGCTCGCGATCGTCGCATCACGTTTACGGACAACGGCACAAAACCCCAGGTAGAAAATAAGTTGTTCGGTTCTCGATCATTGCCTATGGTGGAGAACACGCACCGAGAGTGATCCCGGTGCGCGGTAATTGTTCACACACGAGTTCAGGAGGGAGGCAGACACATGAACACGAACACGAACACCACGTTCGATGCGATGAGCAATCGCGTCCTGGTGAACGCATTTGTCATGTCCGCCTCCCGGGGGGTCCTCGCTCTGCAGGGGACCGGCCTGTCCGGCGTCGATGCCAAAGCTGTGCCGATGACTGTCGTCCATCAGCACACTCCGATTCGTCTCCAGGACAAGCCCAACGTGGGTTGGCAGCCGACCGCTGTTGCGGCACCGGCAGCAATCGCCGATGAAGCCGGTTACGCACCGGAGTTCATCGGCGCAATCCGCCTCCGCGTCCACCCAGCGACCGTGATCAGGTCTCGACAGAAATGTCGAACTAGGTAGGGAACACCTCCCAGACCTCCTGGCCACGGATCGCGAGAAGCGAAATCCGTGGCCATCTTTATATCGGCTCCTCAGCCGTAGGCACCGGGTTCGCACACCGAACATTCCACCGCTGCAAACGAGCTGAAGGAGAACGACGTGTTCACCGCCCAGGACTGGCCGACGGCCACTACTGACGTGACATGCCGAACCGTGGCGCAGACCCCTCGCGTCCGTGAGGTCACCAAGACTCTGCCCTGTAGGGGCGGAAACCCCGATCTGTGGTTCGCCGAGAGCCCCACCGATCTCGAGCAGGCCAAGGAACTGTGCGCGGCCTGCCCGATCCGCAAGGGCTGCCTGACCGCGGCTATCGATCGTGCCGAGCCGTGGGGCGTGTGGGGCGGTGAGATCTTCGACCAGGGTGTCGTGATCGCCCGCAAGCGCCCCCGTGGTCGCCCGCGCAAGGTCGCGATCATGGCATGAACCCGGGAAAAGGGTTGTACCGCAAGCGAACCGCTCACCTCGTCATGGTGAGCGGTTCGTTTTGCTTTGTGCTTACGAAGCCTGTTCGGCGCGGAAGCCCGGCACCCAGGTGCGTACCAGCTCCATGAAGCCGAGTTCCGCGTCGAGTTGGGCCAGGATGCCGACCGAACCACCGAGCACCCGGAAAACGGTGAGGTACTCGGCCGGAAGTTGCAGGGCGCGAGCGGTTTTCATCTCCGGGCTGGAGAACTCGGATGCCTTGCCCGCCACCCGCTGCATCCACGAGCGGGTGAAGTGGAAGGTGTCGGTGCGAATCGGGTCGCTGAACGGGCGCAGGTACGCCTCGATCTCCTCGTGGGTCACCACACGTCCCGGAATGACCCAGCCGTGCTCGTAGAGCAGTTCGGTGAGCGCCGCGTGCTCGTCGGCGACAGCGAGGGCCAGCATTCGGCCCAGGATGTCCGGGAAGCCGTCCGGCATCGGTGCACAGGCGCCGAAGTCGAGCACGGCCAGGGTGCCGTCGTCGCGCACCAGGAAATTGCCGGGGTGCGGGTCGCCGTGCAGCAGGCCGACCAGTTCGGGCGAGCTGAAATGGAAGGTCCCCATCAGCTCGGCGATCCGGTTGCGCTGAGCTCGGGTGCCCTCGGGATCTTCGGCGCCCGCCTTGATCAGTGCCGACACCGGGGTGCCGTCGAGCCATTCGGTAACGATCACCTTCGGGGACCCGGCCACCACCTTCGGGACCGAGATGGTGGGGTGCCCCTCGAACGCGGCCGCAAATCGGCGCTGGTTGGCGGCCTCGATGCGGTAGTCGAGTTCTTCCTCGGTGCGTTCGGTGATCTCGGCGAGCAGCGGCTTCACGTCGGCGCCGGGGATCACCGACGAGAGCAGTCCGGTCATCCGGGACAGCGTTTTGAGGTCGGCGCGCAGCGCGTCGTCGGCGCCGGGGTACTGCACCTTCACCGCCACCGCGCGTCCGTCGGACCACACCGCGCGGTGCACCTGGCCGATGCTGGCCGAGGCGGCGGGGGTGTCGTCGAAGGACTCGAAGCGGTCCCGCCATTTGGTGCCCAGCTGCTGGTCGAGCACGCGGTGCACCGTCTCCGCCGCCATCGGCGGCGCGGCGGCCTGCAGCTTCGTCAGCGCCTCGCGATAGTGCTCACCGAACTCCTCCGGAACGGCGGCTTCCATCACGCTCAGCGCCTGCCCGAACTTCATCGCGCCGCCCTTGAGCTCGCCGAGCACGGTGAACAACTGCTCGGCGGCTTTCTGGTTCAGGTTGGCGTTGATCTGCTTCTTGTCACCACCGACGAGCTTCTTCCCGAACCCGACAGCGGCTCGTCCGGCGATGCCAAGGGGAATCTTGGCCATCTTGGCATTGCGGCTGGAACTGCGGCGCACGATCTCGGACACGGTACCCATCATGGCCGAACCTGCGGGGTGTGTGCCATAAGAATGCTCACACCGGCCGGTGCGACGCCCGTCACCGAGACGCTCCCGGCGTGCGTGCGGCCATGTTCCGGCACCCGCATTCCTGATGCGGCAGCCAGGGCCGACGCTGGATCTCATGGGTGTCGAGGTCCAGTTCCACGGTGGCGTCGAGCGTGCGGGGGTCCCGCCGCGGGGAACAGGCGATGATCGCCTCGAGTTCGCCCAGCGCCAGCGCGGTCGTCGCCGCGATGCCCGCCGGCGAGGCGTGTCCGGTGCGGCCGAGTAGCTGGGCGGCCAGGTGCGGCCACTCGGTATCGAATCCGGCCCGGGTCAGATCGGCACAGCGCAGGCAGCTGGTCTCGCCGGGCAGGACGAGCGGGCCGACCACGCCCACCCCGTCGCGGACTCGCACCTGCAGGTGCGGCACCCGGCGCAACATCAGATCCACCGACAGCGCCGGGTCGATCATCAACGCGTCGGTGAGCACCACCAGATCGTCCGAGCCGGTGCCCACCGGTGTGTCCGGTCGGTACTCGCGCGAGCGGGTCGGCCGAAAACCCATGCGTCGCAATCCGATCGCCACAGCATCGGAGAGCGGCCCGAGGCCGTGCACGGTGATGGCACGGATCTTGCCGAGAGCGGGTTCGGATTCGGGTTCGAGCAGCAGGCCCGCACGCTCGATCGCGGCGAGCATGCCCATGGTGCGGTCGGGACTGATGCCGAATTCGCCCGCACGCCAGATGATCTGGGGCCGTGATTGCAAGCCGTCGAGCAGGCGCAGGAAGGCGAGCACGGTACCGGTGTCGTGATCGGTGGTTCTCAGCAGCAGCGCGCGTTCGGGGTCCCAGCCGAGTTGGACCGTGCCGGACGGGCGAACCAGGGTGGTCACTCGCGGGTGGAGCATCGGGCCGCGCAGTGGGGAGGTGGTCGTCATGCCTGAAGTATCGGCACCCGGCCGCGGCTCATCGTGTGCCGAAAGTGCGGTTATCCACACGGTTTCGGCGTGTCGGTTCGAGAATTCCGAATTGTGAACAGCCGCTGTACCGCGGGTCGTCGCGGCATTTTCCGACGAACGTCAGCCACGTAACCGTGTCGCGCCACCGAGATCGGAAGATTTCTCACCGACCTCGGTGGCGGTGCGGATCAAGCCTTGCTCGCGCCGGAATCCGGGTCGGCGTCGCCCTCGTCGCGCGGGGTCTCGTCGGACTCGTCAGCCTTGGCTCTGTCGCGATCGGCCGCGTCGCGTTCGCGCGCCTCGGTCTCGGCCAACTGCGCCAGCGGGTCGTCGAAAGCGCCTGTGCCGCCGCCGATGATGGAGTCGATGAAACCGGCGGGCGAGTCGAGATCGGTGGAATCGGGCAGCAGATCGGGGTGTTCCCAGACCTTGTCTCGCCGCTCCATCCCCGCATCGGTGGTCAGTCGCCGCCACAACGCCGAAGCCTCACGAACCTTGCGCGGCCGCAGCTCCAGTCCGACGAGCGTCGCGAACGTCTGCTCGGCGGGCCCACCTGTCGCCCGGCGACGACGCAGGGTCTCCGACAGCGCACCCGCGCCCGGCAGCCGCTCACCCACCGCATCGGTGACCACGACATCGACCCAGCCCTCGATCAGCGCCAGCAGGGTCTCGAGGCGCTCCAGCGCCTGCTTCTGCTCCGGCGTGGTCTGTGGCTCGAAGGTGCCCTGGGAGAGCAGTTCCTCCAGCTTGGACGGGTCGCTCAGCGACATCGGGTCGATGCCCTGCGCGGCTTCCTCGATCGCGGAGAAGTCCATCTTGATGCCGCGCGCGTAGTCCTCGACGGCGCCGAGCACTTGCTGACGCAGCCACGGCACATGCGCGAAAAGCCGCTGGTGGGCGGCCTCGCGTGCCGCCAGGAAGACCATGATCTCGCTCTCGGGCTGCTCGAGCCCCTCGCTGAACGCCGCGACCGCGGTCGGCAGCAGTGCGGCGGTACCGGCCGGGCCGAGCGGCAGTCCGATATCGGTGGAGGTCAGCACCTCCTTGGCCAGCTGGCCGAGCGCCTGACCGAGCTGGGAACCGAACGCCAGTCCGCCCATCTGGCCGAGCATGCCGACCATCGGCCCGGCGAACTGCTTGGCCTCCTCGGGCAACTGCGCGGTCCACATGCCCGAGATCTGTTCTGCCACCGGGTCGCACAGGCGCTTCCAGGTGGGCAGGGTCTCTTCGATCCAGTCGTTCGGGGTCCACGTGACCGTCTTGGTGGCGCCCGCGGGCAGCACGGTGGCGCCGTCGAGCCACAGCTCGGCCAGGTGCGCCGCGTCGGTCACCGCGGTGGTGGTGCCGGAGGCGATCGGGGCGATGGTGGAGCCCAGCTGCTGGCGGGCCAGCCGCTTGGCGACGTCGTAGTTGACCGGGCCGGACTGCGCGCCGCCGGGTCCCATGCCCTGTCCCATGCCGCTGATCATCTGCCCGAGCTGGCTCAGCATCTGGCCCAGCTGCGACGGATCGAATCCGCCCGCGCCGCCGACGCCGCCCGCTCCGAACCCGAACGGATCGTTTCCGCCAGGTCCGTTGCCCTCGTCGCGACGCTTGCCGGAATCGTCGTCGTCGCCGGTCGAGAAGCCGAAGGGGAGATCGCTCATACCTCTTACGTTACGCGGGACCCCCGGGCCCACGGTGTTCGCGCATCGCGAAATCGCGCGACAACGGCCACGCCGCAAAAGCGTGCCACTACCGTCGGTCACGGTCGCCGATCACTACTGTGGTCCGAGTGAATCGTCGGATCCTCACCCTGATCGTCGCCCTCGTCCCCGTACTCGTGCTCGGCGTGGCCGGCAGCGTGGTCACCGTGCCGTTCGTCGCCCTCGGCCCCGGCCCTACCTTCGACACCCTCGGCCAGGTCGAGGGCAAGCAGGTGGTCGATGTCACCGGCGCGCCACTGGATCCCACGAGCGGGCACCTCAATATGACGACCGTGTCGGTGCGCGACGGGCTGAACCTGTTCGAGGCCTTCGGGTTCTGGGTCAGCGGTGAACACGGTCTCGTGCCGCGCGCCGAGGTATACCCGCCCGGCGTGTCGCGCGAGGAGGTGGACAAGTCCAATCAGCAGGACTTCAAGGATTCCGAGAGCGATGCCGAGGTCGCCGCGCTGCACTACCTGAAGATGCCGACCGTCGTGCTGGTGCGCGGACTCGGTGAAGAGGGCCCGGCCAAGGGCGTGCTCGAAGTCGGCGACGAGCTGATCAGCATCGACGGCGCCCCGATCACCACGCCCAAGGACGTGATCGACATCGTCGGCACCAAGGCTCCCGGCGACACCATCACCGTCGTCTACCGCCGCGGCGACGCGGAGCGGACCAACCAGATCACCCTCGCGCCGCGTCCCGGCGACGAGGCCAAGGGATACCTCGGCATCACCCCCGGCGAAGGCGGGCGTCCGCCGCTGCAGGTCGAGTTCAACCTCGCCGACATCGGCGGACCGTCGGCCGGACTGATGTTCAGCCTCTCGCTGATCGACAAGCTCTCACCGGGCGAGCTCAACGGCGGCAAGTTCGTCGCGGGCACCGGCACCATCGACCAGGACGGCAAGGTCGGCCCGATCGGTGGCATCCAGTACAAGATGATCGCCGCGCGCGAGGCAGGCGCGGAGACGTTCCTGGTTCCCGCCGACAACTGCAACGAGGCCGTTCAGCGGGCGCCCGAGGGCCTTCGCCTGGTGAAGGTCGACACCCTCGACACCGCGATCGCCGGACTGGCCGACATCAACGCAGGCCGCGAGGCGATCGGCTGCGGGTAGGTCACTCCAAGGTGTGGTGCAGGGCCTCGATCAGGCCCGGGGCCAGGTTGGGGTAGGTGCGCAGATCGAGATCGCCGAAGCCGTCGTCGTCCTCGGGGCGGATCTGCAGCAGGCACAGGGTGGCGCCCTGGCGCAGGACGCCCGCGATGAGTCGCGCGTCGCGGCGACCCGGATGCGCGTGCGCGGCGGCACGCCCGGCCGCGTCGGCGGCTTCGTCGTCGGCGAGCAGCGGGACCAGCGCCTCGTCGAGATCGCTCTCGGCGTCGGGCGGCAGCACCACGATCTCCTGCACCAGCACGCAGCCCTCGACCGCGGGCGGCCAGGTGGTGGTGGCCAGGAACTCGTCGAGCGCCATCGACCCACCGGTGATGTCGTCGGGGAATGCCTCCTGGGCCACGGGGGTCAGCTCGCTGCCGTCGTCGAGCTGATCCTGCAGGTCGGGTTCGGCCGCGGCCAGGTCGGCGGTCGGCACCAACGCGAACATCTGCGGCGGGTTTCCCCAGCCCTCGGCGTCGGCGAACTCGACGACCTCGCGCACACAGCGGGCGAGGAGAACTTCGGCGTGCTCGTCTTCGGTCACCCGCACATCCAATCATTTTCGGCCCAGACGCTTGCACGGTGTCCGATTTCCGTAGAGTGGGCGCCAACGGTCCGGTAACGGATCACCCGCAACATTCGGACTGCGGTGACTGCGCCGATCACGGTGTGGAACCGCCGGAACATGGAGAGTGGCACCGTGGGCATGCGGCCCCCCACCGGCTTACCTTCGCTGTCCCGACGCAGCCGTGTGCTGCTGGTGACAGCAGTCGTCCTCGCGGCGTTGCTGCTGCTCGGGCCCCGTTTCACCGATGCCTATACCAATTGGTTGTGGTTCGGCGAGGTCGGATATCGCAGTGTGTATCTCGGCGTCTTGCGCACGCGTCTGATCCTGTTCGTGGTCGTCGCGTTGCTCGTCGGTCTCGTGGTCTGGGCAGCGCTGCTGCTGGCCTATCGGTCGCGTCCGGTCTTCGTGCCGGTCGCCGGGCCCAACGATCCGATCGCGCGCTACCGCACGACCGTGATGAGCAAGCTGCGGCTGTTCGGCGTCGGCATCCCGGTGCTGCTCGGCGTGCTGTCGGGACTGGTCGCGCAGTCGAACTGGGCGACGGTGCAGCTGTTCCTGCACGGTGGCGAGTTCGGTCAGCAAGACCCGCAGTTCCACCTCGACATCGGTTTCTACACCTTCGACCTGCCGTTCTACCGGATGGTGCTGAACTGGTTGTTCGTCGCCGTGGTGATCGCGTTCTTCGCGAACCTGGTTACCCACTATGTCTTCGGCGGCCTCCGGTTGGCCGGTCGTGAAGGCACGCTCACCAGAGCTGCGCGCGTGCAGCTCGCGGTGATCGCCGGAATCTTCGTGCTGCTCAAGGCGGTGGCGTACTGGTTCGACCGGTACGACCTGTTGTCGAGTACGCGGAAGGAGCCCACGTTCGGTGGTCCGTCGTTCACCGATATCAACGCGGTGCTGCCCGCCAAGCTGATCCTGCTGTCGATCGCGGTGATCTGCGCGATCGCGTTCTTCGCCGGGATCGTGCTGCGCGATCTGCGGGTTCCCGCGATGGCGGCCGCGCTGCTCGTGCTGTCGTCGATCCTGGTCGGTGCGGTGTGGCCGATGGTGGTCGAGCAGTTCTCGGTGCGCCCGAACGCGGCCGAGAAGGAGAGCCCCTATATCGAGCGCAACATCATGGCCACGCGCGAGGCGTACGGGATCACCGACGACAAGGTCGAGTATCAGAACTACCGAGGCAGCTCGACCAAGAGCCCGCTCGAGGTCCCCGCGGACGCGGCGACCATCGGCAACGCCCGCCTGCTCGACCCGAATATCCTCTCGCCCACCTTCACCCAGCTGCAGCAGCGCAAGAACTTCTACGGCTTCCCCGAGTCGCTGGACATCGACCGCTACAACCTCAACGGTGACCTGCAGGACTACATCGTCGCCGCGCGCGAGCTGCATCCCCAGGCGCTGTCGGGCAACCAGAAGGACTGGATCAACCAGCACACCGTCTATACCCACGGCAACGGTTTCGTCGCCGCGCCCGCCAATCGGGTGAACAAGCCGCAGTCCGAGGCGCAGAGCGCGGCGGGCGGCAGCGATTCGGGTTATCCGCTGTTCATGGTGAGCGACCTGTTCACCAAGGTCGAGGACCAGCAGATCAAGGTCGACCAGCCGCGCATCTACTACGGCGAGCTGATTTCCCAGACCGACCCCGACTACGCCATCGTCGGTACCGCCGAGGGGCAGGCCCCGCGCGAGTACGACTCCGACGAGGCGCAGTTCACCTACGACGGCAGCGGCGGCGTGCCGATCGGGAACTGGTTCAACCGGCTCGCTTTCGCGGCCAAGTACGCCGAGCGCAATATCTTGTTCTCCTCCGCGATCAGCGAGGACTCCAAGATCCTGTTCAACCGCGGTCCGCGTGATCGGGTGCAGAAGGTCGCTCCGTGGCTGACGACCGACGGCAACGCCTACCCGGCGGTGATCGATGGTCGCGTCAAGTGGATCGTCGATGCCTACACCACTCTCGACAAGTACCCCTACGCCCAGCCGACCTCGCTCGACGGCGCGGTCGAGGACAGCATCGACAAGAAGACCGGGCGCGTGATCCCGCGCAAGGAGGTCAGCTACATCCGTAACTCGGTGAAGGCCACCGTCGACGCCTACGACGGCACCGTCACCCTGTACGAGACCGACACCGTCGACCCGGTGCTCAAGGCCTGGCGTGGGGTGTTCCCCGACGCGGTGAAGCCGCAGAGCGAGATCTCGCCCGAGCTGCGCGCGCACTTCCGCTACCCGGAGGACCTGTTCAAGGTCCAGCGCGACATGCTCACGAAGTACCACGTGGACAACCCGCGCGAGTTCTTCACCAACAACGCGTTCTGGTCTGTGCCCAGTGATCCGACGATCGAGGGCGGCACGTTCAACCAGCCGCCGTACTACGTGCTGCTCGGTGATCCGAAGACCACCAAACCGGTCTTCAACCTGACCTCGGCGATGGTCGGCTACAACCGGCAGTTCCTCTCGGCCTACATCTCGGTCCGCTCGGACCCCGAGAACTACGGCAAGTTCACCGTGTTGCAGCTGCCGACCGACTCCCAGACCCAGGGTCCGCAGCAGACACAGAACTCGATGACCACCGCCGACGCGGTGTCGCGAGAGAAAACGCTGTTGTCGAACTCGAACAAGATTCGCTACGGCAACCTGCTCACCCTGCCGGTGGCCGACGGCGGCATCCTCTACGTCGAACCGTTCTACAACGAACGCAACACCGGTTCGTCGACCTTCCCGCAGCTGTTGCGCGTGCTGGTGAGCTACCGCGACGCGGCGGGCAGCGTGAAGGTCGGGTACGCGCCGACGCTGGCCGAAGCCCTGAACCAGGTGATGCCGGGTGCGGGTTCGCTGGCGACGCCGTTCGGTGGCGATCCGTCGGTGAAGCCGAAACCGGGCGCGACCCCACCGGTCGACCAGGGCACGGTCACTCCGCCCGGGGGCGGCACGACGCCGCAGCCGGGGACGACACCCCCCGTGGGTTCGACCGGCCAGGAGGCCGCGGCCGCCGAGCTCAGCCGCAAGATCGAGGCGGTGCGCACGGCGATGCGGACGGGTAACTTCACCGATTTCGGTAAGGCGCTCGAAGAACTGGACACCGCGGTGAAGGCGTATCAGGACGCCGGCGGCCGATAAGTCGACCGCGTAGCAGCAAGAAAGGCCCCGTCTGGATGACGGGGCCTTTCTTGTGCAGGGGGAACGGTGGATCAGCCGCCGATCGAGGCGATCAGCGGAGCGTTGGCGTCGAGCAGGTCCTGGTACTGACCGGCGACACCGTACTGGTCGGCCAGGGCCTTGCCCGCGGCCTTGGCCTGGTCGACGGCGGTCTGGACATCGGTCTTCGCCTCGGCGGGCAGCTCGACCGGCAGTTCGACGGCGGGCTCCTCGACCACCTCGGGCTCGGACGCGCCCGACTGGAGGAACTGGCCGCAGTGCGGCCACGCGCCGACGCCCTGGCTGGCGAGCACGTTCTCCGCGACGCGGATCTGCTCTTCCTTGCTGGCGTTGTGCGCCGAACCCTGGCCTCCGTTGGCAGCCCAGGTGCTCTGCGAGAACTGCAGCCCACCGTAGTAGCCGTTTCCGGTGTTGATGCCCCAGTTGCCGCCGCTCTCGCACTGGGCGACGCCGTCCCAGTTGTAGGCGGCGGCGGAGGCGGTACCGGTGGCGAGGCCGAACGGAACGGCAACAAGGGCGCCGGCGATGGCGGCGACGCCAAGGGCGCGGGTGCTGAATTTCCGGGTCTCAGTCATGGAGGAGACGCTAACCAATGAATCGATGCCGATCACATCTTGATAACGGGCGGATTCTATGAATGGAATAGTCGCCTTTTCGATGTTTACATCGCATAACCAGTGGGAATACCTTGATTCCGTGCGGTCTGTAATTGGACCGTTATGTGTTCGGGATCACGGGGTGATAGTGACGCCGCTCACCGAAATTC
This sequence comes from Nocardia sp. PE-7, assembly GCF_030486425.1. Classification (NCBI taxonomy): domain Bacteria; kingdom Bacillati; phylum Actinomycetota; class Actinomycetes; order Mycobacteriales; family Nocardiaceae; genus Nocardia; species Nocardia sp. PE-7. The sequence goes on along the minus strand of NZ_CP129614.1, from coordinate 5,290,967 downwards.
CGCCCCGACACGGGTGGTTGCTCGAATGTGTGATGGCTGCCACATTAGATGGCCTCGCGCGGTGGCATAACTCGGCGAGGATTGCGCGAATCCGGCGGAAAACGCATGCTGACCTCACGATTTGGCGCCTGCGCGCACCTGTGTGTAATGTTGTGTTCACACCGACGCGGGGTGGAGCAGCTCGGTAGCTCGCTGGGCTCATAACCCAGAGGTCGCAGGTTCAAATCCTGTCCCCGCTACAAAACGAAAGGCCCGGAACCACTGGTTCCGGGCCTTTCGCGTTATTCGAGACTAGGCGTCGAGGTCGCTGGCGACGAGTTCGGCGATCTTGTCCAGGGTCGGCTGGTCGTCGCTGGTAATCACGACTTCCGCGCCCTGGCCTGCGCCGAGGGTCATGATCATGAGCGCTGAGCCCGCGTCGACCGGGTCGCCGCCCGTGACCGCGATGGTGACGGGAACACCTGCCTCGCCGACCGCTTCGGCGATCAGAGCCGCGGGGCGGGCGTGCAGGCCGACCGAGGAGCCGACGGTGACGGTGGTGCTTGCCATGGGATATCTCCTTGTGTGCGAACGGATTACGCGGTGGTGAGAACAGGGGCGGCGGACTGCTTGCGGGTGAATTGCTTGGCGAGGGTGACGCAGGCCGCGGCGACGACAGTGCCCGCGACCAGCGACACCAGGAACCAGCCGAGGTGACCGATCGCGAAGAACACGAAGATGCCGCCGTGCGGCGCGCTCAGGGTGACGTCGGTGGCCATGATCAGCCCGCCGGTCACCGCGCCGCCGACCATCATCGACGGCAGCACTCGCAGCGGGTCGGCGGCGGCGAACGGGATCGCGCCCTCGGAGATGAACGAGGCGCCGAGGAGCCAGGCGGCCTTGCCGTTCTCCCGTTCGGCCTCGGTATAGAGGCCGGGGCGCAGGACGGTCGACAGTGCCATCGCCAGCGGCGGGACCATGCCCGCCGCCATCACCGCGGCCATGATCCGCAGGGTGGCGGTGTCGGTCACCGACAGGCCCGCCGCGGCGAACGCGTAGGCGGCCTTGTTGACCGGACCGCCGAGGTCGAAGCACATCATCACGCCCAGGATGACGCCCAGCGCGACAGCGGAGCTGCCGGACAGGCCGTTGAGCCAGTCGGTGAGCCCGTTGGTCACGGCGGCGAGGGGCTTGCCGAGCAGGACCAACATCAAGATGCCGACGATCGCCGAGGCCAGCAGCGGAATGACCACCACCGGCATCAGCCCGCGAGCCCACGTCGGTACCGGCAGCTTGCTCACCCACAGGGCCGCGAATCCGGCCACCAGACCACCGACCAGGCCGCCGAGGAACCCCGCGCCGACGAAGATCGCGATCGCGCCCGCCGTGAACCCCGGTGCCAGACCGGGACGGTCGGCGATCGCGAACGCGATGTATCCGGCCAGTGCCGGAACGAGGAAGCTGAAGGCGAGTGAGCCGATCTGGAAGAGCACCGCACCGAAATAGGTGGCCAGACCACCCTCGGGCAGGTCGGTGATCGAGTTGTCGAGCACGATCGTTTTCGCGCTGTCGGAGATCTCGTAGCCGCCGAGCAGGAAGCTCAGCGCGATCAACAGACCGCCCGCGGCGACGAACGGGATCATGTAGCTGACGCCGGTGAGCAGTATCTGGCGCAGGCGGGTACCCCAGCCGATGCCCTTGGCCGCCGTCTGCGAGGGCGCGGGCGCGGTACCGCCGACCGTGGCGGCGCCGGCGGTGGCGCTCGCCGCGACGGCCTCCGCGATCATCTGGTCGGGCTCGCTGATGGCGCGTTTGACGCCGGACTCGATCACGGGCTTGCCCGCGAACCTGCCGCGATCCTTCACCCCGACATCGGTGGCGAAGATGACCGCGTCGGCGGCAGCGATCGTCGACGGGTCGAGTCTGTCGCCGCCGCTCGACCCCTGGGTTTCCACTGCCACGTCGACTCCGGCGCGTTCGCCCGCGGCGACCAGCGAGTCGGCGGCCATATAGGTGTGGGCGATACCGGTGGGGCAGGCGGTCACGGCGACGATCTTCTTCGGCGCGCCGGAGGTCGATGCGTTGTCGGCCGACGCATCGCTCGCGGCGATACTCCCGGCTGACGCCGAGCTGTCGGCTCCGCCCGCGTCCCCGAGGGGCGCAGCCGTGTCATCACCGGCCTTTGCGCCGGAAACAACCACACCACTTGCCGCACCGGTGACGGTTGCCGCACTGACGCCGTCGTCGTCGGCGGCGACGGGAGCCCCGTCGGGCGCACCGGCAGCGGCGGACGAACCTGCCCCGTCTGTGGGCGAATCGGACCCGGCCGTCGACCCGGCAGGCCTCGCCGAACCCGCGGCAACGGGAGATCCGGTCGGTGGGGGATTGATGACGCCGTCGACGAGGGCGACCACGTCTGCCGAGGTCGCGGCCGCACGCAGATCGGCGACGAACGCGGGCCGGACCAGCGCACGAGCCAGGGAGGACAGCAGTTTCATGTGCTCGGCCCCCGCACCGTCCGGGGCGGCGATCAGGAAGACCAGGTCGGCTGGCCCGTCGGGGGCCCCGAAGTCGACGGCGGGGGCGAGGCGGGCGAAGGCCAGCGACGCCGTCGAGACGGCAGCCGATCGACAGTGGGGGATCGCGATGCCGCCGGGGAGGCCGGTGGCCGACTGTGACTCCCTGGCCGTGGCGGCCTCCGCGACCGCGGCGGCGTCGGTGGCGCGGTTCGCGGCGGCGAGTCTGCCCGCGAGCGCGGTGATCACCGCGCTCTTGTCGGCGCCGAGGTCGGCGTCCAGTGCGATCAGGTCGGCAGTGATGATCGAATCGGCCATCGTCGTGTCTTTCCGGAGTGGGGGTGGAGCAGGCAGGGGGCGGTGTTCATGGTGTGGAACGTTCGGAGACGGTGAGTGGGTGGGCCGTCACGGCCGCGGCGAGGCGGACGTCGGCGGGGCCCGGCAGTTCGGTGCCGGGCAACGCGGTGGCGGCGCTGCCGTAGGCGACGGCGGTGCGGAGCCGATCCGCGGGGGAGGCGCCCGCGAGATCGGCGAGCAGGTAGCCGGCCAGCGCCGAGTCACCCGCACCGACGGTGCTGCGCGCCACGATCGGCGGGGCCGCGGCGAACCACCCGCCATCGGCGGTGACCAGCACCGCGCCTGCCGCGCCGAGGGTGGCCAGGACCGCGCCGACGCCACGATCGATCAAGGTCGAGGCGGCTTCGGCGGCGGCCGTCGGGTTTTCGAGGTCGACCGGGTCGAGGCCGGTGAGCTGGGCCAGCTCCTCGGAATTCGGTTTGATCAGATCCGGTGCGGCACCTGTTGATTCGTCGAACAGTGCGAGCAGGGGAGCGTCCGAGGTGTCGACGGCGACGCGGGTACGCCGAGTTCGGCTGGATGACAACGTCGCGACGAGCTGCGCGTACCAGCCGACGGGCACACCCGGCGGCAGCGACCCGGACAGCACGATCCACTCCGCCTCCGCGGCCGATTCGACGAGCAGCGCCGTGAGCTCGTCCAGATCGCGCGCCTCCAGCGGAGAGCCGGGCTCGTTGATCTTGGTCGTGGTGCCGTCGGTTTCGGCGATGGTCAAATTCACCCTCGGCCCACCCGCCACCGGCACCGTGCGGAATGCGATTCCCGCCGTGCGCAATCCGTGCACCACGGGGTCGTCGTCGGACCCAGGTAATACAGCCAGCACCGGTGCCCCGCCGCCGGACAACACCCGTGCGACATTGACCCCTTTACCGCCGGGATGCGACGTGACGCTCGCCGCGCGGTGCACCTGCCCGCGCCGCAACGGCTCGGTGAGGGTGACCGTGCGGTCGACACTCGGATTCGCGGTCAGTGTGACGATCATGCGAGCACCACCTCGATTCCCGCGGCGACCAGTTCCGCGTGCGCGGCGGCCGGAATGTCGGCATCGGTGACCAGGACGTCGATATCGGTGACATCGCCGAAGCGCACGAAGTCCTCGCGCCCGATCTTGCTCGCGTCGGCGACCACGACCACCCGATCGGCGGCGGCGATCATCGCGCGTTTCACGGCCGCTTCCTCCGGATCGGGGGTGGACAGCCCGTGCCGCACCGTCAGCGCGTTGGTACCGAGAAACGCGACGTCGACCCGCAATTCGCCGAGCAGCCGCAGCGTCTCGGCGCCGACGGCGGCCTGGGTGATGCCGCGCACCCGTCCGCCGAGCAGATGCAACCGCACACCGGCGAACCCGGTGAGCCGCGCGGCGACCGGCAGCGAGTTGGTGACGGTGACCAGATCCAGGTCGATCGCCATGGCCGCGGCCACCCGCACGGTGGTCGTGCCCGCGTCGAACAGCACGCTGCCCCCGGAGCTCGGCAGGTACCGCTGCGCGAGTTCGGCGATCCGGTCCTTCTCCTCGGCGCGGGTGCTCTCGCGCTCGGCGGTGCCCGGTTCGAACGTGGTGAGCGCGCCGGAACCCACCGCGCCGCCGTGGACCCGCCGGATCACCCCGAGCCGGTCGAGCACCGCGAGATCGCGGCGCACGGTTTCGGTGGTGACTCCGTACTGGTCGGCGAGTTCGGCGACCGAGACGCGCCCGCGATGCCCGATGAGGGTCGCGATCGCCTGCTGCCGTTCCTCGGCGTACATGGGTTCCTCCGGTCTCCGTGAATCTTTACTTATGTTGTTTTATGCCCGTTTGTGTGGGTTTGTCAATGACTTTTGGTGATACGAGTCACAATCGTAGCCGCCGACTATCGAGAGGGAAGGTGCCGACGGTCACAGTCGAGGCTCGCGCGTGTTCGGCATCACCGTGGAAGTCTGTGCAGGTCAACGGTTTTCACGTCGGCTTTCACCTCGCTGTTACGCACCTCGACGAAGATCGACACGAATGCCGGAGACGCTGATCCGCATGAGGCGATTCGCAGTGCGTCCCCGTGTCACGGTCCTGGCCTGCGAGGTCTGCGGCAGATTGCCGCATCCTGGGCGAACCAGGCTCACCCTCGCCAAACTCGCCGCGGTGTTCCCGGTGGAACTGGCGCTGCACGCGCTGGTGGTCCACCTACACCCGCCGTACCTGCTCACCGTCACCCTGCTGACGATCACCACCACGATCCTGGTGATCTGGGTGGTGGAACCCTCGGCGATGCGGATGCTCGGCGGCTGGCTGCACAGCCCGGAGCTCCGCACGCGCGACCGGATCGACGCCGCGCCCGCGCTCTGGCGGATCCGGGTGCGCCTGGCCGACCGACCCGGCGCGCTCGAGACGCTGGCCAAGCATCTCGCCCACCGCGACGCCAACATTCTCACCGTGCACGTGCACCAACTCGAGGACGCGGTGCTCGACGAACTCGTCGTCGCCGCGCCCGCCGAGATCACCGCGCAGGCGATCACCGCCGCCGTGGAGCACGCGGGAGGTTCTGGGGTGCGAGTGTGGCCCGCGACGGTGCTGTCACTGATCGACGGACAGACCAAAGCGCTCGCGATCGCCGCCCGCATCGTGGGCGATCCGGACGAATTGCCCTTGGCCGTCGCCGAACTACTCGGCGCGCGCTACCTCGCGCCGGGAACCGTCGAGGTCGCCGAACCGGGCGAGGGCACCCTGCTGGAATTGGACCGCGACGACCGTCGCTGGAGTTTCGTGCGCCCGGACGAACCGTTCACTCCGGCGGAGATCGCCCGCGCGGACCGGCTCGCCGATCTGGCGGCGCTCACCGCGCGGCGGCGGTGACGCGCGTCAGTCGTAGCCGAGGTCGCTGGTGAGCGGATCGCGCAGGGCGCCCTCGGCGGCCCGCAGTCGATCGGTGACCGAGGTGAGCAGATCCATCGAATCCTGGGAGAGCCCGAGCGCGAGGCGGGTCAAGTGACGGATGGCATCGCAATGGACGCGGTCGGCGAGGAGGGCGTCCGGATCGGCGGGCGCTGCCGAGTGTTCGACGACGGTCACGACAGGGGCACTCACAATCTCGTATTTTCGAGTATGACGCACCTTACATCCCCCTGCGGTCCGTGAACGCCGGTCGGCGTGCGAAAGTGCAGCAATGAGTCAGTTCGCCGACTATCAGAACGAGATCTACCTGGCCGCGCTCGGGGGGATCCAGCCCGAATTTCCCATGGACTACGCGACGCTCGAGCGCAAAGCCACTGTGGCACTGCCGGATTCGTTGCTGAACTATATCGCGGGCGGAGCGGGCGACGAGCTCACACAGCGGCGCAACGCCGAAGCCTTCGCCGACTGGGGTCTGGTGCCGCGGATGCTGGTCGGCGCCACCGAGCGCGACCTCGCCGTCACCGCGTTCGGCCACACCTTCGCCAGTCCGCTGTTCCTCGCGCCGGTGGGCGTGATCGGTCTGGTCGGCGAGCAGGGCCATGGTGACATCGCGGTGGCCGAGGCGTCGGCGCAGACGGGGGTGCCCGCGATGTATTCCACGCTGATGGAGGATCCGCTCGAGGACGTGCGTCCGCACGCGGGCGATACGCCCTCCTTCTTCCAGCTCTACACGCCGAAGAACCGTGAACTCGCCGAGAGCCTGGTGCACCGCGCCGAGGCCGCGGGCTACGCGGGCATCACCGTCACCCTCGACACCTGGGTGCCCGGTTGGCGGCCGCGCGACCTGGCCAGTGGCAACTTCCCACAGTTGCGTGGGCATGTGCTGAAGAACTACACCAGCGACCCGGTCTTCCAGCAGATGGTGGGCTCCGACGACCCCAAAATGATTGTCCTGCACTGGATCGCGACGTTCGGCAATTCGCTGACCTGGGACGACCTCGGCTGGTTGCGCTCGATCACCGACCTGCCGCTCATCCTCAAGGGCATCTCCCACCCCGACGACGCCCGCAAGGCGATCGATCTCGGCGCCGACGGCATCTACTGCTCCAATCACGGTGGGCGCCAGGCCAACGGTGGTCTGAGCGCGCTGGAGACCTTGCCCGCGGTCGTGGCGGCCTGTGATGACCGGGTTCCGGTGTTGTTCGACTCCGGAGTGCGCTCGGGCGCCGATGTGGTGAAGGCGCTCGGACTCGGGGCGACGATGGTCGGGCTCGGTAGGCCCTATGTGTACGCGCTCGCGCTGGGCGGTGTGCGCGGTCTGGTGCATCTGCTGCGCAGCTACGCCGCCGAAGCGGACCTGTTGATGGCGGTCAACGGCTATCCGGATGTGGGCGCGGTGCGCGCGAACATTCGGCCGACCACGCGCGGCAACGCCGCTCGCGGCTGATGGCATCGCGGTCCGGAATACCCGTGCGGGACGGGTTTTCGGGCCGTGTGGGCGGCTCGGGGGAGAACTTGTCGGTGCCGTGCGGCATCATCGGTGCCACAGACCACGCTGTAGCACCAACCCCCGGAGTCCACGATGTCCTCGCCGAGCACCAAGTCCGCATCCCGCCGATCAGCACCGCCGGTACTGTCCGACGCCGAGCTCGCGCGAATCGCAGGCGAGCTTGCCGAGGGCAAACCGCCGATGGTGTGGTTCACCGCCGCCGCTGTCGGCGTCGCCGAGGGGAAGTCGGGCAAGGTAGTCGCGCTCGACGATCCGTCCGCAGGCGACTTCCTGCAGGTGCGGCCGACCGGTTCCAAAGATGTGCTCTCGTTCGGCCCGAGCGAGGTGACGCTCACCAAGCCGGCCCGCGCGACTACCGTAACGCCGGGCGGTTCCGCGAAGACCCGCCCGGAAACTGCCCCCGCCCCGAGCAACCGAGAGGACAACACTGTGACCCAGCCGTCGACCCTGCCGAGCGCTGCTACGCCCGCGCCGAGGTCGCTCGCCCCGGTATCCGACGACGCCGCCAAGACCGCTCCGGCCGCACCGCGGCCCGCGAAAACCGCCGCGGCGCGCAAGGCGAAGGCTCCCGAGGTAACCGTCACGCTCACCGGTACCGCCGACGGGGAGTGGACCGTCGATGTGGTCAACGGCAAGAAGCGCAGTGTGAAGGGGATGGCCGTCAGTAGCGCGGCCGTCGCCCAGGCGGCGAAGATCCTGCATCCCGAGGTGGAGGAAGTGGTGGCCGGGATTCTGGAGGCTGCTCGGGGCGTTCAGCAGGCGAAGGTCGCGCAGTTGCAGGCCGAGCTCGAGGCCGCTCGAAAGCTGTTGGAGGAGTTGGGGGATTGAGCGAACCGTCGAGCTACCGGGCGACTCGCTGAATACGCGGGGCGGCTGAACTCAGGCGACGGATCGAGGGCTTGCTCAATTCATCGTGAAAGGTGAGGCCGAGGCGGTATTCCTTGGCGTGGTACATCGCGGCGTCGGCGGTGCGGATGAGGTCGTAGATCGTCTTCTCCGTGGGGCAGGTGGTCAGGCAGGCAACGCCGATGCTGGCGGTGATGGGGATTTCGCCACAGCTCAGTTCGAAGGGGCGGATGAAGGCGCCGAGGATGTGTTCGGCCAGGACCGCGGCTTCGGCGCGGGTGCGGGGTGCCAGCACGACGAATTCGTCGCCGCCGTAACGGGCGGTGAGGTCGGCGCTGGTGGTGGTGCGGCGGATGCGGGAGGCGGCGTTGGCGATGAGTTCGTCGCCGACGGCGTGTCCGTAGCTGTCGTTGACCATCTTGAAGCCGTCGAGGTCGATGAACAGCAGACACATCGGTTTTCCGGCCCATTGCTCGCGGTAGCGGTGCGGTGCGCGCAGCAGGGCGGCGCGGTTGAACAGGCCGGTGAGCATGTCGTGGTCGGCCTGATATTGGGCTCGGCGTTCGCTGCGCATGCTGCGGGTGATGGCGCGTTCACTACGCACCAGCACGCCGACCAGCAGCAGCGTGAGCAGCGAACAGATCACCACCCGGTCGACGACGGCGAGATCGGCGCCCACCACGCTGACCAGCGAGGCCGCCACCAGTGCCACCGCGATCATCCCGGCCCGCTGCCGCGAACGATGCGGTCCCACATCCTCGGCGTCGCGCAGCGCCCCCATCGTCGGCTGCACCGCGGCCAGCCCGGCCAGCAGATACGCCCACTGCTGCGGCACCAACGCGAACTCTGGATCTATCGTGAATGTGCCTGCGGCGGTGAGACTTTCGATCAATCCACCGAAGAGCACGGTGATCAGCGCCGCTTGCAACAACCGCAGCGAGGTCTCCGAGCGAACCACCGTCGCCAGCGAATGCGCGAGCACCGTAGCCAGCAAGGCATGGATCACCGGATAGCTCGCGGCGAAGGCGGTGTCGACGAACCCGGTGCAGTGCCGCAGAATCGGCGAGATCAGGAAGGTCCACGACGCCAGCAGCGCGCTGAGTCCGATGAGCGTCGAGTCCAGCCACAGGTCACGGGCGTGGCGGAGTCGGCGCGGCTGTAGCCAGCCGACGGCGGCGAGGCCGAGACACAGATACGCCGCCAAGGTACACAGATCGTCGACCGGGTGCCAGCTCGGGTGCATGCCGAGCGCGCGTATCGCGGTGCCCGCGGCGAACAGCGGAACCGAGGCTGCCAGCAGGTACCACGGCAGCCGGTGCGCGGGTCGGTGGCTGTACATGCCGTACCCGATCATCGCCAGCGAACCGGCGACGATCACGATGAGCAGCAGAAACGGCAGCGCCCGGCCACCCGCCAGCGGCGCGATCAGCACGGCCCCCGCCGCCCCGATCAGCACCACGCATCGTCGCAGGCTCCCGTAGCGTGTCTCGCTGATGGTCATCAGCCCCCCTCGATCTTGCTGCGCACGCGACGAGCGTCGATCGAATGGGAGGCCGGTGAATCACTCGAAGTATCGGCCGAGAGCACCGAGTGTTGTTGTTCGAGCACTGTCCCCGGCCGGCAGGCGCCGACGCTCAAAACCTTTACAACCCAGTCGATCATGACACGTCCACGGCCCTGCTGTCGATGCGTTGTGAGCATTGCCGGGTACCGATTCGGCACCCGGTGTCGCATGATCGCCTGCCGCGGTGTTCGGTGGTGGCATCGTCGCAGGAAGCGGAAGGGAAGTACGGGTGGACAAGTGGATCGCGCCGGGCCGGGTCAACATCATCGGCGAGCACACCGACTACAACGACGGGTTCGTGCTGCCGATCGCGCTGTCGCTCGGTGTGGTCTGCGGGGCCGCGCCGCGCGATGACGGGCTGGTGCGGCTCACCTCGGCGCAGCGGCCGGGCGAGGTCGTCGAGGTGCGGATCGATGAGCTTGTGGCGCAACGGGATCGGTTGCCGGGCTGGGCGCGCTATCCGCTCGGCGTCGTCGACGAGTTCGTCCGCGGAGACCATGGCGTCGACGGGGTGACCCTCGAACTCGACGGTGCGGTACCGATCGGCGCCGGGCTGTCCTCGTCGGCGGCGCTGTGCTGCGCGGTGACGATCGCGCTGCGCGATCTGTTCGCGCCCGAACTCGGCGATCGGAACATGGTCGAGATCGCCAGGGCGGCGGAGAACGGTTTTGCCGGAGTGCCGACCGGCCTGCTCGACCAGTCCGCCTCGATCCTGTGCACCGAAGGCCATGCCCTGTTCCTCGACATCCGTGCCTTCACCGGCGCGGAACCCGATGCCGCCGAACAGATTCCGTTCGACCTCGACGCCGCCGGACTGGCGCTGCTCGTCGCCGACACCGGTAGTCCGCACGATCTGGCCGACGGCGGATACGCCGAGCGCAGAGCCCAATGCGAAGCCGCCGCCGACGCGCTGAACTTGCCTGCTCTGCGCGACGCCACAGCCGAAGACCTGCTACGCCTGAAGGATCCGCTGCTGCGACGCCGCGCGACCCACGTGGTCACCGAGAATGCGCGAGTACTCGCTGTCGTCGACCGGCTACGCGGCGGTGCGGACCCGCGGACGATCGGTGCGCTGCTCACCGCCTCGCATCGTTCGCTCCGACACGACTTCGAAGTGTCAGCGCCCACCTTGGATCTCGCGGTCGACGCCGCCCTCGACGCGGGCGCCCACGGTGCGCGAATGGTCGGCGGCGGCTTCGGCGGCAGCGTGATCGCCTTGGTCGACCGGAACGCCGAGGTCGCCGGGGCCATCACGGACCGTTTCGCCGCATCGGGTTTCGCCCCGCCCCGCGTCTTCGCCGTCGAGCCCGCCGCGGGTGCGCACAAACTGGAGTGAATTTTGTTCAGCGCGATTTCGCTGTGAGGCACGGCGTGCGACGCGCACAGTGGAGACACCCGAAACAGGTCGACGGACGACCCATCTCGCGCCGTGTGAACGAGGCTCGTGTGCCGTCCGGCTCCCGGTCAGGAGGGACACGCTGTGCCGCTTGCCTTTTCGTCCGTCACCCAAGAGGCCTCATCGACCTTGCGACTCGATGCCGCGCCGGTCGACTACGCGCTGGTCGCCCTGTATTTCGTCTTCGTCCTCGGCATCGGCCTGATCGCCAGGCGCCGGGTGTCGTCGAGTGTCGACTTCTTCCTGTCCGGGCGCTCGCTTCCCGCGTGGGTGACGGGACTGGCGTTCATCTCCGCCAACCTCGGCGCCGTGGAGATCATGGGCATGTCGGCCAACGGCGCCCAATACGGTTTCCCCACGTTCAACTACTTCTGGATCGGCGCCGTACCCGCGATGCTGTTCCTCGGCGTGGTGATGATGCCGTTCTACTACGGCTCCAAAGTGCGGTCGGTGCCCGAATTCATGCGCAGGCGTTTCGGAACGGGCGCCCACCTCGTGAACGCGTTGAGTTTCGCGGTGGCTCAGGTGCTGATCGCGGGGGTGAACCTCTACCTGCTCGGCACCATCGTGAACGTGCTGCTCGGCTGGCCGCTGTGGATCTCGGTGGTCGCGGCCGCGGTGATCGTGCTGTCCTACGTCACCCTCGGCGGGCTCTCGGCCGCGATCTACAACGAGGTGCTGCAGTTCTTCGTGATCGTCGCCGCGCTGCTGCCGCTCACCCTGGTCGGTCTGCACCGCGTCGGCGGCTGGGACGGCTTGCAGGACAAGGTATCCGCGTCACCGGGTGGTGCCGACCAGTTGCAGACCTGGCCGGGCAACGCGATGAGCGGGTTCACCGACAACTTCGCCTCGATCATGGGCATCGTGTTCGGTCTCGGCTTCGTGCTGTCCTTCGGCTATTGGACGACGAATTTCGTAGAAGTGCAGCGCGCGTTGGCGACGCACTCGATCTCGGCCGCGCAGCGCACACCCATCATCGGCGCCTATCCGAAGATGTTCATCCCGCTGATCGTGGTGATTCCCGGCATGATCAGCGCGGTCCTGGTGCCGCAGATGATCGAATACAAACAGCAGGTCACCGCGAACCCTGATTTCGAGGGCGATGTCACCTACAACCAGGCGCTGTTGTTCCTGATGAAAGAGGTGCTGCCCAACGGACTTCTCGGAGTCGGGCTCGCGGGTCTGCTCGCGGCGTTCATGGCGGGTATGGCGGCCAATGTCTCGGCGTTCAATACCGTGTTCAGCTTCGATCTGTGGCAGCAGTACATCCGCAAGGGTCGTCCCGACGGGTACTACCTGAAGGTGGGCAGGCTGGCCACGGTCGGCGCGACGGTGGCGGCGATCTTCACCGCGTTCATCGCGGGCGGATTCAGCAACATGATGGACTACCTGCAGACCCTGTTCAGCTTCTTCAACGCGCCGCTGTTCGCGACGTTCATCCTCGGCATGATGTGGAAGCGGATGACGCCGACCGCGGGCTGGGTCGGCCTGGTCAGCGGCACCCTCGCCGCTGTGTTCGTGTTCCTGCTCAACGAGACCGGGGTGACGAACCTGTCCGGGCAGGGCGCCAGCTTCGTCGCCGCGGGCGCCGCGTTCGTGGTCGACATCGTCGTCAGCGTCGCGGTCACCGTGGTGACCCGGCCGAAACCGGCGGCCGAACTGGTGGGTCTGGTGTATTCCGAGACGCCGAAGGCGATGCGCACCGATGCCGATGCCGACTCGCTGCCCTGGTATCAGCGGCCGGTCCTGCTCGCCGGGATCGCGTTCGTCCTGGTGATCGCGCTCAACATCGTCGTCGGATAAGGAGTCGGCACAATGTTTTTCGATATCCGCACCATCATCGGTGCGCTGCTCGGCAGCTACGGCGCGGTCCTGGTGATCACCTCGCTGGTGCAGGACAGTGCGGTGCAGGAAGCCAAGACCGGCGGGATCGATGTGAACCTGTGGGCGGGCCTGGGCATGCTCGGGGTCGCTGTCGTGTTCATCGGCTGGGCGCTGCTGCGCCCGGTGCAGGTCCCCGAGGTAACGGCGATGACCATGGAGGAATTCACCCCGGAGCCATGACGTGTGTGCGTCGGAGTGTGTGCGAGTGTGCCTCCACAGCAGGGGAACTCGCGCATCAGCTCGGGATCTATACGTCGGACCTCACGCTGGAGTAGCGCCGGGGACTGCGTTCTCGACGACGAAACTCGCCCGCGTGCTGATCGGCGCGCCTGGCCGGCTGACATACGGGACAACGCGGAAGTCGTTGCGCCACTGTCGATGATCGAGGTCGACGCGGACATAGCCACGCTGACGGTTGTAGAACTTCAGGTCCGGATTGCCTGCGAGCAGCGCGCGCCCCGCGTCGGTGAGGTCGGCGCCGTCGCTGCCGGTGCTGATCGAGGTTCCGGTGAACTCGGTCGCTACGACCGGTGATTCGGGATCGGCGTAGTCGCGGCGCAGGTCGGCGACGTAGTTCTCGTGGCGGTCACCGGTGATCACGACCAGATTGTCGACCGCGTGGTCGGCCGCCGCGGCCAGGACTGTATTGCGGTCGGCGACATAGCCGTCCCACGCGTCCGTGCCGAGGAGTAGGTCGGGGCCGGGGTCGTAGTCGGACTGGGCCATCGCGACCTGGTTGCCGAGTACCTGCCAGCGCGCGGTCGAGGTGGCGAAGCCGTCGACGAGCCAATCACGTTGGGCCGCACCGAGAAGGGTGCGGTCGGCGTCGAACCGGTCGGCGCAGCCGATCACCGCGGAGCCGTCGCCGCAGGCCTGGGGGGTTCGGTACTGCCGGGTGTCGATCATGGTGAACTCGGCCAGATCGCCGAACCGGTAGCGGCGGTGCAGATGCATCGACGGGCCGGAGGGGAGTTGGGCCAAGCGCATCGGCTGGTGCTCGTACATGGCTTGGAAGGCGGCGGCTTTGCGGCGTCGGAACAGCGGCGGGATGCGGTACACGTCGAGTCCGAGGCCGGGACTGTCACCGGCCCAGTTGTTGTCGAGCTCGTGGTCGTCGAGGGTGACCAGCCAGGGGAACGACGCGTGCGCGGCCTGCAGCGGCGCTTCGCCTTTGGCTTGGGCGTAGCGCAATCGGTAGCCGGCCAGATCCACTGCCTCGCCGGCGAGTTGCGGCGGCAGATGCGCACCGCGGCGGGCCAGCACCCAGGAGGATTCGTAGATGTAGTCGCCGAGATGGACGACGAGGTCGAGATCCTCGGCGCTGAGGTGTTCATAGGCGGTGTAGTAGCCCGAACTCCACGACTGGCACGACGCGAAGGCGAACCGGAGCCGCTCGGTCGGGCTGTTCGGTGGCGGGGACGTGCGGGTGCGGCCGATCGGGGAGATCGCCGAGCCGGCCCGGAATCGGTAGTAGTACCAGCGATCCGGTGCCAGCCCGGCGATCTCGGGATGCACGCTGTGGCCCAATGCGCGGGTGGCCACCGCCGAACCTCGCACCACGATCTTGGTGAACCGCTCGTCCTCGGCGACCTCGTAATCCACGGTCACCGGGTCGACCGTCATCCCGCCGTACCCGTCGGGCGCCAGCGGATCGGGGGCCAGGCGTGTCCACAACACCACCCCGTCCGAAGTCGGTTCGCCGGAAGCGACCCCGAGTGAGAACGGTTCGCCGAGCCATCGCGGCGCGGCGAACCTCGCGCTGCTCACCGCCGACACTCCCACCAGCGCCGCGACCGAGCCGGCCACGCCGGTGCGCAGGAGTTGTCGACGGGACAGCGGCATCATCGGATCCTAGGCGCCTCGCTGTGCGGCGCGGGTGTCAGAGCCGGAAGATCCGCGAGCCCACAGCCCAGCCCGCGCTGGACCAGTTCGGGCCGAAGCACGCCACCGTGCCTGCCTGGCCGACGGGCAGGTCCTGGCGGATCGTGTACGGCCCGACGGCGAAGGGCGCGAGGTTGTACCCGACGCAATCGACCTCGAGCCGGTAGGTGCCCTCGCCGCCGTAACACCCACCGTTGAACGCCCACGGCCCGTTCAGCGAACCCTGGCAGCCGGGATCAGCGGCGGCTGTACCCGCGGCGACGCCGGACAAGGCGATCGCGACGACCGGAGCGGCCAGGCACATCGCCACTGTGCGAGCTGAGGTTCTCATAGACGAACTCCGATCATCGTGTGTCATGGGTTACATGGGATGTTTCCTCGATAGTTAGCCATGCGTTACACCTTGTCGGCGCGAGCGGCGAGTCCCAAGGCGATATCGATGAGCCCGAAGACGAGCAGACTCACCCCGATGAGCGGGATGAACCACGCGACGGCGACCGCGACGCCGAGCAGCGGAACGGTGATCCACAGCGATGTGCGGCGCAGCACGCCACGGCGTGGCGGGACGGGCAGTGCCGCCCTTCGGGTGGGTCGGCGCTGCCACCACATGCGGTAGCCGAGCACGATCACGGTGACGAGGCCACCCATGATCGCGAGCAGCAGCAGCTGGTTGGCCAGGCCGAACAGCAGACCCATGTGGAAGGCGATGCCCCAGTTGGTGAGCTTGGCCATCAGCGGCCAGTCGGCGAACGCCAATCGATCGGTGACCGTGCCGGTCGACCCGTCGACGGCGAGCGAATCGACCGTATAGGTGCCGGGCAGGCGAAGTTCCTTGACGCCGAACGCCTTCGCGGGCGAGGCCGGGACGGCGATCTCGGCGCCCTGGGTGATGCCGTTGGCGCGTGCCGCCTCGTAGACGCGGTCGAGTTGTGCGATCTGAATTGTGGGGTCGACGGGTGCGGGTGCGGTGTGGCCGGCGCTGTGATGTTCGCTCGGCGCGGGCACGGCACCGGACGCGGCGCCCGGTAGAGCGACGCTCACCGCGGGCGTGGTCCAGCTGAGTTCTTCGCGCAGCTTCGTGACGTTCTCACCCGCGTAGGTAGACCAGGTCATGCCGGTGGCGGAGAGCAGCAGTGCCACGGGCAGGACCCAGACCCCGATCGCGCCGTGCCAGTTCATCTTTCGACGCTTCGGCTGGGAAAGATCCGGCCTGAGCAACCACTGGGCGGATCTGCGCTCGCGCCGCTTACGGACCCGATGCACCCACAGCACCAGCCCGAACAGCGCGATCACCCACAGCCACGACGCGGCCAGCTCGCTGTAGAGCCTGCCGGGTTCGCCCAGGTGCAGGCTGCGATGGAACTCGCTGAGCCAGGTGCGCAGCGGCAGCGCGCCACCGCTTCCGTAGACCACGGACTCGCCGACCGGCCGGGCGGTGTGCGGGTCGACGAACACCGACAGCCGCTCGGAATCGCCGAGCGTCGGATCGTTGAACAGGACACGAGTCGTGTCGCCCTCGTTCGGGGCGGGAGCGACGGCGACCAGCGTGAGATCCGGGCGCGCCGCGACAGCCGCGCCGACCTGGGCGGACAGTGCCTGATCGGGACCGGTCGTCTCGACCGTCAACAGGTCACGCGAGACGAACCCTTCGATCGTCGGCGCGATCGCGTACAGCGCGCCGGTGAGCGCGGCGATCAGGATGAACGGGGCGACGAAGATCCCCGCGTAGAAGTGCAGGCGCAGGGCCAGCGGATAGAGGTGGCGGCCCCGGCGTGCACCGGAACGCGGACTGTCACCGGAGATCGGTGGTGCCGAGGGGGAGTTCTCCTCGACCGGACGAGTGTCCGTGATGCTCATGCTGATTCATTTCTGGAGTACTGGAATCCGGTGCGCGCGGACAGGTCCTGCGCCGCGCCCGATATCGGGCGGACGCGGAACCTGCCGATCACGAGATCGGTGGCGCGTCGCGCGGATCGGGGCGAACGCCGTCGACCGACGCCGCACGTCGACCGCTGCGCTCATCTCGAGAGATCTGGCTCAGCGGGTGACGTCGGCACATCGGGTCGACAACGAGGCGCGTGTTCGATACGCGGACAGCGCACGACATGTGCGTGCACCGGGTGAGGGAAAGGTCAGAAAGGAATCGCGAGCGGGGGAGCGCGGGTGCGCAGCGATGGCGTGGCGAGGATTCGCAGGATGACGCGATCGCGGTGGGCCAGGCGCAACGGCGCCGGGTCGGGGATGCGGGCAGTGCGGTAGCGCAGCGGCAGAATGCGCGCGAGGACGGCGCTGCCGATCCGATACGCGGCCTCGGCGCCGACGATGACGACGGCGGCGAGCAGCGCCGCGACGGTGTGGGCGGTGAGCATGCCGAGGCCGAGGGAATCGTCGGCCGAGTGCGAGTGCCCGGACCAGCTCATCGTGGTGTGGCCGATCAGCTGACCGCCCAACAACACCGCCGCCAGACCGAGCGCACCCTGGCGCAACGGCCCGATCCCGGCGACGAGCGCGCCGACGACCGCCGAGGCAGCCGCCAGCAACACGATCGCCGTGCTCCCCGGCAGCCCTCCACCGCCCGCCAACCCGTGCGCAGCCAACGACAGCGCACCCGACATCGAGCCCGCGCAGGCACCACGCAGCCGCGCGCCGACAGCACGCGACGGCGCTGACGCCTGCTCGAACCCGATGATCACGCGCTGATGATAGTCGACCGGGTTACCCAGCCCAGGTCAGACGGTCGAAACCAGCTCAGTCGGCGTCGACTGCCATCTCGGTGAGCGGCTTGCGCAGCAGCTTGCCGGTCGCGTTGCGGGGCAGTTCGTCGACGAAGATCACCTCGCGCGGCACCTTGTAGCGGGCCAGATTCTCGCGGACATAGTCCTTGATCTCCTGGGCGTCACGCTGGGAATCCGGACCGGGCACCACGATCGCGCGCAGCCGTTTGCCGTAGTCGTGGTCGTCGACGCCGACCACCGCCGCCTCGAAGACGTCGGCGCGACCCGCGATGAGGTTCTCCACCTCCAGCGGGAAGACGTTCTCGCCGCCGGAAACGATCATGTCGTCGTCGCGGCCGTCGATGTAGAGCAGGCCGTCGGCGTCGAAGTGACCCACGTCGCCGCTGGACATCATCCCGTCGACCATCTCCTTGGTGCGACCGTCGGTATAGCCGGTGAAGGCGAAACCGTTGTCGACGAAGATCGTTCCGGTGACATTCGGCGCGGTGATCGGCTTGCGGTTCTCGTCGAGCAACACGATCCGGATGCCGACCGGCGCCTTGCCCGCGGTGGTCGGCGCCTTGCGCAGATCCGCCGGGGTGGCCACGGTCATCACGGCGCATTCGGTGGAACCGTAGAGGTTGTAGAGCGAATCACCGAAGTAGTCGAGGGCGCGGGTCACCACGTCGGGCGCGATCGCCGAGCCTGCGGCGAAGATGACCTTCATCGTCGACGGGTCGTACTTCGCCAGGACCTGCTCGTCCAGATCGAGGATGCGCTGCAGCATCGTGGGCACCACGACCAGCGAATCCGCCTTGTACTTCACCACATTGGCCAGGGTCTGCTCCGGATCGAACCGGCGCTGCTGGAAGATGACCCGGTTGCCCAGGGCCAGCCCGAGGGTGAACTGCGACAGGCCGGTGCCGTGGAAGATCGGCGCGGCCATGATCATGGTGCCGTTGTTGGGCAGCGGCACCCGATCCACGAACTGCGCCGAGGCGAACGGGCTCACCTTGTCGCGCGGTGCGCCCTTGGGGGTGCCGGTGGTGCCGCTGGTCAGGATCACCATGCCGCCGGGCTTGCTCGGCGCGGCGATCGCGGCGGTCGAACGGTCCGCCGACAGCGAGGCCACGGTCGGGATCGACGGGTCGGCGCCGTGCGCTTCGTCGACCCAGGTGAGAACGCGCGGGATCTCGGTGGGGATGGCGCTCATCAGGTCGAGGAACTCGCTGTCGTGCAGCACCGCCTTGACCTTCTCGCGGGCGGCCACGTCGGCGAACTGCGGCTTGGCGAAGCCGGTGTTCATCAGCACCGCGCGCACGCCGAGCTTGCCCGCCGCGAGCAGGCTCAACACCATGCCGCGATGGTCGCGGGCCAGTACGGCGATCACGTCGCCCTCGTTGATCCCGCTCGCGCGCAGGCCGCGGGCGAAGGCGTTGGACTGTGCGTCGAGTTCGCCGAAGGTGATCTCACCCAGCTCGTCGACGATCGCGCCCGCCTGCGGCCTGCTCTGCGCGGCATGCATGACGACGCCGGCGAACGGGCCGAACTTCGAGACATTGCGGAACGAGCGGGCGGCGTGGTCGAGGCGCAGCGGGTTGAACAGCTTGCGATCGACCATGACCTTGACGCCGAGCGCGAAGTCACCGGCACGTCGGGCGGAGGAACCTAGCGCGGGCAGAGACAGAGACATCGAACAGCCTTCCGGCAGACCGAGCCCACGCAGAACCGCAGGCCGGACCGCGTCTTCGAGATCCAGTGCTGTTGCTAACACTAGCAAGCGATCCGGCCGCGCTGTCCACTCTGTGTCGGCCAGGGGCCTATCCCTGTGAGACCTCATAGTCGATGAGGGTGCGGCGCACGATCTTGCCGGTGGCGTTGCGGGGCAGTTCGTCGAGGAAGACAACCTCGCGCGGCACCTTGAACCGGGCCAGGTTCGCCTTGACGTGCGCCTGGAGTTCGGCGGCCTCGACGGTATGACCTTCTTCGAGGACGACGAAGGCGCGCAGTCGTTTCCCGAATTCCGGGTCGTCGACGCCGACCACCGCCACGTCGAAGATCTCTGGCCGCTCGACCAGCAGGTTCTCGACTTCCTGCGGGTACACGTTCTCGCCGCCGGAGACGATCATGTCGTCGTCGCGGCCGTCGACCATGAGCAGCCCGGAGTCGGTGAAATGGCCCATGTCGCCGCTGGACATGAAGCCGTCGATGATCTGCTTGTGTCTGCCGTCGGTGTAGCCCTCGAACGGCGCGCCACTGCGCACGAAGATCCGGCCGCGGGCGCCCGGGGTCTTGACCGGTTGGTCCTGGTCGTCGTAGAGGCGGACCTCGCAGGTGATCGGGGAACGGCCGACGGTGCCCGGCGCTTCCGCCAGCTCGGCCGGGTTCGCGACGGACGCGATGGCCACCTCGGTCGACCCGTAGAGGTTGTACAGCACCGGTCCGAAGACCTCGGTGGCGCGGATACACAGCTCAGGGGTGAGCGCGGAACCGGCGAACAGGATCACCTTCAGCGACGACAGATCGTATTTCGCGCGGACCTCCGGCGGCAGCTCGGTCATCCGGTGCAGCATCGTCGGCACGCAGACGAGCATCTCGACCTTGTGCTCGGCGATCGAGGCGAGGGTGGCCTCGGCGTCGAACCGACGGCGCATGACGATCTTGTTCGACAGGATCGTGTTGACCAGCCAGGTGCCGAGGCCCGTGCTGTGGAAGATCGGCGACACGATCATCGCCGTACCACGCCGGGGGAAGGGCACGCGGTCGACGAACTGGGCGGTGGCCATCGGCGTGACCTTGGTGCGCGGTGCGCCCTTGGGCAGGCCGGTCGTGCCGCTGGTGAGGATGATGAAGCCGCCCGGCTTGCTCGGCGCGGGCAGATCGTCGGTGGAATTCGCGGCGATGAGATCGTCGAACGTCGTCGCGCCGGCGGGCAGTTCGGTGCCTTCGTCGACCCAGGTGAGGTAGCGCGGTAGGTCGTCGGGTAACGCGTCGAGCAGACCGAGGAACTCGCTGTCGTGCAGCACCGCGCGCACGTTCTCGCGTGCGCACACCTCGGCGAATTGCGGCTTGGCGAAGCCGGTATTCATCAGCGCGATCCGCGCGCCCAGCTTGCCCGCCGCGATCATCGACATGATCAGGCCGCGGTGATCGCGGGCCAGCACGGCGACAACGGTGCCCTCGCCGATGCCCGTTGCGTGCAGGCCGCGGGCGATGGCCGTGGACTGCTGGTCGAGTTCGCGGTAGGTGAGCTCACCGCGCTCGTCCACGAGGGCCACCTGATCGGGGGCGACCCGGGCCGAATGGCGCACGAGGGTGGCCTGCGGGCCGTAGATCTTGGATTCCTTCATCGTCCGCAGCGTCTCGAGCGGCGTCTTGGGGTCGGAGACCCCGCGTGCGCGCAGCACGCCGATCGCCTTCACGCTTTCGAGCAGATGTGACATATTCACTCGACTACCTCCGCTGCTGTGATCACTCGACGCTCACCGTAGCAGTCGATGTGCCTTGCATCACAGTAGCCTAACCGGGCAATTGGGACATCTCCACAAGATCAGCGCTGGGCCGCCGCCAGTACCGCGAGAAGCGGGACGAGCCTGCCCTCCGGCACCTCGAAACGGCCCAAGCCCGCGGTCTGCAACCAGCCGACGGCGGCCAGCTGGCGCAGATGCTGGTAGATCTCGGGCGAGGTGCCCAGTTCCGCGATGGCGGCGAGATCGGCGGCGGTTCTGCGTCCGTAGACGATTTCCTGGAGCAGACGCAACCGAACCGGATCAGCAAGTGCGGCAAGGCAATTGGCTGCCTCGATGGTCCAGACGTCACCGACGATGGCATCGGTGGGGTACTGCGCCTGCCAATCGAATCGCTCGCCGGTGGGCAATTGCAGCGCGCCCGCCAGCAGCACACCGCCGGTGCGTTTGCCCGCATCGGCGAATTCCTGCCGCAGGCGTGCCACCGCCCACGGCAGCTGCGCGTCCTCGGGTCGCGCGCTCTCCAGCGCGGCGACACGGCGTTCCAGTTCTTCGAGTCGGTCGACCAGATCCTCCACGTCGGTCAACCTACGCCACACCGAAGCTGTTGCGCTGCATCATCGAAACGACAACGCACCCCGGGGTCGAGTGGACCCGGGGTGCGCGATGGTCGAGAGCTAACGCGTGACAGCGCCGAACGAGGGCTGCTGGATCGTGCCGAGCTGGTAGGCGAACCCGTCCGGGTGCGCCTCGTCGACCGGAACGGGCCAGCGGTGCCACAGGTTGCCGTAGACCGCGGCCACGATGAGCCCGCCGCCGGTGTTCAGCGGTGCGGTGCGGATGGTGGTGTCGACCGGTACGTCCTGGTGTTCGGTCAGGACCGCGGTGCCGCTCTGCCCGTTGGACAGATTCAGCCACATGACCTCGAGCTTGGCAGCGCCCTGATTGGGCGAAATGGTGCCCGGCCCGCCGAAGAAGCCGAAGCGGAAGCCGTCGATATCGAGGGCGATGCCCGATCCGTACACCCCGGGTCCGCTGCCGTTCTGGCCGACATCGGAGGTCGCGGGGATCTGGAACGGCTGCGCGGGAAGTGCGACGTCGACCTTGCCCTTGGCGGTGAGCTGGTCGAGGGCGGCGAGTGCGCCCGGATTGTTCGCCACCGAGGTGCGCAGCTGCGAGACGGCCGAGGCCACATCGACAGTCTGTGGCTTCGGATCCGCGACCGCGGGACCCGCGAAGACGATGGCGACGGCGGCCGACGTGACGGCTACCGCGGTGGTGAAGCGACGCATGAAACTCAGATGATGCATAACCAGCTCTCCTCGAGTGTCCTGGTGCAGCTTTCCCTGGTAATTCGTCCGCTGTGCACCGTACCGACAGCGGATGTGGGCCCCGTCACTACCCCGGGGAAGCCGGATTCAGGACTTCTGGATCGAGCTATGGCATGTTCGCGATCTCTACCTTGTACCCGCGATACAGCTCGGGTTTGGCGGTGAGGATCGGCATGTCCAGATTCTGCGCGGTGAACACCACGGGCGCGATCAGCGGCCAGTCGAGGTGGTCGTCGACGATCGGCACCGTGGTGCCGATGCGGATGGCGGTGGGCGCGTCGAGTTCGGCCCAGCGCACGGCGACGCGATTGTCGAGCAGGCGCCCGAGTTCGTCGATGTTGTCGACGGCGCGCATCGCGGCCATCAGGCTCACGGTGGGCACCACCAGGATTCGGCGCTGCTGGGTGAACTGGCGCATGATCACCTGCCCGAACAGCGGCGACAAGGCCAGCGAGGTGAGCGCGGTGTGATCGGCGACGCTCACTGGTGACTGTCCAGCGCGCCCATCAGCTTGCTCAGTTTGGCTTGCGCCTCGGCGATGTCCTCCGCGGAATGCTGGGTGATCCTGTCGTCGAGCTTGCCCAGGATCTGTTCGCGGAGATCATCGTTGAAGTACGCGGGCGGCAACGCCCCGTGTCGCAACACCCCGGCGGGTACCACCGCGACCAATTCTTTCCCCTCCCGCGTCACGATCACCGGCCGTCCGCTCGCGGACACCCCGTCGAAAACACTGCCAAGCTGACCACGTAATTCGGTCAGGGGCACACTGTCGTAATCGGCCATAATCAACTGTACATCGCGGTGTACAGCTTGTCGGGAGCTCTCGGTCTGCGCCTTCGGGTCGTCACGCGCTCCTCGACCAGGACGCCGACGGCCCGCCGGAACGGTAGTCCGGCGGGCCGTCGTACTCACTCGGTCACTCAGGCGACTTTGCGAGCCGGTTCGCTGCGGTAGCGGGTCACCGGGCCGTCGATGCCGAGCAGGCGCCAGGTGAGCTTGGCGACCGGGTTCATCAGGCCGCTGTTGGTGGCGAGGGCGCGCACGTCACCGAAGATGTTGCGCATCGTGGTCTGCGATTCCTCGCTGCTCCAGTACGCCTCGCGCATGACCTCCGCCGGAATGTCGAACTTCTCGACGAATTCCTTCGGCGGCGTCATGATCATGTCGAGCATCACTCGCATGGCGATCGGGAAGGCCACGGAGAGCACCGATTTCGTGATCGGGTTCATGCCGGGCACGTTCCGTCGCAGGTATTCGTGGGCGAACGAGATGTGCCGGGCTTCCTCGGCCACGTGGATCTGCATCACCCGCTTGACCATCGGATGCAGGTCGACGCCCGCGCGCAGCAGCGACTTCTGCAGGTGGTCGATCGGCTCCTCGCCGCCGAGGATCATCGTGAAGAACAGCTCGGGGAAGTACTTCACCGCGGGCCAGATGGCCATCGTCAGCTTGCGATCGATGGTGCCCATGCCGACCACGTCGCGATAGCCGATGCGGTTGATCATCTCCTGGAACATCATCGTGTGGTTGCACTCTTCGGCAGCCTCGTGCGTGATGTACCGGAATTCGGGGTCACCGTTGGGGACCGACACCAGGTACTGCATCAGCCCACGGATCAGCAGCTGCTCGAAATCCAGGCCGACCTTGGCGATACCGGCCTGGCGCCACATGCCGATGGCGATCTGCTTCTCGATCGGCTGGGCCTTGTACCAGGGGTGACGGCCGAGTGGGTCCTCGTCGGGCATGATCCAGCGCGGGTCGTCGCTGTGCACGGCGAACTCGGGCGATTCCCAGTCGATGTCGACGTAGGGGTCGAAGTGCCGGTTGACCGAACCTTCGGACAGGTTGCGCAGGATCTCGTGGTACTCGGGATCGGTGGCGGTGTTCTTGATTGTCGACAGCATCAGCGGTGTCTCCTTCGGTGTGGCCCACCCCTACGTTATATGAGACTCAGAGTCCCACACAACCCCGCCGGTGATCGAGAAGGTGCTTGCGGCACGATCTACCTGCGCCGACGTAGGATGAAACGTCGCAGGACACGGTTGACCGGTCAGCCAGCGCACCTGGCTGTGAACGGGCGCGACCCCGGTCGCGCACCGAGAGAGCGAGGAATCCGATGGCCCGTTCCACTCCCGCCGAGGCCATCTGGCCGACTCTGCTCGTGGATTCCTGGTCCGATACCCGCGACACCCTGCACATGTGGTCGCAGATCATCGGCAAGCTGAAAATGGCGGGGACGCCGCTGGTCAATCACTGGTGGAACGTCACCTTCGCGGTGAGCGCGCGCGGGATGGCGACCGGCGCGATTCCCGTCGACGGCCGCCTGCTCGATATCGAATTCGACTTCGTCGACCACGAACTCGTACTGCGCAGCAGCGACGGCCGCCGCGCCGCGATCGCCCTGCGCCCGCGCACGGTGGCCGACTTCTACGCCGAGCTCGGCCACGTGCTCGGTCGCCTCGACGTCGTGGTCGACATCGAGGCGTCGCCGAACGAGGTGGATCCGGCCATCCCGTTCGCCGAGGACACCGACCACAAGTCCTACGACGCGGACGCCGTCGACCTGTTCTGGCAACAGCTCGTCCAGATCGAGCGGGTATTCCAGCTCTGGCGTGCCGGTTTCGCCGGGAAATCCAGTCCGGTGCAATTCTTCTGGGGGTCCTTCGACCTGGCCTGCACCCGCTTCTCCGGCCGTCTCGCGCCCACGCACCCCGGCGGCGCCCCGAACTGCGCCGATTGGGTGATGGAAGAGGCCTACTCCCGCGAATGCGCCAGCGCGGGCTTCTGGCCCGGCGGCACCGAGGGCACCTTCTACGCCTATTCCTACCCCGCCCCCGACGGCTACGCCGACCGTCCCGCGGGCCCCGACGGCGCCGGCTGGGACGCCACTCTCGGCGAATTCGTCCTTCCCTACGAATCGGTCCGAAATTCCGCCGACCCCGACGCCACCCTCCTGAACTTCCTCGACACGACCTACGCCGCCGCAGCCGATCTGGCCGACTGGGACCGGCCCCACCTGGACGTCGACCCGCACCGCCTCGACCGCCGACTCCACCTCTCCGACACGACCGAGGTCTGAGCACAGGATCGGCGCGAAATCAGAACTCCCGCAACAGTTCGGTCAGCAGCGTGGGGTCCACCCGATAGGGCGTGTTGAAGCCGAGCCGCCCGACGATGCCGTCGTAGCGCTCGTGCAGTTGCGCCGCCGCGCGGGCGGGGTCGGTGGCCGTGATCGCGACGGCATCGAGGAAGTCGTCGTCGATGAGCTCGGCCATCCGATCCCATTGCCCGCTCTTGGACATGTCTTTGAGCCGGGGTCCGAGTTCGGCCCGATCGTGGAGCTCGAGAATCGGCCAGTAGGCCGGCGTCGATCCGTAGAAGGCGAGCTGCTTTCGGATGGCCTGTCGCGCGGTGGCGAGTTCGCTCGCGGACCTGCCCGCCGCGACCATCGCCGAATGGTGGACCACGATGTCGTCCGCGGGTTTGTGCGCGCGCTGGGCGCCCCGCGCCAGGGCGGGCAGGGTCACCTCGCGCAGAAATCTCGGCGTGCAGAACGGGTGCGACATGAATCCGTCGGCGACCTCTCCCGCGACCGCGGTCATCTTCGGCCCCACACCCGCGAGATAGATCGGCGGCGGGCCGAACCCGGCCACCTCGGCCGCCGCGGGGCGGAACAGCGGCGGCATCAGGGTGTGCTGATAGAACTCGCCCTGGTAATCGAGCCGCCCGCCGTGCTCCCAGCTCGCCCAGATCGCGCGCACGGCCATCACCATGTCGCGCATCCGGTCGGCCGGTCGGCTCCACGGCATCGAGTAGCGCCGGGTGATGTGCGCGCGGATCTGGCTACCGAGACCGAGAACGAAGCGGCCACGGGAGTAGGCCTGCAGATCCCAGGCGATGGTGGCCAGCGACAGTGGATTTCGGGCGAACGCCACCGCGATCGAGGTGCCCAGCTCGACCCGCTCCGTGTGCTCGGCGGCGAGCAGAAGCGGCAGGAACGGGTCGTGGGCCCCTTCGAACGTCCAGATGCCCGCGTAGCCCGCGGCCTCCGCGGCGGCGGCGTCCTCGCCCATCGTGGCGAGCCCGCCGGTCAGCGTTGTGTCGATCTTCAAAACGCTCGAATCCCATCACCGTCGTCCGAATCGACCCTCACCGTATCGCTGTACAGAGCCGATCCGGGCTGATCCGGCAAACGCCGATGATGGGATTCGAGCGGGTCCGCGGATCACACCGGGACGCCGCCGTAGGTCCTGCGGTGCTTGGCCTCGAGGAAGGACAGCCCGCCGAAGGCGATGAGGCCGACCGCGATCAGCATGAGCAGCCAGGGGCCGAAGGGCTTTCCGGCGAAATCGTGCAGTACCGCGTCGACACCCTTGGCAGCCGCGGCGTCGTAGTTGATCGCCGCCACCATGGCGGCGAAACCGATGCTGATCACGATCGCGCCCCGAGCGAGATAGCCGATCCGGCCCAGCCAGATCGCGGCCTGGCGCATACCGTGCGTCATCCAGCCCATCCGAAGGTCCTCGGCGAAGTCCAGGCGCAGACCGCGCACCGTCTGCCAGATACCGAAGGCCAAGATGGCGATACCGATCAGCAGCACGACCACCTGCCCGCCCTCCCAGCTCAGGATGCGGCCGGTCAGATCGCGGGCGACCGCGTCGCTCGGCGTCGGCGTGCGGCCGTGCATCACGAACCGCAGGGTGCCCCAGAAAGCCAGGGCATAGACGATCCCGGAGACCACGGCATAGGCGCGGTGTCCGCCCGAGTAGGTCCGCCCCGCACCGGCCACCTGCACCGCGCGCCACACGGCCAGCGCGGCGAAGCCGAACACGAGAATCCACAGCAGCAGGTAACCCAGCGGCTTCGCGGCGATCGCGGCCAGCGCCCCACCGGCATCCGGCTCGTGCTCGGCCGTTCCGATCGCCAGCATGAAAGCGAGAATGCCGATCACGACGTAGGCGACGCCACGCGCTACGAAACCGAAGCGGGCGACGGACTCCACTCCGCCGGAACTGGTGGATCTGCGCGGCGCCCGGTCATAGGACCGGCGGCCCCAGCCCCGGTTTCGGACCGACCGCCATCCGCGCCGGTCGGTTCGGACCCGATCACGTCGCCGATATCTGTTCGCACTGCGAAATACGCTCATGATGTTCCCTATCTCTTCCTCTGCGGTAATGCCCGCACCCTGCGGTTCAAACACCATGAAGAGAATTTCGAGGCGACGAGATCTGCTGTCGGGCAAGTGAATGCGCCGCAGGTCAGCCGATCTCGTCGGCCCGATTTCCGGAACATGCTGGTGCGCTTAGGATCTCGCCATGTCTTTCGCACTGTATGCCTGGGGAAACTTCTTCGGCGAGGTCGGCCTCGACCGACATTCGGGGTGGCTCGACCCGGCCCTGCTGCGCGGCGAGCGGGATTTCGTGAGCGAGGTTCTGACGCTCTGCGACACCCAGGAGCTGCTGGTGGACGGGCCGGGAACGATCTTCGAGATCGACGGAGAGTCGGTCGAGGGGCGCGATCTGGTGGGGCGTGATCTGAGCGGCGTCGACTGGCGGGTGGAGCACATCCTGGTGCGGACCGATCGAACCAGGGAGGACGCGGTACGAATCATGGCGGTGGTCGAGGAAGAAGGCGACTACTGGGCCGACGAGGCGCCGCAGGAGAACGTGGTCGGCCGCGGCGAGGTCGTGACCACCTGGGCGGACGAACACGGCCAGTGGGATATGGCCCTCGTCCGCCTCGACGCCACGGCGTGAGGATTCGAGAACAGGCCCGGACGCGGCCTGAGTGACCAAGGGCCCCTTCCGGAAACAAAGAAATCCGGTGCGGGTCAGCAGTCGACTCGCACCGGATTTCGTTGTCTACCAGGTCACTTCAGCTCGGAGCTGGTCTTTCCGAGCACGCGGCGAGCCACGATCAGCTGCTGGATCTGCTGGGTGCCTTCGAAGATGTCGAGGATCTTGCGGCCAGATTTCGGCCTCCTGGCGAAAGGTCGCAGAATGCCTCCTGAACAGGGCGAACGGCTCTCGCTAGTTCTCACCCGTTTCGGGTGCTCCGCAGCCTCGCACGGCCTGTAGACGGCCTGGGTTCGGATGATGCGGGGTCCATGCGGCCGTCTGCTCCGGAGGCAGCCTCGGCCCGTTCGTACCGGTACTTGTAAATCTTCCGGCGTACCGTGACCTGCCGATTCTGTCCGGCCACATCCGGGGTTGTTCGGGGTACTTGTGACAACGTGGTGACACTCGGAGCGGCCGTCGACGGCTTCGTCGTCGAAGATCCGCTCATGCCGAATTCAGGACGAATTGGCGGCTGGGCGCTTGTGTACATGACCGACCCTCAAGCTCGTCGATTCCGAATGTCGGTGTGCCTGGCTAGGATTCGTGTCGTGTCGAGCACTTTGAATGTGTACCTTCTGAATCTGGCAGATCTAACAGCCGTTGTCGGCTCCGCGGACGAGAAGCTCCTCGACCAGATCCTAACCAGCGAGCCAGAAGTTCTCTTGCTGGGCTTCGAGCGAGATGACCAGGACGATCATGTCGAGCGGAACAAGGAAGCGCTGCGAAAGATACTCGCGGGCGGCCCGTTCGAGGAGGAGCACGCTGCGCATTACGGTGAAGCGCTGCAGCTGATTTGCGAAGAACTCGCTGGTCCGGGATATAGCGGTGTGGAGTTCGTATGGTGGGACGAGGGACTGCCCTCCGTTGTCGAAACACTGGCCAGCAGTATGGACGACGAGGATCCATTTCCGAACGCACCGGCCTTGGCCGAGAGTCTCAGTGTCTCCGAAGACAACGGGTGGGGACATCTGAGCGCGAAGGAGTGCATCGAAATCCTGGGCCATGGTTTGGAGCAACAACTTGCGGAGGACCCCGACTATCTCGACGGGTACGGCGAGCCCATCCTGGTTTGGCTGCGTGAATCGCGAACAAGCGGCAAGGATCTCATCGGTTTCTGGAACGCATGACGGTCACCGCGCACGCACGTTGCGAACGCACTCACATGCCGCATACCGCGCGGTCACGAACGTCCGCATCGGCCGACGGAAGATCTCACTGCTTGGGAAGCAGGCGAACAGGCGGGAAAAACGGTCTGACCTGGGCTACCGGTTGCGCGTGAGGTACCCGGATTTACCCCCTTTGACCCTGGCTCAGGGCACGAATGGGGCACGGCCGGTAGGCGTCTCCAGGCGAGTTGCCCGCGCGGTCGAACGTCCGCTCATGCCGAATTCAGGGCGCTGTCAGGTTCCCGAGCCTGAGGTTCGCCACCAGCATTAGGGTGTCGATGATCTTGGAAGGGCAAGGTCACGAGAGGTTGGGAAGCCATGTCGATAAACACTTATCCGTACTCGGTGCGGATCGAGCAAGCTCGGCGGTACCTGCGAACAGGCGATGAATCCGACATAGACATAGTGGTAGATCTGCTGGGGAACGATCTAGATGAGCTCGGCCAGGAGTGGGCGGCACAGGAACGTCGGCTTACTCCCGAGGACGCGCTACGGTGCATCGTGCTGGGCGTCAACGAAAATGGTCGCGATATCCGATACGACACCACTGACTGGAACGACGGCAGCTACATTCGAGTCTTCGAACTGTTGGTCCAACACCACGGCGAAGCGCTCGATGGTTGGGAACAGACGCGACGGAGTTGGTTCGACACCATCGACAGTGCCTTATCCGCCAAAGGTAGTTCGTTCTCGGTGGCGAGTCTGATGTGCGAAGGTGTCGAAGAACTTCCACTGGGTGTGAGCGGGAGTTCGGTAGGCTACTTGCTCCTGGAGGATATTCCGGAGGCGCTGACCGATCTCGCGACCGCGATCGAACGAGGGCTGCCTTCCGAGATCGAGGACAACGTCGCTGACGTCCAAGGGTGGCTTCGGTATTGCCTCGACAGGCGAACGGACTTGGTCTGCTTCGCGGATTGATGGATCCCTTGACCAGCTATTACCCGTCGGAGACAGGTCGCCGTCTCAGTCGACCCCGAGTGCACTCTTCTGCCGCTTATCGCGCTTCCCGGCGCCCGGCATCGGCCCTGTTCTGGGGTGGGTTGCACACCAAGGGGCTGGCTCACCGCCTGCCTTTCACGCGCAGAGGCTCACAGGTCAAGGGTTGCTCAGCAATCAGCGAAGCTGACGCCATCGGCGCCCTTGAGGTGTGAGGGGCGCGGGATCACAATGCAGGCCAACCCAGAACAGGGCCACGCGGCCACCGGTCGCGATACCACCAACCTCACCGCGGATTCCGTTCAGCAATTCACTCGGCATCTGGTGACCGGCCAAGGTGA
Source organism: Nocardia sp. PE-7 (assembly GCF_030486425.1). Lineage (NCBI taxonomy): Bacteria > Bacillati > Actinomycetota > Actinomycetes > Mycobacteriales > Nocardiaceae > Nocardia > Nocardia sp. PE-7. The sequence continues at coordinate 5,260,376 of NZ_CP129614.1, read as the reverse complement.
TCGGGAACTATGCCGGCCTTTTCGGCTAGGACCGGTGACGGCTCGATGACCACCTGCACGGGTTCGGCAGGCTGGTCCTATGAGGCAAGCGACGAAGTCGTGCGGCAGTACGTATGCGACTCGGTGTGCTGGTGGCCGTCGATCGGGCAGTATGCCAGCCGATTCGGGCTCGGGAATTCCGTTCAGCAATTCTGACGGGCTGCTCCTGGCCCTCGTCATCGCTCTCGGGTCGATGCTGCCTGAGCTGTCACGAGTCCGGCGTCTGCCGATAGCGCGTGCTCGTTGCCGACTCGCCGCCGCGCCGGGCGGTGAGGTACGAGCAAGACCGTTGCGCGGCGTCTGCGCGGCGGCGGCGCGCACGCGCCGCCGCAGGCGCCCTTGACTCTATATAGCCGAATTCAGCAACAACTTCGTGAAGTATGCGCTTCACGCCTTCGGATGCCGGATTTAGCTGATCCTGCCCTTGGCTAGACCGAGATGCTGGGCGATCTCGGTGGCACTGATGCCGGCGGTGTACGCGTCTTCGGTGGCGGCCTGACGGATGCTGGACAGCTCGGCAAGCGGATCTAATACTGCGTGCTCAGTTCGGTTGCGAGCCTCGCACGGCGAATTGGGTCGGGAAGGCGCGGATCCGTTCAACCTCACCGAGCGGCCCTTCAGGCATAGCAGCGTGGTCGTCCGGGGAGCTGCTCGGCAACAATGGATCCCCGACGTGGGGCGGTTCGGATGAGACCCCTCGACTTCACCCCACGGTCGGCCGCGCAACGGTCGGTCTGCGGCCTCGCGCCGCAACTGTGTGATCAGGCGAGCAAACGTGGCTGGCGCGCAGCCCGGAGAACAACTCCACCATCACCGGGTCAGCTGCCGAGATCACCACTGTGGAGACGATACCCGTTGCCGCTCAACGACCTACGGGACATCCCTTAGTCTCGAGGATCAATTCTTCTAGCCCAGGAAATGTAGTCACAAGCGCGATCTGCGGCTATATCAAAATATGTGGTGGTTGATGAATACCGCACTGGACTTCTGCCGTCTTCAGACAGCTCCCACAGCGGTGGGTTCTCACTACCAAGGTCGGAGCCATCAACAACCAAACAACACTCGCTTTGAAATTTCATGACTACCAGCAAGTTGTCAGGGCCATCAAGTGATTTAACGCCTCTCGGCAGCTCTTCAACGAACTCGATAGCCATTTCCTTAGCATCTGGCCCGAGATACGAAACACAGAATGTTCCCTGTGCCGCGAACACACCCTCGATCATTCCGATATGTCTAAGAATCTGGCGTACCGCTATGGGCACCTCGGCAACTCCCTGGGCGGAAGCCAACGCATCAATCTGACTATCCGTTGCACCAACCGGCCCCCCCAGTTCATCATCACTACAGAAATCAACCACCCTCCTGTAGGCGCGATTTATCTCTACAATTGGATTTTCATTATCCATTGCCACACCTATTCATTCGCCTTTAGGAGCTTCGCTAGCCAGTTCGTAGGGCATCGATAGTTTGCGCGACCTCGCCGGGCTCGGCCGAGCTTGTGTTGATCGTGAGGTCCGCGTCGATCCATGGCGTAGCGTCTCGGGCTGCCAGCCGGAGGTCAACATCACCCGTATCCCGCGCTACGATGCGTGACCTCGCGGTTTCTGCGTCGCATTCAAGCTGAATCACAGTCCACTCGACGTTCGGAGTGGCGGCTCGCACAGCAGGAATGACCTCGGGCTGACCAGCATGAATCACCGGGATGAGGTCTGCGGCGAGTAAGTCGTCCAGACCAGGTTTGTCGATTGCGTATCGAGCGCCGTACCGCGCGTTGGCCCACACCAAAAGGCCGGCCTTTTCTAAGCGGTCGAGCTCGTGTGCGTCCGTCATGCGGTAGCCCGTAGTTCGTCCTGGGCCGGACTTCAACCGTTCGAACAGGCGATAGCGGGCATCGATTCGTGAAAGAGTTTCGGTCACAGTGTCTTTGCCGGTTGCAGGCCCGCCGTAGAGGATAAGTCCCGCCCTCACTGGCCAGAATCCCGCCGGAACGACTCGATGAGCTGCTGAGCCTGGGTCCGAAGCGGCGGACTGTCGGGATCGTTGTCAACCACGACGTGCGCGATCTCGGGCCGGAAGTTCAGATCCAGCCCGGCGCTATAGCTGTCCCATTCGGCAAGCTTGCCGTTATCGCGTCCGGCGCCGCGCCGCTTGAGGTACATCAGCATCGTGTCGAGAGAACAGCGGACCCACACGAAAGTACAGTCTGCTTCGTAGGTTTCACCGCGGGCCGTGACGCGGTCCAGCCATGCACGGTTGGTGAATTCCTTCACGTACGGGGCGGTGGCGATGACCGACGTCCCGACGGCGATGTTGTCGTTGATCACTCCTTCGAGCGCCTCGTATTCCCTCGGCCGAAGTCGGTCGAAGTAGGTGTCGGATTCGCGGTCGTTGACGCTGTGCCCGAGGTCTTCAAGTGCAGGTTCGATCAGCGGACGCGCAATCGTGTCTTTGTCGAGGAACGCCCAGTTCGTTGCCCTAGCCAGCGTTCGAGCGAACTCGCTTTTGCCTGATCCGGGAAAGCCGCCGACGTAGACGATCCGCGGGCGAATCGGGCGAAGTGGCGACGACAGCGCAAGCGTGACTGATGTCGGCGTCGTCACGATGCGGCCGGACCGGTTCTGCGTCGCGACATAACCCTCCTTGACCAGGAGGTCCATCGCGTCGCTGATTGTGCGCTGACTTGCTTGCCATTCCTTCGCGAGCTCTCGCGTCGATGGGAGCCGCTGCCCGTCCCGCAGTCGCCCCGCCTCGATGTCGTTGCGGATGGCCTGCGCGATCCGGGCGGAGGCTGTCGATTTGGGGTCGCTCGCGGGCACGGCACTCCTTCGGTAGCAGTTGCTAACGGAAGGGTATCAGCTGCCACCGACGTTCTGACCTGGGAAAAGCGCGGATTCGGCCGTTGCTGTGAATTGCCTCACGAAAGTAGTTGCTCTCATGAGGTAGCAGTTGCTACCGTTGATGGCACGGGGCACATAGACCAACCGAATCGACACCCACCGAAGCCCCCGACTTCAAGGAGAAAAGATCATGGCTTTCAAGCGCGGCAACCGCTTCCCCGTCTCGCACGCCGAGGCATTCCCGATGGGCCTGATCCTGCAGGGCCAGATCGAGCCGCTAATCAAGTGGAACCCGGACCGCAATGCGGTGCCTGAACAGCGACGCGACTACGACCCCAAGACCAACGAAGGCACTCAGCTGCTGATGTGGCGTGCCACCGTGACCGATCCGGATGAGGCCAAGTCCAAGCGGGCCAGCTTCGACCTGATCTTCCTGGCCGAGCACGCTCCGGTTCCCTCGACGCCGGAGGTGTTGCCGGGGATGCGTCAGATCGTGTTGGAGGGCCTGATGGCTGAGCCGAAGGTGATGGGGCAGGGCGAATTCAAGTACCTGGGCTACCAGTTCTATGCCGGTGGCATCGAGGGCGATAACTCCGGTGCCCGTAACCGCTCCGTCGCTGACAAGGCCGCGTGATCGACATGGCAACCATGACGTTCTTCGTCCAATCACCCGACGGCGTCACGGTCGAATACGACGCGGCTAAGCGCCACGGCGACTACAAGATCGGTGCGTACGTGCGGATCAAGCTTCAGTCCGAACGCGGCCGCAACTGCCTGGCGCTGAGCATCGATGAGGCACGGCTCTTGGCTGAGCAGTTGCCCGCGTTGGTCATGGCTCATGATGCCGCCGAGCGTGTCCGGGCCGAGCAGGTCGCCGCTGAGAAGTCCGCGACTGAGTCCAAGGCGGCGTGACCGTGAGTACGGCGGATCAGCAGCCCAAGAGTGTTCGGTGGGCTCGCTGGTCCGCCGTCCTCATCGTCCTGGTTATCGGTGGGGCCGCGTTCGTTCTCTCGTTCGCGGCTCTGCGTGACCTCGCGGTCAGGGCCCACACACCTACTCATCTGGCGTGGCTGTTCCCGGTGATCGTGGACGGCACCATCATTCAAGCCACGATCGCGGTCCTGGCTTTGGCCGACAGCCCCGAACGCTCCTTCTTCACCCGTGTGCTGATCGCCGGGGCAACGGTCTCGATCGGCGGGAACATCGCTCACGCGCTCGTATCGGGTCACGGCGCTCTGGCCGCCATCCTCGCGGTGATCGCTCCCGCTGCGCTGTTGCTCGACACTCACGGTCTGGCTGTGCTGCTGCGCTCCCGCAATACCCCAAAGTCCGAACCCGCTACCCCAGCTGTCGCGGTCGAAGCGGCCGAACACGCTGTCCCCGAACATGTTCCGGCACCGACACCGATGCCGACGACTTCGCCGATTCCTCTGGCATCTGTCCGGCCGACCACGCCGCCACCGGTGCGGGTGGTCCAACCTTTCCAGCCACCGCGCCCGGTCGCGGTCCCTTCAGGAGGTCATTGACATGCAATACCCGCTGCCGCATTCGGTTCTGATCCCGTTGGGCGAGAAGTCCGTCCTGCGTGAGGTCGACGCGATCGACGCAAGGTTCGTCCACCGGTTCGACACGGTGGAGGTGAAGCTGGGTGCTTCCTGCCTGCTGCTCACCTTCGCCGATGCCGCCCTGCTGGCGGACAAGCTCGCCGCGGCGCTGGAAGCTCGCACCTCGACTCTGCGGGTGGTGGCGTGATGCTGCACCAGGCCGAAGGCCACTGGGTCTTCAACAAAGAACCGCACTGGGTGCGCGCCGAGATGCAGGTCGGTGGCCGTCTCTACCTCGACACCGGCGTTCCGGCTGCCCGGTACTTCGACTACGTCAACCGGGGGCATGGCGGAATCGTGCTCTCCCTCGGTCATGTACCGGGAACACCGTCTTTCCGGATGGAACTCGGTATCGACGATGTCATGCAGCTGATCGACATCCTTGCCGCTGCTGTCGTTGACGGGCGTATCGCGATGGTGGCAGCCAACGCCGAGGTCGAACGCGGCGAGGTTGTGGAGCCGATCCCGCCGATCCCGTTCACAGACGTGACCGCTGAACCGTGCCAGTGGCGTTGCTGCCGAGAGCGGGTCCTGTAATGGGCACCACTGTTGTTGCGCTGTCGACGATCCTGGCCACCGGGATGATGCTGTGGTGGCGCCGTCTCGACGGGGTGAGCGCCGCGGCTTCGATGTCGGCGTCAGAATCTGATCCGTTGGCCCATGTGCCGGCCGAATTGCGCACTGCGGTCATGATCATGACCGACTCCCGCCAGCTCGCCTACATGTGGGTCGCGCTCGGCCTCGGAGGTCCGGACGGCGGTTGGCCGAACGTGTTGACCATGACTCGGGTCCCTTCCGGTGCTGTCGCTGAGGTGCAGATGCTCGGCGGTCAGAAGCTCACGGACTGGACCAACGACGACACTCGCGACCAGCTCGCCCAGTACCTCGGTGTCCCGAAAGTTTTTGTCACACAAACAGATCCAGGATTCCTGACTCTGGATCTGCGGTGCTGGGACACCCTGGCCGATCCTGTCGTCGTCCACCCGAACGCGTTCGTCGCGACCGGTGTCGACCTGTCGGCCGTCCCGGTGGGTGTGCGTGAAGACGGCCGGGATTGGCTGGTACGGCTGCTCGGGACTCACATCCTGCTCGCCGGTGCGACCGGTTCGGGTAAGGGCTCGGTGCTGTGGTCGCTGGTCGCGGGGGTCGGTCCTGCCATCAAGGCCGGGTACGTCGATGTGTGGGTGGCAGATCCCAAGGGTGGCATGGAGTTTTCCCGCGGTGAGGATCTGTGGACACGGTTCGAGTGGACCGCTGCCGGGATCCTGGGGATGCTCTCCGACGCCGTGGCGCAGATGCAGGAACGCACCGCCCAGCTCAAGGCAGCACGCATCCGCAGGTTCACGCCCTCGCCGGACACGCCATTGGTGTGGGTCGTCATCGACGAAGGCGCTGCGTTGTCCTCGTTCGCCACCCGCGACGAGCAGGAACAGTTCCGCCAGTACACCGGCCTGCTGCAATCCCAAGGCCGTGCGGTCGGCTACTCGGTCACCGCGGCGGTGCAGGACCCGTCGAAAGAAACGATGCCGAACCGGCAGCTGTTCAACGTCCGCGTCGGCCTCCGCCTGGAGGAAGTTACTCAGATCCGGATGGTCCACGGCGATTCTGCCAAGGACAAAGGTGCCCGCTGCGACGAGATCCCCGCTGACACACCCGGTGTCGGCTACGTCGCCGAGGACGGCAAAGACGGGTTCGTGCGGGTCCGAGCGTTCATGGTCACCGACGACGACATCGACGCCCTGGTAGCCGCCTACGGGCCCGAGAAGCCGGACTACAGCCCGCAAGCCGACTACACCGGCTTCGATCCCGACTACATCCCAGGCGAAGACGACGAGCAAGGGATGGCGGCATGAAACGCGGAATGGTCACCGAATCCCACGTCGTCATCTACTGCGACACCTGCGGCGACATCCTCACCGACGCCGATGGGGAATCGATCTGCTTCGACACCACCAACCAAGCCGTGTCGTTCCTGGGCGCTGACCGTGCAAGCGGCTGGGTCTACGACGGCGACACCGTCCGCTGTGACATCTGCGTCGCGACTCAGCAGTGCCAGCGCGATGGCCACCAGTTCACCGAACTCGAATGCACCGTCTGCGGCATCTTCCCCGCCGATCACAAGGAGCACTGACCATGGCACGCAAGCACACCACCCGCACCGACAACGATCTCGCCGACGTTATTGACTTCCAGACACGGAGCCGCTGCCGCTCCGAAGCCCGCGGCCTCGACCCCGTCGCCGTCGCGGTCACGATGCTCGCCGAGACCGGCCACGCCCCTGCCTGGAACGACTACGGCACGGATGGATGGGACGACGCAGCATGATCATCGACCCGGCCGACGCCAAGCATTGGGGCCTGCTGGTCGGCGAGACAGTCCACCCGCTGCCCAAAGCTCGCGGACCGGCAGACGCCTACATCGCCGCCGCGAAAGACCGTCGTGACACCGACGTGGTCTACCGATACAACGCCAGTGACCCATGGCGCACCTTCATCGGCGACAAAAAATCACCCAACCAACTCGAATTCGATTGGGATGCAGCATGAGTCAAACGCAGAAGATCACCATCACGACCACAACCGACTTCGCTGACGTCGTGATGGACGCCATCGGTCGCGCCATGATCGCCGTCGTCGTCGCCGGTTTCCAACTGATCTGGTGGGCGCTCCTGTTCCCGATGGTCTCGGTTCCCGCCGGCCTTTCTGTCGCGGTCGGTTGGTGGTTTGGCTGGCCGTTCGGGGTCGGGGTGGCTGGTGTGGCTGTCGCGGGGATGGTGCTGTGGCGAGTATCGAGTCCGCAAACCTTCGAGCGCTGGCTCACTGGTCGCATCCGGTCGCGTTGGCTGAGCTGGTTCCGTTACTCCCGCTGCTGGGTAACGGTGATGGCCGCCTGCCAGCTCACCAAGACCGACAGCAACGACCGGGTGCTCAGCCCTCGACTGGTCGACGTCCGGATCGGGGAATCCCTCGACGTTGTCAAAGCCAAGATGCTGCACGGGCAGGCTCCGAGCGACTGGGAAAACCGTGTCGAGCACCTGGCCCACGCCTTCGGTACCCGCCACGCACAAGTCGCGATAGTCGGCCCGAGCCTGGTCGCAATCACCTTCCGCCGGTCGGACTCGCTCGCTGAACCGATCGTTGTCGACTTCGAATCGATGGCCGGATTCAAGACCCTGCCCTCGCGCAAGGCCGCATGACCACCACCGATTACCTAGCTGAGGGAGGCCACACCATGGACAACGCCACCAACACCGCCGAATCCGCCCCTGTGGCTTCCCTCGGCCGTACCACCGCCGCCCAGCGCCGTGCAATGCCGTCCTTGAAGGACATCGCTGCATCGGCAGCAGAGAAAGAAGGCGTGTGCGCCAGGGTCGTTCCGATGCGTGCCGTCGACGATTCCACCGGCAAGATCTCCTATGTCGGGGCACCGTGCAAATGCCGCTTCGAAGCGATCTGCCCGGCGTGCGCCAAGGCGTACCGCACCCTGCGGATGAACCAGCTCCGTGAAGGGTGGTGCCTGAGTGAGGAACCGGTCGATGAGACCGTTGAGCCGACTCAGGAACAAACAGACTTGCTCACTGCCCGCGCGAAACTGTTCGACCAGTTCCGCCGGGCCCGCGAAGACGACACCGACCTAGCTGACTCGATCCGTGCCCAGGTCGCCGAAATCGACGAGAAACTCCGCGAACTCGGCGTCAAGGGTCGGTTCCCGTCGCTGGAGGAGAAGCCACGCCGCAAGGCCAGGTCCACCCGCCGCCGCCAGGACGTGCCGAACCTTCCTCGCCGCAAGGTCGAAAAGCGCACCCTGGGCCAGGTCTACAACGGCTACCAGCCCTCTACCTTCCTGACGGTCACCCTCGACAGCTACGGGCCGATCAACCAGGTGTGGGACCCCAAGGCGGGTAGAGACGGTAAGGGCGCGATGGTCTCGGATGGTTCCCCGGTCGACCCCGAAACCTACGACTACTCCCGTGCTGCCCGTGACGCCATCCACTTCGCCGCTCTGATAGATCGGTGGGTGCAGAACCTGCGTCGGGCGGTCGGCTGGGATGTGCAGTACTTCGGCAGTGTGGAACCGCAGAAGCGTGGTGCCCCGCACCTGCACCTGGCTATTCGTGGGTCGGTGTCGAACAAGATGCTCAAGGCGGTCACCGCGGCGACTTACCGCCAGATCTGGTGGCCACACTTCGACAAGCCGGTCTACCACGACGGGCAGATGCCTGAATGGGACTACGTCGCCGGCACTTTCGTCGACCCGCAAACCGGCGACCCGCTGACCTCCTGGGACGACGCCCGGGCGGTGATGGACGAGGTAGACGACCTCGAACCCGCCCACGTTGTTCGGTTCGGTGTGCAGGCCAAGCCGATTCAGATCCTCGGTGGCACCGACAAGATGGAACGCCGGGTGCGATACCTGACCAAGTACCTGACCAAGAGTGTCGCTGACCTGCTCGAACCAGACTCACGTCGCGTCGCCGAACACTATGACCGGTTGCACGCGGAGATGTGCGTGACGCCGTGCTCGCCGAAGTGCGGGGTGTGGTTGCGCTACGGCATCGTCCCGAAGGGTGCCAGAGAGAAGACTCAGCCCGGTTATTGCAAGGGCAAGGCCCACCGCCGCGACACCCTCGGCCTGCCCGGTCGGCGGGTCCTCAACTCGAAGAAGTGGACCGGCAAGACCCTGCCCGACCACAAGGCCGAACGCGCGGAATTTGTTCGGCAACAGCTCGCGGCCGTGGGCATCGTCAAGCCCGACACCTCACATGTGCGGGTGTACCCGGTCCCGTCTGGTGATCCGGACGCACCACCGCGCGAACACCTCGTGATGGCGCTGGTGAATGCCCGCTCGAAATGGCGGGTCGAATACACCGCCGCTCGCATGGCTCTGGGCGACAACCCACCAGACACACCGACTTCTGTTCAGCAATCCGAAGCAGCATAGGGAGGGATCAACGATGGAACTGCCCGACGACCGCATGTGGACGGTAGACGAAGCCGCCTACTACCTCGGCGTACCCGTGAAGACTCTCTACCAGTGGAAATGGCAGGGTGACGGGCCTCCTGTACGCAAAGTCGGCCGCCACCTGCGCTACAACCCTGTTCGCCTGCGTGCCTGGGCTGACATGGACGAGGCCGCCTGATGGGCCACATCGACGACCGCTGGTGGCGTCCCAAGAAGGACGAAAAAGGCGACGTCATCGTCAACAGCCGCGGTAAGCCGGTCATGGAGAAGACCGAGCTGTACGGGCATGGGATGCGCTATCGGGCCCGCTACAAGGACCCTGACGGTGCCGAGCGTGGAAAGTCGTTTCCGGACAAGCAGAAGGGGCGCGCTGAGAACTTCCTGATCGAGGTCGAATCGGACAAGCGCGAGGGCAAGTACATCGACCCGAAGGCGACACGGAAGACGTTTCGGCAACAGGGTGAGAGCTGGTTCCGTGCGCAGTCAGCCGACCCGGCGAGCCGTGAAACCTTGCGGAGTCGGCTCGATTCACGCGTCTACCCGGAGTTCGGCGACCTCCCATTGGGAAAGGTGTTGCCGTCGACTGTTCGTGACTGGGTGAGCAAGCTCGAAGAGAAGAAGTACTCCGATAACTACAAGGCGGTGTTGTTCGACATCGTTGTCGGCGTTCTGGATACTGCGGTCGATGATCGACTGATCCGGACCAACCCATGCCATGCCAAGACGATTCGTCGCCCGGTGCGTAGAAGTCCGAAAGTGGTTGTCTGGCAAGATGATCGAGTTTCACGGGTGCGTTCGGGGCTGGTGAAGGTCGATGAGCGCTATTCCATCGTGATCCCGGTCGGGGTCGGGCTGGGTCTTCGGCAGGGCGAGCTGTTGGGTCTGTCGCCGGCCGATATCGACCGGGAAGCCATGACGGTCCATGTCCAGCGTCAGGTGAAGTACGTCAGAGGTGTGCTGATGTTCGCGCTTCCGAAGCGGGAGAAGACCCGGTACGTGCCGCTGTCGACGGCTCTGCTCGACGCGATCGATGAACACCTGAAGACCTTTCCGGCCCGGCCGGTCACGCTGCCATGGGCCTCCGCCGACGGAGAAAGGGTGACGGTGTCCCTGCTGATCACCAACGGCGGCGGGTCGACGATGAGCGGCGATCTGTTCGGCAAGGTCGTGTGGAAACCTGCGTTCGGCAAAGCTGGCCTCGAATATGTGAACCGTGCGGACGGGATGCACTCGGGCTTGCGTCACCTCTACGCCTCGAAGTTGCTCTCGCGTGGTGTCTCGGTGAAGGAACTCGCCGACTACCTCGGCCACGAAGACCCCGGCTTCACGCTTCGGGTGTACACACACCTGCTCTCGTCCAGCCACGAGCGCGCCCGCCAGGCCGTCGACGAGTCGGCCTACCTCTGGGAGCTTCCCTCCGAGAACGGCCTGGAAGCGGCCTGAGTGACCGTGAACCCGAATCGGACGGCTTCCGGAACAAAGAAATCCGGTGCGGGTCAGTAGTCGACTCGCACCGGATTTCTGTTGTCTACCAGGTCACTTCAGCTCGGAGCTGGTCTTTCCGAGCACGCGGCGAGCCACGATCAGCTGCTGGATCTGCTGGGTGCCTTCGAAGATGTCGAGGATCTTCGAGTCGCGAGCCCACTTCTCGAGCAGGGTCCGCTGGGAGTAGCCGATGGAGCCGGCCAGTTCCACTGCCTTGAGGGTGACGTCGGTGCCGGTGCGGCCCGCCTTGGCCTTGGACATCGAGGCCTCGAGCGAGTTCGGCTTCTTGTTGTCGGCCATCCAGGCGGCGCGCAGGGAGAGCAGGTAGGCCGCTTCGTAGTCGGCTTCCATGCGCAGGAATTCGGCGGCCGCGGCGGACTGGTTCATCGCGGGGGTGTCGTAGGAGATCTCGACACCCGCCTCGGTGAGGACGCTACGCAGTTCCTCGAGCGCGGCGCGGGTGACGCCGACGGCCATCGCCGCCACGAGGGGACGGGTGTTGTCGAAGGTCTGCATGACCCCGGCGAAACCCTTCTCCACGTTGACTTCCGGCGAGCCGAGAATGTTGTCGGCGGGGATGCGGCAATCCTGCAGCAGCAGCACCGCGGTGTCGGAGGCCTTGATGCCGAGCTTGTGCTCGAGCCGCGCCACCGACAGACCCGGAGCGTCACGCGGGACGACGAAGGACTTGATCGCGGCGCGACCGAGGCTCTTGTCGACCGAGGCCCACACCACGATGTGGGTGGCACGCTGACCGCAGGTGACGAAGATCTTCTCGCCGTTGAGCACCCACTCGTCGCCGTCGAGAACAGCGGTGGTGGTGACGGCGGCGGAGTCGGAACCGAAGGACGGCTCGGTGATCGCCATCGCGGCCCACACCTTGCCGAAACGCGAGAGCTGCTCGTCGGTCGCCACCGCGGCGATCGCGGCATTGCCCAGTCCCTGGTAGGGGATGGTGAGCATCAGGCCGACATCGCCCCACGAGGTCTCGAGGGAGTTGAGCAGCGCGGACATGTTGCCGCCGTTGGCATTCGCGGTCAGATCCGCGTCGGCCTCGTCGTTACGGCCGCCCGCGGCGCCGCCGATCTTCTGGGTGCCGGAGTCGGCGAGCCCTTCGATCATGGCGGCCATGGTGTCGAGCTCGACCGGGTACTCGTGCTCGGCGAGGTCGTACTTGCGGGAGATGGGACGGAAGATCTGCGAGGCGACCTGGTGGGCCTGGTTGGCGCTCGCCTTCAGCTTCTTGGGGAGTTCGAGATTGATCATGAGGGGGCTCCTGGAAGGTGAGAAACGGGCCTAGACCAGCACGATGCCTTCGGCGACACCGACGGAACGAAGGTCGCGGTACCACCGCTCGACCGGGTGTTCCTTGGTGAAGCCGTGACCGCCGAGCAGCTGCACGCCGTCCAGGCCGATCTGCATGCCCTTGTCGGTGGCCAGCTTGCGCGCCAGCGCCGCCTCACGGGCGAACGACAGGCCCTGTTCCGCGCGCGAGGCGCCACGCAGGGTCACCAGACGCAGTCCGTCGAGCTCGATCGCCATGTTGGCGACCATGAAGGCCACCGCCTGACGGTGCGAGATCGGCTCGCCGAACGCTTCGCGCTCGTTCACATACGGGATCACGTAGTCGAGCACGGCCTGACCGGTGCCGATGGCCAGCGAGGCCCAACCGAGCCGGGCGAGCTGCACCGCGTCGCCGTACTCGGCGGCGCGGGTCTTGGCGTCACTGTCGCCGAGAACGGCGTCGGCGCCGACGGCCACGTTGTCCAGGATGAGTCGACCCAGGCCGGCGGCGCGCAGGCCCATGCTCGGATCGGCTTCCACGGACAGCCCGGCGGTGTCGGACTCGACGATGAACAGCGCCGGGCGCCCGTCGAGTTCGGCCGCCACGATGAACAGTTCGGCATCGGCGGCGGCCGGGACCAGGCTCTTCACGCCGGTGAGCTTGTAGCCGCTGGGGGAGCGAACGGCCTTTGTCTGCAGGGCGAAGGGGTCGAACAGGGCGCGCGGCTCGTTGATCACCACGGACGCCTGCGGCACCGCGTCGCCGGTGAAGGCGGGTAGGTAGGTCTGCTGCTGCGCGTCGGTGCCCCACTGCGAGAGCGCGACGGTGACGCCGCTGGGCGCCAGAATCGGCAGCGCCAGGCCCATGTCGCCGTGCGCGAGAGCCTCGGCCACCAGGGAGTTGGTGACGGCGCCGCGCTCGGAAGCCGCGCCTTCCAGCTCCTCGGGGACATTGATCAGGGTGATGCCGAGTTCGGCGGCGCGCTCGAGCAGGTCGCGCGGGGCCTTGGCGGCATTGTCGGCGTCGTAGGCCGCGGGGCGCAAGATCTCGCCCGCGAACTCACGCACCGTCTCGACGATCATCTGCTGCTCGTCGGACGGGGTGAGATCGAAGTAGTCCTTGGTCTTGGCCTCGTTGTCGACCAGACGCTTGGGCTCACCGCCGCCGGCCACCTTCGCGAAGGTACGAGTGGCCGCGCCCAGGGTGCGGAAGCCCGTCTTGGTGCCCTCGTAGGTGACTCGCTCGATCGGCTTGCGCAGGTTGTACTTGCCCGCGAGCTCCGACCCGGTAATGGTCGTCAAAGCGCGCATCGCGGCGCCCATCCAGTCCCGTTTGGGCTGGCTGAGGCCGACCGCGGACGTGTCGTTCGGACGTCGCTTCGTCGCGCTGTCTCGAGTGCTCATCATCACCTGATTTCCTCGGCTGTCGGGGTGCCTTCGACCCCACCATCTTACTCTTCGGTAAGACTATCTTACTCCGGAGTAAGAAGTGTGCCCACCCGTTGTGAAATCGCCGGTTTCTGTCACGCTGGTCCTGTGCCAGTCATCGCGTCGGCCTTCGCGCTCGTTCTGCTGGTCACGTCGGGGCGCTACGGCTATCACCGCGACGAGTTGTACTTCCTGGCCGCAGGTCGGCGTCTGGACTGGTCATACCCCGATCAGCCGCCGTTGTCGCCGTTTCTGGCCAGATTCATGGCCGCGGTCGATCCCGATTCGTTATGTGTCATGAGATTGCCTGCCGTCGCCGCGGCCACCTTCGTCGTGGTGTGTACGGGGTTGCTGGCGGGGGAGTTGGGCGGTGGACGTGCGGCGCGGGCACTGGCCGCGGGCGCTGTCGCGAGTTCCGCGCTGGTGATGGGCGTGGGGCACCTGCTGGGAACGACGGTGTTCGATCTGGCGGCCTGGTCGCTGATCTGTCTATTGGTGGTGAAACTCGCCCGCGATCCGCGATGGTGGCTCTTGATCGGCTTGGTCGTGGGGATCGGGCTGCAGAACAAGGTTTTGCTGATCCTGCCGGTTGTCGTCCTCGCCTCGGCACTGGTGCTGACCGGGCAACGAAAGCTGTTCGCTACCAGGTATTTCGGATTCGCCGTCGGGACCGCGCTGGTGCTGTGGCTGCCGTATCTGTGGTGGCAGGCGGACAACGGGTGGCCGCAGTGGGAGCTGAGCAGGGCGATCGCCGGTGGTTCGTCGGGGACCTCGGATTCGCCGATCATGTTCGTGCTCTTGCAGTTCGGGCTGTTCGGGCCGTTGCTGGTTCCGCTGTGGGGGTACGGGTTGTGGCGGTTGTGGAACTCGCGATGGCGGGCGTTTGCGCTGACCTACGCGACGCTGTTCGTGGTGTTTCTCGCGACCGGTGGAAAGGCCTATTACCTCGGCGGGATGTATCCGGTGCTGCTCGCGGCGGGTACGGTCGGGCTGAGCCGGTGGTCGGCCGAGAACCGAAAACGTTGGGCGGCAATCGCTTCGGTGCTCGTGGTGAACGCGGTGATGTCGGCGCTGGTGTTCCTGCCGGTGTGGCCGATCGCGTGGCTGCGGGACTCGCCCGTCCTCGCCATCAACTACGACGCGGGCGAAACCATCGCCTGGCCCCGCTACGTCGAGCAGATCGCCGCCGCACGACCACCCGGCGCCCCCGTCCTCACCGCCAACTACGGCGAGGCGGGCGCGATCGAGCGCTACGGATCCGACTACGCCCTGCCCACACCGCATTCCGGCCACAACGCCTACTGGTGGTGGGGACCTCCGCCGGACACCGCGACCGAGGTCCTCACCGTCGGTATCGACCGCGACCGGCTCACCGAACTCTGTTCGACGGTCGAACCCGCGGGCACCCTCGACAACGGCCTCGGCATCGACAACGACGAACAGGGCGAGCCGATGTTCGTGTGCCGCAACCCGGTCCGCCCGTGGTCGCAACTCTGGCCGCAGCTGCGCAGGCTCGGCTGAGTGTCCGGTCCCGGTCGTCGCGGAGATCTAGAGACCGTGCCGGTCGAGGAAACCGGTCAGCAGTTTCTCCCATTCGTCGGGGCGCTCGACCATGACGACATGGCCGGCTTCGATCTCCGCGTATTCGGCGCCGGGGATCGCGGCGGCCAGCGTCCGCGAGTTCGCCGGATCGACCAGCAGGTCGGCGGTGGTGGCCACGACGAGCGTGGGCACGGCGATGGCGGCGAGGTCGGCGGTGGTGTCGACCGACTCGACCAGCGCCGCCTGCTGGCGGGTGCCGCCGGGAATCGAGGCGGCGGTCCGACGAACGATGTCGTCGACGGTGTCCGCGGGCAGATTGTTGACAAAGCTGGTGGAGAAGCCGGTGAGCACGGTGAGCCGGGCGAAGGAATCGTGGTCGCCGCGCTCGAGCAGGTCCTGCCAGGCCCGCACGGCCAGCTGGGCGCGATGGTCGGGAGCGGCCAGGCCCGCGGTGAGCAGCAGGCCGGTGACGCGGTCGGGGTGGCGCGCGGCGGCGCGCACGGCCACCGCGGTGCCGAGCGAGAAACCGACGACGGCGAAGGTCTCGACACCCGCATCGACGGCCGCCGCCACCAGGGCATCGGCGAGGCCGTCGAGATCCAAGGGCGTGTCATCGCCCGGGTAGTCCGACGCGACCACGGTGTGCGCCGCGGCGAGAGTGGGAATCAGGGTGCCGAAATTGCTCTCGATCCCGCCGCCCGCGCCGTGCGCGAGGACGATGCCGGAACCGGAGCCGTGGACGGTGGTGTGCAGGGGAATCGTGTTCATGGCAGCGACGTTAGGGATTGACATGGGTGTGAAGGTCAAGCCGAAGGTGCCGGTGGTCACATGCTGATCGGTGAATTGGCGCGACGCACCGGGGTGGCCACCCGGCTGCTGCGCTACTACGAGGAGCAGGGTCTGCTGCATCCGCACCGCGACGGCAACGGGTACCGCAGCTATCCCGCGTCGGCGGTGGGCACGGTCGCCCGGATCAGGGAACTGCTGGCCGCGGGACTGAACACCGATGACATCGCCCTGCTCATGCCGTGCGCCGAGAACGCGGGGCCGGTCCAAGCCTGTGAGATGTCGGTGCGAATCATGGCCGAGCGAACCGCCGAACTGGAACGGCGCATCACCGACCTCGACCGTCAGCGATCCCGACTCGCCGCTCAACTCGGCGCGAGCCTCGCCCACGCCGGGGGACAGCCGGTGCCGGACCTGAAGTAGCACCCGCGCATCGGCCGTTCCCGCCGACAGGCTCTATTCGCGCACGTAGTAGCGCAGCGTGAGGTAAGCGGTGACGGCGGCGAACACGATGCCGACGGGAGCGATCGTCAGGGCCACCACCGCGATGTCGTCGCCGGTGATACGCGGGAAGACGTTGCTGTCGAACAGCGGGCCCAGCGCCCGGTCGATCACCAGCGGCCGGGCGATGACCAGGCCGAGGACCGCGAGTACCGAACCGACGAAGGCTGCCGCGACCGCTTCGAGGAGGAACGGTAGCTGGGTATACCAGCGGGTCGCGCCGACCAGTCGCATGATGCCGACTTCCGTGCGCCGCGTGAACGCGGCGATCTGCACCATGTTCAACACCAGCAGCATCGCGGCCAGCGCCATCACCAGCGCCAAACCGAACGCGGCATTGCGCAAACCGTCGAACAGGCTGGTCAGCCGGTCGACGAACTCCTTGTCATTGGCCACGATCCGCACACCCGGCCGGGTCGCGAAGCTGTCGTAGATGTGCTGGTACTGATCGGCGTCGGTCATCTTCACCCGCAACGAGGCGGGCAGCGGTGAGTCGGAGATGTACTGCACCATCTCCGGCTGGTCCGCGAACAGCTTCTTCGCCTCTTCCAGAGCGTCGGCGCGGTTGAGGAACTGCACGCTCTCCACGCCCGAGGTCTGCTTGAGGTCGGCGAGCAGCGACTTGCACGGGTCGGCGGCGCAGTCGGGATCGGTGTCGGAGACCGCGTCGTCGAGATAGAAACGCACCTCGAGACGGCCGATGAAGAAGTTCTCGGTCTTGTCGGCCATCCGCACCGACAGCATGCCGCCGCCGAGCATCATCAGCGACACCGCCGTGGTCAGAATCATCGCGATGGTCATCGTGAGATTGCGGCGCAGGCCGTCGACGACCTCGGTGAACAGAAAACTCAGTCGCATTATCGACCCACCCCGTAGACACCGGTCGCTTCGTCGCGCACGAGTCTGCCGTGGTCCAGTTCGACCACCCGCCTTCGCATGGCGTCGACGATGTGGTTGTCATGGGTGGCCATCAGCACCGTGGTGCCGACGCGATTGATCCGCTCCAGCAGGGCCATGATGTCGGCGCTGGTATCGGGGTCGAGGTTGCCGGTCGGCTCGTCGGCGAGCAGGACCAGCGGCCGGTTGACGAACGCGCGCGCGATCGCGACCCGCTGCTGCTCACCACCGGACAGCTCCGAGGGCAAGCGCTGCCCCTTACCGCCGAGCCCGACCATGTCGAGCACCTCGGGCACCGTCCGTTCGATGAACTGACGTCGCTTGCCGATCACCTCCAGCGCGAACGCGACATTCTGCTCGACGGTCTTCTGCTGCAACAGCCGGAAGTCCTGGAACACGCAGCCGATCCGCTGCCGCAACTTGGGTACCTTGCGCCCCGGCAACTTGTCGACGCGGAAGTCGGCGACCCGGATCTCGCCCGATGTCGGCGCCTCTTCCTTGAGCAGCAGTCGCATGAAAGTCGACTTGCCCGAACCGGACGGGCCGATGATGAAGACGAACTCGCCTTTATCCACATCGACGGAAACATTGTCCAGCGCCGGTCGCGTCGAGGTCGGGTACGACTTGCTGACGTTGCGCATGGTGATCACGGGGAGCCAGTGTAACCAGCGATGGGGGCGTCCCGGCCGGACGCGACGCGCCGATCAGCGTTCGGGTTCGGAATTCACCCAGGTCGGGACGGCATTGAGGAACGTCGTCGGGCCCTCGGCCGCGGTATCGGTGGGTTTGACGAACAGATACACGACGAACGTCGACAGCCACGCCGCCATCAGGATCGCTGTGGACTTACGTGGTTTCACTGATTCCCTCCTTACGCAGGGCCGCGGCCACGCGTACGCGCAGTTCGCGACCCACTTCGAATTGTTTGCCTGGCAATGTGCGGGCAACCATCCGGATGTTCATCACCTCGAGCGAGAGATCCTCGACACCCATCACCGACGGCTCGTCGAGCAGAAGCGGTTTGAGGCGATGATCCTCGTAGGCCTTGGTGCAGACCGCGTGCAGGATCTCGTTGATCTTGGTGATGTCGGCCTGCGCGGACACCGGGACGTCGATCGCGGCGCGCGCCCAGTCCTTGGACAGATTGGTGACTTTCACGATCTGCCCGTTGGGGACGATGATCACCTCGCCGTCGGAATTACGCAGCGTGGTGATGCGCAGAGTCACGTCCTCGACGGTGCCCTCGGCCACCTCGGCGGAGCCGGTGACCGAGATCTGCACCACGTCACCGAAGCCGTACTGGCGCTCGGTGATCAGGAAGAACCCGGCCAGGATGTCCTGGACGATGCGCTGCGCGCCGAAACCGAGCGCGGCGCCGAGCACCGCCGCGGGCGCGACCAGTCCGGTCACCGCGAAGCCGAGCCTGCGTAGCACCTCCATGCCGACCAGCACGTACACGATGGTCAGCACCACCCACGTGACCACCTGGGCCAGCGCGTGCCGATGCTTGGCCGCTTCGGTGCGCACCAGGGCATCGCTGGTCTGGAAACCCGAGTCGATCTTGGTGGTCACCCGGTCGCGTAGGAACGCCGCGAATCGGCCGAACAGCATCGCGCCGACGATCAGCAGAACGATTTCGAGGCCGCTGGAACGCATCCAGTCGCTGATCTCGGGTCCGCTGCTGGCCGCGAGGACGTCGGTCATCGCGTCTCCTTCATGGACCTGCACAGGCACAGTTTCGGTTCGGTCGAACGCACACCAGAAAGGTTACAGGTCGGTCACGGCGTGCGGTCAAACGTGCTGAAGCCCACGGTTTGTGAGCGAATCGCTGGCTACGCGTCGTCCTGATCGCGCATCCGCCAACGGATTCCGGATTCGATGAACCCGTCGATGTCACCGTCGAGCACCGCGGTGGGGTTGTTGACTTCGTGGTTGGTGCGCAGGTCCTTGACCATCTGGTACGGGTGCAGCACGTACGAGCGCATCTGGTTGCCCCACGAGGCACCCTCGTTGGTCTTGAGCGCGTCCATCGTGGCGCGCTCCTCCTGGCGCTTGCGCTCGAGCAGCTTGGCCTGCAGCACGCGCATCGCCGAGATCTTGTTCTGCAGCTGCGACTTCTCGTTCTGGCAGGTGACGACGATGCCGGTGGGGATGTGGGTCAGACGCACCGCGGAGTCGGTGGTGTTGACCGACTGGCCGCCGGGGCCCGACGAGCGGTACACGTCGACCCGGATCTCGCCCTCGGGGATCTCGATGTGGTCGGTCGTCTCCACGACGGGCAGGACCTCGACCTCGGCGAAGGAGGTCTGGCGGCGGCCCTGGTTGTCGAACGGGCTGATCCGGACCAGGCGGTGCGTGCCCATCTCCACCGACAGGGTGCCGTAGGCATAGGGAGCCTTCACCGCGAAGGTGGCGCTCTTGAGGCCCGCCTCTTCGGCGTAGGAGGTGTCGTAGACCTCGACGGGGAACTTGTGCCGCTCGGCCCAGCGGATGTACATGCGCATCAGCATCATCGCCCAGTCGGCGGCGTCGACGCCACCGGCGCCGGAACGGATGTTGACCAGCGCGTCACGCTTGTCGTACTCGCCCGAGAGCAGGGTGCGCACCTCCATCGCCTCGACGTCCACGCGCAGTGCGGCGCGCTCGGCATCGGCGTCGGCGGTGGCTTCGGCGGCGGCCGCGTCTTCTTCGGCCTCGGCCAGTTCGTAGAGCACCGGCAGGTCCTCTAAGCGCTGGCGTAGTTCCTCCACGCGGCGCAGTTCGCTCTGCGCGTGCGACAGCTCACTGGTCACCTGCTGGGCGTGTTCCTGGTTGTTCCACAGCTCGGGATCCGCGGCCTGGTGCTCGAGTTCGTCGATGCGGCGGCGTAGCTCCTCGACATCGAGGACCGACTCGACCGTCTTGAGCGTGGTGTCGAGTTCTGCGAGGTCGGCGATAACGTCAGGATGCACGATTTCCTAGGCTACCGGTCGCCTCCGACACCGCGCGTAATCGGCTCAGCTTGCGATGGACCGTAGGCCGCCGGGGCGGCGTCCGACTAGTTGGTCGAGGGCGCTCGCGCTGGCCTCGTCGGCGGGGAGCAGGACGTAGAGCGACTGGTCGTCGTCGATGGACAGATCCAGCGATTCGTAGGCCAACCGCAGCGTGCCCGCCTCGGGATGGCTGAGCCGGTCGATCCCACCCGAAGGCGGGAGTCCGGGCAGGGTCGCGAGGCGATCGGTGAAGGCGCTGCCCGCGGTGACGGTGAGTTCGTCGACCAGGGCGGCGACCATCGGGTCGGCGCGGAACGGGCCCTGTTTGAGCGAGGCGACCAGCTTGTCGGCGGCGGCGTCCCATTCCGGGTACAGCTCGCGGGCGCCCGGATGGGTGAATACGAACCGGGCGACGTTGGCGGGTTCGCCCTGCTCGAACAGCCCACTGGGCGCCATCAGCTTCCGATAGCCCTCGGTACAGGCCAGGATCTCGGTGAAGCGGTTGGTGATCGCGGCGGGCGCGGGTTCGAGCTGGGTGAGAACGGCCAGAATCGTGGGTCGCACCGTGCGGTTCGGCCCCTGCTCGGCGGCGCCGCAACTGAAACCGGACGCGCCCTTGGAGAGTTGATGCAGGTGGACGCGTTCACGAGGGCTCAGTCGCAGCGTCTCGGCGAGCGCGGACAACACCTGGGCAGAGGGGTGACTGTCGCGGCCTTGCTCGAGCCGGATCAGGTACTCGACACTCACCCCGGAAAGATACCCACTATGCACTCCTTCTCATAAAATCGGATCATGACGCGATCGAAGGCAAAGACCCAGGTCGAGCCCGCCTGGCTCGCCGAGATCAACGGGGCTCTGGCCGATGCTGTGGCCGATGTCGACCCCGCTCAGTGGGTGTATGGGTATGTGCGGATCTCCCGTGATGAGAAGGACCGCGCCGAGGGTGTGCACCTACAAGCGAAAAACCAGGTCAAGCACGCCAAGCGCAAGAAGCTGCCGTTGGCGCGGATCTTCTGCGACAACGACATGTCCGGTGCCGACGCCGACCGCCCCGCCCTGCGGGAAGTGCTGGGGTTGGCCACCGGTGGTCCGGCCAGCGTCATCCTTGCTCGTGACGTGTCCCGGTTGACCCGTGACTACGACCTCGGCAACGAGCTGATGAAGCTGGGCCGTGATGAGGGTGTGCGGTACTGCTTCGTCAACGCCACCGACTACGACCTGACCACCGGTGCGGGTCGCAAGAATTTCATGGTCGCCGTCGCCGAAGCGGTCGAGTACCGCGAAGTCAACACCGAGAACCTGTTGGAGCGGATGAGCGAGGAAGCGGCGAAGGGAGTCATGCAAGGAGGTTCGCGCCGCTTCGGATACGGGAAGGTGGCCGGGACGCATCCGATCACCGGTGCCGAGATCCTGGACCGGTGCGCGTTGCGTGACGAGGAAGTGGAGGTACTGCGGGAGGGCCGTGATCGGCTCATCAACGGTGAGACTCAAACCTCGATCGTGACCGACTGGAACGCGCGGGGTGTGACCACTGCCGAGGGCGAGCTGTGGGGTGTGGGCAGGCTCGCCAAGCAACTGCTGTTGGAAGCGTATGTGGCTTACGACCAGGGAGAGCACACCGACGCCAACGGCGATCGCTGCGAATGCCTGAACAACCCCGAAGGCAACGGCATTCGCTTCCACGAGCGCAGCGGTACCCGTCATCGTGGGCAGTGGCCCGCGATCTTCACTCGTGCCGAACATGACGCCATGCGCGCGGCGGTGACCTCACACCGCCGGTCCAAGAACCCCGAGAGGCCACGCCAGCGCAACGCCTTCTACTGGTTGACCGGGTTGGCCGAGTGCGGCGGCACGTGGAGAGAGGGCACCGACCGCGCTGGCCAGTACTGCGGGGGATGGTTGGTTGGTTCGGCACTGGAACGCACACGCAAGAGCGGGCCCCCGGTAATTCAGCGCCGCTACGGGTGCCGGTCCAAGGACGCGCGCAAAGTTGTGTGTGCGTGCGGGCGGGTGTTCCGCGACGCGGACGCGTTGGAGACGTTCGTGGCGCAAGCGGTGATCGCCGAGTACGAGAACCCCGACATCCTCTCGCGTCTGGATCGCGGCAACGAAAATGCCGAGCGGATCGCGGCACTACAGAAGAGGATCGAGACCACCGCGGGCAATCTCGACGCCGAGGCTGACCGCCGCACCGAGGTTCTGAGCGGTGCCGGTGACGAGTTCGACTTGCGCGTCATCGATCGCACCATCACCGGACTCAAAACCAGCTTGAAGACCCTGCGTGCCGAACAGGATTCGTTGCGGTCGAGTCAGGCGCTGGCGGTGTTGGCCGACATCGGTTCCGCACCAGGGGAGTTGCGCAAGGCATGGATTACCAAGGG
Source organism: Nocardia sp. PE-7 (assembly GCF_030486425.1). Taxonomy (NCBI): domain Bacteria; kingdom Bacillati; phylum Actinomycetota; class Actinomycetes; order Mycobacteriales; family Nocardiaceae; genus Nocardia; species Nocardia sp. PE-7. The sequence continues at coordinate 5,237,658 of NZ_CP129614.1, read as the reverse complement.
TTCGCGGTGGCGGCACGAAGCCGCCGCCCGCGTGATCGAGAAAGTGATCGTGCGGCCCGCGAACATCTACGCCGCGAAGTGGGAAGACCAGAACGGGCGCGTGTGGCGTTTCGACAAGTCCTCGGTCGAGATCGTGTGGCGTCCGTTGTGAGCGTCTCAGGTGTCGTCGCGGCGGCGGCGGTCGCGGTCGAGGGAGTCGATCGCGTTGCGCAGGAACAGCGCGAGTGAATCGAGCACGACGGGATCGGTGATGCGAGGCGATAGCCCTTGCCGCATCCGACTTTCGGCGACCCAGCGGCGGGTGGCTTCGCTGGTCGGTCCGATCAGCGCGGGCCCGCGCCCGTCGGTGTTGTTGTGGCCTGCGGTATCAGAGTCGGTGCCCTCGGTGGCCGCACTGTCGGCCGGTGTCGAGGCTTCCGAGTTGTCGGCTGGTGCCGATGCTGCCGGGGAGTCGGAGTCGGTGACCGGCGGAGCCTGCTTGTCACGTCGGCCCGACTGAGAGACACCGGACCGGCCGGTGTGTGGACGAACTTTTCTGTTGTGAAGGGACATTTGCGTTCCTTTTCAGTTGATCGACGTGTCCCCTGATCTCGCGGCTCTTTTCCGCTTTCCAGTGTGCCATTGTTCGAAGGTCGGTTAGGTATGCAATTTTCGGCACCTCGAGCGGGCTCGGTCGGTGCCGCCGCTCGCAGGCCGCGTCCGGTCGGCGCGCGGGTCCTCCAGTGGCGCGGCGGATTCAACGCCTCAACCTGACCGACCCCATCCCATCGGTACTCAACACATCCCATTCACACCCATACCCCCGCAATACATCTCACCCCACCCCATCAATGCCTCACCCCCGCAACTAAACTCACCCTTACTTCCATATACCCCCTACCCCTATTTTCCGTTCCTTCACATTCAGACATCTTTCATCTCAGGGTAACGAGTTGATAACGTCCTGTGGAAACGTTGTCTGCGGCAAGGGTTCACGGACTAGGCCGCCTTGAATTCGCCTGTTTTGGGGTGTCTCATGGAGGCATGGTCGCGACCATGCACAAGGTCGCCGCAGGCAACGGCTACGAGTACTACCTGCGCAATACCGCCGCCAATGACACCACAGCGCGCGGGCGAGCATCGCTGTCCGACTATTACAACGAGCACGGCGAAGCTCCCGGAACCTGGCATGGCAGCGGACTTTCCGACCTCGAGATCACCCCCGGTGCGGAAGTCACCGAAGATCAGATGAAGTTTCTGTTCGGCGCGGGGATACACCCGAACGCCGACCAGGTCCGCGAACGTGTGAAAGCGCATCACCTCGCGGCTGGTGTGCGCCCCGCCTATGCCGCCCGGTTGGCCGAGAAGGCAACCAAACTCGGCAACAAGTTCGCCGTCTACTCCACGACTTCGGGGTTCCCCGCCGCCACCGCGCAGGCATACCGCGACTACAACACCAGCGTGGGCGAGTGCGTCACCGCCCATATTCCCGACCAGATTCGCGCGCAGATGCGCACCGATATCGCGACCGAAATGTTCACCATCGAGTACGGACGCGCACCACTGGACCCGCGCGAACTGTCTGGATGGGTCGCGAAAAACTCGCGCCCGGACCGCACAGCGGTCGCCGGATTCGACTTCACGTTCAGTCCCGTCAAGAGTGTGTCGGGACTGTGGGCAGTCGCGACCCCCGAGCTTGCGCACACGATCGAGACCGCCCACCGTGCCGCGATCACCGACGCACTGTCGTGGTTGGAGAACAACGCGCTGTTCACCCGATCGGGTCGCAACGGGATTCGACACATCGACGTGCACGGCGCGATCGCCGCGACATTCGACCACCGTGACTCGCGTGCTGGTGACCCGGACCTGCACACCCACGTTCTGGTCGCTAATCGGGTCCGCACACCGGATGGCAAATGGCGCACTGTCAACGGCACCGTGATTCATGAAGCGGTGGTCACGGTGTCAGAAATCTATGACACCCGCCTCGAACACCACCTAGAAACCGCGCTGGACATGCAGTTCGAAACCCGCACCGACCGCACACCCGACCAAGTCAGGGTCCGCGAAATCGTCGGTTTCCCACTGCCACTGATCCACCACTGGTCGCGGCGTACCGCCGTGATCGCTGACCGACTCGACACCCTCACCGCCGCGTTTCAAACAACGTTCGGGCGCGAACCCACCCCCAGCGAAGTCCACGACCTCGGTCAACGCGCGACCCTGGAAACCCGCCCCCGCAAACACGCTCCGGGCTCACGCACCGAACAACGCGCGAGCTGGCGCGCCGATGCCGCCGCGGTGCTCGGCGGGATCGATGTTGTGGACAACATCGAAGCCCGTGTCGTAGGTGTTCCGCGCGTGCCGCGTCCGGCACCAGATCGCGCGTTCGTCACCCACCTCGCGGACCAAGCGTTGGCGGCGGTCTCGGACAAGCGCGCGACCTGGCGTGAGTTCAACCTCCGGGCCGAAGTTGAACGCCAAATCCGCGGGAACATCGCCCCCGCAGAATGGGCCGAAGCCACCGAAAAGATACTGGCACAAGCATTATCGCCGTCATCATCGGTAGCGCGCGGTGACCCCGACGTGACCGAGCAACCCGACCTACGCGCGGTCCCGGCGTGGTTACGTCGCCGCGACGGCACCCCGATACACACCCGCGCGAACTCTCAGATCTACACCACCGAATCCACATTGGCCGCCGAAGCTGAGCTGATCGCGCTGTCAGTCGAGCCCGGCGGAGTCACCTTGAACGCCGGATTGGTCGCGCGCGCGGTGTACGAATACAACACCGCCCACCCCGACCAACCCTTGAACCCCGGTCAGATTCGGGTCATCGAATCGTTCGCCAGCGCCGGAATGCGTGTCCACACCGCCAACGCCCCCGCCGGAACCGGCAAAACTACCGCCATGCAAGTACTGGCCATCGCGTGGGAAGCCGGTGGCGGAACCGTGCTCGGTATGGCACCCACGGCCGCCGCCGCGTCCGTGCTGGGCGAGTCGATCGGCACCCGCGCCGAGACCGTGGACAAGCTGTTGCACGTCATCGACGCCCAGCACGCGGCCGCGACGACCGGTGAGTACCCGCCGTTTCTGCCGCAATGGGTCCTCGATATCGACGCGACCACGTTGGTGATCATCGATGAACACGTCACCTTGCCGACCACCAAACGTCTCCAGTTGCTGCGGTATCTGGCCGGGCGCGGTGCAAACGTGCGATGCATCGGTGACGACCGACAGTTGCCCGCGATCGATGCCGGTGGAGTCCACACCGACATCGACCATGCCGCACCAGAGCAAGCACCGACGCTCACAGAGGTGGTGCGGTTCGCCCAACGAGGCGAAGCGCTGGCGTCGACCGGGTTGCGCAAGGGCGATCCGCTCGCGTTGGCCTGGTATCTGGACAACGGCCGCATCCACTCCGGACACCTCGGCACCGTCTACGAAGACGCCTACCAAGCGTGGGCCGCCGACATCACCAACGGATCGGATGCGGTGATGTTGGCACCCACTCACGACATCGTGACCGCACTGAACGTGCGTGCCCGCGCCCACCGCATTGCCCGCAGTGACCCGCCTACGGGCACAGCTGCCGATTCCCATGTGTTCCTTGCCGACGGGTTGGTGGCCTCAGCCGGTGACACCGTGCGCACGCGCCGCAACGACCCACGCCTGCGGGTCGGCGCGCGCGATTGGGTCCGCAACGGATACTCCTGGACCATCCGGCAAGTGCATTCCGACGACTCGGTCACCGTCGTACGCCGCGTACACGGTCGCGATACCGACGCCGTGGTGCGGCTGCCGGGGGACTACGTGCACGACCACCTACACATGGGCTATGCCGCGACCATCGATTCCGCGCAAGGCATCACCGCGGATTCCTGCCACGTCGCCCTGTCTGGGCGTGAGTCGCGCCAGCAGTTCTATGTGGCGATGACGCGCGGACGCCAGGCCAACCACGCCTACATAGCGACCGCGCTCAACGGCGACGAGGGCGATATCTACACCTTGCCCGCGCACTACCCGCGTACCGCCGTCGAACACCTGCACCACGTCTTGGACCGCGACGGCGCACGCACGTCCGCTCACACCGAACTCCGTGACGCGCTCGACCCCGCACGCCGGATCGGCCGCGCGGTCGACATCTATCTCGACACACTGGGCATGACGGCCGAAAACGTTATCGGCACAACACGACTCGACACCATCGACCGCATCGCCGAACGACTCGTACCGGGACTGACCGGCAGCCCCGCCTACTCGGTCCTACGCCAACACTTGGCGATGCTCGCCCTGTCCGGAGCCGACCCGGTCACCGAACTACGCACCGCGATCGCCGCGCGTGAACTCGACACCGTCACCGACCCCGCCGCCGTACTGTACTGGCGACTGGACCCCACCGGCAACCATTCCGCCGGACCCGGACCGTTGGCATGGACACCCGGACTACCTACCGAGGCCCCCACCGCCGACGCAGAGACCGCCCCAGTGCAGGCGCGGGAACGGATCGTGGCAGAACTTGCCCGACAGATCAGCGATACCGCCCGCGCCTGGACCACCGCTACAGCCCCGAAATGGGCGCGACCACTGCTCGGTACCGATCCCGAACTCGTGGCCGACCTCGCCATTTGGCGTGCGGGATTACACGTCCCGGAGTCGGACCCCCGCCCGACCGGACCCGCCCGATACATCGCGATCGAACGCGCGCACCAGCAACAGTTGCACCGCCGCATCCTCGAAGTCGACGGCAACACGCGCCTGCCCCAACACCGGTGGGCCGCGACCGTCGACCGCATCGACCCCCGCATCAGCACCGACCCCACCTGGCCGATCATCGCCACCAACATCGACGCCGCCGCCCGCGCCGGCCTCGACATAGAAAACCAGCTCACCAATGCCGCCGGCGCCCGCCCACTACCCGACGAAATGCCCGCCGCCGCACTCTGGGCACGCCTGGAAATCGCCGACACCGACCTGGCCGCCGCCACACCCGACCCGACCAAGCACACCCACAAACCGGACCTACAAGCGCGAACCATCACCAACGCCGTAGACGCCGCACTAGGCGACACGCATGCAGACTGGTCCGAGACTGACACCACCGCCGACGAGTTCGAATCCACCGGTCGGGAACCTGACTCCGGCTACGAGGTCGACTGGTTGTAGCGCCGACAAACCACCAGTTCCAGCTGTCCGAACATGGAGGCGGCGGTCGACCTCCACAGTTGAGGTCGGCCGCCGCGAAGTTCAGCCAGAGATACGTCTCTCGAGACCATCCGGGCGTAGATCAGGCAGCGCAGTTCGGACCGACTGCCCTGAAAGCGGATGCTCAACACCCTGTCCGCGACAACGACTTCCGGCTCACCACCCGCACCATCGGACAAGTGGCCACCGGTCACGAAGCGCCACCGTTGGCGACGATCTCTCTGAGCCGACCGTCTACGGGCAGTCATGTGCCCTAGCAACCAGCGATACGAGTTCCTTTGCGGTGAGACTGTTCCCGGCGATGGTGTGTCGAGATTGCGGGCTGTGTGTACAGCCATCTGAATCGTAGACAACACCACCGCTCTCTCGGACGATGACTGTTCCCGCCGCGATGTCCCACGGGTTGTTCGACAGGATCACGCAACCATCCGTGCTTCCATCGGCTACACACGCCAGGTCGAAGGCCGCTGTTCCGAACATTCGAATTCGTTCTACCCGCTCGGCCAGTAAGGCTGTCAATGCGAGCCGAGGTCGGTTCCTTTCCATCGCGTCCTCGCCAACGGCGTAGTCGCCCATTGAGACGATCGACTCCGAAAGCCCGGAAGCGCTCGCGACCTGGATTCGCTCACCGTTTCGATAGGCGCCTAGTCCGACTGCCGCATAGTATTCGAGGCCAAGTGCTGGCATTGTGATGACCCCGATTGTTGGACTGTTGAATTCGAAGAGTGCCAGCGAGATTCCGAACAGTGGAATTCCATGGATAAAATTGGATGTTCCATCGATGGGGTCCAGCGTCCAGAACGGCCCGCTGCGCGTCTGTGCACGCTGCCCTTCTTCGCCGAGGAACCCTATGTCTGGCGTTTTCGATTCTAGGAATGCTTGAATGCTTTCCTGTACTGCGATATCGATATCGGTAACAAAATCGCGATCGCCCTTCGACGAAACCGATGAGACGTTCCTCGACTCAACTATGGATACGCCTATGGAAACCGCGCTACGCGCGGAGTCAAGCAGGAATTCCCTGGTTTTGTTCAACTGCCGGCTCCGTTCCCTCACGCCACATCTCTTCGAATACCTCGGAGAATGTCTGAAAAATCCCTCGGCTGCCGTTTTGTCGCGCAACAAATGTCGGAGACTCCAGGCCGCGCGCAAACGGTAGGTATGGTTGCATAACGCATACCTCAGAATCAACAATGCAAATGTTGAATCGGGCTGGCGCATCGTAGAGGCGAATCGCAATATTGCCGCCCATCGTAGATTTCCATTTCGATCTAACCCGCTGCAACATATGAATATTTAGCCTTGTGAGACTGGTCAACGCACCAGGCGCGTGCCCTTCCTCCAACTCTCGCGCTTGGATGCTCAGGCCATCGGGGTCGAGGAACAGACACCGTATGAATGTGCCTTCCCTCATCATCCGCAGAACCTCGCTGTCCGAGCATTGTTGGCAGAGGATATTAAGCGATATTCCCGCGAGATCGATCGTTCGTGCGTCCCGGAAGAGGTCCTGAGGCGAGCTTGACTCAAGGAAATCAGCCCTTCTCGGAAAAACGCTCTCAATATCGGAAATCCTTTCCACTCGGCCCTTTTCCGGCAGGTTCCCATTCGGCACCCGGTCGGATAAGGAAACGCTTTCATTGAATTCCGAGAACAGATCCGCTGCGGTCCACCCGGGAAACATTTCCTGCAGTACGCGGCAGTGGTGTGGGTAGGGGAGTGTTGATATATTCCCCGCTAGCCATCGGTAGAACTGAGCCTTCTTAGGTCCCGCTCCCACTGCGCCCGGATCAATCGTAAGGGCGGCTCTATCATATTCACGATTGAACGCTGAAACTGTTTGGATATGCCGTTCTTGAAGTAGAGCTTTGAGTACCGTCCCCACGTCATACCCCTTGTCATTATGTGACCCGCTCGGCTGATCGTAGCTTGCATGAGCCATAGAAGAAACCCGATCAGACACCAAAGTTCTAGATAAGACATCCTCGGCGTCGCCGCGATACCGCTCGACGTACGACAGTTGACGGCGAACGACACCCACAACGGCTGTAGCACCGGTTCCCCGGTGCCGCGAATGCCCGACCAGTCGGCCCACGAGGAAGAACACGACGATGCAGCGAGCCTGTCTGACGAGCCATGCACATCAAACAGCTGAACTATCAGCACTTCTCTCATTTCTCGGTTATATCGGCCTGGTTCGTTCCGTGTCGCTGCCCAAGCGCGTCCCCGGACAGCACACAGCTGAGTTCGGTCCAGCACCTGTCGATCGTGTTCGTGTAGAGGTCCCCGGCCAGGTCGCAACTGCTGCCGAGCGTGCGCGGGCTGCCCGGTCATTCCTACGTCGCCTGCCGATTTCGAATGCGAAGCCACAGGCATCCGTCGCATCGTCGCCATCGCCATCGCCATCGCCATCGCCACCGCGGCGCCAGGCCACACCCCACTCGAAGGGTAGGCAATGACAGACACGAAAGTACCTGCCTCCCTGCAAGATTCGCCGCTCTCACGCAGCATGTTCTACCGGCGAATTTGTAGCCTGCCGACGTTCGTGGACACCGTAACGGGGCAGATCATGATGACGGCCGGATCGACCGGTGCGGTCATGATGCCGATCGACCTCGCGCAGCGGGTCAAGGTCGAGTTGCACCGCCGTAACGTCGGTCAGTGCCCGATCATCGGCCACCCTCGGGCGCGGGCATGGTCCTACCTCGTCCGCACTGCCGACATGCGCCCGATCGGTGACCCCGCCGCGCTCGCCGAACTCTGGCGTGCGCACGTGGTCGTGATCCGCGACGGCAATATCGTGTTGCCGTCGCCGAGCCCAGACCATCACGCCCACCGAACGTGGATAGTCCCCGCGACCACCCCCTTCCGGCCGACTGGGACCACGGTCCTGGGTTGCGTCCGCCACGTCTTGGACGCGGCCAAGCCACGCACCCACGGCCCCTACTGACCTGGCCCGGAAGGACGCCGCCCGTGCCACACCCGAATGCCGATCCATTTGCGCGGTCACCGTGTCCCGACGAACCCGATATCCACCTCACAGTTCAAATCGCCAGCATCCGAATGGATTTCGCCGCATGCCTGACAGCAGCGCTGGTGTTCGTGCAAGACATGGCCGCCCGCCGACCCTGCACCGTCGCAGTGGATTCCGGGCACTGTGTCGGGCTCCCTCGACTCCCGAACGAGCGGCTCTACCTACTGCCCTGACCCGAACATTTTCGACCAATTGAATGGCCTTCGCGCCCGGTGAGGACCCGAGACACCTCAACCTGCCCGCGCGAAGGCGGCCTCGTACTCGTACCCGGCGATGTCCGGGGCCCCAATCGTTCCCGATCCACAACAACCCATCCCACCGCCCACCACGGGCACCGCCCCGACGCCACAAAGACCACCTGAATACCTCGAACCACCGGCGACCCCCCGAGCCGCCCCGGGTTCGAGGGTGGGGAAACCCCGGAGGCCGCCCAACCGGCCTCCGGGGGCACCCACACCACCCACTGACCAGCAACACTGGAAGGCCCTGACCAACTCCCAAACCGTGCGCCCCTCGCCACGGGCACCGGAGTTGGTCGGGGGCCTTCCGTCGCAGATGCGGCAGGAGCCCCGACTATGACCACCCGCCCACGGAATCTGATCGACCCCTACCAGCCCACCCCCGCACGCCTACACAGTGTGTTCCTCGGCGGGAAAGACCACTACGAACCCGACGATTCGCTCGCGAAGAACCTGTCGAGCAGCACGATCAGACCCGCGATCACCGAATCCCGGAGGTTCACCCGACGCGCGGTCGAATACCTGTCCGACCATCACAGGGTGTCTCAGTTCGTCGAACTCGGAAGCGGCCTGCCCCACGCCCCGAACATCCACGACATCGCCGAACAACGCAGCGACACCGCCCGGACGTTGTACGTCGACTCCGACATCCTCGTGGCCGCGCACGGGCGCGCGATGCTGCACGAAGGGCCCCGGTACTTCACCGATACCGACATCGTTGACACCGACGCCATCATGGGCGACATCGCCGCAGTGATGGACATAGCGGCACCGTTGGCGGTGTGCGTGTCGGGCACCGCGGAATGGATCAGCGACGCCCCCGCCGTGCTCGCCGCGTTGACCGCTCGATTCCCGGTCGGGACATGGCTCGTGCTCACTCACGTCACCGACGAGTTCTACCCCGACCACATCCAAGCCGCCGCCGAAACCCTGCGTCGAGCGGGCATTCCGTATCACCCACGCGGACGAGGCGAGATCACGGCCATGCTCGCCGGGTACCAGCTCCTCGCGCCCGGTCTGATCGCCCCGCACCGATGGCCACCCACCCCCAGCCGCGACGACGACAGCGACAGCGAAAACGGCGACGGGGATGGGGATGGAATTCGGAGGCTGTCGGCTACCGCACCGCGCCATCGCGCGGCTTGGGATTTGAGCGCGTACGCCGCTATCGGCCAACGACAGCCGTAGAGAAGACCCGAATTGCCGGGTGTCGCGCCCCTGGGCGGTCGCGACTTCGACTCACGCCGGTGCATCCCGACCGGCACCACTCACCACCGAACGAAGGGAGCACGGCTATGTCCCGTGCTGCAATCCCCGTCCACGTCGACAAAGACACTACCTTGCGCGTCAAGATCATTGACGCATGCGGCCTGACCTGCACGTTCTGTCACAACGAAGGCACGCCGGTCGCCGTTGACAACCGAGACCGTTTGCCTGGCGAGTTCCTCGCTGCTGGGGCGAGCGGGCGTGTGTCGATCTACGCCCAAAGCAATGGCGCGGCCTTCCTCTCGGCCCCGGTTCCCGGCAACGACGAATTCGCCCATGTGCTCACGGTGCTCGGTGACGCGCTGGAGCTGACCGAGGTACACCTGACCGGCGGCGAACCGACCTTGCATCCGGGCGTCGCCACACTGACCAAGATCGCCGTGGATGCCGGGCTACGAGTTGGTATGACCTCCAACGGTGAACGTGGCGAGCGCGTTATCGCTGATTGCGCCGCCGCCGGACTGGACCGAGTGAACTTTTCCATCTTCGGCACCACCGCGTCCGAACTCGCCGACGTGCAGCACCCCCGCTACCGCAATCCTGTTCTGGCCCAACGCAGAATCGACGCACTCGAACGCGCGATCACAGCGTGCGAAACGCACGGAGTCAAAGCCAGCGCCAACATTGTCGTCCCCGACTACACACACGCCCCACGAGTACATCGGCTACTCGATGAGTTCTCCCCGAACCTGACAGTGCGGTTGCTGATGTCACTCGACCAAGGTGACAGCTCGATCACCGCGATCGAACATATCCTCGCCGACCGGGGCGCTGTTGCCGAAGCCCACTACGTCACCGCCGGAGGTTCCAACTCCCGCACCGCTTACCGCCTGCCCGATGGACGGCGCATCCTCTTCAAGCACATCCGCCCCGTCCGATTACCGGATACCTGCACCGGATGCCGGTTCAACAACGGCACCGATTGCGAGGAGGGCTTCTACGGCGTCCGGCTCTACTACGACCGCAAAGGCACGTTCCAGGTCGGAGTGTGCATCCAACGCATGGACTTGTGCTTACCCCTAGCCGAGTTCCTGACCAGCCCCTTACGCACCGAAATCCTCAGGCTTCGCGAGGCCGAGTACACCCGGCTCACGACCCGCCGAGTCGGATAACCTCACCCCAACGGCAATACAGAAGGAGCCCCCCGTGCCCATCGAGCACGAAGCGAAGATCCTCGACATCGACCCCGACACCATCGACCGCCACATCCTGGACAAAGGCGGCCACAAGCTCGCCGAGCGATTCATGCGCCGCTACGTCTACGACGTCGCCCCCGGTGTCGACGGCAAGTGGATCAGGTTGCGCGACGACGGGAAACGAACCACGCTCGCGGTCAAAGAGATCACTAGCGACGCCATCGACGGCACGCACGAGGTGGAGGTGAGTGTCGATGACTTCGCCGCTACCAACGCCCTGCTCGAGTTGATGGGATTCTCTGCGAAGTCGTACCAGGAAACCAGGCGGACCAGCTACACCCTCGACGGCGCAGAACTCGAACTCGACACCTGGCCCCGGATCCCGCCGTATCTCGAGATCGAGGCCGCCACCAAGGCCGACGTCATCCGTGTCGCGGAACTGCTCGGCTACACCGAAGCAGACCTCACCGGCGAGAACACGATCAAGATCTACGCACGCCACGGAATCGACCTCAACACGATACGAGAACTGCGCTTCTGAAGACGTTCCGAATCCTGCTGCGAAGCAAACGAACATCACCCCGACAGCCCCGGTTGCTCATCGAAGTGTGAGCGTCCGGGGCCTTCGTTGTGCATCGGCCAAGGTGAGTTACGCCGGATCGAGGCGAAGCGATGACATGCGAGCTACTGCCGCACCTCTTCGGGGCTTGCCACCCAACAACCCGGTCACGAGCCAGGGAGTGTGTAACGAACATTTTCCCTGGCAAGTAGCACCACGACACCCTCTATGGTCGGAGCTGAGGAGAATCCGTTAGCCCACCCGACCAACGTGATCCCGTGTCCACAAGCCACGGCCGCCGCGTGAACATGTGCATGGTGTTCGTGCCCTACCCGGAGACCGGACGGCCTCGAGAAGTCACTAAACAACCCAGCGCGGCGCGTGGACCCACATCTGATGTCCACCGTTACCTCGCTCGCCAACGAGGCAAGTCAGCTACCGACCAACTTCCAATACGGTCCGTTGAGGATTGGTGGCATGTACCGCCCTGGGGTGCGAGGGCACCCGGGGCGTGACGCTTCACGGAGACATGACCGGTCAGCACCCCTGGCCGGCGCACGGACCCCTAGTCGGGCTCCGTATTGCGCCTTGCCCAGGTGTCCAACGTGTTCGGCGGTTCAACTTGCTCCCCGGGAAACGCCGACCAGGGCCGCTGCACGCCGCGACATGGCGTTCATGGGCCCGGTATCGCCGCAGTTTTCCGTAGGCGCGCACAGCGTCGGCACAACTGGTCCCCAAACTGGACAGGAGGAGGGGTCGAGTTCAAGTCGGGTCGTGTCGTAAGATTCGTCGGCCGTCCTGTACACCGGAGTCCTTGTAATATCATCCTTTTCGTATCCGATCATCTCCCGAAGCAGTTTGAGTGAACTCCCACTTGAGGCTTGCAACGTGCGAGCGACAGCAGTTCGTTTCATCGGAGGGAACTACAGTGCAGGGGACGGCGGCCGAGGGGCGAATCGCGGCACGGTTGCGCAAGGCAGGTCGGCAGAGATGCTGGGGTTCCAGTGGCCTGCCAGCAGATGCGTGGTTCGGTATCTAGGTCGGTGGAGGCATAGTTGCGAAAACTGCTGGTGGCACCTTTGGAGGGGAGGGCAGGCGGCCAACCATGACCGACGAGTCGTCGTCATAAGACCAGCAGACCTTTAGCCTGGGAAATCCCTCTCACTTCAGCGCATACCCTCCCAGCGTGCGATGTGCTCGTTCGACTTAGTGAATAATATGACCTATACCCGGAGGATAATTCAGTGAATGGGATTATTGTCAAAGACCCTATCGTTCTGTTGCTGGTAGAACAGAACAGTTCGGCAGCCAAAGCGAACGCGCGTGGTCATCTATTCGAGCATTTCATGGCAACGATCATGCATCATCTCGGATACCAGAAGCCGTCAACCGATAAACTCAATGAAACCAGCGATGGCGTTGAGATTGACATTTCGCTGAAGCATTCTATGAGTCGATCCGAAGCTATCGCAGAATGCAAAGCGTACTCAACGAATATTAACGTAGGACTATTGACCGCATTTTACGGACGGCTTGCGGCGCGCCGCCTCACCGAACCGAATCTGGAGGGATTCTTCTTTGCGCTGCCAAGAATGACCGCTGAAGCGACAGAACAGGCGAAATCTATCAGCGAACGCGACTCTGCGTTCAAAAGTTTTACGGCGAGTGAAATCTGGACTCTTCTGGATGAACGCGACATTATTTCACCTGTCGATATCAATCAGGTTAGCGACCACGCGCTGGTTGTGCACGAAAGTGGTGTGTACACTGCTGCCCTCAAGATCGACCCTTTGACTCGCACGGCAGCGCAGGTGGCAATAAAGGCGATCTCTGGCGGCGTTGCTGCCGCGGCAATTGATCTACTGGGTCAGCACCCTTATTCGCAGGGGCTTCAGGTCGTTGCCCTAGATTCGAGCGTCCCGATGACTCCCGAAGCGCCACCGAGTGCGCCATTGGTAATCGAGGTGAATGGATCGCATTCAGATTTTGAATATCAACTCCCGGCATCCCCTCGTTATTTCGTGGGGCGTCGAGATTCTCTTCGAGAGCTCGTTGCGCTCGTCGAATCCCGGGGTGGACCCTTTGTTCTCAATGCACAGTCCGGGTGGGGAAAGAGCTCTCTAGCGCTAAAACTTGCGTCACAGATGCAGGGGGCGGCAATGGTAGTCGATACAAGAACTGCCACCTCCGGTTCATTCGTACCTGCCGCTATTCGCAAGGCTGTCGAATCCGCCGAAGGCTCTGGCATCGTAGCACTTCCAGAGGAAGCCAGTTGGGCCACAACTGCTGGCGCGCTTAGTTCGATCCAGAACGCCAGTTGGACGCCCGATGCGCATCTATTGATAATCTTCGATCAGTTCGAGAATGTTTTCACTGACCCACTTCTCACTCAAGAGTTTCGAGATGCGGCTTTGTGGAATTCTGATTTCCGGACCAACGTGACCTTTGGGTTCGCATGGAAAACCGACTACGTGGACTGGATTGAGAATCATCCTTACCGATTGCGGGATCAAATCCGCGGTGCGTCAAAGGTTGTTCATTTGTCCCCGTTCGGTTCACGTGAAGTCGACACGCTCCTGAAGCGACTTGAGACAGCCGTTCAACTGAAGCTCTCGAAGGAACTTCGTCAACGGCTGCGGGAATACAGTCAGGGACTGCCCTGGCTTTTGAAGAAGCTGTCCGGGCACGTAATACGTGAGTTCAAGAGCGGAAAAACGCAGGAACAACTGATTGGTGAAGCGCTCAATATTCAAGATCTCTTTGATTCGGATCTGCAAGCCCTGGGCCCCCAGGAGAGAGACGCACTGGGCTTCGTCGCCCGCTACGCCCCAGTTCGCGCTACCGAGGTAACCGAGAAATACTCTGCCGGACTGGTTCAGTCTTTGCTGAACCAGCGATTGATAGTTCAGGTCGGAGAGAAGCTGGATACATATTGGGATATTTTCCGCGACTACCTCAATACCGGGCGTGTTCCGATTGAAGATTCGTACATTTTGCGGCTCTCGCCCAACTCGGTCGCGCGCCTTGTTTCGGAGCTCTTGGCGCATGGTGGAAGTCACGTTACCAGCGATATTTCTGAAGCGTGGGAAACTTCTGAAAATGTTGTATGGAATTCGGCTCGAGAACTTCGCCAACTCGGCCTGGCGCCCTCGGAGGTTGGACAGGTTTCGCTAATCTCGGAGATTCTTAACGCAGAGGACCAAGAGGCAGAGATTAGGACGCGCGTTGCAACGGCACTTAGGCGCCACCGCGCATATTCAGAATTTATGGAACTAGCCGACCGAGGCCACGGGACTGTGACTGTTGCTCCGTTCGCGGATCGTATGCGGCTAGCATTCCCAGCAGTTGAGGGTACTGAAAATACTTGGATAACCTATGCACGGATCTTTCTGGCCTGGCTCGAATACGCTGGTCTCGCGCTCAGCGCCAGCAACGGCTACGCGCAGGCACCCGAGGGCAGCCCCGGCGTCGGATCGCTTACATCGAAACCTTCGTCGTTTGCGCGGAAGCAGGGGGTTTTTCCAACAGTTGCACCCGGTCCGGCTATCGAGTTGCTGCGACAATCAGTCGATGGTCGGCTTACGATTCCTCGACAGCGAAAATTGCATCTAGCTCAACTTGTTAGCCTCAAGGCAGTGTCGCCATCCGAAGATGGAAGTTTTCTGATTGTTTCAGATGGGTTGGTCTCGAACGGAGAGGTCGTACCGGAGGTGCTCCTGGAACTCCTCCGGGCAAAGCCAGGTGGCAGTCGAGCGATCGAACTTCTACAGTCGAACAGCTCCGTCACGCCGCAAGATGTCGCTGAGATCTTTGAGTCGGCCTACAGTGCGACCTGGACGCACTCGACAAAGGATAAGGTCGGCAAGTCGTTCTTCGCATGGGCGCGAGCGGCTGGACTCCGGACTCGGCGTGGGGCCCGCCGCGCAGCACGCTAGTTCGCCATCCCGGCGGCTGGGGCAGTCACACACCGGGTAGCTGCCCTAGGTTCGCTATTGCCTGTCAGACCCGATCCTTTGATGCAACAGAGGATCGGTTACAGGGGCCCGGTACCGGTCAGCATTTACGTCGGTACCCATGCCTTGCATCTGCTGACCCTCTCCCATGCTCGTCCTGAGTCCGGTACCGAGTCATTCCTCTTCTGCGATAGGTGTGCGCCGGGCCTGATTCAGATTGAGATCGCGCGCAGCGCGCCGGGGTGGCGGCCCGCGATCTTGTCCAATGCGGTCGCAGTGGCTTCGTCGGCCGGGAGATAGATGAACACCTGCTGATCGTCGTCCGCGGGGAGATCGAGGGTTTCGTAGACGAGGCGCAGTGGACCGGCCTCGGGGTGTTCGACGCGGGTGGTGCCGGTCGCGGCGGGAAGGCTGGGGACGGTAGCGACACGGCGCGTGAATTGCTCACCGGCGACGATCTCGAGCTGATCAGCCAGGGCGGCGGTGGCCGGGTCATTGCGGAAGGGGCCTTGTTTGAGGGCGGCGACCTGGAGGTCGGCGATGTGTTCCCAGTCTGGGTAGAAGTCGTGAGCTCGGGAGTCGCCGAAGATGAAGAGGGCGAGGTTGGCTGTGGACGGATCGGCGAGCACCCCGGTTGGTGCCATCAGACGGTGGTAGCCCGCGGTGTAGGCCAGGACATCGCTGAGGCGGTTCACGACCACCGCGACTGCTGGTTCCAGGTGGTCGAGGATGGCGCGGACCGTGGGACGAACGGTCCGGGCAGGTCCTACGTTGCCCATGCAGCTGAAGCCCGCGTCAGCCGATTTGGTCAGTCGGTACAGGTGGATGCGTTCGCTCGGTGCGAGATGTAGTGCGTTGGCGATGGCTGAGAGCACTGGCGGGGACGGGCGACGGTCACGGCCTTGTTCGAGGCGAATGAGGTACTCGACGCTAACTCCAGCCAGGGTGGCGAGTTCGGCACGACGCAAACCGGGTGTGCGGCGTCGCGGTCCGGCAGGCAAACCGACATGGGCAGGTGAGACCGCCTCACGGCGGCTGCGCAGGAACAGGCCCAACTCGTTGTCGGTCATTCTCGTGCTCCTTCGCTCCCGCAAGGTTCATTCCCACACGCAATGAACCGGACAAGGTCGGTGTCCCGCCTGCGCAGCAGCACTCAACCACATCTCACTCCGATGGGTGTCGCAAGTTCGGAGCGGCGCAGTCCGGGCGTGCGACTGCGCGGGCCAGCCGGCGGCTGTACCTGGCGGGAGACCATTCGCGCGGGTGCGCAAGAACAGACCCAGCTCGTAATCGCCCACTCGTCGAATGTATCGAATCCGAATGGTCGGACGGGTGACCCTGCTGCTACCACCCTCGCGATGGCCACATGTGCCACATCAGCCGCACACACCGGGACGGTGCTCGAAAACCCGAGTGGCGCCGTCTCCTGTTAGAGATGGCTTGCCTTACGGGCCATGGTCCGGTCACGCTACCGACACGGCCAAAGGCGCGCTGACTCAAGGACAAGGGATGGCTTAGATCGAAAGAGGATTCGCATCTGCCAAGCAACGATTGCCTGAATAATGGCCAGGTACGTTGAGTGCGAGAGGTCTAACCGTCAGCCACTGCATGGATAACTTTGTCATGGCATTGGGGATAACCCGCGACGCTTCATCAGTAGCGTTACGTCCTTCTTGTTGACATTCCGCTGCAGGCTGTTGAGAACGGCGTGCTCGGTTTCGGGCGTCCAGAAGATCTGGAGGCGCTCGCGCGCCCTGGTGATTGCCGTGTAGAAGACGTTGTGCGAGATGTCGTCCTCGTTGGCGTCGGTGATCACGACCTTCACCGAGTCGTACTCCAGACCTTGAGCCTTGTGGATCGAGACAGCATACGCGACCTGGAACGGCACCGACCCGGATGTCGAGTCGTCATCGTCGTCACCACTGCCTCGCTCGTAAACATCAAATCGCACCGTCGAGTCCTCGACGTAGCGGAGGTCGAAGCCATCGACGTCAAACTCCGTCACCGGGCGGTCGAGCGACACGTCGAACTGCACTCGGCCGGGGAAGGTCTGGATGTCGACGATCTTTCCTTTGAGGTTGTTGTAGATGAGGGGACGTAGGCGGTCAGTCTCATTGAAGAGAATAGGGTCTCCGATCTTGTAGATCGAGGCTCCCCACGTTGTCGCGGCGCCGGTGTTGCTGCTCTGGAGAAATCGGTTGACGTTGTTGATCCCGTATAGGCCGTCGTAGTTCAAGCACAGGATGATCTCGTCTTCCCGCTGTGCTTGAAAGAGACTCTCGTTCAGTACAGTGGAGTAGCTGTTGCGCGCCAGGGTCTCGGCGATGTCGTCCTTCAAGTCACGGACTGTCGACCACAGATCCAGCAGGTCGGCGTTTTTAGTCCGGTACGGCGTCGTTAGCTCGAACACCGCGGTAGCCGGGACGAAGGAGCGGGCAAGTGTGAACCAGTTGCCAAATTGGATTGACTCAATCTGGTAAATATCCCCGACGAGCACAAGGAGCTTGAAGGACGTGCTGTCGATCACCTTGAGGAGGTCGGAATTGCTGACCGTACTGCACTCATCGATGACCAGTACGTCGTAGTCGGTCGCATCGTCGCGGCTAATCTGACTACTGATTGTGCGGAAGGTCGCGTTCTGTGCACCGACTCGGCGCTTGAGGTTGTCGACGGCCGGGTTGGTGTGGGCCAGGAAGATCTTTTCGTTGTCATTGAAGTAGTTGGCGATCAAGCTGACCATCGTGGACTTACCTGTGCCAGCTGCTCCGTAGATCAACGCCACGTGCGAGTCGACGAACAACTCTTCGAGAGATTGAACTTTGATCGGGTCATCCGGAGCGGGAGTCGTTTGGGCGAGCCATTGCTTGACCGCGCCCTGATATCCAGCGATGCCAGACGCCGCGTGCTTTTGCAACTTTTCGATGATCGCGGCCGTGCCATCCTCGTAGTCCCTGATGAAGACGTGTCCCTTATCCTTCAGCATCTTGCGGCCCGTGTGCTTGTAGTACACCTGCGCGTTGTAGGTCGACATCAGCGAGTCGACCTCTCCCAGTGACTCGACATCGGCAACCGGCGTGTACAGCATGCCGCGATCCTCGATATTGGTCTTCACCCGGCGAGCGAGAAGTTCGTGGGTGCGCCCCGTCATGTCCAGGCTCTCGGCGAGATCAGCGAAGCGAGGGTTGTGGCCGACCAATGAGGTGCAGAACGGCATACTGTCGAATGGTTTGCACCCGTATCGGAGGTGCAGATTCGACAGCGCACCATACTTCTCGTGAGCGTGCTGCAACCTGATGATCTGGTTGCGCATCCGCAACATCAGATAGCGCAGGACATTGTGACCTGGGCTTGCAGACTGGATCGTCTGACGTGCCAGGTCCAAAACCGGAAAGATCCGCGGGTGCTGCGACTTCTTCGTGGCCCACGCTTTCAACAAGTCGTATTGCGCATCTCCTATGTCGACAATGTCGAGTAAATTTGACGCCGTCGTTGTCAAGTATTTCATCAGGTTTCGATACTCGGAGCTTCCGGTCGAGATCTTAACATGCTGGTCGAAAATTAGAGCGAAGTTGTCAAACTCGCACGGACGAATCGACACCTCCCAGTCGCGAATGATCGTGATTGGCATCGTCTGACCCAGTACTTCGATCGAGTCGCGTTCGAGGACGAGATTTGCTGCGTATTTGTCGGTGATGTCTATGTTGGTGAAGGCGATGATGCGGTCGAACTTACTGACCCGATTGACGGCGTTGTAGAAGGTCACCTCGTAGTAGACCTGCCCACTCGCGTAGAACGGGCGCACCGCGTGGATGTAATAACGATCCTTCCGAGGCTCTATCAGCGGCGCTCCCTGTACAGCAACAATCCGTTCTGAGATCTTCTGGTAGTACTCCTTCAAAGACGGATCGAGATCGACGGGAAAGTCTTCCAGATTGTCAAGGATGTTGAGCCCGAGCTGGGTGCCCGTCAGGTCGCGAATGCGATGCAGATAGTCGTAGTACTTGAGCATGAGTCGCTCTGATGGGTCGCCGCCCATTGTGTAGTGCGAAGTGCTGATCTGCAGCAGCTTGTGGAACCGCAAGAGGAAGTTAATTTGCCCCTTCGAACCAACGTGAGACATCGCTGCGCCCACGGCCGCATATTGAAACTCTACGTCGCCCCGACCGGCGTGGAGCCTGACCGCAACTCCCTCGACCAGGTTGCGGAGCTGACTCAGGATGTTTTGAGCAAGGAGGGCTCGATCATGGCTCAGCGCAATGATGTTGGATGAGATCGCACTCGCGGCGCTCTGGATCTGCTGGTCAACGGTACTCACGCCTCTGCCTACGCGCCCTTTCCATCGAGCGCCCGAGTCAATGCCTCATGCACAGCTTCAAGGTCGCACTTCCCTGTATTCTTGGGCCAAGAAGCCGAGATTGGGCGCGTTCGCAGTTGAGACGAGTTGCCCAGCTCGGCCTGCATCGATGATCATACGGTGTCGGCCCGCGTCCTCCCCAGTGTCGGAGTCTTGCTGGTACTACGAAGATCACGCAGAGCTATCGCGGCGGGAGGGCTACCGCGTCATTCGTGTGAAACTTGGCCGCCAACCTTCGGCTCACGCGCGCAGAACATCTACCTGTCTGAACTCGCGGCCCACATGCAGCGAGCAGAAATTCGAACGAGCGTGTAACCGAGATCTCACCCCGGCGAGCATCGCGACCTCCGCGCGGCGCAGACCCGGCGTGCGTCTGCGCTGGCCGACCGGCAGCCCGACCTCGGTGGGGGAGACCGCCTCGCGGCGGGTCCGCAGGAACAGCCCGAGTTCGTTGTCGCTCACCTCCTCGACGGTACCCAGCTCGGTGGACGGGAGAGTGGCCGTGCCACTACCACTCTCAGCGTGGTCTCCCTGCGACGCTCGCGATCCGCGAGATTTGGTCGTACCGGCTGATCGGGCCGGTGCGACGAAGAGGAGTACATCGTGTCCACACTGAAGCTCGCCATCATCATCGGCAGTGTCCGCGAAGGCCGATTCGGCCCGGTGGTCGCGAACTGGTTCGCCGAGCAGGTCGACGACCGCTTCGAGGTCGACATCATCGACCTCGCCGACACCACGCTGCCTGCCCTGCCCGCCGTGCCGCCCGCCCTGGACCCCGACCCGGTCCGCCCGGCCGACATGCGCGACCTCACCGACCGCCTGGCCGCCGCCGACGCCTACGTGATCGTCACCCCCGACTACAACCGCAGCTACCCGGCAGCCCTCAAAGCGGCCATCGACTGGCACTTCACCCAGTGGGACGCCAAGGCGATCGGCTTCGTCGGTTACAGCGGCGGCTCCGGTGGACTCCTGGCGATCGAGCATCTGCGTCAGGTCTTCAACGAACTCAACGCCCACACCGTGCGCAACTACGTCTCGTTCCCGCGCTACTACATGCTCTTCGACGAGAACGGCAGCCTCCGGGACCCGCAGGAGCCCGAAGGCGCCGCCGCGGCACTGCTCGATCAGTTGCACTGGTGGACAAGCGCTCTGGTCGCGGCGAGAACAGCCGAGATCGTGGCCTGATCACGGTTCGCGCACGCCCGGCTGACGCAGCCGAGGGCGGCCGGCCGACAGCACCGCTGTCGGTGACGCCGCTGACGCGACCGCGTCGGGTCGGCGAATACACTCTCCGCGTGGCTGCCTACTCCGCTGACCTGGACCTTGCCCTGCGACTGGCCGACCAGGCCGACGCCATCTCACAGGAGCGCTTCGGCGCCGTCGACCTGAAAGTCGACTCGAAGCCCGACCTCACCCCGGTCTCCGATGCCGATCTCGCGGTCGAACAGCTGATCCGCCGCGTACTCGCCGAGGAACGCCCCGGCGACGCCGTCCTCGGCGAGGAATTCGGTGGTGACGTCGAGTTCACCGGTAGGCAGTGGGTAGTCGACCCGATCGACGGCACCAAGAACTTCGTCCGCGGTGTGCCGGTGTGGGCCAGCCTGATCTCCCTGCTCGACGACGGCGTTCCGGTGGTCGGCGTGGTGAGCGCGCCCGCACTGGGTCGGCGCTGGTGGGCCGCCGTCGGTTCGGGCGCGTGGGCGCAGGTCCACCCGGGGGCGCCGAAGCCGATCTCGGTGTCCGCGGTCGCCGACCTCGACGCCGCGAGCCTGGCCATCTCGAGTCTGTCCGGCTGGCACGAGCGCGGCCTGCGCGACAAGCTCATCGACCTCACCGACGAGGTCTGGCGGGTTCGCGGCTACGGCGACTTCTTCAACTATTGCCTGGTCGCGGAGGGTGCGGTGGACATCGCCGCCGAGCCGGAGGTCTCCCTGTGGGACCTGGCCGCTCTCGACATCCTGGTTCGTGAGGCGGGCGGCACGTTCACCTCCCTGGACGGGCGCTCCGGTCCGCACGGCGGCGACGCCGTGGCGACGAACGGGCTGCTCCACGACGAGGTCCTGCCCCGTTTGCGTGGATGAATCGAGTTATCCACAGGTGAGCAACTTCCGCATCCGCCGCCGTCGGCTCCGGTCGACGGGCTGCGCGCCCGGCGCTCGCTCGTAGGATGGCCCGGTGAGCAATTCCGGCGCCACAGCCCCCGATGTCGATGACTTCCCGCCCGAGGACTTCCCACCCGACGACGCGTATCCGTCCGACGGCGGTTACGTCTCCGAGCACGACTTCGCCGATACCGGCGGCTTCCACTTCGACGATCTCGCCCCGGCCACCCCCGGCCGGGTCGCGGCTCCCGATCGCGGCGAGACCGCCGACGAAGTGCTCCGCCGCGTCTTCGGTTACGACAGCTTCCGTGGCGACCAGGCGGCCATCGTCGAACAGGTCGTCGGCGGTGGCGACGCGCTGGTGCTGATGCCGACCGGCGGCGGCAAATCGCTCTGCTACCAGGTGCCTTCGCTGGTACGTGATGGCGTCGGCGTCGTCGTCTCACCGCTGATCGCGCTCATGCAGGACCAGGTCGACGCACTGAGCGCTCTCGGTGTGCGGGCCGGGTTCCTCAACTCCACCCAGTCGCCGGATCAGCGGCGGACCGTGGAGGCGCAGTTCGTGTCGGGCGATCTGGACCTGCTGTATCTGGCGCCGGAACGCCTACGACTGGAAGCCACGCTGCGGCTACTCGACCGCGGCAAGATCGCGCTGTTCGCCATCGACGAGGCGCACTGTGTGTCGCAGTGGGGCCACGACTTCCGGCCCGACTACCTCGCGCTGTCGCTGGTACACGAGCGCTGGCCCGATGTCCCGCGTATCGCGCTCACCGCGACCGCCACCGAGAAGACCGCCGCCGAGATCGTCGAACGGCTCGATCTGGGCGCCGCGAAGCAGTTCATCTCCAGCTTCGACCGACCCAACATCCAATACCGGATCGAATCGAAGAACCGCGCCGATCGCCAGTTGCTCGACTTCATCCGCGCCGAGCACCCCGGCGACGCGGGCATCGTCTACTGCCTCTCGCGCAACTCGGTCGAGAAGACCGCGGCCATGCTCAACGAGAACGGCATCCGCGCGGTGCCCTATCACGCGGGTCTCGACTTTCGGACCCGCGCCGAGAACCAGTCCAGATTCCTGCGCGAAGACGGCCTGATCGTGGTCGCCACCATCGCCTTCGGCATGGGTATCGACAAGCCCGACGTGCGTTTCGTCGCCCACCTCGACCTGCCCAAATCGGTCGAGGGCTACTACCAGGAGACCGGCCGCGCGGGCCGCGACGGTCTGCCGTCGACGGCCTGGATGGTCTACGGCCTCAATGATGTTGTGCAGCAACGCAAGATGATCGACTCCAGCGAGGGCGACGCCGCCCATCGCAGGCAGCTGCAACTCCACCTCGACGCCATGCTCGCTCTGTGCGAGACGGTCGGTTGCCGTCGCGCGCGGCTGCTCAACTATTTCGGCCAGACCGGTGGCACCTGCGGCAATTGCGACGTGTGCCTGAACCCACCCGAAACCTGGGACGGCACGGTGCCCGCCCAGAAGCTGCTGTCCACGGTGCTGCGGCTCAAACGCGAACGCGGACAAGCCTTCGGCGCGGGCCACCTCGTCGACATCCTGCTCGGCAAGTCCAACCAGAAGATCACCCAGCATCGCCACAACGAGCTCTCGGTGTTCGGCATCGGCACCGATCTGCGCGATACCGAATGGCGCGGTGTGGTCCGGCAGCTGCTCGCGGGCGGCCTGCTCGCGGTACAGGGCGAATACGGTGTGCTCGCACTGACCGACGAGAGCAACGAGGTGCTGTTCGAGGGCAGGAAGGTGCCGATGCGGCGCGAACCCGAACGCGCCGCCCGCCCCGCGCGCAGCTCGAGATCGGCCAAGGCGACCGCCGACCTGCCCGCCGCCGACGTCGGACTGTTCGAGCGGCTGCGGGCCTGGCGTGCCGCCACCGCCAAGGAACAGGGCGTGCCCGCCTACGTGGTCTTCCACGACGCCACCCTGCGCGAGATCGCCGCGCGCAAGCCCGCCGACCTCGCCGCACTCGGCACCGTCGCCGGCGTCGGCGAGAACAAACTGGCCCGCTACGGGGAGGGGGTGCTGACGACACTGGGTGAGGAGTAGGGCGCACCCCCGCTGTCGCCCCGCGCCGCCGACAAGAGGTGTACACGCGCGGCGGAAAGGAACCCGCGCCGAATCGGACGACACCGAGTTACTGTCGAGTCATGTCGAATGGTGAAGGCTCGGACGACGATACGTCGGGCAGCAGCCCGAGTGCGGGCGCCGACGCCCCGACTCCTCCCATGCCGCACCGCCACATCGACCCGGTCGTCGCGCCCACCCTGCTCGGCGCCCACCACGGCGTGATCCACCGCGGCAGGCCACGCTGGTCGACCATCGCGCTGATCGCGATCTTCACCACCGCCTTGGTTCTCTACCTCGTGCTGAGCCCGGGCTGACGTTCGCGCTCCGCCGACCGATCGCCCGCGTTTCGACAATTTCCCATGTGCCGCTGCCGGATCAGTGCTGCCTCACTGATGGTCGTACGCCGTTGGTCGCTGCGGTGCCTACCGTTCGATCGTGCGCTACCTCGACCCGGCAGCCGATTCCGGAAATTTTGCGATGCCCTGCACCAGCATCGGCCGACATGTGCATGTGAATTGTCGTAGCCGCAGGTCAAAGGGATACCCGCCGATGTCTCCCCGGCGCACTGTTGCCGAGCGGGACCGATCACTGCAGATCGGCCCGAGCTCGAGGAGGCGACGGCAATGGTGCGGTGGACTTGGAGTAAGCGTGTGGTGTGCGCCGCGATAGCGGTCACCGGACTGGCCTTGGTGCCGGTCCCCGCCGGTGCCGACGTACCGGCGCCACCCGGTCTCGACTTCGCGCGGGCACTGGGCACGCCCGTCCTGCCCGGGATCTACGGCCCCGATACCGCGGTGGTGGTGCTCGGCTACGGCCTGACACCGGAGGGCACGATGCGTGAGGAATTGGTCCGACGACTGCGCGCCGGCTTGGCCCAGGCAGTCTTCGCGCCGTGGTCGCCGATCATCGTCACCGGCGGCAATCCGCAAGCCGGTCTGTCCGAAGCCGATGCCATGGCCGACTGGCTGGTGGCCGCGGGCATCGACCAGAGCCGGATCCTGCGCGAATCCGAGGCCGACTCGACGGTGGCCAATGCCCGCAACACCGCGTCGATGCTGTCCGAACGGGGGCTGCGCTCGGTCGTCCTGGTCACCTCGGAGGACCACATCGCCCGAGCCAGAGGCGCCTTCGACGACGCGGGCGTGCTCGTGGTCGGCGACCTCACCCCCGACCGCGCCCAGTGGGAATCGGTGCCGCTGCACGTCGGCGGCTTCGGCCCCCATCAGGGGAGGCTGTGACCGATCATCGCCGCAGTGTCGACCGCATGATGAGTAGTCGCGGAAATCTCGGCAATCACGGGGAGAACCGACCTCCGGCCTCGTAACGTCGACCTATGACGCTCCACCTGTCCGACAGCGACATCCTCGCCGAGCTCGAGCCGACGGCCGAAGCCAACCTCAACGACCACCTGGCCAAGGCCAAGATGTGGCACCCCCACGACTACGTGCCGTGGGACGAGGGCCGCAACTTCGCGGCCATGGGCGGCGACGACTGGGACCCCGAGCAGTCGCGACTGAGCGAGGTCGCCAAGGCGGCGATGATCACCAACCTGCTCACCGAGGACAACCTGCCCTCCTACCACCGCGAACTCGCCGACACCTTCGGCTTCGACAACGCCTGGGGCACCTGGGTCGGCCGGTGGACCGCCGAGGAGAACCGCCACGGCATCGTCTTGCGCGACTACCTCGTGGTGACGCGCGCCGTCGACCCAGTCGCGCTCGAAGAGGCCAGGATGGCGCACATGACCGCGGGCATCGCCAAGCCCGAGAAGGGCTCGCAATTCCTCAAAGGCGTCGCCTACGTCACCTTGCAGGAACTCGCGACGAGAATCAGCCACCGCAACACCGGCGCCCTGTGCAACGACGCGGTCGCCGACCGCATGCTGGCCCGCATCGCCGCCGACGAGAACCTGCACATGGTCTTCTACCGCAAGCTCTGTGCCGCGGCCCTCGACCTCACCCCCGATGCGGCCATGCAGGCGATCACCGACGTGATCCTGCGTTTCCAGATGCCCGGTCTCAACCAGCCCAACTTCCGCCGCAACGCGGTCATGCTGGCCAAGCACGGCGTCTACGACCTGCGTCAGCACCTCGACGTCGTGCTGCGTCCGACCCTGCGCACCTGGCGAGTCTTCGAGCGCACCGATTTCGGTCCCGAAGGCGAGCTCGCGCGCGAAGAGCTGCACACCTACCTGCTCGACCTCGAGGTCAAGGCGGCCCGTTTCGAAGAGCAGCGTGACCGCGCCATGGCCAGGGCGGCCGCGCGGGTCTGAGTCAGCCATGGAATAAAGCGCTGGCGCCGTCACTTACAGTTGACCGTTATGAGGGAAAAGGGGCGCAAGGTCATCGCGACCAACCGCCGGGCGCGGCACAACTACACGATCCTCGACGTCTATGAGGCGGGGATCGCGTTGGTCGGCACCGAGGTGAAGAGCCTGCGCGAAGGCAAGGCCTCCCTGGTCGACGCCTTCGCGACCGTCGACCACGGCGAGGTCTGGCTGCGTGGGCTGCACATCCCGGAGTTCAGCCACGGCACCTGGACCAACCACTCGCCGCGCCGCACCCGCAAGCTGCTGCTGCACAAGCGGGAGATCGAGCACCTGGTCGGCAAGTCGCGCGAGGGCAACCAGACGCTGGTGCCGCTGTCGATGTACTTCTCCGACGGCAAGGTGAAGGTGGAGCTCGCGCTCGCCAAGGGCAAGCAGGACTACGACAAGCGTCAGGATCTGGCTCGCAAGCAGGCCGAGCGCGAGGTCACCCGTGAGATAGGTCGGCGGGTCAAGGGCATGCGTTAGTGCTGTCGGTCGTGCTCGCCCTCGTCGCGGCGGCGGGTTACGGAGTCAGCGATTTCTTCGGCGGGATCGCGGCGCGCAGGGTCACCGCATTGCGGGTGGTCGTGGTGTCGTACCCGTTCTCGGTGCTGCTGGTGTTGTTGATCGCGCCGCTGGTCGGCGGGCACGCCGATACCGCGTCGATGCTGTGGGGCCTGGCCGCGGGCGTGGCCAGCGGCTTGGCGGTGTGGTGGTTCTACGCCGCGCTCGCCGACGGGCCCATGTCGGTGGTGTCGCCGCTCACCGCGGTGCTGGTCGCGGGCATCCCGGTCCTCGCCGGATTCTTTCTCGGCGAGCGGCCAGGGGTGGTCGCGATCGCGGGCATCGCCGTCGCTCTGGTCGCGGTGGTACTCGTCAGCCGGGAGGCACCCGACGAAACCACCGAGGAGATCACCGGCGGAAGGCCACTGCGTTTCACCCGCCGAGTCGCGCTTCTCACCGTCGGGTCGGGCGCGGCCTTCGGCTTCGCGTTCTACTTCCTGCACGAGACCGAGGCGAGTGCCGGGCTGTGGCCCCTGCTCGCCCAGCGTGTCGCGGCGACAGCGGTCGTGTGGACCTCCGCGCTGGCAGCAGGCGAATTCCGTGGCCTGCACGGCGAACCGCTTCGCCTGGCCCTCGCGGTCGGCGTGCTCGACGTGATAGCCAACGCCGCACTGCTCTACGCCTTCCACGGCGCGATGCTGTCGGTGGTCAGTGTGATCGGCTCGCTGTATCCGGCGGCGACCGTACTGCTGGCGATGATCCTGCTCGGCGAACGCGTCAGCGCTACCCAGAAGGTAGGCATGGTGCTCGCGCTCACGGCGGTCGCCATGATCGCCGCGAACTGACTCCCTACAGCCGGGTGCAGGGCTCGTGCAGGTCCAGTCGGGCAAGTGTCTTGCCCTGATAGCCGACGCTCACCGCCCTGGCTCCCATCGGTTCCGCACTGTCCGGTTCGAACACCGCCGACCATTCCGATGCCAGATCGGGTTCGGCCGCTCCGGCCGGATGGATCACGACCATGCCCTCACCGTCGGGTTTCATCGATTCCACGCTGCGCCGCAGGCCTGCCCTGGTGAGTTCGCCGTTGGCCGCCGCGGTCGTGAGCAGGGCTTTGAGCGGATAGGTGATCGCCCAGCCCAGCGAGTAACCGAAGTTGGCGGGTTCACCGGTGATCGCCTCGCGGGCGTGCTTGGCGCCCACGCTGTTGCCGGACCAGCTGTCGACCGGGGTCGTGTAGTTGTAGAGCGCGGTCAGCGCGGGCGCGGCCGCCGATTGCAGCAGTGCCGCGTTCCAGGTGGGCAGCGAGCCGAGGAACCGGCCGGTGAAACCCGACTTCACGAGCTTGCCCACGATCTCCGCGGTCTCACCGGGCCCGGTGGCCAGCATCACCAGATCCGGGTCCGCCTCGAGAATCTCCGCCACGGGCCCGTCCTGATTGCCGACCTCGGAATTGGGCCCGGTATCGATGCGATCGGCGATGGTCGCGTCGTTGGCCAGCGCCCACTTCATCGCCCCACTGGCGTAGTCGCCGCCGTAGTTGCCGCGATAGGCGACGACGGCGATGTTGCGTGGCGTGTAATGGGTTTCGGCGAACCAGTCGAGCCCGGTGACCGCTTCGGTGCAGTAGGAGTAGCCCGCGCTGAGCACCAGATTGCGGTCGGCGCTGCGATAGTTCCAGCCCGACCACTGAGTGGCCGCGGTGCTCACCATGTCGTCGGCGTCCATCTGATTCAGCATCGCCACGGTCTGCGCGGTCCCGAAACTCATCGACAACGCGAGCACGTTCGGCTCGATCTTCTCGTACGCGCTGCGATGGGTGCGTGGATCGTAGGAGGTGTTGCGGGTATAGGTGCTGATGTCGATGTCGTAGCCACCGATGCCGCCCGCCGCGTTCACCTGCTTCCAGAACGCCACCTGACCGTCGTTCATCGAGGCGCCGAGCGGGGTGAACGGCCCGTTCGCGAGATCCGAGAGCACCCCGAGGTAGATGCACCCGCGATCGGTGTTCACCGAACCGGGACAGGGCGTGCTGGTGACGCCCGGCGCCGCGGTGGACTCGCCCGACGAGCAGGCCGCGGCCAGCACGAGACTCGCAACAGCAGGGATCGCCGCGAATCGGCGCAGTCCCTGCTGACTGGTGAATGCCATGAGATAACTCCTTGCTCCAGTCGCCCAGTACATTTCACAGTTCCGGGGCGGCCGATCGAGAACAGTACCTGCCTCCACCGGCGGTCCCACCCGGATTCGCGGAGGCGATCTGGCAGGGTTCGCTACAAGATCACTCAGGCGACACCACGAGCTGGCAGAAATAATGGGAAGAACCGACGCCGCGCCGGTGTTAATATGACTAGCCCGCACGGTGCGGGCACGTACGGGGCTGAACGGTTTCGACTGCGTACGTTGATTCAGGGGAAGCGTGTCGGTGCAGGCAAGAGACCACCGTAAGCGTCGCTGCAACCAATTAAGCGCCGATTCCAATCAGCGCGAGTACGCCCTCGCTGCCTAAGTAGCCAGGTCGTCTCTGTCAGTCCGGGTTCGTCCCTCGACCCGGGTACTGGCATCAGCTAGAGGGAATTACCGTTCGGCTCGGTCGCGGAGTCGGATGGGACATCTAACAGCGACTGGGATCGTCATCCAGGCTTGTTCGCGAGACTTGGAGATCCGAGCAGAGACACAGCGAACTGCACACGGAGAAGCCCTGAAGACGCGGCGGAGGACCCGGGTTCGATTCCCGGCAGCTCCACTAAGAGCCCCTCACCTGACACGCAGGTGAGGGGCTTTTTCGTGTTCTGGCGACGCAAAAGCATGTGTACACGGCAGCGTGTACGCTGAAGGTATGGACGAGATCAGCACCCGTGAACTACGTGCCAACCTGGCGAAATACATCGATGCTGCCGAGGCCGGCGAGCAAGTGATCATTCTTCGCGACGGCACCCCGGCTGCCGCGCTCGTCCCGCTGTCTGTCGTGGAAGCCGTCGACGAGGCCGAGGACGCACTGCTGGCCCGAGAAGCTGCCGCCCGGCTGGTCGACGGCAGTGCGACCGTCAGCATGGCCGAGGTGCTCGCCGACATCTTCGAGGCGCGTCGGTGAAGTACGAGTTCCGCTTCCACGAATCGGCTCGGCGTGAATTGCGTGATTTGGAACAGCGGGACGCGATGCGAATCCTTACCGCACTCACGATCCTCGGCGACGATCCATACGCCGAGGGTCTGGCTATCCGGAAACTGACCGGCGTCGACGCCTACCGGCTACGGGTGGGACGGTTCCGGGTTGTCTACCAAGTGCAGGACGAAGTACTGGTGATCCTGGTCGTGAAAGTCGGGTGGCGGCGGGACGTGTACCGCGACCTCTAGGTCGACATCGTCAGACGCTCAGGAGCAGGGTGATCACCTCAGGGTCGTACCAGCTACGGGCGAGCTCTTCTCGGCAACTGACCACCTGCGACCTGATGGTCAGACCCTGGTGGAGGGCGGTGCGAACCGGCCACGTAGAACTGAGCGAATGACGCGGTATGCATACGACTCGGGGGCGGGAACGCTGGTCGCTACCTGGGGGACCGGTCGGGGTGATCTCGCCGAGACGATCGCCGAGGTGCCGGGGACGGAACACGGGGTGGAACTGGCGGCGGCGCTGGCGAGTCTGGCGCGGTTCCAGTGGCGGACCTACACCCATCCGGCGACCGCTGCCGGGGATCCCGATATCGAGAACGGGGAAGCGTGGCGGCGGGCCGAGGAGCGCAATCGCTTCGAGAAGGTCGAAGCCGCGCTGCGCACGCCCAATCTGCCCGACGAGGACGGGTGCATGCTGGTTTTCTACAGCCCTATCGAGGAATCCGCGCACCACGTGGGTCGCGTGCTCCATGCGATCGGTGACGCGAGCCTGGTGGACCGGGTAGTGAACGAGGTGCTCACCGAGCAGGCGGCGATCATCGCCGCGGAACTGGGCGATCTGGCGGGTCGGGCCAGGCAGGCCGTCGAACTCACCCGCCCGGAGATCTCCCCGGTGCAGGTGCACGCGGCCGACAGCCTGCTGCGGGCCAACCCGTTGGGCTCGATCGACCTGTTCACCGAATTGGACCCCGCCGCCGCATCGGTCGCCGCCGCACACTGGCTGCGGGCCGCGGCGACGGTGGCCGGGGAGGTCACGGGCCTCGAACCGGTGGATGTGGTCGCCGAGGCCGACGACATCGAAGCACTCCAGGTGGAAACTCCCACCGTGGTCTTGGAACGGCTCGGCGCGGGGGAGACGCCGACCGAGGTGGTGGTCGACCTGATCGCCGACGCCATCGCCGCCTCCGAGGGCAAGGTTCGCGACCTGGACGGCATCATCGAGGCCGCGCAGGAAATCGAGGAACGCGACGACGACGATGACGATCCCGACGACTGGACCGACGGCTACCGAATCTGCCGCCTTGACCCCACCCGTCCCGCGATCGATCTACTCGAAGACCTGCTCGGCGCCATCCGGGGATGTTGGCTGGTCTTCAGCGAAGCGGACAGTGGCACCACCTTCGAGAACGCCGTTCGAACCGAAGCGGACGCCGATACCTCCCGCTTGCAGTAGCTCCCGTTCCGCCGAAAAGCCCTGCACCGCAAGATGATTGCCGACGGCGCAGGGCTGCGCGAAACTATCCGCCTGCGCGACGGCGGAAGGTGCGCTTCCCGCCCGCCTGCGCGTGCGTCCCACGCACTTTGGCGGAATTCTGGGCGGCCCCACCCACGGAGGAGTGGCCGTTCTTCCGCTCGAGCGCCTCACGGAACCTCCGCTTCGTCGCCTCCTCCGGAGTTTCGAGCGCGTCCGCGGACTGTTCGGCGGAGACTTCCTGTTCATCGGGCATCCCTACAGCCTGCCACCTCAGCGCACGTTCGCACACCATCGGCAGGACCATCGACCTGCCCGCGACGGCCCCTCGGTAGGATCCACCGATGCGGGGCAGGCCAGGAGGGACGTGGCTTTGATCGAAGTATGGGGTGCGCGAGTAGCGGTCCGGTATGCGGACGGGCGACTGGTGACGACGCCGCTGCGCGCCGACAACGAGATCGCGCTCGACGTGGGTGTGGCCGAACTGGCCAGGATCGCGCTGGCGAACACCGAGGACGGGCAGATGGCGCTGCTGCTGTTCTTCCGGTCGGCGCAGTTCGTGGTCAACGGTGCGCCGACGGATCGGCACCCGGTGCCGGTGTTCCTCGAAACCGATCTACGCGCGCAGGCGCAGGCTCTGATCAGAGCCGTCGAACGCGACTTGGTCAGCCTACGCCGGGTGTTCCCACCACGACCGAATCTCGTTCCACCGCAATCTGTTCAGGGTTCGAACGGCCGAAGGCGTCCCGATGTCACCGCGGCGGCGCACCGAATGCGCCACGCGGGCAATTCCTTACGTGAGATAGACATCTTGCACAGCTGCGCCCGCACCGACGAGTACGTCCTCGAACTGGCCCAGGCCGGCCACGAAGGTGCGCCGGGTCTGGTCGCGATCACCACGCTGCGCCTGCTCTTCGTCTCCGCGTGGGCGGTCTACGAATTCCCGGTCTCGGTCCTCACCGATGCCGAAGTGCGTACGAGCCCCGGACAGGTTGCCACCCTGCGGATTTCGGGCGCGGGCACCGAGCTGGACTTCGTCGACTGGGAACCCGCCGACTTCACCCGCATCACCGAGGCCGTCCGCCTGGCCTGCGAGATCGAGCACGTCGACGGATCCATCACCCAGTCCATGCCCTGCTCGGCCGACCTCTTCGGCGAATGGCAACTGCTGGTGGAACGCCGCAAACTGGGGATGGTCGACGACGACCCGTTCCGCCGTCAAGCCGTGGGCATCATGCTGACGATGCCGGGCTGAACACCGGCGCACCCGGATGCAGGGCTACCCGCCGCCACGGACTCGACGGCCGAAGGTGCAGCCCGGCGATCATCCGCCTACGTTCGGCCACTTGGCTTTTCGCGGCCGACAGATCCTGCGTGGCCGCCCAGAAGATCGCCCCCGTGAGGAACCCGTCGCCGAACTGTCGCCAGTTGCGATAGTGCTGA
Source organism: Nocardia sp. PE-7 (assembly GCF_030486425.1). NCBI lineage: Bacteria > Bacillati > Actinomycetota > Actinomycetes > Mycobacteriales > Nocardiaceae > Nocardia > Nocardia sp. PE-7. The sequence continues at coordinate 5,204,908 of NZ_CP129614.1, read as the reverse complement.
CGCGCCCGATCCAGCCCGGTCAGCATGTGCTCCCACGCCTCGTCCTCGGTCAGATACCCGGCCGTGCAGGCGGCGCGGGCGATGAACACCAGCCGTGCCAGATCCCAGGCGGTGGCGTCGATCTGCAGTGGCGTCGGCAGGCTGTCGGTGATGCCGAGCTTGATGGCTTGCAGCCACGCGTCGTAGTCGCGATCGATCCCGGCAGGCCCGCGATAGCCGCGGAAACTCGACAGTGTGTGCAGGAATTCGCGGTGCTCGTCGGCCAATCCGGATCGGTCGACGCGGCCGGTATCGCTCGCGGCCATGACGGCGAGCGGATGGACGAGTTCGAACAGCGGCGCGTGCATCCCGGCCAGCAACCGCCGCACGGTGTCGTGCGCGTCCTCGGCGTTGTCGACACCCCACGACTCGTGCAGTCCTTCGATCGCGGTCTCCCGCCGCGTCGACGCGCTGTCGGGCTCCTCGGGCAGGAACGCGACGCCGTCGCACTGCGCGCCCCAACTGCGCCCGTAATACGCGCCGACGGCCAAAGCCCTGATCCGGTCGTCGTCGATCCTCGCCCCGGACCACACGTCCGGCTCGATATCTATATCCGCTCCGGGAAACCCCGCCACCCGTGGCCGTCCACCCTGCACTGATGCTGTCGGTTGCATTGGCACCCCTCTGCCGAGCCGAACGTCGTGGCGTCAGATCTTACGTACCGGGTGATCGCGGTGCGGCAACTGCCTGTCGGTGGGCAGGGCTACCGTCGGACGTGTGGCGGAATACCGGGAACGCGAATCGAGGCTGGACCGAGCGGTGGTCTGGTCGCGAACCATGCCCGCCCACACCGGTCCCGTCACGGTGTTCCCCGACGGCTGCATGGATCTGATCTGGACCGAGGGCACGCTGATGGTGGCGGGGCCGGACAGTCGCGCGTTCCTCGCGCCGAATGCGCGGGCGAGCGAGTTCGTCGGCATCAGGTTCGCACCGGGCACCGCACCCACGTTGCTCGGGGTCCCCGCGGTGGAACTGCTGAATCAGCGGGTCGACCTGGCCGAGATAGCGTCCTCGCGCACCACCAGGGAACTCGTCGACCGCATCGACAACGCGCCCGACCGCGTTGCCGCCTTGGAGGCGGTCGCATTACGACTCGCCGCCGATAACGGCGTGGCCGATCCGGCGCTGACCGCCGTCGTCGATTCCTTGTCGCTTGGCGCAACGGTCGCCGAAACCGCCGCTCAGACGGGGATGTCGGCCCGGATGTTGCACCGGCGTTCCCTGTTCGCCTTCGGCTACGGACCCAAGATGTTGGCCCGTATTCTGCGTTTTCAACGTGCGTTGGCGGGGCTTCGCAGCGGAAATTCCGCTGCGCAAATCGCCGCGGTGACCGGTTTCGCCGACCAGGCACACCTGTCCCGGGAGGTCCGTGACCTGGCGGGATGCTCGGTGCGCGCCTTGCAAACCCGTTGATCGGGCGTCCGCCCGCCCGGAAAGTCTCATTCGGCACAGCGTGACGAAAGGTTTAGGCTCGGTAGTGCACGCCCCGTCGCAAGTGCTCGGTCCGAACACCGACGAGAGGATGTGACCTGATGATCGATGAATCCGTGTACTCCACGCTCCGTATCGAGGCAGAACGAGACGAAATCCGTCGGCTTGTCGTGGGCGCGGTCGTCGTCCGCCATCATCGAGTGCTCATCCTGCGCCGTCGACGATCGGATTTCCTCGGCGGACGGTGGGAGTTGCCCAGCGGCGTCGTCGAGCCGGGTGAGGCACTCGACGAAGCGCTGGCCCGCGAAGTCGCGGAGGAAACCGGGCTGGAGGTCACCGGCGTCAGCGATTACCTCGGCGAGTTCGACTACCTGACCGGCGAAGGCGCCCGCACCAGACAGTTCACCTTCGTCGTCGACGTGGCCGCGTCGGGACCGGTGACCCTCACCGACCACGACGCGCACCTGTGGACGAGGCTCACCGGAGAACCCCCGGTGAGCGACGAGGTCCGCGAGATGCTCGGCCGCTACCAGCGGCGTCAGCGCGACCCCCACGACTGGTCGGCCTATTCGGCGGGCAACGGCGCGTAGAGGTCGATTCCGTGCCCGTCGGGGTCGGTGAGCGAGGCGTAACGCTGGCCCCAGAAGGCATCCCACGGTGCGAGTTCTCCGTGATGGCCGGCGTCGACGAGTTCGGCGTAGAGCTTGTCGACCTCGGCCGGATCGGCGCATCGGAACGCCAGACTGCTGCGGCCCGGACCGGTCGGCGGTTGCCAGTCGGGCGTGAAGGAGGCGATCGTCGCCTCGGTGTCCAGCGCCAGCCGCAGACCACCGCCGATCACGGCCTCGGCATGGCCCTCGGCTTCGGCACCGTCCGGGAAAACAAGTCCCAGCCTGCGGTAGAAGGCCACCGAAGCGGCCATATCGGAAACGACAACGGACACGACATCGAGCTGTGGAGTCATATTCGCAGCTTAGGCACCCGAGTGGGGTGCGGTCTTGAACGAATCGGACGTCAGCGCGCGGGCACCGGTACCAGTTCGCCGACCAGATTCCCGATCAGGATCCGCAGGTGGTCGCGGATGCCGCGCACCACCTCGATCGGCTGCCCGGCGGGATCGGGCAGCACCCAGTCGCGGTAGCTGATTCCGGGAAAGTACGGACACAGCTCGCCGCCTCCCACCGTGACCACCACATCCGAGATCCCGACGACATCATCGGTGAGTGCCGTCGGGCGTTCGCCGGAGATGTCGATCCCGATCTCGGCCATGGCCGCCACCGCGGTGGAGTCGAGCGCCGCCGCCGGTTCGCTGCCTGCGGTGCGCACCTCGATCCGATCACCGGCGGTGGCGCGCAGCAAACCCGCCGCCATCTGCGATCGGCCCGCATTGTGCGCGCAGACGAACAACACGCTGGGAGTGTGGGCCATTGGTCGCCCTTTCGGCGCAGGGGCGAAGTGCTTGTGGCGCTTCGGGTATCACCGTCATCATTCCACCAGGGCGCCGCGGCGGGGGAGGGTGCGGGCTATCCGGCGATGCTGTTGTCCGAGCAGTGTCCGCGCCGTGACGCTCAGCCGAGTGAGCCGAGCACCCGGTGCACGTAATCGTTGGCGAACACCCCGGTGGGGTCGAAGCGTCGCCGGACCGCGGTGAAGCGGTCCCATTCGGGGTAGCGCGGGCGCAGTGTCTCGGCGGTCTGGAAGTGGCGTTTGCCCCAGTGCGGCCTGCCGTCGTAGGCGTTGAACACCGCCTCGCACGCGCGGAAATACGGCTCCCACACCATGCCCTGGTACTGGTGCACCGCGATGTAGCAGGTCTCGCGTCCGCCCGCGGGGGACAGGAAGGCGTCGTCGGGCGCCACCCAGCGCACCTCGATCGGCATCGGCGTACCGAATCGCCTTCCCAGTGCGAGGATTTCGCGAATCGCCTCGGCGGCGTGCGCGCGCGGGATCGCGTATTCCATCTCGTTGAACTTCACCAGCCGTGGCGTGGAGAACACCCGGTAGGAACGGTCGACCTGGCGGTTGTTGCTGCCCGCCAGGGTGGCCGCGCGGTGAATCATGGGGATGGCGGCCGGAATTCGCCGACCCAGCCTGCACAGGCCGTCGTAGACATGGTTGGCGATCAGGATGTCGTTGAGCCACTCGCTCACCGTGCCGCGCGGTTGTTCCGGCGCTTCGGTGCGATCGATGGCCTTGGTCATCGCCGTGTCGCTGTGCGGGAAGGCGAAGAACTCGAAATGATCACTGCCGTCGGCGAATCGGTCGATATCGGTGAGCACCTCGTTCAGTGGCACCGGCCGTTCGACGCACTCGAGCACGAACGACGGCTCGAGCTGCAGGGTGGCCGCGGTGACGACGCCGAGCGCGCCGACGCTGACCCGCGCCGCCTTCCAACCGTCGGGATCGGTCTGCTCGTTGAGCTCCACCCGGGTGCCGTCGGCCCGCAGCACCTCCACCGAGTGCAGTGCCGCGGAGATATTGCGCAGCCGGGCGCCGGTGCCGTGGGTGGCGGTGGCGGTGGCGCCCGCGAGGCTCTGCGTATCGATGTCGCCGAGATTGGGGAAGGCCAGTCCGTGGGCGTGTAGCAGGGGACTCGCCGCGTGCAGCGAGATCCCGGCCTCCACGCGCACCTGGCCGGCGTCGACGTCGACATCGAGGACCTTGTTCAGACCACTGAGATCTACCAGTGTGCCGTCGGTGAGTACGGCGTCGGTGAACGAGTGCCCCGACCCGGCCACGCGCACGGTCCGGCCCGCGGCGGCCGCATCGGTCACTATCGCGGCCAGTTCCTCGACGTCACGCGGCGCGGCGACGACGGCGGGTGTGCAGCGCTGCTGGCCTGCCCAGTTCACCCAGGTGTTCTTGGTCATGTGTCCAACAGTAGAGGATGCGCTGTGACGCGCGCTACCGGTCGGCCAGGTTTCGGCTCAGCGACGACGGCCGAGGCAGCTGGCGGCCTTGGCCCGCTCGACCTCTTCGTCGGTCATCGGCGAGACCAGCAGTGGCCTGCGCGGCACGGCGTCGGTGCGGACGCCGTTGAGCGTGATGGCCATATACCGTTGCCACACTTCGGAATTCACCGGACCGGCGAACTCGGCGAGTGCGTTGACCATATGGATCAGGGCGAAGAAGTCGGTGGTGGCCACGTCGGGATCGATCGCCCCGGCGGTGCGCGCGCGGTCGATGATCGCCGTGACCGACGGATGGATCCGGTCGCGCAGCTCGGCGAAACGGGCCGGATCTTCCTCGAGTTCGAGCATCACCTCGCCGAAGCCGCGGTTGGTCGCCAGGTGTTTGCACGCGCTCTCGAAGAATTCGACGAGGCCGAGCCAAGCGTCCGCATTGCCGAGTGCCGCCTCGGCCGCGTCGGCGAAGTCCTTGACGTGCTGGTCGAAGACCTCGGCGATGAGTTCCTTCTTGTTGGCGAAGCGCCGGTACACGGTGCCGACGCCGACGCCCGCGCGCTCGGCGACATCGTCGAGGGTGATCTCGAGGCCGTGGTCGGCGAATAGCTCACGGGCGGCCGCGACGATGCGTTGCTGATTGCGCGCGGCGTCGGCGCGCAGTCTGCGGGGTGGTGTGGCAGTCGTCGTGGCGTGATTCACAGACACATCCTATCAATTCGAGGATTAAGTGGAGGTCGTTTCTCCGTTACTCTGGTAGCTTCGTATGAAGCGGAGGCGGTATCTCCGATTATGCCACCAGAAACCATCCGTAGACCTACTAGGGGAGTTATGACCACCACACTCGACACCGGGCTCGAGAGCCCCGCGGATACCGGTCGCCGCGGCTCGCACGCCCTGCGCTGGTGGGTGCTTGCCGTACTCGGCATCGCCCAGCTGATGGTCGTGCTCGATGCGACGATCGTCAATATCGCTCTGCCCGCGGCCCAGGCCGACCTCGGTTTCGGCGACGGTGACCGCCAGTGGGTCATCACCGGTTACGCCCTCGCCTTCGGCAGCCTGTTGCTGCTCGGCGGCAGGCTCAGCGACCTCTTCGGTCGTCGCAACACCTTCATCATCGGCCTGGTCGGCTTCGCGGTGACCTCGGCCATCGGTGGCGCGGCCACCACCTTCGAGATGCTGGTGGCGGCCCGTGTCGGCCAGGGTGTGTTCGGCGCGCTGCTCGCGCCCGCCGCGCTCTCGCTGCTCACGGTCACCTTCACCGAACCCAAGGAACGGGCCAAGGCGTTCGGCATCTTCGGCGCCGTGGCCGGTACCGGTGGCGCGATCGGCCTGTTGCTCGGTGGCGTGCTCACCGAATGGGCGTCGTGGCGCTGGGCGATGTACGTCAACCTGATCTTCGCCGCCGTGGCGCTCGTCGGCGCGGTGTTGCTGCTGGCCAAACACACCTCGACCACGCGGCCCAAGCTCGACTGGTACGGCACCGCCGCCGTCACCGTCGCGCTGTTCGGCATCGTCTACGGCTTCTCCCACGCCGAGTCCAACGGCTGGAGCGACCCGACCACGCTGGCCTTCCTGATCGGCGGCGCCGTGTTGCTCGCCGTGTTCGTGTGGATCGAGACCAAGGTCGCGCATCCGTTGCTGCCGTTGCGTATCGTCGCCGACCGCACCCGTGGCGCGTCGTACCTGACCGTGTTCGTCATGGGCATCGGCATGTTCGCGATCTTCCTGTTCCTCACCTACTACATGCAGCTGACCCTGGCGTACACCCCGATCGTGACCGGTCTGGCGTTCCTGCCGATGGTGGCGGGCATGGTGGCTTCCTCGACCACCGCGCCGTCGCTGTTGCTGCCGAAGGTCGGACCCAAGGTCGTCATCAGTGGTGGATTCCTGGTCGCCGCGGCGGGCATGCTGTGGCTCACCCGGATCGGCCTGGATTCGAGCTACGTCACCCACATCCTGCCCGCGCTGGTACTGCTCGGCCTCGGCCTCGGTGGTGCGATGTCGGTCGCGTTCCAGGGTTCGACGGCGGGTGTGCAGCACGAGGACGCCGGCGTCGCCTCGGCGATGGTCAACACCAGCCAGCAGGTCGGTGGTTCCATCGGCACCGCGCTGCTCAGCACCATCGCGGCCTCGGCGATGACCGACTACGTGTCGTCGCATCAGCCGGGCCCGCTCACCGTGGCGCAGGGCGCGATCGAGAGTTACACCACCAGCTTCTGGTGGGCGACGGCCACTTTCGTGCTCGGCGCGATCGTGATCGCGGTGCTCATGCCGAACACCGTGCCCGCCCCGGCCGAAGGCGAGCCGGTGCTGGCGCACTGATCCAGAACAATCGCCCGACGATGGCCCGAACCGACAATCGGTTCGGGCCATCGTCGTTCGTCCGTGGCGGCTGCTGAAAGTTTGCCACGGTACGCACCGCTCGCCCGAGTGTCGGTGGTTCTCGATACCATGAGCAACGACCACCACACGGATCGGCCAACGGGAGGCGAACGCATGACATCGCGGCCTCCGGCGCTCGATCCGGCCGTCCTCGCGGCGATCTCGGTGGGCGGCGGGCTCGGCGCCACCGCCCGTTTCGGCGTCGCACAGTGGTGGCCGGTGCTCCCCGGCCGATTCCCGTGGTCGACCTTGACGGTGAATGTGCTCGGCTGCTTCGCGATCGGGGTGCTGATGGTCGTGGTCACCGAACTGTGGGATGCACCGAAGCTCGTGCGACCGTTCCTGGGAATCGGTGTGCTGGGGGGCTTCACGACTTTCTCCACCTATAGCCTCGAGATTCGTAGACTCATCGGCATCGGTGAGACGGGTACGGCGCTCGCCTATCTCGGTCTGTCGGTGCTCGCGGCGCTGAGTGCCGTGGCAATTGCCATGATCGCGACCCGGTGGGTCGCGCGGCGGGGGTTCACATGAATTCGACGACGGAAGGGGGCCATCCGATGGTCGAGATGTGGGCTCCCACAGCGGGAGGCGCGGCATGACGGTGGCGTTGGTGCTGGCCGGCGGCATGCTCGGCGCACCTGCCCGGTACCTGATCGACCGGCGGATGTCGGCGTGGTTTCCGACTGGGCTGCCATGGGGGACGCTAACCGTTAACATTGTCGGTTCGGCGTTGCTCGGGGGTTTGATCGGCGCGAGTGCGGGCAGTGCGCTGCTGGCATTCGCGGCAACCGGCTTCTGTGGTGCGCTGACCACGTTCAGCACGTTCGGGTACGAGACGATCCGTCTGGTAACCGAGGGCGCCTACGTGTATGCCGTGGGCAATGTCGTGATCAGCGTCGCGGCGAGCCTGGTCGCGGTATACGCCGCCGCGTCTCTGACCCAGTGGTTGTGCGCATGATTCTCATGACCAGCCGCGCGCAGCCGACACGGAAGGGAACACCCACCATGGCCCACGATCGCGCCGGACGGCCTGCCCGCCCGACCGACCTGGTGGACATCGCTCACCTGGTCACCGCGTACTACAGCCTCGTCCCCGATCCGGACGAGCCGAGCCAGCAGGTGGTGTTCGGCACCTCGGGTCACCGTGGGTCCAGCGAGGACGGCGCGTTCAACGAGGCCCACATCATGGCGATCACGCAGGCGATCGTCGAATACCGCGCCACCCGCGACATCACCGGCCCGGTCTACCTCGCGCGCGACACCCATGCCCTGTCCGAGCCCGCCTGGACCACCGCGCTCGAGGTCTTGGCCGGCAACGACGTCACGGCCGTGATCGACGCCCGTGGCCGCTACACCCCCACGCCCGCGCTGAGTCATGCCGTGCTGAACCACAATCGCGGCGGCACCAAGCACCAGGCCGACGGCATCGTGGTCACCCCCTCGCACAATCCACCCCGCGACGGCGGCTTCAAATACAACCCACCGCATGGCGGCCCCGCCGACACCAAGGCCACCGACGCCATCGCCGCCCGCGCCAACGAACTGCTGCGCGGCGGCCTGGCCGAGGTCAAAAGGGTCTCGCTCGATCAGGCGATGAGCACCCACGTGCAGCGCTACGACTACCTCGACCAGTACGTCTCCGACCTGCCGAACGCGTTGAACCTGGACGCGATTCGCGGTGCGGGCATCCGGATGGGCGCCGACCCGATGGGTGGCGCGAGCGTGGACTACTGGGAGGAGATCGGGCAGCGCTTCGATCTCGAGCTCGAGGTGGTCAACCCGTTCGTCGACCCCACCTGGCGTTTCATGACCCTCGACAGCGACGGTCAGATCCGGATGGATCCGTCCTCGCGCCACGCCATGGCGGCCCTGGTCGGCATCAAGGACGACTACGACATCTCCACCGGCAACGACGCCGACGCCGACCGGCACGGCATCGTCACCCCCGACGGTGGCCTGATGAACCCCAATCACTTCCTCGCCGTCGCGATCGAATACCTCGTCGCGAACCGGATGTGGTGGGACGCGCTCACCAAGATCGGCAAGACCGTCGTCACCTCGTCGATGGTCGACCGTGTGGTCGGCGTGCTCGGGCGCGACGTGTACGAGGTGCCGGTCGGGTTCAAGTGGTTCGTGCCCGGATTGTTCAGTGGCAGTTTGGCTTTCGGCGGCGAGGAGAGCGCGGGCGCGTCGTTCCTGCGGATGGACGGCACCGTGTGGACCACCGACAAGGACGGCATTCTGCTCGCCTTGCTGGCCGCCGAGATCGCCGCCGTCACCGGCCAGACCCCCTCGGCCAGGTACGGCGAACTCGAACGTCAGTACGGCAGCCCCGCCTACGCGCGCATCGATGCCGCCGCCACCAGTGAACAGAAGGCGAAACTGGCGCAACTGACCCCCGAGGCCGTCACCGGCACCGAGATCGCGGGCGAGGAGATCACCGGCATCCTCACCACCGCGCGCGGCAACGGAGCGCCGCTGGGCGGGTTGAAGGTGACCACGGAGAACGCCTGGTTCGCCGCCCGTCCCTCGGGCACCGAGGACAAGTACAAGATCTACGCCGAGTCGTTCCTCGGCCCTGAACATCTCACCCAGGTGCAGGCCGCGGCCGAGGAGATGGTGAATCAGGCGCTGGGCGAGTGAGCGCTCCGGCGAAAGTCCGGCTACCCGCCGAGATCTGGGTACTGATCGCGGCCGCTTTCGTGATCGCTCTCGGGTTCGGTCTCGTCGCACCCGTGCTGCCGCAGTACGCACGCGAATTCGGGGTCGGCATCGCCGCCGCGTCGGCGATCGTGAGCGCGTTCGCGTTGATGCGGTTGTTGTTCGCGCCCGCCAGTGGGCGGCTCGTGCAGAAGCTGGGCGAGCGGCGGGTGTATCTGGCCGGCATCGTGATCGTGGCGGTGTCGACCGGAGCGTGCGCGCTGGCGCAGACGTATTGGCAACTGCTGGTGCTGCGTTCGCTGGGCGGTGTCGGGTCCACGATGTTCACGGTGTCGTCGATGGCGCTGATCATCCGGGTGTCGCCGCCTGCCGCGCGTGGTCGGATCTCCGGCGTCTACTCGACGAGTTTTCTGATCGGTTCGCTGCTCGGTCCGCTGGTCGGAAGTAGTTTGGCCGGGTTCGGGCTGCGCGCGCCGTTCCTGATCTACATGGCCGCGCTGCTGGTGGTGTGTGTGATCGTGTTCGCCGGGTTGCGTGAATCGCCGGTGCTCGCGCCCGAGAGCGGGGCGAAGCCGATCGAATTCACCTTCCGGCAAGGGTGGGCCGAACCCGCCTATCGGGCGGTGCTGCTGTCGAGTTTCGCGGGCGGCATCGCGGTGTTCGGTGTGCGGATGGCGTTCGTGCCCCTGCTGGTGGTCGAGACCCTGCATCAGGAAATCGGTATGGCGGGCGTGGCGCTCACGGTGTTCGCCGCGGGCAATGCGGCAGTGCTGTTCCTGTCCGGGCGACTCTCGGACCGGTTCGGTCGCAAACCGTTCCTGATCGCCGGGTCGGCCATCTGCGCCCTCGGCACCGGCGTGCTCGGTTTCGCACCGACCATCGAATGGTTCCTGGTCGCCTCGTTCGTCGCGGGCCTGGGTTCGGGAATGTTCAGTCCGGTGCAGCAGGCGGCCTTGGCGGATGTGATCGGGTCGCGCGCCCGCGGCGGTCCGGTACTGGCCGCGTTCCAGATGTCGGCCGATCTGGGCACCGTGCTCGGCCCGATCGCCATCGGCTGGTTGGCCGAACGCACGTCGTTCGGTGTGAGCATGGCCGTGACCGGTGCGGTGCTGGCGGTGTCGGCGGCAGTGTGGGTGTTCACGCCCGAGCCCTCGCGGATCGAGCACCCCGAAGATCCGGAGCGCCCCGATCACGCGGGTGACGGCATCGACCCGCAATGCGCCTGCGATGGCAGCCCCGACGGTAAGCCGGTGGTGCGTGACGGCATGGTTCCCGCCGGCCGACCCAGCGACTACCACAGGCCCCAGTAGCAGGTCAGCGTCATTTCGGCGTGCCCGGGCGGCGAGCCGGCGGCGACTCGAGGCAGAGTGGACGGGTGAGCACAGCCGGTTCTTCGCACAATCCGCGCCCCGTTTCCAGCAACACCACCTACGCGCTGGCCGCGGTGGCGGTCGTCCTCATCGGGTTGATCGTGTTCGCTGCCTACAAGTGGAGCGCGGAACCGCCACCCGCCGTCCGCAACGACGGCTACGGCCCCGTCCGCGAGGCCGCCGTGCAGGTCAGCAGCACCCCCGAAGGTGTCATCCGCCTCGGCCGCCCCGACGCCTCCAAGACCGTCGACATCTTCGAAGACCCCATCTGCCCCGCCTGCGGCGCGATGGAAACCGCCTACGGCCAGGAACTGGCCCAGAAGATCGACGAAGGCAAGCTCGCGGTGAACTACCACCTCGTCACCTTCCTCGACCCCCAGTCCAAGAGCAAGGACTACTCCACCCGCGCGACAGCCGCGAATCTCTGTGTCGCCCAAGCGGGTTCGGGCCCGGTCTACAGCAAATTCCACGAGACCCTGTTCACGAAGAAGCAGCCCGACGAAGGCGGCTCCGACCTGAGCAACCCGGCGCTGGCAACCATCGCCACCGAATCCGGCGCCCCCGAGTCCGTCGCCGCCTGCATCAACAACGGCACCCAATCCGAAGCCGCCAAGACTGCCGCCGCGAAGAACCTCGCCGATCTCGACGCCCGCACCGACAACAAGGCCGCCACCCCCGCGATCTACGACGGCACCACCAAGATCAACTGGCAAGACGAGAACTGGGTAGTGAACCTGGCCCCCTGAGCCCCCACGTGAGGTTCGGCACATTCTACCCCTGACCAGCCGATCCTCCCCGCCCCACCGGCCACTACACCCCCGCCCGTAACCCCGCATTTTCGCCGTCTACCAGCCGATTTGTTCTCTCTCAGACGCATGGTGTAACTTCATTCAGGCAGCAGCGAGAGCCGCTGGAACAACTGAACACGGGGCTATGGCGCAGCTGGTAGCGCACCACACTGGCAGTGTGGGGGTCAGGGGTTCGAGTCCCCTTAGCTCCACTTCATCACCGCAGGTCAGGATCGGTATTACTTCGGTCCTGACCTTTTGCGTTTCGGCCATCTTGCCAAGATCTTGCCAACGGGCGGGAGAACATCGGTTCTCGGACCGCCTTAAACGGCGCGCTGCGCGCTGCCGAACATCGCCGTGGCGGCGGCGGTCAGTCCTTCGTCATAGACCCGGTTGTAAACCGTTGTCGTCATCCGCACATCGTGTCCGTGCCAGGCGGCGACGGTCGACGCCGGAATGCCAGCGTGCAGCATCACCGACACTGACGTGTGTCGCAGGTTGCGCAGCGTGATGCGGGGGAGTTCGGCCGCGATCCGAATGCGGTGGAACCACCCGGTGTAGGTGCGGGGGAGTACCGGCTCACCGTCGATGCCAGCGCACACGTGCGCGTTCTCATCCCACGGCATCCCCAGCGCAAGGCGTTCGCGCATCTGCTTGGTGCGCAGCTCGCGCAGTGCCGTGGTCACGTCGGCGGGCATCGGCAGGGTGCGGCGTGAGCGTTCCGTCTTCGGTTCGTCTACCGCGTGTTCCTTGCCTTCCACCTCCACGTGACTCTGTTCGATGCTGAGCGTTCCGCGTGCCAGGTCGATATCCGACCAGCGCAGCCCGCACACTTCAGAGCGCCGCAGCCCGTAGCAGGACATGAGAAACACCGCGTGAAGGCGGTCGTCCTTGGCCTTGTCGGCAAAGGTCTGCACCTGTTCCTTCGTCCACACGTCCGCCGTGGTGACCTTGGCCGGACGCTGCCGGGGCGATTCGACGTATTCGGCCGGATCGCGAGCAATGAGCCCTTGCCGCGTGGCGTACTCGGTGACCTGCTGGAGCATGACCAGCGCCAGCCGAACCGTGGCCGGTGCCAGTGCCTTACCGGCCATTGAACCGGACTCCAACATCATCGACACCCATTCGTCCACGTGCGCCTGACGCAGCGCCTGAATCTTCATCGCGCCAAGGTCACGCTTGGCGTACTTCAACGAGTCTCGGTAGTTGCGCAGCGTGTTCGCGCGAATATCGCGTCGCGACTTCAACCAATCGTCGGCCACCTGCGAGACGGTGAGGTCAATCCGGCCGACGAACGTACCGGCGGCGACGGCGGCACTGATTCGCCGGTACTCGCTGCGCGCCATCCTCATGGTGTCGTAGGTGAACTGCTGGCGGATGCGCGAACCGTCCGGCTTCACGCCGACATCGACCTGGAACGAATAGGATTTCTTGCCATTCTTGGCGGTGTAGGGATTGATCGGCTCAGCGCGACGGGACTTCTTGCCGCGCTCGATTGGGGCGGTTGTCACAGGGGGCTGTCCGTTCCTTTGTTATTGGGTCGCTTGGGTTTACGCACCGCGTCGGCTGCCAGGAGGCCGCGCGTCTTGCAGCCCTTGATCCAGTCGTAGACGACTTCGCGTGACGGTTCGTCACCGTCGGCGTAGGGCATTCGCTTGCGGATGAACTCGGCGACGCTTTTGGCCTTCTGTCCTTCGGGGGACAGGACCAGGGCCGCGACGCGCTGGTAGTGATCCATGGTCAAGGGAGGCCGTCCAACGCGCGGCGGGCTTTCACTTTCCCGGAATGCCTGCCAGACGCCGGCCTTGGTGAACCTGACTTCTTCTAGGTCCTCGTATCCCTCAGCGGGTAGCCCGTGATGCTTTGCGGTCGCCTCGAAGACTTCACGCAGTTCACGGGCGCGGACTCGCGCGTCCATGCTGTCGGCACCGGCGGCGTAGACCGCAAGTCGGTCAGGATCGATGCGGGAGAGGGTGCGCTTGGTGATGGGCGAGCCGTCGGTCGATGTGATGCGTAGGTCGGTGATTACCGGGCCGTCGGGGGTGTCGCGCCAGGCGAGTTCGTAGTGGTGAACATGGTCATGGCAGGTGATCGAGACAGGGCGCTCGGCGCGGGGGTCAGAGTCCACTCGCGCGCCTACGACCTCGCCGGCCGGAACCGTGTATTTCCTTGCGGGTTTTCCACTTTGGTGGGGCGTCATAGTTTCCCACTATAGACGGATGTCGCACTATCGGGTCAATCTATCCGTATGGAACCAGACAGCACGGACATCGAAACCGTCCTCCGAACGCAACCCACCGTCTCTATGGATCAGACAGCCCTCGCGTTCGGTGTCGGCAGATCCACTGTCTATGCCGCAGCAAAAACCGGTGAGCTGCCAGTGATTCGAGTCCGCGACCGGTTGCGTGTTCCGTCAGCGTGGGTGCTACGTCAGCTACACCTCGACCCGGAGCGGGCGGTCGCGGCGGAATGATGCAGATACAAGCGCGCCCCGGCGCGGAGAACACCGGGGCGGCAATTGGTCGGGGTGACCGTAACCAGGATATCGAAAATAACCGAGTCACGTCACCCGCCGAAGCGGCCGCGATCTACCGGCGCCACATGGGTGACCGGCCGTTGTCGCCGGTGCGACCGACTTCGACTCGGATCGACCAAACTTATCTGTTGGACAGTAGGTTTCGTGCGCATGCCGAGCGCATCGGCAACCGCCTAGTGACTATGGCCGAGGATGCGTCCCTGACGCCTGCCGACATAGTTGCCGAGCTGCGCCGCGACGGCGCCCGGCTGGTGAACGCCGAACGGCAACTCGGTCGTGTGCTCGCACGGTGGGCCGACCGGTGACGGCTGACGCACGTTCTGCGGCCGAAGGGGACGCCCTCAATGGGGCGTGCGTCCTCGGAGACCTGCGCGAGCCCAACCAGGAGCACGTGGTCGATTATGACTCGCTGCATGAAAAGCGCTCTGCTGCAACAGTATTGGTAGGCATGGCGCGTGAACGCTACGAATTTGGCATCAGTGACGATGATGAACCATTTGCGCGGACAGTCGACGGTGAGCCTGTCGTGATGATGCTGCGTGGCAGCAAGAACGGCCTACGTCAGGAATTGGCGCGCCAGTACTTCGACCAGACCACCAGGGCCGCGCCCGCCCAAGCGCTGGCCGATGCGCTCACCATCCTGGAGGGCGACTGTTTGGCGGCTGCCCGGACCGCGTTGCACCTGCGAGTTGCCGAACATGGCGGGAACGCCTTCATTGACATGGGCGACGCCGACATGTCGGGGATCTGGGTGAACTCGTCAAGCTGGGGGGTCTACGGTCGTGCGGACCACGGCCACGCACCGGTTCTGTTCCGCAGGACTCGACTTACCGGCGCGTTCCCGATGCCTCAACGCGGCGGTGACCTGACGGCGCTGTGGGGTCTGGTGAATATCACCGAGTCTGATCGGCCGCTGATCTTGGCCGCGCTCGTCCAGGCACTCATCGACCCATCGACACCGCATCCGATCGTGTCGCTGTTCGCCGAGCAAGGCAGCGGAAAGTCGTCGGCCACGAGAATGCTCGTCTCCCTGGTAGACCCGTCGCCGGTTCCGCTGCGTAAGCCACCCAAGGATGCGGAAGGATGGGTTACCGCAGCGCAAGGTTCGTGGGTCGTTGCGATCGACAACCTGTCGACCATCCCGGCGTGGTTGAGCGATTCGATGTGCCGCGCGGTGACTGGCGACGGTGACGTGCGCCGTGCCCTCTACACCGACGGCGATCTGTCGGTGTTCTCGTTCCGGCGCTGCCTCATCGTCAACGGCATCGACCTAGGCGCCATGGCCGGTGACTACGCCGAGCGGTCAGTCGTCGCCAACCTCGAACGCATCCCGGCTGACCGTCGCCGAAGCGAACGCGAACTAGTCGCCGAATGGGATCGGCAATACCCGCTGATCCTGGGGGCGCTGCTCGATCTGTGCGTGGCGGTGAAACGCACGGTGTCATCTGTTGAGCTGCAAACCCTGCCGAGGATGGCCGACTACGCCATGATCTTGGCCGCCGTGGACATCGTGTTGGGTACCAACGGCATCACCCGCTACGCCGATCAGGCGCGGACACTGGCTGTCGACACGCTCGATGGGGTGCCCTTCTTGGCCGCCTTGCGCGAAACCGTCACCGAGGAGGAAGAACTCACCGCAGCCGAGTTGCTGACCAAAGTCACTATCGGCGCGGAATCGTCGCCGAACTGGCGTAAGCCGATCGGGTGGCCCAAGGACGCCCGGAGCGTTACCGCACTACTCAAACGCAACGCCCCCGCGCTGCGTTCTGCCGGGTGGATCGCGGAACGCCGCGACCGTAGCGGCAAAGCCAACGCGGTTGCGTGGTATTTCGTCCCCCCGTTGCTTACGGGTGACGGTGGGACCGTCCAGCCGAGTAGTCCCGGAAATGTTGCCGCTTTGCCGCTTCGCCGCCAAACCGCCGGTCTAGCTGGGAAAACAGTAGGCGGCATCGAGGCGGCGACACGGCGGCAAGAACCAGGCGATGCCGCAGGTGCCGCCGACCTGACAGCACACCGAATTGATGCCGCGGCGACGCCGCCCCTTATGCCGCCCGTAAACCCGCTGGTAGATGGGGGTTTAGCGGAAAGGCGGCAAAGCGGCAACGATTCCGCCACCACTCCGCTACTCGGCCCGTGCGCCCGGTGCCATGGCGACGGCATGGCCGACGGGTGTCCCGAGTGCAGGGTGGTCGATGCCGCCGCCCGGATCGTCAACCTCCGCGACATCGACGGGCTCAGCTTCGGCAAGATCGCCCGATGCCTCAACGATGACGGAATCAAACCGGCGAAGGCAGAGCGATGGACCGAGCAACTCACCTGGAAGCACTACCAACTGCGCATGAGACGGGCTGCGAATTGACCCAGTACCGGCGCGGCGCTGACTTCGAGCGCACCGTGAAGCGCCTCCTCGAAACCAACGGCTACGACTGCAGACGGTCTGCCGGTTCCCGCTCACCCGTCGATGTCGTCGCCTTCAAACCGGGTCAGGTCGTCATGGTGCAGGCCAAACTAAATGGCCGCTGCCCGCCCGCCGAGCGCGCCGAACTCGTGCGCGTCGCCGGTCTCGTCGGTGCGGTCCCGCTGCTGGCCTACCGGATAACCCGGCAGGGCACGCGATTCCGGCGGTTGTTCGGAACCGGTGCTAGAGAGTGGGCGGAATGGGCGCCGGATGCCCTCAGACCGCATTAGGGCACGGCACGCGGGAACGTTGCCGCTACCGGTACCAGCAATGTGGACAACACCGCGCCGGAAGGAGTGCGCCAGAAATGCCGAAGGACTACCACGGAGGAACCAGTTATCACCCCCGCCGGCCTTTCTTCACCACCCCCGGGAACCCAGCGCGAGCTGCCCCCGCCGAACGCCACCGTCATCTAGAAGCGCTGCGGCTGTTCGCGTCCGGGATGACCTGGCAGGCGATCGCCGACGAACTCGGATACGCGCACCGAGCCAGCGCCTACAACGCCGTATGGACGCTCATGTCACGCAATCCGCCGCGACGGGTGTCCGAGCAGCGCCAGCGGCAGAACGATGCGCTATGGCTACGGGAGGACGGATGGACGTGGCAGGCCATCGCCGATGAACTCGGTTACGCCACGCGGTCAGGTGCATTTCGGGCCGCCGAGTTCGCGCGGCAACGGCAGTTTCGAGCCGACAAAGATCGCACCATTGTGGCCCAGGTACGTGGATGAACGGTCGCCAGCGCCGTGTGCTTCCTGGGGTCTGGAGCCCACTTCATCAGTCGACAACGACGAAGGACGACTGATCAATTTGAGCAAACACGTGGGGACTGCCGACGATCGGTATCAGATGTCGTCCGCCGGGGCTAGGGTTCGGACGCATGTCACCGAATCCGGAACTCACACGTACACAGTGGATTCAGAAGCTGAACGGCGCGCGCTTCATCATCCAGGCAATGCATCACCAGACCAGCTTGGCGGTGAAACCGAATACGTTCACCGCCGGTACCCAGAAGGCTATGTGGCAGACGCCCATTGGGGAGTTGGTCCAGGAGTTCGACCGGAGGCCAGCACTACCAGGAACCGCTGCCGAGGAACCGATTGCGACTGCCGTCGAGCTGATCCGGACACTACTTACTCGGCCCCAGCCCCTTACAACGACGCAGGTTGTCGTAGACAGTGCATCCATACGGGACGCCCTCGACTCGGCAATCGTTGCTGCCGAGAGCATCGCTGACGGGCGGGAGACGCTGACGGCGGTCGTCGATGAGCTGGAACGCGACTTTCTTCTGTCGTTGACAGTCACTCTCACTGGGCAGAACACGGTGGTCACCAAGCTGGCTGAATGGTCCCGTGGTGGAGGTGACTATCTCGATGTACAGACCCTCAAGCTTGTGCCGACGGGCGGCCCAGGCCGTGTGCACATGCGTCACGTTCACGATGCGACCGATGCCGGCATAACGACCATTCTGGCCGGGCCCGGAGGTGGATTCCGGAACCTAGATCGGTATCCGAGCCTGCAATTCATGCTCTACAGTCAGTGGTTCGTATACATCTTCGCTCTGTGGGACGAGCAGTACCGTGACCGATTGGCTGCCGCACACGGGCCCGCTGACGACGGAGAACCCTGGACGCGCTTCGATGTCCGAGTTCCTCTATTCGGCGACATTCGAGCGATCCGTAACGACTTCGTGCACAAGCGTGGCATCGCAAACGAAAGCAGTGGCAACACCGTCCTGCCGTGGTGCACCGATCTCCAGCGCATCGAGATCACCACCGAGCAGATGCTGACCCTGGTGAACTTGTTCCCCCGAGAGGAACTGTTGAAAACCCCGACAAGGGCTACGCCAGGTAAGCCCACAATGGTCCCGTGGCCAGCCTCTCCCGAACTCGTGCACCAGGTGAAGCAGCGAGCGATCGATCTGGGCATCCCGAGGAAGCAGCGAAGTGAGATCTCCAACCAGGCGCTGCAGTTCTGGTTGGATGTCTACCTGCCTCCTGCCAAGTAGCCAGTGGCGTCCCGGCATGCGACCGGGACGCCAACCCGCCGGAATCTAGCCGAGATCTCTGAGCTGCCCGATTCAGAAGTCTCCTGTAACGCCTTAGCGGTCAGTCGACTTTCCAGGCGCGAGTGAGCTCGTCGACTCGCTTCGCCAACACGTTTCGCTGCGCGCGGCGATCGATTTTCTTGGGTTCTGTGCCAGGCAGGGCACCCTCCAGAACCGTAATCGAGGCATTGTCCGGGTAGTCGTGCTCGAACTGTTTGCGGTCCTCCCCGCTGAGGTACGGACGCAGCCTTTCGTACCACCTGCTGGAGCGGACGCCCGCCATCTCGCCTCGCGAATCGCCTGTTTCTGCTAGTCCGGCTCGCCACTCATCTACCAGGTCTCGGCGCCGTTGCGACCGGGCTGCTCGGTCCAGTACTACCGCCTGCATGATGTTCTGCACGATCGGCGCGAGCAAGGAAGCGATGATGCCGACGAGAATCGGGACGACGTACTGCATCCCAAGATAGAACCACGCCGCAGTAGGTCGTCAGCCGCGTTCCGGTTCTTCGCCCCGGGTTAAGAAAACCCGTAGGTCTCAGCCCGATGAATCGTGGACCATGGCCCGATGACGTCAAACCAGTACGGTGACCCCCTTGTCCTCGTCGAACGGCTCGGCAGAATCACACAACGTGCTGCCCGCGCCACAGATCTCCTTCGGTGGGGGCTGAATCCCCAGAACGCGGACGCCGGTAGCTGCATGGCAACCGATGACGAGGGCCTGATGAGTGACTTCGGCGACCGCCGGTTCGAATCGGCGGCGCTTTGGCCGCTGATGAGTGCCACCGATAGCGTCAGCACGGCCGCCGGCATCTTCATGCAGGGGACAAAGACACGTCAGCTCCACGCCCCTGCAATGGCGGCGCTTTGCCGAAGCGCCGTCGAATCGTCTGGTCGGGTTATCTGGATGCTTTCGCCAGAGGACCGTCAGGTCCGTCGAGACCGATGCACCGCGATCGCGCTGGCCGAGATGAAGGAACAGACCAACCACAACTCGAACGAGGTCGCCGCGTTGCGTCTCGGAACCATCTCGGCGCCGCCGGAACACAAGAATGAGTTCATCAAGGGCAGCAAGGACCTGCTCGACCGCTACACCCAGCTTGAACAGCAGTACACCCAGAATCCTGACCGTGAGAAGGTCCGTCCATTCGGGAAGACTGCTGAGCTCGCAGCGGAATGGGTCCAGGATCATGTCCCTGCCCATGACACTGGCGAGATCGCTAACAACGGAATGGCGTTGGGCACCAAGCGGATCTATGGACTGACTTCCGCCGTGATGCATGGCTATAAGTGGGTCAACGACTACCTTTACAACGGCGATCTTTTCGCACTGCTTGCCGATAGCTTCGCCACTGCGGTGAACCTGACCGAGTGCGGGATCGCGCTGTACGAAGCACAGGCACAGAATCACGCGGACGAGACGACACGGAGCATGCACTACCCGGCACGGTTGCAGCCCACGGTGACCGAGTGGTCGAAGTTGTACCCGCCGACCTCATAGCGACGGGGGTCCGGCCGCACGACAGTAGGAGCACGACAGATCGCTACGGTGTTCGTCGTCGGCGACCACTTTGCCTGTCCGTCTCGGACTCCACCCGCCGCCGGATCGCGTCGACCGTGCGGTCGGGCGGTATCCGTTCCGGCCACAACACCACGCCGACCAGGACGGCCAGTGGCAGGCCGATCGCGATGACGAACCCGAGCGTGATCACCCGTCCGCCCTCACGCCGGTCTTGCTCACGGTCGGCGGACAACCATCGCGCTGTTCGGCGGCGGTCAGCCACGCGGCCACGTTGTTCAGTGACCCATGGCAGACGACCCGAAACGGGCTGTACAACTCCCAGCCATAGGGCGGTTCGGGTGCGCGGCGGATCGCCATCGACCGCAGCGCGGCCCGTTCGGTCAGCTCATCGAGGCGGGGCTGTACCGGCCCGCTCAAGGTGTACGCCGCTTCGGTTCCCACCGATCGAGCGCGGCGAGTAGCCGCCGGATCACTTCAGGTGGCGCGACTTCTACCGGGTGCGGTCGTTTCGTGTGCGGCGTGCGCTGGGGCAGTGTCACGGGTCCCCCTGTGGGTCATCAGTGAATGCGCCCACCGCCGCAGAGCTTTCGCCATCGTCTGCGCAGCTCACTGCGCCCGATGTGCCGAGCAGCGTTGCCGGGCATACCCCGGCGGTGGGGCTGTGTGAACTGTGGCATCGCTGGTCGTTCTCGCTGTCCCACAGCGGGACAAGGCACGTAGCATGTGTGTTTTCGGGGTGTCATCGACGGGAGCGGACATGGACGCCGACCGGTACATAGGGCAACAGGTGCGCGTCATCCGAGCGCGGCGCGGCATCTCGCAACAGGTGCTCGCCGACCGCACGGGGCTGAGCCGTGGCGCGATTGCGAAGTATGAGAACGGCGAACGGCCGATCGACTCACGCCGGACGCTACTCGCCTTGGCATCGGCCCTCGGGGTCACGATCGGTGATCTGACCGGCCACGACCAAGACAAGTTGGACCCGTCCACCGCCGGATTCCATGCCGCTGTTCCTGAGCTGGAGACGGTTCTCTGGTCACGCGGGAACATCACCGACACCACCGCGCCGCGCTCTCTGGACGAACTGGCCGCGCTCACCCGCACCGCTACCAAGCTGCGCCACGATTGCGACTACGCGACGCTGGGGCCGATGCTCGCCCCGATGCTGACCGATGCCTACCGCCACGTTCACGACGCCGGTAGCTCTGAGCGGGCATGGGACGTTCTGGGAACGGTGGCCTACGGCGTCGCGTCGGCGCTGCGCGCCCGGGGGTACTACGCCCTTGCCTGGAACGCTGCGCAGGAATCCGAGCGCGCCGCCGCCCACGTGGACGCGGCCGCGCCGATCGCCGCCGCCGCATTCGCTCAGGGTCAGATTCTGCTGTCTCGCCCCGGTGCGCTGCCCGCTGCTCTGGCGACGACCACCGAGACCGCCGCGCGGGTCGCTGCCGACGCGCGCACCGTGGGCGACATGGAAACGCTGGGGATGCTCCACCTACAGAGCTCGATCGTCACGGCCACGATGGGCGGCGACCCTGAGCCCTACCTAGTTGAAGCGGCCGACCAGGCGACGCGCCTAGCCGATGCGCGGCCGAATACCTCCGTTGCCCGCAATGAGTCGTTCGGCCCGGCGAACGTGGCCCTATGGCGGATGTCGGCGGCGATGGAACGGCGTGAGCCCGGTCAGGTGCTCGCACTCGCGCCGACACTCTCGCCGGTCGACCTGCCCAACGATGGCCGCCGCGCTCAGTACTTCGTGGAGACGGGCCGCGCGTACGCCATGCAGAAGAACTACCGCGATTCGCTGTACGCGCTGCTGCGCGCCGAGCACGCCGCCCCGCAGCACGTGCGAAGCATGTCGCCGGTGCGGGAGTTGGTCGGCCACATGATGCGCACCGCCCGGCGGGACATGACGACGGGTGATCTCGGAAAGCTGGCGCAACGGGTCGGCGTGGTCCCGGCCTAATCTGCGCGGCTTACAACCTTGCTAGATCCAGCCGCCGTGTTTCGAGTGGGTACCGGTACCGGGGTCCGGCCGATCGATGGTGAAGCCGAGCTGGCTGCTGCGAGTTTTCAGTGCCCGGCGAATCTCCCGCTTTGTTACGCCGTGCAGACGCCACTTCTGGCCGAGTTCGATGGTGTCGGTGAGCACTCGGTTCAGCAGCGGTATCCCCGAGATGAGGTCGACTCCCGCTGCTTCGACTTCGGCGGGAAGGTTCACCGAGCCGCCTTCGCCCATGTACTGGGTCACACCGCCCCCAGCCATGAAGCCCATCTCCATCGTTCGTACAAGGACCTCTGAAGCCGAATCTCTGGGAGTTGGCCGAACCATCGAGAGCTTGAGTAGGTCCATCCAGATCTTCTCGACCTCGGTCTCTGCGGCATCCTTGTCAGTCTCCGCCAACTCACCCGCATCCAGCACGCGGCGGAGAACAGCGCTGAGTTCGTTGACCCAGAAGTCCAGTTCATTCGCGTTGCTGTCATTACGGGTCTTCCTGAGAGCCAACCATGCGCCGAGCCACACGGTGCCAAAGGTAACCAGTCCGCCGCCGAGGACCTGACCAAGAGTTATCCACAGCCTGAACCATTGATCGGGCTCCATGGGTCGGCAGACTACCGGTGGATCGGGGGCGCTACCTTAAAACTCCGCACGAAGTAGCGGCCCGCATTGGAGCTGTGCCGAGCGGGGCCGTGCTGCGCAGTTCAGGGCCATGTTCTGAGATTCGGCCAACTTGCCGACGGCTTGCCAAGACAGGCACGCACAGCCTGGATAGGGCGGTACACCCTGGACGCTGTACTGCCCCTGACCTGGACAGGTTGGACGGGAGCCCACCCGCTGGAAAGTCCTTGCGACACTGGCAGTGTGGGGGTCAGGGGTTCGAGTCCCCTTAGCTCCACTTTTCTCCAGGTCAGGCCGGGTTTCGAAATATTTCGAAACCCGGCCTGACCTGTCTTATTCGAATAATCGATAGCCGATGTAGAACCCTGGGAAATAGTCGGATGTCGATGGAGCCGCTTCAATCATGAGTAGTGATGTGAACGGATACGGTCCGTTCCCTGTCAAAGATGACCTCCAGCGGCCGGTCGCCATGGTCTGGCGGCCCGTCTTTCACTCGATTGTTCGAGCGCTGGCACACAACGATTACCAACTCATCGGCGAGATCGACTCCGTCGAGCCGATCTCGGTTGACCTGGCGGCCCATATTCGAGGCAACATCGAATCCTATGGGGCAACTCTTATCGAGCTTCCCGATCAAACATGGGAAAGTTCGTGCGTCATGTGGAAGGGCGGGGAGAGCTGGGAGGTCCTTGTCGATCTATGGACCGTCGAGGACGGTCGTAGCGACCTGTGCCTTGAAGTCGACGTGCACGAGACAGACTCCGGATTCAGATTCGAGATACACATGGTCTACACGCCGTAGAGGAACGTACGAACGCCGAAGGCGGGTCCATCTCATAGCGGTGCGCCAAGATGAGGACCGATCAAAGATAGTCCCCGAGTTCGTGTTCGAGGACGGGACGACCGCCCGGCATCGAGCGAGAGCCCTCCGCCGTCATGATCAGCTTGGCTAGATCGCCCTACATCGCCCTACATCGCCCATGAATCCGAGCATGAAGTCTTGGCGGTCCCAGGTGCGCCCGCGCTCGGCAAGGTTCAGCACGTCGTAAACATCATGAACCGAGATCGCCTGCGCCCGAAGTCGTTGTAGATCCATTCTGCCTGCCTACCGGCAGTGACCACCCGGTGATTGGTCAAGGCCATCGGTGATGGTTCGGTAGTCGTCGATCCGATGGCAGGTCCGCCAAGGACGCGCCGCCCCCGAGACCAACCAGCGCCGCGACAACGACGGATGCTTTAGCACAAATTCGTTCGCTGGATCGCCTTGCCGTCGCGACGGAGCAGACATGCGGTTGCCTCTCGTCCTCCCGATGGTCGCGAACTCATGCGATGGTCCGCGACCACCCTGAGCCGGATCTGTCCACTGCGGAAATATGCAGCTGGAACCAGTCTTCGGTCGGTTCTTTCGGAACTTCTGGCAAATGCGTCACGTTCTGGCCGCAAACCACTACTCTCCGTGTTTGAGACGAGGACGTCTCAAACTTGATCGGTCGGGTTGCGCGAGGTCCGGCCTGAAGACGGGAGCTCGGCCGTGACGGCTGGATGGCGACGGGCATTCGCTTCGATCATCGTGGCTGTCGCCGCGATCGCGGGTCACTCGTCGATCGTTGGACCTGCTGGAGCACAGAGCGATTCGGGCGTCACCGCGCAGCGTGTCTTCGGCACCGCGGGACAACGTCAGGTCGCCACTTCCACGGTGACCGATCCATGTCAGGAATCGGTAGTGGGGATGATCGCGCATATCACCGCGCATCTCTTCGGCAACCGTGACGACCTCGAGTGCACGCAGGCGTTTCCGTATGGACTGCAGTCGCCGGTCGGCGTGAACACCTATTTTCCGGCCGATATCGGTGACTTGGACAGTGCGCCGCTGATCCTGTTCGAGGGCGGCAACTTCGCGTGGGTGCGCTGGTGGGAGTACGACCTCATGTTCAACGCGCCTGCCTGGATCGCGAATGCCCTTGGGGTGGGCCATTTCTCGCCGGTGGATGGGACCGATGCCTATCTGTCCTCGGGTACTGCGGTCGCCTGGCTGAAGTACCTCGCATTCGAGGACGACACTGCTGAGTAGTTCTTCGTCGGCCCGCAGTGGGGACTGAAGGACGATCCCACGTATTTCAGCGTCGAACGCAACGCCCTTGCCAGCGGTCTCCGCTGACCCACAGATGTTCACAAGGAGCTTCACAATGACGAGTCGTCGAGCCGTCGTGTCCACGGGTTTGGCCGCCGCGATGATTGCCGCACTCGCGGTATTCGGTGCGCCTGTGGCGGCAGCCTCGGAGAACGTGGCATGCGCGGAACCCCTTCCGGCGCAGACACCTTCACGGGCGGATGCCGAAGCCGTCGGCATGAATCGAGCGGCAGTCGATGCCGCCCTGGACTTCGGCACACAGGCTGGTGGCGTGGCGGTGCAGATCTACCGGCACGGCTGCCTCGTCGGTGACCGCACGCCGACCGGGAATTTGCCGTTGCCGCTGGCCAGCGCCACCAAAGGCATCACCGCCACGGTGATCGGGCGCGCGGTGACGCTGGGCTACTTCGGCGTGGACGATCGGCTCGGGAAATTCTTCCCCCGCGCCGATCCCGCGCACGCGGACCTCACTGTGCGTCAGGTGTTGACTCAGACCACCGGCCTGCATTTCAGCTGGCCCGCCGACATCGCCGGTCTGCAGACCGATGCGGTCCTGCAAACTCTGGCCACACCGGCGGAGTACGAGCCCGGCAGCATCTTCCAGTACGCGCAGAACGTGATCACGCTGCTGCCGAAAATCGTCGAGCTCACGACCGGCGTCGGCTTCCAGGACTTCGCCCAGCGAGAAGTGTTCGACCCACTCGGCATCGCCAGGGAGAACTGGGTGTGGCTCAGCGACCGCAGTGGCAACACCGCCGTCAACGGCGGCCTGGCCATGCGCCCCGACGATCTAGGCCGCGTCGGGCGACTCATGCTCCAGAACGGTGTGTGGGGCGAGCGGCAGCTGATCAGCCCCGACTACATCCGGCAGGCGACCACCGGTACCGACGCCAACCCCGGCTACGGATTTCTGACCTGGCTCAACTCCGGTGACACGTACAGGGGCACGGAAGTCCCCGCCGCGGTCAGCCACGACCGCCCACAGTTTCCCGGCTCGCCGCGCGATCTGTTCTCGTTCGAGGGCGCGCTCGGCCAGTTCGTCACCATCGTTCCCAGCCGCGACATGGTCATCATCCGAATGGGTGTCCCGATGCGCATCGACCTCGCCAATCCGGTCGCGATGCTCACCGGCAGTGGCAACCCCGACAACAAGGAGCTGTACCAGCGCATCAGCGCGGCGGTGACCGACATTCCCGCCGAGCCGTATGTGAACCCGTACGCCACCGAAAGCGCGCGCTTGCCCATCCGCAGCCTCGACGATCTGATCGAGGTGATCGACCCGGTCACTGCCGCGAGCATCCTTCTCGGTGTCGGTCCGTACGCCTCCAGTGCCTGCAATATTCTGTGGTGCAACGGAAAACCCGTCCCGGTCGACGTGTTCCGGCTTCTGCTCGACGTCAGCGGTCAGCTGGCCGCCGCGGTCACCGCTGCCGGCAACGCGCCGAGGTGACCGCGGCGGCCGGGTCCCGCGATCGCACGCCGACGGCTGCCGATATCGCGCCGACCAGGTTCGGATGTCATCGATCTGCAACCCGTTCACCCACCCGTGGCCTGCATGCGCCATGCTTGTCCCGTGGTTATCGCGTCTGATGTCGTCCCCGTGCGTGGCAGTGAGTACTCGGTCCTGTTGCGTCGCATCCGGGAGGCGGACCTGCTCGACCGGCAAGTGGGGTATTACGGGTGGAAGAGCGCGCTGACCGCGACGGCCTTCGTTGCTGGTTGGGCGGCATTTTTCGCCATCGGTGACTCGTGGTGGACGCTGGCGGTCGCGGTGTTCCTGGCCGCGGTGTTCTCGCAGATCGCGTTCCTCGGCCATGATGCGGGGCACAAGCAGATCTTCGCCGGGCGGCGGGCCAACTACCTGTACGGGCTCATCGCGGGCAATCTCGCCATCGGGCTGAGCATCGGGTGGTGGACCAGCAACCACAACCGCCATCACGCCCACCCCAATACCGAGGGCATGGACCCGGACGCGATGGGCGTGCTCGCGTTCTCCGGTGACCGTGCGCGGGCCGGAAAGGGTTGGCGCCGATTCATTTTCCGCTACCAGGCGTGGCTGTTCTTCCCGTTGCTGCTACTCGAAGGCGGCAGCCTGCACTGGAAGAGCATCGTCGCGGTGTTCCGCTGGCCGATTCCGAACCGCATCTGGGAGGGCGCGCTGCTCGCCACCCACTTCATCGGCGTGCTCTCGGCGGCGTTCCTGGTGCTGTCGCCGGGTAAAGCGTTGGTGTTCATCGCGGTTCAGCAGGGCCTGTTCGGTCTGTACATGGGCTCCACCTTCGCCCCGAACCACAAGGGCATGGAAGTTCTGCCCGAAGGCGACAACACCGACTTCCTGCGCAGGCAGGTGCTCACCTCACGCAATGTGCGCGGCAGCTTCCTCGTCGACACCGCGATGGGCGGCCTGAACTACCAGATCGAGCACCACCTGTTCCCGTCGATGCCCCGGGCCAACCTGCGCCTCGCTCAGCCGATGGTCGCCCAGTTCTGCGCCGAGATCGACGTTCCCTACTGCGAGACCGGCCTGTTCGAGTCCTACCGGCAGGCGATGGCCCACCTGAACGAGGTCGGCCGCCAGACAGTGCGGTAGCGCCTACTGGCCGACCGCCTCGTTGTAGGCGGCGGTGAGTTCGGCGAGCACCCCATCATCGGGAATCGGCGCGCCACGCAGATGGGTGGCGCGCAGCTCATCCATGAATCGGTCCCACATCGGGGCCCCGCCCGCGGCGAGTAACTCCGCACGAACTGTCAGCTCCGGGGTCGTGTGCAACCACCGCGAACCCCACGCACCCAGGGCGGCCAGCACCGGAACGAGCTGAATCGCGGCCTCGGTGAGGTGATACTCGACCTTCTGCCGATGGCTCGGGTCGTCGTCGCGAGTGAGCAAGCCCGCGGCGACGAGTTTGGTCAGGCGCGCGGCCAAGATGTTCGAGGCAATGCCCTCGACGGACCCGGTGAGCAATTCCCGGAAGTGCGTCTGTCCACCGAACATGATGTCGCGCAGGATGATCAGGCTCCAGCGGTCGCCGAGTAACTCGACCGTCAGATTGATCGGGCAGCCCGACTTGCCCGGCGGTACTGGCAACTTTTCCTGGGCAACTGGTTGCGGCATAGGATCAGTCTAGGATACGTTCGTCGCTGCTTGCACAGTGCAATCAGAAAGGGCACCTCGATGGCTCAGATGGTTCGCGTTCAGAACTTCAGTATTTCCAGCGACGGGTACGGCGCGGGGGAGGGGCAGAGTCTCGACCGTCCCTTCGGGCACGCCGACCCCGCTGACTTCATGTCCTGGGCGGGCGCCACCGCGCACTGGCCCAACCGCACCGATCCCGGCGGCAGCTACGGCCTCGACGACTACATCACTCGCGACTTCGCCTTCAATATCGGCGCGGAAATCATGGGCCGCAACAAGTTCGGGCCGTTCCGTGGCCCGTGGGAGAACTACGACTGGCAGGGCTGGTGGGGCGACAACCCGCCGTTCCACACCCCGGTCTTCGTCCTCACCCACCACGAGCGTCCGTCATTCACTTTGGCCGACACCACTTTCCACTTCATCGACGCCACCCCGAAGGACGCACTGGCCCAGGCTCTCGACGCCGCCGACGGCAAGGACGTTCGCATCGGCGGCGGCGTGGCCACGGTCCGCGAGTTCCTCGCCGCCGATCTCATCGACGCGATGCACATCGCTGTCGCACCGGTGGAAATCGGTGCGGGCGAACGACTGTGGGAAAGCTCGAACGAATACGACGACCGTTTCCACCACGAGCAGATCCCCAGCCCCAGCGGAGTGGTTCACCACTTCTTCTGGCGCCGATAATTACCGTGTGACCTGCGCGGCAGCGATAATGATGTGGTGCCAACAGATGCCGTGCTGCTCGACAATTCGACGCTGGAACAGTCCTCGGTAGTCGCGAACAACGCGATGAATCGCGGCCGAGGACTGTCCGGCGTGAACAGCTACACCCGAGAACTCGGTTTCGACCCCTACGAGGTACTCGCCGAACGCCTGCGCGCCGACCCCACGGCTCGGGTCACCTGGGTCGACGTCTGCTGCGGTTCGGGCCGCGCGCTGCTCGAGGCGGAGCAACGCTTCGACCGAGAATTCCCGACCGCCGACGTGACGATCATCGGCCTCGACCTCGTCGACTTCTTCCGGGGCGAACCCCGCAGCCCCCGCCTACACCTGCTCACCACCTCGGCGACAACCTGGACCCCGCCCCACAAGGCCGACCTCGTGACCTGCGTACACGGCCTGCACTACATCGGCGACAAACTGGCACTCATCGAGGCGATGACGAACTGGCTCGCCCCCACCGGCCTCTTCGCCGCCGACTTCGACCCGGCCGAAATCCGCCGCCCCACCGGCTCACCGGCCGCCGAGGCCGTCATCGAAACCCTGCGAGCGGCAGGCCTGACCTACAACCCCCACCGGATCCACGGCCACGGCCGCCCTGAGTTCACCGCGACCTACCTCGGCGCCGACCCGACGGCAGGCCCCGGCTACACCGGCCAACCCTCGGTGGTCTCGTACTACGACTGGTGATTCCCCGTCGAAGAATCTGTCAATGCTCGCAGAGGGAGAATTCTCGTTCGTACAGTTCGTCGTTGTGTTCGTCGATGAAGAACTTGCGCTCTCGCATCAGTTCTTCGCGGAAGTCCGCGGCTTGGGCTGCCGTCATCGTCGAAGTGGGGGACCACGGTTGTTGTGGCGGGATGTCGGAGGTCGAGACGATGGTGATCGACGGGTCCACCAGGAAGAAGGCCAGGATCTTGCGGTGGCCGTTGCGGGTGGGGTCCTGGAGGCGGAACGGGGCGACGCGATGTTGGAGGATGTTCGGGAAGGCCACGCAGCGACCTGCGGTGGCCTGGACCGATCCCAGGTCCTGATTGAGGATGTCCTCGTCGGCGAGACCGAAGACCTCGCGCATCCCGGTCTCGTCGTTCTGCTGGTATTCCGGGTCGTCGACGGCGGCGCGGAAACCGAGCACGCTATCGGTGATGTTCTCGTTGTCCCAGTAGTAGATTCCGGTGGCGACGATGCGCTCGTTGAGCATTGCTTCGACGTGCCACGAACCGCCCGGATACTCCGGCTTGTCGGGTGTGAGGTGGATGTTGGCGAGTTTGACGATGACCTGCAACCGGCGGCCGTTGAGATCGACTCGGACGGTGTCGTCGGCGCGCGTCGGCGGCTCGAAGACGGGGGCGTCGGGGATGGCCGGTCGGCGGTTGTCCCACCAGTGGTTCCAGGCCTCTTCGTAGGCTTGCTCGGCTTCGTCGCTCTCCTCGACCGGCTGGGTGGGTTCGCTGTCGTCGTACCAGGTGAACGGGTTGACGTCGATGCGCACAGGTCGTGGTTGCCGAAGGTCGGTGAGTACGTTCGCCAGCAGCGGGAGCATGCAGGCGAAGAGGTCCGGCAGTTCGGATTCGAGTGCGTGATGGCGAGCCGGGTCGACATTGTTGACGTAGGAGCGGAAGGCAACGTCGCCACCGTCGGTGACGTCGACGTCGGTGGGCAGCCACTGGAACTTCTGCGAGTACGCGTACTTGGCCTCGTTGGTCGCCGGGCGGACCCATGGTGCGTCGGCGGGAAGGCTGACGCCGCGGACCAGGCAATACAACGACGGGTGGACGAGATTGCGTACCTGGCCGTTCGAACCGGGGTGCCAATCGTGTTCGGCCGCGGGGACATCCTCCAATACCCGCGCCGCCTCGCCCAGTCGAGCACGCAACGCCTCGTCGATCAGCGTGTCCGACTGCCACACCCCGTCGACAGCGGACACCTCGATCCCGGTCTTCTCGTCGCGCAGCCCGGCGTAGTACACGATTTCATCGAGCACATAGCGGATCTGGGCCTCCGTCAGCCCCAGTTCGGCGGCTTCCCGAGTCCACCGGGCGACGATGTCGGCGTCGTCGATCTTCTGATGCCACCGCGGTTTCGCCCGGATCGCGGCGCTCAATCGCATCATCTCCAGCTCGCGCACCGTCCGGACCGGCGCGGCGGCCATCAGATCTGCGATACGAAAGGGCAAGGGAAACGGGGCGAGCTGGGTCAATTCTCTATTCTCTCAACAATTCTGGCGAGCAGGACGAGGCCGGAAACGACACTAGTCGACGCGGAGGTCCTCACAGGCGTGGGTCCGTCGGCACGGATTCCATGGCGAGGATCGCGAAAACCAACTCGTGGACTCGCCACAGCGGCTCGCCGGTGGCGACAGCATCCAGGGCAGCCAGGCCGAGGGTGTGTTCGCGGAGGGCGAGGGTGCGCTTGCGGCTCAGGGTGCGGTCGCGTAGCCGGGCGAGGTGATCGGGGGTGGTGTAGTCGGGACCGTAGATGATGCGCAGGTATTCGCGGCCTCGGCATTTGATACCCGGTTGGGCGAGTTTGCCTTTGGCACGGTGAGCGAGGCCGGCGAAGGGCTTGATGACCATTCCTTCGCCGCCCGCCGCGGTCAGCTCGAGCCACCAGGCGGTGGCTTCGGCTTCGGCGGCGGGGTCGGACAGATCGACGATTCGGCGGCCGGTGGGACGGAAGGTCACGGGGTCGGCCGCTACCAGTCGGTCACTGATGTCGAGGTGCCAGCCGTGGTCGCGGTCGGCGTAGGTGGCGCCTTCGGAGGCGAGGAGGGCGAACGGGGCGATCTGCACACCGTCGAGTCCGGTTGTCGGCCAACAGTATTGACGGTAGGCGGTAGTGAACTTGTCCGCGTTCTCAGCGCGGGCGGCGGTGCGCTCACGCAGTGCGCCGAGGTCGAGCCCACGGGACAGCCCGGCGTCGAGGGCCGCGACGGCCGACGGAAGCGCGGACCGCGCTGCGGCACCGGCCGCCGCGTACTGGGTGCGGATCAGTCCGGCGGCCTTGGCCGACCACGGCAGCAGTTCGCAGTCCAGGAGCAGCCAATCCGAATCGAGCTCGTCGAAAAGTGGTGCGGCTGCGACTCGTACGCGTTCGAGGAGCGTGTCGGTCAGGACAGGATCGTTGAAGAACGACCGGCCGGTGCGGGTGTAGATCGCACCGGAGCACTCGACCCCGAACCGAGCCGCCGCCCCGTCCCGGCACACGAGCACCACTGCCCGCGACCCCATGTGCTTCTCCTCGCACACCACCGTGTCCACGCCCGCCGCGCGATAGTCGGCGAACGCCTCCGTCGGGTATTCGAGATAGCCCTCGACCGTCGAGGTCGACGGTGGGGACATGGTCGGCGGCAACCACAGCAACAGTCGCGGATCGATCGCGAAGCGGCTCATCACCTCGAGCGCGGCCGCCGAGTTCTCGGCATCGACGATCACGGTGCCGTGATCGGTGCGGATGTGCCTGCGCCCGGTGACATCGGCGAGGTCGAGAGTCTCGTCGTCGCGCGCGGATTCCGCATCGGCGAGCGGCCGGATCGGCTCGTAGTACATCCGCTCGGCCTGCACCGCGACGAATGTCTTCTCGGGGTAGCGCATCGCCGTCAGTTCGCCGCCGAATACCGCGCCGGTGTCGAGGCAGACGGTGTTGTTGATCCACTCCACCTTCGGCGTCGGCACGTGCCCGTAGACGACCGTCGCCGCACCGCGATAGTCCCGCGCCCACGGATAGCGCACGGGCAAGCCGTATTCGTCTGTCTCCCCAGTGGATTCGCCGTACAGGCAGAAGTCGCGAACCCGCCCCGACGCGCGACCGTGGTACGCCTCTTTGAGTCCGGCATGTGCGACGACGAGCCGCCCACCGTCCAGTCGAAGGTGGCTGACGAGGTCGTGGATCCATTGCGCCGCGGCATCGATAAATTCCGGTGTCTCGCCTTCCAATTGCTCGAGCGTCTCCGCGAGGCCGTGCGACACCGTGACGTTCTTGCCGCGCAACTTCTTCAGCAGCTTCTGCTCGTGATTGCCCGGCACGCACAACGCGTTGCCGCTCGCGGTCATCCCCATCACCAATCGCAGCACGCCCGGCGAATCGGGACCACGGTCCACGAGGTCACCGACGAACACCGCCTGACGCCCCTGCGGGTGCGTCGCGTCGACCGGACGGCCCGCCTCGTCGCGTACCAGCGTCCACCCGAGTTCGCCGAGCAGCGTTTCCAATTCGGCCCGGCAACCGTGCACATCGCCGATGATGTCGAACGGTCCGGTGAGTTCGCGCCGGTCGTTCCACGCCTTCTCGTAGGTGATCGTCACCTCGGACGGATCACTGACGACGTGCACCTTGCGAAAACCCTCGCGGCCGAGCTCGCGCAGCGAGCGCCGCAGGTCCTGACTCTGCCGCTTCAGCACATTGCGTCCGAAGTCGCGATCGGTGCGGCCCTGAGTGCGTTCCCACGCGACAGCTTCGGGCGTATCGATGACAATCGCGACCGGCAGCACGTCGAAAGACCTTGCCAAAGAGACCAATTCGGCCCGCGCGTGCTTCTGCACATTGGTCGCGTCGATAACGACCCGCCGACCGGCGCGCAGCCGGATTCCGGCGATGTGACCGAGCGCGTCGAAGGCGTCCTTCGTCGCGGACTGGTCGTTCTCGTCGTCGGCGACCAGACCGCGGAAGAAGTCCGACGACAGCACCTCGGTGGGCTTGAAGTGCTCACGGGCGAAAGTGGACTTGCCGGAACCGGAGATGCCGACGAGGGCGATGAGCGACAGCTCGGGGAGGTCGATGTTCATTTACGCGGCCTTCCGGAAAAGCGCGAGCTGGGTGGGGGAGCCGGTCCGCGGGTCGAGATCGCCGACCGGGCGGATGTCGACGGTGTAGCCGAACGTCTCGGCGACGCGGGCGCTCCATGCGGCGAATTCCGCACGGGTCCACTCGAATCGGTGATCGTCGTGGCGGTGGCCGTCGAGGGTTTCGTAGTGCACGTTGTATTCCACGTTCGGCGTCGTCACGATCACCGCGCCGGGTGCGGCGTGTCCGAAGACGGCGCGTTCGAGTGCGGGCAACCGGGACTCGTCGACGTGTTCGATCACCTCCATGAGCACCGCCGCGTCGAAACCTCGCAGCCGGTTGTCGTGATAGGTCAGCGCCGACTGGATCAGGGTGATCCTGGCCCGCTGCCGATCCGACATCTGATCGAACTTCAAGCGCCGCTCCGCCATCGACAGTGCCGCGCTGGAGACATCGGCGCCCACGATTTCGGTGAACCGGGCCTCGGCTTGCAACGCGAGCAGCAGCGCGCCCGGGCCACAACCGAGATCGAGGACCCGCGAGGCGCCGGTCTCGGCCAGTGCGGCGAGTACTGCTTCCTTGCGAAGCTTCACCAGTGGCGTGCGGCGTTCGGTGGCTTCGACCGCGTCCTCGGGGATTTCGGCCTCGTCGAGCACCTCGTCCACCGAGCGCAGACGTTCCAACGCCGACAGCGTCAGAGTCCGTCGCCCGGCCAGATAGCGTCGCGCGATCAATTCGCGGTCGGGGTGGCCCCCGAGCCAGCCCTCGCCCGCGCGCAACAGCTTGTCGACCTCGTCCGCGTCCACCCAGTAGTGCTTGGCGTCGTCGAGCACCGGCAACAGCACATAGAGGTGGTTCAGTGCCTCGGCCAGCCGCAGCGTCCCGGTCAAGCGGAGGTGGGTGTAAGGCGAAGGGCCCCATTCCGGGAACTCCGGATCGAGCGGCACCGACGTGGTCGACACCGTCCAGCCCAGTGGCGCGAACAGCCTCTCGACGATCTCGGTCCCGCCCCGGCACGGTACGGCAGGCACCTCGATCTCCAACGGAATCGCCTGCTCCGCCAGCTCTTGACGGTCCCGGCTCGTGCCGTTCAGCGCCGACCGGAACACCTTGCCCAACGCCACCGACAGCAGGCTCGACGCCACATACGGCCGATCGTTCACATAGCGCCCGAGGGCGGACCCGTTGTGCCCCTTGGCCGGACGCGCGAGCTCCACCGGGTCGACCTCCAGCAGCAACGCCACGGTGCAGCGATCCACATCGGCCTGTGGATAGAACACGTGTGCCGTGCCGCCGGTGGTCGTGAACGACTGCACGCGGTCGGGATGTTTGACCACGAGGTATCCGAGGTCGGTCGCCGGCGTGTGAGTCGTGGAGATCGTCAAGAGCACTTGATGATCCTGTCACGCCCCGCCAGCGGTTTTCGCGGTGTTTTCAGATCATCGGAAATCGAACGACGGCGGGATGGCGACGATCGCGGCAGCCGCCCACACGCCGTACACGGGCAGGTAGTCGGTCTGCCAGCGCTCGAGAGCGGCGAAGGTCTTCGTGCCGCGTACGAACCCGAAACCGAGATGACCCGACCAGGTGAGGTTCACCAGCAGCACCACGTTCAGTCCGAGCGCGACCACCTTGTTCGGAGTGGACCCGAATTCGGCGATCCGGGTGAGCATCGCGGCCAGCATCACGACGTCGACGACCAACGCCGTGACCACCAGGAGCAGTTGCAGGCGGTCGAAGAAGCCGGGTGGGGTCAGCGGATCGCGCGCGGAGATCGTGTAGAGGAGCAGGCCCAGGACCAGCACGAGGATCAGGTCCATCAGGATGAGTAGATCGCGGTCGATCGAGGTCAGGCTGTGGGTGCTCGCGAGGGCGCCGAGCAGTGCGAACAGCATGACGATGGTGAGCGGGGTGAAGACCCTCGTGAGCACCGGCGCGATGTTCTCCACGACGTTCTGTTTGGCCTCGACCAGCCAGGCGGCGACGATCACCGCGCCCGCGATGCCGAAGGGCAGCACCCAGTCCTCGATCACCGGCTCGATATCGAAGTCGAGGGTCCCGAACGCGCCGACCGTCAGTCCGATCAGGACGCCGCCGCCGAGCGCGAGCAATGTCAGGTAGACGAACCATTCCCCGGTGAACCGGATGAAATCCATCCGCCGCCGTTCGGATCGCCAGTCACCGCCCGCGTAGGCGAGGCCGACCGCCAGCCACAGCAGGATCGGCGCGTGGATGGCGGCGATGATCTCGGTCGCCCCTTCGGGCTCGAACGGGTAGAGGTTCAGGACCAGCGCGGTGAGTGCGAACGGCACGAGCAGCACGGCGGCCACCCGTGCGGAAACCTGGCGCTTCCACGCGAAATACCCGGCGAGGAAAGGTAATACGAGCAGGCTGAGGTTGCGGCCCAGTACGGGGCCGTCCAGCCAGGTGAAGCCGGCCTTCACCGTGAGCGCCGCTCCTACGGCGAGGGCGAGAACCACCATCAGCTCTCGATTGCCCGCATCACCCTCGGAGTCCTCCGGCACCAGAACGAGCTGCTTCCACAGTCTTTCGGAATGCTCGAGCGCGAATTCGCGCGAGATCGCGTCCATGCTGCCCATCCGTTTCACCGCGACGAGAAAGGCCTCGTCGCCGGACAGGCCACCGGCTTGCAAGGTGGAGATCTGTTCGCGCAGATGGTCTTCCATCTCGTCGACATCAGCCACCGAAATCGCACGGTGGCGCTGGACGTACCCGCGCCACTGATCGATATGGGCTTGCAACTCGGTCTCCATCATGCCCATCCCTTCTCGACCGGTCCGGTGGCGCCGCGCCAGACCTGGTCGAGTGCCTCGGCGACCACGCTCCACTGGGCTTGTCGTTCGGCGAGCGCGGCTCGGCCGGAATCGGTGATCAAGTAGTGCTTGCGCCGACGTCCGCCCTCGGACACCCGCCATGTCGACGACACGTGCCCGAGCCGTTCCAATCGGTGCAGCAGCGGATACAGCATCCCGTCGGTCCATTGCATCCGCCCGCGTGAGAGCTGGTTGACCTGCTCGAGGATGGCGTAGCCGTACGACTCGCCCTCGGCCAGAATCCCGAGCACCAGCGGCGTCGCCGAGGCCGCCACCAGGTCTTTGTCTATCCGCATCGCACTCCTATACCTAGAAGATCTATGTCATAACCTAGCAGATCTAGGTATATAGGTGTGAATGTCGCACCCTAGGGTGAGGATTTCGTTGAACCGCCTAACGACCGTGTGGAGGGCCCCGATGAAGTCTGCATATACGCGCTTCAGCGCGTAGGGGACACAGAATCGAGGAACCATGAAGAACGCAGTTCGGATGGGTGCGCTGATCGCCGTCGCCGCGGCATTGGTCGCAGGCTGCACTGATGAGAGTGGTTCAGGGGCAACCACTTCCACTTCCCGCGCGACGGCCGCCTCGTCGACGACGCGCGCGCCCGCGCCGGGCACCCAGGCGCCAGGTGCGACCGCGCCGGAGGAGACGGCCGCACCCCGGCCCGGCGCCACCACCGAGCCGGAGCCCGAAACACCGCCGGTCACACAAGCTCCCACGCTGATCCCGGCACCCGACACCACCTCTCCCGCTCCCGCTGACGACATCAGTGGACCGGGTCGCTGCCTGGACCCGGCCTCGACCGGAGTGCAGAACGCCCTCGCGAGCCTCGAGGGAAGCTGGGTCGCCGGACAGGCATCCACTGATCAACCGGGTAGCTGTGGTCAGCTGCTGTATGTGCGCGCCATCGGCGGCAATTCCGCGGGTGCGCCGATCCACATCCTGTTCTTCCGCAATGGAAAGTACCTGGGCACAGGCACTTCCGAGCCCTATGCCTTCACCACCGTCGTCGGGTCGAGCAACAACGCGGTCACCGTCGACTACCGCTGGCTCGCCGGTGACGAACCCTTCGCCGCACCCCAGGGCGGCCCCGCGACGATCACCTATTCGTGGAACGGTTCGAAGGTGGTGATGGGCGGCACGCTGCCGACCGAAGTCACCCAGCCGCACCGCTGATCTCGGATGCCTGCGCGCCGGGCAGCTGGGGTTCAGTTGTGCGGGTGTAGCACCAGCACGGTGATCTCGCTGGGTGCGAAGACCCTAAGCTGTGGACCCCAGAAGCCGGTGCCGCGGCTGGTGTAGAGCTGGGTGTTGTTCGCGTGTCTGCTCAGGCCCGCGACCACCGGCTGGTCGAGCCGGACGAGGTAGTGGAACGGCCAGATCTGGCCGCCGTGGGTGTGGCCCGAGATTTGTAGCGCGACGCCCGCCGCGGCGCTGTCGGCGATCTGTTTGGGCTGGTGGGCCAGCAGAACGACCGGCAGCGAGGGGTCGGCGCCCGCGAGCGCGGCGGGCAGATCGGGGCCGTGACCTGGCAGGCCGACGCCGGTCGGGTCGTCGATGCCTGCGATGACGAGCCGGTCGCCGTCGCGGGTGAGCACGCTGTGCTGGTTGTGCAGCGGCTGCCAGCCGAGCGAGGCCATGTAGTCGATCCAGCCCTGGGCGTCGCCGAAGTACTCGTGGTTGCCGGTGATGTAGAACCGGCCCA
Organism: Nocardia sp. PE-7; assembly: GCF_030486425.1. NCBI lineage: Bacteria > Bacillati > Actinomycetota > Actinomycetes > Mycobacteriales > Nocardiaceae > Nocardia > Nocardia sp. PE-7. The sequence goes on along the minus strand of NZ_CP129614.1, from coordinate 5,166,844 downwards.
GCGGCGCCTCGACCTTGCCGAGCGGATCGACCTGCGCCTGGCGTTTCGCGACCGAACCGTCGGCGAGATCACCGGCGTGACAAGCGATATCCGGTCGCTGGGCGTTGACCACCTCGACCACGCGCTCCGACCAGCGCCGCCGATTCAGCGCCGCGTAGTGGGTGTCGGTGACGACCACGACGCGCAACCCGTCGAGCCCCTGCGCCAGCCCCCGGATCGCGACATCGACCGTGCGCACCCGCGGCACCCGACGCGCCTCGTATACACCCCAGCCGACCAGCACCGCCGAGGTGACCAGTACCCCCGCCGCCACGATGCGCGCACTGTCGACCCCACCGACGGCCAGCGCGCCACGTACGAACAAACCGATCACCGACCAGGAGAAGACCACCCACAGGACCCCGAGCAGGGTGTCGCCGACGATCACGGCCGGATCGGACTGTGCGGGCCCGTGCCCGAGGAACATCGTGAGCGGTAGGGACACGAGCGCGGCCACGCAGACGGCCGTACTGATCCAGAACAGCGCACCGCTGCCACCGGTCGGCGACGAGACCAATGTCCACCAGGGCACCCCGAACAGCAAGGCGAGGACCAGCGACAACATCATCAGGCGTACGGCGATCTTCACAGCGGTCCGTTCTCGGCAGGGGCGGCCGGGCACGGCCACGAGTCGACTTCCCAGGGTAGCCCTCCGGCCGGGCACCCCCTTCACCGAGAATCCGCAGCTCCGGGCAGGTGTACGAAGCGGGCTGCCCCACTTCACAATTCGAGGTTCCCCGGGGATCGAGGGCGCGCTATGCTGCCCGGCAGGGCCCCGCGCGCAGGTTTCGCACCGCCGTGGGTCGAGTGGGGAAGCGGCGTGGCCGCACAACGGGAAGGTCAGTACACCGATCATGCGTGGGGTAAACAAGCTTTTTCGGGGGGTCATGGCAGGCGCCGTCGTGGCGGTGCTGCCGTTCGGCGCGTCGGTCGCGCCCGCGGCCGCCGATGCCGACCCGTCCGCGATCGACTTCCGGGTGGAGACGTCGATGGGGGAGATCAACACCAGGATCATCCGCGCGGCCGACGGCAACACCGATCGGGTGGTCTACCTGCTCGACGGCGAACGTGCCGAGGACGACCTGAACGGCTGGGAGAAGCACACCACCATCCCGGCGCAGATCGCGAAGTTCAACATCAATGTCGTGATGCCGGTCGGTGGGCAGTCCAGCTTCTACGCCGACTGGGAGCAGCCGAGCAACTTCTTCGGCGCCAACCCCGACGGGTCGCTGCTGCCGAGCGCGGACTCCGGTTCGGCGATCGGCGGCTGGGAGGACACCCAGGGCAAAACCAACACCTACCAGTGGGAAACCTTCATCACCAAGACCCTGCCGGAGGCCATGAAGTCCAGGCTCGGGTTCAGCACGACCCGCAACGGTGTGGTCGGCCTGTCCAGTGGTGGTAGCGCGGCCCTGTTGATGGCGGCCTACTACCCGGAGCAGTTCACCTACGCGGGCTCGCTGTCGGGCTACCTGCACATGTCGATGCCCGGCATGCGCGAGGCCCTCGGCGGAGCGATGATCGCCAGCGGTGGATACAACATCGAGGCGATGGCGCCCGCGGGCAGCGAGAAGTGGAAGCGGATGGACCCGTACGGGTTCGTCGAGAAGCTGATCGCCAACAACACCCGCCTCTACATCTCCGCGGGCAGCGCCAAGCCCGCCGACCAGGACCTGTCCTCGATCGACGCGATCACCCAGGGCATGCCATTGGAAGCGATCGCCTTGGCCAACACCCGGTCGTTCGAAAAGCGTGTGACCGCACTGGGTTACGAGAATGTCAGCTACGACTTCCCGGACATCGGCATCCACAACTGGGGCACCTGGGAACAGGTCGCCATCCGCCTGATGCCGGACATGGCACGCAATATCGGCAAGCCGTTGCCCGCGGGCGCTACACCGCCCCCCGGTGGCGCACCGCCCGCCGGCGGCCCTCCGGCCGGTGGTCCGCCAGCTGGTGGCGAGCCGCCGAAGTAGCCTCTGACACCAATGAAACCGCCGCTACCAAATTGTAGGTAGCGGCGGTTTTCGCTTCCTCGGAGCTCGGTCAGTCAGTGCCGGATTCGATGCGGTGCTGCTCCACCACGACGTCGTAGCGCGTCCGCTGGTCGGCCGTCATGTGTTCTTCGGCGATGGTGCTGATGCTCCAGGGGATCGGGCAGGGAGGCGTGTGATCCGGGTCCGGGCACAGCAGCCGTTCGATCTGCTCGGCGATCGTGCGCGCATCGGCCTCGGACGCGACAACACCCACGCTGATCTCCCACAGCTTCTTCTCGTCTGCCATCTGTCGGATCTCCTTGCGATAGCGGTCAGTTCGTTCTGATCGGGCTCTCGTTCACCCAGCCCCATGTGGTGGTCGAATGGTGGCCGATCTCGGCGGGTGGTGCGGCGACGGTGCGGGTGAGGCGTTGGAGTTCGCCCCAATCGCGGGTCCAGTCGTCGGCCAGGTAGGCGGGGATGGTGCGTGACTGCATGAGCATGCCGGTCCAGCCGAGGGGGCCGCCGCCGGTGTCGCCCTGCCAGGTCTCGGAGACCTGGGCGTTGAGTTTGTCGGGTTGGATCCGCCAGATCGGCATCTCCGCGACGCCGCTGTGGTGGTCGAACGGGCGCTGGCACGGGAAGGCTAGTCCCACATGCCAATCCGCGAGAACTGGGTCGGTGCTGCCGACCACGGTGTTCAGGCTCGACAGTTTCGGCAGGCGCGGTGGGGTGACCGCGAGCCACTGCATGGGGTCGGGCTCGGCTGGGTCGACGACCAGTCGAAGGGCGTTGGTGCCTGTGGGAATTCGGTCCAAGTCGACCGGGATGTTGCGCCAGCCCGGAGCGCCGCCGACCGATGCCGGGGTCGAATCGCCCAGGGCGGTGATAGTTCCGTCATCGTCACGTCGCGCGAACTCCACCCGCAACCGCTGACCCGGCATGCGCGAACCGTCGGGCGCGGTCGACTCGATTCGTCCGGCCACTGTCAGAATCAGGACTCGGTACGCCGGGTTCTGCTGTGTGGCAGCGAGATCCATGCGATACCACTGTGTGGTCAGCTGTGTCCGCTGGGGCTCGCCAGTCGAATAGCTGCCGAGTACTGGCGTCCGTTCCGGGGCGAGCCCGAACGGCAATGCCACCGTGCTTTCGTTCACACCGGCCGCTGCGGGGCCGGACGCTCCAGGTGCTCCCGGTGGTCCCGCGTTCGGACCGCTCGGTGGTGCCCCAGTGGAACCACCTGGTGCGGAGCCGGTGCCACCAGGAGTAGCGCTCCCGGTTGGTGCCGTGCCGCCTGGCCCTCCACCACCAGGGCCTCCAGGTGCGCCTCCACCAGGGCCGGAGCCTCCGGGTGCACCACCACCGGGGCCGGGTCCGCCGGGGCCAGGTCCTGAACCTGACGGAGGGGCCGAGGATTGGCCGGGTCCGGGATCGGGGGCGAGGCTGCCGACGCCGTTCGGGGTGAAGCCGGTGTTCTCGGCGGCCAGCCCGTCGGCGACGGTGCCGCTGTAGGGGGTGAGCAAGGAGTCCGCGGTATTGGTCTCGACGAGAACGTCATCGGCCATCGCGCACTGGTCACCCGTCAGCGCGCGCAGATTCGACAGTCCGACCGAGTACGCCGGGTACTGCGAAACAGCTGCCACGGCAAGCGATCCCACCTCGAACAGGACCATGGCCGCTGCGGCGACGGTCAGCGGCGCGACAGCCGGGAATTTGCGATCAGGTCGGCCGCGGCGACCGACATAGCCACCGGACTTCAGCTGTCCGCCGCCGGCGCGTTCGAGTACGTGACTCGTGTCGGAACCGGCTGGATCTGCGGCATCGTTGTCGGATCCGTCATCGCCGGTGCCGCCGTCGTCAGCGCTCGGGTCTCGGAGGTCATCGGCACCGTTGCCCACCGCCGGGGATTCGATGCCTGCGCGGTAGTACTGGAACAGCGCCGCGAGGAGGGTTGCGGCCGTCGCGACGAGGAAGAGTGTCGAGACCTCGATGCCGCCGACCGTGGGAGCGCGGTCGGGCCAGGGGACTCCGTAGCCGGAGACGTACCACCAGCCGTTGGAGCCGGTAAAGCTCACGGCGAGCAGGAACAGCACCGCGGCGGCGAACAGGGTTCGCAGATAGTTCTGGCCGAGGCGGACCAGAGCCACCGCCGTGATCGCGGCGAGCGCGGCCGCCAGGCCCGCGTAGACGCCGAAGTGATGGGTCCACTTGGTGGGGGTGAACATCATCAGCAGCAGGGCCATGAAGACGACGGCGAGGATTCGGGTGACCGGGCCGCGGGCGGTCGCGGGGATACGGCCCCTGCGCAGAGTCGCGACGATGCCGACGGCCAGGCACAGGAGCATGGCGAGGACGGCGAAGCGACGGGCCAGGGAACCGTCGGGGTTGACCGACAGCAGGGAATCCCAGCGGGTGCGTTCCTCGAACCAGGACATGTCGGGACCGACGAGCTGGCGGACGCGGGTGGCTTCGAGGACGGTCGAGATGGTTTGGTCGGCGAAGACGACGACCAGCACGAGAGTGCCCGCGGCGAGGATCGGGGCCACGAGCGCGGCGTACCGGAGGAAGACGGCACCTCGACTGGCGCCCGAATCCGGTGTGGCGCGCATGAAGATCGTCCGGAGCACCGGTCGCGAACCGGCCAATAGTGCAGCCACGCAGATCAATCCGGTGGGACCGGCCGCGAGGGAGAACGCGGCGATCAGCACCGCGACGGCGGCGGGCAGCAGGCGGCGGGTGGCGATCGCCCGTTCCATCGAACACCAGGTGAGCAGCGCGCCTACCGCGATCAGGGGTTCGGGTCGCAGGCCGTTGTTGTAGGGCAGCCAGACCGACAGGAACACCAGGGCCGCTGTCCAGCGTGCTACCCGGCTCGCGTTCACGCCGGAACCCAGGCGCGGCAACACTTCCCGGCTGAGGATCAGCCAGCACACGACCCCGGCGAGCAAGGCGGGCAAACGCATCCACAGCCCGGTCTCGCTGACCCGGGTCATGTGGGCGAGTACCTCGTAGGGCCACCCGAACGGTGCCTCGGCGACCTGGAACCACCGGTAGTAGTTGGCGGTATAGCCCGCTTCCTTCGACGCGCGCGCCATCGTGAGGATGTAGCCGTCGTCAGAGCTGTTGGCGCCGATCACATGCCACACGACCAACGTGCCCGCGACCACCGCGTCGAGACCGGTGAACCGCCACCAGCGCGCGGGCAGGGTGCGGCGCGTACGGCGGCCATCACGAGTGTCGCTGCGGTGCAGGCAGATCAACGCGAGCAGCGCACACAACACCGCCCCGATGATCGCGGCCATCTTCCAGCCGGTCGGACTGGACGAGAACCGCGCATCGATCTCGGCATGCAGCCGCGCGTCTCCCATCCGTCCGCGATCCAATTCGGTGAAGACCCCGACCACTTGTGGGCGCACATCAGCGTCGACGGTCGTCCTCATCGGCGACCCGTCGGCCTGGGCCATGCCGGTGAGTTCGGCGGTCGTGCTCGTCGCCGTGGACACCACCGTCAGTGCACCGCATCGAGCATCCTGTGCACTCGCGGGAACGGCTGCTCCCGGCGCGCCGGGCCCGCCATTCGCACCGGTCGGTGGCTTCGCGGTCGACGGTGGTGCGCTGCTCGGCCCGTTCGGCGGAACCGCGCCCGAAGGAGGAGCGCTACCGGGATCGCGCGGCCCTGGCGGCTGGCCGCTACCTAGGGCCCCCGGGGCTGGCAGTGGTTGCCCGGCGCCCGGTGCGCCCGTGGCGGGCGCGCCCGGTGGTGACTCGTCACCGCTGGGCGCGGGGTTCCCAGTAGGAAGACGGCCTCCATCAGCGGCAGCGCCGTTGGGTGAGGTGCTGCCCCGCGGTGGTGCCGGGACACTGCCGGGGGACGGCGCGCCGCTGGGGGGAGTGCTGTCGGGAGATTGTGCGCCAGCGGGGACAGGCGGCCGGTTCGCGTCGGTAGGCGGGGGTTGTGTGCCGTTGCGATCGTCGGCGACCGAGCCCTCTTTCGCGGGAGTATTCCCCGCGATATCCGCGATCGGCGCGCTCAACAGCAGCTTGTCGCGCAGCACCACCGACAACGTGCGCCCGGCTCCCGGCCGGTCCTCGATCCGCGCGACCAAGCCCTTCGAACCGGCTCGCGGCGCCTGGGCGGGAACCGTGGACAGCACGGTCCCGCCGGTCATGTCGCGCAATGCCGTGCACGGAATGCTCACCTCGAGCGACAGCGGCACATAGTCCACGAGCGGCGCGCTCAGTTGCATCGACTGCGGCTGCGGCCAATCCAGGCTCGCGTGCTGCTGCTGAACCGGCAGTAGCGGAGTCGCCACCGCCAGCACCACACCCAGCGCCCCCGCCGCGATCCCGTTTTTCTGTACTCGGCCGAAGCCGGAAGAATCTCCACCCACAAACGACGATGCTAGCCCCGGGGGCGGCGCAGTTCGGTGACGGCGATCCGCGCCGCCTCGCCGATCGCGGCGTCGACCACCGGGAGCGTCGGGTCGGCGCGGGCGGCGCGGGTGAAGACCGCTACCGCTACCGGTGTCTCGCCGGGGAACTCGATGACGGCGACTTCGTTGCGGATCACCCCGATGGTGCCGGTCTTCCCCGCGACCAGGACTCCGCGATGGGGGAACCCGGCGGCGATGCGGTGTGGCCAGATCTGCTTGCCCATCACGGTGCGCGCGAATTCCGTACTGGCCGTGGACAATATGTCGCCCGACCACAGCTTCCACAGGAAACGCGTCATCTCCTCGGGTGTGGTCGCGCTGGCGTAGGAGGGGTCGTAGGCGGAGACCGTCCACGCCTCGTCGTTGTCGGCCAGTGCCGCGAAAGCCTCTGCCGTGCTGTGGGTATCGGTGTCGCGGACCAGGCTGCGGTGCTGGTCGGCCGTACCGCCGACGATGCGGGTGTCCGTCAGGTCGAGTTCTCGCAGGAGCTCGCCCACCGCGGCGAGGCCGACCTCGCCGAGCAATACGTCGGCGGCGGCGTTGTCGGACACCGTCATCATCGAGGTCGCCAGATCGCGGCGGCTCAGTGTCACCGGATCATGCAGTGCCGCAAGGCCGGTGGGTCCTGGCGTGCAGTCGGCGGGATCGATGGTGAGTAGCCCGGCGGGGTCGATCAGCCCGTGATCGACCTGTCGCAGGAACGCGGCCAACAGCAGCAGTTTGTAGACCGACGCGATCACCACACGGTCGCCCCCACCGACCGAGACCTCGCCGGGGGAGCCGTCGCAGCGCCGGGCGTGCAACCAACCGGCACAGCCCGCATCGGCGAACACGGCGCGAATCCTGGCGGTCGCCGATTCCGCGACGTCCGGCAGGCTGGAACCGCTCTCCACGTGAGCATTCCGGCTCGCCTCGGGCAGACCGATCTCGAACCTGCTCACCGCAGTCGTTCCCGGTAGAGCACCCGATCCAACGCCTCGGCATGGGCGTCGGCGTCGGCCCGGCGGATAATCCTGACTCGTACGGCAATCGACTGCGGCGCCAACGTGAGCCAGGCCACCCCCGGCGTCGGTGTCGGCGGTGTGGCGGTGACGCCGAAACTGGTGCCCGCGGCGACGGCGGCCAGCACCGCGCGATCGTCGGGCGCGGCGAGCGGCGCCGCGTCCAGCCCGCGTTCCCGCAGCAGATCCATGATGCTGTCGAAGGCGGGCGGGTTCGCGGCGCGGGGCGGATAGGCGAAGTTCAGCCCGGCGAGCATCGGGAAGGTCGGCCGCTCGGCTGTGGTGGTGCGGTGATCGAGGGGCACCACCAACCACCGTGGCAACTTCACCACCGGTCCGGCTTCGACACCGTCGACCAGCGCCGGATGTTCGATCACCGCCACATCGCACATACCCGCCCGCACCTCGCCGACGAGATCGACGGTCGTGCCCAGCGTCGTCGCCACGCTGCCGCCCGCCGCGCGCAGACCGGTGACGCACGCGGTGACCAGCCGGTCGGGCAGCGCGCTGGTCGCCGCGAACCGCACCGTCCCGCTGAGCTGGGCGATCCGCTGTGATTCGGCGAGCAACCGGTCGGCGTCGTCGACGAGCAGCCGGGCCCTCGGCAGCAGGTGCCTACCCGCGGTGGTGAGCAGCGCACCCTGGGTGGTGCGGCGGATGAGCTCGACGTCGAGATGCTGTTCGAGGCGGCGCAACCCCTGGGACAGGGGAGGTTGGGTCATGTCGAGCGCCGCTGCCGCCCGCCCGAAGTGGCCCTCGTCCGCGACGGAGACGAAGAACCGGAGGTGGCGGATCAGATCCATATCGGCCATTGAACCAGCGCTCTTGCCGCGACTTGGTCGATCTGCGGTGACCAGCTGGTGAGTATCGGTCTTCCCGGCGGCCTTACCGCCGTCCACCTGCGATGATATCGGGTGCGACTCGTCCAGCCCGCTGTCCGATATTGGCTTCGAGGCCGTCGGCGATGATTGCGTGCACCGGTGACTTCCTCCACACTGACTCCCCGCCTCCGCACCCGGATCGCCGCCGTCGCGCTGGCGATCTCGGCCGTGACGTTCACCGCCTGCTCGAGCAACGACGCCGAACCCGCCGCGAGTACGTCGGCCACGGTGCCCGCCGCCGCGACATTCGTCGATATGGAGGCGAAATACGGTGCCCGGCTGGGTCTCTCGGTGGTCGACACCGGAAGCGGAGCGACCGTCGGCTACCGGGAAGGTGAGCGCTTCCCGATGGCCTCGACCTTCAAGGGTCTGGCATGCGGCGCTCTCCTGCACGCGCATCCGCTGGCCACCGGCTATTTCGACCAGGTCATCCGCTACACCCCCGCCGACATCGTCGTGAACTCGCCGGAGACGGAGAAGCACATCGACACCGGCATGACTGTCACCGCGCTCTGCGACGCGGCGATCACCCAGTCCGACAACACCGCGGGCAACATGCTGCTCCGATTGCTCGGCGGCCCAGAGGGATTCACCGCCTTCCTGCGCACCCTCGGCGACACCGTGTCCCGTCTCGATCGCTGGGAGCCCGAGCTCAACACCGCGATCCCCGGCGACGAACGCGACACCACCACCGCGGCCGCGCTGGTGGCGAACTACCGCGCCCTAGTCGTCGGCACCGCCCTCCCTGAACCCGAACGCGACCGACTTGCCACGTGGCTGAAGGCGAGCAAGACCGGCGCCAAACGCATCAAGGCCGGTCTGCCCACGGACTGGATCGTCGGCGACAAAACCGGCAGCCCCGCCTACGGCTCCGCCCTCGACGTAGCGATCGCCTGGCCCCCCAACCGGGACCCGCTCGTCCTCGCCGTTCTCACCACCAAACCGGATCAGAACGCCGAACCCTCCAACGACCTCGTCGCGGAGGCGACGAAAGCCGCTGTATCCCAGCTCAACTGACCCGCCAGCCCGATGTCACCGACCGCGCGCACCGCTGCGGATCATCACCGGCTCCCACGAACAATGCTGTGAGCAGGGGAATTCCGTGACCGAGCGCGGCCGGTGGCAGCGGCCCGGTCGCGACCAGGCCCGCCAGCCCGTGTCCGATGGTCCAACTCTGCGTCGCCAGATCGAGCGGATCGATGTCGGCGTCGAACCGTCCGATCGATCTGGCCGAGTCGGCCGCCCGCACCAGGCGGTCGAGGGTGGTGTCGGGGGCTTCAGCGTCCTCCAGCGCGAATGCCGCGTCGAACATCACCCGGTAGAGATCGGGATTGGCCATGGCATTGGCGAGGTAGGCGCTGCCCAGCGCGGCCAGATCGCGCACCGGATCCTCGGTGACCGGCACCTGCGCCAGCCGCGCCGCCAGCCGGGTGAACCCCTCCTGCCTGACCGCGCGCCACAGGCCGTCCATCCCGTCGAAGTAGGTGTAGACGGCCATTGTCGACACCGCGGTACCCGCGACGAGGCCGCGCAGTGTCACCGGCTGTCGTTCACGCAACAGCTGTGCCGCCCGGTCGATCAGCATCGACCGCACCGCGGGATTCTTCGTCCTAGCCATGGCCTCAGATTACATATCAATGTTATGTTATTGGCATGACGGTGGAATTGGTGAATCCGGACGGGCTGCCGAAGCCCGAGGTGTATCGGCAACTCTCGATCGCGACCGGGTCGCGGCTGGTCTTCCTGGCGGGGCAGGTCGCTCGGGACGGTGCGGGGAATCCGGTCGGCGCCGGGGACTTCGCGGCGCAGGTGGAGCAGGCCTATCTCAATATCGGTACCGCGCTGGCGGCGATCGGTGGCTCGTTCGACGATGTCGCGAAGCTGACGATCTATGTCGTCGACTGGAGTGCGGAGAAGTATCCGCTGCTCGGTGAAGGTGTCGCCAGAGCGGCGGCGAAGCTCGGTGTGGATCCGGTCAAGCCGATCACGTTGATCGGGGTGGCAGCGCTCGGTGAGCCGGATCTGCTCGTCGAGGTGGAAGCCACGGCCGTGCTCGACTGAGGACTACCGCGCGCCCGCCATCAGGACCTCGGTCGGCGTCGAGCGGTAACGGCCCGGCGCCGTGCCGAATTCGCGTTTGAAGGCCTTGCCGAAGGCGTACTCGGAGCCGTATCCGGTGTGTCTGGCGACGGTCGCGAGCGGGTGGTCGGTGTCGCGGAGTAGGCGGGCGGCGGTGAGCATGCGCCAGCGGGTGAGGTAGGTCAGCGGTGGTTCGCCGACCAGCGTCGTGAAACGTTTGGCGAAGGCGGCCCGGCTGAGACCTGCTCGGGCGCCCAGTGATTCGACCGTCCAGCCGTGGGCGGGGTCGTCGTGGACGGCGCGCAGGGAGCGGGAGATGTCCGGGTCGGCGACCGCGGCGGCCCAGCCGGTCGCTGCGTCGGAGTCCGCGAGTTGGGCGCGCAGGAGATAGAGCAGCAGCAGGTCCAGTAGTGGGGGGATCGCCGCGTCGGCGCCGGGGTGGGTGTCGGTGAGTTCGTCGGCCAGCAGGTCGACCGCGGCGCGCAGCGACGGGTGCGTGCCGAGCCGGGCCGGAATGTGCACCACCTCGGGCAGTTCCGTCAGCAGTGGATGGGTTCGGTCGGCGGCGAGCTGGTAGGAACCGCACAGCAGGGTGGCGGGAGCGCCCGGCCCCGGCACGGTCCGGACATCCTCGGGGCCCGCGGTTTCGGTCACCGGGCTGTCGAGTTGGTCGAGCAGATCGTGGGCTATCCCGCGCGGCATGAAGACCGCGTCACCGGCGCCCAATGCCAGCGGCTCCGCCTCGGATCGCGTCAGCCAGCACGAACCCTGCAGAACCACATGGAAGCCCGCGCTCTCGATGCGCGGATACGCCCGGCCCCACGGTGCGTGGCGCACGAACATCCCGGAGGCCGGGCTGCCGGTCTTCGCGGTGGCCAGGACATCGCTCAGCAGATCCATGTTCGAAACTCTACTCGTAGAGACGATCGGATATTCACGTAAGATTCTGGATGATTTCTTGTCTCCTTGTTGGCTCATACGCTGGTGTTCATCAGCCCGATGAACACAAGGAGCACGACATGAAGATCGCCGTCTACGGAGCCAGCGGCCACGTGGGAACATTCGCGGTGCGGGAACTGCGCGAGCGCGGAATCGAGACCGTGGCCGTGGGCCGCAACGCCGCGCGGCTCACCGGACTCGACGCCGAGGTCCGCGTTGCCGAGGCCGACGATCACGCCGCGCTCGTCGCCGCGTTCGCCGATGTCGACGCCGTGATCAGCACGCTGCCGGACTACACCGGTCGCGGCGAAGGGGTGCTGCGCGCCGCCATCGCCGCCGGCGTCCATTACGTCGACGTCGCGGGCGAACAGCTCTTCGTCGAGAAGGTCTTCGCCGAATTCGGCCCGCGCGCGGCCGAAGCCGGGGTGACGCTCTCGACCGCGACCACCGAAGCGGGGATCTTCGGCGACCTGCTTGCCCACCTCGGCGCCGAGCGACTCGGCGGCGCCGACGAGATCGTCCTGAGTCATGTCGCCACGCCCGGCGGCGAGGGCTCGCGCGGAAGTATGCGCACCGTCTACCAGAATCTAGATGTCTTCACCAGTGGCGGCCTGTCGTGGTCCGACGGCGAATTCCAGACCGGCCCCCGGCCCCGCCGGACCACTTTCCTGCTTCCCGACGAGACGGAACCCATTGCCGTGATGAAGTTTCCGCAACCCTCCGTGGTGACAATTCCGCGCCACACCACGGTGGGCTCGGTGGAGGGCGTACTGGCGAAGTCGATCTTCGAGATCGTCGGCACGGTCACCGCGGCCGATCTGGACGCCGCGCCCGCAACGCCGTCGGTCCCGGCCGCGTACTCGATGGTCGTCGACATCTACCGCGACGGCCGGACCCTGCGTGGCATCGGCCGTGGCCCCGACGCCTACCGCAACAGCGCCCAGCTCGCGGTCGAGGTCGCGACTCGCATCGCGGCGGGTGCGGGCAAGCCGGGCGCGCAGTCACCCGCGGAGTTGTTCGATCCGGTCGAATTCCTCGACGCCCTCGCCCCGTTCGGCATGACATGGTCGCTGCGTTGACAGCGCGCCTACGGTGGATCGCCGTGCCCGTCGCCGCCGTGGCCGCGCTGGTGCTGGTGGCGTTCGGCGCCCGCGACACCGAAACCACCTGGTCGAGTGCCTGGACGACCGCGGTGCAGTACCCGGTCTACCAGAACTGGTCGGCGATGGGTTTCGCTGATCAGACTGTGCGACAGGTGTTTCGCCTGTCGCAGGAGGGGCCGCAGGTCAGGATCCGGTTGTCGAACCGCTTCGGCGAGTACCCCCTGCCGGTGTCGGCGGCGACGGTGGCCGCCAGTGCGGGTGGCGCGGCGGTCGTTCCGGAATCGGTGCGGGGGTTGAGCGTCGCCGGGCAGTCCACCTTCGTGATCGCGCCGGGAGCCGAGGTGATCAGCGACGCGGTGGGCACCGTGGGGGCATCGATCGCGGTCACTCTCTACTTCGACCGGCCCACCGGCCCCGCGACCCAGCACGGCCAGTCGCTGGCCACCAGCTACCGAGCACAGGGTGATCACGCCGCCGACCCGTCGTCGGCACCGTTCACCGATACCTCGCAGTCCTGGTACTACGTGGCGGGCATCGAGACGCTGCGGTCGAGCACCGGCGACGTCACCGTGGCCTTCGGCGATTCGATCACCGACGGCTACCGCTCCACCCTCGACGCCGACCAGCGCTACCCCGACCAACTCGCGGCGGTAGGCCACCACGGTCCGGTGGTCAATGCCGGAATCAGCGGCAACAGGCTGCTCACCGACTCGACCGTGCTCGGCGACAGCGCGCTGGCGCGGTTCCGTCGCGATGTTCTCGACCAACCGGGCGTCGGCACCGCCGTCGTCCTGATCGGGATCAACGACATCGGGCTGTCGGACAGCGCCGGCCCGGACGGGGTTGTCTTCCCACCGGTTTCGGCCGACCAGCTCATCACCGGATATCGCGCGTTGATCGGGCAGGCGCGCGCGGCGGGCGTGCGCATCGTCGGCGCGACCATTCTGCCGTTCGCCGGGTCGGCCTACTACTCGCCGGAGCGGGAGCGGTTGCGCGCCGAGGTGAACACGTGGATTCGGGAGTCGGGCGCCTTCGACAAGGTGGTCGATCTCGAACAGGCCTTGGCCACTCCCGGTGATCGCACCCGTCTCGCCGACGGTTTCGACAGCGGTGATCACCTACATCCCAATGATTCCGGCTATCGAGCCATGGCCATGGTCATCGCGCCCGCTCTCGCCACGTGATCGCCGTTTCGCCCCACCTGCCGTGACCAGGCCGGATGCTGACCTGTAGCCCAACGGTCGGTGAACCCTGATCCGTCGAGTGGCAGGTAGGGCGGGGGCTCGATATGCTCGACTCCGACTTCGAAACAGGCTGCCTTGCTGCGTGTTTGATCGACCACTGATGGCAGGGGGCCTGTGAGTACTGCGGACGTACTGCCGATGGCGCAGACAGTAGCTGCGCCGAAGGCGTCCGGTGACAGCGCTGGTTCTGTGGTGCTCGGCGCCGGCGTGGCGGTGGTGGCTATCGCCGCCGTGACCGCGGTGTTCGCGCCGCAGGCCGTCGGTATCCCGGTGCTCGCCGCCGCTGTGGCCGCGGCACTGATCGGCTGCCCCGCGGTGTGGTTCGCACTGCGTCAGCGCGCGCAGGCGCGCGCGAGTCTGGCCGCCGCCCAACGGGCCGAACAGCAACTGGCCGCTACTGTGGCCGAGGCGAGCGCACGGCTGACCCAGGCCGACGAGCACACCGCCGCCTACGCCTGGGAAGCCCAGGAGAATTCGCGGCGGGGCGCGGCGGCACTGGCCGCGTTCGCCGGCGCCGCGGGCCGCATCCAGGCGATGACCACCTCGATGCTGGCCGAGCTGCGGGAGATGGAACACCGCCACGCCGACCCCCGGGTACTCACCGACCTGCTCCACATCGACCACCGCACCGCCCAGGCGGGGCGCCTCGCCGACAGCATCGCGGTGCTGTCCGGTGCGCGCACCGGTCGCCGCTGGGCGAAACCTATTGCGATGGAGTCGATTCTGCGCGGCGCGATGGGTCGCGTCGCCGGGTATCAGCGCGTGCGGCTGCGGGCGATCGCCGAGGTCGGCATCGCCGGGCATGCGGCCGAAGGCGTGATGCACACGCTCGCCGAACTCCTCGACAATGCCTGCAACTTCTCGCCGCCCACCACCGAGGTGCACGTCTACGCCGCGGAAGTGCCCGCGGGCGTGGTGATCACGATCGAGGACAGCGGCCTGATCATGAGCGATTCCGCGCTGCGCCGCGCCGAAGCCGCCGTGACCGGACGCGATCACAAGGGCAAGGGCGCCGACCTGGCCTCGTTGTCGGGGACCAGGCTCGGGCTCGCCGTGGTCGGTTACCTGGCGCGCAAACACGAACTCACCGTCTCCTATCGGCCGTCGGCGATCGGCGGCACCGCGGTCGTCGTCGTCGTCCCGCGGGAGCTCACCGCGCGCGCCGAACGTCGCAGTCGCAATGTGGTGGCCCCGCCGCGCTTCGCCGAGCCGGCCACGCTGAGCCAGTTCGACAGCCCGATCCCGCGCCGAACCGACACCGGCACCATGGATTTCAGCGAGCCCGTCGGCCAACACACGCAACCCGAGACCGACGGCGCCCCGCCCTCCTCGCCCATGCTGCCGAAACGTCGCAGGGGCGACACGCTCGCGCAGGTCCACCCCGAAGGCCTCTCCGCCACGCCCGCCGCCAAGGCGCCACCGGCCAAACCCACCGCCCTCGGTGCCTTCCAGCGTTCCGCGCCGGGCCGCACCACTGCAAGCCACGATCCGGGTAGCGGCGCTGCGGCTCCCGACCCACTGGAGGACCGATGACCACCACCGCCCCCGCGAACCTCGGCTGGCTGCTCGAGAAGCTGCTCGCCCGCACCCCGCGTGCCCGGCACGCCCTGCTCCTGTCTGGTGACGGGCTGAAGATCTGCCATACACCAGAACTCGACGTCGACCGCGCTGATCAGTTGGCCGCCATCGCCGCGGGGTTCCAGAGTCTGTCGCACGGGGCTTCCGTCGAGTTCGGTGACGGGCGTGGCGGAGTTCGCCAGTCGATGACCGAGTTCTACGGCGGCATCCTGTTCGTCGTCGAGGCGGGGCGCGGCGCGCACCTGGCGGTGGTCGCCGCCGAGGACGCCGATGCCGGTCTGGTCGGGCACACGATGCACGAGTTGGTCGAACAGCTCGGCGAGCATATGGCGGCTCAGCCCAGACGCGGAGCGATCGATTGACCAGGGCCGGTCGTGACGACGATCCGGACCGCTTCTATACCCTGACCGGCGGCCGGGCTCCCGTCACCGAGGACTTCGACCTGGTCACCCTGGTGGTCAGCGAGTCCGCGGCCACCCCGGGGATGTCCTCGGAACAGGCCGCGGTCCTCGACATCTGCCGGGCGCCCACCGCGGTGGTGGAGATCGCGGCCGAGCTGCGGCTGCCCGTCGGTGTCACCACGGTTGTCCTGTCGGACCTGCTGGCCGCGGGCAAGATCACGGTGCGCCCACCGTTGTCCGCGGCGATGTCGCTGGATGCTTCCACCCTCGAGAAGGTGCTCGTTGGACTTCGCAAGCTCTGAGAACGTGCCCGAGCGGGCGAAAGCGCCGCTGCACAGCACGGCAATGCACGGGTTGAAGATCGTGGTCATCGGCGGATTCGGTGTCGGCAAAACGACATTGGTGCGGTCGGTGAGCGAGATCCGGCCTCTCGACACCGAGGCCACCATGACCGATGTCGGGACAGGCGTCGACGACACCACCGGTGTGCCCGGCAAGTCGACCACCACCGTCGCCTTCGACTTCGGCCGTATCACTCTCGACGACGAACACGTGCTGTACCTGTTCGGAGCTCCTGGGCAGCAACGGTTCTGGTTCCTGTGGGACCGGCTGTTCACGGGCGCGCTCGGCGCGATCGTGTTGGTCGACCAGCGCCGGATCAGTGACTCCTGGTACGCGATCGACCGCCTCGAACACCAGGGCACTCCGTTCGTGGTGGCCTGCAACGACTTCGGTGACTCCCATTCGGTGGGCGCGGTGCGTGACGCACTCGATCTCGATCCGGCTGTGCCGCTGGTGATGTGTGACGCGCGCTCGCGCGAATCGAGCAAGCAGGTGCTGATCGCACTGGTCGAGCACCTGTATTCCGCTGTCCCACAGGGAGAAACCGTTTCATGAGCACACCGACCGGCGCGTGCCCGATCACCGGCGCGGTGCCGTTGAGCGGCCCCGAGTTCCACATCGAACCGCACGAGGTCTATCGGCGGATGCGGCGTGATCACGGTCCCGTCGTGCAGGTCGAGTTGCCCGGCGGGTTCCCGGCGTGGCTGATCATCGGTTACCGCGAACTGCACCAGGTGACCAGTGATCCGCTGCTCTTCCCGCGTGATGTGTCGCTGTGGAATCAGTGGGGGCGGGTGCCGGAGGACTGGCCGCTGCTGCCCATGATCGGGCAACCGATGCCCTCGATCTACTTCACCGCCGGCGCCGAACACCGCAGGCACCTCGCGATGGTGGAACCGGCACTCGACGCGGTCGACCACTTCGAATTGCGCAGGGCCTGTGAGGAACTCGCCGATCGCCTCGTCGACGGGTTCTGTGGTCGCGGCAGCGCCGACCTGATCGCCGAGTTCGCGGTGCCGCTGCCCGCGCTCGCCTTGGCGCGCATCCTCGGTCTGCCCGACAACGACGCGGCAGACCTCGCCCTGACGATGAAGCAGCTCGCCGACGGTGGCGCCGACGCCCAGTCCGGACACGCCCGCTTCGCCGAACACATGGCGCGGCTGGTCGCGGTGAAGAGGGCCCGCCCCGCCGGTGATCTGGCCTCGATGATGCTGGCCGACCCCGAGCCGTTCACCGACGAGGAATACATGAACGACCTGATGGCGATCGCCGCCGCGGGTCACCTCACCACCGCCGACTGGCTCGGCAGTTCGATGCGGTTGATGCTCACCGACGACCGGTTCGCGAACGCGCTCGGCGGCGGCAGGCGCAGCGTCGGCGAGGCCATGAACGAGGTGCTCTGGGAAGAGGGGCCCACCTCGATTCTGGCGGGCCGGTGGGCAGCGCGTGACACCCGGCTCGCCGACAAGACGATTCGGGCAGGCGACCTCCTGCTGCTCGGTCTCGCGGCCGCCAATCTCGATCCGCATGTGCGCCAATCGTTTACCGACGGTGGTTCCGTACCCACCGGCAACAGCGCCCATTTCGCGTTCAGCTACGGCGAATACCGCTGCCCTTTTCCGGCGCAGCAGATCGCGGAGATCATCGCCAGGACCGGGATCGAGGTGCTGCTCGACCGGCTTCCCGATGTCGACCTCGGGGTCCCCGCCGACCAGCTCACCCGGCGACCTTCGGCTTTCCTTCGGGGCATGACCGCACTGCCCGTTCGTTTCACGCCAGTTCGACCCGTCGGAGGTTTTTCGTGAGCTCGCCATGCCCTTTCGCCATCGACCCCATGGTCGGTGACCTCAACGGGGAAACCGCCCGCCTTCGAGCACTCGGTCCGATCACCCGGATCGACCTGCTCGGTGTGCCCGCCTGGACCGTCACCGATCACGCCGTCGCACGTCAGCTGACCACCGACACCCGGCTGGTCAAGGACATCAACGCGTGGTCGCTGTACGCCGACGGCGTGGTGACCACCCAGTGGCCGCTGATCGGGATGGTCCTCGTCGACCGTTCGATGTTCAGCGTCGACGGCGCCGAGCACCGCCGGTTGCGGCTCAAGACAGCCCAGGCACTGGCCCCGCGGCGGCTGGAAGAGCTACGTCCGGTGATCGAACAGCTGACCGCCGACCTGCTCGACGACCTCGAGGCCGCCGGCGCCGACGGCGCCGCGGTGGACCTCAAGGAGGTTTTCGCCTATCCGCTGCCGATGCGCGTGGTCGGCGACCTGATGGGCGTCTCGCGCGGAGACCACGCGCAGCTGCTCGACTGGTACAAGAAGTTCTTCTCGGTGATGACCCCGCAGGACGAGCGCCTCGAGGTGATGGGCGGCCTCGATGTGTACTTCACCGACCTGGTCCGGCAGAAGATCGCGGACCCGGCCGATGATCTGACCTCGGCGTTCGTCACCGCCGACGAGGGTGGCGAGCCGCTCACCGAGGAAGAGGCGATCGGCAACATCAAGGCCCTCGTCGCCGCGGGCCACGAGACCACCGTCAGCCTGATCATCAACACGGTGCGCGCGTTGCTCGCCGAACCCGAGCAGCTGGCGAAAGTCCTTGCCGGGGATGTGGAGTGGAAGCAGGTCATCGAGGAATCGCTGCGCTGGGACGGCCCGGTCTCGCACCTGCTGATGCGTTTCGCCACCGAGGACATCGTTGTCGGCGACACCGTGATCGCCAAGGGTGAGGGCGTGGTGATGTCCTACCGTGCCGTCGGCCGCGACACCGCCGTGCACGGCGAGACCGCCGACGAGTTCGACGTGACGCGCTCGACCGCCAACCGCCACTTGGCCTTCGGCTACGGCCCGCACATCTGCCCCGGCGCCGCGCTGTCGCGTCTGGAAGCCGCGATCGCGCTGCCCGCGCTGTTCGCCCGCTTCCCGAAGCTGCGCCTGGCCGTGCCCGACAGTGAGATCGGCAACCTGCCGGTGCTCACACAGAACGATCTGGCCGCGCTGCCGATCATCCTGAACTGACCGGCGACGCGTCGCGCCCGGTGGCTCCTACGCCGGGCGCGACGCTATCCGTGCGCTACAGACCCAGATCGCGGCCGATCAGTTCCTTCATGATCTCGTTGGAGCCCGCCCAGATCTTGGTGACCCTGGCGTCCATCCACGCCCGGGCGACCCGGTATTCACGCATGTAGCCGTAGCCGCCGTGCAACTGCACACACGCGTCGAGCACATCGTTCTGTACCTGCGCCGACCACCACTTGGCCTTCGCCGCGTCGACCGCGGACAGCTCACCGGCCGCGTGGGCGACGATGCCCTGATCGACGAACGCCTGTGTCACTTCGATTTTGGTGACCAGCTCGGCGAACAGGAACTTGTTGTACTGGAAGCTACCGATCTGCTGCCCGAATGCCTTGCGCTCCTTGGCATACTGCAGCGTCTCGTCCAGGATCGCCGCGGCATGGGCGAGGTTGGAGACCGCCGCGCCGATGCGTTCCTGCGGCAGCCGCTCCATCATGGCGATGAAGCCACGGTCGACCTCGCCGAGCCGGTTGGCGTCGGGAACCCGCACATTGTCGAAGAACAGTTCGGCGGTGTCGGATTCGGGCTGACCGACCTTGTCGAGCTTGCGCCCGCGAGTGAAGCCGTCCATCCCGGTCTCGATGACGAACAGCGTGATGCCCTTGGCCTTCTTCTCCGGGCTGGTGCGCGCGGCGACGATCACGAGGTCGGCGTTGAAACCGTTGGTGATGAACGTCTTCGAGCCGTTGATGATCCAGTCGTCGCCGTCACGCACGGCGGTGGTCTTCAGCGCGGCCAGGTCGGAACCGCCCGACGGCTCGGTCATGCCGATGGCGGTGATGATCTCGCCGGTGCAGAACTTGGGGAGCCAGCGCTGCTTCTGCTCCTCGTTGGTGAGCTCGACCATGTAGGGCGCGCACACGTCGTAGTGGATGCCGAACGAGGACGCGATCGCGGCGCTCGCCTTCGACAGCTCCTCGCCGAACACCGCGTTGAACCGGTAGTCGCCCGCGTCGCTGCCACCGAACTCCTCGGGCACGCCGAGGCCGAGGTAGCCCAGTTCGCCTGCCGCGAGCCAGGTTTCGCGGTCGATCGCCCGTTCTTCGGCGAAGCGTTCGGCATTCGGCTCGATCGAGCGCTTGACGAACTCGGCGACCGACGCGCGGAAGGCGTCGTGGTCCTCGGTAAAGATGGAGCGCTTCATGGTGTCCTTTCGCTGACTTACTGTTCGGGCCGTTCGCCCAGCAGAACCAAAGACGCCCGGACAACTCTGGCCGCGTCGGGTTCCTCACCGCTGATCACATCGGTGTAGATGAAGGTCTCGGTGATCCGCACCAGCAGCAGCGCCAACTCGGGCACCGGCAGCAGCGGATCGAGAGTGTCGGCCGAAATCTCTTCGGCGAGTAGTTCTTCCACGATCGCGACGATGCGGTGCTGCACCGTGCCCGCGCGCGTGGTGAGCAGTCGCAGCGACCGTTCGGGCTCGCGCAACAGGAATTGGCGGAAGGCGTGGGAGGTGTTGGTGGCCTGGGCGAAATCGCCGAGGATGGTGGCGATGCGGTACGCGCCGTGACCGGGAGCCGCGGCGGCCGCGCGACGCAGGGTGGGCTCGGCGACCGACCAGATGACC
The DNA here is from genome assembly GCF_030486425.1 of Nocardia sp. PE-7. Taxonomy (NCBI): domain Bacteria; kingdom Bacillati; phylum Actinomycetota; class Actinomycetes; order Mycobacteriales; family Nocardiaceae; genus Nocardia; species Nocardia sp. PE-7. Next base: position 5,146,179 of record NZ_CP129614.1, on the reverse strand, counting down.
TCGGCGAGCAGTTCGTCGCGCCCGCCGACCCACCGGAACAGCGTTGCCCGGTTCACCCCGAGCGCGACGGCGAGTTCCTTCATCTCCAGTCGGTGCCCGGCCAGGAATACGGCCCTGGCGGCGCGGAACGCGCTCACGGCATCGGGGCGCGCCGCCGCGTCCTGGAGTCTTTTCTCCAGGGCCGTCTGCTCGATCACGTCACCTCCATGCACCGTTTCCTACAGTGTATGAACTGTGCAACGTCTGTCAATGTGTTGCACTCCGGGCACAAGAACGGGCACAAAAAAACTCCCCGGTCACCATGACCGAGGAGTTCTCGTTGTAGCCCCGACGGGATTCGAACCCGCGCTACCGCCTTGAGAGGGCGGCGTCCTAGGCCGCTAGACGACGGGGCCAGAACAACAGCTCACCGGGGTGAACCGCGCGGAACATACGATAGCCGACGACCTGGTGATCGACCAAAACGGGTGGTCGCCCCGGTTGACCGCCCCTTGGCGGCGGGGCACAGTGGGGCCATGACCAGCAAAGAGCTGCGCGGTGGGGTGGAGATGAGCAATCTCGATCAGCCGCTGTTCGACGGGGCCGAGGCGACCAAGCGGGATCTGGTCGACTACCTCGAGTTCGTGGGGGAGCGGCTCGTTCGGGTGTTGCGGGGGCGAGTGCTGTCGGTGGTGCGGGTGCGGCCGGGGCAGCCACCGTTCATGCAGAAGAATCTGCCGAAATACACCCCGGAGTGGGTACCGCGCGCGACGGTGTGGGCGGAGAGCTCGCATCGCGAGGTCACCTACGCGCTCGGTGACGACGTGCGCACGCTGCTGTGGTTCGGCAACCAGCGCGCGGTGGAATACCACCCGCTGCTGTTGCCGGTCGACCACAGCGCGGGGCCGACGCACCTGGTACTCGATCTGGATCCCTCACCGGGACAGACGTTTCGCGACGCGGCGGTGGGCGCGCAGCTGATCCGGGCCGCGCTGGAAGCCGACGGGCTCGCCGGTACGGTGAAGACCAGCGGCGCCAAGGGATTACACGTCTACGTGCCGATCGAGCCCGGCGTCGCGATCGAGGACGCCGCGGCGGCGACCCGGGCCGTCGCGGCCAGGGCCGAGCGCATAGATCCCAGCGTCGCAACCACGGCGTTCATTCGTGAGGACCGCGCGGGAAAGGTTTTCCTCGACTCCACCCGCGCGGGCGGCGCGACGGTGATCGCGGCGTACAGCCCGCGCATCCGGCCGGGAGTTCCGGTGTCTTTTCCCTTGCGCTGGAATGACATCGAGTCGGTGACCCCCGCCGACTTCACCCTGCGCACCGCCCCGGATCTGCTCGGCGACACCGACCCGTGGGCGACGGAAATGCCCGCACCGCAAGCACTCCCGGCCGATCTGATCGCCGAAGGTCACACCATCCCGATCGCGCGAGTGCAGGCCATGCACGAGGGCAAACGCCGGGCCCGGGCCCGCCGCGCCGAGTGAGCCCTGCCGGGGGTTGATCAGCCGCCGAGCGACGCGACGCCCGCCTGGGCGAACTTCTCGTCGAGGTCGCCGCTCGGGGCGCCTGCCACGCCGATGCCCGCGATGGGGGAGTTGTTCGCCTTCACCGGGGCGCCGCCACCGAGGAAGAGGGTGCCGTCGATGTCGGCCAGGTGCGGTGCCGACTCGAGGCGCTTGGCCAGCTCGGTGGTGGGGGCGTTCCAGGAGACGGCGGTGAAGGCCTTCTGCTGGGCGGCATCGTAGGACTGCGGGCCCGCGCCGTCACCGCGCAGGGTGACGATGACATTGCCGTTGCGGTCGACCACCGCGACGCTCACGCGCTGGTTCTCCTTCGCGGCGGCGTCGAGGGCGGTCTGCGCGGCCTTGGTGGCGGCGGCGATCGACAGGTGGGTGGACTGGGCCAGGTTGGCATCGGCGGCGTCGACGACCACGGGCGTACGGGTCGCCGGGTCCTGATCCTGCGCCTGGACGGTCACGACGCCGACCACACCGGCGGCGACGACACCGGCGGTGGCGCCGGCGATGATGAGGCGATTGCGAGTGGTGGACTTGGCGGTCATGGCTGCTCCTGCGCGGATCTCGGCCGACCGGCGGTCTGCCGTGGCCTGGTGATATCCATCCTGTTCGCGCAGCGGTCTCCGCGAATCGGCGTACCGGCTGCACTCCGGGGACGGATCGGCCGACACTCGGGTCAACCGATCGGATGACCCACCGCGGGGGATCACCGGGGAGAATCGGAGTGTGCCCAGGCCCGCGCACGTTCGCGGCCGAGAACCGCGGCGACAGCCGCCGATGGACGCAGGTGGACGACATGGCTCAGCTGCTCGGCGCCCAACGGGACGACACGCGACTGCTTGCCGTCATCGTCCACAGTGCCTTCTACGTCCTGCTGGCCGCCTCGTTGATGCGATGGCTCATCCGGCACAGCGAGACCCGCTCGACGCCGCTGATCGTGGTCCTCTCCCTGATGCTGGCGGTGCTGTACGCACTCAGTGAACTACGCCAGTCCGGCCGACTCGTGTGGTTCGCGATGCTGGTACTCACCTGGTCGGTGCTGGTGGTGCTCGCACCGAGCTTCGCCTGGTGCGCGGTGCCGCTGGTGTACACGGGACTGCGGATCCTGTCGGAGCGAGTGGCGGTGATTCTGGTCGTGGCGCTCACCGTCTTGGTGGTGTCGAGTCAGGTGCGCATCGCCGGATGGCTGGATCCGAATCTGGTGCTCGCCCCGCCCGCGGTGGCCGCGGTGACCACGGCGCTGTTCGTCGGGATGCGCCGTCAGGCCGAACGTCAGGCCGCGCTCATCGATGACCTGGTGCGGACCAGGCAGGAACTGGCGGCCACCGAACGCAGGGCGGGCACCCTGGCCGAACGGCAACGGCTGGCCATGGAAATCCACGACACCCTGGCCCAGGGGCTGTCGAGCCAGCGCATGCTGCTCCAAGCGGCCGACCTGGTGTGGGACAGCGATCCGGATCTCGCGCACACGCATCTGCGCTCGGCAGCCGCCATCGCCGAACGCGACCTGACCGAGGCACGCCGGTTCGTCCACGACCTCGCCCCGGCTGAGCTCGCCGTGGGCGGATCGCTGCCCGCCGCGCTGGCCGCACTCGCCGAACGGGAGACGAGCGACTCCCTGACCGTGCGTTGCCATATAGAAGGAACGCCGGGGCAGTTACCCCAGCGGGTGGAGGCCACCCTGCTGCGCATCGCCCAGGGCGCGCTGGCCAATGTGCGTGAACACGCGGCGGCCACCACCGCGACGATCACACTGACCAGCCTCGACGATCAGATCGTGCTCGACGTCGCCGACGACGGCCGCGGCTTCGACCCCGACGCACAGGCCGACCCCGCGCGGCATCGCGGCCATGGTCTGCCCGCGATCCGGGCGCGAGTTCGCCAACTCGGCGGCACCTGCACCGTGGAGTCCGCGCCCGGCGACGGCACCGTGCTCTCCGCGGCCGTTCCGCTCGCCCCCGGCCCGACCTCGCCGCACTAACATCGGCACCTGTGACCACCACCGTGCGCCTGTTGATCTGCGACGATCACGCTGTCGTCCGCGCCGGACTGCACGCGCTGCTGTCGAGCGCTCCCGATATCGAGGTCATCGGGGAGGCCGCCGACGGACCGACCGCGGTCGCGCTGGCCGCGAGTCTGCACCCCGATGTGGTGCTGATGGATCTGCAGCTCGGCAAGGACATGGACGGTGTCGAAGCGACCCGCCGGATCACCGCCCAGCCCGCGCCGACCCCGCACGTCCTCGTGCTGACCACCTACGACACCGACGCCGACATCACCCGCGCGATCGAGGCGGGCGCGACCGGTTACCTCCTCAAGGCCGAACGGCCGGAGGAACTGTTCGCCGCTATTCACGCCGCCGCGAGCGGGCAGACCGCTCTGTCCGCGCCGGTCGCCGCCAAGATGATGGCCAAGATGCGCAACCCCGGCCCCACGCTCACCGCCCGCGAGCGTGACATCCTCGGACAACTCGCCCACGGCCTCGGCAACCGGGAGATCGCCCGCGCGCTGCACATCAGCGAGGCGACGGTGAAAACCCATCTGGGCCGCATCTACGACAAACTCGGCGTCGACACCCGCGCGGCGGCGGTCGCGGTGGCCACCGAGCGTCGCTTGCTCGCCTGAGCGGGCGGGTGGTCCTCAGCGGGGCGCCAGGGTGGCGGCGCCGAAGGACACACGGAAGCGCTCGCACCAGATACTCACCGACTTCACCGTCGACAGATCGGTGCCCGCGGGCAGCTCGTAGTTCTGGCTGCCCTCGTTTCCCTTCAGCGAGCCGAGGTCGATGTGGCTGCCGTCGTCGAAGTTGTGCCAGTCGTCGACGATCACCGGCTGATCGGTGAGCCAGACGTGCAAGGCGGGCCCGTCGGAGGTGCTCAGGTCGGCGATCCGCAGCACGATGGTGCCCTCTGCCGTGCGCTGGAGTTGCGCGGTGCCGGAGGTCTCGTGCTCGTGGGAGAGGAAGGCGCCCTCGGCGATCACCGGCGGCGGCGCGCCGTCCACCGCGGCGATCGGCGCCTCGTCGACAGTCACCGTGGTGAACAACCGCCACGGCTGGAACAGGTAGAGGCCCACGGTCACGGCCGCGACCAAGCCGACGGCGATGACGGTGAACAGGGTCCGGCGAGTGCTCATTACGCCTCCTTTTCACCCATCATCCTCCGTCCAGGACAGGGCGTGCTGCCCGAATTGCCGGAAAGAAAACGTGACCGGGGTCTCGGAATCTCTATGAGCCCCGTCACATTACGACGCTATAACGACAAGAATGTGATTACGGATTTATTACGGCCGACCAGGGGTGAACAGTGTTCCTTTGGACAATATCCGCTACAAACACGCCCGTGATCGGTACGTGATCTCAGCGCGCATTCCAGCTACATTCGATCACGGCTTGAACAACAACCCGAGCCGAATCGAATCGCAGAACGCCGGAAAGCCTGCCCCGCGATTCGAGGATCCCCGACATGACTGAGGGGCAGGGACGCGGTAGTTTTCATCACCGAGTCGGTGGACGCAGGCAGGAAATACTTTATGTCTTTGAATCGCAAGTTCACCACCCGTGCCCTTGGTCTTGCCGCTGTTGCCGGCGCGATGATCGCCGTTCCGGCCGGTCTGACCACCGCAACCGCCTCGGCGAACAACTGGGACGCCGTGGCGCAGTGCGAGAGCACGGGCAACTGGAACATCAACACCGGTAACGGCTACTACGGCGGCCTGCAGTTCTCGCAGAGCACCTGGGAAGCCTACGGTGGCGCGGGCACCGCCGACAACGCCAGCCGTGAAGAGCAGATCCGCGTGGCCGAGAACGTGCTGGCCGCGCAGGGACCCGGCGCCTGGCCCGTGTGCAGCGCCTACCTGTAAAGAGCGCTGACAAGTAAGACTTTCCTTGTCGGGAAACGAATTACCCGCTATTCGAAGCACACGTCGAATAGCGGGTTTTTTCGTTGTCCGGAGAATCCAATCGATATACCGTGAGCGATGCGGCGAGCATGCGTGAATCCGAGGGATCGGACGGGTCGAGGCCGGTGAGCTCGGCAATCCTGCGCAGTCGATAGGTAAATGTATTCGGGTGTACGTGAATCAATCGTGACGCCGTTTTGCGGTCGCCGCCGTGGACGAGATGCGCTTCCAGCGCGTCGATCAGGTGCGGACTGCTCAGGAGCGGAATCACCCGCTGCGCCAGGCGTTCTCGGGCCGGACCCGGTCGGGTGAGTTGGTATTCGAGCAGCAGATCGTCGAGTCGGTAGCAGCCACCGGGCTTGCCGCGTAGTCGCGCCAGTTCGGTCAGTTCGGTCGCGTCCTCGGCCGCCGCCGGAATCGCGTCGCGGCTGATGCCGGAGAATTCGGCCAGATACACCGGGACGCCGAACTGTGTGCGCAATCGGTCGGCGAGTTGGTCGAACTTCGCCGGGTCGAGGATGTCGGTGTCGGAACTGTGACTGAGCAACGCGATGCCGTGGGTGCCGTCGAAGGTGGCCGGGGTGGTGGTGCCGGTGAGTTCGTCCAAGGCGCGTTGCAGCACGCGGATCCGTCGCCTGGTCACCAGGTTGGCCGCGGTGCCGACGCGGGGTGGCTCGCTCAGGTGAACCGCCAGCACCGTGTACCGGTCGGCGAGGATCGTGTCGGCGCGGGCCGCGAGTTCCTCGGCGGGCAGGCCGCGTACCAGTGCCGAACACAGTTCCCGGCGCGCCTCGCGTTCGGCGTGATAGATCGACTGCTCGACCTCGGTATAGGTCTCCACGACCGTCATATTGATGTGGCGCAGCAGGTCGAGCAGGCGGTTGCCGACCCGTGCCATCTCCGCGGTCTCCGTGGGCAGGGCCAGCGACAGCGCCTCCGCGAACACCGACTGCGCCGATCCGTGGATCGCGCCGATCAGCATCGGCAACGGCAGCCGGTCCTCCGCGTGGCGCTCGGCGACCGGGGCGACGAACGCCGCGACCTCGGCATAGGTGAACTCCCGGTCGGCGCCGATCGCCTCGAGTACGGCCCGCCCGCACGCGTAGATGGTCGGCAGAACCTCGGCGGTGAAGTGGCCGTCGGGGAGTTCGGCGGGCGCGTTGGCGCCGAGGCCGGCGGCGAGCATGCGCTCGGAAATCTGTGGCCATCGCGTCAGAAGACGTGCGGTCAGCGCGGGCAGGGCGGGAAGTTCGGAGAGGGGATGTTCGGCGAGCATGCCTCGATTGTGTCCGACGACAGGTCGGTGCAGGACCATCCGATCGAAAACGAACAGAACTTGGCTCCCGCGCCAATCACGTCCAGAGTTTCTCGTTGCTCGGTGCAGTGACATCACTGTGTCCTGGGTCATAGATTCGCAGAGCGCGTCCGAGCTACCTGCTCGTCGACGCGGATCTACGGAAGTGAAACCATGATTGCAACGACGCATTCCCTTCGCCGCGCGCTGTGCGGAATCGGCATCGCCGCGGTGTTGACCGCGGCATCCGGCCCGGCCACCGCGGATCCCGCGCTGGAGCCGACGATCGCCTCCTTGGCCGAGTACGTGAACGCGGGCACGGTGCCCGCCGCCGACGGCCGCACCCCTACCGCCATCGCCGACACCGGCAGCGCCTCCGGCAGCAGTTCGGGTTCGGCGGGCAGCCGCGCCTCCGACGCCGTGGGCGAGGGTCCCGAGATGTCGGCGTACCTGCCCGCCTTCGCCTACGGCCTGCTCCACCCCGACGCGGCGCCGCCCGGCGCCAACCGCTGGGACTGTAAGCCCTCGGCTCAGCACCCGCGCCCGGTGGTGCTGCTGCACGGCACCTGGCTCAACGCCTACGACACCTTCTCCTACCTCTCGCCACACCTGGCGAGGGCCGGGTACTGCGTGTTCGCCCTGAACTTCGGCAAATCCGGGTTGCTGGAGGCCGGCGGACTCGGCGCCGTGCTGCCGGGCCGCTACGGGGTCGGCCCGATGGCCGACTCCTCGCGCCAGGTCGCCGCCTTCATCGAGCGGGTCCGCGCGGCGACCGGGTCGGACCAGGTCGACATCGTCGGCCATTCCCAGGGCGGCACCATCGCGAACCACTATCTGAAGTTCGAGGGCGGCCAGGGCAAGGTCGGCAAGCTGGTCAGTTTCGGCGCCACCCATCACGGCACCTCGCTGCTCGGGATAGCCACGCTCGGTCGCATGATCAACAACGCGGGCATCGACATCCTGGGCTTCTACCGGCCGATCATCGGCGCGGCCAATGTCGAACAGGCCATCGGGTCACCGTTCTACACCACCCTCAACGCCACCGGTGACACGGTGCCCGGCGTCGCCTACACCGCCGTCGGTTCCCGCTACGACGAGGTGATGAACCCCCTCGACCTCGGCTTCCTGCGGGCCGGGCCGGAGGCGACCGTCGACAACATCACCCTGCAGAGCGGCTGCGAGCAGGACGTCTCCGACCACCTGACCATGATGTATTCGCCGCGCGCCACCTCGATCGCGCTGCGTGCTCTCGATCCGGAAGGCAGTCCCACCTTGGCCTGTACGTTCAACCCCTGGTTCTTCGGCGGCGGCGGCAGCCTATGACCGTCGACGCTCCGGCAGCTCCCGGGCGCGACGCGCCCGTGCTGCCGCCCGACGACCCGTTCTACGACACCCCACTCGGCATCGCCGCGCTCGCGCCGGGGACGGTGGTGCGGTCGCGGTCGGTGGAGCTCGCGCTGTTCGGGGTGATCCGGCAGCGGATCACCGCGTGGCAACTGCTGTATCGCACCTGCGATCTCGACGGTGCGCCGGAGGTCTCGGTGACGACGGTGCTGCTGCCGTGGGGTGCTTCGGCACGGCCCCGGCCGCTGGTGTCGTTCCAATGCGCGATCGATGCCGTTGCCCCGCAATGCTTTCCGTCGTACGCGTTGCGGCGGGGCGCGTGGACGATCGGTTCGATCGCGCCGCTCGAGCTGCCGATCATCGCGATGGCGTTGGAGCGGGGATGGGCGGTGTCGGTGCCCGATCACGAGGGCCTCGGTGGTCGCTTCGGGGCGGCGCGGGAGCCCGGATATCGTGCGCTTGACGGGATTCGGGCCGCCCTGGACTTCGCCCCGATGGCGTTGACGCCGACCACTTCTGTTGCCCTGTGGGGCTATTCGGGCGGCGGGCTCGCCACGGCGTGGGCCGCGGAACTGGCCGCCGAGTACGCGCCGGAGCTGAATATCGTCGGTGCGGCGGCGGGTTCACCGGTGGGTGACCCGGCCGCCGCCTTCGAGCGTCTCAACGGCGGGTGGTTCGCCGGGTTCCCCGCCGCGTTCATCGCGGGATTGCGGCAGGCCTATCCCGAACTCGGTGCGGTGCTGCACGATCACCTCGACGCGCGGTACCGAGGTCTGCTCGGTGAAGCCGAGCAGCGCAGCACCTTCGCGCTGTTGCTGCGGTTCGCGCGTCGCGATGTCACCGGGCATCTGCGCGGCGGCATGGCGGAGTTGCTCGCCGAACCCGTCCTGCGCCGCATCCTCGCCGACATCGAACCCGGCACTCGCGCGCCCGCGGCACCGCTGCTCATCGTTCAGGGGGTGAACGACGAGGTGATCGCGGTGGCCGATATCGACGCGCACGTGCGCCGCTATCAGCAGGCCGGGGCGACGGTGCGTTATCTGCGCGTGCGCCGCGGCTCGCACCTGCCACTGGAATTCCTCATCGTGCCGGCGATTCTCGACTGGCTCACCGACAGATTCGCCGGCGATCCCGCGCCGACCGGGACGTGCACAGTCGCCTCCGTCGCACGTTCGCCGCGAGCCCTGCGTACCCATCTCGCGTTCGTGCGGACGGTGCTGTGCATGCTCGGCGGATTGCCGATCGGCGGGACGGAGGCGGGTGCCTCACCCGAACGACCCCGCTTGGGTGGCGGCGATTCCGAACGTTCGCACGTTGTCGATGATGCCTCGATCGCCGTTCGGTGATGAATCCGTGCTCTCGCGGAGGTGGGTGATCGGTCGTGGTGCCACGGCAGTGGTAGATGTCGGCAGGGTCGGGATCACCGCTTCCACCACGGCGGTGAGCTGAGTGGCGCCACACGCCGGCGCGCTGTCGAGGACGAATTCGACAGTGTCGCATCGCGTTCCGTTGTCGGTATTGAACTCGTCGGTCGAGCTCACAGGTCCGCCACGTATCGGTCGTCTTCGGGGTGCGCTTCGACCGCCGCGAGGTAGACGTCGAGGCGGCGTCGCAGCTCGTGCACGGCCAATTCCTGTGCGGCCACCAGCTCGTCGACCGTCACACCGGCGGGCGACGTCACGGTCGGCCGGTGGGCGCACAGGTCGCCGCGGTCCGCCTCGATCAGCATGCGTTCGGCGGCCCGCTCCTGCTTGTCGATCGACGCGGCGCGGCGGCGGTTGCGGGCGTCCTCGTCGAGCCGGTGACGGGCGATGGCGGCGATCAGGGAGTGCCGTCGCCGATCCGCCGCGTCGACCTCGCTGTCGCGTTGTCGCCGAGCCGTTTCGGCCTCGGCGGTCGCGGCGAGCTCCTCGGCCCTGGCACAGGCATCGCGCACGCTGTCGTGATGCTTCGCCTCACCATCGGCGAGCAGCAATCGGGCCTGGGCTTCGAAAGACTCGGCCGTAGTCCGCAACCCCGTCCTGGCATGCGCGCTCACCTGGAACACCATCGCCGCGGCGACAGTGAGCCGCCGGGCCGCATCGCTTCTCGAAGGTGTCATCCCCGCGTTCCTCACTACCGGTCGTCGAGAACATAGATGCGCCACGCACCGACAGCGGTTCGCCGCGAACCGATCGTCTGTCGTACGGCATCAGTGTCGGTGAGGGGTTTCACCGACGTCGCCGCAGCACCGTGGCGGCGTCGGTGAAGTACTGCTGCCCCTGGGGGTGACGGCCGCGCCACCACGCGCCGAGTGGAGCCGCAGGGGGGTTCCACGCGGGTCGGTGGTGCGCCCTCCCAGGGCGCATCCGAACCCGATTGCCGGACGAACGTTTCCGGTAATCGGGTTCGTAATCCGTGCCGCGACAGCGACGATCAGCTCAAGCCGGCGACGATCGCCGCCCGCACCGGATCGTCGGCGGGCAGGCCCTTGGCCACCCTGCGCCACGCGTTGCGCCCGGCCGTGAGCGAGCAGCGCACCGCGTCGGTGACCGCCGATGTATGCGTGCTGCCGAGCGCGGCACCCGGCAGCAGCGAGATCTCGAGATCCTCGGACATGGTGAGCGCCCTGGTGACGACCTGACCGGTGAGCGTGCCGTCGGCATCGGCGTAGAGGACGACGAGCAGTTCGGTGCGCTCGTCACCGAGGCTCACCGCCACTCGCACGATGTCGCCCGCCGCGGCCCGAGCGCCGAACGAGTGCACCGAGATTCGCGTCTGCTCCGCACCCGCGGGTGAGCGGGTGAACTCGATCCCCAACTCCCGGTCGAGCTGTTTCTGTACCGCGCGGGTCGCCGTCGTCTCACCCTCGGATGACGCGGCCAGCGGTTGCACGGTCCAGCCCGGCACCGCCATCACGGTACGGCGCGCGTCGAGGTCGCCGACGGCGGCCGAACCGCCCGCCTCGCCGCGTAACAGTCGCGCCGCGATCCGTGCTCCGGCGGCGGCCGACTCCGCGTCGAAATCCGGGCTGTCGGCCTCGGCGAAGGCGATCAGCACATCGATATCGACCGGCAGACTCAGGCGGTCCGCGTCATGATCCGCCATCAGGATGTCTCCTCGTTGTCCCGGGCGTCGAGTTGCGCGCGCACTGCCGCACGCAGCAACTTGGCGCCCGCCGCGCGTAAACGCTTGACCTTCTCCTGGCTGAACTGCAGGTCTCGGGCCACCTCACCGGTGGTCTGCACGTCGGAATAGCTGCCGTCCGTGGCGATCACGAAGGTCGCCCGGAGCACGGCCGCGGTCTCCGCGTGCGCGATCGAGTCCAGCGCGTCCCGCAGGATCACGCGGTCGGCGAGCCGGTTCTCGGCATCGCCGTGTCGATGATCCTCGAGTACCAGCACGGTCGACTCGTAGTCGACCCGGTGACCCGGGTGGCGTTTCTCGGCTGTGCGACTGCGCCGGTACTGCAGCACCTGCCACTGAAGCTTCTTGAGTACCAACGCTTTCCAGTGCCGGATCCGCTCGGTGGGCAGCGTCGCGGTGAGCTCGACCATCGTGTCCTGGGCGACATCTTCGAAGTCGCTGCGCATATCCGGGTCGAGCCGGTCCAGGACGTAGCGGGCCTTGGTCGCCGCATAGCTCGACATGGTGACCAGATCGGCGCCGAAGATGTGGTCGACGACCGCGGGACGCAGGCGTTCGGGGACCTCGCTCCACGCGGCGCCGAGCCACTGGTCCATGGGCTCAGAACTCAACTGACACCCCCACTCGGCCGGCGACGGGCACACCACGGCTCGTTTTCTCGTCGCCGTCGATGCTACCTGCGCCGCAGGCCGAGCCGACGGGAGACATCGGAGTGCGGTGTGGGATCGAACATGTCCCATCGCGGAGCCTCCTGTCGGGTCGATCGGCTCCTACACAGATGCGGTTGCCGCCCCGAGCGGTTCGCGGCGCCGTCGCCAGACCCGCGCGATCAGGCCGGGCAGGCAGGGGAGGCGACCATGAACGAGAACGCGATCTGGCAATACCAGGCCTTTTCGACCTTCCACTTCCCGCCCTCGGCGACGAAGTTGACGATCAGCGGGTACGGCGGACTGCCGTTGATCGACGCGGTACCGTCGGCGAGCATGCCGGGAGGTGCGGTTCTGGTGCCCGCGATGGTGATCGCGATGGTGGCGCCGCCCTGTCGAGGGGCGTCGGCGACTCGGTTCGGCAGCTCGGGGTCGCTCTCGATGCCCTGGATGAGTTCGAGCTTCTCGGCGTTGGACACCGCCGGATCGAGCAGCCGCTGCATCAGTGCCCCGACTTCGTCGGCACCCGGTAGCGGCGGCGGCGCGGAGATCTCGTGCGCTACGACTCTTGCCGGCTCGGTGGTGGCGTCCTCGGCGGCCGAACAGCTCGCCGATACCGCGGTCACGGCGAGCAGGGCGGCGACGGTCATGGTGCGTCCGGCGCTGTGTCGTCTCGGCAACGTGGTCCCTCGGGTCGATCGATGGTGTGCTGGAATTCAATCGTATCGGGGCATTCTCGGAAGGGTCGGGTGATGCCCGGCGGGGAGACGGGGGAGACATGGCGGTCGAATCGACGGATCGGTCGGCGGGCGCGCTGTCGACCGACGACGCGGTGCTGATCGAGCTGACCGGTGCGCCGCAACGGTGGCTGGCTCTGTGTCGCGATGCCGTCGCCGCCGGACCCGATGCCGCGCGCCGGCTACTGGAGCATCGGCGGGAGACCGGTGTGCTGGCACGGCAGTCGCTGGCCCGGTGGAAGAATCTCGCGGCGGACGAGGATCTGCTCGAGGAGGAGTCCGAGGATCCCGACGCGCAGGACCGCAGGATCACCGCGGATCTGTCGGCGGCCCGGGCGATGGCGGTGCTGGCGCAGGCGCTGACCGGTTCGATCGACATCGACGACGCGTGCGAGGCCTTCCTCGATCACGCCGAACGCGCCGGGTTGATCTCGGTCGGCACCCAGCTGCTGCCCGCGGGTATTCCGATCACCAGCGCGAATGCCCCGCTCGGCGAGATCGTGCGACATCTGCTCGGGCAGGGCGGTCGGGCGGGGCGCGGGTACGCCATCATGGCCGCGCTCGAGCTGGCCGGGCACACCCTTCCGGTCGTGCGCAGCAGCCGGATCAGTGTGCTGTTCCTGAATTTCGGCGGTGGTGGTGAGGTGGGCGTGCTGCGCCTCGACCAGGTTCGTGGCGGACCGAGCGGCCTGCATCCCGACCCGGCGCGGATGGGTTTCCTGCAGGCCGATCGCGAGTTCACCGACAGCCTCGAAAGAGCCTGGCGAATCAGCAGACTGGCGGGTACCGACGCGTGTGTGCGGTGGTCGGTCTCGACCCACGGCAGCACGCCGGCCAACGACATCAACGGCGCGTCGATGGGCGCGGCGTTCGCGGTCGCCCTCGACGACCTCGCGCCGCGGCACGCGCTGCTGCGTCGCCTGCGGCCCCGCCGGCTCGACCCCGAGTGCGCGGTCACCGCCGGGCTGTCCGGCACGAACCTGACGGCCGTCGGCGGCTACGCGGGCAAACTGACTGCCGCGCAACGCTCGTCGCTTCGCGTAGTGGTCGCGTCCGAGGCCTACCGGGCAGCCGCCGACGAGGCCCCACAGAACTACGCCGACCGCATCTCGGCCGCCCGCACGGTGTCCGAGGCGATCGCGAGGACCCGCACCCGGGCCAACCTCGCGCTGTGGATGGTTTCCGTGGCGGCCGGGCTGGCCGTGCTGCTGGCGGTGGGGTCGGTGACCGAGCTGGTCCAGCTGCGCATCGAGAACGCGGCCGCGCGCGCGGAATCGAATTCGCGCCTGTTCGCCGGCGTCGCGCGCGGCGGTGGCAACCTCAATCCCGCACTGTCCCAACAGATCGCGCTCGCCGCCTATCGAACCGCGCCGACCGAGGAAGCGCGATCGGCACTGTTGGAGAACACCGCGACGAACGCGCCCATCCGGATCAGCCCGGGTGTCGTGCTCGGCCGCGGGGTGGTCTTCGATCCCGACGCACCGCGCATCGCGACCACTCCGCAGGGCGAGGTGATCGCGATCGGCGAAGGCGACGGTTCCGTGGAATTGGTGCGGGTCACCGAGTCCGGCGTCGACCGCTGGCCACGGTTCGCCACCGACAGCGGCCACATCCGCGGCATCGCGATCAGCGCGAACCACGAATGGTTGGTGGTCGCCGGCGATCTGCGATCGGCGTTGTGGAATATCGCCGACCCCGGCGCACCGCGCCCGGTGACCCAGTTCCCCCTCGCCGGCCGGTTGCCCTCGTCGGTCGCGCTGAGTCCCGACCTCGAGTTCGTCGCCATCGGCACCCACAGTGCGACGGTGTCGACCTGGCGACTCGGCGACGATCCCGCGCACCCGGTCGCCCTGCCGACGCAGTCGGTCTCGGGTCAGCGTGCGGAGGTCGCCCTGAGTGATCACACGCTGGTCGCGGCGGTACCGTCGTTGTTCGGCGGAGTCTGGACGACCACGGTGCGCGGCTGGAACGCCGAGACCCTCGACCGCGATCAGACGCCGGTGTTCGACCGGCGCCTCGAACGCCCCGGCGGCGCGGAGGCGAGGTCGGTCGAGTTCACCGGCGACGGCACCGTGCTGGCCGTCGCTCTCAATCCGGGTGAGGTCGCGCGCTGGCGAGTCGGCGCGAGCACCTTCGAGCCGATGCCGGCGGTAATGCGGGGCGCCAACGAATACCTCGACGTGTCGCTGACCGAGGACGGTCGATCGGCGGTGATCGTCGGCGGTGACTCCCGGGCCCGCATCCGCGACCTGGACACCGGCGTGGAGCTGGTCACGCTCCCGATCGATATGGTCGCTCGCGCGCGCTTCCTGCGCGGTGGAAGATCGCTGGTGACAACGAGTTTCGACCATGCGGTGCACGTTTTCGCACTGCCGGGTCCGGTCGTGTCGACCAGCTCGCTGACGCTGTTCCGATTTCCGCTCGACCAGCCAGTCCTGTCACAGGAGCTGTTCCCGCACCTGCGAATGCTGGCCAGAACGCCCTTCGCCACCGATCGAACATTGCTCGACGGCGACCCCGCCGGCCTGATCGACGTCGTCGCGATCGCCCCGGGCGGGATACGGGCGGTGACCAGGACCGAATCCACGATCCAGGTGTGGGACATCGCCGACCCGGTGACTCCGCGCCGCGTCGGCGCGCCGCTCAGCGCGGCAGGCGTCGACATCCGCGCCATCACGTTCAGCCCTGACGGCACCTTGGCCATCGGTCGCAGCATGACCCAGACCGTCGATATCTTCGATGTCTCCGACGAGCCCCGGTTGCTGACGAGTATCCGATTCGGCCGCGGCTACCCGACCTCGCTCGCCTTCAGTCCGGACGGCAGCATGCTCGCCGTCGGCAGCCACCGCACCGGCAACGTCAGCGTCTTCGCCACCACCCCCGCCGCGCCGACGATCGCGGAACTGTCCGACCTGCGAACCCCGGGCCAGACCATGTCGCTGGCCCTGAGCTCGCGCGACACCCTCGCGGTCGGCACTCTCACCGGCGCGTTCGTCTACGAGATCGGCAAGCCGGGTCGTCCGCCGCGCGGCCTCACCGTCCCGGTCGGCGCCAACGGCTCGGCGGGCTCGGTGGCCTTCGATCCGGGCGGAACCCGACTCGCCGTCGACGACATCCTCAGCGGCACCATTCTGCTCTGGGACTACAGCGACCCCGCGAACCCCACCGCGTACGCCACGATCACTCGCGGCCAACGCCACCGTCAGCCCACGATGCTGGCCTTCGCGGCAGATGGGGCCGTCCTCACCGAATCCGCCGTCGACGGCACCCTGCGTCGATGGCGCACCGACGCCGCCGCCGAGGCCGACCGGATCTGCGCCAGCGGCACCACCCCGATCACCCGCGAGGAATGGACAGGCGCCCTTCCCGGCCACGCCTACGTGAACCCCTGCCCGGAACGCTGATCCATTACCGCTCCACCGGCGGTTCTCGCGTTTATATGTGACGGTATGTAGCGGTGCCCCTATTTTTTGGGGCAATAGAAATGTGGCCTTATCAGATACCGCAATACGATTCTCATAGAGTTCTCAGAATTAATTGAGAAACGGTGGGTATCGCGCGAAAATGCCAGCTGGGGGCGGTGTCGTGGCCGAACTGTTACCAGTGTCACTAAATCGAGAAATCCGTAACCCGTAATCTTCGGGCGTCGATATGCCATTCGTAAGCCAGCTCCGGCTGGGCCTATGCGAGAAACAGAGGAATTACTATGATCCCCGTTATCATCGACACCGGTAGCGCTGCCCTCGGTGGCCTCTTCAACACCCTCGGCGCCGCGCTCAACGGGCTGGTCGACACCCTGTGGACCGGTTCCTTCGGCGGCTGATACAGCCCCATAGGTCGATGAAACGACCTGGTCCTCGCTAGCGCGTGACCGACGAGAAGGCCCCGCACCCGACGGTGTGGGGCCTTCCCTCGTCAGTGGATGTGGGGGGCCCGTTCGGGCACGTGCTTCGGGCCGTGCGAGTCGGCGCACGGGTGGGAGTCACGGTTGCCGATGGCGAGGAGTTTCGGGCTGGCATGGTCGACCTGCAGGGTGACGTGCTCGATGTGGTGGTCGTGGTCGAGCATGTGCGCGATGTCCTCGCGGACCGCGTGGCAATCGCGGCCGGGCTGCACGAGAACATGGGCCGACAGGGCGGGGGAGCCGGAGGTGATTTCCCAGATGTGCAGGTCGTGTACCTCGGTGACGCCGTCGCGCGCGGCCATGTCGCGGCCGATCCGCGCCGGGTCGAGGTTCTCGGGCGCGGCCTCGAGGAAGATCCGGCTCGACGCCTTGATCAGGCCGATTCCGGCCTTGATCATCAGCGCCACCACGATCAGCGTGGCGACCACGTCGGCCTGGACCCAGCCGGTGAGGATAATGATCAGACCGGCGACGGCGGTGGCGATGAACGCGAACAGGTCGTTGAGGATGTGCTGGTAGGCGCCTTCGACATTGAGGCTGGTGCGATCGGCGCGGCTGATCATCCAGGTGGCGAGCACGTTCACGACGATGCCGATCAACGCGGTGATCAGCACCAGCCAGCCGTGCACCTCCGGCGGCTCGAACAGTCGGCGGATCGCCTCGTAGCCGAGCCAGAGGGCCAGTAGCAGCAGCGTCAGCCCGTTGGCCTGTGCCGACAGGATCTCGGCCCGCTTCCAGCCGAATGTCATCCGCCCGCTCGCCGGTCGCGCCGCGAGCCGAATGGCCCACAGCGCCAGCGCGATCGAGGCGGCATCGGTGGTCATGTGCGCCGCATCGGAGAGCAGGGCGAGCGAATCGGCGATGATGCCGACGATCACCTCGCCGATCAAGAAGGTGACGATCACCGCCAGCGCGCCGGCCAGCCAGCGTCGATCGCTGTCGGCCGATACCCCGTGGTCGTGCCCGTGCCCTGCGCCCATCACGTTCCCCTCTTCTGCGGTTCGATCGGTCGCAATCATATGCACACATCGCTATGTATGCAATTCGTTCTTGGTCAGGGGTGATCGTCGCTGGTCACCGAATGTTGCCGCGTCGAATTCCAGCTTATGCCTGAACGGACGGGCGCGGTGATGCGCGCCGAACCGCTCCCGGGCGGACTCGCTGCCCTGCGTCGCCCGGCCGGAGCCCGCGTGAATCTGTCGATCAGTCCTGATCGGGCCAGGTATCGGCGACGACCAACTTGCCTGCCGCCAGGAGCATCGCGTAGTGCTCGGCGACCACGCCGGACGGGTAGGTCGGCCAGAACGACACCGCCCCGGTCGCCTTGTCGATGACGTACACCGAGCCGCCGATCGGGATCGGCCGATCCGGGGGCGCGTGCAACGGGTCGATCGCGAAAATGGTGAAGCCGTCGGCGAATTCGACGATCTGCCGATCGTGTCCCGGTTGCTCGGCGGGGAGGTGTTCGGCCGCGAGGCGGGTGGCCTCGGCTCGGTCGACCGGCGTGTGCGCGTCGGTCGGAAATGCATGGATGTCCACGTTGTTCGCTCCTCGTGGCGATTGTCGTCGCCCTGGTGCGATCGTGCTCGACTTCGCTCGAATCCGCGAGCCCGGAAATAGAGCGAGCCCGGCGTCCCTGCTCCCCCCTCCTGGAGAAGGCCCTGCCGGGCTCGCGAGAACTACTTTCCGGTACCGGCCCAGCAGGATCCTGAAGAGTCGCTTAACGCGCGGCGTTGTCATCTACGCGGTCCACTGCGATATCCCCATATGAAGGACAACTCCTGCGGTGCGCACTGCGCGCGCCTGTGTACCAGGGACGGGCTGACCGAGGTGCTCGCCACCGATCGCGGTCTGCTGCACTGGCGGGCTGTGCGCAGCCTCGGTGATGCGGGCCTGGCCGAGCACGCGGTGCAGGAGACCCTGCTGCGCGGCTGGCGGTCCTGTCAGGACTTCGACGATCGCA
Source organism: Nocardia sp. PE-7 (assembly GCF_030486425.1). Classification (NCBI taxonomy): domain Bacteria; kingdom Bacillati; phylum Actinomycetota; class Actinomycetes; order Mycobacteriales; family Nocardiaceae; genus Nocardia; species Nocardia sp. PE-7. The sequence goes on along the minus strand of NZ_CP129614.1, from coordinate 5,127,762 downwards.
AAGGCAGCGTGCGCACCTGGCTGCTGGCGATCGAACGCAACGTCATCATCGACATCCTGCGGGCCAGAGCGATTCGGCCCGGTGATGTGGGCTGGGATGACATCACCGAGGTATCGGTCTGTGGCGGACCGGATTTCGCCGACGGACTGGTCGACGGTCTGCTCGTCGATGAACTGCTGGCCAGGCTCCCGGAACCGCAGCGCGCGGCGGTGACCGAGGTGATTCTGCACGACCGTGGGTACCGGGAGGTCGCCGCGGATTTCGGTGTTCCGGTCGGCACCGTGAAGACCCGGGTGCACTACGCGTTGCGGTCCCTGCGGCAATTGCCAGAAGTTGCCTGAGGGTCGTCGCCGAGCGCTTATCTGGGCATCCGACCAGCGTCTTTTCGTACTTCCATCCAGTTACATTTCGGTAACTGTGCTTGCCCTGTGGTTGCCAACGTTGCAAGAGTGAACCACTGGGTTTGGTGTTACCAGGTGTTACCAATGGGAAGGGAGGGGTGCTCCGGTCCCGGGGCACCGACCGAACATGCAACCAAACATCATCAAGGCCGGAATCTGCTCTACCGTCTCCGCCGCGGTGGTGGTGTCGCTGTCGGGTTTGATCCCCGTGACCGCCCACGCCGCTCCTGAACCGGCGACCAGCGCGCAGCTCGCCGGTAAAACGATCTTCCTCGACCCCGGTCACCAGGGGTCGGCGCATTCGGAGGACCTGAGCCGCCAGGTCGACAACGGCCGCGGCGGCACCAAGGACTGCCAGACCACCGGCATGACCTCGCTCAACGGCATCCCCGAGCACACCATCAACTGGGACGTGGCCCAGCTCGTGCGGGCGTCCCTGGAGGCGCTGGGGGCCGACGTGGTGCTGAGTCGTGCCGACGACACCGGGTGGGGCGGCTGCGTCGACGATCGCGCCCGCGCCGCCAACCAGTCCGGCGCCGATGTGGCGGTGAGCATTCACGCCGACAGCGCGGGCCCCGACCAGCACGGATTCCACATCATCGTGCCGCAGCTCCCCATCCCCGACCCGATCGCCGACAAGGCGCAGTCCGGCGGTGGGCGACTCGTGTCGAGCGCGGTCCGTGACGCCTACCTGGCGGCAGGCTTCGCGCCCGCGAACTACGCGGGCGTCAAAGGGGGCCTGCAGACCCGCGAGGACGTGGCAGGCCCGGCGCTGACGCAGGTGCCGCTGGTGTTCGTCGAGATGGGCAACGGCGCCCATGCCGGCGATGCCGCTCGGCTGGAATCGCGCGAAGGTCAGCTCGAGCACGCGGTCGCCATCGCGACCGGCGTCGTCGGGTTCCTGCTGAACAAGCCGATCCCCGCCTACGCCGCCGCCCCGGGGCGGGTGCCGGTCGCGACCACCACCCAGACACCGAAGCGCGCACCCGCTGCCGACCCGACCGAGACCCCCGCGCCGACCACTGACGCACCCGCGCCGCCACCGGCTGCGAACCGAAACGGCGCTGCCGTCCCGGCCGAGGAGCCCGGCGGTGCCGGAACGCCCGCCGAGGGCACGAATGGGGCCACCGACCCGGCTGACTCCTCGCAGCCCTCGAAGAAGCCCGGAGGGACCACCGCGTCGACTCCGGAGTCCGAGGCGCCGACTCCGACCTCGACGACAGCGGCGCCCCACGCGGTCGCGCCGGCGCAGGTTCCCGCACCCGAGCAGGCACCGGTTGATCCGCCCGCGCTGCCCGGTGGCGCGAGCGATCAGACGGCGCCGACCGAGGATCCGGCCCCCGCCGACGCCAATGCTCCCGCGACCGCCGCACCGATCCCCGCACGAGCCCCGATCGCCGATCCGGTTCCGGTGGCGCCCGTCCGCACCGCCGCCCCCGGCGACCCGCCCCGCACCGCGTCACCCCAGGCGCCCGCCGCACCCGCCCCCAAGAAGCGCGGCACCACACCCAAAACCGAGGCGACGCCCGAAGAATCCGAGCTCGATCTGAGCGCCCTCGGTGGCCCGATCACCACCGTCATGACGCTGCTCATGCCGTTGGCCCAGGCCCTCGGCATGGACGAATCGACCATTCCCGGCCAGCTGATCAATCTGGTGTACACCCTGGTGGGTATGGTTTTCGGTCCGTCCTGACAGTTCGACGCACCCACGCCGCCCACTCCTGATCCAGGGGTGGGCGGCGTGCTGTGTGGCCGCGGGCAGGTGGCACCATGGGTGCGGTGATTCCTGTCGTGATCGTTGCTGGGTTTCTCGGTTCGGGGAAGACGACCCTGCTCAATTACCTGCTGCGCAACAATCGGGGAACCCGGATCGGGGTGGTGGTCAACGATTTCGGCGCGGTGAACATCGACGCGATGCTGGTGGCGGGGCAGGTCGACGCGATGGTGTCGCTCGGCAACGGGTGTGTGTGCTGTGCGGTGGACGTGTCCGAACTCGACGATCTGTTCGCGCAGCTGGCGCAACCGCGCAGTGCGGTGGATGTGATCGTGGTGGAGGCGAGCGGACTGGCCGAGCCGCGCAACCTGATCCGGATGGTGATCGCCAACCCGAACCCGCGCATCGCCTACGGCGGATTGGTCGAAGTGGTCGATGCCGAGCAGTTCGCCGCCACCAGCGCGCAGCATCCGGAGCTGGTGACCCATCTGCGGATGGCGGATCTGGTGCTGGTGAACAAGGCGGACCGCGTCGTAGCCGAGGCGCTGGCCGGTCTGCGCGCACAGTTGGCCGACTGGGTCGGGCAGGTGCCGGTCTACGCGACGACGCACGGTCGAATCGATCCGGGCCTGCTGTTCGACGATCGGGTGCCCGATCACCCGAAGGTGGCCGAGCAGCTGAGTTTCGACACCTTGCTCCACGAGCACGACCACGACGATCCCGACCACCGGCATCTCCACGACGACTACGTCTCGGTGTCGTTCACGAGTGAACGCGCGTTGAATCCCCGTGCGCTGGTGGGATTTCTGGAGGATCCGCCGCCAGGTCTGTTCCGCGCCAAGGGATATGTGACGTTCGCGGTTGCGGGCGAGCGACGCAAGTTCGAAGTCCACGTGGTCGGCAGGCACGTGGTCTTCACCCCCGGCAGCTGGGCGCGCGGTGAGCAGCGTGTCTCGAACCTGGTGCTGATCGGCGCCGGGCTCGACGCGGACGGAGCGCTGAAACGCTTGCACGACACCGTCTTCGACGGTGAGACACTCTTGGATGAGCAGGAGATGCTCGGCGTGTGGCGTTACACCGTGCAGTGACGGTCAGCCGCAGGCGTTGACCCACTCCGACAGCCCGTCGGCGAACAACTGCCGCTTCCAGATCGGCACCTCGTGCTTGATCCGATCCACGAGCTGGGCGCACACCGTGAACGCCTCGGCCCGATGCGGCGCGGCCACCGCCACGACGATCGCCAGCCCGCCGATCGTGAGCGACCCGATCCGATGTGTCGCCGCGACCGGAAGTCCGCTCGCCTGCGCCACTTCCGCGCAGATCGTGTGGAGGAAGCGCTCGGCCTGGGGGTGCGCGGAGTACTCCAGCGACGTCACCGCCTGCCCGCCGTCGTGGTTGCGCACCTTGCCGGTGAACACCACCACCGCGCCGAATTCCGGTCCGTCGACAGCGTTTTCGACGGTGAGGGGGTCGAGGTCCTGATCGCTGATGGTCGCCAGCCGAACGGCACCGAAGTCACTCATGGTTGCCGCCTCCGGCTACTTGCGCGAGCAGATGATCCAACAGCGGTTCCAGTACCGCGATCCCGTCCTTCACCCCGCCGGGCGAACCGGGCAGGTTCACGACAACGGTGCGACCGGCCAGCCCGGCGACGCCGCGACTCAGTGCGGCCAGGGGGAACTTCGCGGTCCCACGCTGCCGGATCGCATCGGCGACACCCGGCAGCTCTCGATCGAGCACGGCGCGGGTGGCCTCGGGCGTCGCATCGGTGGGGGAGGCGCCGGTGCCACCGGTGGTCACCACCAGCGCGGGCGCCGCGCTGAGTGCGTCGGCCAGCCCGGCGGCGATCTCGGCATCGGCGTAGACCAGTGGCCCGCGTACCGAAAACCCTTGTGCGGTCAGCCAATCGACGAGGACTGGACCGGTGGTGTCGGTGCGGGTTCCCGCCGCGGTGCCGGTCGACGCGACGACCACGACGGCGGTTCGCGAAAAAGTCTGGGCGTCAGCTGATTCCGTCGAAGCTTCGGTGTGTGTCGGCAACGTGGGCTCGACACTCGCACCCGCGTTCACCTGCGCCAACCGGTCGAGAGCCGGTGCGCCGGTCTCGGACCGACTCTCCGGTCGCACCCAATGTCCGTGCTTTCCACCTTCTTTGGTGACCAGCCGGACACCGTTCATCACCGCCGCGGGATCCACCGCCTTCACCATGTCGTGCAAGGTGAGCCCCGCCACGGCCACCGCCGTCAGCGCTTCCATCTCGACGCCGGTCGGCCCCTTCGTCTTGGCGGTCGCCTCGACGGTGATGGTCGTCTCGGTGAACCCGAACTCCACCTTCACCGACGACAGCGCCAGCTGATGACACAGCGGGATCAGCTCGGAAGTCTTTTTCGCACCGGCGATTCCGGCCAACCGCGCAGTCGACAACACGTCGGCCTTCGGCATGCCCTCGGCCCGCACCAACGCGATCACCTCGGCGGTGGTCTGCAATTCGCCTGCGGCGACAGCGATCCGGGTGGTGTCGGCTTTCGCGCTGACATCGACCATGCGCGCACGACCCTCGCGGTCGACGTGGGACAACTCGCTCATAGCGTCAAGATTCGCACAGGGACACCGGCGGCCAGCGAGGTGACCTCGGCGGGAACGTCGACGAGCACATCGGCCCAGGCCATCCCCGCGATGAGATGCGAGCCGGGCCCCGAGATCACGTCGACCCCGTCCTCGGTCAACAGGCCGCGCAGGTATTGGCGACGACCGGCGGGGGAGCGCAGCGGCGTGCGCAGGGTCGTTTCGCCGCTCACGAGTTCCGGCAGTCCGGCCAGCGCGCGCACGGCGGGGCGCGCGAACACCGCGTACGACACCATCGTGCTCACCGGATTGCCGGGGAAACTGAGCACGGGGACCTCGTCGACCACGGTGTAGCCCTGAGGTCCGCCGGGTTGCACCGCGACCGAGCCGAAAGTCCCGCCGAGCGGACCCAACACATCCTTGACGACCTCGAAGTCGCCCTTGGACACGCCACCGGAGGTGAAGACCACGTCGGCGGCGGCGGTCGCGGCGTTCAGCACCGAGGTGAACACCGCGGGGTCGTCGGTGCTGTGCGCGACCTCGACCACCTCGACACCGTCGGCCCGCAATGCCGCGGCCAGGGCGATGCCGTTCGAGTTGTAGATCTGTCCCGGCGCCAGCACGCTGCCCGCGGGCCGGAGTTCGTCACCGGTCGTGATGCAGACCGCCCGTAATCGACTCAGCGCCGGCACGGCAGGCAGGCCCACCGCGGCCAGTGCCGCGATATGCCGGGGGGCGAGCACCGTGCCCGCCCGCGCCACGAGCTCACCGGTCCGCACATCGGTGCCCGCCTCGCGCACGAATTCGCCGCGCCCACGTCCACGTTCGACCACGATTCGCCCGTCACCGGCCTGCACATCCTCGACCGGCACCACACAGTCGGCACCGGGCGGCAGCGGCGCACCGGTCATCACCTTCACGGCCGAGCCGACGGGCAGCGCGTCGGTGCCCGGCTTACCCGCCGCCACCACGCCGACAACAGGCAGCGTCACCGGCGTGACAGCCACATCGGCCGCGCGCACCGCGTATCCGTCCATCGCCGAGTTACGGAACACCGGCAGGTCGATCGGCGACACCACATCGGCCGACAGCGTGCGGCCGAGCGCGTCGGGCACCGCCACCTGTTCATCGGGGCGGTCGGCGAGTGGGGCCAGCAGCGCGGCGACGGTGTCGCGGTACTCGTCGACGCTGCGTGTCGACGCGGTAGCGGGCCGGGGAGTCATGCTGCCAGCTTAATCTCCGCCGTCGGGGCCGGTCGGGGTCGCGTTGCTCACGGTGGAGGGTCGGCTGTGGTGAGCTGACGAGTTCGCGAAGAAACGGCCCGGCGCAGGGAATGTGACGGGCCTTACGGGTCATACTGTAGAGATGACGCTGGTCGAGATGGGGATACCCGCCGTGCGATCGGAGCTGCCGTCCCTGGACGGCAGGCCCGAGACGCCGTTCCTCGTCGACCGATTCGGCCGGATCGCCCGCGACCTCCGCGTGTCCATCACCGAGAAGTGCTCGCTGCGCTGCACCTATTGCATGCCGGAGGAGGGCCTGCCGCCGATTCCGCGCCAGGAACTGCTCACCGCCGACGAGATCGTGCGGCTGGTGTCGCTGGCCGTGCGCGAGCTGGGTGTGCGGGAGGTGCGGTTCACCGGCGGCGAACCGCTGATGCGTCGCGAGCTGGAACAGATCATCGCGGGCTGTCACGCGGCGGTGCCCGGCACCCCGCTGGCCATGACCACCAACGGCGTCGGCCTCGAACACCGCATCCACAAGCTCGCCGCGGCCGGCCTGACCAGAGTCAACGTCTCCCTCGACACCGTCGACCGGGAGGATTTCACCCGCCTCACCCGCCGCGACCGCCTGGAATCGGTACTCAACGGCATTCGGGCCGCCCGCGACGCGGGCATGGCGCCGGTGAAGGTCAACGCCGTGCTGATGCGCCAGAATCTGGCGGGCGCGGCCGACCTGCTCGCGTGGTGCCTGGCCGAACAGTGCGAGCTGCGCTTCATCGAGGAAATGCCCCTCGACGCCGACCACGAGTGGGCCCGCGATCACATGGTGACCGCCGCCGACCTCCTCGACGTCCTCGGCGAGCGCTTCACCCTGACCCCCACCACCCGCGCCGACCCGTCGGCTCCGGCCGAGAAATGGCTGGTCGACGGCGGACCGGCGACCGTCGGCATCATCGCCACGGTCACCCGCAAGTTCTGCGACAGCTGCGACCGCACCCGGCTCACCGCCGACGGCATGCTGCGCTCGTGCCTGTTCAGCGACCAGGAGTTCGACGTGCGGTCCGTGCTGCGGGCAGGCGCCGACGATGACGAGGTCGCGCAGCTGTGGCGTGGCGCGATGTGGCAGAAATGGGCCGGTCACGGTATCGACGCCGCCGGTTTCGTCCCCCCGGAACGCACGATGGGAGCCATCGGTGGTTGAGGTCCGCTATTTCGCCGCCATCGCCGACGCGGTCGGCAAGAACACCGAATCCCTCGACCTACCCGACGGCGCCACCGTCGCCGACCTACGCGCCACTCTCGCCGCCACTTACGGTTCCGACGTCGACGGCCTGGTCGGCGTCTGCGCCTTCCTCATCGGTGACGAACTCACGCGCGACCCGTCGGCCATGCTCCGCGACCGCGTCGACGTCCTGCCCCCGTTCGCCGGGGGCTAGTCGCACATGGTCCAGAGCAAGGCCCCTGATGTGGCGACCTACCTCGCCGAACTCCCCGCCGACCGGCGCGAGGCGCTGACCAGGCTGCGCGAGCTGTGCCTGGCGGAGCTGACCGGCTTCAGCGAGGTGATGTCCTATGGCATGCCCACCTACGAGCGCGACGGCATCGGCGAGGTCGCCTTCGCCGGTCAGAAGCAGTACATCTCGTTCTACCTGCTTCGCGCCGACGTCCGTGCGGCGTTCGCCGACCGCCTCGCGAGCCAGGCCATGGGCAAGGGATGCCTGCGGTTCCGCAAGGAACCGGACTACGACCTCGTGCGGGACCTGTTGCGCGCCACCGCATCCGGTGAGGGTGCGGCGATCTGCTGATCTAGTGGGTTCCGGTTCGGCGCAAGCGGCTAGCGCCACCAGGTGTCGAGCGGGGTGACCGGGACGGTGCGCTTGTGGCGGGTATTGGTGAAGATCGACTCCAGGCGCGTGGCGACCTCGGGCGTGACGTCCTTGCCTTCGAGGTAGTCGTCGATCTCGGTGTAGCGAAGGCCGAGTGCGTCTTCGTCGGCGAGGGCGGGACGGTCGTCTTCGAGGTCGGCGGTGGGGACCTTGGACCAGATGCTCGACGGGGCGCCGAGTTCTTGCAGCAGCGCCGCGCCCTGGCGCTTGGTGAGACCGGTGAGGGGAGTCAGGTCGACACCGCCGTCGCCGAACTTGGTGAAGAACCCGGTGACCGCTTCGGCCGCGTGATCGGTGCCGACCACCAGCAGGCTTTCCTGGCCCGCGAGGGCGTACTGGGCGACCATCCGCTCGCGCGCCTTGATGTTGCCGCGCACGAAGTCGCGCAACCGCTCGTGATCCAGCGCGCCCGCCACTTCGATGCCCACCGCGTCGGCGCTGGGGCGGATGTTCACCACGACCGTGCGATCGGGGTCGACGAAGTTCAGCGCGATCTGCGCGTCGTGCTCGTCGGCCTGCACGCCGTAGGGCAGCCGCACCGCCAGGAATTTCGCCTCGACGCCGTCGGCGCGCAGCTCCTCGACGGCGAGCTGGCACAGCCGACCGGCCAGCGCACTGTCCTGTCCGCCGCTGATCCCGAGGGCGAACCCCTTGGCCGGGGTAGTGGCCAGGTAGTCCTTCAGGAAGTCGACGCGCTGCCGGACCTCCTGCTTCGGCTCGATCTCGGGCTGTACACCCAGTTCGGCGATGATCTGTTCACGCAGTGTCCCCATGCCGGTTCACTCTACTTGTGGGGCAGGGGAAATGACCCGCCGAACCAGCCATTCCCAGTTGTCGCCGATCTGCTCGCGCGAGTACCCGAGCACTTCGACCTGGTGGATGATCAGCGCCGCCGACAGCGTGGACAGCAGTGAGTCGGCGATCAGCGGGACTTCACCGTCGACGCCCGCCGCGCGCAGCAGCAGCGTGACGTGCGCCTTGTGCAGGGCATACGGCCCGCCGCCGAAACGCCCGTTCTCCTCGGCGGCCCGGTGGAGATCGCCCTCGACCTCGATATCGAGCAGCCGAGTCCGCCCGAACGCGATCAGCCGCTCGACCGGGTTCGCGTCGGGGCCGAGCGGCGCCGGACCGAACATGAACGCCGCCTGGAACTTCTGCTCGGAGTGATCCAACAGCGCCAGCATCAGCCCGGTGCGATTGCCGAATCGGCGAAAGACGGTGCCCTTGCCGACTCCGGCGCGCTTGGCCAGGGCGTCCATCGTCAGACCGTCGACGCCGTGTTCGCGTACCAACTGCTGGGCCGCGTCGAGCAGCAGCGCGCGATTGCGCGCCGCATCGGCACGTTCGACGGGTTCCGCGCTGCCGGGCAGCGGCTGTCCGATCCCCAGCAGGGGCGGCTCGTCGGATCTGGGTGTGCCGTAGCTCACGCCGCTCACACGTCCTCCGCGGGAAGTAATCGGACCGAGGTCCGGTTATTGTCGGATGAAACTTGGATCATTCCACTGAGTACACCAGGAGTCGCAATGAGCGAGACCCGCATCCTTACTCTTGTCGGAAGCCTGCGCGCGGGCTCCATCAATCGCCGCCTGGCCGAGGCCGCCGTGCAGACCGCGCCCGCCGACGTCGACATCACCATCTACGAGGGTCTCGGCGAGATCCCGTTCTACAACGAAGACCTCGATGTGCCCGACGCCGTGCCCGCGCAGGCCGCTGCGCTGCGCGCCGCCGTAGCCGCCGCCGATGCCGTTCTGCTGGTCACTCCCGAATACAACGGCACCCTGCCCGCCGTGCTGAAGAACGCCATCGACTGGGCCTCGCGTCCGTACGGCGCCGGCTCGATCAAGGGTAAGCCGGTCGCCGTGGTGAGCGCGTCGATCAGCCCGAACGCCGCGGCGTGGGCGCACGGCGACACCGTCAAGTCCGTCGGCGTGGCGGGCGGCGTCGTCGTCGAGTCGGCGCACGCGCAGTTCGCGACCATCGGCGAGCGTTTCGCACAGACGCATCCGGCCGAGGACGCCGAGGCGCTGACCCAGCTCGGCGCGACCGTCCACGAGTTGGTCACCGCGGTGAACGGCACGTTGATCTCGGCGTAAGCTGAGCGTTCGGCAGGGCGTCACATCCGTCACGGGTGCGACGCCCTTCGGCTGTCCACGGGGTTTGCTGAAGACTCGCCGGTAGATGAAATCGTGATCTGAACCACTGTTTTCCCTGCTGGTCGGTGGCCCGTCCTGGGACTTACCGCGTGGGAATTACATCCGTGCGACTCGCAACACCTTGTGTTGTTCCCATCTGTCGGACACTAGGTGTAGTGTCTGTCGTACTGGAAGACGGTGTGAAGCCACCACTGATCGGGCCCAAGGGAAGGGGTTACGAGCAGGGCTTTCTTCGCTAGATCCAGGAGTTTGCGCAGCATCACCCGTTCGTGCATTGCATACGGATCTCAGGCTGTGGATCAGGCATAGGAGAGAGGGACTTCCATCATGACCGTCACCGTGTACACCAAGCCCGCTTGCGTGCAGTGCAACGCCACCTACAAGGCGCTCGACAAGGTCGGGGTGGACTACGACGTCATCGACATCTCGGAGAACGACGAGGCGCGTGACTTCGTCATGGCGCTCGGCTACCTGCAGGCGCCGGTCGTCGTCGCGGGTGAGGATCACTGGTCGGGCTTCCGTCCCGACCGCATCAAGTCGCTCGCCGTCGCGGCTGCGTAATTCGCGCCGGTTCGCCGGTAAGGAGGCGCCATGCCCGAGCAGATGTCTCCGGGCGGGCTGGTCTACTTCTCCAGCGCCTCGGAGAACACCCATCGTTTCGTCGAGAAGCTAGGTCTCCCGGCTACTCGACTTCCACTGCACACATCATCTGATCCGCCGCGGATCGACGAACCCTACGTGCTGATCACCCCCACCTATGGCGGTGGTCGGCACGTCATGGGTGGACAGCGTCCCGACAAGGACCTCGTTCCGCGGCAAGTCGCCAAGTTCCTCAACGACCCGCACAACCGCGCGCTGCTGCGCGGGGTGATCGCGGCCGGCAACACGAACTTCGGCGATACCTACTGCGTTGCAGGAGACATCATCTCGCAAAAATGCGGGGTGCCGTATCTGTATCGCTTCGAACTCATGGGAACCGCTGAGGACGTCGCGCGCGTCCGAGAGGGATTGGGATTGTTTTGGCAACAGCAACCACAGCACCGGCAGGCAAGTCAGCACGCCTAGAGCAGTCGGCGGTGCGCGGCGAGGCGGGCGAGGCGCTCGACTACCACGCTCTCAACGCGATGTTGAACCTGTACGGCCCCGACGGCGAGATCCAGTTCGACAAGGATCGGGAGGCCGCGAACCAGTACTTCCTCCAGCACGTGAACCAGAACACGGTCTTCTTCCACAACCTGGACGAGAAGCTGGATTACCTGGTCAAGGAGAACTACTACGAGACCGAGGTGCTCGACCAGTACGGTCGCCCCTTCGTCAAGCAGCTGTTCCAGCAGGCCTACGCCAAGAAGTTCCGGTTCCCGACCTTCCTCGGCGCGTTCAAGTACTACACCTCGTACACGCTCAAGACCTTCGACGGCAAGCGCTACCTGGAGCGGTTCGAAGATCGCGTCTGCATGGTCGCGCTGACGTTGGCCGCCGGTGACGAGGTGCTCGCGAGCAACCTGGTCGACGAGATCATCGACGGCCGTTTCCAGCCCGCCACCCCCACCTTCCTCAACTCCGGCAAGAAGCAGCGCGGCGAGCCCGTGTCCTGTTTCCTGCTGCGCATCGAGGACAACATGGAGTCCATCGGGCGCTCCATCAACTCCGCACTGCAGCTGTCCAAGCGCGGCGGCGGCGTCGCCCTGCTGTTGAGCAACATTCGTGAGCACGGCGCCCCGATCAAGAAGATCGAGAACCAGAGCTCGGGTGTCATCCCGATCATGAAGCTGCTCGAGGACTCGTTCTCCTACGCCAACCAGCTGGGCGCGCGTCAGGGCGCTGGCGCGGTGTACCTGCACGCGCACCACCCCGACATCTACCGCTTCCTCGACACCAAGCGTGAGAACGCCGACGAGAAGATCCGCATCAAGACGCTGTCGCTGGGTGTAGTGATTCCGGACATCACCTTCGAGCTGGCGAAGAAGAACGAGGACATGTACCTGTTCTCGCCGTATGACGTCGAGCGCATCTACGGTGTGCCGTTCGCCGATGTGAACGTCACCGAGAAGTACTACGAGATGGTCGACGACAAGCGCATCCGCAAGTCGAAGATCAAGGCGCGCGAGTTCTTCCAGACCATCGCCGAGCTGCAGTTCGAGTCGGGCTACCCCTACATCATGTTCGAGGACACGGTGAACCGGGCCAACCCGATCAAGGGCAAGATCACCCACTCGAACCTGTGCTCGGAGATCCTGCAGGTCTCCACCCCCTCGGAATTCAACGATGATCTGTCCTATTCCAAGGTGGGCAAGGACATTTCGTGCAACCTCGGTTCGCTCAACATCGCCAAGGCGATGGACTCGCCCGACTTCGGTCAGACCATCGAGACCTCGATCCGCGCGCTCACCGCTGTCTCGGATCAGACCCACATCTTCTCGGTGCCCTCGATCGAGCAGGGCAACAACGAGTCCCACGCCATCGGCCTCGGTCAGATGAACCTGCACGGATACCTCGCGCGTGAGCGGGTCCACTACGGCTCCGAAGAAGGTGTGGATTTCACCAACATCTACTTCTACACCGTGGTCTACCACGCGATTCGGGCCTCGAACCTGATCGCCAAGGAGCGCGGCTCCTCGTTCGGTGGGTTCGCCGACTCCAAGTACGCCAGCGGCGAGTACTTCGACAAGTACACCGAGCAGGTGTGGGTGCCCAAGACCGACAAGGTGGCGCAGATGTTCGCCGAGGCGGGCGTGCGCATCCCCACCCAGGACGACTGGCGTCTGCTGAAGGCCTCGGTGCAGGAATACGGCATCTACAACCAGAACCTGCAGGCTGTGCCGCCGACGGGTTCGATCTCCTACATCAACCACTCGACCAGCTCGATCCACCCGGTGGCGTCGAAGATCGAGATCCGCAAGGAAGGCAAGATCGGCCGCGTCTACTACCCGGCCCCTTACCTGGACAACGACAATCTCGAGTACTTCGCGGACGCCTACGAAATCGGCTACGAAAAAATCATCGACACCTATGCCGCAGCCACCCAACACGTCGACCAGGGCTTGTCGTTGACCCTGTTCTTCAAAGACACCGCAACGACCCGCGATATCAACAAGGCTCAGATCTACGCCTGGCGTAAGGGCATCAAGACCCTCTACTACATCCGCTTGCGCCAAATGGCCTTGCAAGGGACGGAAATAGAGAATTGCGTCAGCTGCATGCTGTAATTCCTCGTTAGAAACTCGGCGCGGAGGTCAGATGGGCAAGGCAACTGCTGGTGTGATCTACGGAGTTCGCCTCCGCGCCGAGTTCGACTACCGCTATATAGGGCTGACGACAAAGTCGGAGCATATGCGACTCAGTCAACACTTCAAGGTCGCAGGCACCGGTCGAAAGACCCCGTTCTATGACTGGCTGCGCAAGCAGGATCGCGACGAGGTGATCGCGGATGTCCTGGATCGGGTATACGACCCGAAGAAGCTCGGTCGCGCCGAGATCGATTGGATCGCATACCTCCGTAAGGAAGGTCAGCCACTACTCAACCTGGCTGATGGCGGACTCGGGCCTGTCGGCGTGGTCTGGACTGCTGAAATGCGGGAGGCGGCGCGGGTCCGCTCGACTGGTCGGCCAGGTGTGAGTCGGTTCGGCGACGAGAATCCGTTTCACGGGCGCACGCACTCGGCTTCGCAGCGAGCGAAATGGTCGATCGAACGTAAAGGCACATACGAAGGCGAAGCCAATCCGAACTATGGGAAGTTCGGCCCAGAACACCCCGGATTCGGCCGTGTGATGTCGGAGGAATCGCGTCTGCGGCTTTCGGAAATGAGAACCGGCGCGGGAAACCCGAACTACGGGCGGACGGCTAGCGACGAGACTCGGGCGAAGATGTCTGTTGCCCAGAAGGGGCGGCCGAAGCCCACCAGCAGGCGTAACGCGCACACTCGCCACCATACGAATAAAGCTGTGTTCAAAGAGTCTTGTGCGCATTGCCTCGATGATCTTGCGGCGCGGAACGATCCCGAATCGGAAGCTGATAGCTGAATCTCTCCGCCGATGAGCCAGTCCATCTCACTGCTTTGTACGGCAAGCTATCCGGCGCTGTGCGTCAGTCGGAACTGCCGAAGAGGTCGAAGCAGGACCAGCCGCCACGGAACCACTGACCGATCAGCTGCCAGGTCGACGGGTAGGTCCCGTCGGCGTACCGCAGTCGGAGTCCGTACGAGCACTTGCCGATGGTTGTCCGGGTGAGTCGTTGGACGATCGTGCGGTGCAGGAAGGACGCGCCGAGCCAGGCGAGGATGCCGTACAGAACGGCCGTCGTGCCGGACGCGATGTACCAGGCGGTGGCGCCGATCGCGGCGTGCAGTGCCATGTCGATGAGGAACGCGGGTATCACGCCGGTCTCGTCACCGCTGGAAGTGCTTCCGGTGAGCGGGAATTCGTCCGTCGGGCGCGGGCGGGTCTCGGGAGCGATGCGCGTCGGTCCACTGTTCCTCGTCGCGTGCCGGGGTGGTGCTGCGTTGCTCATGGGGCTGAGCGTGGTCGACACCGCTTAACAAGCACCCGCTGCCGACCTTGTCGACCTGATCACGGGGTCTCTTGTGGCGGGGCGTCCTATGGATTATGGTCAATGTGACTAATATTGGGGTGGGGAGATGAACGTACTGGATCTGGTTGCCGCACTGCAGCAGCCGCTATTCACGGTGCTCGGGACAGCGGTGAGCTGGACCGAGGTGCTCGGGTTCGGCAGCGGGGCGTTGTGCGTGTGGTTGGTGGCTCGCCAGCACATCGCGAACTGGCCGATCGGCATCGCCAACAATGTGTTCTTCATTCTGTTGTTTACCCAGGCCGGGCTTTTCGCCGACGCGGGGTTGCAGGTGGTGTTCATCGCGCTGGCCGGGTACGGGTGGTGGACGTGGGTGCACGGGTCCTCGCGTACCGAGCCACTGCCGGTGCGTCGGACGACGCGGGTCGAATGGCTGTGGCTCGCGGCGTGCGGAGTACTCGGTACCGCCGCGATCACCGTGCTGCTCGACTCGGCCACCGAGTCCACCGTGCCGTTCTGGGACGCGCTCACCACCGCGCTGTCGCTGATGGCGACCTATGGGCAGTGCCGTAAACGGCTGGAGTCGTGGTGGTTGTGGATCGCGGCCGACATCGTCTACATCCCGCTGTACGCCTACAAGGGGCTGTACCTGACGGCGCTGTTGTACCTCGGATTCCTCGCGTTGTGTGTGCGCGGGTTGATCGCTTGGCGTCGTGATGTGGTCGAGGCCCCGGTGGCGGTCGCGGCATGACGCGGTATGGGCACGGGCTGGTTCTCGGCAAGTTCTATCCGCCGCACGCGGGTCATCACCACCTGGTTCGTACCGCCGCCGCCCGCTGTGACCGGCTGACCGTGTTGGTCTGCGCCTCGTCGGTGGAGTCGATTCCGCTCGCCGATCGGGTGGCCTGGATGCGCGAAATGCATTCTGATCCACATGTTTCCGTCGTCGGTGCCGTTGACGATGTGCCGATGGACATCGCCGACCCCGCCATCTGGGACGCGCACATGGCGGTGTTCTTCGCCGCCGTCCCCGACCCCGTGGACGCGGTCTTCACCTCGGAAGCCTATGGCGACGAGTTGGGCCGACGCTTCGGCGCCGAGGCTATCTGCGTCGACCCGCGGCGACTGCGCCACCCGATCTCGGCAACCGAGATCCGCCGAAATCCTCGCGTGCACTGGGACTTCCTGTCTCCACCTGTGCGCGCCGCGATGACCAAACGGGTAGTGGTGCTCGGTGCGGAATCGACCGGAACCACGACCGTCGCGCAGGCGCTCGCCGCGCACTACGACGCCCGCTACGTCCCCGAGTACGGCCGCGAGTACAGCGAACGAAAATTGGCCGCTCTCGGTCCGGGCGGGCACTGGTCCGATATCGAGTTCACCTCACCGGAATTCCCGCTGATCGCCGCGCACCAGCAGACGAACGAGGACCGCGCCGCCCGCGAAACCGGCCCGGTACTGGTGTGCGATACCGATGCCTTCGCCACGACGATCTGGCACGAGCGCTATCTCGGTTACGCCCATCCCGGCATCGTCGCCGAGCACCGCCAGCACCTGTGGCTGCTCACCGACCATGTCGGCGTCGCGTTCGAAGACGACGGATTGCGCGACGGCGAGCACCTGCGGCCGTGGATGACCGAGCGTTTCCGTGCCGAACTCACGCGTACCGGCAGGCGGTTCACGATGCTGACCGGTCCTCACGAACAGCGTCTCGCCGCCGCCGTGGCCGCTGTCGACGCGCTGCTGGCCGAAGGCTGGGCCATCGCCGACCCGCTGCCGGAGCGCGCCACAAGCGATCGGGCGTGCACCTAGGACGCGGACCGGTCGCGTCGTCCGAGTTCGTCACAGCATCGGGTGCGGGGTTGTGGTGATCGGCCCAGGCTTGTCGAACGACGGCTCGAGGCCGCCCCGACCCTTGTTACCGTGGCCGCGTTTTGCGACGCACGGTGAGAGGGAACACGGATGAAGCGCGCGCTCATGGCGGTGGCGACCGGGGGATTGGCGTTGGCGGCGCTCGTCGGATGTTCGAGCGGCGGGCAGGAGTCGTCGGCGACGAAAACCTTGTTCGAGCCGTGCGCCGGAGTAACCGCGGACGCTCTGCAGAAGGCCGGTGTCGACCCCGCGACGAAGGTCGCCGCCGGCACCGTGTCCGCGGGCTGGCAGACCTGCGAGTGGACCGGCGGCACCGCCTACCTGCGAGTATTCTCCACCTCGCGAACTCTCGAGGAATTCGAATCGGAATCGGGCGAAGCAGCTTTCGCCGACTACACCGTCGCGGGCCGCACCGGCCGTCGCCTCGGCGGCGCTCCGACTCCCGGCTCCTGCGACGTCCTCTTCTCCGCTGATCAGGGCGTAATCCGCATGGTCGTAGTGAACAACCCCGCCCAACCGAGCGCCGACGCCTGCGCGACTTTGCGCCAGATGGGCGAGTCGATCGTCCCGACCTTTCCCGCCTGAACCAGCGGGCAGGCGGTTCACCGGGTCGCCCGTCAAGCCAATGCCGGGATCACCTCGCGTTCGAAGAGTTCGATGCCGGAGGTGTCGTAGGCGGCTTCGGGGAAGTTGACGATGGTGTAGGCGAGGCCGAGATCCTTGACCTTCGTGAGGCGTTCGACGATCTGCTCCGGGGTGCCGACGGCCGCGCTGGTGGCGAACTGTTCGTGCACACGGGCTTTGGCCACATCGGCGCCGAGGAAGGGGGTGAAGCGGTCGACGATCGTCGAGAGACGTTCCTGCACTTCGGTTTCGGTGGTGCCGACGATCGCGTTGAAGTTCGAGCTGCGGGTGATGGCGGAGAAGTCGGTGCCGACCTCTTCGCAGTGCTGGCGCAGGATGTCGGACTTGCGAGCGAATTCGTCGGGGTCGCCGCTGAAGTTGGTGTAGTCGGCGTATTTCGCGGCGATACGCAGGGTCTTCTTCTCACCGCCACCGGCGATCCAGATCGGAATCCCGTTCTCCTGCAACGGTCGTGGGTGCACGATGGCGTCATCGACCTCGTAGTACTTGCCGTTCAGCGTTGCCCGGCCGGTCTGCCACGCCTGGCGGAAGATCTGCACGCCCTCGTCGAGGCGGCCGAGACGCTCACCGGCAGAAGGGAAGCCGTAACCATAAGCGCGCCATTCGTGTTCGTACCAGCCGCCGCCGATGCCCATCTCCACCCGGCCGCCCGAGATGAGGTCGACGGTCGCGGCCACCTTGGCCAGGTAGGCGGGGTTGCGGTAGCTCATGGCAGTACACATCTGCCCCAGCCGCACGCGCGAGGTGGTGGCCGCGAACGCCGCCATCAACGACCACGCCTCGTGGGTGGCCTCGTCGGTGGGAACGGGCGTGGTGTGGAAGTGGTCGTAGACCCAGATCGACTCCCAGTCGGTGCCGGTGTCGAACCGCTGGGCCAGCTCGCGCATCACCGACCACTGGTCGGCCGGTTCGATACCGACCAGATCCAGCCGCCAGCCCTGGGGAACGAAGATGCCGAAGCGCACAGGTTTTCTCCTGGATTGAGTAGAACTCGAGCGGCGCCGCACGCCGCGGGTGTCGAGAACCACTGTTCCACTTCTGCGCGCTCAGGCAACTATTGTGCGCGCACCGCGCTGAACCCTGGACCGGCCGTTATGCACCGAAAAACATTTGGCACGGGTCGCTGACCCGGGCATGCTGGCAGCCGTATGAACAATATTTCCCCACCCCGCCTCGGCGTCGACTTCGGCCGAGTGATCCAGGGGGCCGCGCTCACACCGGGCGCCGCGGACACGGTATTCCTCTCGGGCGGCTTCGACGAAGCGATGAGTACTCCGCCGAGTCGTGACGCGTTCGACGTGCTCAATCGGCTGGTCACCCGCTTCGACGGCAATGTCTGGGTGATCTCGAAGTGCGGTCCGCGGATCGAGCAACGCACCCGGCAATGGCTCGACCATCACGACTTCGCCGCCCGCACCGGAATACCCCGAGAACACTTGCGCTTCAGTAGAACTCGCGCCGGCAAGGCCCCGCACTGCGCCGAACTCGGCATCACGCACATGATCGACGACCGGCTCGACGTGCACGAGATCCTGCGCGATCTGGTGCCCCGGCGGTACCTGTTCGGCGCGCAGGGCGGGCCGGTCCCGGATTGGGTGACCCACACGCCCGACTGGCTCGCGGTCGAACGTGCGGTCGGTGCGGATCTGGCAGGTCAGGCGCTCGGGTCGCCGTAGGAGGCGGCGATGTCCTTGCTGCTCGGCCAGCCGCTGTAGGTGGGCGACTGCGGCCAGCCTTCGGGACTGTCCTGCCATTCCTCCTGGCGGCCGTAGGGGAGCGCGTCGATGAGTCCGAAGCTGTAGGCCAGTTGTTCGGTGCCACGGCCATCGGTGTGCCAGCTGCGGTAGACGGTGTCGCCGTCGCGCAGGAAGGTGTTCACGGCGAAGCCCGCGTCGGGGCCGGCGCCCATATCGGCGCCGAACGGGCTGTCGGCGGTCGAATACCAGGTCATCGCGTTGCCGACGCGCTTCTTGTACGCGAGTACCTCGTCCATCGGCCCCTGCGTCACGATGACGAAGCGCGCGTCGTAGCCGTCGAGGAAGTCCAGGCGTGCCCACTGTGCGGTGAGGCCGGTGCAGCCGGGACACTGCCAGGTGTTCCCCGGCGTCCACATGTGGTGATAGGTGATCAGCTGCGAGTGTCCGTCGAAGACCTCGGCGAGTGAGACATCGCTGCCGTCTTCGGCTTTCAGGGTGTAGTCGGGTAGCCGGACGGCGGGCATGCGGCGGCGCTGGGCGGCGACGGCGTCGAGTTCGCGCGTGGCGGCCTTCTCCCGAATCCTGAGCTGATCGAGTTCGGCCTGCCAAGCGTCGTGATCGACGATGGTGGGCAGTGCGGTCATGATGGGCCACCCTTCGATGTATACGGCGTGCACATTTGATATGTTCACACCGTATACTTCATCGAAAGGGAGTTCAAGGGTTGGCCTATCACCACGGTGACCTCGCGGCGGCATTGATCGAGGCCGGGTTGGAGCTCACCCGATCCGGCGGCCCCGACGCGCTGACGATCCGCGAAGTCACCCGCCGGGTCGGCGTCACGCCGAACGCCGCCTACCGGCACTTTCCCGACCGGCAAGCGCTGCTGCGCGCGGTCTCGGCCGCGATCGAGTCCAGGATGGCCGAGGGTATGGAGCGCAGCCCGGCGGCGCCGCGTGCGAGTCTGCGCGCGGTCGGGCTCGGCTATATCGGCTTCGCCCTGCTCGAACCGGGCTGGTTCGCGGTCGCGTTCTTCGGCGCCGGTGATATCTCGCCGGAGTCGGTGGTCGACTCGCCCGCCTACCTCGCCCTCGCCGACGCGCTCGACATGATGGTGCACGTCGGCGACCTCGCTCCCGTGGCGCGCCCCGGTGCGACCTGGAGTTGCTGGTCCACCGTGCACGGATTCGCGGAACTGGCGTTGCGCGGGCCGCTGCGGCATCTGGACCGCGCCGAGCTGTGGCCGCTCGCCGAACAGGCCGTCGACACCGTCATCGCGGGGCTACCGGCGTCGATGTGATCGGTGTCACTGTGACCAGTGGTACGCGAGCTGAAGGTGAAACAAGTGGGGCTCGCATGTAGTCTCATAGGTGGAAGGGTGTGCCCGTGTGGGTACTCCAAGCGATTCGCGGAGAGATCACCCGCGGCGACTGCGAGGAGGTGGGGTTGCTATGCGCAACGAACCTCCCAGTCGAAGGCCGCGCGGCGTCGCCCCTTCGTCCTCGCACCACACATCCTGACCCGTTCGGTCCGGTCTGTGCGTGTCGGCCTCGGCGGTGGACGCCCCGCGGTGTGAACCACCGTCACTCGTTCCACTTCTCGCACATCCTGTAGCTGTGCCGCAGGCGTGTGCGCTGTTAACGCCAGAGGACTCGATCATGTCGAACGTCGATCTCGTTACCGCCCGTCATGTACCCGCCGAAACCGTTGTGCCCGAAGTGATTTCGCCGCGCCGTACAGGCGTCGAAGATCATGCGGTCACCGAGGCGCTCGAAATCCTGTCCGAGTCGGTGCGCGACATCGTCGCGAACCACCGGGTCTGTAGCGGCCTCGACTGGCTCGACAACCGTCCGCCGCACGTCATCGCCGACGCGCTGGCGCGCATGGACGCCGTGCAGGCCGGTGTCGTGTTCCGGCTGCTCGACAAGGAGCGCGCGCTCAGTGTGTTCGAAGAGCTCGAGCCGGTCGACCAGCAGCAGATCCTGCAGGGACTGCGCGAGAAGAGCTTTCGCGATCTCGTCGAGGCGATGGACCCCGACGACCGCGCCCGCATGCTGCACGAAGCACCCGCCAAGGTCGCCAAGAAGGTACTCGCCGGGCTGAGCCCGCGCGAGCGCCGGATGACGGCCACGCTGCTGGGCTACCCCGAGGGCTCGGTCGGGCTGTACATGACGCCGGAAGTCGTTGCGCTGCCGGACAATCTGACCGTCGCGCAGGCGCTGGGTTGTGTGCGCGCCAAGGGCGGCAACGCCGAGACGGTCTACACGCTGCCCGTGGTCGATCGCGGCCGTCGGCTCACCGGCATCGTCGAGCTGCGCGAGCTGGTGCTGCACTCCCCGGACGCGATGGTGTCCGAACTCGTCGTCACCGAGCCGCCGTTCGTGCGGGCCACCGATGCCGCGGAGAAGGCCGCCCGGCTGATGAGTTCCACCAACCTCATCAACCTGGTGGTCGTCGACAGCGAGGATCGAGTGGTCGGGCTGCTCACCATCGACGACGCGATGGAGGTGCTGGAGGCCGCCGACAGCGAGGACGTCGCCAAGCAGGCCGGTTCGGCGCCGTGGGAAGGCCACTACATGGCCGCCAAGGTGTTCCAGCTGGCGCGCTACCGGGCGCTGTGGCTCACGCTGCTGCTGTTCGCGGCCACGCTGACCGTGAGCGTCACCGACATGTTCGCCTCGACCCTCGAACAGGCCGCGAGTCTGGCGCTGTTCATTCCGCTGCTGATCGGGGCGGGCGGCAACGCCGGTGCGCAAGCGGCGACGGCGTGCGTGCGCGCGCTGGCGGTCGGCGAGGTGCGGGTCTCGGATCTGTTCAAGGTGATCTGGCGCGAATGCCGGGTGGGCCTGGTGCTCGGCACCATGCTGGCCGCCGCCGGCCTGCTGATCGGCACGGTGTTCGTCGGACCGAAGATCGCCATCGTCGTGGCCATCACCCTGGTGGTCATCTGCGGTTGGGCGGCGACCATCGGCGGCACGATGCCGTTGCTGGCCAAGAAGTTCCGTATCGACCCCGCGGTCGTGTCGGCCCCGATGGTGACCACGCTGGTCGACGCGACCGGGCTGATCATCTACTTCACCACCGCGAAGCTGGTGCTGGGAATCTAGCGCTGAGGGAAGAGCGTGAGCGTCTGCGCCATGACGTCCTTGGCGACGTCGTCGGTCGCGGCGACCACCTCGACAACCGGAATACGCCTGCCGAACGCGGTGGATTCGGCGGGCAGTTCCGGGCCCACAGCCGCGGTGTAGATCGGGATCGAGCTGTCGTACACCGAGACCGAGCGGTGCACGGTGCGGCCGTCGATACGGTCCTCGGTGCTGTTGGCGGCCAGATATTCGGGCACGCGGTACTCGTAGCTCACGGTGATCTTCTCGCCGCGGTAACCGAACAGGCACTGGGTGAGTCGCTGTTCGTCGTCGGGGACGGCGCCTGCAAGTTTGGTCCGGACCGTGCACGGATCGGCGCCGAGCAGCACGGTCGGTGCGGTGTCGGGGGAGGTGCCCTGTGGCGGTGATTGCCGCCAACGGTCGATCATGCCGGGCATCAGCTCGTCGGCGACGATGCAGGGATTCTTGCCCGGGGTGGAAAGGCCGAGGTAGAAGGCGGCGCTGGACGGGAACTGGGCGGTCGCACCGCAGGCGCGTGGTTCGCCGGTCTCGCGGTCGGGAACCGTGCGGACGGTCGCATCGCCGATCTGCCGCATGAACCCTCGGCCGCTCGTGGACACGCTGCTCAGCAGGGTGGCGTGCCAGGTCAGGGTCGAGCCCTCCCCGGGTTTGTCGCTGCCGAGAAGAGCCCGGCACGAATCCAATCCGACGGTCACGCTCTTGACCTCGCCGAGCTTTGCCAGGACGTCGCGCGGTAGCAGCGCGCAGACGTCGACCTGGCGGGTCGCCTGGGCTACCTCGGCGCGCTGGTTCGGATCCTGGGGGACCTTCGACCAGAACTCGGGGGGCTGGGCGGGAATCACCGGTGCGGGCGGCGGCGGCAGTTCCCCGTAGTCGGGGGGTTCGCCCGCGTCGTCGCTCCCGCATGCGGCGCACACGAGCAACGCGGCAGCGGCCAGCGCCATCCTGCGATACATCGGTACCCCTGTCCTCGACAGATCCGGGCCCGGACTCGCGCCCGACCACCGAGTCTGCCTGCGACGGCAACCTTCGCGCAAACATCGTGCCGGGTCGTTCTCAGAACGTTGTCGTCAGCGCACCAGCGGCAGGGTTTCGCGCATGACCTTCTCCGCGATGGCCGAGTGGGCCGTGACCGAAACCGTCGGTACGCGCCGACCGAGCAGCGCGTCGGTCGGCCCCGGCGCGAGGCCGGGGCCGACGACGGCCGACAGCGACGCCATGTCGGCCTGAGCCGTGTCGAATCGGTACACCTGGCGAGCGCCCACGGTGAAGGCCGGGGTGTCGTCGATGATCGAGCGTTCCTCGTTGTAGTCGTAGGTGACGATCGCGTCGCGCCCGTCGACATTCAACTTGCAGGTGGTGACACCCTGGTCGGCCACCGGCACCCGGACACCGAGCAACGGCGCGACCGCGCACGGATCGGCCCCGGTGACCACCGCCCGATCCGAATCCGGCGAGGTCCCCTGCGCGGGTTCCTTGCGCCACTCGGTCAACGCGATCCGCACCAGCGTCCTCGCCGACGTGCACGCGTCCTGCGGCGCCCGCACACTGAACGACAGATCGGCCCCCGCCACGAACCGCGCCCATGCCTGGCAAGCCCCGCGCACCTGTGGATCGGCCGACGCCGCCGGCTCGTCGTTGAACAGCACCCGCACGTCCCCCATGGACTCCTCGTCGACCGGCCCGTCCATGCTCGGCTCACCCTCGAACATCACCCCGGTACTCCAGGTCGCGTCGATGCCGGTGAGATGACCCGGTACGGCGATGCTGAGTCGGCACTGATTCGGATGCACGTTCTCGATATCGCGCACGGTGCCGAGGGTGCCCAGTGCCACGCGGGGGAGCAAGGCGCACACATCGATCGCCCTGACCTTGCGCAGTGTCGCGATCTTCTCCTGATCGGAAACCGCTGCGGTGGACCAGAAACCACCTTCGGGCATGGAGTCCGGTGCGGGTTCGCTCCCGCAGGCGACCATCGTCAGCACTGCGGCGGAGAGCAGGATGAGCTGTCGCACAAAGGTTCTCCTCGTCCGGTTCAGGTGGCGGGAAAGAGCGTGAGAACGTGCCGCATCACATCTTCTGCGGCCTCGGGAGTGTCGGCGAAGACGTTGACAGCCGGTGCGGAGGCGCCGAAGTAGCTGGTCTCGCCTGCGAATTCGGGGCCGACCACTACGGTGTAGCTCGTGCCGTCGACGATGTGGGCAGTCCGGCCGTCCGGCATCTGCGCGGTGGTCTTGCTGAGCGTCGGCCTCTCGCGGTTCTCGAAGCTGACGACGACATCGTCGCCGCGGTAGGTGAACCCGCACGATGTCAGCACCGGCACGCCGAATGGACCGGTTCCGTCCAGGCGGGCGCGCACGGCGCACGGGTCCGCACCGTTCAGGACCGAGCGCCTCGTATCGGGCGACGTGCCGTGCGGCGGCGCTGTCAGCCAGCGCCGCACCGCGCCGGGGGCCATGGTCTCCAACCGGGCGCACGCGTCGGTCGTCGGCGAAGTAGTGGCCTTGAAATAGATGGCGGCACCCGAGCGGAACTTCGCGGTGGCATTGCAGGTTCGCTCTGTCGTGCTGGTTCCCGGGTCTTCGGGCAGCACCGACAACGCCACGTCGCCGAGTTGCCGCACGCTCGCCCCCGGTGGCGCAGCATCGCCGAAGACGACCATCGACGCCCAGCTCAGCTTCTCGACGCTGTCGCTCGGTCCCAATTCGACTCGGCAGGAATCGGTTTCGTCGTTGTCGACGTTCCGAACCTCGCCGAGGGTGACGAGCTCCGCACGGGGAACGAGCGCGCACACGTCGATCAGTCGCGCACGCGCCGACACCTCGGCCCGCTGCTCGTCGGTCTGCGGGACGGTCGACCAATACGACGCGTCGACCGGTGGCAAGGTCGTGGTCGGCGCGGGCTCGGCAACCCGCGTGGTCTCCGGCGGATCGCCTTGGCAGGCCGTCAGTCCGAGCATGACGGCGGCGGCGACGACCATCAGTCCACGCAATCGCATCGAAAATCCCCCCTCGCGCGAGACAGCTCCCGCTCCTACGGACCCGCTTCGAATGCCAGTGTGCCGGAATTGGCGCCTCGTACCCGCACCGGGCCGGGCGTGCCGGGCAGTGGCGGCGCTCACCGGTGAAGTGGGAGTCGGCACACATGTGGCGAATCACTGGCGATGCGATGGTGGTGAGATCGCGATCGTGGCGCACAATGGGGGCCGCGTGTGTGGTGTGGGTGTTCGGCCGGTCGGGTCGAGTTCTGCGCGCCGCAACACAAGCTGTAGTGCTCCCCGAGGTTGTCACCCACTACGAGTAGTGTTCGTGGGTGAAGGGCTTCGCGCACGGCGGCGGGTGCGGGTCAACAGGTCTGGCGGAAAGGTGTGGAGGCGGAATGAAGCTCATCGATCGGGCGTCGGCCATCAATTGGAATCGGGTGCCCGATGAGAAGGATGCCGAGGTCTGGGATCGGCTGACCGGCAACTTCTGGTTGCCCGAGAAGGTCCCGGTATCCAACGACATTCCGTCCTGGAACACCCTCACCCCGGACGAGAAGCAGCTCACCATGCGGGTCTTCACCGGCCTGACGCTGCTCGACACCATCCAGGGCACCGTCGGCGCGGTCTCGCTGATCCCCGACGCGATCACCCCGCACGAGCAGGCGGTGTACACCAACATCGCGTTCATGGAGTCGGTGCACGCCAAGAGCTACAGCTCGATCTTTTCCACGCTGTGCTCCACCAAGGAGATCGACGAGGCGTTCCGCTGGTCGGAGGAGAACCGCAACCTGCAGCGCAAGGCCGAGATCGTCCTCGGCTACTACAACGGTGACGACCCGCTCAAGCGCAAGGTCGCCTCCACGCTGCTGGAGAGCTTCCTGTTCTACTCCGGCTTCTACCTGCCGATGCACTGGTCCTCGCGGGCCAAGCTCACCAACACCGCCGACATGATCCGCCTGATCATTCGCGACGAGGCCGTGCACGGGTACTACATCGGCTACAAGTACCAGAAGGGCCTGGAGCTGGTTTCCCAGGCCGAGCGCGACGAGCTGAAGAACTACACCTTCGAGCTGCTCTTCGAGCTCTACGACAACGAGGTCGACTACACCCAGGACCTCTACGACGAGGTCGGCCTCACCGAGGACGTCAAGAAGTTCCTGCGCTACAACGCCAACAAGGCGCTGATGAACCTCGGCTACGAGGGCCTGTTCCCCAAGGACGAGTGCGAGGTGAACCCGGCCATCCTGTCGGCCCTGTCGCCCAACGCCGACGAGAACCACGACTTCTTCTCGGGCTCGGGCTCGAGCTACGTCATCGGCAAGGCGATCAACACCGAGGACGAGGACTGGGAGTTCTGAGCGAACTCGACTCGAACGGCGGCGGAGCGTTATCCGCCGCCGTTCTGCTGTTCCGGGGTGGTCGCGCGGGTGAATCGTGCGGCGAGCAGGCGCAGGTGCTCGACCAGTTCGGGGCCGTGTTCGATCTCGAAATCGGCGTCGAGGGCGCCGAGCAGGAAGGTCAGGCCGCGCGGGTTGTCGGCGCCGATCTCGAGGCGGCAGGTGTCGGCGTCGATCGGTTCGACGGTGCCGTAGGTGGCAGCTGCGCGGGCCTGTTCGGAGTCGGCGGGTACGTGGAGTCGCACAACGGCGCGGTAGGGCCACAGCTGGGCGACGCCTTTCGCCACGTGCGCCGCGGCGTCGCCCCCGGGGATCTCGCGCGGTGAAAAGCGCGGGCCCACGGGGATTTTGGGCTGCATCCGGTCCACACGGAAGGTGCGCCAGTCGTCGCGGTCGAGGTCCCAGGCGACGAGATACCAGCGCGGGCCCCAGGTGACGAGTTCGTGCGGTTCGGTCTCGCGACGGGATTCGCGGCCACCGCTGCGATAGTCGAATCGCAGGCGTTGACGGTCGCGGCACGCGGCCGCGATGGCGGACAACACCGCCGGATCGACATCGACGCGGGCCCGGCCGGGGGTCTGGACGGTCGAGACCTGCATGGCGTGCACGCGATGTCGCAACCGGGCAGGCAGCACCTGCTCGAGTTTGACCAGTGCGCTGAGCGCGGTCTCGCCGATGCCGCTCACCCCGCTGATCGAGGCCGTGCGTAGGGCGATCGCCATCGCGACGGCTTCCTCGTCGTCGAGCTGCAACGGCGGCAGCTGCGCGCCCGCCTCCAGGTGGTAGCCGCCGTCGATGCCCTTCACCGCGCGTACCGGGTAGTCCAGCGCGCGCAATTTGTCGACATCGCGGCGCACGGTGCGGGTGCTGACCTCCAGGCGCGCGGCGAGCTCGTCGCCGGACCATTCGCGCCGGGTTTGCAGCAGTGCGAGCAGCCGAAGTAGCCGCGCCGAAGTTTCTTTCACGAATTCGACTCTGCCAGTTCTATAGGACAGAAGGTGTCCGCTTGTGCTCATAGTGTTGTTCTTATGAGCAACGAGATCACCCCGTTCCGGATCGAGATCGCGCAGTCCGAGCTGGACTACCTCCAGGCCCGGCTGACCGACGCCCGCTGGCCCGCCGAGCAGCCGGGCGCCGAGTGGAGTCGCGGTGTGCCGGTCGCGTATCTGCGCGAGTTGGCCGAATACTGGCGGACCTCCTACGACTGGCGCGCCGCCGAGGCGGAGCTGAACAAGTTCGCGCAGTTCACCACCGAGATCGACGGCCAGCGCATCCACTTCCTGCACGTCCGATCGGCGAATCCCGATGCCACGCCGCTGATCCTGACGCACGGCTGGCCGGGCTCGGTCGTCGAGTTCCTCGATGTGATCGGCCCGCTCACCGACCCCGCGGCCTACGGTGGCGACCCGGCCGACGCCTTCCACCTGGTGATCCCGTCGCTGCCCGGCTTCGGCTTCTCCGGACCGGTCACCGAGGAGGGCTGGAATCCGGCCCGCATCGGCAAGGCCTGGGTGGAGTTGATGAGCAGGCTCGGCTACGACAGCTACGGTGCGCAGGGCGGTGACTGGGGTGCGTTCGTCACACCCGAGGTGGGACGCGCGGGCGGCGACAAGGTGATCGGCGTGCACGTCAACGCCGCGACTTTCGGGTTCATCCCGTTCGGTCCGGTCTCCGACGAGGAGAAGGCGACGATGACCGCGTCCGAACTGGCCCGGCTCGATCGCCTCGCGTATTTCAAGAGCGAGGGCAACGGCTACTTCCAGATCCAGGCGTCACGGCCGCAGACTGTGGCCTACGGCCTGCACGATTCACCGATCGGCCAGCTCGCGTGGATCGTGGAGAAGTTCAAGGAGTGGACGTTCCCCGCCGCCGGCCTGCCGGAGGACGCCGTGGATCGGGATCGGCTCCTGACCAATGTGATGCTCTACTGGCTCACCGGCACCGCGGGTTCGTCGGCCGCGCTGTACTACGAGGCCACCCACGTCCGCTCCTGGCAGACCACCCCGCTCACCACGCCCACCGGTGTCGCGGTCTTCGCCGAGGACGTCGCGATCCGCCGCTACGCCGCCGCGGATACCGACATCGTGCACTGGTCGGAGTTCGACCGGGGTGGCCACTTCGCGGCGATGGAAGCGCCGGACCTGCTGGTCGACGACATCCGCGCGTTCTTCCGCAAACTGCGCTAGTCAGCGATCCCAGGGCGCGGCGACGGATCGGCGCGTTCTCGGCAGAGCGGGCGGCGCCGACCCCTCGTCGGCGCCGCCGAGTTCGGTCAGCCCAGCGCGGCCAGGCCGCGGCGGTCGATCTTGCCGGTCGGGGTGCGCGGCAGTTCGTCGACGAACAACACATCGCGTGGGGCTTTGAAACGGGCGAGGTGGGTCTTCACGTAGGTGCGCACGGTGTCGGCGTCCAGCTCACCCACGGGGACGACGAACGCGGCGAGCCGCTGGCCGAATTCCTCGTCGGGCACACCGATCACGGCCGCTTCGGTGATCGACGGGTGCTGGTAGAGCAGGTCCTCGATCTCGCCGGGGAAGACGTTCTCGCCGCCGGAGACGATCATGTCGTCATCACGCCCGTCGATGAAAAGCCTTCCGCCTGCATCGAAGTGGCCGAGGTCGCCGGTGCTCATCAGGCCACCGCGGATCTGCTTGGACCCGCCGCCGGAGTAGCCGTCGAAGGCGATGGTGTTGCCCACATAGACGGTGCCCACCGCGCCGGGCTCGCTGATCCGGGCGCCGTCTGCGTCGTAGAGCGCGACGGTGATCCCGACCGGCGCCTTACCCACGGTGCCCGGAGCGGTGATCCAATCCTGCGGGGTGGCAATGGTGGCTGTGCCGGTTTCGGTGCAACCGTAGAAGTTGTAGATGACCGGGCCGAAGGTCTCGATCGCCCTGGTGCCCAACGACGAGGGCAACGCCGCCCCGGCGGTGAACACGATCCGCAAGGAGCTGGTGTCGTTGGCGGACAACAGCTCCGGGCCCAGATCGAGGATGCGACGCAGCATGGTGGGCACCAGCACGACCATGTCGGCGCGATGCTCGGCGATCTGGGCGAGCGCGCGGGCGGCGTCGAACCGGCCGTGCAGCACGACCGTCGACCCCAGATTCAGCGAGAGGATGAACTGGGACAGCGCGGTGCCGTGGAACAGCGGTGCGCACAGCAGCACTGTCTGCCCGCGTCGCAAGGGCACCCGGTCCACGAATTGCGCGGCGGCCAAAGGCGATTCCACTCGTCGCGGTGCGCCCTTGGGCGTGCCTGTCGTCCCGCCGGTGAGCAGGACGAAGCCACCCTGCTGTGCGGGCGGAGGTAGCGGTGCGGCGGTGGGGCGAATCGTGTTGTCCAGCAGCTTGATCCGCTCGGGCAGATCCTGGGCGGTCACGGCCGATGCCGGATCGAGCACGAGAGCCCTCACGCCTTCGCGTTCCAGCACGTCACGTAGCTGTGCCGCACCGAACCCGGTATTGAGCAACA
Organism: Nocardia sp. PE-7; assembly: GCF_030486425.1. NCBI lineage: Bacteria > Bacillati > Actinomycetota > Actinomycetes > Mycobacteriales > Nocardiaceae > Nocardia > Nocardia sp. PE-7. Next base: position 5,098,099 of record NZ_CP129614.1, on the reverse strand, counting down.
CCAGTCGAGCGCCGAGTTTCGCTGTGGCAGCCATGGATTCGACGAGGCGCACCCCATCGGGGCACAGCACGCCGACCGTGTCGTCCGGGCCGAGGCCGTCGGCGTGCCAGGTGGCGGCGAGCGCGTCGGTGCGTCGGTCCAGTTCGCGATAGGTGATTCGCTCGTCCCCGCAGACCAGCGCGACGCGGTCGGGTGTGCGCTGTGCCGAGGATCGGATCCCGCCGGCGATCGGGCCGAACGCGCGCATGGTGCGGGCGGTGCGCAGGATCTGTGCGGGGTTGCGCGGATCGATGATCCCGGCCCTCGCCAAGGCGCGGATCTGGCGCAGCGAGGTCGTGGCGGCGCTCAACATACTCGCGGCCCCGGATCGGCGCCCGCGGTGACCGCGAGCAACCAGGCGACAGTGCCCAGTTCGGGGACGATCTCGGCGCTGATGTGCTCCGAGAACGGCACTCGGATCATCCGCATGTTCACGCCACGAGCACAGTAGCCGGCGGCGATCTCGTCGATCGCCAGTTCGGCGGGCAACAGTTGGTCGGTGGTCGAATGCCACATCAGCAGCGGCATATCAGGGGTGTTCTCCGGTTTGCCGAAACTCGCGGCGGACAGGGCGGGTTGTGCGGCGGCGAGCGCGGCCCCTCGGTCGGTCAGATACTCCGCCATCGGGCGGAGCAGGGTGGTCGCCACGGAGGTATAGAGACAGCGTTCCCGCAGGTCATCGGCCACCCGGCGGCCTTCCGGAGTCAGGTACTGCTGCAGTTGTCGCTCGAACTCGGGGTATTCGCGCGCGAGTCCGAGCACGGCCAGCCAGCCGGTGAAGTTGGCTTGCGGCTGCTGTCCCGAGATCGCGAACGGTGCGATGGCGACCTTGTCGCCCGGGATGCCGCCCTGCGCACTGCCCTTGATCTCGAGTTCGGGAGCGTAGTGGCGGCGTTGCTCGGCAGCCGACGCGGACGCGTTGCCGCCACCGGAGTAGCCCCACAACCCCACCGGTGCGGCGTCGAGCCCGAGCCCGCCGCGCTTGGCCGCGCGGATGCCGTCGAGCACCATCCGGCCCTCGCTGGGCGACATGATCGTGTTCTCTTTACCGTCGAAATCGGTGATCACCACCGCGGCGCCCGCGGAAAGGAACTGGGCCATGATGGCCACCTCCTTCTGGATGCCCGCGCGCAGCGTGTAGGACGGATTGCACTGCTGACCGAGGCTGTCGATCGCCTCCTGATACGAAATCAGCGGGCGCGCACCGGGGCCCAGCCACGGGATGCCCGGTATCAGCACGGTGGTCGCGGTCGCGATCGGGTTGTCGTGCGCGTCGGAGGTGCGCAGCAGCAATTGCGTGGTGTGCACCGGGGCAGGGATGCCGAGCACGTGGGTCTGCACGACCCGGCTGCGGATCACCTCGCCGTTGGCGTAGCCCGCGAGATCAGCCGGATCGGCGTACCAGGGGTCGTGCTGAGGGGTGGGGATCGGCACGACCGCCGGATACACCTGCGCCTCGTTCGGCAGTGGGGGCAGTTCGAAATCCTCGGCGCCCGCCGGCCCCGCTGCCACCAGCGCTGTTATCGCGAGCAGAGGCAGGGCTCGGGTGCCGAGCCATCGGAGCCGGGGCGACCGGCAGGTGGCCGTGCTGCGCTGCATGGCATCTCCTTCGATAGGTGATCCTGATTACAGCACGGTGTCTTGTTAAGAACAAGAGTTCTTGTTTTTAATTGGCAATCTGTAGGCTGAGCTGCGTGACGTCGACCGACAAGAGCCAAGTCCGCTCCCGGCGCATCCAGGGCCTGGACGCCGAGCAGCGCCGCGCGCGCAGGCGCGAACAGATCCTGGCCGCCGCCTTCGACCTGATCGCCGCCGACGGCTACGTCAACACCGCGATCGAGCAGATCTGCCAGACCGCCTTCGTCGGCAACAAGGCCTTCTACGAACTCTTCGACAGCAAAGAGGACTGCTACCTGGCGCTGCTGCAACAGCAGAGCGAACGCTCACAGGACCGGGTCGCCGCCGCGCTGTCGGCCTCCTCGGGCGCCCGCGACGACGTGGTCGCCGCCGTCATCGGCGCCTTCGCCCACTCGATGGTCGACGACCCCCGCGTGGCAAGGGTGACGTTCGGTGAGGCCAGCGGCATTTCGGCCAAAGTCGAACAGCAGCGCCGAGCCAACCGCCGCTGGGCCGCCCAGTTCCTCGAAACCCTGTGGCGCGAATACGGATTCGTTCCCTCCGAAGGCGTCGGCGTCGACCTGCACGCACTGGCCGTCTCCGCGATCGGCGGCCTGTTCGAAACCGTCGCCGACTGGCTCCACACCGACGCCGGCGCGACCGGCGATATCGACGTGCTGATCCGAGACCTCACGGCTTTCATCGAAATCGTGCACCTGGGACTGGCTGCCGCAGCCGACCGTTCGGGGCGCTGAGGGTGCAGTCCTGAGGGCAAGCTTCCGTGCCACGGAGGTCGACGTCAGCGAGGTAGTGCCCCTTGTCGTTGTATGGCGACAAATGATATTGTCTTCATATGGCGACAATCGAGGTATTTCGGGCGGACGACCTCGGCCCTGCCCTGCGTGAGGCGCGGATTGCCGAAGATCTGACTCAGCAGGACCTGGCCTCGATCGCCGGAGTCGGTCGCCAATGGCTCAATGCGTTCGAGGCCGGCCAGAAGGGCTCCGCCCCGCTGGACATGGTCATGCGCGTGATCACCGCCCTCGGTGTATCAGTGACGCTGTCCCGTCGAGCACCGGAACTCTCGTTCCCGGTCGATGAGGAACCCATCGACCTCGACTCCCTTGTCGACGGCCCGCACCAATGACGGAATCGAACGATCACGTCCTCTACGTGGTGATGAACGGCCGCGTGATCGGTGACATTCAGCGCTCGAGTCAACGCAGAATGTGAACAGATGACCGTGACCGACTGGCTTCGATTCGCGCCCGCCATTCATGTCGAGCCCGACTGGCTGCGCGAGGAGATCGGCCGTCAGTCCGACGGGTTGATGAACGCCATGACGGCTGCTACCCGGCAAGATGACATCGCCCGACAACAGCCCGACGATCACGCGGCTCCTCAGCAATACAGAACGATGGATCGACAGGGTGGTTTCGGGACCGCGATTTCAGCGCTGACCGATGTGCGAAGACGGTGGTCAGGGTGCGAATCCGATCAGCTGTTGGCCTGCGGATTTGTCGTCTAAGGGGATCAGGATGATGCCGGGGGCGGCGATGATCTGGGAGGACTGTCCGGATCCGAGGGGTACCGGGGGCGTGTTCTCGACGAGGTCGACGCGTCGCCACGTGCGCAATTGCGCATCGCCGACAGCGATCAGTTCGTCGGTGATCAGTTTCGCGTCGAACGGTGAGACACCGCCCAGCCTGGCATCGGGGTCGGTGAGCGACCGGTCTGGCGCTGCGCCCTGCGACAGCGTGATCCCGGTATCCCAGGAGTTGGTGACGAGGGTGCCGGTCGCCGGATCGTTGGCGATCACCTTGACGTAGCCGGCTGTGACGGCGGCAGTACCGAGCAGCCCGGGAGCCGCGACGACCAGGTGGTCGAGTGGTGCGTTCCGGTAGGCCCAGTCAACCAACAGCGCGTCCTCCCACGCAGAGACCTTCGGTGCGCGATCGGGGTCGGGATTGGGGAGATCCCGCCTCGCTATCTGCGCTCCCGTGGCTGGATCGAGTGCGAGGACGGTAGTCCACGCGGACTCCCTGTTTCGGCATACCTGCACCTGATATACCGCAGGGGAGGTGATGGCGATCCGCGATGTCATGTCGTCGCAGCCATCCGGTGTGGCGGGCTCGGACCACATGTGTCGTCCGGTGCGCGCGTCATACCGGGCGAAGTTGCCGTACGAACCGCCGAAGAGTTCGTCGTCGACCAAGGCCAGCATCGACTCGCCGACGGCGCCGACGCCGTGGGCGACTCGCATCGCGGTTTTGCTGTCGTCGGCGAAATCGGATTCGGTCCAAAGTTTTTCGCCGGTGGTGGCGTCGAAGGCGATCCACCCGAGGTGTTTCCAGCTGGTGAGGACGGCGTTCTCGGCGGGGATGGAGAGCAAGTTGCTTACCTCCTGGTGCACGCCGTCCTCGGCTGCGTCCGGCCGGAGGTAGTGCCAGCGGGCGCTGCCGGTTGCTCCGTCGTAGGCGGTGATGCCGGTCGGCGTGCCGATGATGAAGCCGGGTCCGCCGACGACCACCCTGCCCTCTTTTGGCAGAGCGATGCGAAATCTCTCCTGCCCGAGTCGATTCGGTACCGGCGGCGCGACTACCGAAGCGGCGGTGCGATGGTCGACGGACCGGTCGTCGTCACCGACCCACAGCGCCCCGCCGGTGGCGAGCGCGCACAGCAGCAGGCCGATCGTGGCAGGCACCGCGATCGTGCGCGTCGTCGGTGTGAAACGTAGTGCGGCGGTGAGGGGATAGGTGACGACAAGGATGCCGAGGCACACGAGTACCCAGGCGGCGATCGCGGTGGGCAGCCGGGGAAAGGCTGCGTAGTGCTCGAATATCTGCTCAGCGACGGACGGGACGTGCAATTGCATCGTGCGCACGATGGCGACGGCCAGGACCAGATAGATCGCCATGCCGGGGTTGCCGAAACCCGCTGCGCGCAGTCGTTGTGCCGACAGCAGAACGGCAGCAATGGTGAGCAGTGCCACGACGCCGACCACGATGGCGGACATTCCCAGGGCATCGGGTAGCTCGGCTCGCGCATCGTCTCCTGGCGTGACCGGGTTCGCGGCGGCGAGGAACCGACTGAAGAGGCCGAGAGCGACACCACCGATCAATATCGCGGTACCGAGGGCTGCGGTAATCGTCGCCAGCCGCGAATAGTCCGGTAGCCGTGGCAAAGACGTAGTCCGGCTGTTGTTCATCGACCCTCCCCAGCGATGGCGCGACACAGTCGCGTCCTGAGGATAGCGGGCTCACGACCACCGACCATTCGGGAGTCGGTACCCGCGGACTCTTCAGCGGGGTGCTGGACCGCCGGGGGGTGGGCCGCTGGGTGCGCCGTTGCCGGAGGGCGGGGGGCCTGGGAAACCGTTGTCGGACTGGGTGTTCTGGGATCTCGCCGCTACGCCGACGGTGAGGGAGACCGACATCGTGGTGGTGGGTGTGCCGGTGACCGTGGCCAGTTCGGCGTCCCAGCCGTCGCCGAAGACGCCGTCGGAGGACAGGGTGACGCCGGAGAAGTTGCGGGTGCTGTTCACGTAGCCGGGGTCGGCGTCGAAGACCACGGTGCACGCGTCCTGGGGGAGGGCGATCTGGGAGGTGAGGCGGGCGTTGTCGCCTGCTACCGCGGTGGAAAGGGAGTCGTAGACCTCGAAGTGGATGTGTGGCCAGCGCCCGGCGTAGCAGGCGGGGAAGATCGAGGTGAACCGTACGGTGCCGTTGTCATCGGCGACTTGGACGCCACGCAGATAGTTCTGCTCCGTGGCGCCCTCGGTGTAGAGCGAGTAGCGGCCCTCGCGGTCGCAATGCCACACGTAGACCGCCATGCCGGCGCCTGCCGCGTTCTTCACGAGGTCGCGCAGGTTCAGGGTGAGCGTCATCGGAACACCCTGGGCGGTACCGGAATACGCGCCGAAGCTGGTGGTGATATCGGAGCGCACCACGCCGGATTCGATCAGGACATTGGGTCCGTTGGAACCGTCACCGGGATAGGGGCCCGCCGTTTCCTGCGGCGCCGCCGCGGGAGTTTCCGCGGACGCGGAGGTGGTGGCCTCGGCCGAGTTCGAGCTGCTGCTGTCGGTCGAGGTCGCGCAGCCCACTGCCGCGGCCGCGACCCCGGCGACGCCGAGAAAACTCAACGCCCGCCGACGTGACATCACTCGGAGATCGTGCCCGAGTCCCAGATCGTGCTCACCCATCGCTGCTCCCTAACCGCTGTCGTGTTGTCGACCACGCTAAGTACGTGGACTGCGCCGCGACTGCGAACACGCTGGGAGTCAGCTGGGAGTCAATCGGTGACGTAGCCGTTGAGGCTGTTGCGGAGGTCGGTGAGGACCGCGCGGGCAGCCGTGAGACCTGTCGTGTGCCAGACGTTGTCGTCCACCGCGAAGACGCGCTTGTCGGTGGAAGCGCTGAGTTCCTCGAAGGGAGTCGAGCGCAGGACCTGTTTGCCGTGCTCCTCGCCGTCGGGGCCGTCGAACATCACGTAGATGACGTCGCCTTCGGCTTTGGTGGCGAGGTCGGCTTCGGTGATGTCGAAGGACCGGCCGCGCTGGGCGGTCGGGCGTTGCACCCCGACATCGGAAAGGACCTGGGCGGCAAAGGTTTCCGAGCCCTGGGCCTGGGTGGCGTCGGCAGTGAAGCGCAGCACCGAGGCCTGGGACTGGGTCGCGTTGAGGGCGGGGCCGAGGTCGTGGGCCTCGGTGAGGTAGTTGCGCAGGGCGGTGTCGGCGGCGTCGTCGCGGTTCATGCCCGCGGAGTAGGCGGCGAAGTCGGACTGCCAGCTGCCGCCCGCGCCGATCAGGACGGTGGGGGCGATCTTGCTCAGTGCCTCGTAACCGCCGGCGGCCGGGGCGACGTCGCCGAGGATCAGGTCGGGCTTCAGTTCGGCGATCCGCGCCGGATCGGGCTGACCGATCGGGCCGATGCTCGGCACCTTCACCACGCCGTACCCCAGGTACATCGGCTGCGAACGATCGCCGTCGAGGGTGACCGCGCCCGCGACCCGCTCCCACAGGCCCAGCGCGCAGGCCGCGTCGAGCGCCGAGGTGGTGAGGACGACGATGCGCTTCGGGTCGGCGGGAACCTGCGAGACCCCGGCGGTGTGGGTGACCGTGCGCGTGGCGCCGGAGCCCGCATCGGGCGCGCTGGGCAACGGGCACGCGGTCGCGGTGTCACGATCGGTGCCGACCACCCCCGCACCCGCGATATTCGTGGTGGTGCGGATGATCGTGCTCGCGTCGTCGTGCTTGTCCGCGCAACCCGTGGCGAGCAGTGCGGCACACAGCAACGCGGCGGCCGCGACGACACCGCGCGAGCGGACAGCCTCGGCGGTGCGACTCAATCGGGTGCGGTCTCGGGCGCTCACCGGCATGCGCACGAGGGTACTGCGTTGCTCCCGGTGCGAGTGCCGCGGGTTCGCGGGCCGGACTACCGGCGGCTCGCGCGCCGGAAGCCGATGGCCGCGGGCACGGCGAACAACAGCAGGGCGGCGCCGGACCAGGCGAGGGTGAGCAGTAGGGGCCGGGCGATGGGACCCTCATCGGACAGGCCGCGCATCGCGTCGACGGCGACCGACATCGGCTGATTGGCGACCACCGGCTGAATCCAGGTCGGGAAGGCGACGAGCGGCACGAATCCGGTGCTGAAGAACATCATCAGCGAGGCGAGGATCGTGATGCCCTCGACCAATGAGGCCTTCGCGCTGTAGACGGCGACGGCGGTGACCATGGTGGCGAAGGCGAGTCCGAACACCACGGGGATCGCCAGGAATACCACGGCGGCCAGTGGACCGTGGTGGAAGCGGAAGCCGAGCAGGTAGCCGACGATCAGCACCGTCACGGTGCCGAGCAGGATGCGGCAGCCCTCGGCGAGGATGCGCGAGATCAGGCCGGAGGCGCGATGCACGGGCAGCACCCAGAATTTGGCCAGCAGGCCGGCGTCGCGTTCCCGGCCGAGCAGCACGCCACTGGCGACGGCGCCGGACAGCGCGCCGACCAGGGCGACCATCGGCACCGAGCCGTAGAGGGCGTCGTCGCCGGTGAACTTCTGGATCTGGCCGCCCACCACGATGTCGAGCATCAACAGCAGCAGACACGGGATGAACAGGGTCTCCAGCAGCGTGACCGGGTTGCGTGCCCAGCGCAGCAGCAGCCGTTCGGTCTGGATCAGGGTGTGCCGCAGCAGCGACGCCGTCGAGGTCTCGAGTTGTTCTGCCATCAGGCCCTCCTGGAACTCAGCCGGACAGCCACCGGCGCGCAGATCGCCAGCATCGCGGCAAGCCACAGCAGCGACGGGGTCACCAGCGCCCAGGTCACCGTCCCGGCGTTGCCCAAGGTGTCACCGGCCAGCGCGCGCAACACGATCGCGAACTGGGAGACCGGTTGATTGCGGACGAACCACTGGATCCACTCCGGGAACTGGCTGGCCGGGGCGAGCCCGGTCGAGAGCATGCCGAAGATCAACGGGGGTAGCAGCAGTGCCTGCGAGGTGGCTTCGGGGCTCTTGGACAGCGAGCCGATCACATCCGCGCCGAGGGTGAACGCGAGTCCGATGAGGACCGAGAACGCCAGATATCCGAGCGTGTGCAGGGCGTCGAGCCGGAACCGGAAACCGATCACATAGCCCGCGGCGATTCCCGCGGCCAACGAGATGAGCAGCCGGAACAGGTTGGCCGACATCCGCGCCGCGACCGGAACCAGCGGGCGCAGCGGCATCGCGCCGAAACGGCGGTTGAGGCCTGCCACGGAATCGGTGGCCGAACGGAATGCCGCCGAGATGGCGGTGAACGCGGCGGCCTGCAGGATCACCAGCGGCATCATGTACTGGGCGTAGCTGCTGAAACCGTTGCCGGAGAACGTCATCACGGTTTTCAACGGGATGTAGAAGCTGGCCGTGAAGGCCGCGGGTGCGAGTACCGAGGCGAGGAACTCGCCGGATTTGATCGAGGGCACGATCAGCCGGGTGCTCAGGACCCACCACTGCTGCACTGTCTCCGGTGTCGCGCGCGCGGAGGTGTTCCAGGTGGCGGCGGTCATGCGGTGGCCTTCGATTCGTCCTCGTTCGAGGCCAGGTGACCGGTGAGCTGCAGGAACACATCGTCGAGCGAGGGCCTGCGCAGGGCGATGTCGACGAGTTCGACCGAGGCGTTGTCGAGTCGGCGCAGTGCCTCGGCGAGCGTTTTGGCGCCGTCGGGCGCGGGGATGGTGATGCGGTCCGATTCGGGAGTGAGCGCGGCCAGGTTCTCCGGGGGAAGCAGCGAGCCGAGCGCGGCGACAATGGTCGGCAACCCTTCCAGATCCAGCGGCACGATCTCGCAGTAGCTGCCGCCGGTGCGATGTTTCAGCTCGTCCGCGGTGCCGGAGGCGATCACCACGCCGTGATCGATCACGATGATCTGATCACTGAGCGCATCGGCTTCCTCCAGATACTGGGTGGTGAGCAGGGTGGTGATCCCGGCAGTCTTGAAGCCGCGCACCAGGTCCCAGACGCCCTGCCTGCTGCGGGGGTCCAGTCCGGTGGTCGGCTCGTCGAGGAAGACGACATCGGGTCGCACCACCAGCCCACAGGCGATGTCGATGCGGCGGCGCATGCCGCCCGAATAGGTGCCGACGCGCCGGTTCGCCGCCTTCTCCAGGTCGAATTCGCCGAGTAGTTCTCTGGCCCTGGCCTGCGCCGCCGGTTTGCGCAGCCCCATCAGCCTGCCGAACATGACCAGGTTCTCGTAGCCGCTGAGCATGTCGTCGAGCGCGGCGTACTGCCCCGTCAGCATGATGCGTTTGCGGACCGCCGCCGGGTCGTCGACGACATCGTGGCCGGCGACCACCGCCCGCCCGCTGTCGGGCGTGACGAGGGTGGACAGGATGTTCACCATCGTCGTCTTGCCCGCGCCGTTGGGACCGAGGATGCCGAGCACCTCACCGGGGGCGGCCTCGAAATCGACACCGCGTAGGGCGTGGACGTCGCCGAAGGACTTCTCGATCCCTTCGACCACGACACCGCCGGTGCGCGGGTTGCTCTGCACGAGAGTGTGTTCGACGCTCATATCCGGTCTCCTGCTTCCAAGTGGTCGTCGAGCAATGGCGAGATCACCGACAGTGCGTAGGGATTGGTCATTTCGTCGTGGGTCACATCGACGTCGTGGTTGGTGATGTCGCCGGTGACGTAGGCCCGCCAACCGTCGGGCCCCATCCATTCGGCGGGGTCCACCGTGGCGCTGAAATAGACGATGTCACCGTGGTAGACCGGCCGTTGATACCCGGTCCGCGTGCCCGCGGAGGCGTTGTAGGAGCCCGCCATTCGCTCGATCGTCGCCGCGTCGACGAGTTCGACCCCGCCGAGCCGGGCGGTGATGAGCCCGGCCGCCTCCTCGGCGCTCGATTCGGCGGGAACGTCGTCGATGCCGAAGATGGCGCCGAAGGTGTTGATGAACGCGCCCGCCGACAATCGCTCGATGGTGTCGCCGTCGATATCGGCGGTGTCGGTGTCCAGGAGCGCGACGACCCCCACCCGCTCGCCCGCGGCGGACAGTTCCACCGCCATCGCCTGGGCGATGAGGCCGCCGAACGACCAGCCGAGCAGGTGATAGGGGCCCCTCGGCTGCACCGCGCGGATCTCGCGTACGTAGCGCCGGGCGAATTCCTCGATCGAGCGTGCCGACGGTTCGCGACCGCTGAGGTCGGGGGCCTGGAGTCCGTAGATCGGTCGCCCCGGCCGTAGCTGTTCGGCCAATCCCAGGTAGCTCCACGACATTCCGGAGGAGGAGTGGACGCAGAACAGTGCGGGTCGATCCCCGCCGGGGCGGATCGGAAGCAACACATCGAGGCCGAGACCGCTCGGCCCCGGCTCCGCGGTCGCCGCCGTGTGCGCGGTCATGGCGGCGGCTTCGTCGGCCGAAGCGGCCTGGGCGGCAGGGGTTTCGGCGAAACGTGCTGCCGCGCCGAGTGCCTCGACCCACAGGTTCGCGAGTTCGGCGACATCGTCGCGGGCCAAAAGCTGGGCCGCGTAACCGAAGTCGGCCTGGAGGCGGTCGCCGACCACCATCGCGTTGATATCGATCGCCGACATGATCGGTACTTCTGGATGTTCGGCCGCCTCGAGATCGCCGAGCGCGTCGGTGGGTAGCCAGCCCAGGCCTTCCAGACCGGCGGGCGTGTCGACCGAGGTGTGCCTGCCGAGGTAGTTCACGCAGATCTGACCGGGTAGTCGCGTCGGGAGTTGTTCGGCTGCTTCGGGATTCAGGTAGCGCAACAGACCGAATCCGATGCCCTTGTCCGGGACCGCGGCGAGGTCGTGCTTGGCTCGGCGGATGGCCGTGCCCATGGCGGGTCCGCCGGCCAGGGCATCCTCGACGTCGATATCGGCGAGATCGAGCCGCACCGGATACAGGTTCGTGAACCAGCCGATGGTCCGTGACAGATCGGCGCCGGGCACGACTTCCTCCTGCCTGCCGTGGCCTTCCAGGCGCAGCAGCGCCGAGGGCTCGTCCACGCCTCTGCGGGCCCGCCATCGCACCAGCGCCAGTGCCAGGGTGGCGAACAGCGCGTCGGTGACGCTGCCGTGGAACAGGCGCGGCAGGGTGGTGAGCAGCGCTGTGGTGGTGTTCTCGTCGACCTCGATATCGAGGCGGCGGACCGTCCGTCCCTGGTCGGTGCCCGGATCGAGGTGGCGGGCGCCGAGCAGCGGGTCCGGGCCGTTCACCACCTGTTGCCAGTACGGGAGTTCGGCCAGCCGCGCCTCGGAATGGGCTTGCTCGGTGAGCGCGTGCGACCAGCGCCGCATCGACGTGCCGATCTCGGGCAGCGCCGGGGCGGCGCCCGCGGCTACCTGCGCCCAGGCGGCGATCAAGTCCTGCACCAGGATCCGCCAGGACACGCTGTCGATCGCGAGGTGGTGTGCGACGACGATCAGGCGTCCCGGTCGGGTGTGCGAACCGGCGTCGCCGACGGGATCGAGCCAGACGAATTGGAGCACGACGCCCTCGGCGGGATTCAGGCGGTTCATCGCGGAGTCGAGTTCGGTCTGCGCGTATTCGCGCAGGTCGATCGAGTCGGTGGCGTCGAACGCCGTGCGGTGCACGAGTGCGTCGACGTCCACCGAGCCGGGGGCGGCCACCCGCAGCCGCCAGCCGTCGTCGTCTGCCCACAGGCGTGCTCGCAGCATGTCGTGTCGGTCGATCGCGGCGGTGAGTGTGGTGACGAGTTGCGCGCGGTCGATGCCGACCGGCAGTTCCAAGACCGCGGTCTGGGCGAACCGGTCGAAATCGCCGCCGCGTTCGATCATGTACCGGACGATCGGGGTGAGCGGCAGGTCGCCGATGCCGCCGCCGGGCAGTTCCTCGAGTGCTTCGAACGTTTCGGCGGCATCGACGGCCGCGCCCAGCGCCGCGACCGTGCGGTGTTCGAACACCTGCAGCGGGGTGCAGTGCACCCCGCGCAGCTTCGCCTGGGTGACCAGCTGGATGGCGAGGATGCTGTCGCCGCCGAGGGCGAAGAAGGAATCGTCGATGCCCACCTGCGCGCGGCCGAGCAGTTCGGCGAAGACCTCGGCGAGCACCAGTTCGGTCGGGGTCTCCGGTGCGCGGTAGGGGGTGTCGTCGGTGACGAACACCGGTTCCGGCAGGGCTTTTCGATCGAGTTTGCCGACCGCGTTGATGGGAATCTCGTCCAGCACGACAAAGGCGGTGGGCAGCATATAGGCGGGCAGGGCGTCGGCTGCCGTGGCGCGGATGTGCGCGATGTCGAGCTCGGCGCCGGGCATCCGCACCAGGTAGGCGGCGAGGGCGGTGGCACCGGTCGGACCCGGAACACCCAGCGTCACAGCGAGATCGACGCCGTCGACGGCGCCGAGCACCGCGTCGATCTCGCCGAGTTCGATGCGCTGGCCGCGTACCTTCACCTGGAAGTCGGTGCGACCGAGGTATTCCAGAGCCAATCCGGCGGGCGGGCGCGTCCACCGCACCAGATCACCTGTGCGATAGAGGAGTTCACCGGAACCACCGAACGGATCGGCGACGAATCGGGCCGCGGTCAGGCTCGGCCGGGCGTGGTAGCACCGCGCCAGGGCGGTGCCCGTGAGGTACAGTTCGCCCGCGACGCCGACGGGCACGGGGCGGAGTCGGTCGTCGAGGACCAGCACCGCCGCACCGCGAACAGGGGTGCCGATGGTGACCGGTTCGGTGGCGGAGAGCGGCTCGGATCCTGTTGCCCAGATGGTGTATTCGGTCGGGCCGTACAGGTTGACCATCGTGCGCCCGCCTGCGCCGCCGCACCAGCGGGCGACCAGATCGGGGCCGACCGCCTCACCCGCGACCGCGAGGACCCTTAGGCTCGACACCTCGGCGGGGTCGATGGTGGCCAGTGCCGACGGCGTGATCACCATATGGGTGACCGACTCGGCGGCGATCAGTTCCGCGAGCGGTGCCCCGCCGAAGACCTCCGGTGGGGCGATCACCGAGGCCCCGCCACAACCGAATGCCATGAGCGCCTCGAAGATCGACGCGTCGAAACTCGGTGAGGCGACCTGCAATACCCGGGCGTGTTCGTCGAGGGTGAGGTCGGCGCGCTGGGCGGCGACCAGGTCGGCCAGGCCGCGATGGGTGACGGTGACGCCCTTGGGAGTGCCGGTGGAGCCGGAGGTGTAGATCATCCAGGCCGGGTTCTCGACCCTGATCGGGACCGGCAGTTCCTCGGTGGTGAGGTCGGCGTCCTCGGTGGCGTCCAGGCGCGCGGTGAACGCGGCGTCGTCGAGGATCAACCAGCGGGTGGTGTCGGAGAGCTGTGGTCGGTATTCGGCGAGGGTGATCCCCACCTGGGCGCCGGAATCGGTGAGCATGTGGTCGATGCGGTCCGCCGGATGCTTCGGGTCGACCGGCAGGAAGGCCGCGCCCACCTTCGCCGCTGCCCAGATGCCGGTGTGCAACTCGGCGCAGCGGGGCAGGCCCAGCGCCACCACGGTTTCGGTCTGAGCCCCCGCCTCGATCAGCAGCCTGGCCAGCTGGTTCGACCTGGCGTGCAACGCGCGGTAGGTGGTCGTGCCGGATATCCGCGCGGTGGTGTCGGTGACCAGCGCGGGTCGGTCGGGGAAGGCGGTGGCGGTCGCGGTGAGCAGCTCGGCCAGAGTGGTCGTTCCCGTGGTGGCGCGACCGCGGACCGGAATCAGCTCCGCGCGTTCGGCTTCGGCGAGGATGTCGATATCGGCGAGGCGGACGTCGCTGTCGGCGAGGACGGTGGACAGGACCTGCCGCCATCGGGTCGCGAACGCGGTGACCGTGCTCGCGTCGAACAGGTCCGTCGCGTAGGTCAGGACGCCTTCGATGCCTTCGGGTCCTGTTTCGCCGAACCGTTCGCGCAGGTCGAGGGTGAGGTCGAAGGCCGAGGAGCGGCGGTCGAAGTCCTCGACTTCGAAGCGGAGTCCGGGCAGTTCCAGCACCGGCTCGATGAAGTTCTGCAGCGACAGCGATACCTGGAACAGCGGGTGGTGGGCGGTCGATCGGGTGGGGTCGAGTGCCCCGACGAGCTGCTCGAACGGCACGTCGGCGTGGGCGAACGCGTCGAGATCGGTGGAGCGGACCGTCGCGAGCAGTTGCCGGAAGCCGGTACCGGGATCGACCGGGGTGCGCAGAGCCAGGGTGTTCACGAACATGCCGACGAGGTCGTCGAGGGCGGCTTCGCCGCGACCCGCGATCGGGGTGCCGATGACGACATCGCCGGTGCCGCCGAGTCGGGCCAGCAGGACCGCGAGCGCGGCGTGGACCACCATGAACACGCTGACGTTGTTCGCGGCGGCGAAGTCGATCAACGCACGGTGGGTCTGTGCGTCGACGGTGAAATCGACGTCGTCGCTGCGCATCGACTGCACCGCGGGCCGGGGTCGATCGCTGGGCAGTTCCAGGGCATCCGGGGCGCCGGCGAGGTTCTCGCGCCAATACTGGATCTGCTGTGCGGCGACGGAGTCAGCCTCCGCGCCGGTGCCGAGCAGTTCGCGATGCCACAGGGCGAAGTCGGCGTACTGCACGGCGAGGGGAGGTCGGCTGGGCGCCGCGCCCGACACCCGCGCCGAGTACGCGGCCACCAGGTCGGCCGCCAACGGCGCCATCGACGCGCCGTCCGCGCTGATGTGGTGCACCACGAGGACGACGACATGCTGCTCGGCGGCAGGAGAGTTGTTGCCGGACTCCGCGCCGTCGAGGCGGTACAGGCCGACCCGCAACGGAGGCTCACGGGTGAGATCGAATCCGGTTCCCGCCAGGTCGTTGATCCGATCCCGTAGTGGCGCACCGTCTTCGGTATCGATCAGTGGCATGGCGGGGGTGGATCCGTCGATACCGACGACGACCTGGCGTGGGCCCTCGGCGTCGGCGGGGTAGCGCGTGCGCAGGCTTTCCTGGCGCTCGACCACGTCGGCGAGTGCTCGGCGCATGGCCGCCACGTCCAGTGATCCGGTGAGGCGAAGGGCGATCGCGATGTTGTAAGCCGACGATTGCGGGTCGAGCTGGTTGAGCACCCACATGCGCTGCTGGGCGGGGGACAGCGGGATGCGGTCGGGGCGCGGGCGCGGGGCGAGGGCCGGGCGACCCGCGCTGCCTTCGGCCGCGGGCAGGACCCGCGAGGACAGCTGGGCGACGCTCGGTGCGTCGAACAGATCACGCAGGGCGATGCCGGACCCGAGTGCCGAATTGACCCGGGCCACCACCTTTGTCGCGCTCAGCGAGTTGCCGCCGAGCTCGAAGAAGGACTGGTCGACGCTCACCCGCTCGCTGCCGAGTACCTCGGCGAACACCTCGGCGACGGCCTGTTCGACCGGCGTGCGCGGCGCGAGATAGGACTGCTGAGTCACCGAGAAGTCCGGTATCGGAAGGGCTTTGCGGTCCAGCTTGCCGACGGGGGTGAGTGGGATGTCCTCCAGGACGACGACATAGGCGGGCACCATGTACCCGGGCAGTTCCGCCGCCACCTGCGCGCGCAGTCGCTCGGTGTCGAGTTCGACACTCGGCACGGGGAGCACATAGGACACCAGCACGGTGGCGCCCGCCGGTCCGTCACGCCCGATCGTCACCGCGTAGTCCACCTCGTCGACGCGCGAGAGCACCGCGTCGATCTCGCCGAGTTCGATCCGCAGGCCGCGAATCTTGACCTGGAAGTCGCTGCGGCCCAGGTATTCCAGGGTGAGCGCGTCGTTCTCGCCCGCGACCCAGCGCACCATGTCACCGGTCCGGTACATGCGTTCGCCGGCGATGCCGAAGGGGTTGGCGACGAATCGGCTCGCGGTCATCTCGAACCGGTTGAAGTAGCCGCGCGCCAGCGCGGGACCGGCCAGATACAGTTCGCCCGCGATGCCGATCGGTACCGGCCGCAACCAGCTGTCCAGCACCACCAGCGCCGCGCCGCGAATCGGTCCGCCGATGGTCACCGGCTCGCCCGCGACCAGCTCGGCGGGGCCGGTGGCCCAGATGCTGAACTCGGTGGGGCCGTACAGGTTCACCATCCGTCTGCCCGCGGCCCACTTCTCGATGAGCTCGGGGGTGGCCGCCTCGCCGGCCACCGACAGCACCCGCAGATCGGTGAGATCGGTGGGTTCCATGGTCGCCAGCGCCGAGGGGGTGATCACCGCGTGGGTGACCCGCTCGGTGCGCAGCAGCGTCTCGAGTTCGGCGCCGCCGTAGACCTCCGGCGGCGACACGACCAGGCGTCCGCCCGCCGCGTGCGCGGTGAGCATTTCGAAGACGGAGGCGTCGAAACTGGGGGAGGCGACCTGCAATGCGCTGGCCGACGGGTCGAGTGCCAGGGTCTCCCGTTGGGCGGTGACGAGATTCGCGATACCGCGGTGGCTGAGCAACACCGCCTTGGGCTTGCCGGTGGAACCGGAGGTGTAGATCAGGTACGCGGTGTGGTCGATATCGACCGCGCCGCCGCGTTCGTCGTCGGTGATCGGCGCGTCGGAGACCAGCATGGCGCGGCGCATGGTGTTCAGGTCGTCGAGCAGCAGCCAGTCGATGGACCCGGGCAGGTCGTCGCCGGTGGCCGTCACTGTGACGCCGATCGGGGCCTTCGAATCGGTGAGCATGTGCTCGATCCGTTCCACCGGATAGCTCGGATCCAGCGGAACGAAGGCCGCACCGGTCTTGGCCAGCGCCCACACGGCCACCACCGATTCCAGCGACCGGGTCAGCGCGAGCACCACGAACACCTCGGGGCCGATCCCGCGACGGAGCAGGACCCGGGCGAACCGATTGGACCAGGCGTCGAGTTCGCCGTAGCTCATCCGCAGCTCGCCCGCGCTGACCGCGATCGCGTCGGGATCGATGCGCGCGCCCGCGGTGAGGACATCGGCCAGCGTGCGCATCGGCAGCGGCGGTGGGCCGTGAACCGGTGCGAGCGCGGCTGTTTCGGCCTCGCTGCAGTACCGCAGCTGCGACATCATCGCCCGCGGATTCTCGGCGAGTTGGGCGAGGAGCCGGATGAAGCGGTCGAGGAGTGACTGCGCCGCGGTGTGTTCCAGCTGATCGGCCATGAATTTCACTGTGATGCGCAGGGCATCGCCGGCGCCGGCTTCGCCGCGCAGCGGAATCACCATGAGGTTCAACGGATACGGCGTCGCGTCGGTGCCCTCGATGTCGAGCACTCGCATCCCCGCGATATCCAGGGCTTGGGACAACGCCTCGCGATCGATGGGGTAGGACTCGAAAACGGTGAGGGTGTCGAACAATTCGGCCAGGCCGACGGCGCGGTGGATGGCGGCGAGGCCGACGTGCTGATGGTCCATGAGCCGCGCCTGTTCGGCCTGCACGCGGGCGAGCAGGTCGCACACCCGCTCCGACGGATCCAGCGTCACCCGCACCGGCACGGTGTTGATGAACAGCCCGACCATCTCCTCGACACCGGGCAGCTCCGGCGGCCGACCGGACACCGTGGCGCCGAACACCACGTCGGTGCGGCCGGTGAGCATGGCCAGCAGCATCGACCAACCGGCCTGGACCAGGGTGTTCACGGTCGCGCCCGCTGCCCTGGCGGCGGACTCGAGTGCCGCGACCGTGGCGGCGGACAGATCGTGCGAGAGCATCCCGGTCTCGGTCGACTCGATCCCGGCGAGCGTGGGGACTGCTCGGGTCGGCGTGTCGATCCCGGACAGGGCATGCTTCCACGCGTCGAGCGAGGCTTGGGCGTCCTGGTCTTCGAGCCAGGACAGGAATTCGCGGTAGGACCGGGCGGGCGGCAACATCGACGCGTCGCCCGCGGTGACGTACAGGGTGAGCAGTTCCCGAACCAGCAGCGGCGTCGACCAACCGTCGAGCACCAGATGGTGATTGGTCATGACGAGCCGGAAATTCTCCGGGGCGGTCCTGATCAGCGTGAAGCGCAGCAGCGGGGGATCGGTCAGGTCGAAGCGGGTCAGCGCGTCGAGTTCGATCACCCGGTCGAGTTCGCGCGCTCGCTGCTCGTCGTCGGCGATCTCGGTGAGATCGATGTCGTGCCAGCGGATCTCGGCCGCCGACAGCACCAGTTGGCGGGGGCCGTCGTCGGTCTCGACGAAGGCCACGCGCAAGTTCTCGTGCCGATCGATCAGCGCCTGTGCCGCGCCGCGCAGCCGGGTGGCGTCGACCGTGCCCGCCAGGGTGAGCAGCGATTGGACCGTGTAACCGTCGGCGGTGTCGGAGTCGTAGAGCGCGTGGAAGAGCAGGCCGTACTGCAGCGGCGAGAGCGGCCAGACGTCGGTGAGCTTCGGGTAGGCGTGCTCCCAGCGTTCGATCTGTGGCTGATCGACCGCGACCAGCTCGAAGTCCGAGGGCGTGCGGCCACCCGCGTCGCCGGATCCGGCGTGGGTGACCAGCGCGCGCAGGGCCTGTGACCAGAGCTCGGCCAACTCGCGCACCTCGGCCTCGTCGAGCAGCCTGCTCGCGTAGGCCCAGGTGACCTCCAACCCGGCATCGGTGAGCACCGCGTTGATATCGACGACAGCGGCCAGTGGAGCGCCGTCGTCGTTGGTCGCGGCGAAACGTCGCGGTACCCAGGCATCCTCGCCGGTCACCGCCCTGCCGAGATAGTTGAAGCTCAGCTGCGGTGTCGGCGCGTCCGCCAGCGCCGCGGCGGTCTCGTCGTCCAGATAGCGCAGCAGGCCGAAGCCGACGCCGCGATCGGGGACCGACCGCAACTGCTCCTTGGTCGCCTTGATCGCCGAACCCGCCGCGTGGCCACCGGCGAACGCGTCGCCGAGATCGATCTCGGTCAGGTCGAGCGCGACCGGATACACGCTGGTGAACCAGCCGACGGTGCGCGCGACATCGGCGCCGGGCAGCAGGGATTCACTGCGGCCGTGGCCCTCCAACGTCAGCAGGGCGCCGGTGCGTTCGCGCCACCGGCACACGGCCATGGCGAGCGCCGCGAGGAGTACTTCGTCCGCGCCGCAATGGAATTGCTCGGGTACCGCGTGCAGCACGGTGTGCGCGAGGTCGGCGGGCACCGTCGTCTGCCATTGCGCCATGGTGGCGACCACGTCGACGGCCGGATCGAAGGCGGCCCGCGGCGAGGCGAGGGCGAAAGACGGATCGGGTGTGGCCAGGATTCGCTGCCAGATCGGCAGTTCGTCGATGCGGGAGGCGGCGTTCTCGACCTGGCCGTGCGCCCAGCGGCGGAAGGAGGTGCCGACGGGGTCGAGTGCGCCGCCGAAGGCCGCGGTGGCCAAGTCCGGCAGCAGGATTCGCCACGAGACGCCATCGGTGACCAGGTGGTGCAGGACCAGCCAGCACAGCGGATCGGCGTCGGCGCGTTCGATCATGACGAACCGGGCAACGGCGCCCACGGTGGGATCGAGGCGATCCGCGGCATCCTGTAGGGCGCGGTCCACCGCTTCGTCGGTGTCGGCCCGGACCACGTCGATCAGCGTCGCGGCGTCGACCGAACCACGTTCGGCGACAATCCATTCCCAGCCGTCCGGGGTGCGGCGCAGCGACGAGCGGAGCAGATCGTGGTGTTCGAGCAAAACCTGTAGCGCCGCCGCGAGTCTCGGGCGGTCGAAGTCGGCGGGCAGCCCGATGAGTACGGCCTGTCCGTAGCGACCCCAGGTGTCGCCGTGCTCGACCATCGCGTGCACTATCGGGGTGAGCTCCACCGCGCCGACGCCGCCACCGGGCAGTTCGTCGACCACCACGACCTCGGTGTCGTCCGCGACCGCGGCCAACGCGGCGACCGTCTTGCGTTCGAACACATCGCGGGCGCTGAACGAGATACCGGCGGCCTTCGCGCGCGAGACCAGCTGGATGGAAACGATGCTGTCGCCACCGAGTGCGAAGAAGCTCTCGTCGACCCCGACGGTGTCCAGCCCGAGTACCTCGGCGAACAGGGCCGCCAGAGTTTCCTCGCGCGGTGTGGACGGCGCGCGGCTCGTGACCGTGCGGGCACTGAAATCCGGCGCGGGCAATGCTTTTCGGTCCACCTTGCCGAGTGGAGTGAGGGGAACCTCGTCGAGGACCATCACCACGGCGGGCACCATGTAGGCCGGAAGACGTTCACCGACAGCGGCTTTCACCGCCTCGGGATGGACCTCGGCACCCGGCTCGGTCGTGACGTAGGAGACGAGCGCCGTCGCGCCGGCGGCGGTCTCGACGCCGAGGGTGATCGCGAAATCGATCTCGGGAAGTCGCTGCAACGCGGCGTCGATCTCGCCCAGCTCGATCCGGTAGCCGCGCACCTTCACCTGGAAGTCGCTGCGGCCCTGGTATTCCAGGGTGAATCGGTCAGGATCGGTCCACCGCACCAGATCTCCGGTGCGATACATCCGCTCGCCGGGCGCGTGCGGATTCGCGACGAACCGGCTGGCGGTCAACCCGCTGCGCCGGTGGTAGCCGCGCGCGACGCCGGGTCCGGCGAGGTACAGCTCGCCCACAGTGCCCGCGGGGACCGGCCGCAGCCAGGAGTCGAGCACCAGGCCCGACACGCCCCGGACGAGGCTGCCGATCGTCACCGGGGCGCCGGGGACCAGCGGTGCGGTCAGGGTCGTGGTGACGGTGGTTTCGGTCGGCCCGTAGCCGTTGATCAGGGCGCGCCCGGCCCACTTCGACACCAGCTCCGGTGGACAGGCGTCGCCGCCGACCACGATCGTGCGCAGGTCGGGCAGGGTCGCCGGGTCGAGGGAACCGACCACGGCAGGGGTGACATTGAGATGGGTGACGCGATGGGTGCGCAACACCTGCGCCATGTCCTCGCCCGCGTACGCCGACGGCGGGACCACCGCGAGGGTGGCACCGGCGGCCAGGGTCACCAGGATCTCCTCGACGGAGATATCGAAGCTCGGCGACACCGCGTGGGCGACGACGGAGTCGGCGTCGACGCCGAAGCCGGCCCCCGAACTCGCGGCGAGATTCGCCAGGCCCCGGTGCGGGACCAGGACGCCCTTGGGGAGTCCGGTCGACCCGGAGGTGTAGATGACGTAGGCGACCTGATCGAGCCCGATCGCGGCGGTTCGCTCGGCATCGGTGATCGGGGCGACGTCCTGTGCGGCGAGGTCCGCGACAGTGGTTTCGGCGTCGAGTGCGAGCCAATCGACCTTGTCGGGCAGAGACTTACGGACCTGGGTGACGGTCAAGCCGGTGACGACGCCGCTGTCGTCGATCATGTGCTCGATCCGGTCGTCGGGATAGGTCGGATCGATCGGAACGAACGGCGCGCCGGTCTTGGCCACCGCGATCGTGGCGAGCACCGATTCCGCGGAGCGTGGAATAGACAGTGCCACACCGTGTTCGGGGCCGGCGCCCGCGGCGATCAGCAGGTGGGCCAGCCGATTCGTGTACTCGTCGACTTCGCGGTAGCTCAGTGTGTCGTCGGTGCCCCAGCGCAGGGCCACCGCGTCCGGATCGATCGCCGCGCCCGCGGCGAGGATCTCGGGCAGAGTCTTCGGCTCGACGCCGGCCGGACCACGCGCGGGCACCGAGGCCGCGTGCTCGGCAGCCGAGAGGACCGGCACCGTCGACAGCGGGGCATCGGGTCCGGCGACGAGGAATCGGTGCAGGAACATCAGGAAGCGAGCGTGGTGGGCCGCCAGCTCGGCGTCGCTGTAGAGGTTTCCGTTGCCCTGCAGATCGATGTGGGTGCTCTCGCCGCCCACGCCGGGGTAGACGTTGACGAACAGATCGTCGATCAGCCCGGAGGTGAGCACATTGAGCCGTCCGACCACCGGGCCGAGCGCGATCCTGGTGTCCACCATCATCAGATTCACGGCAGGACCGAACGACGCCGCCTCGTCCATCGCCCAGCCGAGATCGCGGACGATGTCCTCCTGGCGATAGCGCTGCCGCCGCAGCGCGCCGGTCAGCTCGGCCTGGACAGCCAGAATCGCCGCGCCGACGGTCGTCGCGGGATCGAGGGTGACCCGCAGCGGCACGACATTGGCGAGCATGCCGCCCGAACGGCGCAGGGTCGCCGAGGTCCGGGCGGACACCGGCAGGCTCAGGACCACCTCCGGTGCGCCGGTCATCGCGGCGAGATAGGCGCCGAACGCGGCGACCACGGTGGGCGCGACGCCCGAGTTCACCGCGGCGGCAACAGAATCCAGCAGTGCGGTCGTCTCCGCGGGCAGGGCGCCCGAGACCCGGTTGGGGTGGCCGTCGACCTCGGCGGCACGGCCGGCGAGGGTGACCGGATCGGCCAGCTCGGCCAGGTGATCGCGCCAGTACTCGCGGTCGGTCTCGAAACGGGTCGAGGTCCGGTAGGCCAGGTCGGCCTCGACGATCTTCTGCAACGGCTCGGCCTTGGCCGGCGGCGGCTCGCGGCCGTCGAAGGCGGCGTTGTAGAGCTCGCCGGTGCGCTGGACGAGGGCGAGCGCGCCCATCCCGTCCAAGACGATGTGGTGCATGCGCGCGTACCAGAACCAGCGGTCCTCGGCGACCCGCAGCATGGCGAGGCGGACCAATCGGTCGCGCATCACGTCCAGCGGTGCGGTGTACTCGGCCCGCATCCAGGCGTGCGCGGCGGCTTCCGGGTCGGGGCGGTCGCGCAGATCCACTCGGACGATCTCGTCGTCGAGGGCCAGGTCGACGATCTGATGCGGCCGGCCGTCGACGTCGACCAGCCGCACGTAGCCGGTGCCGAACTCCCGGCCGGTCTGTCGGACCGCCTCGGTGAGCAGCGTGTGGTCGATCTCGCCGGACAGTTCGACGTATTGGGCGATGGAGATGGGTGTGTCGCCCGCGATGTGCTGGGCGAACCAGATGCCGCGCTGGGCGGCGGACAGCGGAAAAGGGCCTTCTGGTGCGATCATGAGCGAACCTGCGTTCTCATGTCTCGAGCTCGGTGTTCACGATGTGTCCCGACCGTCGGGTAGCTACCTGGCTGGTAGTACTCGCCGTTGCGTACTGCGCTCTATGTTCATTCTGAACCAGCGCGGACCACATCGGAATGGGTTCAGGAGACTGCGGCCAGTTCGGTGGTCGCCAGCGGCGCGTCGGAACTGACCAGATAGCGCTGCAGGGTCGAGCGATCGTCGAGCACCAGCCAGTTGCCGCTGTCGGCGAACTGGGCCCGATTGGCCTTGGTGGTGATCCCGAAACCGGTCGCGGCACCGTCGGCGGGCGACACCGGGATCGCGCCGATCTTGCGCACCGCGGCCTCGGCGACGACCGCCTCGATCCGGGGATCGACCGCGACGGCGATCCGGTCGCCCGCCTCGGCTCCGCGACCGAGCAGCACGCGGGCCAGGCGGTTCGCCCAACGATCCAGATCGGCGTCGGCGAGCTGTCCCGCGACGATCGGCGCGTCGGAACGGCGACGCATCTGGATGACGTTGTCGGCGGGTGCGGTGACCATGGTGCTCATCGGATTCCCCTTGAAGGCTTGTCGGCGGGTGTTTTTTGCTACACCTCCAATCTCGTCTCCGAGAGGGGAACCCGACAGCAACCCCAGCGTTGGTGCGCCGACTCCCAGGGGGATCGATTACCACCCCTAGGGGGTCGAACCCTCGGTCAGCGGGCGTTTCCGCCGATGCTGAAATGCGCGCCGGTGGGGTCGATCAGGCCGGCGAGACGGCCGTAGGGGGTGTTCATGGGTTCGAAGGCGACGGTGCCGCCGAGGGCCACCGCTTGTTCGGCGGACTTGTCCACGTCGTCGGCGCCGAAATAGACCGTCCACGAGCCGGGTATGCCTTCGGCCAGGTGGCCGCCCGCGTCGAGGACACCGCCGCCCATGGGTGGGACGGCGTGAATGGTGGTGTAGCGGAAGTCTGCGGTGTCGGCGATTGTCAAAGTGTCGGCCCAGCCGAAGACGTCGCGGTAGAAGACCAGGGACTCGTCGTAGGCGCGCGTCATCAGCTCGAACCAGGACGGGACGCCGACGTGGTCGGTCCAGGTGCCGTCGGCGACGATGCCGACCGCTTCGAAGCCGGCGAAGGTATCGGCCTGCCAGACCCCCACACCGATGCCGCCGACATCGGCGAGCACCGCCATCGATCCGAGATCGGCGACCGCCATCGGCTCGACGATCACATTGCCGCCCGCCGCGCTCGTCTTCGCCGTCGTCGCCAGCGCATCGGGGGAGTTCAGATACACGGTCCAGCGGTCGGGATAGGGGTCGCCGGGATCGTCGTGGCGGCCCATCGCGCCCGCCACCGCCCGCCCGTCCTTGCGCAGGGTGGTGTAGCCGCCGAATTCCTCGCCGCCGCGATCGGCGGTCCAACCGAACAGTTCGCCGTAGAAGGCGATCGCGCGGTCGAGATCGGTGGTGTAGAGATCGACCCAGGTGGGGTCACCGGGTTTCGGGGTCAACGACATGACTTCTCCTCGGCTGAAGGGGGAGCTCGATCGAGACGCTGGCACGTTCGTGTGTCGGCATCGATCATGACGCGCCGACCGCCGAAAAGTCATCGCCGACAACCATTGCACCCACGCGACCTGCGGAGGAAGATCGGGATCGCGAACTACGGCGCGCCGAATACGACACAGAGTAGGACCCGCGCGGAATGCTGCGGCAGCACGGTTTACGATTCACTCCAACGCATGTCTGCTGCTGTCCGTCCTTTCAGGCGCGGCCGACGCTGCGAGTGACGTACAGGCATCTTCAGGAGGATCAGTGACTGCGGTAGAGCCCAGGCCAGTCCCTCAGTTGGAAGCGACTCGACCGTATCCGGCCCGGACCGGGCCGAAGGGCTCGTTCCTCTACAAGGCGGTCACCACCACCGACCCCAAGGTGCTCGGCACCATGTACTTGGTGACGGCGATCAGCTTCTTCATGATCGGCGGCCTCATGGCGCTGCTCATGCGTGGTGAGCTCGCACGTCCGGGTCTGCAGTTCCTCTCGCCCGAACAGTTCAACCAGCTGTTCACCATGCACGGCACGATCATGCTGCTGTTCTACGCGACGGCGATCGTGTTCGGCTTCGCCAACATCGTCCTGCCGCTGCAGATCGGCGCTCCCGACGTCGCCTTCCCGCGACTGAACGCGTTCAGCTACTGGCTGTACCTGTTCGGCGCCTCCATGGCGACCGCGGGCTTCGTGACCCCCGGCGGCGCGGCGGACTTCGGCTGGACGGCCTACGTGCCGCTGACCGACATCCTGCACTCGCCCGGTGTCGGCACCGACCTGTGGATCCTCGGTCTGGCCGTGTCGGGTCTTGGCACCATCCTCGGTGGCGTCAACATGCTCACCACCGTGGTCTGCCTGCGCGCACCCGGTATGACCATGTTCCGCATGCCGATCTTCACCTGGAACATCGCGGTCACCTCCGTGCTGGTGCTGCTCGCGTTCCCGCTGCTCACCGCGGCGCTGTTCGGTCTGGCCTACGACCGCCACCTGGGTGGTCACATCTACGACCCGGCCACCGGCGGCATCCTGCTCTACCAGCACCTGTTCTGGTTCTTCGGCCACCCCGAGGTCTACATCATCGCGCTGCCGTTCTTCGGCATCGTGTCGGAGATCTTCCCGGTGTTCAGTCGCAAGCCGATCTTCGGTTACACCACGCTGGTCTACGCGACGCTGGGTATCGCGGCGCTGTCGATCGCGGTGTGGGCGCACCACATGTACGCCACCGGCGCGGTGCTGCTGCCGTACTTCTCCTTCATGACCTTCCTCATCGCGGTCCCGACCGGTGTGAAGTTCTTCAACTGGATCGGCACCATGTGGCGCGGTCAGTTGACATTCGAGACACCGATGTTGTGGTCGCTCGGCTTCCTGGTGACCTTCCTCTTCGGTGGTCTGTCGGGCGTCATCCTGGCCTCGCCGCCGCTGGACTTCCACGTCACCGACTCGTACTTCGTCGTCGCGCACTTCCACTACGTGCTCTTCGGCACCATCGTGTTCGCGACCTTCGCGGGTATCTACTTCTGGTTCCCGAAGATCACCGGTCGCATGATGGACGAGCGCCTCGGCAAGTGGCACTTCTGGACCACCTTCGTCGGCTTCCACACCACCTTCCTGGTCCAGCACTGGCTGGGCGCCGAGGGCATGCCGCGTCGCTACGCCGACTACCTGCCGTCCGACGGTTTCACCACGCTGAACACGATCTCCACGATCGGCGCGTTCATCCTCGGCTCGTCGATGCTGCCGTTCATCTGGAACGTCTTCAAGAGCTTCCGCTACGGCGAGGTCGTCACGGTCGACGACCCGTGGGGCTACGGCAACTCCCTCGAGTGGGCCACCACCTGCCCGCCGCCGCGCCACAACTTCTACGAGCTGCCGCGGATCCGGTCTGAGCGCCCCGCGTTCGAACTGCACTACCCGCACATGGTCGACCGTATGAAGGCCGAGGCGCACGTGGGCTGGGGCTCGGGTAAGCACAGCACGCACGTGTCCGAAGGCGCGCTCGCGAAGAAGTAGGACACCACCGAACGACAGGGTGTGCACCTGCTGGGTGACCAGCGGGTGCACACTCTTTTTGTGGGTAATCGAACGGAGCAGATCGACTTGGCCGACACCACAGTTCTCGTGACCGTCACCGGCCCCGACCGACCGGGCGTCACGTCGGTGTTGCTGGCGACGTTGTCCCGGCACCAGGTGAGCTTGCTGGACGTGGAGCAGGTGGTCATCAGGGGACGGCTCACCCTCGGGGTGCTGGTGTCGTGCCCCAACGACCCCGAGGCGTTGCAGGACGAGCTCGAAGAGGCCATGAACACCGTCGGCATGCAGGTCGACGTGTCCGTGGACGCGCAGATCGGCAAGCCGCCGATGTCGACCCACGCGGTCGTGGTGCTCGGCGCCCCGGTCACCGCGAAGGCCTTCAGCGCGATCTCGCGGGAACTGGCCACCGGTGGCGCCAATATCGACTCCATCCGTGGCATCGCCGACTACCCGGTGACCGGGATGGAACTGATGGTCACCGCGACCGACACCAGCGACGAAGGCGACGCGCGACTGCGCACCGCACTGGCCGAGGTCGCGGTCGCCGAGCGGGTCGACATCGCGGTGGAACGGGCGGGGCTGGCCCGCCGGGCCAAGCGCCTCATCGTTTTCGACGTCGACTCCACCCTGATCACGGGCGAAGTGATCGAGATGCTGGCCGCGCACGCCGGTGTGGAGGATCAGGTCCGCGAGGTCACCGAGGCCGCGATGCGCGGCGAGCTCGACTTCGCCGAATCGCTGCGTCAGCGAGTGGCCACCCTCGAGGGTCTCGACGAGTCGGTGATCGAGGAGGTCGCCGACCGGATCGAGCTCACCCCGGGCGCGCGCACCACGATTCGGACCCTGCGCAGGCTCGGCTTCCGCTGCGGCGTGGTCTCCGGTGGCTTCCGGCAGGTGATCGAGCCGCTCGCGCACGAGCTGGAACTCGATTTCGTGCAGGCCAACACCCTGGAGATCATCGACGGCAAGCTCACCGGGCGGGTCGTCGGCGAGATCGTCGACCGGGCGTTCAAGGCGACCGCCCTGCGCAAGTTCGCCGCCGAGGCGGGCGTACCGATGGAGCAGACCGTCGCGGTCGGTGACGGCGCCAACGACATCGACATGCTCAACGCGGCCGGGCTCGGCGTGGCGTTCAATGCCAAGCCCGCGTTGCGCGAGGTGGCAGATACGGCGCTGTCGCATCCGTATCTGGACGCGGTGCTGTTCATCCTCGGCGTCACCCGCGACGAGGTGGAAGCGGCCGATGCGCGCGACGGCGGCGTACGGCGGGTTCCACTGCTCGGCCGGTAGCGTCACGCGGAATCGCGACCTCGCCGACGTAGAGTGACCGCACAGGCACGTCGTTACCGCTCGTCACCGGGAGGTTGTTGTGCGCAGGTCTCTTCTCGTCCTGATCGCCCTGGCGGGTCTCGGCGGATCGACCGCCGGGTGCGGTGGCGACAAGACCGAGCCCTACTTCGTCACCCTTCAGCCGACCGCTATTCCACAGTCCGCGGTCGAGCCGCTGATGATCGAGCCGGCCGCCAACGGCAGCACGGTCGTGGCCACGGTGGGCCAGCGCCTGCTGGTGCGTCTGCCTCAGGATCCCTCGTCGACCGGCCAGTGGGGCATGGTCAATGCCGAGAAGGGCATCCTGATCCCCGACGGTGGGCCGACCAGCGAGGGCAATGCCACGGTGTGGCCGTTCCGGGCGATCCAGCGGGGTGTGACCTCGCTGCAGTTCACCTACGGGCCCGCCAACGAATCATCCATCGGCCCCGAGCCGACCTTCATGGTGGATGTCCGGGTGAGCTGAACGCGGTAGGGCCACGTACCCGCGCGATTAGGCTGGCGGGCGGACCGGTGTCGATCGAACGGGTGTTGTGGCATGAGTAGTGGGTTGGAAACCGAGGAGCAGGCCGAGGCGACGGCCCGCGACGAGGCGGCCGAATTCGCCGCCGCGCATGCGGAATTGGCGCAGGGCTACGGTGGCACCGGTGATCCCGACGATCCGGCCATGGTGCAGGCGATGCAGATGGTGTTGCACATTCCCAAGAGCGATCCGCCCGCCCGCAGCGCATTGCTGGAAGCCGCGGCCGCCGCGGCCGTCGCGGTGTGCCTCGACCCACGTTCGGGGCCGGGAGGGGAGTGGGAGCCGCGGTATCTCGCGTGGAAGCGGTCGCGGATCAGGAAGGTCGCCCGGCGCGCGCGTGGCGCCCAGTGGACGGCCGTGGGTGACGTCGACGGGGTGACTGTCGATGTCGACGGCGCGCAGGCCCGTGCGTTCGTCCCCGGTCCGGTCGGGGAGATCGATCAGCGCGTCCGCAAACTCCAGATCGGCGGCACCGACCTCGACCATGACGAGCCGGGTCCGGCGGATCCGACGTCGCCGGTGCTGTGGGTGAACGCGGCGTTGACGATGTCGGTGGGCAAGGCGGCCGCGCAGGTCGGGCACGCCAGCATGTTGCTGGCGGGTGCGCTGCCCGTGGACGCGGCGGCCGCGTGGGCAGGGCGCGGGTTCCGGTGCGCTGTGCGCGACGCGGACGAACAGCAGTGGGCGGGCTTGGTGGCCGAGGTGGCGGCGGGTCGTGCGGTGGCTGTGCGCGACGCCGGTTTCACCGAGGTGGCGCCGGGCTCGATGACGGTGATCGCGGTGCCCGCACAGCAGTGATCGCCTCGCCATACCAGGCGAATCCGACAGTTACGTTGCGGTTTTCGCGACTCGCCGCGATAACGCGGTGTGGCGTGGGTGCCCCGGGGGTATACGTAACGGACAGCTGGGCACGTCGAGGTACAGGGAGGTTCCGCGATGATGACGACAATTGTGGTGATCCTGATCGTCTGGGTCGCGCTGTCGGTGCCTGTCTCCTTTGTCGCCGCGCGGATGTTGCGTCGCGAACTTCGCAATGCGAATGACCCGTCGACGACCAGGATCGACGAATCTCGTACGGGCCGGTCGCTGCGCTGAGAGCCCGCGTGGGCCAAGATGGAGCGCGTGTCGCAACCCGATCCCGATTTGCTCATCGACTTCTCCGACGTGACCATCCGCCGCTCGGGCCGAACCCTGGTCGGCCCTGTCTCTTGGCAAGTAGAGCTCGACGAACGCTGGGTGGTGCTCGGCCCGAACGGCGCGGGCAAGACCTCGCTGTTGAGGATGGCCGCCGCCGAACTCCACCCGACCTCTGGTAGCGCGAATCTGTTGGGGGAGACGCTCGGTCGCGTCGACGTCAGCGAATTGCGACCACGCATCGGGCTGTCCTCGGCGGCGGTGGCCAGCCGGATCCCGGTGGACGAGAAGGTCAGCGACCTCGTGGTCTCGGCCGGCTACGCGGTGCTCGGCCGCTGGCGCGAGCGCTACGAGGACATCGATACCGAACGTGCCGTCGACATGCTGGAAACCCTGGGCGCCGAACATCTCTCCGACCGCACCTACGGCACCCTGTCCGAAGGTGAACGCAAACGGGTGCTGATCGCGCGCGCACTGATGACCGATCCGGAACTGCTGCTGCTCGACGAACCGGCCGCGGGCCTGGACCTGGGCGGGCGTGAGGAACTCGTCGAGCGTCTCGGCGATCTCGCCGCCGACCCCGACGCGCCCGCGATGGTGTTGGTGACCCATCACGTCGAGGAGATTCCGCCCGGCTTCACCCATGCGCTGCTCCTCAAGGAAGGCGAGGTGGTTGGCCAGGGGCTCCTGGGCGACGTGGTCACCGCCGAGAATCTGAGCAGGGCCTTCAGCCAGTCGATCGCCCTCGACCGGATCGACGGTCGCTGGTTCGCGCGGCGGGCTCGCCGTTCGGGCGGGCATCGGCGCCGGAACTGACCGCTGAGAGGAATCTCGACGCACCGTCGACCAAGCGGGCGTTAGGGTGCTGAGAGGTCGGCTGCGCTCGCAGGAGGTAGCCGATTGCGGCCGGGAGGCCGCGGTGTCGGTCGCCGAGCAGTCGGTTCGGTGGTGGAGAGGAACGGTATGAGTGAGTCCGGGGTCCCCGCGCGGGACGCGTCGACCGTGATGCTGGTGCGGGACGGCGAGGCCGGTATCGAGGTGTTCCTGCAGCGTCGGGTCAAGGCGATGGCGTTCGCCGCCGGGGTGACGGTGTTCCCCGGCGGTGGTGTCGACGCTGCCGACGGAACGGCCGACATCGCCTGGACGGGCCCCGAACCCGCGTGGTGGGCGAAGCGGTTCGCCACCGACGAGCAGAGCGCGCAGGCGCTCGTCGCCGCTGCCGTGCGGGAGACGTTCGAGGAATGCGGAGTGCTGCTCGCCGGTCCGACCGCGGACACTGTGGTCGACGACTCGGCGCGCTATCGCGAGGCGCGGGGCAAGCTCGAGCGCCGTGAACTGTCGCTGGCCGATTTCCTCGCGAGCGAGGGCCTGGTGCTGCGCGCCGATCTGCTGCGCCCGTGGTCGAACTGGATCACTCCCGAGGCCGAACCCCGCCGCTACGACACGCGCTTCTTCGTCGCGGTGCTCCCGCAGGGCCAGATCGCCGACGGCGCCACCTCCGAGGCCTCCCAGGTGATCTGGCGGACCCCGCAGGATGCCCTGACGAGCTGGCGCGAGGGCGAACACGTGCTGATGCCACCGACGTGGTCGCAGCTCGACGCGCTGTGCGGGTTCGCCGACACCGCGGCCGTGCTGGCCGCCGACCGCGTCATCGAGCCGATCATGCCGAAGTATTCGCCGGGAGCGGGCGGTCGTCCGCTGTCGGACTTCCCCGACAGCGAACGGTATTTCGACGATCTCCCGCAGTTGGGTGCATTCGGCGGCCGGTAGGTTGTGGCCCATGGCCGAATTCGTGACCCTCGAGCTGCCCGCCGAGCCGACCACCCGTGGCGTCGCGCTGCTGCGCATCGATCGTCCGCCGCTGAACCTCGTCGACGCCCAGTTGGCCCGTGAGGTGGCGGCCGCGGCAGCCACGGTGGCCCAGCATCCCGGGGTCTCGGCCCTGATCGTCTACGGCGACGAGCGGGTGTTCAGCGCGGGCGACGAGATGTCGGAGCTGGCCGCGCTCGACGCCGGTCAGGCCGCTGCCATGGCCGCCGATCTGCAGGCCGCGCTCGGTTGTCTCGCGCGGGTTCCGCAGCCGACGG
Source organism: Nocardia sp. PE-7 (assembly GCF_030486425.1). Taxonomy (NCBI): domain Bacteria; kingdom Bacillati; phylum Actinomycetota; class Actinomycetes; order Mycobacteriales; family Nocardiaceae; genus Nocardia; species Nocardia sp. PE-7. The sequence goes on along the minus strand of NZ_CP129614.1, from coordinate 5,066,550 downwards.
TCGCCGCGATCACCGGCTACTGCCTCGGCGCGGGCCTCGAACTCGCGCTCGGCGCCGATCACCGGATCATCGGCGACAACGTGAAACTGGGTCTTCCGCAGATCAAAGCCGGCCTGATCCCGCTCTCCGGCATTCGCCGACTCTCGCTGCTCATCGGCGCCGCCCGCGCCAAGGACCTCGTCTACACCGGCCGTTTCGTCGATGCCGAGGAAGCCGCGAAGCTCGGGCTGGTCGACGAGGTGGTGGCCCCCGACGACGTTCTCACCGCCGCCCGCGCCTGGGCCGCCCAGTTCGTCACCGCCGCCCCGCGCGCCCTCGCCGCCGCCAAGGCGGTCTTCGAATCCGGGCCGCACGGCCACTCCACCGCCGTCACCGAATGGTCGGCACTGTTCGACACCGACGACGCCCGCCTCGGCACCCGCACATTCGCGGCCGACGGTCCGAACAGCGCTACCTTCACCGGAAAGTAGCAACTTACCGATAAGTTAATAACCGTTCCGGTCCGACCGGGCGAGTGAAAGGGCCGTCCCTCGTCCCAGCAGCGGCGTGCCGAGACACACATATTAGGCTGGCCTCTATGACGGTCCATCCCGACGACCCGGCGCCGAACCCCCACGCCACCGCGGCCCAGGTCGAAGCAGCGCGCAAAGACACCAAACTCGCCCAGGTCCTGTACCACGACTGGGAAGCGGAGACCTACGACGACAAGTGGTCGATCTCCTATGACGAACGCTGTATCGCGTATGCGCGCGGCCGGTTCGACCTCGCCGTGGGCCCGGCTCCGCTGCCGTACGAGCGCGCGCTCGAGCTGGGCTGTGGCACCGGATTCTTCCTCCTCAACCTGATGCAGGGCGGCGTCGCCAAGTCCGGTTCGGTCACCGACCTCTCGCCCGGCATGGTGAAGGTCGCCCTGCGCAACGCCGAGCACCTCGGTCTGGATGTCGACGGTCGTGTCGCCGACGCCGAGACCATCCCGTACGACGACGACACCTTCGATCTGGTCTGCGGCCACGCCGTGCTGCACCACATCCCCGACGTGGAGCTGGCGCTCAAGGAGTGCCTGCGCGTGCTCAAGCCGGGCGGACGCTTCGTGTTCGCCGGTGAGCCGACCACCATCGGCAACATCTACGCCCGTCGCCTCGGCCAGGCCACCTGGAAGGTGACCACCGAGATCACCAAGCTGCCGTTCCTGTCCGGCTGGCGTCGTCCGCAGACCGAGCTGGACGAGTCCTCTCGCGCCGCCGCGCTCGAGGCCGTCGTCGACCTGCACACCTTCGACCCGAGCGATCTCGAGAAGAAGGCGAAGTCCGCGGGCGCCGTCGAGGTGAAGGCCACCACCGAGGAACTCGCCGCCGCCCTGTGGGGCTGGCCGGTACGCACCTTCGAGGCCGCCGTCCCCGACGAGAAGCTGACCATGCCGTACCGCCTGGCGCAGTACCGCGCGTGGCTGGGTCTGAGCTGGCTGGACGAGAACGTGCTGCGCAAGGTCGTGCCGCGCGAGTTCTTCTACAACGCGATGATCACCGGCGTGAAGCCGGGCGCGGCGCAGAAGTAGGTGGGCTACCGCTTCGGCCGCGACGACGTCGCCTATCTCGGCAGTGCGGCAGGCTGTGCCGCGCTCGCCGAGGTCGCCCGGCTGGAGCTGACCCCCGCGACGCACCTGCGCGATATCGAGCAGGTGCGTCGTTCGCACGGTGACGCGGCGCCCGCGCTGATCGAGACCGTGCGATTGCGGCGCAAGGCCGTGGTGAAGCTGCCCGCGGCGGGCGAGTGGCTGTTCACCGACGACTCGCTGCAACAGGCCACACCCGCGCTGGTGGCCCGGCATCGGGCCGCTCGATTGGCCGGTCGCGCGGTCCACGACGTGACCTGCTCGATCGGTGCGGAACTGTCCGAGCTGGCGGCGGCCTGTCCGGCGGTGGTCGGCAGCGATCTCGACGATGTCCGCTTGGCCATGGCCGCCCATAATCTCGCAGCCGTCGATCGAAACATGGTGTTGGCCAAGGCCGATGCCCTCGTCCCGACCACTCGCGACACCGTGATCATCGCCGATCCGGCTCGTCGAGCGGACGGTCGCCGTACCTACGATCCCGCCAAGCTCCAACCCCCGCTGCCGGATCTGCTCGCCGCCTACGCGGGCCGCGATATCGCCGTGAAGTCCGCCCCCGGACTGGATTTCGACCGCCTCGGCTGGGACGGCGAAGTGGAGGTCGTCTCCCTCGACGGCGCCGTGCGCGAAGCCTGCCTCTGGTCACCCGGCCTCACCGAGCCCGGTGTCACCCGACGCGCCACCGTCCTGGACTCCCGCGGCGGCGCGACAACTCTCACCGATGCCGCCCCCGACGACATCCCCGAGCGCGCCCCCGGCGAGTGGATCATCGACCCCGACGGCGCTGTCGTCCGCGCCGGCCTCGTGCGCCACTACGCCGCGAAACACGGCCTCTGGCAACTCGACCCACAGATCGCCTACCTCACCGGCGACACGGTCCCCACGGGCATGCGCGGCTTTCGCATCGAAGGCCGCTTCGAACTCCGCGAGAAGACCCTGCGCCAGGAACTCGCCCGCCGCGACTGCGGCTCACTGGAGATCCTCATCCGGGGCGTGGATGTCGACCCCGACGCCCTGCGCAAGAAGCTCAAGCAGCGGGGATCGACGCCGTACACCCTGGTGATCACCCGGATCGGCCGCGCCGGCGTCGTCTTCCTCTGCCGAGCAGTCGCGCCCACCCGCTGACAGCTCACCTGTCGGTGCCCGCGCCTAGTCTGTCGTCAGAGACAGCCGGACACGAAAGGTGCGCACGATGGCGGATGCGGTGGCCGAGACAGAATTCCCCCGGGAGATCGGCAAGGTGGCGACGCGGGAGCTGGCCGCGCACGGCTATACCAGCTACGCACAGCTCACCCAGGTCAGTGCCAAAGAATTGCTCGCCATCCACGGCGTCGGGCCGAAATCCGTCCGCATCCTCGGTGCGGAACTGACAGCTCGTGGCCTCGCCTTCGCCGACTGAGGGCTCAGGCTTCCATCTTCTTCACCACCCGCTGCACCGTGAGCCAGGTGCGGGTGGTGATGTCCTTGCCGTAGGTCTTCTCCAGGCGGGCCATGAAGTCGGGGGTCGCGCCGGTGCTGTTGTCGATGACGGTGAGGAAGGCGCGGGCCTTGCGGTCGTAGCCGATGACGCGGGTGAGGGGGACGTCGTCGAAGGCTTTGGTATCGGCTTCGCGCATCTTCGCCTTGAAGAAGGTGACGGTGAGATAGGAGCCGCGTTCGTGGGGGAGGCCCTCGAACGGGTCGCGGTCCAGGAGCGCGCGCAGTTCGGGATGGCTGCGGATGATGGTGCCGCCGGGGATGCCGAGTTCGGCGTTGAGCGCCTGCTGAACGCGGTCTTCCAGGTCGGCGGGGTCGTCAGCGGTGCGGAAGACGATATTGCCGCTCGTGAGCACCGAGGCGACCTTCTCGAAGCCCAGCCCCTCGAACACCCCGCGCAATTTCTCGTTGCGCATGTTCGGGTTGGTCGGCATGATCCCCCGCAGCAACGCCGCATAACTCTGCACGATGCTGACCGTACCGACCCCCACCGACAGACACGGTGCTTCCGTCGCCCGTGTCCGCGAAATGCTAGCTCTGAGCCGCGGCGTTCTTCTTGCGCTCGATGTCGGCCAGCGCCGCCATGTAGGCCTCGCGCTCCTCGGCGCTCGCATCCCAGGCGACCTTGCGGTTCTTCACGACCTTGGCGGGAGCGCCGACGGCGATGCTGAAGTCGGGGACGTCCCCGCGCACCACCGCGTGCGCGCCGAGCACGCACCCACGACCCACCCTGGTATCGCGCAGGACGGTCACCTTGGCCGCGATCCAGGTGTCGGGACCGATGCGCACGGGGCTCTTCACGATGCCCTGGTCCTTGATGGGCATGTTGATGTCGTCCATGCGATGGTCGAAGTCGCAGATGTAGCACCAGTCGGCGACCAGGGTCGACTCACCGATCTCGATGTCGAGGTAGGTGTTGACGACGTTGTCCTTGCCGAACACCACCTTGTCGCCGATGCGCAGCGAGCCCTCGTGGCAGCGCAGGGCGTTGCCGTCGCCGATGTGCACCCAGCGGCCGATCTCCATGCGCGCGAATTCCGGGGTCGCGTGGATCTCCACATTGCGGCCGAGGAAGACCATTCCGCGCAGCACGATATGCGGGTTGGCCAGGCGGAACTTGGCCAGGCGGTAGTAACGCACCAGGTACCAGGGCGTGTAGGCGCGGTTGGCGAGCACCCAGCGCAGCGAATCCCTGGTCAGAAAGCGGGCCTGCTGCGGATCGCGGCGGCGTGATCCACGCCAGCGCGCGCTCAGCGGCGCGCCCCACATGCTCGTCACGAACTACTCTCCCGTCATGATCGCACCGGGCCTGCCCCGGGGATTCGGTCGTCGGGTACACAGAGTACTTTCGCAGGGCACACTTACCGTGCCATACCCCGATTACACAGGGAGATCAGCAGGTGCGAACTCGGACTCGCGTCGTTGCCTCGCTCGCTGCCGCCGGTGTGGTGGCGCTGGCCGGGTGCGGTACGGATGTGGACGACATCACCGTCGGCGCCGGAAAGGGTTGGCCCGCAACGCATCACGACAGCGGCAATGCGAGCAGCAGTCCGGTGTCGGGTGCGGAGTCGGTGTCGCTGAGCTGGTCACGTCCGGTGGGTGGCCCGATCGCCCAGCCGTTGACGATCGGCGCCGACGGCCAGATGTTCGTCACCACGAGCACCGGCAACTGCGCGATCTTCTCCTTCCAGATGCTCACCGGCCGCAAACGCTTCTGCAACCCGCTCGGACCGTCGACGATCGAAGCGCCGACCGTGCTCGACGGGGTCAGCAATGTCTACGTCGGTGACGACGGCGCGGTGAATTCGTTCAACTACCTCGGCCAGCCGCGCTGGCGCACCCCCGTCGCGGGCGTCCCGGTGGCCATCCAGTTCACCGGCGACGGCAAGCTGCTGACGGTGACCCAGTCCGGCCAGGTCGACGTGCTCAGCCGTCAGACCGGCGGTCGTGAAGTGCCGACGGTGCAGTTGCTCGGCGAACCCGACTTCCTGAAATACCCCGGCCTCACCCGCCCCGCCTCCGGCGACGGCCTCGACGACTGCCAGGTCGGCGGCCCCCGCTGTGCCGTCGCGAATACCACCGCCGTCGACCCGTCGACCGGTCGCTTCTTCGTCACCGTCTGGGAGCCGGGCAAGCAGGCCGCCGCCCTGCGCGCGATGCGCTACGGCAACGGCGTCGTGACCCAGGAGTGGAGCGCCGAGATCCTCACCGGTGGCAGCGCGACCAGCCCGACCCTGTCCGCCGACGGCGACACCGTCTATATCGGCGACAACAGCAAGCGCCTGATCGCCCTCGACACCGCCGACGGTGCCACCCGCTGGGTTCAGCCCCTGCCGTGGGCCCCGCGCGGTGGCATCTCCGTCGCGGGCGATCTGATCATCCCGGCGGGCGACGACGGCTTCCTGACCGCACTGCGCGACAACGGTGACAAGGCCGAGATCGTCTGGGAGCGCAAGGACCTCACCCTGCGCGGCACCCCGGCGCAAACCGCGGGCGATATCGGCTACACCGTCGCCGCCATCGGCGCGGGTCTGAATCTCATCACCTTCGACACCGGCACCGGCAACACCGTCGACTCCGACCCACTTCCGGCGGCCACCGGCACCACCACCGGTACCTCCATCGGCCCCGAAGGCGAAGTCGTCGTCGCCACCCGCCTCGGCGAGATCTTCGCCTTCACACCGGACGCCTGACCGGGTCGACCTCAGTACGGGTTGGCTCGGTCCTGCCAGCGCACGTCGAGTTCCGTCGCGCGCTGGCGGGTGAAGGAGATACGCGCGGGGTCGCCGTCGGCGGTGTAGCGCTGGTCCGGGTTCGCGGCGAGCCAGTCCAGCCAATAGGCCGAATCGAACGGGACCGCACCCCGGCCCGATCGGATGCGCGGCACCGCGCCGGGGTCGATCGCGCCGAACGGGGCCGGGGCGGGGTTGGAGCCGACCAGCATCACGGCGTCGAAGCGGTAGGGCGTGCCGTCCCAGACGCCCGCCGTGGCCAGCGCGTGATCGCGGGGAAAGATGCCGAGCGGTAGGGCCATGGTGCGCACGGTGACGCCCGGCGCGGCCGTGGTCACCGCGCGCACGTTCTGCACGAGTTCGCGTTGCACATTGTCGGCGTCCAAGGTCGCGAGATTCGCGTGATCAGCGGTGTGCGCGCCTATTTCGTGGCCGTTGGCGATCAGCCACGGCAGCGCGCGCGGGTCGCCGCCGAAGGGGTCGTTGTTGACGTAGAAGGTGGCCACCGGCCGGAAGTCCGGGTAGCGGCCGGCGAATTCGGCGAGGATGCCCGCGGCACTGTCCGGTGCCACCGCGCCGGAATCGGTGAAATCGACTTGGCTGCTGGTGGAATCGTCGAAGGTGAGCACCACCGGGTGGGTACCGGCGGGCAGGTCGAGGTCGCCCGCGATGTATTGCGCGGCGGTCACCGGGCGATAGTTCTCGCGGTAGAGCCGCTCCAGTTCGTCGCGGAACTCCGCCGGCGTCTGGTCGTATTCGCCCGCCGGGTTCGGTGCGATCTGGTGATACATGAGCACCGGGACGAATCCCAATTCGTTGGCGGCGATCTCGGCCGGATTCGGCGGCGCGGGCTTCGTTGTCGTCGCGGGCGCGGACGGTTGACTCGTCGACACCGCTTCGTTGTCCACCGCCGCGCAGGCCGTGAGCGCTGCGGCCAGCGTTACCGCCGACGCGAGCCACAACATTGTGTTCGAACCGCCCATCATCAATGCGATATTACGCCGCGGCGACGGATTACAGTCGATCTATCGATACCGAGTACACCCTGTCGGAACTGCGAAATAGTTGGCGCGTCAGTGTTTTTGGAAGGCGGTGTTGACGTTGGGATTGCAGCTCCGATGGGCCGATCGGCGGCGATGGATGGCCCCCGTGATCGGTGTCGGTCTCGCGGCGCTGGTCGTCTCCCTGGTGGCCGGATTCGCGCTGAGTAGATCGGCCGAGTTGCCGTCCGCGGACACCGTGCCGCCGACGCTCCGGGTGGCGCCGCCCGAGCCCGTGAGTTCCTATCGCGCGCCGGTCGTGGTGCGCGGCACGGCCGTCGACGCGGTGCGCGTATCCATCGGACCGGATTCGGTGGTTCCCGCCGCCGACGGGACCTTCGAGCTCTCGGTGCGCTGGGCCCCGGCTTTCGAGGTCGTCGCGGTGGACGCCCAGGGCAATCAGGCCGCGAGCACCGTGGTCACGCAGAGCACGCTGCCGAGGATGCGCGCGGTGCACGTCACCGCGCACGCCTGGTCGCACGAGGGCCTGCGCGAAGCTGTCCTCGACCTCGCCCGCGAAGGCCGTATCGATACCGTGCAGCTCGATATCAAGGACGAGGACGGCGTGGTCGGCTACGCCTCCCAGGTCCCGCTTGCCCTCGAATCCGGCGCCACCGCAGCAATTTACGATGCACCGGCCGCCCTGCGGCAATTGCACGATATGGGCCTGCAGGTGGTCGGCCGCATCGTCGCGTTCCGCGATCCGACTCTCGCGAGCTGGGCCTGGCACAACGGCAGGCCCGACTGGGTTGTCCAGAATCCCTCCGGGCAGCCCTATTCCAGCCACTACGGGCCGGTCGCGTTCACCAATTTCGCCGATCCCGAAGTACGGCAATACAACATCGCTCTCGCGGTGGAAGCCGCGCAGCTCGGCTTCGACGGCATCATGTACGACTACGTCCGCCGCCCGGACGGCAGCCTGACCAGCATGAATTTCGCCGGACTCGCCACCACGCCCGCCACCGCGGTCGCGGGCTTCCTCGCCGAGAGCCGCTACCCCGTGCACCTGGCGGGCGCACACCTGAGCGCCGCGGTCTACGGAATCGCCTCCACCCGCCCCGACGAGATCGCCCAGGACATCCCCCTGATGTCGCGCAGCGTCGACTTCGTGGCGCCCATGATCTACCCATCGCATTGGGGCCCCGGCGAATACGGCGTCGCGAACCCCAACGCCCAGCCCTACGACATCGTCTTCCGCTCATTGCAAGACTTCCGAGCGGCCACCGCGGGCACCGGCGCGAAAGTGGCCCCCTGGCTCCAAGACTTCAGCCTCGGCGTCACCTACGGCGACGCCGAACTCCGCGCCCAGATCGACGCCACCCGAGACGCGGGCATCGACAGCTTCTTCCTCTGGAACGCCGCCACCCGCTACCACGGCGGCGGTCTGGTCTCCACCCTTCCTGAGCCGCCCCACAGGTGACGGCCCAGGATCTCGCACATCCGCCGAGCGGTCGTAGAACTACGCGACCGGCTCCGTCGCAGTGACATCGGCCTGTTTGGGGGCCGCGGGAACCCACTCGCGCAGAGGTTGCACCACCGATCCGTAGAAGGCGTCGGTGGCCGTGGTGACGCTGGCGATGAAGCTGGCCGCGGTGCCGGAACGTTTGCTGCCCATCGGGAAGGTCTGGTCGAGGGTGAACGAGACGATCGGGCTGGTGCGGCCGTCGATGAGTGACTTGGGGGTGGTGCGGACGGTGTCGAGGAATTCGCAGGTTTCGTTGCCACGTTCGGCGAAGACGGCTTCGACCTGGACGCGGCCGGATGCGTCGGTGAGTTGCTTGGTCAGCCAGGACACGCGCCGAGCCTGGGTGCCTTCGTCGGGTGCGGCGATGGTGGTGCGGCAGCGGACCTTGTTGGTACGCACATCAGCGATGACGGTGAGGTCGCCTGCGGTTTCGGGGATGCGGAGGACGGCTTCGAACGAACCGTCGGTGGCCAGACGGTCGGCCACGGCGGCGGCACGCGCGGCCGGATCGGACTGGAACTTGCGGGCGAGAACATGCTTGACCTCGACGCCGAGCTCGGCCGTGAGTCGCAAGGCGAGGTGCCTGCACAGTGATACCCAGGTGTCGGCGACCGTCAGCGCTTTCGCGTCCCCCGCCCGCAGGGTGCCCTGGGTGACGGAGTCTCGGACGGTGACCCAGTGCCTGCCCATATCGACGAATTCGGCCGCGCCCGAACGGGGATGGTCGAGGAATCGCAGGAACTCGGCGAGAATCCACGCTTGCAGGGCGTCGTCGATGCCACCGTGCGTGGCGAGCATGCGCGCCTCGTGGGCCACTTCGGCCCACGACAGATGGCGCAGTGCGACCTTCGTCAGCTTGCGGCGGTCCACTTGGACGGGCAGTTCGCCCGGCCCGGCGGGGATGTCGTTGGACAGGCTGACGACGGCGTCGTACTTCTTTCGCCGCGCGACATCGAGGTAACTCTCCAACTGGTCCCGCCGGAGCTTGCCGTTGCCCGTCTTCACTTCCAGCAGACCGGTCCACTGCTTGGCGCCGCGGCTCACCTTCAGTACCGCATCCGGGATGACCTTGGTGTCGCCCGTTTCGTACTGCACTTCGAGGTAGCCCTCGAAAGCTCCCGCGGGCGCGCCCATCCGGGCACAGATGGCGCGGGCGAAAGGACGGACGGCCTGCATGGTGGCGATGAGCGCGGAGGTGGTGCGCCGCTCCTGCTCCTCGCCCGCTCCCACCCCGATGACCGAGAACAGGCGAGCGGGCTGCCAGGCGTCGGATTCGGCCTGCCGGAATTCGATCGGTTTGGTTTTGCGCACCACGCGCCTGGTGGTCACCACGCCACGAGCCGGCGCCTGAACCGCCCGTGACTCGGGAGCAACGACTTCCGGCTCGACTGTCTCGACGGCCGCGGGTTCGGGGTTTTCGACCGCGACACCGAAATCGGTGGCGAGCCCGCACAATCCCGTGTCCCATCCCTGCCCGACAGCCCGTACCTTCCAGCTGCCGTTTCGTCGATATACCTCGCCGAACACGAAGGCCGACTCGGTATCCGCGTCGGCGGTGAGGTATTCGGCCAGTGAGTGTCCGGCGGGATCGATGACGTGGAAGGCGAGTTTGCCCAGTGCCCCGAAGGTGCCCTCGCCGACGCTGCCCGCCAGCGCGATGGTGTGTACGTGTGCGGGAACCGCCGACAGCTCGATCGAGATCCTGGCTTGTTTTCCTTCCTCGGTGGCGCTCGTCCCGAGGAAACGCACTGAGCCGTCGGATGATTCGGTCTGGTTGTAGAAGACGAAATCAGCGTCGGATCCGACGCGCCGATCGGCGCCGAGTAGCAGCGCGGAGGCGTCGACCTCGAGCTCGGGTTCCGGCCAGCCGATCACGATGTCGATGCGGTCGACATCTTCGGGAAGCGGAATGTTCTGGCCCTTGGACAGCAGCGGAGACGTCACGATGGCGGTTCACCCTTCGATGGTCGGCAGTCAGTCGCAAGGCTGATGCAGCCGACCCGCTCGCTGACCCCCTTGCCGCACACCGCGATTGCATGCGGTGCCGAGGGTTGTCGGCGGCGAAACCTACCGTGTTACACAGATCACGTTTGAAGCCTTTGGTGAATGGTGAATGGGCCTACTTCGGATCCCGTTCCGGGAGTGGGCGTTCCACGATGTCGGGGCGGCCGAGGGAGGTGCGGACTCGGCGTTTGGCGGCGGAGTAGACCTGGGCGGTTTCGGCGGCTACCACGTCCCAGGCGAAGTCGGCGGTGAGGCGTTCTCGGGCCGTGCGGGCGCGGGCCTGGGCGGTGGCCGGGTCGTCGAGGACGGCGCGGGTGGCGTCTACCAGGCCGTCGATGTCGGCGGGGGCGAAGGACGCGCCGGTGACGCCGTCGATCACGGCTTCGCCGAGGCCGCCCGCGGTGGAGGCGATCAGCGGCACGCCCGCGGCGGCGGCCTCGAGGGCGACGATGCCGAAGGGTTCGTAGCGGCTCGGCAGGACGATGGCGTCGGCGCCGTGCAGCCAGCCCAGCAGTTCTTCGTGGCCGAGACTGCCGACGAAGTGGACCGCGCGGGCGACGCGGTGCACGCGGGCGCGTTCACGCAGCCACTCGAACTGGGTGCCGATGCCGGCGATGGTGAGTGTGGTGCCGGGGTGGGCGCGGCGGATGCGGGGGAGCGCGGCGATCGCGTCCTGCACGCCCTTCTCGTACTCGAGGCGGCCGACGTAGAGCAGACGCGGCGGACCGGAGCGTGGTGCGCGGTTGCGGAAGGTCCACGAGCCGACGTCGATACCGTTGCGGATCACCGTGATCGGGGGAAGCTCGGGACCGTAGAGGCGCTCGACCTCGTCCTGCATGGAGGTCGAGCAGGTGATGAGCTGATCGGATTCGTTGGTCAGCCACCACTCGACCGAGTGGACCTGCTTGTTGACCCGGCCCGAGACCCAGCCGCTGTGCCGCCCGGCCTCGGTGGCGTGGATCGTCGACACGAGCGGCACGTCGTAGTACTCGGCGAGCGCGATCGACGGGTGCGCGACGAGCCAGTCGTGCGCGTGCACCACATCGGGCGTCCAGCCCTCGCCCACGCCGGGCTTGCCCAGTGCCACTCCGGCACGCACCATCGCGTGCCCCATCGCCAGCGTCCAGGCGAGCATGTCCTCGCCGAAGTCGAAGCACGGCGGGTCCTCGGCCACCGCGACGACGAGCACGCCGTCGGCGATGTAGGAGTGGGTGGGGTGGGTGACCGAGTCGGTGCCCGTCGGCCGACGTGCCAGGACGACGACCTCGTGACCGGCCGCGGCCAGCTCGACGGCCAGGTGATGCACATGCCGACCGAGCCCACCGACCACGACCGGCGGGTACTCCCACGACACCATCAAAATCTTCATGCGGATCCTTCAACGGCGGCCGACGGGACAGCGGTCGGCAACCGCCGCGCGTCCAGACCAGGGAAGAATCCGTCGGCCATCGCCCATCCTGCCGCGAGACGGGTCGCTTTGGCGAACTGTCCGGCGCCGATCGCCTCGGCGAGCTCGCGGACGGCGTGCGCGTGTTCGTGCGCCCGATCGCGGGCGTACCCGGCGGCGGAGTCCTTGCTGACCATGAACGCCCAGTCGCTGGACACGGTGAGAATCGCCTCACGCAGCAACTGATCGGCGACCGGGTCGCGCAGGGACCCGTCGCGACGCACCTTGTCGAGGGTGTCCAGCGCCAGGCGAACGATGTCGGCGTTGAGCTCGACGAGGTCGGCCACCTGGTCGCCCGCCCACACCCGCCAGTCCTTGCCGGAACCCCACGATGAGTCGTTGAGCTGCACGGGTTCGCCGACGAAGCCGTTCTCGCGGGCATCGGCGAGGGTGCCGACGTTCACGCCCGCTTCGGGCAGCGCGCGCAGCACCTGCTCCAGCCACTGCGGCCCCTCGTGCCACCAGTGCCCGAACAGTTCGGTGTCGAACGCGGCCACCACGAGGGCGGGCCTGCCGATCCGCGCGGACTCCTCGATCAGCCGCGCGCGGACGGTCTCGACGAAGTCGGCGACGTCGCGGGTGACCGCTTCGGCCGCCAGTTCGGGATCGTAAGGGGCCTTGTCAGGACCGTCGACGGTCTTGCCGGTGACGCGCGAGGGTTTGAGCCCGGTCGCGTGGTCGTAGTGATGGAAATCGCGGTAGGCGCTCTGGCCGGGGTAGCCCTGTTTCGGCGACCAGACCCGGTAACTGACGGCCAGGTCGCGCCCGAAGGCGAGGACCTCGGCATCGCGGACCGGCCTGCCGAGCGAGGTGTCGCCGCGCAGCGACGGACCGTCGACCATGAAGTGGGTGATGCCCGCGGCGTCGTAAGCGCGTTCCATGCCGGGGGTGTAGCCGCATTCCGGTGCCCAGATGCCCGTCGGCGTGGTGCCCCAGCGCAGTCGCGCGTCGGCCAGGCCCTCGGTGAGCTGGAACTGGCGCAGGCGCGGGTCGAGCAGCGGCTGGAAGGGGTGCGCGAGGGGTCCGCCGAGCAGTTCGATCGCGTCGGCGTCGATCAGCGAACGCCATACCGGCGAACCGCCGTGCTTCCAGTTCTGTTCGAAATCGGCCAGCGCCGCCGCGGCGAGCCGATGTTCATGACGGCCCAGCGCCACATTGCCCGACATCGACGCCTCGTTGGCGCGCAACTGCCAGTTGCCCAGCCAGTGGTGCATACCCGCGAGGCAGTGCGGATCGTCGAGCTGCGCGGCGAGCACCGGCGTGATGCCGAGGCTGAGCAGATGCGAACGCCCCTCGGCGGCAAGGTTTTTTAGTGCCCGGACCAGCGGCAGATAGGACGCGGCCCAGGACTGGTAGAGCCATTCCTCGCCGACCGGCCAGCGCCCGTGATGGGCGAGCCAGGGCAGGTGGGAGTGCAGGACCAGCGTGAACTGACCCGGCACGGCGGAGCGGGAACCGGTCAATTTCTTGCCTGCCCGACCTCTGCCTTTGCGGCGATCGCGACCAGATCCAAGCTCGCGTCGATATCGCCCGCACGCAGGTCGAAATCGTCGATCGTGACGGCGGCGACGTCGGCGGTGAGGTCGGCGGGCCACGGCTCACCGGCCAGCGCGCGCTCGATCTGGGCGTCGATGAACGACCCACCGTGCTTGGCGTCCAACGCTTTCAGGCTCGCGCCGTGGTGCACGCCCAGCATCTCGGAGACGGTGAACCCGGCCTCGACGAGCAGTTCGGTCAGCTCGGCGGCATTGAGTTCGCGGGTGTGGAACGGGTTGAGCGGGGTGTCGCGACCGGGGGAGAAGGTGATCCGATTCGGGGTGCTGATCAGCAGCACACCGCCGGGGCGGAGCACCCGCAGGCATTCGCGCAGGAACTGTCCCTGGTCCCAGAGGTGTTCGATGACTTGGAAATTCACCACGACGTCGACGGATTCGTCGTCGAGGGGCAGCGCGGCCAGGTTGCCCTGGATCATCTCCACGCGCGGGTAGCGCGCGCGGACGTGCGCGACGGCGCTCTCGTCGTAGTCCAGACCGGTGACGCGCTGGGCCACGCCCGCGATCATGTCGGCGCCGTAGCCCTCGCCCGAGCCCGCCTCGAGCACGATCTTGTCGGTGCAGCGGTCGAGCAGCCGGGCATAGGCGATCTCGTGCCGACGGAACCAGTAGTTCTCCTCGGCGATGCCGGGCACCGTCCGCTCGCCGGTCAACGGCAGTGGTTCATGTGTTGCGGCCACGGGTGCGGCAGGGATCACAGCCTCGCTCATTGGTCCGAGGTTACTGGTACCGCCGGTTCACGCAGGAGTCAGGGACCTCTTGCGCAGGTAGGTTACCCACGAGTAACTTAGCGTAGGGTAGTGTTCCGATCTGAGCTAGATATCTCACACGGACGTACGGCTGAGCTCGTGCGGCCCCACCACACACGTGTCCCCAGAAGGAGGTCGACGAAGACCGATGCCGAACATCGTCGTACTCATCAAGCAGGTCCCCGACACCTGGTCCGAGCGCAAGCTGACCGATGGTGACTACACCCTCGATCGCGAGGCCGCCGACGCGGTGCTCGACGAGATCAACGAGCGCGCCGTCGAGGAAGCGCTGCTGATCAAGGAGGCTCAGGGCGGTGAGGTCACCGTGCTGGCCGCCGGTCCCGACCGCGCCAACGAGGCCATCCGCAAGGCGCTGTCCATGGGCGCCGACAAGGCCATCCACATCAACGACCCGGCGATCCACGGCTCCGACGCCGTGCAGACCGCCTACGTGCTGGCCGCCGCGCTCGGCCAGGTCGAGGGTGTCGAGCTGGTCGTCGCGGGTAACGAGGCCACCGACGGCCGCGCAGGTGCCGTGCCCGCGATCATCGCGGAGTACATCGGCATCCCGCAGCTGACGCACCTGCGCAAGCTCACCGTCGACGGCGACAAGATCACCGGCGAGCGGGAGACCGACGAGGGTGTCTTCAAGCTCGAGGCGTCCCTGCCCGCGATCGTCTCGGTCACCGAGAAGATCAACGAGCCTCGCTTCCCCTCCTTCAAGGGCATCATGGCCGCGAAGAAGAAGGAAGTTCTGGTCTTCACCCTGGCCGACCTGGGCGTCGACCCGGAGACCGTCGGTGTCGCCAACGCGGGCACCAAGGTCACCGGTGCCACCCCGAAGCCGGCTCGCACCGCGGGCGAGAAGATCGCGGACGAGGGCGAGGGCGGCAACCAGATCGCGTCCTACCTCATCGGTCAGAAGATCATCTGATCCGGCGCCGTCCGAGACTTCTAAGGAGAAAGAACTAATGGCTGAAGTACTTGTGCTCATCGAGCACGCCGACGGTGCCGTGAAGAAGGTCAGCACCGAACTGCTCACCGCCGCCCGTGCGCTGGGCGAGCCCGCCGCCGTCGTGACCGGCCCCGCCGGTACCGCCGACAAGCTGGCCGCCGCGCTGGCCGCCGGTGGCGCCGAGAAGATCTATGTCGCCGAGTCCGACGACATCGAGGGCTTCCTGGTCACCCCGAAGGTCGACGTCCTGGCCGGCCTGGTCGATTCCGCCGCGCCCGCCGCCGTGCTGGTCGCCGCGTCCGCCGAGGGCAAGGAGGTGTCGGGCCGCCTCGCCGCGCGCATCGGCTCCGGTCTGCTCGTCGACGTCATCGGCGTCAACGCCGACGGCACCGCCGTGCACTCCATCTTCGGTGGCGCGTTCACCGTGGAGGCCAAGGCCACCGGCGACGTGCCGGTGATCTCGATCCGTCCGGGCGCCATCGAGTCGGCTCCGCAGGCCGGCGCGGGCGAGCAGGTCGTCGTCGAGGTTCCGGCGCAGGAAGACGGCGTCGTGAAGGTCATCTCGCGTGACCCGATCGTCGGTGGCGACCGCCCCGATCTCGCCGAGGCGAGCATCGTGGTCTCCGGTGGCCGCGGCGTCGGTTCCGCCGAGAACTTCTCGGTCGTCGAGGCGCTGGCCGACTCGCTGGGTGCCGCCGTCGGCGCCTCGCGTGCCGCCGTCGACTCGGGCTACTACCCGGGCCAGTTCCAGGTGGGTCAGACCGGCAAGACGGTCTCCCCCCAGCTCTACATCGCACTCGGCATCTCCGGCGCCATCCAGCACCGCGCCGGCATGCAGACCTCGAAGACCATCGTCGCTGTCAACAAGGACGAGGAAGCACCCATCTTCGAGATCGCCGACTACGGTATCGTGGGCGACCTGTTCAACGTCTCCCCGCAGCTGACCGAAGCCGTCAAGTCCCACAAGGGCTGATCGCCACCGGTTGAGTCGACCTCGGCCCGCGACATCTGTTCCTGCGTCCGCGCAGATCGGTTTCGCGGGCCGTTGCCGTTTCTCCGACTATCGCGGCGCTATGTCCCCGGTCGGCGAAGTGCTGTCACCGTCGAACACTCCCTCCGAAATGGAGGCGAAGAAGGCCCGCTACGCAGGTGCCGGAATTCCTTCGTATCGGGAAGCCGACCTGACGCCGGATCTGACCGGTATCGGAGCCCTTCGCGTGTACATCCTCGAGGTCGGTCACGCTGACCTCCCGGCCGGCGTACGCCCGCTCCGCCACGCCAACTACCTACTGGCCGGCGAGTGGGTCCCCGAATCCGGCGCGGGCATCTCCTTCCCGTACCCCTTCTCGATCGAAATCCCCTGGGCCGCGTCGGCTTTCTGACAGCGGGCCGACTTGCGTGCCCGCGTTTCCGGTGCGGCAATCCGCAATATCTGAATCATATTTGTTTTAGATTATCGGTATCGAGCAGTGTCGAGCGACTCTGCCGAAGTCGCGGAGGAGTTTCGTGAAGCGTCTGATAATCGTGGGCGTGCTGGCGGTTATGTCATCGACCGTCGGTGCCGGGATCGCGTCGGCCCAGTCGCCAGCGGAAGCTCGGGTTGTATCGGGCTCGCTCGGAACTGGATCCGCCGCCATCGGGAGCACCAGCTTCGACACGATCGATGCCAACCTCTCATTAATTCTCCGGTGTACGCTGTTGCCCTCGCTGAGCGGCGCGCCGCGGTGTACGGGCTAGCATCGCGACAGCGACTCGCACCGGCGGGAGGTGACCGACTGTCTTCGGGTTTCGGCGTAGTCACGCCGCCCTCGGCGGGCGGCGCGGACCGGAGCGGAGATCCGACCTCGTCAGCGGCTGTTGCCCGTAGATCCAGCCGTTGAGTTCTGTTGCCGAAGTGCTTGCGCCCGACGTGGATCGCGATCCCTGTAGCGTGCAAGTTGTGTTGGAATCGGGGGCGGGCTTCGCTGGATATCGCTTGGAACGGGTGCTCGGGCAGGGCGGGATGGGGACGGTCTACCTGGCCGAGCATCCTCGGTTGCCGCGCAGTGTCGCGCTGAAACTGTTGAATCGGGAGTTCTCGGCCGATCAGGAATTGCAGCGGCGGTTCGAGCGGGAGGCCGATGTCGTTGCGCAGCTGGATCATCCGAGCATCGTCGGGGTGTACGACCGTGGCCGCGACGAAGGGTATCTGTGGATCGCGATGCAGTTCATCCGCGGAACCGATGCCGCCACGTGGGATTCGCGTGCGCACGAGCCCGGGGTCACCGCACGCCTGATCGGCGAGACGGCATCGGCACTCGATTACGCGAACCGGCACGGAGTGCTGCACCGCGACGTCAAGCCGGGCAACATCCTGATCGCCGATGCCGAACACGGCCGGGAGATCCGCGCGGTACTCACCGATTTCGGGATCGCCCGGGTCGCCACCGCCGACACCCAGCTCACGGCCACCGGCACCTTTACGGCCACCCTCGCCTACGCCTCACCCGAACAACTCTCCGGGGAGATCGTCGACCACCGCAGCGACCAGTACTCGCTGGCCTGCACCCTGTTCGCGATGTACGCCGGGTATCCGCCCTACACCGCGACCAACCCCGGCCAGGTGGTGGCGGGACACCTGTCGCACCCGGTGCCGCGACTCACCACGGTGCGAACGGATCTGCCGCCTGCGGTCGACGGCGTCATCGCCCGCGCGATGGCCAAGCGGCGTGACGAGCGCTTCGGCAGCGCAACGGAATTCACCGACGCGATCCGGGATGCCCTCGAGGGCAGGCACGTCGTCGCGCCGACCGTGCGTCAGCCGTGGACCGACCCCGCGCACCAGGTCCCAGGATCCGGTGAACACGCGCAGCGACCGTGGGGCGATTCCCAACTGGGGCACGGTTTCGGTGGACATCCACAGCAGCCCGCCTTGTCGGCATATGGCTCCGGTGGACATGTGCAGCAGCACAGCCCGCAGGTGCTCGGCTCCGGTGGGCACGCGCAACCCGGCTGGGGAGGTGCGGAATACGTTGCGCCGGTGGCTGATCCGCGGATGTACCCGATGGCGGCGGGCAACCAGTGGTACCCGACGCCCGTCGGCGGCCCGGAGCCGTCGAAAGCCGCCGCCTTCTTCGTCGGCATCGTGACGCTGCTGTTCAGCCTGTCGATCGCCGCCTTCCTGGTCTACGGCATCACCGAGACGCTGAAGGAGATCGACGAGGGCAAGGATCCGAGCGGATCCTTCATGGCGATCGCGATTCTCACGGTCGTCGTCGCGTTCACCGGCAGCGGTGCCATCCTGCTGCTCTGTGCGCGCACCGCCGGTCGGGTCATGTCGATCATCTCGGCGGTGCTCGTCGGGATCTTCGCCCTCTTCGGGGTCATCGGGTCCGCGATCGGCGAGGTCTATGCCGCGACCGCGGGCGCCGCCGCGGTGTTCGTCCTCGCGGCGGCGTTGGTCGGTTTCGGTGCGTCGTCGTCGACCGGGCGCTGGATCCGCTACCGCAAGGCGGTGCGCGAAAGTCGGTGGCGATGACGGGAAGCGGCGTGCGCGGTGGTCAGTAGGGTGGGTTGATGTCGTTGGGGCGTATGCCGGTGGTGTTGCCGTCCTCGGTCGAGGACACGGTTCGCGCGGTGTTCGGGGCCGCCGGGGCACGATGGATCGATGAGTTGCCCGATGTGGTGGCGGGGTTGGCCGCTCGGTGGGGGTTGACGGAGTTCTCCGCGCCGTTCGGTGGTGGAACGCATGCCTATGTCACGTCCGCGCGGCGCGAGGACGGCGCGTGGGTGGTGTTGAAGGTGCCGATGGTCGACGAGGAGAACCTCGCCGAAGCCACCGCTTTGCACAGCTATGACGGCGACGGTGCGGTCCGGCTACTCGATTTCGACCCGGACAGTGGTGCGCTGCTGCTCGAATGGGCCCGTCCTGGAACGGAATTGCTCACGCAGCCGGGGTTCCCGAGCCTCGAAGGCCGACCGGAGAACGCCGACAAGGTCGCGTTCGCCTGCGGGCTCTATCGCCGCCTGCGTCGTCCCCCGACCGCGGTTCCCATCGGCTTCCCGGAACTCCCCGAGGTCACCGACATCGTGGCCGGTCTCCACGCACGCCTGGAGGATCCGGAACCCGGACTGGCCGAACATATCTCACCGGTGCTCGGAGAGCGGGTAGCGCACTGGTGTGCCGCATTGAGCGCCCCGACCGACGAACTGCTGATCGTCAACCGCGACACCCACCTCGGCAATATCGTTGCCGCCGAACGCGAACCGTGGCTTCTGATCGATCCGAAACCCTGTCTCGGCGAAGCCGCCTTCGACGCGGGGTTCCTGATCATGATCCAGGTGCAGTCTTCGCCGACCCCCGAGCACGCGGGCGCCGTCGTCGTCACCACCGCGCGGCACCTCGAAGTCCCGGTCGACCGCGCGGGCGGCTGGGCCTTCCTGCGCGCGATCGAGGAGATCGTCTGGTCGGTCGAGGACGGTGACGACGAAACCCTGCCACTGCACCTGGCGGTCGCGACGGCGCTGGCCGGCGATCCGTGGCGATCCGGCGACCCGACCTGACCACACGCGGGGTCGCTCACCGTCGGTGCAGAGCGTCCAGCAGGGTCCGCACGATCGGATTCTCCCTGGCCTCCTCGCGCAGGACAGCCGACACCGGGATGCGCAGCCGGTGGTCGGTGAGGTCGAGGGTGAGCAACCCCTTCGTCGGTCCCTCGTAGAGGATCGTCCAGGATTCGGGACGGTTGAGCAGTTCCATCGTGGCGGTGTGGTCCGGCGGGATCGGCGGGCCGAAGGTGGGGCCGGTCGGGAGGTCGGCGAAGGCCGAGCGGATCAGTGTGTGCAACAACACCTGTTCCTGCTCGGGCGGGAGCAGCAGGGGATAGGGGCTCAGATCGGCGAGGGTCACCGCGCCGCGTTCGGCCAGCGGATGATTGCTCGAGATGGCGATCACCAGGTCCTCGACCCACAGCTGCTCCACCGCGAGACCGGGCTGGTCGACGCTGCCGCGGATCAGCGCCAGATCGCAGTCACCGTCGGACACCGCCGTGATCCGCTGACGGAACGGCTTGATCACGTACTCGATCTCGGCGTCGGGGTGCGCGGCCCGCGCGGTGGCGATCGCCGACAGCGACGGCGCGGCGAAAGACATGTTCGCGGCCAGGCGAATGCGCGGCCCGGTGGTGCGCACGGCGGCGCGGATCGCCGATTCCAGGCTCAGCATCTGCTTGGCCAGCGGCAGCAGCCGCAGGGTCGCGTCGGTGGGGACCACGGCGCGGGTGGTGCGCTCGAACAGTTGCGCGCCGAGGTCACGTTCCAGTCTCGCGATCTGATGGCTGATCGCGGATTGGGAGATGAAGCAGCGGTTGGCCGCGCGGCTGAAACTGAGCTCCTCGCAGACGGCCACGAAGTAGGCCAACTGTCGAAGTTCCACCAGGTACCTCCCATTGATTAGTTATACAGATAAGAGTCATCTCTAGTATGCGCCCAGGCAGTGGAAACATCTTCGTTCCGCATCGCGTTTACTCATAGGAAAGGATTTATTACCGATCTGGAACGCGATCTTGGAGCGAGTGATCATGGAACACACAGATGTCGTCATCGTCGGCTCGGGCTTCGGAGGCCTGGCCGCAGCCAAGCAACTGGCCAAGTCACGAGTCGGTGTCGTGCTGATCTCGAGCACGCCCGAGCACCTGTTCCAGCCGCTGCTCTATCAGGTGGCGACCGGCGTGCTCGCGCCCGAGGAGATCGCGCCGCCGATCAAGAACGTACTGCGCCGCCACCCCGAGATCGACGTCCGCCTCGGCAAGGTCACCGGCATCGACGCCGACAACGCGGTCCTCACCTACGAGACCGCCGACGGCCCCCGCCAGATCGCCTACGCCTCGCTGATCGCCGCCACCGGCGCCAGCCAGAGCTACTTCGGCCGCGACGACTTCGCCGAGAAGACCTACTCGCTCAAGACCATCGACGACGCCCAGCGCCTGCGCGACCAGATCGCCCACGTGTTCGCCCTGGCCGAGAACGCCGACGAGGTGACCAGGCACCGGCTGCTCAGCTTCGTGGTGGTCGGCGCGGGCGCGACCGGCGTCGAGGTGGCGGGCCAGATCAAGGAACTCGCGAAACGGCACTTCCACCAGCAGGTCTCGGTCACCCTGGTCGAGGGCGCGAATGCGGTGCTGCCGCCCTTCGGCGGCGGGCTCTCGGAGTACGCGAAGCGCTCGCTCACCGACAGCGGCGTCGAGGTGCTGCTGGGAACCTTCGTCACCGATATCGACGAGGGCAAGGTGACGGTCAAGGACAAGGACGGCATGGAGCGCCGGATCGCCGCCGAGACCGTGGTGTGGTCGGCGGGCGTGCAGGTCGGCGGCTTCGCGACCCTGCTGGCCGAGGCCACCGGCGCCGAGACCGACCGCGCGGGCCGCATCCTGATCAACCCCGACCTGACCGTCGGCGGCCACGCCGACATCTACGCCATCGGCGACATGACCTCGCTCAACGGCTACCCCGGCCAGTCGCCGGTCGCCATGCAGGAGGGCCGCCACGCCGCCGACATCATCCGTCGCAAGAAGGACGCGGGCACGCCCTTCGTCTACTGGGACAAGGGCAGCATGGCCGTGATCAGCCGCTTCAGCGCGGTGGTGAAGCTCAACGAGCGCGTCACGTTCAAGGGCACTATCGCCTGGGCGATGTGGCTGGCCGTGCACCTGATGTACCTGGTCGGCTTCCGCAACCGCTTCGCCGCGGTGGCGGGCTGGCTGGTCGCGTTCATCGGGACGGCCCGACCCGGTTTCGATGATGTGACCGAGGCGAAGATCGACGCCGAACCGGACACTGTGCGCGAGAACAAGGCCGAAGCTCGCGAGCACGTCGCAGTCTGACGCTCCGATCCTCACCGAAACAACAACGACCCGTCACCCTGGTGACGGGTCGTTGTTGCTGTTGCGGGGATGCGGTCCGGGGTCGGGTGGACGAATCAGCGAGGTTCAGGAGGGTGCGGTCGTCGCGAACGTGGGCACGCTGGCGAGCAATTTCTGGGTATAGGCCTGTACCGGATTCCCGTAGATCTGTGCGCAGGAGCCGGATTCGACGACCTTGCCGTGGCGCAGCACCGCCACCGCATCACTGACATGGCGCACCACCGCCAGGTCGTGCGAGATGAACAGCATCGTCAATCGGAGACGTTCACGCAGATCGAGCAACAGATTGAGGACCTCGGCCTGCACCGAGCAATCCAGCGCGGAGGTGATCTCGTCGGCGATGATCACCTCCGGCTCCACCGCCAAAGCACGCGCCACCGCGATCCGCTGACGCTGGCCGCCGGAGAATTCGTGCGGATAGCGCTGGGCGACAGCGGGATCGAGCGACACTGTTTCCAGCCAGCGCCCGATCGCCTCGGTGTGTCTGCGCGGATTGGCGCGGGCCGGATCGATGGCTTCGGCGATGGCGGCACCGATGGTCATGCGCGGGTTCAGCGAGGCGTAGGGATCCTGGGAAATTAACTGCACACGTCGCCGCAACCGACGTGACGGCTGCGTGGTGAGCGACTGACCATCGAGGGTGATCTGTCCGGCACTCGGTGCCAACAGTCCGACCACAGCCTTGGCGATGGTCGATTTGCCCGACCCCGATTCGCCGACCAAGCCCAGGGTTTCGCCGGTCGGCACCCGAAGTGTCACGTTGTCGACCACGGTGACCGCGCGCCGGGCGGAGCCGTACGAGACGGTGAGTCCGACGATTTCGAGTCCACCGCTCATCGCGCCGGAACCTCCTGTGCAAGTGGGGAATTGACTACATGGCAGGCGACACCGTCGATCCGGGGCGGTAGCTCGGCTTCGCATCGTGGTACCGCGAGCTGGCAGCGTGGCGCGAACGCGCAACCTGGCGGCCTCTCCGCGGGGGCGGGCGGGCGACCCGGAATGGTCGCCAACCTACCGCTGGACGTGTTGCCGTCGAGAGTGGGGCTGGCCGCCAACAAGGCCCGGGTGTACGGATGCTGAGCCCGCCCGGCCCGCAGCTCCTCGGCGGTCAACTCCTCGACGACGCGACCCGCATACATCACGACCACGCGATGGCACAGCGTGCCGACCACGCCGATGTCGTGGGAGATGAACAGCATGCCGGTGCCACGGTCGTTGATCTCGCGCAACAGGTCGAGCACTTCCGCCTGCACCGTCACATCCAGCGCCGTGGTCGCCTCGTCGGCGATGATGAGCCGCGGATCGGGCAACACGGCCGCGGCGATCATCGCTCGCTGACGCATCCCACCCGAGAGCTGATGGGGGTACTGGCCGAGCACGGTCTCGGGTTCGCGCACATGCACTCGCCGCAACGCGTCGGCCGCCGCAGCCATGGCAACGCGGCGGCTCGTCTTGCGATGTACGCGAAGCACTTCGATGAGCTGACTACCGATGCGCTGCGCCGGATTGAACGACGCCGACGGATCCTGGTAGACGATGCCGATCGCCGTTGCCAACCGCACCGGATCACTGTCGGCGGCGGTCAGGTCGAGCCCGTCCAGATCTAGACAGGCCGCCCTGATACTCAGTCCGTCGGGCAGCAATCGTGCCACCGCCATCGCCGTGAGTGACTTGCCCGAGCCGGATTCGCCGACGAGACCGACGATTTCACCCGGCGCCACCTGTAGCGAAACCGAATCGACCAGACGGACACCGTTGTCCAACTCGATGCTGAGATCGGTCATCGTCAACAACGCATCGGGCGAGGGATCCTGTGGGGCGATCGGTTTGGGAACCGCCGTCACACGCCGTTGCTCGGCGCGTTCGCGCGGATCGAGAGTGGCGGCCAAACCGTCGCCGATGAGCGATGCGAACACGCCCGTCATTGTGATGGCGACAGCGGGCCCGAGCGCCTCCGACGGGGTGGTGTAGAGCGAACGCAGGCCACCGTTGAGCATCGAGCCCCAGTCGAATTGGGGGTTCTGCACACCGAGACCGAGGAACGACAGCCCCGAGAGGGCTACCAGTACCTGCGCGTACGCGGAGGACAGCAGCACCAGCAGCGGCCCGGCGATATTCGGTAGCAAGTGCCTGCTCATCACCCTCCCCGGTGAGACGCCGAGTAGCTTTGCGGCAGAGACGAAGTCGTGGCCTGCGATCGACCCGGCGAGGTTGGCGGTGAGCCGCGCGAACGACGGTGAACCACCGAGCACGATGGCGATCACCGAGGCTGTCGGTCCCGCGCCGAGAATGGTCGCCACCACGAGCGCCATGATCAACGTCGGCGCGGTGACCATGATGTCGATGATCCGCAGTCCGATTTCGCGGACTCGCGGCCCGGACACCCAGACCGCGGTGCCGATCGCGATACCGAGTGCCGCCGCCAGCGCGGTCGCCACGGTGGTCAGCACCAAGGTGAGCCGGGCCGCGACCAGGGTGCGTGCCCAGACATCGCGCCCGAGTGAGTCGGTGCCGAGCCAGTGCTCGGCACTGATCCCCGCCCGCACGGTCGACGACATGGCGGCGGCCGCGTCGCCGAGCAGGGGCGGCGCGATCAGGGCGACGAGTGCGACGGCGGCGAAACCGATCGCACCGATCACCAGCGAGGGATGGGGACGGGTCTTCATCGGTTACCTCCGACCAGCGACGAGCGCGGATCGAGGATCGCCAGCGCGACATCGACCAGCAGGTTGAGTACAGCGGCCAGCAGACCGAGAACCAATACGCAGCCCTGGATCACCGGGTAGTCGCGCACCAGCAGTGCGTCTACCACCCGCTGCCCGATCCCCGGCCACGCGAACACCGTTTCCACGATCACCGTGCCACCCAGCATCGAGGCGAGCACCAAACCACTCAAGGTCATGACGGCGGTGAGCAGGTTGGGGAGCACGTGGCGGGTGTACAGGCGCAGCGAGGGCAGGCGCCTGCCGCGTGCGGTGCGGATGTAGTCCTGAGCCAGCACGGTTCCGGCTTCGCGCCGCACCACCCGTGCCATCACACACATGCTGGGCAGGCTGATGGCCAGCACGGGCAGGATCACCGATTGGGTGGTCTGCGCGCCGCCCGCGGGCAGCACCCCGAGCGTGATCGCGAAGACGACCACCAGCGCGGTGCCGACCACGTATTCCGGTACGGCACCGAGCAATCCGGTGGACAGGGTGAAGGCCCCGTCGGTGCGTCGACTGTGCCGCGCGGCGACCGCGATGCCGAGGGGCAGCGCGATCGCCAGGACCAGGACCAACGAGAACACGGCCAGCTGCGCGGTGAACGGCAGCCGCGCCGCGATCACATCCGAGACCGCCTCCCGAGTCTGGAACGAACGACCGAGGTCACCCTGCAGCAGACCAGACACATAGTCGAAGAAGCGGGTGAGTACCGGGCGGTCGAGCCCGAGTTCCGCCCGGATCCGGGCGATGTCGGCCTGGGTCGCGTTCTGACCCGCCAGCGATTCGGCCGGATCACCGGGAATGAGCTGAATCATGCCGAAGGTGACCACGACGAGCACCACCGCAACCGCGAGGAGTCCGGCCGCGCGGCGCAGCGCGAAGCCGAGCCACCCCGTCACGAGCCGATCCGCAGGGTGCTGAGGTCGATCTGACCGTTGGGGATATGCGCCCGCACACCCTCGCTGAACACGTAGCGCACGTTCAGCGTCGACAACGGCACGATGTCGACGGCGCTGAGCAGACCCGCCTGCCCCTGCTGCCAGGCGGTGCATTTGGCCACCTGGTCGGTGGTGACGACGGCCGCGCGCAGACCCTGGTCGAAGGCGTTGTTGTGCGTCGCGCCGTAGTTGCGCCCCTGGGGCGGTTCGGCACCGGTGAGCAGGTTCGACGCGGTGAGCAGCGTGGTCGACAGCGAAGCCATCACATTGATGTCCCAGTCACCGCCGGGCAGCACCGACGACGCCCAGGTGTTGTTGTCGACATTGACCAGCTTCACCTCGGCGCCCGCCGCGCGCAGTGCCTCGGCGACATAAATGTTGCCCGCACCGTCGGCGATCGCGTTGGTGCCCGTGACCGTGATCTTTTTGCCCGTCAGGACGCGGGTGGCGGAGGCGAGGTCGTGCTGGGTCAGCAGGGCGTCGTCGGTGTTGGCGCAGACGTTGGCGGTGCTGTCGACATAGCTCTTCAGCAGCGTTCCCGAGCCGCCGAGAACCCTGTCGTAGGCCTTGGCGTCCATGGCTCGCGCCACGGCTTTGCGGAATTCCGCGTCGGCACCGGGCTTGCTCGCGCGCTGGTTGAAGAGCAGGAAGTTACGGACCATCGGCGCGGTTGCGGTGTCGAATCCTTGCTCCAGCCGGGAGCCGTCGGGACCGGTGAAACCGGCGAAGTCGAGCTGACCGGTCTGCAGGAGATTGGCCGCGGCCGATTCACTCTTGACGATGCTGATCTCGATCGTGGCGGGCGAGCGACCGGACCGGTCGGCGGCGAAAGCGGGAAAAGCGTCGAATCCCTTGCGCAGGGACGCGGTGTAGCGGGAGCCGCGTTCGCTCGCGGTCAAGACGTAGGGGCCGGTGCCCGCGCCCGGCACCGAGCCGGTCGCAAGGCCGGTGGGGTCGTCCAGACCGGGCTTGCAGATGATGCCCGCGTTGACCAGGCCCAGCGAGGGGAGCAGCTCCGACCACGGGGTGGCCATGCGCACCGAGACGGTGCCCGCGATGTCGTCGCCGGTGATGGTGGTCTTGTCTCCGGCGTTGGCCGCGCCGAATGTGTACGCCGCGCCCGGGGCGGTCCTGCGGAAGTAGTCCAGCGAGGCCGCGATCTGGCCTGCGGTGAGCGGGGCGCCGTCGGAGCAGGTCAGGCCCTTGTTCAGGGTGAAGGTTGCCTGCGTCGCGGTGACGTCCCAGCTGGCGGCCAGGCGTGGGACAACGACGTTCTTGTCGTCGAGGCCGACCAGCGTCGAGTAGAGCAGGCGATCGAAGGCGTAGTCGGAGGAGCCGGCCGCCCGCGCGGGATCGAAGCTACCCAGATCCGAGGTCAAGGCCAGGCGCACGGTCGCCTCGGATGCCGCCGAGCCGGTCTGTGATGTCGTGCACGCGGCGAGCGTCGCGACCGCCGCGACACACGCTGCGGCGAAGAGGGGACGTTTCATGCGAACTCCTTGATGCGTGAGGTGACATCAAGGAATCAGTGCCGCTGCCGCGCCCCGGTCTATCGCAACTATCAGCCGTAGCGAATCTCGGTGTGCCGAGAATCGGCATTCGGAGTCCACATGCTGCGGATATTCGCCATGGGACGGGTCCGGATCGTGGCTGGGGCCCGACTGGCGCCGTGCTACCGGTGGTGCGCCGAATTCTATGGTGCGACAGCGGTGCCGACTGAAGCGGAACGTCTGCGCAGAATATCGACGAGGGCGGCTTCGGCGCTCGAGGCCGCACTGTCTTCCCAGCGCCCGATCGGAATGTGGCGCAGGTAGCGTCCACCCGGGTCGAGCAGTGTGGCGCCGATCTTCAACGGCCACAATGCCATCGAACGATCAGCGATGGTCAGTTCCGGCATGGCGTCGGTGAGACGCGCCTCGAACGCGGGCATGTCGGCCATCGTGCGCAGCCAGACATTGAAGATCAGGTTGCGTGGACCGGTCAGCGAGTAACACATGCGGGTCTCGCGCATCGCCGCGATGGCGTTGCCGATCTCCGGGACGTGCGAGAGTGGCGCGGCGGCCCAGAAGGTGACGCTGAGCGGCCAACCGGAGATGAAACGGGCCACCTCGCAGCGATACGCGATGGCATTGTCGTGCTCGAGCCGCGCCATCCGCCTGCGCACGGTGGTCGGGCTCATCTCGGTGCGCTCGGCCAGCGTGGTGACCGATTGGCGGCAGTCGCGACTGAGCTCGGTGACGAGCGGGATGTCCTCGGCACGGATCGAGCCGTAGCCGGCTGCGCGTCGGCGCGGCGAGGCGAGCAACGAAGTGTGGGCCATCCGGGCTCGATCGAGTCGCCAGCGACTGCCCTCGGTGAACGAGGTGGTCACCACCTGGGAGCGGGTGGTGACCACGCCGTCGAGCGTGCCGAGCCGGAAGGTGATGTAGCGGGCCAAGGACGCGTGGTCGAAGAACACTGCGGTGATCAAGAGGTCGCGCGCGCCCGTGGTGAGTTCGACGGTCACCAGGTTCACGTCGAGCGCGAGTTCGGCCGACACCTCGTGTAATCGTCCCGGCGCGCAGTCGATTTCGATGATGGCGAGCAACGGTGATACGCCGTCGATACTGATCGGGTAGCAGGTGAGCCAGGCCAGCCCCGCGCTCTGCAGGCGCGTCCAGCGGCGTGCGGCGGTGGAGCCGTCGATGCCGAGCGCGCGCCCGATCTGCTGCCACTGCGCCCGCGGTGCGACCTGCAGTGCCGCCACCAATTGGTAGTCGAGTTCGTCCAGGGTGGCGGAATTCTGCATCGTTGAACCTTTCGGTGGCGAGTTCCGGCGAATCGTATCGGCCTGGCGACTCGGTCGGCACCTTGATGATGCTCGCCGCGCACATCGAGCGACCACCCGGCCGTCGACCGCCACTGATCCGAAGGACACCACTGTCGTGAACGACATCAGCACGCCACCCACCCCATCCCTGCTCGCCGGTCTCGGTCACTCGATCGCCGCAGCACCCACCGAGGACCGATGGCAGCAGCTGTACCGGCAGTTGCACGCCCATCCGGAACTGTCGGGCGTGGAATTCGCGACCGCGAGCCTGGTGGCCGAACAACTGCGCGCGCTACCCGGCTGGGAGGTCACCGAACGAGTTGGCGGCACCGGCGTGGTCGGGGTGTTGCGGGGCGGGCCGGGCCTGGTCGTCTGGATGCGTGCCGATATGGACGCCCTGCCGGTGCAGGAGGACTCGGGCGTCGACTACACCTCGACCATCTCGGGGGTCATGCACGCCTGCGGACACGATGTGCACGTCACCGCATTGCTCGGCGTCTGTGCGGAACTGGCCGCTGACGACACCATGAGCGGGACCGTCGTCGCGATCTTCCAGCCCGCGGAGGAAACCGGCGCGGGCGCCGTCGGCATGCTGAACGACGGTCTGCTCGAACGCTTTCCGCGTCCGGACATCTGTTTGGGCCAGCACGTCGGGCCGATGCCGGCGGGACTCGTCGTCACCCGCAGCGACATCGTGATGGCGGCGTCGGATTCGGTCCGGGTGCGGCTCACCGGCAAGGGCGGACACGGGTCGAGCCCACACTTGGCCGTGAATCCGCTGACAATGGCCGCGTCACTGGTGCTGCGCTTGGAGAGTCTGGTCGCACGACAGGCAGCCCTCGGATCCGGCCCGGTGCTCACCGCGGGGTCGTTGCACGTGGGTACGCGGCCTAACATCATCGCCGAGACCGCCGAACTCCTGCTCACCCTGCGCACGTTTTCCGAGCGTTCTCGCGAGCAGATGATGGATGCGATCCGGCGGGTCGTCGCGGCCGAGGCCGTCGCGTTCGGCGCCCCCATCGAGCCGGAGGTCGAGTTCTATCACCCCTTCCCGATGACGGTGAACACTCCGGGCGCCACCGAGCGGGTAATGGCCGAACTCGCCTCGACCGGGCTGGCCGTGCTTCCGCTACGCAATCCCCTCGCCGGTAGCGAGGATTTCGGGCTCCTCGGCACCGCGGCAGGCTGTCCGTCGGTGTTCTGGAACATCGGCGGCTTCGGCGCCGACCGATTCAGTTCGGAAGATGCCGCGTATATGCTGGCAGAAGGCACCCTGCCGGCGCATTTCCCGGCCAATCACTCGTCGCGATTCGCTCCCGATCCCGCGGTCACACTGCCCGCCGCGATCACTGCGCTGGGCACTGCGGTACGGGCGGAACTGGGTATCGGCGAACGTTTCGCGGCGGTGAAATGAACGCTCGGTGTGACTCCCATCTCGTTCACCGAACGGGCATCGACACGACACTGAGGTGTCGCTCCGATGCCAGCTCGGGCTGGCTTCATCAGCAGTATGACAATTTCGTCCGTGTTGACCGCCCCGGCGCCGGACTCCGGGGTGGGGAAATCTCGGTACTCCTTGGTCGTCGCGTCTGATGCCGAGCACCGGGAAGCCGCGCAGCGCCTGCGCTACCAGGTGTTCGCCTCCGAACCCGGTTTCCAGATGCCGGAGAACAGCACCGGCCTCGATGCCGACAGGTTCGACGAGCACTGTGACCACCTGCTGGTTCGGGACGAGTTCTCCGAACAGTTCGTCGGCTGCTACCGCATGCTGCCGCCGGACAAGGTCGACGCGGCGGGCGGGTACTACACCGCCACCGAGTTCGACCTGACCCAGCTCGACCCCACGGGCAACCGGATCGTCGAGATGGGCCGGGCCTGTGTGGTGCCCGATCATCGCAACGGCTCGGTGCTCACCCTCATGTGGGCGGGCATCCTGCACTACATCCAGCTCACCGGCTACGACTGGGTGATGGGCTGCGTGTCGGTGCCGATGCGGGATTCGCCCACCGATCCGGCCGGGGTGAACGTGCGCGGCGTGCGCGATCAGCTGCTCGGCCGCCACGCCTGCGATCCAGAGCGTCGCGTACACCCGTACAACCCGGTGATCGTCGACGGACTCTCGCTCGACCAGATGACCCCGCCGAGCCGTCCCAAGATGCCGCCGCTGCTGCGCGGCTACTTACGCCTGGGCGCCGAGATCTGCGGCGAACCGGCACACGATCCCGATTTCGCCGTCGCCGACTTCGTCGCGCTGCTCGGCATGGAAACCATCAACACCCGGTATCTGGAGCGGCTGCAGAGCGCGGCCGCCAATTTCGACGGGAAGTAAACCCATGGTGTTCGACGCGCCGCCCGCAACTCACTCTCATTCGTGGATGCCGTCGAGCCCCTGTGGTTCCGGCTGCATCGAGCCGATCGACGAGGTCGGCACCGCCAGGATGTTCGCCCGCCTGGCCGGAATCGCCGGGCTGGTGCTCAGCTTCCCGGTGTTGACCGTGGCCACCCCGAAGTCGCGCCGGGAACGGGTGCAGCGTCGCTACGCCGAGGCGGCGCTGGGTTGTCTCGGGATGCGGTTGCGCGTCATCGACAACCGCGTCCCCGAGCAGGGCGCCTCGGCGGAGGGCTTCGCCGATACCGGCACCGCGGTGATGATCGTGGCCGGGCACATCGGCTGGGCGGATGTGGTGGCGCTGGCCGCCGTCCAGCCGGTCAGCTTCGTCGCCCGTGCCGACATGGTCGAATGGCCGCTGCTGGGCAAGCTGGCGAAGCTCACTCGCGTCATCCCGATCGAGCGGGCACGTCTGCGTGAGCTGCCCGGCGTGGTCGCGCAGGTGGCGGATCGACTGGCCGCCGGTAATCGGATCGTGGTGTTTCCCGAGGGCACGACGTGGTGTGGCCGGGCCTACGGTTCGATGCGGCCCGCCATGTTCCAGGCCGCCGTCGACACCACCACGCCGGTCCAGCCGGTGCGTCTGCGCTACCTCGACAGCGACGGAATGCCCTGCACCGTCCCGGGTTTCGTGGGCAGCGATACCTTCGCCGACTCCGCGAAGCGAGTGCTGCGCAGCAAGGGCATGGTCGTCGAGATCGTGCTCGAGCCGCTCGAACATCCCGGACTCGACCGCCGGGACCTGGCCCGGCGTTGTGAGACGGCGGTGCGCGGCACCGACCGCTCTCGCCACGGGGTGGCCGACACCCAGTGGATCGAAGCGGGCAACACCCGCGTGCAGGACCCCTCGATGGCCGAGCAGGAGCAGGTTCGCCGGCCGGTAAGGGCTACTGCCTGGTAACTATTTCCGTTCGCATTCATCGACTGCCGGAGGCCGTGTGCGCGGTCTCCGGTTTTGTCGTTGGTGGCGGCGAATCGTCACGGATAGGCTGGTCCATGGTGCGGCCGCGCCTCGACGGAATGTGAAAATGTCGCGTCCGCTCGAAGATCATTCGCCCTGCGTATGACCTGCGTATGAGCTGTGTAACAAACTGTTCAGTCGGCTATACCCAGCGATTTGTGAGTTGAAACGACCAAATTGCCACGACAACAAAATTGATGAGATATTTGCGGTACCGTCACGCAGGATTTTTCCGATACCCCGTGTAGCCGAAAGTTCAGGCGACGTTAGAGATGTGCGATCGCATGGTTGACCCATGGTGAAGGGAAGCGTTTCCGGTGACTGAGCAAGCTTCTGGCGTCCGCCGACGAGCCACGCGCCGAGTTCGCCGTGCACCGGTGTCGTCCACGCTGCCGCGGCTGCTGCTGGCCGCCGTCGAGCGGGCACCCGAAGCGCCCGCGCTGCGGTTCGACGGGCAGACCCTCACCTACACCGAACTCGACCAGTGGTCCTCGCGCCTGGCCAGGGTGCTGATCGCCCGCGGCCTCGGGCCCGGTGACCGCTTCGTGCTCGCGCTGACTCGCTCGATCGAGTCCGTGGTCGCGGTGTGGGCGGCGGCCAAGACCGGGGCCACCTTCGTGCCGGTCGATCCGCGCTACCCGGCCGAACGAGTCGCCCACATGCTCGCTGATTCCGGTGCCGGGTTCGGGCTGGCCAAGGCGGCGGACGCGGCGCGTCTGGACGCGGGAATCCAGTGGCTCGCCATCGATTCCGACGAGTTCCACGCCGAGTCGGCCGCGATGTCGGACCAACCCGTGAGCGCGGACGAACGCCTGCGCAGGCTCTCCCCGGACGATCTCGCCTACATCATCTACACCTCCGGCTCGACCGGCGTCCCCAAGGGCGTCGCGGTCACCCACACCGGCCTGGCCGGGCTGTGCGCCGAGCAGGTCCGCCGCTTCGGTATCACCGGCGACTCGCGCACGCTGCACTTCGCCTCGCCCAGCTTCGACGCCAGCATGCTGGAGATGCTCCTGGCTATCGGGGCGAGCGCGACGATGGTGATCGCTCCGCCCGATGTCTACGGCGGCGACGAACTGACCGAACTGCTGCGCGCCGAACGTGTGACCCATGCCTTCATCACCCCCGCGGCCCTGGCCGGGCTCGACGCGGCGGCCCTGCCGGAGCTGACCGCGCTCGCCGTCGGCGGCGAGGCCTACCCGCCCGAATTGATCGCTCAGTGGGCGCCGGGCCGCGCGTTCTTCAATGTGTACGGCCCGACCGAGACCACCATCGTCTGCGCGATGAGCGAACGACTGACCGCCGACGACGTGATCACCATGGGCGACACGATCCCGGGAATGACGGCGCTGGTCCTCGACAGCCGATTGCATCCGGTTCCCGATCGTGTGCCCGGTGAGCTCTACCTCGCGGGCGAAGGTCTGGCCCGTGGCTATCACGACCGGGCCGGGCTCACCGCGAGCCGTTTCGTCGCCGATCCGCTCGGCCGCGGCAGGCTCTATCGCACCGGTGACCTGGTGCAATGGGTTCCAGTTCCCGGCGGAGTCGGCCTGAAATTCCTCGGCCGTACCGACGCGCAGGTGAAACTGCGAGGCTTCCGCATCGAACTCGGCGAGATCGATGCGCTGTTCGCCGCCGACGACACGGTGCGCTTCTGCGCCACCCTCATCCGAACGCTGCCCAGCGGTGAGAGCGCGCTCGTCTCCTATCTCGTCGCGGCCGCCGGCGCCACCATCGACACCGCGGCGCTGACCAGGTTGGCCGAGCAGCACCTGCCCCAGCACGCGGTGCCCGCCGCGATCGTGGTGCTCGACGAGGTGCCGTTGACGCCGGTCGGCAAACTCGATCACCGGGCGCTGCCCGCGCCGGAACTCGTCGCGCGCGAGTTCGTCGCGCCGCGCGGCGCCACCGAACACACGGTGGCCGAAGTCTTCGCCGAGCTGCTCGGCGCGGACCCGATCGGGCGCGGCGACGATTTCTTCGCCCTCGGCGGCAATTCACTGCTGGCCACCCAGCTGGCGGGTCGCCTCGGCGCCGCGGTCGGTGTGCGAGTTCCGGCCCGCACCGTTTTCGAACACGGCACGGTGGCCGAGCTGGCGACCGCGCTCGACGCGCTGGTCGGTGACGCGTCGGTGCGCGTGCCGCTGACCCGGCGTGAGCGTGGTGCGCACGTCCCGCTGTCGCTCGCCCAGCAGCGCATGTGGTTCCTGGCCCGACTGGATCCCGAATCCAGCGCCTACAACATCCCGGTCGCGCTTCGCCTGTCCGGCCGACTCGACACCGCCGCGCTGACCGCCGCGCTCGACGACGTGCTCGAACGGCACGAGGTGCTGCGCACGGTGTACCCCGAACACGAGGGCGCGGGCTTCCAGCAGGTGCTGCCCCTGGCCCAGGCCGGTCTCGACGTGGTGGTCGACCCGATCGCGGAATCCGACCTGCCGAGCGAACTGGCCCGGCTGACCTTCGGCGGGTTCGACGTGTGCCGTCGAGTTCCCGTGCGCGCGGCCGTGTTCCAGCTCTCCGCGACCGACCACGTGCTGGCGGTCGTGGTGCACCACATCGCCACCGACGGCTTCTCGCTCGGCCCGCTGACGCGCGACCTGATGACCGCCTATGCCGCCCGGGCCGGCGGCGTCGCGCCGGGCTGGGAGCCGTTGCCCGTGCAGTACGCCGACTACACGCTCTGGCAGCAGGAAATGCTCGGCGCCGCAGACGATTCCAGCTCACTGCTGGCCGCGCAGCTCGGGTTCTGGCGCACCGCGCTCGCCGGCGCCCCCGCGCTGCTCGAGCTGCCCACCGACCGCCCACGACCCCCGGTCGCGGGCACCCGCGGCGCCGCGCATGACTTCGCTGTTTCCGCGCAGGTGCATGCCGCACTGGAAACCCTTGCGCGCGAACACAACGCCTCGCTGTTCATGGTGGTGCGTGCCGCGCTGTCGGTGCTGCTGGCGCGGGTCGCCGGGACCGATGACGTCACCGTCGGCGCTCCCGTCGCGGGCCGTGGCGAACCCGAGCTCGACGATCTCGTCGGCATGTTCGTCAACACCGTCGTCCTGCGCACCCGCATCGATGCCGCCGAATCCTTTGCGGCCCTGCTGGATCGGGTCCGCGATATCGATCTGGCCGCCTTCGCCCACGCCGATGTGCCCTTCGAACGGCTTGTCGCCGAACTGGATCCGCCGCGTACCCAGGCTCACCACCCGCTGTATCAGGTGGCGCTGTCGTTCCAGAACTTCGGCGCCACCCGCCTCGAGCTGCCCGAGTTGACGGTGTCGGCGGTTGATCTGGGCGAGGAGGCCGCGCCGGTGGACCTCCAGCTCACCGTCGTTCCGCTCGAAGACAGCGACGGACCCGCCGGTCTGCGCTGCTCCTGGCGCTATGCCACCGATCTGTTCGACGCCTCGACCATGGAGACGCTCGGCACCCGCCTGGCCGGACTGCTCGCCGCGGCCGTCGCCGCGCCGCACCGGCCCGTCGGCGACCTGCCGCTGCTGACGGCGGACGAGCTGACCGAGCCCTCGGGCGAACTGCGCCCCGTCGCGGACCCGACCTTGCTCGACGAATTCCGGGCCCGTGCGCAGCACCGTCCGGACGCGCCCGCGGTCACCTTCGGCGAGGTCACGCTGAGCTATGGCGAGCTGGCCCGTCGCGTCAACCAGCTGGCCCGGCTGCTCGTCGCCGACGGCGTCGGCCCCGGAAGCACTGTGGGCGTGGCGATTCGGCCGTCGATCGAGCTCGTCGTGGCCATGTACGCGGTCTTCGCGGCCGGTGGCGCCTACGTGCCGCTCGATCCCGATTCACCCGCCGAACGTCGCGCCGATATCCTCGCCGCCGCGCGGCCGGTGTGCCTGCTCACCACCACGGCCGACGCGATCGAAGCCGACGGCCTGCCGGTCGTGCCGGTGGACCGGGTCGCGCTGTCGGCCTTCTCGGAGGCCTGGCTGACCGATGCCGACCGCCTGCGCCCGCTGCGCACCCTCGACCTGGCGTATGTGATCTTCACGTCCGGCTCGACGGGCAAGCCCAAGGGCGTCGGCGTACCGCATTCGGCGATCGTCAACCAGGCCGCGTTCATGGTCGGCGAATACGGCGTGGGGGAGTCCGACACTGTCCTGCAGTCGATTCCGTTCACCTTCGACGCCTCGATGATCGGTTTCGCCACCCCGTTGCGCGCGGGCGCGCACATGATCGTGGCCGCCTCGCAGGGCCTCACCGATCCGGCCTATCTCGCCGAACTCATCGCCCGCCACCGCGTCACCGGCACCACCATCGTGCCCTCGGTGCTCCAGATGCTCCTGGATTCCGCGCCGACCGGCGCCCTGCGGTCGGTGCGCGCGGTATGGGTCGGCGGTGAAGCGCTGCCGAACGCCACCATCGAACGCTTCACCACGGTCACCGCGGGCCGTCTACACAACCTGTACGGCCCCACCGAGGCCACCGTGTCGATCACCGGCGCCGATGTGACCGAGGTGGGTGACGGCATCGTTCCGATCGGTCTGCCGCACTGGAACTCTCGTGCCTACGTGCTCGACGCGCGGTTGCGGCCGGTGCCCGTCGGCACGCCCGGCGAGCTGTACCTGGCCGGTGCGCAACTGGCCCGCGGCTACCTCGGCAGCCCCGACAAGACGATGGAACGCTTCGTCGCCGACCCGTACGGTCCGGTCGGCGAACGCATGTACCGCACCGGCGATCTGGTGCGCAGGCTGCCGTCGGGTGACCTGACCTACCTGGGCCGCACCGACGTTCAGCTCAAACTGCACGGCCTGCGCATCGAACCCGGTGAGATCGAGGCGGCACTGCGCACGCATCCGGCGGTCGCGGGTGCGGCTGTCGCCGTGCACCACGAGCAGCTGGTCGGCTACGTGACGCCCCTCGACACCACGGTGGACACCGCCGAGGTGCTGGCCACCATCCGG
Source organism: Nocardia sp. PE-7 (assembly GCF_030486425.1). Lineage (NCBI taxonomy): Bacteria > Bacillati > Actinomycetota > Actinomycetes > Mycobacteriales > Nocardiaceae > Nocardia > Nocardia sp. PE-7. The sequence continues at coordinate 5,029,903 of NZ_CP129614.1, read as the reverse complement.
ACCCTGTTGCCCCCGTACATGATTCCGCACCGCCTGCTGGTGCTCGACGAGTTCCCGCTCGGCGCCACCGGCAAGCTCGATCGCAAGGCGCTGCCCGCGCCCGCCGTGGAGATCCGCGAATACCAGGCGCCTGCCACCGCCGACGAGCAGATCGTCGCGACGGCGATCGCCGAGGTTCTCGATCTCGAACGGGTCGGCCGCGACGACGACTTCTTCGTGCTCGGCGGCACCTCCCTCGCGGCGATCCGGGTGCGCGCCACCCTCGCCGAGCAACTGGGCATCGAAGTGCCGCTGCGCCTGCTGTTCAGCTATCCGCTGGTCAGCGACCTGGCGCTGGCTCTGCGCGACGAGTCCTCGGCCTCGGCCGCCGGGCCGGATCCGGCTGTCGACGCGATCCTCGACCCGTCGATCGACCTCACCGGCTGCGCGCCACAGCGCACCGGCGCACCGGCCACAGTGCTGCTCACCGGCGCCACCGGATTCCTCGGCAGCTTCCTCCTGCGCGAACTCCTGGTGCAGACCTCCGCGACCATCCACTGCCTGGTCCGCGCCACCGATGACGCGGGCGCGGTGGATCGCATCGTCTCGACCGCCGCGAAGTACCGCATCGACCTGACGCCCTACATCGACCGCATCGTCGGCGTACCCGGCGATCTCGCGCAACCGAACCTCGGCATGGACCCGCTGCGCTTCGCCGAACTCGCCGCGAGGGCCGACGCGATCTATCACAACGGCGCGCTGGTGAACCACCTCGAACCGTATGCGCGGATGCGGGCGGCCAATGTCGGCGGCACCACCGAGGTGTTGCGCCTGGCCACCACCACCCGGGTCAAGCCGATCCACTATGTGTCGACCCTGTCGGTGCTGGCGGGGGTTCCGCAGGACAACGGCGTACCCGCCGGACTGCCCGGTTACGCGATGACCAAGTGGGTCGCCGAGCAGCTCGTGCACACCGCGATCGAGCGTGGCGTTCCCATCGCCGTCTACCGTCCCGGCTTGATCACCGGTGACTCCCGCACGGGCGTGGCCCCCGCCGAAGACGCCTGGTGGACGATGTTGCGGTCCATGCTGGTGCTCGGGGTGGCTGTGGATGTGCGGGCGATCGCCATCGAGATGGCCCCGGTGGACCATGTCGCGGCGGGAATCGTCAGCCGATCCCGCCAGCCCGCGGCCATCGGCAATATCTTCCGGGCCGCCGGTGCGCAGGTGCCGCTGCAGGTTGTCTACGAGGAAATCCGCAGCCGCGGTTACCGTTTCGACTTCATCGACCCGATGGAGTTCGGCCTGCAGCTCTCCACCGCCGCCGAACGCCAGGACGCGGACCCCATCCTGGCGCGGGCTTCCGCGCTGAGCGGGAACTACGCGGCCGCTCTCGCCAAGACGAACCCGGTGGCGGTGCTGAGCGAGGTGGAATCGGCCCCGGTCGAGCCCTTCCGCGGCCTGCCGATCGAGTTCCCCGCGGTCGACGCCGAGGTCATCACCCGCTACTTTGACCACTACATCGACATCGGCTTCTTCCCCGCGCCCGACGCCGAGAACCTGGCGCGGGCCTGAATCCGGGAACTATCGCCCGGACTGTGGCTGAGGCGTCCCGCAGGAGCTCGCGCTCCTGCGGGACACAACATCACTTCGCGTAGTCGTAGAACCCGCGCCCGGTCTTGCGGCCCAGTCGGCCCGCGTCCACCATCCGGCGCAGCAGCGCCGGCGGTGCGTAGTGCGGCTCGGCGAACTCGGCGTACAGCGACTCCGACGCCGCGAGGGCGATATCGAGGCCGACGGTGTCGAGCAGCGTCAGCGGGCCCATCGGGTAGCCGCAGCCGCCCTTCATCGCCGCGTCGATGTCCTCGGCGGTGGCGTAACCCGACTCGAGCATCCGAATCGCGGAACACAGGTAGGGGATCAGCAGCGCGTTGACGATGAACCCGGAGCGGTCACCGGCCTGCACGGCCATCTTGGCGAGGGTGTTCTTCACGTAGTCGGTGACGGCCGCGGCCGCTTCCGGCGCGGTTACCAGAGTCGAGATGATCTCGACCAGCGGCATCACCGGCACGGGGTTGAAGAAGTGCACACCGACGACCCGCTCGGGCCGCTCGGTCGCGCCCGCCACCTTGATCACGGGGATCGAGGAGGTGTTGGTGGCCAGGATGCCCTCGGGCTTGACGATCTTGTCCAGCTTGCCGAAGATCTCGTACTTGAGCGCCTCGATCTCCGGCGCCGCCTCGATCACCAGGTCGCGATCGGCGAACTCGTTCATGTCCAGGGTCACGCGCACCCGCGCGAGCACGGCGTCGGCCTCGTTCTGGGTGATCTTGCCCTTGGCGACGCCGCGGGCGATCGAGGTGGCGATCCGGTTCTGCGCCGCGTCGGCGAACTCCGGCTTCGTCTCGAGCACGAGCACCGAGCTGCCCGACTTGGCGCACACCTCCGCGATACCCGCACCCATCGTGCCGCCGCCGATTACACCGATCAACTCCATTGCCGTACTCCCAACATCGCATTGCCCTGGCTGTCCCGGGGATTATTTCATCCGAGCTGGCACTGAGTGCCACAGGCCGGGAAAACAGTGGGCTCTCGGGGCTGCCGACGCCGACCGGGTCGTCCCCTGCTCGGCGGTCGAGCAGGGGGCGACCCGGCGGGTTTCGGCCTATCGAACCGGTGTCAACTCCGGTTTCTCGGGCTGTGGTTGTCCGCGACCGAGGATCGAGTGCCTGCGACCGTACGCGAAGTAGACGATGACACCGAGGGCCATCCAGATCGCGAAGCGCAGCCATGTCTCGATCGAGAGGTTGACCATCAGCCACAGGCAGGCCAGGGCGCCGAGGACAGGAACCACCGGTACGAACGGGACGCGGAACCCGCGCGGCAGATCCGGACGGGTCCGGCGCAGCACCAGCACCCCGATCGACACCAGCACGAAGGCGACCAGCGTGCCGATATTGACCATTTCCTCCAGCGTGCCGAACTCGACGAAGCCGGCCAGCAGCGCGCACACCACGCCGACGAGCACGGTCAGCCGAACCGGCGTGCCCTTCTTGCCGGTCTTGGCCAGACCTCGGGGCAGCAGACCGTCACGGGCCATGGCGAACAGCACCCGGGTCTGGCCGAGGAACATCACCATCACCACGGTCGACAGCCCGGCCAGCGCGCCGATGGCGATGATGTTCTTCACCCAGGTCGCGCCCTGGATGGCGAAGGCGGTGGCGAGCGTGGCGTTGCCGTCGGCGAGTTCGGTGTAGGACACCATGCCGGTGAGGACCACCGAGACCGCGATGTAGAGCACCGTCACGATCGCCAGCGACGCCAGGATGCCACGCGGGATGTCGCGCTGTGGGTTGCGCGTCTCCTCGGCGGTGGTGGCCACCACGTCGAAGCCGATGAAGGCGAAGAACACCAGGCTGGCCGCGGCGAGCAGTCCGTACCAGCCGTAGCTGGTGCCACCGGATCCGGTGAGGAAGGCGAACAGCGACTGGTGCATGCCCTCGGCCTTCTCCGACGGTTGCGCGGGCGGAATGTAGGGCGTCAGGTTCGACGGCTTGAAGTAGGTCGCGCCGACGACCAGCACCAGCGCGATCACCCCCAGTTTGATCGCGACGGCGACGGCCGAGACCCGCGACGACAACTTGGTTCCGGTCGCCAGCAGCACGCCGACCACCGCGATGATCAGCACCGCGCCCCAGTCGAAGGTCACCGATCCGAGATGGACCACCGGCGCCGACGACCCGAGCACTTCGCCGAGGTATTGCGACCAGCCCTTGGCGACCACCGACACCGCGAGCGCGAACTCCAGGATCAGATCCCAGCCGATGATCCAGGCGATCACCTCACCGAAGGTGGCGTAGGCGAAGGTGTACGCGCTGCCCGCCACCGGCACCGTCGAGGCGAACTCCGCGTAGCACAGGGCCGTGAGCCCGCACGCGATCGCGGCGAAGACGAAGGCCAGCGAGACCGCGGGTCCCGCCACCGTGCCCGCGGTGCGCGCGGTGAGGGTGAAGATGCCCGCGCCGATCACCACGGCGACACCGAAGATCGTCAGGTCCTTGGCCGTCAGATCCTTACGCAGCTTGGCATCGGGATCGTCGGTGTCGCGGATCGACTGTTCGACGGACTTGGTGCGGAACAGTCCGCTCTTCGAGATCATCACAGCGACCTCGGAATGGCATCGAGACGGCGCTCGGCGAAGCGGTTGGCGGCGGCGCCGGTCCCGATGCCCTCGGTGACGGCGGCGGCGATGATCTCGCGGCAGCGCGGGTAGATGTCGGCGACCTCGGCTTCGACCTCGGCAGTCGAGGCCTCGCGCAGTTCACCGGCCACCTGGATGAGGCCACCGGCGTTGGCCACGAAATCGGGCACCCAGATGATGCCGCGCTCGGTGAGCGCCCGCTCGATCTCGGGGGTGGCGAGTTGGTTGTTGGCCGCGCCGCAGATCAGCTTCGCCTCGATCGTCGCGGCGCTTTCCGCGGTGAGGGTGGCGCCCATGGCGCACGGCGCGTACACGTCGACCGGTGCGGTGGACACCGCCGACAGCAGCCGCACGGCGGGCAGTTCGTCGGTGATGCGCGCCAGCGCCGCCTCGTTCACATCGGTCACGCAGACCTCGGCGCCGTCGGCGAGCAACAGGGCGGTGAGCTCGCGGCCGACCTTGCCGACGCCTTCGACGCCGACCGTGCGACCGGCCAGTGTGGGTGCACCCCAGACGAATTCGGCGCCCGACCGCATCGCGTGGAACACGCCGAGTGCGGTCAGGCGGGCGCTGTCACCGCTGCCGCCCGCGCCGACGCTGCGGCCGGTGACATGGCGGGTGTGCCTGCCGATGACGTCGAGATCGTCGGTATCGGTGCCCACGTCACCGGCGGTGATGTAGCGCCCACCGAGGGTTTCGACGAAGCGTCCGTAGGCGGCGAGCAGGTCCTCGCTCTTCATGGTGGCCGGATCACCGATGATCACCGCTTTGCCGCCGCCGAGATCCACTCCCGCCGCCGCGGCCTTGTAGGTCATGCCCCACGACAGTCGCAGGACGTCCTGCAACGCGGCGGATTCGTCGGCGTACGGGTAGAAGCGGGTCCCGCCGAGGGCGGGGCCGAGTGCGGTCGAGTGGATGGCGATGATCGCCTTCAGCCCGGACCTGTCGTCCTCGCAGAACACGACCTGCTCGTGGGCGCGGGCGCTCAACTCGTGCGATCGGCCGAAGACTCCCGCCTCGGTGTGCACAACGGTCACTGTCGATTTCCTTTCTTGTTACCGCGCAGCAAGGGTCGTGCCCGGCGTGCGACGGTGTTGTGGTGGGTGCCGCGGGTATGCGGCGGTGTGGTTGCACCACAGGTGCTTTGGCGTTGCGGTGCGAAGGGCTGTGATCGCACCGAAGGTCGCAACGGTGTTGTCGGTGGTGCGAGGCAGGCGCCGGAGGGCTTCAGTCCTCGATGCCGAGATCGCGCAGTCCGGCGCGGTAGAGCTCGACATTGCCGAGTTTGATGTCCTCGTAACCGCGCACTACCTCGGTCAGTGCGGCTGCCGCGGTGGCTGTGTCGTAGTTCTCGGTGGTCAGGCCATCAGCCAGTCGTCGCACCATGTCGGTGTAGTGGGCCAGCAGTTCGCGTTCGACCTTGCGGACATGGGCGTAGCCGAAGGGGTCGAGCTTGGTGCCGCGCAGGAACTTCCCCCTGGCCAGAACCTTCAGCGCCACCTGCGACTTCGGCCCGATTCCGATCTTCTTGTCCCGGCCCAGCGCGCGCAGCATCGGCGGGTGCAGCTTGTAGGTGAGTTTCTCGCCACCCGGCACCTGGGCTTGCACGTCGGCGAGGAAGTCCGGGTCCACGAGCAGTCGGGCGACCTCGTACTCGTCCTTGTATGCCGTGAACTTGAACAGCCCGCGTGCGACCGCCTCGCTGAACTCGGTCCGCTCGGAGACGGAACGTTCTGCCGCCCAAGCTGATTCGACCGTCTCGAGGTAGCGGCGCGCCACCTTCGTGTTCTGGTAGCCGATCAGCTGCGCTGCTCGCAGTTCCACGAGCCGGCGCACCTCGCCCTCGAAGCTGGTGTGTGCCAGCAACTCCGCGGGCGCCACCGGCTGAGTGCGCCGCGGCCGACCTGTTTCGACCGCCGCCGCGAACGCCGCCGGATCGGCGACGGCGACCCGGCCCCACCGGAACGCCGCGATGGTGGCGTTCACCGCGACACCGTTGATCCCGATCGCCTCCTCGATCGCCGCGACCGGCAGGCGCAGTCCGCCGTTCTGGACGGCCGCGCCCACGATCAGGAAGTTCGCCGCCGCCGTGTTCCCGAACAGGGTCAGTGCCGCCGCGAGCGCGTCGAAGTGACTGATCGAATTCGTCGCCGTGGCAAGCCGATCCAGCAGCGTGTCCGTCGCGGGGTAGGCCACCGACTTGTCGAAGACCATCTCACCGGTCGGGGTCTGGCTCGTCGACGCGACCGCCACGGTGCTCGCCGCATCGCCGTACTGGAGGTAGCGGGGGTCGGTGGCGGTCAGCAGGTCGACGGCGAGCAGGCAGTCGGCGCTGCCGGGGGTGAGCCGGTTGGCAGGCTCCAATGCCGTGGCGGAGAAACGCAGGTGCGACAGCACGGGTCCGGCCTTCTGGCTCAGGCCGATCTGGTCCAGGCTCTCCACCTCGTAGCCTGCGCGCAGGGCGGCGGTGGCCAGCACCTGGTTCACCGTCACGATGCCGGTGCCGCCGATACCGGCGATCAGTACGTTCTGGGTGCGTTGCGGTGCGGCCACGGCCGGATCGGACACCGCGGGCGGCTCGATGGTCCTGCGCGGCTCGGCTTTCCCCTTGTCCGGGTCGACCTCCACCGTCACGAAGGACGGGCAATCACCGTCCAGGCAGCTGTAATCGGTGTTGCACGAGGTCTGATCGATGCGGGTCTTGCGTCCGAATTCCGTCTCGACCGGCTGTACGGACAGGCAATTCGACTTGGCGCCGCAGTCGCCGCAGCCCTCACAGACGGCCTCGTTGATCACCACCCTGGTGTTGCGGACCGGCAGTGTTCCGCGTTTGCGCTGCCTGCGCGCGTCGGCGGCGCAGTGCTGGTCGTAGATCAGCACGGTGACGCCCTCGATCTCGCGCAGCATCCGCTGCGCCTCGTCGAGCCGGTCGCGATGCCACAGCAGCGTGCCCTTGGCCAGTGCCCGCTTGCGGTGACGCTTGGGATCATCGGCGCAGATGATGATCTGGCCGACACCCTCGGTGGTGAGCTTGTGGGTGAGCTGGGCGACGGTGATCCCGCCCTCCACGTCCTGGGCGCCGGTCATCGCGACGACCTCGTTCCAGAGCAGCTTGTAGGTGATGTTCACCTTGGCCGCCACGCACGCCTGCACGGCCAGCTGGCCGGAATGGAAGAAGGTGCCGTCGCCGATGTTCTGGAACAGGTGCGGCACATCGGTGAACGGCGCCTGCCCGATCCACTGACTGCCCTCACCGCCCATCTGCGTCAGCCCGGTGACCGCGCTGTCGGTGCGCCCGGACATGGTGACCAGCGTGTGACAGCCGATGCCGCCGCCCCCGATCGAGCCGTCGGGCAGCGCGGTGGAGCGGTTGTGCGGGCACCCGCTGCAGAAGTAGGGGGTGCGCTTGGCGGAGAGGACTTCGAGCGGAAGTGCCGGTGGCGCCGCCCTTTTCAATTCGACCCGCCCGCGCAGCACCCGGCGCAGCGGGGCCAGCAGACGTCCCGCGGTGAGTTCGCCGTCGACCGGCATCAGGCGCGCGCCGCGCTCGTCCTGCTTGCCGAGCACCCGCGGCGCGCCCGGGGTGCCGTAGAGGATCTCGCGAACCTGGGTTTCGACGAACGCGGTCTTGTCCTCGACGACGATCAGTTGCTCGAGCCCGCGGGCGAACTCGGTGAGCGCGGCCGAGCCGAGCGGATACGGCATGCCGATGCGCAGCAACCGGATTCCGGCCCGGTGCATGGTCGCGTCGTCGACACCCAGATCCAGCAGGGCCTGGCGGACGGCGTCGAAGGTGGTGCCGGTGGCCGCGATCCCCACCGTTGCCTCGGCCGGGTCCACCTCGATCACGTCGAGGGCGTTGGCCGCGCCGTAGGCGTGCACCGTCGCCCAGCGCGGTCCGTACAGGTCCGCCTCGGCGAGCACGCTGTCGGTCGGCGCTGCCATCGGCCGCTGCCGGTAGACGAAAGGCCTTCCCTCCCACTGTACTTCGGGAACCGTCACGGCCAGATCGGCGACGCCCGCGTCGACTGTCCAGGCGCCGTCGGCGACATCGGCGACGATCTTCAGCGCCACCACGCAGCCCGACGCCCGCGACAGCGCGATGCCCTGCATGCCCAGGGTGATGATCTCCTCGGCATTGCGCGGGAACAGCACCGGAACGCCCATGGCGGCCAGCGAGCGTTCGCTCACCGCGGGCACGGTCGACGACTTCGAGGCCGGATCGTCGCCCACCAGCAGCAGCACGCCGCCGCGCGGGTTCACCCCGTACATATTGGCGTGCCGGATGGCATCGGTCGCGCGGTCGACGCCGGGGCCCTTGCCGTACCAGACGCCGACCACGCCGTCGTGGGTCGGCCGTCCGGCGGGCAGCTCCGCCTGGCTACCCCAGACCGAGGTGGCCGCCAGTTCCTCGTTGAATCCGGGCACGAAGGTGATGTCGTGCTCGGTGAGCACCTCCGGCATGCCGAGCAGCATCTTGTCCACCCCGCCCAGCGGGCTGCCCTGGTAGCCGGAGACGAACGTGGCGACGCGTCGACCGGCGCGGATATCGCGCACGTGCTGTTCCACCATCAGTCGGGCGATGGCCTGGACCCCGGTCAGCAGCACCGGGCCCGCGCCGGAGCGGTAGCGATCGGCGAGGTCGTAGGGTGCGGCCGGGTCGGCCAGCGGTCGGGCGGTGGAACAGACGACGCTGGTCATGATCACCTCACTGCGCGAAGGAACTTGCTATCGGTGCAGCGAAATGTGCCGGTGATGGGTGATCTGTGTCAACAGTCGGTCAAAAAGTTGATCAGAATGCTCAAAAGTGATCTGCGCCACTGACTCGAATGCGTCAATCTGCTCGAGTCGCGAGACCTAGGTCACATCGCGGGTGTTCGTCAGATGCTCGACCAGGGGCAGGCTCCGGTACCCGATCGGGGTGGCCAGCGCGAGCATCGTCTCGGTATGTTTCACGCCCTCGATCGCGTGGACCCGCTGGATGATCTCCAGCAGGTCCTGCTGGGATCGCGCGGCGATGCGGACCAGCAGATCGGCGCGGCCCGTGGTGGCGTGCACCTCGAGCACGTGCGGGAATCCGCGCAGCGTCTCGATGATCGGATCCATCTTGTTCTGGTCGAGTTCGATGCCGAGGAACGCGTGCACCGCGAACCCGATCGCCTGCACATCGATATCGGGCGGATATCCCCGCACGGCGCCCGAGGCTTCGAGCCTGCGCATCCGCGCCTGCACGGTATTGCGGGCGACCCCGAGCCGTTGCGCCAGCTCGAGGATCGGCGCCCGCGGATCACGGGCCAGTTCGGCCAGCAACGCGGCATCGAGTGCGTCGAACTTGATGGTCATGGGCGAATTCTGGCATGCCGCGATCCGGCCGACCGCACACCGGACTCAGCCGTGCGGGGTCGGCCGGTAGACGAGTTCCTGGATGTCGCCGTCGAGCGTGCGGTGCTCGAGCAGTTCGAGGTCGAAGTCGGCCGCGCCTCGGAAGATCGGGTCGTCACCGGTCTGTCCGGTGATCACCGGGAACAGCGTCACCTGGACTCGGTCGACGAGCCCCGCCGCCATCAGCGCCCGGTTCATCGACAAACTGCCGTGGGAGCGCAACGGCACCGGGGACTCCTCCTTGAGCCGGGCGACGACATCGACCGCGTCGCCGCGCACGGGGGTTCCGTCCGGCCAGTCGAGCGGGCCCTCGAGGGTGTTGGACACCACCGTCGCCGGGAGATCGCGCATCCGGGTGACCCAGGGGTCGCGCACCTCGTCCACGTCGCCCGCGGCCAGCATGTCCGCGAACGCCCGATAGGTGTTGGGCCCGAGGATCATTCGCTGCTCCACCTCGAACAGCGCGAGACGGTGGTCGAGCAATTCGGGGCCTTGCTTGCCCCAGTACCCACCCCAATCGCCGTTGCCGTTGTAGCTGCCGAAGCCGTCGAGGCTGGAAAAGACATCGAAGGTGTACGTGGTCGCCATCGGGTTCTCCTGATCGTCTGCGGGTTGTATCGATGCAGACGAGCTCACCCGGGCAAACTCATCGCCCGATGCCGCGTTCCCCGACCGATCGGGTCACGACGGCCCGAGGAGGGTGACCGCTTGCAGCGCCAGATGCAGCTCCGCCGACTGCACCGGGTCGGCGGTGTCGCGGCCGGTGAGGTCGCGAATCTTGCGCAGGCGGTAGCGCACCGTATTGCGGTGGCAGTGCAGCTGTTCGGCAGCGGCGGCGGTCGATCCGCGGCATTGATACCAGGCGTCGAGGGCCCCGATCAGATCGTCGCGTTCGGGTGCGGGCAGTCGAAGCACGGGCCCCAGGATCTGGGCCGTGGCACGCCGACTCGCCTCGGGCACCGTGACGAGCAGGTGGGCCACGGGCTCGCTGCCGAACCGGACGACGGTGTGCGCGCCGGGTCGCGCGCTGCGGGCGGCGAGACGTGCCTCGGTCAACGCACCCGGAATGGCGGTCGGGCTGGTGAAGGGGGCGCTGAGGCCGATCCGCCCGTCGGCGAGCTCGGCCAGCGCGATGGCGGCCCGTTCGACTGCCACCGGCGTAGCCGAGGACAGTAGCCCGGTGTGTGAGTCGATCTGCGAATCCCACACGGATCTGGCGCCGAGATCTCGCAACGCCCCGACCAGGCTGCCGGGGAGGGTGGCGCCGGGGTCGGTGGTCTCGATCGACACGACGGCGAACGTGCCGCTCTCGGACAGGCCCAGGGTGCGCAGCGCGGTCAGGGTGTGCGCGGGATTGTCGGAGTGGTCGTCGAAAAGCGTTCGGACCAAACGGTTCTGGGATTGCGCGTCGACATGCGCGAGCATGATCTCGGTCTCGCGATAGGCCTCGACCGCCGCGTCGGAGAACGAGTCGATCAGTTCCCACAGTGCGGTGGCGAGGTCGTGCAGGCGCGGATCGCCCGGACCGGTGGACCGGGCGGTGAGTTCCTCCCAGAGCAATCGGCCGCCGAGCCGGAAGGCGTGCAGCAGCGCGGCGATCGGGACCCCACGCTCGGCCTTGAGTCGTCCGACCGCGCGCGCGGTGTGCAGCCGCGTCGGCTGGTCGCCGGACAGGGCGGTGATGATCGCCGTGAGGTTGTCCAGGCACGCCTGCTGGAGTTCCTCGGCCGTGAGCAGCCCTGGATCGGCATAGGAGCGGTCCGCGGCGGCGATGCGACCCACCAACTCCTCGGCCAGCTGCTCGACCGAGTCGAGCAGCAGTTCGGCCGGCTCGAGGGTCGACGCGGCGGTGGTGGTCGGCGGTGGTGCGGTCACCCCCTCGATGTTAGGTGACACGACATGATCCACGCCACCATAGATTTGTGCACGGGCACATCAGATGAATCGACCAGCGGAGTCGACCCCTGTCGTACTCGGGATCAACGACCAGAGCCCGTGGACTTCGGCATGAGCCACATCACGTCGACTTTGTGCCCGCGCACAACTGGGGTGGGGGTCGATCCGCAACGGGCGCACATGGTGCGTACCCGGTCCGCGGCGAAAGAATTGATCCATCTCGTCCACCGCGCCGTGGACCGAACCGAACAGTTGTGGAGGATCGTCAGTGGTCACCAAGAAGGCAGAGTCCGCCCTCGCCGCGGTGGATGTCGCGTTGTCCGAACTCGTCGAAGGCGAGAAGAAGTGGGCGGCCACCTCGCTGCCCGACCGGCGCGCGCTGCTGGATCGGGTGCGTGAGCTCACCGGGCGGCACGCTCAGGAGTGGGTCGACGCGGCCGTCGGCATCAAGGGGCTCGACGCCTCCTCGCCATTGGTCGGTGAAGAATGGATCTCGGGACCGTATGTGATGGCCGCCGGACTCGGCGCGCTGGCGAAGACGCTCGACGTCCTCGCCCGCGGTGAGAGTCCGCTCCACAATGCCTCTTTCGGCGTCGCGGGCGACCGGATCACCGTCGATGTGCTGCCCGCGAGCCCGTTCGACGCGCTGCTGCTCAACGGATTCAGCGCCCAGGTGTGGCTGCAGCGCGGCGTCAGCAGTGCCGCGGCGAAGGCGAATGCCGGTCTGGCCCAGTTGGATCCGAGCCGAACGCAGGGGATCGGCGCGGTGCTCGGCGCGGGCAATATCACCTCGATCGCGCCGTTGGACGTCCTCTACGAACTCATCGCGCACAACCGAGTCGTCGCGCTCAAGCTCAACCCGATCACCGATCCGATGCTGCCGGTGTTCACCGAGATCCTTGCCCCGCTGATCGAGCTCGGCGCGGTGCGGCTGCTCACCGGCGGCGCCGAGGTGGGCGGCTATCTGATCGACAACGACCTCGTCGACCACGTGCACATGACCGGCAGCGCGCGCACCCACGACGCGATCGTCTGGGGCACCGATGCCGAGGCGGCGGAGCGCAAGCTGGCGGGCACACCGAAGCTCGACAAGCCGGTCACCAGCGAGCTCGGTGGCGTGTCACCGACGATCGTGTTGCCGGGTGACTGGAGCGCGGCCGATATCGGCTACCAGGCCGAGCACGTCGCCACCCAGCGCCTGCACAACGGCGGCTACAACTGTGTCGCCGCGCAGGCGCTGATCATCTCCGCCGACTGGGCGCAGAAGGACCAGTTCCTCGCCGCGCTGCGCGACGCACTCGCGAAGGCGCCCGCCCGCCGCGCGTACTACCCGGGCAGCGACGATCGCGTGGCGCGGGCCTTCGAGTCCTATCCCGGGGCCGAGCGGCTCGGACCGAGCGGTGAGCGGCTGCTGGTCACCGGGGTCGTGCCCTCGCCGGTCGAGCCGCTGCTGGCCGAGGAATACTTCGCGCCGGTGCTCGGCGTGGTCGAATTGCCCGGAACCGGAACGGAATTCACCTACGCGGCGGCTCGCGCCGCGAACGAGGCCTTCGTCGGCACGCTCGGCGTCAATGTGATCGCCGCGCCCGCCACGATCTCCGAGCTCGGCACGGCCTTCGACGAGATGATCGAGGACCTGCGCTACGGCACGGTGGCGATCAACGCGTGGACCGGCGTGGGCTACCTGACGCCGACCGCGTCGTGGGGCGCGTTCCCCGGCCACACCGTCGACGACGTGCAGAGCGGCATCGGCGTCGTCCACAACGCGTGGCTGATCGACCGGGTGGAACGCACCGTCGTGCGCGGCCCGTTCCGTCCGGCGCCGCGGTCGTTGCTGCGCGGCGAACTCGCGATCTCGCCGAAGCCGCCGTGGTTCGTGGGCAACAAGACCGCCGCGAGCACGGGCAGATTGCTCGCCGGGTTCGGCGCAAATCCCGGCTGGCTGCGCCTGCCGCAGATCTTCGCTTCCGCCCTGCGCGGCTGAGCCCGACTTCCGTGGAGAATCAGATGAACAACAGCATCGCCGATTACGTCGTCGTCGGCACCGGTTCCTCGGGTGCGGTGCTCGCCGCCCGGCTCAGCGAGCGCTCGGCCACCAGCGTCATCGCTCTGGAAGCCGGTCCCGAGGACAAGAATCAGGCCGTCCACATTCCGGCGGCGTTCTCCAAGCTGTTCCAGACCGACCTCGACTGGAACTACCTGACCACCCCGCAGTCCGAACTCGGTGACCGCCAGATCTTCTGGCCGCGCGGCAAGATGCTCGGCGGGTCCTCGTCGATGAACGCGATGATGTGGGTCCGCGGTTTCGCGGCCGACTACGACGAGTGGGCGCGCGCCGCCGGGCCGGACTGGTCGTTCGCGAATGTGGTCGAGTACTTCCGGCGCATCGAGTCCGTCGAGGACGCCGCCGAACCCGACGAGGGCCGCGCCGGACCGCTGCGGATCTCGCACCAGCGCAGCGCGCGCCGGTGGACCGACGACTTCCTCGCCGCGGCCGAGCACGCCGGTTTCAAGCGCGAGCGCGCGAATCTGCCGCAGCCCGAAGGTTTCACGCAGACCATGGTGAGCCAGAAACGCGGCGCCCGGTGGAGCACCGCGGACGCCTACTTGAAGCCGGCGCGCAAGCGTTCGAACCTGACCGTGCTCACCGGTGCGCAGGCGACGCGGATCCTGTTCGAGGGCACCAGGGCCGTCGGCGTCGAATACCGCAAGGACGGCAACACCCATGTCGTGCGCGCCGGTAAGGAAGTGGTGTTGTGTGGTGGGGCGATCAACAGCCCGCAGCTGCTGCAGCTCTCCGGTATCGGTGACCGAGAGGAGCTCGGCCGCCACGGCATTCCGGTGGTGCACCACCTGCCCGAGGTCGGCCGCAACCTCACCGATCACCTGATCTCGCTGCTCGGCTTCGCCGTCGACTCCGACACGCTGTTCGACGCGGAGAAGCCGGGGGAGTTGCTCAACTACCTCGCCCGGCGTCAGGGCATGCTCACGTCCAATGTCGGTGAGGCGTACGGCTTCGTGCGCAGCAGGCCCGAACTCGAACTGCCGGATCTCGAGATCATCTTCGGACCCGCACCCTTCTACGACGAGGGCATCGGTGTCGCGCCGGGCCACGGCATCGCACTGGGTCCGATCCTGCTCCAGCCACGCAGCCGCGGCACGGTGACCCTGGCCTCCGCCGACCCGATGGCCAAGGCGCTCATCGACCCCAAGTACCTGTCCGACCCCGACGGCGCCGACCGCGCCGCGCTGCTCGCCGGCCTCGAGATCGCCCACCGCATCGTGACCGCCGAGCCGCTGGGCTCCCGGATCGGCCGTTTCCTGCAACCGAAACGGGAACTGCCGACGATCGAGGCCACGCTGGAGGACGCCCTCACCTGGCACTCGCACACCCTCTATCACCCCACCAGCACCTGCCGGATGGGTACTGACGCCGCCAGTGTCGTCACCCCCGACCTGAAGGTGCGGGGTTTGGATGGTCTGCGCGTGGCCGACGCCTCGGTGATGCCGACCATCATCCGTGGCCACACCCACGCACCCTCGGTGGTCATCGGTGAGAAGACAGCCGATCTCCTCCGCTGAAAAGCGCCGTCGCTCAGAGGGTGAACGTCAGGGCGTCCGGTCGGAGGTAGTCGCCGGGATCGGAGAGGAAACGCAAGGTCGGGCGCCCCTGCGCGGGAATGCGTTCCAGTTCGCCGCGCAAGGTGTGCTCATAGGTGTCGCCCCGCGCGGTGAAGCCGGGAAGCCAGTTGTCGTGATGGCTGGGCACGAACATCGCCGGTCGGATCGCCTCGATGTACTGGCGCACATCGCGTAAACCGTTGAGCGGCTGGTTGAAACCCTGGATGGCGCCCAGTTGCACGTCGCTGCCGGGCAGCGCTCTCAGGACGTCGAACACCTCGGGTGCGGCTTCTGTGAGCGGCCCGGCGGAGTCGTGCCAGGTGAGGGTGAAGCCACCCACCCGGAACTGGTAGAGCAGGCTGCCGCCTTCCTGGTCGGACAGCGAGGACCCGAGTGCGACGAGATCACACAGTTGCGGCGGGTTCGCGATCGAATCACGAATGTCGGGCACCGGAAAGAACGGTGCGGAACCCTCACTGCTGCGGTCGGGAGGCTTCGGTCCCGAATGCACGTGCCGGACCGCGGTCACCTCGACCGATCCGACCGAATGCTGATAGGTCTGGCCGAGCGCCGACGTGGCGTCACCGAGCACGACGGTGCGCACGGCCGTCGCCCCGGCCTGGCGCTGCGCCTGGGCGCAGTGCTCGGCCGTGCCGAACAGCACCGCGCCGGAGGCCTGCGCCAGCGCGGCCGCGTCACCGGCGTGGTCGAAATGCCCGTGTCCGAGGAAGATCGCCTCGGGGCGAAGCTCGCCCACCTGCGCCACGGTGGTCGGGACGTATCCGCTGTGGGCGCCACGGGGAACCCACGCGTCGAGCAGGACCACGGTCCCGCCCAGTGCCGCGGCGAAACTCGTGCAGCCGAACCAGGACAGGATCACTCGATCGCCGCGTACCGCGCCGGTCACCGGATCGACGTTGGCGGCGCCGAAGAAGCGGGTGCGCGCGGCGATCATGCGCTCGTCCGGATCCGCGAGGGCCCGGCCCGCTGTCGCGACCAGCCCGGCGCCGATCGCGCCGCCGAGGAGAGTGCGCCGGGTGACGGCGCGCGGACTGTGCGAGAACTCTGACACGTGGTCATCCTGACAGCTGTCGGAAACGGGCACCGGCCTTCGGGCTGATCGCCGTCGTCCCGGTCTCATCGGATACTAAAAGGTATCCGATACTTTATAGTATTCATATGGCAGAGAAGTCCCCTCCGATCAGCCGCCGTCGCCAAGAGACCCGTCGGCGACTGATCGACGCCGCGCTCGAGGTCTTCGCGGAACGCGGCTTCGGCAGCAGCACGGTGGACCAGGTGTGCGAACGGGCCCAGTTCACCAAAGGCGCCTTCTACTCCAACTTCGCGGCATTGGACGAACTGTTCCTCGCCGCGTGGGAACAGCGCTCGGCGCAGATGCTGGCCGCCGTCGAGGCACTGGTAGCCGACCGGGTGTGCGCACAGGTCTCGTCGACGCGCGATGTCGTCGAGCAGGTGCTCGAAACGATTTCCGTCGACGACAAGTGGTACCGCCTCACAGCCGAATTCACCGCCCACGCGCTGCGCAACCCGTCGCTCAAGCGGGTGGTGGCCGCCCGTGAGGAGACCATCCTCGCGACGCTGATGCCGCTGCTCGAGCTGCTCGTCACGCAATTGGGGCGTGAGATCACCGATGCCACGGCATTCGGTTCCGCCTTGGTCGCCGTGCACGACGGCACGACCGTGCAATGCCTCATCGACTCCGATACCGACGCCGCGCGAGCCCGTCGGACCGATCTGTTCGTCCTGCTCGTCGAGCACCACACCAGGGAGATCCGTTCATGACCGACACATTCGAACCCGATGTCATCGTGGTCGGCGCGGGCCTGGCGGGCCTGGTCGCCACGCACGAGCTGGCCGCCGCGGGACGCCGGGTGCTGGTCCTCGACCAGGAGAACCGCGACAACCTGGGCGGGCAGGCGTTCTGGTCGCTCGGTGGCCTGTTCCTTGTCGACAGCCCCGAGCAACGCCGCATGGGCATCAACGATTCCTACGAACTCGCACTTCAGGATTGGCTGGGTTCGGCGGCCTTCGACCGGCTCGACGGCGAGGACATCTGGCCGCGCCGGTGGGCGCAGGCGTATGTCCGTTTCGCGGCGACCGAGAAGCGTCGATACCTGCACGACCTCGGTCTGCGGTTCGTGCCGTTGGTGGGGTGGGCGGAGCGCGGCTCCGGGTCGGCCACCGGTCACGGCAACTCGGTGCCTCGGTTCCACCTCACCTGGGGGACCGGCCCGGAGGTCGTGCGGGTGTTCCGCGAACCCGTCGAACGCGCCGAGCGGGCCGGGCTCGTCCGTTTCGCCTTTCGGCATCAGGTCGACGAGCTGTTGATCGAGGGCGACGCCTGCGTCGGCGTTCGCGGCACCATCCTGGAAAGCAGTGCCGCGGCACGCGGCGTCGCCTCGTCGCGATCGGAGGCCGGATCCTTCGAGCGCCGCGCACCAGCGGTCATCGTCACCTCCGGGGGCATCGGCCACAACCACGACCTGATCCGGAAGAACTGGCCGACCGATCGGCTCGGCGCCGCGCCGAAGCACCTGATCTCGGGAGTCCCCGCGCATGTGGACGGACGGATGCTCGCGATCAGTGAGCAGGCCGGGGCCAGCATCGTCAATCGCGATCGGCTGTGGGCCTACACCGAAGGCATCCACAACTGGGATCCGGTCTGGCCCGACCACGCGATCCGGATCATCCCCGGTCCGTCGTCGCTGTGGTTCGACGCGAACGGACAGCGCATGCCCGCACCGCACTTCCCCGGTTTCGACAGCCTCGCCACGATGAAGCAGATCCTGGCGACGGGACACGACTACTCCTGGTTCGTGCTCACCCAGACCATCATCGAAAAGGAGTTCGCGCTGTCGGGATCCGAACAGAACCCCGACATCACCGGCAAGAGCATCCGCCAGGTACTCGGCAATCGTGTCGCCAAGGGTGCGCCGGGTCCGGTGGAGAAATTCAAGCAGAACGGGCAGGACTTCGTGGTGGCGGACACTCTCGCAGAGCTCGTCGAAGGCATGAACAAGTTGGCCCGAGGGCCGCAACTGGACGCCGCCGAGATGGAACGCCAGATCGTGGCCCGCGACCGCGAACTGGACAATCCCTTCAGCAAAGACCTTCAACTGATGGCGGTCGAGAACGCCCGCCGATCACGCACCGACCGACTGGCGCGGGTCGCCGCACCACATCGGATACTCGACCCCGCGCACGGGCCGCTCATCGCTGTCCGCCTCAATATCCTGACCCGTAAAACTTTGGGCGGCATCGAAACCGACCTCGACAGCCGGGTGCTGCGCACCGACGGCACGCCGCTGGCAGGGCTCTACGCCGCCGGCGAGGTAGCGGGCTTCGGCGGCGGCGGCGTGCACGGATACAACGCACTCGAAGGCACGTTCTTGGGCGGATGCATTTTCTCCGGCCGCGCGGCCGGTCGCGCGCTCGCCGGGGGATCGGTGTAGCCGTTCGCTGAACCTCGACTCAGCGTCCACCGGCGAGCGACGGCGTCAGGAAATACCGTGGAAGAAGGCGCGGATGTCGTCGGCGAGCAGTTCTGTCGCCTCCATCGCGGGGAAATGACCGCCCTCGGTGAACTCGCTCCAGTGGTCGATCGCCTTGTACGGGTCCAACGCGCGGCGCATGAGCGGGTGGGTGTCGAACACGGCCCATCCGGACGGAACCCCGGATGCCATGACCCAGTCGAGGCCCGAGTGCTCGCCCTCGTAGTAGAACTGCGCGCTCGACGCACCGCTGCGGGTGAACCAATACAGGCTGATGTCGGTGAGGAGCTGGTCGCGGTCGACCGACTCGTCCGGCGTCCGGAAGGTGTCGCCGGTCCTGGTCTTGAACTTCTCGGCGATCCACGCGAGCTGACCGACCGGCGAGTCGGTGAGCGCCGCACCGATCGTGTCGGGACGGTGGTTCTGCATCTCGAGATATCCGCGCTCGCCCGCGTCCTCGGCGCGCACCGCCTCGATCTGGGCGATCTCGTCCTCGGACAGATCCTCGGGGTACGGGAACTTGTCGCCGACCAAACCGAGCCACCGGGGGTCGGCGCCGATATGCGTGCCGATGACGCGCTCCGGGTAGAGCGCCGCGAGGCGGCCGGTGGTGCCCGAACCGATGTCGGTGCCGTGGGCAGCGAACCTCTCGTAGCCCAGGCGCGTCATGATCTCGGCATAGGCCTCCGTCGTCCGCGCCAGCTCCCAGCCGGTCCCGGACAGCGGGGTGGAGAACCCGAACCCGGGCAGCGCCGGGACGACCACGTGGAAATCGTCGGTCAGCAGCGGAATGAGTCGCTGGTACTCCACGAACGAGCCCGGCCAGCCGTGGTTCAGGATCAGCGGGGTGGCCTCCGGATTCGCCGATCGCGCGTGGACGATGTGGAACGTCTGGCCGTCGACGACCGTCGTGAACTGTTCGTACTCGTTGAGCTTCGCCTCCTGTGCGCGCCAGTCGAACCCGTCACGCCAGTACTCGGCGAGCTCCCGCAGATACCCCAGTGGGATGCCCCGGCTGAAGTCGGCGCGATCGTCTCGGCCCGGCACGGGGATCGGCCAGCGCGTGCGTGCCAGCCGGTCGCGAAGATCGTCGACATCGGCCTGCGGGATGTCGATGTGGAACGGCGTCAGTGCGTTGTTCTCGGTCATGACAGCCACGTTCCCCGGTAATGCGGCAGGTTAGCTTCCGCAATTGCTGAAATGATCGAGAACATGTTGGAGACCTCGGCCCGTCTGCTCGAACTGCTGTCGTTGCTCCAGCTCAAGCGCGACTGGACGAGCTCCGAGCTCGCGGGTCGGCTCGCGGTGAGCACCAGGACCGTGCGCGCCGACATCGGCAAGCTGCGCTCGCTCGGCTATCCCGTGAACGCGCGCCCCGGCGTCGCGGGCGGGTACCGACTGGCCGCCGGAACGGCGATGCCCCCACTCCTGCTCGACGACGACGAGGCCGTCGCGGTGGCGGTCGGACTGGGCGCGGTCGCGACCCGAAGGCTCGGAGTCGAGGAGACCTCGCTCACCGCGCTCGCGAAGCTCGAGCAAGTGCTGCCCTCACGCCTGCGTCGGCGCGTCGAGGCGGTTCGCGAGGCGATGAGCGTCGTCCCGGGGGCTGAGCCGCCGCTCGATCTCTCGGTTCTCGGCGCGGTCGCCGCCGCGATCCGCGGCCACGAACGGCTGCGGTTCGGATACACCAAATACGGTGGCGGCGAAGGCGCCCGCCACACCGAACCGCAACGGTTGGTGAGCTGGGGGCCGTTCTGGTACCTGCTGGCGTGGGATCTCGACCGGGACGACTGGCGGGTGTTTCGCGTCGACCGCATGGTCCCGCACGCGCCGACGGGCGCGCGATTCCAGCCGCGGGGGATCCCCGCCGACGATGTCGTCGCCTACGTCGTCGGACGCGTCAGCAAGGCGGGCTGGAAATACCGCGCCCGGGTACTCGTGCATGCCCCCGCCGCCGAGGTTGCCGCGAAGATCACCATCCCGGTCGAGATCGAGGCGGTCGACGAGTCCACGTGCCGGGTAGAGCTGGGTTCCGACGACCCGGACCGGCTCGCGCTGTGGCTGACACAGCTCGACGTCGACATCGAGGTGATCGACGGCGACGAGCTCGCAACGGCCTTCGATCGCCTCGTGACGAGGTTGCGCCGCGCGGCGGGCGCCGCCCCTTACCTTGCCGGCGAAAAAGGCGCAGAATGAGGTGCGTATACCGGCTTCGAGGTTTGCGACCGGTGGGCGACGAGGCCCCCGTCACACCATTCTGAATGCCGGGCGCGGCGAAGGCTGCCTGGAGTGATCGCGAGCCCCCTCCGCCGGTTCGGCGTCACTACTAGTTGGGAAACGCCATGTCAGAGCAGAACAAAGCTACAGCCAAGCGCATTTTCGACGCGTGGAACACGCGAGACCTCGATATCTTCGACGAGGTGATGTCCGCCGACGCCATCAACCACGACCCGCAGAATCCGTTCGCCGAGGTCCATGGCCCCGAGGGCCTCAGAAAACTCGTGCAGATGTATCTCGCCGGCTTCTCGAATCAACGCTTTCTCGTCAACGAACAGATTGCGGAAGGCGACTTCGTCACCACCCGCTGGACGGGTACGGGAACCAATGACGGCGAGATGATGGGGATGCCCGCCACCGGCAAATCGGCAGTCGTTCAAGGAATTACGATCAATCGGTTCCGGGACGGCAAGATCGTCGAGAGTTGGGCATCCTGGGACACCCTCGGGATGATGCAGCAACTCGGCGTCGTCCCGTCGGCACACTCCGCGACAACCTGACTCGGACAGGGCCTGCCGCAGTCGGGGATAGTCCGGCACCGTCTCCACAGCCCGGCGCGCTGGACTGAGGTGTTCCCTAGGTGAGGAACGCTCTGATTTCTGCTGCTGTCTGTGCCGGACGCTCGAGGTGTGCCAGATGCCCGGTATCGGGTAGGTCTACGCGGCGAACGTCGGGAACCATCGCCGCGACGACCTCGGCGATGACGCGAAAGTCCTCCACATCGTCGGCGCCGGTGATCAGTAGCACCGGCATGGCCAGATCCGGCAAGCACTCGATATGGGGTCGCGCCGGTGGTATCTCGCGATCGGCGTCCACCCAGACGCGGCAGGCATCCGCGGCGATGGCGGCTCGCAATCGGGCGGCCATCGCCGGGTCGCGGCGGGCAGTGGCGAACAACGGGTGGTGGAACCACAGGTACCTGGTGCGTTCGAGGTCACCGCTTCGGGCCGTCCTGGCCAACTCGAGCCAGTGCGCCCGCCAGCTGTCCGACCAGTCCCAGTCGGCAAGTCCCGGACTGATCAGCACCAGGCGATCGACCCGATCCGGATAGGCGAGTGCGAAGTCGACAGCGATCCTGCCACCCATGGAGGCACCGGTCAGCGCGGTCCGCTGGATGCCGAGTCCGTCGAGCAGCGCAGCCAAGTCGTCGGCATGGCGAAACCGTGCGGAAGTGCGGTCCTCTGACGCGCCACAGCCGCGTAGGTCATACCGCACGCAGCGGTGTGTCGTCGTGAGCTGTGGCCACAGCGGGCCCCAGGTCGAATGATCTCCCCCCGCTCCGGGTACGAGGACATGCGGTGAACCTTGCCCGGTGACGTCGGCCCATAGTTCGACGCCCGATGTTCCGGTGATCCGATGTACTTCCGGCACGTCATCTCCTCGACGTAACCCTCGCGGATTCGCACTTCCGTTGTCTCGCAAACCGATCAGGGGTGGGCAGCGTTCGATACCGACAAGCGATCGTCGCACAGCTGCGCTGTCCGCGTCAGTGCGCCATTTTGAGCCCGACGACACCGGCAACGATCATTACCAGGAACACGGCCTTCACTACCGAGAATGCCTCCACACCGGTGACCATGGCATAGGTGACGGTCAGGACCGCGCCGATCCCCACCCAGACCGCGTACGCGGTGCCGAGGGGGAGATCGCGCATGGCCAGCGCCAGCCCGCCCATGCTGGCTGCCAGCGCGACACCGAACACCACGGTCGGGACGATTCGGGTGAACCCTTCGGTGCGCCCCAGCGCGGTGGCCCAGACTGCTTCCAGCACACCGGAGATGACGAGCAGAATCCATGACATGACGAGCCTCCTGTGGCCGTCTTGTCGCGTTCCGGGTACGGCTACCCTCGTCCGGGAGCCCAGTTCGGGCTCATTGCCAAGCTGTCACACCGGCAATCTCTTGGCAAGCGGGTGGTGGGTGAAGTCACCAGCGCCCGGGTCGATCACGTGCTGCCGCCGCGTCGGTAGCCGACCTCGTCGGGTGTGCGCGGTCCGTACCGCCGGTCGCCGAAGTCGACGGCCAGAGACCGGTGCGGGTCGACCCGTCGGAAACCGACACTCGCGGTGTAGGCGTGCAGCCCGGCGGCCACCAGCCAACGGATCGCGAGGCCGGGTTCGGGCAGATCGTGCACGCGACGAAGCTGTTCGGGGCAGAACGCGGCAATCACCCGGGGCGCGGCGGACCGCACGGGACGGGGCAGACAGCGCT
Organism: Nocardia sp. PE-7; assembly: GCF_030486425.1. Classification (NCBI taxonomy): domain Bacteria; kingdom Bacillati; phylum Actinomycetota; class Actinomycetes; order Mycobacteriales; family Nocardiaceae; genus Nocardia; species Nocardia sp. PE-7. The sequence continues at coordinate 5,006,825 of NZ_CP129614.1, read as the reverse complement.
GACCGAAAGCGTCGATCAACGCGCGGGCGATCGCGCGTCCGCCCTCGGAGGCCGCGTACTCGCGATGCTCGTATTCGGCCGCCCAGCCGGCGAGTTCGGCGCGCTCCTCGGGGACGTCGACGAGGTGCTGGCGTACCGCCACTGCCCGCCAGAACCGCCAGTGCGCCTCCCGCTCCGCCTCGGAGAAGAGCCGGACACCGAAGGCGGAGGTGAGCGCGTGCGGGTCGAGAGCCAGCGTGGCGAGGGTATAGACGGAGTCCTGGTCGCGCAGTGGGAAGTGCGCGTGGATCTCGTTGAGCCGCTCGATCCAGGCGCTGCCGACGGCGGAGCCGGGTCCGTGTTCGATCAGCTGGCCGAAGAATACGATTGTGTCGTCGTTGCGGCGCAACGTTTCTCGGACGATGTCGCCCGTGCCGTGGCGATAGAGAGTGCGCGCCATCGTCGGCACTGCCACCTGCTTGAGGAAGGCGACGGTGAACAGCGCGTACACCAGCGGATTGTGACCGTGCAGGATCGCCAGCGAGAGGCGGGTGATCTCGTCGGCGTCTCGCACGGGGTCGAGTGCTGCGATGCGGCGTCGCACCTGCGCCCCGCGGACACGGGGGTTCGCGCGCGTCACAGCCGTGGCTCCACGTCGAGCTGGAGGCGTCCGCCGAGGTCGAGGGTGAGCGTCGTACATCCCGCTCGGTCGGCCACGATCTCACGCTCGAGCGCTCCCGCCACGTGGTACGAGCGTCCGGGTACCAGTCGGTCGACGACGACGGTGGTGCGCACCGGACCCGCGCCCGGTCGCAGGACACAGTGCAGCGCAACGCCATCGGTGAGTGCCCTGGCCACCAGGACATCGGGGTAGTCGGCGTCGGCGAGCCGGGGGCCGGTGCGCCAGGCGTCCGGCAGACCGTGTCCGATGAGGTCGCGCAACCCCGACGCGCGTCCGAACCGCGCCATCAGTTCGTAGAGATTTCCCTGGGTGGAGACGTCGGCGTAGCGTGCTGCCCCGCCCGCGCGGTGGGTGGTCTCGGTGTCGGCCAGGTCGGCCAGGACGCGCGCGGCGATCTGCTCGTCACCGATCTCACAGGCAGCCATCGCCAGCAGGATCTGCCCGAACGCCGTACCGCCGAAGGCATAGGAGCCGGAGTCGCAGCGGTTGGCCAGGGTGGGAGGCAGGAGGATTCGGCCGTCGCGCTCGTGCAGGACGGTCTCGCGCACCAGTCGCCAGGAGCGGTGCGCGAGGTCGGGGTACGCGGGGTGCAGCCAGTAGGTCGTGGGCAGCCACACGGCGTCGCCGGCCCACGGACTCCACGAGAGGCCGAGGTTTTCGGAGCGGACGCCGACGACGCGACCGTCGGGGCGATGGAACTCCGCGAGGTAGGCGGTGCGGATGCGCTCGTGCAGCCGGTCGTAGGCGGTGCCGCCGTGCAGACGGCGGTCCATGAGCAGGGTGTTGACCGCGAAGGTGTTGCAGACGGGGTAAATCCACCGCGGTTCACAGGAGAACAGTGTGAACGGCGAGCGTTCCATGTTGGTGGCGATAGAGGAGGCCAGCGCGGGCAGGTCGTAGCTGTACGCCTCGTCGTCCGACCAGCGGTAGGTGAGTGCGCCCGGCGCGGAGAATCGCGCGTCGTCGAAGGTCTCGAAGAGGCCGGCCGAGACTCCCTGCCACCCGGTGAGCATGACGTTGTCGCCGTTGTCGACCGGGTCGCGGCGCAGGGACAACCGACCCCACGCGTTCTCCAGCGCCCAATACCCCCACACCCGCCGATCACCCATCTTCTCGATCGAGCGGGCGTGCGCCTCGGTGAGATAGCCACCGAAGGCTGGGGCACAGGTGTTGCGGTAGGCGGCCAGCGCGTAACCGAGCAGACAGAGCTGATACCGCAGCGCTGCCTCACGGAACTGGTCGCGCCGGTCGAACCCGTCGAAGGACGCCAGCGGCTGCAGGGCGAGGTCGAGTGCGAACCGGAGCCGTTCGAGGTCGTCGGGGCTCGCCTCACGCACCGGCGGCTCGACGCGCGAAGGTACCCGGGTGATGGTCGCCGGTCGGGCCAGTACGCCCGCGTTGAGGAACCCGGCCCGCCGCCTCCGCCGGGTGTGCCGCACCGCGTGCGCGGCGAGGCAGAGTGCGACCGTCGCAGGCCCGGCGACGGCGACGGCGAGCAGTCCGGTGTCGGTGGAGTGGTGGCCGCCCATCGTCGCACCGAGCGCGAGGTCGAGCACCCAGACGGCGACGGGTGCGACCACCGCGCCGATCATCCACCAGATCAGCACGGCCACGACGAGAGCCAGTACCGCACCGAGCGCGTGGAGCGGATGGCCGCTCGCGAAGTGGCGGCCGCCCGGCAGCATCAAACCCGCGCCCAGCGGGCGGAGCCGGTCGTCGCCGGTGAGTGCCAGCGCCGCGCCGAGCAGCCAGACGACGCCGAGGCCACCTCCCGCGCGCAGCATGGTCCGCCGCGTGACAGGCGGTAGCAGTGGCGCGCGGTCGTCGAGCGGGGTGAGCGGCACGGTGTCGGTACGCAGCGGTTCGACGCCACTGGCCGCGGTCATCGGGTCACCGCGTAGCGAGCGGGCGGGGCGAAGACCGTGCCCGAGGCGTGCCGGTCGGCTCCTCGCAGCGCGCGCAGAAGTCGGCCGAACGCGGCCATCACCGCGAGTGCGGCCACACAACAAACCATGCCGAGTCTCCTCTGGTTAACAGCTCCCGTGCCATATAAGGAACCGGATCGTTCTGGTTCCTAATAAGGTGACAGGGTGTGGGGCGGCGTGTCAAGATCTCTTCATGACCTCCGCTGCCCGCCCCTACGGCGGCATGCCCAGCGAGACGCGGCGCCTACAGCGGCGCGCGCGGTTGCTGGATGCGGTGTTGGACGTCGTCGGCGCCGACGGGTACGGCGCGTTGACGCTGGCGTCGGTGTGCGCTGCCGCCGGGGTCGGTAAGCGCTACTTCTACGAGAACTTCGCCTCCCTCGACGAGCTGGTCGCGGGCGCGCTCCAGCAGATCTTCGAGCAGGTCGGCCGGGCTATCGAGGAGTCCGGGCTGCAACCCGACGACCCCGCCGAGCGGCTACTGGAGTTGGCCGCCCGCAGCGCGCTCGAGGTGCTGGACGACCCCCGGGTGGCCCGGTTCTACCTGGAGTCGACCGGCAGTCCGGCGGGCATGGTCGTGCGCGAGACCGCGGTCGGCGTGCTGACCGAACAACTGCTCGTCCGACTGGTCGACACCGGCCCGCCACGTCCCACCGCCCGCCTGCTCGGACACCTGCTCGTCGCGGGCACCAATCATGTTGTGGCGCTGTGGCTTCGCGGGGATTCCGGGGTCGGGCGCGAGGAACTGGTCTCGCTGCTCGTCGGCATCGGGGTCGACGCCGCGGAGCGGATGCGCCAGGAAGCCTGACCGCGCCTGAGCGACAAGGCCCAGCATCGCTGTCGTGTGCTCTATGCCTGCTCCGGCGTGGTTATAGACCTGTTGGGGGACGGCTCGTGGGATATTCGGCACCGCCACTCGTGTTGTGGATCGTGGGCAAATCGTCGAAAAATCGTTGACATGCTGCGGTTGAGGTGTCGGCGCGGCTGCTCCCTGCCCACCAAGGCCAGTGCCAATCCCGCGGGCGCGCATGGGTGCGAAGCTAGGGTCCTGGATATGGTGTCCGGCCCGCTGGGGAGTCGCGGGTTCGATTCCTCGGCAGGATTCGAACCTGCGACATCCTGGTTTCAGGTCGTGTACCGGAGCTGCCCGGCCGGGTGACAGGGGTCTCCGGCACAGTGTTGCCATGGGTTCGTCGGTCGCTGACTCTTTCACTGTCGCCACATTCAACGTCAACGGAATCCGCGCGTCACGTCGTCGTGGATTCGACCAGTGGTTGCGGGCCCGGTCGGTCGATGTGGTCGCGTTGCAGGAGTTGCGTTGTTCCGCAGCCGATGTGGGAACCTTCCCGGCCTATTCGGCGGCAGTAGACGTCGGTTCCGTGGCCGGTCGCAACGGTGTGGCCGTACTGACCAAGGTTCCCGCCGCTGCCGTGCGGACGTGGGTGACCCACCCACCCAGGGCCCGCGGACTCGGTGAGTTCACCGCACAGGGACGTTATATCGAGGTCGACCTGGCCGACCGCCCGGTGACGGTGGCCTCTCTGTATCTCCCCAAGGGGGGTTTGCCCGCGCATCTCCAGCGCCCGGGATCGATGCGCGAACAGCCCGACGGTGGGGTCAAGTACGAACGCAAGCAGAGGTTCCTCGCGGCGTTCGCCCGCGAAGTGCACCGGAACCGGCTCGCTGCGCTGAGTGCGGGACGCGAGTTCGTCCTCACCGGGGATCTGAACATCGCACACACCCGCCACGATGTGACCAACTGGCGTGCCGCCCGCACGATGGACGGCTTCCTGCCCGCCGACCGCGAGTGGTTCAGTTCGATTCTGGGCACGCGTCGGCTCGTCGACGTGGTGCGACAGGTGCACGGCGATCGCCCGGGTCCACTCACCTGGTGGAGTTGGGCGGGGCAATCGTTCGCCAAGGATGTGGGTTGGCGAGTGGACCACCAACTCGCGACACCCGGTCTCGCCCGCCTCGCCACGTCTGTCGTCGTCGACAAGGAACCATCACCCGCTGAGCGGCTCTCCGATCACGCCCCACTTGTGGTGACCTACTCGGCAATGCCTGACTGAGAAGTTCTGGTGCCCTCGGCAGGACACAAAAACATGGGCGACTGGAAAAATGCCTGGTCATAGTCGATGGCTACTCGATCTGAGCTCCAGCACCAACCGCTGCGTGGGGGTCAGGGGTTCGAGTCCCCTTCGCTCCACACTTCTTCCGCACCACCGGTGCCTCGAGCCGCGCCGTGCAAACTTTCAAACGGGTTGGGGCAGGGCCCATGGCGAAATACGCACGCGGTCCGGATGAACTGGCCGGGACCAGCAGTGCCCACCAGGCGGCGCCGGTCCCGGATTGTCCTGGCTAGGTGAACAAGCGAGCGTGCTCGGTGGCCCATTGTGCGAAATTGCGGGTCGGTCGGCCGGTCACCGTCGCTACGGTGTCGAGGACCTTGTCCGCGGCGTCGGGTGGGTGGGTTGCCAAGCGGAGACCGAATTCGACGTATTCGTCGCCGAACCCGTGACCGGCCAGGCGGTCCCGTTCCTGGGCTTCGCTGAGTTGGCGGTGGATGAGTGGAACTCCTGTCGCCTCGGCGAGGATCCGGGTGCGTTGTGCCGGGGTGAGGGCTTCGGGGCCGGTGAGGCGGTAGGTTTTGCCGCCGTGGCCGTCTCGGGTCAGGGCGGTCAGTGCGACCGCGGCGATATCGGCTTCGTGGACCATGGCACTGGGCCATCGGGCGAAAGCGGAGACGGTGCGGTGTTCGCGGATTTCGTCGAGCCAGTCGAGGGTGTTGAGCATGATCTCGACGGGTTCGAGGCGGGTCCAGGCGATTCCGCTGCCCGGCAGCGCGTGTTCGACGCTTGTCCGGGCCCAGCCGCCAAGGACGGTGGCGCGCCCGATTCCGGATCGCCGGGCGAGGTCGACGATCTCGGGGCCGGTGGTGAGGTCCGCGCCGTCGTCTCCGCCGAAGGTGATGAGGTGGACGGCGTCGACACCAATGAACGCGTCGTGCAGGGTCGAGACGTCGGTCAGGTCTCCTTGCACGCGCCGCGCGGCCGGTGGCAGGTCAGCGGAATGCGGGGTGCGGGTCAGTGCCCGGACTCGGTGGCCGTCGGCGAGTAGCTGGTCGACGAGGTGGCGGCCGATATGCCCGGTGGCGCCGCACACGAGGATTTCCATGGTGGTCCTTCCTGGTCAGCTGGTGCTCTTGCGCAGTGCGCGCAGGCCAACGGCGATACCGATGGCCGCGGTGAGGATCGCGGCCAGCCAGCCCCAGCCGACGTCGGCCGAGGTGAGGTGGCCGGCGAACAGATCGCGTTCGGCGTTCACGACGTGAGTCAGTGGGTTCACCACCGAGAGCGCCCGCATCCATCCCGGGGCTTGTTCGAGGGGCAGCAGCATGCCGGACAGGATCATCGTGGGAAACAACAATGTCTGGTGCACGGTCCAGAAGACCCAGTCCTGTTCCCGGACGACGATGGCCAGTGCGTAACTGAGCGAGCCGATGCCCAGGCCGAGGACACCCAGCAGCAGTAGGCCCTGCGCCGTGCCGAGTGGATCCGGCCGCAGTCCCAAGGGGATGGTCACCAGGATGATCAGGCTCGCCTGCGCGATCAGGGGGAGGAATTCTTTGACCGCGCGGCCCAGGAAGAGGGCCGACCGGGACAGTGGCGTGACCAGCAGGCGCTCGTGTGTGCCGTTCTGGAGGTCGAACTGGAGATTGGAGCCCGTGCCTGCGGTACCGAACAACGAGGTCATGACCAGGATTCCGGGAACGAACCAGGCCCAGGGCGACTCCCCGTCGCGCGTCAGTAGTGGGCCGAACAGCAAGAGGAAGAACAGGGGTTGGACCAGGCCGAAGACGACCGAGAACGGATCGCCGAGTACGGGGCGCAGCTCTCGGACGGTGACGAGCAGGGTGTCGGCGACGATATTTCGGCGCGGTTGCGTGGTGGTCATCGGGTCTCCTCCGGATCGTGGTTGTCGCGCTCGGCCGTGCCGGTGTCGCGCAGACTGCGTCCGGTGAGCTCGAGGAAGACATCGTCGAGCGTGGGCACCCGGGTAGCGGCGGAAACGACCTCGATGCCGCGCGCGTGGGCCGCGGTGACCAGTGCCGGTACGGCTTTCGGGCCGTTCGCTGCGTGGGCGACGACGGTCGTGCCGGTGTGGGTCACCCGGTTCACGCACTCGGTCCGGCGCGCCAGCGCGGCCAGCTCACCGGCCCGGGCCCGGTCGCCCGCCTCCAACGTGACCTTGTCGCCCGCGTGCTCGCTCTTCAGCGCCTCGGGTGAACCGTCGGCGATGATGCGCCCGTGATCCACGATCACCACGCGGTCGGCGATCTGGTCGGCCTCGTCGAGGTAATGGGTGGTGACCACGATCGTCATGCCCGATTCCGCACGGAGTCGGGCGATGTGGTCCCACAGATTGGCCCGGTTGTGCGGGTCCAGACCGGTCGTCGGCTCGTCGAGGAACAACAGCGCGGGCCGGTGAACCAACCCCATCGCCAGATCCAGGCGCCGGCGCTGGCCGCCGGACATGGCCTGGGACTTCCGATTTCCGAGCCCGTCCAGACCCAGGGCGGTGAACAGCTCACCCGCCCGGATCCGCGCCGATTCCCGGTCCAGTCCGTGGATCCGGGCCTGAGTCACCACCTCATCCATCGCCCGCTGCGTATGTCCCGCGCTGTTGCCCTGACCGACGTATCCGATCACCCGCCGCACCTGGCCTGGTGCGCGCTGTACATCATGACCACCGACCTCCGCTGATCCGCCGGTCGGCGGCAGCAGCGTCGTGAGCATGCGCATCAAGGTCGTCTTGCCGGCCCCGTTGGGGCCGAGGATCGCCAAGACTTCCTCCCGCGCGACGGTCAGATCGATGCCGTCGACTGCGCGAACTTCTGACTCACCGGGACCGTAGAAGGTCCTGGTCAAATTCCGGGTACTGATCACGTCCTGCCTCTCGATGGGGTACAGGACGATCAAAACCTCCGTTGCGGACGACATACGGCCACAAGCCGACAGCGGCGGCCCGGAATTCCTTGCCCCGGAAACGCCGAATGCCCTACGGCGCAGACGAGGCCGCAGGGCATAGCCGACGGGTCAGCGGGTGCGCGGATCCTGCAGCGACGCCATCGCTGCCATGAGCGTGGAATGAACGGCGGTCAACTCCGGCGTCGCGAACGACTCCCAGGACTGCTCGCCCGCGTCGGCCGCCGCGGAATCGGCCTGCCCCCAGTCGCCTTCGCCGGTTCCGTCCGCCGCTCCTTCATCCCAGGACGCGTCACCCGGGTTGTGCTTGTACACCCACCACAGGTGGCCGAACGGGTCGGCGAAGCGGGAGAGCACATCGCCCCAGAAATCCGTCGGCTCGGTGACGATCCGCGCACCACGCGCGGTGGCGCGTTTCAGTGTGGCGGCCGGATCGTCGACGTAGACGCGGACAAAGGACGGCATATACGGCCAGTCCGGTTTACGGTCGGCGATCGTCAGCGTCGAATCGCCTATCCGCAGTTCGGAATGCAGAACCAAGCCGTCGGTATCGGCGGTCCGAGCCTCGGGGACCTCGATCGCCCCGAACACCTCGACCAGGAAGTCGAGCAGACCTGCCGCGTCATCGGTCCAGATGAAGGGGTCGACCGTCGCGGATCCGGCGGGCGCCGGAGGAACTGCGGGAGTGGTGGACATACTGTCTCCTTTCGGTTGGTGCCCTCAGACTGGCCGCAGTTGCGGACAGTTTCTGGCCACAAGGGTGCCTATTCTCAGGGTGTGTCCACCAGCACTCGCACCCTCGCGCTTCTCGGTCTGCTGCAAAGCCGTCGCCACTGGTCCGGCGCCGATCTCGCGCGCCGACTCGATGTCAGTGAGCGGACCGTCCGGCGTGATGTGCTCGGTCTCCAGGAGATCGGCTATCCGATCGTCACGACGCGCGGAACTGGCGGCGGCTACCAGCTCAGTGCGGGTGCCTGTCTGCCGCCGCTGGTCCTGGGCGAGGAGGAGGCCGCCGCGACGGTGCTGGGGCTGAAGGAGATCGCCACCGGCGTCCATCCCGCGTCCGCAGAAGCCGCGATGAGCGCTATGGCCAAGATCGTCCAGGTCCTTCCCGCTCGTATCCGTCGCCGGATCGACAGTCTGCGGACCGTCGAGACCCCCGCCGGTGAGGGATACCGCCGAGCCGGGATCGATGATGTCACCGCGTTGACCACTCTCGCGCTCGCGTGCCGGGACGCCGATACCGTCTCGTTCTCCTACCGCGGCAGCGACGCGGCCACTTCGCAGCGCACCACCCAACCGCATCGGATCGTCAATGTCGAAAGCCGCCTGTACCTGGTGGCCTGGGATCTCGATCGCACCGACTGGCGCACGTTCCGAATCGACCGGATCGCGCAACCACTCCGCACCGGCGCACGATTCGCACCGCGCCGCCTGCCCGGCGGCGATGCGGTGGAGTATGTCCGCGACCGGATCGGGTCGATGCCGTCGAGGTACCGGGTGCACGCCACGATCCAGGCTTCCGCCGAACGCGTCAGAGCCGAAATCGTCCACTACGGCATCGTCACCGTCATCGACCCCGGGTCGTGCGAGGTCCACATCGCCGCCGAATCCCTGGACTGGGCAACCTTCTGCCTTGTCTCGATCGGCGCGCCTTTCATTGTGCACGGACCACCCGAAGCCATCGATCTCATGAAGGATTGGACATCCAGGCTCCTCACCGCCACACCCGCACCCGCGCCCAGTCACTGAGCCCGCCCGTGCACAACCCAGCTTCCGGGGGATCCGAACTGACAAGACACCCGACGAGCTTGGTCTGCCCCACTCGAGCGAAGTTCGGTAGACAGTCGATTTTCTACGGTGCCGTTGGGGTGGACTGACGTGGAGAATCAGGGCCTGGCAGCCGCGGTAGCGGGATTTGGTCGGTCCGGTGGGCACCCAGGTCAGATCCAGCCTGACCATCGCGCAGCGCGGCGAGGGAGTCAGCCGTCCGGATAGGTTCGGGGATCGTGAATCGATAGGAGCCCAACCGTTGTTGCCTGAGCGTGAAAGCAGCAAATCGTCCCGGATGGGACGGTTCGGAGGAGTCAGACCGAGGTGCGAGACGGGCCGTTCCGGCGAGGTGACTCCGTGCCTGCTCTGGCCTGGTCGTAGACCACCGGGCGGTCGGAATCGGGGAATATTTCACCCCCACTCGTGTTGTGGATCGTGGGTGAATCGTAGAAAAATCGTAGAAAGCGAGGGTGGACCCCGAAGATGACCAGGTCAGCGGTGGTATAGGCTTTGTCGGTCATGAAGTCGGCTTATTCGGGTCCGGTCAGCGGGGTGCCCAAGACGGTCTACCTCGATCACGCGGCGACCACTCCGATGTTGCCCGCCGCCGTCGAGGCGATGACGGCTGCCCTCGGGGCGGTCGGGAACGCGTCGTCGCTGCACGGATCGGGGCGGGCGGCGCGGCGGTCGTTGGAAGAGGCGCGCGAGTCCATCGCTGCTGATCTGGGTGCTCGACCGTCCGAAGTGATCTTCACTTCCGGGGGCACCGAGAGCGACAACCTGGCCGTGAAGGGGATCTTCTGGGGGCGTCGGGCGGCTGATCCGCGGCGCACCAGGATCGTCACCAGCGAGGTCGAGCATCATGCGGTGCTCGATGCCGTCGAGTGGCTGGAGAAGCACGAAGGCGCGCAGGTGAGCTGGCTGCCGGTCGACGCCGAGGGCGTCGTCTCGCCGCAGGTGCTGCGCGAGGTGCTCACCGCGCATGCCGACGAGGTGGCGCTGGTCAGTGTGATGTGGGCCAACAACGAGGTCGGCGCCATCGAGCCGATCACCGAATTGGCCGCTGTCGCACAGGAATTCGATATCCCGATGCACAGCGACGCGATTCAGGCGGTGACCCAGATCCCGGTCGACTTCGCCGCCAGCGGGCTGGCCGCGCTCAGCGTGGCCGGGCACAAGGTCGGCGGCCCGCACGGAATCGGTGTGTTGTTGCTCGGCCGCAGTGTGCCGTGTGTGCCGCTGGTCCACGGCGGCGGACACGAACGCGACCTGCGCTCGGGCACTTCCGATGTGGCCGCGGCGATCGGGATGGCCGCCGCGCTGCGTGATGCCGTCGGCGCGCTGCCCACGCGCACCGAGCGGTTGCGGGTGCTGCGCGACCAGTTGATCACCGGTGTCCAGGGGGCGGTGTCCGACGCCGTGCTCAACGGTCCGGCCGAACGGCTGCCCGGCAACGCCCACTTCACGTTTCCCGGTTGCGAGGGTGACTCGCTGCTGATGCTGCTCGACGCCGCCGGTATCGAGTGCTCGACCGGTTCGGCCTGCAACGCGGGGGTCGCCTCGCCCAGTCACGTGCTGATCGCGATGGGTGTGCAACCGTGGCAGGCGCGCAGTTCGCTGCGCTTCACCCTCGGTCACACGTCGACCGAGGCCGATGTCGAAACACTGTTGACCGTGCTGCCGCAGGTCATCGATCGAGCCAGGGCCGCGGGCCTGGCCGGCGCTAGAGGAGGTGCCTGATGAGAGTTCTCGCCGCGATGAGTGGTGGTGTCGATTCGGCGGTGGCCGCGGCGCGGGCCGTGGACGCGGGCCACGAGGTGGTCGGGGTGCACCTGGCACTGTCGGCGAACCCGGGCACGTTGCGTACCGGATCGCGCGGTTGTTGCTCCAAGGAGGACGCCGGTGACGCGCGTCGCGCCGCCGATGTGCTCGGAATCCCGTTCTACGTCTGGGATTTCGCCGATCGCTTCAAGGAAGACGTGATCGACGATTTCGTCGCCGCCTACGCCGCGGGGGAGACCCCGAACCCGTGCCTGCGCTGCAACGAGAAGATCAAGTTCTCCGCGCTGGCCGACCGCGCGCAGGCCCTCGGCTTCGATGCGGTGGTCACCGGCCACTACGCCCGGCTCGACGAGGGCGTGCTGCGTCGCGCCGTCGACGCCGACAAGGATCAGTCCTACGTGCTGGCGGTGCTCACCGCCGAGCAGCTCGCGCGGGCGATGTTCCCGGTCGGTGACACCCCGAAGCCGCGCATCCGCGAGGAAGCCGCCGAGCGCGGGCTGGCAGTGGCCAACAAGCCCGACAGCCACGACATCTGCTTCATCCCCTCCGGCGATACCCGCGCGTTCCTCGGCGCCAAGATCGGCATCCGGCCGGGCGCCCTGGTCGATTCCGACGGCACGGTGCTGGGCAAGCACGAGGGTGTGCACGGATTCACCGTCGGCCAGCGCAAGGGCCTGGGCCTGAGCCACACCGCCGCCGACGGCAAGCCCCGCTATGTCACCGGGATCGACCCCGATTCGGGCACCGTCAAGGTCGGTTCGGTCGAGGATCTGCAGGTCGACGTCATCACCGCCGACCGCGCGATCTGGACCTCCGGCGTGCGCCCGACCTCGTCGGTCGAATGCGTCGTGCAGGTTCGCGCGCACGGTGGGACCGCACCCGCTGTGGTCGAGCCCGAGGGTGACGGCTTCGTCGCCAGGCTGGGTGAGCCGCTCACCGGCGTCGCGAAGGGCCAGGCCATCGTGCTGTACCTGCCCGATGTCGACGGCGGCGACACCGTGATCGGCAGCGGCACCATCAACGGCACCGACCGCACCGTGGGCATCGCGTCCGATTCGTCGGCGGCCTCGGCCTGATCGCGTCGTGGCGTGTGCGCCGCTGTTCGGCGCACACGGCAGGATGACCACCGACCCATACGACACGAAAGGTGTTGAGCGCGTGACGTTGTGGCGTGGCAGCGAGCAGTCCGACGACCCGGCAGCGGCGGAGCCGGTCGACCTGCTCGCCGGGGCGTTCGCCACCGGCATCGGTTCCTGGCCGGGCACCGATCCACTCGAAGCGGCGACCACCATCATCGGTGAACTGCCGGAACTGCCCCACCTCGTCGAACTTCCCGAACGCGGGATCGGCGCCGACATGATCGGACGCGCCTCCGCGCTCCTGGTCGACCTGCGTTTCGACGCGACCACCCGCGGCTACCGGCTCGCCGACCGGCCGGGTTCGATCTCTCGCAAGGCCCGTGACTTCGTGCGGGTGGATCTCGACGCGATCGAGGAAGCCTGGGAGACAGCGGGTCTCGTCGGCTCCGGTCGTGCGATCAAGATCCAGTCGGTCGGACCCCTCACCCTCGCCGCTGAAGTCGAACTGCCCGGTGGTCATCGCATCCTCACCGATCGCGGTGCGCTGCGCGACCTCGTGGACTCGCTGGCCGAGGGTTTGGCCCTGCACGCTGCCGAGATCGGTAAACGACTCGGAGCGAAAGTGGTTGTGCAACTGGATGAACCGCAGCTGACGACGGTGCTCGATGGATCGCTGACCGGCCCGAGCGTCCTCAATACGGTCCGCGCACTGCCCGGCCCCGAGGCGATCCACTTCCTCGACGTCGTGATCAACGCCCTGCCGGGCCCGGTCATCCTGCACACCTGTGCCTCCCGCCCCGCCCTGCCCACCCTGCGCCGCACCGCGGCCACCGCCCTGTCCTTCGACGCGGCCACCATCACCACCGCCGATTTCGACGACATCGGCGAGGCCGTGGACTCCGGTAAGAAGCTGGCCCTCGGCCTCGTCCCCACCCAACCGCCGACGAGCCCGCTCACCTGGCGCACTGTCGCCGAACCCGCGGTCCGACTCGTGGACGACCTGGGCTTCCCACGTTCGGCTCTCACCCAGGTTCTCGTCACCCCCACCTGCGGTCTGGCGGGCGCCCCGCTCGCCTGGTCGCGCAAGGCCCTCGCCCTGGCCGCCGACGTTGCCCGCGCGTTCGCCGAAGACCCGGAGTCGCTCACCGTCGAGCGCCCGGAACCGTCGCGGTCGGGTCGGAATCATCGGTGACGCAGTCCCGGCCGCGCTGAGCGAAAATTCGTTCCCGCACGGCTGCGACGTGCGCGGATGTGTCGGTGGGCTCGACTAACCTTCAGTAGGTGAGTGACAGCGACAACGTGGTTTCCGCGAGTGCCGAAGCGGCTACGCCCGAGCAGCGGGTGCAGTGGCAGCGGTTGGCCGACGAGGTGCGGGGGCATCAGTTCCGCTACTACCTGCGGGACGCGCCGATCATCACCGACGGTGAGTTCGACGCCCTGCTGCGCGAGTTGCAGGCGCTCGAGGACGCGCAGCCGGACCTGCGGACTCCCGATTCGCCCACCCAGTTGGTCGGCGGCGGCTTCGCGACCGAGTTCACCGCGGTCGACCACCTCGAGCGGATGCTGTCGCTGGACAATGTTTTCGACTACGACGAGCTGCGCGCCTGGGCGAGCAGAGTGGAAGCCGAAACCGGGTCCGAGCTGCACTATCTGTGTGAAGTCAAGATCGATGGCGTCGCGTTGAACCTCGTGTACGAGAACGGCAAGCTGGTGCGCGGCGCGACTCGCGGCGACGGGCGCACGGGGGAGGACGTCACCCTCAACGCGCGCACCATCGAAGACATCCCCGCCGAGCTCACGCCGACCGAGGAATTCCCGATCCCGCAGCTGCTCGAAGTGCGCGGCGAGGTGTATTTCCGGCTCGAGGATTTCGAGACGTTGAACGCCCAGATCGTCGCGGAGGGCAAACCGCCGTACGCGAATCCGCGCAATACCGCCGCCGGTTCGCTACGTCAGAAGAACCCCGCGATCACCGCCCAGCGCAGGCTGCGGATGATCTGCCACGGTTTCGGCCGCATCGAGGGTTACCGACCGTCTTCCCAGCACGAGGCGTACCGGGCGCTCGCCGCGTGGGGCCTGCCGGTGTCGGCGCACACCCGCCTGGTCGAGGGCATCGACGCCGTGGTCGAGCGGGTCGCCTACTGGGGCGAACATCGCCACGACATCGAGCACGAGATCGACGGTCAGGTGATCAAGGTCGACGAGACGGCCCTGCAACGCCGCCTCGGCTCCACCTCACGCGCCCCGCGCTGGGCCATCGCCTACAAGTACCCGCCGGAAGAGGCCACCACCACCTTGCTCGACATCGCGGTGAACGTCGGCCGCACCGGTCGGGTCACCCCGTTCGCGGTGATGGCGCCGGTCTCGATCGCCGGTTCGACCGTCTCGATGGCCACCCTGCACAACGCCTCCGAGGTGAAGCGCAAAGGCGTACTGATCGGCGACACCGTCACCATCCGCAAGGCCGGTGATGTGATTCCCGAGGTCCTCGGACCCGTCGTCGACGCGCGGACCGGCGCCGAACGCGAATTCGTCATGCCGACGCACTGCCCCGAGTGCGCCACCGAACTCGCCCCGGCGAAGGAGGGCGACGCCGACATCCGCTGCCCCAATCAGCGGCACTGTCCCGCCCAGCTGCGTGAACGCGTCTTCCACCTGGCCGGTCGCGGCGCCTTCGACATCGAAGCCCTCGGCTACGAAGCCGCCAACGCCCTGCTCACCTCGGGCGCGATCACCGACGAGGGCGACCTGTTCGACCTCGACGCGCAGGCTCTGCTGGGCGTGCCGCTGTTCACCAAACAGGACGGCACCCTCTCGGCCAACGGCGCCCGCCTGCTCGACAACCTGAACGCCGCCAAGGACACGCCGCTGTGGCGGGTGCTGGTCGCGCTGTCCATTCGCCACGTCGGTCCGACCGCGGCCCGCGCGTTGGCCGCCGAGTTCGCCGGCCTCGAGCGCATCGAATCCGCGACAGGAGAAGAACTCTCGGCCACCGACGGCGTCGGCCCCACCATCGCCGCGGCGGTGCTGGAATGGTTCACCGTCGATTGGCATCGCGCGATCGTGGACAAGTGGCGAGCGGCCGGGGTGCGGATGGAGGACGAGCGCGATCACTCCATCGAACGCAACCTCGACGGCCTGTCGATCGTCGTCACCGGCTCCCTACAGACCTTCACCCGCGACGGCGCGAAGGAAGCGATCCTCGTCCGCGGTGGCAAGGCCGCAGGCTCGGTCTCGAAGAAGACCGTGTTCGTCGTGATCGGCGAGGCGCCCGGTTCGAAAGCGGCCAAGGCGGAAGAACTCGGCGTCCGAATCCTGGACGAAGACGGCTTTCGCCTGCTGCTCGACGGCGGTCCCGACGCGGTCAGGATCGACCCGGTCGAGGATTCGGGCGTCGAGGACTAGCCGGTCGCGCTGCCGTGAAGGGCTCAGTTCGGCGTGACGGTGACGGTGTTGCCGATCTGGGTCTTCATGTCGAACGACGCGCACTGCCCGTTGCTGAGCTCCTGGGTGCGCAGGGGTCGCTTCTTGATGTTGGTCTGGATCTCGACCGTCACGTCGGTGCTGGTCATCGAGCACACCTTCGACACCGGGGCGTCGGTGTAGGACACCGACCCCGCGCCCTGACAGGAGTTGGTCGAGTTACCCAGGAACACCCGTGCGGTTCCGGTCGGGCACGGATCGGCCATCGCACTCGGCGCACTCACCAGCGCGGCCGGAACCAGCGCTCCCGCCGTCATCGCCGCAACGACAACTCCGCGAACCACAACTCGAACGGCCATCACACTGTCCTGCCTCTCCGCGAATTTTGGTCAGCCTACGGGACCGGGCGACTTCGTGGCGCGTCGAGCGATACGGAGACATGGTGGCCCGCGTCGGCGACATCGTGACTCGGCCGCGTCGGCGAGACCCCGCGTCGCCTAGTCTTTCCAGGAATCTCGGAGAGGCGGACCCTTGCTGCGCAGTTTTCAGGTGACGAACCACGGATCGCTGGCCCAGGCTCAGCAATTGCGGCTGACCAAAGGCGCGGGCGGCCCGTTGGCGGTGCCGGTGACTGCGGTGCACGGGGTGGCCGCCGCGGGGAAGACGAGCTTGATCGACGCGCTCGGGCAGATGCGGGACGCGGTGCTGAACTCGGTGAGCGGGTGGGACCCGTATGCGGGCCCGGTCCGTCGACCGCATCTCGGGTTCGCCGATCGCCCAACAGAATTCGTCGCGGGGTTCATCGCCGAAGGTGTGCCTTATACCTATGGGTTCCGGCTCGACAACGCCGATGTGGTCGCGGAGTGGCTGTATACCCATCCTCGGTCGCGCAAGCGGATCGTGTTCGAACGCATCGGCGACGAGGTGAAGATCGGGCCGATGTTCGAGGCGGCTCGCTACGGTGTGGCGGCGCTGGTGCCGTTGCTGCGGCCCAACGCCCTGCTGTTGAGCCTGGCGGGGCAGATGTATGCCGAGGCGTTGGTGCCCGCGTATCGGTGGTTCGCGGCGAATCTGGCTGTGCAGCAGGGTGATGTCGACACCGACGCGCTCGCGCACGACCTGGGCAGCCACATCTCCCGTTCGCCCGACAACGCGGCGCGGCTGTTGATGCTGCTGCGCACGGCCGATCTCGGGATCGAGGATCTGCTCGTCGCCGAACACGATCCGATGTACGCGGACTACCTGCGCGATCTGGATGCCGAAATCGGCGCGCTGGCAGGTCATCTCGACCACCCCGAGCAGATTCTGGTCGACCGCGAACTGAGCACCCTTCGGGCGGCGCGCGACGCGCTGTACCGACGGATGGTCGATCGTCGCGGCGCGGGGCTGAGCCTGGTGCACGAGGGCATCGACGTCGCGTTCGAACTGGCCGACGAATCCACCGCCACGCGCTCGCTGCTGCGCGTGCTGCCCGCGATGCTGGAGGCCCTCGACGCCGGGCAGGTGCTCGCGGTCGATGATCTGGGCGTCGGCCTGCCGGTCGAGGAGACCGACCGGCTCGTCCAGCTGTTCCAGAACCCGGAGACCAATGCCCGTGGCGCACAACTGATCTACACCACCGCCGATCGCGCGCTGATCGACCGCGGCAACGGACGCTCCCAGCGCACCCGCACCGCCGTGTGGCAGGTGCGTCGCGAGCAGGGGGTCAGCGAGCTCACGCCGCTGTAGCCGGGGGCCTAGCATGGGCGCATGCTCGAAGTGGTGATGGCGGCAGCGCTGGTGACGATGCTGCTGGTGACGATCGGCGCCGTCGTCGCCGGACGGACCGGCCGGGGAAGGGCGAACCTCGAACACGGGTCGCTGTATGTGACCGGTGTCAGCCCGCTGCCCGCGATGACCGGCGAGCACTACGTGACGATCACCGGCACCGTCACGGGCCCGTCGATCACCGGCAAGGTCGTCTACCGCCGCTTCGCCTGGGACGCCGCCCACTGGCCCGCTCCCGGCGACCACCTGGCCATCGCCTACCCGCCCCACAACCCCGACGACTGGCACGCCGAGCACCCCGGTCTCCGCCCCTACCTCGGCTCCTGAGCGACCTCATCAGCCTCTCCCGGTGCGGGTGAGTGGGAGCTCACAAACGTCCAGGTGGGATCATTTCGGGATGCACGGTACCGACGACCAGACCACCGGACTCCTGATCCGCCCCGCGCACCCCGACGAGTACGACGCGGTCGCCGCGCTGACCGTCGATGTGTACGTCGGTGACGGCTACGTCACCGAGCGCGACGACTACGTGCGCGAACTCGCCGACGTCGCGCGCCGGGCGACCGAGTCCGAGGTGCTCGTCGCCGTGCACGACGGCCTGGTCGTCGGCTCGCTCACCGTCGCGAAGCCCGGCACGCGGTACGCCGAGATCGCCCAGCCCGGCGAACTCGAGTTCCGCATGCTCGCGGTGTCGAAGCAGGCGCGCGGACTCGGCGTCGGCACCGCGCTGGTTCGCGCCGTCATCGACGAGGCGAGAGCAGGCGGCTTCGAAGCGGTCGCGCTCACCACCATGTTCTCGATGGTCGACGCCCACCGGATCTACGAGCGGCTCGGTTTCGTGGGTGTCCCCGAACGTGATTGGGCCACCCACGACGGACTGCAGTTGTTCGTGATGCGGCTCGCGCTGCGCTGAGCGATCAGTTCAGCACGGTGGCGACGATGCCGGCGAGGTAGCCGAGCCGCGCCACTTCCGACGGGCGGAAGTCGGGTCCGCCGGGGCGGCCCAGCAGCAGCGACCTGCCGGTGTTGCCCAGCGGGGCGGCGGCGAGTTTGGTGTCCATGTCGCGCCAGATCTCCGGCACCCAGTCGGCCTCGCCGTCGAGCCACATCGGCTTCTCGATGGGCATCCAGGGTGCCGAACCCGCTTGTGTCTCAGGGGCACTCGGGCTGCCGACGATGCGGTAGGCGCCCGCGGGGCCCAGACCGATGATCGTGGACCAACCGACGCGCAGCACGCGGGGGCAGCCGTCGACGAGAACCTGGAGACGGTCGTCACGGGCGCTGGCGACCTGGTCGATCAGTTCGAGTTCGCGGTGGGTGTCGAGGACGCCGGAGTACGGGCGAATGGAGTCGACGCTCACATCGCGCACCGATTCCGCGGCGGTGATGAGGGTGTCGGGCAGTGCGCCGGTGGGGACTTCGACGACGAGATCGTCGATCGCGAAGCCGGCGCCGCGTTCCACGACGTCGAGCGAGAGGATGTCCGCGCCGACCCCGCCGAGGGCGAGTGCGAGGGAGCCGAGGCTTCCCGGTCGATCCGGAAGTTGCACGCGGAGCAGGTATGACACGTGCGTTCCTTTCCATAACGGCCGGGGTTGTTGAAGACGAATACCCGGTGGAGCAATACTTACACCCCTGAACGCGGGTTCTCGACCCGAAGTATGACCCCATCGGCGCGACATGCGCGAACTTTCGTGTGAGCGGGTGCGTCCGACGTGCGGGGACGGGCGCGTAAAAACCTTCAGGACCCGCCAATTAGGCTGTACCGAATACTGCCCACCGAAGCCGAAAGGGGTCCCGCGGTGCCCGCAATCTCCCGCGACGAGGTCGCTCACCTCGCCCGGCTGTCCCGGCTGGCGTTGACCGACGCCGAACTCGACCAGTTCGCCGGTCAGCTGGACTCGATCCTCAGCCACGTGCAGACCATCACCGAGGTCGCCGCCGATGTCCCCGCCACCGCGTCGCCGAACCCGACGACCAATGTGACCAGGCCCGATGTGGTCGTCCCCGGCCTCACTCCCGAGCAGGCGCTGGACCAGGCGCCCGCGGTGGAAGAACAGCGTTTCCTGGTCCCGCAGATCCTGGGAGAGGGCGAATGACGGAGTTGACCCAGCTGTCGGCTGCGGAGCTGGCGAGCAAGATCCACGGCGGCGAGGTGTCCTCCACCGAGGTCACCCAGGCGCACCTGGATCGCATCGGCAAGGTCGACGGTGAGCTCAACGCCTTCCTGCACGTCGCGGGTGACCAGGCGCTGGCCACGGCCGCCGTGGTCGACGCCGCGCTCGCCGCGGGCGATTCTCCGGCCTCGTCGCTGGCCGGAGTTCCGTTGGCGCTCAAGGACGTTTTCACCACCACCGACATGCCGACAACCTGCGCCTCGAAGATCCTCGAGGGCTGGATGTCGCCGTACGACGCGACGGTCACCGCCCGGCTGCGCGCCGCGGGCATCCCGATTCTCGGCAAGACCAACATGGACGAGTTCGCGATGGGCTCCTCCACCGAGAACTCCGCCTACGGCCCCACCCGCAACCCCTGGGACACCACCCGCATCCCTGGCGGTTCCGGCGGCGGTTCGGCGGCGGCACTGGCCTCGTTCCAGGCGCCGCTGGCCATCGGCACCGATACCGGTGGCTCGATTCGTCAGCCCGCCGCGGTCACCGCGACGGTCGGCGTGAAGCCCACCTACGGCACCGTCTCCCGGTACGGCCTCGTCGCCTGCGCGTCGTCGCTGGATCAGGGCGGCCCGTGTGGTCGCACCGTGCTCGACACCGCGCTGCTGCACGAGGTGATCGCCGGGTACGACCCGCGCGACTCCACTTCGCGCAACGTCGCGGTGGCGCCGGTCGTCGAGGCCGCCAAACAGGGCGCCAACGGTGACCTGACCGGCGTGCGTGTCGGCGTGGTGCGCGAATTGCACTCCGACAGTTACCAATCCGGCGTGCTCGCCTCCTTCGATGCCGCGGTCGCGGTGCTGAAGGAACTGGGCGCCGAGGTGATCGAGGTGTCGTGCCCGAGCTTCGAGTACGCGTTGTCCTCGTACTACCTGGTGATGCCCTCGGAGGTGTCGTCGAACCTGGCGCGCTTCGATGCCATGCGCTACGGCCTGCGCGTCGGTGACGACGGCAGCCACAGCGCCGACCAGGTGATGTCGCTGACTCGTGAGGCCGGTTTCGGCCCGGAGGTCAAGCGCCGCATCATGATCGGCACCTACGCGCTGTCGGCGGGCTACTACGACGCCTACTACGGCCAGGCCCTCAAGGTCCGCACGATGATCGCGCGCGACTTCGACGCCGCCTACGAGCAGGTCGACGTGCTCGTCTCGCCGACCAGCCCGTTCACTCCGTGGAAGCTGGGCGAGAAGGTCGACGACCCGCTGGCCATGTACCTGTCGGACCTGTGCACCCTGCCGACCAACCTGGCGGGCCACCCCGGCATGTCGGTGCCGTCGGGTCTGTCGGCCGACGACAACCTGCCGGTGGGTCTGCAGATCATGGCGCCCGCACTGGCCGATGACCGCCTGTACCGGGTGGGCGCGGCCTACGAGGTGGCGCGCGGCGCGCTGCCGATCCCGAGCGGCGTCTGAGAGAAGGTCGTACGAGCGGGGCGCGCCGATTCGATGGAATCGGCGCGCCCCGCTCGTTTGTCTGTTGCCTGTCGGTGGTGGGCGGCTACGCCACCGCGCGGCTGCCGACGCCCGCTGTCATCGCGGTGAAACCGGCCCGCAGATGCTTGCCGAGCGCCACCGTGACGACGGGGCTCAGCCAGCCCGCGAGGGTGAATCGGGACTCGTAGCGGCACCGGTCGGGGCCGAGCGGCACCACGGTGTGCGAGCGCAGGCTGCGCAGTGCGCCCAGCGGCACCGGCTTCATCGTGTAGCTGAACTCGACGCCCGGGGTGTGGGTGCGAATCCATTCCCGCTGTGGCCGGCGGTTGTTGCCCAGCTTGACCTGCATGTCGATGGCCGAGCCCGGCTCCAGCGTGCTCGACGCCTCGTAGCAGAAGGTATTCCACTCGCCGTAGCGCTCGAAATCCGTGAGCACCTCCCACACCTTGGCGGCGGGGGCGTCGATCTCGATCGTTTCGTCGATGACTAGAGACATGCGTGAAAACTAGGACATGTTCTATTTTTCGGCAACTGCATCACGCGAACCGGCGGCGTAGTTTGCGCATCGCGTCGATGATCACGGCCGAGGCCGCCGTCACCGCGAACAAACCGAGGACCGTGCGGGCGAGCGGCCAGAGGTTGGGCCGGTCGGCCGGGTCGGTCTGGGCGAAGACGTTCTCCACCACGGGGGCGCCGTACTCCTGGCGTCGGGAGTTCACGTCCACGGCGGTGAACGCGATATCGGCCATCACGCCGCAGCGGGCCCGGGAGAACTCGTCGTCGCGCTGCTGGCAGGAGGCGTGGATGCGCCGGTTCAGCGCCGCGTCCACCGCGCGGCGCGCCCATCCGCCGAGAGGCTGGTCGACCCGCTCGGCGTAGCGCAGCACGTCGTAGCCGAGGTCGTGGGCCTTGCACGCCGACTCGAACTCGGCGGGCAACGTCACCGGCGAGGAGCAGCCGCCGTTCGGGTTCACCAGCAGACCGTCCTGCGGCGCGGGGTCGTAGCCGAACTTGTAGCCGAAATCGCGGGGGATGAGCGAGGTGGCGTCCGGACTGTCGTCGATGAGCGCGCGCACCGCGGCGGCGGCCGCCACGTTCTCGGTGCTGCCCGGGGTGGTGCCCATGGCGCCCGGGGCCGACATGACCACGGCGGCGGCCATGGCCAGCCCGGCCGTGCACAGCGCGACACCGCTACGACGGCGGTGCTGCGCGGGAGCAGGGGACGGCGCGGAGGCGGCGGAATCTGCGGTACGGGCGCGAGCGGCGGCGGGTACCGGGCGAAGCGGGGTGTTCATGGCCTCCGACAGTAAGGAGCGGGTCTCACGGCGGGTATCCCGCTGCGGACCGGTTTATCGGGGCGCGCGGGTGGCATGCCCGGCGCCGGGGTCACACCAGGGTAGGGGGTCGTATTCGGTTCGTGGGTATGAGGTCCGGTGACCGGACGGTTCGTAGGCTGACTGTCATGTCCGCACCACTGCGCCCCGCCGCGCGAGGAATACCCGCGCGCACCTGGTTCGACTTCGCAACGGTGCTGGTCGCGCTGATTTTGTACAGCATCGCGTGGCCGACGCTGTTCGTGACCCACGAGGTCTCACCCGTCGCGGCGCCGCTGCTGTCGGCCCTGGCGGCCTTCCCGATCCTGTTCGTGCGGGTCAACCCGGCGATGGGCTGGGCGATCTCCGCGGGGGCCGCGCTGCTGTTCTCGATCGGCCTGCAGCCGAGCGCGGACAACGATCTGCCCTTCCAGGTCGTGCACGTCATCGTGCTGTTCGTCCTGCTGTTCGCGGTGGCGTTGCGGGCCTCGGTGCCGATCGTGGTCGTCGCCTGGGCGGCCACCTCGATGCTGTTCGCCACAACCATGCCCGGGTCGCAGAGCGGTCCGCTCTGGGGCTGGGCTATGGGGTTCGGCGCGCTGGCGCTGTTCGGCTACCTCGTGCGCATCCTGCTGGCCTCGCGGCGCAAGCTGGAGCGGCAGGAAGAGGTCACCGAACTCGAGCGCGCGCGTCGGGCGATCCTCGAGGAGAAGGCGCGCATCGCGCGTGACCTGCACGACGTGGTCGCCCACCACATGTCCATGGTGGTGGTGCAGGCGCAGACGGCGCCGTACCGGATCACCGACCTCGACCAGGCCTCGCGGGCCGAATTCGAATCCATCGGCGCGACCGCTCGCACCGCGCTCAACGAGATCCGTGGCCTGCTCGGGGTGTTGCGCAGCGATGGCCAGTTGCCCGAACACGCGCCGCAGCCGCGGGCCTCGGACGTGCTCGCCCTGTGCGCGTCGGCGCTGCGCGCGGGTCTGCCGGTCGACTGGACGGTGACCGGGGATCTGGATTCGGTGCCGGAGACGACCGGGCTGGTCGTCTATCGCGTGGTGCAGGAGTCGATGGCCAATTGCGCGCGGCACGCACCGGGCGCGGCGGTGCAGGTCGCGGTGGCGGTCGAGCCGGGCGTGGTGAGCGTGACCGTGCACAACGCCGCCACCGCCACGGTGCCGCAGCCCGGTGCGGGCGGCGGTCACGGCATCGACGGCATGCGCACTCGCGTTGTCGCGGTCGGCGGTGAACTCCACGCGGGGCCCACCGGCACCGGCGGATTCGAGGTCTCCGTGAAACTTCCCACCCACTGAGGCATACCTCGGCCTACGCTCCGTCTGTACGCGAAAGACCGAGGAACGCTTCGCGTCTGTGCCCTCTAAGGTGGTCGGGTGGCTATTACCGTGTTGATCGCCGACGACCAGGCGATGGTTCGCCAAGGTTTCGGTGCCCTGCTGGGCGCGCAGACCGATATCAGCGTCGTCGGCGACGCACCGGACGGCAAAGTGGCGGTGGCCGAGGCCAAGCGGTTGCGTCCCGATGTGGTGCTGATGGATGTGCGGATGCCGCAGATGAACGGTCTCGACGCCGCCCGCGCGATCCTGACCGCGAATTTCGATCCGCCGGTGCGGGTGCTCATGCTCACCACCTTCGATATCGACGACTACGTCTACGAGGCGCTGAGCATCGGCGCGAGCGGATTCCTGCTCAAGGACGCGCCCGCCGAGGAATTGGTGCGCGCGGTGCGGGTGGTCGCCGACGGTGAGGCGCTGCTCGCGCCGACCATCACCCGCAGGCTCATCGCCGACGTCACCCGCAGGCGCAATGCGGTCCGCGCCGCCCCGGCGCCCGCGCTCGGGACGCTCACCCCGCGCGAACGCGAGGTGCTCGAACTGGTGGCCAAGGGGCTGTCGAACACCGAGATCGCCGCGGCGCTGTTCGTGGCCGAGCAGACCGTGAAAACCCATGTCTCCAAGGTGTTCTCGAAGCTCGGGCTGCGCGACCGCGCCCAGGCGGTGGTCCTGGCCTATGAATCCGGCCTGGTCGTTCCCGGCTGAGCCGGCGCGCTCAGCGCGGGCAGACCCCGCCGCGCAGCTCCGGCAGGTGCCGGGCCAGCAGCAGCGCCATCCGGTCGAGCAGCGCGGTGGTGTCGTCGAACGATCCCGAATCGGCTTGCGCGGCAAGGGCTACCGCGAGCTGGCCGCTGCCGACGGGCACCAGTCCGAACTGGCGCACGGTGTAGATTCCGGTGATGTCGTCGGGGCCCCAGCCGCCTTTGAACTCGGTGTCGTCGAGCAGACCGAGACCCCAGCCCTGTTCTTCGGTGATCTCGCCCATCAGGGTGGTGACGACCTCGGCGTGCGGCAGGCACGGCAGCCGCGACGCGAACCGCACCTGGTTGGCCAGCGACCACTCGGTGCCGCCGAAGGAGGTGCCGTCGAGTTCGGTGCGGGTGCCCGATTTTCCGGTGGCCGCGTCGCCCGCCTCGTCGAGGATCTGCTGCACGGCGTCGGCGGCTTCGGGTGCGTCACCGAGGGATTCCCACAGACCTTCGGCGGCGTCGTTGTCCGACACCGTGATCGCGGCCTGCGCCATCTCGAAGATCGACTGGTCCTGATCGTGGCGCAGCGCGGCGACCGCGAGCGGGATCTTGATGGTGGACCAGGCGATGCCGGTGGTCCAGTCGCCGTAGATCGTCATCCGGCCGCCACCGACCGGCATCAAGGCCATGCCCACCTGTCCGGGGAGCTTCGATTGCAGCTGGGTGAACTCCGCGGCCAGCGAATCGGGCAGCACGATGGACATTCCTGGATGCCAGGCGTCCTCGCTGTTGACGGTGACCGTGGGCGCGCTCACCGCCGTCGGGGTGCCGGGCGTGGCACACGAGGTGGCCAGCGCGGCCGTTGCCAGCGCCCCACAGAGCAGCAGCCTGCGACAGGCAGCCGCCGTTCCGGTCGACTTCACCACCGAATCCTCCCCACCACCCAGTGCGCGTGTGCTTCGGCGGTGCAAACTTCTCGTCGAGCGCGCCCGGACGCTACCGGACGACTGTTAGCAAGTTTCACCGATTTTCGGCGAGAATTCGAATGAGCGTGGTCACACGGTCGGAAGGGGGTCACAGTGCACGACATCGGTGAGGTGTTCGCCGGGTTCACCATCGAGGCGATGTTGGGCCAGGGCGGCATGGGCACGGTGTATCTGGCCCGGCATCCGCGCCTGGATCGGCTGACCGCGCTCAAGCTGCTCAACCGGGACCTGTTCGCCGACGAGCGGGTTCGCGCGCGGTTCGAACGGGAGGCCGACCTCGCCGCCCAGCTCGACCATCCGGGCATCGTCACCGTCTACGACCGGGGGACCGAGGGCGAGCAACTCTGGATCAGCATGCAGTACGTCGACGGGATCGACGCCGCGACCGTCGACCCGATGGCGTTGCCGCCCGAACGGGCCGTGCAGATCATCGAGGGGGTCGCCGACGCGCTCGATTACGCGCACGGCAGGGGAGTGCTGCACCGCGATGTGAAGCCCGCCAACATCCTGCTGGCCCGCTCCACCAGTGGCCAGGGCGAACGCGTCTTCCTCACCGATTTCGGCATCGCCCGCCTGCGCGCCGATTCCACCCACCTCACCCAGCAGGGAATGTTCACCGCGACACTGGCGTACGCGTCGCCGGAACAGATGACCGGCGCCGACCTCGACCACCGCTCCGACCAGTACTCGCTCGCGTGTTCGCTGTACTGGTTGTTCACCGGGTCGGCGCCCTTCGACTCCGCCGACCCGAACGAGATCATCCGCGGAACCCTCTACGCCGCGCCGCCGCCGCTCGCGCTGCGCCGTGCGGGTCTACCGCCGATCATGGACGCTGTTCTCGCCGCCGCGATGGCGAAACATCCTGCGGCACGGTTCGATTCCTGTGCGTCGTTCGCCAAGGCGGCCCGCCAAGCGCTGACTTCCAAGACTCCACCGGTCCTGCCGCGCCCACCCGCCAACCCGGCGCCCGGCTATTACCCGCCCGTTCCGCAGCAGGCACCCGTCGCGCCTTTCGCCCAGCCCGGCATGGCGCAGCCCGGCTACCAGGCGCCGCCGATGCCGCCTGTGCCACAACCTCATTGGCAACCCCCCTCCCGGCCGTTCGGGGCCGTCCCGCCGGTCGCCCAGCGCCCAGCCGCGCCCAGCCCCGCGGTGCCGCCTGGAGAGATGCCTCCGGTGGTCCAGCGTGGGGTGGCGGGTCCCGTTGCCGCACAGTCGAATGTGGGGCAGCCTGCGCCCGCGCCCGGCGCGACGCCCATGCCCGCTGCTTCGTCGGAGGTGGCCTCGCCATCGGTCGGCGCACAGCCCGCCCCGGGTGCCGCCGAAGCGACACCGGCGGAAGGGCGAGATTCCGGAATACCCGCCGGCCCAGTGTCTCTCGACAAGTCGCACGCCGAGGTGGCTCGATCGGACAGCGGGGAGGCGTCCGCTGACGAGGTATCAGCCACCGCGGCAACCGATGTGGTGTCGATGCGCGATGCGGGCGAGTTGGACGCGGCGAACGCGGCGGCCCTGACCGAGGTGACATCGATCGTCGGGTCATCGAGCGCGGCCTCAGCGGGGCCCGCGGTGCCGGACGCAGCGGCTGGGCAGTCCAGCCAGGCAAACCAGCCGGGCAGTGCACCGCAGAACCATCCGGGGCAGCCAGGCAGTGCCGCTCCGCTGGGTGGTCCAGCTCAGCCAGGTGGGACGGGTCAGTCAGGTGGCGCGGGCCAGTCAAGTGGCGCGGGCCAACAAGGTGGCGCGGGGCAACCAAGTGGTGCGGGGCAACCAAGTGGTGCGGGCCAGTCGGGTGGTCCAGCTCAGTCAGGTGGCGCAGGTCAGCCAGGTGGCGCGGGTCAGCAGGGTGGCGCCGGTCAGCAGGGTGGCGCGGGGCAGCCAAGTGGTGCGGGTCAGTTGGGTGGTGCGGTTCAGCCAGGCGGCGCGGGGCAGCCGGGCGGTGGTGCTCAGCCGGGTGGCGTGAGTCTGCCGAGCAGCGCGGGTCAGCTGGGTGGCGCGGGGCAGCCGAGCGGTGCGGGGCAGTCGGCCGGTGCGGGCGCTCAGGGTGACGTGGGTCGGCCGGGGGTGGCGGGGCATCCCGGTGGGCCGGTGGTGGCGGGTCCGCAGCCGGGTGGGGTGCGACCCGGGCCGCGCGGGCCTTGGATGGTGCCGCATCGGGGGTACTGGCCGGTGCCTCGGCGGGTGTCGGGGATCCAGCGGTTCGGGTGGGTGTTGTTGGTGGCGCTGGTTCTGGTGCTGGTGGCGTTGGTCGTCGCCTTGGTTGTGGTGGTGTTGCCGGGAGACGGCAGCGACGATCTCGACGCGGAGGGTGGCGCGAACGGTCCGTCGAATTCGGTGGCGGAGGTGGCGGATTCCTTCGCGGAGAGTCGGCGGGTGTTTCCGACCTTGGTTCCGCAGGGGGAGATGAGCGACGGTGTGGGGTATCGGGGGGCGCGGTGTGTGGGGGTACGCACTGTCAGTGAGTTGGCGTGGAAAGAACCCGCGCTGCAATGGACTCCGATCACCACCGGGTGGCAGTGCGAGCGCGCCGACAATCAGGCGGGTGCGGTGAGTTACCTGGTGCTGGAGTACGCGAACAAGAGCCAGGCGCGGTCGGTATTGGAGGCGCTGCCCTCGGCGGTTCGCTACGCGGGGGACAAGGACGGCGTGCCGTTCTCGTTGCAGCGGTGGGTGGTTCAGGATCCGGCGAGCACCCGCACGCAGACCGCCCATCAGGTGCTGAGCTTCCCCGACGACTCGGTCCGCGCGAATTACCTTGTCGTGGTGAGTCGCCGGGGCAGCAGCGGTATCGGCGGAGCCCCGCGCCCCTCCGCGCAGGACGAGGTCGTCGCGTGGTGGGAAGAAGTGCCGCTCTGATCCACCGCACCGGTCACTGCGGCGCCGGGCAAACCTGCCAGACGCCGCAGCGACCTGCTTCAGTCGACTGCCAGTGCGGCCACGATCGGCATCCTGGCCGCGCGCAAGGCGGGCGGGATCGATCCCAGCAGTGCCAGCACCAGCGCGACCGCACCGTAGACCGCGATCAGTGGGCTCGGGCGGTAGACGATGTCGATGGTCATCGCGTGGCCGATCGCCACGGTGGCCAGATACTGCACCGCGATACCGACGACGAGACCGATTGCCGCGCCGATGAATCCGATGCCCGCGGCTTCGGCCAGCACCGAGCGCAGCAGGAACTTGCGGTTGGTGCCCATGGCCCGCAGCACCCCCAACTCTCGGCGTCGCTCCAGAACCGACAGCATCAGGGTGTTCAGCAACGCCACCGTCGCCACCAGCACGACGATCCACAGGATCATGTTGCTCATCGCCGCGCCCTGCTGGACGCTCGACGAGATCGCGTCGACCATGTCGGCGCCGGTGTCGACATGGATTTCCTGGGGGACCATCGCGCGGACCGCGGCGCGCACCGTGTCGGGGTCGGCACCGGGCGCGTAGTGGATCGACAGGATCGTCTCGCCGGGCCGCTGATACCACTCCCGCATCTGGTCGAGGTTCATCATCACCACGCCGGAGACCGCGGTGAAGTACGGAATCACCTGCAGCACCGACGTTTTACGCTCGCCGGAAGGGGTGGGCATGGTGATCTCGTCGCCGACGGCGAGCGAGAGCGAACGTGCCACGTCACGGGTGATGACAACACCTTCGCGCCGCTCCATCCGGTCGATCACCGCCCGGTCCACCGCGCCGAGGCGAGTGTCGGCCGGGCTCGGCGGATAACCCTGCAACATCACCCGACCGCTGCCGATGGTCGCGAAGGCCATCTGGCCGGGGTTCACCCGTTCGACTCCGGGCACTGTCGCTACCCGCGCGGCCAGGCCGTCGGGCAGCACGGGGCCGGTCGGGAACTGTTCGACAGGGCTCGGGCTCACGTAAAGGTCGGTGTCGCCGAGACTTTCGAACGAATCGGTCGCCGACTTCACCATGTTGCCCGACGCTCCACCGAGCGCGACCACCGCCGCGACCCCGATCATCACCGTCATCGCGGTCGCCCACACGCGGCGGGGCGCGCGTTCCAGCGTCGTCGCCCCGAGCGCGCCCGGCGCACCGAACCAGCGGGCGATCGCCGCGGACCCGCGCACGATCGGCCCGGTCGCGGCGAAACACAGAAACACCGTCGCGGTGAACGACATCGTGATCGCGGCCAGCGAGAGCCGCCCGAGATCGAGGAACGCGACAACAACCGCTCCGGCGCCGAGGAGCAGCCCGACGGCCAGCCCCGCCCAGCGCAGCGTCGAATGGGTGGCGGCGGCATCGCTGGCCTCGACGGGGGCGAGCGCCTCGACCGGGGCCACCTTGTACACCTGCCTGGCCGCGATCGACGCCGCCAGCACCGTCGCCACCACACACGCGGTGATCGCCACCGGTATCGCATAGTTCGGCACCTGGAATTCGGTGCGCGCCTCGACCGATTGCACGATCGCGGCGGGCAGCCTGTCGATCGCGAATCGGCCCATCAACGCACCGATCCCCGCGCCGATCGCGCCACCGATCAACCCGAGCAGCGCCGCTTCGACGAGTAGATCCCGCACCATCGGCGCACGCTTGCCGCCGATCGCGCGCAACAGCGACAGCGTCGGCCTGCGTTGCGCCACCGCCATACTCATCGCGTTGTAGATCAGGAAGGCCGACACGATCAGCGCCGCCGCCGATGACATCAGCGTGGAGTACCGCATGATCTGGATCGCGCCGCCGGCCTGCGCGGTGCGCAGACTCGGCTCGGCCACCACGGCACGCCCGTCCACCGCTTCGGTGAGCGCGGTGCGCAGGGCACCCACATCGGTGCCGGGCAGCACGACGATCTGTACCGAATCGAGCTTGCCGACCCGGTCGGTGAGGATCTGGAGCAGCGGCAGCGGCCCGGCCACCACGTGGCCGCTGTTGAGTCGGTCGGTCGCCTCGGAGTCCAGGACGGCGGCCACCTTGGCCGTGCCTGCCCCGATCCGCACCGGGTCACCCTCGCGCAGGCCCATGGCCGCGCCGACCAGCACGCCGCGCTCGGTGCTGAGCAGCTTGGTGGTGTACTGCGACATCGGCCCGGCCAGATCGCTGCCGAGCGCGCCGATCGTCTGATCGGCCCCGATCAACAGTGCCCGATCGGGGCCCGCGCCCAGCGTTCCGCGCAGCATCGGCACCGCTGTCGCCACCCCGGGCGTCGCCGCGATCCGGGGGAGCAGTGACTGTTCGAACCCCGCGTCGGTGATGCCGGTGACCTCGAGCTCGGCGGTGCCCGCCAGGCCCTTGGTGAGCTTGTCGACCGAGCCGGTGACCGAGCCGGAGATACTGAGCACCGCCACGATCAACGCCGCCGACACCCCCATCACCGCCCCGGACATGAGAGTGCGCCCGGGATGGCGGAGCAGTTCACCGAAGTTGAACAGCCGCAGCCGATCCCATGCCGCGCCGATCATGCGTCGACCCGCGCGGAGGACAGCTCGTCGGCGCCGATCCGGCCGTCGCGCAACGTGATCACCCGGTCGCAGTAGTCGATCGAACTCATGTCATGGGTCACCATGACGATCGAATTGCCCTGCGCCGTGATGTCGCCGAGCAGGGCGAGGATCGCGGCGCCGGTCTTGGAGTCGAGGTTGCCGGTCGGCTCGTCGGCCAGAATCAGAGGCGGATCCATGATCAACGCCCGGGCCACCGCCACTCGCTGCATCTGCCCGCCGGACAGTTCCCCCGGCCGATGCTGTGCCCGATCGCCGAGGCCGACGAGGTCGAGGAGTTCCAGCGCGCGCGGCTTCGCCTTGCGTAAACCGGTGCCGTCCAACAACTTCGGGACGGCCACGTTCTCCCACGCCGACAGGGTCGGCAGCAGGTTGAAGAACTGGAAGACGAAGCCGACCTGTTCGAGCCGGAACGCGGCCTGCTTGTCCTCATCGAGATCGCCGATCTCGGCGCCGCGGAAGCGGATCGAGCCCTCGTCGGGGCGGTCGAGCGCGCCGAGCAGGTGCAGCAGGGTGCTCTTGCCGGACCCCGAGGGTCCGATGATCGAGGTGAACTGGCCTGCTTCGATGCGCATACTCACCTCGTCGAGCGCGCGTACCTCTTGATCGCCCACGCGGTACTGCTTGACCACCCGGGTCAACTCCAGCATCGGCTGCTGTGGCGATTCGATGTCGGGCATATCTTGTCCCCCAGGGAGTTTCGGATTTCAGCGTACGAGTGCGCGGTCGCGGGTAGTCTGCCCGATCGTCGTGCGCGCGTCGAGAAGCGCGCGCAGCGCCGGTTGTTCGGCGGCCAGCTCGAGATAGGCCTCCATCGGGGTCCGGCCGTCGATCTCGGCCAGTTCGAGCTTGACGCGAAGATGGTTGTCCCAGCGGTTGGCCAGGGCTCGCAGCAGTCCGTCGACGCCGCCGAAGAGCGTGTCGAGTTCGGCGATGTCGGCGAACAGCGCGGGGTCGTTCGGGTCGATCGTGGCCCTGGCGAGCACGGTGTGCACGATCTCGGTGCGGTGGTGCAGATCGGTCCAGGTCATGGGCTTCACCTTCCGTGAGCGGGTGAACCGAACGCTACGGGCGGTGCGGGGTGGAATCGTCGTGCCGGGGACCCGACTTCTTCTCCTACTGCGGTAGGAGATCGGTACCGTTCGCGGGACGATGCTACGCCCGGTAGGCGGCGACTAGCCTTAGATCATGGATGTGAGCCACGCCATCCCCGCGAAGGCGCCGGGTCGTGCGAACCTGCGGCAGCGGTTCGTGGCCAAGGCCGAGGCGTCACGTCTGTTCACCACAGTCCGCGAACGCATCGAATCGTTGCCCTACGACTATCCGCCCGCGGTGATTCTCGGCGCCGACCTCGCACTGCTGGTGATCACCGGTGCGGCGGTGATCCAGCGACATTCGTATTTCCCGAGCCCCCTGCCGTTGTTGGCGATGGCCGCCGCGTTCCTGCCGATCCCTCTGTTCGCGATCTTCGGCGTGAACCCGCACCCCTTCCTGTTGAAGGCGAGCGCGCTGCTGTCGTGTGGCCTGTTCCTCTTGCAACCGGTCAATGCCGACTTCGCGCCGTTCGTGCTGGTGATCGTCGCCGGTGAGGTGGCCGCGATCGCCTCCCGCGGGATGACGGTGGGGTTCACCCTGCTCGCGATCCTCGAACTGGTCGCCTTCGACCTCGCCGGGCATGTGCACTGGGGTGAGCCGGGGCAGCGGCTGCAAGGGCTACCGATGTACGTCATCGGCATCCTGCTCGGCATGTTCGTCGGGGTGCTGCTGCAGTATCAGCGGCGGTTTCTGTACCAGGAACGGGAGAATCAAGCCATCCGGTTTGGCCAGGCCGCCGACGAGGAGCGGCGCCGGATCGCTCGCGAAGTCCACGATGTGATCGCCCATTCGCTCTCGATCACCCTGCTGCACCTGACCGCCGCCCGGCGCGCGCTCCAGACCGACGACGACCCCGCCGAGGCGGTGGAAGCGCTCGTCGAGGCCGAACGCCTCGGCCGCCAAGCCATGGCCGACATCCGGCGCACCGTCGGCATGCTCGATGCGGGCCCGGCGCAGACGGCCCCCGAGCCGGTCGCCGCCGATATCGACGAGCTCGTCGGTGACTTCCGCCGGGCTGGGCTCACCGTCGACTACGCGCGCACCGGCGACTTGTCCACCGTCACCGGCGCCATCGGCCACGCGCTCTATCGGATCGGCCAGGAATCGCTGGCCAACGTCACCAAACACGCGCCGGGCACCGCCGCCACGGTCCGCCTCGACGTCACCGCCGACGCGGCGGTGCTGGTCGTGTCGAATCCGCTTCCGCTCGGCCCCGCGCCACGTCGCGATACCGGGATGGGACTGCGCGGCATGCGCAAACGCACCGAACTGCTCGGTGGGAAGATCACCGCGGGAAACGGTGACGACGGCTGGACGGTGCGGGTCGGCTTCCCGCTGCGGACGGGCGCGTGCGCCCACCTCTCGTCCATGCTGCCGGGCAAGCTCTGGAACAAACCCCAGGAGGACACGTGACAACCGCTTCGCCCATCGAGCAGTTGGTGGCAGTGCTCGTGGTCGACGATCAGGAACTCGTGCGCGGTGGACTGCGCCGCATCCTGCGCCGCCGCGACGGTTTCACCATCAACGAGTGCGCCGACGGTGACGAGGTCGCTGCCGCTGTCGCCACCCAGCGACCCGATGTGGTGCTGATGGATCTGCGCATGAAGCGGGTCGGCGGCATAGATGCGACCCGGTTGCTGCGCGCCCGCCCCGATGCTCCGCCGGTCCTCGTGCTCACCACCTTCGACGACGACCAGCTGCTCTCGGGAGCGTTGCGCGCGGGCGCCGCGGGATTTCTGCTCAAGGACTCGCCCGCGGAGGATCTGATCCGCGCGGTCCGCACTGTGGCGGGCGGGGGCGCGTGGCTCGATCCCTCGGTGACCGGACGGGTCCTCACGGCCTACCGAACAGTGAAACCGGTCGGTACCCGAACCGACCGCCGGCTCGGCGAACTCACCGCCCGCGAGTACGAAGTGCTCGAATTGATCGGTTCGGGCCGGGTCAACAGCGAGATCGCCGCCGAACTCGGGATCTCGGAAGTCACCGTGAAAAGCCACGTCGGACACATATTCGGCAAGCTGGACCTGCGCGACCGGGCCGCCGCGATCGTGTTCGCGTTTGACCACGGCGTAGTGACACCGGGAGAATCTTCCTACTGAGAAGCAGGCCCGGCGGACCTGCCAGAAGTGGGAGGCGGACGCTGGTGCAAGCACCTGGGTCACGGGCGGGGACCAGATTCGGCCCGTACGAGTTGCGGTCGATGCTGGGCAAGGGCGGGATGGGCGAGGTCTACGAGGCCTACGACACCGGCAAAGATCGAGTGGTCGCTCTGAAGTTGCTGGCGCAGGAGCTCGCGGCGGACCCGGCCTATCAGGTCCGATTCCGCCGCGAATCCCAAGCCGCGGCCAAGCTGGCCGAACCGCATGTCATCCCGATCCACGACTGGGGTGTGATCGACGGGGTCCTCTTCATCGACATGCGCCTGGTGCCCGGCAACGACCTGCGGACCGTGCTGCGCGGGGGCGGGCCGATGAGCCCGGACCGCGCGGTCGCTGTCGTCGAGCAGATCGCCGCGGCACTGGACGCCGCCCACGCGGGCGGCCTGGTGCATCGCGATGTGAAGCCCGCCAACATCCTGGTCACCCCCGCCGATTTCGCCTACCTCGCCGACTTCGGCATCGCGCACACCGAGGGTGACAGCGCGGTGACCCAGGCCGGGATGGCGGTCGGCTCCTATATCTACATGGCCCCCGAACGCTTCGACGTCGGCCCGATCTCGCATCGCGCCGACGTGTACTCCCTGGCCTGCGTGCTACACGAATGCCTCACCGGCGCTTCGCCTTTCCCCGCAGCGAGCATGAGCGTGCTGGTACGCGCGCACCTGTCCGAGGCACCGCCGCGGCCGAGTGAGTTGCTCCACGGAATACCCGTCGCACTCGACGACGTCATCGCGACCGGCATGGCCAAGGACCCGGCCGATCGGTATGCCTCGGCCGGTGAGCTGGCTGTCGCCGCTCGCCGCGCGCTGGCCTCGGCCGTGCGCGACGGTGGCGCGCCCGCGCCCGCACCGCCGGACGCTTTCGCGTCGTACGCCGGGGCCCGCCGAGTCCCCGGTGCGCATGATGTGACTCCGGGTTCCGCGCAAGGGCCCACGCTCCGCGGGCCAGCCGGTGCTCCGAACCGGGCGCCCGGTGGTGCAGGCTCCGCGCCCGGAGCCGGACGCGGGTTCGCCGCCGCGGCCGGGTTCGCCGCCGGTGCGGGACGTGGTGCCGCCGGGTCGCCGCCCGGTGTCCCCCCTGGCGCCGAGCGTGGCGTCCCGGCCGCGCCCGGTCCGGCGCGTGCGATGCCCATCGGTTCCGCCAGTGGCGCCCGGAAAGCGACGCCCGACTCGGACGAGCCGGAAAACGTCGGTCAGGTGCCGACGCCGACGGGGGAGTTCCGGGTGATCGGCGCGGTGACCGCGACCGGTGGCGTGGAGACCTCGCGCAGCCAGTCGTCCGCGACCGGCGCGCAGCCGACGTTGATCATCCGCCCACCCGCCGAGACACGCACCGGGGCGAACGACACCACCGGTTTCCGTCGCGTTCCCGCCGAGGGCACGGGCGAGATCTCGATCCCCGCGGTCATCCAGCCGACGGGCCCCGCCGAAATCCGGCCCGCCGACACCCACTTCACCCCCCTCCCGTCCGCCGATGAGCCGGAAGCGCCCGCGCCGCCTCCGGCCTACACTCCCGACCAGGGCCTCCCGCGAATGCGCCCGTTCCCGGACGCACACCTCTACGACGGCGCGCAGCCGGGCGAGACATCGGCTCCGCTTCTGCAACCCCCGCGGCCCACGTCGGCCACCCCCTACCCGGCGCCCACCGGCCCGCACCGCCTTCCGCCTCAGCAGGTCGGCCAGGAGCCCCACCGGGCAGCCCCCACTCAGCGCTACTCCGCTGAACACCCGCTCCCCGCGGCGTACACCCCGCCGACCGAGCAATACAACGCCGCCGCCTCGAACCCCGACCCCCGGTTCCCCGCCCCGGCACCGTTCGGTCCGCCGACCGAGCAATTCAACGCCCCCCCGTCGAATCCGCCCACGGGCTTCGCGCCGCCGACGCAGAAATTCGGTGCCGACCCCGACGACCCGCACGACCGATTCGGCGGTCCCGCCGAGCATTTCGACGATTACTCCGAGGACCGGTTCGGTGGCCCGCCCGGGCAGTTCAGTCCGCCGACCGAACAGTACGACCCCGCCGAGATGCAACGATCGGCGCCGACCCAGCAGTACGGCGCCGACGAACCGGATCCGCAGCGCTCGCAGCAGACGCACCGATACCGTGGCGGCGCGGCGCCTTTCGCCGCGCATCAGGCCCCGCCGGAGTACGACGATCCGGCGCGTTCGGCCGCGACCCGGCAGTACGTGGGTCAGGAGAACGCGTACTCCGACTACGACGAACCGCCCAGCGCCTACGGTGATCACGCCTACCGCGACCAGGCCTACGACCCCGGATACGGTCCCGATCCGGCCTATGGTCCCGACCCGGCCTATGGTCCCGATCCGGCCTGGGCGCACCAGGATTCGGGTCGCCGACGATCGGTCCTGCTGCCGGTACTGGTCGGCGTCCTCGGCGTGGTGGTACTGGCGGTCGCCGGTGCGATCGGCTGGCGCATGATGTCGGCCGCCGAACCCGACCGGACCTCCACCGCGGCGGCGACTTCGCAGGCGCCCGGTGGTTCCACCCAACCCGCGGGCACCACCCCCCGTGCGACCACCGCCGCTCCCACCACCTCGGCGGGACCGGTCACCCTACCGGCGGGCGCGCAGCTCTGTGAATCAGGTTCCGGCACAGGCTCGTACAGCAAGGTCGCGGTCGGCAGCGCGGTCACCAGTTGCGGTTTCGCCGAGGCGGTCCGGGAGGCCTACGCCGGCGCAGGCTCGGGAGCGCGCTCCGTGGTGGCGACGAGTCCGGTGACCGGGCGCACCTACACGATGACGTGCGCCACGGAGGGCAAGCTCGTCACCTGCACCGGTGGCGAGAACGCTGTGGTCTACGTCTACTGACCCGCACCGGCCGCGGCCCGACTTCGGGGCCGCGGCCGAAACGATCTCAGCTCGCCGAGGCGACCGCGACGACCGTGTTTCCGAGCAGACTCACCGTGTCGGGATCACTCCACGACCCGGTGATCGACACACCGTCGGCCACCACCTCGGCCCCTGCCTCGCGTAACGCATCCGCCAGGTCCTGATTGACCGCCTCGCCGGGTCCCACCGTGATCACCGCGACCGGTTTGCCCGCGACGGTCGACGCCGACTCGGGATTGGCCAGCCAGGCGATCACATTCGCCGCCAGCGGCGGCACGCTCGCCGCCTCGGCCGCGAACAGCAGCACACCGTCGGCTTCCAGTGCGGAGCGGCGTAGCTGGCCGGCGATCGGCGGGCGTTCGTCCTCGGTGTCGATCGCGGGCCGGTAGGTGGGCAGGGTATCGAGCTCGGCCAGGCTCACCACGTCGACCTTGTTGCGGATCGCGACCCGCTGGGTCTCGCTCGCCAGCTGTTGCACGGTGGAGTTCTCGCCGGGTTCGGCGACGAGTGCGAGCAGATAGGCCATCAGCTGTCCTTCGACGGTGTGACAGTCACTTTCACGCTTTTCATCATGGGCTGATCGCTCTCGGTGCTGTAATCGCCGATCGCGCACAGCACATTCATCTCCGGCATATACCCGGCGGCGCATCCCGGCGGAATGTCATAGGTGACGACCTTGTATTTGTAGAGCGACCGCGTCGACCCGTCACGGGCGGTGCTGGTGATGTCGACCTGGTCGAACTCTGTCAAGCCGCGGTCGCGCATGTCGCGAGAGTTCATGAAGATCAGCGTGCGCAGGTTCTTCACTCCGCGATATCGATCGTTGTTGGAATAGATGGTGGTGTTCCACTGGTCGTGCGAACGCTGCGTCGCCAGGGTGAGCACCCCGGCGGGGTTGGTCGTGTCGGGCAGCGTCGCCGCGGAGAACTCCGCCTTGCTCGACGGGGTGAGGAAGATCAGCTCACGCGCGGGCTGGCGGATCCGGAATCCGAGCCCGAGCCGCACCCGCCGGTTGTAGTCCTCGAAACCGTCGAGGACCTTCGACATGGTGTCGCGGATGCGGTCGTAATCCTCGACGTAGTACTCCCACGGCGTCTTCGTCTGCGGCAGTGCGGCTTTGGCGATGCCGGCCAGGATCGCGGGCTCCGACAACAGATGGGGCGACGCGGGCTTCTTCATGCCCTTGGACAGGTGCACCACGGCCATGCCGTTCTCCATCGAGACCACCTGCGGGCCACTGCGTTGCTCGTCGTATTCGGTGCGCGCGAGGCAGGGCAGGATCAGCGCCCGCTTGCCGTGCACGACGTGGCTGCGGTTGAGCTTGGTGGAGACCATGACGGTGAGGTCGGCCTTCTGGAATGCCTCGAAGGTGTAGGCGCTGTCGGGCGCGGCCTGGACGAGATTGCCGCCCATGCTCATGAAGAACTTCAGCGTGCCCTTGTGCATCGCCTCGATCGCGCCGACCACGTCGTAGCCGTTGGCGCGCGGCACGTCGATCCCGCACACCGCGGCCAGCCGGTCGAGAAACGCGGCGGGCGGATTGTTGTCGATGCCGCAGGTTCGGTTGCCCTGCACATTGCTGTGGCCGCGCACCGGCGACGGGCCCGCGCCCTCGCGACCGAGGTTGCCGCGCAGGAGAAGCAGATTGACGATCTCGCGGATCGTCTCCACGCCGTGCTCGTGCTGGGTGACGCCCAGACACCAGCTGATGATGCTGCGGTCGGAGTCGCAGTAGATGCGGGCGGCCTTGCGGATCTCGGCTTCACCGAGCCCCGACTCGGTCTGGATATCGGCCCAGGTGGTCGCCTCCACCTCGCGCACGTACTCGTCGAAGCCCACGGTGTAGCGCTCGATGAATTCGTGGTCGAGGGCCTTGGGGTCGGTCGCGGACTCCTCGAGGACGGCTTTGGCCATGCCGCGGATCAGCGCGAAGTCGCCGCCGATGCGCACCTGCAGGTTGAGTGTCCCGGTCTTGGTCGGGTGGAAGGTGGCCATCGCGAGGAAATCGTGCGGGATGATCGTGTTGCGCGAGCCCGCCTCGACCAGCGGATTGACGTGCACCACCTGGGCGCCGCGCTGATAGGCCTCGGCGAGCGAGGTCAGCATGCGCGGCGCGTTCGAGGCGACATTGAGGCCCATGACGAACAGGGCGTCGGCCTTGGCCCAGTCCTCGAGGTCGCAGGTGCCTTTGCCCGTGCCGATCGAAGCCTGGAGCGCGCGGCCACTGGCTTCGTGGCACATGTTGGAGCAGTCGGGCAGGTTGTTGGTGCCGTACTCGCGCACCATCAACTGGTAGAGGAAGGTGGCCTCGTTCGCGAGCCGACCGGAGGTGTAGAACGCGGCCTCGTTCGGGTCCGCGAGCTCGCGTAGCGCCTTGCCTGTCATCTCGAACGCGTCGGCCCAGCTGATCGGCACATAGTGGTCGGTCTCGGGGTCGTAGACCATCGGCTCGGTGAGCCTGCCCTGATCCTCGAGATCGAAGGAACTCCAGGTAGCCAGCTCGGTCACGGTGTGCTGGGCGAAGAACTCGGGGGAGCAGCGCTTGTGCGTCATCTCCCAGGTGACGTGCTTGATGCCGTTCTCGCACACATCCAGGACCAGGCCGTCGGTCGCGTCGGGCCACGCGCAGCCAGGGCAGTCGAAGCCGCGCTCCTGATGGTTCATCTTCAGGATGGCCTTGGTGCCGATGAACGGCTCGTGCTCCTTGCCGACCATGAACTTCCCGACCGCGATCGCCGCGCCCCAGCCCGCCGCGGGGTGACGGTAGGGCTTGGCTTTCGGCACGGCCGCCCGGTCGGCCTCTCCGCTCGGACCTCGATCGGGATCCCAGGTGGTGTGCGGACCGTCAGCCATGACAAATCTTCCCTTCGCGTGCATGCGGGTCGAGAAAGATGAGCTCTGTCCAGTGCCTCGCTTGGATTCTCTACCGCCGAGATCACGAAAAGGGTTAGGTGCCTACCTTCGGGACGCCGGTATGCGAAACGTTGCATACTGTCGGCATGGCTGACGACAACGAGTGGTAC
The DNA here is from genome assembly GCF_030486425.1 of Nocardia sp. PE-7. NCBI lineage: Bacteria > Bacillati > Actinomycetota > Actinomycetes > Mycobacteriales > Nocardiaceae > Nocardia > Nocardia sp. PE-7. The sequence goes on along the minus strand of NZ_CP129614.1, from coordinate 4,966,910 downwards.
TACTGCCTCAAGCACCACAAGGCCGAACAGGGCAAGGCCTGCTGGTACGGCGATCGTATGGGCCCCTACCCGGACCAGGCCACCGCGGAGAAGGCGCTCGAGATCGCGAAGGCGCGCAACAAAGCGGCCGACGACCAGGACGACTGACCCGCCGCCTGGATGTCGGCTGATCCCGTTCGGCTATAACCCGGCAACTGTTGGGTACTGTCCACGACCATGAGCGCCCGGTTGCTGCTGTCGGCGGTCGCCCGCCTGGTCGGTTCGGTGGTCATCGGGGTGCTCGTCGGGCTGGCCGTCGGATCGATACACGAGCCGCCGCTGGGAGTTCTCGCCGGAATCGCTTCCGCAGCAATGGTATTCGTCATCACCGGGTGGTTCGTTCTGTGGCCGATGAGTCCTGAGGAGACCGAACGGGCGCCTCGGCATGACCTATCAGGTCTCCGACACCAACGTCTCCCACGAGAAGATTCGTGCCGTCGTCCTTCGGCACTGCCTGCTGTCCTACGTTTTCGGGACGGTCATCCTCGCGACGACGATCAATCTCGTCGCCGGACTGGCCACCGAATGATCGGTCGCTCCGATCAGCCGATCGGCAACCAGTGTTGATCGAAACCCACACAGTGAGCAGAGTCATGGGATGAGCAGAGTCACCGCACGGCGCAAGACGACCCGCCTTTCCCCGGCCGGGCGGATCGAGCGACCCGACACGCTCGCCGTCGAGGAGCCGCTCGAGATCCGGGTCGACGGGCGATCGCTCACCGTCACCATGCGCACCCCCGGCAACGACATCGACCTCGTCCACGGCTTCCTGTTCGGGGAGGACGTCATCGGTTCGGCCGAGGACATCGTCACCGCCCGCTACTGCGCGGGCACCGACAGCGAAGGCCGCAACACCTACAACGTCCTCGACCTGCGCCTGCGTAACCCGGTGCCGATCCACCCGCGCAAATTTCTCACCACGGGCGCCTGCGGGCTCTGCGGCAAGAGCGCGCTGGACGAAGTGCGCACCCACAGTCGCTTCCCGATCCCGCACGAGTCCGTGTCGATCGACACCGGCACCCTCGGCGAGCTGCCGAAACAGCTGCGCGCCGGGCAGAAGTTGTTCGATGCCACCGGTGGACTGCACGCGGCGGGTCTGTTCACCGCCGACGGCACGCTGCTCGCCCTGCGCGAGGACATCGGCAGACACAACGCCGTCGACAAGGTGATCGGCTGGGCGGTGCGCGAGAACCGTGTGCCCGCGCACGATCTGGTGCTGGTCGTGAGCAGTCGGGCGTCGTTCGAACTGGCGCAGAAGGCGGTGATGGCCGGGATCCCGATCCTGGCCGCGGTGTCGGCGCCCAGTTCGCTCGCCGTCGACCTGGCTGCCGAGTCCGATCTCACACTGGTCGGCTTCCTGCGTGGCGAAACGATGAATATCTATACAGGCGAACACCGTCTGACCTGAGGTTCGGTGCTCGAAGTGGGCGATCGGCATATGTCGCAGTACGGTAACGGTACGGGTCGCCAGCACCGAACGCCCCGGGGGAGTTTACAAAAGAAAATGCTTCAGATAATGAACAATGAACGACGCCATCGCGTCCGGGTGGCGCTGACCGCGTTGCTGGGCGCGGTCGCGCTCGTGACCGCGGGTTGCGGTACCGAGCCGAAAGCCGCTCGACCGAGCGTGACGACGACTGTCCCGGTCGCCGATCCCGGCGTCGACAGCGGGGCTGTTTCCGTCGCGGTGCCGGGCAGTCTGGCCGCCGATTTCACCGAACTCCAGCAGGGATTCCGCGGTAGCGCGGGGTTGGCGATCATGCCGGTCGGCGGCAAGAAAATGGTGACCTTCGGCAACTGGTCCTCCGGTCCGGCCTGGTCGACGATCAAGGTGCCGCTCGCCATCGCCGCCCTGCGCAACAGCGCCTCCTACGCCACCTATGCCTCCGCTGCCATCACCGCGTCGGACAACGGCGCCGCCGACACCCTGTGGGACTCACTCGGCGGCGGCGCCGCCGCGGCCCAGGCGGTGCAGAATGTGCTGCGCGAAGGCGGCGACATCCGCACCACTGTGCCGACGGCCCGCACCCGTGCCGACGCGTCGATCTACGGCCAGGCCGAATGGACCCTGGCCGATCAGGTGCGCTTCGCCTCGCAGCTGCCGTGCATACCGCAGAGCGAGCGCGTGGTCGGGCTGATGCAGCAGATCATCGCGAGCCACCACTGGGGTCTCGGCGCGTTCGGCAGCGCCGAGTTCAAGGGTGGTTGGGGTCCCGACCCGACGGGCAAGTACCTGGTCCGCCAGTTCGGCCTGATCGATTCGCCCAGCGGCCGGATCGCGATCGCCTTCGCCGCGCAACCGGATTCGGGTGGTTTCAGCGACGGCATGGCCATGCTCGACAAGATGGCGACGCTCATCTCGGGCCACCTGAGCGAGCTCGCCGGAGGTCACTGCTCCTGATCGGCGCCGGTGCGGCAAGATGAACAGCATGCGCATCGGAGTCTTGACCGGAGGCGGGGACTGTCCAGGTCTGAACGCGGTGATCCGGGCTGTGGTCCGCACCGCGAACGGACGCTACGGCGATGCCATCGTCGGTTTCGAGGACGGCTGGCGCGGCCTACTCGAGGATCGAAAGATCCGCATCCACAACGACGATCGCACCGACCGCCTGCTCACCAAGGGGGGCACCATGCTCGGCACCGCACGGACCAACCCCGACGTGCTGCGCGCCGGCCTGCCGCGGATCCAGCAGACCCTCGACGACAACGGCATCGAAGCGCTGATCCCCATCGGCGGCGAAGGCACCCTCACCGCCGCGAGCTGGCTCGCCGACGAGGGCGTGCCGGTGGTCGGCGTGCCCAAGACCATCGACAACGACATCGACTGCACCGACGTCACATTCGGCCACGACACCGCGCTGTCGATCGCCACCGAGGCCATCGACCGTCTGCACACCACCGCCGAATCCCACCAGCGGGTGATGCTCGTCGAGGTGATGGGCCGCCACGCGGGCTGGATCGCGCTGAATTCCGGTATCGCCGCCGGCGCCCATCTCACCCTGGTGCCCGAGGAACCGTTCGACGTGTCCCAGGTGTGCGCGATGATCAAGGCCCGCTTCCAGCGTGGTGACAAGAGCTTCATCTGCGTGGTCGCCGAGGGTGCGCATCCTGCGCCGGATTCCGGATTCGCGTTGCGCGAGGGCGGGATCGACGAGTTCGGGCACGAGCGGTTCACCGGGGTCGCCCAGCAGTTGGGTTCGGAGATCGAGCGCCGCATCGGCAAGGAGGTCCGCACGACGGTGCTGGGCCACATCCAGCGCGGCGGCAGCCCGACGCCCTACGACCGGATCCTGGCGACGCGGTTCGGGGTGCATGCGGCCGAGGCGGTACACGCGGGGCATTTCGGTCAGATGGTGGCGCTGCACGGCACCAATATCGGGCTGGTTCCCCTGTCGGAGGCGACCAAGCAGCTCAAACGCGTTCCACCGGAACGGCTCAGAGAGGCGTCGGCCTTCTTCGGCTGAGCGCGGCCCGGTTCACGCGCAGTCGGTACGGTGGGTTCATGCGCACCGGTCGAGTGGTCGTTTCGGTTCTGTTCGTCGTCGCGGCACTGGTGGCGGGGTGCTCGCAGTCCTCGGACGACGTGGCAACCCCCACGGTGCACGGCAGTTGGCACGGTGACATCGAGGTGCCGGGGCAGCCGATCGCGATCGGGGTGAATTTCGCCGAGGACGGGTCGGCCACCATCGACATCCCGGTCCAGGGTGTGCGCGAGGCACCGTTGAAAGACGTTCGCACCGAACCGGACCGGGTGGAGTTCGCCCTGCCCGACGTGCCGGGCGACCCGGGTTTCCGCGGCAAGCTCGACGGTGACCGACTCACCGGCGACTGGGTCCAGTTCGGTGAGAAAGCGCCGGTCACACTGCAGCGCGGCAAGATCGAGGGCCCCGCGCGCCCCCAGGACCCGAAACCGCCGTACCCGTACCGCAGCGAGGACGTCACCTATCGCAACGGCGACATCACCATCGCGGGCACCCTCACCGAACCCGAAGGCACCGGCCCGTTCCCGGCGATGCTGCTCATCACCGGCAGCGGCCCGCAGGACCGCAACGAAGAACTGATGGGCCACCGCCCGTTCCAGCTGCTGGCCGACACCTTCACCCGTGCGGGTTATGCCGTGCTGCGCGCCGACGACCGTGGCGTCGGCGGCACCGGCGGCGCCCTCGACGACGCCACCTACCCCGAACTCGCCGCCGACGCGGCCGCGGGCATCGCGTTCCTGCGCACCCGCGCCGAGATCGATGCGGCTCGCGTCGGTCTGTTCGGGCACAGTGAGGGCGGCTACCTCGCGCCGATGGTCGCCGCGCTGCCCGGCACCGATATCGCGTTCGCGGTCCTGATGGCGGGCCCGTCGGTGCCGGGCGCCGACGTGCTGATCGAGCAGAACAAAGTGATCATGGCCTCGTCGGGCGCGCCGCAGGGCCAGATCGACCAGCAGGTCGCCTACGTCACCACCTGGTCGACGTTGCTGCGCGCGGGCGACATCGAGGGCGCGAAGGCCTTCACCCAGCGGCACAACGATTCGCTGCCCGAGGCCGAACGCGCGCCACAGCAGGTGGTCGACGGGTTCAACACCCCGTACATGACCTCCTTCATCACCCATGACCCGAAGCCGACGTTGCAGGCGCTGCGCGTGCCGGTGCTGGCGTTCTTCGGCGACAAGGACCAGCAGGTCCTCGCCACCCAGAACGAGGGCCCGATGCGGGAGAACCTCGCCGGTTCCCCCGACGCGACCGTGCACACCTTCCCCGGCCTCAACCACCTGATGCAGCCGACCGCGACCGGCAAACCCAGCGAATACTCCACCATCGAGACGACCGTCGACCCCGCCGTGCTCACCTATGTCACCGACTGGCTCACCCAGCGCGTTCCGCCTCGCTAGGACCACCGGCCGAGTGCGTCGGCGGGCTTACCTAGACTGCTCGTATGAGCGCACCCACGGTCGAGTTGATGGATTACGCCGATGTCATCTCCCGGTACGAGCCGGTGCTCGGCATGGAGGTCCACGTCGAGTTGTCCACGGCGACCAAGATGTTCTGCGGTTGCCCCACCGAGTTCGGCGCCGAACCCAATACCCAGGTGTGCCCGGTGTGCCTCGGCATGCCCGGCTCGCTGCCCGTGGTGAACGAGAAGGCCATCGAATCGGCCATCCGCATCGGGCTCGCGCTGAACTGTTCGATCACCCCGTGGGGCCGGTTCGCGCGCAAGAACTACTTCTACCCCGACCAGCCGAAGAACTACCAGATCAGCCAGTACGACGAGCCGATCGCCACCGAGGGCTACCTCGACGTGACCCTCGACGACGGGTCCATCTTCCGCGTCGAGATCGAGCGCGCGCACATGGAGGAAGACACCGGCAAGTCCCTGCACGTCGGCGGCGCGACCGGTCGGATCCACGGCGCCAGCCACTCGCTGCTCGACTTCAACCGCGCGGGTGTGCCGCTGATCGAGATCGTCACCAAGACGATCACCGGTGCCGGTGAGCGGGCCCCCGAGGTCGCTCGCGCCTATGTCACCGCGCTGCGCGAGGTGCTGCGTTCGCTGCACGTCTCCGATGTGAAGATGGAGCAGGGTTCGCTGCGCTGCGACGCCAACGTGTCGCTGATGCCGATCGGCGCCAAGGAATTCGGCACCCGCACCGAGACCAAGAACGTGAACTCGCTCAAGAGCGTCGAGGTCGCGGTGCGCTACGAGATGCGCCGCCAGGCCGCCGTGCTCACCGCCGGTGGCGAGATCATCCAGGAGACCCGCCACTTCCAGGAAGCCGACGGTTCCACCGCCGCCGGTCGCCGCAAGGAGACCGCCGAGGACTACCGCTACTTCCCCGAGCCCGACCTCGAGCCCGTCGCCCCGGCGGCCGAGTGGGTCGAGGAACTGCGCTCCACCATCCCCGAGTACCCGTGGCTGGTGCGCGCCCGCATCCAGGCCGACTGGGGTCTGTCCGACGAGGTCATGCGCGACCTCGTCAACGCAGGTGCCCTCGACCTCATCATCGCCACCGTCGAGGCGGGCGCACCCGCCAACGAGGCGCGCTCCTGGTGGGTCGCCTACCTGACCGAGAAGGCCAAGGAACGCGACATCGCCCTCGCCGACCTGCCCATCACCCCCGCCCAGGTCGCCGCGGTGATCGCGCTGGTGGAGGCCAAGACCGTCAACAACAAGGTCGCCAAGCAGGTCGTCGACTTCGTCCTCGCCGGTGAAGGCGAACCCGCCGCCATCGTCGAAGCCAAGGGCCTCGGCATGGTCAGCGACGATTCGGCCCTGCAGGCCGAGGTCGAGAAGGCCCTCGCCGCGAACCCCGACATCGCCGAGAAGATCCGCTCCGGCAAGGTCGCCGCCGCGGGCAAGATCGTCGGGGACGTCATGAAGGCCACCCGCGGCCAGGCCGACGCCGCCCGCGTCCGCGACCTGGTCATCGCGGCCTGCTCGCCCGCCTCCCCGAGTCTTTAGGCCAGACCCAGGCGCCACTCCGCTTCCGTCGGCGTTCGGCGGAAGCGAAGTGGACCGGCTCGCCCGTACCCGGTGAGTTACCCATGTACGTGAGATATCTGCGCTTCTAGTCGGGGCCGCCTGCTCCGCCCTGCGGCGGTGGGATGCGCACGACGCGGTCGTCGAATTCGCCTGGCTCGCCGTCGGTTTTGTTGGTGGTGGTGACCCAGATGCTGCCGTCGGCGCTGGCGGTGGCGCCGAGGAGCTTGCCGTACTTGTCCTGGGCGATCAGGGTGGGCGCTGTCGTGACCGCGAAGGTGGTGGGATCGGCGGCGACGGCGGCCAGGGCCTTGGCCTCGTTCAGTGCGATGCCGACACCGTCGCCGGTGGCCGTGCAGCCGCCGACGCCGGGGCGATCGGGCCAGGTCCAGGAGACCGTGAGAGTGCCGTCGGCGCCCAGATGTTGGAGGCGGTCCTCGGCGGCGGTGCGGTCGGTGACCCACATGCCGTCTCTGCCGTCGCGGCAGATATCACCGGCCGAGCCGATGCCCGACGCCACCACCTGCGGTTTGTTCGCGCCCGCCGACGGCGATTCCAGGCGAAGCAGTTTGCCGCCGAGCGAACCGGGATCGGCTGCGGCGCCGGGGTTTCCGGCGTCGCCGGTGAGGATCATCAGCTGCGTCGGCGTCGCCCATTCCAGCGCGCCGCGATTTCCGCTGGCGCCCTTGGGAATTCCGGTGAGGATCGGCTTGGCCGCCCCGCCCTTGGACAGTCGCACGACCCGATTGTCGCTCCCGGTGGTGATATAGGCGTACATCAGCCCGTCCTCACCGAAGGTGGGGGAGAGCACGATATCGGAGATGCCGCCGTCGGTCGACCCGTCGACGGGCACGCTGGCGATCTCCACCGGCGTCTCCTGCGGTGTGCTCGCGTCGACCGGCTTCACCTGCAGGATCCGCCCGGTCTTGCGCTCCGCGACGAAGGCGCCCTCGCCCACCGTGATCAGCCCGGCGCCCGATTCCATGCAGGTCGCGATGACGTTGGGATCGGGATCGATACACGGCCCGGTCGGACGCGGCGGCTGCGACGGCTCGTCCTGCGGCTTCTTCGGCTCCGCGCCGGACCCGCCCAGCTGCGGTTCGGTGGTGAACGGACTCGAGGCCGACTCGTCGAAACGGGCGCACCCGGCTAGCAAAACGGTGCTGAGTGCCACCCCGACTGCCACGCGGCCCGCGATTCCCGAACTCATACGTCAGACGTTACCGGCACCGGTGCGGGCCCGACGCGCCCGTTGCGCCCGAATACATCTGCCAGCCGTCACCGCGCAGGTGAGCCGGTGACGGCTGAACTCATCTGTCTGGACGTCACCCGACTAGTCGAGCGGGCCTGACACGCCCGTTGCCGGGAAGGGCGGCACACCGCGACAGCACGTCATAAGGTGAGTCGGTGACCGATGACAAGTCGAATGACACTCCGAAGTCCGAAGGTTCGGCACCGGCCGGGCAGGGCGCGTCGGCGGCGGGTCGCCCGGTGACCAGCCCGTTCGACTCGCCGACGACGCAGATGCGCAAGCCGGATCCGAAGGACGTTCCGCGTACCGACGAGGACCTCGGTCTCGACCCCGGTGACGAGGTTCCCGGCGCGAGCACCGCCAAAACCGGCCGCGCCGACGGCGAGGACAACGGGTACGCGACGATTCCGCCCGCCTCCGCGGCCTCGGCAGCCACCGTCCGCTTGCAGCGCCGCAACCGGGAGGCCCGCCGCGGCACCCTGGATCTCGGGCTGTTCGTGCTGCGCCTGGTGGTCGGCTACACCTTCATCTACCACGGCCTGCAGAAGCTGACCGGCTGGTTCCACGGCCCCGGCCTCGACGGCACCGAAGCCATGATGGAAAGCGGCGGCTGGGACTACCCGTCCCTGTCGACCGCGCTGGTGATCGCCGGTGAACTCGGCGGCGGCATCCTGCTGGTGATCGGCCTGGCCACCCCGCTCGCCGCGGGCGCGGTCCTGGCCACGATCTTGAACGCGTGGATGTGGAAGCAGGGGATGGTTCCCGGTTTCCAGTACAACGCGGGCACCCCCACCGGCGTCGAACTGGACTCCGTCCTGGCCGGTTCCGCCCTGGCGATCATCCTCACCGGCCCCGGCCGCTGGTCCTTCGACCGCACCCGAGGCTGGGCCACCCGCCCCTCCTACGGCTCCTTCGTAGTGGTCCTACTCGCCGTCGCCGCCGCCATCCTCACCTTCTGGTTCCTCCACGGCGGCAACCCGCTGAAGGGCATCGGCCCGTTCTGATCCGGCTGTCCGCGCCTTTCGGTCAGACCGAGGGGCGCTGGGCGTTGATGACGCGGCCGCCGATGGTGGTGTGGCTGGATGTGCTCACGTGATCAGCGGCTGCGGCGGTGCCGGTTCAGCCAGGTGGGCGGCCATCGTGGCCTGTAGATCGAGGACGAACGCCTCGAACCGCCGCAGCTCCTCGGGGGTGTAGTTGCCCATCACCGTGTCGACCTTCGTGCCGAGCGGACCGAAGAACTCGTCGGCGAGGGTGTGGATGCGCGGTGTGCTGCGCAGCGTGATGACGCGACGGTCGTCGTGCTCTCTGCTGCGCACGATGTGACCCGCTTGTTCGAGCCGGTTCAGCAGTGCGGTGGTCGCGCTGTTGGACAACGAGATCCGTTCACTGAGCCGTGCCGGTGAGAGCGTGCTCCCGCGTTCCTCCGCGGTGAGAATCTCGATCAGGGCCTCGGCGTCAGTGGAGTGCAACCCGAGCCAGGTCGCGAACCGGCGGGTGAACTCCCGATAGTTCGCGCCGTAGGCACGCAGGCCTTCGTCGAGCCGTTCGTGCTGGGCCCGAGCGTCCGTCTGGCTCATAGGTTCCTTTCGCATCGTTTGACATCCTATTGCTCCGAATATACTTTGACCATGGAAATATTCCACCATGGAACTAGGAGTGTGCGATGAGTCAAGAGTCGTCCATCCGCCGATGGCTCGGCTTGATCGCCATCGCCCTCGGCGTGGCGCTGATCGTGGTCGACACCACGATCGTGAACGTGATCATCCCGTCGATCATCAGCGACCTGGATACGGGTTCCACCGAGGCGCAATGGATTCAGGAGTCCTACGCGATCGTCTTCGCGGCCCTGCTGTTGGTGGTCGGCCGGATCGCCGACATGGTCGGGGCGCGCCGGGTGTTCGTCGCCGGTGTCGTGGTGTTCGGTGCGACCAGCATCCTGGCCGGGCTCGCCCCCGACGGGGGACTGCTCGTCATCGCCCGATTCCTGCAGGGTGCTGGCGCGGCGATGATCCTGCCGACCTCCCTGGCCCTGCTCAATGCCAACTTCACGGGTAAAGCCCGTGGTCAGGCCTTCGCGGTGTGGGGTTCCACGATCGGTGCGGCGGCGGCGCTCGGTCCGCTGCTCGGTGGCTGGCTGGCCGAACACGTGTCGTGGCGCTGGGCGTTCGGCATCAATGTGCCGCTGGCCGTGTTGATCGTGGTCGGTGTGCTGGCGTGCATCGCGCCCTCGCCGAAGGTCGCTGGCCGGCTCGATGTGCTCGGGTCGATCCTGTCGGTGCTCGGTCTCGGGCTGCTCGCCTTCGGTCTGGTCGAGGGACGCACCTACGGCTGGATCACCACCATTCATCCGCTGGGCATCGCCGGATTCACCTGGGGGAGTGGGCCTTCACCGGTCGCGGTCGCGCTCGTGCTGAGCGTGCTGGCGTTGGCTGGTTTCGTCGTCAGGCAGGTGCTGTTGCGCCGCGGCGGCAATGCCGACAAGGCGCTGATGGACCTGAGCCTGTTCTCGCTCGCCTCGTTCCGCAACGGCAATATCGCCACCCTGATCATCGGGCTCGGCGAGTTCGGCATCGTCGCGGTGCTGCCGCTGTGGTTGCAGTTCACCCTCGGCTACAGCGCCCTGCAAGCCGGTCTGGCCTTGGTGCCGATCGCCATCGGCAGCTTCATCGCCAGTGGCGCCAGCTTCGGCCTGGCGGGCAAGGCGTCGCCGTTGAACATGGTTCGCCTCGGTCTCGGACTCGAGGTCGTCGGTCTGGCGGCGCTCGGCTTCTTCGCCGCCACCGACAGCTCGTGGTGGTCGATCGCGGTGGTCCTGTGCGTGTACGGCATCGGCGTCGGCTTCGCCACCGCGCAGGTGACCAACGTCGTCCTGGCCGACATCCCCGAAGCCGACAACGGCCAGGCGTCCGGCATCCAGAGCGCGTTCCGCCAACTGGGTTCGGCCCTCGGGATCGCCTTGCTCACCACCATCTTCTTCACCACACTGAGCTCGAGTGTCGATGACGACCTCACCGCCGCCGGCACGCCACCGGCCCAAGCCCAGCAGTACGCCCACGCCATCACCGGCAGCGCGGGCGCGGCGATCGAAGGTTTCGCCGCTCAGCCGGATACCCAAGAGGTAGCCACCGTCGGCCGATCCGCCATGACCGCCGGCGTCAACCTCGGCGCCTACCTGGCCGCGGGCTTCGTCCTGCTCGGCCTCGTGGCCACCGCGCTGATTCCTTCCAGCACCGGGCGCGACGACGAGTCATCAACGACGACAACACAACCCGCGCTCGTCTGACACCAAATATCTGGCCCCGTCGCACATCGTGACGGGGCCAGACCTACTTCGATCGGCGAAAAAACCCCTCATCTCGCAAGAACATGGGTAACTCACCGGGACGGGCTGACCCGACCAACAAGCGCGCCGCCGGTCGCATCAACGACCGGCGGCGCACCTGAGCCCGGCCGAAATACGCGGAGAGGCGGCTGAGCGAGGCGGCTACGGCACGTGCCGGACCGCGCCCTTGTCGGCGGAGGTGGCGAGCGCCGCGTAGGCGCGCAGGGCGGTGGTGACCGTGCGCTCGCGGTTGAGCGGCTGCCACGGACGCTCCGAGGCTTCCATCTTCGCGCGGCGTTCGGCCAGGACCTCGTCGGAGACGAGGACTTCCAGCGCGCGGGTGTGCACATCGATGCGGATGCGGTCACCGTTCTCGACCAGGCCGATCACGCCACCGGACGCGGCCTCGGGCGACACGTGCCCGATCGACAGACCCGAGGTGCCGCCGGAGAAGCGTCCGTCGGTGATCAGCGCGCAGACCTTGCCGAGGCCGAGGCCCTTGAGGAACGACGTCGGGTGCAGCATCTCCTGCATACCCGGACCGCCCGCGGGACCTTCGTAGCGGACCACGACCACGTCACCGGGCTGGATCTTCTTTCCGAGGATCATCGACACCGCCTCCTCCTGCGACTCGACCACCACGGCCGGGCCTTCGAAGGTGAACAGGTCTTCGTCGATGCCCGCGGTCTTGAGGATCGCGCCGTCGGGGGCGATATTGCCGCGCAGCACGCACAGCCCGCCCTCGACGGTGTAGGCGTTCTCGATGTCACGGATGCAGCCGCCCGCGGCATCGGTGTCGAGCGAGGACCAGCGGTTGTCGGTGGAGAACGGTTCCACCGTGCGCACGCCACCGGGGGCGGCGTGGAACAGCTCGACGGCCTCCTCGGAAGCCTTGCCCGAGCGCACATCCCAGGTGTCGAGGTACTCCTCGAACGAGGTGGTGTGCACGGTGGTGACGTCGGTCTCCAGCAGCCCGCCACGACGCAGCTCACCGAGGATGGCGGGGATGCCACCGGCGCGGTGCACGTCTTCCATGTGGTAATCGGAGTTCGGCGACACCTTCGCCAGGCACGGCACCCGACGGCTGATCTCGTCGATGCTCTGCAGATCGAAGTCGATCTCGCCCTCCTGCGCGGCGGCGAGAGTGTGCAGCACGGTGTTGGTCGAGCCGCCCATGGCGACGTCGAGGGCCATCGCGTTGCGGAAAGCCTTGGCGTTGGCCACGTTCCGCGGCAGCACCGAGGCGTCGTCGTCCTGGTACCAGCGCTTGGCGATATCGACGATCACCGTGCCCGCCCGCTCGAACAGCGCACGCCGCGCGGAGTGGGTGGCCAGGGTGGAACCGTTGCCGGGCAACGCGAGTCCGAGCGCCTCGGTCAGGCAGTTCATCGAGTTCGCGGTGAACATGCCCGAACACGAACCACAGGTCGGGCACGCGGACCGTTCGACCTCGTCCAGTCCTTCGTCGGACACGGCCTGGCTCGCGCTCGCGGAGATCGCGGTGATCAGGTCGGTCGGCGCCTGGGCGACACCGTCGACGATCACGGCCTTGCCCGCCTCCATCGGTCCACCGGAGACGAACACGGCGGGGATGTTGAGGCGCATCGCGGCGTTGAGCATGCCGGGAGTGATCTTGTCGCAGTTGGAGATACACACCAGCGCGTCGGCGGTGTGGGCGTTGGCCATGTACTCCACGGAGTCGGCGATGATCTCGCGCGAGGGCAGCGAGTAGAGCATGCCGCCGTGACCCATGGCGATGCCGTCGTCGACGGCGATGGTGTGGAACTCGCGCGCGATGCCACCGGCGGCGGCCACCGCCTCGGCGACGATCTCGCCCATGTTCTTGAGGTGCACGTGACCCGGAACGAACTGCGTGTACGAGTTCGCGATCGCGATGATCGGCTTGCCGAAGTCGGAATCGGTCATGCCGGTCGCGCGCCAGAGCGAGCGCGCGCCCGCGGCATTGCGGCCGATGGTGGTGGTGCGTGAACGAAGCGGTGGCATTGAAGTCCTCGTAGTGTCGCTGGGTGCGTGGCAGGCGTGCGAGCAGGGGGCTGACCTGCGTGGCACGTGCGTGTAAGCGGTGCGTCCGGCAAGCCGCAACGTTACTCCGGCGGGCGATGGTCGCGTCGCGCCGGTGGTAGGTCCGCGGGGGGATGAAACCGGGGCTCGGGGCGGGAGTGTCGCTCCGTGAGGTGTCGCCGCGGTGGTGCCGTCGGCGCGGGGTTGCCCGGTCGCCGTCAGCTTACCGCTACAACGGCCGACGCCGTCGAGCTGATTCCCGCAGTGCCGACGGTCACTGCTCGGACTTCGGCTCCGCGTCCGGTTCGGTCGCCTTCGCTTCGGTCTCGGCCTTCGCGTCGGATTCCGCTTTCGCCGTAGCCCGCTCGGCGGCAAGGCGTTCGGCCTCGGCCGCCTCGGCGGCGGCGAACACATCGGGCAGCCGACCCCCGGACGCCTCGATCAGCTCCCGCAGCCGGTCGTACCCGACCGCGGGCAGCTTCACCTCGGAGTCGTCGTCGAGCCGGGCTCGCACGTAGCCGCGCTTGGGAATGCTGATCCCCTTGACCCGCGCCCAGTCGAGGTGCTTCTTCTTGGTCATCGAGCTCAGGTCCAGCCCGGCCTCGGACACGGTCGTATGCGTGCGCACGACCCACCAGACGGCGATGACCGGGGCCAGCAGCAGCGGCCACAGCGCCACCGGCCACCCGACGAACGGGAAGAACACGCAGAACGCCAGTACCAGCACGCCGATATAGGCCAGCCGGGGAACGCCGATCACGTGCACACCGGGGGTGGGCGTGTCCGTCTTGCGCGGAACCAGCAGCCAGACGATCACCGCGACGGGCACGATCAACCCGATCCGCACCCCCAGCGACCAGTCCTGCACGGTCCCGACGACGACGAAGATCAGGTACGCCAGTACCACCGCGCCGATCGCCGCCAGCCGCCCCGGGCCGACAGCGCGCAGGCCGCCGGGTCGCGACGGGCGACCCGTATCGGTTCCCTCGTCGGTGGTGTGGGACGATTTAGCCGGTGGCACGGACTGATGCGGTGATGACACCCACCTATCCTCGCATCTTGGTACACGGACCCACGCAACCACTCGAGTCCCACAGAATGGGACCGGAGCGGAAAGCCTGTTTGACTCGACGCAGTACGCGCGCCTAACGTCGTACGTGTGATTCGAAACGAGCTCGTAATCGGCCGGCGCGTCCAGCGTCGAGCCTGACTGTCTAGTCAATACGTCAGCTCGCGTTTGCGACGCGCCACCCTCGAACAGCCATGTGCTGGGCGGGGGCTTTTTTGTGTTCGGGCGAATGCCAGCGGCCCTTCCGGGCCAGTCCGAGTCAGAACGAGACAGTGAGGAACCAAGACGGTGAGTGCACCAACCGCACGACCCGGGCCCTCGGCCCGCAGGTCAGCGCCTTCAGCTACCCCCGGTAGTCCGGCTACCGACCCCGCCCGTCGTCAGGTCGCGCCCGAGCGCGTCACCGGCGCCCAGTCGGTGGTCCGGTCGCTCGAAGAGCTCGACGTCGACACGGTATTCGGCATTCCCGGCGGCGCGGTCCTTCCTGTCTACGACCCGCTGTTCGACTCGAAGAAGGTCCGGCACGTCCTGGTGCGCCACGAGCAGGGCGCCGGTCACGCGGCGACCGGTTACGCGCAGGCCTCGGGCAAGGTCGGTGTGTGTATGGCCACATCCGGTCCCGGCGCCACCAACCTGGTGACCCCGCTGGCGGATGCCCAGATGGACTCGGTCCCGATCGTGGCCATCACCGGCCAGGTGCCGTCGAGCCTGGTCGGCACCGACGCGTTCCAGGAAGCCGACATCTCCGGCATCACCATGCCGATCACCAAGCACAACTTCCTGGTCAAGGACGCCGCCGAGATCCCGCGCACCCTGGCCGAGGCGTTCTACCTGGCCGCCTCCGGTCGCCCGGGCGCCGTCCTGGTCGACATCACCAAGGACGCCCTGCAGGCCCAGACCACGTTCTCGTGGCCGCCGGAGATGCGTCTGCCCGGCTACCGCCCGGTCACCAAGCCGCACGGCAAGCAGGTGCGCGAGGCCGCCAGGATGATCCTGGAGGCCAAGCAGCCCGTGCTCTACGTCGGTGGCGGCGTCATCAAGTCCGACGCCTCGGCCGAACTGCTCGAGCTGGCCGAGCTCACCGGCATCCCGGTGGTCACCACCCTGATGGCGCGGGGCGCGTTCCCCGACAGCCACACCCTCAACATGGGCATGCCCGGCATGCACGGCACCGTCGGCGCGGTGGCCGCGCTGCAGAAGTCCGATCTGCTGATCACCCTCGGCGCGCGTTTCGACGACCGTGTCACCGGTCAGCTGGACTCCTTCGCCCCCGACGCGAAGGTCATCCACGCCGACATCGACCCGGCCGAGATCGGCAAGAACCGCCACGCCGACGTCCCGATCGTGGGCGACGCGCGGGAGGTTATCGTCGAGCTGATCGAGACCCTCAAGGCCGATCCGCAGTCCGGTGCCGCGCCGCTGCTGACCCTCACCGAATGGTGGGCCTACCTCAGCGGCATCCGCGAGAACTACCCGCTCGGCTGGAAGACCCCCAGCGACGGCTCGGTCTCGCCGGAGTACGTCATCGAGACCCTCGGCCGGCTCGCGGGGCCCGAGGCCGTCTACTGCGCCGGTGTCGGCCAGCACCAGATGTGGGCCGCGCAGTTCATCAAGTACGAGAACCCGCGCACCTGGCTCAACTCGGGCGGTCTCGGCACCATGGGTTACGCGGTTCCCGCGGCCATGGGCGCCAAGATGGGCGCGCCGGAGAAAGAGGTCTGGGCGGTCGACGGCGACGGCTGCTTCCAGATGACCAACCAGGAACTGGCCACCTGCGCGATCGAGGGCGTGCCGATCAAGGTCGCCCTGATCAACAACGGCAACCTGGGCATGGTCCGCCAGTGGCAGACCCTGTTCTACGAACAGCGCTACTCCAACACCGATCTCGGCACGCACTCCCTGCGTATCCCCGACTTCGTGAAGCTGGCCGAGGCGCTGGGCTGCGTCGGCATCCGGGTGGAGAAGGAGTCCGAGGTCGAGGACGCGATCCGTCAGGCCCAGGCCATCACCGATCGCCCGGTCGTGATCGACTTCATCGTCGGCAAGGACGCCCAGGTCTGGCCGATGGTCGCCTCGGGCACCAGCAACGACGAGATCATGTTCGCCCGCGGTATCCGTCCGCTCTTCGACGAGGACGAGTCGGTGTCAGAACCGGCCGTCATCCACGAGGCGATGGAACGCGAGCAGGCCACCTTCGAGAAGGGCGACGACGAATGAGCACCACCCACACCCTGAGCGTCCTTGTCGAGGACAAGCCGGGCGTGCTGGCGCGAGTCGCGAGCCTGTTCTCGCGCCGTGGCTTCAACATCGAATCCCTCGCCGTCGGTGGCACCGAGATCCCCGAGATCTCGCGCATGACGATCGTCGTCACCGTCGATGATCTGCCGCTCGAGCAGGTCACCAAGCAGCTCAACAAGCTGATCAACGTCATCAAGATCGTGGAGCAGGACGCCGACGCCTCGGTGGCCCGCGAACTGATCCTGGTGAAGGTGCGGGCCGATGCGTCGGTGCGCACGCAGGTGATCGAGGCCGTGCAGTTGTTCCGCGCCAAGGTGATCGACGTCTCGCCCGACGCGCTGACCATCGAGGCCACCGGCACCCGTTCCAAGCTCGACGCGCTGCTGCGCATGGTCGAGCCGTACGGCATCCGCGAGATCGTGCAGTCCGGAGTCGTGGCCGTCGGCCGTGGCCCCAAGTCGATCACCGCGACCCGCTGAGTCGACCTCAGCAACCTCCGCGATAACTTTTCCTGACCATCATTGAAGAAGGGACCAACCAAAGTGGCAGTCGAGATGTTCTACGACGACGACGCTGACCTGTCGATCATCCAGGGCCGCAAGGTCGCCGTGATCGGTTACGGCAGCCAGGGCCACGCGCACTCGCTGAGCCTGCGCGACTCCGGCGTCGACGTCCGCGTCGGCCTGGCCGAGGGCTCGAAGTCTCGCCCGAAGGCCGAAGAGGCCGGTCTGACCGTCGGCACCCCCGCCGAGGTCTCCGCGTGGGCCGACGTGATCATGGTGCTCGCGCCCGACACCGCGCAGGCGTCGATCTTCACCAACGACATCGAGCCCAACCTGAAGGACGGCGACGCGCTGTTCTTCGGCCACGGCCTCAACATCCACTTCGGTCTCGTCAAGGCTCCGGCCGGCGTCACCGTCGCGATGGTCGCCCCCAAGGGCCCCGGCCACCTGGTGCGTCGTCAGTTCGTCGACGGCAAGGGCGTTCCGGCTCTGATCGCTGTCGATCAGGACCCGACCGGCGAGGGCCAGGCGCTGGCGCTGTCCTACGCCAAGGGCATCGGTGGCACCCGCGCCGGCGTCATCAAGA
This sequence comes from Nocardia sp. PE-7, assembly GCF_030486425.1. Taxonomy (NCBI): domain Bacteria; kingdom Bacillati; phylum Actinomycetota; class Actinomycetes; order Mycobacteriales; family Nocardiaceae; genus Nocardia; species Nocardia sp. PE-7. The sequence goes on along the minus strand of NZ_CP129614.1, from coordinate 4,949,408 downwards.
CCACCTTCAAGGAAGAGACCGAGACCGACCTCTTCGGTGAGCAGGCCGTGCTCTGCGGTGGCACCGAGGAACTGGTCAAGATCGGTTTCGAGGTCATGGTCGAGGCGGGCTACGCCCCCGAGATGGCCTACTTCGAGGTCCTGCACGAGCTCAAGCTGATCGTCGACCTGATGTACGAAGGCGGCATCGCCCGCATGAACTACTCGGTCTCCGACACCGCCGAGTTCGGTGGCTACCTGTCGGGCCCGCGCGTCATCGACGCCGGCACCAAGGAGCGCATGAAGGCGATCCTGACCGACATCCAGGACGGCACCTTCGTCAAGCGCCTCGTCGCCAACGTCGAAGGCGGCAACAAGGAGCTCGAGGGTCTGCGCAAGGAGAACGCCGAGCACCCCATCGAGGTCACCGGCGCCAAGCTGCGCGGCCTGATGAGCTGGGTCGACCGCCCGATCACCGAAACCGCCTAAGGTTTCACCGCGTCCCGAAAGGCCCGTTCGCCACGCGCGAGCGGGCCTTTCGGCTCGCTGACGTAACCTTGTCGTGTGACGGAACAAACACCGGCTCAGCGACTTCGGCTCGCTCTGGAGATGTCGGAATTCGGCGTGCAGATGTACCGAACACGGATGCGCCGGATGTACCCGAATGCGTCCTCGACCGAGATCGCGGACAAAGTCGCATCCTGGCTCCTATCCCGGTCGAGCGTTGAAGACGCAGCTGGTCGGCCATCCGCCAGGTTTGCGTGAACGCCCTCGAATCAGCGCTGCGGCGTGCGCGCGCCGACATCGACAACCTGGGTTACCGCTGGGCCCTCGTCGGAGGCTTCGCGGTCTCGGCCCGCTCGATTCCCCGATTCACCCATGACATCGACCTCGCGGTCGCCGTAGCCGATGATGGCGACGCGGAAGCACTGGTGCGCAGCATGTTCGATGCGGGCTACACCATGTACGCGTCCGTCGAACACGACAACGGACGACTCGCCACGATACGCCTGCGAAGAAACTTCGACGGTGTCCCCGTTCTGGTCGATCTGCTCTTCGCGAGTTCAGGAATCGAGCACGAGATAGCCGCCGCTGCCGACGAGATCGAGATCGTCCCCGACCTCAGTCTGCCGGTGGCGACGACCGGACACTTGATCGCTCTCAAACTGCTCTCTCGTGATGACGCGACGCGTCCGCAAGATCTCGCCGATCTGCGTGAGTTGCTGAGCGTCGCCACCGAGGGCGACATCTCGATAGCTCGTTCGGCTGTGCGTCTGATAACCGAACGCGGCTTCGACCGAGACCGCGACCTGGGGTCGAGTCTCGATGCCCTGCTCGCATCCTGAAGCCCGCGCATCCCTACTACTCATTGGTCATCGCGGCACTCACGAGCTCGAGGGTCTGTGCAAGGAGAACGCCGAGCACCCCATCGAGGTCACCGGCGCCAAGCTGCGCGGCCTGATGAGCTGGGTCGACCGCCCGATCACCGAAACCGCGTAAGGTTTCATCGCGTCTCGAAAGGCCCGTTCGCCACGTGCGAGCGGGCCTTTCGGCATGCTGACGTAGCCTGGTGGTGTGACGGAACCAACACCGGCCCAACGATTTCGGCTCGAGTCGACGAGGGTGGGTGTGTCATCCGCGTCACGGATCTGAACCCTGTGCCTTCGGCCGACCTCGGCGGCGGCGATCTCGCGATTCCGTTCGAGCTGCCCGACGGCGATGTCGGCTTCATCTGGGGCGACTCGTTCTCCGGGGACGGCCCGTACGGCCCACCGATGGGCGGCATCGGGAACTGGCGTTCCCCCATCATCACGCGCACGTCGCAGCGCGACCCCGCCGAGCCGATCGTCATGGCCACCGCGCCGGGCACCGACGGCCGCCAGCTGTGGGACTACCAGCACGACAACGCCGAATACTCCACCGTCCTGCCCTGCGACGCGATGACCGTCGACGGCCGGATCTACCTGTGGGTCATGTACACCCAGGGCCTGGGCAACGAGAAGTGGTGCGAGGTCTGGACATCCGACGACAGCGGCATCACCTGGGCGCGCAGCGGTTCGAAGTTCTGGTGCGGCGCCTTCGCCGGCAAGCGGGTCATGATCTCCTGGGCCAAGGACCCGCACAGCGACTGGGTGCACATCATCTCCACCGGCGGCCTGGCCAGGAACAAGGACATGCTGTTGTGGCGCGCGACGGTCGAGGGCCTGTCCGATCCCCACGCCTGGCAGGGCTGGGGCTGGGACGGCGACAACTGGGCCTGGAACCGTGAGCCCACGCCGATCCTGCCCGGTTGGCGATTCGGCGAGATCTGCCTGCGCTATGTCGAGAACAGGGCCGTGATCTCCGGATTCGACGCGGGGGACTACTCGATCTTCGTCAAGGTCGGCGACCGGATCGACAACACGAACTGGATCACGACCCACACCCACCGGCCGATCACCGGGATGCCGCGCGGAGTCGACACCGTCCCGCGCCTCTACGGCGGCTACATACACCCCTACAGCAGGCTCGAGGACGGCAAGTTCACCCTCATCGTCTCCGAGTGGGCGCAGAACGGGGATCCCTATCGGGCGACCCAGTTCACCTGCACCGGGATTCGCCGAAAGGTGCTGGTCCCGGTACCCGACCCCGAACCGACGCCCGAGCCTCGGCCGACTCCACCACCGGACCCGCACCGAACCTGGTGGCAGGAACTCGTCCGCCGAGTTGACGAGTGGCGCAGGCGGCTCGGTCGGTAGCGCCACCCCTCGTGGTCGGCGGTCGATAGCTGGGCGGTGGCACACTCTGTCACCGCATGGTTATCCGCTGGTCCTTGCCGTAGCGGCCCGGTAGCGCGAGACTTGCTCGATGACGACGGTTGAGGATTTCGATCGGCAGGCGGCGGAGGTCGGCAAAGCGGCGCGGAAGCGGATTTCTCGTAGCGCGTTGGGGGAGTGGAAACCGGAGCCGGGGCGGGAGGACCCGGTGGAGATTCTGCAGAAGCAGAACGCGCAGCGGGTGCAGAGCCTGGTGCCGATCCGGATGGCGCGAATGGCGGTGTCGCCGTTCACCTTTCTGCGCGGTGCCGCGGCCGTCATGGCTTACGACCTGGGGAGCGGTCCCGATACCGGGCTCATCACGCAACTGTGCGGCGACGCGCACCTGTCGAACTTCGGGCTCTTCGGAACTCCTGAACGCAATCTCGTGTTCGATGTGAACGACTTCGACGAGACGCTGCCCGGCCCGTTCGAGTGGGACGTCAAACGCCTGGTCGCCAGTGTCACGGTCGCGGCGCTCACCAACGGATGCTCCGATGAGGACGCGGCATCGGCGGCGGAGGTGACCGCCCGCGGCTATCGCGAGGGCATCGAGGCGATGACAGAGCAGGACAGTCTCGAGATCTGGTACGACCGGGTCGACTCCGACAAGGTCCTCGAGCTGGTCCAGAAGAAGAAGGGCCGCAAGCTGGCCGAGAAGACGATCGCCTCGGCCAAGAAGCGCACCAGCCTGCAAGCGCTGGACAAACTCACCGAACCCGACGCCGACGGCATTCCGCGGATCAAGAATCAGCCGCCGCTGCTGGTACCCATCACCTCCCCTGACGCGGCGACCGTGAAGACGCTGTTCGCCGAATACCGGCGCACCCTGCCCGACCACATGCGCGTGCTGCTCAACCGCTACGCCTTCGTCGAGGCTGCCGTGAAGGTCGTCGGGGTCGGCAGTGTCGGCACCCGATGCTTCATCGCGCTGCTGATGGACAAGGAGTCCGGCGCTCCGCTGTTCCTGCAGTTGAAGGAAGCCGACACCTCGGTGCTGGCGCCGTATCAGAAGGCGAGCCGATACAAGCATCAGGGACATCGCGTCGTCGCCGGTCAGCGCTTGATGCAGGCGTCGAGCGACATCTTCCTCGGCTGGGCCACCGGCCCCGAGGGCGTGCATCACTACTGGCGTCAGTTCCGCGACATGAAAGGTTCTGTCGATATCGAGAATCTCTCCCACCGGCAACTGTCCAACTACGGTGCCCTCTGCGGCGGCGTGCTGGCTCGTGCCCACTGCCGCTCCGGCGATCCGCTGGCCATCGACGCCTACATCGGCGGCAGTGAGAAGTTCGACACGGCACTGAGCGATTTCGCGATGTCGTACGCGGACCAGACGATGGCCGACTATCGACTGCTGATGGCCGCGATCGCGGACGGTCAGGTGAAAGTCGCCGACAACCCGTATTGATCGGCCTGTTTCGGAGCCGACCGGTACAGCGCGATGCCGATCGCGAACAACCACAGCATGGTGAGCCCGCCGACGGTCGCCGTGGTGCCCCACCCGTTGGCCGCGTAGAAGTCGGCCGGGGTGTTCCCGAAGAACAGCGACGGCACGAACGCGAAGTTCACCGCCGCGAGCGCACAGCTGGTCACGATGCACCAGCGGGGCAGCAGCCGTGCGGCCGCGATGGCGAAGGCCACGAGGAACAGTCCCTCCAGCAGTCGCGAGACGGTTCCGTACAGGATGTAGGTCCCGGTGACGGTGATGGTGGGGTCGATCGGTTCGGGCGCCGCGATCACCGCACCGACCTCGAGGCCGGTCGACACGAGAACGACGGTGAGCCAGGCGGTTCCGGCCGCGGCGGCCAGCGACCCGAACCACTCACGTTCCGGGTCACGATGTCGCACCACGGCGGCGAGCCCGCTCATGAACACCACGAACAGCGTGACGCCGATCAGTCCGAGCAGGCATCGGGTGAGCACATTCGCGTCCGGCGGTGCCCCCGAGTACACGAAGTACAGCGGTAGTTCGATCAGCGTGCAGCCGGCTCCGGCGAAGGCGGCTGCTCCGGTGATGCGCTGAATCTGGTTGATGTCCACGGTCATTCGCCCCTCGCCTCCGAGCTGTCCCGCTCGGTCGAAATTAGTATAAGACTTAAACTATAACCCCTATGTTAAGTTGGGGGAACCCCGAACGAATGAGGAGACGGTGACCAGCAAGCAGCCCGGTCCGGCTCGACCGCGCGTCGGACGTCCGGCCGAACTGGACGCGGACCGCATCGTCGCTACGGCCATCGCGCTCGCCGATCGCGAAGGTCTGCGCGCCGCTTCGCTGACGAAAGTGGCTGCCGCGCTGGATGTCACGCCGATGTCGCTCTATCGCCACATCGGCTCGAAAGACGGCCTCACCGACTTGATGGCTGACACTGCCTTCGGCCCGCCGCCCGTTACCGGTCCGGCCTGGCGCCCCGCTCTGCGAGAGTGGGCGACGGGTCAGCGAACGGTGTTCGCCCGTCACCCGTGGCTGACCCAGATCCCCATCACGGGTCCGCCCCAGGGTCTCAACGCCCTGGCGTGGATGAACGCCGGTCTCGCCGCCTTGCGGGAGACCCAGCTGGACTGGGGCGCCAAAATCGGCGCGATCACCGTGATCGGCGGCTACGTCCGTCAGGCCTTCGTCACCGACCGTCACATGGCCGAGCAGCGCGGCGCCGAACAGCGCAGCGAGGCTCAATCCCTCGACGTGTACCAGCGTGACGTGTCGACCCTCGACCTGTCTGGCCTACCGGAGATCGCCGCCCTCTTCGCGGATCAGGCTTTTGCCGAGGTGCCCCCGGACGAAGAATCGGCGGCGGGCGATTTCGCCTTCGGTCTCGACCTCATCCTGGACGGCGTCGCCGCCGCGGTCGCCACGGCCGACACGGGGCGGTCGTAGTCACCGGGACTCGCGTCGCCGCCGTGTGGGCGGCAGTGGATACACTCATTACCGATGAGTAACTTCTTTTCCTCGGTGGACCAGGTAACCGACCGGCTGACGGCCGCCGGCTACCTGCCGTCCCTCGATGTCGCGACCGCGGTCTTCCTCGCCGACCGCCTCGGTAAGCCCTTGCTGATCGAGGGACCGGCGGGCGTCGGCAAGACCGAGCTCGCCAAGGCTGTCGCCGCCGCGGTGCGCGCCGAGCTCATCCGCCTGCAGTGCTACGAGGGCGTGGACGAGGCCCGTGCCCTGTACGAGTGGAACCACGCCAAGCAGCTGCTCCGGATCACCGCCACCTCCGGCGAGGACTGGGACAGCACCCGCGACCACGTCTTCACCGAGGAATTCCTGCTCGCCCGCCCGCTGCTGGCAGCCATCCGCAACCCCGACCCCACGGTCCTGCTCATCGACGAGCTCGACAAGGCCGACGTGGAACTCGAGGGCCTGCTGCTGGAAGTCCTCGGCGACTTCCAGGTGAGCATCCCCGAACTCGGCACCGTCACCGCCGTCCGCAAGCCCTTCGTCATCCTCACTTCCAACGCCCACCGCGACCTGTCCGAAGCGCTGAAGCGTCGCTGCCTGTATCTCCATATCGACTATCCGACAGCCGAATTGGAGAAGGCGATCGTCGCGCTCAAAGTCCCCGAGCTGGACGCGGCGCTGGCCGAACCGGTGGTGGCGACGGTGAGCGCGCTCCGGCAGCTCTCCCTGCGCAAGGCGCCCTCGATCGCCGAAACCGTCGACTGGGCAAAGACTTTGGTCGTCTTGGGAACGCGGACGCTGACCGGCGGTGTGGTCCGCTCGACACTCGGGGTGCTGCTGAAGTACCAGTCGGACCATCGTATCGCCATCGATCGGCTCGGTCTCGACGACCAGGCGGACGGCAGCGCGCGGTGATGAGCCCCGCGCGCGTCGTTCCCACGAGCGCTCGGCTCGTCGATTTCGTCACCCTGCTGCGCGAGCACAATATTCACGCGGGCCCCAGCGAAACCATCGATGCGGCAGCCGCGATCGTAGCCCTCGGTGATGCCGACCCCCGCGTCCTGCGCGCGGGCCTGGCCGCCTGTCTGCTCCGCCGCAACGGCCAACGCAAAGTCTTCGATCAACTCTTCGACCTGTACTTCCTCGGCGTCTCGCTGCCGCCCGCGCGACCGAGCGAGAACGCCGAAGACCTGCGCGAACGTCTGCTCGCCACCCTCGTCCAGGGTGAGGACACCGCCGAACTGGCCCGCGAAGCACTCGATACCTTCGGCGCCTACGGCGGTGCGGGGGAGAGCGCGGGCCGGGTCACCCAGGCGTCCGGTGCGGGTTGGTCCTCCTACCTGACCATGAAATCGCTACGCCCGGATGAGATCTCCGAGCAGCTCGCCCGAACCATGGGGGGTACAGGGCAGTTCGACACAGCGGTGCGCACCATCGAGGCCCGCCGCCGCGTCGACCGCTTCCGTACCGATGTGCAAACCGAGGCGCGTCTGCGCTCGGCCGAATTGCGCGGCACCGACTACATCGCCCGCCGCGGCGTCGAGAATTCGGCGGACCGCACGGATTTCCTCGGCGCCCGCGAACAGGACCTCGCCGAGATGCGCCGCCTCGTGCACCCACTGGCCCGCAAGCTCGCCACCCGACTGGCGGTGCGTCGCAAGAAGGCGGTCCGCGGCCAGATCGATCTGCGCCGCACCCTGCGTCGTTCCATGGCCACCGGGGGTGTCCCGGTCGATCCGGTACTGCGCGCCCGCAAGCGCGGGCGCCCCGATCTCGTTGTGCTGGCCGATGTTTCGGGCTCGGTCAGTGGCTTCGCCGAATTCACCCTGCAATTGGTGCAGGCCCTGCAGGACCAGTTCAGCAAGGTTCGCAGCTTCGGCTTCGTCGACACCTGCGCCGAGATCACCCAGTACTTCACCCCCGGCGAACCGCCACCGCCGGGCTTCGCGCAGAACATCGTGCGCGACGGCGGCGTAGCCCGGTTCGGATCCAGCAATTACGGTGAGGTCCTCCAGGGTTTCGTCGACCACTACCTCGACGCGGTCGGCCCACGCACCTGCGTGCTGATCCTCGGTGACGCCCGCACCAACCGCACCGACCCGAATCTCGCCGCGCTGCAGGCGATCACCGAGCGCGCCAAGGCGGTCTACTGGCTCAACCCGGAGCCGTCGCGCTCGTGGTCGACCGGCGACTCGGCCGCCGAGGACTACACCGAGATCGTCACCATGCACGAATGCCGCAACGTCGCCCAGCTCGCCGAGGTGATCGGCAGACTGCTGCCCGCCTGATTCAGCGGTACTTCGTGGTACCTGCCGAGCTGCGCGAATTGCTGACCAGCTTGGCGAAGCACTCGTCGACGGGGATCGCCCTGGCATCACACCAGGCATTGGCGGAGTCGGGATCGCTGTAGGTCGTTCCGGCCAGCGTTATCCACCATCCCTGCAGGTCGAACGTGGCCCAGTCGTCGCTCCAGACCAGTCGCGCCCCGGGGTACCGGGCGCGCATCCGTTGATGTTGGGCGAGGATCTCGCTGCTGGTCCAGTTCACCATCTGCCCGTCGACGTCGGGCGCGACCAATCCTGGCTGTTTGGCCGAGAGCTGAGGTACCCACCGGTCGGCCACCCCCGCGCTGACGAAGGGCTGGTCGGCTTCGGCTTGTGCGCGCAAGGTGGCGAGAGCCTGGGCTTGGAGGTCTACGGGGGCGGGCGCCGGGGCAGGGGCAGGCACCGGCACCGGTGCCGAGGCCGCAATGGTGGCGGCGGTAGGGGAAGGGGCGGCGGTCGAGGAGTTGCGGTCGCGTTGCAGAACGATGATCCCCGCCGCGATCACACCGACTCCCAACGCCATGACAACCACCAGTGCCCCCAGAATCCACGGCCACGGCGACGGCCGTTGCGGCGGTGGCATGGCTGGCTGGTAGCCGGGATAGCCGGGATAGCCCATGTTCGCCTCCGCTCTCGCAGCGGCCGGACGGTCCCCATCAGGCGCTCGGTCGCCCGTGCCTGCTGAGCAGTCTATGACTGTTCAGCAGGTCATTCGGCTTCCGTTGCGCAACCGACATCCGTATATCAGGCGCTCAGCCGCACGACGGCGTACTCGCGCCCGGCCTTGGTCTGGTACTTGTCGTAGCGCGGTTGGGCGGTGGTGATGTGTTCCCAGGCGGTTGCCCGCTCGGCACCGTCGAGCACGTGCGGTGTCACCGCCACGGCATCTCCGCCGGGTAGCTGAACAGTTGCCTGATCGGGGTGGCCCATCAGGTTGAGGAACCAGTCGGGGTGACCGTCCTTGCCGCCGGAGGCGACGAGCAGCCAGGACCCGTCCTCGCCGGGGAACCAGGAGATCGGGGTGTCGCGCGGCTGGCCACTGCGGCGGCCGACCGTGTGCAGGATCAGCACATCCATCCCCATGAAAGTGCCCTTGCCACGGCGGATCTTGCGGTTCATCCGCGCGTTCATCCGGTGCTGCATCCAGCGAGAGAATCCGCTGTGTGAGTTGGCTTTGCTCGTTTGCTGATTCGAAGACATGGTGACAGTTCCTTTCACGAGGAGGGGGAGCCTCAGCCCCAGGCGCCGGCGATCTGACGGGTGCTGGCGTTGAGCCGGTTGAACATGTTGGTGACGCCGATCATCAGCACGATCGACGCGAGCTGCTTCTCGTCGAAGTAGCTGGCGGCGCTGTCCCAGATCTCGTCGGTGACTGCGTCGGGACGGTCGGCCATCCGGGTGGCGGCCTCGGCGAGTTCGAGGGCGGCGCGCTCCTCCTCGGAGAAGAACGGGGTCTCGCGCCAGGCGACCACGGTGGCGAGGCGGTCTTCGCTGACGCCCGCTTTGCGCGCGGTGGTGGTGCCACCGAGCACGCAGGCGCTGCAGCCGTTGATCTGGCTCACCCGCAGGTGCACCAGCTCCAGGATCTCGCTGTCCACGCCGCCGGTCTCCACAGCCTTGAGCACCTGCTGGATCGGGCCCATCGCGTCGGTGAGGACCATGGCCGGGTTCTTCATCCGAGACTGCATGTCGTTCTCCTTGTTCGTTTCTCGTCCGCTGCTTGCGGTGTGTCTCCATAACAGCCCGTGCGACGCTGGAACAGAATGGCTGTGGGACACTGTGGGACAGCGAAAAACGGCCCTGACCATGGGCTTGTCGGTCGTGAGATTTATGGTCGCGGCCGGGACAACGGGAGTGGAACACGGTGGTTGCGCAACAGCGGACGGCACGGGCATACCCGCAGGACGAGCTCGCAACGCGGCTGCGACTGATCCAGGAACTCTCCGGCCGCGGCGTGCGCGCCCTGGCCCGCGACACCGGCCTGAGCTCGTCCTCGCTCTCGCGCTACCTCAGCGGCCAGACGGTCCCGCCGTGGCCCGCGGTCCTCGAGCTGTGCCGCCTGGTCAAACGCGACCCGCGCCCGCTGCGCCCGCTCTGGGAGCGTGCCAACAACCCCCTGCCCGCCCCGCCGAAGACCAGCCGTCAGCCCGCCCCGCCGAGCCCGCCGGCCGACGCCCCGCCCCCGCCGCGCAACGACCTGCCCCGCGACGTGCCCGACTTCACCGGCCGAGAGCAGGCGCTGGCCGACGTGCTCGCCGCCGTCCGTGCCGACCGCGTGGTCGCCATCGACGGCATGGCGGGCGTCGGGAAAACCTCCCTCGCCGTGCACGCCGCGCATCGACTCACCGCCGAATACCCCGACGCCCAGCTGTATCTCGACCTTCACGGCTTCACCGACGGACGCCAACCGCTCGACCCCGACGCCGCCCTTCGTGCGCTGCTGGCCGCCTTGCAGGTGCCCTCGGAGAAGGTGCCCCAGGACGGGGATGTCGAACTGCGAGCGGCCTGTTGGCGTTCGGAGCTGGCCCGGTTGCGCGCTGTCGTCGTGCTCGACAATGTCGCCGATGCGGCGCAGGTCAGCCACCTGTTGCCGGGTGCGGGCGAGTCGGTGGCCATCATCACCAGCCGCAACCGATTGCTCGAACTCGACGAGGTCCCGCCGGTGACCCTCGACGTGCTCACGCCGGAGGAGAGCGCCGAACTGCTGGTGCGGGCCAGCGGCGACGCTCGCGTCGGACGGCTGGCCAAGGAGCCCGAGCAAGCCGCCGAAGTGCTGCGCCTGTGCGGCAACCTACCCCTGGCGCTGCGCTTGGCCGCCGCTCGTCTTCGGCATCGCCCGGGCTGGTCGGTCGGCATCCTCGTGGAGCGAATGGCCGAGGGCGCCAGCGAATTCGACACCGCCTTCGGCATGTCGGTGCGTCAGCTCAACCGCGACCAGCGCCGCCTGTTCCGGCTGCTCGGCCTGATCCCCGGCTCCACGTTCACCGACTACGTCGCCGCCGCCGTGGCCGACGTACCGCTGCGCAGCGCCCGCGCCATGCTCGAGGACCTCCTCGACGCGCACCTCGTGCAGCAACCCGCCGACGGCCGCTACCGCCTCCACGACCTGGTCCGCCAACACGCCCGCACCGCGACCTTCGAGCACGACACCCCCGCCGACCGCGAACGCGCCCTGCATCGCGTCCTCGACTACTACGTCCACACCGCGGCCGCCGCCGACACCGCCATGCCGTTCCTGTCGCCGACCCGCCCCGTCTCCGCCGGTTCACCGCCCGCCGAGCTCCCGCATTTCCCCGGTCGTGACGCCGCGTTCTTCTGGTTCGTCTCCGAGTACACCAACCTGATGGCCGTGTTCTACGCCGCCGTCGAAGCCGGCGCCGACACCCACGTGTGCGAACTACCGCGCTTCATGCGCGCCTTCCTCGCCCGTCGCTGCGGCACCACACACCTCAATGCGCTCTTCGAGCAATCCCTCACCGCCGCACAGAATCTCGGTGACCCACGGCAACTCGCCGAAGCGCACAGCGATCTGGGATTCGCCCGCTACAACGCGGGCCGCATGACCGAAGCGGCCGCCGCCTACGCCGCCGCCGCGCCCCTGGTGGTCGAAGTGGGCGACCCGCTGCCCCGTGCCGAACTGACGATGCGCTGCGCCCAATTACGCTGGGACGAAGGCAGTATCGACGAACCGCTGGAACTGTTCCGGCAAGCCCGCGACCTCTACACCACCGGCGGTTGCCCGACCAGCGCCGCCGACGCCATCGCCGGTGAAGCCTGGGCCATGCTCCAGTTGGGTCAGCGCGACCGAGCCGCCCAATTGGCCCGCGAAGCCCTCGCCGTCCCGACCGGCAACCCCTCGCTCCAGGCCCAGATCACCCTCGGCGTGGCGATCGCGGCCGACGAACCCGAAGAAGCCCTCGACCACCTGAACTGCGCCCTCACACTCGCTCGCGAGGACGGCCACAAACACAACGAAGCCTGGTGCCTGAACTGTCGGGGTATCGCCCTGCGGGAGATGGGTCGCTACGAAGAAGCGCTCGCCAGCCACCGAGAGGCCTTCGCCCTGTTGGACGCCCTCTTCGAAGACCACTGGAAGATCCACTTCCTCAACAGCTACGCCGAAACCTGCCGTCTCGCGGGACTGCCCGACGAGGCCCTCGACCTCTATCGCCAAACCCTTACTCTGGCACCGGAACTGGGCCACCGGTTCGAGGAGGCGACAGCCCACCAGGGCATCGCCGACGTCCTCGACGCGACGGACCCGGCTGCCGCCACCGAACACCGCGCGGCAGCCGAGTCCCTCTTCGCCGACATCACCCCATCGACTTCGCTCCATCCAGCGACTCCCGGATGATGTCGGCGTGGCCGGAGTGCTGGGCGGTCTCGGTCATGATGTGCATCAGCGTGCGGCGCGCGGTCCAGCGTCCGCCGGGCTCGAACCACGGCGCCTCCGGCAGGGGCTGACTCACGTTCAGATCCGGGAGGGTGCGCACGAGCTCGTCGGTGCGTGCGGCCACCTGCTCGTATTCGGCCAGTACGCCCTCGAGCGTGTCGCCGGGCAGCATCCGGAAGATTTCGCCCCACTGCGCGATCTGCTCCTCGGTCATCGAGTCGAAGTCGGGGGCTTGCGCGGGCCCGTCGAGGATGAAACCCGCCCAGTTCGCTTCCACCGCGGCCACATGCTTGATCAGGCCACCCAGGCACAGCTCGCTGGCGGTCGTGCGCAGACCCGCCTGCTCGTCGGTGAGGTCGCGGACGGTGAAGCGCAGGAAGTGCCGATGCTTGGCGAGCATCTCGAGGATGTCGGTGCGCTCGGTGTCGATCTGGATGCTGCTGGTCATGAGCGGATCCTTTGCTTGTCGGTGTGGTGAAACCCAAGGTAGAACCCATTGCGGCCAGTTTCTGTCCGCAATTGCGAGATAATCGGAATATGGCCGATACGAGCGCACGCACCCTCCGACTGCTGTCGCTGCTGCAGACCCACCGCTATTGGTCCGGCACGGAACTCACTGAGCGCCTGCGTGTTTCGTCCCGCACGCTGCGCCGCGACATCGACCGCCTTCGTGAACTCGGCTATCCGGTCGACGCCCGCCCCGGTGTCGACGGCGGCTATCAACTGGCCGCGGGCGCCGCGCTGCCGCCCCTGGTCCTCGACGACGACGAGGCCGTAGCCATCACCGTCTGCCTGCAAGCAGGCTCCCAGGGTGCGGGCGACGGCCTGGCGGAACCCTCCATCCGCGCACTCGGCAAGTTGGTCACCGTCCTGCCCACCCGCCTACGCCGCCGCGTCGACGCCCTGCGCGCCATGACCGAGTCCTCGGCCTGGACCGCGGTCCCGCTCTCCGACGTCGACCCCGCCGTCCTCACCGACCTGGCCCTCACCTGCCGCCGCGAAGAACGCCTCACCTTCACCTACACCGCCGCGGACGGCCGGACCAGCACCCGAGAAGTGGAACCCCACCGCCTCGTCTCCCTCGGCCGCCGCTGGTACCTCGTCGCCTACGACCTCGCCCGCCACGACTGGCGCACCTTCCGCGTAGACCGCCTCACCGCCTCCGCGACCACCGGCGCCCGCTTCCGCCCCCGCACCCTCCCGGCTCCCGACGCCGCCACCTTCGTCCGAAACGCCGTCGGCGCCCGTCGATCCGGCTACACCGTCACCGCCGAAATAGAAGCCCCCGCCACCGACGTCCACACTCGAGTAGGCCGCTGGTGCACCATCACCGCCCTCCCCGACAACCGCACCCATATAGAAATGACCGTCGACGAGCTCGACTGGCCGATCCTGTTGCTGGGCAAAGTAGGAGCGGAGTTCCGCGTTCTCGGCCCACCGGAACTGGTTACGCAGCTGCGGGAATGGGGGAGCCGCTTCACCCGTACTCAGCCATGAGTTCGCCCCGTCTGCCTCAGCGCGCTATACCTAACCCATGAATCTGTCCCAGCTGAGCTCGGCGATCGAGGCGGCTGTCGCCCAACATCTCAACGAACTCGGCAAAGCGGTCGGCTTGCTGCCCCTGACCTGGTTCGTCGCGCCGTCGGTGACCAGCGACGACAGCATGGAGGCCATCCTGTCTGTCGAAGGTCAAGCCGGTAGCCATCTTTCGCAGCACCCGGGTCGGGTGGTCGATCAATGGGCCAACATCCTCGGACTACGCCGGGTGTTCTCGCCGACCCCCGGGGTGCACGCGGTGGAAGGTCTCCTCGAGCCTCAGCCCGGGGAGTATCGGTACGAGATCCGCATCTGGGGTGTCGTCGACCCCGCTGTGCTGCACGCCCAACGGGATTGGGGCCGATGGCAGGGCTGACCACCGGTCAGCCGCGATACCGCCCCTTCTGCCGCCGCTGATAGAACAGCAGATCCACTTCCACCGGCTCGACCAATGCCGTGATCTCGGCCAACCTGGTGTCGTACCGGAGCTCGGTGATGCACCGATGCAGATAGGCCCGCCGCTCCGGCGCCAACTGCGCCCAGATCGCGCCGAACCGCGCCTGACCTCGCTCGCCGGAGACCGCGACGAGATCGAGTAGCGCAGGCCAGCAACCGGTTTCGGTCGCCCGCGCGGGCAATTCCGCCACCGCCGATTCCGGTAGCAGAGCCAGCGCGTACCCCGCCGCGCTCCTGACCTCGCCATCCATCCGCGACATCAACGTGAACAGCCCACGCCAACTCTCCGCATCCTTACGCGCGTCCATCGGCGCGACGAGATCGACCCCCACATCCGGATCGTTGAACACCGGATTGCCGACCAACGTCCACAGCCCCAACGGCGTGAGATACCCAGCCAACGTGAGGAATTCGGGCACCGCGCCGAGCGCGAGCGCGTTGCGCACCAGCCGCGCGACATCACCGGGCTGCGCACTCCCGAACAGAATGTCGCCCACCCGGCGGATCACATCGGGCGCGCACCGCGAAAACACCGACAGCGCAGCGTGTTGCAGGTCGGAAGAACCCGACAACACCGTCTGCGCCATCTGCGGAACCCGCTTGTGTGGCCCATCGAGCAGCTGACGAATAACCGCACTCAGTACGACCACGTCGTAGGAAAACGCCGCCGAGAAGATCAGCCCGGCGTCATCGCGCACCCCCACTTCGACAGCGGCGAGCACTTCCGGTGTGGCACAGGCCAAGAACGGACCAACCGTGATGTAGTCGCGCCGCCGCAGCAGCTCGTTGAGGATCTCGACGATCGGCCCCGGCGCCATCTGATCGACCAACTGCTCGATGGCCCGCGGATCGAGATAGGGCGCACAGTCGGCCGCGTACCCCGCATCGAGCAGCATCAGCGTCTCAGCGGCCTTGCCCGGATGATCCAGCCCCACCGACCCCGCCGCCCGCCCCGTCATCATCGGCGGCACCAGCTTCTGCACCAGCGGAATCGACATGGTCAACGGAATGAACGGCACCAACGAACTGATCCGCCGAAAGGTCTCGGTGTGCTGATCGAACAACACCCCCGAAATCTGCTGATTCAGCGCATGCAACCGATCGGCCCCGAGATACCGCAGGTGATCCAACCGCTGAGGATGGACATGCAACGTGCGAGCCAACAGAATCAACTGCGCCCGAGTGATCAGGTCGGTCATCTGCCGCCGAACATGATCTTCTTCGTCACCCGGCGCAACGGCCGAGGCAACGCGGAGACCATCGAATCGATGGACTTGTCCAACGCGGCCGCCTCGAACGTACTCGCGGCCCTCATCAACTCGAACAGATCCCGAGCCTGATCCGCCGGCAGCTGCTCCAACGCGGGCAGTGTCTCCGGCAAGCCACCTTCACGGTCACTTCTGACAGTCATGCGGCTCCTGGGTAACGCGATCTCTCCTCCGAGGGTCCCCTTTTCCGCTGTCGCGCGCTACAACTTCGCCGAATCACTGTGCATGACAACGAAAACCCCAGTCCAGGTACATGTAAACCGACGTACCACTTTCTGTAGCGCGCTGCTGCGCCAAACATTGTCGGTTGTTCGATTGCCCTACCCGGACGCGGTAGCGGGGTCGCAGTCAGGACAGATGGACCTGACTCAACGCATATCGCGGGCGGCACTTTGGTCGGTCGCGGTGTCGCAGTATGCCCAGAGACGTCTGCGTTGCCGGTCTTCGGACGCTATTCTTGGTCGAGTTGCGGTCACTGCAGCGAGGGGGCATCGATGGGGGTCGAACCGGAACACGGTATGCGCAACGTGCTCCGAGCCAGTCGCCTGACATCGATCGAGTTGTGCGCTGGTGCAGGTGGACTCGCACTCGGGTTGGAGCAAGCCGGATTCGATCCGGTGCTTCTGCTCGACAACCGTGACGTGGCCTGCGAGACCTTGCGAGCAAACCGCCGCGGCTGGAACGTGCTGCACAAAGACCTGCTCCGATTCGAACCCAGATTCGACCTACCGGGACACTGTGAAATCGACCTTCTCGCCGCAGGTCTGCCGCGTGTGAAGTCAGCAGCGACCGCGTCCCGACCCAGGGGAAGCAGCTGGGAATTGGAACTGTTCGAGACGACCGCGCGGTTGACGGTGGAATTGCGTCCGCGTGCGCTACTGATCGAGAACGTTCCTGACCTGCTGAAACGGGACGAATACGCATCGAGTCGCACTCGGGTTGCCAAGCATCTCGAGGACGCCGGTTACGAGTACTGCTGGTTGCTTGTCGATGCGTGCGACTTCGGCGTGCCGCAGCACCGCGAGTACGCGGTCATGGTCGCACTCCGCGACGGCGGGACCGAGGCCTTTACCGCGAATCTGCGTCCGATCCCGCCCGCGCCGGGCCTGACAGTCGGAGCGGTTCTCCGTGGATCGATGGGTGCACGTGGGTGGTCGCAGGCCTCGGATTGGGCCGCAAAAGCGGATGGGATTTCGCCGACGATCGTAGGAGGGTCGTGGGATCGGGGTGGCGGTGACTTGGGCCCACAAGGTTCGGTCCGCGCATGGGCGAAGTACGGCGTGAACGGGCGTGCACTCGCCGACGACGTGCCGGCGGCGGAGTTCGTCTGGGATCCATCGATGGGGGTTGACCACATGCTGAAACTCACCGTTGATCAGGTCGCCGCGCTCCAGGGATTCCCGCCGTACTGGACCTTCGAGGGACGAAAGACAGCTAGGTATCGGCAGGTGGGCAACGCAACGCCGCCACCGTTCGCGCATGCGCTCGGACTGGCGGTGCGGTCAGCTCTGTCGACTCGCTGACGGCCGACTCGGCGTGCCTCGGTCGCGCCGCTAGGATCTCGAGGCATGCCCCCTGACCAACGCGAGCCGACGTTGCCACGCCGCGCGGACATGGTCGATCTGTTTGCTGGGCCCGGTGGCCTCGATGTCGCGGCCCGGTGGTTGGGTCTGGATGTTTACGGATTCGAGTGGGACCGCAATGCCTGTGCCACCAGGGCGGAAGCGGGTTTGAACGACCGACCACACGACGTTCGTGACTTCGGTCCGGAGGACGTCCCGGGTGCTTGGATTCTCGCAGGTGGGCCGCCCTGCCAGACTTTCACCGTCGCGGGTTCCGGTTCAGGCCGCAAGGCGCTTGACGAAGTGTTGAGCTACGTCGACCGGATGGGTGTCGGCGACGATATTTCTGAAGATCTTGCCAAGCTGAAAGATGAGCGAACTGGCCTCGTGCTGGAGCCACTGCGGTGGGCTCTGGAAGCGCACAAGCGCGAGGACCCCTACAAAATTATTGTCCTGGAGCAGGTTCCGGCTGTCCTGCCGATCTGGAAGCGGATGGGTGACGTCCTCAAAGGAATCGGCTACCAAGTTACCGCCGATGTCCTTCGCACCGAACAGTTCGGTGTCCCGCAGACGCGCAGGCGCGCCATCCTTATCGCACGGCTCAGCGGTGAACCCGAACTCCCGAACGCCACTCATCGTCCCTACCGCAAGGGAGTAGGCAGAGCGCTGGGCGCATCGGATCTTCTGCCCTGGGAGACGATGGGGGACGCGTTGAACCGCGGCTACGACTTTCAGGTCATCTCCAACTACGGCACCGGCGGTGACCCGAAGTTGCGTGGACGCCGCAGCTCGCTGGAGCCCTCGGCGACAATCACGGGGAAGGTCTCGCGAAACCAAATCGTCGACAGCACGGGCTTTCCCTGTCCACGATTCAGCCCGGCTGAGGCCGGTCGCCTGCAGACCTTCCCGCTGGACTATCCCTGGTCGGGTGGCGACATCGCGCAGCAGATCGGCAACGCGATCCCGCCGGTATTGGCATTGCATGTGCTCTCGGCGGCGTTGGGAAGTCAGGTGAGCCACGAAGAAGCCGCGAAGGTCGTCGATCGACCCTGGCTCGACACTCGCGCCTCAGCCCCGCTCGACCACTTGCAGCAGATGGGCCTGTTCTTCAGTTGAGGGTGTAGCGAACCGTCGTTGCCCACCGATAGCTCTCATCGACCGGGTAACAACTCTCGTACTCGCTTCCAACTGGTCGTATCGAGCCGATAGTGTTACCCACAATCTGGGGGAGTGAAACCTCCTATCGTCGACCAAGAGGTTCGTGCGCAGGTGGGAGTTCGATGACTGATCTGATTGACGGGCAGTACGAGGTGTACAAGGCGCTCCTTGACACGTACTCCCCGGCCGAAGCCATCAAGAAGCTCCGTCAGTTCGGTCCGTCGGAGGACATCATCAAGCGGATCATGGAGCGCTACGACGCGGACATGATCCGGATCAAGGAGATGCGCGAGCCGCACTCCGTGGTGATCGACAACTACGAAACCTGGTATGCGGGACCGCATCCCGGTGACAAGCTGTGGCCTGCGATCGAGGATGACCTCATCAAGCAGGGTTGGCCGCAGGATCCTGCGATCAACAGCCTGGACGACTCGTCTACGCGGATCGTGTCGTTGTTGCAGCATCCACGCAAGAACGAGTTCTCGACTCGTGGACTCGTCGTCGGTTACGTGCAGTCCGGCAAAACTACGAACTTCACCGCAGTCATGGCGAAGGCAGCCGACCGGGGCTACAAGCTGTTCATCGTCTTGGCCGGCATCCATAACGGGCTGCGAAGGCAGACCCAAGCGCGGCTCATTCAACAACTGGTGCAACCGAATCCGACGCTGTGGACGCAGATCACCGACCTCGATCGTGACTTCTCGCCGACCGCGAACCCAGCGAGCTTCTTCGGAAAGTCGAACAAGACTCATGTGCTGTGCGTGGTCAAGAAGAACGCGACGGTGTTGCGGAAGTTGGTCAAGTGGCTGGATGACGCCTCGGAGTACCTGGCGGATTGTCCCGCATTGATCATCGACGACGAGGCTGATCAGGCGACCGTGGCGACCAAATCGATCAATCCGTTGATCCGCGGGATCCTCAACACCCTGCCCAAGTCTGCCTATGTTGGGTATACCGCCTCGCCGTTCGCGAACCTGCTCATCGATCCGTCCGCTGATGATCTCTATCCCGAGCACTTCATCGTGAACCTGCCCAAACCGCACGGTCATTTCGGCACCGAGGTGCTGTTCGGTCGGTATGCCCTGGATGGGGAGGACCCGACCGAAGTCGATGACGGCTACGACATGATCCGCAACGTTCCCGACGACGATGTAGCACTCGTCAGGCCCAAGACCAGGGCGGATGCTGAGGATTTCTATCCGTCGATCACTGAAACGCTACGTCGAGCGGTCCTGTACTTCTGGTTGACTACAGCTGCCCGCCGGGTTCGGGGGACCGGAAATCCGCATTCCACCATGTTGATTCACACCAGCGTGCGGACGGCAGTGCACAACAGCTTCCGCGATCCGCTGCTGTTGCTTCGTGCTCGGGTCGGAAACAACCTCTCGGATCCCGCCCTTCGTCGTGAGCTTCGTGAACTGTGGGAAACGGAGACTTCGAAGGTGCCCGCCGAAGAGTTCGGTGAGAAGCCAGTCCTATTCGATGGTCTTGCGGCAGAACTGCCTGGTGTGCTGCGTGATTGCCGCGTTGTCATGGACAATTCCGAGAGCACCGATCGGCTCGACTACGAGAACGGTCCAGTCGTCGCTATTGCGGTGGGCGGCAACACGTTGTCGCGTGGGCTCACGTTGGAAGGGCTCTCGGTCAGCTATTTCGTTCGGGCGGTTTCCACCTACGACACGCTGCTGCAGATGGGGCGTTGGTTCGGATATCGCACTGGGTACGCGGACCTGCCCCGGATCTGGATGACCGAGGAACTCGAGGATTGGTTCCGGCACCTCGCGACGGTCGAGACCGAGATGCGTCGTGACATCGACGTTTACATGACCGAAGGTAAGACCCCGATGACCTTCGCCGTGCGACTGCGGACGCACCCCTCGCTTCGGGTGACTGCCGCTGCGAAGATGAAGGACGCTGTTTCGGCGCTGTCGTCGTACGGTGGGCAGCGGGTCCAGACTCGCTATTTCCGCAAAGACGCGGACTGGCTGCTTCGCAATCAGACGGCAGCGCGGAATCTCGTGAACTCGGCGCTCGCGGCAGGCGGCGCCGAAGGGAACGGCGCGGACGGCCGCTATTTGATTCGCGACGTGTCGAGTGAACTCGTCCTCGGCTTCCTGCGTGACTACCAGTTCCATGAGAAGTCGCAAGAATGCGACGCGGAGTTGATGGCCGGATACATCGAGAAGCGCATCCGAAACGCGGGTACGTTGCGCCGGTGGAACGTGGCCGTTTTCGGGAAGCCTGCGGTGGCAGAACAGGACCTGTTCGACTTCGCGCCGGGGGTCAGTGTCGGCCGGATCATGCGTTCGCAGTTCGCTTCCGGCGTGGACCACACCGATATCAAGACGTTGATGAGCCGTCGAGACGCGGGCCTGGATCTGGACGGGATTACTTCTGCCACCACTGAAGGCGATATTGCCAAAGCCCGCAAGGCTCAGCAGCCGGATGCAGGATTGCTGGTTTTGTATCCGATCGACAAGGTGTCGGAGCCCGAGCCATCCAAGGCCAAGCGGGAGCCCTTGAACGCACCGGAGCATGTAATCGGCGTCGGTCTCGTGTTTCCCTCACCGACCAACGATGACAGTACGGTTGCCTGGGAATCCGACTACATTTCCGCTGACCTTTCCGGTGTCGAGATCGAGGAGGAGGACTTCAGCCCCCTCGACTCCGAGGAAATCTGATGTTAAACGATCTGAAGAGCGTTCTCGACGATCAGTGGCGACTGCTGCAACGGCGCCCGAACTCTGAAGCTTCCGTCCTCACTGTGTCCGATCTTCCGGTGCCAACGCCGAACGGGTCGTTGGCCGCAGGTCTGGACAGTAATGGCAACCGCCATCTGCTTGTGCCGATCGGTGCGCACCAGGTCGTGCGAAAAGGTCTCAACGGTCCGGTGCTGCGGCTGAGTAAGCGGACACTGGAACATGATTCGAGGTTTCAGGACTTCGCCGACCTTGCGTGTCTTCGTTCGGATCTGAATGATATCTTCGCCACCCTGTGCGCCGATATTCTGTACGCGACCGAGGAGTCGCCGGACAACCCGGTAAAGGTGCTGCATCGCGTACTCGACCGCTGGCGGGCGCTGTTCCTCAACCCGGGTCCGCCGCTGGGAACGCAGCAGCTCGCCGGACTCTTCGGTGAATTGATTGTCTTGGAACTCCTGCTCGAACATGACAGTGGCGCGATCCGATCGTGGAAAGGGCCCTCCGGTCACCGGCACGATTTTGCGACCGATGCCGGCGCGGTCGAGGTGAAGACCTCGACGAACCCGAGTGGGCGAGCGGTTCGAATTCACGGGCTCGACCAGTTGGAACCACCGCTCGGCGGCGCACTCGGATTGGTGTGGCTGCGGCTGGAATCCGACATGCGGGGCGGCATCGGCTTCCTCGAACTGATCAAGCGTGTACTCGACCTCTCGGATGACGAGAGCGAGATCCTGACACGGCTGGCCGCTGTCGGATATCGCGCAGCAGACAATGACCACTACGCCCACTCGCGATACACGATCAACGAACAGCGTTGGTACAACGTCGATGTCGCGTTCCCCAGACTCACCACCGTCGATTTGGCAGCGGCGGCGATTTCCACCAATGTGCGCAATGTCGACTACACGATCGACCTATCTGGGGATTCACCCGCACCGATGGAAACCAACGACGTCGAGAGGCACATCAAAGCAATGCTCGAGGAATCCCGATGACGGCACCAGCGTGGGTCTCCCAAGCGTTTCCGCCCGAGGGCGCGAGCGCCGCTGAAGGCATCAGAAACCAGCTCGGTAAGCCCGAGTTGGACCACTTGACGATCCTGGTCCGTGAATCCGCGCAGAACAGTTGGGACGCTCGCCAGGGCGATGGAATCCCCGTCGACTACCGCATCGATCTGCAGACCGTCAGTGCAGCCGATGCGCCGGCGTGGCGCGAAAACCTCCTGCGCAAGGCACCGGCGAAACAGCGGCTTCCGCTTCGGGACGCATTGCAACAGCCCACAATCCGAGTGTTGTCGATTTCCGACCGTGGTACCCGCGGCCTCGGTGGACCGACGCGGGCCGATGCTGTCACCGATCAAGGCCGCGATTTCGTCGCGTTCTTGCGCAATATCGGTGAGCCCCGCGAGCGGGAACTGGGCGGCGGCACCTACGGTTTCGGCAAGGGAATCCTTTACCTCGCATCGGGATCGGGCACCATCCTTGTTCACACCCGCTGTCAGTACCAGGGGACGTTCGAGACGCGTCTGATGGCGGCGGCACTGTGGAAGAGCTACGACGCCAAAGAGGAAGATCGCGAACGCCGCTACACCGGTCGCCATTGGTGGGGTGATGTATCGGGTGACGTCATCGAACCGCTGGTGGGATCCGACGCCGACGCGATGGCCCGTAAGCTCGGCCTTCGGCCGTTCGGGGCAACCGAAACCGGAACGACGATCTCCATCCTCGATCCGAACCTCGAAGGCGGTGAACCCTCCGATATCGCTCGGTACCTCGCGGAAACCATCGTGTACCAGTTGTGGCCGAAGATGCTGCCCGACGGTAATGGTGTTCCGCCGATGAGGTTCTCGGTGACGTGTGACGGTATCGAGTACCCGGTGCCAGATCCGGCAAAAATGAAGACGCTGAAGTTGTTTGTCATCGCCTATCAGAAAATGGTCGGCCGTGATGCCGAGGAGCTACATTGCAGGCGACCCAAGAAGCTGCTCGGCCGTTTCGGAATTCAGCAGACAGTCGCGCTCCGGTTCGAACCCAGTCAGGCCGAGTACATGGCTGGATTCGAGACGGGCATGGTGCATCATGTGTGCCTCATGCGTCCGGCTGAGCTTGTGGTCACCTACTGGCCGGGGCCGAAGCCCGCGAGCGAAATATCCGCTTACGCAGGCGTTTTCCGTGCGGACAAGGATGTCGACGTAGCCTTCGCGAGGGCTGAGCCGCCGACGCACGACAACTGGAATTATCAGTCACTCGACCATCCCGAATACTCGTTCGTGAAGATGGCCTTCACCCGAATGAAGGAAGAGATCGACAAGGTCATCGGGCCGCGGGGGAGTAGCGGGGTCGAGGTCGCGCAGGTGTCGCTCGGTGCGGCAAGCGACCGGCTGTCTCCGCTGGTCGGTGGTGCATGGGGCGTCGGCTCGGCCACTGACTACGGCAAGCCTGGGGATACGGCGCCACCGCCGCGGCTCGCGCCGAAGCGGCGGCCGAGTGGCATGCGAAACGATCCCGCAGAATCCGAAGATCTCGAAACGCCGGATGCGTTCGAGGCCCGAGGTTCGGGTGGCGCTAATTCGTCAGGTGGTGACGCCTACGGAGGCACCGGGAACGGTCGGCCATTCGAAACGAATGCACAGCAAGCCCCGGCACGGCGCCGTCGCCCCAAGATCGAGTACGTCGGTGATCCCGAACCGGACGAGCTGTGGGGGCACGGCGTTGTCGTGCAGCGGTTCAAGCTGCCGGTCGCAGTACTTCAGCGGGTCAGTGCTGATGTCGCCGTCGCATTGGCCAGTGATGGTGGACTCGAAATGGATCCACCCACCGGTGCCGAGATACCCAACCTTGTGGGCTGGGAAGATCCAGCCGGAGAGGTTCATCAGACGCCGACATACGTCATCGAGGGCGGCGATGGCCGCGTGTGGAAGGCCGTAGTCAAGCCTGCCGCCGACACGATGACCGATATCGTCCTGTTCACTGCGGCGGTCGTCTGATGGCCAACCGTGTACTGCCGTACAAGAAGCCGACTGCCGGCGTGATTCGGGCAGGGGAGTGGTTGATCACTATCGGTGGCGAGGAGATGCCATTGCCGGATCACCTCCCGCACTGGGACTACCAGACGAATTTGTCGTTGCGCAGGGTCGTTCGCGTCGACCTCGCACGAGCACTGGCCGAGTCGACACTCGCGCCGGGAACGGAGTTGGCGTTGGCCGCGGTCTGGACCTCCACCGGATCCAAGCTGCGCGGAGCGCTGTCCCGCGCGATCGTTCCCGCCGTCGGTGAGGTCGAGTTGCGAGCCGATCTCGTCGGCGCGGACCTGGGTGGTGTCCTCACACTCGACACTGCATTGGTGCTGGCACGGCGCAGGCACGGCACCGATCGGCCGGTAGCACCTCGTCGTGGAGGATCTGTGCTGTGGAGTGATCGCACCCAGATCCGGCTGCAGGGCGATGCACCCCAATTTCCCATTGCCATCGTTGATTTCGAGCGCACCAATTATCCTGGCGAAGCCGCCTGGCATCTCGAGATCGGCACGGACCTCGATGTCGCCACCATGGGGTCACTGCTGCTGCTGGTCAATGAGAAGAAGACGTTGATCGCAGAAGCTCTGCAGCGCGCGGGAAGTCCCCGATTGCAAGACAAGATGGCACTGTCGATGCTTTACGCGGACGTGGCACGAACAATGGTCGACCACGCTCTGCGCATCAGTGAATTCGACGATGACGCAACTTATCTCGACGAGACGCTAGGAGCCACCTTGCAGGAGTTGTTCGGTCGCCTGTTTCCCGGCCGAACCATCACAGACGTCCGCCTCGCCGCGGAGCAATCCCCGAACCTCTTCGCCTCGCAGTTGCAGGCGGCGGTCAAGATATTCGAGGGGATCGTATGACACTCCTCTACCCGCGACTCCTCCGTCACCGCGCCAAACCTCTTGCCGCGGAATACAGAGAGCGCAGTCCGATCGAGTTGAACAGTCGGTGCTCACTCTCCGACAGCTCTGCGGTGTTCGTCGCAACTGGCGGCACACGGGTCGATCCGGCCACGCTCCAATTGCTGCGCGACATCGTCGTCGACTTGGCCAAGGAATCCGGCTTTCCGCAACCACCGGATGCCAAGCAAAAGGTCAGCTTCGACCTGCAGCTCGCCGTTATACTGCACCGCGAGATGCGAATCTCGCCTGCCGAGGCAGCCTCCGGCGACGTCTGGGCCTTTCTCGCGCTGATAGTCCTCCCTGACGTCGCGCACTGGCGCTACCCGAAGCCTCCAGGCGATCGAGTGCTCGGCTCCGATCTCACCCGCCACGTCCTCGGACGCATGTGGTGGAGAGCCCAGCTCGTATACGCCCCGACCGACTCCGACCCATACGCCGCGCTTTACGTCCTCGGTGAAGCAGCCTTCGACCAGATCTACGCCCGCCGCGCAGCCCTCGGCGGTAGCCCCCACCTGATCCAGTCGATTCTGCGCACCTGGAAGCAGATGGACTTCTCAGGCCCCGACATCACCGAACGAGACATCCTCCGCGACTTCCTCAAACGCCTTCTTCGGCTGGCGCCGTTCGTCGTCTTCGAGGCGCTGGACAGTCGGGCGCTGGACGAGGAACTGCTCGAAATCGCGAAGGAAACGGTGTTCGGCTACCTGTCGTTCGGCGGTCGAGTACCTGCCAACGAGGTAGAACCTCGGGCAGCGCGAGTCTTCGGCGCGGTGTCCTGAATTCCATGCGTCTGAGAAGGTGCGAAGGCGATACTGCGTCTCCGGATTCGAGCTGACGATTTTCGGCGACCAACGTTTCGAAGCGACTGCGCCGCAGGGCAGCCCGTGTGTGCCGATTGTCCGATTCGAACTCTAGTTCGAAGATTGATAGCCTTCGCGCATGGTCAGCTCATCGCATGAAGCGATGCACGGGATCTTCACTCACAACGCCGCGGCGGTCGGTCATGCCTTCCGCGTACTCGACCTACCGTTCCCTGATCCCGTTGCAGTGGAACAGATTTCGGTTGACCTGACCGAGACGGCGCCAGTTGAACGGCGGGCGGACACGATTCTGCGGGTCACGACCGCGGTGGACGAGTTCTTGCTCATCGTGGAGGCGCAATCGAGCAGCGACAACTCGCGGGTAGCCGCGTGGTCGTACTACGTGACTTTCTTGCACAATAAGTATCGGTTGCCTGTTGTGCTGGTGGTCGTCTGTCATGACAAGGAGACCGCCACCTGGGCAAGCAAGCCGTTGACGCTCATGTATCGGGGCTGGACGTGCTTCACTTTGCTGCCCATCGTCCTCGGCCCACATAATGTGCCTGCCATCACTGACCCGGCGGATGTCCTCGCCGACCTGCCTCTTGCTGCACTGTCGGCGATTACTCACGCCCGTGAGCCCGAGATCGGTGCGATACTGGAGTCGATCATCATCGCTTTCCGGCGACACGGATTGGATGGTGAGACCGCGTTCTACGCTGAACTCATCGAACAGGGAATTTCACATACCGACGCAGCCCAGCTTTGGAGGGACAAAATGGAAACGGATCTGTCGTTCTTCCGTTCGGAGTCTGCTCAGCGGCTGCGCGCCCAGGGACGCGAGGAGGGCCTCGAAGAGGGGGTTGGTTTGGGAGTCGCACGCTCGGTGCTGACTGTGCTCACTGGTCGCGGAATCGAGCTCTCGGCGGCCCAGCGCGAGCTGCTCGTTGGAACGACTGACCTCGATCAGCTCAACGCATGGCTGTTGCAGGCAGTGACCGCGACCAGGGCCGGCGAACTCTTCGATTGAGCGGTTTTCCCGCAGATCAGTCCGTCTGGCGGACCTTGATGGCGTCTCGGGAGATGTAAACGTCGTATTCGCCGGGGGTGGCGATGGTGGCGTTGCCGTAGGCGGAGCGGACGAAGGGGTTGGTGTACCAGCGGTTTTCGTTCATGTCTTCGAAGAAGTCGCGGTCGCCGCCGTTGAGGAAGATGTGGTCTTGGGCGGGGGATTTGCCGTCGAGGCGTTGGCCGTACAGGCGGCTGAGTTTGTAGCCGGAGTGGAAGCCGAGGGCGTTGACCCACGGTTCGAGTTCGACGATGTTGGACTGTAGGGCGAACATGTCGCCCTCGATGCGATGCGTTGTCGGCTGACCCGCGTTGCCGTCTTCGTCGAACTGGGTGAGGACGAGATCGAGCTGGTGTTCTTGGCCGGCAACGGGTTTGGCGACTACGTGCGCGGCTTTGATTTCGCCGGTGAGGCCGAGGTAGGTCTGTAGGAGGGTGGCGATCCAGAGTAGGAGGACCGCGACCACGAGGATGGCGGCGCCGGGAACCGCGCGGCCGAGAACGGCTCGGGGTCCGCGGCGGCGGGTGGCGGCCAGTGCGGCCATGATCAACAGGACGACGGCGAGGGCGATCATGGCCAGGAGACCGACCTGGGCCAACCCGAAGGACACCGGGAAACTCATGATGTGGGTATACCCCGAAACATCTGTGGCAGTCACGGTCTCGAAGTTCTCGAGCGGGGGAAAATCGTTCAGGAGGGGTGACGGTGGAGAAGTATCGGGTGCTGGTGGGGGTTCATCTGGTGTTGGTCGATGCGCGGGAACGGGTGTTGTTGGGGCGCAGGGCGAATACGGGGTTCGGGGACGGGTTGTTCCATGTGCCTGCGGGACATCTGGAGGCGGGGGAGTCGGCGGTGGCCGGGTTGATCAGGGAGGCACGCGAGGAGGTGGGCATCGACATCGATGCTCGGGATGTGGAATTCGCGCATGTGTTGCTCAGTGACGAACGGGTGCAGATGTTCTTCACCGTGCGGCGATGGACGGGTCCGGTCACCAATCGCGAGCCCGAGAAGTGTTCGGAACTCGAATGGTTCGATCCCGCGGGCTTGCCCGACGAGATCGTCGACTACTGCCGAGTGGGCATCGGCAAAGTGCTGTCCGGGCAGGTGTTTTCGGAATACGGGTGGGAATCGGCTACGGGCTGACGGTCGGCGTCGCCTCGCGGCGGCGCATCAGGGCCAGGACCGCGATCGCGCAGCCGAGGGCCACGACGATCGCGACCACGCCGGGGCCGACACCTCGGTCGACGTCCGCGGTGCGGTACCACGACGATGAATAGGCGAGGTGGCCGAAATTGCTGTCGCTCAAGGCGACTCCGATCGAGGGTACGAACAGGATCGCCAGGCCGACAGTCGCGGACGGGGGGCTCTGCGGAACCGACGTGCCGAGGCAGTACCCGGCGACCGAGCCGAGCGCGAGGCAGCCGAAGGTGGCGGTGAGCGTGGCGGGTGGGGCGAAGACGTCGGCGGCGAGGACGAGGCAGGCCAGGGCGAGCACGCTCACCGCGGCCACCAGCGGACGTGGTGTGCGCATGCCGAGCAGTAGGCCGGCGGCAGTGGCTGCCAGCGTGGCGAGGTCGACCCAGCCCGAGCGCGGCAGCGTGATGACGAGGCTGCCCGCGACGGAGAAACTGCTCATCAGCAGGACCAGAAGGCCGTCGCGTCCCGGCAGGATCAGCGCGGCGGCGACCGCGGTCGCGATGGCGGCGATCGAGGCGATGATCAGATAGGGGGCGCTGGTCTTGTGGGAGGCCACGGCGAGCGCGGTGATGATGGTCGCCGTGTAGGCGACGACGGCGGCGAACACAGGCGCCAGCGGAATGGCGGTTTCGGTGCTCCAGCGGGGTGTGGACGCGGTGGTGAGCGCGAAATAGGCGAGGGCGAGCACGCTGGCCGCGATGAACCACAGGGGCAGCGTGCCGCCGAGCGTGCCGCTGAAACCGTCGGAGTTCGGGTCGGTGGGCGACTGGGTCAGGTCACCGAGGATGGTGCCGCCGAGCGTGCCGAACAGGTAGACGGTTCGCAGCGGCGGTTCGTTCCAGACGGCGATCGCGAGCGCGCCGATGACGACACCCGCGAGCAGCGCGTCGATGAAGTTCAAGGTGGGCAGCGACAAAACGTCGAGGTGACCGTCGGCGCTGTCCGGGATCAAGGCGAGATGGTTCACCAAGATGCCGACCAGCGCGACCAGCGCGGTCCAGCGGGCCGTGCGCGCGCTGCCGATGGCCACCGTGATGGCGGCGGTGATCACCGCGATGAACGCCGCACCGGTCATCGCCCGCGGAACGTTGAACACCAGCAGGTCGACATGCAGCGACGCCGCCAACGACGAGAAACTGATCGGCAGCATGATAGCGAGCGCCGCGACCGAGGTGGCGACGAAGACCGTGACGGCTTCGGCCGCGCAGCGAACGGTCGAAGGCTGCACCGAATCCCCGTTCTCGCGGCTGACCCGGTCCGGGCGGACCGTGTCCGGAGCATATCCATTTCGTCACCGGGCGATCGGCTCCTGGAATCGAATGCCGTTCGTGTCGCGGGCGCCGGCATGCGACGATTGACGAATCAGGTTGGCAGGCACAGGAGTCGGAGGCCGATGATGCCAAGCGGGGTCGTGACCTG
Organism: Nocardia sp. PE-7; assembly: GCF_030486425.1. Lineage (NCBI taxonomy): Bacteria > Bacillati > Actinomycetota > Actinomycetes > Mycobacteriales > Nocardiaceae > Nocardia > Nocardia sp. PE-7. The sequence goes on along the minus strand of NZ_CP129614.1, from coordinate 4,919,925 downwards.
GTTCGACAGCGGCAAGGGTTTCGGGTTCATCACTCCCGACGCCGGTGGACCAGACGTGTTCGTCGAGTACACCGAGCTGGCCGGCGGGGGGTGGCGCACGCTGCGCGACGGTCAGCGGGTGGAATACACCGTCACCGAGACTCGGCGCGGACCCGAAGCGCACGATGTGCGGGCCGGGTGATCAGAAGAGAGCGTCAGTTCTGGCCGCTGGGCCAGAAGCGGCTCGCGCGCTGACCGTGGACCGGGCGGGCGAGGTTGGGATCCTCGGCCTCGGTGATGCCGACCTGCATCAGCAGGATCATGGTCACCATGCTGATACCGATGATCAGTGGGGTGAGCAGCTGGGCGGCGGTGGCGCCGGTGGCGTGGGCGACGTGGGCGCTGGTGTGCGCGCTCATCGAGAACATGCCGGTGTAGTGCATGCCGGTGACGGCCACGCCCATCGGCAGGGCGGCGCCGATGGTGGCGAGGAAGCCGTGGATGTGCAGGGCGAACCACAGTGCCGCGATCGAGGCGATCACGGCGATGGCGAGCGACGCGGCGACCACGACGGGGTCGTAGATGATCTCGGCATCGGTCTTCATCGCGTACATGCCCGCGTAGTGCATGGCCCCGACACCGAGTCCGGTGATCGTGCCGCCGACCGGTAACGCGACGCTGTCCCAGCTGCGGCGCACCACGATCGATAATCCGAGCCACACCACACCCATGGCGACGGCGGCGCTGAACAGGGTGATGGGGACGTTGTAGCGGATGGTCACGCCCTGGACCGAAAAACCGAGCATCGCGATGAAATGCATGACCCAGATACCGGTACCACCGAGTGCGATCGCGGCCGCGGTGAGCCAGCCGCCGTGCATGCCCGATGCGCGCGAGCGAACCATGCAACGCAGCGCCAGCATCGACCCGACGACCGACATGACATAGGCCAGCAGGGGTGTCACCCAGCCGTAAGTGAAATGGTTGATATCCAGCACCGTCTACTCCTTGCGTGATTTCTCGGCGAGGCGTGCGATCCCTCACGAACCCGGAAAATACGCTGGTAGGGAATTTGCCGTACTGGGTTTCTCGAAAATGTAAAGGGTCGCTGACGGTGGCTCGTCACAAATACGTAGGGCTCTCGATGGTGAAGCATTCCAGTCGGTTCGGTGCGTGCGTCCGCAGGCAATCCGGCATCCGCGGAGCAACTACCTCGGCATACGCTGAGCATCCGCCCGAAAAATGCGGGTTGCGTCACGTCCGTGACAGCGCCGGCTGGCAGCATCCACGGGTTGCGTTCCTCACAGTTCGCACACTTTGCACTGTGCGATGTGGCCGAATTCGTCGGATCATGGCATGGTGGACACCGAGACCAGGGCCGGACTATTAGGACCTAGCTCATCTACAGAAGGTTTTGAAATGGCACAGGGTGTTGTTAAGTGGTTCAACGGCGAAAAGGGCTTCGGCTTCATCGCCCAAGACGGAGGCGGCCCGGACGTCTTCGTTCATTACTCCGCGATCGGCGGCTCCGGCTTCAAGTCCCTCGAAGAGGGCCAGCGCGTGGAGTTCGAGGTCGGTCAGGGTCAGAAGGGCCCCCAGGCTCAGGACGTTCGCGCCATCTGATTCTGCGCTGACCAGCGTACGAATGTGAAGCTCCGCACCGGATGGTGCGGAGTTTCTGCTATTCAGGGGTAGGTCACCTCAGCGCTTCGGCGCGGAAGAACTCGCCGGTGACAGCCATCGACGTGGTGAGATCGCGTGGTCCGCGCGCGGCGAATTCCACCCTGGCTGTCTCGAATTCGGCATCGATGAACGCTGTGATCAGCGCGGGCGGGGCGGCCGAACCCATCTCCCTTGTCTTCGACTTGAGATCTGTCAGCTCGGTGATCGCCGCCACGAGGTCGGTCGGCAGTGCGCACTCGGCGATCAGCGTCGGCAGGTGCATCGGCGCCACCGCGGCACCGGGGTGCTCGCGCAGCCACCGCAGCGCCATCGCGGGCCGCAACGCGTAGAACACCTTCTTCAAGCCGCCGGTGCGCTCGAACAGCGCCCACTGACGCGCGCCCAGGTGCAGGTAGTGCCGGGCGATCCGGTCGCGATCGGCGACCTCCATGGCCACCTCGCGCAGCCGGGTGCGAAACGCCTCGTCGCCGCGGTAGACGATCGGCGACATCAACCATTCGACGAGCACCGCGTTGCCCGCCACCAACAGGCGCAGCGCCTTCGCCAGATCCCAGCCGTTCACGTCGAGCAGGCCGATCAGCGGTGTTTCGATCACATCGCGGGTGCGCCACGGGGACAGATAGGTGTCCAGGTCGGCCACATACACGAAACGGCAGTCGTAATCGGAGTCCGGCGAGGGGAAACCCCAAGCACGGCTACCGCTTTCGATGGCGAGCCGGATGGACACGTTGTGCTCGACCGCCACCCGATCGAGCTCGGTGTCGACGGCGGCCACCACGGCCGGGTCCATCGATTCGGGGACGGTGCGCAAGGACATGCGGTGATGGTAGAGGGGGCGGCGCCCAGGGTTCACCCGGTTTTCGGGCAGGGGGGTAAGGGCAGCCGAAGTTCGGGCGACTATTCTGGGCGGCGGTAATTGCCGACCCCCATTCTTCCCCAGGAGTACCCCACAGTGAGCCAAGCAGGCCGTCCTGTAGTTCTGATCGCCGACAAGCTCGCCCAGTCGACCGTCGACGCACTCGGTGACGGTGTCGAGGTTCGCTGGGTCGACGGACCCGACCGCCCGGCGCTGCTCGCCGCGGTTCCCGAGGCCGACGCGCTGCTCGTGCGCTCGGCCACCACTGTCGACGCCGAGGTGCTCGACGCGGGCAAGAAGCTGCAGATCGTCGCCCGGGCCGGTGTCGGCCTCGACAATGTCGACGTGCCCGCCGCCACCGAGCGTGGCGTGATGGTCGTCAACGCGCCGACCTCCAACATCCACACCGCCGCCGAGCACGCGGTCACGCTGCTGCTCTCGGCCGCGCGCCAGATCCCGGCCGCCGACGCGACCCTGCGGGAGAAGACCTGGGCGCGCAGCAAGTTCAACGGTGTCGAGATCTTCGGCAAGACCGTCGGCGTGATCGGCCTCGGCCGCATCGGTCAGCTGTTCGCGCAGCGTCTGGCCGCTTTCGAGACCAAGATCGTCGCCTACGACCCCTACACCTCGCCCGCTCGCGCCGCCCAGCTCGGCATCGAGCTGCTGAGCCTGGAGGAGGTGCTCGAGCGCGCCGACTTCATCTCCATCCACCTGCCGAAGACGCCCGAGACCAAGGGCATGCTCAACGCCGAGACGCTGGCCAAGACCAAGCCGGGCGTCATCATCGTCAACGCCGCCCGCGGTGGGCTGATCGACGAGCAGGCGCTCGCCGACGCCATCAAGTCCGGCCACGTGCGTGCCGCCGGTCTGGACGTGTTCGAGACCGAGCCGTGCACCGACTCGCCGCTGTTCGACCTCCCGCAGGTCGTCGTGACGCCGCACCTCGGCGCCTCCACCTCGGAAGCCCAGGATCGTGCGGGTACCGATGTCGCCAAGTCGGTGCTGCTGTCGCTGGCCGGTGAGTTCGTGCCGGGCGCGGTGAACGTCACCGGTGGCGCTGTGAACGACGAGGTCGCCCCCTGGCTCGACGTGGTCCGCAAGCAGGGTGCGCTGCTGGGCGCCATCGCCAGCGAGCTGCCCGTCAGCGTCGAGGTGCAGGTCCGCGGCGAGCTGTCCGCGCAGGACGTCGCCGTGCTGGAACTGTCCGCGCTGCGCGGTGTGTTCTCGGCGCTGGTCGAGGACCAGGTCACCTTCGTCAACGCCCCGGCGCTGGCCAAGGAGCGTGGCATCACCGCCACCGTCACCACCGCTTCGGAGAGCCCGACCCACCGCAGCGTCGTCGACCTGCGCGCCGTGTTCGGCGACGGTTCGACCCTGAACGTGGCGGGCACCCTGACCGAGCCGAACCTGGTCGAGAAGATCGTCAACATCAACGGCCGCAACTACGACATGCGCGCCGAGGGCCTGAACCTGGCCGTGCTGAACTACAGCGATAAGCCGGGCGCGCTGGGCAAGATCGGCACCCTGCTGGGCGAGGCCGAGATCGACATCCTGGCCGCGCAGCTGAGCCAGGACGTGGATGCCGAAGGCGCGACCGTGGTGCTGCGCGTCAACGCCGAGGTTCCCGCCGAGGTGCAGACCGCGATCGCCGAGGCCGTCGGTGCCTCGAAGGTCGTCCTGGTCGACCTGGTCTGATCTATCGGAGCGCCGGCGCGCTCGAGTCGCGGCCCCGCCGGTCCCGACGAAATGCGGGGCGATACTCGCGCCTTCGGCGCATTGTCTCGCCCCGCCTTTCGTCGAGGCGGCCGCGACGCCCGCTGCGCGGGCAAGCCTCCTCGGGGTCGGCCTCGACGGGGTTGAGTCGGTGCGTAACGGCACCGCTTCGGTCGGTCGTGGCGACCGCCGATTCTCTGAACGGGAGCTGGACTCATGAAACTCGCAGTTATCGCCGGTGACGGCATCGGTCCCGAGGTCATCGCCGAGGCGCTCAAGGTGCTCGACGTGGTGGTGCCCGGCATCGAGAAGACCGAATACGACCTGGGGGCCGCGCGCTACCACCGCACCGGGGAGATCCTGCCGGAGTCGGTGCTGCCCGAGCTCAAGCAGCACGACGCGATCCTGCTCGGCGCGATCGGCGATCCGTCGGTGCCCAGCGGTGTGCTCGAGCGTGGGCTGCTGCTCAAGACCCGTTTCGCGCTGGATCACCACGTGAACCTGCGTCCGTCGAAGCTGCACGTCGGCGTCACCAGCCCGCTGTCGGGCAACCCGGACATCGACTTCGTGGTCGTGCGTGAGGGCACCGAAGGCCCCTACACCGGTACCGGTGGCGCGATCCGCGTCGGCACGCCGCACGAGGTGGCGACCGAGGTCTCCAACAACACCCGCTTCGGCATCGAGCGCGTGGTGCGCTACGCCTTCGCTACCGCGCAGGCCCGTCGCAAGCACCTCACCCTGGTGCACAAGAACAATGTGCTCACCTTCGCCGGCTCGCTGTGGCAGCGCACCGTCGACGAGGTCGCCGTCGAATTCCCCGAGGTGACCACGGCGTACCAGCACATCGACGCCGCCACCATCCACATGGTGACCGACCCGGGCCGCTTCGACGTGATCGTCACCGACAACCTGTTCGGCGACATCATCACCGACCTGGCCGCCGCCGTGAGCGGTGGCATCGGCCTGGCCGCCTCGGGCAACATCGATGCCTCGGGCGTCAACCCGTCGATGTTCGAGCCGGTCCACGGCAGTGCCCCCGACATCGCGGGCCAGTCCAAGGCCGACCCGACCGCCGCCATCCTCTCGGTTTCGCTGCTGCTCAACCACCTCGGCAACACCGAGGGCGCGACCCGCATCGAATCCGCTGTGGCCAAGGACCTGGCCTCGCGCACCGGTACCGCCTCCACCGTGGAGGTCGGCGACCGCATCGCGGCCATCGTCTAGGACAACTCGACAGGAAGAGCCTGCACCGGAGCTCGATGGTGCAGGCCCTTCCCGGTTTCGGGTCGGCAGTATCGGCGAAAATGTGTGCGCTGGTTCGCTGAATGCGTAGGCGGTCCCGACGGTGGTGTCTATCCCATACCCCGGTGACTAGACTGATCACATCGTGGCGTGTCCAGTCGGGCGGACAGGCACATGGAGGGTGGAAGGCCCCAGATCGGGAGGCGAGATGACTGTTGACCGCGCTGCCGGTGACAGCGGCTTCGGCCCTTACACTGTGCTCGATCTGCACGACCTGTCGGAGGACGGCAAAGGGTTCGAACTCGAGGACGGATGGTTGGTCGAGGTGGCTGCGGGGGCTCGGCACAACTGGATCGCGCATCGGCTGGCTCACATGGTGCGAGGTGCACTGCCCAACGACTCACTTGTGGTTTTCGACGGCGGTGAGTGGGAGATCAGCACCCCTTCAGGTGTACGGAAGCCTGATGTTCTCATCGTTCCTCGTGACGTCGCGCGATCGGTGATCGTGGACGAGGTGCCGAGAATGCTTCCAGGACTCGACGTCTTGCTGGTCGTCGAGGTGGTCTCGCCGGGCAGCGGAAGTGAACGTACCGATCGGGTGCGAAAGGTCGGTGAGTATGCGGCGCTCGGGATTCCCGAATATTGGATTGTGGAGCACCGTCCCGGAATTCGAGTCATCCGGCTGGTGCTCGATCCCGTCGCAGGTACCTATCGTGCCGATCCGGCGGTCGGATCCGGCTCGGTGTTCGACGTAGTGTTGCAGGGGGACAGCGATGTTCGAGTGTCCTTCGATCCCGAACAGCTGATCGAGTTCTGACTGCTCGGCGGCAATGGCTCGCTCCGGCTGAATTCCGGAGCGAGCCATTGCCGTAGGTGACGCGGATCGAATTGTGTCCGGTGAGTGCGTGATCCGGCTACTCGACTGTCCCGACACGCCATTCATGGGGACGGTGCGAGCAGGGCAGATGGTGCCGTATCGCGATGAACCAGACTAGTGGGCCGCTATTTTCGGGATCCTCTTGGCACAAAGGGCACCGCTGCCAGAGCAGCGACCGCCGCCAACGCGTACACCACCGGGAAGCCGGTTGCGGTGATGACGGCACCGAAAAGTGGTGGGACGGCCGCTATCGCGAGGTTCTGGCCGGTGTTCTGGATGCCGAGACCTCGGCCGCTCCAGAACGGGCCCGCGATTTCGGCCACGGCGGTGAAAGCCAAGCCGTTGTCGGACACCGAGATCACCGAGGCCGCGACCATCAGGGGGACGGCGGCCCACCACCAGTCGGTCCAGGCGGTGATCGTCAGGGCGGCCATGGCGACGGCGGCGGCGACGGCTACCTGGCGCAGGGGGCCGAGGCGGGAGCCGACGCGGTCCGACCAGGCTCCCGCGCCGATTCTTCCCGCGGCGCCCAGGAATTGGGTGGCGGTCATCAGCGCGCCCGCGGCGGCCAGCGACCAGCCCAGGTCGACGTGCAGCCACAGCAGACCGAAGGTCCACAGGGTGGCCTGGGGGACGACCAGCAGGATCGAGACGCCGTGGATGCGCCACAGGGTGGAGTCCCCGCGATAGGGGTTGGCGCGGTCGGCGGCCTTCGCCGCCGGTCGCGGTGGGTCGACGATGCCGACCAGACAGCCGATCGCGGCGACACCGGCCATCAGCGCGGGCACCAACAGAGCCGCGGGGATGCCGTGGTTCGCGGCTACCCACGGGATGGTGAGTGCGCCGATGCCGACCCCCAGCGGTTGCGCGGTCTGGCGGATGCCCATGGCCAGGCCGCGTCGATCCGGCGGGAACCAGCCGACGATCACCCGGCCACTGGCGCCGTTGGAGCTGGCAGCGCCGATACCGCCCACGAACAGCAGCACGCCGAACGCGACCGGGTTGTCCACCACGGCCGCGCCGACGCCCGCCGCGAACATCAGTAGCGTTCCCGCTACCAGCACGATGCGTTCGCCGATCCGGTCGACCACGTACCCCCACGCGATCAGGGTGCAGACCAGACCTACCGTCGGTAGTGCCACCAGCGCGCCGGCGGACGCGAGCGAATCGCCACGGGCGGTGAGGGCGGGCAGCAGGAACGGGGTGCCGTGGATGAAGATCGAACTCGAGGTCTGCGCGAAGACGCCGAGGGCGAGCATCAACCAGCGTCTGCCGTCACCGATCTGCGTTACTTCGGCCATCGGCCGCGCGTCTGACACGATTCTCACCTCGCCGGATTGCACGATTGCATCTCACTATCTGAGATTGATGTCTCATTGCTTGAACATTGATGATCACGCTACACCTGTGACCCGTGGATGTTGCCTACCGGAGAGGTGTCTGACGGGTCACATCACGGCACGCGTGAATCCCGCACGCGGGCAGTGGCTTCGAATCACATCGATGTGATCTTGTCCACACTTCTCCCGAACCGCTATCGAGCTGCTCCGGTCGCATCCCGGGCGCGTTCGGGCAGGTAGCCCCGTCTCGTTAGACTCCGGGGCATGCGCTTAGGTCGAGTTGCCAGTCCCGATGGAGTTGCTTTCGTGAGCATCGAGGGCGACGGAAGCGATGCCGTCGCCAAGGAGATCGCCGAACATCCGTTCGGCTCGCCGACGTTCACCGGGCGGAGCTGGCCGCTGGCCGATATCCGCCTGTTGGCGCCGATCCTGGCGAGCAAAGTGATCTGCATCGGCAAGAACTACGCCGCCCACGCGGCCGAGATGGGCGGCGAGGCACCGGTGGACCCGGTGATCTTCATCAAGCCGAACACCTCGATCATCGGCCCGAACGCATCGATCATCCTGCCGCCCAGCTCTTCTCAGGTCGATTTCGAGGGCGAGCTGGCCGTGGTCATCGGCCGTCCGTGCAAGGACGTCTCGGCGGCGAAGGCATCCGAGGTGATCCTCGGCTACACCGTCGCCAACGACGTCACCGCTCGCGATCAGCAGCGCCACGACGGTCAGTGGACCAGGGCCAAGGGCTACGACACGTTCTGCCCGCTCGGCCCGTGGATCGAAACCGCGCTGGATCCAAGCGATCTGGAGATCACCACCGAAGTCGACGGTGAGGTCCGCCAGCGCAGCCGCACTTCGCTGTTCCTGCACGATATTCCGAAGATCATCGAATGGATCAGCTCGGTGATGACCCTGCTGCCCGGTGACGTGATCCTCACCGGCACACCGGAAGGCGTCGGTCCGCTGCAGGCCGGGCAGAACGTGTCGGTCACCGTCGAGGGCATCGGCACCCTCACCAATCCTGTTGCCACCAAGCGCTGATACAGCGGAGAAGAGAGTCATGACTGAAGTCCGGGTTCGTTTCTGCCCGTCGCCGACCGGCACGCCGCACGTCGGCCTGGTGCGCACGGCGCTGTTCAACTGGGCATACGCACGCCACCACGGCGGCAAGTTCGTGTTCCGCATCGAAGACACCGACGCCGCACGCGATTCCGAGGATTCCTACCGCGCGCTGCTCGACGCGCTGCGCTGGTTGGGGCTCATCTGGGACGAGGGCCCCGAGGTCGGCGGACCCTACGAGCCCTACCGGCAGTCGCTGCGCCGCGATCAGCACCTCGACGTGGTGCGCAAGCTGCTCGAGGCGGGCGAGGCCTACGAAGCGTTCTCGACGCCGGAGGAAGTCGAGGCCCGGCACCGGGCCGTCGGTCGCGATCCGAAACTCGGTTACGACAATTTCGATCGCGATCTGAGCGCCGAGCAGATCGCGGCGTACAAAGCCGAGGGTCGCCCCGCTGTGGTCCGCTTGCGGATGCCCGACGAAGATCTCGGATGGAACGATCTCGTTCGCGGGGAAACCACTTTCAAAGCCGGCACCGTTCCCGATTTCGCCCTCACCCGTGGCAATGGCGACCCGCTCTACACATTGGTGAATCCGGTCGACGACGCGATGATGCGGATCACTCATGTGTTGCGGGGTGAGGATCTGCTCTCCTCGACGCCGCGTCAGCTCGCGTTGTATGCCGCGCTGCAGCGTATCGGGGTTGCTGAGTTCACGCCCGAGTTCGGGCATCTGCCGTTCGTGATGGGCCAGGGCAACAAGAAACTGTCCAAGCGCGACCCGGAATCGAATCTGTTTCTGCACCGCGACCGCGGATTCATCCCCGAGGGTTTGCTGAATTACCTCGCCCTGCTCGGCTGGAGCATCGGCGAGGACCGCGATGTGTTCTCCATGCTGGAAATGGTCGCGGCTTTCGATATTTCCTCGGTGAATTCGAATCCGGCCCGCTTCGATCAGAAGAAGGCCGACGCGATCAACGCCGAGCAGATTCGACTTCTCGAGCCCGGCGATTTCGGCCACCGTTTGCGCGAGTTCCTCACCGCGCAGGGCCACATCGGCGCCGAAATCGACGAGAAGACTTTCCTGGTCGCCGCCGAACTCGTGCAGACCCGCATCGTGGTGCTCGGTGACGCGTGGGACCTGCTGAAATTCCTGTTCGTCGCGCCCGAGGAGTTCGCGATCGACCAGGCGGCGGGCACCAAGAACCTCGGCGCCGAGGCCGACCCGGTGCTCGACGCCGCGATCGCCGCTGTGGAGCCGCTGAGCGAGTGGACCACCCCGGCACTGGAGGAGGCGCTGAAAAAGGCGCTGATCGACGATCTGGGGCTCAAGCCGCGCAAGGCATTCGCGCCGGTGCGGGTCGCGGTGACGGGCTCCCACATCAGTCCGCCGCTGTACGAGTCGATGGAATTGCTCGGCCGCGAGGTCTCGCTCGACCGGCTGCGTGCCGCGCGTGGTTGGGCTCCTGCCGCGCAGTAGCTGTGCGGAGCGGATGCGGCCGCTGCGCCGCATCCGCTCCAAGGGTGCGAAAACAGCCGAAAAGCGGGTTCTGACCAGGCGATTTGTAGTTTACCCCCTAGTGTTTGGTAATCTTCTCATCGCCGCGGAACACGGCCTCGCAACACCGACAACCACTCGGTGGAGATTGCAAGGTCAGGCGTTTCGGTCTTTGGGGTATGGTGTAATTGGCAACACAGCTGTTTCTGGTACAGCCATTCTAGGTTCGAGTCCTGGTACCCCAGCAAGGTTTCACCCTGGTGAGATCGTCCTGGCCCCGTCGTCTAGCGGCCTAGGACGCCGCCCTCTCAAGGCGGTAGCGCGGGTTCGAATCCCGTCGGGGCTACAAAGCAAAGTAAGGCTCCCGGTCGAATCCGACCGGGGGCCTTCTTCGTTTCTACAATCGTTTGTGCAGTGCCTCGGCGGCCGCGACCAGATCGGCGGCCCAGCGCGCGCCCGGCCTGCGACCCATTCGATCGATCGGTCCCGATACCGAAACGGCGGCCACGATCACCCCACCGGCATCGCGCACCGGCGCCGACACACTCGCCACGCCCTGCGCCCGCTCGGCGGCGCTCTGCGCCCAGCCCCGCTTGCGCACCTCGGCCAGTGCCCGGTCGCCGAACACCGCGTCGGCGAGGACCGTGCGCTGCAACTCGGGATCGGCCCACGCCAGCAACACCTTCGCCGCCGAACCCGCGGTGAGCGGCAGCCGCGAACCGATCGGGACGGTGTCGCGCAGGCCGACCGGCGGCTCCAGCGCCGCGACGCAGACGCGTGCGTGTCCGTCGCGGCAGTACAACTGGACGCTTTCGCCGGTGATCTCGCGCAGACGGGGCAGAATGGCAGCCGCGGCCTCCACGAGTGGATCGGCCGCCCCCGCCGACAACTCGGTGAGCGCGGGCCCCGGCCGCCACAATCCGTTGCCGTCGCGCGCCAGCAACCGGTGCGTTTCCAGCCCGACCGCCAGCCGGTGCGCGGTGGCACGCGGCAGGCCGGTGCGGGTGCACAGGTCATTGAGACCGCAGGGCTCGTCGGCGACGGCGTAGAGCACCGCCACGGCTTTGTCGAGAACACCGATACCGCTATGCTGTCTCATAGAACGATACTAACGTCTCAAATGCTGAGATACCAAGTATGCCCGTCGAAAGGTGATCAAGCAATGGCCGAGCGCGCTCGCACACTGGCCGAGAAGGTGTGGGAACAGCACGTCGTCGCCAAGGGCGAAGGCGATGGTTCCTCCCGTGAACCGGACCTGATCTACATCGATCTGCACCTCGTGCACGAGGTGACCAGCCCGCAGGCCTTCGACGGGCTACGCGCGGCCGGCCGTCCGGTGCGCCGAACCGATCTCACCATCGCCACCGAGGACCACAACGTCCCCACCGCCGATATCGACAAGCCGATCGCCGACCCGATCTCGCGCACCCAGGTGGACACGCTGCGCCGCAACTGCGCCGAATTCGGCGTGCGCCTGCACTCGATGGGCGATGTGGAGCAGGGCATCGTGCACGTCGTCGGCCCGCAGCTGGGTCTCACCCAGCCCGGTATGACCGTCGTCTGTGGTGACAGCCATACCTCCACCCACGGCGCGTTCGGCGCACTGGCGATGGGCATCGGCACCAGTGAGGTCGAGCACGTGCTCGCCACTCAGACGTTGTCGCTGCGCCCGTTCAAGACGATGGCCATCACCGTCGACGGCGAATTGGCGCCCGGCGTCACGAGCAAGGACCTGATCCTGGCCGTGATCGCCGAGATCGGCACCGGCGGCGGCCAGGGCTATGTGCTGGAGTACCGCGGCGAGGCGATTCGCAAGCTGTCGATGGAAGCGCGGATGACGATCTGCAACATGTCCATCGAAGCGGGCGCTCGCGCCGGCATGATCGGCCCCGACGAGGTGACCTACGAATTCCTGAAGGGCCGCCCGCACGCTCCGCAGGGAGCCGACTGGGATGCCGCAGTGGCCTCCTGGGACGCGCTGGTCACCGAGGAAGGCGCGGAGTTCGACGCCGAGGTCCACATCGACGCGAACACGCTGACCCCGTTCGTCACGTGGGGCACCAATCCCGGCCAGGGCTTGCCGCTGGGCGCGAATGTGCCGGACCCGGCCCAGATCGTCGACGAGAACGAGCGTGAATCCGCCGAGAAGGCGTTGCGCTACATGGACCTGACGCCGGGAATGCCGCTGCGTGAGGTGAGCGTGGACACCGTCTTCGTCGGCTCCTGCACCAACGGCCGGATCGAGGACCTGCGGGCCGTCGCCGATGTTCTGAAGGGCCGCCAGGTCGCCGACGGCGTGCGAATGCTGGTTGTGCCGGGCTCGATGCGGGTGCGCGCGCAGGCGGAAAAAGAAGGACTCGGCGAGATTTTCACCGCCGCGGGCGCGGAATGGCGCCAGGCGGGCTGCTCGATGTGCCTCGGTATGAATCCCGATCAGCTCGAACCGGGCCAGCGCTGCGCCTCGACCTCGAACCGCAATTTCGAGGGCAGGCAGGGCAAGGGCGGTCGTACGCACCTGGTCTCACCGCTGGTCGCGGCCGCTACGGCGGTCCGTGGAACCCTGTCCTCGCCTGCTGATCTGGCCTGAGCCACCGATCACCACAGATCGAAAGGGAATCGTTATGGAAGCCTTCACCGTTCACAAAGGCATCGGTGTGCCGCTGCGCCGGTCCAATGTCGACACCGATCAGATCATCCCCGCCGTTTACCTGAAGCGCGTGACCCGTACGGGTTTCGAGGACGGCTTGTTCGCCGGTTGGCGTACCGATCCGGAGTTCATTCTCAACAACGAGCCGTTCAAGCGTGGCAGCGTGCTGGTGGCGGGCCCGGATTTCGGCACCGGCTCTTCGCGAGAGCACGCTGTGTGGGCGCTGTCGGACTACGGCTTTCGGGTGGTCATCTCGTCTCGTTTCGCAGACATCTTCCGTGGAAATGCGGGTAAGGGCGGGTTGTTGGCCGCACAGATGTCACAGAACGATGTCGAAATGCTCTGGAAGCTGATCGAGGAACAGCCCGGCATCGAATTGGTTGTCGACCTGTCCGCTCGCACCGTCACAGCGGGAACCGTCGTGTTGCCGTTCGATATTGACGACTACACCCGCTGGCGTCTGCTGGAGGGTTTGGACGACATCGGCCTCACGCTGCGACAGGCCGACGTCATCGGCGAGTTCGAAAAGGGAAGGCCGTCATGGAAACCCGTGACGCTGCCGGAGCCTATTTCACGGGCGTAATCAGCTGGCACGCTTAGGCGGGCTTCCCGGGCGGCGGTAGCTGGACGTGTGCTAAACCACATGAATTTTGGCGTGGCACATAGACTCTTGCTCAAACTGGGTTTACCGTGGTACCTAGTCGGTCCGACGACGGGCCATTAGTCTGCGGAGGATTCAATGAACAAGGCGGAACTGATCGACGTTCTGACCGAAAAGTTGGGTACGGACAGGCGGACGGCTACTGCGGCTGTCGAGAATGTTGTCGACACCATCGTCCGTGCCGTGCACAAGGGTCAAAGCGTCACCATCACCGGATTCGGTGTGTTCGAACAGCGCAAGCGTGCTCCCCGGGTTGCCCGTAACCCCCGTACCGGTGAAACCGTGAAGGTGAAGGCCACTTCGGTGCCTGCCTTCCGACCGGGCGCACAGTTCAAGGCGGTCATCGCGGGTAAGCAGAAGCTGGCCTCGTCCGGGCCTGCCGTCAAGCGAGGCGTGAATGCCCCGGTGGCGGCGAAGAAGGCGGCAGCCAAGAAGACCGCGGCGAAGAAGACCGCGGCCAAGAAGGCCACGCCGTCGAAGGGTCCCGCGAAGACCACGGCCCGCAAAGCCGCCACCAAGGCACCTGCCGCCAAGAAGACCACGGCAGCAAAGAAAGTGACGGCGGCCAAGAAGGCGCCCGCCAAGAAGGTGACGGCGGCCAAGAAGGCGCCCGCGAAGAAGGTCACAGCCGCCAAGACCACGGCGGTCAAGAAGACCACTGCTGCGAAGAAGGCTCCCGCTAAGAAGACTGCTGCTAAGAAGACTGCCGCCCGTCGTGCTCGTTGATCCTGCCGCAGCGGGATCAGGTCGGGGAATGTGCACGTAGGCCGCATCACCCACCACTGGACCGAGAACGGCCCCGGGAATCCCGGGGCCGTTTCGGCTGTTTCGAGGCCGTCCGATGGACTCAGGTGGTGACGATTGCCGTCGACAGCGAACGGTCCATATGGTTCGCGGCGACCAATCGGTCCCCGACGAACGACAATGCCCAGACGCTGCCCTTGCGATTGCGTGCCGAGGGCAGCGTGAGCCCGCCCTGCTCGGCCAGCCACTGTGTCAGATCGGGAATCACCCCGCCCTGACTACATACCACCGGTACCCCTCGATCGGTTACCAACGACAGAAATCGTTGCCGCGCGGCGCTTTTCGCTGAATCGTAACCTTGCTCGGAAAACATTGGCTCGCAATTGATTTCGGCGTCGAGCTGTTCCGCCAACGGGGTCACGGTTTGGATGCAGCGCAGTGGATCGGCGGAATAGATCTCGGATGCGCCGAACGCCAACAGATTCGGTGTCAATCCCTTCGCCTGCTGTTCCCCGGAGGCCTCGAGCGGACGCAACTCGTCGGGTCCGTCGAAGCGGTTGCGCTTGCCCGCCTTGGCGTGGCGCACCAGCAGCACCGTGTTGGTGCGGGCGGGCAGCCGGGCGAAGATCCGGACGATCTGGCGATCCATCGGATACGACAACTGGTCCATCACCTCGGCGAGGGGGAACCACCGCATCTGGTCGACTTCGTTGTTGACGGCGAAGTCGCCGTCGGCGGCCTCGGCGGCCCAGTAGTCGACCCGCTTGAGCTGACGGTGGCCCGGGATCGGATAGGTGACGTGGCCGAGATAGCGCCCCAGCGTGGCCGGTAGGCCGGTTTCCTCGCCTACCTCGCGCACGGCCGCCACCACCGGGGTCTCGCCGGGATCGAGCTTGCCCTTGGGCAGCGACCAGTCACCGTACTTCGGCCGGTGGATGACGCCGATCTCCGGGCCGACGGCGCCCGCACGCCACAGGACCGCTCCTGCCGCGTGAATATTGGGCCTTACCCGCGGGTCTCGCAACGACGCGTCCTTGCTCTCCGCGCTCATGGCTGGTCGGGGCGACGCAAACGCATGAGGAAGGCTTGGTGGTCACGGACCTGGTCGGCCTCGACATCGGTCGGACTGGCCTGCCAGGTCCCGTCCGGGAGCAGGATCCAGCAGCGAGTGGCCGGATCGAGCGCGGAATCGAACACCTTCCCGAGCTGGTCGACGAGCTTGGGATCTTTCACCTGCACCATCACTTCGACCCGGCGGTCGAGATTGCGGTGCATCATGTCGGCGCTGCCGATCCACGTCTGCTCCTGCGCGCCGAATTCCATCACCCGGGAATGTTCGAGGAACCGGCCCAGGATCGAGCGCACCTCGATGTTCTCGCTCAGGCCGGGCACGCCGGCGCGCAGGCCGCAGATGCCGCGCACCACGATCTGCACCGGCACCCCCGCCTGCGAGGCGCGGTAGAGCGCGTCGATGATCTGCTCGTCGACGATCGCGTTGGCCTTGATCCGGATCCGGGCAGCCGAACCCTGACCGGCCAGCTCGATCTCACGATCGATCCGCTCGATGATGCCCGCGCGCACGCCCAACGGCGCCACCATCAGGTTGCGGTAGTCCTCCTTGCGGGAGTATCCGGTCAGCGAATTGAACAGGTCGGTGAGATCGGCGCCGATCTCCGGTGCGGCGGTGAACAGCCCGACGTCTTCGTAGAGCCGGGCGGTCTTCGGGTTGTAGTTGCCGGTGCCGATGTGGCAGTAGCGCCGGATCGTCGAACCCTCGCGACGCACCACCAGGCAGGTCTTGCAGTGGGTCTTGAGGCCGACCAGACCGTAGACCACGTGCACGCCCGCCTGTTCCAGTTCGCGCGCCCATTTGATGTTGGCCTGCTCGTCGAAGCGGGCCTTGATCTCGACCAGCGCGACGACCTGCTTGCCCGCCTCGGCGGCCTCGATCAGCGAGTTGATGATCGGGGAGTCGCCGGAGGTGCGGTAGAGCGTCTGCTTGATCGCGAGCACCTGCGGGTCGGCGGCGGCCTGTTCGATGAAGCGCTGCACGCTGGTGGAGAAGGAGTCGTAGGGGTGGTGCACCAGCACGTCGCCCTCGCGCAGCGCGGCGAAGACATTGCGCGGGGTCTCGCGCTCGCCGAAGGCCGCCGGGGTGGCGGGCACATACGGCGCGTCCTTGAGTTCGGGTCGGTCGACGCCGTAGACCTGCCACAGGCAGGACAGGTCGAGCAGTCCGGGCACCTGGATGACGTCGGCGGGGTCGACCTCGAGCTCACGTAGGAGCAGCTCCAGCATGTGCTCGGTCATGTCGTCGGAGACCTCGAGGCGCACCGGCTTGCCGAAGCGGCGGCGGGCGAGCTCGCGCTCCATCGCCTGCAGCAGGTCTTCGTCGCGATCCTCGTCGACCTCGAAATCGGCGTTGCGGGTGATCCGGAACGAATGCGTCTCCACCACGGTCAGACCCGGGAACAACAGGTCGAGGTGGGCGGCGATGAGGTCTTCCATCGGCAGGAACGCCGCGATCGCCGACGGCGCGCCGGTGCGGCGCACACGCACGAAGCGGTCGACGTTGTCGGGCACCTTCACGCGGGCGAAGTGCTCGCCGCCGGTGCCGGTGTCGCGCACTGTCACGGCGAGATTGAGGCTCAGGCCGGAGATGTAGGGGAACGGGTGCGCCGGGTCGACGGCGAGCGGTGTGAGGACCGGGAACACCTGGTCGGTGAAGTAGTTGGAAAGGCGTTGGCGTTCATCGTCGTCGAGATCGCTCCAGCCGATGATGTCGATGCCCTCGGTCGCCAGAGCCGGGTTCACCTCGTCGATGAAGACGTTGGCGTGCCGCTCGGCGAGTTCTTGGGCGCGGGCGGTGATCATCTCCAGTTGCTCCGACGGTGAGCGACCGTCGGCCGAGCGCACCGACAGACCGGTCTCGGCACGGCGTTTCAAACCGGCGACGCGCACCATGTAGAACTCGTCGAGGTTGGACGCGAAGATCGCGAGGAACTTGGCCCGCTCCAGCAACGGCAGCGAGGCGTCCTCGGCCAGCGCCAGGACGCGGGCATTGAAGTCGAGCCAGCTCAGCTCGCGGTTGAGGTAGCGATCTCTCGGCAACCGCTGAGTGCTCGCGTCACCGCCCGAGGCGAGGGCGGCCGCAGGTGGCGGGGAAATCGGGGGCAGCTGCTTGATGGTTTCCGTATCGCTCACGAGATCAATCATCCCTCGAGGAAGGGCCGCCGTGCATCACGACATCGCACGGATCGTCGCGCTCGGTCCGAAGTCGGCGATCAGCTAGCACACACTGCGAACGGGATCACTTCTGTGCGGCGAGAATCCGATCTCGCGCAGGGCCGAGGTGGTGAATTCGCCGACGCCGAGCGCGCGGACGATCTCGAGATCCTCGGGGGTGTCGACATCGCAGCGCAGGCCGGGCCAGTATCCGGACAGCGGCACGGCGCCGCCGTCGCGGTGTGCGCGGGCGGAATCGGCGCCGAAGCGGGGCGACAGCGACGCGGCGGTATCGCGGACGAGCAATGCGGCGGTGCCGGTGCCCGTGTGGTCGATCACCACCGATCGAGCGCCGACGGCGACGGTGAGCACGTCGGCCAACTCGGACGGGCGGAGGGCGGGCAGGTCGGCCTGCAGTGCGAGCAGAGCGGTGGGGCCGTGGCGATCGCGCACGTCGGCGGCGCCGGCGGCGAGGGCGGTATTGAGCGGATCGGCGCCGGCCGCGGGTTCGTCGATCACGTGCGCGCCGAGCTCGCGGGCACGGTCGGCGACCAGGGGATCGGGGGTGACCACGGTCAGCGACGACAGCGCGGGCACGGCGGAAGCGGCCACGACAGTGTCGGTGAACATGGCGAGCACGAGCTGGGCGCGCTGCTCGGTGCTCAGCAGGCTCGCCAGCCTGCTCTTGGCCCGGCCGATGTGTTTGACCGCCATCACGGCGTGCACGGTGTGCATGCCTTCGATCCTTGCATGGCATATTGGGCTGATGACGAGGGCGGCGGTTATGGGTGCGGGGTCGTGGGGTACGGCGTTCGCGAAGGTGTTGGCCGAAGCAGGGACCGACGTGACGATCTGGGCCCGGCGCGACGAGGTGGCGCGGGCGCTCGATACCGAGCACCGCAATCCGTTCTACCTACCCGGCGTTGCGCTGCCGCCGGTGCGGGGAACCGATGATCACCGGGTCGCCCTCGACGGGGCCGACCTGGTGGTGCTCGCGGTTCCGTCGCAGTCGCTGCGGGCGAATCTGGATCTGTGGAAGGGCGATATCGGCTCCGACGCCACCCTGCTGAGTCTGGCCAAGGGGATCGAGACCGGGACGCTGCTGCGGATGAGTCAGGTGATCGCGGAGGTCACCGGGGCCGAGCCGGGGCGGATCGCGGTGTTGTCGGGTCCGAACCTGGCCCACGAGATCGTCGAACGTCAGCCCGCGGCGACGGTGATCGCCTGCACCGATACCGAGCGTGCCGAAGTCGCGCAGCGGGCGTGTGCCACCGGTTATTTCCGGCCGTACACCAATACCGATGTGATCGGCTGCGAGATCGGTGGTGCGTGCAAGAACGTCATCGCGCTCGCGTGCGGCATCGCCTCGGGAATGGGGCTGGGCGACAACACGGTGGCCAGCCTCATCACGCGCGGGCTCGCCGAGGTGATCCGGCTCGGTGTGGCGCTCGGGGCGCAGCCGGTGACGCTGGCCGGGCTCGCGGGCGTCGGCGATCTGGTGGCTACCTGTACTTCGCCGTTGTCGCGCAATCGGTCCTTCGGGTACGCGCTCGGCGCCGGCGGCACGATGACCGCGGCGCAGGAAGCGACCAATGGGCAGGTGGCCGAAGGTGTGAAGTCGTGCACATCGGTGCGCGCCCTGGCCGCCGAGCACGGGGTGGAGATGCCGCTCACCGACGCGGTGCACAGGGTGTGCCATGAGGGGCTATCGGTGAGCGAGGCGGTCGGCAGCCTGCTCGGCAGGCGGATCAAGCCCGAGTAAGGGCGATGGCGCCATGACGGCGAGAACCTACTACGGTGACGTTCATGACGGAACGGATCAGGGTAGCTGTGGTGTTCGGCGGGCGCAGCAGCGAGCACGCCGTCTCGTGCGTATCGGCGAGCAGTGTGCTGCGCAACCTCGATCCGACGCGCTACGAGGTGGTACCGATCGGCATCACCCCCACCGGCGGCTGGGTGTTGGCCGACGGGATCGGCGATCTGGCGCTGAGCCACGGTGTGCAACCACAGGTCGACGCGTCGGGAACCGCTCTCACGCTGGCCGCTGACCCGAGCCGCTCCGGTGCGCTGGTCGCGCTCGACTCGCGCGCGGTGCTCGGCAATGTCGATGTCGTGTTCCCGATCCTGCACGGTCCCTTCGGGGAGGACGGCACATTGCAGGGGATGCTCGAACTGGCCGGAATTCCCTATGTCGGCGCGGGCGTGCTGGCCAGCGCGGCGGGCATGGACAAGGAGTTCACCAAAAAGTTGCTGGCGGCCGAATCATTGCCCGTCGGCGTGCAGGTTGTGCTGCGTCCCGGCGTCGAGACGCTCGCCGAGGCCGACCGGGCCCGAATCGGTCTGCCCGCCTTCGTGAAGCCCGCGCGCGGTGGTTCCTCGATCGGCATCACCAAGATCACCGATTGGGCCGACCTCGATGCGGCCATCGCCGTCGCCCGTGCGCACGACCCCAAGGTGATCATCGAAGCGGGCATCGTCGGACGCGAAGTCGAGTGCGGCGTACTGGAATTCGCCGACGGCGAGGTGCGTGGCAGCGTCGTCTCCGAGATTCGGATGCCCGATGCCGACGCCGCCGCGCCCGAGTTCTACGACTTCGCCACCAAATACCTCGATGACGTGTGCGAATTCGACGTGCCCGCCAAGCTCGACGACGATGTCGCCGACGAGATCCGTGCGCTGTCGGTGCGCGCGTTCCGCGCGCTGGACTGCCAGGGGCTGGCGCGGGTCGACTTCTTCGTCACCGAGAACGGTCCGGTGATCAACGAGATCAACACGATGCCCGGCTTCACGCCGATCTCGCAGTACCCGCGGATGTGGGAAGCCACCGGCATCGACTACCCGACGCTGGTGTCGACGCTGATCGAGACGGCGGTCGCCCGCGGTACCGGCCTGCGGTAGTAGTTCGGTTCGGCCGCAGGGCTTTCGACGGGGTCGTCCTCGAAAGCTCGGCGGCGCCAACTGGTTAGCTCAGAGTTCACCCGGAGTCGGTTCGCGGGCAGGCAGATTCGCGGTGATGATGTCGGACACGCTCTGCACCGCGCTGGTGCCGGAGCCGTCGGGGACAGTCAGGGCGATGTAGGTTTCGCGGTCGACGGCGAACCAGGTGCCGGTCTTTCCCACCTCGTCGCGGACCTGGAACCACTTCACGCCGTCGATCACCGTCAGCGGGGACGCGCGGTTGAATTCGAGGGGGCGGTCCAGGCCGCAGCGCAGCGTGATCGGGTCGCCGCCGTCGGGGAGCTGCCAGGCGCGGGTGGCAGGCGGGCTGGGTTCGACGAGGGTGGCCTTGGTGTAGTCGCCGAGTTCGGCGGGCAGGGCGGGCAGCAGGGTCTGACAAGCGGGACCGTCGGCGGCGGGGGCGGGGACGGGCCCGAGGGCGAGGGGTTCGCGTTCGACGGGGGCGCGCAGGGCGATGAAGGCGGCGACCAGCACGGCGACGATCAGCACGACGGGCAGGGCGACCGCGGTGGCGATGAGGGCGGGGGAGTGATGCGACTCGAAGTCGTCATCGTCATCGTCGGAGTTGTCCGCCTCGGCGTCGGAGTCCGCGTTCGAGTCGTCGTCGGCCGGGGCGGAAGCCTCAGCGGTCGCGTCGGCTGCTCGAGCGCCGGTGGTGGGTGTCGGCTCGTCGCCCGGCGATGCCGCGTCGGCAGTGGCGGTGTCGTCGGGGGTGCTCGCCTGGTCGCGATCCTCCGGTGTCGAGTCCGCCATAGCTGTGTGGTCCTTCCGTTCGCGGGTTCGCCTGCGCCGTCGGTGGTGCCCGATCGCCTTCGAAAGGGTACCGTCGGGGCGATTTCGTCGGTCAGCAGCACAGCGGGAAGGGATCGGTCATCAGCGAGGACAGCCGTCCGCAGACGGTGCGTGAGCTGGGCGAATTCGCCCTGATCGACCGGATCAACGCCGGTCGGGAGCAGGCCGCGCACGTACTGCTCGGACCCGGTGACGACGCCGCGCTGGTCGCCGCGCCCGACGGTCGGTTCGTGGTGAGCACCGACATGCTCGTCGAAGGCAGGCACTTCCGGCTCGACTGGTCCTCGCCCGTCGATATCGGCCGCAAGGCCATCGCCCAGAACGCCGCCGACGTGGTGGCGATGGGCGCGCGGCCGACGGCGTTCGTGGTCGCGCTCGGCTGCCCCGCCGACACCCCCGTGACGGTGATCGAAGGGATCGCCGACGGGATGTGGATCGAGGCGAGCCGCGCCGGGGGTTCCATCGCGGGCGGCGATCTGGTGCGCAGCGAACAACTGGTCGTCTCGGTGACCGCGTTCGGCGATCTCGGCGGGCAGAACGCGATCACTCGATCCGGCGCCGCCGTCGGCGACATCGTCGCTGTGGCAGGCGAACTCGGCTGGTCCGGCGCCGGGCTGGCCGTATTGACCGGTGGCGCGGACACCTCCGATCCGGACTTCACCTATGCCCTTGCGACACATCGTGTTCCGCAACCGCCCTACGCCGCGGTCCTCGATGCCTTCGGCACGCACATCCCGACCGCGCTCACCGATGTCTCCGACGGCCTGCTCGCCGACCTCGGCCACCTCGCCGCCGCCTCGAACGTCGCCATCGATGTCCACCGCGCCGCACTGGCCGACCCCGATCTGGACGCTGTGGCGAAATTGCTCGATGCCGATGCGGCGCAATGGATTCTGGCCGGCGGCGAAGACCACGCCTTCGTCGGAACCTGGCCCGCCGGTGCCTCGGTTCCCGCGGGCTGGCGGCCGATCGGTGTCGTAACCGCAGGCAGTGGCGTCACCGTCGACGGCGTGGCCCCCACCGGCGGCACCGGCTGGGAATCGTTCCGTGGGGTGGACGCCACGCCCGCCGACAACGAACGATAGGTTGTGCGGTCATGGGTGCCAAACCACTGTCGGAGATCATCGATCCGGGCTGGGCCCGGGCACTGGAGCCGGTCACCGACCGCATCAGCGAAATGGGCGAGTTCTTACGTGAAGAGAACGCGGCAGGCCGCGGCTACCTCCCCGAAGGGGAGAACGTGCTGCGCGCCTTCCAGCGTCCGTTCGACGCGGTGCGCGTGCTCATCGTCGGCCAGGACCCGTACCCCACGCCCGGCCACGCGATGGGTCTGAGTTTCTCTGTCACGCCACAGGTTTCGCCGGTGCCGCGCAGCCTGTCCAACATCTTCGCCGAATACAGCAAAGACCTCGGCTTCGATACCCCGAGCTGTGGTGACCTGAGCCCCTGGTCGGATCAGGGTGTGCTGCTGCTGAACCGAGTGCTCACCGTCGCCCCCGGCGCGCCCGCCTCCCATCGCGGCAAAGGCTGGGAAGCGGTCACCGAGCAGGCGATCCGGGCGCTGGTCGCCCGCGACGAGCCGCTCGTCGCCGTGCTGTGGGGCAACGACGCTCGCTCGCTGAAGCCCACCCTCGTCGCCGCCGAGGTGCCCTACGTCGAATCGGCCCACCCCTCACCGCTTTCCGCCTCGCGCGGGTTCTTCGGTTCCCGACCCTTCTCGCGGGTCAACGAACTGCTCGACGAACTCGGCGCCGATCCTGTCGACTGGCGGCTGCCCTGACCCGGGGCGTCGCCCGCACCAGAAGAGAATGATGAAGGAGCACAACCCGATGCACATCTCCACCGTTCGCGCTGCCCTCGCGACCGCCGCCGTGGCCGCCGCCATCACCGCGGGCGCAGGCTCGGCCACCGCCGCAGGCCTGCAGCTCGAGCCCTACGACGAGCAGGCCGCCCCGGTGGCCACCACCCAGGTCGGCGAGGAATGGACCTCCACCGGCACCTCCACCATCTCGTCCGGCGTGAACGCGAAGGTGACCTGCCTGCTGCAGAACACCTTCAGCGCCCTCGGCGCTGCCTGCTGAGTTATCGGCGGCTGGCGCCGCGGGGGTTTTCGGCCCTGCGGGCCTCGCATCCGAAGGGCGATACTGCGCCTTCGGCGTTCCGTCTCGCCCTTCGGATGCGAGGCGGCCGAAAACCCGTGGTTGCTGAGTTCCGGCGTGGCGTTGGTCGCGCCGGGTTGTCAGTTCAGTCGCGGGAGTTGGTGACTTCTATGTGAGGCCGACGTAGTTCGGCTTGCGCTTGCCTACGAAGGCGTCGACGCCCTCGCGGCCGGTGTCGCTGTTGGCGGCGGCGGAGATGCTGTCGCGTTCGGAATCCAGCTGCTGGTCCAATGTTGCCGTCGGTGACTGGGCCAGCAGCTTTTTCATGGCCGTGTAGGTGGGGCGGGGGCCGGTGACGAAGGTCTGCGCCACGCGCAACGCTTCGGCGCGGATGTCCTCGTCGGCGACCGTGCGGCTCAGGACGCCGAGGCGCACGGCCTCGTCGGCGTCGAGTACGGCGTCGGTGAGCAGGATCTCGGTCGCCCGGCTCCGGCCGACGATGCGGGGCAGCGACCAGGACATACCGCCGTCGGGGGACAGGCCGATGCCGGGGTAGGCGGGGCGCAGTTTCGTCGAGGGGCCACCGATCGCGATGTCGGCGGCGCAGACCAGGCTCATGCCCGCACCCGCCGCCCAGCCCTGGACGGCGGCGATCACGGGGACCGGGGCGTCGGCGAGCGCGCGGACGAAATCGTGGAGCTGGTCGGCCAGCTCGTGCAGGTAGGCGCCGCGGTCATCGGCGGCGGCGAAATTGCGGACATTGCCGCCCGCGCAGAAGTTCGCGCCCGCGCCGGTGAGCAGCACGGCGCCGACCGACGGGTCGAGCGCGCGCAGGGCGGCGGTGCCCGCGTTGATCAGGTCGAAATCCATCGAGGTGCCTGCGGCGGCGGTGGCGATGGTCAGCTGCAGGACGCCGTCGATGACCTCGGCGGCAAGGACCGGTTCGGTGGTACTCATGGGCGTCACCTTAATCGGGCCCGCACGCGCGGCGTTCCGCAGCCTTTGCGCACGGAGGTACACCCCCGGTGCGGCGGCGGCGTTTCTCAGTCGCGGCGCCACCATTGTTCGGGCAGCAGGGTGAACGGATCGGTTCGGCGGATACCGGTGTCGGTGAAACCGTGCCTGCGGTAGAAGGCGTGGGCACGCGGATAGTCGGCGAAGACCCACAGGGTGCACGGTGATCCGGGAGTGGCGGCTTCGATCAGGGCGTCGGCGATGCCGGTGCCGTGCCAGGCGCTGCGGACGTAGAGCGCTTCGAGTTCATCCTCGGTGGACGCTGAGCGGCCCGGTACGGACGACTTCGTCCCGGAGGCGAAGCCGATCAGCCGGTCGCCGACCAGCGCGACCGGCAACCGGCGGATGCCGTCGGCGCGACGACGTTCCCAGGTGAGCGCGGAGCGTTCCAGGTCGAAGCCGTCGAGGATGTGATCGGGGACGAGCGTTCCGTAGGCTTCGCGCCAGCTGGCGATGTGGCAGGCGGCGAGTTCGGTGACCCGGGTCGCCGTCAGCGGCGCGATTCGCCAGTCAGCCACGTCGAGCCCGTTCGGCGCTCGGCCGTTGTACGACAAAACCCCGGATCACCCGCGAGGGGTGCCGGGGCACTGTCGGCAGAATGTACGGGCTGAAAATCAGCCGCGGACGACCTTGCCCGCCTTCAGGCAGGAGGTGCACACGTTCATCCGGCGGGTGTTGCCAGGGGCAACCTGCGCACGCACGGTCTGGATGTTCGGGTTCCAGCGACGGTTGGTGCGCCGGTGCGAGTGCGAGACCGACTTCCCGAAACCGGGGCCCTTGGCGCAGACGTCGCAAACGGCAGCCATGTCGCGAGCTCCTTCATGTCATAAGCGGACAGCGGCGCACGTATGCCCGCTGAACCGGAAACTGATGTCGTCAAATGCCTTGCCGACTGATGTCGGCCAGCGCAGACCCACGTGGGCCGCACGAGGCAACCCTGCAAGACTAGCGGGCCGGGCCTCGAACTTCCAAACCGGGGTATCCCGGTCGACAGGCCGAGCGTAGCCCGGATGAGGGCCCTTCCGAGGTCAGCATAGCGCTGTCGGTCGCTGACGCTAACCTGGCGTGCGTGCTCGGCGCGCGAGCACGCAGAATGGGGAAGCGAGGTGGCGGTGTCGCACGTGCGGGAGTCTCTCGACGGCCCCGATCTGCTGGTCTGGGCTCGCGGTTGCCGCACCGACCTGGAACTACGCCGCGCCGAGATCGACGCGCTCAACGTGTTCCCCATCGCCGACGCCGACACCGGCACCAACCTGCTCGCCACCATGCGAGCGGCCGTCGCGACGGCCGCTCAGATCACCGACGACGCGCCTTCCGCTCATCTGATCGCGCAGGCGTTGGCCCGCGGCGCGACGACGGGCGCGCGGGGAAACTCGGGGATCATCCTGTCCCAGGTTCTGCGTGGCATCGCCGAGGCTGTCATCGCCGGTCCGCTGACCGGTGAACGGCTGCAGGTGGCACTGCGGCGCTCGGCGGTGCTCGTCCGCACCGGGCTCAGTGCCCCGGTCGAGGGCACCATCCTGACCGTGCTCGAGCGGGCCGCGGTCGCCGCGGCCGAGTCGGCCGATCAGTCCCTCGTGACCGTCGCCCGCTGCGCCGCCGACGGCGCCGCGCGCGCGTTGAGCGAGACGCCGGCCCAGCTGGGTGTGCTTCGCGCGGCCGGGGTGGTCGACGCCGGGGCGCGGGGACTGCTGGTACTGCTGGACTGTCTCGTGGCCGAAGTCTGCGGTGAGCCGACCGATCGGGTCAGGTACACGCGGGGCGAACGACCCGATCACGGGCCGCATCGGCGACCGGTCGACGGACACGACGAGAGCGACCCCCGTGCGATCGGTCACGGCGACGACGAAGCGGACAGTCGACGCGCGAACGCGGACGGCCACGAGCGCCGGACCGCCGACGCCCGCGTCGACAACGATCACCGGGACCAGGACGCCGATCCGCACTTCGAGGTCATGTACGTGATCTCCGGCACCGACGACACGGCCGCGAGCGGGCTGCGTGATCGGCTCGCGGTGCTCGGTGACTCCGTGGTGGTGGTCGGCGACGGCGCGACCACCTGGTCGGCCCATGTGCACTGCCGCGACGCGGGGGCCGCCATCGAGGCGGGCCTCGCGGTGGGCACCGTGACGGGCATCCGGATCGAGAGTTTCGCGGTGACCGCGCCCCACAGCGGCAACCACGGGCACGGCGCCGACGCGCTCGGCCACACCCACCACTCACACGTCGACACCGCGGCGATCGAGTCGCGCACCCAGCACGACGGCGACCGGCCACCCGGTCTCGCCGACCGAGACGTCGCCACCCCCGACGCCGACCGCGGCGTGTTGGCGGTGGTGGGCGGCGCCGCCGCCGCGCGCCTGTTCGAGGACGCGGGCGCGGTGGTGTTGCGGGGGGATCGGCAGCTCGACACGAACACCCTGCTGCGGGCGATCCGCGGTATGCCCAATCGTGAGGTGCTGGTCCTGCCCAACGGGGCCCTGCCCGCGCAGGAACTCGTCGCGGTCGGTGCGGCCGCGCGTGACGGGTCGCGTGATGTGTTGTTGCTGCCGAGCGCGTCGATGGTGCAGGGCCTCGCGGCGCTGGCCGTGCACGATCGGGGACGGATCGCGGTCGACGACGCCTTCGCGATGTCGGAGGCGGCCGCGACCACACGGTGGGGTGCGCTGCGCGCGGCGCGGGTGCGGGCGCTGACGATGGTCGGAATGTGTTCTCCGGGAGACGGATTGGGTCTGGTCGGCCACGATGTAGTGGTGATCGACCCCGACGTGGTCGGTGCGGGAAGCCTCCTGCTGGACCGAATGCTCGGTCTCGGTGGGGAATTGGTGACATTGCTGATGGGCGCCGACGCGGGGCCCGAGTTGGCGCAGGTGCTCGCCGATCATGTGAGAGCCGGTTTCCCCGGTGTCGAGGTGGTCGTGTATTCCGGTGGACAGCAGGCGGATCTGGTGCAGATAGGGGTCGAGTAGATGGCGACGTTGAGTGACCGGCTCGACCACGTGCTCGGCGTCAAGGCGGCCGACCGGCTGACCGAGGCGTTCGACATGACCACCGTCGAGGATCTGTTGCGCCACTATCCGGTGCGCTACGCGACCCAGGGTCAGCCCCTCACCGAGGAGGAACCCGAAGAGGGCGCGCACATCACCGTCATCGGTCGCATCGCGAAAACCGAACTGCGCCCGATGAAGAACCGCCGTGGCTCACTGCTGAAGGTGCAGCTCGACACCGGAGCGCAGCGTCCGCTCGAGGCGACTTTCTTCAATGGCGACAAGGTGCGCTATCTGGTGAAAGAGGGTGTTCGAGCGATGATGTCGGGCACCGTGCACTGGTGGCGTCCCGACCGCTGGAACCTCTCGCACCCCGACTACCTGATCCTGCCCGACAAGCCGGAAGCCGGCGTGGAGGAACTCACGTCCGTGCGTGGCAGCGGTGCGCTGCGCGGCCTCGCGCAGAGCGCGAAAGGCGCGGGGGGAGTGGATGCCTCGTTCTTCGAACGCGAATTCGTTCCGGTGTATCCGGCGACCGCCAAGGTCCAGAGCTGGGACCTGTTGGCCTGCATCCGCCAGGTGCTCGACCAGCTCGACCCCATCGAGGACCCGCTGCCCGCCGACCTGCGCGAGGAACGCCGACTCCTCCCGCTGTCGGAAGCGCTGCGCCTGATCCACCTTCCTGAGCACAAGTTGGACATCGAGAAGGCAAGGGACCGGCTCCGTTTCGACGAGGCGCTCGCGCTGCAGCTCGTGCTGGCCGAGCGCCGTCACGAGGTGGAGGGCCGCACCGCCCCGGCCTGTCCGCCGTCGACCGAGGGAATCGCCGCCGCCTTCGACGAACGTCTGCCCTTCGAGCTCACCGAAGGCCAGCAGCAGGTGCTCGCGGAGATCTCGCGAGATCTGTCGCGTACCCGGCCCATGCACCGGCTGCTCCAGGGCGAGGTGGGCTCGGGCAAGACGATCGTGGCGCTCGACGCCATGCTGCAGGTGGTGGACTCGGGCCGCCAGTGCGCGCTGCTCGCGCCGACCGAAGTCCTCGCCGCGCAGCACTATCGGTCGCTGCGCGCCATGCTCGGTGACCTCGGCAACGCGGGCGAACTCGGCGCCGCCGAGAACTCCACCAAGGTCGTCCTGCTCACCGGATCGATGTCGACGGCCGCGAAGAAAGCGGCGCTGCTGGACGCGATGACCGGTGAGGCGGGCATCGTCATCGGTACCCACGCGCTCATCCAGGACGCGGTCGAGTTCTACGACCTCGGCCTCGTGGTGGTCGACGAACAGCACCGCTTCGGCGTCGAGCAGCGAGACGCGCTGCGCGCGAAGGCGAAAGACGGCATCAGCCCGCATCTGCTGGTGATGACGGCGACGCCGATCCCCCGCACCATCGCGATGACCACCCTCGGCGACCTCGAAACCTCCACGCTCACCCAGCTTCCCAAGGGGCGCTCGCCGATCGTGTCGAAAGTCGTTCCGCGCAAACTGCATCCGGGGTGGGTGGATCGCGCCTGGGAGCGCATCGTCGAGGAGGTCGGTCAGGGTCGGCAGGCCTATGTCGTGTGCTCGCGCATCGGCGAGGACCCGGACGCGCCACCGGCCAAGGGCAAGAAGGCGGAGAAGGAAGGCCCCACCACCGCCGCCGCTGTCGAGATGTACGAGACGCTGGGCGCCGGTCCGCTCGCCGGTGTGCGCGTCGGCCTGTTGCACGGCAGGCTGCCGGCCGACGAAAAAGACCACGTGATGCGCCAATTCAACGACGGCGCGATCGATGTCCTGGTCTGCACCACCGTCGTCGAGGTCGGTGTCGACGTGCCGAACGCGACCGTGATGGTGATCGTCGACGCCGACCGGTTCGGCGTGAGTCAGCTGCACCAGTTGCGCGGCCGCATCGGCCGTGGCAAGCATCCCGGTCTGTGCCTGCTGGTCACCGATGCCGCGCCCGGCGGGACGGCGATGGCGCGGCTCGAGGCGGTGGCGGCGACCACCGACGGCTTCGAACTCTCGGTGCTCGATCTGCGCCAGCGTCGCGAAGGTGATGTGCTCGGTTCGGCGCAGTCCGGTACCGCCCGGTCGCTGCGCCTGCTCTCGCTGCTCGACGACCTCGAGGTGATCACCGCCGCACAGGAACTCGCTCGCCAGGTCGTCGCCGAGGATCCCGGTTTGGTGAACCACCCGGGCTTGGCGGGCATGATGTCGGCCGCGGTCGACGGCGAACGCATCGAATACCTCGCCAAGTCCTGACCGCCGAGGCGGGGTCAGCGAGGGAGGCGCGGGTACGGCAGGTCGGTGCTGGTGTGTTCGGTCACGGCCAGCGGACGTCCGATCTGCGGGAACGCGCGCTGTGGGCACGCGGGTCGCTCGCACACCTTGCACCCGGCCCCGATCGGGACCGCCACCTGTGGATCGTCCAGCTGCAGCCCCTGCGAATACACCAGCCGGTCGGCGTATTCGATATCGCAGCCGAGGCCGATGACGAAGTTCTTCGACGCCGCCCCGAACCCCTGCGCGGCGGCGGGGGTGGTGCGCGCGATCCACAGATACCGACGCCCGTCGGGCATCTCCGAGACCTGGGTGAGGATGCGGCCGGGGTGGGCGAAGGCCTCGTGGGTGACCCACAGCGGGCAGCTGCCGCCCACCCGGGAGAAGTGGAACGCGGTGGCGGACTGTCGTTTCGAGATATTGCCCGCCCGATCGGTGCGCACCAGGAAGAACGGCACACCGCGCTGACCCTGCCGCTGCAGGGTGCTGAGCCGATGGCAGACCGTCTCGAAACCGACCTCGAAGCGCAGCGCGAGCAGGTCGACGTCGTAGCGCAGTTCCTCGGCCGAGCGCAGGAACCGCCCGTAGGGCAGGATCAACGCCCCGGCGAAGTAGTTGGCCAGCCCGACCCTGGCCAGCGTGCGGGATTCGCCGGTGAGCGCCCGGGATTCGGCGAGCACATTGTCGATCTCGCGGCCGTAGAGCAGCAGACCGAGCGTGGTCGCGATCTGGAAGGCGCGCTGCCCCGGGCGCAGTCGCCTGGCCAGCGTGAGGGTGCGGGTGTCGGGGTCGTAGTGGCGTTTCGGGATGGCCGGGTCGGCGCCGTCGCCACGTACCAGCACCGTGACGCCCGCGCGCTCCTCGGCGATCCTGGCGAGCTGGCGATCCAGCGAGCCGATGCTCAGCCCGGATTCCTCGAACAGCTGCTCGGCGGCGTGGTCGAGGGTCGAGATGTGGTTGCGGTGGTCGTAGAAGAAGTCGCGCACGTCCTCGTAGGGCATGGGGGTGCCCGGCGCGCCCGCGGGCGTGTCGACGCGCGAGGACAGCAGGTCGAGCTGGTCGGTGGCCGCGCGCAGCCGCCGGTGCATCGCGATCACGATGCGCGCCACCTCGGGCAGCCTGGTCGCCAGTTCCTCGACCTCGGTGATCGGCGCGGTATCGCCGCCGCCCGCGGCCTCGACCAGCACCTCGTGCAGGTCCGAGACCAGCCGCGCATCGGAGTCGGCGGCGAAGAACTGCACGTCGAGGTCGAAGGTCGAGTTGAGTTTCAGCAGCACGGGAATGGTCAGCGGACGCTGATCACGCTCCAGCTGATTGAGATAGCTGGGTGAGAGGTCCAGCGATTTCGCGAGCGCTGCCTGGGTCATCCGCCGTTCTTCGCGCAGCCTTCGTAGCCTGGCCCCCGCGTACATCTTCCGCACGTCGCAGATCCTAACGCGAGCTGTTCGCAATGTTTGCTGAAAGTGGCGAATGCCTCGGGAGAAGTCCAGTGCTGCAAGGGATTTTACCTGTGACTACCCGTGCGTAACATGCGAAGGAGTAGGTGGGGGCATGAGAAAGTTTCGCTCGCGACGACGGAATCATCGCCTGCGGCGACTGGGGCTGTCCCGCGTGGTGGCCGGGAGAAAATCACCATAGCGCTTCGGTATCACCGATTCGAGGCTGATCGGAAATCTTCGCAATAGTTGCTGATCTGTCGTCCATCGCACACAAAAATACGCTTGTTCAGCCTGTATCCGGTGGTTACTCCGATGCGTAGCGTGCGAAGCATGGCTGGGATCGACCGGCTGGAATCGGAGGATCAATGAAAACCCATATCGTGCGCAGCGTCGGGGCCGCCGAGGACTTCCCGCGGTCGCGGCATCTGGCCACGCTGATCGCGGAGGTGGCTGCCGATCCGGTGGCGGTGTCCGGCGAGGTCGCCGAGATGATCGTGAACCGAATCATCGACAACGCCGCGGTGGCCGCGGCGTCGGTGCTGCGCGGTCCGGTCCGCACCGCCCGCGCGCAAGCGTCGGCGCATCCGCTGTCCGCTACCTCCGCACGTTACGGCGCCACCGTCTTCGGACTGCCCGGCGCGCAGCGTGTTTCGCCCGAGTGGGCAGCATGGGCGAACGGAGTGGCGGTGCGCGAGCTCGACTTCCACGACACCTTTCTCGCGGCGGAGTACTCACATCCGGGCGACAACATCGCGCCGATTCTGGCCGTCGCCCAGCACACGGGGCGCGGCGGCGCCGAGCTGATCCGCGGTCTCGCCACCGGCTACGAGATCCAGATCGACCTGGTGCGCGCCATCTGCCTGCACGAACACAAGATCGACCACGTCGCACACCTCGGACCATCGGCCGCCGCGGGCATCGGTACCGTGCTCGGACTCGACCCCGAAACCATCTATCACGCCGTCGGCCAGGCGCTGCACACCACGACCGCGACCCGGCAGTCACGCAAGGGCGAGATCTCCAGCTGGAAGGCGTACGCGCCCGCGTTCGCCGGGAAGACGGCCGTCGAGGCGGTCGACCGGGCGATGCGCGGTGAAGGTGCGCCCGCGCCCATCTGGGAGGGCGCCGACGGAGTGATCGCGTGGCTGCTCGGCGGCACGGACGTCGAGTACCAGGTGCCGCTGCCGAATCCGGGCGAGGCCAAGCGCGCCATTCTGGACAGCTACACCAAGGAGCACTCGGCCGAATACCAGAGCCAGGCCCCGATCGACCTCGCGCGTCGACTGCGCGACCGGATCACCGATACCGACCGCATCGCCTCGATCGTGCTGCACACCAGCCATCACACGCACTCTGTGATCGGCACCGGATCCGGCGACCCGCAGAAGTTCGATCCACACGCCAGTCGAGAGACCCTCGACCACTCGCTGCCCTATATCTTCGCGGTCGCCTTGCAGGACGGCACCTGGCACCACGAGCGCTCCTACGCGCCCGAGCGTGCCCAGCGACCCGACACCGTGGCGCTGTGGCACAAGATCGCCACGGTCGAGGACCCCGAGTGGACCCGCCGCTATCACGCGACCGATCCCGCCGAGAAGGCCTTCGGCGCCCGCGCGGTGGTGACCCTCGACGACGGCGAGGTGATCGTCGACGAACTGGCGGTCGCCGACGCGCATCCGCTGGGCGCGCGGCCGTTCGCGCGCGAGCAGTACCTCGAGAAGTTCCGCGTCCTCGCCGACGGTGTGGTCACGCCCGCCGAACAGGACCGCTTCCTCGATGCCGCCCAGCGCACACCGGAACTCGGCGCGGGTGAGCTCGATCAGCTGAGCTTCGCGGTCGACCCCGCGCTGTTCGACCGGCTGCCCGCCGCGCGGGAAGGGTTGTTCTGATGACTGTTTCGGGACTGCTCGCCGCGCACACCACCGCCGCGCAGAAGCGGGCGAGCTTGCGTGCCGGGCTGGCTTCCGGTCGGCTGCAACGACTGCCCGGAGCGGTGAACCCACTGGTGGCCAAGCTGATCCAGGAGATCGGCTTCGACGGCGTCTACGTGTCGGGCGCGGTGATCTCGGCCGAACTCGCCCTGCCCGATATCGGCCTGACCACGCTCACCGAGGTCGTCGAACGTGGCCGTCAGATCGCGCGCGCCACCGATCTGCCCGTTCTCATCGACGCCGACACCGGCTTCGGTGAACCGATGAACGCGGCCCGCACGGTGACCCTGCTCGAAGACGCCGGCCTGGCCGGATGTCATCTCGAGGACCAGGTGAACCCGAAACGATGCGGACACCTCGACGGCAAGGCCGTCGTCGACACGGCCGAGATGGTGCGCCGCATCCGCGCCGCCGTGGCGGTGCGCCGCGATCCGGACTTCGTGATCTGCGCCCGCACCGACGCGCGCGCGATCGAGGGCCTCGACGCGGCGATCGAGCGGGCCAGGGCCTACGCCGACGCGGGCGCGGATCTGATCTTCACCGAGGCGCTGGCCGAGGAAGCCGAGTTCGCGAAGTTCCGCGCCGCCGTAAATATCCCGCTGCTCGCGAACATGACCGAATTCGGCAAGACGCCGCTGCTGAGCGCGCGGACACTGACCGATCTCGGCTACAACGCGGTGATCTACCCGGTCACCACGTTGCGACTGGCGATGGGCGCGATCGAGGACGGGCTGCGCGAAATAGCCACGGCTGGAACGCAATCGGCGCTGCTGGACCGCATGCAGCACCGGTCTCGGCTCTATGAACTGCTCGGTTACCGGCACTACAACGAATTCGACTCCGGCATCTTCGATTTCATGGTGGGTGAGTGAGCATGACCAGTGGACACACGACACGATCCGCCATCGCCAAGGGTCTGGCCGGGGTGGTGGTCGACACGACGAGCATCTCCAAGGTGGTCGCCGAGACCAACTCGCTGACCTACCGGGGCTACCCGGTGCAGGACCTGGCCGCGCGGTGCGGTTTCGAGGAGGTCGCCTATCTGCTGTGGCACGGCGAACTCCCCGACGACGGCCAGCTGCAGCTGCTCTGCCAGCGAGAACGCGCTCAGCGTCGGATCGACCGGTCGGTGCTCGCGCTGCTGGAGAAGATGCCCGACACCTGCCACCCGATGGACGCGGTCCGCACGGTCGTGAGCTACCTGGGTACCGAAGACGTCGCCTCGGACAGCGAGAGCGAGCGCGAAAGACTCGACGCCGCACTGCGATTGACCGCCCTGTTGCCGACGGTGATCGCGACGGCGATGCGCAGACGACGCGGGCTCGACCCGATCGCACCGCACTCCCAGCTCGGCTTCGCCGAGAACTTCCTGTACATGTGCTTCGGCGCGGTGCCGGAACTGCGGATCGTGCGCGCGTTCGAGATCTCCCTGATCCTCTACGCCGAGCACGGTTTCAACGCCTCGACCTTCGCCGCGCGCGTGGTGACCTCCACCGGCTCGGATATGTACAGCGCGATCACCGCGGCGATCGGCGCCCTGAAGGGTCGCCTGCACGGCGGCGCCAACGAGGCGGTGATGCACACGATGCTGGAGATCGCCGACCCCGCGCTCGCGAAGGCCTGGGTCGCCGAAACGCTCACCGCCAAGCGCAAAGTGATGGGCTTCGGGCATCGGGTGTACCGCAACGGCGATTCCAGGGTGCCGACCATGAAGGCCGCCCTCGACGACGTCGCGGCGGTGACCGGTGGCCGGCAGTGGGTTCGGATGTACGACGAACTCGCCGCCGCGATGGCCGACAAGACCGGCATCGCACCGAATCTCGACTTCCCCGCGGGTCCGGCCTATTACCTGATGGGCTTCGATATCGAGATGTTCACGCCCATCTTCGTGATGAGCCGGATCACCGGCTGGACCGCGCATATCGCCGAGCAGTCGGCCGCCAACGCGCTGATCCGGCCGCTCTCGGAATATCGCGGCGTGGCGCAGCGCCCGGTCCCGGTCGCCCGGGCGAGCTGAGTCGCCGACCACACTGCCCCGGACGCAAGATCTTTCGTCCGGGGCAGTGGTCTATGGACTGATCCGGTCGGTCAGCGCAGTGCTGCGGCCGCCGTCACCAGATTCCGCAGCGACGCTTCGACCTCCACCGGTCCGCGAGTCTTGAGTCCGCAGTCCGGGTTCACCCAGAGGCGCTCGGCCGGAACCGCTTTCAATGCCGCCGACAGCGAGGCCGTGATCTCCTCGACCGACGGCACCCGCGGCGAGTGGATGTCGTAGACGCCCGGCCCGACGCCGAGCGCGAAACCGGCCGCGTTCAGATCGTCGAGGACCTCCATGTGCGAGCGCGCCGCCTCGATCGAGGTGACATCGGCGTCGAGGCCCGCGATCGCCGAGATGACCTCGCCGAACTCCGAGTAGCACAGGTGGGTGTGCACCTGGGTGGTGTCGGCGACACCCGCGGTGGCCAGGCGGAACGAATCCACCGACCACTGCAGGTACGCGGGCTGTTCGGCGGCACGCAGCGGCAGCAGTTCGCGCAGGGCGGGCTCGTCGACCTGGATGATCCGCGTGCCCTGAGCTTCCAGGTCGACGGTCTCGTCCCGGATGGCGAGCGCGACCTGGCGGGCCGACT
This sequence comes from Nocardia sp. PE-7, assembly GCF_030486425.1. Taxonomy (NCBI): domain Bacteria; kingdom Bacillati; phylum Actinomycetota; class Actinomycetes; order Mycobacteriales; family Nocardiaceae; genus Nocardia; species Nocardia sp. PE-7. Next base: position 4,884,298 of record NZ_CP129614.1, on the reverse strand, counting down.
CACCCAGCGGCTGGTCGTCGCGGACGAACGACCACGCCAGGATGGTCACCGGGCCGGTGAGCATGCCCTTGACCGGCTTGGTGGTCAACGACTGGGCGTACCCGATCCAGGACAGCGTCATCGCCTCGGGCCGGGTCACATCGCCGAACAGGATCGGCGGGCGCACGCAGCGAGTTCCGTAGGACTGCACCCAGCCCGCGTCGGTGACGGCGAAACCGTCCAGCAGTTCGGCGAAGTACTGCACCATGTCGTTGCGTTCGGGTTCGCCGTGCACCAGTACGTCGAGACCGAGTTTTTCCTGCAGGGTGATCACATCGGCGATCTCGGCCCGCATCCGCCCGACGTACTCGGCCTGGTCGATCTCGCCCTTGCGCAGCGCGGCGCGGGCCAGCCGGATGGCGGAGGTCTGCGGGTAGGAGCCGATGGTGGTGGTCGGCAGCGCCGGCAGGTCGAGGTGATCGCGCTGCAGGGTGCGACGCTCGTCGGCGGGGGAGCGGGTCAGGTCGTGCTCGTCGAGTTCGGCCAATCGGGCCCGGACCTGCTCGTTGTGCAGTCGCGGGTCGGTCCGGCGTGAGTCGGCGGCGGCGCGGGCCGCGGCCAGGTCGTCGGCGACGGTGTCGACACCCGCGGTGAGCGCGGTGGCCAGCACGCGCACCTCGTCGACCTTCTCGGCGCCGAAGGCCAGCCACGAGCGCAGCCGCTCGTCCAGTCCGGTCTCGGGGGCCAGCGAATACGGCACGTGCAGCAGCGAGCACGAACTCGACACCGCCACCGAATCGGCGCTGCCGAGCAGCGTGCCCAGGGTGCCGAGAACGGCGTCGAGGTCGGCGCGCCAGATATTGCGGCCGTCGACCACGCCTGCCACCAGCAACTTACGAGCCAGGGCAGGCAGCGCGGCGACCGCCGCGATATCGGCGCCCGCGGTGAAATCGAGAGCGACACCCTCGATCTCGGTCTCGGCCAACACCGCCAGGGCGGCGTCGGGGTGCCCGAAGTAGGTGGCGACCAGGATCGCGGGCCGGTTCTGTGCGGCCGACAGCGCGCTGTAGGTCTGGCCGACCAGGGCGATCTCCGCCTCGGTCAGGTCGGTGACCAGCACCGGCTCATCGATCTGTACCCACTGCGCGCCCGCGTCCGCCAGCTGGGCCAGCAGGTCGAGGTAGAGCGGCACCAGCTCGGGCAGACGCTCGAGCGCGGCACCACCGGTGGCCTTGGCCAGCTTCAGGAAGGTGATCGGACCGATCACCACCGGACGTGCGGGGACGCCGAGCTCGATCGCTTCGTCGAGTTCGGTCAGCAGCTTGCCGGGATGCAGTGAGAAGGTGGTGGCCGCGTCGATTTCGGGCACCAGGTAGTGGTAGTTGGTGTCGAACCACTTGGTCATCTCCAGCGGAGCGACCGTGTCGGTGCCGCGCGCGGCCGCGAAATAGCGGTCGAGCGGATCGGCGATGGTGGCGACGCGCGGCGGCAGAGCGCCGAGCAGTTCTGCGGTGTCGAGCATCTGGTCGTAGTAGGAGAAGGTGCCCACCGGCACCGAATCGAGTTCCGCCGCGGCCAATTCGGTGAGCTGGGCTCGACGGAGCTGACGGCCGACCGCGTGCAGGTGCGCGGCATCGGCGCGGCCCGCCCAGTAGGACTCGGTGGCGCGCTTGAGTTCCCGGTTCGGGCCCACTCGCGGTAGGCCGAGAACCGTTGCGGTGAAAGGGGTGTGCGAAACAGTCACGGAGATTCTCCAGTGTCGTGCAGGGAGAGCCGTCGCCTTTTCGCGGGCGCACGCCACAGGACCGGACACGTCGCGAAAGATACGACAGTCGGCATCGGTGGTCCGCGCGCCCGATCCACGAGGCGGTGGCCGCCGGATACGGCGTATCCGGCACAGTCGGCAGGTCTTCGGACTCGCGGGCACCGGTCGTGTGATCGACCGACCTACTGGCCGTCGCTTCCCAGGCATGATGCCCAGTGCTGTTGACGGCGGTCGTTCCCGCTCACCGCTGCGGGACAGTCCCGGATTCTCACCGGGTTCCCTCTCACCCGGTGCGGAACATGATCCGCACCCGGGTTTCGACGCCTACGCGGGAGGTCGGGGCTCCGACTCTTCCACCGCGCGGGCGAACCAGCTGCGCCCTCAGCATAGGCCCTCGACGGGGGCGCGGGACACCGCCCCGTCGCGAACAGGGCCGTGACCTGCGGTTGCGCCGAGGTCCACCACGCGCACCGCGGGCGGCTCCACGCGGTGAGATGTGACGGCCTGATGAACGCAACTTCGCAGGTGGGCGGGTGTGCGGTGTGAAGATTGCTGCGAAGCCACCTTGCGTGTCCGACCGCGCCTCACGGCCGGGTACCGTAGGCCAATGTTCTCGAAAGTCTTGGTCGCAAATCGTGGTGAGATCGCTATCCGTGCCTTCCGCGCGGCCTACGAACTCGGCATCGGAACGGTCGCGGTATTCCCGTACGAGGATCGCAATTCGGTGCATCGCCTCAAGGCGGCCGAGTCCTACCAGATCGGCGAAGAGGGCCACCCGGTTCGCGCGTATCTGTCGATCGAGGCGATCGTCGAGGCCGCCAAGAGCGCGGGCGCCGACGCGATCTACCCCGGCTACGGCTTCCTGTCGGAGAACCCCGACCTCGCCGCGGCCTGTGCCGCCGAGGGCATCACGTTCATCGGCCCCACCGCCGAGATCCTCGAGATGGCGGGCAACAAGGCCACGGCCATCGAAGCGGCCAAGGCGGCCGGTCTGCCGACGCTGAAGTCCAGCGCGCCCTCGGCCGATATCGACGAATTGCTCACTGCCTCAGCCGAACTCGAATACCCGATCTTCGTCAAGGCCGTCGCCGGTGGTGGTGGTCGTGGCATGCGCCGGGTCGCCACGCCGGAGCTCTTGCGTGAGTCGATCGAAGCGGCGTCGCGGGAAGCGGAGTCGGCGTTCGGTGATCCGACGGTGTTCCTCGAACAGGCGGTGGTGAATCCGCGCCACATCGAGGTACAGATCCTGGCCGACCAGCACGGCAATGTGATGCACCTGTTCGAGCGCGACTGTTCGCTGCAGCGTCGCCACCAGAAGGTGATCGAGCTCGCGCCCGCTCCGAACCTGTCGCCCGAACTGCGCGAACGTATCTGCGCCGACGCGGTGGCCTTCGCCCGCCAGATCGGCTACATCAACGCGGGGACTGTGGAGTTCCTGCTGGACGAGCGTGGCAACCACGTGTTCATCGAGATGAACCCGCGCATCCAGGTGGAGCACACGGTCACCGAGGAGATCACCGACGTCGACCTGGTGCAGTCGCAGCTGCGGATCGCGGCGGGGGAATCCCTGGCTGACCTGGGTCTGAGCCAGGAGACGGTGCAGATCCGCGGTGCCGCGCTGCAGTGCCGCATCACCACCGAGGACCCGGCCAACGGGTTCCGCCCCGACACCGGCCGCATCACCGCCTACCGCACGCCGGGCGGCGCGGGCATCCGCCTCGACGGTGGCGCGAACCTGGGCGCCGAGATCGGCGCCTACTTCGACTCGATGCTGGTCAAGCTCACCTGCCGTGGTCGCGACCTGCCCGCCGCCGCCGCACGCGCTCGTCGCGCGCTGGCCGAATTCCGTATTCGCGGCGTGACGACCAACATCCCGTTCCTGCTGTCGGTGCTCGACGATCCCGATTTCCAGGCAGGCCGGGTGACCACGTCGTTCATCGACGAGCGTCCCGAGCTGCTCACCTCGCGCGGGTCGGCCGACCGCGGCACCAAGATCCTGACCTACCTGGCCGACATCACCGTCAACAAGCCCAACGGCGACCGCCCGACCACGGTGTACCCGTACGACAAGCTGCCCGCCGTCGACCTGACGCTGCCGCCGCCGGACGGCTCGCGCCAGCGACTGCTGGCCCTCGGGCCGGAGGGTTTCGCCCGTGCCCTGCGCGAGCAGAAGGCGCTCGGCGTCACCGACACCACCTTCCGGGACGCGCATCAGTCCCTGCTGGCCACCCGCGTGCGCACCAACGGTCTGCTCGGTGTGGCGGGGCACGTCGCGCGACTGACCCCGGAGCTGCTCTCCATCGAGGCGTGGGGCGGTGCGACCTACGACGTGGCACTGCGATTCCTGCACGAGGACCCGTGGGAACGCTTGGCTGCCCTGCGCGAAGCCGTGCCCAACATCTGCCTGCAGATGCTGCTGCGCGGTCGCAACACCGTCGGCTACACGCCCTACCCCGAACAGGTCACGCGCGCGTTCGTTTCCGAAGCCGCCACGACCGGTATCGATATCTTCCGCATCTTCGACGCGCTCAACAATGTCGACCAGATGCGTCCGGCGATCGACGCGGTCCGCGAAACCGGTACCGCCGTCGCCGAAGTGGCGCTGAGCTACACCGGCGACCTGCTCGACCCGAACGAGTCGCTCTACACCCTCGACTACTACCTGAAGCTGGCCGAGCAGATCGTCGACGCGGGCGCGCACGTCCTCGCGATCAAGGACATGGCCGGTCTGCTGCGCGCCCCCGCGGCCGCGAAACTCGTCACCGCGCTGCGCAGCAACTTCGATCTGCCGGTGCATGTGCACACCCACGACACCCCCGGCGGACAGCTGGCCACCTACCTGGCGGCCTGGCAGGCCGGAGCCGACGCGGTCGACGGTGCGTCCGCGGCGATGGCGGGCACCACGAGTCAGCCCGCGCTGTCGGCGATCGTCGCCGCCACCGCGCACACCGAACACGACACCGGCCTGAACCTGCAGAACGTGTGCGATCTCGAGCCGTACTGGGAGGCGTTGCGCAAGGTCTACGCGCCGTTCGAGTCGGGCCTGCCCGCGCCGACCGGGCGGGTGTACACCCACGAGATCCCGGGTGGTCAGCTGTCGAACCTGCGTCAGCAGGCCATCGCGCTCGGCCTGGGCGACCGGTTCGAAGAGGTCGAGGCCAAGTACGCGGCCGCCGACCGGCTGCTGGGTCGCCTGATCAAGGTGACCCCGTCGTCGAAGGTGGTCGGCGACCTCGCGCTGGCGCTGGTCGGCACCGGCGTCGATATCGAGGACTTCGCCGCCGATCCGGGCCGCTACGACATCCCCGACTCGGTGATCGGCTTCCTGCGCGGCGAGCTCGGCACCCCCGCGGGCGGCTGGCCCGAGCCGTTCCGCAGCAAGGCACTGGCCGGGCGCAACGAACCCAAGCCCGAGACCCCGCTGAGCCCGGCCGACCAGAAGGCCCTCGACGGCTCCTCCGACGAGCGCCGCGCCACGCTGAACCGGCTGCTGTTCCCCGGCCCGACCGCCGAGTTCAACACCCACCGCGAGAAGTACGGCGACACCACCGGGCTGTCGGAGAACCAGTTCTTCTACGGCCTGCGCCGCGGCGAAGAGCACCGCGTGCAGCTGGAGAAGGGCGTCACCCTGCTCATCGGCCTCGAAGCGATCTCCGAGCCCGACGAGAAGGGCATGCGCACGGTCATGTGCATCATGAACGGGCAGCTGCGCCCGGTCGCGGTGCGGGACAGGTCCGTCGCCTCCGAGGTGCCCGCCGCGGAGAAGGCCGACAAGAACAACGCGGGCCACATCGCGGCGCCGTTCGCCGGTGTGGTGACCCTGGCGGTGTCCGAGGGCGACGAGATCCACGCCGGTGACACGGTCGGCACCATCGAGGCGATGAAGATGGAAGCCGCCATCACCGCACCGCGCGGCGGCGTCGTCGGCCGGATCGCGACCGCCAAGGTGCAGCAGGTCGAGGGCGGCGACCTGCTGGTGGAACTGGTCGCACGCGAGTCGGAATGACACGCATCGTCGCGGGTGTGGCGGGCGGGCGGCGCTTGAAGGTGCCGCCCGCGGGCACCCGGCCCACCTCGGATCGGGTGCGCGAAGCCCTCTTCAGCGCGATCGACGCCCGCCTCGATCTGGACGGCACGCTGGTCCTCGACCTGTACGCGGGCTCGGGCGCGCTGGGGCTGGAAGCCCTCTCGCGCGGGGCCGAACAGGCGTTGCTGGTCGAGTCCGACCGCAAGGCGGCCGAGGTGGTGCGCGCCAATATCGCCGAGCTCGGTCTGCCCGGTGCGGAATTGCGGCTCGGCACTGTCTCCTCGGTGCTGCGACAGACCGCGCCGAGGGCCTATGACGTGGTGTTCTCGGATCCGCCGTACGACGTGAGCACCGAGGACGTGATCGCCGACCTCGCCGCCCTGGCGAGCAACGGCTGGCTCGCGCCCGACGCGCTGGTTGCGGTGGAGCGATCGAGCCGTTCCCCCGAGATCACCTGGCCCGCAGGCTATGTGGCGGTGAAGGTGCGCAAGTACGGGGAGACCCGGATCGAGCTCGCCGAGTTCGGTGCTAGCGTCTGAGGTATGGCTGCAGCACTGTGCCCCGGCTCCTTCGACCCGGTCACCAATGGTCACCTCGACGTGTTCGCCCGCGCGGCCGCACAGTTCGACGAAGTGATCGTCACGGTGAACGTGAATCCCAAGAAACAGGGCATGTTCACCGTCGAAGAGCGCATGGAACTGCTGCGCGAATCAGTCGCCCACCTGCCGAACGTGCGCGTCGCGTCCTGGCAGGGGCTGACCGTCGATTTCGCCAAGCAGGAGGGCATCAGCGCGATCGTCAAGGGTCTGCGCGACGCGGGCGACTTCGGCTACGAACTCCAGATGGCCCAGATGAACCACAAGCTGGCAGGCGTCGACACCTTCTTCATCGCCACCAACCCGTCACTGAGCTTCCTGTCCAGCTCGCTGGTGAAAGAAGTGGCGGCCTACGGCGGCGACGTGAGCGACATGCTCCCGCCGGCGGTGCACAAGCGGCTGCTGGACCGCTTGGCCGAACGCCGGGGCTAGCCGGCAGTCGCGGGGAGACGGAAGAGCCCTCGCAAGGCGAGGAATCGCAGCCCGCCGACGGCGGCGGTGATCGCCAGGACCGTCAGTGCCTGCGTGATGTCACCCAGGCTCGGCGCCCAGAAATCCAACCCGGCCAAACACGCGGTCGTGATCGCGAGGCCGATCAACGCGATCCCGCCGCCTTCCCACTGCGCGGTGAACCAGGTGACCCGGTCCGTGGCGTGGAACGTGAGCTGGCGGTGGAATTCGTTGGCGATGATCGTGCTGACCACCGATCCGGCCACATTGGCGACCAGCGGACCGATGCTGTGCATCGCGAAGAACAGCAGGACGTAAGCGATATTGCTCGAACCGCCGACGAGGGCGAATCGGAAGAGCTGGGGAAGCGCGCGGTCGCCGCGCAGGTAGGTGAGCGCGCCCTCGAACTGCGGGCGCAGCGCGGGTGCGACTTCACTCGGCGTCACCACGGGGAACGGGCCGGTCCAGGGAGTGAACATGCCCGCGACGTGCGACACCGGACTCCTAGGAGTTTCCAGGAGGGTCATGTTCGACTCCGATCCCACATGAACAGACGTCGAGGAGTACAACAGCGAAAAGGTTGCGGTGCTTCCCGGCGGACGGCGTTGTCGTGCTCACCGATGGTAGCCGAAGTGGAGGGCTGCACTCCACTTGATATCTGTGCGATCTTGGACACTGTCGCGACACACCGCGCCGACATTCGGCACAGCCGCCCTCGGCAGGCACACTGGGCGTCGGCGGTAGTGGTTTCGCCGTGAGTCCGCAGGAGGGTAGTGAGCATGTATCGCGTATTCGAAGCACTCGACGAACTGGTCGCCATCGTCGAAGAGGCGCGCGGCATCCCGCCGACCCGCAGCTGCATCGTGCCGCGCGGTGACGTCCTCGAACTTCTCGACGACGTTCGCGACGCGCTGCCCGGTGAACTCGACGACGCCCAGGACGTGCTCGATCACCGCGACAAGATCGTCGGCGACGCCCGCTGCGGCGCCGAAACGACGGTCACCACGGCCAACGAGCAGGCGCGCATCACCATCGACTCCGCGCGGGCCGAGGCCGATCGCATCCTCGCCGACGCCAAGGATCACGCCGACCGCATGGTCGCCGAGGCCACCGCCCACGCCGACCGGCTGGTGACGTCGGCCCAGGCCGAGGCCGATCAGGTCGTGGCCGACGGCAATGCCGAATACGACGAGCTCACCGGCCGCGCCCAGATCGACGCCGACCGGGCCATCGAATCGGGCAAGGCCTCCTACGAGCGCTCGGTCGCCGACGGCTTGGCCGAACAGGCTCGCCTGGTCGCGCAGACCGAGGTGGTGCGGGTGGCGCACGCCGAATCCGCCCGCCTGATCGACGAGGCACAGGCCGAATCCGACCGGGTGCGCGCCGAATGCGACGACTATGTCGACGAGCAGATGGCCGATTTCGGCAACCGGCTCGCCGCCATGGAAGAGACGCTCAACACCACCCGGCGCTCGATTACTCGCGGTCGTCAGCAGATGCGCGGCGCACCGGGCGTCGAATACCCCGAATACGCTGCTGAGCACCGCCGCTGAGCCGAGCCCGCGTTTTGAGTTCCGGCGGGGTCCTGCCGTACTGTGGAGTGGTTGCCCATTATCCCCTCGACGGTAAGTGAGTCAGTGATGTCCGCCGGTTCCGGTTCGTCCGCGCGTCCACGCAAGACCAATGGTCCTGTGTCGGAGGCGGGTTTCGTGCTGGACGTCCGCAATCTCGGCCGTCGGCCGGGAACCATGCGGGAGCTGCGTCGCACGGCCACCGACCACGAGCGGCTGGGTCTCGACCTGATCGCCATCCCGGCCGATGCCGAGGTGGAGCTCGACCTGCAACTGCAGGCCGTCTCGGAGGGTGTGCTGGTCACCGGCACGGTATCCGGGCCGACGGCCGGGGAGTGCTCGCGCTGCCTCGAACCGTTCGACGACCGGGTGGAGATTCGTCTGACGGAGTTGTTCGCCTATCCGGACAGCACCACCGAGCAGACGACCGAGGAAGCCGAGGTCTACCGCATGGAAGACGACCTCGTCGACCTCGAACCGGTGATTCTCGATGCCATCGGGCTGGAGCTTCCGCTGCAGCCGCTGTGCACGCCGGACTGCGCGGGCCTGTGCCCCGAGTGCGGTGTGCGGATGGCGATTGCGGGTCCTGATCATGGGCATGAGATACTGGACCCTCGCTGGGCGAAGTTGGCGAATTTCGCCACTGAAGAGCCCGGTACCGGCGACCCCGCCTGAGGGTTCCACCACCAAGACCAAACCGCTGCCGCGGCATCTGATGCCGGTGTAGTCAGCGAAAACCAAGAGGAGAAGTAGCCGTGGCTGTTCCCAAGCGTCGGATGTCGCGTTCCAACACCCGGTCGCGGCGCAGCCAGTGGAAGGCCACCGCGCCGACCCTGGTCACCTGCCCGAACCGCGCGTGTGGTGAGAAGACCCTCCCGCACATCGCGTGCCCGTCCTGCGGCACCTACAAGGGCCGCCAGGTCACCTCTGCAGTCTGATCGTTGTAGATCATTCCTAGCAACGTGACAGCCAGTAAAGACAATGTAGGCGCGGCGGATCACGCCAGCCTTCTCACCGCCCTCGGTGTCGACGTACGACCGGAGCTTCTGCGCCTAGCGCTGACGCACCGGTCGTACGCGTACGAGAACGGCGGTTTGCCGACCAACGAGCGCCTGGAATTCCTCGGCGACTCGGTACTCGGCCTCAGCATCACCGAGCGCCTGTATACCGAGCATCCGGAGAAGTCCGAGGGTGAACTCGCGAAACTGCGCGCCAGCGTGGTGAACATGCACGCGCTCGCCGAGGTGGCGCGTGGTCTCGGTGACGGCGGACTCGGCCAGTACCTGCTGCTCGGTAAAGGCGAAGAGCTCACCGGCGGCCGCGACAAGCCGAGCATCCTCGCCGACGGCATGGAGTCGCTGCTCGGTGCGGTGCACCTCGAGCACGGCATCGAAACCGCACGCGGTGTGGTGCTCCGGCTGTTCGCCGACCTGCTCGAGCGTGGCCCCCGCATGGGCGCCGGCCTCGACTGGAAGACCAGCCTGCAGGAGCTCACCGCCGAACGCGGTCTCGGCGTGCCCGCCTACGAGATCACCTCCACCGGACCCGACCACAACAAGGAGTTCACCGCCACCACGGTGATCGCCGGTCATGCGTACGGGTCGGGCATCGGCCGTTCCAAGAAGGAAGCCGAGCAGAAGGCAGCCGGTACGGCCTACAAGGCTTTGACCGACGAGTCCACGACCGAAGCCTGATCCGTGCCCGAATTGCCCGAGGTCGAGGTCGTTCGTCGCGGTCTCGCCGACCACGCTGTCGGCCGGGCGATCGAGACCGTCACCGTCACCCACCCGCGTGCCGTGCGCAGGCACGTCGCGGGTGGTGCCGATCTGGCGGCACGGCTCACCGGGCTGCGGATCGACTCCGCGCAGCGGCGCGGGAAATATCTCTGGCTCACCTTCGACGAGCCCGATACCGCGCTGGTCGTGCACCTGGGCATGAGTGGTCAGATGCTCGTGCAACCCGCCGACGCGCCCGTCGAGAAACACGCGCACATCCGGGCCGTGCTCGGTGACGGCGCCGAATTGCGATTCGTCGACCAGCGCACCTTCGGTGGTTGGGCGCTGGCCGACCTCGTCGAGGTGAACGGGACCGTGGTGCCCGAGTCCGTGGCCCACATCGCGCGTGATCCACTCGACCCACTCTTCGACCGCGAAGCCGTGGTCGCGGCCATTCGAGCCAAGACCACCGAGATCAAACGCGTGCTGCTCGATCAGACGGTGATCTCGGGCATCGGCAACATCTACGCCGACGAGGCACTGTGGCGGGCCGGCCTGCACGGCACCCGCGTCGCCGCCGATCTCACCCGCCCGGTCCTGCGCACCCTGCTCGACGGGGTCACCGCGGTCATGACCGAGGCGCTGGCAGTCGGCGGCACCTCCTTCGACGCCCTGTATGTGAATGTGAACGGCGAATCCGGCTATTTCTCCCGGTCGCTGGCCGCTTACGGGCGCGAGGACCAGCCGTGCGATCGGTGCGCGACGTTGCTGGTTCGGGAACAATTCATGAATCGGTCGTCGTTTTCCTGTCCCAAGTGTCAACGGAAGCCGCGCCGCCGCTGATCCGGGCACGCTAACGTTTCTCCTGACAGGTCGTGACAGACCGGGTCCGTGCAGGGAGGACGTTATGCGCAAGCTGACCTATTTCGTGGCATCGACGATCGACGGCTTCATCGCCGCCGAGGACGGGACGCTGGACTTCTTTCCGGTAGGTGGTGACCACGGGCCCGCGATCATCTCGCAGTACCCGGAAACCCTGCCGACCAAGGTGCGCGAGGCGCGCGGGATCGCCGCGGGCAACATCTACTTCGACACCGTGATCATGGGCCGCAAGACCCACGACTTCGGCGTCCGCACCGGCACCGCCAGCCCGTATGAGCACCTGCGCCAATACGTGGTGTCCACGACGCTGCCCGAAGCGCCCGCGCCGGGCGTGGAACTGATCGCCGAGGACCCGACCGCCGCGGTGCGTGAACTCAAACGCGAGGACGGACTGGGGATCTGGCTCTGCGGTGGCGGTGAACTGGCGCAGGCGCTGCTGCCCGAGATCGACCAGGTGTTCCTGAAGCTGCACCCGGTGGTGCTCGGTACCGGAAGGCCGCTGTTCGGCGGCGGAGCGAAACTGCCCGCGCCGGAGCGGTTCCGGGTGATCACCAGCCGGGTATACGCCGACGGCGTCGCGTTCCTCAAGTACGGCCGGATCAAGTAGCCGCGATGACATCGGCGGCGAGTCCGGGTCCGGTGGCGGCGCTGCGTGAGGTCGGGTTCTGGCTCGAACGCGGCCGTGCCGAAACGCACCGGGTGAAGGCTTACCGCCGAGCCGCCGATATCGTCGCCGGACTCGCCGACGCCGAGTTCGCCACTCGTGCGAGCGAACACAGCTGGCGCGAGCTCGCCGGGATCGGGCCGAAGACGGCGGCCATCATCGAACAGGCCTGTGCCGGTGAGGTTCCCGACTATCTGGCCGAGCTCCGCAAGGAGGCGAAGCCGATCGCACCGGCGGGCGAGCAGTTGCGCGCCGCGCTGCGGGGGGATCTGCACACCCACTCGGACTGGTCCGATGGTGGCAGTCCGATCGCGGAGATGATGGGCGTCGCGGCCGCGCTCGGCCACGAATACTGCGCGCTGACAGACCATTCGCCCCGCCTCAAGGTCGCCAACGGCCTGTCCGCCGACCGGCTCCTGCGCCAACTCGACGTGATCGCCGAACTCAACGAGCAGATGGCACCGTTTCGCATCCTCACCGGCATCGAGGTCGACATCCTCGACGACGGCACCCTGGACCAGCGCGCAGATCTGCTCGAACGCCTGGATGTCGTTGTCGCCAGCGTGCATTGGCACCTGCGCGACGACAGCGACACCATGACCAAGCGCATGGTCTACGCGGTCGCGAACCCCCACGTCGATATCCTCGGCCACTGCACCGGTCGCCTCGTGGAAGGGGCCAGAGGCACCCGCCCGGAGTCGTCGTTCGACGCCGAACTCGTCTTCGAAGCCTGCCGCCGCTACGGCACCGCCGTCGAAATCAACAGCCGTCCCGAACGCCGTGATCCGCCCGGGCGTTTGATCGAACTGGCCGTCGAGATGGACTGCATGTTCAGCATCGACACCGACGCCCACGCGCCGGGCCAACTGGCGTGGCAGGGTTACGGATGCGAGCGGGCACTGGCACACGGGGTCACCGCCGAGAAGGTGATCGACACCTGGCCGGTCGAGGAGCTGCTGGCCTGGTGTCACGGGTCCGCCGGGTGAAGTCTTGTCCAACAACTGATTCGAGCCGCTGACTCGTCGCCCTCGCGTGGTATGAATCTACTCGCGACACGGGGCGGTGAGTTGGGGGACTGGTGAACGAAATTCCGATCGACATCGTGCTGTCGGTGATCGGCATCGCGGTGGCGGTAGCGGCCTTCCTGCGGGAGTTCGTCTTCGTCGGACGCAAGCATCTGGGCTATCGCGTGCAGATGAACACGCCGGTGAGCCGGATTCCGCTGATGGTGCCCAACGGGTCGGACATGACGATGGTGCTGATCCGGATCGAGAACGACGGCGGCACAGTCATCGATGACGACGACTACCGACCGGCCGATCGTCCGAGCCTGATCTTCCCGGGGCACAGTGTGCAGGCGACCGAGGTGACCGAGCGGGTCACCAGGTCCGGCGAGCGCCGGGCGCACGATCATTTCAGCAGCGAACTGCGCGCCATCGAAACCAGCACCACGGCCCAGGGGCAGGGCCGGATCGTGCTGCCGAGAGAGATCCTGCAGCGCGGCGAGCACTACAAGGTGCTGGCCTTGCTGCAGGCACAGGGTGCCGATCCGATCACCGATGACCGCGAGATCGTGGTCCACGGTGGCAATCTCAAGGGCGGCAGCATCCACATGACCACCACGCGGTCTCGGCGCGAGCCGTTGCTGTTGGGCTTCAGCCTGTTTCTGGCCGTCGTGTTCGTGATCCAGCTGATCTACGCTGTCGTGCAGCCGGATCCGCCGCCGAAGGACTGTGCCGACGGTCGACTCACCATTGTCGGGTCCACCGCCATGGCGCCGATGATCCGTCGGGCCGCGCAGAGTTACGAGAAGACCTGCACCGAAGCGAGTTTCGCCTTCGATTTCACCGGCACCGATCCCGGCCTTCGCACGCTGGCTCGCGCCGGACAGACCCCGAACATGCTCGCGATCGGTGACGGCGCCAAGGGCAACACCTTCGAGGGATTGATCGGGCGCCCGCTGGCAGTCGGCTCGTTTTCGATGGTCCTGCACCCCGGCGTCGGCCTGAAAGACCTCACGACCCAGCAGATCCGCGACCTGTATCGCGGAAATGTGAAGAACTGGAGCCAACTCGGCGGTCCCGACCTGCCCGTGGTGCTCATCGACCGGACGGCGGGCTCCGGCACCCGGCGTGCGCTGGAGTCGCGTCTGCTCGAGGACAACCGCAAGGTGTTCCGCTACACCAGCTGCTTCGGGATGGCGTCAGGTGGCGAACAGTGCGAGGTCGACCTCACCGAGGAAGTGGCAACGTTTGTTGCCAAAATCCCTGGAGCGGTGGGATACCTGGAGACCTCGGCGGTCACCGCGAAGATCGGCGCCACGTCGATCGACGGGGTGAGCGCTTCGCCGGACGCGGTGCGCGCGGGCCGCTACCCGTTCACTGGAGTCGAGTACGCCTACACCCACGGTCCGGTCGCCGGTGATTCGCTGGTTGCCCAGTTCATCGACTATCTGACCCACGGTAAGGCCAGGCTCACCATGATCGAGTTCGGAAATATTCCGTGTGTGGATCCCGTAGAGCCCGTCGTCTGTACGCCGTAGACCGCATCTGACCGCGTAATCTCCTGTCAGGCTGTAGGAATCGAGACCGAACATTTCCAGCAACACGCTGGTTTACTCTGCGGTAGCGGGGTACGTTCCTTGACGGCCCCTCTGTTCAGGCGGGCACCCGAAACGGTGCGCACTGCGTCTGGCCAGGCCAACCATGCCCCATGGACGGCGGTGAAGCTCTTGTCTCCACCTCCGCCGAGGCGGCCATCTCTTGTTCGCGCAAGTGTTGCGAGGTTGCGTCCCTGGAAGGAAGGTCATGAGTACAGACACGTCGGCAATGTCGCCGGTCGGTTTGTCCGCGTCCGATCTCTATTCGATCGATCACCACGGTGGTCCACTGCGGATCGCGATGGTTGTCCCACCCTATTTCGATGTCCCACCCAAGGCCTACGGCGGCGTCGAGGCCGTAGTCGCCGATCTGGTCGACTCACTGTGTGAGCGCGGCCATCACGTCACGCTGTTCGGTGCGGGTATAGATGGTACCCAAGCGAACTTCGTTCCGCTGTGGGACCGGATTCAGCCTGAACGATTGGGCGATCCGTTCCCGGAAATCGTGCACGCGCTACGGGTGCGCCGCGCGATCGAGCGGCTGGCCGATACCGAAGGCATCGACCTGGTCCACGACCACACTTTCGCGGGCCCGCTGAACGCGCCCGCCTACGCCAATCTCGGGTTGCCGACGGTGGTCACCGTGCACGGCCCGGTGCAGGACGACTGCTACCGCTATTACAAGGAACTGGGCCAGGAGTGTTCGCTCGTCGCGATCAGCGACCGTCAGCGCGCGCTGGCGCCCGATCTGCCGTGGGCAGGCCGGGTGCACAACGCGCTGCGGCCCGATCAGTGGCCGTTCGAGACCGAGAAGCAGGACTACGCGCTGTTCCTCGGCCGTTTCAGCGACGACAAGGGTCCGCATCTGGCGCTCGACGCCGCGCACGCCGCCGGCATGCCGCTGATCCTGGCGGGCAAGTGCAGTGAGTCGCCCGAAAAGGCCTACTTCGAGGAGTTCGTGCGCCCGCGGATGACCGACCAGGATCAGATGTTCGGTCTCGCCGACGCGGCCGCCAAGCGTAAACTCCTGTCCGGAGCAAAGTGTCTGCTGTTCCCCATTCGATGGGAGGAGCCGTTCGGCATGGTGATGATCGAGGCGATGATCTGCGGAACGCCGGTGGTCGCGTTGCGCGGCGGTGCGGTGAGCGAAGTGGTGGTCGACGGGGTGACGGGGCGGATCTGTGACGATCCCTCCGAACTGCCCGCCGCCATCGCCGAAGTCCAGACCTACGATCCGGCCCTGTGCCGGAAGCACGTGGTCGACAACTTCAGCGCCGACACCCTCGGCCGCGGCTACGAACAGGTCTATCGGGAACTGCTCGCCCGCACCACGATCGGGTACGACAGCGCGTATGCGATGCCGTTGCCCATCGGGGTGGCGGCCAACGGGCGCGCATGAGCACGGACAGCGCCTCGGCGCCGAGCCCCTTCAACGCGGGGGAACCCGCGGGGCTCGGTGGCGGCGGCGGCAACATCACCCTTGTCGAAGGCGGCACGTTCTGCCTGTCCGACCGGCTCGGCGATATCGAGCCGGGCAAGCCGCAGGGCCTGTTCTTTCGTGACGCCAGGGTGATTTCGCGCTGGGAGCTGATGATCGACGGCAAACGGCCCGAGGCGCTGTCGGTGCTGAGCCCGGAGGCCTTCGCGGCACGGTTCGTGCTGCGCAGGCCTCCGCAGCAGGGTCGGGCAGACAGCACCCTGCTCGTGGTGCGTGATCGGCTCGTCGCCGAGGGCATGCACGAGCTGATCACGCTGGAGAACATGAGTCGCGAGGCGACGGCGGTGGTGCTGGAACTGCACGTCGACGCCGATTTCGTCGATCTGTTCGCGGTGAAGGAAGGCCGCACGCACGGGCGCCGCGCGGAGATGACGACCACCGACGGTGAACTGTTGCTCCACGACCGTGCCGATCTGTCGCGTGGGCTCGCGCTCACCTCGACGATCGAGCCGATGGTGTTGCCCGGCACCATGATCTGGCGGGTCGTGGTCCCGGCCGGTGGGCGCTGGCAGACCGAGATCACCGCGCAACCGGCGGGCGCCGCGCAGCGCCCGCAGACCAGCGGCACGCCGGGCGAGCGCTACCGGGCGAGCGAGCCGGTGCGCAAGATCCAGGCATGGCGGGCCACCGCCACCGATATCTCCGCCGATTCGGGTCTGCTCAACCAGATCCTGCGCCGCAGTGAAAGCGATCTGGGCGCGTTGCAGATCCACACCGATTCGGGCACCAACCGGCCCTTCGTAGCGGCGGGCGCGCCGTGGTTCATGACGCTGTTCGGCCGCGATTCACTGCTCACAGCGTGGATGTCGCTGCCGTTGGAAACCGATCTGGCACTGGGCACTTTGCAGCAGCTGGCCGAGTTGCAGGGCCAGACGATCGACCCGCTCGTGGAGGAGGAGCCGGGCCGGATCATGCACGAGATGCGGCGCGGTCCCTCGGTGGGTCAGGTGCTCGGCGGGCAGATCTATTACGGAACTGTCGACGCCACACCGCTTTTCGTGATGCTGCTCGCCGAATGCCTCCGGTGGGGCGCGGATCCGGGATCGATCGCCACCCTGCTGCCCGCGGCCGACGCCGCGATCAGCTGGATCACCGATTTCGGCGACCGCGACGACGACGGTTTCGTCGAGTACGTGCGCGCCACCGACCGCGGCCTGATCAATCAGGGCTGGAAGGACAGTTTCGACGGAATCAACGACGCCGCCGGACATATCGCCGAAGCGCCGATCGCCTTGGCCGAGGTGCAGGGGTATGTGTACGCGGCGTTCCTGGCCCGCGCGGAACTGGCCGACCAGTTCGACGACCCCGATCTGGCCGTGCGGATGCGGGAGCGGGCCGACGAGTTGCGCACCAAGTTCGCCGAGCAGTTCTGGCTACCCCATTACGGGTGGTACGCGGTGGCCTTGGACGGTCGCAAGCGGCAGGTCGACGCGTTGACCAGCAATGCGGCGCACTGTCTGTGGTCGGGCATCGCGACCGACGAACACGCCGAGATCCTGATCCGGAATCTGGCTCGGGCAGAGATGGATTCGGGATTCGGCCTGCGCACGCTGGCATCGGATATGGGTGCGTACAACCCGATGAGTTACCACAGCGGGTCGATCTGGCCGCATGACACGGCGATCGCAGTCGCCGGGTTGATGCGGTACCAGCATGTGCCGGGCGCGGTGGAACTGGCGACGAAGCTGTCGGGCGGTCTGCTCGACGCCGCCGCCGCGTTCGACGGTCGGTTGCCCGAGTTGTTCTGTGGTTTCCCGCGATCGAGATTCGCGGCCCCGGTGCCGTATCCGACCTCGTGTTCGCCGCAGGCGTGGGCGAGCGCGGCGCCGTTGCTGCTGGTTCGATCGTTCCTCGGGCTCGACCCCGATGTGCCCGCCAAGACGTTGACGTTGCGGCCGCAGGTGCCCCCGGCGTGGGGATGTGTGCGGATGTCGGAGTTCCGGCTGGGCGAGGGGGTGACGGTGGATCTCGAAGTGTGTGGGTCCGCGGTGACCGTGACCGGTCTGCCGGATGGGTGGGCATTGGTGACAGACGAGGACTAGCGAGACAAGCGAATCGGGGCCGGATCTGCCCAGATCCGGCCCCGATCGCTGTGTTCAGCCCGCGAACGGGTAGCGGGCGTCGAGATCGAGGTTGAGTTCGACGACGTTCACTCGCGGCTCACCGAGGAAACTGAGTGTGCGCCCGTCGGTGTGCGCGTCGAGGATCTCACGGACCTGCGTGGCGGTGATGCCGCGCGTCTTCGCCACCCGCTCGACCTGGATGGCCGCGTACTCGGGGGAGATATGCGGGTCGAGGCCGCTGCCGCTCGCCGTGACCGCGTCGGCGGGCACCGCTGGATCGGCGGAGGCGTCTCCGATGATCGGGATGGTCCGGCCGACCGAGTAGTCCTCACCTTCCTTCGCGCACTCCACGGTGACACCGCGGAACGTGGTGAGGAACGGTTGCGCGGGGCAGAGCTCGTTGACGCTGACCACCTGCACCGGCCGTGACACATCACCATCGGTGTCACGCGGGCCGATCACCGAAAGCACGGAGCCGACACCGTCTTTCGTGCAGAACTGGCGGGTGCCGTCGACCCCCTCACGGTCGCCGACCTCCTTCGAGCGCGCGCACACCGTGGTGAGCAGGCTCGTGCGATCGGCCGAGTCGACGATATCTTCCGGACCGAGGTTGCTCGCGGCGGTGGACAGCGGGTCGTAGCCGTCGCCCGCGGCAGACGGGCGACTCTGGAAGTACTGACCCATCGCCTTGCCGTCGGCGTCGGTGAACGACTGCCCGATCAGGCTGGAACCCACCAGGTCGCCGTCTCGCTCGATGAGCGAGCCGTTGGCCTTGTCGTCGAGCCCGGGCAGCTGCGCGATCGCGAAAACCGCCACGGGATACACGATTCCGGTGATCACGGTCAGCACGAGCAGGGCGCGCAGGGCGGCCAGGTGCTGGCGGATCCAGGTAGACATACGCATTTCAGGACATCCCGGGGAGGAGTTGGACGAACAGATCGATGATCTTGATGCCGAGGAACGGCGCGATGATGCCGCCGAGGCCGTAGATCGTCAGGTTGCGGCTCAACAGCTTCGAGGCATTGCTCGGCCGGTAGTCGACACCGCGCAGCGCCAGTGGAATGAGCGCCACGATGATGATCGCGTTGAAGATGACCGCGGACAGGATCGCCGACTGCGGGCTGGCCAGACGCATGATGTTGAGCGCGTCCAGGCCGGGGAACAGGCCGACGAACAACGCGGGAATGATCGCGAAGTACTTGGCGATGTCGTTGGCGATGGAGAACGTGGTGAGTGCGCCGCGGGTGATCAGCAACTGCTTGCCGATCTCCACGATCTCGATCAACTTGGTCGGGTCCGAGTCCAGATCGACCATGTTGCCCGCCTCTTTGGCGGCCGAGGTACCGGTGTTCATCGCTACGCCCACGTCGGCCTGCGCCAGCGCGGGAGCGTCGTTGGTGCCGTCGCCGGTCATCGCGACGAGTCGGCCACCGTCCTGCTCCTTCTTGATCAGGGCGAGCTTGTCCTCCGGCGTCGCTTCGGCGAGGAAGTCGTCCACGCCCGCTTCGTCGGCGATCGCTTCGGCCGTCAACGGGTTGTCGCCGGTGATCATCACCGTGCGGATGCCCATGCGGCGCATCTCGTCGAAGCGTTCCCGCATGCCCTGTTTGACGACATCCTTGAGGTGGATGACGCCGAGCAGTCGTGGGGTGCCGTCCTTGACCTCACCGACCACCAGCGGTGTACCGCCGGACGCGGAGATGCCGTCGACGATTGCCGAGGCCTGCTCGGGAACCGAACCACCCTGGGCGCGAACCCATTCGATGACGGCGCCGGCTGCCCCCTTGCGCAGTTGGTGCCCGTCGGCGAGGTCGACACCCGACATGCGCGTCTGCGCGGTGAATTCCACCCAGGTGGCACCCGGCAGTTCCCCCGCGCTGCGTTCGCGCTTGTTGAACGTCTGCTTGGCGAACACAACGATCGACCGCCCCTCCGGCGTCTCGTCGGCGAGGCTGGAGAGCTGGGCCGCGTCGGCGAGTTCGTCGTCGAGAATTCCTGGCACCGGAACGAATTCGGCGGCCTGACGGTTGCCGAGGGTGATGGTGCCGGTCTTGTCGAGCAGCAGCGTGTTCACATCGCCCGCGGCCTCCACCGCGCGGCCCGACATGGCCAGCACATTGCGCTGCACGAGGCGGTCCATCCCGGCGATGCCGATGGCCGAGAGCAGTGCGCCGATGGTGGTCGGGATGAGGCAGACCAGCAGCGAGACCATCACGATCCCGGTGATGCCGTGCGCGTCCAGTGCCGAAGTATCAGGCACCCCGGGGCTGTTCGACTTGGCGAAGATCGCCAAGGGCTGCAGCGTGGTCACCGCGAACACGAAGATTATCGTGAGCGCGGCCAGCAGGATGTTGAGCGCGATCTCGTTGGGCGTCTTCTGCCTGCTCGCGCCTTCGACGAGCGCGATCATCTTGTCGATGAAGCTGGCCCCCGGCTCCTGGGTGATCTCGACGACGATCCGGTCCGAGAGCACCGTGGTGCCGCCGGTGACAGCGGAACGGTCGCCACCGGATTCGCGGATCACCGGCGCGGACTCACCGGTGATCGCCGACTCGTCCACCGAGGCGATGCCTTCGACGACGTCACCGTCACCGGGGATGACCTGGCCAGCCTCCACGACGACGAAGTCACCGCGACGCAGTTCGAGCGCGGCGACCCGTTCCTCGACAATTCGCCCACCGGGTGTCCAGTCGGCCAATCGGCGAGCGACGGTGTCGGTCTTGGCTTTTCGCAGGCACTCGGCCTGCGCTTTGCCGCGTCCTTCGGCGACGGCCTCGGCCAGGTTCGCGAAGATGACCGTAAGCCACAGCCAGACGACGATCGCCCAGGCGAAGAAGGTCGGGTCGCCGATCGCCAGGATGGTCGACCACACCGCGCCGATCTCCACGATCAGCATGACGGGGTTCTTCCACAGTGTCCGTGGGTCGAGCTTGCGGACCGCGTCGGGCAGTGAGGTGAGCAGCAGCTTCGGGTCGAGAACGCCCTTGCGCACGCCCTTGGTCCGCGGCGTGACCGGGGATTCGAGTGTGGGAGTTGTCATTTCAGTGAACTCCTTCGGCGAGCGGCCCGAGCGCGAGAGCGGGCAGGAAGGTGAGCGCGACCAGGATCACCGTCACACCGACGACCATGCCGACGAACTGCGGCCGGTGCGTCGGCAGCGTGCCGATCGACGCGGGGGTGGTGCCCTGGCTTGCCAGTGATCCGGCCAGCGCCAGCACGAAGATGATCGGCAGGAAGCGCCCGAACACCATCGCCAGCCCGAGCGCGGTGTTGAACCACTCGGTGTTGCCGGTGAGCCCGGCGAAGGCGGAACCGTTGTTGTTGGCCGCGGAGGTGAAGGCGTACAGCACTTCCGAGAGTCCGTGGGGGCCGCTGTTGAGCATGCTCGCCCGTTGGCCCGGCAACGCCATCGCGACGGACGTGCCGATCAGCACGATCAGCGGGCTCACCAGGAAATAGCAAGCCGCCAGCTTGATTTCGCGCGGGGTGATCTTCTTGCCGAGGTACTCGGGCGTGCGACCGACCATCAGACCGGCCACGAACACCGTGATCACCGCGAGGATCAGCATGCCGTAGAGGCCGGAGCCGACACCGCCGGGCGCCACCTCGCCCAGCTGCATGTTGAACATCGTCATCATGCCGCCGAGGCTGGTGTAGGAATCGTGGAACGAGTTCACCGCACCGGTCGAGGTGAGGGTGGTCGCACCGGCGAAGGTGGCCGAATCGGCTACGCCGAAACGGGTTTCCACGCCCTCCATCGACGCGCCGATCGCGGTCGGCACCGTCCCATGGGCTCGTAGCTGGAAGAAGTTGGTGAGCGTGATGCTGGTCAGGGCGATCGTTGCCATCACCGCCACGATCGCGTAGCCCTGCTTGGTGCTGCCGACCATCCGGCCGAACGTGCGCGGCAACGAGAAGGCGATCACCAGGAGCAGGAAGATCTCCAGGAAGTTCGTCCACGTGCTCGCGTTCTCGAACGGGTGCGCGGAGTTGGCGTTGTAGAAGCCGCCACCGTTGGTGCCCAGCTCCTTGATGACCTCCTGGCTCGCGACCGGACCACCGGTCAGGGTCTGCTGCGCGCCGCCGACGGTCTGGGCGACCTGATCGTGCAGATGGAAGTTCTGGATGACGCCACCGGCGACCAGCACGATCGCGAAGACGAACGCGATCGGCAGCAGGATGCGCAGGGTGCCGCGCACCAGGTCGACCCAGAAATTGCCCAGCTCACCGGTGTGGCGGCGGGCGAAACCGCGCACCAGGGCCACCGCCACCGCCATGCCGACGGCCGCCGAGACGAAGTTCTGCACCGCCAGACCGGCCATCTGTACCAGGTGGCCCTGGGTGGACTCGCCGGAGTAGTTCTGCCAGTTGGTGTTGGTGACGAAGCTGACCGCGGTATTCCACGCCAGCGCCGGGGTCATCTCGGTGCCGGGATCGTCGAGATGCAGCGGCAACGCGCCCTGGACCAGCTGGAAGAAGAACAGCAACAGGATGCCGACGGCCGAGAACGCCAGCACACTGCGGGCGTAGATCGGCCAGGTCTGCTCGACCTCGGGTTTCGCGCCGATGGCGCGGTAGATCAGCCGCTCGACGCGAGAGTGCTTGTCGGCGTTGTACACCCGGAACATGTAGTCGCCGAGCGGGACGTGCACCAGGGCCAGCGTGAGCACCAGGGCCGCCACGAAGGCGATCCCCGCGGTTGTCGTGTTCACCTAGAACCTCTCGGGGAAGAGCAGCGCCGCGACCATGAAGACGGCGACGAGAACGGCCAGGACCAGACCGACAAGGTTCGCGATCACAGCTTCTCCACTCCCCGCTGGATCAGGCCCAGCAGCGCGAAGATCGCCACGGTGAGCACCGTGAACACCACGACAGACATTTCCAACCTCCTTGCGCCCCGAGGTGGAGCACCTAGGCGAGTGAAACGCCGGATCGCGCCTCGGCGTGGCTTCCTTACGACTCCTTAGCGCCGTGGGGCCCGGCCTTTGCGGAATGTTGACGCGCGGGGCGTTCGACGGGTGTGAGGATGCCGTCAAAGCAGGGGCGATACCCGTCAACACTCCGTAAAGATCGAGATCAGGCGATCTTTCCGCAGAGAGAATGGGGCACCGGCTCGCGAAGGGCGCCGCCGGTTCCCTTGTTCACGGAAAGTGAGATCGCGGTGTCTGTAGTGACCCTTGCGGTGATCTTCGGTTTCGTCGGATCGCTGTTGCTGATCCGAGTGCTCGGTCGGCTGAACGCCTCACACGCGCCGATGGTGACCGTCGGTGTGTTGCCGCAGCGTCGGACGGCTGCGGCTCGCGGACACGCGATGATGGACAGGTGAAACGCGGACAACTGCGCATCTACCTCGGTGCGGCGCCGGGCGTCGGCAAGACCTACGCCATGCTCGGCGAAGCCCATCGACGGCTCGAACGCGGTCGCGATGTGGTGGCTGCCGTCGTCGAGACGCACGGACGGACGAAAACCGCGGAACTGCTGGAGGGGATCGAGCGGATCCCACCGACAATGGTCCCCTATCGGGGGACCGAACTGCCCGAACTCGATGTCGCCGCGGTGCTGGCGCGCAAACCCGCGGTGGTGCTCGTCGACGAACTGGCGCACACCAACGCTCCGGGCAGCGCGCACGAAAAGCGGTGGCAGGACATCGAGGAGTTGTTGGCCGCGGGCATCGATGTCATCTCGACGGTGAATGTGCAGCATCTGGAGAGCCTCAACGATGTCGTCGCGCAGATCACCGGCATCGAGCAGCGCGAGACCGTGCCCGATGCGGTGGTACGCGGCGCGGATCAGGTGGAGCTCGTCGATCTCACGCCGGAAGCGTTGCGGCGCAGGCTTTCCCACGGCAACGTCTACGCCGCCGACAAAGTCGATGCCGCGCTGCGCAACTACTTCCGCCCCGGAAATCTCACCGCGCTGCGGGAACTCGCGTTGCTGTGGCTGGCCGATCAGGTCGATGCCGCGCTGGCGAAATACCGGGCCGATCACAAGATCACCGAATTGTGGGAGGCGCGCGAGCGAGTGGTCGTCGCGGTCACCGGTGGGGCGGAATCGGAGACGGTCGTGCGCCGGGCGGGGCGGATCGCGTCCAAGTCCAGCGCCGATCTGGTGGTGGTGCACGTGGTGCGTGGCGACGGGCTCGCGGGCGTGTCGACCGAGCGGATGGCTCGGCTCCGCGAACTCGCGGCCGGGCTCAGCGCGTCGCTGCATACCGTGACCGGCGACGATGTGCCCGGCGCGCTGCTCGAATTCGCCCGTGAGGTCAACGCCACCCAGTTGGTGCTGGGGACCTCGCGGCGCTCGCGCTGGGCGCGGATGCTCGACGAGGGTATCGGCTCCACGGTGGTGCAGCGCTCGGGCAAGATCGACGTACACATGGTGACCCACGAGCAAGCCAACCGCGGTGTGCGAAGGCACTGGCTGCGCCCGCGTCGCCCGGTCACCGCGTGGGTGGCCGCCGTTGTCGTGCCGCTGCTGGTGAGCGGGATCTGCGCTGTGTTCCTCGACGGATATCTGCAACTCGGTGGGCTCAGCGCGGTGTTCTTCGTCGGTGTCGTCGCCGTCGCGCTGTTCGGCGGAGTGGTGCCCGCCGGGTTGTCGGCGCTGCTGTCCGGGCTGTTGCTCAACTGGTACTTCACCGCTCCGCGCTACAGCTTCACCATCGCCGAGCCGGACAATTTCGTCACGGTGGTCGTCCTGCTCATCGTCGCGATGGCGGTGGCCGCCCTGGTCGACGTGGCGGCGAAGCGAACGGTGCAGGCGCGCAAGGCATCCAGGGAAGCCGAGTTGCTGACGCTGTTCGCCGGTTCGGTGCTGCACGGCGCCGATCTGCCGAACCTGCTCGAGCAGGTTCGCGAGACCTACGGGCAGCGTGCGGTGAGTTTGCTGTGCGGCAACCAGAACGTCGCGGGGGTCGGCGTCGACCCACCGACCCGCCCGGCGGAGGCGGAGACCGTGATCGAGGCGGGCGACGCGATGAGCCACCTGCTGCTGGCCGGGCGCCCGATCGCGTCCGGAGAACGTCCGGTGCTCAACGCGGTCACCAACCAGGCCGTCGGACTGGTGCGCCAAGCCAGATTGGCCGACGAGGCCAGCGCGGCTGCCGCGCTCCTGGAAGCCGACCGGTTGCGCCGTGCGCTGCTCTCGGCCGTCAGCCACGACCTGCGCACACCGCTGGCCGGCGCCAAAGCGGCCGTGTCGAGCCTGCGCAGCGACGATGTGGAGTTCTCCGCCGAGGACACCGGCGAACTGTTGGAGGCGATCGAGGAGTCCGTCGACCAACTGACCGCGCTGGTGGGCAACCTGCTCGATTCCTCGCGGCTGGCGGTCGGTGTCGTCAGCCCCCAGTTGCGGCAGGTGTACATGGACGAAGCGGTCCACCGTGCGCTGGTCAGTGTCGGAATGGGGGCGCGTGGCCTGCGTCGCGCGGCGATGGACCGGGTGAAGGTCGACGTCGGTGAGGTGTCGGTGCTCGCCGACAGTGGCTTGCTCGAACGCGTGCTGGCGAATCTGCTCGACAACGCGCTGCATCATTCCGGCCGCGAGACTCCCGTGCGGGTCATCGCCGAACACGACGGCGACAGGGTGTCGATCGCGGTCGTGGACACCGGGCGCGGTGTCCCCCCCGGCACGGAGGAGGACCTGTTCGAACCGTTCCAGCGACTCGGCGACCGGGACAACACCACCGGCGTCGGCCTCGGTCTGTCGGTGGTGCGGGGGTTCGTCGAGGCCATGGGAGGCACGGTGCACGCTGAACCGACACCCGGCGGCGGGCTGACCATGCTGGTCGACCTGCCCTCGGGCGCCGCGCCGGAGGCGAGCGGTGACAGTGTGGCCGAATCCGACGAGACTGGCCGATGACCACTGCGACGCCCGAGCCACCGCGGTTCGCCGTGACAGCCGAGGCCGCCGACGCGATCGAGGCCCCCGACAGCACCACAGGAACGGTGATGACCGACAAGATCCAAGCACCAGCGGCTATCAAGGTATTGGTGGTCGACGACGAACCGCAGATCGTGCGAGCGCTGCGGATCAACCTCTCGGTGCGCGGATACGAGGTGATCACCGCGGGCAACGGGGCTGCCGCGCTGCGCGCCGCGGCGGAGAAGCACCCCGATGTGATCGTTCTCGACCTGGGCCTGCCGGATATGGACGGCATCGACGTGCTCGCGGGGCTGCGTGGTTGGACCTCGGCTCCCGTGCTCGTGCTGTCGGCACGCACCGATTCGGCCGACAAGGTCGAGGCGCTAGACGCGGGCGCCGACGACTACGTCACCAAACCGTTCGGCATGGACGAGTTGCTCGCACGGCTGCGCGCGGCCGTTCGTCGCGGTGCCAGCGCGACCGAGGCCGTCGACCCGGTGGTGGTCACCGACTCGTTCACTGTCGACCTCGTCGCCAAGAAGGTCACCAAGCAGGGTGCGCCGGTGCACCTGACGCCCACCGAGTGGGGGATGCTCGAGATGCTGGTGCGCCATCGCGGAAAACTGGTGGGGCGCAAGGAATTACTGCGTGAGGTATGGGGGCCCGCGTACGCGACCGAGACCCACTACCTGCGCGTCTACCTCGCGCAGCTGCGGCGCAAGCTCGAGGACGATCCGGCCAACCCGCGCCATCTGCTCACCGAGGCGGGGATGGGGTACCGCTTCCAGGAATGAGCGTGCGCCCGGTCACGTGCCCGGAATGCCGACGGTGGCGTGGACGTTCCCAGGCGTAAATCGTCCTCGAGCGAATGGCAGGATCTAGGCATGGCTGAGCAGACCGCACCCGTGACCAACGCCCCCACCGAACTGTGGGTCGAGCGCACCGGAACCCGTGCCTACACCGGGCGCAGCAACCGTGGCGCGGAGGTCTTGATCGCCTCCCAGGGTGTTCCCGGCGCCTTCACACCCGGCGAGCTGCTCAAGATCGCGCTGGCCGGCTGCACCGGGCTCAGCTCGGACCTGCCGTTGTCGCGTCGCCTCGGCGACGAGTTCGACGCCACCATCCGCGTCTCGGGCGACGCCGACCGCGAGAACGAGCTCTACCCGCAGCTCGACGAGGTCCTCGAACTCGACCTGTCCGAACTCGACGAGGCCGCGCGCGAACGACTACTGGTCACCGTGCAGCGTGCCGTCGACAAGGTGTGCACCGTCGGTCGCACGCTCAAAGCGGGCACGAAGGTGACGTTGACCTTCGACATCGACGCATGAGCGAAGAGCCGGTTCGGCTGAGCGCGTGGGTGCACGGCTACGTGCAGGGCGTGGGATTCCGGTGGTGGACGCGGTCGCGCGCACTGGAACTCGGCCTCGTCGGCTACGCGCGCAACCATCGCGACGGTCGCGTCCACGTTGTCGCCGAAGGGCCACGAACGGCGGGCGAGAAACTGCTGGAACTGCTACGGTCCGGCGAAGCGCCCGATGACTCTCGAGCCGTCGGGCACGCGACACATGGTCTGTCCGGGCGTGCTCCCGGGCGGGTAGACCTGGTTGTGGAAAGCTGGGAGCCCGCGCGGGGCGACATGACCGGATTCGAGGAGCGCTAGTGGTGACTGCGGGGGCTAGGGGGCGGCAGCGGTGAGCACACAGAACCCTGGACCGCCCGATCGACCGGAACAACCCTCGAACGGCGAGCCGGGCAGGTCCCCGTGGACGCCACCGGATCCCGGCGCGGGCTGGTCCGCGCCGGAGGCGAGTTCGACCCCGTCCGAGCCCGACGCAGGGGCGACGCCGCCCGCTTTCGGTACCGGCGGGCATCCCGTCGGCCAGCCGCAACCCGGCCGGATGTCGCGGCAGGAACCCGGCGTCACCCAGCCGCGTCCGCCGACCGTCGGCGAGGCACGCGCCAGGGACAAAGCGCGCAGGCAAGCCGACGAGGCCGAGCGAGCGGCGGCCGCGGCGGCGGAGGAGAAGCGGCGCAACCGCAAACGCGTGATGATCGGCGGCGTCGCCATCGTCGGCGTCGCCGCGCTCGTCGGCGGCGGCTACCTCGCCTACCGGGCGATCACCGCACCCGACCAGGTGACGGCCTCGTGCGTGCAGATCGACCAGAACGGGCAGGAAGTCGTTGTCCCCGATGACAAGTGCGGCGACGGCAAGACCAATTTCCGTAGCGAGGGCTCCGGCGGTGCCGGACTGCTGATTCTGGGCTGGCCGCAGTACCGCTACCACTACGGCGGCACACCGACGATCGGCAAGCCGCCGACGGGCGGCACCACGGTGAAACCGCGCAATGCCCAGATCACGACCAAGAGCGGCACCACGGTGCAGCGCGGCGGACTCGGCAGCAAGTCGACCGGCGGGAGTGGGTCGTAGATGCGCCGCAACAAGAGCACGCCACGGCGGGACTGGCAGCAGATCATCGAGAAGCAGGGCCTCGTCTACGGTGCGCCGGGGCGCGATGCCAGCGGTCAGCCGCGGCCGTACTGGGACGAGTCGGTGCACTACGAGTTCTCGATGGACGAGATCCTCGCGCTGGAAGCCGATGTGGAACTGCTCCAGTCGATGTGCCTGCACGCGGTCGAGCACGTCGTCCTCACCGAGCGCTTCGCCGATTTCGGTCTGCCGGAATGGACATGGGGCCCGATCGCCGAATCATGGCGTCGCAGTGACCCTTACGTGTACGGCCGGTTCGACCTGCGCTACGACGCGCGCCGCCCGGCCAAGCTGCTCGAATACAACGCAGACACTCCCACCTCGTTGCTCGAGGCCGCGATCATCCAGTGGCACTGGCTCCAGCAGGTGCATCCCGGTGGCGACCAATGGAATTCGCTGCACGAGAAGCTGGTGGAGCGCTGGACCGAACTGCGCGGCGTGCTGCCCGGTACCGAACTGCACTTCACCTGGTCGGGCGCCGACGCGACCGGCGAGGACAACGTCACCACCGCCTACATGCAGGAGACAGCGGCCGAAGCCGGTTTCGACACCGTCGCGCTGCCGATCGAGGAAGTCGGTTTCGATACCGAGCTGAACCGGTTCGTCGATCTGGCCGAGGCGCCGATCGAGGCGATCTTCAAGCTGTATCCGTGGGAGTGGATCCTCGACGACGACTTCGGCAAGCGCGTGGTCGGTAGCCTGCCCGCGACCGCGTGGGTAGAGCCGCTGTGGACCACGCTGCTGAGCAACAAGGCGATCCTGGCCATCCTGTGGGAGATGTATCCCGGTCACCCCAACCTGTTGCCCGCCTACCTCGACGACCCGCACGAGCTCACCGAATACATTCGCAAACCCAAGCTCGGCCGCGAGGGCGCGAACATGACCATCGTCGGCCCCGGCATGGAGACCGCGACCGGCGGCGTCTACGGCGCCGAGGGGTTCGTCTACCAATTGCTCGACCCGCTCCCGGAATTCGACGGAATGCGACCGGTACTCGGCGCCTGGGTCGTGGGTGACACCGCGGCGGGGCTCGGCATCCGCGAGACCGCGGGCCTGATCACCGATGACGGCGCCGCGTTCGTCCCGCACCGCATCGTCGACTGAAACCACTGACCTCACAACATTGTTCGAAAGGACCACGATGACCGCCCTCGCCCTGGAATCGGGTTATTGGAGTGCGCTCGGTGAAGGCGTCGGCGCC
The DNA here is from genome assembly GCF_030486425.1 of Nocardia sp. PE-7. Lineage (NCBI taxonomy): Bacteria > Bacillati > Actinomycetota > Actinomycetes > Mycobacteriales > Nocardiaceae > Nocardia > Nocardia sp. PE-7. Next base: position 4,854,936 of record NZ_CP129614.1, on the reverse strand, counting down.
ATCATCCTGTACTGCCTGATCGGCCTCGCGCTGATGCTGATCGGTTTCTTCGCCATCGATCTGACCACGCCGGGCAAGCTGCGCGATCTGGTGGTCGCGGGCAAGCCGAACGCGCTCATCGTCTCGGCGGCCGGAATGATCAGCATGGCGTTCATCGTCGTGTTCGCGGTGCTGGCCACCGGCGGCAGCGGCAAGCTGTCGGAAGGTCTGATCGCGGCGATCATCTACGGCCTGGTCGGCATCGTCGCGCAGGTGATCTCGGTGCGGGTGATCGAGAAGGTCACCGGCATCGACATCGGCCGCACCCTGCACGCCGAGACCTACACCCCCGAGGTTCTCGTCGTCGCCGCCGCGCACTTCGCGCTGGGTCTCGTGGTGGCCTTCGCCATCCTCTGAGCCGGTATGAACGGTTGACATCACACTGTGGAGGGTGGACGCTGGAAACCAGCACTCCACCGTGGATGTGACCGAGAGGACGTCGGCATGGATATCACCCCGGGTACGCGCGCGTCCGACGCCGAACGCAACGCGATCGTCGCCCAGTTGGGCACCCACCTGGCCGACGGCAGGCTCGACCTGGGCGAATACGATCTGCGGGTGGCCAAGGTCTACGCGACCGCCACGCGCGACGAACTCGCCGTCGTCCTGTCCGACCTGCCGCCGTTGACGAAACAGCAGCAGGCCGCGGCGCCCGCCGAGCGCGAGTCCGGTACGCGCTTCCCGGTCTGGCAGCGCATCGAGGCGGGCAGCTGGCTCGGCGTCAGCGTGATCGTGCTGGTCATCTGGGGTCTGATCTCGCTCACCGCGGGCGAGCTCACCTACTTCTGGCCGATGTGGGTGATCGGTCCGTGGGGCGCGGTCCTGGTCTTCCGCGTGATCACCGGCTGGGAAGCCACGCCGGGTACCCAGACTCATCTGCGCCGAATCCAGAAGCAGATGAATCACCTGAACCCCCACGGCGGCCCGCACCACCCATGAATCGCGCTCCTTCGTCCGACATGCCGAGGTAAGAACGTCGGTAACTCGTCGGGCGCAGGCAGACTCGACTATCGAGATGACCGCCGCTCGCCCGCGGTAAGCCCACTCGCCTAGGTCTTGCCCGAGTCCCGGGGAGGCGGAGGCGCTAGCATGGTTGCTCGCGCGCAGGAAGGGTCCTTGGTAGTGCATTTGAAGAGTCTGACGTTGAAGGGTTTCAAGTCCTTCGCGTCTGCGACCACTTTGCGCTTCGAACCGGGCATCACCTGCGTCGTCGGGCCGAACGGGTCCGGCAAATCCAATGTCGTGGACGCGCTCTCCTGGGTGATGGGCGAGCAGGGTGCCAAAGCGTTGCGGGGCGGGAAGATGCAGGACGTCATCTTCGCCGGGACCGTGGGGCGGGCGCCGCTCGGTCGCGCCGAGGTGACGCTGACCATCGACAACTCCGACGGCGCGCTGCCCATCGACTACGCCGAAGTATCGATCACCCGGCGGATGTTCCGCGACGGCGCGGGCGAGTACGAGATCAACGGCAGCACGTGCCGGTTGATGGATGTGCAGGAACTGCTGTCCGACTCCGGTATCGGGCGCGAGATGCACGTCATCGTGGGTCAGGGCAGGCTGTCGGCGATCCTGGAATCGCGGCCGGAGGATCGGCGCGCGTTCGTCGAGGAGGCCGCGGGCGTGCTCAAGCACCGCAGGCGCAAGGAGAAGGCGGTCCGCAAGCTCGACGCGATGCAGGCCAACCTCGCCCGGCTCACCGACCTCACCACCGAACTGCGCCGCCAGCTCAAACCGCTCAGCCGCCAGGCCGAGGTCGCCCGCCGCGCGCAGACCGTGCAGGCCGATCTGCGCGACGCCCGGCTGCGCCTGGCCGCCGACGACCTGGTGACCCGCCGTGGCGAGCTGGAGTCACAGCTCAGCAAAGAGGCCTACGCCCGCGAACAGCAGATAAACGTGCAGACCGAACTCGACGCCGCCAATGCCGCGCTCGCGCAGCAGGAGTTCCAGCTGTCGCGGCTCAGCCCCAGCGCCGAGGCCGCCGCGCAGACCTGGTTCCAGCTCTCGGCACTGGCCGAACGCGTGAACGCCACCATCCGCATCGCCAGTGACCGGGCCAGGCACTTGCACACCGAGGCCCCGGTCGGCACCGGCCGCGACCCGGACCAGCTCGAGGCCGAGGCCGATCGGATCGAAGCCGAAGAGGCCGAACTGCGGTACGCGGTCGAGATGGCCACCGAGACCCTCGAAGCCGCGCGCGAAGCCCTCGCCGAGCGGGAACAGGCCGCCAAGGCCGCCGAGCAGGCGCACCTGGCCGCGGTGCGCGCGATCGCCGACCGCCGCGAAGGGCTGGCCCGGCTGTCGGGCCAGGTCGACAACTTGCGCACCCGGGCCCAGTCCGTGGACGCCGAGATCGCGCGCCTGTCCGTCGCCATCGCCGACGCCCGGCACCGCGGTGAGACCGCGCAGGTCGAATACGACTCGGTACAGGACGAACTCGGCGAACTCGACGCGGGCGAGAAGGGCTTGGACGCCCAGCACGAACACGCCGTCGCCGCCCAGGAACTGGCCGACGAGCGCGTGCGGGAACTGCGGGAACTCGACCGGGAGGCGAGCAAGCTGGTTGCCCGGCTCGGTGCCCGCATCGAAGCGCTGGGCATGAACCTGGCCCGCAAGGACGGCGCGGCCTGGCTACTCGAACACGGCGTGAGCGGGCTCGGTGGACGGCTGTCGGGCCTGTTGCGTGTGCAGTCCGGGTTCGAGGCCGCTGTGGCCGCACTGCTCGGTCCGCTCGCCGATGCCATCACCGCCGATACCGCGACCGCCGCCGACTCGGCGGTGCGGGAACTGCGCAGTGGTGACGGCGGTCGGGTGGCGTTCGTCTTCGCCACCGACCGGGCGATACCGGCCGAACGTGCCGCGTTGCCCGCCGGTGCGCAGTGGCTCGCCGACGTGCTCGAAGGCGACGATCAGGTGCGACCCGCGCTGGCCGCGCTCACCGTCGACGTCGTGGTGGTCGATGATCTGGCGACCGCCACCGAGCTCGTCGCCCTGCGCCCGGAACTGCGGGTGGTGACCCGCGACGGTGACCTGGCCGGTGCGGGCTGGGTCGTCGGCGGCTCCGAACGGATGCCGAGCCAGCTCGAGGTCCAGGCCGACATCGACACCGCCACCGCGGAACTGGCGGCGGCGCAACGGCGGGCCGAGGAGTTGGAGGCGGCACTGGCCGGCGCGCTGGCCGAACAGACCGACCGCAAGGACTCCGCCGACCACGCGCTGATGGCGCTGCACGAATCCGATCAGGCGCTGCTGGCGATCTACGACCGGCTGGCCCGGGTCGGGCAGAGTGCGCGCGCGGCGCAGACCGAGGGGGAGCGGCTGGCCACCCAGCGCGCGGAAGCCGAAGCGGCGCGGGAGAAATCACTCGCCTCCCTCGCCGAACTCGAGGACCGGCTGCGTCACGCCGAGATCGAACACGACGGCAGCGACGACAGTTTCGGCGCCGCGAGCACCGAGACCGCGGGCTATGCCCGGGAAGAAGCCGCCGCCGCGCTCGCCGAAGCCCGGACCATGGAGGTCGAGGCTCGATTGTCCGTGCGCACCTCGGAGGAACGCGCGGAATCGGTGCGCGGCAAAGCGGATTCGCTGCGTAGGGCCGCCCGTGGCGAGCGGGAGGCCAGGGCTCGCGCCGAACGTGCCCAGGCGGCTCGGCGCCAAGCGGCCGCCGTGGCCGCGGCGGTCGCCGAATCGGGTAGCAGGATCAAGAACGAACTCGAGCAGGTCGTGGCCACCGCAGCGGCCCGGCGTGACGAATTGGTCCGTCGCCGTGGCGAATGCGCCGCCGCGCTGGAACAGGTGAAGGAACGCGCACGCGCGCTGAACACCCAGCTGGCCCAGCTCACCGACGCCGTGCACCGCGACGAAGTCGCCAAAGCCCAAGCGGCACTGCGCATCGAACAGCTCGAGACGACCATCTCCGAACAGTTCGGCATCGCGCTGGCCGACCTCGTCGCCGAATACGGGCCCGATGTGGTGCTGCCGCCCTCGGCGCTGGAGATGCACGAGTACGAGCAGGCCAAGGAGCGCGGCGAACAGGTCAGCGCGCCGCAGCCGATGCCCTACGACCGGCCGACGCAGGAGCGCCGCGCCAAGCGGGCCGAGAAGGACCTCACCACGCTCGGCAAGGTGAATCCCCTTGCGCTGGAGGAGTTCGCGGCCCTGGAGGAGCGCTACACCTTCCTCGCCACCCAGCTCGAAGACGTGAAGAACGCGCGCAAGGACCTGCTCGACGTGGTCGCCGAGGTCGATGCCCGCATCCTGCAGGTGTTCACCGAGGCCTACGCCGATGTGGAACGCGAATTCGTCGGTGTCTTCGGAAAACTGTTCCCCGGCGGTGAGGGCAGGCTGGTGCTCACCGATCCGTCGGACATGCTCACCACCGGCATCGAGGTCGAGGCCCGCCCACCCGGCAAGAAGGTCAAGCGCCTGTCGTTGCTCTCCGGCGGTGAGAAGTCGCTCACCGCGGTGGCTCTGCTCGTGGCGATCTTCCGCGCCCGCCCCTCGCCGTTCTACGTGATGGACGAGGTCGAGGCGGCGCTGGACGACACCAACCTGCGCCGTCTGATCGGCCTGTTCGAACAGCTGCGGGAGAAGAGTCAGCTGATCGTCATCACTCATCAGAAGCCGACCATGGAGATCGCCGACGCACTCTACGGCGTGAGCATGCGCGGCGACGGCATCACCCAGGTCATCTCGCAACGCCTGAACCGAGCCGAGGTCACCGGCCCCGACCCCGACCCGGTGCCGGCCTCCGCCTGAGGCCGGGTCGGCGACCCGAGTCTCAGTGGCGCCCGTTCGCCGGGACGGTTGCCCCGATCCGGTCAAGGATCTGTACGGTGGCGCCGCGGGCCAGCCAGTCGCTCAGGGTGGTCAGCTCTGGGTACTGGGCGCGCAGGTCCGCGATGTCGGCGTGCCAGCCGCCGGTTTCGCGGATCAGGCGCCAGGTGTTGCCGAGTTGGGGGCCGATCGCGTCGGCTTCCTCCTCGCCGATCTCGCGGTAGTGGACGGGGTGGCCGACGGCGGCGCTGATGGTGGCGGCCGCGTCGACCGGGGTGATGGCGTCACCCGCCAGTTCGAGGGTGCGGGCGTGCCAGGTTTCGGGGTCGGCGAAGGCCAGGGCGGCGAAGGCGCCGATGTCGTCGATGGCGATCATCTGGAGCGGGTGATCGGCGGGGAACAGGTGCGCGTGTTCGCCGCCTGCGCGGATGCCGTCGACGGGCGACCCGTGCAGGAGGTAGTTCTCCATGAAGCGCACCGGGCGCAACACGGTGTAGCGCAGGCCGGACGCCGCCAGGGCCCGCTCGATCTCCTGCTTGCCCCGCTGACCCCACGATCGCGCGTCGCCCATCGTGGCGACGCCGGTGAACACGATCTGCTCGACACCGGTGGCGCGGGCCGCGTCGATCATGGCGGTGCCGCGGCGGCCCTCGGTGTCCTCGCCCCAGCCTTTAACGCTGTAATCGGCTGGGGGGACCAGGAATACGGCTCGTGTTCCGGCTGCCGCGACACGCAGGGATGGCGAGTCGTCGAAGTCGCCGACCGCCAGTTCGGCACCGGCGTCGGCCAGTGCGCGGGCAGCGGGGGAGTCGGGGTCGCGGACCAGAGCGCGAACCTCGTGTCCCTGATCGAGCAATCGGCGGGCGGTCGCGCCGCCCTGCTTGCCCGTCGCGCCGGTGACCAGAACGGGAAGTACTGATGTCATTGCGGAGGAGCTCCGTTTCGTGATCGATGGTGTGCCTACAATCGGGTCAGTCGACCCGTATTCCGGACGGTACGGGTGGGTGCACCCGGTTGACCAGGTCCGGTGCAGGGAAGGCGTAACGAAATGACGGTCGACCACGGCGTGGAACCGGCGATCCGATCCGACGCGCGTCGCAACCGCGCGCTGATCCTGGCCGCCGCGCAGCGGGCGCTCGCCGAGCGCGGCGCCGCGGTGTCGCTGGCGGAAGTGGCCCGCCGCGCGGGTGTCGGCGCGGGCACCGTCCATCGGCATTTCCCCACCAAAACCGCTCTGCTGGAGGCGGTTATGCAACAGCGCGTCGACGGGCTGGCCGCGTTGGCCGCCGAATATCTCACCGATCCGGACCCGGGTGCGGCCTTCTTCGCCCTGTGCACCCACGTGATCGTGACGACGCCCGGCAACAAGGACCTGTGCGACCTGGTGCAATCCGACGACGGCTGGCCCCGCGCGCTACTGCGCGACGCGGGCAACCGCTTCCACCGTGTTCTGGGCGCCCTGCTCGCCTCGGCCCAACGTCAGGGCGCGATCCGCCGCGATGTGGGGATCGCCGATGTGTTGGACATCTTCACCGGATGCGTTGCGATCCAACGACATCGACGCGCCGAGGATCCACTCGCCCCGGCCGTCGTGCTCATCCTCGACGCGCTGCGAACGCGCCCGTCATCCGTAACGGAACTCGCGACAATCGACCGTAACGAAATTGCGGAAAGTAACGAAACCTCGGCACCCTGCCCTGTCTGCGGCGCGCCCGTCCGCCGACCGGGCATCGGAAGACCGGCCCGCTACTGCTCCCCGGCCTGCCGCCAGAAGGCACACCGCCTGCGCGATCTGCGCAACACCCGGGGCGGCGAGGCAGCTAGAGCAGGTCGCTGACGTCGTCGGGGACATCGACCGCGTATTTTCGCAGGATATCCATGGAGATGACCTCCAGCGCGTTCTCGTGGGTTGCGGCCAGGACCACGGGTGCGGCTACGCCGTCCTCGTGGGCGTGCAACCAGCGGACCGCCACCACGCACCAGCGGTCGCCCGGTTGCAGGCCGGGAAAATTGTTCTCTGGGCGGGGGGTGCTGAGGTCGTTGCCGATGGAGGCCTGATGCTCCAGGAATTCCGCCGTCACGACGGTGCACACGGTGTGGCTGCCGAGATCCTCCGGACCGGTGCTGCAGCAGCCGTCCCGGTAGAAGCCCGTGAGAGGATCGGCGCCGCACTCTTCCAGCGGCCCCCCAAGCACGTTTCGATCGGTCACTCCGCCGATCCTATGGGGCAAGCGCCAGAAGTTCCGCAGGACAACGAATCTGTAGTGTTTCCGCCATACCGCGACGCGCCCGGATACGCCTCGTCGACCTGCTGCGCAGACGCCGCCGACGTGCGGTAACTCTCCGCACGAATAGACTCGCCGGGTGAGTTCGCAAGCGTGGATCCTGATCGCCGCGATCGCCGCCGTCCTGTTGGTGGCGCTCGTCGCGGGTTTCGTCCTGTACAAGCGACGCCAGATTTCGCTGGCCCCGCCCGAGCCGGACAAGGAGTTGACGGACCGCTCCGGTGGTTACACCGCGTCCGGGGGGTTCAGCTTCAGCCAGGGCGGCTCGACGGTGACCGAGCCCGAGCCCGTCCCGGAGCGCACCGATACCGACGGCCAACCGCACGTCGGCGACGACGCCGCGATCCCGCGTGACGCCCCGCGCCGCGGCATCACCGATGTTCCGCTGCCCGAGGGCGATGTCGTCGTCGACGAGACCGTGGTGGTCCCCGACGACGCGTCGGCCCTCGACACCACCGCACCGGCCGAGCCCGACACCGAGACCGCGCCTGGGGACACCGCCCCCACGCCGGAAGCGCCTGTCGACACCGCGCCGACGGAGGTCGACCCGGTCACCACCGCGATCGAGGAGATCGACCCCACCACGGGCCGTCTCGTCCGCCTGCGCGGCCGTTTATCTCGCTCCCAGAACGCCGTCGGCAAGAGCCTGCTCGGCCTGCTCGGCGGCGGCGACCTGGACGAGGATTCGTGGGAGGAGATCGAAGACACCCTGGTGCTGGCCGATATCGGCACCGCGAGCACCGCCAAGATCGTCGAACGCTTGCGCGAAGAGATGGCCGCACGCAGCGTGCGCACTCCCGAACAGGCCCGTGCCGCCCTGCGTGACGTGCTCGTCGAGGCACTGCGCCCCGAGCTCGACCGCTCCATCCACGCCCTTCCACACGGCGACAAGCCCGCGATCCTGCTCGTGGTCGGCGTGAACGGCACCGGTAAGACCACCACCACCGGCAAACTGGCCCGGGTGCTCGTCGCCGACGGCCGCCGCGTGCTGCTCGGCGCCGCCGACACCTTCCGCGCCGCCGCCGCCGATCAGCTGCAGACCTGGGGTGAACGGGTGGGCGCCGAGACCGTGCGCGGCAAAGAGGCCGCCGACCCGGCCGCCGTCGCCTTCGACGCGGTCACCGCGGGCATCGACCGCGGCGTCGACGCGGTCCTCATCGACACCGCGGGCCGCCTGCATACCAAGACCGGCCTGATGGACGAGCTGGGCAAGGTCAAGCGGGTCGTGGAGAAGAAGGGCGAGGTCGACGAGGTGCTGTTGGTCCTCGACGCGACCGTCGGCCAGAACGGCCTGATGCAGGCGCGGGTGTTCGCCGACGTCGTCGATATCTCCGGCGTGGTCCTCACCAAGCTCGACGGCACTGCCAAGGGCGGCATCGTGTTCCAGGTGCAGCACGAACTCGGGGTGCCGGTGAAACTCGTCGGTCTCGGCGAGGGCGCCGACGACTTGGCGCCCTTCGAGCCCGGCGCGTTCGTCGACGCCCTGCTCGGGGGCGCCGCGTAGCGGTTTCGTCGATGCCCGTCCGATCCGGCGATCGGGCGGGCATCGCTGTTTTCGGGGGCTGACATCAGGGTTTCGGAGCAACGGCGTCGCGGTGATTCGCCGCGCGAACTCGCGGCGAATCGCACATCCGTACCGACCTCACCGTGAGCTGACAAGCTCGTGCCAACCACGCGAAACGTGGATGCAACACAACAGCGCTATCCGTTCACTCAGGTGAAACACCACAGCTCAACGGATGAAACACCGAGTGGCGACCCTTCTGTACAGGTCCTTTTGCCGTCATCGGCAGGGCCCGAGATGAGGAGGAACACAAGGTGGCATTTCCACTGATCGGCGCACCGGACGCCGGTGACACCGCCTGGATGCTGGCGTCGGCGGCCCTGGTGCTGTTGATGACGCCGGGTCTGGCGTTCTTCTACGGCGGTATGGTCCGTGGCAAGAACGTGCTGAACATGATCATGATGAGCGTCTCCGCGATGGGCCTGATCACCATCCTGTGGTGTCTATACGGCTTCTCGATGGCGTTCGGCGAGGACAAGGGCAAGCTGGTCGGTGATCCGCTCCAGTACTTCGGCCTCAAGGGCGTCCTGGGCGGCGACTATCTAGCGACTACCGACCCCGCGGCCCCCGCCGCCATCCCGCTGTTCGGCACGATCCCGCTCTCGGTGTTCGTCGCCTTCCAGCTCATGTTCGCGATCATCACGGTCGCACTCATCTCGGGCGCGGTCGCCGACCGCTTGAAGTTCGGGTCGTGGCTCGTATTTGCCGGAATCTGGGCCACGGTCGTCTACTTCCCCGTCGCGCACTGGGTGTTCGCCTTCAGCGGCTACACCGGTGAGAACGGCGGCTGGATCGCCAACAACCTCAAGGCGATCGACTTCGCCGGTGGTACCGCGGTCCACATCAACGCCGGCGCCGCCGGTCTGGTGCTCTGCCTGATCCTCGGCAAGCGCAAGGGCTGGCCGAAGACGCCGTTCCGTCCGCACAACCTGCCGTTCGTGATGCTCGGCGCCGGTCTGCTGTGGTTCGGCTGGTACGGCTTCAACGCGGGTTCGGCGCTGAGCGCCAACGGCGTCGCGGGTGCCACCTTCCTCACCACCACGATCGCCACCGCCGCCGCGATGATGGCCTGGCTGCTCGTGGAGAAGATCCGCGACGGTCACCCGACCTCGCTCGGCGCTGCCTCGGGCATCGTCGCCGGTCTGGTCGCCATCACCCCGGCCTGTTCCTCGGTCAACGTGGTCGGCGCCCTGGCTGTCGGTGTCGTCTCCGGTGCGCTGTGCGCCCTGGCCGTCGGCCTGAAGTTCCGCTTCGGCTTCGACGACTCGCTCGACGTCGTCGGCGTCCACCTCGTCGGTGGTCTGGTCGGCACCCTGATCGTCGGACTCGTCGCTACCAGCGAAGCTCCCGCAGGTGTCGATGGACTGTTCTACGGTGGTGGAGTCGAGCAGTTGAAGCTGCAGGCTGTCGGTGCCTTCGCCGTTCTCGCCTACTCGCTGGTCGCCACGGCCATCATCGCGTACGCGATCAAGTTCACGATCGGCCTGCGCGCCAGTGAAGAGTCCGAGGCTGCGGGCCTCGACGAAGCCGAGCACGCGGAAACCGCATACGATTTCGCTGCTGTGGGTGGCACGGCACGCACGCTCGTCAAGGAGGCATGACGAACATGAAACTGGTTACGGCAATCGTCAAACCGTTCACGCTCGAAGATGTGAAGTCCGGGCTGGAACAGGCAGGCGTGCTCGGCATGACCGTCAGCGAAGTCCAGGGCTACGGCCGGCAGAAGGGCCACACCGAGGTGTACCGCGGTGCTGAGTACTCGGTGGATTTCGTTCCCAAGGTCCGGGTCGAGGTCGTCGTGGACGATGCGTCGGTCGAGAAGGTCGTCGAGGTGATCGTGGAGGCCTCGCGCACCGGCAAGATCGGTGACGGCAAGGTATGGGTGACCCCGGTGGACACCATCATCCGCGTCCGTACCGGCGAACGCGGGACCGACGCACTGTAATTCGGTCAGTCACGCACGAGGAATCGATCGAGCGGCGGCCCCGCTCCCACCGGTGAGAACTCCGGTCGGGGCGGGGCCGCCCGCATGAAATGGTGGTGTGGGCTGTGGCACAGCGGAACGGCGGTATTCAGAACAACGGAGCGGCGGATCTGGTCAAGGCCAGGGCGCAGCTGCTCGACGGAGCGGGCACCCGCAATCCGCGGCTCGATCCGGAATCGCTGCGCGAGGCCCTGGTCGACCTGTTCGAACTGTGGCTCACCAGCAAGGGCAGCGAACTCGGCATCACCGCCGACAGCGGCCTGTCGGTCGTGGCTGTCGGCGGGCTCGGACGCCGCGAGATGCTGCCCTACTCCGATCTCGACCTCGTGCTGCTGCACGACGACGTCGACCCGAAGGTGGTCTCCGAGGTCGCCGATCAACTCTGGTATCCCCTGTGGGACGCCCACATCAAGCTCGACCACAGCGTGCGCACCGTGCCGCAGGCGTTGCGGGTGGCCGCCGACGACATGATCGCCGGGCTCGGCCTGCTGGAAGCCCGCCACATCGTCGGCGACCGAGACCTCAGCAATCTGCTCATCGGCGGCGTGCGCCGGGAGTGGCGCACCGGGATCAGGTCCCGCTTCGACGATCTCATCGCCCAGGCCGGCGCACGCTGGCAGCGCAGTGGCGAGATCGCCCATCGCGCCGAACCCGATCTCAAGAACGGTCGCGGCGGGCTGCGCGATATCCAGCTGCTCGACGCGCTCGCGATCGCCCAGTTGACCGACGCCATGCCGGGATTGGGCCCCGAGGTCCCCGGCGGCGGCCTCAAACAGGCCCACCGGCGGCTGCTGGACGTGCGCACCGAACTACATCGGGTCGCCGGCCGGGCCCGCGATCAGCTGCGCGCCCAGGACGCCGACGAGATCGGCGCCGCGCTGCGCATCGGTGACCGTTTCGATCTCGCCCGGACATTGACCGATTCGGCGCGTACGGTGAGCTATTCGTGCGACGTCGGTCTGCGCACGGCCGCCAACGCGCTCCCGCGGCGCGGCCTGGCCCGACTGCGCCGGATGCCGGTGCGCCGACCACTCGATGAGGGGGTGGTCGAGCACTCCGGCGAGGTGGTGCTGGCCAGGGACGCCCGCCCGCAACGCGATCCCGGGCTGATCCTGCGGGTGGCCGCGGCGTCGGCGCAGACCGGGCTGCCGATGTCGGCGACCACGCTCAACCGCCTGTCCGAGGACGCGCCCGAACTGCGCGAACCGTGGCCGAAGGACGCGCTCAACGATCTGCTCGTACTGCTCGGCGCGGGCCGAGGCAGCATCGACGCGGTCGAGGCACTCGATCGAACCGGATTGTGGGGCAGGCTCTTTCCCGAATGGGGCGCGGTCCGCGATCTGCCGCCGCGCGATGCGATGCACACCTGGACCGTCGACCGGCACCTCATGGAGACCGTCGCCTTCGCGAGCAGCCTGAGCACCAGGGTGGCCCGGCCCGACCTGCTCGCGCTCGGCGCGCTGCTGCACGATATCGGCAAGGGGCGCCAAGGCGACCACAGCATCGTCGGCGCCGAACTGGCCACGCATATCGGCCGCAGGCTCGGAATGTGGCCCTCGGACGTGCGTACCCTCAGCGCGATCGTGCGCCACCACCTGCTGCTGCCCGACACCGCGACCCGGCGCGATCTCGACGACCCGGCCACCGTGCAGCACGTCGCCGACGCCCTCGGGGGAGACGTCGGTCTGCTCGAACTGCTGCACGCGCTGGCCGAGGCCGACTCGATGGCCACCGGCCCCGGTGTCTGGGGCGACTGGAAGGCCTCGCTGATCGGGGAACTGGTGCGCCGCTGCCGACTCGTCATGGCGGGCGAGCCACTGCCGCAACCGGAACCGATCGACCCGGAGCTGTTGGACAAGGCCGGAGCGGGCGGCGTCCACGTCAGCCTCGTGCCCGGCGACGGTAAACACACCTTCGTGGTCACGGTGATCGCCCCCGACGAACCCGGCCTGCTCTCCGACGCCGCCGGTGTCCTGGCGCTGCACGCGCTGCGGGTGCTCTCGGCCTCGCTGGGCAGTGCGGGCGATTCGGCGATCAACACCTTCGTGGTGATGCCGAAATTCGGCGACCCGCCGGACGCGGGTCTGCTGCGTCAGGAGCTCATCCGAGCCACCACCGGCGCGCTGAACCTGCCCGAAGTGCTGGCCAAGCGCGAAGCCGAGGCAGTCGGGACCGGGCCGGGTCGCTACGCGCGTGCTGCCCCGCGACTGATCTGGTCACCGGTCAGCACGCCGGGACAGGTGATTCTCGAACTGCGCGCCGACGACCGGATCGGTTTGCTGAGCAGACTGGCAGGCGCCTTCGCCGCGACGGGAGCCAACGTCCGGTGGGCCAAGGTGGTCACGATGGGCTCGGCCGTGGTCGACGCCTTCTGTCTCGAACTGGGCGACGCCGACAGCCCGGCTCTGCGCGACCGCATCGAAAAGGCCGTCCTCGAGGTGGTTCCGCGGCCCGCTCCCGCCCCGCCGCCGACTGCGACAACCGAGGCCGACTGACACCGCAAGGACACAGTTTACTCACTGATTGCTATCAGGTTGCTACACAGCGTGCTCGCGGCCCGATAAGTCGATATGGGACCTATAGCATTCCCCTGGTCCGGCTGTCACTCGTACGAGGGGAGCTGATCCGTTGGCTATCGAAGTCGTTTCCGCGTCGATGATGACCAGCGACGCGACCGCGCACATCGCGCGGTGCGTCGGTGGTGACCTGTGGGTGGTTTCGTGGTTGCCGGGTCGCACCCTCAGTGGTGCGCAGGCGTTGGCCGCGATGACCATCGCCTCGACCGCCGCCCACCATGCCGGCAGTGCCGATTCCGAATGGCTTCGGATCGAGGCGCTCTCGCGGGAACTCGGCCTCACCGGCAGAGAAGCGGTGTACCTGGTGGACATCGAATCGCACGAGTTGCGCCGCACGGCGCCACCGCACGTGCAACATACCGAATAACCTCCATTACCCTGGGAGGGCAATAGACGTCCGACTTCGGTCTGACGACCTGAGACCCTTTCAGATCAGGAGCGCGATCGGTGTTCGAATCCCTGTCCGACCGGCTTACCGGTGCACTGCAGGATCTGCGCGGTAAGGGGCGTCTGTCACCGGCCGACATCGACGCCACCGCGCGCGAGATCCGCCTCGCACTCCTCGAGGCCGACGTCGCGCTGCCCGTGGTGCGCGGCTTCATCGCCAACGTCAAAGAACGCGCCAAGGGCGCGGAGGTCTCCGGCGCGCTCAATCCCGCGCAGCAGGTCGTCAAGATCGTCAACGAGGAACTCGTCGCCATCCTCGGTGGCGAGACCCGTCGCCTCAACCTCGCCAAGAACCCGCCGACGGTCATCATGCTGGCCGGTCTGCAGGGTGCGGGTAAGACCACGCTCGCGGGCAAGCTGGCCAAATGGCTCAAGGGTCAGGGGCACCAACCGTTGCTGGTGGCCTGTGACCTGCAGCGTCCCGGCGCGGTCACCCAGCTGCAGGTCGTCGGTGAGCGCGCGGGCGTGCCCGTGTTCGCCCCGCACGGCGGCACCTCCATCGGTGGCGGCGAGAATCCGCTCGGCATCACCGCGGCCGATCCGGTCGCCGTCGCCGCGGCCGGTATCGAAGAGGCCAAGGCCAAGCAGTACGACGTGGTGATCGTCGATACCGCCGGTCGCCTCGGTATCGACGCCGAGCTGATGCGCCAGGCCGCGGGCATCCGCGATGCCGTGCAGCCGGACGAGACGCTGTTCGTGCTCGACGCGATGATCGGTCAGGACGCGGTCAGCACCGCCGAAGCCTTCCGCGACGGTGTCGGGTTCACCGGTGTCGTGCTCACCAAGCTCGACGGTGACGCCCGCGGTGGTGCGGCGCTGTCGGTACGCAATGTCACCGGTGCGCCGATCATGTTCGCCTCCACCGGCGAGAAACTCGAGGACTTCGACGTCTTCCATCCCGACCGGATGGCCTCGCGCATCCTCGGCATGGGCGATGTGCTCACCCTCATCGAGCAGGCCGAACAGGTCTACGACGCCGAGCAGGCCGAGGAGACCGCGCGCAAGATCGGCAGCGGCGAACTCACCCTCGAGGACTTCCTCGACCAGATGCTGGCCATCCGCAAGATGGGCCCGATCGGCAACCTGCTCGGGATGCTGCCGGGCGCCGGTCAGATGAAGGACGCGCTGGCCGCGGTCGACGACAAGCAGCTCGACCGGGTGCAGGCGATCATCCGGGGCATGACCCGCGCCGAGCGGGACAACCCGAAGATCATCAACGCCTCGCGGCGCCTGCGCATCGCCAACGGTTCCGGGGTGCAGGTCTCCGAAGTCAACCAGCTCGTCGACCGGTTCTTCGAAGCCAAGAAGATGATGGCGATGATGGGTCGGCAGATGGGGATGCCGGGAGCTCGCCGCGGCAACAATAAAAAGGGCGGTAAGAAGGGCAAGAAGGGCGGGCGTGGGCCCACTCAGCCCAAGATGCGCGGTGGATTCCCCGGAATGCCCGCCGGAATGCCGGGCTTGCCGCCGGGCATGGATCTGTCGAACATGCCGCCCGGTCTCGATCAGCTGCCGCCCGGCCTGGAGGGCATCGACCTCTCCCAGCTGAAGTTCCCCAAGAATTGAGTTGTTCGTACTGAAAAGCCGTGGCAGGTGAGTGATCACCTGCCACGGCTTTCTCATCGGCTCAGATCACGCCGGGAATCAACGCTTTGCGGGTGGTCGGGTAGTCGGCGAACTTCTCGCGGTACCACCGGTGGGTGGCGAAGGCGCGTGGCACCAGGTTGCCCGCGGTGATCAAGAAGATCGCGACGCCGGCCAGTGACCAGGTGAGCAGGGCGAATCCGGCCCAGGCGATCAGTTCGCCGAGGTAGGCGGGGCTGCTGACGAAACGGAAGCCCGCGCCGTGCGGGACCCGGTACTCGGCGGCGCCGGGGTTGTTCTTGTCCCGCAGATTGCGCACGATCGCCTCGGACCGCACCAGCAGTCCGAAGCCGCACAGGTACACGACCAGCCCGATCAGGAAACGCGGATCGGTGAGCCAGGCGGTGCCGTACTGGTTGTTGTAGTCGTTGCTGAAGAACGCGCCGTTGAGGTAGCCGTGCAGCGCCGTCACGAACACGCCCGCCGCGACCACCGACACATTGAAACTGCTCGTCTTGCCCGGCACCTGCCGGATGGAGAGCGGGAAGAACCAGCCACGGTTGCCGTAATGCAGCAACCAGATGGCGGCCAGTACCAGCGGCACCGGTTCGAAGCGATCGGGTCCGCTGAGATAGAACACCGCGAACACGACGGTCGCGGGCAGTTCCATCAGCCACCAGCCCAGCTTGGGGTTGAGATTGAAGCCGACCTTGTTCGAGGCGAAGCGGCCGTAGGGGCTCTGCGCGAACAATCCGCCGACGATCACGAACGCGGCGAAGCCGAAGGCGATGGCCAGCACGGTGTCGTAGGTGGTGTTCCCGGTGTACCAGTCCATCGAGATCCTCTTGTCCAACAGGCGCCGGGCACGATCGCCGACGCAAAACTAGAACACGTTCTATCATGGATCGCGCAGGGGAAGCGTGAGTATGGAGGACGTACATGTCGTTGGATCGGACCGACGAGGACCTGCTCGCGGCTGTGCAGGCGTCACCGCGTGCCGTGGCCGCGCACGACAAGACCGCCTGGGTCGCGCTGTTCGCCGAGCAGGCCGCGGTGCACGACCCGTACGGCTCGCGTGAGCACATCGGCCCCGACGCCATCTCGCGCTTCTACAACGTCTTCATCGCGCCGAACTCCATCGCCTTCCGCATCGATCGCGACCTCGTCGCTGGGTACACGGTGGTGCGTGACCTGCACATCGAGACCACGATGTCGACCGGCGCCACCGTCACCGTGCCGATGCATCTGCGCTACGACCTGGTCGGCACCGACGGCGGCTGGCGGATCGCCCGGCTCGCCGCGCACTGGGAGCTGGGGGTGATGATCGCGCGACTGCTGCGCACGGGGCCGTCCGGAGTGCTCGCGGGCGCGAAGCTCGGACCGCAACTCGTCGCCGAGCTCGGCATCGGCGGTGCGATGGGGATGATGCGGGCCCTGCGCGGTGTGGGCGGGTCGGGCAAGCGCCTCGTCCGCCGACTGTTCGCCGCGGCGGCGTCCGGGGACTCGGGTGGGGTGCGGGCGCTGCTCGATGAGCGGACGGTGATCGAGCTGCCGGTCGGGCACCCGATCTCGGTGGCGGAATTCGCCGATCGCGCGCGAGACATGGAGTGGGACAAGATGATCGCCGCGGGACGTACCGTCAGTGTGAGCGTGCGAGTCGGTGCGTCGCGAGGCGTGGCCTTCGTCGATTGCGCGCCGGACCGCCCGCGCATCACCGCGGTGCGGGTCTTTCTCGACGGCGATCCTTCGGACGACTGACCATTTGCCCGGAGGGTGTCGAGCCGACTCCCGCTTCTGCCGCGACGAGCGGTGCCTCGGCGCGTGTGCGTGTGCTGATCGTGCGCGGTAGGTTCGGTCTCAGGCCGACGACTGGAGGTTCGTGTGCATCTGCGTGGTGTGGTTCTCCCCGACGACCGGGAGCGCGACCTCTGGGTCGTCGACGGCAGAGTGACGTTCGAGCCGATGCGCGGTGCCGAAACCCTGTGCGGCGCAGGCTGGATCGTGCCGGGACTGGTCGACGCCCACTGTCATGTCGGAATCCGCTACGGCGGCGGGGACGAGACCCACGAGGGCGCGATCGAGCAAGCCGAGACCGAACGTGACGTGGGCGCGCTGCTCCTGCGCGACGCGGGCTCGCCGATCGACACCCGATTCATCGACGAGCACGCCGAGCTGCCGCGGATCATCCGCGCGGGCCGCCACATCGCCCGGCCCAAGCGCTACATCCGCGAACTCGGCATCGAGCTCGACGACGAACGCGACCTGCCCGAGATCGTCGCCGAGCAGGCCCGCTTCGGCGACGGCTGGGTCAAGATCGTGGGGGACTGGATCGACCGCACCGTGGGCGACCTGCGGCCGCTGTGGAGCGACGACATCCTGAAGCAGGCCATCGACGCGGCCCACGCGAACGGAGCCAGGGTCACCGCGCACGTGTTCGGCGAGGACGCGCTGCCCGGCCTGATCAACGCGGGCATCGACTGCCTCGAGCACGGCACCGGCATCACCGACGACACCATCGAGCTGATGGTGGCCAACGGCACCGCCCTGGTCCCCACCCTGATCAATATCGACACCTTCCCCGGCATCGCCGACAGCGCCACGAAGTTCCCGGTCTACGCGGCCCACATGCGTGATCTGCACCGCCGCGTCCGCGACACCGTCGGCAAGGCCCACGAGGCGGGCGTGCCGATCTACGCGGGCACCGACGCGGGCGGCTCCATCCGGCACGGCCGCATCGCCGACGAGATCACCGCGCTGTCCGGCGCGGGCCTGTCACCCCACGACGCCCTCGGCGCCGCCTCCTGGAACGCCCGCACCTGGCTCGGCCGCCCCGGCATCGACGAGGGGGCCCCGGCCGACTTCGTCGTCTACGCCGACGATCCCCGGGTGAATCCCCAGTCGCTCACCGACCCACAATGGGT
Organism: Nocardia sp. PE-7; assembly: GCF_030486425.1. Lineage (NCBI taxonomy): Bacteria > Bacillati > Actinomycetota > Actinomycetes > Mycobacteriales > Nocardiaceae > Nocardia > Nocardia sp. PE-7. The sequence continues at coordinate 4,836,763 of NZ_CP129614.1, read as the reverse complement.
TGTCCTGCGCGGCCTGGTGGTGAAGACCCCCGATCCGGTCACCGGGCACCGCTGACTCGGCGTTGCGCGGCGTCAGCGGAGGCGATTTCCGGCCGTCGCGGGTCGTCTGGCAGAATGAACCCTCGTCCTTCCTGGACAGTGTCAGCCCGTCTCCGGTTACGTACCGCGCGGCGGTCACGCACACATGCGCGAAACCGGACCCGCAGACCATGCGGGTCGCTGAATCGCGTGGTGACCAAAACTACCGAAAGAAGACTGAACAGCATGGCTGTCAAGATCAGGCTCACCCGTCTCGGCAAGATCCGCAACCCGCAGTACCGCGTCGTCGTCGCCGACGCCCGCACCCGTCGTGACGGCCGGGCCATCGAGTCCATCGGCCTGTACCACCCGAAGGAAGAGCCTTCGCTGATCCAGATCGACGCCGAGCGCGTCGCGTACTGGCTGTCCGTCGGCGCGCAGCCGACCGAGTCGGTGCAGCGTCTGCTGGAGATCACCGGCGACTGGCAGAAGTTCAAGGGCCTGCCGGGCACCGAGGGCACCCTGAAGGTCAAGGCCGAGAAGACCTCCAAGCTGGACCTGTTCAACGCCGCGCTCGCCGCCGCCGACAACGCGCCCACCACCGAGGCCGTCACCCCCAAGAAGAAGGCCGCCAAGAAGGACGAGGCTGCCGCTGAGGAAGCCGCCACCGAGGCTGCCGAGTAATGACTGCTGTTGTTGCCGATGCCGTCGAACATCTGGTTCGCGGCATCGTCGCCAACCCTGACGACGTCCGTGTCGAGCTGCTCACCGGCCGTCGTGGACGCACCGTCGAGGTACATGTCCATCCTGAAGACCTGGGCAAGGTGATCGGGCGCGGTGGTCGTACCGCGACCGCGCTGCGCACCCTGGTCGCCGGCATCGGCGGCCGTGGGATCCGGGTCGACGTGGTCGATACCGACGCCTAGATGGAACTCGTCGTAGGTCGGGTCGCCAAGTCGCACGGCGTACGCGGCGAACTCGTCGTCGATGTGCGCACCGACGAGCCGGACGTCCGGTTCGCGCCGGGCGTCACGCTGCGCGGCAGGATGCCGAAGTCCTCGGCGACCCGTGACTACACCGTGAAGTCGGCCCGAGAGCACTCGGGCCGGCTTCTGGTGTTCGTCGACGGTATCGACGACCGCACCGCCGCCGACGCCCTGCGCGGCACGTTGTTCGTCGTCGACAGCGATTCGCTGCCGCCGTCGGAGGACGACGACGCCTTCTACGACCACGAACTCGAAGGCCTTCGGGTCGAGTTCGCCGACGGCACCCTCGTCGGCACGGTCACCGAGGTGCTGCATTCGGCCGCGGGCGAACTGCTGTCGGTGCGTGCCGCCGACGACGGTCGCGAAATTCTCATTCCCTTTGTCACCGCCATCGTGCCGACGGTCTCGCTCGCCGATGGACTGGTGGTCATCACACCGCCCGAGGGCCTGCTCGATCCGGAGTAATTCGTGCAACTCGACGTCGTCACGATCTTCCCGGAGTATCTCGAGCCGCTGCGCACCGCGCTGCTCGGTAAGGCCGTCGACAAAGGCCTGATCTCGATCGGTGTGCACGACTTGCGCGACTGGACCCATGACGTGCACAAGTCGGTCGACGACTCGCCCTACGGCGGTGGTCCCGGCATGGTCATGAAGCCCACCGTCTGGGGCGACGCCTTGGACGAGGTGTGTCCCGACGACGCCCTGCTCGTCGTGCCCACTCCGGCCGGTGTGCCGTTCACCCAGGCCACCGCGCAGCGCTGGGCCACCGAGAAACACCTCGTCTTCGCCTGCGGGCGCTACGAGGGCATCGATCAGCGCGTATTCGACGACGCCGCCCGCCGCGTCCGCGTCGAAGAGGTGAGCATCGGCGACTACGTCCTCATCGGCGGCGAGGCCGCGGTGCTCGTGATGACCGAGGCCGTGGTGCGGCTGATCCCCGGCGTGCTCGGCAATCAGCAGTCCCACCAGGAGGATTCGTTCTCCGACGGACTCCTCGAAGGTCCCAGCTACACCCGGCCGGTGTCGTGGCGCGGCCTCGACGTACCCCCGATCCTGCTCTCGGGCGACCACGCGAAGGTAGCCGCGTGGCGCCACGAACAGTCACTGGAACGCACCGCGCGGCGTCGGCCCGATCTGCTGCCCTGACCTATCCCGCGATCACGCGGGTGGTGATACAGAACGGATGGCCTGCGGGGTCGAGCAACACCCGCCAGCGTGGATCCGGTTGTACCGGTGCGGGTTTCGCGCCGATCGCGAGGGCGTGCTGTTCGCACAGATCCAGATCGGCATCGGCGGCCAGATCGAGGTGTACCGCGGCGGTGCCAGGCCACTGCGGCGGATAGTAGTCCGCCACGTGCTGTGCGGCGATGGTCAGTCCCGACGGGATCCGGATCCCGACGCTGTGCGCGTCGTTCCACAGGACACGGCCACCGAGCAGCCCGAGGTAGAAGCGGGCGAGGGACTCGGGGTCGTCACAGTCCAGTGAGAGGCCGGCCAGTTGAAAAGGCTCCGTCATCGGACCGACGGTACCGGGCTGGATGCGCCCCGAGATTGTTTTGTCCCAAAGACATTTGGGTATCCATCGAGGTCATTCGTTGTGTGAACGTCCAAAGTGAGGATTGCTGGTTCCATCCGGAATCGGTTCGGCCCCTGCGTCTTTCGGCACGATCGCCTCCGGTGCGGTGGATCCCAACGAGCGGTGCGTCGATGTTCCCAGTACAAGCATTGCATCCGTAGATGATCGGCCGGTGCCGACGCGCGTGCGGCGCGACGTTCGACGTCGGTGGCTCGCGCCGCCGCGGGCGATCGCGTCCGCCCGGGTGGCCGTTGCCGTGCGTCGAAACATTTGTGTGGCCCGAATGAAAGTGATATATCGCACATACCGGACAGTGGGTCAACGGGCCGGTGCGGCGGCGGTTCAGGGCAGCAAGCCGTGTCGGCGTGCCAGCGATACAGCTTCGTGGCGAGTGCCGGCATCGAGCTTACTCATCGCCTGCCGCAGATAGCTCTTGACGGTTTCGGCGCCGAGTGAGAGCCGAAGCGCCGCTTCCTGATTCGTGCAGCCGAGGGCGATCTGGGCGAGCACATCGAGTTCACGCCGCGACAGTCTCGGCGTCTCGGCGCCGGGCCCGCCGGTCAGCACCCCGGTCAATCGGTCGCACACTCCGGAAAGCCGGTCGCGCAGTGCGAGATCGCCGGTCGCGGTCGCGAGGGCACGGAGTTCGGCGTGGATCTCGCGCAGCTCCTCGGTCACCGCGGGCGTGGACGCGGGCGCCGGCGTCGCGAGGTCGAGTAGTCGAACCCGCCGGTCCACTTCGTCGCGGACGGCGATCTCGGCGGCCAGCCTTCTACCGGCCTGCAGGATCACCTCGGCGGTGCGGTCGCCGAGGGGACTCGCGCCACGAGTGGCCGCGTAGAGCACCGCGCGAGGCCGGTCGGCGACCAGGACCGGCACGGCCATCACCGACCGCAGCCCCTCGCCGACCACTGCGGCGTCGTAGTGGTGGGTGATGGTGGAGGCGCCTCGATAGTCGGCCACCGACGCCGGTCTGCGGTACTCCATGGCCTGTCCGCCGAGCCCGGAGGTGCGCAGCACCGACAGCCCGCGCAGGCCCGTGGTGACGGTGCCCGCGAACTCGGTGAGCAGCAGGGTGTCCTCGTCCACCGCGCCGCCGAACACCACCGGGACGCTCGCCCGGCGCGCCACCCAGCGGATCTCGGCGCGCAGCGCGTCACCGTCGCGCGGGCGCAACAGGGAAGTCATGGATCACCCCTTTTCGGGGGTAGTGGTCGACGTGAGCTATGCCACATTCTAGGTCACACCCGGGCGGCCGTTGCCCGGGCGTTGAGGAGAAGCTGCGATGACTACCGACCTGGACGCGCGGGTGCGCGACCTGCTCGACCGCTACGACGGACCGGAGGCCTGCGCGGCCGAACTGCTCTGCGATCGGCATCCGGCCACGCAGATCGCGTTCACCGTGGTCGAAGCCGATCTGAGCGCGCGCGAGTTGACCTACGGCGAGCTGCGGGAACGCTCGGCTCGGTTCGCCGCCGCGCTGGCCGAACTCGGCGTCGAGCCCGGCGACCGGGTCGCGACGCTGATGGGAAAGTCCGCCGAGCTCGTGGTGGCCCTGCTCGGCATCTGGCGCCGTGGCGCGGTGCACGTTCCGTTGTTCACCGCCTTCGCCGCACCCGCCATCGAGTTCCGGCTGAGCGCGAGTCACACGAAGGTCGTTGTCGCCGACGCCGACCAGGCGCCGAAACTCGCCACGACCGACTCCCGGACGATCATCGTCGGCGACGCTGAGATCCCCGGCGCGCTGCTCTTCGATGATCTGCTCGCCAGGCACCGGCCCGACGATCCGCGCGCGAGGCCGGTGGCGGTCGGCGGCGACGGCCTGCTGGTCCAGTTGTTCACCAGTGGCACCACCGGAACCCCCAAGGGCGTACCGATCCCGGTCCGCGCGCTGGCCTCGTTCCACGCCTACCAGGAATTCGCCCTCGACGTGCGTCCCGAGGACGTCTTCTGGAACGCGGCCGACCCGGGCTGGGCGTACGGCCTCTACTACGCGATCCTGGGACCGCTGGCCACCGGCGCGGGCAGCCTGCTGCTGCACGCGGGCTTCTCGGCGTCGCTCACCTGGGACGTGCTGCGACGCTTCGGCGTCACCAACTTCGCCGCGGCGCCGACCGTCTACCGAGCGTTGCGCGCCGACGCCGATTCGGCTCCGGACGGATTCGCCCTGCGCAGAGCGTCGTCGGCAGGCGAGCCGTTGACCCCGGACGTGGTGGCGTGGTCGCGGCGGACCCTCGGTGTGGCGGTGCGCGATCACTACGGCCAGACCGAGCACGGCATGGTCATCTGCCACGCGTGGCACCCCGCCCTCGATGCCGCCGCCCCGCTCGGTTCGATGGGCCGACAGCTGCCCGGGTGGTCCTGCGCGGTCCTGGCCGAGGACGCCGACGTCGAGGCGGCGCCCGGCGAGTTCGGCCGGGTCGCCATCGATACCGACCACAGCCCGCTGCTCTGGTTCCTCGGCTACCTCGACGATCCGGCACGCACCGCGACCCGATTCAGTGCCGACGGACGCTGGTATCTGACCGGCGACGTCGGTGCCCGCGACGCCGACGGCTGTTTCCGTTTCAGCGCCCGCGACGACGACGTGATCATCATGGCCGGCTACCGGATCGGCCCGTTCGAGGTCGAGAGCGTGCTGGTAATGCACGACCAGGTCGCCGAGGCCGCCGTCGTCGGGATGCCCGACGAACTGCGCGGGGAGGTACTGGAAGCCTTCGTGGTGACCCGCACCGGCACCGAGGGCAGCGCCGAGCTGACCGCCGAACTGCAGCAACTCGTCAAGGACGAGTTCGCCGCCCACGCCTATCCGAGGAAGGTCCACTTCGTGGACAGACTGCCCAAGACGCCGAGCGGCAAGGTGCAGCGTTTCCTGCTGCGCGGCAAGGAGATTCGCTGATGTCCGAACTGAGCTACACCTGTGGTCCGGCCGACACTCCGCTGCTCGGCGACACCATCGGCGCGAACCTCGACCGCACCGTCGCGGCCCACCCGACGCGCGAGGCGCTCATCGACTGTCCCACCGGACGCCGCTGGACCTACCGCGAGCTTGGCATGGCCGTCGATGCCGTCGCGACCGGCCTCACCGCCCAGGGCATCGGCCCCGGTGACCGGGTCGGGATCTGGGCGCCCAACTGCGCGGAATGGCTGCTCGTGCAGTACGCCACGGCGAAGATCGGCGCGATCCTGGTCAATATCAATCCCGCCTACCGCACCAGCGAACTGGACTACGTCCTCAACCAGGCCGGGGTGTGCCTGCTCATCGCCGCACCGGAGTTCAAGACCTCGGACTATGTCGCGATGATCGAGCAGGTCCGGCCGAATTGTCCCGCCCTGGAACAGGTGCTGATCCTGGGCACCGAACAGTGGCAGCAGGTGGTCGAGACGGCGCCCGACGCCCAACGGTTGGCCGCGATCGCCGAGACGCTGTCGGCCGACGATCCGATCAATATCCAATACACCTCGGGAACAACAGGTTTCCCGAAGGGCGCGACACTGAGCCACCACAACATCCTCAACAACGGGTTCTTCGTAGGCGAGCTGTGCGGGTACACCGAAGCCGACCGGGTCTGCATCCCGGTTCCGTACTACCACTGCTTCGGCATGGTGATGGGCAATCTCGCGGTCACCTCGCACGGAGCGGCCGTGGTGATTCCAGCGCCGTCGTTCGATCCGGCCGCGACGCTGGCCGCCGTCGCCGCCGAACGCTGCACCTCGCTCTACGGCGTGCCGACGATGTTCATCGCGATGCTGTCCGAACTCGACAGCGGCGCCGCACCGGAGCTGTCCAGCCTGCGCACCGGCATCATGGCGGGCTCGCCGTGCCCGGTGGAGGTGATGAAACGAGTGATCGACCGGCTCGGCATGGCCGAGGTCGCGATCTGCTACGGCATGACCGAGACCTCGCCGGTCTCCACACAGACCCGACGCGACGACAGCATCGCCCGCCGCACCGCCACCGTCGGCCGGGTCGGCCCGCACCTCGAGGTCAAGGTGGTAGACCCGGCGACCGGGCGCACCGTGCCACGCGGCGAACCGGGTGAGCTGTGCACCCGCGGCTACTCGGTGATGCTCGGCTACTGGGAACAGCCCGACAAGACCGCCGAGGCGATCGACGCCGCCCGCTGGATGCACACCGGCGACATCGGCGTCATGGACGACGACGGCTACCTCTCGGTCACCGGCCGGATCAAGGACATGGTCATCCGCGGCGGCGAGAACGTCTACCCCCGCGAGATCGAGGAGTTCCTCTACACCCATCCCGACATCGTCGACGCCCAGGTCATCGGCGTTCCCGACGACAGATACGGTGAGGAACTCATGGTCTGGATCCGCCTGCGCGAGGGCGCGGAAGTCCTCGATGCCGCGGCCGTGCGAGCCTTCTGCGCCGGTCGCCTCGCCCACTACAAGATCCCGCGCTACGTGCATGTGGTCGACGAGTTCCCGATGACGGTCACCGGCAAGGTCCGCAAGGCCGAGATGCGCGAACTCGCCAGGGAGATTCTCGGCTGAGTGGCTCCGGCGCACCACGATTCGATCCAGCACCGAGCCCCCATCGTTTGCTAGCGTGTTCGCGACAATCCGCTGCTCGCGGCCGGGTTGCGAATGACGATGGGGGAAGCGGTGTTCCGTCGCGTGGTGGTGGTGTCGATGTCGGTCTGTGCGCTGGTCGCGACGAGTGCGGGTGTCGCCGCTGCCGGGCCGGGTGGTGTCGTCGTGCTGCCCGACCCCGGCGGCGCGTTGCCCGTCGGCACGACGACCTTGCACCTGGTCGACGCCGCCCGGCCGGATCCGTTCCAGCCGGACCGCTCTCGGGAGCTGATGGTCTCGGTGTTCTACCCGGCGACCGACGTGGGCCGGTACCCGCGGGCGCATTACGCGTCGACCGAGCTGATTCCGGGACTCGAGCGCGAGCTCGGCACCGAGCTCCCCGGTGCGCTGACCCATGCCCATCGGGACGCGCCCGCACAGGCCGCGGGCACCTATCCGGTGGTGCTGTACACGCCAGGCGGCGGTGTCTCGCGGATTCTCGGCACAGGGCTCGCCGAGGACCTCGCTTCGCGCGGCTATGTGGTGGTGACGGTCGACCACACCTACGAATCCAGCCCGGCGGTCGAGTTTCCCGGCGGCCGGATCGTGCGGCCCGCCGCGGCGCCGAACGGCTTCGACGCGGCCATCCGTGAGAAGTACATCGCCGCGCGTCTGCTCGACCTCCGGTTCGTTCTCGACTCTCTCGCCGGGCTGGCCGCGGGGTCGAATCCTGATGCCGAATCCGATGCCCTGCCCGCCGATCTGGGCCGTGTGCTCGACCTGGACCGCGTCGGCGCCGTCGGTCACTCCTCCGGCGGGTACACCGCCGTCGAAGCGATGCACGAGGACCGTCGCATCGATGCGGCCGTCGACCTGGACGGGCAGATCGGTGTGGACGAGGCGTTCGGTCGCGCGGTGACCGAGGGCGTCGACCGGCCGACGCTGGTGTTGACCAGCAGTCAGATCGAGCAGGTCGGTGATGCCAACCCCTCCCTCGACGCCTTCTGGCAGCGGGCCACCGGCTGGAAACGTCATCTGGCCATTGCCGATTCGGCGCACTACGACTTCACCGATATGCCGTCACTGGTGCCCGCCGTCGCCCGGCCCGCCGCGGCGACCTACATCGGCGCCATCGACCCGGACCGGATGGCGACGCTGGTGCGGGGCTACGTCGCGGCGATGTTCGACAAGTTCCTGCGCGAACGCACCGACACCGTGCTCGATCGACCGATCATCGAACCCGAGGTGACAACAATCCGCTGACCTGGGTGCCAGCGGGGTGTCGGTCATGAGCTGTAGTCTCTGCGGCTGTGACGACAGCGCCCGAGATCGCCGACAGCACGACCACCATCGCCAGCGTAGGCAGGCGGATCGCCGATGAACTGGGGGTGCGTGAGACCCAGGTCCGCGCCGCCGTCGAACTGCTCGACGGCGGTTCGACGGTTCCGTTCATCGCGCGGTACCGCAAGGAGGTCACCGACGGGCTCGACGATGCCCAGTTGCGCCAGCTCGAGGAACGTCTCGGCTATCTGCGTGAGCTCGACGAGCGCCGCGGCGCGATCATCGAATCCATCCGTGGCCAGGGCAAACTCGATCCCGCCTTGCACTCGCAGCTCATGCTCGCCGAGACCAAGGCGCGTCTGGAAGACATCTACCTGCCCTACAAACCCAAGCGCCGCACCAAGGCTCAGATCGCGCGCGAAGCCGGACACGAGCCGGTGGCCGACGCGCTGATCGGCGACCCGACCACCGATCCGGCCGCCTACACCGCCGAACAGCTCGACGGTGCCCGCTCGATCCTGGTCGAACGCTTCGCCGAAGACGCCGACCTGGTCGGTGAACTGCGCGAACTGATGTGGAATCGCGGCCAGGTCACCTCGACGGTGCGCGCGGGCAAAGAAGAGGCCGGGGCCAAGTTCTCCGACTACTTCGAGTTCAGCGAGCCCTTCCACAAACTGCCTTCCCACCGGATCCTGGCGCTGCTGCGCGGGGAGAAGGAGGAGATGCTCACGCTGCATCTCGAAGCCGACATCGACGAGCCCGCGCCTGGCGAGCGCACGATCTACGAGGGCCGCATCGCGGTCGCCTTCGGCATCGCCGACAAGGGCCGACCGGCCGATTCCTGGCTGCTCGACACCGTCCGCTGGGCCTGGCGCACCAAACTGCAGGTGAGCCTGGGGATCGATACCAGGATGCGGTTGCGTCAGGCGGCGGAGAAGGACGCGGTCGATGTGTTCGCCGCGAATCTGCGCGACCTGCTGCTCGCCGCGCCCGCGGGCACTCGCACCACCATGGGCCTCGACCCGGGCTACCGCACCGGCGTGAAGGTCGCCGTCGTCGACGCCACCGGTAAGGCCGTCGCGACCGAGGTCATCTACCCGCACAAGCCGCAGGGGCAGACCGAGAAGTCGCTGGCCGTGCTGGCCGCACTCGTCGCCCGCTTCGGCGTGGAGCTCATCGCGATCGGCAACGGCACCGCCTCCCGCGAGACCGATGCGCTTGCGGTGGAACTGATCTCGCGGATCCCGGAGAACAAGCCGACCAAGATCGTGGTGTCGGAGGCGGGCGCCTCGGTGTACTCCGCCTCGGCCTACGCCTCGGCCGAACTGCCCGATATGGACGTGTCGCTGCGTGGCGCTGTCTCCATCGCCCGGCGCCTGCAGGATCCACTCGCCGAACTGGTGAAGATCGATCCCAAGTCGATCGGCGTGGGCCAGTACCAGCACGACGTGTCCGAGACGCTGCTGGCGCGCTCGCTGGGCGCGGTCGTCGAAGACGCGGTGAACGCGGTCGGTGTCGACGTGAACACGGCCTCGGTGCCGCTGCTCTCGCGCGTGTCGGGTGTTTCCTCGTCGGTGGCGGAAAGCATTGTGGCCCACCGTGATCAGAACGGGCCCTTCCGCAGCCGTACCGCTCTGCTCGAGGTGCCGCGCCTCGGCCCGAAGGCTTTCGAACAGTGCGCGGGCTTCCTGCGCATCCGCGGCGGTGCCGACCCGCTCGATACCTCCGCCGTGCACCCCGAGGCCTACCCGGTGGTGCGTCGCATTCTCGAACACACCGGCCGGGAGATGGCCGAGGTCATCGGCAACACCAGCACCCTGCGTGCGCTGAAGCCGGGCGACTTCACCGACGAGAAGTTCGGTGTGCCCACGGTCAGCGACATCATCGCCGAGCTGGAGAAGCCGGGCCTCGACCCGCGTCCGGAATTCAAGACCGCCGAATTCGCCGCGGGTATCGAGAAGGTCGCCGATCTGAAGCCGGGGATGGTGCTCGAGGGCGTCGTCACGAATGTGGCCGCGTTCGGCGCCTTCGTCGATGTCGGCGTGCACCAGGACGGTCTGGTGCACGTGTCGGCGCTGTCGCACACCTTCGTCAAGGACCCGCGCGAAGTGGTGAAGTCCGGCGACGTGGTGAAGGTGAAGGTCCTCGAGGTCGATGTCGCGCGTCAGCGGATCGGACTCACCTTGCGTCTCGATGACGAGCCGGGCAAGCCCGCGCAGGGGGACAATCGTGGTGGTGGCGGTGCGCCGCGCGGTCAGGGTCGTGGACAGCAAGGCGGTCGTGGTTCCGCACCTGCCCGTAATCAGGGCCAGGCCAGGCAGGGCAACGGCGGCGGCAACCAGCGCAAGCAGGCCGCCGCACCGACTGGATCGATGGCCGACGCGCTGCGCGCGGCGGGCTTCGGCAACAAGTAGGTAGAACTCGAAGACAGGGCGGGCGGCATGCGACGGTGGCTCGAAGACGAGGTGATCGCGCACGGCCGCCTGCCCCTGCTCTGTTTTCTGCTGGGGTTCATCCTCGGCTTCGTGGTGATCCGGGTGAGCGTGCGGATGATCCGGGCGCAGGTGCGCTGGTGGCCGGGCAACGTGAAAGCCGGCGACACCCATATCCATCACATGGTGTTCGGCGTGATCACCGTGCTGCTGTCCGGCATCGGGCTGATCGCCACCGCCGAGGACTCCACCCAGGTCACCTCGAGCGTGCTGTCCGCCGTGTTCGGGATCGGCGCGGCGCTGGTGCTCGACGAATTCGCGCTGATCTTCTATCTGCGTGACGTCTACTGGTCCGAACAGGGCCGCACCTCGGTGGACGCGGTATTCGTCGCGCTCGCGGTGACCGGTCTGCTGTTGCTCGGCGTGCAACCGGCGACGTTTCTGGACTACGACGACTTCCGGACATCCAGCGGTATCGGGGTGCGGGTCGGCGTGGCCATCACGATCGCGGTGAATCTGTTGCTCGCCGGGGTGGTGATCGGCAAGGGCAAGATCTGGACCGGGCTGTTCGGCATGTTCTTCACCCCGCTGCTGCTGATCGGCGCGGTGCGGTTGAGCAGGCCGGGTGCGCCGTGGGCGCGTTGGCGCTACGGGAACCGGCCCAAGACCATGAACCGGGCGATCGAGCGCGAACGGCGGTATCGCCGCCCGGTCATCCGCGCGAAGATCTTCATCCAGGACCTGATCGCGGGCAAGCCCGACGTCGAGCACGCCCGCAAGGCCGCCGAGGTGGAGTTGGCGCGTAAGGTCGTCCCGGCGCCCTCCGCCCCGGCGCCGCACCCGCACCTGCTGCCACGCCGCCGAGCCGAACAGGCCGACGAGCAAGGCCCGATTTAGATCGCGGCTACCCGGTCTGGCACAATGAACCGGTTGCCTTGGACGAGTCATGTCCGAGAGCACTCCTGTTCTGAGCATGAACCGGTCGAGCGCGCGAGTGCCGCCAGGTTCCTCTGTTCACGCAAAGAATCCGAAAAGGTGGAAAATGAACACCCTTGATTTCGTCGACGAGAAGTCGCTGCGTAGCGATGTCCCGAACTTCCGTCCGGGCGACACCCTGAACGTGCACGTGAAGGTCATCGAAGGCTCGAAGGAGCGCATCCAGGTCTTCAAGGGCGTCGTGATCCGGCGTCACGGCGGCGGCATCGGCGAGACCTTCACGGTCCGCAAGGTGTCCTTCGGCGTCGGTGTCGAGCGCACCTTCCCCGTGCACAGCCCCAACATCGACCACATCGATGTCGTGACCCGCGGTGACGTGCGTCGCGCCAAGCTGTACTACCTGCGCGATCTGCGCGGCAAGGCTGCCAAGATCAAGGAAAAGCGCTGATCTCGCAGTAGCACTTCGCAGTACCAGAATTCTTCAGGTAGCCCGGTACCCGACTCACGTCAGGGTGCCGGGCTACTCTGTTCGGCGTGGCAGACGAAAGTGGTTCGGTGTCGGTGTCCGATTCGGGTGACGAAGGCGGACGGCGCAGAAAGAAGCGCGACGACAAGAAGCAGCGCCCGTTCTGGCAGGAGCTGCCGATACTGGTCGTGATCGCGGCTGTGATCGCCGCGCTGATGGTGACTTTCGTCGGCCGGCCGTATGTGATCCCCTCGCAGTCGATGGAGAACACGCTGCTGATCGGTGATCGCATCTACGTCCAGAAGATCAGCTACTACGGTTCCGAACCCGGGCCGGGCGACGTGGTGGTCTTCGTCGGACCGCCGTCGTGGAACGGGCACTACAAGTCGGTGCGCTCCGACAACTCCGTCGTGCGCGGACTGCAGAACTTCCTGTCCTACTTCGGGCTGGTGCCGCCGGACGAGAACGATCTGGTCAAGCGCGTCATCGCGGTCGGCGGGCAGACCGTGCAGTGTTGCGATCCGCAAGGCCGCGTCATGGTCGACGGCAAACCGCTCGACGAGCCGTACATCAAGAAGGATTACCCCTGGTACACCGACCGGCCCAACGCCGTGTACCCGGCGGGTCGGGTGTTCGGCCCCGTGAAGGTGCCCGAGGGCAATCTGTGGGTGATGGGTGACAACCGCAACGAGTCGGCCGATTCGCGCGCCCACGTCAGCGACGATCTGCAGGGCACGGTGCCGGTGGACAACGTCCGAGGCAAGACGGTGTTCAAGATCTGGCCGCCGAACCGCATAGGTCCGGTCAAGACCCAGAACGCGCAAGAGAACTGACACGGTGAGGACGGGCGTTTCGGGTCGAGTGCGTACCCGCGACGCCCAGCGGAACTGACGCGACGGGACAATCGAACTGTGGGGCAGGATCGAACCAGCTGGCCGCCGCGAATGGTGATGCGCCGGGCGGGCGGACTACGCACGCTCGAGGCGGCGCTCGTGCGCGGTGGCCTCGCGCCGGTGGCCGGGGTCGACGAGGCGGGGCGCGGACCCTGCGCGGGCCCGCTGGTGGTCGCCGCGTGCCTGCTGGCGCCCAAGGCCTACGACAAGCTGGCCGGGCTCGACGACTCCAAGAAACTCACGGAGGCGGCTCGTGAGGAGCTGTTCCCGGTGGTTCAGCGATTGTCGCTGGCCTGGAGCGTCGTGGTGGTGCCCGCGTGGGAAATCGACTCGATCGGCATCCACGTCGCCAATATCGAGGGCATGCGCCGAGCCGTCGTCGGCCTCGAACGCACTCCCGGCTACATCCTGACCGACGGATTCAAGGTTCCCGGCCTGCCCGCTCCGTCGCTGCCGGTGATCGGCGGCGACGGCACCGCGGCCTGCATCGCCGCCGCGAGCATCCTGGCGAAAGTGACCAGGGACCGGATGATGGTCGAGCTCGACGCACAGCTGCCCGGCTACGGTTTCGCCGCGCACAAGGGCTACAACACGCCCGAGCACACCGCGGCCCTGCGGCAGCTCGGACCGAGCACCGAACACCGTCGTTCCTGGCGGAATGTGCGCGAGCTCGAGGTGCCCGGAGGTAGCCGAGTGGCTACTCGGGCCGCACATGCGCGATGATGTCAGCAATGAACGCGGCGCTGCTAGCAGGAGGACGTCCCACCCGATGAGTGCTGAGGACCTCGAGAAGTACGAAACCGAGATGGAACTGTCGTTGTACCGCGAGTACAAGGACATCGTCGGCCAGTTCTCGTACGTGGTGGAGACCGAACGGCGCTTCTACCTGGCCAATTCTGTCGAGCTGCGACCGCAGAACGCCGACGGCGAGGTGTATTTCGAAGTGCGGATGAGCGATGCGTGGGTCTGGGATATGTACCGCCCGGCCAGGTTCGTCAAGCACGTTCGGGTGATCACATTCAAGGACGTGAACATCGAGGAGCTGGAGAAGCCGGACCTGCGCCTGCCGGAGTAGTTGTCCACAGGGGCGCGGTTATCCACAGGTTTTCTGTTTGCCCAGCTCGCATGGGTCGGTCGCGCGAGGGCTTGTGGCCATGCTTTCGCTCATGGCACACAAACAGGCGCTCGGCGCATACGGGGAGAAGCTGGCGGCGAACTATCTCTGCGAGACCGGGATGGAGATCGTCGCCCGCAACTGGCGGTGTCGCTACGGTGAGCTGGATCTGATCGTCCAGGACCCGTCGGTCACCGTATTCGTCGAGGTGAAGACGAGGTCGGGGCTGGGGTTCGGTACGCCCGCCGAGGCGGTCACCTTCAGCAAGCAGCAGCGGATTCGGCGGCTGGCGCTGCTGTGGCTGGCCGAGCAGGACGGGCCGTGGCGGCGGATCCGCTTCGACGTCGTCTCGGTGCTGGTCGCGCGCGGGCGCGGGCCGGTCATCGATCACCTCACCGCGGCCTTCTGATGGCACTCGGGCGGGCGTTGTCGGTGGCGGTGACCGGGGTCGACGGACAACTGGTGGAGATCGAGGCCGATATCGGTCAGGGACTGCCCTCGGTGAATCTCGTCGGTCTGCCCGATACCGCGCTGCAGGAATCACGCAATCGGGTGCGTTCGGCGGTGGCTAATACGGGGGAGAAGTGGCCGGACGGTCGCGTGATCCTGGCACTCTCGCCCGCGACCCTGCCGAAGGTGGGCAGTGTTTACGACCTCGCACTGGCCGTTTCCGTGCTCGATGCCTCCGGTGCGGTGCCCGGTGATCGGCTCGTGAAGACGGTGCTGCTGGGGGAGTTGGCGCTGGACGGGCGGGTTCGTCGGGTGCGTGGGGTGCTGCCCGCGGTGATCGCGGCGCGGGCGGCCGGGCTGCCCACGGTGGTCGTGCCTGCCGAGGCGGTGGCGGAAGCGGGGCTGGTCGAAGGGATCGAGGTACTCGGGGCGACGAGCCTGCGGGCGGTGGTGGCATGGCTGCGCGGCGAGGGCAAGCTACTCGAACCCGACGGTGTGGTGCCGGGGGCGCAGACGCCGTGCGGTGACCTCAGTGATGTGGTCGGTCAGGACGAGGCGCGCTGGGCGTTGGAGGTCGCGGCGGCGGGCGGGCATCACCTGTTACTCACCGGACCGCCCGGTATCGGCAAAACGATGCTGGCGCAACGTCTTCCGGGTCTGCTGCCACCGCTGTCGGAAGCGGAATCCCTGGAGGTGACCGCGATCCACTCGATGGCGGGATCGCTCTCGGTAGAGCAGCCGCTGCTCACGCTGGCACCCTTTGTCGCGCCGCATCATTCGACGTCGGTGACCGCGATGATCGGCGGCGGTTCGGGCATGGCCCGTCCCGGTGCGGTGAGCCGCGCGCATCGCGGGGTGCTGTTTCTCGACGAATGCGCCGAGATCGGCACGAAAGTGCTGGAAGCACTGCGGACTCCACTCGAAGAGGGCGAGGTGCGCATCGCCCGCCGCGACGGTGTCGCCCGGTATCCGGCCCGATTCCAACTGATACTGGCAGCGAATCCCTGTCCCTGTGCTCCGGCACGCGATGTCGACTGCATCTGTGCGCCGTTGGCTCGTCGCCGCTACCTGGGCAAACTGTCCGGACCGCTGCTCGATCGCATCGATATCTGGGTCCAGATGCACGGGCAGGCGGGCGCGACGTTCGGCGACGAGCAGGCCGAGAGCAGCACCACGGTGGCCGCGCGCGTCGCCGGAGCCAGAGCCCGCGCCGCGCAGCGGTGGAGTGCGGACGGGTGGACGACCAATGCCGAAGTGCCGGGCCATGTCCTGCGCAAGCGATTCATGTTGCCACGGGAATCGATCGCGCCGATCGAGACGGCTTTACGGCTGGGGCGAATGTCGGCTCGTGGCGCCGACCGGGCGATCCGGGTCGCCTGGACGGTCTGTGATCTGCGCGACGGGGAGATGCCCACCGTGCAGGATGTGATGTCGTCGTTGAACTTCCGGCAGCGGGGTGCGCAATGAGTGGGTTGCGTGCGGTCGGTGACGTGGTGGATCTGGATGGTGATCGGGACGAACGCCGGCTGGCCTGGGTGTACCTGTCGCGGGTGGTGCAGGGGCCGTGCGCCCCGCTGTCGGCATTGATCACCTCGGTGGGGGTGCGTGAGGCCGCCCGTGCGGTCCGCGAGCACGCGTTGCCCGCGGCCTTGCGTGGCCCTACCGCCATGCGGCGCGAGATCGACTCGGCGGCAAAAGATTTGGAAACCATGGCGCGCCTGGGCGGACGGGTCATCACCCCTGACGACGAGGAATGGCCCGGCTGGCGGATGCTCGGACTCGACCAACTCGACACCGAACGCGATCGTGAGGCCGCCGTCCCGCTCGTGCTGTGGGCGCGCGGGCCCCTCTCCCTCCAGACCGCGTCCGAACGTGCTGTCGCGGTGGTCGGTTCGCGGTGTAGCAGTGGATACGGATTGCAGGTAGCGAGCGAGATCGCGTGCGACCTGGCCGGTCGGGGGTGGACGATCGTTTCCGGCGCGGCCTTCGGTATCGATGCCGCGGCGCACCGCGCTGCGCTGGCAGTCGGCGGGACCACCGTGGCGGTCCTCGCCTGCGGGGTCGATCGGCCATATCCGGCTCAACACGACCGTCTACTCGCTGCGATCGCCGAGAGCGGCCTCGTCGTCAGCGAATACCCGCCGGGTATCTCGGCCCAGAAACACCAGTTCCTCGCCCGGAACCGGTTGATCGCCACGCTCGGGGACGGTGTTCTGGTAGTCGAAGCCGGCCTTCGCAGCGGTGCCCGCAACACCGTGAAGTGGGCCCGCAGGCTGGGCAGACCGGCGATGGCTGTCCCCGGACCCGTCGGCTCGGCCTCCTCGGCAGGCTGTCACCGCATGATCAGAGAGGGCGAAGCCCTTCTGGTAACCCGCGCCGAGGACATCATCGACGAAGCGGGCCCCCTCCGCCTCCCGGTCGCGGAAGGTCAGCC
Source organism: Nocardia sp. PE-7 (assembly GCF_030486425.1). Taxonomy (NCBI): domain Bacteria; kingdom Bacillati; phylum Actinomycetota; class Actinomycetes; order Mycobacteriales; family Nocardiaceae; genus Nocardia; species Nocardia sp. PE-7. The sequence continues at coordinate 4,819,647 of NZ_CP129614.1, read as the reverse complement.
GGTGGATACCGCCGCCCACCTCCGCGGCGCGGAAGCCGAAATCTATGCGGCTCTCCCCGCCATCGGCTCGCGCGTACCCCGCGAACTGGCTCAACAATGCGGCCTGGACCTGGCCACCGTCCGGGCGGTCCTGCCGAGCCTGGAACTCGCCGAATTGGTCGGCTGCGACTCCGGCGGATGGTTTCGGACTTCCGGTCGACGGGCGAGCTGACGGCGGCTCCCGGCAGGGGCGGCGTGGTGGGTTGCGCGGGGGGAAGGGAAGGGTGACGGTTGGGTCATGGATGTGCTGCCTGATGATCTGACCGCGTTGCTCACCGAGTTCGGGCGGCATCTGCGGTTGGGGCGGAATCGGTCGGCGCATACGGTGCGGGCGTACCTGGGAGATGTGCGCTCGCTGCTCGAGCATCTGTACGCGCGGTCGGCGGATTCGGCGATACGGGAGCTGGATCTGCCGCTGTTGCGATCGTGGCTGGCCGAGCTCGCGGCGGCGGGAGTGGCGCGGACGACCTTGGCCCGACGTGCCTCGGCGGCACGGACGTTCACCGCATGGCTCACTGAAACCGGTCGGCTCGGTATCGATCCGGGTTTGCGCCTGCAGGCCCCGAAAGCCCATCGCGTGCTGCCTGCGGTTCTAGGCCGCAATCAAGCCGAACAGGCGATGGGTGCGGCGGAATCCGGAGCGGCGCAGCAGGATCCGATGGCACTGCGGGATCGCCTGATCGTGGAGATGTTGTACGCCACCGGAATTCGTGTCAGCGAGCTGTGCGGACTCGACATCGATGACATAGATCGGGAGCGCCGCCTGGTTCGCGTGCTCGGCAAGGGCAACAAGGAACGCTCGGTGCCGTTCGGTGGTCCCGCCGACACTTCACTCGACGCCTGGCTCCGCGCCGGTCGCCCGTCCCTGGCCAACGACCACTCCGGCCGCGCTTTGCTGCTCGGTCAGCGTGGCCGTCGACTCGACCAACGCCAAGCCCGCACCGTCGTCCACGAGGTCGTCGCCGCCATCCCGGGCGCCCCCGACATGGGCCCCCACGGCCTCCGGCATACCGCCGCCACCCACCTCCTCGAAGGCGGCGCCGACCTCCGCGTCGTCCAGGAACTCCTCGGTCACGCCAGCATGGCCACGACCCAGCTCTACACCCATGTCTCCGTCGAACGCCTCAAACGAGTCCACGACCAAGCTCACCCCCGCGCCTGACCGTCGCGGACGTGCTCGATGCCGAGACGTCGCAGGTCGTAGGCATCCGTGGCAACCGCGCTGGGACCAAGCCGATCGCGAGCCGGGCGAGGATCTTCGGCAGGTCCTGTGCCACGCCCGCTTCGAGACCGGGTCCGGGGAACGAGTCCGGTGCGGGATTGCGCCGCGCCTGGGAGCAGAACGGCAACGGGGGCGGAGCCGCGGCATCGAGTGGCCGAACGACCGAACGTGGGCGACATAGTGGCGACCAGCTCGGCGGCGACATGGTGCACGCCCCGCTCGCAACGCTCACGAGCGAAGGGATCGCGGTAGCGCATGATGGGGAGAGGAGGTGGTGGTAGTGACCTTGCCCGAGGTCGGGGCCGAATCCGAGGACGGCGAGGAGGAGGTCGACTACCGGTTCACCCTCGCCAATGAACGCACGTTCTTGGCGTGGATCAGGACCGCGCTCGGTCTGCTCGCCGGCGGCGTCGCGGTGCACGCCCTGGTCCAGCCGACTCGGTTGGCCGGTTTCGCCGGTGTGATCTCGATGATCTGCCTGATCATGGCGCTGGCCGTAGCGCTCGCCGCCTTCCGGCACTGGCGCCGGGTGAACCTCGCGATGCGCGCCGGGGAACCGCTGCCGGGAACGGCTCTGGTTCCCGTTCTCTCGGTCGGGGTCGCGGTGGTCGCCGCACTCGCCTGCCTAGCGGTAGTGCTGTCGTGACCGCACCGACCCTCGCGATGGAGCGCACTGCCCTGGCCTGGCGGCGCACGTCCCTGGGTGCCGCCGCCTGCGCCCTGCTCCTCGTCCACGAAGCAACCACCGACGGTCGGCCGACGTGGGTGCTCCCACTCGCGGCCGCCGCGGTCGCGCTTCTCCTGGCGGTCGTGGGTTGGTTCCGCGGCCGCGCACTCGACCGCGGGCGTGTGGGCGCTGGTCACCGATTCGTCGGGATCACCGCCCTCGCCGTCGCGACCGTATCCTTGATCGCCGCGGTCGCGGTGCTGCTCGAGGGCTAGCGCGACCGGCTCGGCTCCCCGCGACCCGTCCGGCGTCTGGCGTCGCCGCTACGTCACCATCTCGGCCCGCGACATCGAGCGGAAGGGCTGAGCCTGTGACGCTTCAGCTGTTGGTGGGCAAGGTATTCAAGTAGCGGTGGGCGAACCAGCGCTGGATCAGGCGGACGACAGGGCCGCCCAGACGGACATACCAGGCGCCGGGCTTGGAGAAGGCGGCGACCAGGCCGTACACGGTGTCGTCGGTGGCGTCGTACTCGACGGCGAACAATTCCTCGCCGACTTCCGGATGACCGGGCAGGGTGCCGTAGGCGAAGCCTCGGCGGTCGGGTTCGTCGAGGACGTAGACCACGCGGCAAGGCGCGCTGAATCTCAGTGGCCAGATCCGGAGGACGACCGTCAACTCGGTTCCGGGCCGCGCGGTGTCGGTGTCGGCGCCGCGAAAGATGCCGACGCCCTTCTGTATCCCGAAGTCGAGGATGTGGGTTTCCGCACGCTCGAACAGGTCGCGACCGTGGCCGATCCGACGCCGATGCCGGAACCGGTGATATCCGTCGGGCATGGTGGCGCGGGTGGCACCGACCTCGGCGTAGGTGAAGGGCGCTGGTTCCTCGGGCACGTCTCGATTGTCGTCTCCGGAATGCCGGCGTAGGGCCCGGCCGGTGGAGTGGTTCGTCACGTCACGGTTGCAGCGGTTTCAGGCGGACCGGCACCTCGTGCAGGAGTCCGAGCGGGTCGACGTATTCACGCCGATTGTGGGCACCGGACTCGCGGCGGGCACCCCAGTGCAGGCAGGCCGTGACCGGACACCCCTCGTGTCCGGCCATCAGCGTTCCGATCGGCGCGCCCTTGCTCAACCGGCTTCCCACGCTCGTCTGCGCCCGCACCGGTTCGTAGGTGGTGCGCAACCCGCCCGGATGATCGATGGACACCACCGATTTGCCTGCCACGTCCCCCGCGAACACCACGATGCCCTCGCCCGCCGCCAGCACGCTCTGCCCGACGACGCCCGCCAGATCGACGCCACGATGCCCCGGCAACCAATTCCGCTCCGGTTTGTCGAACTTGCGTTCCACCGTGGGCCGCGGCCGCAACGGCCAACCGAACTGCCCGGCTTCGGCGGCATCGGCCGGTACCGCACCACTGAGAACAATCGCCACCAGGCAGACGACGCCCAGGACCCGCCCGAAGACCGACCGCACCAGGCGCGCCGCACGACGCGCCTTCCCGGGTCTGCGAGGCCACTCGTCGGGGTCGGGCACCGCAGACGGGGACCGATGGGGCCGGCGACCGCGCGTCGGTGCATCCCGCCCGGTATCGGGCTTCCTGCCGCAGTCGGTCACCCCGAGGCGTACCGAGGTGTCGGCCGTCGGGGAATCGAGGTGGGGAAAGCGAGTCGGCATCGTCGGCCGGGCATCGAGCTTCTCGAACATCGCCGCCACGACCTCAGCGATGCGGCCGCGGCGTAGGCACACGCTGCTGCGCCGCCAGCACCCGCACCATCTCCCGCAGAACCGCGGGCACTTCGGCCGCCGACCCACTGCCACTCCCGGCCCGCACCACGATCTCGATCCCCGATCGGGCACCTGTGCGCTGCTCGTCACCGTGCGCTCGGGCGGGAGCGGAGTTGAGATCATGCACCGTCACCCGCACCGGAACCGGCGCGGGAACAAGCTCGCGCCGTGGCACAACGATCATGGGCACCACGGTCGGCGCCCGACCGCAGATGCCCGTGGCCCTGTTCTTCGATGGGAGGGCCTGCGCTTCGAGCCGTGTGCCTGTCGAGGTCGGCCCGTTTCGGAGCTGGGGCGTTACCGGGACCGTGCCGGGCACGGCCGCACCTTGCGATGGGAGAATCGGCCGACCGGTCCGCTCGGGTGGCCGGGCGAGCACAACGGGTCCCCCCGGGCCGCTTCCCGCGCACCTCGGGTGGTCGGCATCGACCGTAGGTCGAGTGGTCGGCGGAGCGCCGATATCGGGATGCGCAGCCGCAGGCGCGGCAGCGACACCAGCTGCGCAGAGCAGCGGAAACGTAGTGATCAGGGTGCGTGTCAACGTGTTCATGTCCCAACTCTGGGCGCTGGGCAACCCTGCCGGGACAACGATTTCGGGATTGTGGACAACTTTCCCGCTTGTGGATATCGCCCACTTCATCCGTGAAGGGCGGCCGTTGCCCGGGGGCGATTTCGGACCTGGCCCTGGTCCGCGTAGACTGAACAAGCGGTTTGTGCTCAGCAGCCATTGCGTGTGCACAGCACGGACCGACTTCGCGCGCCACCCGTGCTCGTCCATCCGGTCGTCGCTCGCAAAGCAGACGGTCCGCGAGGGCATGTCAGCGCGAGTTCTCCATCGGATGAACAGGGAAATCGTCGGCTGGTCCCGGATTCTTCGAATCGGGTCCGGCGGTTTCGGTGGCGCCAGGGCAGTCGATCGCCGATCGACCGCGACAACCGGCAACGAAAGAGAGATACGAAGGCTATGCCTGTCGTAACTATGAAGCAGCTGCTCGACAGCGGCGCGCACTTCGGCCACCAGACTCGTCGGTGGAACCCGAAGATGAAGCGGTTCATCTTCACCGACCGCAACGGCATCTACATCATCGACCTGCAGCAGACGCTGACCTTCATCGACAAGGCCTACGAGTTCGTCAAGGAGACTGTCGCCCACGGTGGCACCGTCCTCTTCGTCGGTACCAAGAAGCAGGCCCAGGAGTCGATCGCTTCCGAGGCGCTGCGCGTCGGAATGCCCTACGTCAACCAGCGTTGGCTGGGTGGCATGCTCACCAACTTCTCCACCGTGCACAAGCGCCTGCAGCGCCTCAAAGAACTCGAGGCGATGGAGCAGACCGGTGGCTTCGAGGGTCGTACCAAGAAGGAAATCCTCATGCTCACGCGTGAGATGACCAAGTTGGACCGCACCCTCGGCGGTATCCGTGACATGGCCAAGGTTCCCTCGGCCATCTGGATCGTCGATACCAACAAGGAGCACATCGCCGTCGGCGAGGCGCGCAAGCTGAACATCCCGGTCATCGCGATCCTGGATACCAACTGCGACCCCGACCTGGTCGACTACCCGATCCCGGGTAACGACGACGCGATCCGTTCCGCCGCACTGCTCACCAAGGTCGTCGCCTCCGCGGTGGCCGAGGGCGTGCAGGCCCGCGCGGGCCAGGCTTCCGGCGACGCGAAGCCCGAAGCCGGCGCAGGCGAGCCGCTGGCCGAGTGGGAGCAGGAGCTCCTGTCCTCGGCGACCCCGGCTGCCGAAGCCGATGTCGCTGCCGCGACCGAGGCCCCCGCCACCGAGACCCCGGCCGAGGCCGAGGCCGAGGTCAAGGCCGACCCGGCACAGCACACCCCGGCCGACTTCTGAGCTGACCGGTAGCGCACTGTTCACCTTGCCGACCCGTCTGAATTCAGATGCGGTCGGCAAGGTGGCGTAATACCCGAACAAGTAAGTGCATGGCCTCGGCCGAGATATCTTCGCTGGTTTCTCGGCCGCCTCGATCTGGACTGACCAGAGGGTGCGACGAAGGAGTGCCCGCCGGGAAGGAAGATCGAGGCCCACAGGGCCGAGAATCCGCGGCGCCAGCCGCCAAAAATTACAGGAGGCTCGCCCCCGATGGCGAACTACACCGCTGCTGATGTGAAGCGGCTCCGGGAGCTCACCGGCTCCGGCATGATGGACTGCAAGAACGCGCTGGCCGACTCCGACGGCGATTTCGACAAGGCTGTCGAGGTGCTGCGCATCAAGGGCGCCAAGGACGTCGGCAAGCGTGCCGAGCGTGCGACCGCCGAGGGTCTGGTCATCGCCAAGGACGGCGTCATGGTCGAGATCAACTGCGAGACCGACTTCGTCGCCAAGAACGCCGAGTTCCAGCAGCTGGCCGACGCGATCGTGACCGCGGCCGCCGCGGGCAAGCCGGCCGACCTGGACGCCCTCAAGGCGCTCAAGCTGACCGACGGCACCGTTGACGACGCCGTGCAGGCGCTGTCGGCCAAGATCGGCGAGAAGCTGGAACTGCGTCGCGTCGTGTCCTTCGACGGCCCGGTCGCCACCTACCTGCACAAGCGTGCTTCGGACCTGCCGCCCGCCGTCGGCGTGCTGGTGGAGTACGAGGGCACCGGCGACGGCGCTGCCGACGCCGCGCGTGCCGCGGGCATGCAGGTCGCCGCGCTCAAGGCCAAGTACCTGACCCGCGAGGAGGTGCCCGCCGACGTCGTCGACGCCGAGCGTCGCATCGCCGAGGAGACCGCGCGCGAAGAGGGCAAGCCCGAAGCCGCGCTGGCGAAGATCACCGAAGGCCGCGTGAACGGCTTCTTCAAGGACGTCGTGCTGCTCGAGCAGTCCGCCGTCACCGACTCCAAGAAGACCGTCAAGGCGCTTCTGGAAGAGGCGGGCGTGACCGTGAAGCGTTTCGCTCGTTTCGAGGTCGGCCAGGCCTGATCCGCCTGAATTCCACGAAAAGCCTCTTCGGCGCGGTGTGATGCCGCGCTGGAGGGGCTTTCCTCGTCGATCGACCGACCCCACTTCTGGGTGACCGCAACCTGATAGGGCAGGATGGATGCCGCCTGCTCGCCCCGCTCTCGACCTCGCCGAAGGAGACCGACACCCATGACCGACCCGGGTAACGACCGCCCTGGATACCACCGGGTGCTGCTCAAGCTGGGTGGGGAGATGTTCGGTGGCGGTGGGGTCGGCCTCGACCCCGACGTCGTGCAGACGGTGGCCGAGCAGATCGCCGAGATCGTCGAGACCGGCGTGCAGGTGGCCGTGGTGATCGGCGGCGGCAACTTCTTCCGCGGTGCCGAGCTGGAGGAACGCGGCATGGAGCGGGCCCGTTCCGACTATATGGGCATGCTCGGCACCGTGATGAACAGCCTCGCCCTCCAGGATTTCCTTCAGCAGCAGGGTGTGGACACCCGCGTGCAGACCGCCATCACGATGGGCCAGGTCGCCGAGCCCTACCTGCCGCTGCGCGCCAAGCGCCACCTCGAGAAGGGCCGCGTCGTGATCTTCGGCGCGGGCATGGGCATGCCCTACTTCTCCACCGACACCACCGCCGCCCAGCGCGCGCTGGAGATCGGCGCCGATGTGGTGCTGATGGCCAAGGCGGTCGACGGCGTGTTCGACGCCGACCCGCGCGTCGACCCGAATGCGAGCATGTTCACCGAGATCACCCACAAGGAAGTGATCGAAAAGGGCCTGAAGGTGGCCGATGCCACCGCGTTCAGTCTCTGCATGGACAACCAGATGCCGATGCTGGTGTTCAATTTGTTGATCAAGGGCAATATTGCCCGCGCGGTCGCCGGTGAACCCATCGGCACCCTGGTTCGGTCGTGACCCCGCACCCGCGGACGATGACGATGACGACGCTGTGGAGGATTCGGTCGTGATTGATGAAGCGCTCTTCGATGCCGAAGAGAAGATGGACAAGGCCGTCACGGTGGCGAAGGACGACCTGGGCAGCATCCGTACCGGTCGCGCCAACCCGGGCATGTTCACCCGCGTGCTGATCGAGTACTACGGCTCGCTGACGCCGATCACCCAGGTCTCGAGCATCACCGTGCCCGAGCCGCGCATGGTCGTGATCAAGCCCTACGAGCAGAGCTCGCTCGGTCTGATCGAGAACGCCATCCGCAACTCCGACCTCGGCGTGAATCCGACCAACAACGGTGACATCCTGCGCATCTCGGTGCCGCAGCTCACCGAAGAACGTCGCCGCGAGATGGTGAAGATGGCCAAGAGCAAGGGCGAGGACGCCAAGGTCTCGATTCGCAACGTCCGCCGCAAGGCGATGGACGAACTGAGCCGCATCCAGAAGGATGGCGAAGCGGGTGAGGATGAGGTCGGGCGCGCCGAGAAGGAGCTCGACAAGACCACCGCCAAGTACGTGACCCAGGTCGACGAGCTGGTCAAGCACAAGGAAGCCGAACTGCTCGAGGTCTGAGCGCCAGATCTCGCCAGTCCCGCTCGTGCGGGGGATGAACGGAACGACGAGTTGAGCGACGGGACAATCGTGGCCGAAGACGCCGCCGCCACCGGGGCGGCACCGGATCCCATGCCGGACAAGGTCGAGGAGACGGCGACCGCGGCCACGCCGCAGGACGAGCAGCCGCCTGCCCCGGCCTCACGGGCCGGGCGCAATCTGCCCGCGGCGCTGGCTGTCGGGCTGACGCTCGGGCTGTCGCTGATCGCGATCCTGCTGTTCGTCCCGAAGGTGTTCATCGCGGTCGCGGGTCTCGGTGTGGGAGTCGCGACCTGGGAGGTCACCAAGCGGCTGCGCGAAGCGGACGTGCTGGTGCCGCGGATTCCGCTGCTGGTGGGCGGTCAGGCGGTGTTCTGGCTCGGCTGGCCGTGGGGGGCGAGCGGGGTGCTCGGCGCGTTCGCCGCCACCGCGCTGGTGTGCATGGTGTGGCGACTGTTCGATCACGGACTCGGTACCGCGCCGAAGAACTTCCTGCGTGACACCGCGATCGCCGTGTTCACCCTCGCCTGGATCCCCCTGCTGGCCTCGTTCTCGACGTTGCTGCTGCTCGAACCCGACGGCAATCTGCGGGTACTCACGTTCATGATCCTGGTCGTGTGCTCCGATGTCGGCGGCTATGTCGCCGGTGTGCTGTTCGGCAGGCATCCGATGGTGCCCGCGATCAGTCCGAAGAAGTCGTGGGAGGGGTTCTGCGGTTCGCTGGTGTTCAGCGTGATCGGCGGTCTGCTGACCGTCACGCTGCTGCTCGAGGCCAACTCGATGATCGGTGTCGTGCTCGGTGTCGGCCTGGTGGCCGTGGCGACCATCGGTGATCTGATCGAATCGCAGATCAAGCGGGAACTCGGCATCAAGGACATGGGGACGCTGCTGCCGGGGCACGGCGGCATCATGGATCGCCTCGACTCGATGCTGCCCTCGGCGTTCGTCTCCTGGCTGGTCCTCAGCGCGCTGATCTGAGCGTCACGACCTCTTGGCGGCGTGCCGCAGCTGCAGGATGCGAACCCCGCCGACCAGGCCCATCACCAGCGCGCCCGCGATCACCGACAGCAACACGGTGACGCCGAGCGGCAGTTCGAAGTGCCAGAACAGCAGGTTGGTCCGGACCTTGTCGAGATTCTGGATGATGAAGATCAGCAAGACGATGCCGAGCAGGGCCGCAGCCAGCAACGCGATCCAGGTGTAGCCGGTGCGCGATCCGTGCACGGCGTCGCGCGGGGCAGAGACCGGTTCGGTCGCCGGCTTCGCGGGTTCGGCGGGCTTGCTGTGCTTGCCGGTGAGATCGGTCGGCGGCGGGTCGTGCTCGGCCGGTGACGCACCGGATTCTGCGTGTGTACTCATAGTTCGATCATTGCCGACCGCTATCGCTCGTGCACGCATCTTGTCGATAACGTTGCCCGGCGTGGAGACCATGACGGCGCGTTTGGGACAATGGTGAAACTATGGCCATCTCCCTGCCCCTCGTGTTCGATGCCCCGCGCCGCGGCATGCCACCGCGCCACCTCGCCGATCTCGACTCGGACGAACGCAAGGCCGCGGTGCAGGAGCTGGGATTGCCGAAGTTCCGGGCCGACCAGTTGGCCCGCCAGTACTACGGTCGCCTGCAGTCCGATCCGGCGCTGATGACCGACCTGCCCGCCGATGTGCGCGCGAAGGTCGGCGAGACGCTGTTCCCGCCGCTGCTGTCGGTGGTGCGCAATATCGCCTGCGATGAGGGCGATACCCGCAAAACGCTGTGGAAGGCGCATGACGGGACGCTGTTGGAGAGCGTGCTCATGCGCTACCCCGACCGCAATACGCTGTGCATTTCCAGCCAGGCCGGGTGCGGTATGGCATGTCCGTTCTGCGCGACCGGACAGGCGGGGCTCACCCGTAACCTGTCGACCGCGGAGATCGTCGACCAGGTGCGCGCGGCCGCGGCCGATCTACGCGACGGCGAGGTGCACGGTGGTCCGGGCAGGCTGTCCAACATCGTGTTCATGGGGATGGGCGAGCCGCTGGCCAACTACAAGCGGGTGGTGAACGCGGTTCGCCGGATCACCTCGCCCGCTCCCGACGGACTCGGCATCTCGCAGCGGTCGGTGACCGTGTCGACCGTCGGCCTCGCGCCGGCGATCCGCAAGCTGGCCGACGAGGACATGTCGGTGCGCCTCGCGGTATCGCTGCACACCCCCGACGACGAACTGCGCGACACCTTGGTGCCGGTGAACAACCGCTGGTCCATCGCCGAGGTGCTCGACGCCGCACGCTACTACGCCGACAAGTCCGGTCGGCGGGTGTCGATCGAGTACGCGTTGATCCGCGATATCAACGATCAGCCGTGGCGGGCGGACCTGCTCGGTAAGAAGCTGCACAAGGCGCTGGGTCCGCTGGTGCACGTGAACCTGATTCCGCTCAACCCGACGCCGGGCAGCGAGTGGGATGCCAGCCCCAAGCCGGTCGAGAAGGAGTTCGTGCGCCGCGTGATCGCCCAGGGCGTGTCGTGCACGGTGCGCGATACCCGCGGCCAGGAGATCGCTGCCGCCTGCGGTCAGCTCGCGGCCGAGGGCTAGGCACCTACGCGTCTGCGCCGATCAGACGATGCTGCTCGGCGTGACGAAGTCGTCGTAGGGGAGCGGGCCCGCGACGAAGGCGTTGACCGACATGAAGTTCAGGGTGATGTCGCCGCCGTGGTTGTCCAGGAAGGCGATGTCGGAGGCGTCGCGACCGGTGGCGATGCGCACCAGGCTCGAGCGCGGCGCGAGGCCCGTGGGGTCGTAGGTGTGCCACTTGCCGTCTATGTAGGCCTCGCAGACGGCGTGGAAGTCCATCGGTACGCAGCCCGGCGCGTAGACCGCGGCGACCCTGGCGGGGACGCCGACGGCGCGCAGCAGCGCGACCATCAGGTGTGAGAAGTCGCGGCAGACGCCGGTGCCGGACAACAGCGTCTCCACCGCGCCGTCGATGGGCGTGCTGCTGCCCGAGACATAGGTGATCCGCCGGCCGATCCACGACGAGACGCGGTTGGCCACCTCGGGATCGGCGATGCCGTAACCGAATTCGGCCGCGGCGAAGCCGAGTAGCTTGTCCGACTCGGCGTAGCGGCTGGGTCGTCGGTACAGCGAGAGGTCGTAGTCGGAGGGCGGCTCGAGAACGGCGGTGCCGAGGACGGTCGCCTGATAGTCGATGCGGAGGGTGCCCGCCCGCACGTCGAGCACGTGGATCCGGGAACCGTGCGCGCCCACCACTTCGCGCGGCGTGAGGAACTCGCCGTTGAGCGAGCACGTCATGGACTCGATCAGGTCGAGCCCGGGCTGGCGGGCGACAGCGATCTGACACTGCAGCACCGAATCGGCATGGACCGCGACCTCGAGGCGTGCGGAAACATCACGTTTCACGCCCAACAGACTGACAGGCGAATCGGAATCAGGCGAACCGAACCGCGCGAGCGGGTTGCGGCCCAGGCGTTATCGTCGCGGGACCGGATCGACGCGTGCGTCCGAGATCGTTGACTATGGTGCGCGAAACAGCCTCTGTCACAGTCACTCTCGAGCTCGAAGCCGGGAACGCCTCATTGATGATCCTCGGCAAGATGCTCGGTCCGACCGGCGTCCCACCCTTCGAGGTCAAACGACGATACGACGCCGCGACCGCGGACCGGCGCGGCGAGATCATTCCCGCCGTCATCACGATCGACGCCCGCAAACGCTGGACGATGCGGCTCAAGACCCCGCCGACGGCATCCTTGATCCGTAACGCACTCGGCCGACCGGGGTCCCCGCAGCCCGGCCACAAACCGGTCGGCGCGCTCAGCCGGGACCAATTGCGCCGCATAGCGATCCGTAAACTGCCCGACCTGAATACCACCGATGTGGAGGCGGCGATGCGCATCGTCGCAGGCACCGCGCGGTCGATGGGTGTGCGGGTCGAGGAGTGAGCCGAGGCCGTGATGGCGGTCCTCGGTACTCGCGCCGTTAGGGTTGGTGGCGGTCGTCGGTGCGGATATCCCGTCGGCGGCCGGGGAACCGATTCAGCGGACAACGGGGGACCATGCTTGCGACGGGGGACGTCTTCGCCGGGTACGCGATCGAGCGGCAGCTGGGGCGCGGCGGGATGGGGTCGGTGTATCTGGCCAGGCATCCGCGCCTCCCACGGCAGACCGCGCTCAAGCTACTGAACCCGGAGCTGTTCGCCGACAACGAGATTCGTGCCAGGTTCGAGCGCGAGGCCGACCTCGCCGCGCAACTGGAGCACCCCAACATCGTCACGGTGTACGACCGCGGCATCGATGACGGGCGCCTCTGGATCAGCATGCAGTTCGTCGACGGCGTCGACGCGGCGACCATCGAACACCCCGTTACGGCCGAGCGTGCCCTGCATATCGTCGAGGCCACGGCGGCTGCGCTCGACCACGCGCATCGCAGCGGCGTCCTGCACCGCGACGTGAAACCGGCCAACATCCTCCTCGCTGATGTCGACGGCAAAGAACGCGTCGTGCTCACCGACTTCGGCATCGCCCGCCCGCGCGACGACGTCCACCACCTCACCCGGACGGGCTCGTTCACCGCCACCCTCGCCTACGCGGCCCCCGAGCAACTCACCGGCGCCCATCTCGACCACCGCGCCGACCAGTACGCCCTCGCCTGCACCCTGTACTCGTTGCTGACCGGCGTTTCTCCATTCGATGCCACCAACCCCGTCATGGTCATCCAGGGACACCTCCAGACCCCGCCGCCGTCCCTGCGCGCCCGCCGTCCAGACCTACCCGCCGGACTGGACGCCGTCCTAGCCCGCGCCCTGGCCAAACGCGCTACCGACCGCTTCGACTCGTGTGCGGAGTTCGCGGCCGCGGCGCGGCGTGCGCTCAGCGAAACCGGTGCGCAACCCACTGTGTTCGCCGGGCACTCGATGCCCCGAGGCCCACAGCGGAGTCACCTCGCTCGACATCCTCAGGCGTCACACGCAGCTGTGCCCCAACCGTATTCGGGGTATGCGCAGTCCCCGTTCGCTATGCCCGCGCAGCCGAATCCGGGCCATCCGATGCCGGTGCGGCGACGTAGTCGGATGCCGATCGTCCTCTTGCTGGTGGTGGCATCGGTACTCGGGGCCGGGTATTGGGTGTGGCAGGACAAGCAGTCCGCCCTTGCCGACTTCCTGCAGCGATCACAGGGACATCAGGACCTGGATGCCCTACACGAGGCCTTCCCTCAGATGACGCCTGCCGGCTACAGCTACGGCCGCGGTTTCGGGGGTCGAAACTGCTCGGCCACGGTGAAGCCGCTGGGGTACGGCGATCCGTGGACCAAGACGTTCGGCGGCTACGAGGCGAGTCGGACGTGCTCGGACCAGAAGATGGTCGATACCCACTACGCGTTCTATACCTACCCGACGGCCGACGCCGCCGCCGCGGTTGTCGCACGGTTCCGTCGGGAAACGAAGGACCACGGCCAGTCGTCGACTGGTACCCGCACCGATGACCGCAGGGAACAATCCGCCGACGGCCGGTACAACGGCTCCGCGATCATCTCGACGTTCTCCGAACCAGCACGCGCCCGCTGGGTGCTGCTGTTCTACCGCGGTTCCGGCGTCACGCCGTTCCCGGGCCACACGGTGGAGGCGAACATGCCGATCCTTGTCGCCGACGTCGCGAGCTTTCCGCTGGGCTGAATTCACGCCCCCTCCGCTGCTCCGATGCCCGCGACGTCGCGAACGGCGCTTTGGTAGGGTCCAGCCGTCGGACGAAGAGCGAGATTCGGGGGTCAGAGTGGTTTCTGACGGGACGGTGTTCGCCGGCTACACGATCGACCGGCAGCTGGGTCAGGGCGGGATGGGGTCGGTGTATCTGGCCAGGCATCCGCGTCTGCCTCGGTGGACCGCGCTGAAGCTGCTGAATCGGGAGTTGTTCTCCGACAAAGAGATCCGGGCCAGGTTCGAGCGGGAAGCCGACCTGGTCGCCCAGCTCGATCATCCGAATATCGTGACCGTGTTCGATCGCGGGGTCGAGGGTGACCAGCTGTGGATCAGCATGCAGTACATCGACGGGATCGACGCCTCCTCGCTGGATCCGCACACGCTGCCGCCGGACCGGGCGCTGCAGATCATCGGTGAGACCGCCGCCGCGCTCGACTACGCGCACCGCGCGGGTGTGCTGCACCGCGACGTGAAGCCCGCCAATATCCTGCTGGCGCGTTCGAGCAGCCAGGAGCGGGTGTATCTCACCGACTTCGGCATCGCGCGGCTACGCGACGATTCGGGTCACCTGACCGAGACCGGCTCGTTCACCGCCACGCTGGCCTACGCCGCGCCCGAGCAGCTCACCGGCGCCGCCCTCGATCACCGCGCCGACCAGTACTCCCTCGCCTGCACGCTGTACACGCTGCTGACCGGCAGCGCGCCCTACGAATCGACCAGTCCGGCCGCGGTGATCACCGGTCATCTGCAAGCGCCGCCACCCCCGGTGAGTCCGCGTCGCGCGGGTCTGCCGCAGGTGCTCGACGCCGTGATGGCGCGCGCGCTGGCCAAGCGGCCCGCCGACCGGTTCGCCTCGTGCGAGGAGTTCGTCGACGCCGCTCAGCGGGCTGTGCGCACCGGAACCACCGGGGCTCGCCCGCTCGCCCGCCCGACCTCGGGCGCGCACGCTCAGCCGTTCGTCGGCATGCAGCCCATGCGTCCGGTGAGTTCGACGGGCACGCCCATCCCGCAGTTCAACCCCGCGCCGATGCCCCCGCGGGTTCCGCAGCCGCAATACGCACCCCCGCCGCAGTACGCACCCGCGCCGCAGCATTGGCAGCAACCGGCCCGGATACCGAATCCGCCGCCGCAACGAGGTGGCTGGGGATCGGCCCTGGGCGCCTATGCGCTCCTGCTCGTCGTGATCATCGTGGTCGCCGGAGTGATCGCGCTGCTGGCAAACCTCTGATCGGCCCGCCGAGCGGATCGGCGGGTGCCATATTCTGGTCAGAATGAGCGACTTCGACGTCACCGCCGCCGACTCCATCGACCTCGACCGGTTGCGTCGTTTCGTCGCCGTGGCCGAGGAGTTGCACTTCGCGCGCGCGGCCAAAGCCCTGCGGATCCCGCGGCAGGCACTGAGCGCCACCGTGATCGAGCTGGAGGAAGAACTCGGCACCCGCGTGTTCGTGCCCGGCGCCTCGCCCACTCAGCTCACCGACGACGGCAACGCTCTGCTCACCCGCGCCAGGGACCTGATCCGCGCGCAGGAGCAGGCCGATCGGGAGCAGAAGCCCGACGCGCCCGCGAGCCTGCGGGTGGGGTTCGTGCCGGGGGTGACGGTGTCGAAGTGGGCGCGGATCTGGGGTGAACGCCTGCCGGACCATCCGCTCGAGGTCGTCGGCGTGGCGCAGGGCGAGCAGGAATCGGCGCTGCGCGAGGGCCGCATCGATCTGTGCTTCGTCCGGTTGCCCATCGACCGGACCGTGACGAACGCGATCCCGCTGTGGCAGGAGACGCCCGTCGCGGTGGTGCGGAAGGAGGACGCGCTGTCGTTGCTCGAGTCGATCAGCCCGGCAGACCTGGTCGACGAGACGATCCAGGACAGCGCCGATCTCGATCAGGCCGTCGACACTCTCGCCTTGGTCGCCGCCGTCGGCGGCGCGGCGATCATGCCGCAGTCGATCGCTCGCCTGCACAATCGCCGCGACCTCGTCTACCGCCCGATCAGCGACACCGAGTTCACCGAGATCGCTTTGGCCTGGCCCACCGGGACCGACAGTGATCTGCTCGAGGAGTTCGTCGGCATCGTGCGGGGCCGGTCGGCGAACAGCTCGCGCGGCGGCGTGGCGGAACCGGAAGAGCGCGCCGCGGCTCCCGCTCGCAAACCGGCGGCCAAGAAGCCCGCCGCCAAGAAGCCGACGCCGAAGAAGCCCGCCGCGCGTGGTCGCAAGCCTGCCCGCCGCGGCCGCTGACACACGAAACGCCTGCGGCGCGAAATGATTGCCGCAGGCGTGGACGTTGTCGGTCGAGGAGCTACCTCGGCATCCGCCGGGTGAGCGAGTCGACGACCAGGATGAGCGCCATCAGAGCGGCCAGGCCGACGAGGAAGATGTCCTCGACGTGGCCCTGGTGGTTGCCGATGGTCATGCCGAGCAGGGCCACGATCACTACCCACGCCGCGATGCGGAAGGTCTTGCGCGACTCACCGCTCCAGCCCCATGCTGCCGAGGGCACCTCGGCGGGGTCGACGCTGGTGGCGACGGCACGCTCGGTGCTGGCTTTATCGAGGTCCGTGGCTGCCACGATCGCTCCTAAGGGCTCGAGTTCTGGTTGGGCGAGTGAGCATATCGTGGCATACGACCGTCCGTCGTAGCCAGCAGCCCTGCCACAATGGGCCCGTGTCCCACCCCACAACGCGTGCCGCGCACGACAGGTCCCCGTCCACCGATCGGGTGAAGGTGCTGCTTCTCGGCAGTACCGGGTCGATCGGTACTCAGGCGCTCGAGGTGATCGCCGCCAATCCCGACCGCTTCGAAGTGGTCGGCCTGGCGGCGCGCGGCGGCAACCCGGCCCTGCTCGCCGAGCAGATGGCGGCCACCGGCACCCGCAATGTCGCCGTCGCCGATCCCGCCGCCGCCCAGGCGCTCGATCTCGAGCTCGGCGGCCCGGACGCGGTGACCGAACTGGTCCGCCGCACCGACGCCGACGTCGTGCTCAACGCCCTGGTCGGTTCGCTGGGGCTGGAACCCACCCTGGCCACGTTGCAGGCGGGGACCCGTCTCGCGCTGGCGAACAAGGAATCCCTGGTGGCGGGCGGCTCCCTGGTGACGCGCGCGGCCGCTCCCGGCCAGATCGTGCCCGTCGACTCCGAGCACTCGGCGCTGGCCCAGTGCTTGCGCGGCGGTCGCGCCGAGGAGGTCGACCGCCTCGTTCTCACCGCCTCGGGCGGACCGTTTCGCGGCTGGACCACCGAGATGCTCGAATCGGTGAACCCCGCCGAGGCGAAAACCCACCCGACCTGGTCGATGGGCCCGATGAACACCCTGAACTCGGCCTCGCTGGTCAACAAGGGTCTGGAGCTGATCGAGACGCACCTGCTCTTCGGCGTGCCCTACGACCGCATCGACGTCACAGTCCACCCCCAGTCGATCGTCCACTCGATGGTCACCTTCGTCGACGGCTCGACCCTCGCCCAGGCCAGCCCCCCTGATATGAAACTGCCCATCGCCCTGGCGCTCGGCTGGCCCGACCGCATCTCCGGCGCGGCCGCGGCCTGCGATTTCGGCACCGCCTCCACCTGGACCTTCGAGCCGGTCGACGACGAGGTCTTTCCCGCGGTCCGCCTGGCCCGGCAGGCGGGTGAAGCGGGCGGCAGCGTGACCGCGGTCTACAACGCCGCCAACGAGGTCGCCGTCCAAGCATTCCTCGACGGCAAGATCACCTTCCCCGCCATCGTGCGCACCGTCACCCGCGCGGTAGAGGCCGCCGACCGTTGGCACGCCGAACCCGATACCCTGGACGACGTCCTCGCGGCCGACCGCTGGGCAAGGGAGTACGCGGCAGAAATCATCGCCGCGAAAACGACGCCCTGACCCCGACGGACTAGCGAGACCACCACGTTTTCGGCCGCCCCGGATCCGAGGGGCGAGACGGAACGCCGAAGGCGCAGTATCGCCCCTCGGATTCGGGGTGACGAGGCCGAAAACACGCGGCGCCAGCCGCCAAGAACACAGGAGTCACATGGTTTTCGCGCTCGGGTTCGCACTGTTCGCGCTCGGCATCACGATTTCGATCGCGCTGCACGAGTGCGGGCACATGTGGGCCGCGCAGGCCACCGGCATGAAGGTGCGCCGGTACTTCATCGGCTTCGGGCCGAAGGTGTTCTCGTTCCGTCGCGGGGAGACCGAGTACGGGCTCAAGGCGCTGCCGTTGGGTGGCTTCTGCGATATCGCGGGCATGACCGCACTCGACGAGCTGGAGCCGGAGGAAGTCGACCGGGCGATGTATCGCCAGTCGACCTGGAAGCGCCTCGTCGTGATGTTCGGCGGTATCGGCATGAACTTCCTGCTCGGCTTCATCCTGCTGGTTGCCCTGGCGATCGGCTGGGGCCTACCGCAGCTCGAGCAGCCACCGGCCACGGCGCTGGGCACCATGAGCTGCGTCGCGCAGGAGACCCCCGAGAAGACCCTCGCTCCCTGCACCGGCGAAGGACCCGCCCAGCGCGCCGGACTGCAGCGCGGTGATGTGGTGAAGGCCGTGAACGGCGTCGAGGTGACCACCTGGGCACAGTTCCAGGCCGAAACCCAGAAGCAGACCGGCCCGTTCACCTACAAGATCGAACGCGGCGGCGACACACTGACGGTCTCGGTCACCCCGGAGCGGGTCGTGCGCTCGCCCAAGGAAGGCCCGAGTCGAGAGGTGAGCGCGGTCGGTGTCGGCCCCGACTACGCCGAGCCGAAGCAGTACGGCCCGATCGCCGCGATTCCGGCCACTGTCTCGTTCACCGGTGATTTCTTCGTCGAGACGGTGAAGTCGCTGGCGAAGATGCCGCAGAAGGTGTCCGCGCTGTGGGAGGCGGTCACCGGCGGCGAGCGCGACCCGGAGACCCCGGTCAGCGTCTACGGCGCCAGCCGTATCGGTGGCGAGACCGCGGAGCGTGGCCTGTGGGGCATGTTCATCCTGGTCCTGGCCAGCCTGAACTTCTTCCTCGGCGCGTTCAATCTGCTGCCGTTGCTACCGCTGGACGGTGGGCATATCGCGGTGGTGCTCTACGAGAAGATCCGCAACACGATCCGCGGCTGGCTCGGCAAGGCCCCCGGCGGTCCCGTCGATTATCTCAAGCTGCTCCCGGTGACCTATGTGGCGGTAGTGATCGGTGGTGCGTTCATGCTGCTGACCCTGGCCGCCGACATCGTCAACCCGATCCGGCTGCCCTGATAGCGAGATGACCGGTGTCGTGCCCCTCACAGGGCGCCCGGTCACTCCGCGCGACTAAGCTCGGCAACAACAAACCAGGTCGATCCGCGAAACGTACGAAAGAAGGCAGCCGAACGTGACCAGCACAATCGGATTGGGGATGCCCGCCGCCCCCGCTGCTGTTCTCGCACCCCGGCGCAAGACCCGCCAGCTGATGGTCGGCAATGTCGGCGTCGGTAGCGATTCGCCGATCTCGGTGCAGTCGATGACCACCACCAAGACCCACGACATCAACGCCACGCTGCAGCAGATCGCCGAGCTCACCGCCTCGGGCTGCGACATCGTGCGGGTGGCCTGTCCGCGCCAGGAAGACGCCGACGCGCTCGCCACGATCGCGAGGAAGTCGCAGATCCCGGTGATCGCCGACATCCACTTCCAGCCGCGCTACATCTTCGCCGCGATCGACGCGGGCTGCGCCGCCGTCCGCGTCAACCCGGGCAACATCAAGGAATTCGACGGTCGCGTCGGCGAGGTCGCCAAGGCCGCGGGCGCCGCGGGCATCCCGATCCGCATCGGCGTCAACGCGGGTTCACTGGACAAGCGGATGCTGGAGAAG